>NZ_VFOS01000007.1 GCF_006716265.1 Rarobacter faecitabidus | reverse complement strand
GCGGGGAGGGTCGCAGCCAGTTCGTCACCAATAGTCATGGCAGCCTCGATCAGGTTGGAAGCTGGGGCGGACCGAGAATGCGCCAGGCGCCGCAGATGGGAGCAGAAGTTCCCACTCGGTATCCGTGATGGCCCACGGGTCACTGGACGATTCCCAGCGGTCAGTCACCGAGCCGTCGTCGATAGACTCGGTGCGCGAGGTTCTGCCAGGTGTCGGATTCTGAATGCGCCGAACTGCAGCCGATGCCTCAACACTGGCAACCTCATCCCCGATCGGCTCGCCTGCCGACACTTGCGCGGCGAGGTCGAACCCTGCGCGCCGGAAGCCAGCCCGGATCGCGGCCTCGATGTCAGAGAGCCAGGCGTTGACCTGGTCGATTTCGAGAGGGTCGGTGATGGGGCGACCGAGCCGTGCCGCGACTTGTTCAATGGTTGCGTAGGTCATTGGTCGCCCCATCTCCCTTACTTGTGTGCCGTGCGCTTGGGTGCTGGCTTGTCGCCGTTGATCAGGTCAGGGTTGGTGATCTGATCGGCGGCCCAGTCGGGAATCTCGTCACCAGCGCGCAGGCCGACAGCCTCGCCGGTGAGGGGATTCTGCACGATGGTCGCCGCCTTGACGGTGGCCATCACAGAACCTTCGCGACGAACGACAGGTCCGCGTTCGCGAGGACCGGCAGGGCAATCGCGTCGGAGATAACCTCGGCGATCATCGGCGGCTTCTCGTTCTTGTAGACACCAGCCACCACGCCAGGCTGCTCACCGTCCTCGATGGCGTAGTCGACGTCCTGCGAGGTGAGGGTCTGGCCCCAGAAAGTAGCGCCGAGTTCCGTCTCTTCCCAGGCGTCAGTCTCCACCGGCGAGGGGAGCAGGAACACGCGGTCATCCGGGGTGAACCGACCCGCCGAGCCCTTGCGGTCGTAGGTGACGATCTCCGGCAGGCCGTGGCCTGCGATGATCGCTGCGACCTCGGATTCGGTTGCCGGACGTGCGCCACCGTTGACCAACTGAGTCTGGAACTGAGTCCCAGCGGCCAGGGCGCGAAGGGCGCGCTTCGACATGAGGATCACCCCCGGCGCGACACCGTTATCGGTCTCGTAGGTGTCGCTCCACGTCTGCAACTGCGACAGCCGGTCGGTGCCCGCGACGGACCACAGCGCGGGCGCTGTGATGTCGTGCAGGGCGTTGCGGCCAAAGTCGTCACCGTCCGGGGACAGTTCTGCGATGGTCGCCTTGCCGGTGGTGAGCACAGTTCCTCGCAGGCGCTCAACGCGGTCTGCGACAGCCGCGACCACACGGTCGGTGGTAGCGAGGATGCTACGCAACACCGCGTCGTCGGCCGCGTTCCGGTTGCGCAGTTGCGCGTACTCCGTCACGGGGATGTTCTGTCCGACTGCGGGCAGTTCGAGGATGACGCGCTTGCCGCTCGGCGCCTTGCCGATGGTCGGCTCGGCGTCGTAGGCGCGGTACTTTGCCTCGGGTACGAGGCCGGCCTGCCCGGCGACGAAGCGCACGATGATGTCGGCAACCTCGCGGTTGGGGAGCCATCGGGCGAGAGTGCCCTTACGCGCCTCGATGTTTGCAAGAGACTCGCGGGCATACCCGGTCAGAGTTGCCGGGTCAATGAGGTCAGTCCACAATGCCATGGTCTAGCCCTCCTTTCAGACGAAAACGATCGTCGTGGCGGCGCGCTTGGCAGCGGCAGCGGGGGCGACGAAAGCGGTGGGCAGGTTGGCGACGACCACGCGGCCGTGATCGAACAGCGGGACGGCGAAGTCGTTGGTCCCAATGACCGGCTGATCGGTGAGCACGAAGCCCGCGAGGACTCCGGCGCCCGTGGTCGTGCCCTCGGTGGCGTCGTAAGGGACGAGGCCAGTGCCGGTCTTGGCGACCGGGGTGCCGGACGGGATGTAGCCGTTCGGGTAGTGGGTCGCGGGGGTGAAAGCGGAGATGTCGAGCGTCTCGGTGCGCGCGTTGGCAATGCCATGCGCCGACCCGAGCCAGGACTGGTCTCCACCGCCGAAAGTCTCAGTACGGAGACGAGGCATAGTGATCCCTCCTAAGGGTCATTTCTTCTTGGATGGGTGCCGATCCGCGAAGAGATCGCGTCCAGCAGAGACGCCCGTCGCGGACGCTGTTGAGCCGCCACCCTGAGAAGGGTCCGGCTTTGGTCCGGTAGGCCTCGCGCCCACCAAAGTCTTGAGATTGTCGGCGTCGGACTCGAGTTCTTCCTTGGTCGAGCCGACAAGCCGTGATGCGAGCTTGAGGTCGATGCCCTTCTCGGCGGCGACCTCATACTGAAGTGCCTTGAGCGACGAGGCGGCAGCACTGTCCTGCGCGGCCTTGAGTGCGTCGGCAGCCTTCTGCTCGGCGGTCTTGCCGGCGTCCTCGATCTGCTTGCGCAGGTCTGCGGCTTCCTTCTCGGCCTTCGACGCGCGTTCACGTTCGGCTTGCAGAGCCTTGAGGCCAGGCTCGCCGAGCGGCTTCTCGCCCTCCGGCTTTGCGGCGGGCTCGGCAGGTTTCGGAGCCGAGTCGTCAGCCTTTCCGCCCGCAGGCTCGGCAGGCTCCTCGATGAAGCGCAGGTGCGGGTTGTTGAAGAATTTGCGGTGCATGATTCCCTCTCGAATCGTTCGATGCCACGTCGCATGGCGGTGGGGTGGTGCTAACCAGCAAGGCGCAATGGAAGTAATCTCGTTCGCCAGTCGATTAGCAAGCGGTCTCGCTTTGAGGTGTTACACGGGAGGCAGGCTGGGAGCACATTGCCTATCGAGTGACGACCCCCGCGGGATATTGGGACAACGTGATCAACGGTGAGCGGCTTCGTTTCGCCGCAATATGCGCACTTGCTGTCATATCTACGGACAAGTCGATTCCAGTCGCGTTCCGTTACACCAGCAGGGGCGGCGCCTGCAATCAAGTTCTTGCGCCTTTTTTGACGCAACTCGGCGCGACGATGTGGATTATCACGGTCCGCACGTCTGTTGATGCATTTCCTAGAGCAAAATCGACGGGTTGATCGCTGTGCTTCGATTGGCGCGCCGCATTCTTCACACTTACGATCAGCTAGCCGATCGCGAGTCTTCTGAATGCGGGAATCTCTCGTGGCGTCGCGCCATGCGCGGTGCTTGGCCGCGCGATCCTCCTTGTTACACGACTGCCAATTAGCGACATTGGTGCATCTTTGACTGCAATAGATCTTTGTCACCTTCGCGCGAGGTGCGATCTTAAATCCGCATTGCGCACACTCTCGTTCCGGCAACGTCTCCAGCACCTGGTCTAGAACACCCGCACGTGTCGCGCGCAAGTAGTGAGCATTGCAAATTCTTAAACGTGCTTGCGGTCGAACGCATCCATCAAGCAAGCAAGCATCCGCGCTCGGCATCAATTCACCCACCCGTACAATCGCAAGAGTCTCTTGGCGTCCGCTCGGTTCTCGGCGATCTGGAAGATCGATTCAGGCATCAAGCGCGGTGCGCGGGTGCGGAAGTAGCGACCCGCGCGCTCATCGAGTTCCTTCTGCGCGTACCCGGCGCGAGACATGGCCTTGTAGGCGAGTCCGCGGCGCGTTGTGCCCTCGGTGGTGTATTTCACGGTGCGGCCGTAAACCTGGGCTGAGCGAACGCCGCCAGATTTTCGGTAGGCGTTGATCAGTTGGTTCGTGTCGGCGCCGAGATCCCACGCTTCAGCGTTGGCTTTAGAGCCGAGCGCGCGGATGAGGTCCCGCTCACTGAGCGTTGACAGGTAGGTCTCGGGGTTGACGAGCAGGTCGTCGGCGATCGATTCGTCTGCCGGAATGTTGCGGCAATCGCAGCCATTATGCCTTTCGAACGCCTGCTGGTTGCGAAACTTTTTGCCAGCCAGGATGATGCAGCGACCGCATGAGGGCGGCTGTAGCATCCGCACGAACATCACATTCTGGCGAGCAAGCGCGGTGACCTTCTCGGCACTACGTCCCGTGTCGGACAGCAGTGTCCCGGTTGCGGTCGAGAGCCATTTGCCGGCTGACGACAGCGCTTCGGCAGTGGTTGCGCCGCCTTTGACCGCAGTCTTGGCGTGAATCACCGAGCCGTAGGCGAGTGATTCGGTTGGCAGGCCATCGCCCGCAGTTCCGATCAGCGCGGACGGGGCTAGTTCCCACTCTGCCGAGCGATTCAGAGCGCGCGGTGCCGTTGCGGCCAAGATCTCGGGAGTGGCCTCGATCGATCCGTTGACAATCCGGCGTTGTGACGAGTCGAGCACGGACAAGAGTTCGGGCTCGATTGCCGCATATGAGGCATCAAAGTCGTCGCCCATCCGCCGCCAGATGCGATTCACGGCACTGATGGCGGCGCCGATCTCGGTGCGCTGGTCGCGGCCGTACTGCCTAGCCGCCGCTGGGAGGGTTTGCAGGCTCATTGGCCTTATCCTTGGCGGCGATGGTGGCTAGGTAGGGGTCGATGTTTTCTCTATCGAGTCGTTCGCGCTCTCGCTTCTGGCGATCCTGATCCCAGCCGAGCTCATCCCAGTAGCCCTCAACACTCAACACTCCAGCGGCGCGGCGCTTCGACAGAGCGTCCTCGCGCTGAGAGACGGTTGGCGTGCCAGGGTCGTGCCACTCCACGACAACTCGATTGCCCGAGACTTTATCGCCAGTCGCAAACCGGTAGGCCATCGCTGCGACCCAGCCGAGCGTGACGCCAACCTCGTCGTTCTGCATCTCGATTGACCGATTCATCGGCGACTCGTCTGCGTACACAGCACCCTCGGCGGGAGGGTTGACGGTTGTCATGCCGAAATAGCGCGCGGGGAAGCCCGTGACGATCGAGGCTTGGCGGCCATAAAGGGTCATCGCGGTCTCGAAGTTCTTCAGATCGGCCGCGGTGAGCTGGCCCACCTTCGCGTCGGACTTTTGCAGCGTGTGAATCGCGTCGAAGTAGGCCTCGAACTGCGGGATGAGATTGCCTTTTTCGTCCTGGAAGTCCTCGCGCCCGACGCCTGTCATCCACATGCGCGGAATTCCGTGAGCCTCCTGCGCGAACTGCATGTTCGTGAGGGAGCGCGCGCCGGCATCCTGCAAAGGGATGATGTCTGTGAGTTGCGATTCACCTTCCCACGACCCAGCCAGACGCCGGTTCAGGTGCATGAACACGGGCACGTCGCCGAGACCGTGTTCGTCACGGTCGATCTCTTCCCACTTACCGCCCTTGCCCCGTTCGGTCCAGATAGTCACGTTGGGCAGGTAGAGCACGGCGTTGGTGGCGCTGGACGCCTGACGCTGAGCACTTCCGGCCGGCTTGGGGTTCTTGATGAAGAACCGACAAGCACTCGATACGACTTCGCGTCGAGCATCCACGATCGCATCCATCTGGCGGGGTGACTCGGCGCGCAAGAGGGGCAGTTTCGGATCGGATTCGTTCGCGCCAACCGACATGAACGCCCGCCCGTAGATAAGCCGGTCGAGGTTGAACATGCGAATCTGCGCCGCCGCGTTGGACGCCCGCAAAATCGCACGCAGAGTGTCATCCGCGCCTTCGATGCCAGGCAGCGAGATGTAGTTCACCTGCTGGCGAGAATTGATCGTGTCAGCAACAGTGCGAGCCCAGTTCGCGATGACGAGGAACTTGCGCATCGCTGGGGGGATCGCCATTCCGAGCTGCTCAACGCGCTGACGGCCACGGTAATACCGCAGCATGAGTTCGTCGTTCCGGGAGGCCTTCGTGAGCCGCGCCCTGTGAAGGCCGATGAGGTCGATTTCCTCCGTTGAGAGCGCCATGAAGCCTCCTAGCGGGGGAGTCGGAAGTAGTTTTCTTTGGGTTCGGCACTCCAGCCATCGAGGATCGCGTCACGACGTGCGGTCAGCGCAATCGCGTCGCCAACAACGGAGTCAATCTTGCGTGGGGAGTTCGGGTTCTCTTTGCGGACGAGCATCATTCCGCCGCGAGGAGCCTTGAAGATGTTGCCGTAGTGCTCGGCGGCAATCGGGTCGGCGTCGTGCCAGATCTCGCCGGTCGTCAGCCCTGTGTGAAGCAGGTCGAGCGCCTCGGACATTGGCTTGTAGCGTGACGTGGCGAACTGCACAACGCGATCGCCGAACTCTTCGGCCAGTGTGTCGATGTCGGATCGCCACTCGTGAGGGTCGTAATAGCCGCGAATGACGTCGAAGTCTTTGTGCGCCTGGCGTATGGTCTCAAGAACTTCACCGCGCGGAACCTGCCAGCCTTCGCCGGCAGGACCTTCGGGCTTCTCCCACACGCCGATCTTGAACAGGAAGCCGTCTGACATGCGGCACCCGCGAACGACTGTCGAGTCGTTATTGAGGGATCCGTCGAAGCCAATCGCGATGGCCGTTCCGCGCGCCACTACCTCCGCGCGCGTCTGCCGCTCGTGAATTCGCTTGGCGATCCACGCATCGGCGCCCGACATCGGCCGGTTCAGATAGTAGCGCGCCGCTTCGGCCTCGTCGCGGCACACAGTGGGGTCGAGCATGTCTTGGTAGACGCGCTCTGGCTCCATCCAGCCTGTGTCGGGGTCCATTGCGGCGCCGTACACGTCACGCAGTTGCTTGAGCGTGCGGTCGCGATCCTTGATGTCGATCTTGCCGCGCGCTTCACGGTGGTTAACGTAGGTGGACGGGTCGAGCGTCCCCTTGCGCCACGCGGTGAGTTTCTGCTCAGCGATCGACTCTTCGCCAGGACGGTATGCCGTCGTCGTCTGGAGCGCCCACGGATCGGCGAGTTTCCGCTTGCCGAGGTTGCGCATGACCGTCGCGTACATCGACCGCAGTTCTGGCAGGACGTACAGGTGGCTCTCGTCGGGGACGACGAACGTTTCCTTGCCGCCATCCTTCGACGCTGAGCCCGACGTGGAGGCTCGAACCTCGCCTCCGCCGGGAATGTAGACAGCCGATGCTGACTGGTACTTACGCACGCCGGATGTGCCGCCGAAAATCTCGGGATGCTCATCTGGGCCCCATTCGCCGAGCACAAACGCGGCGTTCTCGAACGTATTGCCAGCCTGTGACTCCTCGGTTGCTAGGCACTTGATGAGCGGCGAGCGGACCGGCTTACCTACAGGCTGCCCGTTCGCATCCCAGCCATCGAAACGGACTGGCCCGAGTGCTTCGGCAACGACAACCATGCCTGCGATCTCCGACTTCGCCCGGCCCTTCGGACGGGAGAAGATGGCCTCCCGGAAGATGCGCCGGCCAGTGTTCGGATTGATCCGGTAGCAGTCGATGATGAACTCGCGAATCTCGTCGTCATAGTCGAGCGGCTCACCTTGGACATCGCCCGGGCCGTGACAGCAGAAGGCGTGAATCCAATCCAAAACCTCGTAGCCGAGTGAGCAAACATGACCGTCGAACAGCGGAACAAACCCCACTGTCACGCACCCGCCTTAGCCGCCCTTGCCCGCTCGAGAGATGACACCTTACCGCCGGGAATACTGGGCTTTTGCGCTCCCCGCGGGCCGCGGCGCTGCGGCTTCTTCCCGGTCGCCTCGTCTGGAAGTCGGAGCGCCGCTATCAGTTGCTTCATGAGATTGGCTGTTGTGTTGGCCTCGCGAAGGGCGGAGTTGATGACCAGCGTTGGATCGCCGGCATCAGGCAGGTCGACGTGGCACCAGGTTTCGACATCGCCGCGCAGCAGTGCATCGAGTTTGTCGAGGCGGTCCTTCGCGCGGCAGGCCTCCAACAGGGTGACTTCTTGCGCGACATCGAGATCGTGTACCTCGGTGATTCGATTCCAGAGGTCGGCCCCTCCACGAGAGAGGCCTTCGGGCGTCGTGGACATTCGGAGACCTCCTCGCTTCATGCCTCAGGTGATATTGCCGGTCGCGGTCGTAATAAAACTCAGGGGTCTGGACTGCGAGGCACCTCCCCGGCGGCCACGCTACTTATAGGTGGCGGGGGCCATCCCCCGGGGTGGATGGCAGCTCATGGCGCCGCATGTCGGGAGTGCTGCTTATCCTGTCCTGCTTGGCGGAATTGCAACGCAAGCAGGCTGTCTGAACATTCCGCATCGAGTGCTCGCCGCCCATGGATAACGGAATGATGTGGTCCACGGTTGCCGACTGTGGGTCGAACGGCGTTGGCTCGTTAACTCTTTCACCGCAAATCTGACAGCGATGACCATCACGGCTAAACACGTCATCCCGCGCAACTGGTTCAATCACCACAGCGCCTAGTCGCCGTGCTCGAACCATTGCGTCAGATGTCCAGTTGTAAGATCCACCGCCACCTGACGCGCCCGAGAGGCTTGACCGGCACCCCAATGAACAGACATGACGTCGATTGCTCGCTGTTCCTCGAACAACTACCGCACCGCACACGACGCATGGCGTGGGGCGAGCCGCGTGCCTGCTTGGCTGGTACTTGCGGTTGTAGTGCGTTGAACATAGCCCGCGTGCGCGGTGCTTCTTCTCGCAACCTTCAACGCTGCAATGTTTCATGTCTTGCCTCCAGGTATGCGAAAGGCCCGCCACCTGGAGATAGCGGGCCTTTCTTGCTCTGGGGATCAGCCAGAGCCGTCTTTAGTTATGCGCCGATCGACCAGCCGCAGACCGATTGCACCAAGGATGCTCAGGGCCCCGGATGGCTGTCCGGTCATCGCTGTGCCCCAAATCGAACGTGCCGCCCGCTTCGATGCGACCACCGCATCGCCAGCACTTTGCGCGGCCTGCATCGACCTCTCGCTTAGCCTCGCGGCGTGCTCGCTGATACGCAGCGTCATATCCGCGCTCAGCCTTGGTTCCTCGCCTGCGTTCGAACTCGCGAGCGCATGACTCGCATCGTCGTCGCGTACGCTCGATCAGCGCAGGGCAGTCGGAGCACACTCGCTTAGCCGCCATCCCCAAACCTCCCAGCCTCACGCAGGTCTGCCGTTGCAACGAGGGGAGCGCCGTCATGAACTCGTCAGTCAGCCTTTGCGCGCATGAAGATGTATAGCGTGACGGGCGCGCGTTGACGCAGGCTGGGAGTGGGGAAGTGGTTTGGCGGTCATCGAGTCGTCACTCTCGCGCCAAGTTCGTCAGGGTGGATTCGAACCACCGTCTCGGATAATCACCGCGCACTAGGCCGCTGTGCTACTGACGACACCAAGGTGGTCAACCTCGGCGCTCCGGGAGAGGGTGTCTGACCAGACTGCCATCCCGCGAGTGTGTGCGCGTAGTACGAATGCGCGCCCCTCGTTACCACATCGAGCGCCAGTCCCGGAGGACGGCGCTCAGCAATAGATGGATGCGGGAGCAAGATCCCTAGCCATCTGGCCTCCGGAGTTCCGGACCTCGCTTGCGGACCAATTGCCGCCCCCTGGGCGGACTGCGCTTCCCGGAGCGGATCGACTGAACGGTTGAGGTGGCAGCACCTCGCGCTATCCGGGCAATCACAAAAGCCCCGGCCGGGTTACGGTCGAGGCTTGGTTTTGGGTGCACTAAAGGGACCCAACTGTCGTCAACTATATCACCAGGTCATCGCGAGTGCGCCATCTCGCGGGAATGGCGTGGCGCACCAGGTCGTCCAGGCAACCCTCCTCGGCGAACCAGGATCGCGATCACGCCCAGTGGCTCACGGTCACGGTCCTTGAATAGGGAATCCCGGCGCTTCCAGTTGTGCCAGGTTGTGCGATCCACATCTGGCCACACCCGCTTAGCCTGCTCGATAGTCACGAGCGCCTCAGGTGCCCGCTCAGGCAGGCCAGCGAGCCCTTGCCGCACCAATGTCTGCAGCGCCTCCTCGGTCGGCCATTGCGCCCCGCATCCGGTGCATCGGACCTCATCGCGCAGCCCGTCCGGATATGCCCGGCCGCGTTGGTCGCACCGATCACGCACGACCTTGCCGTCGCACCACACGCACTGTGCGGCGACCTTCTCAGGAGCCAGCCCGACGATGCGCAGCAAGGATGCCCGGACCCTGCGCATGTCAGTCTGGTACGCCTCGAATCCGGACTCGCGCGGGTTGTGGACAGCCCATGTCAGCCAGCGCTTGAGATCCACAAGCGCCCCCTCGGCCGATGGCGTCATGAAGTCCGACCAGCGCGCATGCCAGGCGAGCCACTCGCCCTCAGCATCCTCGAAGTCCATCGATTCCCCGCCGGCGGACTTTGCCCGCACGAGCTTGGGCGCCATCGGGGACGCTTCCCGATTCCGGTCTCGCTCGTCCCACTGGTTCCGCAGTCGCTCAACGTCGTCGAGCAAGGTCTCCTCGCGCCGCAGGCACTTCTCGCAGATCCACAGGGTAGATCCGCTGGGCTCGGAGCAAACGTGGCAGATGTCCGAGAACTCGCCACATTCACAACCCCACGTCTCAGAATCGGCTCGTGCGGCGGGGTTCTCGATCCACTCGTGAGCGTGTGTCATTCACCCTCCTGGGCATAAAAAGACCCGCCGGAGCGGGTGGGATCGTTCGGGCATGTTCGGTTGTGCGTACCAGGGTCGAGCATGAGCCCGGCCCTCGCCCCGCGTTTGAGTCCGCAGAGGATGGCGCGGAGTGTCTTGACGCTCATCGCTCCCTCCGCTTCCGCTTGGCATTCACTGACGCCCGAGCCACCAACTTGAACGGGATCGCAGGTTCACCACCGCAGCCATACGAGACTGTGGCGATGATGAGCGCGAGGATTAGGCGGGTCATTGCGTCTCCCTGTTCGCCAGTTCCAACAGCACGTCCGCGTGGCACGGCTGGTCGAGCGGGCACCAGCAGGCGAGATCCTTGCCTGCGAGTTCGGCGACATCCAGCCGCCAAGCCCATGCTTTGAATCGACGGACCGCAGTGGCGACAGCATCGCCCTTCGAGAGGAGCCGCTCGGCACTAGCCTCATGGTCAGCCTTGCAAATCCAGCGACCGAGTTTCGGGTCGCGCCACACTCGCCACGGGTTTCCCCACTTGCTCGGACGCGCCACGATCACCGCATCCGGGTTGTCCGCACGCCACGGGTGCTTTCGCGTCATCTGGATTCGTTTAGGCATCTCATTCCCCGTCCTGTAGTGCCAGTGGCATTTGGCCGGCCGCCTCTGCCGCCTTGCGATGGTTGGCCGCTCGCGACTCCGCATGGTGCTCGCGGTCATAGTGCAAGTGGCATCCCTGGCACATTGCTCGCAGGTTGTCGTCGGAACAGTTTTCCGGCGTGTGGTCGAGATGAGCAACTGTTAATACGACGCGCGAGTGGGTTCCGTAAGCAACCCCTAAATGCACATTCGGGCACCGGCCATCATGCGTACCCCGCCCGCATTCGCCTTCGCATTCACAGCGATGATCGGCGCGCTCGAATCGAATCCGGCGCGATATTTCCTTCCAGTCGGCGGGGTAGCGCCCGCGATTTTCGGGTCGGATCGGCATCACCGCTCACCGTCCTTCCATGCCGACCAAGCCATGTCTGCCCGCTCCTCAGCGATCGCGTCCGGGTCGTGCTCGATGCACAGCCCGCCCTCGAGCGCTTCGTTCTCGCACTGGTCGCCAGGGTCGTCCCACGATCGGCCGATGATCTTCTGGCAACGTTCGGGCTCTTCGTCGTCCATGTCACGCTCCTTAGGGCATGAAAAAAGCCGCGGTCAGCGGCTTGTGGTTGATTTCCGGCAATCAGCCGGTTTTGGTTGATTGGCACGTCCCGTTTTTCTTGCGTCCACATCGAGGGCGGGTTGCGGTCACTGTGGTCACACTCGCTCCTCATCTATCACGCACACATGCACGGTTTCTTGCAGTGCCCGTACTGTTTCGACCTGCCGCCTCAGTCGCTCAATCTCGTCGGCCGCCGCGCGGAAAACCGCAGCGTGTCCGCCCGTGTAGGCGACACTGCGCGCGAGGCTCCTCAAGTGCTGTGGCAGGTTCTCGGTGGCCTTGATCGTTCGCGTGCTCACGACCCCACCGCTTCCGTGATCGCGCGGACTGTTGGGCAGGGGTAGGTTTCGTAGCCTCCGGTACCGTCCTCGCAGATGGGGCAAACGAGAACGTCGTGAGTTAATGCATGCTTGAGGTCGCCAACCATGTCGCCGTACCTCGTCGCCTTATGCAACTCCAGCACCGCATCCACAGCGGCGAGAAGTCGGGGAATATCCTCGCGGGCGTGGGCGATGAACTCGGCGTTGGCGGGCAGCAGGTAACTGCACACCTCGGTACCGTCTGCTGCATCAACGGCGTCGGCATCCAACGGGGCTCCCGAGTCGGCGTGGAATGCCCACGGCCCCCCGGTCGCGGCCTGCTCCCGCGCTCGGATTTCGTCAAGGCGGCCAACCGCCGACCCAGCAGAATCCGATTTAAGGCCCCCTTGTTCGTCCGACCCGCCGGATGCCCGCTCAGCCCCTCCCGTCGCGTTCTCGGGGCGGTTCTGTGGCAGATCGGGGCGGTCCTGGTGGCAGTCGCAGTCGCAGGCGGTCAACTCATCCGCGATCTCGTTCCATGCGTCGCCCGTGCAGGCGGCGTGCTTTCCTTGTGCGCAGTCTGGGTTCACGGTTTCCTCCAAAGTCTCGGATCAGGGTTGCGGATCACGCGCCGCTTGGTGACAAATTTGCCCTTGCGGTGGTGAATGATTTTGCGCGGGCCGTCGAACTGGATCTCGCTGAATTCCAGGAAGTTCCGACTGGCGAACGGCGGCGGATCGATAGCAACGGCATTCGGGTTGACGCCCGCGAGTTCAAGGGCTCGCAGAACACGCTTCCGGTCTGGCGATTCCGGAGATTCGACAGCCAGCATCCTCGCGCGCCGCTTCGGCCTCGCCTTGGCCTCGAGTGTGCCGAGGCGGATTTTGGTGGTGAGTGTGACATGCTCGATCGCCTTCATTGCCTCTGCGAACTTGCTCACGGCGGCAGTGACGCTGACGTGAGCGAGGAGTTCGGCGCGGCTCATGCGCTTTCCTCTACCTTCACGCCGTAGTCCTTGGCGACCGCGAGTAGCCGTTGCTCGCGGTCGGATGCGGCAGTGAGTGCGTGACGCGCATCGAAACTCCTGCCTTGCGCAGCCTCAGCCTCGGCGTGCGCAAGGCTAAGCGCGTCGTCGGCCATGCGAGATTCTGCAATGGCCTCCTTGTGTCTGGCGACCGCGAGTGCATATTCGGCCTTGAGTGCTTTCTTGAAGTTCACGTTTTCCTCCTTCATGCAGAAACCCCGCTCCGGTCGGAACGGGGTCGGGTTGATTCCGGTCTAGGTGCCGGTGGTGGTAGTTCGCGGGGTTGGGATTCCCGCGCGATTTGCTCGGCCCTGCATTCTCGGCAGGGGAGCGTGTAGAGCTCGTGATCGGGCTCGGTGCAGAATCGGCGCTCACGGGGCAGGGTCGCGGTGGGCCAGTAGCGATCCCATCCGATGGCGGCGGGCGTCTTGGCTTGCGGGTCGCGAACGGCCCTGAGGGTGGCGTCCGTGAGTTGGTGGACATCGCCTCGCAGCCGGTTGTCCGAGAGTGCCTTGAGGATGCCGGGTTGATCCCAGTCGGCCCGCAGCGATGCCGCGAATGCGGCGAGCGGTCGGGCTTGGTCGGCGGAGATTTGATTCATCATCACCCTCCTCGCGCGTTACGTAACGTAAGGATGAGTTAGCAAAGTAGATGGGTACTTACCCAAGCCACTACGTGTCTTGAGGTAAGTACGTAACGTAGTTATCTTTCCTTTCACCTTCCTCTCACCTTCTCCTTCGGGTGCCCGTCGTGCGCCCGCTGTGCACCCGTCGTGCGGACCCTCTTGTCAGCGTCCGAAAATACCGTTTCAGGATCGTCTGCACACCGTGCACACAGCGTGAGGTATCGCAGGTCGATTCGTTGATGTACCGGGAGTTTTGGCACCTTGAGCCACCCGTCAGTGCGCTCGATTTGTCCGGTTGCGGCGATCTCATCGAGCAGTGCGTTGATGTCGCAGTTATCGAGCGGCAGGAGCCTGATTTTGAGTTCCACGGCGTCATCCTCCACGTGGCCGTTGTCGCATGCGTGATTCCACAATCCGATGAACAACAGTCGGGCCAGCGGACTGAGTCGGACGAACTTTGAATCGGTCCAAATCTCAGGTTTGATCCCGCGCATTTTAGTCAACACGCACCTCCCTTCCCGGCTTCATGAACGCGATCCAATGGGTCTTACTCGCCTTGCCCGACTTGTGCCCATAGAGCGGCTTCTGATCGGTTAGGGCGAGCACGTCACCGATGGGTATCTGATGTTCGTTCCACTTGAAGATGAGCGTTCCGTGCGGCTTCAACACCCGAAAACACTCGGCGAATCCTGCGCGCAGGTCGTCCTTCCACGAAGGGGCGAGTGAGCCGTATTTCTGTGCCGTGTACGAGTTCTTGCCGAGCCGGTTGAAGTGCGGCGGGTCAAACACGACGTGATAGAACGCGTCGTCAGTGAACGGCAACTCTCGGAAGTCGATCAGCAGGTCGGGGGAGATGACGGCAGTCCTCCCGTCGCAGAGTTCGATGGACTCGGAGCGAATGTCAGCAAAGACGGTGCGGTCGTCAAGTGGGTCGAACCACATCATTCGAGGACCGCATGCTGTGTCGAGGATCGGCGGCAGGGGCACCTCACTCCTCCTTCCTGCATCGCAAACAAAGCCCTGCATTGATAAACGCCGACGCGCGCCCACATGTGGTGCAGTGGACGCGCGCCGATGGATGCTCGGTGCCGCAATCGCAGGGGAGGATCGCGACGCCGGTTTGGGTGGTTTTCATTCGGTAGCCTCGGGTTGATGCCCAAAAAGCTGCTGATGATTCCGCCGGCCGCCTGACGTGGGGTCGAACGGTTGGCCGCAGTGTTTGCAGGTCATGGTCTTTCCCCGTTCAGTAGGCTCACGAAATCCGCGAGCGTCATGGTCACCAACTGATCGCCGGGGGAAGCCTTGCCGTGCCGTTTGTGCACGACTAGGCCAGCCCCGGCATCGTCGTTCCCGCGCTCAATCTCGGCCTCGGTGATCCATGTGCCGAGGCTGAGGCGCGTGGTGTTCTTGCACTCGATGACAACTCGCTGGCCCATGTGACGTAGCCCGCCGACGTCGCTGCGATCCTTGGCGCCGGTCTTGACGCGCCGGTCGATGCGATCGTCGACATGCTCGGCGAGATAGTCCGCGACCAGTCGTTCGAAGCTGGAGCCCGCCTTCTTCGCGCTTGCTCGGTTGCGGGTCACTCCACCCACCTCTCAATCGGCTCGACGGCCATCCCCAGCGCGTGTGCGATGTGGACTTCGAGCACCGCACCACGCGACTCTTGCCAGCCGGGGAGGGTTGCAACGCCGTCACAGCCCACGAGCGCCGCAATATCGGTGCGCATGAACTCGTGCCACTCGGTCGAGCCGAAGTGATCGAGTTCATGTGGATTGACGACACTCGCGCCAACCGTCCGCAAGCGTCGTGCCGCCTCTCGGAATGCACTGACGTTCAGGTCGGGATAGCCCGTCATGGGGCCGCTGACATAGACGCGGGTCAACACGGAGCCTCAGTCACGCGCGGTCGGACGGCTTCCGTGTGCGCGGCCTTGAGTGCGTCTGCCCAAGATTCATGCTCGGTGAAACTCGGCTTGGCCCGAGGGTGGCGAGCCGCATACCAGACATCGCGCGACCTACTCTTGACGACGATTGGCCTGCGGTTTGCGTTGCCCCTGAACTGTGCGTAGAGCGGGCTAGAAGGGGGCAGAATCGTCAGCATATGCTCGAACATCACTCACACCTCCCTTCGCCACGCTCGATCCCCACGGGTCGTTGTTGGTGGACGGTGGGGTGGGGTGAGATTGCGCGTTTCTTGGCGCGTCGATCTTCACGGTGTCCACGCGAATATCGAGACTGGTTTTCGTTTGCCCATCTTTCTCGTATTCCCTGGGACGCAAAACGCCGGTGACAGTAACCGGTGCGCCTTTCACTGCGATATTCGCATTGGCTATCACCTCGGCCATTTGCCCCCAGAGTGAGGCGCGATACCAGGTGACATCGCCGTCGTCCTCCCACTTGCCGGCCTCGCGGTTCTTGCGTCGCGGCTGGTCAGGCACGGCAAGTTCAAGCACCGGATGGCCGTTCGGCGTGAATCTCAGCTCAGCCGTTCGCCCCAGATTCCCTGAGACTGTGATTGTGTTTGTCATGCATCCTCCAATGCAAAGTCCGGCACATCGTCATAATGGCCGGGGAGATAGTGAATTCGGGTCAGCCCATTTCCGAGGCCGATTCCGGGCAATAAAAGACCCCGCGCGAATCGTCCGTGCGGGGTTTGAAGGTCGAGCAGTAGGCGCTTTTTGGGCATCGATTTCATGGCGATTCCCTCGCGTCTATGAGCATTGCCAGCGCCTCATCGCGTGACCGTGCGACGCGGTATACGTCACGGCGCATGTCGGCCGTGATGCCTGCGCGGATGCCGGCAGTGTTGTCGATGATCCCGCGCTTACTCCGCTCGGTCTCGACGGCCTCGGTCAGGCACTCGCGCTGGAACGGGCACTCACGACAGATCGCCACAGCAGCCTTGATGATCGGCGGCTGCTTTGTCCGGCCCACGTCCTCGGGATAGAACGTGTCGGGGTTCTCGCGGCAGGGCGCCGATTCTTGCCAGGGGATCGACTTGTCGATGCGGGGATCG
>NZ_VFOS01000006.1 GCF_006716265.1 Rarobacter faecitabidus | reverse complement strand
CACGTCAGTACACCCCTCGATCGCTGCGCCAAGCCCACCGCTCGGTCTCGGCAAGAATTCTGTCGTCGACTACGCCGCGCACCCGCGATTCGAGCACTGCATCGAGCCGCGCGTCCACGAGCCGCAGGACCTGGTCCACGACCTGGGTGGCAGGGCTGCTGTCACTGCCGCCGTCGCCAACGTTCGCCGAATCGAAGGATCCGGCGTGCACTCGCTGAGAGACTTCCCGGCGCAGCGCGTCGGCGAACTCGGACTGGCCCTCGGGTCTCATGGTTTCTCCTATCGAGGACGAGCTTTCCGGCGCCAGCCAGCGGCGGATGATCGGCGATCCGGGTGCGCCCGTCCCGGCGGGAGCGGGACCGCTGGCGCTGGCCGGGACCGCCGGCGCGCGGCGCGATCCGCCCGGGGACGCGGACGTGGCCGACGAGGACCGGGGCGCGCGCCCCACGACCGGCGCGGACGACTTGTCCTGCGGCGCGGCGCCGGCTCCCGGTGGCGGGGCGAAGCGCCACCCGCTGGGGATGCGAGGACGAGTCTCCCCGCTCGTCCATGCGAGCCTGCGAATAGGGGTTGCGGACCCACCCGGAGCCGCTGACGGAACTCCTGGATCAGTCGGTGCCAGGCCGGGCTGGCGCGAGGCGGTCGCAGGGGAGAGCGCCGTCATTCGAGCCGACGCGATCGGACCGGAGAAACTTGCTTCGCGTGCGCCGCTCGCGGCCGAGGTGAACCGCGCGACGGGGTCTGCGGGCGCGGCAAGCGATGCCTGCGGTCCAGCGGCAGGACCTGAACCCTGTCGCGCCGCGGGCGTCGCCGCAGTGGCATTGTTAGCGCCGCCCGCGCGGGGGCCAGTGAGGCCGCCAGCTTCGCGAGCAGCACCCGCCTGCGCATCCGCCTGCGCGCCCGGCCGCCCGACCTTGGGCGCCACGGATCCGGGCTGGCCGGTGTGCCTGCGCACCGTGGAACCCGCCCGCGTGAGCCACGCGGAGTCGCCGCGCTGGGTCGCGCTGTCGAGGTGCGCCTCGATGGGGACGTGTGACCAGGAGGGACCGGCGCCGAGCGCACGCGCGAATGCGGGCGGACGCCCGAAGGCGCCCGTCGAACCCGCCATACGTCCACCTGCCGCCGCGCCGGTGATGCGGTGGTGGCCGCCACCCGCCAGCCGGTGACTTGGCACGCCCCCGCGCTCGAGGGTCGCGACCGCACCAGCCCTCTCACCGCTCGCTGACGTAGTGCCGGCTGCACTGCCCGTTGCGAGACGGCGCACCGGCTGGCGCGCGCTACCCTCGCTTGCGGTGGACGTGCTGGGCGCGGTTGTCGTGCTGACGGTCGTCTTGCTGGGCGCGGTCGTCTTGCTGGGCGCGGTCGTCTTGCTGGGCGCGGTCGCCGCCTGCCCGCCGCTCTGGGAAGATGCCGCCGGGGCCTCGACGGCCTGCCCCACCGCCTGCGGCGCGGCGACCCGACCGGCTACGTCGGCAGTTCGCGACGCCACGGCCGAGGCGGGGACGTCCCGCGCCGGCGAGGACGCACCGGCAACCGACGCCGCGCTCGCGGCCGCCGCGTGGCTGCCTGGCGCTGATGTGCGCGGGCTGGCACCCGCTCCCTGCGCCGGGCGCGCAGAACCGATGCGGGCTATCGCACCGACTGAGGCCGAAGCGCGAGTTCGACCGGCATCGGCGCCCGCATCGTCCGCGGGCGTTCGGGCCGCGCTCGCCGCGACCGGCGACCACACAGACGACCTGGCGGCTACGGACGTGCTTCCCGCGTCGCGTAGGGCACCGGCACCACTGAGCCGGCGGATTCTGGTGGGATGGGGCGCGACCTGCTCCTGCCCGACCTGATGGGGACGCAACGTCGCGAAGGGGAGCGACTTCGGCGCGACCGATGACACGGCTCCCTTCGGCCCCGGTTGGTGACGCGCTCCGGCGGTCCGAAGGATGGGCTGATCTCCGGCGCCTGGTCTAGCCGGATTGCCGCGTCCCGCATCGATCTCGCCCGCGTAGCTCGAAGCAGGGCTGAATGATGCGCTGGGCGCAGCACCAGGGGATGCGGCCCCGCCGCTCGGCAGCGATCCGTCAGAACCCGCCTCGGACAGGGCGCCAGGATTCGCATCGGCCTTAGTCGATTCGGAATGCAGCGGGCCGGGATTCGATGCGGCCGCGCCAGCGGAAGGCGGCGCGGGCAGCGCGCCAGCCTCGTTCGCTCCGGCGGCGCCACTGACCCGGGCGCTCGCCGCGCCATCGCCCGGTAGTCCGGCCGTGGCGCCTTGAGGCGAGGAACTGGCGGACGCACTGGCGTTCGCTTGCGCGGCGGCGTTGACGGATCGGCGGATCGGCTCCGCCGACTCAGAGCCGTGCTGCGATGGCGGTGTCGCAACCGGACTCGACGCTTGCGACGGGGACTGGGTAGCGGTGCGCGGATTGTCGGCGACGGGTGCCACGGGCGCGGTTTCATTACTCGAACGCGAGGACGCCGACTGCGCACTTCCAGCGCGATCGCCGCTCAGCCGAGCGGAACTCGCACCGGCGGCTCCGGCGTTCGGCGCGGCGGACGCGGACCTGGGCGCGGCGGACGTTGACCTGGGTGCGGCGGACGTTGACCTGGGTGCGACGGGCGCGATCTTGGGCGCGGGAGACAGTCGGCTCGGGCGCGGGCTCGCTGCGACCGCCTGCCGCTGGGCCGCGGCGCGTACTGCCATCTGGCGGCGGACGAGCCTGCCGGCATCCGGCATGATGGGTGTGGCCACTGCCGAAGTGTCACGGGGAGCGGCGGCGCTCACGGCCGGAGCCGCGGGCGTCGACAGCCGGGATTCCGCTCCCCCGGTGTTCCCCGCCGGGGGTTCCTTCTTCGCCACGCGACGCGGTGCGCGGTCGGCCGCCGTCGTCAGGTTGCCGACCGCGGCAACCTCAGCGGGCAGTCGCATGGGCACGACCTTGGGAGTGGTCGTCACCCACGATCCGGTCGGCCGGGCCTCACTCGGAGCAGGCATCGGCCGCACGACTCGGGCGATCCCCCTGGCCCCAGTGCCATGCTCGGTGGGCGCCTCGCCCATGGCCGTACCGAACGCCGTTTGTTCCCGCCACCAGCGCGGCGGGCGCGGCTGTAACTCTGCTGGGGCGCTCCCCCGGACGGATGCGCGACTCACCGGGCGCGGGCCGATCGAGCTGCGACGGACCATGACCGGACGCCCCATCGCCCCGGCGAAACTCATGGCCGCACCGGCGACCGAGCCGATGAGCGGCGGACGCCTCGTCCCCACGGGCGGGCCGGGACGGCGCCAGCGCCGAACGATCAGCGAGCCCAGCGTCGGCCTCGCCACCCCCGCGGCGGGCGATTCGGCTGCCACGACGCCGTGGGCGTGCGGGCCATCATCCTGCGCGCTCATGGCGTCCTCGACTTGAATCCGTGATGGGCGATCTCGAGCGATTCCTCGAGCATCTGCTCCGAATCCACATTCAGCTGCGGCCCCGTCCAGCGGACGGCGAACACGTCGTTGAACTGCCAGGTGCGCAGCCGCTGGCCCTGCCAGTTCACGACCGTTACGGCCCCGGTGGTCCTCGTCAGCTTGTTGTCGTTCGCGGCGAAGCCCTCCCCTGCGGACTTCGACACCCAATCGAACAGGGCGTCGGACTCGATCAGTCCGCGTCGCAGCACGATGTTGGGCCAGCGCATGCGTCCCGGGAACCGGTGCACGTAGCCGTTCTCGCCGCCCTCGGCGTACTCCTCGACTCCAACTGTCAGTTCGAGGCCACTCACCTCGCGGAATACGCCGATAGTGACGCCGTCGACCTCGAAGATGAACTGCGAGGCATTACTGGGCTCGCCGCCCAGCAACTGCGTCTCAGGCATTCGCCTTCACCGCCTCCCACGCTCGATCGTTCATTGCCGAGACCGCGCGCACCATGCGCACGCGGTCGAGGTGTTCCAGGTCCAGGAGGTCATCCATGGACCAGTGCAGGTGATACGCCAGATAGGCGATCTCCTGCCACAGCGCTTCAATCGGATACCGCAGCATTGCACTCAACGCGATTCGCTTGGGATCTCCTCGATGGCCGAGCGTCCCGGCCGCGGGGCAGCGGGAACATCCGCCGGCTCCGCGGGTGCGACAGGCTCGTCTTCCGGCGCCTGCGGCGAGGACGAGGCCTCCGCCGCGATCGGGGCCGCATCGGCCACGGCAGGCGTCGAGGCCGCCGCGGGTGCGGAGGTCGAGACCAACTCGGCCGACTCAGCCGATACGAAGGCCTCGTATTCGGCCTGGGTGCCGAAGTTGATTACGCCGTAGAAGTCCTGCAGGTACGCGAGATCGGCCGCGAACAGCGACTCGATCTCGCGTATCGTCACGAGGTCAAGCGAACCGAGTCGCTCGACGACCCGCGCCAGGACGATGACCGTCAGGCGCGGGTCGTCGGGCCCCGAGATCGTGGGATCCCTGAGGGGCTCAAGCTCGTCCCGCGCGGTCGCCAGACGCATCACGCCGCTGCGGTGAACCGCACCGGAATCGTCGACGTAGCCGCGCGGGAGCGTGAACTCGTACCGAGTCTGAAGACTCACTTGACCCGCTCGAGTCGCTCGATGGCGATCGTGATGGTCTCCTTGACGACCTCGTTGGAGTCGACGGAGAGCTGGTCGGTCGAAATCTTCGACGGCCACCCGTTGAAGAAGTTGAAGCGCGCCACTTCGCCGCGGGCGGAGTCATACAGCACGATGGAGCCGTTCTTGCGCTTCGCGGCGCGGTCCGTCGCGACTAGCCCGCCGCTGCGGATGTCGCTGAACCACTTCCACATGGCGTCGTTGGTGATGTCGATCGGCGCCACGCGGGTCAGCGAGAGGTCGGGTGACTCAACGCTCTGGCCGAGCGCCTTGACCTGCTGCTTCTGGCCTTCCGCACCGGCCTGCGTGGCCTTGGCGACGCCTACCTCGATGTCCAGGCCTGAAACGGAGATGAGCTGCGTGATGACCTCGCCGTCGACCTCCAGGAAGAAGTTCTGCGCGATGATCGGGTCAGTGGTGAAAAGTCCGGCGGACATGATGTCTCCTTAAGAGTTCTGAATTCTTGGGTCGAAGCCGGTCGCGCTAGGACGCGCTCTGCTTGTTCTGGCTGATGCGGAAGATGACGAACTCGGCGGGCTTGACCGGCGCGAGGCCGACCTCGACGATCAGCTTGCCCTGGTCGATCGACTCCGGGGTGTTGGTCGTGGAGTCGCAGCGCACGAAGAATGCCTGGTCCGCCGAGGCGCCGAACAGCGCGCCCTGCTGCCAGAGGCCGTGGAGGAAGCCGGTCAGGGTGCGCGTCACGCCCTCCCAGAGCTTGACGTTGTTCGGCTCGAAGACCGCCCACTGGGTGCCCTCGAGGATCGTCGATTCGACCATGTTGAACAGGCGGCGCACATTCAGGTACTGCCAGTCGGTGTCCGACGAGAGCGTGCGGGCACCCCAGATGCGGATGCCGCGAGCGCCGAACGGACGGATGGCGTTGATACCCAGCGGGTTCAAGATGCCCTGCTCGGTCTGGGTGATGCCGCGCTCGACGTCGAGCACGCCACGGATCGTGTCGTTCGCGGGAGCCTTCCAGACGCCGCGCGTCTCGTCCGTACGCGCCCAGACACCGGCGACGTGACCCGACGGCGGGATCAGCACCTCGGCCTCGGCACCCTGTCCGACCGGGTTCTCCACCTTGATCCACGGGTAGTACAGCGAGGCGAATGCGGAGTCGAACTGCGCGACCTCGGTGCGCCACTCCTTAACCTGCTGCGGGGTGAGCCCGGGAGGCGCGTCGAGGATTGCCACGCGGTTCGAGTGCTGCTCGCAGTGCGCGATCAGCGACGTCTGGACGGCCTTCCACAGGCCGAGGTCGAGGGTGCCGTCCTCCTTCGTAGCGGCCGTCACGAGGTCGGGCACGGCCACGATCGTGACGTCGTCGGCGATGGCCAGCCCGCTGATGCCGGAGCGAGCCGATTCCGAGCCCGCGAACTTTCGGCCGGTTACGGGGACCGGCACCGGCGCCGCCGTCTCGAGGGTGTACGTGCCGGGCTTCAGGAGCTCGAGCTGGCTGGCAAGGTCCACGTCCGAAGCGATGTCGACGGCGATCTTGATCTTGGTGGCCGTCGCGTTGACGGTCTTGACCGCATCGTTGGGCCCGCCGATGGTCAGACCGGAGAACGACTCGACGACCTCGTCGCCGTCGAGCACGGTGAGGTTGAACGGCGCGGGGCCGTCCTCGGCGTCGTCCGCCGGCTCAGCCGACTCGATGACGATGGAGAGCGCGGCATCGGGTTCCACGGACTCGATGGACAGCGGGGTGCCGAGCGAGCGGTCGGCGGCCGGGATTGCGCCGCGCGCGGGCTCGCCAGCCGGTTCGGCGTTGGGGATGCGGACGATGTACGCCTGCGTGCCGCCGTTCAGGAAGTAGCCGTAGACGGAAAGCGGGAGAACCGCTCCCGCCACGAAACCGCCGTACAGCTTCTCGTACTGGGTCCAGCTCGTGACGAGCCGTGGGGCAAGGCCCTGCGGGTCGTTCGGGTCGTCCGCGGGCGCTTTCTCGGTGAAACCGACAAAGGCCGCAACCGCGGTCGGAGCGGACGTGAGAACCTTCTGGGACGAAGGTACCTCTTCGACGTATACGCCAGGTGCAGTGTAAGTGGGCACTGGTCAGCCTCTCTGTGTTGATCACGATGCGCGCGGGCATGACCGCGCACGCTAAATCCGCAGGTCGACCGCCGTTTCTTCGCAACCGTATGCGCACCCATTGACCCAGAGCATCCGTAATTGATACCGAGGTTTCACTTCCGCCAGGGATAGTGCCAAAATAGGTCCAACGTCCCGCGCGAGCGGGAGTGATCACGAGCGGCGCCCAGCGCCTACCTGTGATATCCCCTCCAGTTGGATTGGGTTTAGCGAACATGACCGTTCTCGATAGCGAGAATGTGCCCTCGGATGCCGCGGAGAAGGCAGCAACGTCGCCTGCCAGCGCCATCCCGCGGCAGTCAGAACTAGAGACGATCGTCAGCGCCGCCAGGCAGGGTACCTCGACCCTGGTAGTAGGGGACGCAGGAGTGGGCAAGACGCAACTCGTCAACGCGGCCGTGGCGCTCCTCGACGGCGAGTCCCGGAGCACCGCGGCGTGGTTCATCGACGAGGCGGACACGAATCTCGCCAGTTTCCTCGCGATTGACGGTTCACCGGACTCGCCGGCGCGCCTCGCGGACGCGATCCTTGAATCGTTCGGGGACAACCCCCCGGCGGTGCTCAGAATCGAGGACGCGCAGTTGCTCGATGACGTCAGTTCGCGCGCTGTAGTCCGGCTCATGCAGCAACGTTCCGTCACGGTCATCGTCACGATGCGCGCCACATCCGCGCGCCACCAGCCGTGGGTCGCGGCCTGGAAGAACCTCAGCGCCGCCCGGGTCGATGTCCGCCCGTTCGACCGCGCCGAGACCGAGGCGTTCCTCACCGCCGTGCTACGCGGGCCCGTCACCTCCGACACCGTGTGGCGCGTGTGGCGGCTAACCGGGGGCAATCCATTCCACATCGCCCAACTCGTCAACGAACAGGCGACCGCCCGCGGATTCCTGGAAATAGAGGGCGTCTGGCTGTGGGACGGGCAACCCAGTCCGGATGCCCGGCTCTACGACATCGCGGGCGACGACCTCAGCAGGCTCGCCGCGGACAGCCGGACCGCTCTCGAACTCCTCGCCCTCGTGGGCCCGTTGCCCGACCACCTCCTGCGCGACCTGACCGACGAGGCGCAGATCCGCGATCTCGACAGGCGCGGGCTGCTGTCGATCCAGAAGCGCACCACCGTCAACGGCTCGTTCGAGGTACTCACCGGCGTGATGCACGACCTGTACGGCCAGGCGGTGCGCAGTCGCATCTCGTCCCGGCGGCGCGCGGAACTGCTGGACCTCATCGAGTCCCATGCTCCCAACCGGGCGCACTACCGGCCCTTCATGAGCCAGTACGCGAGCCTCGTGCTCGAGTGCGGCCGCCCCATGGCCCCGGAAATAGCCATCGCGGCCGTCCGGGCTCTGATCCTCGAGCACAAGCCGCGCACGGCCATCCGCGTCGCCACCGATGCCGTCATCGAGGGTGCCACCATCGCCGACGACCTCGAACTCCTGCTGCTGCGCGCGGACGCCCACCGGACCATCGACGACCCCGATGGCGCCGCCCGCGCCCTCGGCGAGGTCGAGCAACTCCTCGCTCTGCTCCCCGCGGCCGACGTAGCCGAGCACGCGCGCCATATCCTCACCCACGCGCGGGCGCTCGCCGCGCTGGAACAGTTCCACTTCGACCGACACCCGCGCGCGCACGAGATCCTGCAGCGCCACTGGGACCGCCTGGCGGATCACCTCGACCCGCAGAGCACCGCCGTCTGGGATCGCGCCTTCACCATCGTCAACCTCACGCATCGCGCATACGCCGGCGAGCACGCCGCCGTATGCGCCGAGAGTCTCGATCTCCTCTTGGAGCCGACGGCTCAGCATCAGGACCTGCTCATCTCCCTCGCGGCGCCCACAGCGCTCGGCCTCGCCGAGCTCGGCCGGGTCGGGGACGCGCTCGAACTGTCCCGCAGATACATCGCGGCGGCCTACGCGCACCTCGACAGTCACGCGTGGGGTCCGGCCGAACTCATCGCCGCGCACAGCCTCATCCTCTTGTGGGCGGGGGATCTGGAGCCGCTGATCCAGCCCCACCCCACGATCCACACGGACCGCGATCCCGCACAGGTCGACCGGGTGATGGACCACATCGGCCGCGCCTCGATCGCCATGGCCCAGGGCTCCTGGTCCGCCGCCGCCGTCGAATTCCACGCGGCAAACGCCCGCTTCGCGCTCGTCGACACACCGGGAATGGCTTCGTTCACCCTCTACGGGGAGGCGCTGGCCCTCGCCGCGAGCGGTCGCAGCGCGCAGGCGTGGGCAGTCCTGGAGAAGGCTCGCGGATCGAACCGGCGGATCATGAACGTGATCGGCACGCACCTGGACCTCAGCGAGCTCGACACGCTCATCTGGTTGCGGGACGCGGGCGCGGTTCCCCTGGCTCGCCGGCTCGCGGACGAGTTCCGGGCGGCGGGATACGGCCGAGCCGAGATGGAGGCACTGCACAGGTATGTCACGCGTACGCTGGCGGGGCGAAGCGGTGGTCCGGGCAAGCAACCCGATCTCGCGGACGTGACCAGAGCCGTCGAGCGGATGGAGGAACTCGTCCAACACGTGGATTCGAAGCGCGCCTCGCTACTCGCCCAGCACGCGCGAGCCGTGCTCGACGGCGACAGTGACCTGGCGGTCGTGCGCGAGCGCGACCTCAACTACGCGGGCCTGTGGCTCGCCCCGGCGCGCGAGGCAGCCGATCTGACCCGCCGCGAACGCGAGATCGCCACGCTCGCCTGCGGGGGCATGTCATCGAAGGCGATCGCGCAGCGGCTCACCGTGTCGGTGCGCACGGTCGATTCCCACCTCTCGCGCGTATTCGCCAAGACCGGGGTCCATTCGCGCGAAGAACTGACGCGCGTCCTACGCTGAGCGGGTCGGGCGCGACGATGGGCACCTGAGGGAAATCCTGGGTCCTTTGCGCTACTCGATGCCTGCCGGGCGATAGATACTAAGAACCATGAAACTCCCCTCTGCACTGTCCTGGACCAAGCACGGCGACGGCAAAACCATAGCGCCCGGAGCGGTCGTAGCGCCCCACGAGCGCCTGAGCTGGCCGCGCACGATCGGCATCGGCACGCAGCACGTGCTGGCGATGGCGGGCGCGACGCTACTCGTCCCCGCCATCACCGGATTCCCGCCCAGCACCACGCTGCTTTTCTCGGGTATCGGCACTTTCCTCTTCCTGCTGCTCACGCGCGGACGCGTCCCGAGCTACCTCGGCTCCAGCTTCGCCTTCATCGCGCCGATCTTGGCCACCAAGCAGGACTACGGGATGGCCGGTGCCCTCGGCGGCATCGTCATCGCGGGTTTCGCGCTGTTCCTCGTCGGACTCATAGTCCAGGCCGCGGGGACGCGCTGGATCGAGGTCCTCATGCCGCCGGCGGTCACCGGCACCATCGTCGCGCTGATCGGCCTCAACCTCGCGCCCGTCGCCGGGGATAACTTCAAGGCCGGGGCCGTCGAGGCGACCGTCACGCTCGCGGTGATCATTCTCACCGCGGTGCTCTTCCGCGGCATCCTCGGCCGGCTGTCGGTGATGCTGGGCGTGGTCGTGGGCTACATCGTGGGCGCGCTGCAGGGCCACATCAACTACGGCCTGCTCGGCGAGGGCAAGACCTTCGACGACTTCGCGTGGATCGGCCTCCCGTCCTTTCACGCCCCGGCGTTCCACGTCACGACCGTGGGCCTGTTTCTGCCCGTCGTCCTCGTCCTAATCGCGGAGAATGTGGGACACGTGAAAACCGTCGCGCAGATGACCGGCAAGAGCCTCGACGCGTACACCGGCCGCGCACTCATGGCGGATGGCCTCGCGACCGTCGTCGCCGGGTCCGGCGGCGGGTCCGCCACCACGACGTACGGTGAGAACATCGGCGTGATGGGGGCCACGCGCGTCTACTCGACCGCCGCCTACTGGATCGCCGGCGCGACCGCCGTCCTGCTGGCATTCTCGCCGAAGGTCGGTGCGGTCATCCAAGCCATTCCCACGGGCGTGCTCGGCGGCGCGGGCGTGGTGCTGTACGGAATGATCGGCATCATGGGCGCAAGGATCTGGGTGGACAACAGGGTGAACTTCAGTTCGTCCCCGAACCTCATGAGCGCGGGAGTCGGCATCGTCATCGCCATCGCGGGAATCACCTGGAGCATCGGCAACATCGAATTCGGCGCCATCGCGCTGGGCACCATCGCCACGCTCGTCGTGTTCCACGGAATGCACACCATCGGCCGCTGGCGCCGGACCATCTAGCCAGCGGAAACTCAGCAAACCTGGCACCAACGCTGTTACGTTAGTGGGTGTCCGCGTCTCATCAGTGGGAGCGGGCACCCACTGCTCTCGTCGCTGCTAACGATTCAAAGGGGAACCGTGTCCCAGTCAACTACCGCTCCCCCTGAGCAGCTCACCGAACTCGCGGCGGGGGTCTCGTCCTTGCGGACCGGCCTGGCGAGCGTCATCACCGGCCATCCGCAACTCATCGACACGACCATTGCCGTTCTCCTGGCCGGCGGGCACATCCTCATCGAGGATGTGCCGGGCGTGGGCAAGACGACGCTAGCCAAGGCGCTGGGCCGACTCATCGACACCAAGGTGGGGCGCATCCAGTTCACGCCGGACCTGCTTCCCAGCGACGTCACGGGCGTGACGATCTTCCACGGCGTGGAGGGGCAGTCCTCCTTCCGCCCCGGGCCAGTGTTCGCGAACATCGTAATAGCGGACGAGATCAACCGCGCCTCCCCCAAAGCGCAGTCCGCGCTGCTGGAGTGTATGGCGGAACGCCAGGTTACAGTCGACGGCGAAACCTATCCGCTGCCGGGCCCTTTCCTCGTCGTAGCCACCCAGAACCCGCTGGAGATGGAGGGCACCTACCCGCTGCCCGAGGCGCAGCGGGACAGGTTCATGGCCAGGCTCGACGTGGGCTACCCGTCGTACGAGGCGGAACTGCAGATGCTCGAGCAGCGCGAGGCCGGCGATCCGCTGGACGACCTGCAGCCGGTGCTGGAAGCGGCGACCATCTCGCGTTTCGCGTCCCTGGTACGCCGCGTGTACGTCACGCCGTCGCTCAAGGCGTACCTGGTCCAATTGGTCGCGGCAACGCGCCAGCATCCCATGGTCCGCGTGGGGGCTTCGCCGCGCGCCACCCTGCAGCTCACCCAGGCGGCGCGCGCACTGGCGGCCACCCGCGCGCGCAACTTCGTCGTGCCTGACGACATCCAGGCGATCGCGTTGCAGGTGCTCGCGCACCGCATCGTCATGTCACCGACGGCCCGCGCCGAGGGCGTGAGCGCCAGCGACGTGGTCTCGCAGGTCCTCGCCACCGTCTCGCTCCCACCACCGACGACGGCGTGAGCGATGGCACGAATCTCAAAATCCGCGGTCGTTTCACGGCGCGCGGTTGGTTCATTCTGCTCGCCGGAACCACCCTGGTGACCTTCGGGGTGCTTACCTCACTGCGCACCCTCCTCGTCGCGGGGACCACGATGCTGCTCGCCGTCGCGAGCGCGATCGGCCATCAGGCGTGGCTGCGCCGGCGGCTGCGCCGAGCCGAACTCCGGGTCACGCGCACGACGGACCCGCCCTCCCCGGCGTGGGGCACGCCCACGGCGATCTCCGTGCGCCTCTCCGGTCGGCGGCTCCCGCGCGTGATCGCCTGGTGGTTCGGCACCTGGATCGTGGACCAGGTGAGCGCGCAGGTCGCGGGGTACGAGGGCACGGTCGCGCTGCAGTTCAGCCGCGGCGGCTGGGAGACGCAGTATCGCGTCACCCCCTGGGCGCGCGGCGCGTGGCCGCTCGGCCCCATGACGCTTCGCTTCACCGACCCGATGCGGCTCAGTGTCCTGCGCCTGTCGCATCCGCAAACGACGACGCTGAACGTGCGCCCACGCGTCTCGCATGACGTCTCGGGCACAGAGGCGGATTCGGCGCACACGACCGGTCTGATCACGGACCGGGCGCCCGGGACGAGGCGCCCCGACACGGACGACACCGCGCTACGCGAGTACTCCCCGGGCGACGATGTGCGGCGCGTCCACTGGCCCACCTCTGCGCGACGGCGCAGGCTGATGGTGCGGGCAGAGGAGTCGGCACCGGCCCGCCCCGTCGCGGTCGTGCTGGACGGCCGGCTCGTCAGGCCCACCGGGGCCCTCGCGAACGCGCTCGGGGTGGTCAGCCAGCGCAGCCACCGCGCGAACGCGGCGGCGCACTGGCCCGTCGATCTCACCGCGTCGATAGTCGAGGCGCTGACCGCGGCCGGGAGGCGCGCCACGCTGCGGATCACGGCCGCGTCCGGCTACGCCGAGCCACTGCTGGCGGACGAGGTGATGGACGCGCTCACGCTACTGCCGGACCTGTCCGAGTCATCGCCGCCCGCGGAGCTGATCGGGGCGATCGCGACGCTCGAGAACCAGAGCGTGGTGGTGATCCTGGCGCCGCTCGGTGACGCGGAGCTCGCGCGGCTCGACAACCTCGTGCGCGGGGCACGCAGCAGGAATCGCACGGCCATCGTGGTGGGCGGGGACGATCCGGAGCGCAGCGAACTCACCGCCCGCGCGTTCGCGCGCGGCGGCTGGCAGGTGGTCGCCGCGACGGCGCCCGACGACTCGGTACTGGCAGTCTGTCACCAGGTGGTGGCGTCGTGATCGCCCGCCGGGCCGCGCTGGTGACCGTCCGCACGCTCCTGCTCCTGGCGGTGACGATCTTCAGCATGCACGCCCTGACGCCGCTGCTCGACGGGAGTGGGTCGTTCGCGACGGCGACGGTATCCCTGCTGATCGTGGCCGGAATCACGCTGGGAAGCCGGCTGGCCCTACTGACGGGAAGCTGGCGGGACCAGCGGTTCATCTGCGAACTCGTGCCGCTGGGCGCCGGGGTGGCGTCGGCGCTGATCATCACGCTGGTCAGGTTCGGGAACCCGGGCGGCGGCGCGCTGGCCACCGTGGATCACGGCGATGGCCTAGGTGGCCTTCTCGGCAAGCTCGCGGATCCCGTCACCCAGCGGATCCAGGGCGTCGCCGACACGCTCAGCCCGCTGGGCAACGAGATCAAAACCGGGTCGATCCCGGTGCGCGCGAGCGAGGCGATCACGGCCGCCGTCGTCATCGGCGTAGTACTCATCTACGTCATCGCCGAGCCGTTGGTCGTGGGACTGGGGGCCGGCTGGCTCGCAATCCTGCCGCTCGGCGCGCTGTGGTCGGCACCGCTCATCTTCGTGCGCGAGGTCCCGTGGCCGGCGCTGGCCGGATCGCTCGTCGCCTATCTCGCGCTGCTGTGCCTAAGGCGAACCGACATCTGGTTCCTCACGCGCCGGCTGACAGCCGCACTGGTGGCTGGCGCGCTACTCGTCGCCGTGGGGATGGCGGGCGGGACGCTCGCCCTGCACGGGCAAGAACCACATGCCCTGCAATGGGGCGGTGGTGCGGCTCCCCAGAACATCGGGCCGTTCGCGCTCACGCACACCGTGGACGTGGGCAAGTCGCTCACGGAGCGCAGCGAAGTCGTCGCCTACGTCTACCGGGACGATCTACTTCTTGGCGAGGATGCCACCGAGGAGGAGCGCCGCGCCGTCGAGGACATCCGCAACTCACCCATGCGCATCACGACGTCGATCGACTTCGACGGTCAGACGTGGTTCGTGGGTGGCAGGCAGGGCGATTCGGTGATCGTAAGCGCGGGCGGGATGGTTAATCTCCCTGACGATGCGAGCGGTGATGACAACGCCGCGGCCGAGCCGACGCGAGGCTTCACGCGCCACGTCGCCCTGAACAACCTCGACGACACCCTCCTGCCGACCGTGCTCTCGCCGTTCAGCGTTGACGGAGCCACCTCACGCTTCACGGCCTCCTCCGGTGAGCTTGCGCTGGCGCGGAGCGCCGGCACGACCAACTACTCGCTGACGTCTTACGTCAGGCCGTGGACCGCGGATGAACTGCGCGAGGTATCGCAGTCGCTCGACCTGTCCGGGCTGGACCCGGGATACACCACCGTCCCCGCTCTCGCCCACGCGAGCGAGACCGCCGCGCTGGCCGCGCGGGTAACGGCCGGAAAGGACACCCCGTACGATCAACTGGTCGCGCTCCAGGAGTACTTTCGCGACCCCGCCAACTTCACGTATTCGACCGATCTGGACCCGGTGCTGGACGGCGACCCGGTGTGGTCGTTCCTCCAGTCCCGCCGTGGCTACTGCGTGCAGTTCGCCACGTCGATGATCGTGATGGCTCGCTCCCTGGGCCTCCCCGCCAGGTTCGCGCAGGGCTTCCTGCCCGGCACCCGCGCGGCGGACGGGACGATACAGGTGACAGGCGACCGGGCCCATGCGTGGCCGGAGTTCTACTTCGGCTCACTCGGCTGGGTTCGCTTCGAGCCGACACCCGCCACCCAGAGCTCCGCCGCGCCGTCGTGGACGCGCGAGCCGAGCGAATCGTCACCTTCCCCGAGCCCCAGGCCCAGCAGGACGCCGACCCCCACGCCGTCCAGGACCACCACGCCCGCCCCCACGACCCCATCGTCCCGGCCATCCGCGTCTCCGGCGGGGCGGGCCGCAAATGGACGAGTCCTCCTCGCGCTCGGGCTCGCCGGCGTGCTCGCAGCGGGCGGCGTGGTCGCTTTCGTCCTGGTGCGGCGGCGCAGGCGCGCGGCGATCGTGACCATCGAGCACCAGTGGAAGCTGGTCGTACGGGCGGCGGCCAGGGCCGGGCTGCAGCCGGACACGTCGACCACTGCGCGGCAGTTCGGCGACCGCGTGCTGGCGCGCTACTCCCAAGCGCGCGTGGAACAGTCCATGCCGCGTCACCAGTCGCCCAGCGTCGCCGCGACCGCCCGGGCCCTGGACGTTCTGGTCCAGGCTCTGGAACTCGCGCGCTACTCCGACCCCGGCCAGGCCGCGGACCGGCCGGCCGCCGACGAGGCATCCGAGCGCGCACAGTCCGCCGCGGCGACGATCGTCGCCGCCCTGGGGCTCATCAAGTCCGCTGGGGAGGAATCGTGACCATACTGCGCATGCCGGCGCGACCCGGTCGGATGGTCGCGCTACTCGCGTACGGACTCGTCGCGCTCATTCTCGCCGGCGTGCTCGGCGTCTGGGCGACCGGAGTGCTCCTCGCGCGCGAGAACCGCCTGCCGGTGCGCGTCACCCACGCCTCGCACGCACGTGCCGATCAGCTCGCGCCCGGGCATTGCCTCAAGACGCTGCCGGAGGACGGCACGGTCGGCGTGGTCGTGGTCGTACCGTGCGATCAGGCCCACAAAGCTCAGGTCATCAAGGTGTGGGAGCTGCCGGGCGAAGCGGGCGCGCGGCCGTCGGCCAACTCGTGGCAGAGCGAGATCGACTACAACTGCAACGCCGGCATGCTCAGCGACGCCCCGGCGGACCTGGGCTTCGTCGTCTGGATCCCCACGCAGAGCGGTTGGGAGAGCGGGGACCGGCGAGCGGTCTGTCTCGCGGAAGCGACCGCCCTGACCAGTTCGTTACTGGGCTGACCGGCGCCAGCCCGCTCGCCTGCCGGCCGGAGCGCGTCCTAACAGAGCCGAAACCGCCCCATCGCGCTTAGGCACGCCCCCGTGACGGGTGCGAAACGGCCCGGATACATTGCCTGCCTAAAGTCACTAAGGAACCTCTCGGACTGGCCTGAGTCACCTCGGGTAGCAGGAAAATCCTGGCGCAGCCCGAGCATCATGCTTCCGGAGGACGCTCATGGCGCATCACCCAGATGACTGTGAGGTGGCCGCGATCGCGGCTACTGAACGCACCGACCCAGCCAGACGATGGTCGCGCCTGGGGGCGACCCTGCTGGGGCTGCTCGGATTCATCTGGCTACTCACGCCCGGAACCGCGTTCGCCGACGTGACATCGGCCACGAAGTGCGCTCCGACCGGCGAGATCGGGTGCATCATCGTCAATGTCCTCGGCGGCGACAACTCACCGGTCGCGGACGTCGGGATTTCGGTTGCACAGGGCACCGACCCGGCCACCACGGCCACCTCCACAGCGGATGGGCCGACCGCGTTCGAGGCGACGACGGCCGAGGTGTACACCGTCTCGCTGGACCCGGCCACCCTCCCGAACGAGTACGCCGCCAGCGACATCGCGGACGTCGACGTCACCGTCCAGATCGGCTCGACGGCGCGCGCAACCTTCCGCCTCGCGGAGGGTGCCGCGCCCTCCCCCTCGCCGTCCAGCGACGCGACGAAGGACTCGTCCTCCCCCGCGCCCAGCCCCGACGCGAGCGCTGGGACGTCATCCGGCACCGGGATCAGCGGTGATCGCGTATGGCAGCAACTCGCATCCGGGCTCCGCTTCGGACTGATGCTGGCGCTCGCCTCGCTCGGTGCGAACCTCATCTACGGCACGACCCGCGTGTCGAACTTCGCGCACGGCGAGCAGGTGACGCTCGGCGCCGTCCTCAGCTACCTGTTCGTCCAGGCAGGACTGCCGCTGTGGCTGGCCGCGATCCTGTCCATCGCCATCTGCGCGGGCACCGGCTGGCTACAGGAGGCCGGGATCTGGCGACCGCTACGCAAGCGCGGAACGCCCGTCACGCAGGTCATGATCGTCACGATCGGGTTGTCGATTGCGCTGCAATTCCTCATCCAGTTCATGGTCGGAACCGGAACCTTCCAGGTGATCGGCGGGAACCCCACCACCTGGACGATCGGGCCCGTCACCATGACGAAGGTCTCCTTCCTCGCCATGGGCCTGGCGCTTGCCGCGCTCGTGGCTATGGCGCTGTTCCTAACCCGGACGAGGCTCGGCCGCGCAACGCGCGCAGTCTCGGACAACCCCGCGCTGGCCTCGGCGACCGGCATCAACACGAACGCCGTAATCCGGCTCGTATGGACGCTCGCGACGGGCCTCGCCGGGCTGGCGGGCCTGCTATTCGCGCTGATGTACGGCGCCGCCAACTGGAACATGGGCATGCAGATGCTGCTGCTCATGTTCGCCGCAATCACGCTCGGCGGGCTCGGCACGGCGAACGGCGCGCTGGCGGGATCGCTCGTCATCGGACTGGCCGTCGAGCTGTCGAGCCTGTTCCTCCCCAGCGATCTGCGCTACGCGACCGCACTGTTCATCCTCATCCTCGTCCTGCTTGTACGCCCCCAGGGCATACTCGGGCGTCGCGACCGGATCGGCTGAAAGGTAGACCCCCACCATGGACTGGGCACGCGTACTGCAACAGTCACTGGGCGAACTCATCGCCCCGACGACCGCCGCCTATGTGCTCGCGGCGATCGGACTGAACGTGCACTTCGGCTTCACCGGACTGCTCAACATGGGCCAGGCCGGGTTCATGCTGCTCGGCGCCTACGGGTTCGCCATCGCCACGATCCAGGGCGCCTCGTTCTGGGTAGCCCTGCTGATCGCGGGCGTTTCAGGCGCCGTCTTCGCGCTGATATTGGGTATCCCCACGCTGAAGTTGCGCGGGGACTACCTGGCGATCGTGACGATCTCTGCCGCCGAGATCATCCGCATGATCGGACGTTCGACGGTCTTCGACCAATGGACCGGCGGCTCCTCGGGCCTGACCGGCAACTCGTTCAAGTCGGAATTCCAGTCATTGTCGTTCCTGCCCGACGGCACGACCACGATCGGTCCGTGGGGCTACGCGAACAACGGGTCGGACTCGTGGTGGCTGCGCATCGTGGCGTGGACGCTCGTGGCGCTGGCCGTGCTCCTGGTCTGGCTCCTGACCCGCAGTCCGTGGGGCCGAGTGCTGCGCGGCATCCGCGAGGACGAGGACGCCGTGCGCGCCCTCGGGAAGAACGTCTTCGGATACAAGCTGCAGGCGCTAGTGACGGGCGGGGTGCTCGGCGCGCTCGCCGGGGTGATCTATATCCTGCCCCGCGCGGTTCAGCCCGACTCGATGGGACGCACGATGACGTTCTGGGTGTGGACCGTGCTGCTGCTCGGCGGGGCGGCCACCGTGTTCGGTCCCGTGATCGGTTCGATGATCTTCTTCAGCGTCTACATGTTCGTCCGCTCCGGCATGCGGATCGCCGTGCCGGAATCGGCGCTCACGAGCACTCAGGTTGAGCAGTTCGGCGGCCTGCTGGTGGGCGTGGTGCTGATGCTGCTGGTGATCTTCAGACCGCAAGGCATATTCGGGAACAAGAAGGAGCTGGCTTTCGATGGTCACTGAGAATTCCGATGGGCTAGCTCCCGAGTCGCCGGCGGACGAGCGCTCCGCCTCGCCCTCGATCACGTTGCCGCAGGACTTCACGGCGCACGCGCTCTCGTTCGTCAAGCCCGAGGTCGGCGTCGCGAAACCCGACGCGATCCTCACCGCCAAGGACGTCACCCGCTCCTTCGGCGGCATCCAGGCGGTCGACGTCGAGTACGTGGAGTTCCAGCGCGGCGCCATCACCGCGCTGATCGGGCCGAACGGCGCCGGCAAGACGACGTTCTTCAACCTGCTCACGGGCTTCGACCGCGCCGACGGCGGTACGTGGACGTTCGAGCGCACCGATATGGCGAACAAGTCGGCGGCCTGGGTCGCCCGGCACGGCATGGTGCGCACCTTCCAGCTCACCAAGGCGCTGTCCCGGCTCACCGTGCTGGACAACATGCTGCTCGCCGCCAAGCGGCAGCGCGGGGAGAGCTTCGTCGGCTCGCTCGTCAAGCCCGCGTGGGCCGGGCAGGAGAAACGGAACACCGAACGGGCGATGGACATCCTCTCCCGGTTCAAGCTCGACGCGAAGGCGGCTGACTTCGCGGGATCGCTGTCGGGCGGTCAGCGCAAACTGCTGGAGATGGCGCGCGCGCTCATGACGAACCCGAAGATCATCATGCTGGACGAACCGATGGCGGGCGTCAACCCCGCACTGGTCCAGTCCCTCCTGGGTCATATCCAGGCGCTGCGCGACGAGGGCATGACGGTGATCTTCGTGGAGCACGACATGCACGCGGTGCGGCACATCTCCGAGTGGGTCGTCGTGATGGCCGAGGGTCGGATCGTCGCCGAGGGGCCGGCGGATTCGATCATGGAGAACCAAGCGGTCGTCGACGCCTACCTCGGTGCGCGGCACGACGTTGACCTGGGAGACGACGCGCTGATCGATCCCGATCAGCTGGCAAAGCTCATGGCAGTCCGCCAGCGCGATCTCGCCGAGCAGGGCAAGTAGGAGGCGCACGATGACGACGAACGTTACCGAACCGGTACTGGTTGCCGATGATCTCGTGGCGGGCTACCTGCCAGGGGTGAACATTCTCAACAAGTGCAACCTCGAGGTGGCGCCCGGCGAACTCGTCGGCATCATCGGGCCGAACGGTGCCGGCAAGTCAACGCTGCTCAAGTCACTGTTCGGGCTCGTGGACGTGCGCTCCGGCACCGTGCGGCTCGAGGGTGAGGACATCACGAACAAGAAAGCCAACTCGCTCGTGGCGCGCGGAGTGGGCTTCGTGCCGCAGAACAACAACGTCTTCCCCTCACTCACCATTGAGGAGAACATGCGCATGGGCGTGTTCCTCAAGCCAAAGCTGTTCGCCGAGCGCTGGGAGTACGTGGTCGATATCTTTCCCAAACTGGCCGCGCGCCGCACCCAGCGCGCCGGGCAACTCTCGGGCGGTGAGCGGCAGATGGTCGCCATGGGGCGCGCGCTGATGATGCGCCCCTCCGTGCTCCTCCTCGACGAGCCCTCCGCCGGTCTTTCCCCCGCCCTGCAGGACGAGGCCTTCATCCGCACCCGCATGATCAACAAGACCGGCGTTTCGGTCGTCATGGTCGAACAGAACGCGCGGCGCTGCCTGCAGATCTGCGATCGCGGGTACGTCCTGGATCAAGGACGAGACGCCTACGTGGGGCCCGGCCGGGAACTGCTCAACGATCCTAAGGTGATCAGCCTCTACCTCGGAACCCTCGCCGCCGACGTGGAGAGCGACGCCGCCGAACGGAAGGCCCAGGCGTAGGTGGCGATCGAAGCCGGCGACGGCGAACTCGTGACCGCCGGCAGCGGCGCGGCCGCCCCTACGACCATCCGGGATGCGTCCCCCGCCGACTGGCCGGGAATATGGTCGTTCATGCGGTCAATCCTTGCCGCCGGCGAGACGTACTGCTGGCCAGTCGGATCGAGCGAGGATGACGCCCGGGCCTGGTGGATGTCTAAACCCTACGGGCGCGTGTTCGTGGCCGTCGCTACCGGCGGCGAGATCATCGGCACCGCCGAGGTGCACCCCAATCAACCCGCCCAGGGCTCTCACGTGGCCGGCGCGGGATTCATGGTGTCCCCCGCCGCCGCGGGGTGCGGCGTTGGCCGCGCACTCGCGGAGCACGTCATCGAGGCCGCACGCGCGGACGGGTATGTCGCCATGCAGTTCAATGCCGTCGTGGAGACGAACGCAGCCGCCGTGGCCCTGTGGAAGTCGCTCGGCTTCGCCGTCCTCGCCACGATTCCGAGGGCGTACCAGCACCCGGCCTTCGGCCTGGTCGGACTGCACGTCATGCACCGCAAGCTGTAGCCGCCCCGGACCACCACTTACCGCGCGCCGAGACTAAGTCGCGTTGGTGGACCTCTGCGTCCATTGGTGACGTTTCGCGGTCCACCGCAAATCGCCCGGGCGCACAGCACCGCACGGAACGGACGGGCAGACGGGCCGGCGTGAGGTCGTCCGAAGGGCCCTCGATGGCGCCGGGGCATATCTCGCCGAACCCGACGGGAACACAGTGGCCAAGCAAAGGCGCCGCCCCGCGAACCATTCGCGGGGCGGCGCCTTACCTTGTCAGGGTGAGTTAGATCTTGCCCTCTACTGCGTGGTCGAACACCGGCTTGTTGTCGGCGTCGAACTTGTAGACCCCGATGTACGCCGATGACGGATCCATCTGCTCGTTGATCGGGCCGATACCGGCGACGCCCTTGTAGGCGATCTCCTTGCCCTCGGCGAGAGCCGCGACACCGTCGGCGTAGGTTGTGACCTCCACCGAGCCCTCCTCGGACCCGGACACCGCCCGGAGGTTGTCGGCGATGGTCTGCCCATCAGTGGCACCGCCGCGGACGGCCGCGAGAGCGGCGAGGATCGTCGCGTCGTACGACTCGGGACCGTAGGAGAAGTCCTTCAGTGCCGCGCCCTCGTTGGTCTCGTGCCAGTCCGAGAGCCGCTTCTGGAAGTCCTCCGGCGCCTGCGCTCCCGGAATCGTGCCGAGCGCGCCCTCGAGCGTACCGGCGTCGAAGTTCTCCGAGTAGTCGGCCGTGTTGCCGTCACACAGGAACACGTTGGACGCATCCCAGCCGGCCGAGAGCAGCGCCTGAATGATGGCCACCGTCTCCTCGAAGGCCACGATCACGATCGTGTCGGGCTTGGCCGCGAGCAGTTCCGAAACGTAGGAGGCGAAGTTCGACTCGCCGGGCGGGAACTCCTGGCCGCCGCCGGTCGCGCCGTAGACGACCTCGCCGCCGCCGGCCTCAATGGCCTTCTGTACGTTGTCGCGCAGGCCGGTTCCATAGTCCTCGTTCTGGACGAGGATTCCGACCTTCGTGTGGCCGGCGTCGAGCACCGCGGATCCGAGCGCCGCGCCCTGGACGGTGTCCGGCGGAGCGGTGCGCGAGTACAGCGGCGAATAGCCCGAGAGCGTCGTGGAGGTGTTCGCCGGGGAGATCATCATGATCCCCGCCTCCGTGATCTGGTCCACAACGTTCAGCGACACTGAGGACGAGGCCGCGCCGATAACGACGTTTGCCTTCTTGCTGATGAGCTCGGTGGCCCCCTGGGTTGAGACGTTCATGTCGGTCGAGTCGCCGGAATCGGCGGCCACGATCGACACGTCCTTCCCGAGAACGCCACCGGCCTCGTTGATGTCCTCGACCGCGAGGCCGACACCGGCGACCTCCGGCGGGCCGAGGAACGCGAGCGTACCGGTCACGGGTAGCAGGGTACCCACTACGAGCGCATCGGAGGTGGCGGCGGGCGTTTCCGTGCCGGTGGACGTTGCGGTGGACGAGGTGCTGTCCGAGCTGCAACCGGTTAGCGCAAGGGTGGCCGCAGCAAGAAGCGCGACCCCAGCGGTGAGTGTCTTTCTCTGACTCATGTTTCCTCCGAGTAGTGTCGATGACCGTACTCAGCACGCTAGGGAGCCTGGATTTCACCTTCGGGAGGGTGCCGTTTCAGGAAGGTGAAACCAACGTCTCGTTTTGGTCACGACGCGAAACGTGCGCGACATAGCCGCATCCCGTGTGCTGAGTTGTGAAGAACTTGCGCGGATTCGACCAATTGTGAGACAACTCACATTCCTGCGATGACCTGGTGTTTTGACCCGCAGTTGACGCAACTTTGCCGCCCTGAACCGGTCCTTGACCCGAGAATCCCGGGTTTCCCCAAGAGCCCCGCTTAGTGTGGTTCTCGTTTGTTCCACGGCCCACAAGGCCTGGACCTCGCGACCGGACGCCGAGCGCTGCCACCGGTTGCGGGCCCCATAGACACGGCAGCGGCGGGGGACCCACGGCCGGAACGTTGATTCCGGCGGGGGTGAAGCTGGCACAGCCAGCCGGGCAGACCTTGAGCCCGAACCCGACAGCTAACTTCGCAGGCGTCGAGAGGTAACTTGTGACGATTGACGTCAGCAAGAGCGCCACCGTGCGCTCACAGCCCGCACTGCGGGCTGGAACCCGACTCACCACACCCCTTGCAGTCGCCGTCGCGACGATCCTGGGAGCGACTGTGCTCGCCGCGGCTCCCGCGGCGAACTCGTCCACGGCCATCCCCGCGGCCGCCACCACAGCCATCCCCGCGAAGAAGGCCGCGAAGAAGCGCGGAACCCACAAACTCCGCCTCAAGGTGCGCAAGTCCGACACGACAGTGGTCAAGGGGCACGACCGCATCACCCTGCGCATCAAGACCAAGGGGGCGGGCAAGAAGGCGCGCGTCGTCGTGAAGTGGAAGGGCAAGAAGGTTGCCGTTCGCACGATGAGGGCCAGCGTCATCAAGCTCCGGCTCCCCGCAAAGCTGCGCTCAGGCAAGGGCCGCCTTGCCGTCATCGTCCAGCCGGGCAAGGCCGCGAGCGCCAAGGGTGTTCGGGCGAACGTCAAGCGCGTGCGCATCCGCGTGCTCACAACGCGCCAGGCCGTGGTCCTCGCGGCGAAGGAGCAGATCGGGGTCCCATACCGGGCAGCCGGGTCCACGCCCCGCGGCTTCGATTGCTCCGGGTTCACCAAATACGTCTTCAAGGATGCGCTCGAAAAGAACCTGCCGCGCACCTCGTCTGCCTACCGCAGCATCGGCAAGCGCGTCTCGCGCAGCAAGGCAAAGCCCGGCGACATCATCTGGAGTCCCGGCCACGTAGCCATCTACCTCGGCGGCAACAAGATCATCGACGCGCCGCGCCCCGGCAAGACCATTCAGGTTCGCGCCATGTACCAGCGCAGCCCGGTGTTCGTATCAGTTCTTTAGGATCTCCGCGAGTTATAACGGTCACAAAAAACGCTTCGGAGGCGGTTTTTCCGTCATTTCACGGGTGAAAACACCCATAGACCCATTCCCCATAGGTCATTCACGCTCCTAATGTTGGCGCACGGACCCGCACACTCCGCAGTGCATGAGTCCATCGCGCCCAGGCAAACCCGCCCGCGCCGCTTATATCGAGGCGACGACGCATGCCGCCTCCACACTTTAGGAGCTGGACCATGAACAAGATCACCAAGGGTGCCATCGCTGGTGGCATCGGCGTCGCACTGCTACTCGGAGGCGCGGGAACGCTGGCCTACTGGAACGACCAGGCGGCGATCGGTTCGAACGCCACCATCACGGCGGGAACCCTGACCGTGCAGCAGGCTGCTTCTCCGGCACCGGCGTGGACCGTGTCGAACGGAACCGTCACCAACGCCGTGGTGTCCAACATCGCCTCTTTCCGGGCAGTCCCCGGTGACGTACTGCGGTACACGGCGACCTACACGATCACCGGCACCGGCGACAACCTGCGCGCCACGGCCGGCCTCGGCAACGGAGCAATCGCCGCGGCGACGCCCGTCACCGCACAGAACACGGCTCTGGCCGATCGACTTGGCGCATCCGCCACCGTGCTGATCAATGGCAGCACCACCTGGACCATGCCGTCACCTGGCACGCACACCGTCACTGTCACGGCGACGATCACCTGGCCCTTCGCTGGCGACCCCACGACGGAAGACAACCCGGCCAAGACCGGTGCCGTCACCCTGAGCAACTTCAACCTCACCGTGCAGCAGGTACAGCCCTGATGATGAGTGGGTTACTCCGGGGCGGTGCCGTATCCCATCAGCGGGAATGACTGCGGCACCGCCCCGGATCCCATCAGGCGGGACTCAAGGCTCGCGCTACGCGCACGCCGACCGAACGGCAATGACATTGCCACTCGTGCGTGCGGTAGCGAGCGGGCCAGTTCACACGGCTGAACGCCACTATCGACAAATGCGCAAACCGGGGGGTGAAGCATGAGGACACGAGCACGGCACGCGGCACCGAGAGGATCGATTTCCTCGGCTGTCCCCTTGCGCAAGCTGGCACCTGCCACAGCGCTCATCGCCGCATTGATCCTGGCCGCGATAGCGGGCGTTGGCGGCACGTTCGCGTACCTCAACGCATCGACCACTGTGCCCGGATCGACCATCCAGGCGGGCACGCTGAGCCTGAGAATCAACGGCTCCGCCACCGCATCGCTCGGCCCCTGGGCGCTTGCCCCGAACGCCGGCCAGGCAATCGCCTTCAATGTCACGAGTGGTAACGACGCACACTCGACGATCACGGCGGCTGTGACGGTTTCGAGCACGCAATTGATCAAGGACTACGCCAACCTGCGCATCGTCGAGGTGGCGAACGCGGGGGCGTGCAACACATCGCTCACTGGCGGTGTCTTCGGCGCGCTCACCGCCTTCCCGGCGACGACGCTCACCCACCTGACCGCGGGCGAGACGCAATGGCTCTGCGCAGTCATGACCCTGCAGAACTCAGTGCCCATCGCTCGCGCGGGCGAGTCCATATCCTTCGCCGTCACGCTGGCCGCAACGCAGGCGGCGAGCTGAGATGCGCCAGCGCATCGGGTACGCGGCGGCGGCGCCCATAGCGCTACTCACAATGTTCTGCGTGGTGATCGGCTCGACCGCGGCATTCGCGTATTGGACGTCGGCGGCAACGGCAAACGGCACGGCGACCACGCGGTCCGTGAGCGCCACGTCGACCGGCTTCGGCGATCTGCAGCCAGCCTTCGCGAATCACTCCTTCCTGGCCACGGCATACACGGCCGCCGCAACAGGCAACTTCGTCATCATCAACAGCGGTCAGACGGCGGGGACGATGACATTCACCATCACGGCGCCCGGCGCAGTCCCCGCGCTCCTGCCCATTCACGTGTGGCCGGTGGCTTCCGCGGCCGTGTGCACGGCCGCGACCACCGTCCCGGGCAGCGCCGGAAGCGGAACGTGGGCGTCCTACAGCATGTCCACGCCCGTGTCTCTCGCGGTGGGAGCCGCGCAGCGCTATTGCGTGCGCACGTCCGTGACGAACCGCCAGACCCTCGCGCAGAGCGGTGGCTCCACGTCGGCATCCGCCGCCCTGACGGTCACGTTCGACGACGCCGACGGCTGGGCCGGAACCGTGAATCACGCAGCGAGCACCACCGTCAACACCGAGCTCATCTACCCCTACGCCGAGGTGGACAGCGCCAACTACGTCCGAACCGGCCTGTCGAACTGGTTCACCATCAGCCGCGCCGACACGGGTCTGCGCCTCGATGTGAGCGGTAGCAGCGGTGGCGGGACGCGTGTCATCACGTGGACGGCGCACAGCGATTCAAGCCAGCGGTGGGAGATACTGCCGGTCGGCGCTGCCAATCCGAACCTCGTGCGCCTCCGTCCGCGGCACTCCTCCGGCCTCGGCACCCGGCTGGCCCACAATGCGTCCAACGACGTGCTCATCAGCACCCTGAACGCATCCGCGACCAACCAGCTCTGGGAGATCCAGCGCGTCTCGAACACCACGTTCCAGCTGATCGCACACACCACGGGCCGATGCCTGGCGATGAATACCGCGTCCGGAGGCGCGCAACTGAGCACCGCCGCGTGCTCGGCCGCAGCGGCGGACCGCGCGAATCAGGTACTGACCCTCACCCGCGAACCGCTCACATTCACGAACGGCACGAACGTGACGTTCGCGTGGAACAGCAACTCGAACGCGAACTACCGGGCGCAACGGCTCGATGGCTCCACCTGGACGAACGTCGGCACAGCAACGAACGGCACGTCACTCAGTTTCGCCCGCGGCACGGGGTGGCTCGGGCTGACCGTTCCCACGGGAACGAGCCAGTGGCGCATCGTCATCGACGGCACGAGCACCGTGATCTTCGATGGGATAACGCTCAATCGCAACAGCGGCAACACCATCACCGCTACCGATGGGGTGGGGTGATGCGCGCGATGACGACACCTGCGAATTGGGCTCGCGCGGCCGGACTCGTACTTGCCGCCTCGCTATTGGTACTCGCACCCATGACGGTCACACCGGCGCAAGCGGCGGATCAGGCCATCATGCTCTCTGCGGACGGCACCAACTTCGCCCGCACCATACCCGGGCCATTGTTCGACTCCTCGTTCCGCATTGTCCCCGGTGACAAGATCGAGCGGATCATCTGGCTGCGCAACGACGGGTCGACGGCTGGGCGCCTGCGATTCGATCTCATCAAAGCATCGTCGACGGACCCGCAACTGGCCGCCCATCTCGAACTTGCAGCCCGCCCGGAGCCAGTGGCCGGCGCGGGCTCATCGTCCACGATCTCGCGAGCCGGTAAGTGCGTCGTGTTGCGTCACTCCCTCAGGCTGAACGCGGGGGAGACGGTCAAACTTCGAGTCAGCGCCAAGCTCGGGAATCTCAGCGGTCAGCAGGGCCAGCGCGCGAGGGCGACGTTCAGCTTTCGTGCGGTTCTCACCGATGCGGCGGCGCCCGCTCCCGCCGATGCAGCCACTTGCGCGCTGGCAACGGGAGACGATGCCGTGGATATTCCCGGCACTGGGGACGATCCGGAGGGCCAGGGAGGCCTGCCGATCACCGGTGCGGGTGCGGTCGGCCGGTTCACGGCGGCGGGCGCGGGGATGATCCTGGCAGGTGCGCTGATCGCGGCGCTGGCAGCCTGGCGACGGAGAAGGAAAGAGGAAACCGCGTGACCGGAAAAGCGATGTCGACGCTGTCGCCCGCCCGCCGGACGGTGCGCTACATCGGGTTAGCAGTCAGCTCGATCGTGTTGGCAATGGTCATAGTGATTGCCTTCGCGGCGATTATCGTGCCGCGCGCGTTCGGCGCCACGCCGCTCACCGTGCTGTCCTCCTCGATGGAGCCGCACTATCCCGTGGGCACGCTCGTGATCATCAGACCCGTCGCACCCGACGACCTCCAGGTGGGCGACGTCATCACCTACCAACTCGAATCGGGCAAGCCCGCCGTCGCCACGCACCGTGTGGTCGAGAAGGGCCTCCGCGCGGATGGCGAGCTGCAGTTCGTCACCAAGGGCGATAACAACAACGTAGCCGACGCCGAGCCCGTGCGGGAGGTGCAGATCCGCGGCAAGCTCTGGTACGCGGTCCCGTACGTCGGTTACGTGTCGACCTGGCTCGACCCCTCGTCGCGCGGGGCGCTCGTGACGATCGCCGCGGTGGCGCTGCTCGCGTACGGGGCGTGGCTGGTGATCTCCGGGCTCCGAGATCGCGCGCGCAGGCAATCGGGACGAGGCCGCGATCGCGAGGGCGCGGTCGGGGACCCGGCCTCGCCGTCCGTGGCCTCAACCGCGGCCACGGATCCCCCCGACCGGGCGGAGCCGGAACCTTATCCCGTGCGGGGTGCCCCGGGGCCGACCGGCGCGGCGCAACCCGGCGACGCAGAGGCCGGCGCGGCACATTCCGGCAACGCGGATAGCGCGGCGCCTACGTCAGGAACAGCGCCCGCAAACGCGCGGCAGTGAAGCGGATTCCCACGAGGCACAGCACGCCGAAGTAGGCGACGTGCCACAGTATTGCGGGGTGAACCGCGCCGGTGGTGAGCGACCTCACCAGTTCGACGGCATGCCATAGCGGCATCGCCTGGATGAACCACTGCACACCCACCGGGTAGACGCTCAGCGGGTAGAACGTCGCCGAGAGCAGGAACATGGGCAGGAGCACGAAGTTGATCCAGTCCATCTGCTGAAACGTCCTGAGGTAGCTGGTCACGGCCATGCCGAGCGCGGCGAAGCCGAACGCGATCAGCACGGTGGCGGGGAGCGCCGCGAGCGCCCACCACGACAGGTTGAGTCCGAGAGCGGTCATCACGACCATGAACCCGGCGGCGTAAACCGCCCCGCGGATGAGCGCCACGCCGATCTCGCCGAGCGCCACGTCGAGCGGGCCGAGCCGCGTGGCTAGCATTCCGTCGTACAGCTTGGAGTGATTCAGCTTGAAGAAGACGTTCCACGTCGAGTCGTAGATGGCCCCGTTCATGGCGGACGTGGCCAGCAGGGCCGGGGCGATGTAGGCGGCGTACGGGATGGCTCGTCCATCGGGCGCCGTGACCGTGCCCACCATGGCGCCCAGGCCGATGCCGAACGACAGGAGGTAGAAAATCGGCTCGAAGAACCCTGAGATCATCACCCCGACGTGCGTGCGCGACGCCACGCGCCAACCGCGCCACAGCACGACGCGCGCGTTCCCCGAATACATCGCGGGGTCCGCGAGGCGTCGTGGGCGGCGGTGGGACGCCGCAACGATTCCCGTCATCGTCATCGTCCCAGTCTCCTTGCGGCGATTCGCTGCGACAGGAGCCAGCCCGCCGCCGCGAGAGCGCCGAGGTAGCAGACACGGATCGCTATCAGCCACCACGGTTCGGCCATGCCGTAGGAGGCGGTGCGTGCGAGCTGCGCCCCGTGCCACAGCGGGGACAGCCAGCCCACCGGCTGGAGGTAGCCGGGCATGGTGTCGAGCGGGAAGAAGGTACCGGAGAACAAGGTGAGCGGCATGACGACGAAGCGCATCAGCATGGCGATCTGTCCGGTGTCCTGCTGGATCGTTGCGACGTACGCCATGATCAGCGCATTGAATCCGAGCGCGGTGAGAACACCGATAGGTACGAGGAGCCACGACCAGGCGGATCCGGTAGCACGGAACGCGAGCAGGACGGCGAGGTAGATGCTCGTCACGAACGTCAGTCGCGCGATCACGGACACGACGAGCCCGTTGATGATCTGCGCGGGCGAGATGGGCGCTGCGTTGGTCGCGAAGAACGTCGGGTTCCATTTGAAGCCGAGCATGACGGGGTAGGTCATCTCCTCGCTACCGACCGAGGCGGCCGCGGTGACCAGCAGCGCGGGGGCGACGAAGGTCAGGTAGTCGACGCCGCCGACGGCGCCGTGCCCCAGGTTCGCGCTCACCAGCGAGCCCAAGCCGATTCCCATCGCGAACAGGTAGAGCACCGGCGTACCGATCGCCGTCCACACGATGGTCTGCAGGTAGGCGCGCATGTTGTAGAAGCGACCGAAGGCGACGTACCAGGTCCCGCGGCGGCGGGGGCGACGTCCTCCGGCCATGGCGCGGGCGCGGAACTCGTCCAGGGTTTGGGCGGGGAGCTTCGCGGACGAGTTCTCCGTTGCTGGAGTTGGAGCGCTCACTCGATCAGGCTCCGTCCCGTCAGGCGCAGGAACACGTCCTCAAGCGAGGAGCGGCGCACCAGCGAGGTGAGCGGTTCGAGGCCGCGACGTAGCACCTGCTGCAGGATGGCTTCGCCGTCGCGGGCGTAGATCAGGATGCGGTCCGGTAGCTGCTCCATTCGATCGCCGAGATCGCGCAGTTCCTCAGCCGCGGATGCGTTGCGGTCGGTGCCGAAGCGGACCTCCAGGACTTCGCGGGACGAGTGCTCGCGAATGAGCGCCGCCGGGGAACCCTCCGCCATGATCCGTCCCTCGTCGACCACGATGAGTCGATCGCAGAGCTGCTCGGCCTCGTCCATATAGTGCGTGGTGAGGATCAGGGTGATGCCGCGCTCCTTGAGCTGGAACAGGCGATCCCACAGGATGTGGCGGGCCTGCGGATCGAGGCCGGTGGTGGGCTCATCGAGTAGCAGGATGCGGGGCTCATTGATGAGGGCGCGCGCGATCGTTAGGCGCCGCTTCATGCCGCCGGACAGGTCCTCAACACGAGCGTTCACCCGGTCGGTCAGCTGGGCGAAGTCGAGCAGCTCGTCGGCGCGGGCGGCGATGACCTTGCGGTCGAGCCCGAAGTAGCGGCCGTAGACCAGCAGGTTGTCGCGGACGCGCAGGTCGGTATCGAGGTTGTCGGCCTGGGGCACGACCCCCAGCTGCGAGCGGATCTCGGGTCCGTGGTCGTCGGGGTCCAAGCCAAGGATCTGCAACTGCCCCGCCGTGCGGGTGCTCACCGCACCGATCATGCGCATGGTGGTCGATTTTCCGGCGCCGTTGGGGCCGAGCAGGCCGAACGATTCACCGGCTGGGACCTCGAAGGTGATTCCGTCGACGGCTCGCTTCTCGCCGTACGTCTTGACCAGGCCGGCCGCGCGGATAACCGCCGGGCCGCCCGTCACGCTACTGATTGATGACACTCAACCAGTCTACGAATGCTGCCGTCCCTGTCCAGCCGATATTCGCGGCGACCGCGACAAGCGCGGGCGGCGGCACCGTGCTCGCAACCGTCAGTCCTTGCGCCGGGCGAATCCGATCCGCGCAGGCCTTCGGAGTCCAGACGGACGGGAGGGCCGGGAGCAGTACTCCCGGCCCTCCCGTCACCCGTGCAGATCTACCTCTTGACCTTCTTGGCCTTAGAGGTGGCCTTAGCCGAGGCGTATCCGGCCTTGCTCACGGTGACCTTGACGCGGATCTTCTTACCCACCCAGGATGGCTTGAGCTTGAGGGCCGCCTTCGTAGCCTTCTTGATCGTCTTCTTGCCCGCGTACCAGCGGTACGTAACCTTCACGGGCTTGGCGGAGGCGGCGATAGACACCTTTGCCCGCACCTTCTTGCCGACCCGCAGCTTGCCGGTCACTGCGGCCTTCACCTTCGGCAGCACTCCGCGCGCAACGGGCTTCGTCTGGGCGGAGGTGGCACCGGCGGTGGCCCGCGCAAACAGCGGGTCGGTGGCCACTCCCGTGACGCGGACGGTGACGCGCTTCCCGAGCAACGAGGAGTCGACGCTGAGCGTGGCCGAGGTTGCCCCCTTGATCGCCACCCCGTTGGCGTGCCACTGGTAGGACAGTTCGGCCTTACCTGCCCACGCCCCCGGCGCTGCCGTCAGCGTCCTGCCCACGCGCGCCTCGCCGATCACCTGCGGGACGGGCGCGGCCAGCGACTTGGCCGCGACGAGTCCCACGGCCTCGGAGGTCACCGTCACGGATGCGCCGCCGAAGTCGGGGTCAGGAATGGTCGCAGTCACGGCCACGCGGATCGCCGATCCGATCAGCCCAGGTGTGAGGGTGAGGTGATCCGGACCAACCGCAATCTCGCCCACGTCGTTGAGCCAACGGTAGGTGAGGGTGGCTCCGGCGGGCCAGCCCTGCGCGTGGGCGGCTAGGACCTCCCCCGCGATCGCACTGCCGCTGATCGTCACGGTCCCCTCGGGGATCGGGAGCGCCGCTACGGCGACAGTCGGGTCGGATGTCACGGACACCGTGGCGGCGCCGTGCTCAGCCGGGAGCGCGGAGACGCCGGAGATACGCACTTGAATAGTCTTCCCGATGACGTCCGAGGTCAGCGAGATGGTTGTTGCGGCCTGCCCGGGGATCGGCTGACCGTCCGCGAGCCACTGATACGACAACGGGCCCACGTGAGCCGGCCAGTCGGACGTGTGGGCGGTGAGCTCCTCGCGTACCTTGGCGGTGCCGGTGATGGTCGCGGTGCCGGGTAGCCAGGTTGCGCTCACCGTCTGCCCGCTGATGCCGTTCGCGGTCGGCGGGTTGGTCACGGCGCCCTGCGACCCGTACTGCGCCCCCGTCGGGGTTCCCGTGATAGCGACGGTGATGGCCTTGCCCTGCACGGCCGGCGTCAGGACGAGTTCGGAGCCGGTGGCCCCAGCGATCGGCTGACCGTCGGCGAACCACTGGAAGCCGAACGCGACATCCGACTGCCATCCCGTCGGGGTGGCAGTCAGCGTGCCGCCGACGGTCACCGGGCCGGAGATCGTCACCGATCCGGGAATGAAGTCGAGGGGAAGAACCGCTGCGGTCTGCGCGCTCGTGGCGGACGGGGTGGCACCGCCGTAGTCGGGGCCGAGCGTCCAGGTGATGCGCGCCGAGATCTTCTTGCCGATCAGGGTCGCGTCGAGGTCCAGGTAATAGCCGGTGGCACCGGCGATCGGGGCGTTGTCGGCGAGCCACTGGAACGCCCACCCCGTGCCGTCCGGCGCGGAGCCACCGATAGCGGTGAGTCGTTCGCCCACCTTGGACAGGCCGTCCACGGTCACCTCGTTCGGCGGCCAGGACTTAGCGGCCACGGGCTCGCTCTGAGCAGTCTGGGCGGCGACGGGTGCCTGCGTGCCATAACGCGCGTCACCGGTTCCGGTGACTACAGCGCGCAGACGTTTCCCAATCTGAGCGGCGGTCACCGGGAAGGTGGCAGCGTTCGCCCCGGCGATCGCGGTGCCGTCCGCCGTCCACTGGTAGCTGAGGGTGACGCCGTCCTGCCAGCCGGATGCGGCCACGGTCACGGTCTCGCCGACGACGAACGTGCCGGACAACTCGGCCGACCCTGCCGCGAGGGGCAAGGGCGCCACGGCCGCGGTGGGTGCGGACGTGACGGTTTGTGGTGCCGTTCCGAAGTCCGGATCGGACGAGACGCCCGTCACCTTCACCCGCAGCACCTGACCGATGTGCGCGGGCGTGAGCGTCAGGGTCTGGCTCGTCGCGCCAGAGAGGTCTGCGCCGTCCGCGGTCCACTGGTACGTCAACGCGACGTGCGCCGGCCAATCAGCCGCTACAGCGCTCAGCGCCTGGCCCGTCTGCGCCGTGCCGTTCACGACTACGGTTCCCGGAGTCCACGCGGGTGAGGTCACCGCGGTCGTGGGCGCGGAGGTTGCCGACACCGGCGGTTGGCTTCCGTAGCGGGCATCGCCCGTTCCGGTCACGACCACGCGCACTACCTTGCCGAGCTGGTCGGCCGTGACGGTGTACTCGTCCCCGGTCGCGCCCGCGATGTCGGCGCCATCGGCCGACCACTGATAAGTGAGCGCGACGCCGTCCTGCCAGCCGCTCGTGACGGCGGCCAGCGACTGCCCGACGACGGGGCTGCCGTCGACGTGAACCGTGCCGGCAACGAGCGCCGCCGGCGCGACCGGCGCGGTGGGGTCAGAGCTTGCAGCCGCGGTCTGACTTCCGTACTTGTTGACCGGAATGTTGATCGCGCTGGCCTCGACCGTGACTGTCTTTCCCAGCTGAGCGACGCCCGGGGTGAACGTCGCGCCGGTGGCGCCGGGGATCTCGTCCCCATCGGCCGCCCACTGATAGGCGAGTTCGATGTCGGTGGGCCAGTCGACGGGGGTCGCGGTCAGTTCGGCACCCACCTGCGCGACTCCCGAGACGCTCACCGTGCCCGCGGTCAGGGGGGCGATGAACTCCTTGCCGAGCAGTTTGAACTCGATGAGGTCGATGTATCCGAAGGGCTCACTGGCGAGTCCGTTGAACAGCGTGTTCGCCTGGAAGTAGCCCATGTTCACGGCCACGCGGTCGTTGCGCAGCCGGAACCGGTATTCGTGCCCCTCCTGCAGATCGACCGGGACAAAGGTCGATTCGTTCACGTCGCCCCACGTCCCGCGGGAAGCCATGACGACGATCTGCGACTTCACGATGTCGCTCCCCCCGCCGGTGACGTCGATGACGTCAAGCATCTTGATGCCCGCGCTGAGGCCGTCGTTCACGCTGGGGGTCGAACCGAGGAAGTACTCGTACGCGGCCAGGTAGCGGCCCGACCGGGGAACGGTCAGCACCGGGGTCGTGGCGTCGTCGGCCTTATCCTGCCCCCAACCGCCGATGATCGGGCGCCCGAACGATTCCCGCTTCTCTCCGCCGTGGTGGTCGAAGTCGGCCGAACTAATGTCCTGGACCCTGTCATGCCCGGGGCCCCAGATGCACGTGGCGGCCGAGGGCTGGGACGTGTTCCCCGACGAGTTGTAGCGCAGCCGCGTCGAGTAGCAGTGCGACACGCGATCCGGCTCGGCCGTGGTATCGATGTAATTGCCGTCCGCCGGGATGTTCTCGGCGATGACCTTGCCGTCACGCAGCACATCCATCGACATGTTGGATGTGTCCTGCCAGTTCTGGTGGAACGTGAGCCCGACATTGCCGGAGACGTAGTCCGGATCCACCGCGATGTTGTAGGTGTAGTTCGGACCGTACTGCTGCTCGCCGCCGTCGATGGTCTTGACTGCCGCAGCGGACACGCTCGGCTTTGCATCGCCCAGCGTCGCCTCGATCGTGGACGAGGATCCGAGTTGCGCCGAGGTGAAGACCGAATCGAGGTCGACGGCCGCGTTGTTGAGTTTCAGGCCGGTGACCTCGTAGGCGCCGCTGCTGGCTCCGCCAGCCGGTAGCTTCACGGTGACGTTCACGGTCGAGTCCTTGTATGCGAGGTTCTCGAAGCGGATCTCGTCCGCGTCCGGGAAGTACTTGCTGCGCACCTGCGCGGTGACGAACGGATCGACCGTGAGCCCTTGGGCAGTGGCGCGGATGCCGAAGATGTCCTCCTGGAAGGCACCGAGCACGCCGGCGACGGACCAGGTCTGGCGCTTGGAGTTCAGGCGCGTGTTCGTGGAACCGCCGTTGTTGATGTTGTAGTTCTCGTAGTTGGAGCCGTAGATCAGCGGTATCCGGATCAGCCCATCGAACTGCCGGGCGGCGGCGGTGTCGTTTCCGACCCGCACTGCCGCCTTGTGCATGAACGCCACGACGAACGGCCAGATGGAGTCGTTGTGGTAGCTGCCGTACTCGGAGTAGTGCGCGGGATTCTGGTTGGGCCAGATCGTCGAAGCCCCGAACGGCGTCTCGGGGTAGTTGGCAACGGCCCGGGCGGCGCGGTCCGCGGGCGCGATGCCGGAGAGGACCACGAGGGCGGTGGCGAGCGCGTCGAACCGATCCGTGGGCGCGGGGTCGAGTTCGCCGGTGATGAGGGACGAGTACTCGCCGCGGCCCTCGAGCCAGAAGGAATCGTCGATGGTCTGCGCCAACTCGTCGGCCCAGCCGCGGTACTTGGCCGCCGCTGACGCGTCGCCGGCCGCTTCGGCCAGGTCCGCCACGTCGTTGATGGCGGTCCAGTGGGTGACGTTGGTAGACAGCGACATGGACTCGGCGATCTTGTTCATGTTGTACCCGATCCAGCTCGGGTAGTTCTGCCAGCGCCAGTCGAGGAAGGATGTCTCGCCGGTGTATAGGCCGCGCTCCGTGTTGTAGGCCACCTTGCGATCGTGCTCGATCGTGTTCCTCAGCGCCTCATAGGTGAGGCTGTCGAAGGCCTCGCGGTATGAGTCCGGCAGCCAGGGGCTGACAGCGCGCGCCCCGACCGCCCAACTGGTGCGGTCCGTGGAGACGGGGTACGAGCCGCCGGTTCCGGTGTCCTGCAGGATCTGCCTGTCGGAAACCTCGTCGTACCAACCCGTCCTGCGATCGGAGATCTTGAAATTCAGCGAGTTGCGCATGCGCAGCGGGTCGAGCGAGGTGAGCCCCAGGGCGGCCGCGTAGGCGGTGTCGCGCGTCCACACGTACGACCAGTTGGCGCCCGTGATGTAGCAGCCGATGCCGTCGGCGCTGCAGTTCATCGGGTTGTCCCCGTTGTAGTTGCCGTTGGTGACGGTGTTGGTCTCCAGTTGCCCGGCCTCATCGATCGACCACGCGTAGACGGCGTCGAGCGCGATGTTGGACGTGCGGACACGCGGACGGTCGGCGCGCTCGGTGAAGACGTGGGTGGCCGGGGCGAGCGAGGCGTCCGGATTGTTGTACGTGAGCTCGTAAGTACGCAGGCAGGAGCCGGCGGCCACCGCCGTGATCTTGACCTGGGCCGTGAGGCTCGTTGCCGGATCGCTGAATAGGACCGGCTGGTTGAGCAGGACGCCGCAATCCTCGGCGACATCCGCGTGCGATGCGGACGCCGGAAGGCCCACGAAGGCGAGCGCGGTAGCGGCGGACAAGCCGAGGAAGCGGACTAGGGCGGGGGTTCTGCGGGGCACTGTTCGACCTTTCACTGGAGTCAGCGCTGACGTTAACCAGATTCAGATCGCAGCATTGCAACCCTCACTCGGCTTTGGATCACCATATCCAAAGAGGTCGGCAAAAGCAATGGCATTGTGACCGCCAGTAACTCTAAAGACGATGGTCGAAGTTCACGAGCCAAACAAATTCTCGGCATCGCGCCATCCAGGGGAATATTTAAGGTCTTTACCGTTTAAAAGATTCAGGAATGATGTGCACAATGGACGCATATGGCTTAGGCTCTCTACAACGGTTCGGGCGCAACGACGCGGCCGACATCCCCTGGACTCAACGAAGAGCGAGGACCCGCCATGCACGTGAAGAACCCGCGCCATCACACGATCCGCCGCCGCCTCACAGCCGTCATCTCCGCCTGCGCGCTTGCCCTCGGCGGCGTTACGGTCGGCGCAGTGACCGCACCGTCCGCCGCGGCCGCGCCGCTGATCGCGGACACTCCGCAACTAAAGACCTGGTGGCATGACAACGGCGAGCGGAACACCGGCACCACAATCGCCAACGACAAGGTGCGTGAATCGCCGTTCTACGAGGTGAAGGTCGCCGATGCCGGGCCCGCCTATCCGTGGTACGACTCATTCACGTACCTCTCTATTCCGCGCGGCGGCAAGGGCAAGCCCGGCTACAGCGATCCCAACCTCGGCTACTACCACGTTGACGGCGCCGAGTTCGCCTCCGATGCGAACCTCACCATGAGCTGGTCGACGTTCCTGTACTCGACCGACGTGTGGGTGGATGTGACCCTCACGACCGGCCAGACGATCTCGTCCAAAGACCAAGTGACCATCCGGCCGCGCGCGCTCAACTTCGAGAAGGTGCAAGTCGGCGCGTCCACGATCCGCATCAAGGTGCCGTACTCCCCCTCGGGATTCCGCTTCTCGGTCGAGTTCGATCCGCAGCTGTATACGGTCTACGACGAGTCGTCGGCCGCCGGGGGCAACGGAAGCCCGGATCCGACGGTGATCGCCAACCGGGAGCCACGGAACTCGATGCTGATCTTCGCCGAGCCGATGATCACGCCCGGGCACACCGACTACAACCGCGTGGTCCCCCAATCGTGGGCCGGCGACATCTACTACCCGGCACAGGGCTGGGCCACGAACCTGCACAACGTGGACGCCGACATCATCTACTTCGCACCCGGAACGTACTACATGGGATCGCAGTACCACGTCACCCTGCCGCCGCGAGTGAAGTGGGTGTACCTCGCCCCCGGCGCCTACGTGAAGGGAGCCTTCACGTTCTCGAACAACGACAATGCGGGGGTCTACAAGGTGACCGGCTACGGCGTGATCTCCGGCGAGCAGTACGTCTACGAGTCCGACCTGGCGAACGGCTATCAGCGGCGCGCGCAAAGTTCCGACAACTGCCATGGCTCGTGCGTGAAGATGCTGCAGTTCAGTTCCGCGGGCGGCCGTCAGCAGTATCTCGACCTGCACGGCGTGACCATCGCCGAGCCTCCGTACCACTCGTTCGTGGTGCACGGCGACGAGAACACCTTCGAAATGCGCGTCGAGCACTTCAAGCAGGTCGGCTCCTGGTACTGGCAGACCGACGGGCCCGAGCTGTACACCGGCTCGCGGATGACCGATTCCTTCGTCAACGCCAACGACGATGTCCTGAAGATCTACCATTCGGGCGTATCGATCGATAACACCGTGGTGTGGAAGTTCGAGAACGGTCCGGTCATCCAGTGGGGCTGGGGACCGCGCAACATCGACGGGGTGACCGTGCGCGGAACGCAGGTCATCCACAATCGGATGCACCCATGGAATCACCAGTACAACACCTGCGTGGTGAACTCGTCCTCGCATTGGGCGGACATGGGCGCGACCAACACCGCCGACCGCTCCCAGACGGTGAAGAACATCACCATTGAGGACACGGTCGTCGAAGGGCCGGTCAACTGCGCCATCAGCGTGTATGCGCAGTCGAACACGGAGAACATCCTCATCAAGAACCTGTCGATCGATGGGTGGGATCGCCCGGTGCGGTCCGGATCGGAAGCCGACCGCAACCAGTTCTCGCGCTTCGAGGCCTACACGGACGGTTCAGGAACACCGGTCACGATCGGCAACGAGCACACCCAGTCCCGCGGCCTGAAGCTGAATGGGTATCGCGTGGGCGGCGTCAGCATCGAGAAGTGGGGCGGAAACTGGCAGGCGGACCAGCGCGGCCGGCTCAACTTCAGCGGCTCGCTGTGGGAGAACTGGAACTCCTGGTCGTAGGCCGACCATCGCCCCGGCACCCGGCGTCGCCAACTCGTTGCGGGCGGCGCCGGGTTCGTCGCGACCGGCGCCGGGGGACGAATGCCGATTTTCCCGCCCCGGCCATGCGGTAGGTTCGAAGCGTGCCCTCGGGCACTCGTTGACCAGCACTGACGCCTTTGAGGAACAGCCATGAGTTCGCCCGCCACCGCTCCTCTGGCGCCACGCACGCTGAATCGCTATGCGCGGGGGTATTTCGCCGCGAGCTTCGGCCTCTACCTCGCCGTCTTCACCCCCGCGATGGTCGCGCTGTCGTTCAAGGTGAAGCACATCGTCTCGCAGGACGAGGCCACCGCCGCGCTTTCGCTCATCTTGTCGCTGGGCGCACTGTCCGCCCTGGTGGCGAGCCCGCTCGCCGGTCGGCTTTCCGATAGGACGATGTCCCGCTTCGGGCGGCGAAGGCCCTGGATCCTGGGCGGCGCCGTGGTGGCGCTCGGGGCGCTCCTGCTCGGTGGGCTCACAACATCGGTGCCGCTCCTGGCGTTCGCCTGGTGCGCGGCCCAGTTCGCGGTGAATGCGGCGTTCGCGGCGACTAACGCGACGCTGGCCGATCAGATTCCGGGCGTCCAGCGCGGCAAAGTGACCGGCATGGTCGGGATGACGAGCCCGCTCGCGATACTCGGCGGCACGCTCGTGGTGAACCTGGTGGCGGCCGACGGTCTGCGGTTCGCCCTCCCGGGCCTGGTCGCCGTGGGCCTCGCGGCCTGGTTCGTGGCACGGCTGAAGGATTCTCCGCGCACCACTCGTCCAGCGGGCCGCTTCTCGCTGCGGTACTTCGCCGGGTCGTTCGTTTTCAATCCGCGGCGCAC
>NZ_VFOS01000005.1 GCF_006716265.1 Rarobacter faecitabidus | reverse complement strand
GGCCGGAAACAACGCTAAAGCCGCACGATCACTCAAGCGCGGCAAGGCGGGACTCGTCCAAGTGCGGATCGTCGGCATCGCAGCCGGCACTCCCACCGGCACGGTCACACTCAAGGCCGGCGCCAAGACCCTCGGAAAGGCCAAGGTCAAGAAGTCGGGCAAGAAGTACGTCGCCACGATCAAGGTCAAGGCGAAGGCGACTCGCAAGATAAAGAAGACCACCAAGATCAAGGTCGTCTACTCGGGCAATGCGAACCTCGCGAAACTCACGGCCAAGACGAAGCTGCGGGTGGTCCGCTAGCAACAGGCAGGTGACGTGCGCCGTCGCGGTGGCTCATCGAGTCTGCCGTGGCGGCGCGCGCGTGTCGGACACCAATAGATTGGCCATTGCGGGCGCGGCGGCGTCGCGTAGACTTGTGCTCGCTGACCGATCTGCGGCGGGAGAGTCTGTTACCTCCGCCACCGAGCGGGTACGCAGCGCCGAAGGAGCAAATCCTCCCCGGGAATCTCTCAGGCATCACGTACCGCCGCAGTTAGGCAACTCTGGAAAGCGACGCCGCTCCCGGGCCGGCTCGCGCCTCCGGGACGGCGACCACCGACGGGGCAAACCGGTATCACCGGCCAAACTCTCAGGTCCGCGGCACGCCATCGCCGCGGGATGACAGAGCGGGGAGGGCTGACCGTGCTGCCCTCACCCCGGAGTCCCCATGACCACCCCAGCCCCAGCCAACTTCACGTTCACCGACCGCCATATCGGCCCCGACGACTCGCACCTGGCGACCATGCTGGATTCGGTCGGCTACGCCTCACTCGACGCGCTCACGGACGCGGCGGTGCCGAAGTCCATCGCGCTGACCGAGCCGCTCGGCCTACCTGAGCCACTGAGCGAGCCCGAGGTCCTGGCCGACCTCCGCCGCATCGCCGGGCGCAACAGGGTGCTCACCTCGATGATCGGGCAGGGGTACTACGACACGATCACTCCCGCCGTGATCAGACGCGGCGTTCTGGAGAATCCCGCCTGGTACACCGCCTACACGCCGTATCAGCCCGAGATCTCGCAGGGCCGCCTGGAGGCGCTGCTGAACTTCCAGACCTTGGTTTCGGACCTGACCGGGCTGCCCGTGGCTGGGGCTTCGCTCTTGGACGAGGCCACCGCAGTCGCCGAGGCGGTCGCCCTGATGTTCCGGTCGCGCGGCCGGAAACTCGATCTGGCCACGGACGTGGTGGTCATCGACGCCGACGTGCTGCCGACGACCATCGCCGTGGTCACCGCCCGGGCCGAGGCGGCCGGGCAGCGGGTGATCGTCGCCGATCTGCACACTGGGGAAGCCACCGGCTGGGACGCGGCATCGCTGGCCGCCGCAGGAGCGTCGATCGTCGGCCTCGTCCTCGCCCATCCCGGCGCGAGCGGCGCCGTCCGCGACCTTAAGGGCGTCATCGCCGATGCGAAGGCGGCCGGGGCGCTCGTCACCTTCACGACCGATCTGCTCGCCCTCACGCTGCTGGTCAGCCCCGGCGAGCTCGGTGCCGATATCGCCGTCGGCTCGAGCCAGCGGCTCGGCGTGCCAATGTTCTACGGCGGCCCGCATGCGGCATTCATCGCCACCAGCCATGGGCTCGAACGTCAGCTGCCGGGTCGACTGGTGGGCGTGAGCGTCGATGCGGATGGCGCGGTCGCCTACCGCCTGGCCCTGCAGACGCGCGAGCAGCACATCCGCCGGGAGCGGGCGACGAGCAACATCTGCACCGCGCAGGCGCTGCTCGCGATCACCGCCTCGATGTACGCCGTCTATCACGGTCCCCAGGGACTGCGCAGCATCGCGGAGCGCGTGCAAGCCCTGGCGGGCGGGCTCGCGGCGGCGCTTCGGGCACTCGAGTTACCTGGGATTGCGGTAGCGGACCACGCTCTCTTCGACACCGTGCGGATCTCCGCTCCCGGCCTGACCGAACGTATCCGCCAGGGCGCGGCGCAGCGCGGGATCAACGTGTACGTTGCGGACAGCGATCATGTACAGATTGCGTTCGACGAGGTCTCCACCGCGGAACACGTTGCGACGGTACTTGAATCCGTGGTGGCCGCCGTCGCGGAGCGTACGCTGACGTGGTTCGCGTGCGACGTGCGCGGCGAGAGCCTCGAATTCGCCGTCGATGGCGGCGAGACGACTCGCGCCACCTGGTCCGCGTCCGGCGCGTCCCTTCCCAGTTGGGCGCTTCGCGGCACCGACTACCTGACCCACCCAACGTTCAACTCGTATCGCAGCGAGACCGCCATGATGCGCTACCTGCGCCGCCTCGCGGACAAGGACCTGGCGCTAGATCGCACGATGATCCCGCTGGGCTCGTGCACCATGAAACTGAACGCGGCGGTCGAGATGGAGGCGATCTCCTGGCCGGAGTTCGCGCAGATCCACCCGCTCGCGCCGGCGGATCAGACCGAGGGATACGCGGAACTCATCGAGAAGCTCACATCGTGGTTGTCCGAGATCACCGGGTACGCCGGCGTCTCGGTTCAGCCGAATGCCGGATCGCAGGGCGAGTTCGCCGGGCTACTCGCGATCCGCAAGTATCACGAGGGGCGCGGCGAACCCGGTCGCAGCGTGTGCCTTATCCCCGCGTCGGCGCACGGGACGAATGCCGCCTCCGCGGCAATGGCCGGGCTCAGCGTCGTCGTCATCGCTACGGCCGAGGACGGCTCGATCGACCTGGCGGACCTGCGGGCCAAGGTCGCGGAGAACGCTGATCGACTGGCGGCCATCATGCTCACCTACCCGTCCACTCATGGGGTGTACGAGGAGCACGTGCGCGAGGTCTGCGATCTAGTACATGAAGCAGGCGGTCAAGTGTACATCGACGGCGCCAACCTGAATGCACTCGTCGGGCTCGCCAAGCCGGGCCAGTTCGGAGGCGATGTATCCCACCTCAATCTGCACAAGACGTTTGCCATCCCCCACGGCGGCGGGGGACCCGGCGTGGGTCCGGTGGCCGTGGCGGAGCACCTGCTTCCCTACCTGCCGGGCGACCCCTCGGGGGCACGCGGCGGCGACGCAACCGCTGCCGCCGACGTAGCCGCATCCGCAACCGCAGCCGCGCCCGACGAAGCGCCAAGCCCGATCTCCGCACAAGCCCCACCGGTATCCGCGGCGCAGTTCGGCTCGGCCGGAGTGTTGCCGATCTCGTACGCCTACATCGCGCTCATGGGCGCCGACCTGCGGCGCTCCAGCCAGGTGGCGGTACTCAGCGCCAACTACCTGGCGCGGCGCCTCGAGCAGGCCTTCCCAGTTCTGTACACCGGCCCGAACGGGCTGGTGGCCCACGAGTGCATCCTGGATCTGCGCGCCATCACCGCGGCGACGAAGATCACGGCCGAGGACGTCGCCAAGCGCCTGATCGACTACGGCTTCCACGCTCCCACGCTGTCCTTCCCCGTTGCGGGCACCCTGATGGTCGAGCCCACCGAATCGGAGGACCTGGCCGAACTCGATCGCTTCATCGACGCGATGCTCGCGATCCGCGCCGAGATCGCGCAGGTCGAGGCCGGCGAGGTCACCGCGGAGGACTCCGTTCTCCGGGCCGCACCGCACACCGCCGAGTCCGTCACCGCGGAGGTGTGGGAGCACTCGTACACGAGGACCGAGGCGGCCTACCCGGTGCCCGCGCTGCGCCAGGCAAAGTACTGGCCGCCGGTGCGCCGCATCGACGGCGCCTATGGGGATCGAAACCTCGTCTGCTCCTGCCCGCCGCTGTCCCACTACGCCGCCGACGGCGACGCGTAAGCCCGCCTTCCCGAAGGAGTCACGATGACCTCCAAGACCTCACCGCTCCTCGGCGAGCACGCCGCTCTAGGCGCCTCACTGACCGAGTTCGGCGGCTGGCAGATGCCGCTGCGCTACGACTCGGACATCTCCGAGCACAACGCCGTGCGCACCGCCGCCGGCCTGTTCGACATCTCCCACATGGGCCAGATCCTCGTCACCGGCCCGGGGGCAGCGGCGGCGCTCGACTACGCGGTCGTCGGCTGGGCATCCCAGATCGGCGAGGGCCGCGCCCGCTACACGATGATCTGCGCCGAGGACGGCGGCGTCATCGACGACCTGGTCATATATCGGCTTGTCCAGGACGAGTTCCTCGTCGTCGCCAATGCGGGCAACACCGATGCGGTAGTCGCCGCCCTCACCGAACGCGCCGCGACTTTCGACGCGGCCGTGTCCCTGCAGGAGCAAGTGGCGCTCATCGCGATCCAAGGGCCGGCGGCCGAGTTGATCCTGCGCTCCGTTGCGGGCGACTACGCGGATGCGATCGGCGCCCTGAAGTACTACGCCATCATCGAGGCGAAGGTCGCAGGACATCGCGTTCGCGTCGCCCGCACCGGATACACGGGCGAGGACGGGTTCGAGGTGTTCGCGAGCGCGAGCCAGGCCGTCGCCCTGTGGCATGCGCTCCTGGCCGCAGGCGCCAACCACGGGCTGATCCCCGCAGGGCTGTCGGCGCGCGACTCGCTGCGCCTGGAGGCGGGAATGCCGCTTTACGGTCACGAGCTCGATCTCACCACGACGCCTTTCGAGGCGGGTCTTGGACGAGTCGTCCGCCTCGACAAGGTCGATGCCGGCGGGGCCCCGCTTCCGTTCGTAGGGCGCGCGGCGCTGGAGTCGCGCCGTCACAGCGCACCCGCGCGCGTCCTCGTCGGCCTGCGCGCCCTGGGGCGCCGCGCCGTGCGTGCCGGTACCGAACTCGTGATCGATCCGGCGTCACCGGGCCGGGGCATCGGCCGCGCGACCTCCGGAGCACCGAGCCCGACGCTCGGCTACCCCATCGCGATGGCCTACGTATCCCCGGAGTTCTCCGCCATCGGCACCGAGCTCACGGCGGTCGTGCGCGGGCGCGGCGAGGCTGTGCAAGTGGTCGGGCTGCCGTTCTATCGGCACCAACCCGCCGAGTAACGCAAGCGTCCCGGCCGCGCGTGCCGTGCGCCCGGCGGCGCGCGCCACTCGTCCGCCTCAGCCCTGCCGCGAAAACCACCCTCGGACTGCGATAATGTCTGTGGCCCTCCTCACACCCGCCAGAAAGGCCCGCACATGTCGAACCTCCCCGAGAACCTGCAGTACACGGCAGAGCACGAGTGGATCGCCGACGGCACGCCCGCCACGATCGGCGTGACCTGGCATGCGCAGGACGCCTTGGGGGACGTGGTCTACCTGGAACTCCCGCAGGTCGGGGACGAGGTCACGGCTGGGGCTGTCGTGGGCGAGATCGAGTCCACGAAATCAGTCTCGGAACTCTTCTCACCCGTGACCGGGGCCGTGGTCGAGATCAACCAGGCCGCGATCGACGACCCCTCGCTCGTGAATTCCGACCCCTACGGCGCGGGCTGGCTGTTCAAGGTCGAGGTCGCCTCCTACGGCGAGCTGCTGACCGCCTCCGGGTACGAGGCCCTGACGCAAGGTGGCTAGGCGCGTAGTAGTCGTGGCAGCCGCGATCGTCGACGACCTCGCTCGCCCGACGCGACTGCTCGGCGCCGAGCGGTCCAAGCCCGCTCGCATCGCCGGGCGCTGGGAGTTCCCGGGCGGCAAGGTGGACCCGGGTGAGACCGTGGACGAGGCCCTCCACCGCGAATTGCGCGAGGAACTCGGGGTGACGGTCGCTCTCGGCGACGAGATCGTGGGGCCGGACACCGACGAGGAGACCCAGGGGTGGTTCATCACGGACCGGCACGTCATGCGGGTCTGGTACGCGACGATTCAGAGCGGAACTCCCGAACCACTCGTGGAGCATTCGGTCCTGCGATGGCTGGAGCGGTCTCAGTTGTGGTCCGTGCCCTGGCTCGACGGCGATATCGAAATCGTGCGCCAGATCGAGGGTCGGCTGAAGTAGCACGACTGCCGCCAGGCGAGCGCTTGACCCGCACTCGGATCGCGACTAGCCCTCGTGCGTGAGTTCGACTATTTGCTCGAAGTCGAGGTAGTCGTGTGTGGTCTCCCCCGCAATGGTCACAAGCCGCAGTTGGCTCGCGCCGTTGGCGGCCAGGAACTCCTCGATCTCTGACGCGGTTCCCCACGGGTCGTTCTCGTTCTGCACGACCACACCGTCGGGTAGCGCTGCGAGGTCACGCGCTACGGCGACGGAGAACTCGTCCAAACCGCTCAGTGGAATGCCAAGGAAGACCACGCGCGTGGGCCGAAGCTCACCGCGGGCGACGCCGATGGTCGTGATCGCCGTACCGATCGACTTGGCGACGATCGCATATGGCCCCTCAATGGTCTCCGCGAGATCGGCCACCGCCGCAAGTTCGCCGAGGACGTCCGTGCCGGAATCCCCGCGGTCCCAGTTGGCGTAGTCGTGAATCACCGGATCATCACCCGCCTCCTCGAACGCCCTTGCGAGGTCGCGAATCCATTCCTTGTGGCGCGGGTGCTTCCCGCCAATCAAGAGAACATGCATGCCGGCTCCTTCCGCTACCTCCAATTATCGCGCCGACGGCTGGCAACCGCCTGCGCTCGGACCGCACGAGCGAAGGGCGGACTACGCGCGAATCGTCATCGCACGCAGCCCGCCCTCAGCGAGTTCCAGCAAAACTACTTCTTGAATGGCACCTTCACCTTCTTGGAAACCTTCCCCTGCACGTTCGACGTCGAGGAGGGGACGAACTTCGCGCTGACCCTGATGGCCTTCGCGTATCGCTTCGGCAACGTGACCTTCACCTTGCCCTTGGCGGACTTGGGTAACTTGACGGTGCGCACCTTCTTGCCCTTCACGCGAACCTGGATCTTGCCAATCGGGTAGTCACCGTTGTTGAGCTTGGCCACCCGGACGGTCACCTTGGGCTTTGTGTTCCGCTTGAACTTCTTGGCGGTCACAGTGACCTTCGCAGGTGCCGCCTTGGCAACCGTCACGGCACCCACGACGAACGAGATCTCGTGCGTGTCCGAACCCAAGAACTTGGCGGTCACCGTGTGGGTTCCAGCCGACAACCCCGGGATACCAGTTGTGGCTTTCCCGTTCACGAGGCTGACGTTGCTCGCCTTCTTGCCGTCGACCGTGAACTCAACTTGGCCAGTCGTCGCCGGACTCACCGCAGCGACGGCATTGACCGGCTTGCCGTACACGGCCCCTCCCAGAGACAGGCTAGCGACGGTCCCCGCCTTGCTAACCACCACCGCGGTGAGCCCCGTGGCGGATGTGTAGTGCGCATCACCGGAGTACTCCGCACGCACCGGATATCCGCCAACGCCCAGCCCGGACAGCGTCTGGACAGCCCGGCCTTCCACTACCTCGATGGTCCCGATGGAATCCTCCCCGCGGAAGAATTCGACAGTGCCCGTGGCGTCCGCTGCCAAGTCCACCTCGGCTACTGGGTCAGAGCCATACTGCGCCGAGGAAACCGCGAACGCGAACTTCGGGTCGCCCTTGGCAACGCTGAACGATGCTACGGACGAGGTGGAGACGAACGTCGAGTCGCTGCCGGTGTACTTGGCTACGATGCTGTGCTCACCCGGTTCGGCTACTAGCGGCAACGTTGCGGCACCTTCCGCGCCGAGAGTGGCTTCGCCCACCTTGATGGTGCCGTCGTAGAACTCTACGAGGCTCCCTGGCGTGGCTCCGACGACGGTGGCCGTCGCAGAGACCGATGCCGGATACACGACCTCATTGGCGGACAACGCCAGGCTGGTCGTCGTGGTCGCCTTTGCCGGCGCCTCGCCGCGAGCCTTGATGGCCGCATCGATCTTCCCTGCCAGGATCGGCAACTTCTCGGTGTAGCAGAAACTCGAATCGTTGCTGAGGCAAGGATTGTCCAGCGCTGCGAGTTCGGCGTCACCATAGCGATAGCCGATGTTGGTCATGACGGAGACGATGTAGTGCCGGAATGGCTTGCCCGGCAGCGCCTTGACGATGCCTGCGTCGGCACCCGCGTTGTAGGTCAGTCCGTATTTGTTGTAGTAGGTGACCTCGGCCTGCTCGTTGCAGGGCCGGATATCGATGGTCGCAAACGGCGATCCCGCCCACGCGATTTTGGAGGTGCCATCTGCATTGAGCGTGGAGTCCGGCACGACCGCCGGGATTCCCGTGGCGGGGTACTGCCGCGACCCAGTGTAAGGAGTGGTCCAGTTGCAGAAGTTACCGGTGTCCAGCATCCAATGGAATGCGGTGCCCGACCAGATGTCGATCAGCCAGTCGCGTCCCTGCTCGCTCAGCAAGTCGGAGGTCACCTCAAGGCCGGCGGGCGTGGTCCAGAGCACTCCGCCGTTGCCCCCGTCGAGCAGGAGATCCAGCCGCGCGGTGTCGAACGAGGTCATGGTGACTCCACCGTTCGACCAGCCTGCACCATTGGATGCGCTAGTCCCTTCAAGCTGCAAAGTGGTGAGCCCCAACGATTGGAGTTCGTCATTGAGGAATCGGATTCCCGTCTTGCCCTGGTACTGGACCTCGTGCAGCATCTTGATCATTGCCTGCGAAGAGGTGTTGTTCGAGTACTGGATCATCTCGGCGCTCCAGGTCGAGATCGACTTCGTTACGCCGTTGTACGTGTAGTTGGCATTGAGGTCTATCGCGCCGTGATCTGACAGGAAGACGAGTCCGAATGCAACCATCGACTTGAGCAACGATGCCGGATAGCTCGCCATGTAGCGCAGTGGTGCATCCTCACGGCCCGGAACGATGTCGGCTCCGGTACCGTACGTGCCGCTGTCGAACTTTCCCTGATCCCACTTGAGCCAGCGCACTGAACTCGAGGACAGATTCTGGTCGATTGGCGCGACAGTCCCCTCCGGATAGTCGCGACTCACGATGATGTTGGCGCGATCGCGAATGTTACCGTCTGCGTCCAGCTCGATCACTGCGACATCCACCTGGGGCGTATATGCAGTGGTCGATTTCGTCTGGAAGTCGTAAGTCGAGTTGAAGTCCGCTTCTCGAGCGGCAGCGAGAACATCCGCCTCCAGATCAGTGAGCGTGCCGTCGGTTCCCGGGAAGGTCACCTCGGCGGGCTCGGCGTTCACTACGGATGAGGTGAGCATGCCTGTGGCTAGTAGGGCAATCACGGCGAACGGCGCGGCCCAACGAATGCGACGCAAGGTGCCCCTAGCGAGTGGGTTTGTTTGCAAGATGATCTCTCTCATGAGCAAGTGGGCGAACTGCCACGACGGGGTCATCCGCACGGCAGGACGGGCCGCTTCTGCAGGCGCCGCCTCTGGCAGACTAGGAGCCGATTTCGACCGTTTCGGCCGCGGCAACAACAAATTCGTAGGATGTTTACACGGGCGAAACGTTTCGTCACTTGTTTGGAAGCGACGCGACCTCACGCTCTCCCATTCGACTCTGATCTCCCGGGGCCGCGCATGCGGCCCTGCCGTCCCTACGCGGCAGTCACGAAGAAAAACACGCGACCGCCACTTCGCGCAGCGCCCCTCGCACCCCTCGCGCCCCTCGCGCCCCTCGCACAGACAATGCCAGTTCGCCGCCTGGCTTGGCAGGTCTAGGCTGGAAAGCGACGGAGCACTCGTCCGAAAATCACCGAAAGGGGCAAATCGCAATGCGCGCAACTATTTTCTACGGGCCTGGCGACGTGCGCGTCGCGGATCGCCCCGAACCCACGGTGCTGGACCCCACCGACGTGGTCGTGGAGGTCACGGCCGGCTGCGTGTGCGGCTCGGATCTGTGGGACTACCGCGGCGTGCGACCGACGGCGAAGCCCCGGCACATCGGGCACGAGCTGGTCGGAGTGGTGACTGACGCCGGCCGGGAGGTCAAAACCCTGGGCATCGGCGACTTCGTGATCGCGCCATTCGATCTGTCGTGCGGCCACTGTCAGGCGTGCCGCCACAGTTTCTACTCGGCATGCGATCAGGTGACGTTCGTGGGTGGGACGGACCGGCAGGGTCGCGTCGTTGACGGCGGGCAGGGTGAACGAGCGCGCCTGCCGTTTGCGGACCCATCGCTCGTGAAGGTGCCCGGGCCCATCGACCCCGAGTTGATCCCGAGCCTGCTGACGCTTTCCGACGTTTTCCCCACCGGGCACCACGCAGCCGTCAGCGCGGGCGTCGGACCTGACACCACTGTCGTCGTCGTGGGTGATGGCGCGGTCGGGCTCTGCGCAGTGCTCGCTTCTGCGCGGCTCGGCGCACCGCGGATTATCGCGATGTCCCGGCACGCCGACCGGGCGGCCCTGGCGCGTGAGTTCGGGGCCACGGACATCGTTGCCGAGCGCGGCGCCGAGGGAATCGCCGCCGTGCGCGACCTGCTGGGCGGCGACCTGGCCGACACGGCGCTCGAATGCGTGGGAACCGACCTGGCCATGGAGCAGGCGCTCGGGTCGGTGCGCGGCGGCGGACGCGTGGGATTCGTGGGCGTCCCCGCCGGCGGTTCACAGGTGCCCATCGGCACGCTGTTCTCCCGCAACATCACCATTGGGGGCGGAATGGCCCCGGCTCGGCGCTACATCCCCGAACTGCTCGAGGATGTCCTGGCCGGCACCGTCAACCCCGGCATGGTGTTCACCCAGACATTCGCGCTCGATGACATCGCCGCTGCCTACGAGGCCATGTCGAACCGCTCGGCGATCAAGTCGCTCGTGCTGCCCTAGGGAACTCGTCGGTCGCAACGCGAGCGGACATCCGGCAGCAGAGTAACGGCGCATCAACCGCCAGAGCTGGTATGCGCAGCATCACCCCTCGCGGTGCGGTAGGTGACCCTTGGGGGCCGGTTGAAGCAGCGCACTCCGGGGGCCAAACGCCGCCAAACGGAATGGGTGGGCCGACCCCCGGGATCACTCCCGGCGACCGGCCCACCCAGCAGTCGTATGCGAAACGGCTACTTCTTGACTGCCACCTTCTTGATCTTGCTCTTGGCCGCCTTCGTGACAGCCGATCCGGCATAGGTGGCGCGGACTTTAGCCTTGCCCTTCTTCAGCTTGGGCAGCTTGATGCTGACCTTGCCCTTCTTGAGGGCGACCGTCTTCACCTTCTTGCCGTTCACGCGGACCGTGACCTTGCCGCTGACGGTCTTGACGCCCGACGCCTTGACGGCGATGGTCGCCTTGATGCGCTTCTTGGTCGTCGTCTTCTTCGCGACCTTGAGAGTGACTTTCGCCCTCGTCTTGGCGACGGTGACGACCGCCGGAGTGGCCGTGCGGGCGGCGCCGTTCGAGGCGCCGGGCAGCAGTCGCGCAGTGAGCGAGTGTTTGCCGACGGCCAGGCCGGGCACCTTGATGGTCGCCTTACCGGCCGCCGGGATGGCCACTTCGGTGACGGCCTTGGCGCCGTCATACACGATGGCCGTCCCCGCGAGCGGCTTGCCGCCCGTAGTGGCGGCCACGGTCACACTCGCCACCGTGCCGTAGGTCAGTGACGCCTTCGCCGTGGAGATGGCGATGGACGAGTCTCCCGCCGTCACCGCGAGCTGCGCCGCGGCGGAGCCCGCCGCGACCTTGACGGTGCCTGCATAACCTGCCTCAACGAGGTGGGTTCCCACGCCGAGCGTCGAGGGCAGCGAGACAGTTGCCGAACCATCGACCAGCGTTCCGGTGATCGAGGTGCCATCGACCTTCACGGTGACGGTACCAGTGGGTTCGTTCGCGCTCACAACCTTGACCGTCGCCTTCGCTGCCGTGCCGAACTTGACCGCCGAACTGTCGAGAGTCAGCGACACGATCGAATCGGCCGGACCGGAGTACTGCAGCGCCGGGGCGTACTCGCTGTGGATCGCCGCCTGCGACTGCTGCTCGGCCGCGTAGCCGTAGCCGAGGATGCTCGCGTCATCCCAGGCGCGGCCGACGATCTGGACCGAGTTGGAGTAGCCCGCACTCGTCGTGGTGATCGGCAGGATGACGGTCGGGACACCGAAGTTCGATGTCAGGACACCGGTTGCCCGGTCGGAGCTGAGGGCTGCGGACGAGGCGTCGTTGTTGCCGACCTCGGAGATGAAGCCCGCGTACACGACTGCGTCGACGGGCTCCGCGTCGGCAGCTCCGCTGTCCATCCAATCGGCCACTCGTTCCTTGTAGACGTCACGACGCTGCAGGTAGAGGTCCGTATTGGCGTCGTCCATGCCCACCGAGGTGTAGTTGGAATAGACGTTGTATGGCAGGTTGTCCTTCGACTCGAGCAGTCCCTTGGGCGTCGCAAACGGGAATCCCGGGTTCTCCTCGATGTAACGCTCCCAGCCCTCGGCGCCGCCGCTGCCGACCGGGTTGATGCCCGTGCCCGACGTGGACGGAGCTCCGGTCATCGGCACGAGCGTGGCTCCAGCGGCCTCGAAGACCTCCCGTATCGCCTCGAAGGTCTCCGCTCCGGTCGTGTCATCGCTGAAGGTGGACGACTGGAACGATGCTGCCGAATAGCCGATGCGCTTACCCTGCAGCGCGTCGATGTCGAGCGCGGTCTTCCATTCGGTCGGACGCTTGGAGTTGTCCACGCGGCTGGTCAGGATGTCGTCCGGGTTGTTGCCCGTTTCCTGGGTCGCAGTGGCGTCGAGCAGCACTGCGAGGTCGGACACGGACTTGGCCATCGGGCCGGCGTAGTCCTGAGCCCAGGTGAGCGGCATGACACCGGAGGTCGAGGTCAGGCCGTCAGTGCCGCGGAAGGCCGCGATCGAGGCGCCGGTTGAGGGGGCGTACAGCGAGACACCGGTCTGTGAGCCCATGGCGCCGGCGGCGAAGTCCGCGGCGAGCGCGGTGGCGGAACCGCCGGAAGAACCGAACGAGCTCTTGGACGGGTACAAGCCGTTCCAGGTCTGCTTGAAGCCGGATTCGCTGAAGGAGCCCGAGTTGGCGAACTCGGACAGGTTGGTCTTACCGATCAGGACGGCGCCTGCGTCACGCAGTGCGGCGACCTGGAAGGCGTCCGTGGACGGCTGCCAGTCCTTGAGCGCGCGAGTACCGCCGGTGGTGATCTGGTCCTTGGTGTCGTACAGGTCCTTCAGGGCGATCGGAATACCGAGCAGATCGGAATCGGCGCCGTTCTTGCGCGCGGCATCAGCGGCCGCGGCCTGCTCGATGGCGTTGTCAGCGACGGAGATGAACGCGTTGAAGCCCAGGGCCCCAGAGTCGTACGCGCTGATGCGGTCCAGGTAGGCCTGGGTGATCTCCACTGAGGTCACCTCGCCTGCGCGCATCGCTGCCTGCAATTCCGTGATGGTCTTTCCCGTGACGTCGTAGGCGACGTCGGTGACGGCGGGGGCCTCGTCCTGCGCCGGAGGGAGGACGAGCGGCTCTGTGCCAGCGCAACCGGTCGCGCCCAGGAGGGCGGCCACGTCCCAGTTCTTGACGGTGCACAGTTCGTCGAGCGTCAATGCGCTGACGATGGGGCTGGCCGCGAGCGCCGCCGTGTTGGCCGCGATCGTGGTGGTGTCGTTCCGGTCGCCCACGACGACGTAGCGCAGCAGGGACTGGGTCTCACCGGGGGCGATGTCGAGGGATTCGACGAAGCCCGGGTAGTTCGCGGCGCTCCCGGCGGTCACGTAGTCGGTCGTGAACGGGTCGCGCTGCTGGTTGCCGACGCGGTCCGAGCCGGCATCACCGACGACGACGCCGACCGCGCGCCGGTTGCTGCCGCCCGCCGCCTGGGACAGGGTCCAGGAGTCGGTGGCGTCGATCACCTGATCACCGCTCGAGGTGGCGAGAATCGACGCTGCGGAGTTGGCTGTGCCGTAGCCGAGCGCGCCGCCGAAGGAGACCTCGACCTCGCGATCCCCGATGGCCGTGTTGGTGAAGGTGTCGAAGAAGGTCGCGACGTTCGTAGCGGTGTCCAGCGACAGTTTGCGGGTGACGAGGATGTCACCGAGTCGTACCGAGGCGGATGAGGTGTAGGTGGTGCCGGAGGTGGCTGTGAGGCCGAACCCGCGTAGCATCTGACCGTTCATACGCGGTTCGTCGGCGCCGCTGACCTGGGCAAATATGGAGCCGAACGCCTCGACGCTCGAGTTGGAGATGTTGCGGATGGACCCCGTGTCGATGCCGGGGCGGCGAGCGTCGTTGATGTTCCACGAGGCGCTGTCCGCGCCCACGGGAGTGGTGATCGCGGATGCACTCGTCCCCGCGACTACCGCGAGGGGCAGCGCTCCGAATCCTAGGGCCAGCGTGAGGGCACCTGCGGATGCCCGTTGCGCACGTAAGTGTCGTCTCATGTATCGATTCCTCTGAGTTGTGTCTGCTCGCGGGCCTACCAGGCCTAGCGATGAACGGAGCCATCGCCATAAGCATGGGATGTTTCCCGCCTCTCAGCCTGCCGTGCGCGGAGAAGCCGATTGGCGCATTTCCATCGCAATTTACAGTCGCGCAACAGGGGTTTTACTCGGGAATTTGCGGTGGGAGTCTAAGGCGCTCTTCACAATGCAGGGTGTAGTTGTGGTCTGAAGTCAAGTCTCAAGACATCGTGGACGGTTGGGTCTGCTGCACGGTTAGGTGACAGGTTGTAGTCACGCCGCCAGTGCGACGGTCGTGTTCATGATGGTCTCGAACTCGATGGGCGTCAAACGACCCAGGCGTGCCTGACGGCGTCGCCGGTGATAGGTTCGCTCGATCCAGGTGACGATCGCGATGCGAAGCTGCTCGCGGGTGGTCCAGGAGCGGCGGTCGAGGACGTTTTTCTGTAGGAGCGCGAAGAACGATTCCATGGCGGCGTTGTCCCCGCTCGATCCCACTCTTCCCATGCTCCCGACCATGCGGTGCCGGGCCAGGGCGCGGAGCATCTTCCGACTGCGGAATTGACTGCCTCGATCGCTGTGGACGATGCAGCCGGCGACGTCGCCCCGCGCATCAAGGCGGCGTTCTCGAGCGCCTGGACGGCCAGCCGGGACTTCATCCTCGAGTCGATCGAGTAGCCCACGATCCGGCCGGAGCAGGCGTCTTTGATCGCGCAGCAGTAGAGCTTGCCTTCCGCGGTCCGGTGCTCCGTGATGTCCACGAGCCAGAGCTGGTTCGGGGCTTCGGCGGCGAACACGTGCCGGGTCCTTCCGTCCTCGTCGAGGACCGCGCACAGGTCGTCGTGGACCGGCGGGCCCGGCTTCTTGCCGTTACGTCCCCGCTTCTTCCCGAACGCGGACCACCAGCCGTTTGCGGAGGCGATCCGCCACGCGGTCCGGTCCGACATCGCCTCGCCCGCGTCACGGGCCTCGCCGGCGAGGAGCCGGTGCCCGAACTCGGGGTCATCCTTGTGCGCGTTGAACAGCGCGTTCGCGCGATACGCCTCCACCACCTCGCTCTTAGTGATGGGGGCATCCAGCCACCGGTAGTAGGGCTGGCGGGAGAGCTTGAGCACCCGACACGTCACCGTCACAGGGATCCCTGCTTCGGCGAGCTCTGTCACGAGCGGGTAGAACCTTTTCCTTAGCTGTTCGCCTGCGACAGATACGCCGCCGCCCGCCGCAGAACCTCGTTCTCCTGCTCGAGCAACCGGTTCCGCTTCTTCAGCTCACGGATCTCGGCCGCCTCGGTCCGGGACTGGCCAGGCTTCGCACCCTCGTCGATATCAGCGCGACGCAGCCACTTCTGCAACGTCATCGGGTGGACCCCGAAATCTTATCCGACCTGCTCGATCGTGACTCCAGGTTCACGGTTCCGCGCGACGCGCACAACGTCGTCACGGAACTCGGACGGGTAAGGCTTGGGCACAGCAACATCCTTCCAGGCCAACCCCCAAGGGCAAGCCAGATCAGATGTCACCTACCCGTGCAGCAGTCCCCATCGCTCGTGAAGGTGCCCGGGCCCATTGACTCCGAGTTGATCCCGAGCCTGCTGACGCTTTCCGACGTTTTCCCCACCGGACATCACGCAGCCGTCAGCGCGGGCGTCGGACCTGACACTACTGTCGTCGTCGTGGGTGATGGCGCGGTCGGGCTCTGCGCGGTGCTCGCTTCTGCGCGGCTCGGCGCACCGCGGATTATCGCGATGTCCCGGCACGCCGACCGGGCGGCCCTGGCGCGTGAGTTCGGGGCCACGGACATCGTTGCCGAGCGCGGCGCCGAGGGAATCGCCGCCGTGCGCGACCTGCTGGGCGGCGACCTGGCCGACGCGGCGCTCGAATGCGTGGGAACCGACGTGGCCATGGAGCAGGCGCTCGGGTCGGTGCGCGGCGGCGGACGCGTGGGATTCGTGGGCGTCCCCGCCGGCGGTTCACAGGTGCCCATCGGCACGCTGTTCTCCCGCAACATCACCATTGGGGGCGGAATGGCCCCGGCTCGGCGCTACATCCCCGAACTGCTCGGGGACGTGCTGGCCGGCACGGTCAACCCGGGCATGGTGTTCACCCAGACATTCGCGCTCGATGACATCGCCGCTGCCTACGAGGCCATGTCGAACCGCACCGCGATCAAGTCGCTCGTGCTGCCCTAGGGGCGAGCCTGGGGCGACCGCGGCGCGGTCGGCATCGCGCCAGGGGCTTAGCGAGCGCGAGTGACCTTGAGTTTCAGCTTCTTCTTAGTTTTGGCTGATTTGAGAGTCTTGTTGCCCGAGTAGGCTGCGCTGATCTTGTATGGCCTTTGCTTTGCCTCGAGCTGGGGCAGTCTAAGGGTGACCACGCCCCTGTGTTTCGCCTTCAGCGTGCGCACGAACGTGCGTTTGCCGACTTTGAGCGTCACCTTGCCAGTAGGCCGCGCCACACCCTTGCCCTTAACACGGATCGCGACCAAGACTCGCTTCCTTGTAGTGGTCGTCTTTCGAGAGAACCTCACTTTGAGGGACGAGGCTACGGTGCCAGTTTTGACCTTGATGACGTAACGACTCTTGGCTGAACCCGCTCGGTTCGTCGCTATTACATCAAATTTGTAGGTTCCCTTGGTCGTCGGTTTGCCAAATATGACACCGGTTGATGACAGCGTTAGGCCTTCCGGAAGAACGCCAGCTTTCAGCTTCACCTTGGCAAATGGGACGCCGCTGATTGGAAGCCTATGCATATAACGACCTCCAACCACTGCTTGATGCGGCACTGAGGGGACGATCCTAGGTGGCGTTGGTGTTAGCGCTATAATTGCAAGAGATCGGTAATTACCTGCCTGTATCGCGATGACATATGAGCTATTCAACGTCGAGGCAATATCAGTTTGCCCGTATCCATTGTGCCCCCAAGAGATAATTTTTCCGTCAATCGTCAGTGCGAGTGAGTGCTCATATCCTGCGGAAATGGCAGTTATGGTCTTACCCTTCAGCGAGGAATGCGGTATTTGAATTCCGCCATTCAAGCGTCGCCATTCGACGACTTCTCCGGAACTCGTCAGCGCCATCGAATGTTCAAACCCAGCCGCAATGGCCGTAAAAATCTTGCGACGGAGAAGCCGCGGAAGGCCCTTCGAATCGACAATTCCTCTTCCCCACTCGGTTATACTTCCGTCGTTGGCAAGCGCCATGAAGTGGTAATCTCCTGCTGCGATGGCGGTAACTGTCTTGCCACCTAGCCTTGAGGGAACTTTGTCTCTTTCGGCGAGGTCACTTCCCCAGACCGCGACCTCTCCATCGCTAGTTAGCGCCATCGAGTTCTCGGCACTTGCCGCGATTGCGATTACCGCTTTGCTACTTAGCGATGAGGGAATGGTGCTCCGACGGCGGATATCGGTCGACCATTCAGTGACTTTGCCATCATTGGTTAACGCAAGGAAGTGGGAGTGGCCCACTGCGATTGCAGTGACCTTCTTGCTCTTAAGTGACACGGGAATATTGATCTGACCAGGCCCGATAGATTTCCATCCGATAACTTTGCCATCACTGGTGAGCGCTAGCGAATTCTCAGCGCTTGTTGCTACGGCAGTGATGGATTTGCCGGAAAGTAAAGCAGGGAGACTGTTGCGAACCTCGAAAGGGGATCCCCATTCCATGATTTTTCCGTCACTGGTCAGCGCCATGGAATAGAAGGAATTCGATGCGATTGCGGTTACCTTCTTGCCATTCAGCGATGCAGGGGGGAGCATCATATTCGAATACGAATTGCCCCATTGGATTACTTTGCCATCGATGGTCAGGGCGACGGAGTGGCACATCCCGGCGGCTATTTGAACCACGGTCTCGTCCAATAGTGACAACGGAGTGGTCGACTGTGAACAGTAGTTGTCGCCCCAGCCCAAAACCCTACCGTCTTTTGTTAGTGCGAGAGAATGACCGTATCCGGCGGCGATAGCCGAGATGACCTGATTGTTGACGGCATCGGGCACCTGTGTTTGCCCAAACGTGTCATCCCCCCATGCAATGACCTTCCCGTCACTCGTCAACGCCATGGCGTGATAATCACCCGCGCTGATTGCCGTGACTGTCTTGTTCCTTAGGTAGTCAGGAACGCCGATTTGCCCCTGCCCGTTGTTGTCCCACGCAATGACTTTTCCGTCTCTGCCAAGGGCGAGGTCAAAGTTAAAACCTGATGCAACAGCAGTAAAAGTCTTATTCTTCACGGCATTGGGCAATTCTAGCGGCAGATCATTTACCGCGTCCCACTGGGTAATTTTTCCGTCACTAGTTAATGCTAGAGAGTGAGAGTTTCCGGCTGATATGTCAATCACGGTCTTCCTGGCAAGAGATTGAGGTACGCCTGTATACCATGCATGCCCCCACCCCACAACTTTGCCATCCCTAGTTAAGGCGAGCGAGTGGCCGCTTCCGGCTGAGATTTTGACGAATTTTCCATTTCGAACACGGTCCGGCAACGGTCCCGATTCGACAATTCTGCCTCCACCGCCAGGAGGGATTTGAGGCTCGCCCGCATCTGCGGTATAAGTGGTCGGCGTGGCTAGTGGCGCCAGTAGCGCTATTGCGACGCATAGCATCGTCCAACACGCTCCACGTGTGTGTTCAAGCAGGGTTCGGGTCACGATGATGACGATCCCTCATATTTGGAGTGGTATCTACTGACTTCGCTATCATAGACGAAAGGACGTCTAGGAGCCTGAGTATTAAATATGGCTGTGGTGCGGGGACTTTCAGAGAACCTATGAATTCGGGATGGATCTGCCTACGATCGCTGGGGTTGATCAACAAAACCTCCTGCCAGAGCCCTTCGGGGAAACCGGTGAACCTTAGGATGTCCGCTCAACCGCCTCGTGGTGCTCGACCGCGTCGGGCACTTTCCGGTCGACGTCGTCCAGGGGCAGGTCGAACTGGGCGTTCACACGAGACTTTAGGCAATTCGCAGCTCACTTCGGCTGCCGCGAGTCCGGACCATCCGACGAGCGTCCGCGCGCCCACTCCGTTTAGCGAAACCACCCAGGCGCCACGTCAGTCAACCTGCGCGGCCGTGGATCGAATCATTTCCAGCATGGACTCGTCATCCGCGAGCGCAGTTTCCCAGTTGTCGTGCGTCACGACGACGGGCTCGATGGCGACGAGCGGCACCGGCGTCGCGAAGTCGCCCACGAGGGTGGGCAACTGGTTCGCCGTTCCTGACGCGAGGGCATCGAGGGCGCTCCCCACGCCCTCGACGAGTTTGGACGCGCTCACGTACACCGTTGCGCGGGCCTCGCTGCGCACCACCGATTCCACGCCGTCGAAGGTGCCCCCGAGCCCAACGATCGGCAGTTTCTCAGGTCCGTCATACATCAACCACGTGCTGGCAGAATCCGCGAGAACAATCCCGGCAAGATCGGCCTGCTCATCAATCCATCTGAGCGTGGCGGCCTTCGATGCCTTGGTCTCCTTCGCGGATTGGTAGTCGTGAACGATCACATCGCCGGCGTCGGCGAGCACACCGGCCTCAACCAATTCCGCGATCGCGCTCTCATTATCGGCGGCTCGGCGCACATCAGTCCCACGTTGCAAGTCCCCGTCACCCAGTTCCGCAGATGTGCCAATGTTCGCGATATGCCACGGCTTCGGTGTCCCGGCACCTTCCAGCATCTCAACCAGCGTCTGCAACTGGGCGCGCGCATAGGCGCCGTCCTGGACTCCGACGTGCGCGTCGACGGGCACCGATGGCGCGGGCCGTTTGACGTAGGAGATGAATCGAACCCCTGCCTCGCGCGCCTGAGCGACGCTGGCGGCGTCCTCGTCCCATCGCTGGGATTCCACGACGATGGCCGCCGCTCCCCGCCGCGCCCACTCGTCAATCTTCTCCGAGAAGGTCTGGTCCTCCGAGATGTTCCGAACACCTTCGAAATCGAATCCGCGCTCCCGCAGCAGGTCGCTGAGGAGCACCTCATCCTCGTCCCACGAAGTTGCCACGAAGGAGTACTGAATCACGCCCACGAGTGCGCCCTCATCAAGGGGCCGTGGGTCCGCCGCCTTAGGCTCGCCGACCGAGGTTTGCGGCGCAGGGTTTTGGCTTGATGTGGGAGCGGCCCCGCAGCCGGCGAGGATCAGCGCGGCGGCAACGGCGGTAGCGACGGCGGCGGCGCCCGCGAATGATGGTGAGAATCTCATTACCGAAGCCTAAGGCAACGATGGATCTCGCGTACCTAACTGTTGGCGACCCGCTTCGCCTTCGACATCACCTTCACGGTCGCGTAGCCCGTCTTCTTTCCGGCTACGCGCACCGCGATCTTGGCACCCCGATCCCGCTTCGTCACCTTGTATGTAGCCTTCGTCGCGCCCGTGATCTCCTTGCCACTGCGGTACCACTGGTACTTGAAAGTGACTCCGGGAGTCCACGCGCCGGTCTTGACGGTAAGCCGCGCCCCGCGCGTCGCTGCGCCCTTGATCCGGGGCGCCGCTGAGGCGAGCTTGCCCGGTACGATGGCGGCCGTCGCGGCCGACTTCTTGGTGGCGGTCCGGTATCCGGGTCGCGATGCGACAACAACCACCGAGAGCCGCTTGCCCTTGTCCGCGGGCTGCGCCAGGTACTTGCGGGTGGTCGCACCCTTGATCGGCGTCCCCTCGCGCCACCACTGGTAGTCGAGTGCGACGCCCTCAGGCCAGTCGGCCGCCGCGGCCTTCACCTTGGCGCCGACGCGCGCCTTGCCAGCCAAGGCCACGGTGCCCGCCTTGATCGCCAGCGGTTTCGTCACGGTCACGGTCCTGCTGCCAAGGAGCACCGCCCGTCCCGGCGTTCCGGTCACATTCTGTGCGTACACGTACACGGGCAGCTTCCCGCCCGTCTGGGTGTCGACGGTGACATCGAAGTCCACGGTGGCGGAGATCGCTCCCGTCGCGTCGTCGCCCGCGGGGATCCCGCTCGGCGAGGCCGGGTTGGTCGGCGAGCCCTGCGCCCCGTTAGCGCTCGGGGTGGCGGCGACGGAGATCTCGTCCGCAATCACACCCGCCCCACCCGCCGGCGCCCCCACGACGACGCGGATGCCCAACGGCGCCCCCGCGGAGTCGGGGTCGACGGCCCAGCCCGTCACCCGGATCTGCCCGCGCACGGGTGAGGTCGCGCCCGTCAGCGCGCCCGTCGGATTGCCGGCCGCGTCGGCAGTGAAGTGGATGAAGCCGCTTGGCCACACCGAGCTGGCGCGTTTGATGCGCTTCCAGTGGAAATCGCCGGACCAGTTGTCCTCGGAGATGATGACCTCGTCGTTCGAGACGACCTTCTCGACGTAGGCGACGTGGCCCGCCGAACCCATGCCGCCAGCGCCGCCGAGCCACCATGCGATCGCGCCGACCCCCGGGGCCTGATCCACGAGCTGCGGAACCGACGTCCCCCAGTAGGTCGCGTTGCCGCCGCCGCTCCAGGGACGAGTGGCGGGACCCCCGTCGCGAACGACCTTGTAGGCCGCGTAGTTGGTGCAGTTGTGGCCCGAGAACATGTTCCAGTACATGCTCGACCTGGCCTGCTTGTAGCCGTGATCGGGGTAACCCGCCGCGACGCAGCCGTCGTATCCGGTGCACAGAACCTCGTAGTTCGCGGCCCGGGCGGGGGAGGTGGCGAGGGCGGGAATGAGGACGAGGGCTCCGACGAACGCCAGGAGCCGTCGCCAGGCACGAAATGGCCGCCGAGCAAGGGGCCGTCGCCGTGTCGCATGCGGAGTGCACCCGGGTACGACGGTCCGATTGGATGCTGCAATGTCGGTGGGAACGAGAGTGCGCCGGGGCATGGCACCTCCTTCGCGGCTACGGCCATCGCGCCAGCTGGGGCTGGTGTGACAAAAGTGACAGATGATACGACTGTGATGACTCTATCGGCAGCAGCGACGCGCCACAATATGGCGGGTTCTCCTTGCAAGGTCCGGGTGATCGCGGACACATTGCCCATGGAGGTGATGGACATGGACGGACGTCAGGTCTGCACACGCTTCACGCCGGCGGCCTCCCATGTGAGCCACCGGCGTGAAGCTTTGTCGTCACTAGCCCGTCAGAGGCGGCTAGATCAGTCTCGCAGCGTCATGGTGCAGCACTTGATGCCGCCACCAGCCTTGAGGAACTGCGAGAGATCGAGGGGCACCGATACGAAGCCGAGTTCCTCGACGATGCGGCCGAACTCGCGAGCGGCGCCGGCGTGGAACACGTGCTTGCCGTCGGAGACGGAGTTCATGGCGAACGCCTCGGCGTCCTGCGCCGACACCTTTACGGCATCGGGGTACAGCCGCTCGAGCGTGGCGCGCGAATCGTCGTCGAAGGCCCCGGGGAAGTAGGCGATGAGCCCGCGCGCCTCGTCGAGCACGCACAGCGCGGTGTCGAGGTGGTAGAAGCGCGAGTCGACCAGGTGCAGCGACACGACCTCGCGACCGGCGGCTTCTTCGAGCTCGCGGTGCGACTCGATGGTCGAACGGAACCCGTAGCCCGCGAGAACGCGGTCGCCGAGCGCGATGTAGTCACCCTCGCCCTCGTTCACGAAGGTGGCCTCAACCACCTTCGTGGCGGTGTTCGCTCGCTGCCATTCCGCGTGCAGCGGTCCTTCGGCCTCGCGGAACTCGGTGGAGAACTTCGCGGTGTAGAAGATGCCGCCGACGCTGAGCCCGCCGTTGGCGGCGAACACCATGTCCGGGAGGCCGGGTACGCCGGGGATGATCTCTACGGTGTGGCCGTAGGCACGGTAGGCGTCCACGAGCGTGCGCCACTGAGCGAGAGCGAGTTCGCGGTCGGGGCGGTCCGTCGTGGCCATCCACGGGTTGATCTCGTAGACGACGTCGAACTCGGACGGCTCGACCATTGCGAAGTGATAGAGCGAGGGGGTGCGTTCTACGGCTTCGGCCTTCTCGGCCAGGGTTTCAGTCACGTGAGACTCCTCATGTTTTACAGGGCGGTTTTGCAGGTTTGCTTGGGGGTTGTCGTCGACGGGCTCAGCTAGCGGTCTCGTGACGCTTGGCGCTGCTCGGTGCTGGAAGGTGACAGGTGGGGTCAAGCGCGCAGGGCGGTCGTGACCGCGTCGGCGAGTCGCTCGACCTCGGCGGGAGTGACGATGAGCGGCGGCGCGAGCCGTACGGTTTGCCCGTGCGTGTCCTTTGCGAGGACCGAGCGCTCCATCAGGCGCATGCAGACATCGCGGCCCGTGCCGAGGGCAGGGTCAACGTCGATGCCGAACCAGAGCCCGGCGCTACGGATCGCCGTCAGGCCATTGCCGACGAGCGGGTCGAGTGCGGCGCGCAACTGGGCACCGCGCTCGCGAGCCGCCCGCTGGTGCTCGCCGGTCTCGAGCATTCTGACGACCTGGGTGCCGACGGCGGCCGCGAGCGGGTTTCCGCCGAACGTGGACCCGTGCTCGCCCGGGCGCAACACCCCGAGGATGTCACCGCGTCCGACCACCGCCGATACTGGGACGACGCCGCCGCCAAGCGCCTTGCCGAGGGTCATCAGGTCCGCCTGGACGCCCTGGCGCTCGGATTCGAGAGTGGCGCCGGTGCGCCCGAGTCCGGCCTGGACCTCGTCGCAGATCAGGAGCACGTTCCGCGCGGCGGTGAGTTCACGCACGTCGGCCAGGTATCCGGCCGGCGGGATCAGCACGCCCGCCTCGCCCTGGATGGGCTCGATCAGGACGGCGACGGTGTTCTCGTCCATAGCCTGCGCAATGGCCAGGGCATCGCCGTAAGGCACGCTGCGGAAGCCGGGCGTGAAGGGCCCGAAGTCGCGGTAGGCGCTCGGGTCGTCGCTGAAGCCGACGATGGTCGTGGTGCGGCCGTGGAAGTTGCCGTCCATGACGATGATGTTCGCCTGGTTCTCGGGCACGCCGCGCACCCGGTAGCCCCAGGCCCTCGCCACCTTTATGGCGGATTCGACCGCCTCGGCGCCCGTGTTCATCGGCAGCACCATGTCCGTGCCGGTCAGGTTCGTGAGCGCCAGGGCGAACTCGTCCAGGCGGTCGTTGTCGAAGGCGCGCGAGGTCAGCGTGAGCCGGTCGAGCTGCGCGTGGGCAACCGCGAGGAGTTCGGGGTTGGCGTGGCCGAAGTTCACCGCGGAATAGGCCGAGAGGCAGTCCAGGTACTCCCTGCCCTGCGAATCGGTGACCCAGGCGCCCTTCCCGCTGGTCAGCGTGACCGGCAGCGGGTGGTAGTTGTGCGCCAGGCGGCTTGCGCCCTCCTGCGCCGCGGGCATCGCGCTCTGCTGGGTCGCGGTTGAGTCGGCCATTTCGCCTCCTTGGTGTCGGATTCGTCCCTTCTATTATGGGGACGAGGCCTCCGTCACTTCATTGCAAAACAAGCAATAGGCATGCGAATAATTGAGATACACACAAAATGTTTGCTAATTTAACAAAGTGGACGCAATAGATCGCCGAATCGTGGAACTGCTCCGTGACGATTCCAGGACCGCTCTCGGGGTGATCGGCGCGCAGGTCGGCCTCTCGGCCTCCGCCGTGAAACGAAGGGTCGACAGGCTGCGGGAACTCGGCATCATCCGCCGATTCACCATCGTGGTCGATGAGACCGTCGCCAACGCGTCCACCGAGGCGTACGTGGAAGTCTTCTGCCGCGGCACCGTCGCGCCCGCCATGCTCAAGACAATGCTGGAGCAGGTGCCCGAGGTCGTCTACGCCGGAACGGTCACGGGCGATGCCGATGCCGTCGCCCTGCTGCGAGCGCGCGATATCGCCGCACTTGAACAAGCCCTCGAGAGGGTGCGGGCCATGCCGAATGTGGATCGCACCCGCTCCGCGGTGGTGCTCACGCCGCTCGTCCAGAAGTAGGCGACGAAGGCCGCGCACGGGCCGGGGCTCAACCTCGCCTCGAACAGTGGCGAGCGCCCGCGCCGCCACCCACCCTCAGAAAAGATCAGGTGGACCCCACCGCGCGTTCGCGGGGAGGCCCACCTGATTGCGAGATTGGGTGAAATCAGCCCAGCAGGAAGACGCGAGCAGCGTCGGAACTCGCTGACGCACCGATCACGATGATCGCCTTGGTCTTAGACAGGACGGTGACGGCCACGTCGCCTGCTGCAAAGTCCTCGCCGCTGACGCGCTTGAGTACCTTGACGTTCAGCTTCTTGCCCTTAGTCGTGGCGACGCGAACCTTCTGGCCCTTCTTCGCTTTCCAAAGTTTGCCCGCCGCGCTGTTGCCCTTCTTGACTCCCATCAAAACGATGAAACCCGCCTCGTTCACCGCCGTGCCCTTAACTTCAACGAAGCCCGCCTTCATAGCCTTCGCGGCCTGCTTCACGGTCAGCTTCTCGGGGTTGACCCGGCCCTTGGCCTTGACGACGATCGTCTTCGTCGTCTTCGCGGCGGCCACGGCGGGGGCGGCGGAGACGGCTGGACGAGGAGCCTCCGGGGAGGCCTGGGCAATGGGGGCGACGGCGGCGGCGCCGCTCGCTAGTGCTACCGCGGTCAGTGCCGCGGCGATCTTGTTGCGCATGAGTGCAGGGGCTCCATTCAGACGTGAGTGCCGATCTCCCTGACCATACTGGCGTCTAGGGACAAGCCAAAAGGATACCGGGCCGAGCGAACGCGCAGGCGGGACTTTTTCAGCCTTCGCCCTGCGCCTCGCCCGGCGGCCTGACGGGGGCCTCAACCGCTCGTTTGTCCGAGCTGGTGCGTAGGGTTGGCATGTGACGTTCTCCCGCGCGACGCAAGGCTGGCTCGATGCCTCGTTCGACGCGCCCACGCCTGCCCAGCGCGCGGCGTGGCAGACGATCGGCGAGGGCAATCACACACTCGTCATCGCCCCCACCGGCTCGGGCAAGACGCTCGCCGCGTTCCTGTGGGCCATCGACCAGCACGTTACTGCGGGCGATGCCCCAGCGCCGCAGATCCTCTACATCTCACCGCTCAAGGCCCTCGCTAGCGACGTCGAGCGGAACCTGCGTGCGCCGTTGATCGGTATCGCGCGCGAGGCGGACCGACTCGGACTCCCCATACCCGAGGTGAGTGTCGGCATCCGCACGGGGGACACCTCACCGCGCGACCGGCAACGCATGGCCAAGCAGCCGCCCGACATCATCATCACGACGCCCGAATCCCTCTTTCTCATGCTTACCTCCTCCGCGAGCGCGGCGCTCGAACGGGTGGGAACCGTGATCGTGGACGAGATCCATGCGCTCGCTGGAACCAAACGCGGCGCGCACCTGTCGCTCAGCCTGGAACGGCTCGACGCTCTACTGCCCGTACCGGCTCAGCGCATCGGTCTGTCCGCCACCGTGACGCCCGCGGAGAAAGTGGCCGAGTTCCTCTCCGGTGCCCGCCTGCCGGATGACGGCGGGCGCCCGACCCGCGTCGTCAAGCCACCGACGACGAAGCACATCGACCTCGGTATCGAGGCCGTGGACCCGACCGTTCGGCACCTGCGCGACGATGTGGCCGGCGGCCGGGACGGCGCCCTGCTGGCCGAGGGGCACGCCATGCGGCCGGCCGGCGCGACCCTGGGGCGAGACGATGCCATGCTGCCGGGTAACCTCGGCGAACCAGCGGGTGGGAGCTCAGCACGACGCTTCGCCGAGGAGGATCTCTCGGGCGACGCCAGCGGGGGCTATGGGCCCGGCGCCTACGAACCCGTCGCCTACGGGCAATCTCAAGCGGGCGCACCGGAGGGCTCGTCCTTGGATCCACGCGGCGGGGGTTCCACCTGGCCGGAGGTCGAACGCCGAGTCGTGGACCTGATCGAGCAGCATAGATCCACGCTCGTGTTCGTGAACTCGCGGCGCACAGCCGAGAAACTCACCGCGCGGCTCAACGAGGAATGGGCGCGCCGCACGGGCGCAACGAACGCGCTGGGCGACTCCGCGCTCGATAATACGAGCCAGTGGCCCGCCGCGATCACGGCGCAGGCGGGGGCGGCGCTGGGCATCGAACCGATCGTGGCCCGTGCGCATCACGGGTCGATGAGTCGCGTTGAGCGCACGCAGATCGAAGACGCCCTGAAGTCCGGTCGCCTGCCCGCGGTCGTGGCGACGTCGTCGCTCGAACTCGGTATCGATATGGGTGCTATCGACCTGGTGATCCAGATCGGCGCCCCGCCATCGGTCGCGTCGGGTCTGCAGCGGATCGGGCGCGCAGGCCACCAGGTCGGCCAGACCTCACACGGCGTGATGCTGACGCTCCACCGCGGCGAGCTGATCCCCGCCGCCGTGACCGCGCAGCGCATGCGCGAGCGGAAGATCGAGCCGGTCCACGACCTCACAAATCCCCTCGACGTCCTGGCGCAGCAGGTGGTCGCGGCGGTCGCCGTCGCCGACTGGCACGAGGGCGAACTCCAGGCGCTCGTGCGACGGGCCGCCCCGTTTACGGGCCTGGGCGATTCGACGTGGGCGAGCGTGCTGGACATGCTCGCCGGGCGCTATCCGTCGGAGGACTTCTCGGAACTGCGACCGCGCCTGACGTGGGATCGCGCGACGGGCATGCTCAGCGGGCGACGCGGCTCGGCGCTGATCGCCGTGACGTCCGGCGGCACAATCCCCGATCGCGGCCTGTATCCGGTGGTGCTCGCTGGCAGCGACGACGGGCCGCGCAAGCGCTCGAATCGGGTCGGCGAGCTGGACGAGGAGATGGTCTTCGAGTCGCGCGTGGGGGACGCGATCACGCTCGGCTCGTCCACGTGGCGGATCGAGGAGATCACGCCGCAGCAGGTCATCGTCACCCCCGCCCCGGGACAGCCGGGACGGCTGCCGTTCTGGAAGGGCGACGGACCCGGACGCCCCTTCCCGCTCGGGGCTGCCGTCGGCGCTTTCACGCGCCGGATTGATGCTGAGCGGCGCCGGGACGCGGTGGCCGCGCGCGGCTCCCTCGCCGAGCAAGGGCTGGACGAGTCGGCCACCGATCAACTGCTGGCGCTGCTGGCGGAGCAGCACGAATCGACGGGTCGAATTCCCGACGACAAGACCCTGATCGTCGAACGCTTCCACGACGAACTGGGTGACTGGCGCATTGTGGTGCATTCCCCGTTCGGCTCACGCGTGCACGCGCCGTGGGCGCTGGTGATCGGCGCGCGGATCCGCGAGCATTTCGGGCTGGACGCGTCCGTGTCGTATTCCGACGACGGAATCGTGCTGCGCATGCCGCCGATGGGCGACGCGGACGAGCCCGGGCTGCCGGTGGCCGATCTACTGATCGACCCGGCCGAGGTCTTCGCGGCCGTGCGTGAGCAGATCACGGGCTCGCCCATGTTCGCCGCGCGCTTCCGCGAGGCGGCGGCCCGCGCCCTGCTGCTCCCGCGCCGCAATCCGGGGATGCGCCAGCCGCTGTGGCAGCAACGGCACCGCGCCGCGCAGCTTCTCGCCGTGGCGGCGCAGTATCCAGATTTCCCTATCGTGATCGAGGCCGTGCGGGAGTGCCTGCGCGACGACTTCGACCTGCCCGCGCTCACGGAGATCATGGGTGCCGTGGAAGCGGGCCGGATTCGCCTGCTCGAGGTGACGACCGATTCGCCTTCGCCGTTCGCCCGGTCGCTGCTGTTCAGTTACACGGCCCAGTTCATGTACGACGCGGACGCGCCGCTGGCCGAACGCAAGGCCGTGGCGCTCAGCCTCGATCCCGTGCTGCTCGCCGAGATCCTCGGTGACGACGACGCTCCCGATCTCGCCGACCTGCTGGACCCCGAGGTTGTCCAGCAGGTGAGCGACGAGGTTCAGCGGACGGCACCGGATCGCCGGGTCAAGAACCTTGACGGGCTGTGGGACCTGCTGCGTTCGCACGGCCCGCTGACCAGGGCCGAGCTGGCAGCGCGGGTCAGCCCAGAGGTCGAAGGAGTGGACGAGTGGCTTCGCCGCGAATCCGGGCGGCTCGTCTTCTCGCTGCGACGACCACGCTGGCACGGCAACGCTCACGTGGCCGAGGGGGCGAACGGGGGTGACGGCGGCGGTAACGGCCCGGATGCCGACCAGCGCGCGGACGCGAGCGGGAATGCTCGCGCCGCCCTGAGCGGATACGGCGACGGCAACGATTCAGGGGATGCCGCTTCGGGTGAAGCTGGCGCGGATGATGGCCTCTGGTGGGCCGCGACCGACGATGCCGCCCGTCTGCGCGATGGCCTAGGTTTGCCATTGCCTGCTGGGATAGCCCAGGCCTTCCTGGAACCGGTCGACGACCCCCTCGGCGATCTGGCCCGGCGCTACGCCCGTACCCACGGACCGTTCACCGTGGCCGAACTTGCACGCGGGTTGGCGCTGGGCACCGCGCTTGCATCCGAGATCGTGCGCCGCCTGGCTGGGGACGGGAAACTCGTCCTTGGACCGGCCCGGCGAGTGGCCATTCCCGCGGACCCGGCGCCGACTGCGACCAACCCGGAAGCCATCGCTGAACCCGCCGATGGCCAAGGGGAGGGCTCGGCCGTGAGTTCGACCGAGCGCACGGCCACCTGGATCGATGCCGACGTACTGCGGCGTATCCGGCGGCGGACCCTCGCCGTCCTGCGCGGCCAGGTGGAGGCCGTCACGCCCGACGCGCTCGCCCGCTTCGTGCCGACCTGGCAACACCTGGACGGTACTCTGCGCGGAACCGAGGGAGTGCTGCAGGTAATCGAGCAACTCGCCGGTGCGCGGTTCCCGGCTTCGGCCCTTGAGACGTTCATCTTGCCCGCGCGAGTGGGGGATTATGAGCCGCGCTTTCTGGATGATCTCGCCGCCCGCGGCGAAATCATCTGGTGCGGCCATCAGTCGTTGCCGGGGGCGCGCGGCGATGGCATCATCTCGCTGCACCTCACGGAGACCGCCTCGCTGACCCTTCCGGTTGCACCATCCGGCGCCGATGCGGACGCGGGATCCGCCGACGACCCCGGCCTGGTGGCCGTGGTCATGAACGCTCTACGTCGTGGGGGGCAATTCTTCGATGCGCTACTCGCTGACGCGGGCGCGCCCGCGTCAGAGGTGGCCGATGTCGTGTGGCAATTGGCGTGGTCCTCGCGGGCGACGTCGGACTCGTTCGGATCGTTACGCGAGATGATCGGCGCCCGGGGTGGCGCTCACCGCAGCGCCAAGTCCGCTGGACGCCCCCGCCCGGGGCGCGGACTACGCGGGCTACGCGCACTGGCACACAGCGCGGAGATAGCCGCCGTGGCGCCGAGTCGCACCGCAGCTTCCGCGTCCGCAGCATCAGCCGCGCCTCCCGCAACGGACACGGCCGCGGGAGGCGAGCCAGCCGCGTCCCCCGCGTCCGCAGCGGCAACGACTGCGCATCACCCGGCGGCGGGCCCGGTCGATGCAGGCACGACGGCAGGATCGGGCGCGATCTCCGCGACGGCGGGGCCGGTAGCGTTCCACCCCACACCGGGCCCGCCCGCCCCTCACGCCCGCGCGGACCACTCGCCCACGGCGCTCCGGGATATCCTGGCGGCTCGAGCCGGCGGCCGATGGTCGGCCCTGCCGCTCCCTGACCCTGCCGATCCGGGTTACGGCACCCTGCGCGCGCACGCCGACATCACTGTGCTTCTGCAGCGCTACGGTGTGGTCGCGCGCACGCCAGGCTTGGCCGATCAGGTGACGACCGATGCCGCCACCATGTACCGCATCCTCGCGGAGTTCGAGCAGCAGGGATCGCTACGGCGCGGCTATTTCGTCGAGGGCCTAGGCGGCGCGCAGTTCGCCCTGCCGGGCGCCGTGGACGAACTACGCCGATTCGCCAGCGCTTCCGTAGTGCCCGATGCGCGTGTGATCGCTGCCACCGATCCTGCAAATCCTTACGGGGTGCTACTCGAGTGGCCAGCACCGATCCTCGCCATGACGGGCGGGGTGGATTCGGCATCCGCCGATGTCGGAGCTGGGGCAGCGCATGCCTCAAAGGCGCCGACAACGGCCTCCGCGAGCACCCATTCGAAGCCTGCGCTCGGCACCTCGCACCGACCCGGGCGTCGAGCAGGCGCTGTGGTCGTGCTGGTCGACGGGATCCCCGTGTTCTATCTCGAGCGAGGCGGACGCACTCTTGTGGTTCTCGCACGCGACATCAGTCAGCGGGATGTACATTCACATTCAGGCGAAACGTACTTAGATGCGACGAACCCACCGGCCTCACCGTTCGCGCACGCGGCCAAGGCGCTCGTGGACGCCGTGCGCGCAGGGACTGTTTCACGTGCAACCATCCGGCAAGTCTCTGACATGCCCGCCTTGGACGCGTTAGGACGAACGCGAAACCGGGACAACTTGGTTAGATCTCCGGTTGTTCAGGCCGTTCATGCGTTGCTTGCCGCCGGAGCCCAGGTGCACACGCAAGGCCTTCGACTCGAGGGCCCTCGTGCCCGAGGGTGACGTCCTGGCCCGCGTTGCCGATCGGCTCGGGCGCGCCTTGACCGGGCGCGCCCTCACCCTCGCCGAGTTGCGTTGGCCTGGCGTGGAGCCGGCGATGCTTCGCGGAAGTACCGTGGCGGAGGTGGCATCGTACGGAAAGCACCTGCTTCACCGTACGGATGAGGGCGGGACGCTTCACACGCATTTGCGCATGGACGGCAGCTGGCGCATTGAACGCTCCGGGACGCGGCAAGCGGAGAACCTCGCGCGTCGCCCCGCCACACGCGCTATCCTCGGCAACGAGCAGTGGACGACCGCCGGCCTGGATCTCGGCATGCTCGACATCATCCGCACCCGCGACGAACGCCTGATCCTCGCCCGCCTCGGCCCGGACCTGCTCGCGGCCGACTTCGCGGACATTGGCCTAACTCAAGTGCTCCAGCGCGCGACGGAGCGCTCGTCCTCCCCCATCTGCGAAGTACTGCTTGACCAGCGGGTGGCCGCCGGAATCGGCACCATCTACGCGGCCGAATCCCTCTTCGAGCGACGGATGTGGCCGTGGACGGCCACCGGCGAACTGGCCAGCGGCGAGCTGGCGGCGATCTACCTCACGGCGCGCAAGCTCATGCAGCGCGTGGTCACCGGGGGGTTCAATGCCCGCGTCAATCATGTTCACGCGCGCAAGGGCCTGCCGTGCCATCGCTGCGGAACGCCCATCGCGCGCGGCACGGCCAACCCCGCGCCCTACGAACGGCCGATCTTCTACTGCCCGAGGTGTCAGTCGGCGAGGCCAATCGAGTAATGTTCGAGAACGGCCTCTCTGAACGGAGTTCACCATGTCTAATTCGTACGTCTCGGGCCCGGCGCAGAAAAGCTTCGTGGCGACCTGGCTACTGGCGCTTTTCCTCGGTTCGCTCGGCATCGACCGGTTCTACCTGGGGAAGTTCGGCACCGGCCTTCTCAAGCTCGTCACGGGTGGAGCCTTCGGTATCTGGACGATTATCGACCTGGTCATCACCCTCTCGGGCGGCCAAACGGACAAGCAGGGACGACCGCTGGCGGGGTACGAGAAGAACAAGGCCGTAGCGATCGTGGTGACCGTGATCGTTCTGGTTCTGGGTGTTGCGAGCGGTGTGGGCGGCGGCTTGGCGAACGGATCTTAGTCGCCGGATTCTCCGCGATATTCGTTAGGCAACTCGGCCCGTTCCGACCGACAATGGACTGGTGACTACCCCGCTGGCTGGCCTGACCGGCAACCCGCTCGCATCGCCTTCCACCCTGCCCTACGAGCTACCCGACTTCTCCGCGATCGAGGCGTCACACTATCCGCCTGCCGCCAGGGCCGCGATGGCGAGCCAGCTCGCAGCGATCGAGGCGCTGAGCGCCGACCCGGCGCCGCCGACGATCGCCAGCACCCTCGAGGCCTGGGACGCATCCGGCAGGGATCTGTCGCGAATCGTGTGCCTGTTGCAATTGCAGGTTTCGGCGGATTGCAGCGATGAGCTCGAGCGCGTGGAGGCCGAACTCGCGCCGGAACTGGCGGCGCACCACGATGCCATCTACATGAATGCCGCCGCGTATGCACGACTCTCCGCACTCCGTGATCGCGCCCCCGAACTCGCTGCACAAGGCACCCCGCTCACCGCGCAGGACGAGTGGTACCTGAGCCGGATACTGCGAGACTTCCGGCGATCGGGCGTGGACCTTGATGAGGAGCACCAAGCTCGCCTGCGCCAGGTGAACGAAGAGCTCTCGGCTCTCGAGACGAACTTCTCGCGCACGGTGGTGGCGGCGACCAATGCGGGTGCGGTGCCGGTGTCCGACGCGGAGCAATTGCATGGGCTTCCGGAGGATCTGCGCGAACGGCTGCGGGACCCCGACGGCGCTGGCTGGACTGTGGAACTCATTTTGCCGACCCAGCAGCCCGTCCTCGAGCCCCTGACCGACCGCGCGTTGCGGGAACGTATCCAACGATCCGCCGAGACTCGGGGGCAGGGATTGAACGGCGCCCCGGACACTCGCCAACTCATCACGCAGATCGTCCGTCTGCGCGCCGAGCAGGCGCGCCTGCTCGGGTTTCCCAACCATGCCGCGTTTGAAGCTGAGGGACAGACCATCGGCAGCGTCGACCGGATCAACGAACTTCTTGATCGATTGACTCCCCCTGCCGTAGCGGCGGCACGCCGCGAAGGGCGGGAAATCGCCGCGCTGCTGGCGTCCGACAACGCCGGCAACGACGGCAACGGCGGACGGAACGGCGTAAGCGCCGACAGCCAGAGCGGAAACCACCGCGCGAGCGAGGCCAGCAGCACCGGCGGAAACCACCGCGGGAGCGATGCCGCCGGCACCGGCGGAAACGACCGCGCGAGCGAGGCCAGCAGCACCGGCGGAAACCACCGCGGGAGCGAGGCCAGCAGCACCGGCGAATCCACTGCCGCCAGCGCGGAGGCCGGACTCGAGTCGGTCAGCGACGCGAGTCCGCAGTTGCGTGCCTCCGATTGGTCGTACTACGCCGCCCGTGTCCGGCGCGAGCGCTTCGAGGTTGACTTCGCCGAGATGCGGCCGTATCTGGAACTCGAGACCGTCGTGCGCGACGGCGTGTTCTTCGCGGCCCGCGAGTTGTTCGGGATCAGTTTCGTCGAGCGGACAGACCTGGCTGGCTACAACCCCGATGTCCGGGTCTTCGAAGTGTTCGATTCGCCTACACCGGGAACGCCCGACGAAGGCCTGGGGCTCTTTCTCGCCGATTGGTATACGCGTCCCACCAAGGAGGGCGGCGCGTGGATGGAGAACCTGATCTACCAGAATCACCTCCTTGGCCAGCGGCCGATCGTGGCGAACAATCTCAATTTCGTGAAGCCGGCTGCGGGATCGCCCACGCTGCTGACCTGGGATGAGGTCATCACGCTCTTCCACGAGTTCGGGCATGCATTGCATGGCCTCCTGTCCGACGTGAAGTACCTGGCGTGCTCGGGGCCCGAGGTGCCGCAGGACTTCGTGGAGTATCCGTCGCAGGTCAACGAGATGTGGGCATGGGAACCGGCAGTCCTCGCGAACTACGCGAAGCATTGGCAGACGGGGGCGGCCATGCCTCGCGAGTGGATCGATCGGTTGATCGCCGCCCGACGCTATGGCGAGGGCTTTGGCACCACCGAGTACCTGGCCGCCGCGCAATTGGACCAGGCGTGGCATCAGCTCTCCGAGGACGAGTGCCCCGTCACTCCCGCCGAAGTCACCGCATTCGAGCAAGCGGCCCTGGCCGAGGCGGAAATAGACTACGACCCGGTGCCGCCGCGATATCGGAGCACGTACTTTGGGCACATCTTCGAAGGGCACTATTCGGCGCGGTACTACTCGTACATCTTCTCGGAGATCCTCGATGCCGAAACCGTGCAGTGGTATAGCGAAAACGGCGGGCTGACCCGGGAGAATGGGGAGCGCTTCCGACGCGAAATCCTCGCGATAGGCGGCTCACTCGATCCGCTCGCCGCATTCCGTCGATTCCGCGGACGCGACGCGCGCATTGAGCCACTTCTTGCCCGCCGGGGCCTCGACAGTTAGCCCGAACCCGCATCCAGATCCTCTCCGATGTGACTGTCGCTCCGGGCGCAACCGAACCTTCGAGCGGCGACGCAACGCACGTCGAATGTGCGCGTCCAGGCCCTCACGCCAATTTCCGGGCGACGACGCATCATCCAGGGCTGCCGCTTTAGGTTCGCAGGGGATACGTGGGCTTGGGTGGGAGATGCCTGACTCGAGGCACGCCCCGGATCATGGTGATCCGCCACGATCCGTTGTCGATCATTCTGTGATGTGCCCAGCAGAGCAGAACACCGTTGTCGACATGGGTCTTGCCGCCCAGCGAAGCACGCTGGACGTGGTGGGCTTCGCATCCGGCGGCGGGAATCGTGCAAGTGGGCACGAGGCAAGTATGTCCATCGCGCGCAGCGATCGCCCGCCGCTGTTGCGCCGAGAAGAACCGACCCGCGATACCGAGGGAGACGATCCTGCCGTTCGCCCCGAGTAGGACCTCTTGCGTTCCGCCATCACAGGCCATCTGCTCGATCACCGAGCGCGCGACAGGCTCGTTCACGATCCGACCTACCGATCCCGCGGGCCGACCGGTCGCGTCGCCAGAGATCGTCACCAAAACCGTTGGCGGCGACGCGAATGTGTCCGACGCCGCGATCGACGTCAACATCGCGGCGAACAAATCCGCACCTAGTTGGTCGCGGGACCGCGACTCAAGCCCGATACTCCCAGATTCATCGCCGACCCCACGGAGGGTGCCTTGGTCCCCACCGGTACTGGGGCCTGGCAATGCGACGTTCCCATTCCCCGCCGCGCAGTCGCCCCATGCAGCCACGTCGGCCCTTGTGCCGCTGTTAATCAAGGCGTCCAAGGCAGCGTGAAATCTAGCGGCCAGGTCCGGTGGAAGAGCGCCGGAGACTCTGTGGAGTCCATCTATCGCGCGGCGCGAAACTCTTAGCCCCCGCCTGCGGTGAGCTTCGTCCGCCCTGGGCTCTACCCCGTCGGGGTCGATGCGATCGCGCCACAAGCGCGCGGCATGTTGTACGAGGTCGCTCGGCATCACGGGCGTAGGCAGATCATCGGATGGGTCGCATTCGCAATTCGCTCTGTCAACGCATGCGCACAATTCGAGGCTCTCGCTGCCGCGACCGGTCGCTAGCTCGACGAGGCCGCGTTCGGCGGCCGCGAAATCGTCTACGCTGGCGCGCAGCCGCGCGGGACGGAGGGTTGAGACTATCGCCGACGCGCTCTCGATACTGATGAATCCGCGAACAAAAGCATCACCGACCGCCGAGAACTCGGGATCGATCGGCTGGCCCGTGAGCGAGGTCTTCTGCCGGGTCGCCTTCGCGACCGCGACCATCGTATGCGCGGTCCTCGCCTTGCATCCGACCACGCCCTCCACGAGGTCGACCGTCGTTCGGAAGCCGTGACGGCACGCAAGCGATTCATCGCTGCCGACCTCGTCACTCTCGGCAACGATCTGACCGATCACTGCGATCATTCGCGCCTCCAGTCGCCGAACGCCCTCGGCCAGTTCTGCGAGTTCGACCACAAGCGCAGAACCCCCCGCGGGAGGCCGGTCGAAGGAGTCCGAGCGCGGGCACGGCCTCGACTGGATCGGCGTCGTTCTGCCGTCCTTCTGCACTGCCCATCTGCGTGGTGCTCATAGAACAATTGTTCTACAAGCCTCGGACGTTCGCGACGCGAGGCGCCGTTATCCACAGGTGGTTGCAGAGGCATTCTGCAGCGAGGCATCTTTGAGCACCCTTGCGGGGTCGGGCACGGCCCTCAGCCACTGTCCCCTGGTAGCGCCGCATACGAGCGGCGCGATGAGCACAGGAAAGTGACGAAAGGCGTTCCCGCGCACGCGACCCGTCCGCGCACGCCCTATCCGTCGGCTAGCGCGGCAAATCACCCTCTGGCTATGCTCGCAATGGCGAGGCGCTCACGATCCGCGCCGCAACCCGGCCGGAACACCGGCCGACTTCACCTACAGCCGGGAGAACCCATGCTTCGCAAAGCCACCGTCGGCCTGATTGGCCTGGTACTCGTCCTCGGCGGCCTGCTCGCTGCTGGCCCCGCCACCGCCGCCACCTCTCACTCAGCGGACGCCGCGCCTGTTTCGGCAGCGCAGAAAATTACCAAGAAGCAGGCAAAGACCGCATTCAAGAAGTTCGCGAAGGCCGCAAAGTCAGGGTCGCTCAAAAAGACGCTCAAACTAGCCGCCACGAAGAAGGCCGCAAAGAAGGCGGTCAAGTACTTCGGCTACGTCACCAAGGGGGACATCGTCTCGGAGAAGAAGACGGTCAACTGCTACCAGGAGAGCAAGCGCATCGTCTGCTCGTACTACACCGAGCAGACCATCGCCGACGTGAGTTTCCCGATCATCCAGCAGGTCACTGCGGTCGCCAAGCGCAGCAAGGGAAAGATCGTCTTCACCAAGCTCTCCTACGCGAACAATCTGGGCTGACGCACCAACGACGTCCCGCAGCTACTAGCGGGATGCGGCAGCGCGCCAAACCCAGCGGCCGGCGCATGTACGGGATGCAACGCGGATCATGCGCGAGGTCAGACCGCGTTCACGTCAGCTAGCGTCTGCCGAAGAGAGTTCACGAGCCATTTCCCATCGGACTTGACCAGTGCGATCTCGTAGGTGCCGTTCTGCTCGGGCTGCGACGAACCCTTCATCGTGAGCGTGGCGGTCGCGGACGTATCGCCCTGCGCCACCTCGTCCACGGTGAGCTGGAAGCCGTCGGGGTTGGGCACGAAACTAAGGTCCGCACACGTCATCTGCTGCCCGCCACGGAACGAGGAGGTCGTGTCCTCGTTCACGATCTTGAGCACGGAGTCGTCGCACGTCTCGGCGGCCATATAGCCCCCTGCGAACCGCTCCGCCACGGCTTTGGCCGACGAGTTTCCCCATGCTCCCATCAACTGGAGGACCACCACTCCTGCCACCACGAGCGAGAGCAGGACTGCCACCGCGAGGATTGCGATGGTTGCGGGACGAAGACCTCGTCCTGGCTGACGCGAGCCGTAGGCCGGTCCAGCCAAAACCGGCTGTCCCTGAGGCGTGGCCCACGGAGGCGGAGTCGGCTGACCCTGCGTAAGCGAGCCCTGCGGTGAGGCCCATGGGGCGAAAGGGTACTGGTGACCGGGATTGACTCCGATCTGCGTCCGGCTGTCCCCCCCTCCGTGAAATCCGGGATGCGGCACCGCGGCCGGGTACGGAGTTACGCCTGGTTGCGAACCTGCAGCCGGATATGGTGCCGCACTGGCGAGGGAGCTGGTCGTCGCAGACGGCGCGGCAATCGAGGTGGAAATGGCCGCCGGATAAGGTTCGGCGGCGGGGGCAGGCGCGGCGGCGAGGTTAGGCGCCGCGACTGGGTAAGGCGCGGCGGCGGGGTACGCGCCGGTTTCCGGCGCCGCCGGATCGTGAGGGGGGTTCGCGCTTTGGCGCACTCCCGGAGGACCCGCAAACGGCGCCGAGTGCACGGTAGGGCCGGGTATCTGCGAAGCGGCCGGATACGGATGCGCGTGCTGCCCTGGTCCGGAGTCCGTGGCTGCCTGCGAGAGGTCAGCGCGCGCATCTTCGCTCAGCGCTCCGCTCGCCGCCGCTCCCGGGCCTCCGGCGGCCGGATCGTCACCGCGGCTCTGCGCTGATTCCATCACCAAGTTCTCCCATCAACCTCGACACGCAACAGGATTCGCGTCAGGACGGCGCCGGACGCAGCAGGACAATCATCCCCGGCAAGCGACCCCGTAGATCAATCATTCAACGCCGAGGACTTTAAAGCACGCTGAGTATCCGCTGACTCGCGACCGTACATCCGCTGGTGACGATCATATCGACGTGACCTATCGCGCCATTTTCGCCCTCCGGACGCCTCAAAATTCGACATATGACCAAAATCACATACCCGAAATCGCCTGAATATGTTTTGTGACTGAACTGCGGCGCCACCTCAGCCAATGCGATTCGAGTCCAGAGTTCTTTCGACCGCCCACATGGACATTGGGTGCCGATTCTTAGTCGCCGACTTCGATTCGTCGCGCGCAGGAGCCTCCCCGTCGCTAGGCTCAGCGTCGGTAGAGAGGTTTGACTTGCAGCGTTGCCGAGGACCTTCACGTCTGTCAGAGCCGCGAGCGCGTCGAGTGATCTGCTCCCCCAATCCGAAAGGTACTTCATGAAATCCCCCATGCATCGAGCATCCCTCGGCGACGACCGCCGCGGCCTGCACCTTGCTATATCGCTCGGCCTCGCCATGGCGCTCATCGTCACCCTGATCGCGCAGGGGTTCGCCGCAGTCACCCCAGCGCATGCCGCTGGTCCAGCGATGACCACCTCGATCAACACCGTCAACGCCTCAGTGCTCACCGGCGGGCGCGCCTCCTACAACGTGCGGATCGAGTGCTCGAACCTCGACCCGACGGGCTGCACCAAAATCAAGATCGAGATGACCCCGCCCACCAGCGCGGACGGCAGCGTCATTGCCACAGATCCGCAGGTCGATTCGAGCCACGTCACCGGCACGTCGTCCGATCCGGGGACCGGCAACTGGACGCTCTCACTGCGCGATATGGTCGCGGGCTCGTCCGTACAATTCCAGGTTTCATGGCAAATTCCGAACTTCACTACTCCGGATGGGACACAGCTCACCCTCGAAGCGACGACGACGTTCGACGGCCCGGACGGCAACCCCACCACGGTGATCGCCCAGGCTCCCTCTCCTGTGACCGCCGATGCCGCGCCCAAGGTACAGGTCAACAAGCGGATCATCGACCCGAGTGCCGCTAGCCAGGTCATGCCGGGCGACACTGCGACCTACGAGATTCGCGTGTGCATTCCGGAGAACGAACTGGGGCAGATCGCCATCGCGAATGCGCAGGTCGTCGACACCTACGATGCCTGGACCAATGGTGCGCAATCCGTGATCGTCGAAGATGCCGACGGCGGCACGATCAATCCCGCCAACCACACGATCACGTGGAACGAGACGGGCATCGACACCCAGCCGAACCAGCCGATCTGCGGATCCGGCAACGAACTCGTCTACACCGTCGTCTTGACCTACCCGGCCGCGATGATCCCCACCATTCCAGGGGGTGACGTGCAGGCGACCTACACATTCCAGAACCGGGCAGAGGCCACCGTGACCGCCACGAACGGCGAGACCGCGACCGGCTCGTCCGTCGTGAACCACGCGTTCTTCAACTACAACACGCCGCCCGGCCTGCTCGTCATCGCCTACAAACACCTCGGTGTGGGTGCCCCGATCGCTAAGACGGACACGAGCACCGAGTACTCGTGGTTCATGTCAGTCGCCTACCGGCGCGGAAACGACGTGAATCCGACAGAGCTGCGCAACGCCACCATCGTGGACCGCATTCCCTGCGTGCTCCCCGGCGGAGTCCAGAGCCTCGGTGTCACCAACAATGCCGCTAGCGCCATCACCAACTTCATCTACGCCCAAGACGGCGATCTCACCGGCTGGAGCGGCGGAGCTGAGGGCCTGTGCTCCACTCCAGCCTTCCGCACCAGCGTCATCGAGCTGACCGGCGACAACTCAACTGACACCCAACGATCGATCGACCGCCTGGACTACGTCTCAGTCAAGTACTACGACACAGCCACCAGCCTGTTCGGCCAGGCCATCTGGCGCGTCCCGACCGGAGTCACCCCGACCACGCGCATCTACGTCTACGACACCACCCAGGCGCAGACACTCGCCATTCCAGCGACGGCCGTCGTCACCGACCTGGTGGTCAACTTCGAGAACGTCCCGCTGGAGAACAACAACGGCAGCGGTCAGAAGATCAACGTCCACGGCACCAACACGACCGCGTTCGCGACTTCACCGCATCACGAGATCTCCAACGTGGAACGCACCTACGTCTCCAACGAGCAGACCGGCCCGGATCAGGGATTCCCGCTGTCACCGTCAGATGCTCCAACCGGCTCCGGACTCGCCGGCGCGAACACGGCAGGCGCGGGCCGCTCGTTCGACGACGAGGTCACCGACCTGACGATCGGCAAGCAGGCCGCGAGCAGTGTTGCGGCGCTTCGGCCCGGCGACATCGCCACCTGGTCGCTCACCGCGGGCCTCGGGGTGACCAACACCCGGCTGGGCATCGCGCCCAAGGTCGTGGACGTGCTGCCCATCGGACTCGAGTACGTCCCCGGATCGACCACCTGGACGCTCGGCTCTCATACCGCGCCGACGGAGACCGTCGAGACGTTCACGGACGGCGCGGGCTACACCCGCACGCGCATCGTCTGGCAGTTCGCCGCCGACTTCAACGGCGGCGATACCGTGACGGGAACCTTCCAGACGACCGTCACCCTGGATGCCGCAGAGGGATCGCATGCAGGCACGCTCAGCGCACAGACGGCCGCGATCTACGACGCCGACCGTTCGCGCAACGAAGGTTCGGGCGAACCCGACACGAACGACTGGGACGGAGACGGAGACGTCACCGAACTCGTGAAGACGGCCAGCGACGACTGGACGGTCGTCGCGCAGTCCGGCGCCCACGTCGAGAAGTTCGTGCGTGGATCAGCGGGCGACGGCACCTGGCAGACCGAGGACGTCTCACTCGCGGAACTCGCACACAATTCGACCGCGGCCACGGACGGCACCGACGTCGACTACCTGATCAGGGCCAGCAACGACGAGAACCAGTCGCTCCAGAATCTGGTGATCTACGACGTGCTACCCCACTTGGGCGATACTGCGATCGGTGCCGACCTGCGCGGTGATGCCCGTGGCTCCCAGTTCCAGGTGAACTTCGCGCAGTTGCTAGGAACGCTCCCGGCCGGGACGAGCATCCAATACTCGACGTCGAATAACCCATGCCGACCGGAGTTGTTCCCCGCCAACGATCAGGGCGCCTGCGCCAATGACTGGTCATCGACGCTGCCGACGGATCCGACCACTGTTCGCGCGCTGCGGCTGACGATCGATCATCTTGCTCCGGGCGATCAGGCGGAGGTCACCTTCCGCGGAACGGTCCCCCTGTTCGTCTTCGCACAAGGCGGCAACCAGGTGTGTGCCGCGTCGCGCACCAACCCCTCCATCAGGGCCTGGAACAACATCGCCTTCCAGGCGGAGCGCGTGACAGGGCCGGGCACCACCGAGGATCTGCTCCCGGCCGAGGCCCCGAAGGTGTCGATCCGAGAGGTCTGCGGACGCATCGGCGATTTCGTCTGGTACGACAAGAATCACGATGGCATCCAGGGCACCGATGAGGTCGGGGTCCCCGGAGTCACGATCCAGTTGCTCGACGAGAACGGCGACCCCGTGCTCGACGGTGCCGGTCAGCCCGTCACCACCGTGACGGACTCGGACGGCTACTACTCGTTCGAGGTACCGGTCGGCACGTGGACCGTTCAGGTCGTCAGCATCCCCGACGGCTACGTGTTCACCCTGCCGAACGTCGGCGATGACGCCAAGGACTCCGACGCCGGCGCGATCCTCACGCCTGCCGCGCCCGTGGTCATCACTCCCGCCGCCCTCGAGAACCTGACGCTCGATTTCGGCTTATGGCAGCCGAGTCCGCAGATCGACATCGAGAAGTACGACATCGACGGCAACGACGCGGACACGGCCGATGAGAAGGTTGCCCTTCCGCAGGGTTCCACCACACTGACGTTCACGATCAGGAACACCGGAGACGAGGCCCTCGTCGACGTCACCGTGACGGACACGATCACTGCGGGCCAGGCCACCGTTTCAGGCCTGACCTGCACGTTCCCGGACCAAACGACCGGCACTACGTGGGCGGGACCGTTTGCCATCGGTGGGTCGTTCGATTGCACCGCCCAGTTGACGGGCGTCACTGCGGGTGACGATCACGCCGATTCGGCGACCGTCACCGGGACGGGTGAGGGTAGCGGAAAGCCTGTCACCGACTCGGATGACTATCACGGTTACACACCGAGTCCGGCGATCGACATCGAGAAGCTCGACGTAGACGGCAACGACGCGGACACCGAGAAGGAGACGGTCGAGGTCGAGTCGTCCACCATCGGCCTCGATTTCATCGTGAGGAACACGGGCACCGAGGACCTCACCGAAATCAAGGTGAGTGACTCGCTGCTGAAGGGCAAGGCCAGGGTGAAGGGACTCACCTGCACCTTCCCGGACGAGTCCACCGGCACGACCTGGAATGGCGTCTTCAAGGTCGGCGCCTCCTTCACCTGCACCGCCAAGGTCACCGGCCTGGTGCCGGACGACCTGCACGCGGACCGGGCCTCCGTGACCGGCAAGGGCGTCTTCACGAGGACGTCCGTCTCGGATGACGACGACTACCACGCGAAGCGTCTCGTCATCGCGGACGACGAGGAAGAACAAGAAGAGGATCTCCCGCTGACGGGCGCCAACGCCGCACTGGCGGCGGCCCTCTCGCTCGGCCTGCTCGGGGCCGGCGCGCTGCTCATCGCAGCACGCCGCCGCCTGCAGAACTGAAGGTAGTTCGGCGCTAGGCAAGGAGGTGGGGCTCGGATAGAAGGATCCGAGCCCCACCGTCGTCCCGACTGCTAGCCGAAGAGTCCCTGCCCGATATATTCTCCCTCGCCGATCCCTGGCGGAATGGCGAAGACAGCGGTTCCCACATGCCGGATGTACTCGTTCATGGCGTCCGATTTCAGCGCGCGTTGAAGATCGATGAACTGCTGAGGATCGCGCTGGTACGAGATGAAGAACAGGCCGGCCGATAATTGTCCAAGGTCGTTGTTGCCCTCGACGAAGTTGAAGCCGCGGCGCAGTATCCGCGTACCGCCATTGTTGTCCGGGTGGGCTAGCCGAACATGGGAGTCGGCGGCAATCGCGAAGTTCCCGCTCCCGTCCACGGCGGCGAAGTTCGGCGGGGTGAACTCCTCCCCACCCGATAGCGGAGCCCCGTGGAACTTATCGCGCCCGATGATCGATTCCTGCTCGCCGAGCTGCGCCCGGTCCCAGCTCTCGATCGTCATCATGATCTTGCGCGCCACCAGATAGGTGCCGCCCGCGAACCAGACGGGACTCGAATCCCGGGGAGTCCACACCCAGCGGGCGAGTTCGGCGGACTCGTCCGACATGATGTTCGCAGTGCCATCCTTGAACCCGAAGAGGTTTCGCGGCGTCGACTGGCTGGTAGAAGTCACCGACGTGCGCCCGTATCCGAGTTGCGTCCACCGGATCATGGCCTTGCCGAACGCCAGCCGAGAGAGGTTGCGGACAGCGTGCACGGCGACCTGTGGGTCCTCGGCGCAGGCCTGAATGCACAGGTCACCGTGGGATTGCTCGTCCTCGATGAGGTCGAACGCAAAGGACGGCAGATCGGCCAGGGCGGTGGGCTTCCTCCCGGCGAGGCCCAGCCTCGCACCCTTCTCCCCAGCGAACAGCGATGGGCCGAATCCGAAAGTGATCGTGAGGGCGGCGGGCGGCAGGCCGAGCGCCTCCCCCGTATCGTCAGGTGGTCTCAGCGGGCCGCCGCCGACGGCGCCGCCATCGCTCACTTCCAGGCCTCGTGTCATGCGCGCCGCGGCGTCCGTCCACGTGCGAAGCAGTTCGATCAGCTGCTCACGCGTGGTCGATGAGGTCAGATCGAGGCTCGCGAAATACAGGTGCTGCTGCACCGGCGTGGTGATGCCGCTTTGGTGCGTCCCGTAAAACGCGTGCACTTTGCCCTCGGGGGGTGAGGACGAGCCCACCGCCGCCCCGGCCGCGTATCCGCCCGCGGCAAGCGCAGCGCCGGCACCCACGAGCCCGAGGAAGCCGCGGCGAGAGACGCCTGCGCGCGACCCCGGCTCCCCAGTGGATCCCCTCACGGAACGCTCCCGCTTGGACCCATCCGCCTGCGCGAGACGAGGCGCTTCCTCTTGCCGATCCCGGCGAGAGCCAGCCGCCTTCGCTGGCCGAGCCGGTCGGGATCCATCTTGACTGTCAGACATTGTCCTATCCTCTGCCATGGAGGCTGGAGTCGGTGACGCCTCAGCCCTCGCTGACGCCAAGCACCGTGTGAGTGAGCTGCGCCAAGGGCTCGCTCAGCGCGTTGAGCTGCGCGCCGAGTTCGTTGCGCTTGTCCTGCGCGACGGTGTCGTAGGAGACGAATCCGTCGTCGTAGTTACCGTAGGTGGCGAGCAGATCCTTCATGGCCTTGAACTGCGCGTCGAGTTCGGCGACGAGTGCGGCGCCCTCAGCGCCCTTGGCCTCCGCGATGTCGCGGACGGAGCCGAAAGCCACCTCCGCGCCCTCGACGTTGGCGTAGAAGTCATACAGGTCGGTGTGGGAGAACTCGTCCTCTTCGCCGGGCAGTTTGCCGTCGGGCGCGGCGACCTCGTCCAGCAGGCCGATGGCGCCATTGGTGATATCCCCCAGCGTCAGCACGAAGTCGGCCGAGTGCACCTGATCGTAGAGGGCCTGGATGTCCGTGTTGAGCTGGTCGGCGAGAGCCTCACGGCCCGTCTGATCGAGCAGCGGCACCTCGTCGTCGGGGTAGTTGAGGACGGCCTCGTCGTTCCACAGGTCGGCCTCGATGCGGTGGAAGCCGGTGAACTCCAGGCCCTCCGCATCGGCACCGGGCTTGCGGTAATCGATCTTCGGGTCGAGGTCGCCGAACTGCTCGGCGGTGGGCTCGATGCGCTCATAGTTGATGCGGGCGATCGGGAACAGCCGGCGGGCCTCGTCGTCATTCCCTGCGACGTATGCGTCGGTCAGCGCTTTGACGCCCATCACGAGCTCGCCGACCTGCGTCTTGGTGTAGGCCGTGTAGTTGGCCACGGCCTCCTGCGTGGCTTTCTCCTCGCTGGCATCGATGGCGATCTCATCGCCAGTCACGGTGAACGCCGTCTGACCGATGCCCTCGCCGATCATGCCAGGCTTGCACACCGTGAAGTAACTGCCCGGCTGGGCCTGGATCGTGAGCGCGCGGCTGGCCCCAACGGCGATGTTCTCGACCTCGCCGATGATGCGCAGGCCGTCGTCCGCGAGCACGTAGAACTCGGTGACCTGATCGCCCGAGTTCTTGACGTTGAACGAGATGTTGCCACTGGTGGCCGTCGCCGTGGCGACCTTGCACTCGGCGGCGGTCGACTCGACCGCGATCGCCTCGGCGCCCTTCGGGTTGTTGGCGACACAGCCGGCGAGGCCGATCAGGGCGACGGCTGAGAGGGCCGCAGCATAGGTGGTCTTCACTGGTCTACTCCTTGGGTGAAGCGGCGGCTGGCCGCTTTCGCTTGACGAGGATGGCTATGTAGGTGGTCAGGACGATCGCCACGTAGAGGAACCACGCGCCGACTTCAAGCTTGGTCATCTCGGGCGTGAAGCCGATGGTGCCCTTGAGGATGGCAGCGACGATGCCATCGGGCGGAAGGTGGTCGCCGATCTGGAATGCCCACGCGTCCGGGCCGTAGAAGCCGGCGACGAACGCGCTGGACCCCTCGGGCGCCGGGCCGAACGGACCGGGCAGGACGCGGGCCTCCTGCAGGTCGTGTACGCCGTAGGCGAGAATGCCGCCGGCGACGAAAATGAGGAAGATGCCCGTCCAGGTGAAGAACGTAGACAGGTTGATGCGCACGGCGCCGCGGTAGATGAGCCAGCCGAGGGCGACCGCGGTGAGTAGCCCGATCACCGCGCCGAGCCACGCGGTCGGCGCATCGGCGCTGGCGCGCACGGCCGACCAGAGGAACAGTGCGGTCTCCAGCCCCTCGCGGGCGACGGCGACGAATCCTATGATGACCAGGGACCAGCCCTTGTCGCCGATCAGCGCCCGGTCGATGTTGCTCTCGAGTTCCGTCTTGAGGGTGCGAGCGGCCTTCTGCATCCAGAAGATCATCCACGTGACCAGGCCGACCGCGAGGATCGACATGGTGCCACCGATGACCTCCTGAGCTTCGAAGGTAAGCCCGTATGCACCGAAGGTGAGAATCGCCCCGAGTAGCAGCGAACCCGCCACGGCGAGGGCGACGCCGACCCAGATACGCCGAACGACGTCGGGGCGCCCCAGCTTGTGCGCGTAGGCGATAAGGATGCCGACGACGAGCGCGGCCTCGAGGCCCTCGCGCAGGCCGATAATGAAGGTGCCGATCATTCGGTGTGGTGAACTCCAGTCAGATTCCGCTGATGCGGCGCATCGTCCGACGGACGTGTCACCGCGTTAGGTAAGCCTAATCTAAACCAGCAATTGACTGTGTGTCACCTGGGAAACATGTGATGCACGCCACGTCGCCCGCGCCCCTGCGGGGTTCGGTGACAGCCCGGTTCGCTGAGCTGGGCGCAGAGGACGTCAACTGCGATCTGGCGGGACACGATGGTGGGGTGGTCACACATAGCGCGTGACCACCCCACCAGGTGTCCTCTCAACCCCGCTAACCCGGGTCTGGCCCTACCGGACCGGCGTCATAACCCGAATCAGCAAGTCAGTAGGTCAGCGGATCTTGATCGTGACCGTCTTGGACGACTTGGCCTTGACCGTCTTCTTGGCCTTCGGCACGAACTTCGCCTTGACCTTGATCGCGGACCGGTAAGCCTTCTTCAGCGTCACCTTGACCTTGCCCTTGCGCTTGGCCGTGAGCTTCGCCGTACCGACCACTTTGCCCTTGACCCGGATCTGGACCTTGCCGGTCGCCCACTGCCCATTCGACAACTTGGCAACCTTCACCGTCACCTTCGGCTTCGACCCCGCCTTGAACCTCTTGCCCTTGACCGTCACCTTCTTAGCCGTCGCCTTGACGACCTTGAACACCTGACCCGAGGCCGAAGACGTCACCGTGGTCCCACCCGAGACCAGCGTCGCCACGATCCCGCGATACGACCCCACCGCCAGCTTCGCCGGCAGCACCGACGTCGCCACGTAGGCTCCACCAGACTTCACGACCTTGGCCGAACCAAGCAACTTCGACCCCGCCTTGAACGTCACCGACCCCGCCGTAGCACCAGTGACCACCACCGAAACCCGCGCCCGCTTGGACGCGATCGATCCGAACGCCTGGCTCGACTTACTGAACCGCGGCGCCGAGACCGACACCACTGCCGGATTAACCGGCTTAGCCGTCACCGTCACCGTCACCTCACCCGAAACCGACGGAGCACGACCCGCGTCCCCCAGGTACCTCGCGGTGAACGTGTAGACCCCAGGAACCAGCCCGGAGATCGACCTGGTCGCCACCCCGTCAGCAACCGCTGCAGTACCAACCGACTCACCAGAAGAGAAGAACTCCACCAACCCAGTCCCACCGGCACTGACCTGCGCACTCAAAGCCACGGCACCACCCTCAACCAGGGTCGCGACATCGCTCGTGAGCGTCGTCGACGTCACCACACGCCCCGCCACGGTGACGCCCACCGCCGCGGTCACGCTTCGAACCGAATCGTCGACCGTCACTGTCACAGTGGCGCTCCCGGCTGTCGCGAAAGCGTGTGGCGCTGAGATCTGTCCGCTGGCGGGAACGGTGACGGTCGAGGCAGCGGATCCGTCGCCCCAGTTGATCACCGCGGTGCGATCTGGCAGGCCGCCGGCGACGGATCCCAGGCTGAACACGCTGGAAACGCCCTCTGTCGCGCTCAGCCCGGACGCCCCGGTGAGCGTCAGCGGTGCGGCCTCGCCGGTTGCGGCGGAGCCGTCCGTCGCAACTGCGAAAACGTGCTGCCGCGCGAGCGATGACGTGTTGACCGCCGGCATTTCGAGCCATACGGCTCCGCCGTGGCCGGGCTGCAATGTGAGTGTGTTCGTCGCCCACAGCTTGAACTCGTTGTTGCCGGAGTTCACCGTGGTACTCGCGCCCTTCCAGCGTCCCCAGCTCGACGCCACGACGACGTTGCCGACGCCGATGCCGCCGGCTCCGGTCTCCGAATCCCAGTTGTTGTACTCCAGTGAGAAGTTCTGCGTCTGGCCAGAGTCGTAGATCACCTTGGCCTGCCCGGCCACGTTGTTCTCATTCGCCATACCTATGAACGAGATCTTTGTCGCGTCTCCCGGGATGTACAACCGCACCTTGCGGGCCTTCTCACCCGTCAGGTTGTCGACTTCGCCGGAGGCGATGACCGGCAGCCTGAACTTCAGGTCGGTGCCCGGCACGCTGTACTGCGTACCTTGCACCAACGCGGGCGCCGTCGACGTCTTGGTGCCGTCGGCGCTCTGCTTCGGCGAGACTGCGAGCGATTCCTTGCGGTAGCCGTTCGCATTGGTCGCGCCGTCGCACGCGGCGGGCACCCCGGCCTGGGTGAGGCAGGCGTTGTCGAAGTTGGCCTCGAAACGCTCGTCGCGCGTGGCCACGATCGTGCCCGTCGCCTTCTTTGTCTCCCCTCCGACGGTCGCGGAGACGACCACCGTGTAGGTGCCCGCGTGTGCGTAAGTATGATCCGCCTTCACGGCCGCGCCACCGAGTCCGCTTGCGGCGACGGTACCGGCGACCGGCGCGGAGCCGTCGCCGAAGTCGACCGTGGCGGTGGCCCCGGTCGCGGCGCCGCGGATGGTGGCGATCGCGCTGTCGATGGACGAGCCCGCCCGCGCTTGCTGCGTAGCCGGAATCGTCACGTCGAACTCGCCCGGCTCCAGCCCGGCGTTCGGATCGACCAGCAGTTCGAGTTCGGCGATTGCCGCCCCGTTGCCACTATTGGTATCCGTGATGACGAGACGGAAGCGGTCGAATGCCTCGTCCCCATCGACGGTGAATGGTCTGGTCTGCCGCTCCCACGCGAATTGCTCACCGGAGCGCTCGTCGAGCACCTGCCATGCGGTGCCGTTCCTCGATCCCTCGAGGCGCCACGCACGCGGCGCAGATCCGCCCGTTCCGGACGTGATCGTGTATCGGACCGGCGCGACCGGGCCAGCCCCGAGTGTGAAGTCCACCTTCGTGTTCGCCGTCAGCAGCGTGGCCTGGGTCAGCGAGCTGTTGTCGAACAGAGGTGCAGGGTTGCCCACTCCGGGCGATGTGACCGTTGCTCCCGCACCTAGAGCGTCCACGAGCGGCACGGGCACGGACTTGGTGGAGGTCCGTTCGCCCCAGGTCGACGGGCTGGCGCCCATCTGGAACGTGAGCGTGTGGCTGCCGCCACGGGTGAGGGCGTTCTGGTTCACGACCGCGGAACCGAGCGCCTGCCCATCGAGTGTGGCTGACTGGACGTAGACGTTCCGCGTGGAATTGCCGGATGCGTTGATCGTCAGCGTGCCGTCGCCGCCCAACGGGGTGATCGAGACCTTGTCGAACAGTGGTGAACCCAGCACGTACTGGCTCGATCCCACGACGAGCGGGTAGAAGCCCAGCGCGCCGTAGATGTAGTACGAGCCCATCGCACCGTTGTCCTCGTCGCCGGGGTACCCCTGCCCGATCTCCGAGCCCGCGAACAGGCGCTGCGTCGCCTCGCGGACGATCGCCTGCGTGCGGGACGGCTTGCCCGCGGCGGCGTACAGGTAGGGGATGTGGAACGAAACCTGGTTCGATCCTCCCCATTGGCCCATGCGGACATCGCGTGCCTCGATCGTCTCGTGGATCTTGCGCGTGTCCGCCAGTTCCTCCGTGTTGAAGAAGGTGTCGAGTTTGGCTACCAGTCCGGCCGTACCGCCGTACAGGGCGGCCATGCCGTCTACGTCGTGGCGCGCGTGGAAGGCGAAGTTCCAGCCGTCCGTCTCGGTGTAGAAGTGGAGTCCATTGATGGGAATACCGGCATCCCAGTCCTCGGGGTTGTAGACCGTGGACCGGTTGTTAGCGTCGTACTCCCCGGGTGCCATGACGAATGTGCCATCCGCATTGCGCGCGGTGAAGAAGCCGAGCGGGGTGTCGGTGTCGGTGGGGTCGCCGACGCGCGAGTCGAACAGGTTGACGTAGTCGTCGGCGCGCGCGAGCAGGTACGCGGCGTCCTCGAGGTACTTCTCGCGCTGGGCTTGGGTTGTGGACGATTCGTCCGCGAGCTTCAGCGCCATCTGGCCGATCGCGTAGTCGTTGATCGTCCCTTCCAGGCTCCAGGAGACCGATTGATCCTGTTCGACCGGGGCGTACCCCAGGAACGTCGAGGTGGCGATCGACTTGCGGCCGATCGCCTCGTTCGGCGGCGTGACCGTCGCATTCTTCAGCGCCGCGTCGTATGCCTCGCGGGCAGTGTCGACGGAGAGCGATCCCTGCAGGTAGGCGTCCGCGAACGAGGCGTCCGAGCTGGTGCCCGTCATCAGGTTCGCGTATCCCGGCGACGACCAGCGTGCGATCCAGCCACCCGCACGGTACTGCTCTACGAAACCGTCGATCAGATCGTCCGCGATGTCGGGATACAGGTACGAATACATGGGCCACGCCGTGTGATACGTGTCCCAGAAGCCGTTGTTCACGTACATCTTGCCGCTGCGGATCTGGGCGTTCGTGTCCGTGTCCGTGGTGGTGGCACTCCGGTCGTTGACGGGGCTCGCGTACTTGTAGTTCGGCGTGCTCGCCGTTCCGGTGTTCTCGAAGTACGAGTTCGGGTAGAGGTTCAGCCGGTACAGGTTCGAGTAGAGGGAGACCTTCTCCTCGTCCGTGGCGGTCGCCGAGGCGGTCAGATCGATGACCCCGAGTCGTTCCTGCCATGCCTGCTGCGCCGCCTGCTGCACCTGGTCGTAGTTCCAGCCCTTGTCCAGCACTTCGAGCTGAAGGTTCTTCTGCGCCTGTGACTGCGAGATGAACGACGTGGCGAGGCGGAACTCGACAGTCTTGTTGCTCGTGGTGTCGAAGCGTGCCCATCGTGCCGAGGTGCGGCCCGCAGCTGTCCCAGACGCTGCTGGCGCGCGGTTGAAGGTGCCGTAGACGAACATCCTCGTGGTGCCGTTGTTGTTGTTTCCATCGTCGATCCACCCCGTGACCGTGGAGCCGCTGATCGTCAGTTTGGAATTCGAAAATCCCTGGTCGACGATGACGGTACCGGTCGATGCCCCTGCGGGGTAGGTGAATTTGTAGACGCCCGCGTGGTCGGTTGGAGCGACCTTTGCCGCGATACCGTTGTCGAATACGACGGAGTACTCGTCCGGCTGGGCGATCTCGTTGTCGTGGCTGAATTCCAGGCGACGCGCGTCATGGTCTGCGTTCGGGGTGGCGTCGGTGGTGATGGACGGCATGACCATCATTTGCGTGCGGTCACTCATCCATCGGCTGGGTTCGTGGGAGATTCCGATACCGACCAGTCGCGGCTTGTTCGCGGACGAGTTCGACTGCTGCCACTTGTACAGGTCCCTACTGGATGCACCTTCGGTGAACGGGGTCCAGAAGTTGAAGCCGTTAGGCCACGCCGCCGCGGGGAAGTTGTTCCCGCGCGAGAAACCACCGGACGAGTTCGTACCGCGGCGGGTGTCGACGTAGTCGGTCAGGTTGCTCGCGTTCACCGGCTCTTCCGCTGCGATCTTGATGTCATCGAGCCAGCCGAGAGCTACGTCTGTTGCTTCGGCGTCATCCTTGGCGTAGTGCACGAGCACCTTGCTGACCTTCTTGCCAGTGAGCCCGGCAAGGCTGATGCGCACTTTGTTCCACTGGTCCGGCCAGAGGATCTTCGCTTCGGCCTGCTCCTGCGGACTAATTCCATAGCCGTACTGGTCGCTCAGGCCATTGATGCCCGAGAGCAGTCTCGGGTTGGATCCGTTCGGTTCGGTCACCTCGAGGTCGACCGTGACGTTCTGCCCCGCATACGTGTAGGCGTTGCCGTTGAGGTTCGGGAAGATCAGGTAAGACAGTTCGGAGTTGGCACCGATGGTGAGGTCGACGTTGTCGTAGATGGTGTTGATTGCGTGACCATCTCCGGCACCGAGCTGGTGCGCGACATAGCGCAAGGACTTGGTCCCCGTCCAGCCGACCTGCGTCTTGGCGGTCTCGGACCAGCGCGGACCCGAATCGATCGTCGTGGCAAGCGTCGACGGCGTGCCCGCGGTCCCGGTACCGATGAGTTCGAATTCCGACAGTTGCGTCAGAGTTTCGCCGTGGTTCGCCGTGATCCGCAAGCGGTAGTACTTGTAGGAGCCGCGCTTGGCTGCGGGAATCGAATACGCGCGTTCGGAGAACAACTGAGGGGAAAGATCCGCCATCGAGAACTGGTAGTCCTGGCTGTCGAGGTCGGTCCACGCGCTGGCATCGTTCGACGCCTGGAGCGTCCAGGTCCGCGGGTTGCGCTTCCAGGCGTCGTTGGCGGTGGTGATTCGGTATTCCGTCGCGGTGGTCGCCGCTGCGAATTCGTAGCGCAGGTCGGCGGACGATCCAGCGAACAGCCACTTGGTGAAGATGTCGCCGTCGAGCGCCTTCTGGCCGTTCTCCTCGACGTTGGGTTCCAGGGAGGCGACCACACCGGTCACGCTCCCCGACAGGGAACCCGCGGCACGGCCCACCGCCGAGACGTTCACGGGGGCGCTGTACTGCACTGAACTCAGCAGTCCGGCGCTGTCCTCGAACGACGTTGCCCACGGCGTCGCATCGGTGTCGGCACTGGCAACGGAGGCACCCGCCACCAGAGTCGTGCCGAGAATCGCGATGCTCGCAATGGCGGCGACCATCTTCTTGGCTGTAGCCGGGCGAAATGCCCACGTGTTCGTGCCAGTCATTTTTTCCTCCCAGGTGCGCGTCCGGCTCGGCAACGAGCGAGACGCGCTGACAACGTTGTCAAACTGCTGCTAAGGCTACCTAAAACTGCTAGCCCCTCGCAATAAGGGCGACACGATCGTCTGCGGGCGTTCCCATCGTTCGACGCCAATCGGACGCGCGCAAACGAACCGAATTCGCGCAAGCGATGGGACGCGAGGCAGAGGCCATCCGCGGACGGGCTCCGCCGGCCATCTTGCTTCGACCATCGACAAAAAGCAACGGCCGGGGCGCACCGCGAGTGCACCCCGGCCGTTGCCGGTTGAAGAGCGTCAGACGTTCGCTACCTCGCGGTTGCGCACCGCGCGCGTGGCGGCCACCAGGTTCTCCAGCGACGGAACCGTCTCGGCGTAGCCACGGGTCTTGAGCCCACAGTCGGGGTTGATCCACAGCAGGTTCCCAGGCACGCCCTGCGCCGCAAGGGCGACGAGCTCGGAGACCTCGTCCACGGACGGCACGCGCGGGGAGTGGATGTCGTACACGCCGGGCCCAACGCCGCGGGCATACCCGGCGGCGGCCAGCTCGGGCACGATCTCCATGCGAGAGCGGGCGGCCTCGATGGAGGTCACGTCGGCGTCAAGGCCGTCGATTGCGCCGATGACCTCGCCGAACTCCGAGTAGCACAGGTGCGTGTGGATCTGCGTCTCCGGGCGAACCCCGGCGGTCGAGAGGCGGAACGATCCGACCGACCAGTCGAGGTAGGCCGGCTGGTCCTCGCGGCGCAGGGGCAGCAGCTCGCGCAGGGCGGGCTCATCCACCTGGATGATCCCGATGCCGGCGGCTTCGAGGTCGTTCACCTCGTCGCGCAGGGCCAGACCGAGCTGGTTCGCGGTCTCACCCAGGGGGATGTCATCGCGCACGAAGGACCAGGCCATGATCGTCACGGGACCGGTGAGCATGCCCTTGACCGGCTTCGGGGTCAGGGACTGCGCATACGTGGCCCAGCGGACGGTCATCGGCTCGGGCCGCGAGACGTCGCCCCACAGGATCGACGGGCGGGTGCAGCGCGAGCCGTACGACTGGACCCAGCCGTTCGTCGTCACCGCGAAGCCGTCCAGCAGCTCGGCGAAGTACTGCACCATGTCGTTGCGCTCGGCTTCGCCGTGCACCAGCACGTCCAGCCCGATCGACTCCTGCAGTTCGATGACGCGCTTGATCTCGGCGCGCATCTCGGCCTCGTACGCCTCGGTCGCGAGCTCGCCGCGGGCGTGCGCGGCGCGAGCCCGGCGGATCTCGACGGTCTGCGGGAACGAACCGATGGTCGTGGTCGGCAGCTCGGGCAGGCCGAGCTTCGCGGCCTGCGCTGCGGCACGCTCGTCATAGTCGCCACGGCTGAAGTCGGCTTCGGTCAGCGCGGCGGTGCGGGCACGAATCGCGTCGACACGAACGCCAGCGGCGGCCGCGCGCGAAGCCAGCGCCTGCTGGGAGGCGGTGATCTCGTCCTCGATCGCCCCGCGCCCCGACGTCAGTCCGCGCGACAGCGTGACGACCTCGACGACCTTCTGGTCGGCGAAGGCGAGCCAGGCGTGCAGGTTGGCGTCGAGTTCGGCGTCTTCCCACTTCTCGTCCGCAGTGTCGTGCGGCACGTGCTGAAGGGACGTGGCTGTGGCAGCCGAGACGGCGCTCGCGCCGAGTTCGGTGAGCGCCTCGAGCTGCTCGAACTTGGCGCCCAGGTCGGCGGCCCAGATGTTGTGGCCGTCGATGACGCCGCCCACCAGGGTCTTGGTCGCAAGGCCGGGGGCCGCCGCAGGAACGCCGCCGTGGACGAGGTCAACGTGGATGGCCTCGACGCCGGTCGCGGCGAGGACCGGGAAGTTCTCTCGCAGGTCGCCGAACGGGGAGGTGACGAAGATGGCAGGGCGCTGGCCACCGGCCAGCACCTCGTAGGCCCGCGTGACGGCGGCGGACACGACGCCCGGCTCGACGCTGATGTTGTCGGTCACCAGGCCCGGCTCGTCGAGCTGGACCCACGGGGCGCCCGCGGCGGCCAGTTCGGCCAGCAGTTCGGCGTAGACGGGGAGGATGTCCTCGAGGCGGTCCAGCGGGTCGAAGCCCTCGGGCGCGCCGTCGGCGGCCTTGGACAGCAGCAGGTAGGTGACGGGGCCGACGATGGCCGGACGCGTCACGAATCCGCCGGCCCGGGCCTGCGTGAACTGGTCAATAATGCGGCGGGACGACAGCGAGAAGGCAGTGTCGGGACCGATCTCGGGCACCAGGTAGTGGTAGTTCGTGTCGAACCACTTGGTCATCTCGAGCGGCGCGATGTCGCCGATGCCGCGCGCGAGCGTGAAGTAAAGGTCAAGGCCCTCGAATCCGGCGAAGCGCGGCGGCACGGCACCGACGGCTGCGGTGACGTCGAGAACCTGGTCGTAGAACGAGAAGGTCTCCGGGATGGAGGCGTCGGTGCGCCCGAGGCCCAGCTCGGCGAGCCGTTCGCGCGTGGCCTGGCGCAGGCCGGAGGCGGTCTCCTCCAGCTCGGCAAGCGTGGACTTGCCGGCCCAGTACGCCTCGACGGCCTTCTTCAGCTCGCGCCGGCGCCCGATGCGCGGGTAGCCAACGATCGTGGCGACGGGAAATGCGGGGGTGGTCATGCGATTCAGCCTTTCACGACCGCGGGGGCGGTCACGGGTTCGGTGGGCGTTGAGGTTGTCGTGGTGTCGGTGGTCAGCCCGAGCCCGCTGAGAACGTCGAGCGCGGGGGTGGCCTTGTTGAAGGTGTAGATGTGCAGGCCGGGTGCGCCGGCGTCGAGGACGGCGCGCGCCAGGTCTGTCGTGGCGCGGACGCCGGCCTCGTGGCGCGCCTCGTCGGACGAGGCCTCCGCCAGCGTTTTCAGCAGTTCCGGCGGGGGTTGCAGGCCGGTGAGCTCGGCCACACGGTGGAGCCGTGCGGGATCGGTCGACGGAATGATTCCGGCAAGGATCGGCAAGTGAACGCCTGCGGCGCGGGCACGGTCGACGAAGTCGGCGTACGTCTCGGGCCGGTAGAACAACTGGGTGATGGCGAAGTTCGCCCCGGCCGCCTGCTTGACGAGCAGCCGCTCGATTTCCTGGTCGCTGGAGGTACCGGCCGACGGGTTACCGCCGGGAAAGGTCGCGACGGCGATCGTCAGGGGCTGCGCGGCGCCGCGCAGCGCGTTGCCTGGGTGGGCCGCGCAGCGCACCCGTTCGCGGTCGCGCAGCAGGGCGATCAGCTCCACCGACGAGTTCACCCCGCCCGGCGTGGGCTGCCAGTCGGGCTGGCCGGCGGGCGGGTCGCCGCGCAGGGCGAGGAATGAGCGGACGCCAGCACTGAGGAACTCGTCCACGACCTCGACGACATCGGCACGCGAGTGGCCAACGCAGGTGAGGTGGGCGATGGGCAGCAGGGGCGCGGATCCGATGAGTCGGGAGACAACCTGCCGGGCGGTCTGCCGGTCGGTGCCTGCGGCGCCGTACGTCACGGATAGGAAGTCGGGGCGGGCGCCGATCAGGCGGTCGACGTTGGACCAGAAGTTGGGGGCAATGTCGGGTCGCCGCGGGGGCATGACCTCAAACGAGATTGTGGGACGAAGTTGGGTGGGGTCCCAACAGTCGTGGTCCTTATCGGTCATGGCGAGCCTCCTGACGGCATTCCATCGCTCCTGGCGGTAGCACCGTGCCGGCGCTGTGCACCGGGGGGTTGCTGCGGCATCAACGAGCCAGGTCTCTCAGCCGCTCTGGATGGTCGCCTCATACTCTAATGGAAAGTTCTCATCATGGACACAACAACATCCAGCATGCGGACATGCGGGAGTCGCCCCACCGCCGGGCGCGACGGCGACTCTCGGGCTACAGTTCTCAACGTCCCAATATTCAAGGAGAACCCCATGACCGCATCCACCGGGCGGGGCCCATCGGCGCCAGATCGCGACGTCACGCCGGACGCGTCGCCGCTCCCGAGCGCGAGCAAGCCTCGCAAGCAGCCGGGCAAGTCAGATCGGGCACTGTCCTGGATCGGCATCACCTTGACGCTCATCGCGTATCCCGCGTTCTGGGCGCTCCTCATCTTTGGCGGCGATCGGTCCGTAGACGAGGTGCAGACTGCCTTGAACGTCGCGCTGTTCGGCGGTGCCGTTGGATTCGCAGGAGCGATCGTTTCCCTCATACAGATGTTCCGCTTCAGCCGGAACTTAGACCGCATTGGCGTGGCGCTCGCATTCCTGCCCCCGCTTATCGCGGTCCTCACCTTCGCCATCGCAGGATCGTAGTAGGACTATGCGTCCGGCCACGTTGAGTAGTGGCCGGGATATCGGCAGAGGCCCGGATATGCAGCGGCGGGGCTTCCTACTGCCTCGCACTTAGATTTGTCTGCCTCGAACCGCGCGCACGTCGTGACTTCATCGGCATCGCAAACACGGTGGCGGCGAGAGCAGCTTCGACCTCGAATATCCCCCGACTGTGTAACGAGTTGCTCACGGGTGGGCGCGGCGAAGGTGGCGAAGCGTGAGTGCGCGCCGGGGGCCGCACCATTGGCGGACCTGAGCGGCGCGAAACACGCGTCATTTTGAGACGCCAGTCCACGTTTCGAGATGCCCCATCCGCACATGGTGTTATTCTCGTGTACGCCAGTAGGGTTTAGCGGTGTAGTCGCCTTGATCGGCTATCAACGCATTTGTTTCGCACCAGCAAAGATCAAGAGGTACCCATGAAGCTCGCCCGTGCACGCCGGATCACCGCCGCAGTAGCGGCCATCGCCGCCACCTTGAGCCTGACGGCTTGCGGGTCGGGAGGTGGCGCAGAAAGCACCGAACTCTCCCTCGTCGGATTCGCCGTCCCCAAGGCCGGAAACAACGCCGTCCAAGCGGAGTGGGGCAAGACCGATGACGGAAAGGGCGTGACGTGGACTGAGTCCTACGGCGCGTCGGGAGACCAGAGCCGCGCCGTCGCCGGTGGTCTCAAGGCCGATGTGGTCCACTTCTCCGTCACCCCCGACGTCACGCGCCTCGTGGAGGCAGGGCTGGTCGATGAATCCTGGAACGCCGGCGCAAACAAGGGAATCGTGACCGACTCGGTCGTCGTCCTCGTCGTACGCGAAGGCAACCCCAAGGGCATCACCGGCTGGGACGATCTCGCAAAGGACGGGGTCAGCATCGTGACACCCAACCCCGGCTCGTCCGGCGCGGCCCGCTGGAACATCCTCGGAGCCTGGCAGCACATCATCGCCGGAGGCGGATCCGAGGACGACGCGAAGGAGTTCCTCGCCAAGATCCTCGGCAACGTAGCGGCATTCCCCGGCTCGGGCCGTGACGCCACGCAAGCGTTCCAGTCCGGCACGGGTGACGTCCTGATTTCCTACGAGAACGAGGCCATCCTCGCTCGTCAACAGGGCGAGAAGTTCGACTACATCGTCCCCGCCGACACCCTCCTCATCGAAAACCCGGCCGCAGTCACCAAGGACGCGAACGAGAAGGCACAGTCCTACCTCGACTTCGCGCTGTCCGCCGAAGGTCAGAAGATTTATGCCTCCAAGGGCTTCCGCCCCTTGGCCTCCGCCGGTGACGTCGAGATCGGCAACGTCGAAGGCGCCAACGATCCGTCGAACCCGTTCCCGGAGGTTCCGACGCTCTTCACCATCGACGGCGACTTCGGCGGGTGGAAGGAAGTCAACTCCAAGTTCTTCGACGAGAACGACGGCATCATCACGAAGCTGCAGAGTGAGGCGGGCCTGAGTTGAGCTTAAGCGCGGTGAGCCAGAAGACGGCCAAGCGAGCGGGCGTGCGCGTGCCCCGCCACAACCTCACCCGCCCGGCCGGAATCGGCCTGGGACTCACGGTGATGTGGTTCTCCCTGCTGGTCCTCATTCCGCTTGCACTCGTGATCGTGCAGGCAGTGGACGGCGGCTGGGACAACTTCGTGGCGACGCTGACCAACCCGCAGACCTCCGCCGCCATCTGGCTCACCGTGCGCCAGGCGTTCTACGTGACGGCTATCAACGCCGTCGCGGGAACGCTCATCGCCTGGGTGCTCGTCCGCGACAATTTCCCCGGCAAGCGCCTGCTGGAGGTCGTCATCGACATCCCGTTCGCGCTGCCGACCATCGTGGCCGGCCTGGTCCTGCTCAGCACATATGGACCCAAGAGCCCGCTGGGCATTGATATCGCCAACACGGAGGCATCCGTGTTCCTGGCGCTGCTGTTCGTGACGGTGCCGTTCGTGGTCCGCACCGTTCAGCCGGTGTTGCTCGAACTCGAGCCGGAGGTCGAGGAGGCGGCACGCTCGCTCGGCGCGAGCCGCCTCCAGGTGTGGACGCGCGTGGTCCTGCCGTCGCTCGTGCCCGCCATCACGGCTGGGGCAACGCTCGCGTTCGCCCGTGGCATCTCGGAGTACGGCTCGCTCGTCCTGCTGTCCGGCAACCTCCCCTTCGTCTCCGAGGTGGCCGCCGTCCGCATCTTCAGCTACATCGAGAACGACAACGTCGGAGCCGCCGCCTCGGTGGCACTGATCCTGCTCGTCGTGGCGCTCGCCGCCATCATCGCCCTCGACCTCATCTCCCGGAAGGTGGCGCGACGTGGCTAGCGGCATCACCCTCGAAGCGGCGCAGGAATCGTCCATAACCGGCGCCCCTGCACCCGCGCGCCGGCCAACCCGCCGCTGGCAGCGCAAGACAACCGGCACGTACGCGCGCCGCATCCTCGTGATCGTGTACCTGACCGCCTTGGTGATCTGGCCGGTCTCGCTCGTCGCGGTCGAGACGTTCAGCGACGGCAACTCGCTGCAGACGGCGCTCCAGGATCCGGCCGTGACGAAGGCGCTCATCCTGACCGTTCAGGTCGCCTTCTGGGCCGTCCTGATCAACACGGTGTTCGGCATCGTCGCTTCCCTACTGCTGGTCCGCTACAAGTTCCCCGGCCGGCGCGCATTCTCGACCTTGCTCGATCTGCCGCTCTCCGTCTCCCCGGTCGTCGTCGGCCTGGCGCTACTGCTCGCGTACGGCCCGCGCAATGGGCTGTTCGGGCCGGGACTGGAGAACGCCGGCATCTCGATCATCTTCTCCACGCCGGGAATCGTCATGGCCACGGCGTTCGTGTCGCTACCGCTCGTGATCCGCGAGCTCGTGCCAATCCTGCAGGAGATCGGCACCGACCAGGAGCTCGCCGCCCGCTCACTCGGGGCCGGCCCCTGGCAGACGTTCCGCCGCATCACGATCCCGTCGATCAAGTGGGCGCTGCTCTACGGCGTGGTCCTATCGCTCGCCCGCTCGCTCGGGGAGTTCGGTGCCGTCAAGATCGTCTCCGGCAACATCTCTCAGCGCACCCAGACGGCCACGCTCGTGGTCGAGGATAAGTACCTGGAATTCCAGCAGAGCACGGCGTACGCGACCGCGTTCCTGCTGACCCTTATCGCTGTCGCCGCACTCGTCGTGGTGACGTTCCTGCGCCCCAAGGAGGAGCAGAAGTGAGCATCGAAATCACGCAGGTGGGCAAGAACTTCGGCGACTTCGTCGCGCTGGCGGACATCAATCTGTCGATCCCGAGCGGCGGCCTGACAGCGCTACTCGGCCCCTCTGGCGGCGGCAAGTCGACGCTTCTGCGCATCATCGCCGGCTTGGAGCGCCCCGACACGGGAAGGATCGAGATCGAAGGTGCGGACGCAACCAATGTCCCGGCCCAGCGCCGCGGCGTCGGGTTCGTGTTCCAGCACTACGCCGCGTTCAAGCACATGAGCGTTGCCAAGAACGTCGCGTTCGGGCTCGAGATCCGCAAGAAGCCGAAGGAGGAGATAGCGGCGCGGGTCAAGGACATGCTCGAACTGGTGCACCTGAGCCAGTTCGCCGACCGCCTGCCATCGCAGCTCTCAGGCGGCCAGCGCCAGCGCATGGCGCTCGCCCGCGCGCTCGCGATCGAGCCCAAGGTGCTGCTGCTCGACGAGCCGTTCGGTGCGCTCGATGCGAAGGTTCGCAAGGAACTGCGCGACTGGCTGCGCCGCCTCCACGACGAGGTTCACGTCACGACCGTGTTCGTCACGCACGATCAGGAGGAGGCCCTCGAGGTCGCCGACAACATCGTGGTGATCAACAACGGCCGCGTCGAGCAGGTGGGCACGCCTGACGACCTGTACGACCGCCCCGCAAATGACTTCGTACTCGAATTCCTGGGGCCGATCACGCGCCTAGGCGGAGCAGCGATCCGCCCGCACGACATCGAGATCGCGTCCGTGAACGCCTCACCGGAGTCGGCCGCCGCCGACGTGACCCTGGGCCGGATCACCCGCCTGCTGCGCATCGGGTTCGAGGTGCGGGTGTTCGTTGAGCCGCTTTCCGGCACGGATGACACGGTGAACGTGACGCTCACCCGATCCGAGGCACGCGAACTCGGCCTGGAAAGCGGCCAGGTCGTGGGATTGCGCCCGCGGGTGGGAACGCTTATCGCGGCGCGGTAGCCCGCGGCCTTCCCCTTCCCGACCAGCGCACTGCCCCGGGTGGTAGGTTCGCAGGGTGAACACAGGCCGCAGCGCCCGCCCCGAGTTCGCCGACGATGCCACCGCAGCCGTCACGGTGAGATCGCTACGCGTGGAGCGCGGCGGAGCGCTCGTCCTGCCCGGAATCTCCCTGAGCGTGCCCGCGGGCAAGATCACCGGCCTTCTCGGCCCATCGGGCAGCGGGAAGACGACGCTGATGCGCGCCATCATGGGCATCCAACTGGTCGCGAGCGGCACGGTCACCGTGCTGGGCGAGCCCGCAGGCGATCCCGGTCTGCGCCGCCGTATCGGCTACGTGACGCAGGCACCGAGCGTGTACTCGGACCTGACGGTCCGGGAGAACGCCGACTACTTCGCGCGCATCGCCCTGGGTCGTGGCGGTGCACCCCGGCAAGCGGCGGACGACGTCCTCGAACGCGTCGGCCTGGCCGATCGCGGAAAGCAGCTGGTCGGCACGCTCTCGGGCGGACAGCGTTCGCGCGTGTCCCTCGCGTGTGCGTTGCTAGGCAGCCCGGACCTGCTCGTGCTCGACGAACCCACCGTGGGCCTCGACCCCGTGCTGCGCGCATCGCTGTGGGAGTTGTTCCGGCAGCTGGCCGGCTCGGGCTGCTCGCTGCTGATCTCGAGTCATGTGATGGACGAGGCCACCCACTGCGATCAACTGTTGCTGCTACGTGCAGGGGAACTCGTCTTCCACGGCCCGCCGAACGCTCTGCTGGAGCGCACAGGCGCCGCGAGTGCCGATGAGGCGTTCCTGCAGATCGCCAGTACGGGACGGGAGGGGGACGAGTGATCCCAACCGCTAAGCGAGTGCTGCAACAACTGCGGCACGACCCGCGCACCCTCGCCATGATCTTCGTACTGCCGTGCGTTCTGCTGTCGCTGCTGTGGTGGGTCTATGACGGCAAGGCGATTTTCGACGAGTTGGGCCCGGCGCTGCTCGCGATCTTCCCGCTGGTCGTGATGTTCCTCGTCACCTCGATCACGGTGTTGCGCGAGCGGCGCTCGGGGACCCTAGAACGGCTACTAACGCTGCCCATCTCCAAGGTGGGTTTCATCGGCGGATACGCGCTGGCGTTCGGCGCGCTCGCCATCGTCCAGGCGCTGATCGCGTCCGCGCTGCTGCTCGGCCCGCTCGGCGTCAAGCCCGCGGGACCGGGCGGACTGCTGGTGCTCATCGCCGTGCTCGACGCGCTGCTCGGGATGTCGCTGGGGTTGTTCGTCAGTGCATTCGCGCGCACCGAGTTCCAGGCTGTTCAGTTCTTCCCCGCGATCGTCCTTCCGCAATTCCTGCTGTGCGGACTCCTGGTACCGCGCTATCAAATGCCCGCCATCCTGCACGCCGTCTCCAACGTGCTACCGCTCAGCTACGCGGTTGATGCCATGCAACGCGTGGCCTCCGAGCCCTCCCCGCAGATCGTTGCGCCCGCGCTGGTCGTCGCCGTATTCACCGTCGGGATGCTCGTCCTCGGCGCGGCTACGCTACGGCGGCGCACCGCCTAAGGCGGATCGCATAGAAGGACCACCGGCATCATCCGCTCCGGACGATGCTCACAGCCACCTAGAAAGCAGACCCTTCGACACGGAGGGTGACGCTGATCCCGCCATCGAACTCAGTGAGACTCGCGCTGAGCGGTCGCCATCGAACCCGCTTGCTGAAGCCTTCCCAGGACGTTATCCCGAATGCATTCGGCGCCATCGCCATCGCCTCGGAGTCCTCCGTCAGCTTCCAGCCGGCCGCCAAGAAACGCTGGACCAGGCTGTCACGCTCTGTTGCGGGTAGCCGCTGGGAGCTGAATTCCTTCGGATCGCTGTCGCAGGCACCGCCGGAACCGCCGTCTTCCAGAGGCAATGTGGATACCTCTGCCCAAGCGGTTGCGATGATGCGATCGTTCTCCCGATCCTGCACGTCACAGGGTTGGAACTCGTGTCCGAAGCGCCACCAGAACGCGCCGGCGAGCAGCGAAGCAAAGACACAGAGCCCCAGCACCAGGATCAGGAACTCACGCCGTCGGTGCTTTCTGCGCCGCTTTCGCTGGTGCATTTGAGCGTCGGAAGGCTCGGAGGGGGAACTCGTCGCTTCTTGCTCATCCGTGCAATTCCCTGCAGGCGATTTGCATTGCAGCCTTGCGTGCTTATTAATCCGCTGCATCAATACCCGAATCCTCTTACAAAGATGTCGACGGACATCGTGTCATCGAGAGTGAAGATGTCCGCCTCCAGTGGACGCTGTCGAACGGTCTTCCGCAAGACCGTCATGTCTTCTGGCTCAGCTTCGTCATACTTGTATGCACCCTCTACGACTTTCCAACCAGCATCCACGAAACCTTGCACCAGTTGCTCCCTCGTCCCGCTGGGCATTTCAGTCGGCGAGTAGACCATCGGGTCTTCATCGCAGGCACCGATGCCGTACTCCTCATGCAAAGCCGTAGGAGAGATCTCCGCCCACGCCTCGGCGATGATCTGTTCGTTCGCCCGGTCCTGGACCTCGCAGGGTAGGAACTCGTGCGCATAACGCCAGATTAAGATCGTCACTACCGCGAGCACGCACGTCACAGCGAGACCGACGAGAACAAGGAGAATTCCGAGGCGCGTGCCCTTGCGCGGGTGCGCCTCGGCAGGAACCGTCATGGCACATGAGCCTATGGGAGCGCACGAGCCAGCACTAGAGCGCACACAGAAACTTCACGGCACGCCGACAGGATCGTCGCCGCGCCCCACGGGTGCTGAGTCACGTCAGAAGGGGAGCGTCGCCGGAAGGCTCGCGCCCATGCCGTAGGCGACCGCGTACCCGGAATGCGCGTTGATCCCCGCACCGCCCACCGCTCTCAGATGCCGCCAGACCGTCGGGATGCTCGTCCTCGGCGCGGCTACGCTACGGCGGCGCACCGCCTAATGCGGGCGGCATCGACGGGGTCCGCGCACCGTGACCGGCACCCACCGTGCCGCGCCCCGCGCCCCGCGCCCCGCGCCCCGCGCTCATCCTGCCGCGCCCCGCGCCCCGCGCCCCGCGCCCCGCGCCCCGCGCTCATCGTGCCGCGCCCCGCGCCCCGCGCCCGGTGCAGGCGGGCGTCAGCCCATCGCCCCGCATTCATACGCGAGGATGACCGCTTGGACTCGATCGCGCAGCCGCAATTTACCGAGAATCCGCGTCACATACGTTTTGACGGTCGCTTCGCTGAGGAAGAGGGCGGCGCCGATCTCGGCATTGGACATCCCCTTAGTGATCGCGTCGAAGACCTGGCGTTCGCGCTCCGAGAGGATCGCAAGGCGCTGGCCGGAATCATCCCCGCCGCCGTGACCGGCCACGTAGGAACTAACCAGCCGGTCGGTCACCGACGGCGCGAACATGCGGCGGCCCTCGTGCACGGCACGAATCGCATCGATCAGTTCCTCTGGTGGCGTGGTCTTCAGCAGGAATCCGCTGGCGCCTGCCTTGAGCGCGCGGAAGACGTAGTCATCCAGATCGAACATGGTCAGGACGATCACGCGGGCGGGACTGCCTGATTCCGCGAGCGCGGTGATTCCTTCCAGGCCGTCCGAATCAGGCATCTGCACGTCCATGAGCACGACATCGGCGCCGGTGGACGCGGCCAGCTTCGCCGCCTCAGCCCCATTGCGGGCCTGGCCCAGCACCTTCAAGTCCGGTTCGGCATCGATGATCGCCTGCAGTCCGGCACGAATGAGGTCCTGGTCATCGGCGATCACGATCCGAATCATTGCTACTCCAGTGCTCGACCTCCGGCTATTGGCAACCGGGCTTCAAGGGTGAATCCGCGACCACGGTCCTGCCCCGTGTGGAGCCACCCCGCACATCCCTGCACACGTTCGCGCAGGCCAGCGAGTCCGAACCCTGACCCGGGCGTGCCATTGTTCTCGGTGCCCTCGTCGCTTATTCGAACCATATAGGCGTCAGACTCTCGCGCAACCGATACGTCGACAGCAGCACCAGGGGCGTGGCGTGCCGCATTCGCCAAACTCTCTTGCACTATGCGGAAGATCGTCGAGGCCAATCGAGGATCGTCGGGCAGTTCGCCCAGGGCCACGGTCACCTCCATGTCGAACATGACTCGCATATCGGCGATGAGTCGTTCGAGTACGGCGCGCAGGTCGCCGACGTCGGCATAGGCATACCACAGCGGGCCGTATTCCGCGCTGTCCATGGCCGCCCGCAACTCGTCGATTCCCTTGAGGACGCTGTCCGCCGTGGCGACGACGGTGTCGAGTGCCGCGCGCGCGTCCTGCGGTGCGCGCGAATGCAGGGCAGTTGCGACGCTCGCCTGCATCACCATTGCACCGACCGAGTGGCTGGTGACATCGTGCAGTTCTCGGGCCAGCCCGATCCGTTCGGCCTGAACCGCCGCGACCGTGGCGTTGTGAATTTGGGCTTGTAAATCCTCTGATTCGTTGTTCGCGGCACGCAGGATGCGATCGCGCTCATGCCACGCGTAGCCCGCCAGCGCGGACGAGGCGAAGACGAGCAGTATGAACGCGACGCCTCGGGCGCCATAGTGGACGGCGACTGCCACGGCCGCGGCGATGAGCGCGATGAGGTACGGCCAGGCGCGACGGATGGCGTCGCTCGTGACGGTCCACGAGATGAGGGCGTATCCAGCGGCCGCGGGCAACAGCATGTCCGGAACCGTCGGCGGGTCGATCGCGGCGGCGCAGCTCGCCGCTATCGCAACGAGGCAGGACCCGATCGGCGCAATGCGACGAATTCCGACGGCCACGATCGTCCCTGCGTAGAGAGTCACGACACCGATGCCCAGGTCGATGTCGGCTGCAAAGAGGACGATCCCGCCTAAGACGACGGCCGCGGCGAGTGCCAGCAGCAGATCACCGCGCGGGCGTCGCGTAGCCACCGGCCGATCCTCGACGGGCTCGTCTGACCGCACGGGCGCCGGTTCGCGCAGCAGACCCAGGAACGCACCAAGCTTGGTTACTGCCTCGACGCCGGACGAGTGAACGTTGCGAACGTCAGCGGGCCCGAGATCACCGATCGCGGCATGTGCCGCAGTTCGCATGTCGACGATGGACGCGCGGATAGCGAAGATGGCCTTATCCGCGAGTTGCGACCGTTCCGCTGCCGCGAGTCGCCTGCTTACGACGTCGGGATCTTGCTGTGCGAGTTCAGCCGCCTGCACGCGCGCCCGATGCGCACCGATCGCCCGCCGCCGGACAACGACCCCGAATATCCAGAGCGTGGCGTAGACGGTCGTGATGACCGCGAACTTGCCGACGGTGAGGCCGTCGCGCATTGCCGACGCTAGCGCTCCGAGCAGTACGCCAGTCGCTCCGAGCCACCATTCGCGGTCCAGGCGTCCCAGTGCGAACAGCGCAAGCGCCATAGGAAGGACGAGTTCTACGTTGCCCCACTGCATGCCTGCGATGAGGGTCATGAACCCAGCTGACACCATGAGCGCAGCGCTCCACCGGACATGATCCGGTAGCAGCGCTGCGCCCACGACGACTAACGGTGTCGCGATCAGTGCGGCGTGCGGTTCAGACCAGCCGAAGCCGACGAACCAGATGCCACACACAACAGCGACGACCACGCGGGTGATGGCGCCAAATCGCATAGTCCCGAGCGTAGCGACACCCGGATTGCGAGTTGCCATGACGCCCTCTCCGCGTCGCTGTTGTGGTTACCGCACCTTCTTGGTGAATGCGGTGTAGGCGCTGCCGTTGACGAAGCCCTTACGCTTGGCGATCACCTTGACGCGGATCGCTTTGCCCTTGTCCGCCCGCGTCACCTTGTAGGTGGCTTTCGTTGCGCCCTTGATCTTCTTCTTGCCGCGGTACCACTGATAGGAGTACGTCTTTGGCTTGCCGGCCCACTTGCCCTTGCCGACTTTGAGCTTCTTGCCGACCTTGGCGGACGCTGACTTCAGCTTCGGCTTCTTGGTCGCATAGGCCGCGGCGCCCACGGCGCTCGAGGTCTTCGAGGCCTTCTTATAGCCTGACCGGCTCGCGGTCACCGTTACCGTGATCTTCTTGCCGGCGTCGGCTTTCTTCAGTTTGTATGCCGCCTTGGTCGCGCCCTTGATCGCCTTCCCGTTGCGCTTCCACTGATAGGTGACCTTAGTGGCGGCCGGTAGCCAAGTGCCCTTGCCTGCCTTGAGCGTCTTGCCGACCTTGGCGGTTCCCGAAATCGAGGGCGCCTTGGTCGATTTAAGTGCGCTGCCCGGCGCGGGTGCCGCGGTCGGCGCCTTGTAAGGCGCCTTGGACCAGCGTGGCTCAGATGCTCCGGGGATCACCAGCCGCACATCGTCAGTTCCGCAGTCGTTCAGGTCGTCCTTGACGTAGATGCCTTCGGACATCTGCCAGGCTAGCGCCTTGCTGTTCGGTGCGATCGTGGGGCGATCGAACTCATCGGCACCGTCACCGTCCGCATAGAAACTGCACTTCTCGGTCGGAACGGCCGGGATCGACGTGTGCGCGTTCCCCGTCACCGTGTAGATGACCATCTGCGGGTAATTGGTGGGACCACGCATCGTCACGAGCCGCGAGCCGTCAGCGGAGAGTTCTGGCGCCCACTGCTCCTCGGGAAAGTCGAATAGACCACCACTGCCCGGGTACACCTGCTCATCGTTGAACCACTCCACTGCGCTTTCCTGTCCCACCGTGTGCAGGTAGATGGTGCTATACGACCGGATCAGCACGCGAGTATTGCTGATCCATCTCGGATCACTACGGAAGAGCAGTTGCGGGCCACCGTTCGTATAGCGATCGGAGGCGGAGAATCGGGAGCCGACGTTGACGGAATAGCCCATGCCCTTCCAAGAGGACTGGCTGTACGCCACCTTGGATCCGTCGGGCGAGGCATCCGCGTGAAGCGTAAATTGCATTCCTCCATCGGCGACCGGCAGTAGAGTTCCGGTATCCCACGAGCTCAGGACGGTGCCGTCCGTTTTCAGACGAACGATGTTGCGACCACGCAGCGCAGTGATCACCCCGTTGTCCGACATCGACGGCGAGGCGTAACGAGTAATCGAACCGTTGGTCGTTACCCGGACCTGACCGGTCCCATCCCCCTTTGCCATCCACACGTCGTGATTCTTGATGTACACGATGGTGCCCGGCGCGGTTGCCGCGGTGGCAGCGGGTGCCCCCACCGCTATGGCGCCGCCGAGTGCGAGTGCCGCACTGGCAAGCCCGGCGATCATCCGGTTAGCGAATTTGTTCACAATTTCCCCCTGGACGTTTGACAAAACAAGCCACCCTGTCAGGGTTCCGTTCAATCGCGTGCCTGGGTATCCGCCGGAAGGTGACTCCTATGTCAACTTTGGGATGATTTCCCGATCGGGACTCTCGATGCGATTGCACCGCACTCAGCACGGCACGCTCTCCCACGCTTAGGTGATTTTACCCAAGCCTGCACCCCAGATTGTTATCTCTGGGGTCGATCTTTGTCAGGACTCAGGGTCCGTGCATCATAGGATCTGAGGCGTGTCGCCTGCGTTTCAAGCGGTAGCCAATAGGAGGATTCACATGAAACATCGAAAGTCTCTTGGTCGTTTGAGAAGGAGAATCGCGGCGCTGTCCGCCTTCAGCCTTGTGGTCGGCCTAGTCGCCGCGGCACCCACATCGGCAATTGCCGACGAGGCCGCCAGCACGATCGCCGGCAGCGTCGTCCTGCCATCCGGCGTCGATTTCGACATCGATGACCTTTCCGTGTCGGCGGCTCACCTCGTGACCGAAGACGAAGGTTCCTGGTGGGAGGAGGCATCGTGGACAGGCGTCGCGTCGGACGGCTCGTTCGCGTTTGAGGATCTCGACTCCGGCACTGAGTACCTTTTGCGATTCTGGGACGGGAGCGGCCTCCTGGCGACTGGGTACTACCAGGCCCCCGCAGTACCCGGTGTGGGAAGCCTCGTCCGGGACGACGCAAGCGCGACCCGTGTTACCAGCCCCGCGAGCGGAATCGTCTTCGCGACCGAGAAGTCCACCGCGCTGGCCGGGCCGCTCGACCTGCGGGGCGTCGCCGCCCCGGCGGACCTGGACATCAAGATCACCGCGTACCAGCGGGTGGAATACGAGGACTGGTCTGACTGGGAGAGCATCAGTTCGACATCGGTGACAGATGACGACACCTGGCGTGTTGGGCAACTCACCGCGGGTGACGAGTATGCCCTGTACATCTACGACTACAGCGGGCAACTCGGCGAGGGCGGATACTACGTTGCGCCTTCAACTCCTGGTGCCGTGGGCAGCCTGACGTACGACGCGGAGGATGCGACGCTCTTTACGGCGCCTGGCGAGAACATCACCCTGAGCCTGCAGGGCGTGACCGCCGCGTCTGCAAGCGGAGTCATTCGAGGCGCGAACTCGGCGCCCATCGAAAACGCCTCGGCCTCGGCTCTGAAATGGGATCCCTGGGACGAGGTCTGGGAGAACGTCAACCGCACCGCTGTCACCGAGGCCGACGGCACGTACGTCATCCAGGCGCTGAGCGAGGGCATCTACACCGTCCGCGGAATCGCACCCGGATTCACCGCGGGATATCTCGGCAACGCGGGCCTTCCTGCGGCGCCGACAGCGACGAACTCCTTCGAGGTCACGAGCGCGGACGACGTCATTGCGCTGAGCCCGATTACGCTGCAGCCCCGCGCTTCCGCCCTCGGCACCCGGGCCGGTATTCAGCCGGTGTACGGCGGGGGCGGCGTGCACACGCTGCCGGCGACGGACGATGGCAGTAGCGAAGAAGTTCAGCTGCCGTTCCCCGTCACCTTCTTCGGTCAGAACTACACGTCCCTGTACGTGAACAACAACGGAAACGTGACGTTTGGCGACAGCCAGAGCCAGTACACGCCCGACGATCTGCAGGGACGAGCCGGAAACCCGATCATCGCGCCGTTCTTCGCGGACGTCGACACGCGCGGAGAAGAGTCGGGTTCCGTCACCTACGGAGCATCCGCCGACGGCAAGAAGTTCTACGTGACCTGGGACGGCGTCGGCTTCTACAGCCGGCACGATGAACTGCTCAACACATTCCAGTTGGTGCTCACCTCCGCGGCTGATCAGACGGGACGGTCGCCGGGCGACTTCGACATCACGTTCAACTACGACCGCGTCGAGTGGGAAACGGGTGACGCCTCCGATGGGGAGAACGGGTTCGGCGGCACCTCTGCCGCTGCCGGCTACTCCGCTGGCCTCGAAGGCGTCCCGGGAACCTTTGTTCAGTTGCCGGGTTCCTTCACTAATGGCGCCCTCGTCGATGGCGGCTCGCACGCGCTGACCGGGTCAAGCCAGAACAGCACGCAGGCCGGCCGCTACCAATTCGAGATCCGCAACGCCGACGTCGATATCCGTTACGGGGATGTCACCGGCACGGTCACGAAGCCTGCCGGAAGCGGCACGGCGCCCGCCGTGGGCACCACCGTCCGCCTATCCGGGCCCGGCGGCGCACTGTTCGTCACCACGGACGAGAACGGCGAGTTCAACTTCTCCGCCGTTCGCACCGGCGCCTACCGCCTTTCCGTGATCCCGACGGAGGCGAACCTCGTTGGATCCAGCCAGAGCGTGACCGTCAGGGAAGGTAGCAACGATCCGGTTTCGCTGGCCCTGCGCGGCCCGCACGCGCTGCCATCGGCAGTCTCGCTCGTCTCCGGAGGATCGCCGGTTTCGACGAATTCGGACGGGGTGCCCGTGGTCTACTACGGCGACCCGATCAACTTCGGCGTCAACGGCACCGCTGGCGCGACGAGCGCGACCTACCAGGTCACCCTCAACGGAAACGTCATTCGTAGCGGTGCATTGACCGAGAATCCTGCGGGACGCTACTCGGCCGTGATCCCCGCGCTCTACCCGAACACCGGCGACGGTGAGATCAGCTACACGCTGACGTACCCGGGCGGATCCGTCGTGACTAACAGCTTCGACATCTACATCGATCCGAGCGGCGTTGTGGTCGACCAGTACGGCAACCCCGTAGCGGGCGCCACCGTCACCGTTCTGCGCGCCGAGGCGGCTGATGGCGACTTCGAGGTCATCCCCGATGGCTCCACTCTGCTGGCGCCCGTCAACCGCAATAACCCGTCCGTGACGGGAGCGGATGGCAGGTTCCACTGGGACGTGGTCGCAGGCTGGTACAAGCTCCGCGTGGAGCGGGCGGGATCGGCGACGATCACGACCCCGGCCTGGCAGGTCGCGCCAGAACGCGTCGACCTCGTGCTGGAGCTGAACGTGCCCGCGGCCGTCAAGCCGGTCCCGAGCATCTCCGGTATCGGAGCGCCCGTCGTCGGAGCGACGCTCGACGCCACGCGGGCGAGCTGGCCGAGCGGAATCGGAACGGTCAAGCAAAAGAGCGTGACCTGGTTCGTTGGTGGCGTTCAGGCCGCGACCGGCAACAAGTTCGTGGTGCCGGTCAGTGCGGTGGGCAAGGCCGTCTCAGTCCAGATCGGCGCCGACCGCGTGATCGTGGGCAACGCCGACGGCACACCGGCCACCTCCAAGGACTTCGCGTTCGACGTGTCAACCGGCCAGCTAGCCATCGGAACGGCGTTGAAGGCGGCGGCTCCGCGCAACACCGGTCTGCCGCAGATCTCCGGCGCCGCATCCTTCGGCTCGACGCTGCGGGCCTCGAGCGGAAAGTGGACTGGCGCGGCGATCGCCTACACCTACCAGTGGCAACGCGCTGGCAAGCCAATCGCGGGAGCGGTCGGCATCGCCTACAAGGTCGCGCAGGCGGACATCGGCAAGGCCATCACCGTCAAGGTGACGGCTACGAGCCCTGGTTCCCTATCGGGCACCGCCACCTCCAAGTCGATCACTGCGACGAAGGGGAAGGCGAAGATCACCGTCAAGGCTCCTAAGAAGGTGAAGGCGAAGAAGGGCACCACCGTCGCGGTAAAGATCGCCGTACCGGGGATTGCCAAGCCGACCGGAAGCCTTGTCGTGAAGTGGGGCAACCGCACGATCAAGGCCAAGGTAGCGGCCGGGGCGAAGGGGAGCGTGAAGGTGAAGCTACCCGCGCTCAAGCGCGGCACCGCGAAACTCACCGTGAAGTTCGCCCCCTCCGGCGCGACCAAGGCAGTCGCCGCCGGCGGTAACGCCAAGGCGAAGAAGGTGAAGGTCGGCTAGCGGGCTGACGCTTCACCCTGCATCGACGGGGGGTCTGGACTCGGTTGAACCGGGTCCAGACCCCCCAGTTTTCGTCCTCAGCACGGCATTTCCAGACCGCTGATTCGCGGCTCCGTGGGGGCGTCGCATCGGCGCGAGCCGCACGAGATGCGCCGCGGTGTCCGGTGTGCGAGCAGGGATCACGGTTTCCCACCGGCTACGGGATAGTTCGGCGCTCAGCGGCACGCAGGCTCCATCGGGCGGGACCTAGCGCTACCAGCCCGGTGTCCCCAGAGCCTTGTGTATTCTCTTCTCGCTGACCGGCCCGTCCGTGCCGAGCTGTTGCGCGAACAGCGACACTCTTAGTTCCTCGATCATCCAGCGCACGTGGGCCAGATCTTCCGGGAGTGGCGCGTCATCGCGTAGCCCGTTCTCGAGTCGCCACTTCGCGGCCCGCTCGCGATAGGCGGATTCAACGGCGTGGACGCGCGCCATGGCGTGCTGATCCTTGGCCGCGTCGGTCTCCGCTCGTTCCAGTCGATGCCCCGCCGCCCTGAGGTAGCGCGGCAGGTGCCGAAGTTGCTCGGGCGGCGTGAGGACGAGGAATCCCGGTCGCATCAGAGTCGCAACCTGATGCCGCAGGTCCTGCACGGTGAGCAGCAAGGCAAGACTCGTGGCGCGGCCCAGTGCCGTCTCAACCTGCCGGGCAGCGGTGAGCGTCGCCACCGTGTCGCTGGCCGTGCGGTAGACCTCGTCCTCGAAGACGGGACGCAATCGCGCCAACACGCCGGCGTACGTTCCGGAAGTCAACTCATGTACATCATCGCCCGCGAGGCGGAGGACGGTCGTGCGCTGTAGGTCTCGGACGAGTTCCTCGGTTGATCCGTAACCGCTTTGCGCGAGCGTGAGTGCCTGCTTGGTAGACCACCGAGTGGTGATCCGCTTCGTCGACAACCCCAGATCCACGACCAGATCGTCTACGATCGTTGCCTTCGAGCGATCCTCGCTGCGCGACCGCTGATCCGGAGCCGACTCATCTTCGAGGGAGGTCGCACTGCCCAGGTCCGAGCCAGCGCGACCGACACCGGACCTCATAGTGGCCGCCTCCTGGCCCGATGGCGCGCGCTCGGAATCTCTCCTGCGCCGGTTGGGGGTATCGCGCGCCTCCGCCAACGCGGCAGCCAGCGCCCCGCGCACCGAACCGCGTGCCGCCTGCTGCGAGCTCCGACCGTGCTTCTTCTGCAATTGCTCGAGCGAGGCGGACTCATCCACGACTATGACCGAGCCGGACCGCTGATCCGTGACGCGGTAGGTCATCCTGAGATGCGCGGGCAGGCGCGAACCGTCGATAGATCCTGGTGGGAGGTCGACCCCCTTCACCGCCCGCACGGCGCGAGCGAAGTCGGTCTGGAACGGAGCGGCCATCTCGCCGGCGCGAGCCATGTCCTCCCACGCCGGAGTGTTGGCGCGTAGCCAGTTCGCGACGTCCGCCCCGACGTCGGGTGCTGGCACGAGCTGAACCCGCAGCGCCTTGGGCAACGCCCTGATGCTCGCGACGACCAACTCGTCCAGCAGCCCCGGAACCATCCAGTCAAAACCGTATGGCTCGACGTCCTCGAGTCGAGCGAGGGGTATGTGTACAGTTACCCCATCCGCATCTGTACCAGGGGAGAACTGATAGGTGAGGGCGTACCGCCACTCACCCTGCGGCCACGAGTCCGGGTACTGAGCGGGGTCGAGATCCGCCAGGTCAGGGGCCAGTTGCTCGGCGGAGAAGTTCAGCAGGTCCGATCGCTCGTTTCGCTCCCGCCGCCACCACTTGTCGAAGTCTGCGGCCGAAGTCACGGACTGCGGCACGCGCGCATCGAAGAACGCGAACACCGCATCATCGTCCAGCCAACTCGCCCGCTGCCGCGACCGCGCCTCGACCTGCTCGATCTCGCCACGCACCTCGGCGTTGTGGGCGATGAAGCGGTGGTGCGCCTCCCAATCCCCGTCTACCAGGGCGTGCCTGATGAACATCTCGCGCGCGGCAGGTGCATCGACCCGGCCGTAGGGGATCTTCCGATCGACCACGATGGGAACCCCGTACAGGGTGACTTTCTCGCGCACCAGCGCTGTGCCGCGCCTGCGCGACCAGGCAGGATCCGAATAACTGGACTTCGCGAGCGATCCCGCGAGCTCCTCGGCCCATTCGGGTTCGACCCGCGCAACCTCACGGGCCCAAAGGCGCGACGTCTCCACCAATTCGCCGGCCATGACGAACGACGGCGGCTTCTTGGCGAGCGGCGACCCCGGGAAAATCGCGAAGCGCGCACCACGCGCACCGAGGTACTCGTTCCGGGCCTGCTTCTTCGCCCGTTTCAGCGCCCGCTCGCGCGCTGCGCCACGCAGGTGGGCGACCGCCGAGGCCTTCACCTCGCCCGAATCCTGCATACCCAACTGGGATAGCAGTCCGGCCAGGAGTGATCGGTGGATCAGATCGTCCGGCCACGACCGGCGCAGGTCTATGCCCGGCGCCTCGTCGTGGGCGGTGGCCTGTCCATCGACCCGAGGCGCGGCGTCGCGCGCATACGGCTCCGTGCCGGGATCGACCGGTTCCGGCGTCGTAGCCTGCTTTCCGGCGGCGTCGCCCGCCCGGCGCGAGACGAGCAGGCGACCGTAGGCGGACTCGTCCTTGCCACCCCCGGCGGACGGTGCGCCCGAGCGCACGTTCACGCGCATGTCCAGCCCGCGCGCCAGTTCGCGCAACTGCGAGACGACATCCTGCCACTCGCGGACGCGCAGGTAGTTGATGTACTCGCGCCGGCACATGCGGCGGAAAGCGTTGCCCGAAAGGTCGCGCTGAGCGCCGCGGAGGTACTCCCACAGATTGAGGTAGGTGAGGAAATCGGAGGTGCGATCGGCGAAGCGCGCGTGCAACTGGTCGGCCTGCGCCCGCTCCTCCGAGGGGCGCTCGCGAGGATCCTGGACGGACATCGCGGCGGCGATGATCATCACCTCGCGCACGACGCCGTGACGCGCCGATTCGAGGATCATGCGGCCGAGCCGCGGGTCCATGGGCAGCAGCGCCAGGCGGCGGCCGACGTCGGTGAGTCCGTGACCGCCAGGTGACAGGGCGCCGAGCTCGGTCAACAGCAGTACCCCATCGCGCACCGCGCGCGTGTCCGGCGGTTCGACGAAGGGGAATTCGGCCATGTCGGCGGCGGATTCGACCACGCCGACGGCCATCATTTGCAGCAGAACCGACGCCAGCGACGTGCGCAGGATCTCAGGTTCGGTGAACTCGTCGCGCGACAGGAAGTCGTCCTCGGAGTACAGGCGGATGGCGATGCCGTCGGCGACGCGCCCGCAACGACCCGCGCGCTGATTGGCGCTCGCCTGGCTGATCGGCTCGATGGGCAGCCGCTGCACCTTCGTGGTGCGCGAGTATCGGGAGATGCGGGCAGTCCCCGGGTCGATCACGTAGCGGATGCCCGGAACGGTCAGTGAGGTCTCGGCGACGTTGGTCGCGAGCACGATCCGCCGTCCGGGATGAGGCTGGAAGACGCGGTGCTGCTCGGCCGCAGACAGCCGCGCGTACAGCGGCAGGATCTCGACGTAGTCGGGGCGCCGCGCGTCTTGGGTGCGCGGGCCGAGATGACCCTGCAACGCGTCGGCCGCATCGAGGATCTCGCGCTCACCGGAGAAGAACGCGAGGATGTCGCCCGCGCCCTGCGCGCACAATTCATCCACGGCCTCGATCAGGCCGGTCAGCGGATCCTTATCGCCCTTCCCCGCCTTGCCGGGACCCGCGTTCAGGTCGACGAGAGGCCGGTAGCGGATTTCGACCGGAAAGGTGCGCCCCGATACTTCCACTACGGGGGCGGGTTCGCCGCCGCTCGCACCGTCCCCATCGGCGCGGTCCCCACCGGCACCGTCCCCATCGGCGCGGTCCCCACCGGCGGCAAAGTGCTCCGCGAAGCGCTGGGAGTCGATGGTGGCCGACGTGATGACGAGTTTCAGTTCGGGGCGCCGCGGGAGGAGTCGCGCCAGGTAGCCGAGGATGAAGTCGATGTTGAGGCTGCGCTCGTGTGCCTCGTCGATGATGAGGGTGTCGTAGGCGAGCAGGTCGGGATCTCGCTGGATCTGCGCGAGCAGGATGCCATCGGTCATTACCTTGACGAGCGTGTCGTCGCTGGCCTGGTCCGTGAATCGGACCTGGTAGCCGACTGCCCCGCCGAGGGGCACCCCCAGTTCCTCTGCGATGCGTTCGGCGACGGTTCGCGCGGCGATGCGTCGCGGCTGGGTGTGCCCGATCTGCCCGGCCCGTCCCCGTCCCAGTTCGAGGAGCATCTTGGGGAGTTGCGTGGTCTTGCCCGACCCGGTCTCGCCGGCGACGATCACCACCTGGTGCTTCGCGATGGCATCCATGATCTCGCGCCGGTGAGCGCTGACGGGCAGTTGTTCGGGGTAGGTGATGGCCGGCAGGGAGACGGCTGAGCGCCGCTTGGCCGCGCGCTCCAGTTGCTCTTTGAGGACGAGGGCTCCGTCGCCGGCCGGTCGGCGTCCCGATTTGCCGCGACGGCCTCTCGGCGCCCTGCCCTGTGGCGACTGGGTTCGACGCGCCTGCGCCGGGTCCGGCAGTGAGTGTGTCGCTCTCGGATCTGACTGAGTCTCGCGCGGACGGCCCCCGCCCTGGGCGTTGCGCCGCCGCGGGCTACGGCCGCGGGGAGCGGCGGAGGACTCGTCATTACTCACGGGCAACCATTCTCCCAGGCCCGCCCTGGCGCGTCACCCGGATTTCGCTAACAGCGCGCGAACTGGCGCGCGCTTACGATTTCAGGTCGCGGCGCTTGCGTTTCCGGATGCGAGGCCCTCGCACGCCTCGTCCTGGCAACGCACCAGCCAGGAGCCCTGGCGCTCACCTCCCCACGCATCGTTCGACTCCCACAGGACGAGACCGGTACGCAGAGAGATGGCCTGGAGCGTCATGGTCGAAGACTCGTTCACGATGACGCGGACGCCGTCGGTACCCAGCAGGCGTGCGTCACGATGCCAGAGTTTGAGCCCGTCTTCGAGGTTGTACGCGGTGACCTCGTGTTCCTGAGCAGCATCGATGTCCTCGATCACGCTGCCGACGATGAGGTTCGGGCCGACGATGAAGCCGTCGCTGTAGCCCTGCGTGCCCGTCGGCAGTGCGGCGGTCCATGACGGCTCGCTGAAGTGTCCGGGGGAGTACACCGAAATGGCGTCGTCGTGGAAGAAGGCGAGGTGGTCACCGCTCACCGACACGAGTTCACCCAGCTGCGAGAACCCGGTCTTCGCGACGTCGATGTCACCCAGGGTGGTGCCATCGGGGGCGAGGATCGAGCCATGCAGTGCGTACGACGACGAATACGCCTCGAAGTCGGTGTCGATCCGCTCCTGCGTGACCACGGTGGCCGCCGGGTCCTGTACCAGCAGATTTTCGCCGATCTTCACGATGGGCATCTTGGTGCCCGAGTACACGACTTCACCAGTGGCCGCAGCGATCCCCACGTAGTACGCGTCCGTATCGTCCAGGCAGGCGGGATCATCCGCCGAGCGGTCCTTGTCGATCTCCGTCTCCCCGTAGCATGCCCCTTCCTTGCGGAACTGGACGGCGTAGAGTCCGGAACCGGCGACGGGCTCGCTGATCATGACGGGAGAGACAAAGTCGCCGGTACCGAAGTCGGGACGCGTCAGGAGGCGGGCCTGATCCGCGGGGACGTCAATTTCCGTCTCCCACAGCAATTGGTTCAGCCGTTCCCCGACGACGGTCACGCTTCTGGTACTTCCCTCCGCCCCGGAGTCGGCGGTGCCATTCGCGGTGAAGCGCACGATCGTGTCGCCGACCTGGCGCGACCAGTCGCCGGAGAACACGGTCGGGAAGCCGTTCTCGTTGTCAATGACGGCGATCTTGGTATCGCTCGCGTTGCGGCACCAGACGAACGACGGGACAGGTGTGCAACTCAGATAGTCCTCCCCCGGGGTCACGACGGAGGGGTTGATCGCCCACAGTAACTCGCCGGACGCGAGGTGGATACCGAGATCGACCTCGACCCAAGATCCATCGGGATCATCCGAGTCGCCCGACGTCACCGCGTTCGATGACACCGCGAGCAAGCCTCGATCGCCACTACCGGAGATTCCGAGATTCGCCGTCGCCTGGTCGAGACTCGGCTGTACGGTCCGGGCCAAATCCATGGCCTGTGCCCTATCGACGCGCCATGCCACTTCCGGGGCGGTCGGATAGGGACGTAGCCACCATTTCTGCTCGAGCAGGGGGTCTATTGTGACCGCATCCGGCTGGTTCGCGGATGGAGCGGCGATAGGACCGGGAGGCGTGACGGAATCGCGTGAGTTCCGGTCCCCCAGCCACCACGCGGTGCCAGCGGTGAGGATCAGCACCGCCGCGAGCCCGCCGACCAACGCGCGCGTGTGGCGCCGGCTGCGGCGACCACCGCTGCGCTTACGACCCGCCGAGGCGGCGGTGTCAGCCGACACTCCTGAGGCGTCCCGGGTCGTGCCGTCGTGGGTCGTGACCTCGCGGGGGACGGGCGCTTCCTTGCCATTGCCAGCGAACACCTGGCCACCGGGACGCAACGGGCGACGCCAACCATCGGCCGGCGCCTGGCGCCAAACGAGCACAGAATCGACAGCCCGGTCATCCAGTGCGGTGAGTTCGTGCAGGATCTGGTCGGTCAGGCGGGGGTGGCTGGCGATGGTGAACCCGAGCTGTGGGTGGTTGCTCAGGAGCGCCAGGAGAGTGTCGGGATCGGTCGCCGGGTTCGAGGCGATGTCGTAACTGTCGTCGGTCACGGCGATTTCAGCCCCGAGCAGTTCTTCTGCCAATCGCATTGGATGATCCACTTGCCGGCTCGCGTGATTGTTCCATCCGCCTCGTAGGACCAGGCTTCGAGACCGGTATCGGGGGAGACTGCCTTGATTCCGCGGTCGAGATCGCTCAGCAGGATGACGAGGTTGTCGTCGATTCCCAGCAATCGCGCGTCCTCCCGCCAGCGCTCGGCACCGTTACGGACGTCGTAGCCGACGACGCTGTAAACGTTGTTTCCCGAGTCGTCGTACTTGGTGGTGAAGACGATGACCGTGTCCTGCAATACGGCGCCCGTGTTCTGTCCATACTCGCCCGCGATCGATGAGATGGTCCACGATGGTTGGCCCCACTTGCCGGCCTCGTACAAGGAAACGCTGTCCGTGTCGAACACAGCGACATCGCTACCGTTAACGGCGAACGACCCGCCGATCCAGCCTCCACCGACGCTGTGAACGTTGATGCTACCGGTCTGCTCGCCGTTGGCGTTCAGGACCAGTGCCGTCGACAGCGACATTTCCGGTTCCCCATCGCTCACGGTCGTCTGAGTCTTCGACTCATCTTGTACGATCAGCTCGTTTCCGACATCGAGCAGGGGCAGATACTGGCCCGAGTACCGCACCTTTCCGGTCTTGAGGCTGACCCCGATGTAGTACTGGCCGTCTGATGCCGCGCAGACGGAATCCGCCGTCACGGTATCCCCGGAATAGTCCGTTTGGCAGGTTCCCTCCTTCGCCAGCGCCACCGTCACCAGATCGGAAGATTCGTCATCCGTGGAAGACGTCGAAACGGCACGGGTGAAGTTGGCGAATTCCTCCGGCTTGTGGGTCAGGAGTCGCGAATTCTCGACCGGTACCGACAGTGACAGGTCCCACAATCGCTTGCCGCTCTCCTCCGCCGTGAGTTTGACCTGGCCATCGGAGACGTACTCGGTCTTCAGCACCACTCCCCGTACGACCTCGACCCAGTCCCCATCGAACTGGGTCGGGGTGCCCGTCTTCTGGTCGATCCAGGCGGCCTTCGTCTGATTCGCATCGGTGCAGGTGATGACACCGACCCCGAAGAATCCGCAGTAGACGTCCTTCGAGCCGGGGAGGACCTGGGTGGGGTTCAACGTCCAGATGACCTTCCCCGAAGTCAGGTCCACGGCGATGGTGGCCGAGTCGGCGGACTCATCGTCGCCACTCCAGGAAGTCACGGAGACCAGCGCGAGGTCGCCGTACGCGTCCCAGGAAAGATTGGCGGCCGTAGGATCGACATCCGGATTGACGCTCTGCGCTGCGGCGACGGCGTCCTCGAACTTCAGCGTCCAGGTGGCCTTGGGCTGGGATGGATACGGCTGCAACTCGAGCGTCGTATTCGTCCCGCCCTTGCTGGTCCCGTCCTTGGTGAAATTGTGGACGAGCCATCCGCCAGCCCCCGCGAGCGCGACACAGGCGGCGGTGATGCCCGCAACAAGCGCGGCCTTGCGGCCGCGCCCGGCCTTCTTCGATTCCACCTGGCCGGCGCCTGCGGCATCTCCGCGAACTTCGGGATCTGCGAATACGGCGGAGTTGGAAAGGTCAGGGCGCCCCTCGTATCCGCCGCTTGCGGCCCGCGGCTGTTGCTGCGGCGCGGGCACCGAGGAGGGCGGCTCGGTGACGCGAGGTGAAGGCGTCGTGGCGGGTTCTGGCGATGTTGCTCGCGGCATCGCGTGCACCCCGAGCGCTTCGGGGACGAGGTCTCGGCCCCAGCCGCCGGGCGGCGGCTGCCGCCAAGCGAGGACGGTATCGACTGCTCGATCGTCGAGGGCGACAAGGGCCTGCGCGAGGGGGCCGTCCAGTCGCGGATGCTGGGCTATCACCGGCGCGAGGTCGGGCCGAGCGACGACAATGCGCCGCAGGATTTCCGGGTCGGTGGTCGGATCGGCGCTTAGCCTGGCGGCCTCATCTGTCGTCATTGACATGCCCGTCGTCGAAGAACTGATTCGCTAGGAGTCTAGTCCTAACCTTGGCTGGTCATCTAGACAGGAGAAGAGATCAGCCCCACGTCTTTAGCGATCTTTTGCGAGGCTGGTGGGCTGGCGCCAGGGGATGTCGATGGTGAATAGGTAGCCGACAATCGTCCAGGTCACGCCCGCAGCCATTCCAGACAGGGTGATCGCGTTCGCGCTGATCGCATGTCCCAGAAGCACGACGGCAACACCTCCCAGTGCAGCCGCCGATGCGAGCACTCCGCCGAGAATCGCATGCTCCGTCAGAATCAACCCCGCCAGTGTCCGCCCCGAGGTGCCGGATAGGCGGTAGGCGGCGAATTCGCTGAGCCGCACTCGGTCGATCACGGCCGCCGCGAACCCGCCCAGGAGGCCGATGAGGAACGGCAGAAAGCGCGATACGCGGGACAGGTAGGTGGTGATGGGGTTGATGTTCTCTTGGTATGCCGTGTTCGTTGCGACCGGTGCGGAGCCTTCTACGCGCAGGGACGCCAGGGCACGATCAGCAGCCTCTTTGGTGTCACTATGCGGGTTAAAGATAACGCGGCAGCTGTCCCCGGTCGTGTCGCGGATGTCGAGGGGGACGACGACGGAGGAGTTCGTATCGATGCCCTTGGGCTGTTCCGGCATTGTGATGGCTACGGACACGAAACCATCGGGCAACTGCAGGTTGAAGTCTGGACCTGGGTCGCGTAGCGCAGAGCCGACCAGCGCCCCGGCGTTTCCTAGGTCGGGGAAGAGTGTGGACGAGGCCCGCGAGACCATGACCCCGGTCCCGAGCCCAGGGACGTCGAAGAATCCAGAATTGATGACGAGCCCGGCCCGTTCGACACCTTCCTGCAACGCGAGTGCCTCGCATGATTCGCGGTCGATATGGACCGGAATCTCGGGGTTCTGCGACGTGTAGTTATAAACCAGGCGACCATCTAATTGAAGGTCGGCAAGTTGGGCTTGTAGTCCAGATGCTTCGATGGCGCTGATGGTCGCTAGCCCTGACCCGGCAAGTACGGCGAGCACGAGTGCGGGGAACAACTTCGCGCGGACATCGAACACGTTGCGCACGGCCTCGCGGACGAACGGTCCGAATCTCCATCGATCACGCTGCATAGCGCACATCCTGTCGCAAGTTCACCTCGTGTTCCGCGGCCTCTACGAGCAATGGATCGTGAGTTGCGACGATGATGGTTGCGCGTGAGCGCAGGTCAAAGAGGAGTTCGGCTACCCGCCGGGTGTTCACAGCATCGAGAGACGCGGAGGGCTCGTCCGCAAACACCAGGGGCTTGTGGGTGGTCAGCGCGCGGGCGAAGTTCACCCGCTGCAACTCCCCACCCGATAGCGATCGAGCAACCTTATGGGTCAGGTCACCAAGTCCGACCTGATCGAGCGCCCGCAATGCGTCCCGTTTCGCCTGAGTCCAACTCGCTCCGTCGGCGAGGGACCCGATCATGACGTTCTCAAGCGCGGTCCTGCCGCCCAGCGCGTTCGAGCCTTGTGGCACCCAGGCGACCATCGACGCGTCCAGGGGCACGGAACCGCGTTCATCGTGCCCGGTGATGTTACCGGCCTTGAGGTTGATGTATCCGGCCATCGCGGCGAGCAGCGACGATTTACCCGACCCAGATGGGCCCACCAGGGCGGTCACCTTGCCGTCCGGAAAGTCGGCATCCAGGCCCTCGAAGACAATGCGTTTACCGAAACCCAGGCTTGCGCCTCTCACCTCTACCCGCATGTGGCCAGCACCTGCTCGGTCAGTGCGCTCGGGTCCCGCACCACCTGTTTGCCGATCAGATCCTGCGGCACGCCGATGCTTCCCAGTTCGCCGCGGATCAGGGAGACCGAATCCAATGGGATTGGATCATACGACTCGCCGCCATTCGATGTGAAGACGCACGTCGTTCCATTGAGGCTCGCGTAGATGGCAGTCGCCGGAACTGCACCCGTTTCGACCACCTTTTCAGCACCAATCGAAGCGCCATTGAAATATTCCTGCGACGTCACCTCGCCCGTAGCGCCGCCGCTGCCATCGTCTGCGGGTTGATGGGTGGACATGAGCCCGTCGGTCACTGCCGTCGTCAGGAAGTCATACATCGGAGAAATCTGATCGTCGGGAATCGAAGCACTTGCAACCGCGACACTCTGATCCCCCACCCGCAAGAGGTAACTCTGCGTCTCATCAAGGACCACAGCCTGACCAGTATCTGGTGCCACTAGAGAAATTGCCTCAGGGGGGCCACTGACCGTTGCCACCTCCGCGCCAGGCGCTATCTCTTGGCCAATCACGACAGCCACGGACTTCACGATCGACACGTCTTTGGGGACGAACGCAACGTATTCGAGGGAAAATGCACCCGTGTCCTTGACCCCGAGGATATCCTTTTGGAGTTTCTTCACTCCCGCTTCGATTTGCGTGGTGTACTCCTCAGATACAGCCGAATCCTCCAGCATGCCGCATGCCACCAAATACTTTGCGAGCGCCGACACGTCTGCACCTTTGTCTTTCAGTGCCAAATCACGAAACAGTGGCGAATTCGCGCGATAGGACAGGACAGGGCGCGCGTTGACCTGAAAGAGGGACCTGCACTGTTTGACCTTGTCACCCACCGCCACTTCAACGGAAGTGACCACACCGCTCGCTCGTGTCGTAACCGTGGCAGCACGCCCGTAACTCACCAGGACAGCTACGTCAGAACGCAAGTCATTGGAACGCGAACCGACCGGCACCAGTTCGGGTTGAGAGGCGGCAACACTCCGCTCCTCCGCTTTACCAACAGCAGGGTTAACAAAATAGAGAACGACAAGGGGCACCAACCATGCCACGATCAGCGGCAGCACAAACCACACCGAACGCCACCAACCACGACCCTGCTTCACCGACGATTCATGCTCACTCATCAAGACACCTCCTAGTTCTCGAGGGCGATGCGAACGTCCACATTGACGTCCTGCGACCCCTGCCGTCCACGTTAATACACCCAGAGCAGGCCAACTATTAAACTCGCAATCTCATCGCCCACTTAGAGTGGCGACGCGAAGGGGGTGACCCACGTACGCGCGAGCCACCCCCTTCGACCGAATCAGTAAGTACTGACGGTGTACGTCCCACCGTTCTTCGGGACGCGGTGTTGGGCTTGGTTGATTGTGTAGTTGCTTTGGCTGGTCTGTGAGACAGATAGTGCCGTGAGCGAGCCCGTTTTCCAACTCATCCAGTACAGGGATCCAGCATTGTTCTCGTACCTGATCCTCACCTCGTAGGGCGTACACGTCGGTCCTGTGGTGTGTTGCGTACCGGCCTTGTGTGTGGAGTTGTTGTTCCACGCCTGGAACTGACCGTAGATGCCGGCCGTGCCGCAAAAACTCGTTGATGGTTTGGGTTGCCTGCGCGGGTGCCCCACCCAATGCCGCACCCATCATGACCAGCGCTGCCAGTAGTGTGGCAAGCCTCGTGCGTCGTTGCATCGATTTTCTCCTGATCCTGATCAACACCATCAGGTGTTGAGGTCTACAATCTGTAGAACCGTTTCCACGGTAGCATGGTTCACGGGATTCACTACTCAAGATGAATGGAGTAAATGCCATGGCTCAATCTGTTGCCTACCCTCGCCCCTGCCCATGCCCAGGCAAGTGGCTTGCCGCTGTAGTGCTCTTCCTCGTTGGCCCTTTGATGCTCAGCGCTTGCTCCGCTGGAGGGGGTGCAGGGACCACCTATGCGACGGCCATGCCGACTGCAGCGTCCTCAACAGCCATGACTAAGGGCGGCCTGTACGATCCGATTGAGGTTGCTCACAATTCCCACATCGAGTTATCTGAGCAGCAACTCAACGCATTGGCGGATGGCGAGATTACTTACGACGAATACCAAGAAGCCGCGCAGCGCATGAAGGCATGCGCCGATGCCGCAGGAATCTACTTCGAATTCATGGGCGAAGAAAATCAAATCATCGAGTACAGGACACGCTCAGACAGCGACGCTCTCGACGCAAAATTCAACAACTGCTACGACACCGAATTCAGAGCTCTTGATGTCATGTGGCAAGACTACAGAGCAAACTGGGGTCCCGAAGCAGGCGCCCTCGCAGAATGCCTCCGTGACATGGGTGAGGAGCCGCGATTGCTCTATAGCGAGAAAATAGACCAACTCACGAACCTCGGTATCGACCCGGACGACGAGTGCATAAATCCAAAATTGAACCAAGGACCGAATGCCACCGCTGACCCCTGAGCACGGGCTCCCTTTTCTTCGACATGACGCGGTCCTTTCAACTCAAAAGGAAACGGCATCAAACATGGGACGGTTCAGGATTCACTACTCGCGATGTATGGAGTAAATGCCATGGTCCACTCAGTTACCCACCCCCCCCTCCCAAGCACGCTCAGGCAAGTGGCTTGCCGTCGTATCGCTCTTTCTCGTTGGCCCGTCGATGCTCAGCGCTTGTTCCGCTGGAGGGGGTGCCGAGGCCACCTATGCCACGGCCATGCCGACTGCGGCTGGCACTGTCATTGAGGGCAAGGACAACACCTACGACCCAGTAGCCGCGGCCGAAAATATGGGCGTCCAACTATCCGAACAGCAACTCGAAGCCCTAGCGGATGGCGAAGTCACCTACGACGAATACCAAAAGGCCGCCCAACGCCTGAAGGCCTGTGCCGACGCGGCGGGGGTGAAGTTCGAGTTCACTGGCGAAGAGAACCAAGTCATCCAGTACCGGACCGAGTCTGACGGTGGGCCGCTGGATGCCAAATTTGACGCATGTTATGAAAGTGAATTTGGCGCGCTGAGTATTGTGTGGCAAGGGTATAGAGAGGAATTTGGCCCCCAGGCGGCCGCTCTGGCGGAGTGTATCCGCGAGAAGGGCGAGGAACCGCGGCTCTTGATCTTGGAGAAGATCGATCAGTTGGAGCAACTCGGCGTGGACCCGCAGACCGAATGCATCGACCCCAGACTCAACCAAGGACCGAATGCCACCGCCGATCCCGTCCCCCCACCGACTTCAAACCAATGAGCAACACTGCGAACCAAGCGGAGCAACCGATTCATTCGGCAAGCAGCGAGGAAGTCAACTCCAGGTGCATCATCAGGATGCACCACCCACGCGCATCTCGACGTCCACGGACCTTCAAGAGAGCGCTAGCCTTACTCACCGTCGCAACAGCCGTGGCACTAAGCGCATGCTCATCGAACACAGAACCTGGCCCAACATATGCCACAGCCATGCCGACTGGGGCTGGCACTGTCATTGAGGGCAAGGACAACACCTACGATCCGGTAGCCGTGGCCGACAGCATGGGCGTTCAACTATCCGAACAGCAACTCGAAGCCCTCGCGGATGGCGAGGTCACGTACGACGAATACCAAGAAGCCGCCCAACGTTTGAAGGCCTGCACCGACGCCGCGGAAGTGAAATTCGAGTTCATGGGCGAAGAAAACCAAGTCATCCAATACTGGGTTGAGGCCGGCGACGAAGCCTTCGATAAGAAATTCAACGACTGCTACGACACACAATTCGCGGCACTCGACGACCTGTGGCAGGACTATCGGATGAACTGGGGACCAGAAGCCGCGGCGCTCTCCGAGTGCATCCGCGAAAAGGGCGCGGAACCCCGCCTACTTATCAGCGAGAAATACGAACAGTTGGAACAGCTCGGCATGGACCCACAGAACGAATGCATCGACCCTAGACTCAACCAAGGACCGAACGCCACCGCTGATCCCGTCGCGCCCTAGTTCCGCCCGGGCACCCCCGCGGCTACAGAGTCTCGAGCACTCCCAGCAGGTCGGACAGTTGCTGATCCATCGCGGCCAGCGCGTCAGCGGCGGAGGACTCGTCCACGAACCCGGCTACGTGCCGCACGTGCGCGCGGGCGGCCAGCAAACCGATCTCCGCCTCGCCCACCTCGGTGAGCGCCTGCCAGGTAGGAACGTCGTCGGCCTCCACGGCGGCCAGGACGTTGCACGCCCGGCTGATGGCCGCGTCTGCGTCTGCAGCGGCGGCCTCGTACGCGGTCCTGTGGGCCTCATCGAGCTGGTCGAGGTCGCCCGAGGTGATCCGCGCCTCGGCGATCGTCACACCGCTCGACTGCGCGCGCGGCTGGTCGAAGCGGTAGAGCGGAACTGCTTCCGCGGTCGTCGCCAGAGGCAGGGTGAGGGCGAGTACCCCGGCTGCCGCCAACTTCGTTGTCCGCGTGTTCATGACATCTATGCTGGCACGCATTGCTGAATGCGTTCTGTGACCTGCTGGCGGATACCTGTGAAGTCTCTCGGGTGGAGACCATCGACGATCTTCACAAACATTGCACACTATGTCCCGTCACTCACCTCTCCGAATCGGCGGATTCGCCATAGGCTTCTATGAGCATCGGATTTACGGTGCGCGACCCAGAAGAGCCGCGTGCAGAAGCCTCGCGCATCAAGGAGGAGCAATGAAGATCCCCCGTATCCGCCAGATCGCACTGGTTGCCGCCATGTCGGTAGCATCGCTCGCAGCGGCCGTATCGGTGGCGGTTCCCGCCCACGCTGCTAATGCCGTCGTGACGTTCACCGGAACTGTGTCCATAGAGGGAGTGGGACTTGCGGTGGGCAATTCGGCGGGAGTGGTTGTCCGCGGAACAAGCCAATCGGGCGGAAGCGCATGGGTCAATCCAGGTGCAACTGGATCCTATTCGGCGAGCGTCGCCGTACCAGCGGGCACCAAAATCTTCGTCGATGCTTCACTCAGCCGCGACGACCTGGCATTGACCCACCAATCTCAGTTACACGCGCGTCCAGGGCAAGCGAGCGCACCACTTGAAGCCATGGGCCTGCCTTACGTCTTTGCGGCGGGTGCGCATACGGTAAACCTGGACTTCGCTTTCGGAAAACTCGGCGCGATCGCGGTCACCATCCCCGCATTCGCGACCAACATTGAGCTCCTTACCCGAGGAAACACGCCCGTTCCCGCGAGCGCGACCAGCCAATCCGGCCAAACGAAGACGTTCCGAGGGCTCGTCCCCGGCAACTACCGCGTTGCGGCCACGGGAACTGGTGTCTACGCAGGCGCGCGCATCACCACCGATGTGCTGGTGACCGGCGGGGGCACAACGGTTGCCGCCCTGCCGACACCCGCAAAGGCCTCCGCCGGCTTGGTGCAGGGCACTGTCACCAGCGGCGGCAAGGTCCGCAAGAACGTCACCGTCAACATACTCAAGGCGAATGGCAAGTCCGTGGCCACCACTGTGACGGACAAGAACGGCAAGTACTCAGCGGCCGTCCCCAAGAGCGGCACCTACCGAGTTCGCTTCGATGCCTACACCGCGAAGGGCCTGGCCCGGATCAAGAAGGGCGTGAAAGTTACCGTGGGCAAGGCCACCAGGGTTAACGCAGCCCTGAAAGCGGGGAAGGCTTCGCTCAAGGTCACCTTCCGCGACAAGCCCAAGTACAAGGACCGGTCCTACCTCGTTAAACTGCTGGATTCTAGCGGCACGTTGGTGAAGGAGAAGCAGATCGAGCGAGCGGGCAAGCCGAAAACAGCCAAGACGCTGACGGCCTCGTTCAAGAGCTTGAAAGCCGGCAAGTACAAGGCGATCGTGATCTTCAACCAAAAGAACGACAGCGACCCCACCCGAGCCGATAAGTCACGCGCGGTCTCAGTTAAGCTCCGCAAGAACGCAACGACCAAAATCGGCGTGATCAAGAAGTTCCCCCACACGCAAAAACCTGTCGTATTCGTACTGCCGTGGAAAGTAAGCACCGTCGGATTCCACTGGGATCGCCTGGAGACCCCCGCGAACGAGGCCGTCGCGACCGAGGACCCCGCCTCTGGACGCAAGGTCTGGTACTACTACCCGCCGCAGGCCGGACTCAAACAGCGCCTGACCCTCGAAGTGAACTACGGCAGCAAGGTTTATCGCGCCACCGTGAAACTCACCGAGAAGTCGGCCGGCAAGCGGATCGCGCTGAAAAACACAAAGTTCGCCGTGGTCGGGCAGTCGGTTGCGGCGACCGTGGTGAAGCCCGATGGCACTGCACTCGAACGGCCAGCCATCCACACCGGCTCTCCCGACCTCCAGGTGTCCTGGAACGAGAAGACGTATGGCAAGGGCATCGTGCGATTCAGCGGAACCCTCGGAAGGCCAGTCACTTTGGCCGTGGAGCTTCCGGACAACTACTACACGCCCACGCCGTACTACTATCCGGTTGTTTCACCAGCCAGCGTTTCGCGATTCTCTGACTTGAAGACGATCAAGCTCGGAGCACCGACGGACGCGGCAGCCGGTTAGCATCCGGCCGAGGTGGTGCGCCGCCCGGCGATAGTCTGTGTTCATGAGCGAAGAACGCGTGCGGGCAGCCCTCGACGCTGCGGGCATCGACTACACGATCTCGCGTCACGGTCCGGTGAAGTCTTTGGCGGAGGCGGCTGCGGTTCGCGGCGTCGAGCCCCGGCAGATCGTCAAGACCATCGTGGTGCGCAGGGGTGACGGTGACTATCTCTTCGCCCTCGTCCCGGGCGATCGCACCATCTCGTGGGCGAAGTTGCGCGCGCTGCTCGGCGTCGGCCGCCTCTCGATGCCCGACGCCGACGTCGCATTCGAGGCGACCGGCTACGAGCGAGGCACCATAACGCCCTTCGGATCACTCACTCCTTGGCCGGTTTTCGTGGACGAGTCCATCGCCGGTCAGGAAATCTCGCTCGGGGGCGGAGCCCACGACGTCGCAGTTACCCTGCTGGCCAATGACGCGATTAAAGCCCTCGGCGCGACGGTCGCCGACATTACCTGATGCCCCGCGAACGTCCACTGACGCTGTGGTATTGCGCCGCCCGTGTGGACGGGGACACCTCATCGCGGGCTTCCAATCACGCACCCGTTGAGGGCCGATACTAGCGCCGCTCGCTCCGAGGTGGACACGCTTAAGGCGTAGCGATATTTCACGGTGATCTGCTTGATCGCATACACGCACGCGTAGCCCTTGTTCGGGGGTAACCATTCGTCTGCAGTCGCGGCGCCCTTTGCCTGATTGGCGTATCCGGCCACCGCCAGCAGATTCTCTGGATCATTCGCGAACTGAACTCGCCGCACGGGCTCCCACCGCCAGGCACCGGCACGCCACGCGTCCGCGAGCGCCACGACGTGATCGATCTGCACCTTCGAGCTACCGGCACCACGCTCGAAGGCCATTCGCTCGTCGGTATACGGATCCACGAGTACACCTCTCGTGACCACGCACGAATCGGGACCATCGCGGGCAGCAGGTCGCAGATCGCGCATCAAAATGTCGTTTCGCGTGTCGCAGCCAATGAGGTCTGTGTCCTGCCAGGCAGCGCCGAAGTCGTCCCGGCTGTATTCGGGCACCCCTCCGCGCTCATCGGGAGCGGCGACTAGCGCGGACAACGCCCCCCGCGCGGTGCGCAGCGCCACCTTCGTCACGGGGTACCGGGCCGCCGCACGATGTGTCTGACCAGCCGGCAGTCCCACGCCCGCGATCAGGCATACGAGCAGCGCCGCCACGGCAACCAGCAGCGCGATGACCCCCGCCTCGGGTCGGGGATCCCGTCGCACCCGCACCGCGTGTCGTCGCATGCCTCGATGTTGCGCCTCCCGGATCTCCGGCGTCGCCTGAAAGAGCGCCTGTGGAAAACTTCTGCGACGATGGCGCGATGGGCTTCTTCAACTCCTCCCCCGAATCCGCGCTTGACCACCGAGTTGCCGAACTGGAGCGCCGCGTGCGCGAACTTGAAGTGGTGGTGGCGCAGCTCGGGCGCGCGACGGAGAACTCGTCCATATCCCCTGTGACCAGCCAATACTCGCCCGCTCAGCCGACCTCCCCAGCGGACATCCCGGGGCAGGTCCGCGTGAGCGAGGAGGTCCGGGCGCTCGCGGCGTCAGGCAAGAAGATCAACGCGATCAAGGTGCTGCGCGAACAGAGCGGACTGGGGCTCAAGGAGGCCAAAGAGGTCGTCGATCGCCTGTGATGCTCGCGGTGTCCACAGAGGTGGCTATCGTGTTCAGTACCGACCTCAGGAGGCACGATGCGATTCCTAGCGACCGCCGATTGGCAGTTGGGCATGGCCGCGCGCTACCTCGGCGATGACGCGCGCCCGCGTTACATCCAGGCCCGATTCGACGCGATCTCCCGCATCGCCGAGGTCGCTCGGGAACGCCATGCGCAGTTCGTGGTCGTCGGCGGTGACGTGTTCGAGTCCAATCAACTGGATCGCAGCATCATCGCGCGCGCATTCGAGGCGCTGCGGGCCTTCGATATTCCCGTGGTGCTGGTGCCCGGCAATCACGATCCGCTCGATGCCTCCACCATCTACGATTCCGCGCTGTTCGCCGCACGCAAACCCGAGCACGTGGTCGTGGTCCGCGGCAGCAGCCCGTTCGAGGTCGTGCCAGGCGTCGAGATCGTCGGCGCGCCGTGGTTCTCCAAGCGTCCCGCGGGAGACCTTGTCGCCCGGGCAATCGCCGACCTGGAGGTGCCCGCCTCCGGGGCGGTCCGGATCGTAGTCGGTCACGGTGCGGTCAGCACGCTAGATCCCGACAGGGACTCGGTCGCCACCATCGATGTCCAGGCTCTCCGCCCGGCCCTGGCGCGCGGCCTCGCCCACTTCGTGATCCTGGGCGACCGGCACGGCACATACGAGGTCACCCCGCAGATTTGGTATCCCGGCACACCCGAGGTCACAGACCGCCGCGAGATCGATCCCGGCAACGTGCTCGTGGTCGACATGGACGAGGATTCGGGCGCGTGGTCGGTGGACAAGGTACACGTCGGCTCGTGGCGCTTCCTCACCTTGCGGCGGGAACTCAACTCGCGGGCAGAGGTGACGGCCTTCGGCCGGGAATTGGACGAGTTCTCCGCCAAAGATCGCACGGCGATCTGGCTTGCGCTGTCCGGCACTCTCTCCACCGCAGCGAAGGCCGAATTGGACGAGGTCATCGCGGGGGCGCAGGACGTCTTCGCACGAATCGACCATTGGGAGCGCCACACGGACCTGGCCGTCATCCCCGACGATCACGACTTCGCGGACATGTCCCTCAGCGGATTCGCTCAGCGGGCATTGGACGAGTTGGTCGAGCGCGCCGCCGCAGGGATCGTCACCGACGAACACGCTGGACGCGACAGTGATCCGGCGATTGATCCGGCGGACGATGGCCACCCGATGACGCCGGAACCGGCAACGTCGGATGCGCAATCCGCGCAGGACGCCCTCTCGCTGCTGTATCGCCTGGCGGGGGCGCATCGATGAGACTTCGCAGGATCGAATTGAGGGAGTTTCGAGGAGTAAGGCACTCCGTCGTGGACTTCTCCGAGGGCATCACGATCGTCGAAGGCGAAAACGAGGTCGGCAAATCATCGATCGTCGAAGCGCTGCGCCTGATCCGCACGGCTAAGGCGAGTTCAAGGACATCGGCGATCAGGGCCCTGCAGCCCGCCGGCCGCGATGTGGGCCCGGAGGTCACGCTGACGATCGAGGCAGGCGGTCGTGAACTGACCTACCGAAAGCGCTGGTTGAAGTCCCCGGAGACCTCGCTCACCGTCGAGGGAGAACGGCACGAACAGTTCACGTCGGACACGGCGCATGAACGCTTCCTCGCGATATTGCGCGACACCGTCGACCTGGACCTGCTCGCCGAACTCGATACGCAGCAGGGAGCCTCCCTCGAACAGCCACAACTCGCGCAAATAGCCGCACTGCACCAGGCGCTCGACGAAACGGGCGAGGCCGCAGGTGAACACGACGACCTGCTGGCGCGTGTCGAGGACGAGTACGGACGCTATTACACCGGTACCGGGAAGCCCAACAAGGACTTCGCGAACGCACGGTCCGCGGTCACAGAGGCGCAGGGCCGCGTCACCGAAGCACGAGAACGCATCGTGGACGTTGATCGACTCACGAGCAGCCATCGGCAGCATGCCGAGAAGGCAGCAGAACTCGAGCAGGAACTCGCAAGGTCCAAGAAGAACCTCGCGAGCCTCGATGCGCGGGACAGCGAACTGACTGCGTTGCGGACGGCCCTCACCAACGCCGAGGAGGCGCTGAAGTCCGCTGAACGCCAGCTCGATTCCATGGCCGATGCTCGCAGAACCCGGCAGCAATCGATCGCCGAGGTCGCCGAGCGCAAAGAGCGCGTTGCGGAGTTGTCCCACGCCGAACAGACGACCAGAGAAAGGCTCAAGGACCTCCAGGATCGAACAGAGGCGGCCGCCGACGCGGAGCGGGCCCAAGCGACGGCGGCCCGCCAAGCGCATCGCGTTGCCGCGACCGCAGCCGTCCGTCTTGATCGTCACCGCACCGCAGTTCTGCTCTCGGACCTGGAAGCAAAGTTTGCCCGTGCCACGGCGGCCGATGAGGAACTTCGACGCGCCGAACAAACCGCGGCCGCTAGCACGATCGACGACAAGGTCATCGCGACGCTCATAGAACGCGAAACGCAGGTGCGAGTCGCGCGCGCCGCGCGCGACTCGGCCGCCCCCACTGTTCGCGTCACCCGGCTAGGTGAAACGCCGGTGAGGATCGGGGACGAGCAGCTTGCCGCCGCTGGCGCGCGGGAGATGCCGGTGCTCGATACCGTCGAGATCGAGGCGCCGGGCGTTGTTCGCATCGAGATGGCGCCCGGGCTGGCGCCCGAAGAACTGGACGCCGAGTTGCTTGCAGCCGAACAGTCCCTCATGCAGACCTTGATGAATGCCGGAGTCGAAAGCGTCTCGCAAGCGCGGACGCTGGCGGAACAGCACCGTCTCGCCACCGCGGAGCGGGACGCGGCCAGGGCGGGACTCGCAGGGCTACTGGACGGCACGACCCTTCCAGCCCTCGGCAATGAAGTGGCGGCGTTGCGCGCCAAATTGATCGCTCGCGAAGACGACGGACGCGGTGGTGACGGCGGCGACGGCAGTAGCGACGACGGTGACGGCGGCGACGACGGTGACGGCAGTCGCGGCGACGGCGGTGACGGCAGTCGCGACGACGGCAGTCGCGGCGACGGCAGCAGTCGCGGCGACGGCGGTGACGGCAGTCGCAACCAAGACGCCGGTGACCCTCACGCCGGTGACCATGTGATCGACACGGAAGCCTTGGCCACGACGGCACGAGAAGCCGCGGAGGCCGACGAGGCCGCGCGGAATGCGGCCGAGGAAGCGAGAATCGCGACGACGTCCCTGCGTACTGCCCTCGACACGACCCGGACCGAGCACGTTCGCGCCGAGGCGGGCTTGGAAACCGCTCGGGCGGAACTGAGTATCGCGAAAGAGCGCCTGGCCACCGCCCGCGCGACCCGCCCCGACGATGACCTCGATTCGGCGGTTGCGACCGCGGTCCTCGAGGTCGCGCGAACGCGGGAAGCGCTAGCCGGGGCCAAGGAGGAACTTGCATCGCAGGATGCCGACCTGCTGGCGCTCGAACTCGACAACGCGAGGCGGCTCGTTGACCGGCACGCCAAACACCTCGAACAACAGAGTAAGGAAGTCACCCGGCTGCAGGCCGTCCTCGACGACCGCGCCGAGCAGGGACTCTTCGACGCACTGAGCGAAGCGGAGGCGGACCTGGAACACGCCACAGCGCGCCATGCGCGAATGGCGCGCGCGGCGACGGCCGTCCAGACGCTACGAGATGCGCTGCTTCGGCACCGAGCGGCGGCGCAGCGCCGATACGTCGCGCCCTTCAAGGAACGCATCGAGGCATTGGGGCGCCCCATCTTCGGGCGCGATTTCAGGGTCGACGTGACCACCGACCTACGCATCGCCTCGCGTACCCTGGGCGGAGTTACGGTGCCGTTCGAGTCACTGTCGGCCGGGGCTCGCGAGCAGGTAGCGCTGCTCGGACGGCTCGCCTGCGCGGAACTGGTCGATCCAGGCCGCGGCGGACCGCTGCTACTGGACGACACCTTCGGATTCGCCGACCCCAAACGGCTCCAAGCGATCAACGTGGTCCTCAACGCAACCGGGCGAAACGCCCAGATCGTTCTGCTGACCTGCCAGCCCGACCGCTTCAAGGACCTCGGCGGAGTCGATATCGTCACCCTCTTCGCCGACTAGCGCCCTAGGCTCGCTGCGCGGAACTGCGAGGAACTCCGCCTGCCTCGCCTGCCTCGCCTGCTTCGCCTGCCTCGACACCGGATAGGGTTGCCGGACACCGGATATACCCGGTGCTCCACGACCCCAACCGGTGTCCGGCACATACCCCGCCGCACCCGCGCCCGTGCCTGCCGCAAGTACCTGCTCAAAGGCACCTCGGTGTCGGGCACACGTACCCCGCCGCACCCGCGCCCGTAAGCGCCAGTAAGCGCCCGTACGCACGACCAGCATCCACCGCCACGCGCAAGGCGGCGACCAGGGCAATCGCCCCAGCCGCCGCCTCATACCAGTCCGCGATACCAGCGGCGAGCTACTTCACCCTCAGAGACGTCTTGTACGTCTTCTTCAGGTAGGTGGCGTTACCGGCGTACTTGACCGTGATCTTGCCCTTCTTGGTCAGGCGCTTGGTCTTGACCGTCACGACCGCCTTGCCGCCCTTGGTCTTGACCTTCGCTGAGCCGACGACCTTCTTGCCGACCAGGATCATCACCTTGCCCGTCGCCTTGGCCTTGGCGACCAGGGTGACGGTGACCTTGACGGAAGCCTTCGACCCGCGACTCAGCTTGCCCTTGATCCGCTTGGCTTTGACCTTCGCAGTGACCTTCGCGACCTTGAGGTTCGTCACCTCGAACGAGGGCCGCACCTTGACGTTCGCGGCTGGCGAGTAGGACAGCAGCACCTGGTGCGTGCCGACCGCGAGCGTCTTGGACGTCTTGATCGTCGCTTTGCCGTTCTTGAGCGTCGCCGAACCAATGATTCGGCCCTTGACGAGCGCCGACACAGTACCGGCCGGCACGACCCCAGGAGCACTCACAGTTACCGCCAGCGAACCCGCCTTGCCGAACTTCGTCTTGGCCGCCTTCACCGCAACCGTCGAGTCAACGTAGCCCGCGCCCGAACCATCGCCGGGATCCGTCCCCGGACCGGGATCGTCCTTCGCCAGGACGGAAAGCGGCAGGCTCACCGTCGCCTGGGTGTCGCGCGGATCTGTGACCGTCACCACCGCCTCGCCGCTCACGGGAGCAGCGTAGACGTGCTGAGCAACCACTTGATAGCCGCCGTCGCTCGTCACGATCGAGGCATCCGTCACATCGCCGTCGCCCCACGCGACCGTCGCCGAATAATCGGCGACCTCAGCGCCAGCGCCCCCGGTGAACTTCACCAGCGGACCACCCAGGGTATCCCCAACACGACCGCTGAGCGTCGTTGCATCGCTGAAGATCAGGTCCGGGATCTCGTGGTAGATGGCGAGGTCGTCGATCCAGCCACGCGCGTAGCCGTCACCACTGCCGATGCTTCCGGCACCAGTCCCGAACCGGAACACGACCCGTTGGATGGTCTTGCCGTAGGTGGACTCGGGGAAAGCGACGGCGATGTCGTTCCACTCGTCCTGCGTCAGCACCCCTGCCTGGGCGACGGGGGTGAGAACGGCCCCGTTGGACGCCTCAGGCGCCAACTCGCTGAGGAATGTGCCGTCCGAGAACTGCACATCAACGATCACGTTCCGGCTCGCTGTGTTGGTGCGCGAGAAGTACGACATATAACTCTGCGGATACACCGAGTACGACAGGACGGTACCCGCGCTGATCGGCTCATTGAAGCTCGAGAGCCCCGAAACGAGTTCGTTCGTCGCCACGGCATTCGGCCCGGTTGCCTTCACGGCGTACACCACCGATTGAGTGCCGGTGCGCTCCTCACCGTCCCCAGCGACCTTCGTCTCGAGCGGGTTCGTGGAGCAGCAGTACGTGTCGACCGCGTTCTGCGTCCCCACCGCCAGGCTCTCCGGAACCTGCGTCTGGCCGACCTCGAAACTCGTATCGAGCTTCGCGGAACCGCGTTGCGGACCGCTCAGCACCGTCACGGTGATGGGAATCTCGCGCAGGTTGCGGTTGCCGACCTTAGCCTTCACCACGCCCTTATACGTCCCCGCTGGGGTGCCCCACTTGGGCCGCACCACGAGCGGCGACGTCACCGTGGAGTTGCCGGACACCGCGAGGGTGCCGGCAGTGGTGTCGACGGAGATCTCGTCCTCAAACGACACTGTGAATGTGATCGTCTGCGATGAAGTCACCCACGGCAGGTTGCGGGCGCTGAGCGTGATCGACGCGGGTGAGCCCGGGTACGCCGTGGCGGAGCCGTTGCTGACCCGGAGTTCGGGCAGGTTCTCACCCGTGCGCTCGGACGGCGGCGCGTCCGAGGGGGCGGTACCACGCGAGGTGTTCGCCGTGGTGCTCAGCGCGAAGTCGACCGTGCCGCCACCCGTAACGAGGTCGGCGGGCAGGTAGTTCAGGGTGGAGGCCTGACCGTTGATCGACACCGACTGGATGTACTTATTCGCGACGGAAGCGCCGGGCGCGTTGATCGCCAGTGTCTGCCCGCCGACCGGGCTGACGCGAATCGTCTCGAACAGCGGGGCCGCGATGGCCAGTTCGGCGCGCGCCGGATTCTGCGGGTAGCCGCCGAGCGCGGCGAAGACGAGCCACGAGCTCATCTCACCGAGGTCGTCGTTACCCGGGATGCCCTTGGAACCGCCCGCGTTGTCCGCCGGATCGAGCCACAGTTGCTTGACCGTCTCACGAACCGTTTCCTGCGTCTTCCATGGCTTGCCCAGGTAGTTGTATAGCCACGGCACCGCCACGGACGGTTCGTTGTCCATATTGGCGTGGATGTGGTTGTTCCAGCTACCGGTCAGCACCCAGTTGCCGTTGTCGTCCTTGAAGTAGCCATCCAGGCGCTCGTCTGCGACCTCGTTGCCGCCCATGACCTCGAAGAGGCCGGCGGGATTGTGCTGAACCATCCACACGTACGTGGCGCCGGTGGCCTCGACGAATCCGTCGTCCTTCGACGGATCGAATCCACTGACCCAGGATCCGTCGGCGTTGCGCCGCTGGACGTATCCGGCGGTCGCGGTGGCGTTCGGGTTGTACTGGCTCTGCCAGGACTGCGAGCGCTGGGCGAACGTCTTGTAGTCATCCTCGTGGCCGAGCGATTGCGCGAGCGCCGCGAGGCTGTAGTCGGCGATCGCCATCTCGAGGGTCTCGTTGGGGCAACCCCAGGCGTTGCAGCCCTCCGGGTAGTAGCCGTACTGGAGGAACTTGTCGAGGCTCGGTCGCTGCCCGACGACGCCAATGCTCCGCCCCTGACGCGACAGGTCCTTGTCCGTTGGTACGGTCGCGGCCCGCTTGAGCGACTGATAGGCGCCCTCGACATCGAAGTCGCGTGCGCCGAAGGCGTACATTCCGGCGACGGATACCGCGGACGGGTCACCGACCATGACGTGCGTTGCGCCGGTCACGTGGGTCCAGCGGTCCCATACGCCATCGAACTGCTTCGCCTGGTTGAACAGCGACTGCGCGAGGTCGGATCCCCTCTTGGGGTTGAGCCAGGCCACGAGCTGCATCTGCGAACGGTAGACGTCCCATCCGGAGAACGTCGTGTACTGATGGTCCTGGCTCGCGGGGAGATGCTCGACGGCGACGCTACCATCCGTACCCAGGCCCTCGAAGCGCGGATAGCGCCCGTCAACGTCCTCGATGATGTTCGGGTGCAGCAGCGAGTGGTAGAGCGCCGTGTAGAAGGTGCGCTGCTGGCTCTCGGTGCCGCCGCCGATCTCGATGGTGCGCAGTTCTTCGTTCCAGGCGGCCTTGGTTTCGGCCTTGACCTGCTCGAGTGTCTTTGATGACGAGTTCTCCGCCGCCAGGTTGGCAGCCGCACCCGCGGCGTCGACGTACGAGATGCCGACGCGCACGTTTACCGTGGCGCCCTGGGCGAAGCGGACGAAGCCACCGGAACCGTTCCCGGCCGTCGGGTAGCGGTTCGTGTAGCCGGTGCCCCCGGTGGCCTGCGTGGAGCCGTTGCTGACGGTGCCGTTGGTCCACGTGCCGACCGAGGCGAACGGCTGGTCGAACTCGGCCTGGAAGTAGAGGCGGTAGTAGGAGCGTTGCAGCGATCCGTCGCCGACGAACGAGCCGCAGAAGTTACCCGACTCGACCCAGCCGGACACAGCGCGGCCCGCCTGGTCGATCGAGATCGAGGCGTTGTTCGAGCCGAGCATCGAGTCGGAGGTGCGAATGAGCATCGCCGGGTCGCCGCTGGCCGGGAACGTGAAGCGCCCCGATCCGGTGCGGGTCGTGGCGGCGAGTTCGACGCCTACGCCATTGTTCAGGGTGACCTTGTAGGTGCCGGGGGATGCCGATTCGTTCGCGTGCGCGTAGTCGGCCTTGTAGGTGGTCGCGTTCGTCGTGTCCGCCGCGCTGGGGGACGTGGAGATGGCTCCGACGTACGGGAAGAACGGGATGTCGCCGGACAGGCCGGCGCAGCCAGCACCTGAGACGTGCGTGAGCGAGAAGCCTCGCGTGCGATTGCTGTCGTAGCTGTAGCCGGACGGCGTGGCGGTCCGCATGGTGCCGTTGGAGGTGTTCACGTTGTCCGGGCTCCACGCGAGCATTCCGAACGGAGCCACGGCGCCGGGGTAGGTGTTTCCGGCGTTGGAGGTTCCCACGAACGGATTCACGACGGCCGCGGGATCAGCGACGACTGCGGCCGCGCTGGCTGGCGTGGCCGCAATGGGGACGAGGCCCGCCGCGAGCGAGAGCGTCGCGAGGAAGGCTAAGGGTTTGCGCGTGCGCGCTGGGATATTCATTTGGGTTGTCACCGACCTGCTTCTTCGAAGGTATGTGAAGTTAGCCCCTCGTCTGACTCGCAACCGACAGCGTTGTCAGCCGGGAGTGAGTTAGGGGCGGTCACTCATTTGAGTGATCGCCCCTAACTTACCGCAGTCGCTGCGCGAATGTCTCGACGAGCAGCGTCGTGCGTCTGGGCTACCTGCGCACGCGGACCTTCGCCGTGGCGCTGGCGGCTGGTTTGGCGACCGAGGTGACCCGAATCGAGATCGTGGCCTTCTTCTTGGCTAGCGCGGATTTCCTAACCCGCTTGAGTTTGAGTGACACCGTGATCCTGGTCGAGGAACCCGGCTTCAGGATTGCCGTCCGATACTTTCCTGCGGTGACCTGCTTGGTGATGTTCTTGCCCGCCGCCGAGCGATACACGAACGTGTACCCCCGGGGTGCCTTGGAGGCCTTGATCCGGACGCGACTCGCCGCATTGCCGGCGTTCCTCACCGTGACGATAACCTTCTTCGGCCGCTTAGTCGCCCTCGCCGTCCTCTTACTCGCCTTGACGCTGACCCTGTAGGTTTTCGCGGCCACAGGCGCGGCGGGCTTCACCGGTGGCTGAATCGCCGCGTTCGCCGTGAAGGTTCCGGAAAGCGTGACGAGGTCGTTTGCGCTGCCGGGCATGGTCGCGGAATAGCTCGAAACCAGGATCGAGTAGGTTGTGCCAGCCTGCAGCGCCACGGAACTGAGCGACGAGTACGTGACCGTGGCGACGGCATCATCGTTGCAGGCCACCGTCGAAAGGCTGCCTTCTGTGCCGGTGTAGACGGACAGCAGGGTGTCGGCGAATCGTTCTGTGCTGCCGATCGTGCTCAAATTGAGTTTCCCGTTCGCGGTCGGCGTGTAGCGCCACCACAGTGTGCCGCCGCCCACGCGCGGTCCGAGTCTGGCGCACTGGTGAGCCGGGTCGGAGGAGGCGACGGTCGCGAATCCGGCCGCTATCACGGAGGAGTGGAATCCCGCCCCCGTCAGCACCGTGGCTCCCGCGAAGGTGTCGTTATCGACCGTGCCCACGGGGAGCCACTGGATCGCCAGTTTCTGCACGCTGGCCGAATCACCCGCCACGTCCGCCCAATTCCCGAGCATCACGAAGTAGGTTTGGCCGGCAGTGACGTTCACGGTGACATCGGAATCGAGCGAAGTGCCCGCATCGTCCGAGCACGCGACCTCGTTCGAGGCCCCTGGTGATCCCTCGTACACAGCGAGGACGGGATCGACCTCCGTGCTCGGCTCGCCCGCCGATGTCGTGCGGATGTTGACCCGTCCTTGCGCCGAGGCAGTGAAGGTGTACCACTGAGTGTTCGCCGCGAAGCCCTGGGTGCAGCTGACCACGGGATCGGTCAGGGATGAGGTCGCCCACATCGCGTCCGGTTCCGTGATCTGCTGGGCGGCCTGTCCCGGCGGCGTCTGCGTCAGGACGGTGGCGGCCGCGACCTCATCATTGGCCGGTGCGCAGATGCCGCGCCGCACCACGTCGCTCGCGACCGAGCGATCAGCATTGGCGTCCTGCGCGAAGACCCGGTACTCGACGAGTCCGCATGAGGACACGGCATCGACGTGGCTGACGGCGCTGGTCGGCAGTGTCTGCACGTCCCCCCACTGACCGTGCAGCGAACGACGCTGAAGGACAATGGCGCCGGAGGGCTCGTCCGGAACCGACCAGGAAATCGTGTGACTCTGGTCATCGATGGCCGTGAGCGTCACGTCCTCCACGGCCGCCGGGCAGTTTCGGACGGTCAGGACGAACGGGTCCGACGGCAGCGACGGGATCCCACCGGACGACACGGCCCGCACGGTGATTGCGTGGGGGCCGCAGCCGAGCGGCACAGTCGTCGTGAGACCGCCTACGGTGATCGTCTCGGTATCGCCGGTGATCTCGGAGGTGACATTCACCTGGTAACCGGTCGCGCCCGCTATCGACCCCCAGGACACGGTAGCGGATGTCGTGCCGACGCCGCTGGCCGTAGTGGCAGGCACCTCGAGCTCGAGTGACTGCTTGATGCCCGGCGGGGACACGCGCGGGAACTTGGGAGCAGTCGGCGGATAGCGCGGGTCGGCCACCTGCACGCCGGTCGATTCGAGCAGATCCTCGAGAAGAGCCGGGGTCAGGGTCCGGCCGTTATGCGCCGCGATCTCGGCGGCCAGCGCGCCGACCCCTGCGGCGTAGGGAGTGGCCATTGATGTGCCGCACATGGTCGTATTCGAATTGCCGTTCAGTCCCAGGGAAACGATCTCGCAACCCGGCGCGACAACGTCCACCAGTTCGTCCTTCCCCTGGACGGGCGTCGCGTTGGAGAAACACGAGACCTGACCGATGGGGCTGTGGGTCGCCCCCCAGCAATAGGGGTCGCTCGCCGGATCGGTCGTATCGACCGATCCGACACCGATCGCTCCGTCGACGCAGGCGGGAGCCGCGACCGCGTCGGTGTACTCCTCGTTGCCGGTCGCGACGAACGTGCTCACGCCCTGACCGTTCAGCGTCGCGAATGCCTGCAGGTACGCGGGATTCGCGGCGTTGCAGGATTCCGCCGTTTCGAATGCGCCTCCGCCGAGGCTCATGTTGACCTCGTCGATTGTGCCGGGATGAGCGATGTTGAGTCCGACGACGTGATCCAGCGCCGCCAGAATATCGCCGTCAGTGGTCGGGCACTCGGTGGTCGGACACTCGGCGGTCGGACCATCAGCGAACACTTTGATCGGATACACCTTGGCAGACGGGGCAACTCCATTGGGACCCGTGATGATGCCCGCGACATGGGTTCCGTGGCCGTCTATATCCTTGGCGTCGGTCGCTGAAGCGCAGCCACCGTTTTCGTGGAAGCACGCCTCGCCCACGACGTCGCCCGCGAGACCCGGATGGATTTCGCCATTCGTCTTGTCGACGCCGGTGTCGATGATCGCGACCGTGGTCCCCGTCCCCGTGACGTCTTCGTTCTCGATGACTTGGGTCGCGCCGGTGAGGTTGTTCGCCGTCACCATGGAGAGTTTGACGACCGTGTTGCGCTGGACGGTCAGCACGTCCTCGTGGGCCGCCAAAGCCGCCAGCCCCGTCGCGTCAACATCGAGCGAGATCGCCGGAAGATTGCTGTAGGTCGTGTTGGCGACCGCATGCTTCGAGGGCAAGTCGCCGAGGACGGACGATCGCGCCGCGGCGATACTCCGCTTCGAGGCGGGTCTGCCGTTCGCGGCCGGGACGTCGAGCACGGCGATGACGCCGATCTTCCTGCCCTTGTCCTTACCGTCCAGGTCAGCCGCCTGATCGGCGAGGTCCGCCGTGAGCGTGTCATCGTTGGCGACCGTGCTGACCACGGGCGAAATCGGAGCCGGCGTGAGATCAGCGGCAGCGGCGGGGACCGTGGTCAACGTGGCCGATCCGAGCGCGAACAGGATGGCGGTCAGCGCGGCGACGTGGGCGCGGGTGGGTCTCACGACGAGGTCCCCTCCTCTGTGTGTCAGGAGCGGCATCGAACGGGCCCCTACTGATGAAACTCTACCCGAGCCCACCCACCCTAGGATGATGGGATGACTGCGAAAAGCCGCCCGGCCATCCACCGCGCCCACGCGGGGGCGACGCTGGTCTGGTGCGCTGGTCTATTCGCGTACATCGCGGCTGTCGCGCACCGGGCCTCGTTCGGTGTCGCGTCACTCGACGCCCTGGATCGCTTCCACATCGATGCCACCACGGTCTCTCTGTTCTCAGTCGTTCAGCTCGGTGTATATGCGGCCGCCCAGCTTCCCGTCGGGATGGCGCTTGACCGGTTCGGGCCTCGCCGCGTGATACTCGTCGGCGCTGCCCTGATGACGCTCGGCCAACTCGGCATGGCGCTCGTCCCCGGCGTCGGGCTCGCGATCGGCATGCGCGTCCTGATCGGTCTGGGAGATGCGACCACGTTCGTGGGAGTGGTCCGACTGCTCCCCAACTGGTTTCCGCCACGGCGGGTGCCTCTCCTGACGCAGTTGACGGGCATCGTCGGCCAGTTCGGGCAGGTGGTGGCCGCTTTCCCGTTCGTCGCCTTCCTGCACTCTCGCGGCTGGTCCTTCTCGTTCGTCGCGCTCGCCGTCCTCGGCGGCGTCGCCGCGTGCGCGGTGGCGGTATTCGTACACGATCGCCCCCGTTCCGCGCCCAGGCCGACCGCGCTCGGCGAGGACGAGTTCTCCTTCGCGCCCTCCCCGTTGAGTCCCGTCCCGCGGCCACCGAACACCGCGACCCTCAGGGCAGTGGTCCGTCATCCCGGCACGTGGCTCGGCTTCTGGTCGCACCTGGTGACGGGCTTCTCGCTCAACGCATTCGCCCTCATGTGGGGCTATCCGTTCCTCGTTACGGCGCAGGGGACGACCAGCACTCAGGCGAGCTGGCTGCTCACCTGGTGCGTGCTGATGAGCATCGTCTCCGGCCCGATCATCGGCGAATTCACGGCCCGCCATCCCCTGCGGCGATCGTGGGCGGTACTCGCGATCGCGGTCGGCGTCGCCGTGGGCTGGCTGCTCGTCATCGTTCCGGCCACGCCCCGTCCGATGTGGGTGCTGTTCGTCTTCGTCACCCTGATCTCCGTCGGCGGACCGGGATCGTTGATTGGGTTCGACTACGCACGCACCTTCACCGACCCCGCCCGACTCGGCAGCGCTACCGGACTGGTCAATGTTGGCGGATTCGTGGGCGCGATGATGACGGTGCTCGGCATCGGAGTCGTGCTCGATCTAGCGAAGCGGGGTGCCGGCTACACACTCTCCGACTTCCGGCTCGCGTTCCTGGTCGTGCTTGCCGTGTGGGCGGTAGGCGTGGTCGGCGTCCTCGTCTGCCGCGCCCGCACCCGCTCCACGATGGCCGAGAGCGGCATCATCGTCCCGCCGCTCTCGGAGGCCTGGGCCCGCTGGCGCGGACGCTAGACCGCGCGCAGCACCCGCACCACCTTGGCTTTGGAGGTCTTGGGCTTCACCTTCGCCGATCCTCGGAATCTCACCGTGATCTTCTGCTTCCCGGCCTTCTTCAGTTTGACCTTGACGTTGCGCTTGCCCTTCTTCAACTTGACGACCTTCACGGTCTTCTTGCCGACGCGGATCGCAACCTTGCCGCTGGCGGCCTTGCCGCCGGCGGTGACCTTGACGCGCACCTTCACGGTCGCGCCGGCGCGCACAGACTTCTTCGACACCTTGAGGGTGATCTTCGCGCCCTTCTTGGCGGCTTTTTTCGTCCCGGGCTTGGTGCTGGTCTTGGGCGGTGTGGACGAGCCTCCCGCCGTCACAGTCAGCACGGTCGAGGCGGAGGTGAGCGTCACCGTCGTGGCACCGGCCTGGACGGTGTAGGTGGCGACAACCGAGTGCCTGCCTGCGGCAGCCGTCGCGCTGATCGGTACCTCGACAGACAGATACCCGCTGGCCGCCGAGGTGGCAATCCCGATGTCATCGGCCGCGAGCGCCTTCTGCCCCAGCACCGTCTCGCCGCTGCGGATCTTCACGACCGCGCCGACCACGACAACCGCTCGAGGTACCCGCACTGTCGCGATCACTCCGCCCTTGCCGTAGGCCTGGGTGGCAGCCGACAGCGAGATTCCCAGCCCGGCGGTGGACTCGTCCTCGCCTCCTTGCCCGGCGCCCGCCGACCCGCTGAGCGGAACCACGGTGACCGCGGCGGAGGTCGCCTGCCCCGTTCGGCCGCCCGCTGTCGCGCTGACGCGGACGGAGAGGTCGGCGCGTTCGTCCTGCGCGGCGACCGGGTAGGTCGGGCCGGTCGCGCCGCCGATCGCCTGCCCGCCCCGCAGCCACTGGTAGGCGAACGTCGCCCCGTCGGCGTCGAGCCAGGTGCCGGGCGTGGCCGCTAGCGTCGCCCCAGCGACAGGGAGGCCCGAGATCGCGGGAGGGACGGTGGCGACTGGCGAGCCGTCGTGCACGGTGACGCTCGCCGAGGTTGCGGTACCTGATTTGGTGCCGCGCGTGGCGGTGACGCGCACAGAGAAGGCCTTGCCCTCGTCCCCGGCCGCGACCGTATAGGACGAACCGGTCGCTCCGCCGATCGCCTGCCCGCCCCGCAGCCACTGGTAGGCGAAGCCGAAGGTGGCCGCACCTGTCCACTGGCCCGGCGTGGCGGTCAGCGTCTGGCCGACGCGCGGCAGTCCGGTGATCACCGGCGGGCTCGACGAGGTCACCGTGTCCGGCGGAACATCCAGCACCTGCGTGCGCGTCCCACTCACGTTGTGCATATGGACGAGCAGCACCTTGGCATTGGTGTCCTGGCTCTTGCGGTGGATGACCAGGTTGGTGCCGGCGACGGACCTCACGAAGTGGGAGTTCCACGACGCGGGTCGCTCGAACCAGAGGTCGGGGTTGTAGACGTCGTAGGTGATCGTCCCGGTGTCGTCGTTCAGGCTGTCCGCGATCAGGCGCGCCTTGTATTCGATCTCGGTGCTGCCGGTGTGCCCGGCGGCGAATCCGATGTTCTTGAGATTGACGGTGAGGATCCAGACGTTGCTGTCGAACGCGTTGGTGTCTAGTCCCGCGTCGTAGCCGTTGACGCTCTGCGTCTCCACGACGGCGTTGTCGCTCAGTCGGATGGTGCGCACCACGTAGCGATCGTCCTTCTTGGACGACCCCTGGTTCTTCGGCTGGACGAGCTCGAGCCGGTACTTGGCGTTGTTGAACTTAGTGGTGAGCTCGATGGTCGCCGAGACCGAGTCCATGCCAGTCACAGGGCGCGCGCGATTGCCTCGCCCGGCGATCGCGAAGTAGAGGGTTCCGTTTGATTTCTCCGCGAGTTCGGGGGCGTTTGTGGCGGCACCGACGACATCGGTGTCGGCCGATCGGCGGGTATAGTCCCGCTCATCCACATTGTTGTTGTCGTCCGTGATGCCCCACTGGAAGCCCATGCTGAGCGGCTGGGCGGCTTCGGCGAAGCTGGTGGCGCCGAAGTCGAGGCCCGTACCGCCGAACGTGAGGGTGCCCTTGAGCGGATCCGAACCGGCGAAGACGGGCGCCTGACCCACGATCTTGGTGGCGGGCTTGGGGGCCGCGAAGACTCCGAGGCGCAACCAGGGCACGTTTGCCGGATCGGTTGACTGGAGATCGAGGATGCCCGAGGCCTCGGTGACGTATTGGCGTGCCTTACCGTCCGAGGTGGTGGACGACATGGTCGGGTCGATGGTGCGCCGTAGCGCGAGCGGGTCGGGAATCGACAGCGTTACCGTCACCTTCGCCGCGGCGCCCGCCGCGATCGATATCTGGGCGGGAGAGGCGGTGAAGTTGACGCCGGGCACGGCGGTGAACGGCACGTAGCCGGTGTTGAAGGTGACCTGCGACGCGCCATCGTTGTGCACCGTCACGGTGCGCGTCAGCGTGGTTGGTCCCGACGCCTCGACGACCCCGAAGGACGCGGTCACGAGGTGATCGTTCTGGTCGGAGGCGAGCCACACCTTGGACTTCGCGGCATCGGCGGTATTGACCAGGCCCGTGCCCGTTCGCGTGAGCGAGTACTTCCTTCCCGCGGCGTCCGCCACGCCGGACGAGGCCGTGTTCATCATCAGCGCCTTGAATCGCAAGGCGGCGTTGTCGTTGTTGGCCTTCCACCCCGGGTGGGCACCGATCGCGACGGCCGCCGCTCCCGCGGTCATGGGCGAGGACATGGAGGTGCCCGACGCCGGGGTGCTGTTCGACCCAGTGCCGCTGTAGGCTGATACCACGCTGCCGCCGATGGCGGTGAGGTCGGGCTTCACGCGGCCATCGTACGAACCGTGCGCCCCGCGGGAACTGAAGCTGGAGATTGGCACGGAGCCGTTCGTCACGGTATTGTCGGCCGACGCAACCGTGAGTGCCCGCTCCTGAACCCCGGGCGATCCGCCGATGTCGACGTAGTCGCCACCGTTGCCCTCGGAGATCACTGCGATGATGCCGTACTGGTTCAGGACCTGGAGCGCGTTCTCCTTGTAGGTGTTGTTGACCTGCCCCCAGTCCGATCCGATGGACTGGTTGATTACATCGATCTTGTTCCCCTGCCCGGCCTGCTGTGCCACGTACTCGAGGGACGCGACGCCGAGCGACGTGCCCCCGCTGCTGCCGTCGGCGAAGATCTTGATGGGCCACAGTTTGGCATTGGGTGCCATCCCGGGTCCGATCTTGAGTGCCTTGACCTGCGCGGCGCTCACGGACGAGTAGCTCGACGGCGCGAAGCGGGTTCCGTTGGTGTTGACGCCCCACCCCGCGACGATGCCGGCTACGTGAGTACCGTGGTCGAAACCGCTGACGGTCGGAATCGGGTTGCCATCGGGGTTCTGCCCAGTGCCCGTCGCCCCGGCCAGGTCGATCATGCCCTTGACCTTCGTGGAATCGAACCAGCCCGACTGGGGCGTGGCCGCCGGGTTTGACTTGGCCGTGTTGTAGGCGGCGGTCGTACCGGGACCGCCGAAGTCGGAATGCGTGTAGTCGAAGCCGGAATCGGCCACGGCAACCACGACGTCCTGCCCCGTGTGACCGGCCTGCCAGGCGGCAATCGCCCTAATGAGGTCTGCCCCGTCGGCGGTCTGGGTGGAAATCGAGCCGCCCGTGGCCGTCTCCAGCGCGGGGCGCTCGTAGTACGGCAGTTCCACGATGGTGACGACGTTGTCGAAGTTGAGGGCCTTGCGCAGGGCCACCGCTGAGGCCTCCATCGCCACTCCGGGGACCGTGTACTGCGAGCCGTACATCTCGAAGGCGGCGGGGTCGAGTTGCTTGACGGCGTCCACAATGACGTTCGTCTTGGCGATGGTCGCGTCGGCGATGGTGCGCGCGCTGCGCCGAGCTGCCGCGGCGCTGATGCCCTTCTTCTCGGCCTTTGACAGCGCCATCAACGCGGATGTACCTCGCGTCTGGATGAACACCCGTTTGCGCCCGGTCGCATCCGCCAGCCAGTCAGCGGAACCCACCGATTCGCTGCCATCGACGTAGTTGTCGTTCTGCGCAGCGGCGATGGCCGCGTTGTCGGTGGCGACGGCGCTCGGCGGTCCCCCCGTACCGTCCTCGTTCTGGGCTGCGGCTGGGACGGATGCGCAGGTAACCGCAAGGGCGAGCGCCGTCAGACCTGCGGACAGGCGGTATGTGGTGAGCGTTGACCGCACTGGGATCTCCCGGAATTGCGTACTGAACTGGATTATGCGGCGCTCCTGCGCACCGCGGGCCAGGCACGACGTCGTGTTCGGCTTCCGTTTGCTCACGCTACTACCGACCGACAGCGTTGTCACTCCCGGCGCCGGCTTGTATCCTCGCTGAGCACTGCAGAGACCGCCTAGCGACCGGATGGGCGCATATTGCGAAGTCCTGGAAGTCCGTTATCAGAGCGGATGGCACGCTCGCAGCCGACGCGTCCACGAGTCTTCTGTGAGATGGAAGACCGCGCGATGCGAATCGCGTCGAGGACGATCGCCGGAATTACATCTGGCCTCATATACCCCTGGGGGTATATACTTGTGGCATGGCAACCATTGAAATCACCGCCGGCAACGCGCGTGACGTTATCCTCGGCAACCGCATTGTCATCCTCGACTTCTGGGCTGACTGGTGTGCCCCCTGCCGCCAGTTCGCACCCACATTCGAGGACGCCAGCGAACAGCACCCGGCCATCGTCTTCGGAAAAGTCGACACGGAAGCCGAACGTGCCCTGGCCGCCGACTTCGGTATCACCGGCATTCCGACCCTCATTGCGTTCCGAGACGGCATAGGCGTCTACCACGAGGCAGGAGCACTGCCCGCTAGCGCACTGGAATCCCTGCTCGATCGGGTCGAGACTCTCGACATGGACGAGGTACGTGCTCGCCTCGCAGAAGACACGCCATCTCAGACCGGTTCGGCCCCCACCGGGAGCGACCAGTGAGACTTGTCATCGTCGGCGGCGTCGCTGGTGGAATGAGCGCCGCAGCCCGCGCTCGTCGGCTCGACGAATCCGCCGAGATCATCGTGCTCGAAAAAGGCCCCTGGGTCTCCTTCGCGAACTGCGGGCTACCCTACTTCGTATCGGGTGAAATCGAGGATCGTAACGCGCTCATCGTCCAAACGCCCGGCCAGCTCCGCGCTTCGCTCAACCTCGACGTGCGCACCAACCACGAGGTAGTCGGCCTTGATGCGAGCACCCGCACCGTGCACGTCCGCACCGCCGAGGGGACCCGGGAAATCGGCTACGACGCACTCGTCCTCGCGCCGGGTGCCGAAGCCCGCCGTCCGGACATCCCCGGCCTTGACTCATCGCGCGTTCGCACACTGCGGACCGTGGACGACGCCGTGGCACTTCGGGACGAGGCGAATCGGGCCACCACCGCCGTGGTTCTTGGCGCGGGCTTCATCGGGCTCGAGGCCGCCGAGGCGCTGGTCCGCCGCGGTCTCGACGTGACCGTCGTCGAACTTGCACCGCAGATACTCCCACCGCTCGACGCGCCCATGGCGAACCTGGCTCTTGCCGCGCTCAGCCGACTCGGCATCACAGTTCGCACCGGCGTGTCCGCTACTGCCATCCGGCCGGGGACGGACGAGGACTCCGTCGCCCTCAGCGACGGCAACGAACTCCGCGCAGGCTTGATCGTGCTCTCGGCGGGCGTTCAGCCCGCAACGGCCGTCTTCGAACGCGACGGCGTGTACTGCGAACACGGCGCGATCCTCGTCGATGGTCGCGGTCGCACGAACCTGCCAGGCGTGTGGGCCGTCGGCGACGCCACCGCCGCCAGCGATCCCCTCACCGGCGCACGCCGACCAGTCGCCCTCGCGGGTCCGGCGAACAGGGCAGGACGACTCGTCGCCGACGACATCTTCGGGCTGCCAGCGGCACGACCGCAACCCGCTCCGCTGGGCACGGCCATCGTCCGGCTGGGTGACACGACCGCCGCCATGACAGGCGCGAACAAGCGCACCCTCATGGAGGCGGCTATCGACCACCACACCATCGACCTCCACCCCACGCAGTACGCCGGATACTTCCCCGGTGCCGTGCCCTTCGCGTTGCGCGTCCACTTCGCGGCCAACGACGGACGACTGCTCGGCGCCCAGGCCGTCGGCACGGATGGCGTCGACAAGAGGATCGACGTGCTCGCCACCGCCGTGCGCGCTGGGCTCACCATAGGCGACCTGATCGACGTCGATCTCGCCTACTCGCCGCCCTATGGCAACGCCAAAGACCCGGTCAATCTCGCCGGAATGCTGGGGCAGAACGTGCTTGACGGGATAACGCGACTCTGGCACGCAGAGAATCTTGAAGCCGAAACCGAGCGCGCGCTCATCCTCGACACCCGAAACGCCGACGAGTTCGCCTCCGGCCACGTTCCCGGTTCACTCAACGTGCCGCACACGGAACTGCGCGCACGCCTCGATGAGGTTCACCGCGCCGCCGCCGGGCGACCGGTACGCGTGCTGTGCGCCTCCGGCATGCGGTCCTACCTGGCGCACCGGGTTCTAGTGGCCGGCGGATTCGACTCGGCGACCTTGTCCGGCGGGATGCGCTCACTGCGCGCGACGCTCGGCGAGCAGGCCAGCGCGTACCTCGTCCACCTGCCGCCTGACGGCGCGCGCATTCCTCCCGCCAGCACCACAACCGAACGCCAGACCGTAAGGAGTGAACCATGACCGCGGACCAGTCCACCGCCGAGGCTCAGAAGAAGGTACTCAACCGACTGCGGCGCGCCCGTGGCCAACTGGATGCCGTGATCCGCACTGTCGAAGTCGGCGGACCATGCAAGGACGTGATCACCCAATTATCGGCGGTAACGTCCGCGCTCGACCGGGCAGGCTTCACCATCGTGTCGACCGCGATGCGAGACTGCATCGCGCAAGACACCGGCCCGAACGGCGACGAACAACGCGGCGACAACGGGCATGACGAGGACGGCTCCAGCGCCGGGGGGCCGAAGAGCGCCGACCAATTAGCACCCACGGTGAATGGTCCCTCGATCGAGGAATTGGAACGGCTTTTCCTCATGCTCGCCTAGGACGTACGAACCTGGCCGGGCGCGAATGCCTGCACTAACCCTGATTCGACCACTCAACCTCAGGAGGAACCCGTGTGTCACCCCGCTACCTGCCGCACCTGCGGCAAAACAACCTGGAGCGGTTGCGGCCAACACGTCGATTCGGTCATGCGCGACGTACCCAAGGACCAACGTTGCTCCGGGCACGACACCCCCACCCGGAGCCGCTTTTTCGCCCGCATCCTCGGGGCGAGGTAGCGGCGACTCGACCGGAGCTCCCATGACGAGTGGGCTCGACGCACCCAAGCTCACTCGATAGTGAACTGTTAAGCGATCGGCAGGCGCTCGCCCGAACCGCGCGGGATCAGGCGCGTCTTGATGACCAGTTCTTGCGAAATCGCCTCCTGGCGGACCGCGGAACGCTCTAGTACCTGCAGTGCGGCGCGCCGGCCCATGTCGGTCGGGTCGTGGCTGACGGTCGTCACGCCGAGCAGTTCAGCCAAGGCGAAATCGTCGAACCCCACCAGGGCGGTATTCGGAGCCACGTTCGCGATGGCCTGCAGGGCACCAATGGTGATCTGGTTGTTTCCGGCGAAGATCGCCGTTGGAGGCTCGTCGTCCAGCAGCATCTCCTCGGCCACGAGGCGCGCCGATTCCACGTCGTGGGCGCTATCGCGCACCCAGCGGGTCGTGTCCTCGATCCCCGCCTGCTTGAGCGCGTCGGCGTAGCCGTCGTACCGGAGTTTGCGGGTTTGAAGTCGCGGGTAGTCGCCCAGGTAGCCGATTCGGCGGTGACCGTGTTCGATCAGGTGCGTCGTCCCGGAGTACGCGCCCGCGTAGTTGTCGAGCACCAGAGAGTCGGCATCCAGACCCACCGCGGGGCGGTCGAGGAAGACGAGTGGGACGCCACGGGCCTGGTATTCGGCGTACTCGGAATGGTCGTCGAGGGTGGAGACGATCAGCAGGCCGCGAACCCGCTGGTTCACGAACTCCTCTACGAGTGCCCGCTCGGCGGCGGGGTTCTCGTCCGAACTGGCGATCGTCAACTGCATCCCGTGGCTACGGATCTGCTGCTCGACGCCCTTGGCGACCATTGAGTAGAACGGGTTCGACAGGTCGCCCGTGATGAGGGAGACAACCGGCGTTGTCACGCCCCGCTTGAGGAGGCTTGCCATCGCGTTGATGCGGAAGCCCACCTCATCGGCCGCTTTCAGCACCCTCTCCCTGGTCGCCTCGGCCACGTGCTTCTCGCCGTTGATGGCGCGCGAGGCCGTCTTGAGGCTCACTCCTGCCATCTTCGCGACTAGCGCCAGCGTCGGTGTGCGCCCCTCCTGCAGGTATCCGGGCTCGACCGCCGTGTCGGCTTCAGGGGAAAGCACGGTACTGTTTGTCATCGCTCTCAATCGCCTTCCGGCCCGGCTTGTTTACCGGGAATTCTACTCATATTTCCGTGCGAACCTGTCGATTAACGTCAACTTTTGCACGCTTTTGGCAGCTTTTTGTACGAGAACGCCGACGCTCCCACCCCTACCGCATTTAGGCGGTCGGTGAGCGGAAGCGCCGGCGTTCCGTATCAGCTCGTCAGTCAGCTAGCGGAGCTTGACCTTGAGCGTCTTCGAGGACTTCGAAGCGGTGGTCTTCGAAGACTTGGGCACGAACTTCGCCTTCGCCTTGATCGCGGACCTGTACGCCTTCTTCAGCGTCACTGTGACCTTGCCCTTGCGCTTGGCAGTGAGCTTTGCCGTGCCGACAACCTTGCCCTTGACACGGATCTGCACCTTGCCCGTCGCGTAGCGGCCGTTCGACAACTTGGCCACCTTCACCGTCACCTTCGGCTTGGCGCCCGCCTTGAACTTCTTCGCGGACAACTTAACCGTCTTCGCCTTGGCCTTGACGACCTTGAAGGCCGCCGTCTTGGCCGAACTTGCCGACTTGGCACCCGAGGTCACCGTCGCGGTCACGTTCTTGTACGTGCCCACTGGCGTCTTCGCTGCCACCTTGCCGGTTGCGACCAGGGTCGCGCCCTGCTTTGCGACCTTGGCGGTGGCCAGGGTCTTCGACCCGCTGCGGAAGACGACCTGGTCGCCGACCTTCGCGCCCGTCACGACAGCCGATACCGTGACCCGCTTCTTGGCGACCGGGTTGTAGGGCTGGCTCTTCTTCGCGAAGGCGGGAGCACTGACGGCGAGGCTGCCAGCGCTCGTGTCGACGTTGACCGTGACAGTCACGACGTTCGACACGCCCGCCGCATAGCGGCTGTCACCGGCGTATTGCGCCGTCAGTTCATGTGCTCCGACGGGCAGGGTCACCGATGCGGTGGCCACGCCATTGGCGATGGCTCCCGTTCCAACCTGGTTCGCACCCTCGTGGAAGGTCACCGTCCCGGTGGCATCTGCTGGTACCGCTGCGGACAGTGATACTGCCGAACCCTCGATGACCGACGTGCTGGAAGTCGCGAGCGTCACCGTGGGCACTAGCTTGCCGACCGACACCGTCACCGGTGCGGACGTCGAGCTCGCGTAGGTGCCGTCGCCGCTGAACTCGGCAGTGACCGTCAGATCGCCTGCTGCCAGATCCGTGAGTTCGATCTGAGCCGTCCCTGCGGTGACCGCCTGGCTACCGAGCACCGTGGCCCCGGACTTGAACGTAACCGTTCCCGTCGCGGCCGGCGGCGCAACCGTTGCCGTCAGCGTGACCGAGCCACCCACGTTGACCCCCGTGGCGGAGGCCGCGACGCTGACGGTGGAAGCGGCCTTGGAGACGGTGACCGAAACCGAGTCAACGTCGCCGCTGCGATACTTCGCGTCACCGCTGTAGGTTGCCTTGAACTCGTACGAGCCGGCTTCTTGCGCCGGGATCGTCAGGCTCGCTACACCGCTCGAGACCTGGCTGGTTCCGAGGACAGTCGACCCGCTGGTGAACGTGACCTCGCCGTTGGCGTCGCTCGGAAGCGTCGCGTCGAGGGTGATCTCGTCCAGTGTGGTCGGGTCCTCCGGGCTCGCCGTGAGGCTGACCGTGGCCGCGTCGTTCCCCGGCACCACGAGCGTGCGAGTCAGTGCCGATGTCGACACGCCGTCATCGACCACCACGGTCACGTTGTAGACGCCCGGCTGCGTGAACGTGTGCGTGCCGGAGATCTTCCCGCTCGCGATGTTCGCGTTCGCGACGGCACTGCCGTCACCCCAGTTGATCGTGGCCGACTCGCCACCGAAGCCACCCGCGATATCCGCGAGCACTGCTGTGAAAGCATTGCCAGCGGTTGCCGTGGGCAACGCCTCATCCGGAACCTCGAGAGCGAGCGGAGCCTTCCGCGTTGACGTTGTGCCGTCATCCGCGACTGCGAAGTAGTGCTGCTTGCCCGAGCCGAGCGCCCCGACCTTGTTCGGAAGGTCGAACCACACCGGCGTCTTACCTGCCGGAATGTCGATCGCAGCCGTGGAGTACAGTGCGGTCGTCTTGTTGGTCGACTCCTTGCCGAGGCCGGAGAGCCGCGTCTGGATCAGACCGACCACGATGTTGCCGGCCGTGGGGTTCGTTGCCTTGCCCACCCAGTCTCCGAACGTGATGGTCACCGTGTCGGTCGTGTTGTCCGAGTAGTGCACGGTGCCTGTTCCGGTCTGGTCATTCTCGTTCGCAGTACCGATGAACGAGTACTTCGTCGCGTCCGCCGAGAGGTTCAGGCGGATGCGCTGACCCTCGCCGAGAGCATTGTCGAACTTGCCGTTCTCGATCTCGGGCAGCGTGAACTTCAGCGACGTGCCAGTGACCGTCTTCTCGGTGCCCTGTACGAGGGCACCATTGGCCGGAAGCGCGAGCTGAGCTTTGTCGTAGGCATATCCGAGGCTGTCGCAGTTCGCGCCGACGCCCTCGATGGAGAGGCAGGCGTTGTTGAACTGAGCCTCGAGCGTGCCCCGACGATCCACCAGGACGGTCGAGCGGATCGACTTGGTGTCCCCGTTGTTGGTCACCGACACGGTCACGTTGCGCAGGCCGGTAGCCGTGAACGTATTCGTGGCGCGGACCGACAGCCCGAAGTCAGTCTGCACGACCGTTGCCGCCTGAGGCCCGCTGCCGAAGTCGGCGGTGGCGGTGTAGTCGGCCGGGTTGAGCGAGGAACCGCCCACGATCTCCGCGACCGTGTTCGTGGCGGACGAGTCCACCGTCGCACTTCCCTGAGTGGCCTTCAGTGCGAGTTCAGCCGGGAGATCGGGTCCGGCGAGCAGCTCCACTTCTGCAATCGTGGCGCCGGCACCCGTAGTCGAACCGAGGATCTTTAGCCGGTACTTGGTGTATGACTGGCTCGCGGTCACGTGGAAGGGCTTCGTCTGCGTGTTCCACGCGAACTCGACGTCCTCCTGCGCATCCAGCTCCGTCCAGGTCTCATCGTCGTTGCTGGCCTCGAGTACCCAGTCGGAGGGTGCCGCGGTACCTGCGGGTCCGTTGGTGATCGTGTACGACTTCACTACCGAGCCAGGCGCATTCACGTTGTAGGTGATCGTCGCCTCCTCGTTCGGCAATGTCGAAACGGTTGCCGAGTTGTCGTCGCGAAGGCCGGAGATTCCAGCGCCGCCCGCCTCGCTCGCGGTGCCGAACTTGGCACCGGAGATGTCCTGCAGCGGCACACGCGGTGCCTCGTTCGAGGTACGCGACCCCCACGTCTGCGGCGTGCCGGCCATCGTGAAGTTGAGCTCGCTAGCGTCCCGCAGGTCTTCCTGGTTCAGCTGAGTCGACGTGAGCGGAGTTCCATCGAGGTTGGCGTTCGCGATGTATACGTTGTCACGCGAGTTGTTCGCCGCGTTGATGGTGAGGTCACCACCGTGAGCAGCGCCACGCTTGACCGTGACGGTGTCGAACAGCGGCGAACCGATCGTGTATTCGCCGGAGCCGAGCGCGAGCGGGTAGAAACCGAGTGCCGAGAACAGATGCCACGACGAGAATTCGCCGTTGTCCTCGTCACCGGGGAAGCCCTGACCGATTTCGGAACCGACGAACAGGCGCTGCATGACCTCGCGGATGATCTCCTGCGTGGTCGTCGGGTCTCCCGCCGCAGAGGCGATGTAGCCGATGTGGTGCCCGACCTGGTTCGACATGCCCCAGGTACCGATGCGCACGTCACGCTGCTCATAGGCCTCGTGGATGCTTGAGGTCATGGACGGTTCGGGGGTCGTGAAGAACTCGTGCAGTTTGTCCTTCAGGCCATTTGAACCGCCGTACAGCGCAGCGAGCCCATCGACATCGAACGGCACGTGGAAGGCGAAGTTCCAGCCGTTCGTCTCGGTGTAGGAGTGGTTGCCCCAGTTCATCGGGTCGTACGTGCCCGGTGCAAGTTCCCACGTGCCGTTCGCGTTGCGGCCCTGGAAGAACCCGACGTTCGGGTCGAACGCGTGCACGTAGTTGCTCGCGCGCTCGGTCAGGTACTCGGCCTCGTCGGCATAGCGCGCGCGCTTGTCGGCAGAGATCGACGTGTCCTCGGACAGCTTCTTGGCCATCTGGCCCAGCCCGTAGTCGTTGATGTAACCCTCGAGAGCCCACGACGTCGACTGGTTCTGGCTGGCCGGGATGTAGCCGAGGAAGATGGACTGGTTGAGCCCCTTGCGACCGATCTGGTTCGAGGAGGATCCAGCGGGCGTGTTGGACGCCGGCAGAGCCGTCGCGTTCTTCAGTCCTGCCGCGTATGCTTCCTCGGCCAGTTCGGTCGAGATCGCGCCAGAGGTGTATGCCTCGGCGAATGCGACGTCGGAACTCGTTCCCGTCATCAGGTCGGCGTAGCCCGGCGAGCTCCACCGCGAGATCCAGCCCGCGTCGCGGTACTGCTGGACGAAGCCGCTCACCAATTCCTCGGCGATATCCGGGTACAGGAACGAGTACAGGGGCCAGGCCGTGCGGTACGTGTCCCAGAATCCGTTGTTGACGTAGATCTTGCCGTCCTTGATGGCCGCGTTCGTCTGGGTCGTCGTTGCCGAACCGGTCTGCGCCGAAACGGGGGAGGCGTACTTGTAGACGGGAGTGGTCGAACCCAGCTCGCTCGTGTCCTCGAACTGCGAGTTCGGGTACAGGTTGAGGCGGTACAGGTCCGAGTAGATCTGCAGCTTCTGCGCATCCGTAGCGGTGCTCGAAGCCGACAGGTCGATCACGCTCAGGCGGTCGAGCCAGGCGTTGGCTGCGGCGGTGCGAACGTCCTCGAACGTCTCGCCTGCGACCTCACGAGCCAGGTTCTTATCCGCCTGGTCCTGTGAGATGAACGACGTTGCCCAGCGCAGTTCGACGGTCTTGTCGCCCGAGGTGATCGGGAACGAACCGTAGGAGCTTCCGGTGCGGTTGGTTCCGGCGCCGATCGCCGTCGGCGTCTTGGAGAAGGTACCTGACACGAACATGCGGCTGCGGCCGACCGAGAGACCCGAGCCCTGATCGATCCAGCCGGTCAGCTTTCCGGTGGCGTCGATCGAGAGTGCTCCGTCCCCGGTCACCTTGTCCGCGAGGACGCGCAGCGAGGTCTCGCCGCTACGGTTGTTCGTGAAGCGGAAGACACCACCGTGGTCCGAGGCAGTTGCCTCGACGACAGTGCTGTTGTCGAGTTCGACCTTGTAGTAGTCCGGCTTCGCAACCTCTTGGTCGTGCGTGAACGTCTGCGCACGCGTGCTCGGAGTTGCGTTCGGCGCCGCCGTCGATGAGCCGTCGATCGGCATCAGCGTGAACTGGTTGCGGTCACCCATCCACGGGCTGGTGACGTGCGAGATCCCGATGCCCTGGAGCGTGAGCTTGTTCGCGGAGTTGTTGTCCCGGTGGTAGGAGTACGGCTGCGACTGCGAGGTTGCGTTGGTGTAGGGAACAACGAAGTTGAAGCCGTTCGGCACGGCGGTGAGCGGCTGCGTCAGACCGCGCGAGAACGACGTGGTGCCGTTCGAGCCGCGGCGGGTGTCGACGTAGTTCAGCAGGTTCGAGCCGTCGATGGGCTGGGCGGCCGCGATCTTGAGATCGTCGATCCAGCCGGTGAACATCGTGCCCTTCTTACCCGTCGGGTTGTCGTAGGTGAGGAGGATCTTGGTGATCGTCTTCCCCTCGAGCCCGCTCAGGTCGACCTGCACATTGTTCCACTGGCTACCGTAGAACGCCTTCTGGTCGCCGTATGCCTGGGCGCCGAAGTCGAAGCCGTAGCTGTCGACCAGGTTCTCCTCGGAGGCGAGCGAAGTCGTCGAACCATCCGATAGTTCGAGATCGATCGCTGCGTAAGTGGCCGGGTAAGTCAGATCCGTGTCGATCAATTGCGGGAAGATCTTGTAGGACAGCTCTGTGTCGTCGCCGATGGCGAGATTCAGGCCGTCGTAGACGACGTTGGTCGCCTTGGCGTCGCCGTTCTCCAGGTGCTGGCCGCGGTAGCGCAGTGCCTTAACGCCGGTCCAGCCGGCGTTCAGTTTGGCGGTGCGTCCGCTTCCGGGACCCGTGGTGGCCTCAACGGACATCGGCTGCTCGGGAACCGGCATACTGGTGTCACTGAAGAGCTCCCAGTCGGCCAGCTGGATGAGGCTGTTGCCGTTGTTGGCGGTGATGTTGAGTCGGTAGAACTTGTAGGGGGTCGTGTTGGATGCCAGACCGGTGTATTCGACGCGGGTGAACGGGGCCGTCGTCGTGGGCAACTGGTTCGTCTGGGATTCCAGGTCGGTCCAAGTGCTGCCGTCGCTCGATCCTTGGACCGTCCAGTTCTTCGGATTGCGGTCGGACGAGTCGTTGGCCGTCACCATCACGTATTTCTTGAGGACGACAGGGTTCTGCATCTCGAACCGGAGCCAGGCGGTTGTCGCGTTGGCGAGCCACTTGGTGGTCGGGTCTCCATCGGCCGCCTTCGGGGCGTTCTCGTTCGTGCCGTTCTCGGCCGAAGCAGTCGCCGCGATGACGTCGGGAAGGAGCGTACCGGGCACGTACGAGTATCCCGTGACGTTGTCCGGAGCCTCATAGTTCGTGTTCGCGAGCGGGGCCGCCTCTCCCGTCTCGAACGAGTTGCCCCACGTGTCTCCCGGAGCCGCGGAAGCGACTGGGGTCGTGATGCCCATCATGGACACCCCGAGGATGAAAGTTGAGATAGCGGCGATACTCCGCTTACCTCTGCGCGATATGCGCATTCGACTCTGGCGAGATTGTTGCATTATTCGCTCCCGGATCACCTTTGACTGACAGCAATGACTGACTGGCGGGGTCCCCCTGCGTGTATCCGATCTACGTCGAACGGACTGAGTACGACAGCGTTGTCACCCACGTCTGATCCTACGCGTTCGAGCGCGCGTATCCAAGCCAAGTGTCTAGTAATTGGGCCGATCCGAGGCGATTTCTATGAAAATTCCATGTGGGTTCGCCGTCTCAGATTGGCAATCCTCAATCCACCCGCGACAAGTCGTAGCGAGGACTCAAGTTCCGAAACGCTTCAGTTCGATTGCCGCCCCGCGGGCGTCCTTCGTGTGCGTGCTTTTCGTGCGGATGCGCGTCTTCTACCCGCGCACGCGAATCAAACTCGCGCAAGCGATGGCGGCCTCGTTGCGATAAAGGCGAGGGCGGACGATCCGCGGTGATGTTTGGCGGAGCGACGAACCGTCCTTAATGACGGTGGGGTGGTCACGCTACATGCGTGACCACCCCACCAGGTGTTGGCCGCGAACTCAGTCTGACTGTATGCCGGACGCAGCACCGCAGCTGTTAGCGGCGGCAATCGGTCCGGTCAAGCGCGTCAGCCAGCCCCGTCAGCGGATCTTGACCTTGACGGTCTTGGAGGACTTACCCGCAACAGTCTTGGTCGACTGGGGCACGAACTTCGCCTTCACCTTGATCGCCTTGGCGTAGCGCTTCTTCAAGGTGATCTTGACCTTGCCCTTCGCCTTGACAGACAGTTTCGCTTTGCCGACGACCTTCTTGCCGACAAGAACTCGGACGGTACCGCTTGCCCACTGTCCGCTGGACAGCTTCGCGACCTTGACCGACACCTTAGGCTTGCTGCCCTTCTTGAACTTCTTGCCCTTCAGCGTCACCTTAGACGTGGTGGCCTTGACCACCTTGAACACCTGGACGGACTTGGCAGAAACGGTGGTCTCACCACCCGCGACGAGCGTGGCCGTGACTCCGGCATACGAGCCCACGGCAAGTGCGGCAGGCAGGGTCAACGTCGCCACGTAAGCCGATCCGGACTTCGCCAACGGGGCAGTGCCCAGCGACTTGGCACCGGCCTTGAAAGTCACCGTTCCGGCAGTCGCCCCCGAGACGACAACCGAGACCCGCGCGCGCTTAGCCGTCACGGAACCGTAGGCCTGGCTCGTCTTGCTGAACCGCGGCGCCGAAACTGACGCAACGACAGGGGGAACCTGCTTCTGGGCCACTGTCACAGTCACTTCACCCGAAACGGATGGAGCATGGCCTGCATCGCCCAGGTACCTCGCGGTGAACGTGTAGACCCCAGGAACCAGCCCGGAGACCGACTTGGTGGCGACACCATCAGTAACCTGCGCCGAACCGATTGATGCGTCGGAGGAGAAGAACTCCACCGACCCAGTCCCACCGGCACTGACCTGCGCACTCAGAGCCACGCTGCCACCCTCAACCAGGGTCGCGACATCGCTCGTGAGCGTCGTCGACGTCACCGCACGCGCCGCCACGCTGATCTGTCGGGTCACGTTCTTACTGGTCACGCCATCGTCAACCGTGATGGTGATCGTGTAGTTGCCCGCCTCCGTGTAGGGGAGCGGGGACGAGATCGTTCCGTCACCGGCCACGGTGACCGTGGTCGCTGGCGATCCGTCGCCCCAGTTGATGACCGCCGACTTGCCCGCGAAGGACTCACCGCCGGAGGTAGTGGCCAGCTGAACCGGCACGGTTGAACCCTCGGTTACCGACAGGGTGCTTCCGCCAGTGACCGCGATCGGTGCGGTCGCCGCCTGGTTTCCGTCGGTGGCCACGGCGAAGAGGTGAATCTGCGCCTTGCCCGAGCCGGCAGCGGGAATTTCGAGCCAGACGACCTCGCCGTGACCCGTCTGCAGGTCGGTGGGGGGCGTGGCCCAGATTTTCGGGCGCAGGCTGGAGTCGACTAGCGACCCGGAACCGTTGATGCGACCGATGCTGGATCCGACGGGGATGTTACCGAAGCCGGTTGCCGCGTCCCAGTTGTTGTAGCTGATGCCGATGTTCTGCGTAGCGCCATCGGCGTATGTCAGCGTCACCTGCTTGGACAGGTCACTCTCGTTCGCGCTACCGATGAAGGAGACCTTCGTAGCGTTCGCGCCGAGGTTGACCCGGACCTTGCGGACGCCCTTGCCAGTGAGGTTGTCCTTCTGACCGTTCGCGATGATCGGCAGGGTGAACTTCAGCGACGTGTTGCCCGGAACCGTGTGCTCGGTGCCCTGAATCAGCGCCGGGTAGGTTTCGTGGGCCGTGGCCAGGCTCGTCTTGTCATAGGCGTAGCCGTTTCCGTCGCAGTTGGCGGGAACACCGGCGACCGTGAGGCAAGCGGTGTCGAAGTTGCTGGCGAAGCGCAGGTCCCGAGCGAACGTGATGGTGGTCTCGCCCGTCTTGGTCTCACTGCCCTTGGTCACCGTGATCTTCACCGGATACGTCCCGGAGTTCGCGTAGGTGTGCGCGGCCGAGACGGTCGCGCCGCCGAGCCCGCCCACGGCAACCGTTCCGGTCACCGGAGCCGAGCCGTCGCCGAAGTCGACCGTGGCCGTAGCACCGGCCACGTCTCCGCTGAGCACCGCCACGGTGCCATTGAACGCGCCCGAGCTGCTTGCCTGCAGGTTGGCCGAGCCATTGACCGCGAGCTCGCTCGAACCACTTCCCTGCGGGTCGACCAGGAGCTCAACCTCTGCAACGGACGTTCCGTTGTTGAACGTCAGGCGGTATTCGCCGTACGAGCCGCGCGTTGCAACCTGGTAGGGCTGCGTCTGCTTGTCGAAGGCGAACACCTGGCCCGTGCGCTCATCGAGCGTCGTCCATGCTCCGCCACCCGTGCGGCCTTCCAGCTTCCAGGACGAGGGCGCGGCGGCCTTCGCCGCGCTCGTGATCGTATAGGTCTTCACCTCGACCGGTCCCACGGTGGAGGTCGTCGTCACCGTCGAGCCCGAGGTGATGGTCGCCGAGGTATCCGACGTGTCGTCGCTCAGGTTACCGGCGTTCGTGACTCCGGTGCCCACGCTCGATGAGTACGAGGCCTTCGTGAGGTCCGCCAGCGGGGACGGCGCCTTGACCTGGCGGTTCAGGTCCTTGCCCCAGTTGGAAGGCGCACCCGACATCGTGAAGTTCAGCGTGTTCGCCGCTCGCAGATCGGAGAGTTCGATCTTGGGCTGCGTCAGCGTCTTGGAGCCGACCGTGACGCCGGAGACATAGACGTTGTCGCGCGAGTTGTTCGCGGCGTTGATCGTCAGATCTCCGCCCTGCGACGCGGCGCGGTGGACCACGACCTTGTCGAACAGCGGCGAACCCACGGTGTACTCACCAGAGGCGAGCGCGAGCGGGTAGAATCCGAGCGCCGAGAAGAGGTACCAGGACGACATTTCGCCGTTGTCCTCGTCACCGAGGTAGCCCTGACCGATGTCGGCTCCGACGAACAGTCGCTGCAGTGATTCGCGCACGACCTCCTGCGTCCGGGTCGGGTCGCCGGTGGCGGCCGAGATGTACGGAATGTGGTGCGAGACCTGGTTGGACATACCCAGTTGGCCGAGTCGGACGGCCGAGGCCTCCAACTCCTCGTGAATCGTGCCCGAACTCTTCTCGGGAGTCGCGTAGAACTCGTCCAGCTTGGCCTTGATGCCAGCGGTGGTCTCACCGTAGAGGCCGGCGAGGCCGTCCGGGTCGAACGGCGCGTGGAAGGCGAAGTTCCAGCCGTTGGTCTCGGTGTAGGGACCCCACCACGTCTTCGGGTTGAAGTTCGAGGGGTTCGGCGAGAACGTGCCGTCCGCATTGCGCGTGGTGAAGAAGTTCACGCTCGAGTTGAACATGTTGACGTAGTTCTTAGCGCGATCGGCGTAGTACTCGGCCTGCTCGGCGTACCGAGCGCGCTTGGCCGCGGACAGCGACGTCTCCTGGGACAGCTTCTCCGCCATCTTGGCGATCCCGTCGTCGTTGATGAAGCCTTCCAAGCCCCACGAAACCGTCTCGTGCGTGGGATCGGTCGTGTAGCCAAGGAAGATCGACTGGAACAGGCCCTTGCGGCCAGTGGATTCACTCGGCGAAACGACGGTGGCGTTCTTCGCGGCCGCCTCGAAGGCGCGCTCGGCCTGGGCCAGGACGGTTGTGGACGAGTCCTTAACCGTGGTCGCGCCCGGAAGTCCGGAAGAGATGTAGACGTCCGCGAAGGAGACGTCAGAACTCGTTCCCGTCATGATGTTCGAGTAGCCCGGCGAAGTCCAGCGCGAGACCCATCCGCCGTCGTCGTATTGCTTCAGGAAGCCCTCTTCCAGCTCAGCTGCGAACTCCGGGTACAGGAAGGTGTACAGGGGCCACGCGGTCCGGTAGGTGTCCCAGAAGCCATTGTTCACATAGTTCTTGCCGGACTTGACCGGGACGTTCTGATCCGTGTTCTCGGCGGAGGTGCCCCCCACCGCGGACGCGTACTTGTACACCGGGCTGCCCGCGGTACCGGTGTTCTCCCACCGGGCGTTGGGGTACATGTTCAGGCGGTACAGGTTCGAGTAGACGTTGACTCGGTCCGTGTCGTTCGCCAGCGTCGACTGGCTGAGGTCGATGACCGACAGCCGGTCCTGCCACAGGCTGGCCGCGGCGTCGCGAACCGTCTCGAGCGACGCCCCGTCGATCTCAAGCTGGAGGTTCTTCTGTGCCTGCGCGGCCGAGATGAACGAGGTGGCGACGCGCAAAGTCACCGTCTTGTTGGTGGAGGTGTCGAAGCGGGCGTAGCGGGCGCCGTTGCCGTTCGTTGCCGCCCCCTGCGCGGTGGAGGTGCGGTCGAACTCGCCATAGACGTACATGCGGGTCGATCCGGCACCGGAGCCGCCTCGCTTGGTTCCCTGGACGTAGCCCTCCAGCTTGTTGCCCGTGACCGTGAGGCCGACGCTGTTGGAGACACCGCCGTCGATGAACACGGTGCCCGTGGTCTGCGACGCGGGGTAGGTAAAGCGGACCACGCCAGCGTGGCTGCTGGGCGCCATCTCGATCTTCAGTCCGCTCTTGATCCCCTGGTTGGCGGGGTCGCGGAACTCGACCGAGTAGTAGTCGGGCCGCCCGATCTCGTCGTCGTGGCTGAACGGAACCGCCCGCGTGCCGAATGCCGCGTCAGTTGCCGACGCGGAAGTCGAGGGCATGAACACGAGCTGGTTGGAGTCGCCCATCCAGATCGAGGTTTCGTGGGAGATTCCCACACCCTGCAGGCTCGGGAGGTTCTCCGAGTTGTTGGCCCGGTGGTATTCATACAGCGTGTTCGAATCGGCGTTGGTGAACGGTGTCCAGAAGTTGAAGCCGTTCGGGACCGTGGTCGCCGGGATGTTGGTGCCGCGCGAGAACGCGCCGTTCGACTGGGTTCCGCGGCGGGTTTCGACATAGTTGACGAGCTTGGCGCCGTTGATCGGCGCTACGTCCTTGATCGAGACGTCATCGACATACCCGCGGATGACGGTGTCCGCGACGCCCGCCGGGTTGTCGTAGGTGAGCGCGATCTGCGTGATGGTCTTGCCCGCGTAGGACCCGAGGGGCACCTTGACGGAGTTCCACTGGTTGGCGAACAGTGCCTTTTCCGCTCCCTGATCGCGGGCCGTCATGCGGAAGCCGTTCTGGTCGCGGACGGAGTTGTTCGCGGAAAGCCAGGTGCCATCGGAGAACTTCAGGTCGAGAGCGACGTAGGTGGCCGAGTACTCCCAATCGGCGTTGAGTACCGGGTACACCTTGTAGGAGAACTCCGTGTTGGTGTCCACGGCGATGTTCAGACCCGAGTTGACCGCGACGGTCGTCTTCACCGCCCCAGCCGCGAGGTGCTTGCCCCAGTAGTAGGCGGAACGCTTGCCGGTGAAGCCAGCGCCCTGCTTCTGGCTCCAGCCGCCCGTCGGCCCGGACGACGTCACGAGCGAGATCGGTCCAGGGGCCGGGGTGCCCGTGGAGATCTGCGGAGTCCAATCGGCCAGCTGAGTGCCGCTCGCGCCATTGTTTGCCGTGATGCGAAGCCGGTAGTAGCGGTAGGAGCCCGTCGTCGTGAGGTTGTAGGTCTGGGACTTGAACCGGGTGTCGAAGCTCTGGCCCGTGACCGTTTCCAGGGTGGTCCAGGTCGAGCCGTCGTTCGAGCCGGCGACCGTCCAGTCCTTCGGGTCTCGACCCGACTCGTCGTTCGCGGAGGTCACCGTGTAAGTCGAGAAGGTCCGCGCGGTGCCGTAGTCGTAGATGGCGGCGAGCGGCGATCCCGTCGAAGGCGACACTCCGGCGAACCACTTCGTCGCAGAGTTGCCGTCGGCGATCATCTCGACCGACTCGCCACCAGGGTTCGCCTGGGAGGATGGCTCCGCCGAAATGGCGAGCACGCCCGTATTGGTGCCCGTGAAGGTGGCCGGCGTCGCGCCGAGGTTCGCGCCATCGATATTCGGGTCACTAGTCTCGAACGACGAGGACCACGTGCCTCCTGCGGCTAGCGCGGCGGGTGCCGCAGCAAGGCCGGCGGCGGCGAGGCTCGCAGCCGTCGCGAAGGCGATGATCGCGGAACGGCGACCGCGCCGAGTGTGCGCTGGCATGTGTGAACTGGGCGATTTCACGGCAACTCCTGTGTCAGACGGATATCCGTTTGACCGTTCCTGCTCCGCCGCTTCTATGCAGCGCAACTGACAACGTTGTCAAACTCGTCCAATGGTAGTCCCACTTTCGGACGATTCGCAACGGACTGCACAGGATCTCCGCAAACGCCTCGCGGCCGGGTAGTTCCGGGCGGCGTCCCATGGGCTTGAGAGCGCGCAACCACGTGCGGATGTATCAAGGGAGTGCGGCGATGAGGCGACTTCGATATTCGATCAATGTCACGTTGGACGGCTGCTGTCACCACGAGGCCGGGCTTCCCCCGAACGACGAATCGATGCGCTACTGGACCGCCGAGATGCTGCGCGCCGATGCCCTGCTACTGGGCCGGGTGACCTACGAAATGATGGAATCGGCGTGGCGTCGTCCGGCCGCGGGCGAATGGCCGGGCTGGATGGAAGAGTGGGAGATTCCGTTTGCGAGGCCATCGACGGGGCGCAGAAGTACGTGGTGTCGAGCACGCTTAGCCAGGTTGATTGGAACGCCGAACTCGTGCGCGGCGACGTCGCGAAGGCGGTATTGCGCCTCAAGCAGCAACCGGGAGAGACCCTGTGGGTGGGGGGAGTCACGCTGCCGGCGTCGCTGGCGGGCTGGAACTGATCGACGAGTACGAGTTCCTAGTACAGCCCGTCCTCGCCGGACATGGGCCGACGCTACTCGCTGGCCTGCGCGAGCGCATCCAACCCGAACTCATGGCTCGCCAGGAGTTCCGCTCCGGGGCGATCGCGATGCGCTACCGGCCCAAGCACACCGCGGCTTGATTCGATACGGCCTAGCCGGGCGGCCCGCAGCGCGGCGAACTGGGATCAACGCACCTTGACCCTGATGGCCTTCGATGTCTTCGCGGCGACGGTCTTAACCGATTTCGGCACGAACTTCGCCTTTACCTTGACCGCCGTGGAATAACGCTTCTTCAGGGTGACCGTCACTTTGCCCTTGGCCCCAGCCGTCAGCTTTGCCTTACCCGCCACCTTCTTGCCCACGAGGATCCGCACCGTGCCCGTTGGCCACTGGCCGTTGGACAGTTTGGCCACCTTAACCTTGATCTTGGGCTTCGTGCCCTTCTTGAACTTCTTGCCCGTCACCTTCACCGCCGAAGGGCCAGCCTTCGTCACCGTGAAGACCGATGTGGAGACGGGTGAGGTTACGCTCACGGAGCCGGCGACCAGCGAAGCCGTTACGCCACGGTACGTTCCGACCGGAAGCCCCGCGGGCAGCGCTGCCGAGGCCCCATAGACGGAGCCGGACTTGACGACCTTGGCGGAACCCAGGGTGCGGCTACCGGCCTTGAACGTGACCACACCTGAGGTCGAGCCAACCACGGCGACCGAAATGCGCGCCCGCTTGGACGCGATCGAACCGTATGCCTGGGACGGCTTGGAATAGGTGGGAACGCCGACCCGCGTGGCGATCGGCACCACGGGCGGGTTATCGCCACCACCCGGGTTGTCCCCGCCACCGGGGTTGTCGCCACCGCCCGGGTTGTCCCCGCCGCCCGGGTTGTCCCCGCCGCCAGGGTTGTCCCCGCCACCGCTGGGAGCAGTGACCGTGACGACGGTTGTCCCCGTCGCGGAGCGGAAGCCGTCCTCGACCACGGTCGTCACCAGATAGGTGCCGCTTGCCGCGTAGGTATGCGCGGCGGCGATCACCCCAGTTTGGTTGGACACGCTGCTCACGGCGGAGCCATCGCCCCAGTTCACGGTCGCTGAATAGCGGGCGGCCGAACCCGCGGCACCGGATGCTTGGCCAAGCGCGATCGTGCTCGCCTGCGTCGCCACCGCTGTCGCCGAGTTCACGGCGGAGTAGGCCAGAGAGCTCTGCGATGCGGTCGAGCCGTTGGACGCGATTCCGAATATGTGCAACTGGCCAGCCGCGACTCCCGTGGAGATGTTCGGCAGCGTCAGCGCTATCGGCGTCTTACCCGACTGCAGGGTATGGACGGCGGTCGCGAAAATCCCGGCCGTGTTGTTGTCTCCGGTCCCCGTTCCCAGCAGGCGACGGTTGGAGCGCGCCACGACCGTGCCACCGTACGGCGGACTGGCCACACCGCCCACCCAGTCCCCGAAGCCGATCGCGATTGCCTGGCTGGTGCCGTCGGAATAGTGCAACGTCCCGTTGGCCGTGCGCGCCGTCTCGTTCGCCGTGCCCAGCACGGATATCTTGGTTGCGCCGGCGCCGAGATTGAGCGCGATGGTCTGGCCAAGAGCCACGAGGTTGTCGGGCTGACCCGGGGCCGTGGTGGGAACCACGAACTTGACCGAGGAATCGGACGGGTGGCTCACGGTCTTGCCATTGCCGTATCCGTCGGTGTTCAGGCGGTCCTTGTCGAACGCGTACCCGAGACCGTCGCAGTCCGCGGCCGTGCCGACGGTCGTGAGGCAGGAGCTGTTGTAGTAAGTCGAGATCGAGGCGTCACGCGTCACAGTCAGCTGCGTCCGCTTGGTCACGGTGCGGCCGCCCTGGGTCGCTGTGATGGCGACGTCGTACAGACCAGGAGCCGAGTAGGTGTGGTTCGCCCGGAGCGCTATCTCGCCCAGCGCGTTCGACTCGACCGCGAGCGCGCGCGACGGCGTGCCGTCCCCGTAGTTGACCTGCGCGCTCAGGCCGGACGAGGAACCCAGGCCCGACACGGTCGCCAGCACACCGGTGAAGGGCAGGCCGGACTCGAGGGCGCCGGGATTGCGCGGCTGAATGCCGAAGGCTCCCCCGACCGATATCGGGGTGGTGAGGAACTGCACCTCGGACAGGGCGATGTTCCCGCTGTTCGTCTCCGTGATCAGCAGCCGATAGCGCGAGTATTCGCCGGGATCGCTGACCGTGAAGGCGCGAGTCTGCCGGTGCCACTTGAACGATTCCCCCGTGCGGCTATCGAGCGTGTGCCACCCTGTGTCGAAGTCGAATCCCTGGAATACCCACGACTTGGGTGAACCGGAGTTCATATCGGTGGGACTCGACAGCGTGTAGCCGTAGACGGAGGCCGTACCCGAGTTCGCCGTCCACGTGATCGTGCCCGCGGAACTCGCGAACGTGGCGTCGGTCAGTCCCGAGTTATCCGTGAGATTCGCGGTATTCGTCGTGTTCGGCGCGGACGTCGCGCCGAGCGCGGATCCCAGCAGGTCCCGCTGCACCCGTGGCGCGTCGGCCTCGATCTCCACGGCGCCCCAGGTAGAGGGTGTCGCCGACATCGTGAAGGTCAGTTCGGACGAGTTCCTCAGCGCAGACTGGGACAGTGACGCCGTGGTGAGCGGCGTCGTCGTGGAACCCGACTTGAGCGACACCCCAGAGACGTACTTCTTGGACCAGTCGTTACCCGGCGCGCTGATCAGGAGGTTGCCGCCGTGCGCTGCGCCTCGCTTGATCACCACGCGGTCGAGCAGCGGCGTGCCGATGGTGTACTCACCGGACCCGAGCGCGAGCGGGTAGAAGCCCAACGCGGAGAACACGTACCACGAGGACATCTCGCCGTTGTCCTCGTCGCCCGGGTAGCCCTGCCCGATGTCGGAGCCGACGAACAGGCGCTGCATGACCTCGGAGACGACCTCCTGCGTCGTCGTGGGGTCGCCTGCGGCGGCGGAGATGTAGGGGATGTGGTGAGAGACCTGGTTGGACATGCCGAACTGGCCGATGCGCACGTCCCGCGCCTCGAACACCTCGTGAATGCTGCGACTCCACGCACGTTCGGGCGTGGTGTAGAACGCGCGGAGCTTGTTGACCAGCCCAGCCTTGCCGCCGTACAGCCCGGCGAGCCCGTCGACGTCGAACGGCGCGTGGAAGGCGAAGTTCCAGCCGTCGGTTTCGGTGTACACGTGCTTGTCGCCCGAGATGTATCCCTTGCCCAGGTCCCAGTCCTCGGGGTTGTAGATGCCCTGACTGCGGGCGGTGGAGTCGGTGTAGGTTCCGGGCTTGAACACCCAGTCGCCGGCTACTGTCTTGCCCTGGAAAAATCCCTTGGAACTGGTGCCGATCGAGGGATCGAACATGTTCGCATAGTCCTGAGCGCGCGTCTCGAAGTAGCGTGCCTCGTCCTTGTAGCGCCTGCGTTCGGCCTCGGTAACCCCGCTGGTCGCCTGCGACAGTTTGTCGGCCATCTTCGCCAGGCCGAAGTCGTTGATGTACCCCTCGAGTCCCCAGGAGACCGATTCGCCCTGGATCTCGGGGGTGTATCCGAGGAACTGGGAGTTGTCGATCGACTTGCGCCCCACTTGATTGGTGCCGGTTCCCGATGGGGTGTTGCTCTGCGGCGTGGTGGTGGCGTTCTTGACGCCGGCCTCGTATGCCTCCTTGGCGACGGCGGTGCTGATCGCACCCGAGGTGTAGGCCTCGGCGAAGGCCACGTCGGAACTCGTCCCCGTCATGAGGTCGGCGTAACCCGGCGAGCTCCACCGCGAAATCCAGCCGGAGTCGCGGTACTGCTGGACGAACCCGTCGACCAGCTCGTTCGTGAGGTCCGGGTAGAGGAACGAGTACAGCGGCCAGGCGGTGCGGTATGTGTCCCAGAAGCCATTGTTGACGTAGAGCTTGCCGGACTTGATAACCGCGTTCGTCGCCGTCGCTGACGCGCTGCCCTGCTTCGCGGCGAACGGCGAAGCGTACTGCCACGTGGGGTTCGATGAACCGAGCGCCGATGTGTCCTCGAAGTGCTTGTTGGGGTAGAGGTTGAGGCGGTACAGATCGGAGTAGAGATTGCGCTTCTCGACGTCCGTCGCATTGGACCCGGTCAGGTCGATCACGCCCAGGCGGTCGTTCCACGCGGACTTCGCCGCGTCGCGAACCTGCTGGAACGACTTGCCGGTCACCTCGCGCGCCAGGTTCTTGCCCGCCTGGTCCTGGGAGATGAACGATGTCGCCCAGCGAAGCTCCAGCACCTTGTCGCTGGCGCTGATGGGGAATGATCCGTAGGCGCTTCCGCCGCGTTCTGACGCCGCCCCCGTGATCGTCGGGGACTTGGACAACGTGCCGGCGAGGAACATCCGGCTGTTGCCGGTGGAGAGGCCGCTCCCGCCGTCCACCCAACCGGTCACGGACGTGCCGCTGATGTTCAGCTGACCATCGCCGGTGACCTTGTCCAGCAGCAGGCGCATGGACGATTCGTTCGCGTTGTCGGTGAACCTGAAGATTCCGCCGTGGTCGGTGGGCGTCGCTTCGATGGTCAGGCCGCCACTGATGTCGACCTTGTAGTAATCCGGCCGGGCGATCTCGTCGTCGTGGCTGAATGCCTTGGCCCGTGCCTCGAGCCCACCAGTAGGAACGCCTCCGCCGTTGTCGGGCATGACGGACAGCGATGCGCGGTCGCCCATCCACGGGCTGGTCTCATGGGAGATCCCGAGTCCCTGGAGGGTGGGCAGGTTGGACGAGTTGTTCTGGTGCTGGTACGCATAGAGCCACGTGCGCGAACCGGCATCGGTCATCGGCGTGATGAAGTTGAAGCCGTTGGGGGTGGCGGTGGCGGGGATGTTGTTGCCGCGCGAGAAGCTCCCAGTCGAGTTGGTGCCGCGACGGGTGTCGACGTAGTTGGTCAGCGAGGACGAGTCGATCACTGCCGCGTCCTGGATTCGAATGTCGTCGATCCAGCCCGTGAATGCGGCGCTCTGCTCGCCATTCGGGTTGTCGTAGTTCAGGAGGATCTTGGAGATCGTCTTGCCCGCGGCCGCCTTCAGGCTAACCGCGACGTGATTCCACTGGTTGGCGTACAGGACCTTGCCGAGTCCCTGGCCGCGACCGGTGGCGGGGTACCCGTATTGGTCGGTCGTCGCGAGGGACGAGGCCCGTGTTCCGTCGCTGAACTCCACGTCGAGGGCGACGTACGTGGCGGGATACTTCTTGCTGGCGTCATCGGTGACGGGATAGTTGCTGTCGGCGCCACGCAGATTGGGCATGACCATGTAGCTGAGTTCGGTGGACGAGCCGACCGCGACGTTCACGCCCTGATAGAGCACCGAGGTTGCGGCGGCCCGGGCCGTCGACGCGATCGTTCCGGCGTATTTGAGGGCACGGGTTCCACTCCAGCCCGCCCCGCTCTTGATCGTGGTACCGCCCGTGATGCCGCTGGCTGCCGACAGCGATAGACCGCCGCCCACCGACGTTGAGGATCCGTCGGACAGATCCCACTCGGCGAGCTGGGTCGCCGTTTGGCCGTTGTTCTCCGTGATGGATAGGCGGTAGCGCGTGTAGGACGTCGAGTTGGAGATCGAGAAGTCCCGGACCTGCCCACGAGACGAGAACGTCTGACCGGTCTTCGTGTCCAGCGTGGTCCACGAGCTGCCGTCGTTGCTGCCCTGCAGAGTCCAGGCCTTCGGATCGCGCTCGGGGACGTCGTTCGCCGAGACCATGCGGTAACTCTTGACGACCTTGCCCGAATTCAAGGTGTAGGTCAAGGTCAGCGGGCTCCCCGCCGAGGGTTGCGCGAAGGCGAGCCACTTGGTGGCGGCGCTGCCGTCCCGCAGTTGCGCGATGCCCTCGCCCCCGGCCGTGTTCTCCGAGCTGGCCGTCGCGCTCGATATGGACTGGGTGATGCTACCTGGCAGATACGTCGAGCCGAGATTCGTTGACTCGACAACCGTGTCGGTCTGGGGAGCCGGCTGGCCTGACTCGAATGACGTCGACCACTGGGTGGCAGCGAGCGCCGGCGGTGCACCGACCAGGCCGACCAGGACGAGCGCTCCGGCGGATCCGAGGGCCAGTAGCGCGCGGGCCCGCGCGTGCGCCGCATTCCTCTTGCGACGGTCAGTCGATCCAGGCTCCGACGAGCGCTTCCGATTCGCGAACTCGGCCATGGCCACGTACTCCTCAGTTCTGCGCGCTACGGCTGCGCGCCAGGCAAGATTCCGCCCAGCCCGGATTCTTCCGGAGAACGCGAGCAAGGAGGAACGACGACAACGTTGTCAGCAAAGTGCACGTTATCGGACTCGAGGTATCGCGTCAACCGGAAGCGACCCGCGCACCGGCGGGAAGTAACGTTTCGGCGGGGATTGCGATTGGTTGACACTCATGGAGGGCAAACGTAGGGTGGATGCAAACATGACAGCGTTGTCACAAAGGTCTTTGAGTACTGTTTGACCTCGACACGGAAAAGGCCACGGCGCATTCATCCCGAGTAAACCGGATCGACACTCCCTGCGAGATCTTTCGTGAGAACGTCTGTTGGGCTACTCGTCCAAAAACCGAGCAGCCCGAACAGCGCGCCGACCCATCCGGCGCGCAAACCGGAAAGGAAAGTGCATGTCAACAAAGCCCCGCAAGCGCGGGCTCCGCGCATCCTGCGCGAGCGTCGCCGCGGCCGGACTGATGCTCACCGGGGCGCTGGTCGCCCCGGCGGCAGCGAACGCAGCCGACGTGAGCGCGTTCGATTCCGTAAATCCCTGGATCGGTACCGCGAAGGACAACGCCCAGAACAAGGCGAACGACGCGTTCGGCAACACGTGGCCGGGCGCCGCGCTGCCGTTCGGCATGGTCCAGTTCTCGCCGACCACGACCGCTTCCAGCAACACCACCTGGAAGAACGAATACGGAGTCGACGGCGCATACATGACGTCGCCCACGGACATCTACATCCGCGGATTCGGCATGACGCGACTCTCCGGAACGGGCTGCAACGACCGCTTCTCCGGCTTCGACTTGCCGTTCCTGCCCTACACGGGCAACGTGAGCGGCACGGGCACGCTGGACCCGGCCAAGGGCACGCCGGGGACGAGTGACGGAAACTTCCGCGATTACTTCGCGAGCCGCTTCCTCCACTCCGATGAGGAGGGCGAGCCCGGCTACTACAAGGTCAAGCTCGACACCGACGGCGGCGATTCGGCCACGGACAACAGCGGCGCCAAAGACACGACGGTGGAGATGACCGCGACCACCCGCACCGGCATCGCGAAGATCGCCTTCCCGGCTGGCAAGAACGCAGCGGTCCTGTTCAACGCCTCGGGCTCGAACAACAATAACGGCCTATCGCAGGTGACGATCAACCCGGCGACGAACACCATCTCGGGCTTCACCACCGCCAAGACCGTGTGCAACGAGGGCTCTTACCGGATCTTCTTCTCCACCACGTTCGACCAGCCCTTCACGGCGGTCGGCAAGTGGCAGGGCGGCACCTCGTCGGCCGCCGGGACGGGCACGCAGACCATTAGTTCCGCGGTCACCACCACGACCACGGACTCCAAGAACGGCCGCAACGCATTCGGCGTCGTGCTGAAGTTCGCCGATGGCGCAAACGTCGAGATGCGGACCGGAATCAGTTACGTATCCGACACGAACGCCGAGCTGAACCGCACCCAGGAGGCGCCGGCTGCCACGAGCTTCGCTACCCTGCGCGCGGCCGCCAAGACCACGTGGGAGAACGCCCTCGGCACCCTCAACGTCACGGGTGGCAGCGACAAGGAGCGCACCAAGTTCTACACCGCGCTGTACCACTCGCTGCTGCACCCGAATATCTACGAGGATGTCAACGGCCAGTACCGCGGGTACTACAAGGACGCCAAGGCCAAGAACGACTGGCCCACATCCGGCACGGAGATCAAAACCCTCGCCGCCGGGCAGCAGCACGAGTACGTGACTTACTCCTCGTGGGACTCGCTGCGCGGCCAGATGCAGTTGATCGCCATGCTCTTCCCGAAGGTCGGCTCCGACATGGCCGCCTCCATCTACAATATGAGCGACCAGGTCGGCACCTGGTACAACTGGCCCCACCTCGGTTCGGCGCAGAAAAAGATGGAAGGCGACGGCATGCAGTCCATCGTCGCGTCACTGTACGCATTCGGCTCGACCGACTTTGACGCATCGGCCGCGGTCGATTCGATGGTGAGCGCCACCTCGCTCGGCAAGAGCAGCTACTTCCGTGCCAACTTCGTGCAGTACGCGGGGACGAGTTTCATCGAGGACCGCTGGACCACTGCCGCATCGACCACGATGGACTACGCCATGGCGGACTTCGGCGTGGCGCAACTCGCCGAGCGCGTCGGCAAGACCGGCGTCCACGACGACTACATGGTCCGGGCCCAGTCCTGGCGCAGCCTGGTGAGCCAGGACGCCGCCTACCCGAACCGGATCGTGCCACGCGACCGCAAGGGGTTCTGGGCATCGTTCGAACTGAACAACCGCTCCAATTCCTCGGGGGCGCCGGACTCGGGCGCTCAGAACCGCGACCTGTTCGACCAGTCGACCGGTCTGCAGTACCAGTGGTACATGACGCAGAACATTGCCGGCGTCATCGATGCGCTCGGTGGGAAGGCAGCCGCCGAGACGAAGCTCGACGGCATGTTCAACTACCCGACCCTCGACCGGCTGGACGTCTCCGGCTCCTCGAGCAACGGCGCATACATGTCCAACCAGCCGTCCATGCACAGCCCCTGGGTCTACAGCTGGCTGGGAAAGCCGGTCAAGACGACGCAGGTGCTCGACAAGGCACGTAGCACCATGTACTTCGCCGACGCCATCGACACCTCCGTCCCGGCTCCCGCCAACCCCGGCTTCGCCGGCTCCGTCGCCGTCGGCCTGCCCGGCAACGACGACCTCGGTTCGTTGTCCTCCTGGTACGTCTGGTCGAGCATCGGGCTCTACCCGGCCATCTTCGGCCGCGCCGAGTTGCTCGTATCCTCCCCGGCATTCGACGCGGTGACCATCACGTCGCATCAACTCGACGGCACGAACACTCCGGTAGCGAACGGCGGGCGCACGATCTCGATCAGCGCCCCGGGCCAGGCGGCCAACCGCTACATCTCGGCGATCAGCGTCAACGGGCAGAACTCCACCAAGTCGTACCTCCCCGAGACTTTCACCCGCTCGGGCGGAACGCTGAACCTGACGATGACCAGCGCGACGAACTCGTCCTGGGGCACCGGAACCGGTGACGTCCCGCCATCGTTCAACGACCAGCGCAACGCGTACAACGCGGTGGGCACGGGCCAGATCGGCACGGCGAACGCTGGCTCGCTCGACGTCGGGGGCGTGACGCTGCCGCGATCGACCCTCGCCTCCGCGGGAGCAACGCCTGGGGCTGCCCTCCAGTACGGTGGCGTGACCTACCCATGGCCAAACTCAGCCCCACTCAAGCCGGATCACTGGGTGCCCAACGGCCAGGCCGTGACCATCAACGCCCGGGCGACGAAGGTCGGCTTCCTCGGGGTTGCCACCAACGGCCCATCCTCCGGCACCGCGAAGATCGTCTTCACGGACGGCACTTCGCAGAACGCCGCGATCACCTTCCCTGACTGGACAAGCGGCGTCACCGAGGGTGCAGTCATCACGGGAACCGGGCGCCTGAGTTCCGGCGGAACGCTGGACTCCTCGACCTGGCGTCTGTACACGGCGGGCGTCGTGTCCGTGCCGGCGGACAAGCGAATCTCCCAGATCGTGCTTCCGTCGGACGTCACGAGCGGGCTGATGCACATCTTCGCGGTGGGCACCAACGCCTCCGAGACCCCGCAGGAGTCGATTGAGCTCGGCAACACCGAAGTCGGTGGCGGAGAGCCTGTCGCCGTCACGGGCGCCGGACTGGAACAGGGTGACGTCGTGACCATCTCGGTGAGCACGACGCCGGCCACCACGAAGTCCGTGACGGTTGGCGCGAACGGCGAGTTTTCGCTCGCGGTGACCCTCGGCGCCGTTCCGGCGGGGACCTACCAGGTGGTCGCCACCGTGCAACGGACCGGACAGACACCTAGTGTCTTCCCGCTGGGCTCGGTCCACGTGACCTACGCCCCGGCACTCACCAGCGTGACCCGCGCGGTTGCCGGATCACCGGTCGCCTTCTCGGGAACGGGCTACGCGCCCGGCGAGGTCGTCACGGTCTCGCTCGGCTCCGCCCAAGCGCAGGTGACCGCCGGCATCACCGGTTCAATCTCTGGTTCCATCACGGCTCCGTTGACCATCGGCATCGCGACGCTCACGGCGACCGGTGCGGTCTCGCAGGCTCCCGTAACGCATTCGCTGGCGGTCGTTTACCCCGCTCCCGGTGACGACCCGATCGGGCCGGGCGGCGGGAATGGTGCCGTGGCGACGAACGTCACGCTCACCTCGAGCGCTGCGTCCGTCGTATACGGCAAAGCGGTCACGTTGACCGCCAGCGTCTCCGACGGGGCCGCGGGTTCGGTCGTGTTCCTCGCAAACGGGATCTTCCTCGGCGAAGCGACGATCTCGGGCGGTAAGGCAACCACTTCCGTGAAGCTGCCCGCGGGCACCTACCGGCCGATCGCGACTTACCTCGGCTCGCCGACCCACCTCGCAGCCACCGGCACCGCCGGGGCGATCCAGGTGGCGAAGGCGAAGACCTCGTCCATCTCTGTCAGCGCGAAGAAGTACAAGCGCAAGAAGGCGGCGAAGGTCACGGTCTCCGTGGGCAAGCTCAGCAACGGCTCCTACCCGGCTGGCACCGTCTCGGTGCTCGTGGGCAAGAAGACGGTTGCCGCCAAGACGCTTTCCGTGTCCAAGAAGGGCAAGGTCACCGTCAAGATCCCCGCGAAGTACACCAAGAAGAAGTCGCTGAAGGTCAAGGCGAAGTTCGCGCCGTCCGACTCGGCGAACATCACCGGCAAGACGTCGAAGGTTCGCACCGTCAAGGCGAAGTGACGACTAAGTAGCAAGTGGGGGTGGCCGCGTATTCGCGCGGCCACCCCCACTTCCGTCTCAGCGGACGTGCGAATGATCGTCGACTTTCAGTTCGCGTGGCGGCGAACCGCTTCGTCCCATTGGTGTTCGTAGCACGGCCTGCTAGCGTATTATGACAACGCTGTCAGGCGCGCATCGGGGCGGGCCTGAGGAACAGTCCGCCACTCTCAATGGAGAAGATGTGAATTCGCCCAAGGTTTCTAGGCGCACGCGACAAGGGTCGTTACTGCGCAAGACGCTTGTTCTCGCCTCCGCCGGCGCAGTTGCGCTCGGACTCGGCGCGGTGGCCACAGCGCCGGCGCAAGCCGCCACGGCACCGCCCGTAACGGCAAACTGGCTCGACTACTACTTCAACAACAAGGGAATCGGCGGCGACGCCGCCGGTGACGCCCCACACTTCGAAGGCGGTAAGGGCTTCCACCGCAGCAATCTCGTGACGGGAGGCCTCGGCTTCGGCTCCGAGCAAAGCCACCCAAGCGATTCGACGCTGAAATACTGGATGGGCGGCGAGAACGTCGGGCCGTTCCTCGACAACATCGAGTCGGCCGGCCAAACCATCGACACCTCAGCGGCCCTCGGTTCCGGTGCCGTCATCTCGGCAACCAAGATTGCCTTCGTCTGGAGCGCCCACAATGCGAGCGACATCGGCGGACCCGTTTCGTTCACGCTCAAGTACGCGAACAATACCCAGCAGACTGTTCAGCGCACGGCCCCGGACTGGTGCTCCGATGGCAACGCCGACAACGTCCAGGTTGCTTCCCGCCAGCCGCGATACGGCGACAACGTAAACTGCACCATTTTCGCCACAACCCCGATTGCACTGACTGGCACGCTGGACTCGATCGTGCTGCCCTCAAGCGATCGGGTTCACGTCTTCGCGATCGCCTCGAACGCCGATACCTCCAACGCGAAGTTCACGATCGACTCGTCCCTGACACTCCCGGCGTCGGTGCACTATGGAGACACCATCCAACCGACCATCGATTGGGGGGCCGAAATCCCTCCATCAATCTCCGGCGCGTGGTACCTGAACGGCGCGGTATTGAGCGAATCCCGCGCGCAATTGGTCGTGCCGAGCAGCTGGGTCGGCAAGACAGTCAGTTACGCCGTGACCATCAAGAAACCCGGTCTCCGCTCTCGTGCCTTCATCTCCAACGAGGTATTGGTCGAACCGGGTGCTCTGAGCACCACTGTGGCGCCCACGCTCACGGGCCTGCCCCGTGTGGGCGACACCCTGGTGGTCGATGCGGGACAGTACGCCGCTCCGTCTCAGGATCCCGCGGTCGTCGGCATCGCAATTCAGTGGCTCGCAGATTCAGTGCCTATCCCCGGCGCTACGTCGGCGCAATACATTCCCGTTGCTGCGGACACCGGTAAGAAGATCTCTGCGCGAATCACCGCCAGCAAGCTCGGATTCAACGACGTCGTAACGACTACGGCGCAGACCACGGCTGTGATAGCCGCCAACGTGAACCCGTTCCCGACTGAACCCGGGCAGCCAACCGAGCCCACGCCGCAACCCGCGCTCATAGCGATCCGTACGCCCGCCTCAACTGGCGGAACGGTTCGTGTTGGTGCCACCGTGAAAGCCTCTGCGGGTACGTACGAACCTGCAGGCGCCGCCATCTCCTACCGCTGGCTCCGTGGCGCAAGCGTCATCCCCGGCGCCGCCAAGGCAACCTACACGATTCAGCCCGCCGACCTCGGAAAGGTGATCTCAGTCGAGATCCACGCGACGGCCAGCGGACGACAGCCGATCACCCAGGTCAAGACCCTGGGCGTTACCGCGTCGGGCGTCATCTCGGCGAGCAAGTCGAAGGTAGTGATCGGCAAGAAGACCGTGAAGAGTGCCACGAAGCCGCGCGTGGGCCAGAAGATGACAGTCAGGATCGCAAAGGCCCAGACACCCGGCGCCAAGGCAACCACCTCGATCCAGTGGTACGCGAACGGAAAGAAGGTCTCCGGCAAAGCAGGCAAGAAGGCGACGCTCAAGGTCAGCAAGAAGCTCCGCGGCAAGCGTCTGCAGGCGCGCGTCACCTACAAGGCGACCGGCTACACCGCCAAGACGGTCAAGACCGTCGTGTCGGGGAAGGTCCGCTGATCATGTCCCTGAAACTCCGCACATTCGCCCAGTCCTCGTCCCCTAGGGGTAATTCCGTGAATCGTTCTCGCCGTTCCTGGCTCTCGCGAGCGCTCCCCGTGGCCGCGGCCACTGGCGCGCTCGTGGCAGGGCTCGTCCCCGCCCCCGCTGCGAACGCCGCGGGCTTCGTCAGCGACCCCGCCAGCTACGTCAACACGCTCGCCGGCACCGGGTCCGGTGGCGCGGTCGTAGGGTCCATCAACAACTTCCCCGGGCCTGCGGCACCATTCGGAATGATGCAGTTCTCGCCCGACAATAACAACGGCGCGGGCTACTACTACACCAACAAAGACCTGCGAGGGTTCAGCCTGAATCACGCTTCTCAGGGCTGCGGCGCGTTTGGTGATTTCCCGATTCTGCCAACAACGATCGACACGACCACGGGGAAGCCGTGGGAGAAGCAGAACACCATGACGCATGCGGGTGAAATCGGCGACGTGGGCTATTACAAGCTCTACAGCACCGACGCGAACGGCAGCACTATCGCGAGCGAATTGACCGCAACAGACCGATCGGGCATGGCCGTTTTCACCTTCCCGGCGGGAACCACCCCCAGCGTGCAGATTCGTGCGGGAATCTCAAACGGCAGCACCAAGCAGGGTGCGATCACCGTGAACCCCAACAATGGCACGATCACGGGTTGGACGATCAACAGCGGCTTCTGTGGCCAGAAAAACCAGTACAAGGTCTACTTCACCGCCAAGTTCGAACAGGCATTCACCCAGTACGGTACGTGGAATGAAAGCACGTCGAGCATCACGACCAAGACCGTCGGCGTAGACACCTCTGATGCCGTCGCTGACTACATCGCCAAGCCGGGTGGGTTCGTCCGCTTCGCGAACGGCACCACCAAGGTCCGCATGAAGATCTCGATGTCGTACGTCCGCAACGGTGACCTCGCTCTCGGACAGGCCAACCCAACCGGCCCACTGCAGGGCGGCTCGGCCTTTAACTTGGCGAGCGAGATCCCCACACCGGACTACGCTGTCGCGGGCGCGGATAGTTACGCCACCTATGCCGAGGCATTCGATGCCGTTCGCCAAGACACGTACAGCCGCTGGAACGACCTTCTCGGGAAGGTAAAGGTTTCCGACACGGCCTCGCAGCGCGACTTGAAGACGTTCTACCACTCCCTGTACCGCACGTTCTTGCACCCGAACGTCTTCGAGGACACGAACGGTGACTATGTGGGGTTCGAGGCGTTCAACTTCACAGCCGTCAATTCCAGCAAACCTGCCGTGAACCCCACCGTTCACAACATCAGCACGTCGAACGCAACGTACGGATTGCAGCAAGAGCACGTCTATGCGAACTTCTCCGACTGGGACACCTACCGGTCGTGGGCCCCATTCGCGGCCCTGCTCGAACCCAAGATCCTCAGCGATATCGCTCAGACCTATGTCAACGCCGCGGACCAGTCCGGCCAGTTGTCACGCTGGGCGCTAGCGAATGCCTCGACCGACCAGATGTCCGGCGACAACGCGTCGGCGCTCATCTCTCAGCTTTACGCCTACGGCGCGCGTGACTTCGCAGTGGGCAAGGCCTTGCATTACATGTACGAGAGCGCACTCGGGGAGACCGCGGGTGAATACACGGGCGGACAGAACCCGGACCAGATCAATCGACCTGGTGCCAAGCAATACGAAGAAGTGGGCTACGCCGCACAGATTCGGGAACACCAGACCGATCATGCCGTTACCGGCGCCTCGGTCGCGCAGGAATGGGCGATCGACGACTTCGCCATCGCGAAGTTCGCGGAAGGAATCGGCGCAGCGCAGTACCCCTCGACGGTCCCCGCGAACGTCGCCGAGCTCTTCCTGAAGCGAAGCAACAACTGGGAGAACCACATCAACCCGCTGACGGGCTGCCTGTCGGCGCGCGACTATGCCGGTCGTTACCCCGTAGGTACCGACTGCAACGTCACGCCGGGCGATTTCGGCTACCGCGGTCACATCACTGGCTATGGCCAGGTCGGTTTCGACGAGGCCGTCTCGGAGCAGTACCTCTGGATGGCGCCGCAGAACATGGCGGGCTTGTCCGCAGTTCTTGGCGGGAACGACATCGCGGCCGAACGCCTTGACTCGTTCATGACCGGCGGGTACAACGTCGGCGCGAACATCCCGAAGATGTGGGCCGGGAACGAGCCCAACTTCGCAACTCCGTGGGCGTACAACTACCTGGGCCGCCCGTGGCGCACCCAGGAGGTCGTCGACGACATCCGCAACCAGCTGTTCGGCTACAACCCCGACGGCGCGGAGCCCGGCAACGACGACCTCGGGGCCATGTCTGCCTGGTATGTCTGGGCAGCCCTGGGTGTCTATCCCGCGACGCCGGGAACTGACATTCTCACTGTGAATTCGCCCAACTTCGACAAGACAGTGATCACGCTCGGCAACGGCAAGACCTTGACCATCAACGCGCCCGGAGCCACGAGCAAGCGATACATCGGCGGCCTGAGCGTCAACGGGGTAGCGCAGACGAGCCTTGAAGTTCCTGGCGATTGGCAGAGCGAGAACACGACGCTCGATTTCACGATGTCGGCCACAGCGACGACCTGGGGAACGGGAGCGGACGATGCCCCGCAGTCGTTTGCCGACGGGTCCAACTCAGTCATCGCCTACGGTGATCCGATCACGGTGGCGCCGGGTGACGCGGGCACATTCGATCTCGCGATCCAGCGCGCGGCAACGTCCGCATCCACCTACCGGCTGGATCTGACTGGGGTTCCCGCTGGCTTCAGCGTCACCGCTACGAGCAGCCAGAGCTTCGACAGCACCGGTCATTCGGTTCAGGCGCTCAAGGTGGTCGTCGGGGCCGGAGTTGCAGACGGGGATTACACGCTGCCCGTCACCGTGCTGACCGGTGAGTCGGGCAAGTACACCGCCGATCTGACTGTCCGAGTGGCGCGGTCCGGGGGATTCCTGGCCGCAACCAACCTGCAGGCCCGTTCACTTAGCGACGCGGACGCCGGTCACTTCGATGGCAAGAACAGCTACCAGAGTGACACCATGGCGGCAAAGGGACTCGTCCCCGGGCAGGTCCTCGATCTCCAGACTGTCTCGGGTAGCAGCACCCTGTCGGACCTGAAGGTGAAGTTCCCGATCCTGTCCGAGGGCCTGAACGATACGGTCGTGCCGAACGGGCAGACCATCACCTTGAGCGGATCGCCCACGAAGGTCTCCTTCCTCGGGGCGGCCAAGGCTGCCAATACCGCGGGGACAGCCACGGTCACGCTCGACGACAACTCCACCCAGACGGCAAACCTCGATTTCGGCGACTGGGTTAAGCCGTCGAACACGGGGACAGCGTCGAATGGAACGCTCACTCCGTACTCCACCAATGTCAAGGTGATCTGGGTTCCAACCCGCAACCTGGATGGCGGAACCAGTGGCGATCCGGGCTCGTACGTGTACGCCACGGCTCCGTACACCGCACCAGTCGGCCGAACGATCAAGTCCGTCACTCTCACCGGATCCAGCGGCGACAACCGGCGCATCTTCGCGATCGCTCAGAACTCACTGACCGGTACCAGCGTGGTTCCGACGCAGTCGGTCGGATCAAGCACCGCCACGGCGGGTGGCACCATCACGCTGTCGGGTTCCGGATTCGCACCGGGCGAGTCGGTGAGCGTAACGCTGGGCGATTCCGCTATCGCGTCGGGTACGGCAGATGCCTCCGGTGCCGTGACGATCACTGCGACCGTGCCGCCTCTGACGTCCGCTGGGACTCAGCGTATCCGCCTCAACGGCGCAACGTCGGGTGGTGCGGCAGCGGCGGAGATCACGGTCGTGGCGGCCACCTGGTCGCCGACGGTCAGCGTTCCGGCTTCCGCCAAGGTGGGTAGCCAGGTCATTGTGACCGGGACCGGCTTCGCCCCTAGCGAGGCCATCACGGTGACGCTCGGAGCCGAATCGATCCACGCCTATGCAAGTCGCACCGGCGGGCTGACCGTCTCGATCGCGGGACCGGCAACAACCGGAACATTCCCGCTGACCGCAACGGGTGCGCTGAGCGGTGCAACCGCAACCAAGCAGATCCAGTTCACCGAACTCGGTGGTGGCTCTTCGGACCCGGCCCCCGAGGTGTCGCTGTCAGCGAGCCCGGCGCGACTCAACTTCGGTGAATCGACAACGGTCGTCGCGCTGGTGTCCGCAGGCGTCACCGGGCAGGTCGAGTTCTTCGAGGGAAGCAAGTCGCTCGGCAAGTCGGCCATCACGGCGGGTAGGGCATCCCTGAAACTCGGTCGCCTGGACAGCGGATCGCACGGAGTCAGTGCGCAGTTGGTGGGCACCGCCTCGAAGTCTCCAACGGTATTCATCACGGTCGTTCGGGCCAGCAGTGGCAGGGTCTTGGTCAGCGCGAAGAAGTACAAACGCAAGGCGGCCGCCACGGTCACGGTCAAAGTCGGCAAGCTGTCGAACGGCCAGTACCCGGCCGGCCGCGTGACGGTGTACGTCGGCAAGAAGGCCGCGAAGAAGGTCACGCTCAAGGCTTCGGCCAAGGGCAAGATCAAGGTCAAGATCGCCAAGAAGTTCACCAAGAAGAAGTCGATCAAGGTGCGGGCGGTGTTCGTGCCGTCCGATGCCAAGAACATCATTGGCGGCCAGTCGGCCCTCAAGAAGGTGACGTCCAAGAAGTAGCCATCAAGAAAGTGGGGGCGCGCGAATCGTCCGGTTCGCGCGCCCCCACTTTCTTGCAGCTTTCCTCAGCGAACGCGAAGGCCACGCCGATAGACTTGTTGGGTGGCCGCCGAGGTTTCTGTTCCGGGACTCCCCTCGGGCGCGCCGCTCTGGACAGCCCTGGTGGCTTTGTTCGTCATCGTGATGCTGCGCAGCCACGGCACGTACTGGATCGCCCGGCTCGCCGTGAGAGGAGCCGAAGCCGGGGTACACCACGACTCCGGGCGTGCGGCGCAACGCGTCGCACGCTGGCTTGACGCCCCCACCACCGACAGTGCCCTGCGGATATTGCGCAGGTGGGGCACCCCCGCAGTCACGGTTGCGTACGTCGCAGTCGGCCTGCAGACCGCCATCCTCATCGCGGCTGGCCTCATCAAGATGCCGTACTTCCGCTTCACGATCGCGTCCATACCGGGCGCGGCGGCGTGGGCGGTCGTGTGGGGAACGATCGGGTTTTCCGTGTTCTGGAGTGCGGTCCGCGCATGGGCCGCGGGTCCCGTCGGCATCGCGGCTACCGCAGGCGTGATCCTCGTGGGAGCCTTGACCATTGTTTGTGTGCATCGCAGGCGGCCGGATAGTGGGAGCTTGGACGAGCCCTCCGCCAATCTGGCCGCTCGGACCGACAGACCCCGAGAGCCGGGAATCTAGCGTCCGGCGATCTGCTACAACGAGGGGCCTCTGCCCCAGGAAGACACTGCCTGGCGCATACCGACGATGTCTTCGCGAGATCCTGCTCTAACTCGCCACCATCATTGAGTTACCCGTGGAGTCAGGCTCCTTGCCCAGCGCCGACGGATTGCGCTACTCTCGGATGACAACGCTGTCAGGAGGCATGTGCCGCGTCCGAAGCGATTCGCAGACAGTCGTCAACATCAACGCCGATGGAGATAGTTTCGTGTCACACAATCAGACTCAGAGCAGGTCTATCCTTCGCCTGCGCCGAAGTATTCCGACCCTGTCCGCCATCGCGGCACTCATCGTGACCCTTGCAACCAGCACGCCCGCAGCGAATGCTGATCCCGGCTTTGTCACCAATCCGGCCAGTTACGTGAACACACTCGCGGGGACGGGAACCGGCGGTCAAGTCGTTGGCGACATCAACAACTTCCCCGGACCGGCAACGCCCTTCGGCATGGTCCAGTTCTCGCCATCCAATGGAAGCAACGGTGCTGGCTACCGCTGGGGAGACAACGGCGGGAACAACCGGCTTCAGGGATTCGCCGTCAATTTCGCATCGCAGGGCTGCGGCGCCTTCGGCAATTTCCCCATGCTTCCCACCACCATCAACCCGACCAGCGGCCAGCCCTGGAATCGTCAGCACTACCTGAAGCGGGACACCCAGTTGGGTGAACCGGGCTACTACAAGGTCACGACGACCGATGCCGACGGCCGCGACATCGTCGCCGAACTGACTGCGACCGATCGTTCCGGCATCGCCACGTTCACCTTCCCCGCAGGGCAGACGCCGTCACTGATGTTCCGAGCCGGGCGGATGAACGGCAAGGACGCGATCAAGAGTTCGCTCAACGTCAACCCGAACAACAAGACGGTCACCGGCTGGGCTGTGAACAAGGGCTTCTGCAGCGCGACCCCGGACAACCAGTACCGGATCTTCTACACCGCGAAATTCGACACCGATTTCACCCAATACGGAGCGTGGAAGGAAGACGACGCCACCATCACGAACAAGACGCGCACCGGCAGCGGCGACACCGACGCTGAGTTCGCAGGCGTCAGCCGCGCCGGCGGGTACGTGCGCTTCCCCGCTGCCTCGTCCGGCACCACCACGGTGCGAGTCAAGTTCTCCGTCTCCTACGTCAAGACCGGCGACCTGGCGCTCGGTCAGGCCACACCCACGAGCGATCATCGGGGCGGCTCGTCCCTGAACCTGGCGACGGAAATCCCGACCCCCGACTACACGGACGTCAGCGGCGCTGAAACCTATGCCAACTACGGGGCCGCGTTCAACGCCGTCCGGGCCAAGACCTACGGCCGCTGGAACGACCTGCTCAACAAGGTCAAGATCGCCAATTCCGCATCCACCCGGGACATCAAGACTTTCTACCACTCGCTCTACCGCTCGTTCCTGCACCCGAACGTCATCTCCGACGTCGATGGCCACTATCCCGGCTTCGAGAAATTCAACTTCCGCGCAGCCGGTGTGACCACCGGTAGCCCCGAAATCATGCCGACGATCAAGAGCATCGCCGAGACCAATGCCACGCACGGCACGAACATCAAGGCTGTCTACGCCAACTACTCCGACTGGGACACCTACCGCTCCTGGGCACCACTCGCCGCGATGATCGCGCCCGACACGATGAGCGATGTCACGCAGACCTACGTGCTGCAGGCAGAGGCTTCCGGTCAACTGCCACGCTGGTCCATGGCAAACGCCTCAACCGGGCAGATGTCCGGTGACAACGCTTCCGCCCAGATCGCACAGTCATACGTGTTCGGTGCCAAAGACTTCGACGTCAAGCGCGCCCTCCATTACATGTACGACGGGGCTCTCGGCGATAACGCGGGCGAGAATACGGGCGGGCAGAATCCGCACAGCATCACTCGTCCGGGAGCGAAACTCCGCAACGAGCTCGGCTTCGCTCCGCAGACCCCGGAATTCTCCACCGACCACGCGGTCACCGGCGCGTCGATCGCCCAAGAGTGGTCCATCGACGACCTGGCGATCAGTGAGTTCGCGCGGGCTATCGGCTCGAGCAACTGGCCATCGACAGTGCCGTCGGACGTGGACGAGGTCTTCCGGAACCGTGCCAACGCATGGCAGCAACACATCAACCCGCTGAACGGATGCCTGGCCCCCCGCGACGCATCGGGTCACTTCCCGGACGTCACCGACTGCCAGACCACCCCCAAGGGCTTCGGCTACTGGGCGTCCAACACGGGCGGTTTCCAGACGGGTGGCGTGACCGGCTACGGACAGGTCGGCTTCGATGAGGCGACGTCCGAGCAGTACCTCTGGATGGTGCCACAGAACCTCAAGGGACTCGCGGCTGCACTCGGCGGTCGTACGACCGCCGTGAACCGTCTCGACTCCTTCATGGAAGGCGGCTACAACGTCGGGGCCAACGTGCCGAAGATGTGGGCCGGAAACGAGCCCAACTTCGCGACTCCGTGGGCATTCAACTACCTCGGCAAGCCGTGGCGCACGCAGGAGGTCGTGGACGGGATCCGTAACAACCTGTTCGGGTTCAACCCCGACTACGCCGAGCCCGGTAACGACGACCTGGGCGCCATGTCCGCCTGGTACGTCTGGGCAGCCCTGGGCATCTACCCGGCAACGCCGGGCACGACGATCATGACCGTCAACACGCCGAACTTCGAGAAGGCGGCGGTCGAACTCGGAAACGGCAAGACCCTGACGATCAACGCGCCGGGTGCAACCTCGCAGCGCTACATCGCCGGCCTGTCCGTGAACGGCACGCCCCAGACCAAGACATACCTGCCTGACAGCTGGATCGACGCCAACACGACGCTGGACTTCACGCTGTCGTCGAATGCGACCACGTGGGGCAACGCCGAGTCAGATGCGCCACCGTCGTTTGACAATGGTTCGCAGCCAGTCATCGCCTATGCCAACCCTGTGAAGGTCGCTCCCGGAGCGAATGCCTCGGGCAACCTCGGCGTGCAACGCGTCACCTCGACGGCCAGTGGGTTCACTCTTGACGCGAGCGAGGTACCCGCCGGTTTTGCCGCCTCTCTGACGACACCCGGAACGTTCAACGCACAAGGTAAGGGCATTGCCACCCTGCGCGTCGTTGCCGGGCCCGGAATGGTGGACGGCGACTACACGCTGCCGCTGACCGTGGTGACGAACGATGGCGAGCGCCAGGCTCTCAACGTCTCCGTCCGTGTCGCCCGTGCGGGAGGATTCTTGGCGACGACAACGATCCAGTCGCACTCTGCCAATAACGTCCGCGACACCGACTTCGAGCCGGTGACCAACAAGTCCAACGGCTACATACGCGAGCAGTTGGGCTCGGCCGGCCTCGCCGTCGGGCAGGTACACAACCTGCAAACAGTATCCGGTTCGGCAACGCTGGCGGGCCTGAGCGCATACATCCCGGCGACCGCCGAGGGCATGTCCGACACGATTGTCCCTTCAGGTCAGACAATCGCAGTCCCAGGCAACCCCACCAAGATCTCGTTCCTGGGCTCGGCTCGTAACGGAAACACCAATGGGACCGCCCAGGTCACTCTTGACAACGGCAGCACCGCGACGACCGACCTGAGTTTCGGTGACTGGGTACTCCCGTCCGGTACGGGTGACAAGAACAACGGCACCCTGCAGCCGTATGGCACGAACGTCAAGGTCGCCTGGACCGCGGTCCGCGTTCAGCAGAACGCCGACCCAGGCGCATACGTTTTCTCGACTCAGCCGTACACCGCTCCATCGGGCCGAACCATCGTGTCGGTGACGCTGCCAGGCGCAGGCCAGGCAGACGAGAAGCGTCGCGTGTTCGCCATCGCGCAAGATACGCCTATCGCCACCGAGAGCTCGGTCGCTCCGGCACCGTCCGTTCCGTCAGGATCAGTCGATGTGGGCGCATCGATTCCCGTCACCGGAAGCGGTTTCGTTCCTGGTGAAATGGTCACGGCATACCTGGACGACGTCGTGGTCGGGACCGGTACCGCGGACGGGGCCGGCAACGTGACGATGACCGTGCTCGTGCCTTCCGGTTCAGAGTCGGGCAATCACGCCCTACGTCTGATTGGAGCCGTCTCTGGTGCCTCTGAGACCAGATCGGTCACCGTCGTGGGCGTAACCTACACACCAATGATCTCGGCTGCGGCGAGCCTCCCGGTTGGAAGCCAGGTTTCCGTGACGGGCGCGGGCTTCAAGCCAAACGAGCCCGTAACGGTGACGCTCGGTTTCTCGTCGCCGATTCAGACGACCGCAACAGCGACCGGCACAATTTCCGTGTCGCTCCCCGGTGAGACAACAGCCGGTTCGGTCACCATCACAGCGACAGGCCAGCAGAGCGGCGCCACGGCAAGCCGGACAATCGTGTTCACCGCCCTGCCCGGCGAACCGGGTGGGCCTCAGATCAGCGTCGCGCTCTCCGCGAGCCCGGCACGCGTCGTTTACGGTAAGCCCGTGACGCTCCGCGCGCAGGTCTCGGCCGGCGTGGCGGGTCAGGTGGAATTCCTGCTCGGATCCCGTTCGCTCGGCAAGTCGAATATCTCAAAGGAACAGGCAAGTCTCGTCCTGCGCAACCTGGCCAGTGGCGCGCACGGAGTCACGGCCCGTGTCGTGGGAACCACGGCCGTTTCCGCCAGGGTAACCGTCACGGTCGTCAAGGCTCAAGCCAAGAAGGTGTCCTTCTCGGCTAAGAAGTACAAGCGCAAGAAGGCCGCCACGGTCACGGTCAAGGTCGCACAACTGTCGAATGGGCTGTACCCCGCTGGTCGCGTGACGGTCTACGTCGGCAAGAAGGCCGCGAAGAAGGTCACCCTCAAGGCATCGGCCAAGGGCAAGATCAAGGTGAAGATCGCTAAGAAGTACACCAAGAAGAAATCGATCAAGGTGCGCGCGGTATTCACGCCATCCGATACCAAGAACATCACCGGCGCGAAGTCCAAGACCAAGACGGTCAAGGCCAAGAAGTAGCCTGGCAAAAAAAGGGGGGGCGCGCGATCCATGTGGATCGCGCGCCCCCCCTTTTTTGTCGTCCCGCGAGAATGCCGCGGGCTTGCTGTCCGGTATCCCCACCGCCGCTGGCGATGCGCCGTGCGAGCAGTGCCAGCACCCTAGTGTTTTGTGCATCATGCCTATAGGATCAAGGTCCTATCGCGTGTGTACATGGCAGGCTTGCTGTCCGGGTCGTTGCCGCGCCCCGACACCATCGAGAGTGACCTCCATGACTGACCTTGCCCGAGACGCGAAGCGTCGCCTGTCCCTACTGTTGGCGCTGACGATGCTCGCCACGGGAGCCATAACTGCGGTGGCGTTGACTGGTGCACCATCCGCGCTGGCTGTCGCCCCATCTCAGGGGACGTGGACCAACATAAGCGCCACGTCTCTGCCTTCCACTCGCATTGGGGCGTCGATGGCGTACCACCCCGCCAGCGGGAAGACTGTGCTCTTCGGGGGGAACAGCACCAGTACGGGATACAACGTGACGCAGACCTGGACGTGGGACGGCACCGACTGGACGCAGCTCTTCCCGGCGCACAACCCGCCGGCCGCCCAGTACGCAAGCCTCGTTCTCGACCCAAGCAACGGAAACCTGCTCCTGTTCGGCGGAGTCACGGAATATGGCTACAGCTCCGACACGTGGACATGGGACGGCACCGACTGGACCCAACTCTTCCCGCAACACATCCCCGCGGGACGGTACCTTCACGGTGCCGCAACCGACTTGGCAAGGCACGAGGTCGTCATGTTCGGCGGTTTCAGCCAAAGTGGGGCCGTAAACGACACGTGGACATGGGATGGCACCGACTGGACTCAGCGGTTCAGCCCCAGCGCGCCTTCGGCTCGCGGCTACACGCAGCTCAGTTACGACCAGAATTCCAGCAGGGTCATACTCTTCGGTGGATACGATGGGTACTTCTACGGCGATACCTGGACCTGGAACGGCACCCAGTGGCATCAAGAATCGCCGAGTCACCACCCGACCCCCCGCGTCACCGGCGCCGTTACGGGTGACCCCAACTCCGGCTCCACGATACTGTTCGGCGGTTACAACTACGACGAGGGATACCTGTCCGACACCTGGGCCTGGGACGATGACGACTGGTCGCCGGTCACAACACCAACCGCTCCCCCTGGACGCTATGGCGCGAACGCGATCTACGATCCGCAAGCGGGCGGCTTACTGCTGACAAGTGGTTTTTCGACCAACCCCTCGTCGGACCTGTGGCTACTTCGGCTTGGACCGTCGGCGCCCACGTCGGTTTCGGCCACTGGTCACGCCGCCTCTGTGAGCCTGTCCTGGTCCCCGCCCATATCTATCGGCGATGCGACCCTCACTGGCTACCAGGTCTATCGCGGCACCAGTTCCACTGCTATCGACACGACGCCCATCGCCACGGTCAATGCCGCGACGACGACCTGGACGGACACCGGTGTCGTCACCGGAACCGAGTACTTCTACCAGGTTCGGGCGACGAGCACATGGGGACCATCCACCGCCTCCGCCGCCGTCTCCGCAGTCCCGGGCACCGCCCCGGCGTTCAGCAGCGCGAATACCAGCGCCTTCACCTACGGCACGGGATCGAGCTTCACCGTGACCGCCTCGGGAGACCCGGCACCGGCCATCACGCTGACGTCAGGGATTCTGCCCGCTGGACTGACGCTGAGCGGCAGCACACCCGGTTCAGTCACTATCACCGGAACACCGTCCGCGGGCCAGGTCGGAACGCATTCTGTGACCTTCTCGTCGGCCAACGGAGTTTCCCCGAGCGCCTCGCAGGTTCACACCATCGTCATCTCGGCGGCCGCGCAGTCACTCAGCTGGACCACTACGCCCAACACCGGTGCGGTAGCGGGCGACACGTACGCCGTTGGCGCGTCGAGCGACGCCGGATTGCCAGTGAATGTCGCCGTTGACGCGGCGACCTCCGGCTACGGCACCACCACGCAGGCATGCAGCATTTCCTCCTCGGTGGTGTCCTTCGATCACACCGGCTCCTGCGTGCTGACCGCAACCCAGGCGGGAAACGCCGACTACCTAGCGGCCGCTCCGATTCAGCAGTCCATCGCCGTCGGCACCGTGGCGTCAATCGTGACTGTCGAACCGCTCGCGAATCAGGTCTACGGCCAAGCGCCGCAAACCACTACCGCCACGGTCGCACTGGCCAGCGGCGATCTGCCCACCGGTAGCGTGCAGTTCCGCGTTGCTGGTGCCGATCTGGGTGCGCCCGTTCAACTCACGGACGCGAGCGCGGTGGCCACCGCCACCTCGATCACGGTGACCGGCCCGCCCATCACCACCCCGACCGGTGACCCCTTGCCCGCAGGAAGCCACCAGGTGAGCGCGGTGTTCACCCCCAGTGCGCCCACTCAGGTCGGCGTCGGAATGTCGTCCCCCGTCACGCTCGAGATCGAACTGGCCGCTACGACCACCAACGTCGTCGTCGGCCAGACCGATCTCACCGCCACGGTGGCCACGACGGCTCCCGGCACGGGCGCACCAACGGGGTCCGTCGTCTTCACCGTCGACGGCACGCCAGTGGGAACGGCTGCTCTGGTGCCGTCGTCGAACGAATCGACTGCCACGCTGAGCTACCCCGTCCCGGCGGGGAAGTCGCGCCAAGTCGGTGCGGTTTACGCCACGAACGGGAATTTCGCCGGGTCGGCCGGCTCGACCGCGCGCACTGATCCGAACCTCGTCGCCAAGGTGACTTCAACCGTCAAGCCCAAGAACGGCTGGTACTCCGGTCCGGTGACGGTCGCGTTCACCTGCACTCCTGGCAGCGCACCGCTCAGCGGACCCTGCCCGGCATCGGTGACACTCACCGGTGACACCAAGACGACAACCGTTACGCGCACCATCACCGGGACCGACGGCGGGATCGCCACCGCATCGGCAACCGTTCGGATCGACCGGACCAAGCCGGCCGTGCGGCTGAGCGGAGTCGTCAAGAACAAGACGTACAAGAAGCGCCCCACGCCTCGCTGCAAGGCGAGCGACTCGGGTTCTGGCGTGGCTAAGTGCTCGATCAAGGTGACGAGCAAGAAGCTGGGCAAGACCACCCGCGTCACCTTCAAGGCGACGGCGACGGACAAGGCCGGCAACTCGCGCACCACGACCACCCAGGTCAAGGTCAAGAAGCCTGCAGCGGCTAAGGTTTCAGTCGTGCTCAAGGGCGCGAAGAAGACGGGCAAGAACAAGTACCAAGTCCGCTCGGGACGCTCGTACAGCCTGACCGTGGTCTCCCCGACCCAGCCGCGCTACCTCAACGCGTCTAAGGCCCCGAACCCGCCGACGCGCTATGGACCGCACGCCTTCAAGAGGGTCGGTAAGACCAAGGCCGGCACGCCGATCTGGAAACTGACGGTGCCGTTCACCGAGATCATGACCCACACCTCGCGCTGGAACATCGGAGCGAGGATCGGCAAGACGACGTACGTCATCAAGGTCACGCTGAACTGACCAGGCTGAGCCGACACGCAGTCGGCACTGGCTCTCGGGAGGTACTCCGCATGGGGTGCCTCCCGAGGGCGTATCCCGCTAGGGCGATTCGTGTTGCGAGACGGATTCCTGCTGAGCGCGGGGCACCACATCGACGCGGGCGATCCGGCGCCGCTCCACCTCCGTGACGACGATGTCCGCGTTTCCGAGTCGAACCCTATCCCCGACCTGCGCGAGGGCGCCGAGTTCCTGCAGCACGTACCCGGCGATCGTCTCGTATGGCCCTTCGGGGACCTCGATTCCCGTCCGCTGCGCGAACTCCTCGATGGTGAGCCGCGCATCGATTCCGGTCAGGACGTGCTCACCCGCGGGTGTCTCGCTCGCCAGGACTGGGGCGTCGAACTCGTCCCAGATGTCTCCCACCAGTTCCTCGACCAGGTCCTCAAGCGTCACTATGCCGTCCGTGCCGCCGTACTCGTCCACCACTATCGCCAGGTGCCGACGCTCGCGCCGCATGAGGGATAGGGTCGGCAGGACCGAGTTCGTGCCAGGCAGTTCGAGCACGGGACGGGCCAGGGCGGCAATCGTCGTCGGCTGATGGTCGGCGTTCAGCGCCGCGTCGAGCAGGTCGCGGATGTGCAGGAATCCCAGGATTTCATCGAACGTATCCCCCGTGACCGGGTAGCGCGAGTAGGGCAGGTCGCGCACGGCATCGATCGCCTGAGGGAGTGTGAACGTGCCCTTGATGAACGCGACCTCGCCGCGCGGGCGCATCACCTCCGTGACCGTGCGGGTACCGGAATCGAGCACGTCTTCGAGGATTGCGCGCTCGTCCTTGCCGAATCCCTGGTGCTGCGAAACCAGATCGCGCAGCTCCTCATCGGACACACCCTCGGCAGCCGCCTTCGGATCGCCGCCCAGCAATCGGACGACCGCGTTGGTGGAGACCGACAGCACCCAGATAACCGGGCGCATGAGGCGCGCGAACCGATCGAGCGGCGGTCCGACGGCGAGCGCGATCGAGGTCTGACGTTGCAGCGCGAAGCGCTTGGGCACGAGTTCTCCGAGGACCAGCGAAAGGTAGGCGATCAACAGCGTCAGCACTATCAGGGACGTCGTGGCCGCGGTGCTTTCGGATAGCCCCCACTTCTCCAGAACAGGGCTCAAGTACGGGGCTATGGCGGACGCACCATATGCCGCCGAAAGGAAGCCGGTCACCGTGACGCCGATCTGGACGGCCGCGAGGAACCGGTTCGGATCCTGCGCGATGCCGGCGGCCCGCTGCCCGCGCTTGCCCTTACGCTCCAACTGCGTGAGCTGGCTGCCGCGCAGGGAGACCAGCGCGGTCTCCGTGCCTGCGAACACGCCGCCGATCAAGACGAAGATGATGACAAGGCCGATGCTCACCCATAAGTTGGAGTCCATGACAGTCAAGTCTGCCAAACGTACCTGGGGCGGGCGCCAGCGAACCAATCGCACTGGCGCCCTCTCGGGCAGGACGGTCAGCGGCGAATCCTCTTCGCCTTCGACGTCACGGTCTTGGTGACGTATCCGGCCTTGCTTCCGGTGACCTTCACGGTGATCTTCTTACCGCGGTGGGCCTTCTTGACCTTGAGCGTCTTCTTGGTTGCGCCCTTGATCCTCTTGGCCCCCGCATACCAGCGGTACGTGAGTTTGACCGGAGCTGGTCCCCAGGCAGCGAGCTTCGCGCGCAGTTTCTTGCCCGCCTTGGTCTTGCCCGTGATTTTCACCTTCTTGTGGACGAGTTTCCCCTTGCTCGTGGCTGCCGTGCTCGCTGAGGTGGCGGTCACCTGCGTCGCTCGGGGATAGGTACCGGTGACGCGCACCGAGATCCGCTTGCCTACGACAGATGCGGGGACGCTCAGCGTGGTGGAGGTAGCCCCCTCGACCGCGGCCCCGTTGGCAAGCCATTGATAGGTCAGCCTTGTGGCGGATGGGCTCCACGTGCCGGGGTTCACCACGAGCAGCTTCCCTACCGTTGCCGATCCGGTGATGGTCAGCTTACCCGCTGTGATCACTGGGGTCGCGGGAGGCTCTGGATCGACCTTGGCCGCCAGCACCGTGGCCGTTGGATCCGAGATGAGGGTCGCTGGTTCGTAGCCCGGCTTCGTGCCGGTGACCGCTACCGTGATCCGCTTGCCCACTTCGTTGGCGGTCGGCGTGAAGGTGGCCGCAGTGGCTCCCGCCACAGTTGCACCGTCTGCGAACCACTCGTACGTCAACTCTGTGCCATCCGTCCACGTTCCGGGCTGAACGGAAAGCACCTGCCCGGCTCTCGCCTCGCCCGAGATCACGGGCGTCTGCCCCGTCACTGATCTGGGGAAGGCGTTGAGGATACCGATGAGCCACCAGGAGCTCTGCTCCTGGTTTCCGACATCGGACGGTCCTTGCTTGTAATAGAACTCGCCGAGCACATCGCCCGGGGTCTGCGTCTCCAAGAAGTGGTTCATGGTGGCGAGGCGGTCGGCCCGGCCCAGTTTGGCGGCGAGCGTGTACTCCCAGCCCAGACCCTTGCCGATCACGGCGTGACGGCGCCAGATCTGCGGTTCGATCTCATTGCGCGGCTGCCAGGTGTCCTCGATCGAGTCCATCTTGAGCATGAGGTCTTTTTGGCTGTCGACGGTGTTCTCCCATTCGACCGACCCGTATTCCAGGTAGGCGTCGTAGGTGTTCTCCATGATCTCCCAGTCGGTCGCGTACCAGTTCGCCGCGACCGGAGCGAGGTTCACCCACGAGTAGCCCACCTTGAAATCTCGGGCATCGTTCAGGCCAGGACGAGTGGACGGGTTGCTGTCCTGCGGGCCGAGCCAGTACAACTCGGCGTAGATCTTCTTGCCGTCGACGATGGCGGTCAGGTTCTCGTTGATACCCTCCGTCAGCCAGGTGGAACGCTCACCCCAGTTGTGAGCCGCGCTCGCCTCGCCCGGAATATCCTCAGCTATGGCGGAAAGCTGGTGCAGGGCCTGAGACGCGAAGACATTGGTGATCAGGTCGTACGTGGGGATGTGCCAACTGCGCAGGGAGTGCTCGAACTCGGGGTCGTAGATCAGTTTGAGGCTGGTGTTGACGTACTTGGACGTGTCCCAGTAGTTGTCGGCCCAGCGCTTGATCGTCGGGTAGGTGTCGGCGATGAACTGTTGATCGCCCGGGTTGGCCTCCACGTAGGTGCTCCAGGCGGAGATCAGCATGTAGTTTCCGTCCGGCTGATCTGTCATCTGCTCACCGGAGTACACCAGAGACAGCGGCTGGAGCGCGAGAGTGCCGGAGAGGGCCGTAGAGGACGAGCCCTCGATCCGGCTGGCCGAGATTCCCGGGCTGACCGTGGATCCAGGCACACCATAGACGTCCACTGAACCCGCCGCTGAATCCGGTGCGGCCAACGTGACCCGGTAGGTCCCGTCGCCGGTCGCCGCGTTCGTGGGCAGGCCCAGGGTGCTGAAGCGAAGCCTGTGCCATCCGCCTTCAGCTGTGAGCTCCGACGCCTCGATCACCGCCTGCGAGGTGCGGTTCGTCGAGTCAGCAATGGTGACCTGGACATCCCCGTCGACCGCCGTAGTCCCGAGGAACACATCGAGCCCGGTGAGGGTTTGATCCGCGGTGAAAGTCTGGGTGACCCTCTGGTCACCACCGATCGTGGTCACTTTCGTCGCCGGACTGGTGGTGTAGCGAGGACCGACGCTGGCAGGGGCGGTGGGACTGTTAACGGCGAAGGCCAGGCTCTTGTCCTCGGCATGCCAGCCGCCGTAGGCAACCGAATCGTAGTTCCAGCCTGCACCGACGGCCGCGATAGTGCTGCCTGCCCCGTGCCAGACGACCTGCTTGGCAGGATCGGCTACGTCCGCACCGACGACCAGCGAATAGGTGGTTCCGGGCGATACCGTCGCGCCGCTGTCGAGGGTCAGCGGAACTTTGATCCACTGCTTGGAAGTGCCGACGCCGCTCAGATCGGCGGTTCCCTGCGCCACCTGAGTGCCTGCCTGGGTGCGGTCGGTACGAACCGACACCCGCAACGTCCCAGAATCACTCTGTGAGCTGACCGGGATCCAGACCGATGTGAGCGTCTGGTCGGCGAGCGTGAAGGACTGGGCGGCCTGGTGCGCCGGTCCTTGAACCTGGAACAGCCCTCGAGAGGCATCCGCCTGGTCTTGTCCGCCGACCGCACCCTGCGCGGTGAAGAGCTGGTAGGCGCCTCGACCGGGAATCGGGTTCGACGCCCAGTTGCCGCTGTCGAAGTTGTACGTTCGGGTACTGCCGCTGCCACCGCCCTGGTTGCCCCACCACTGCACGATGGAACCACTCGGTTCCGCTGTCGATTGCATGGTGATGTAGTACGTCTGCCCGGAGGTGAGCGATGCTCCGGCGCCAAAGTCGAAGGTGACCCATGAAGGCACGTCGGCGGAGGAATAGAAGGTCGCATTGCTGACCGTTGCCGATGCCAGCGCGGTCGCTCCCCAGTCGCGCGCCGCTCGTATCGTTACGGTCGTGGTACCGGATGTTCCCTTGGCCAGCAATCCGAGTTTTACCTTGGTCACGGCCGAGGTTGGAGCTGTGAAACTCAGCGCCGCACCGTTGCTGGGACCGTTGATCTTCAGCAAGGCCGAATCCGTGAGCCCCATGAAGGAACTGACGGGCAGATCGGGGTTGCCCGAAAGCGCCGGAACAGCAGCGGCGGCCACGTATTCCTCTGCCGGAAGATGCCGCGGAGCGCGTTCCAGGTTCTTCGCAGTGCCATAGTCGATCAGGTACTTCAGGATCGATCGCGAGGCGTCCGTTTGTCCGGCTTTCAGCATCGCCAGGGATTGGATGGACGCATCACGCGCATACATACCCTCGTACTCGCCCGTGAGCGAGGTCGCCGCGTAGCCCGATGGCTGCAACCTTCCGGCCACGCTCTCATAGGTACCGGCGACGATATCGGACAGGCGCGCGCCCAGCCCGCGGTCATCGGCAAGATGCTCACCGCTCGGTGAGGCGGCTGCGGGAACGATCGTCCCCAACAGCAAGGCACCTGTTCCGAACCCGGCGAGCAATCTCCGCGCGGTGGCAGTTCGAGAAAACATCGCAGACATGGGTTCTCCTCGTCGATTCAGTGGTCGCCAGTGGCCACAGCGGGGCACTACTTGCGGATCTTCTTGGCCGTCGACTTCGCGGTCGCGGTCGTGTAACCGGGCTTCTTGCCCGTCACCCGCACCGTCACCTTCTTGCCCCGCCACTTCTTCTTGACCACGAGGGTCTTCTTCGTCGCGCCCTTGATCCGCTTTCCGTTCGCATACCAGCGGTAGGACAGCGTCACCTTGCCGGGACCCCACGCCTTGACCGTGGCCTTGAGCTTCTTGCCGACCTTGGCCTTGCCCGTCACCTTGGGCTTCTTGCCGACGAGTTTGCCTTTCGCAACCGGTGACGTGGCGGCGGAGGTGACGGATACCGTGGTCGCACCGGCGAGCGTACCCGTCACCCGCACGGAGAGTCGCTTGCCCACGACACCAGTCGGAACAGTCAACGACGAACTCGTCGCACCCGCGACCACAGAACCGTTCGCGAGCCACTGATACGACAGGCTGACACCGGCAGGACGCCACAGCCCGGCATCGACGCTCACCCGATCACCGACGCGCGCGGATCCTTGGACCTTCGCCGTACCCGCGGTGATGATCGGAGTGGGCCTTCCAGGATCTGCAGCCCGAACTGCCTGCGTGGGGGACGATTCCCGGATGACCGTGGCGTAACCGCTCTTGGTTCCGGTCACGGTCACCGTGATCACTCGTCCAAGAAGGTCTTGACCCAGCGCAAGGGTCACCCCGTCCTGCCCAGCGATGGCCGCCCCGTCCGCGAACCACTGATACGACAGGGTCGCCCCCTCACCCCATGTCCCGGGGTTCACGGAGAGCGCGGCACCGACCTTCGCATCGCCCGCAATCGTGGGCACCGAGGACGCGACGGCCTGACTGCTGACCGGTTCAGTGGCGGCGGATTCCTTGGTGGCGTGGTCGTATCCGGCGAGCGCCCCAACGACCCGCACGGAGAGTCGCTTGCCCACCAGGGAGGCGGGGATCGTGAAGGTCGGGCTCGTCGCGCCGTAGATCGCGGCACCCTCTGCGAACCACTGGTACGACAATTGCGCGTTCTGCGGTGACCAGGCTCCAGCGTCTGCGGTGAGCGCCTGCGCTACCGCCGTCACGCCGGAGATGGTGGGCGTACTGCCCGCGATGGCCGCACGCGGATACGCCTGCAGCGCTCCCCAGATCCACCAGGACGTCTGCTCCTGGTTCCCAGCGTCCTTGGGACGGCCGTCCGGGTAGAACGACTCCTGCAGCAGCAGGCCGGGCGTCTTGGCGATCACGAAGTCGGTGAGCACCGGCAGCCGATCAGCGAGAACCTGCCCGCCGACACGCTTGACCAGCGCGAACTCCCAGCCGAGTCCCTTACCGATGACCTCCGCAACATCGTTGCAGGTGCCGCCGGCATCCGGCCCGGCGCTCGAGCAGGCGTTGAGCATCTTCCAGTATCCGCCGCCCGGCTTGGGCCAGTCGTAGGAGCCGGTCTCGAGGTAGGCCTCGTAGGTGTTCGCCATGATGTTCAGGTCGATGTCGGACCAGTCCGCGGCGATGGGCGCGAGGTTGACCCAGGTGAACCCGTCGTAGGCCGACAGGGCACCGGACTTCGCGGGGCTAGCGCCGCCGGCCACCGCGTACAACTCGCGGTAGATCTTCTTCACCTGGCCGTTGACGGTCCGTTCGACCACCAGGTTGTCGTTGATGCCTTGGGTGATCTTCTCGGACCACTCCTGCCAGTCCTGGGCAGCGACTTCCTGCCCGGGCACGAGCCGGGCCACCTCCGCCAGCTCATGCAGCGCCTGCGATGCGAACACGTTGGTGATCAGGTCGTAGGCCGGGAAGTGCTGCTGGCTGCGCGAGTGTTCGAGCAGCGGGTTGAACAGCAGGTTCATCTGCTTGCCGGTCTTGGGGTTTGTCGAATCGTTCCAGTATTCGTCGGTGAGGTAGTAGTCCGCCCAGGCCGACACGATGGGGTAGGTCTCGTCGATGAACGAGGTGTCACCCGGGAAGGCGTTGATGTAGCGTGCCCAAGCGAGCAGGTACATGTAGTGGCCGTCGGTCTGGTTCTCCATGCTCTCCCCCGAGTAGGACAGGGAGAGGGCGCGCAGGGCGATGGCCGCGTCGAGCGCTGTCGCCTCGGCGGTGCCCGCGGCCTGATTCAACGAGTCCGCCACGCCGCCGGTGGCGTCCGGGACACCATAGACGGCGATCGAGTCCGTCGCGGACTGCGGTGCTGCGAGAGTGAGCCGGTAGTGGTTGTCGCCGGTCACGCCCACGGTCGGGAACTCGATGCGCTGCCAGCTTCCGGTGGCGGGCAGGGCGGAGGTCGCGATGGTGGCCGTTCGAGTCCAGCCCGCATCGTCGGAGATCGTGGCGACCACCTCGCCACTCGTCCCCGAGCCCGCACCCAGGAACAGTTCGAACCCGGTCAGCGGGGAACCGACGGTGAGCTGCTGCGTGATCTGCGTGTCACCGCCAACGCGTGCGACGACCTGCGTCGGGTCGGCCGCCGCGCCGGGGGCGCCGGACGAGTTCACCGCGAAGGCGAGCGTCCGGTCGCTTTGGGACCACGATGAGTTCTCGTAGTTCCACATCGCTCCGGGCGGGCTGGCAACCGTGTGCGAGCCGTCGACGGCGATGCGCTCGGTCGAGTTCGTCGATTCGATCTGCAGTACGTAGTTCTGACCGGTGGTCACTGCGGACGGCTGGTCGACCGTCAGCGGAACCGAGATCCACTGCGCGGCGCTCTGGATGGGAAGCGTGGCACCGTCGATGACGCCGTGGGCGATCTCCGACCCATCGCGCGATGCGCGCACTGTCACCCTGGCCGTGCCGGTCTCCCCGGCATCCGCCCAGGCGCGCACGGCCACGGAGGCGAGCGTCGAGTCCTGCAGTTTGAAGGGCTGCGCGACCTTGTTTCCTGCGCTCACGCGGAAGGCCGATCCGTCCGCATCGCCTTGCGACTGCTCCGGTCCGACCTGTCCGCCCACGGGCGCGTAGAGCCTGAAGGCGCCCCGGTCGGGGCCGGTACGCCAATACCCGTCGTAGTTGTAGGCGCGCGTGTCGTTACCCGCTCCGCCGACGGTCCCCCAGTACTGAACGTCCCCGGCGGCCGTCGTCGCCTGGATCACCAGATAGTAGGTGCGGCCGATGACGAGTTCGGGCTGGTCGCCGAAGTCGAAGGACACCCACGTGGGGGTGGTACCTGAGGTGGGTACGCTCGCCTGGATCCGAGCGATGGACGAGTTCTCCTTCGCGTAATCGCTGCGCAGGTCCACGGTGACCGTCGCTGTCGTGGCACCCTTGTTCAGCAACGCGAACTCGGCTCTGGTGATCGTGTCGTCGCTGGCGACGAACGACTGCGCAGCGGCATTGCCTGGGGCATTGACCTTGAACAGGGCGTCCGATGTCGTCGTGTATTGCAAGATGGGCGTTTGGGGGTTGCCCTGCGCGTACGGGATGGTGGCACGGGTTTCGTACTTCTCATCGGGCAGGTAGCGAGGAGCACGTTCGAGACCGCGCACGCCGCCGTATGAGGCGATGTACTGCAGCACGGCTCGGCTTTTGTCCTCCTCACCCGCGGACTGCATGGCCATCGCCTGGATGGCGGAATCGCGGACGAACATTCCGCCGTAGCCGCCGTTGACGGAGGTCGGTGCGTAACCACTGGGGCGGACCCGGTCGGACAGCGAGCCGTATGTCGCATCGATGACCTGCGCGAGCTGGCCGATTCCCGTTCGGCCCGCCGACAGGTCGCCGCCGGGGATGCCGGTCCAGCCGGATGCGGGTGCCGCGAGCGCGAGGCCTGCGCCCAGCGGTAGGACCAGCGAGATCGCTAGCGCCACAACACGTTTGCTCAACACCTTCATTGGTCCTTGTCTCGCGTTTCGATCAGAACTGATGAGAGACGACCGCTGGATGCCGTCCTCTGCTCCCCGAATTGCAGGGAAGAGCCCGCCGGCATGTCATCAGTGACCGTGGCGTGCGATGTGCGTCCAAGCGCCGAACCTAATCAGACAACGTTGTCATATCTGTACGTCGAGCCTAACCCGTCGGATTTGCGCGCGTCCACAAGCGAATCGTTTCGTCTGGGAAACTAGTCCGTACATCTCAAGATAAGGACCACCGTCCTACAAGGAACTCACCGTTCGACGGCGTTGAATGAACGCCCATGCCACCGCCAGGATCGCGAACCAGATCGGCGTCACCAGCAACGCAACCCGGGTGTCATCGAACAGGGCGAGCACCACGAGCATCGCCGCGAAGAAGGCGAGCACGACCCAGCACATGAAGACGCCGCCGGGCATCTTGAACTTCGATGCGAGGTGATCCGAGGGGCGGCGCCGCCGGTAGACGATGTAGGACACCAGGATGATGGACCACACGAACATGAACAGCAGCGCCGACACGGTCGTCACCAGCGTGAACGCCTCGATGATCGAGTTCGAGCCGTAGAGCAGGGCGGCGCCGGGGATCAGGCAGGCGCACGAGAAGACGAGCGCATTGGCCGGCACGCTGCGCCCGGACAGCCGGGTGAACCTGCGCGGGGCATCGCGCTCGTGTCCCAGGCCGTAGAGCATTCGCGACGTGGAGAAGATCCCGCTGTTCGCGGACGAGGCGGCCGATGTCAGGACCACGAAGTTGATGATCGCCGCGGCCGCGGGCAACCCCGCGAGCGCGAACATCGCGACGAATGGGCTCTTGCCCGGCTCGATCTCCCGCCACGGCGTGATCGCCATGATGATTGCGAGCGCACCCACGTAGAACAGCACGACGCGCAACGGGATCGAGTTGATGGCCTTGGGCAGGTTGCGCTCCGGGTCCTTGGTCTCGGCCGCTGCGGTGCCGACGAGTTCGATCCCGACGAACGCGAACAGCGCGATCTGGAAGCCGCCCAGGAACCCCATGAACCCGTGCGGGAAGACACCGCCGTCGTTGTAAAGGTTGGCGAGCGTGGCCCGATGCCCGTCCGGCGACTGGAAGGCGATGGCGAGCATGACGACACCGGTCACGATGAGCGCGACGATGGCGACGATCTTGACGAGCGCGAACCAGAACTCGAGTTCGCCGAACAGCTTGACCGTGACGAGGTTGAGCGCGAGCAGCAGCAGGATCATCGAGACCGCCGGGATCCACCTGGGCAGGTCGGGGAACCAGAACGCGACATAGCCGGCGACAGCCACGATGTCCGCGATGCCCGTGACGATCCAGCAGAACCAGTACGTCCAGCCGGTGAAGAAGCCGGCCCACGGGCCGAGGATGTCGCTGGCGATGTCGCGGAATGACCGATAGCCCAGATTGGAGAGCAGCAGCTCGCCCATCGCCCGCATCACGAAGAACAGCATGAAGCCGATCACGCCGTAGACGAGTAGCACGGACGGACCCGCGAGCGAGATCGTCTTGCCCGAGCCCATAAACAGACCCGTTCCTATCGCCCCGCCGATGGCGATGAGCTGGAGGTGCCGGTTGCTCAGGGCTCGCTGTAGTTCGCGATCGCCGTCGACGCTTGTCATCCCATCATTATTCGGTGCGGTTTGGCGGCCGGGTTAGGACGAGTTTCCCGGTGCCGCTCTCGGCCGCCGTGTTCCTCGCGGCGATGCCTGACGGGCCCAGCCTCCACCACCTTGATCTGCCTCTCGGGTACTTAGTAGTGGCCCCCACACGACTCCAACGACCCCAAACCGCCACCAACCGTTACCGCCGCCCGCGAGGGCGCGAGCGGAGAGGCCCGTGCAATCTAGGCGAGGGCGTGGCGAACCATGCGTTCGAGGATCGTGAGGCCGTCGATCGAGAGGATCGACTCGGCATGCCCCTGCAGGGTTGCGAGCCCCCGCCCGCGCAAGGCGAACACGTCGCCGGTGGCGGGGTCGACAGCCGCCTCAGCGTCACCCGTCACTGGCAGGATCGGCTTCGAACCGGGCGCAACGCGCGCGGTGAAGGTGTTGTAGAAGCCGATTCGCGCGGGTGTGCCGAAGTAGTCGATCTCGAGTTGAACGCCTTGGCGCGGCTCGTCGAGTCGAGCCAAGGGAATACCAAGCTCGGTCGCGACGGCCTGATGACTCAGGCACACCGCGACGAGCGGCGCGCGATCGCGCATCCGGCGCTGAGCGAGTGCGCGCAGCCGACGGATACGCGTTTCAGATAGGTCGGTCGGGTCTCCGGGGCCAGGGCCGGAGACGATCAGGTCCAGGAAATCGACGTCGTCGGGCAGTTTCAGCTCGCCATCCTCGGCGACGTCGCTCCACGGTACGACGCGCACGTTCATCCCGAGGTGACGCAGCTGGTGGGCGAGCATCGTCGTGAACCTGTCCTCGGCGTCCACAACGACCACGTTGCGACCGGCCAGATCGGGCGTCCTGCTCGGCGCCTGCTCTGCGAGCCAGAACGGCGCGAGCATTTTGTTGCGCGCCTGCAGCGCGCCGTGGATCACCGGGTCATCGGCCAGGATCACGTCCGCACTAGCGGCAGCCGCCGCATCGGGCACCGTCCGACTGGCGGACGAGGAATACTCGTCCACGGCCTCAGGTGGCACGGGGACAGCCGGCACGCCTGCGCCGAACCCGGCCAGGTACGCGGCCTCGAGGCCGAGTGCCCCGAGCAGCCCCGCAGCCTTGCCTGCGGTCTCGGCTACCTCGCCCTCGGGCGACGAGTGGCGCACCAGCGTGGCGCCCGCGCTCACGCGAACCTCACCGGCGGAAGAGATCTGCGCGGTGCGGATCAGGATCGGGGCGTCGAGTTCGAAGCCGTCGCCCTCCGGCGTGATGAGCGCGGCCACGCCCGAATAGTAGCCTCGTCCGCGGCGCTCGTGGCGGGCGATCACCGCGCACGCGTTCTGCATCGGCGAGCCGGTGACGGTCGGCGCGAACATCGTCTCGCGCAGCACGTCCCGCACGTCCAGGCTCGTGTGACCGCGCAGGATGTACTCGGTGTGCGTCACGCGGGACATCTGCTTCAGGTAGGGGCCCTCGACCACGCCACCGTCGGCGCAGACCTCGGACATCATCTTGAGTTCCTCGTCCACGACCATGAACAGTTCCTCGACCTCCTTGGTGTCGAGGAGGAACTGGCTGAACACCGCCGGGTCGACGCCGCCCTTCGGGTGACGATACGTGCCCGAGATCGGGTTCATGGCGGCAACGCCATCCTTGACCGAGACATGACGCTCGGGGGAGGCGCCCGCCAGGATGACGCCGTCGGTCACGACCGCGAACGTCCAGTAGGCCCCGCGCTCGCGTTCGAGCAGGCGGCGCAGGGTGGCTAGCGCCAAGGCGGAGGGCGACCCCTCCGCCTGCGCCACGAAGTCACGCCGGATCACGAAGTTGGCGCCCTCGCCCTGCCCGATCTCGTCCTTGAGCACCGTGCGAACGGTGCCGGTGTAGTCCTCATCGCTCACGTCGAAGCCATGGGGCGTCAGGGTGGGGAGGTCCGCGGGTAGGAGTGCAGTGGCGGCCGGCAGGTCGATCTCCTCGCGTTCGCGCACGATCAGGCAACGCAGCGGAGCGCCGTCGTCGATTGCCGCGTAGCCTCGCTCGCGCACCTGACGGAACGGTACGAGCGTCAGCACCTGCTGCGCCGCGCCATTCGGGCCGTGCAGCGGAATCTCGGCGAGGGTGTCGACGTCCGCGACATCGCCGACGAGCACTTCCAGCGTGCCCCTTTCCTGCCGTGCGAGCAGCGCATACGCGGCGGGCGGGTTCTCCGAGAGAATCCGGGTGAGCAGTGAATCAGTCACGGCTGATGTGTCCCTTCGGTCCGGACTCGTCCCCGGCAAGATGCGCGAAAGCGACCGCCAGCGGGGGCGGTCGCTTTCATCTTCACACTGATCAACGCAAGGCCGCCTAGGAGGCGGGCCACCATGCTCCGGCTCGGAGATGCGCTGTTGTCATGTGACACATGCTAGCGCGGGCGGGCATCGCTTGGCGACACGCTTCGTGCGCAAGGGTGCTGTCGTGGTCGCCCTACCCGATCCGGTAGGGCGATCTCCCCGGTGAAGTCGCCTACGCAGCGAGTTCGAGCGCGGGGGCGGGCTCGTCCTCGGATATCTTGCGGCGCCCGAGCGGCTCAGGCGGCGTGAGGTCGTCGTCAGCCGAGACCGCATTCTCGATCGCGGCCTCTCGCCCGCTCAGTGCCGTGGCTACGGCGGCCACGACAACCGCGCCGATCGCGATCACGGCCGTGACGGGCAGGACCTGGCCGAGTAGCACGAGCCCGATCGACGCCGCGATGACCGGCTCGCGGGCGGCGAGCACGCTGAAGACGCGCGACGGCATGTGACGCGTGGCCATGAGCTCCATCGCGTAGGGCAGGAGGGCACCGAGCAGGGCGGTCGCGGCCGCCCAGCCGACCAGTGACGGGCTGCCGAGGGAGGCCACGATCCCCCCGGCGCCGAACGGCAGCAGCACAAGCGCACCGGCTCCCATGGCGATGCCGAGCGGACCTACGCCCGGGTCGACGCGGCCGACGCGTGCGAGCAGCGGGATGTATAGGGCCCAGCAGGCTCCCGACGCCGCGGCGAACGCGAGGCCGATCGGATCGAGCGATCCGGCCACGCCATCGGCGAGGCCGAGGGTAATCACGCCGCCCATCGCGAGTCCGGTCCAGACGAAATGGGACGCCTTCCGGCTGAGCAACGTGGCGAGCAGCAACGGACCGAGCAGTTCCGTGGCGACGGCGATCCCGAGGGGGATGCGATCGATGGCGGCGTAGAAGCTGGCGTTCATGCCAGCCATCGCCATGCCGAGGCCGGTCACGGAGATCCAGGTGGACTTGGTCCAGGCGCTGATGGCGGGCCTCGTGATCGCGATGATGATCACGGCGGCGATGGCCAGGCGCACCGCGGCCGTTCCGAGGACTCCGAGGTCGTCAAAGAGACGCGTAGCGGTCACCGCGCCGAGTTGGGTGGTGATCGTCGCGCCGAAGAGCATGGCAAGGGCTAGGTAGTACTTTCGCGTCACCAGATAAGGATGATCCGCCGCCTACAGTAAGTCCAGCGAATGTTTCTTCACGATATTCATTAGGATTGCTACATGCTTAGCGTCCCCCGCATGCGCATCCTCCTGGAACTCCGTCGCCACGGCACGCTGGCGGAGGTCGCGTACATCCTCAACTACACGCCGTCCGCGATATCTCAGCAGCTATCGGCACTCGAGGCCGAGACGCACGTCGCGTTGACCGAGCGCGTTGGCCGGGGCCTGCGGCTGACCAGGCAGGGCGAGATCCTCGCGAATCATGCCGAAATCGTCATCGCCCAACTCGAGCAGGCCGAGGCCGAACTCGCAGCCTCGTTGGGTGAGGTCGGCGGGCGCATGCGCATCGCTTGCTTCCAGTCGGTCCTGCTCACGCTGGTCCCCGAGACCCTGACGCTGCTCGCGCAGCGCTTCCCGGAACTGCAGATAGAGGTCACCCAATACGACGAGCCTGACGCCGTAGGCGGCCTGCTCAGCCACGAATACGACCTGATCCTCGGGGAGGAATACCCGGGACAGCCCATCCGCGGATCCGCAGGCATCGAGTGGGATCTGCTGACCCTGGATCCGTTGCGCGCCGCCCTGCCGATGTCGGGTCCGTGGTCGGATCCCCGCGCGGTTCTCGCCGGCCTGGCCAGCGCGCCCTGGGTGCTAGAGAACGAGTCCTCCGCCTTCGGCCGATGGGCGATCGCCCTGATGCAGGAACAGGGATTCACGCCGCATGTGCCCTTCGTGTCGACGGACATCCTGCTGCATCTCCACCTCGTCGAGACTGGTCACGCGGTGGCACTCGTCCCCGATTTGCTCTGGCTGAGCCAGACTCCCAGGGTGCGATTGGTGCCGCTCCCCGGCAACCCGCAGCGGCGGCTACTGACCGGTGTCCGGGACGGCAGCGGTGGCCATCCTGCGATCGTCGCGCTGCGCCAGGCGCTGCGCGACGTCACGGACGAACTCCACCACCGCGCGAACAGCCCCGCGGCCCCACCGGTCTAGTAGCGGCCATCCCGATTCGCACCACGTTAGCGCCGTCGAGCGACCTGTATTTCACACCCCGTACGGCACAGTTATGGCCCCGACCGAGCCGGCAGCGGCGGTGCGGACGCTGAGGTGGTTCCGGCATTCGCCGGCCAGGACGCGGCTAAGCCTCAGCTGCGCGGACCGCCGCTGAGGCCTCAGGCAGTTCCGGCATCAGTCCGCGCGGACCGAGACGCAACGGCCCTCGCGGGAGCTGATGCGCGCCGCGTCGAGCACCTCGGCGGTGCGCACCGCATCGGCAGGGTGCACCGGAATGGGGCCGCGCGCGGTCAGCCACGCCACGACCGCGTGATAGAAATCGACGTGCCCGCCGGGGGCGCGCGTCACCAGGCGACGCTCGTCGCCCGTGACGAGCCATCCCTCGGTATCGGCGGTGGCGGCCTCGTCCAAGACCGTGAAGGGCGACGCCTCGCCCTCAAAAGACGTCACCAGGTACGCACCCTTGGATCCGAGCACGCGCGTGCGCGGACCCGGCGCACCGACCAGAGCGCCGCCCCACAGGCGCGAGATCACGCCGGGCTTGTCGCCCTGGGGAGCGTGGTGCAGGGTGAGAAAGACATCGTCCTCGACGGGCGTGGTCAGGCAGCGCAGGTCGGCGTAGACCGACTGCACGCGGCCGAACAGTTGCGTGGCCGAATCCACCAGGTGCGTGCCGAGATCGAGTAGCAGCCCGCCGGCGACCGGATCGAGTTCCTTCCACCGCTGCTGCGGCACCGGGCGCCAGCGCTCCCAGTGGCGCTCGAAGGTGTGGACGTCACCCAGGTCGCCCGCGTCGATCAGCGACTTCAGTGTCAGCTGCTCCGGATCCCACCGCCGGTTCTGGAAGACGGTAAACGGCACCCGCTTCTCGCGCGCGTGCGCGAGAACGAGAGCGGACTCATCGGCCGTCGGGGCCAGCGGCTTGTCGATGACGAAGGGAATGCGGGCGTTGATCAACTGCGTTGCGTGATCGACGTGGTTCCCCGAGGGCGACGCGACGACAACCGCGTCGAAGCCGCCGCCCGAGGAAATCAGGTTCTCGATCGACGAGTACACCTGCGCGTCCGGCCAGTCCGCGAGAGCCTGCGCCCTCCGTTCGGGACTGCGCACGACGACGGCCGTAACCCGCGAGCCCGCTTCGCGAATGAGCCGGGCGTGAATACCCCGTCCGGAGCCGCCATAACCGATAACTGCAAATCTGACGCCTTGGGACATGCTTCCCATTGTCCCCGCTAACGCCCGGATAGTCACGCCTCTTGCAAATCCTGGAATGCTCTCAGGAAAAGCTCGGCCGGCTGCGCGCCGGACGCTGAGTACTTTCCGTCCAGGACGAAGAACGGCACGCCCGTGATGCCCAGCTCGGTGGCCTGCGCCAGATCGCGCTGGACTGCATCCGCTGCCTCGTCAGAATCGAGCGCACGGCGCGCCTCGTCCTCGCCGATTCCTATGTCTGCGGCGGCCGCGATCAGCACTTCGACGTCGGCCACATCCTGACCTTCGCTGAAGTGGGCGCGGTATAGCGCCTCGGCGAGCTCCGCCTGGCGATCGGCCGCCGCGCTGGCCGCGTATGCCAGCATTTGCAGGGCGGGTCGCGTGGTGGTGGGGACGAGGGCGTCGAAGTCGAACGTCAGCCCCTCCTGGGCCGCGACCTGTGTGACCTGGGAGAGCGCCTTGATGGCGGCCCCGCGATCACCGAACTTCAATGCCAGGACATCCGCCTCGGTGCGGCCATCGGCGGGCTTCGCGTACGGATCGAGCAGGAACGCGTGATAGCGGACGAGGAACTGCGCGGCGGGGTTCTCGGCTCGGACCTGATCCATAGCGGTCTGCAGCCGGCGCTTGCCGATGTAGCACCAGGGGCACGCGATGTCCGCCCAGATGTCGATTTCGATGGCGCGGGCTGGAGAGTCTGTCGTAGTCACGTCACTTTTCAACCACTACGACGGCCGGTTGATTCCGCTTGACGGATTCCGGGCCTGACCGATTCCGCGCCCGGCTGTCCCGCGATGCGGGCACGTCGCACGGACTTTCGGCAGGGCCAACCGAGGACTCGTCGATCACCCACCACCGCGTACCGGCGGCGGCTACCCGCCGAAGGATGCGTCGCGCGCCATGTTCTTGAAGCGCGAGTAACGGCCCTGGAAGGCCACCGCGATGGTCGCGGTAGGGCCGTTACGGTGTTTCGCGACGATCAGGTCCGCCTCGCCCGCTCTAGGGGATTCCGGCTCGTAGGCGTCCTCGCGGTGCAGCAGGATCACCATGTCGGCGTCCTGCTCGATGGAGCCCGACTCACGCAGATCGCTCATCTGCGGCCTCTTATCGGTTCGCTGCTCGGGGCCACGGTTGAGCTGCGAGATCGCGATCACCGGCACCTCGAGCTCCTTGGCGAGGAGCTTGAGGGCCCGGGAGAACTCTGACACCTCCTGCTGGCGGGACTCGACGCGCTTGCCGGAAGTCATCAGCTGGAGGTAGTCGATCACCACGAGCTTCAGGTCGTGGCGCTGCTTGAGCCGGCGGCACTTGGCGCGGATCTCCATGAGGGACATGTTGGGCGAGTCATCGATGTAAAGGGGGGCGTCGGCGATCCTCTTCTGCGTGTTCGCGAGACGGCTCCAGTCGTTCGCGTCGACTCGCCCAGTGCGCAGTTTCTGCAGGGAGAGTTCGGATTCGGCCGACAGCAGGCGCATGGCGATCTCGGTGCGCGACATCTCGAGGGAGAACACGACGGCCGTCTGATTGTGCTTGATCGCGGCGGACCGAACGATATCGATGCCCAGCGTGGACTTGCCGATCGCGGGCCGGGCGGCGATGACGATCATCTGGCCGGCGTGCAGGCCGTTGGTGAGCGAGTCCAGGTCGTCGAAGCCCGTTGGCACGCCCGCCATTCCCTCGCCGCTCTGGGCGATGCGCTCGATCTCGTCGAAGGTCTGATCAACGACCGGCCCAAGGACGACGTAGTCCTCGGTCGCGCGGGTCTCGGTGACCGCGTAGACCTCGGCCTGGGCATTGTTCACGAGTTCGTCGACGTCCCCGCCGTCGGCGGCATAGCCGATCTGCACGATGCGGGTTCCGGCCTCTACGAGGCGCCGCAGGATGGCCCGCTCCCGGACGATTCGCGCGTAGTATCCGGCGTTCGCCGCGGTGGGAACCATCGCGATCAGGTCGTGGATGTAGGTTGCGCCGCCGATGCGACCGAGTTCGCCGCGTTTCGTCAGTTCGTCGACGACCGTAATCGCGTCAGCGGGTTCGCCGCGGCCGTACAGGTTGGTGATCGCGCTGTAGATGATCTCGTGTGACGGCCGGTAGAAGTCGCTGTCGCGTACCGCCTCGATGACGTCGGCGATCGCGTCCTTCGAGATCAGCATCGATCCGAGCACGCTCTGTTCTGCGGCGACGTCCTGTGGAGGAGTGCGGCCCGGACCTTCGTTCGAGGGCTCGTCAAACGGCTCGCCATACTCAGAATTACTCATGAGAGCCTCCGTCATCCACCTAATACCCACAGGCTGCGGTGTATTTATTCGATATGCATCACGGCCCGGGGTTCGATTCGCATTTCCGGGCCGTTCACCGAGCACCCTCTTCGCGAAGTCAGCGGGAAAATGCCCCCTGACCTGCATAAATGTCTCTGCGCGACCCACTGTACCGGTCGCATACGACACTTTTCGAGTGGTTGCCCTGCGCTACCTTAGGCACGGCTCCGTCCTCCAGCCAAATGGACGATCCACAGAGTTTTCCACAACCGTGGGGATACCCGCCCATTCATCCGCGTGTCGTTCCTCGCCGCCTGTGGACAGCGGTGGGGAAAACATGGCCGGGTTGTTGACTGAGAGAGCAATTTCGAGGCGACTCGCCGGGAATTCAGCCGAAGCCGCGTGTGGATGGACAATTGATTGTGCAGAATCTCGATCCGTGGAGCGCGCGGCGCCGCGACGTCGATCGATCCATCGCCCGTCTCGCGGTTCCAGCCCTCGGCGCGCTGCTCGCCGAGCCCCTCTTCGTCCTCGCCGACACCGCGATCGTCGGCCGGCTCGGAACCAGTGCGCTCGGAGCGCTGTCGATCGCTTCGACGGTACTCCTGACCGTCGTCGGCCTGTGCGTCTTCCTCGCCTACGCGACCACCTCGTCCGTCGCCCGGTACCTCGGTGCGGGACGCAGACGCGATGCCGTACAAGTGGGCATCGACGGCCTGTGGCTCGCGCTCGGCACGGGCGTACTGATCGCTGGCCTGCTCGCGATGTTTGCGGAGCCCATTCTGCGGGCGCTCGGTGCCGAGGGCCAGGTGCTCACGGACGCGACAGTGTACCTGCGCTGGTCTGCCGTCGGCCTGCCCGGCATGCTACTCATGCTCGCCGCGACCGGAGTGCTACGCGGACTTCAGGACACCCGCACGCCGCTCGTCCTGACGATCGCCGGAGCGGGAGCGAATGCGCTGGCCAACTGGCTGCTCGTCCTGGGATTGGGGTTCGGAATCGCGGGCTCGGGCATCGGCACCGCAGTCTGCCAACTGGGCATGGGCGGAGCAGCGGGCTTGGTCGTCTCCCGGCTGGCGAGCACGTACGAGGTCTCCCGCAGCCCGCACCTTGCAGGCATAACGCGCTCCATCGGAACCGGGATGCCGCTGTTCATCCGCACGCTGTCATTGCGCGCGGCCATCCTCGTCACCGTATTCGTCGCGACCAAGCTCGGCGCGACGGCACTCGCCGGGCACCAGATCGTCACGTCCATCTGGAACCTGATCGCCTACGGACTCGATGCGCTGGCAATCGCCGCCCAGGCGCTGATCGGCGTGCGGCTCGGAGAGGGAAACGAGGACGGCGCACGCGCAGTTCTGCGCCGGACGATCCACTGGGGCATCGTCGTGGGGGCGATCTGCGGAGCGCTGCTTGCCGCGTCCGCCTGGCTGCTGGTGGGAGTGTTCAGTGCCGACCCCGAGGTGCGCGCCGCCGCCTGGCCTGCCCTGCTGGCCTGTGCGGCATTCTTGCCCCTAGCGGGCTACGTGTTCGTGCTCGACGGCGTACTGATCGGTGCAGGCGATGGACGTTACCTCGCCTGGGCGGGCATGTGGACGCTGCTGGGGTATCTGCCAGCAGTGCTTGCCGTGCACTACCTCGCCGATAGCGCCACCGCGGGACTCGTCTGGCTGTGGATCGCGTTCGGCGGCTGGTTCATGGGTCTGCGCGCCCTAGCCACCGGCCTGCGTGCCCGAGGCACCGAATGGCTCGTCCTCGGCGCCTCGCGCGCCTGACGCGCCAACCCGGACCCGCACGGCGCGGTCCGGGCAAAGGCAGTTCCCCGCGCCTCGCCGATCGGGAGCGGGACCCGCCCCAGTTCGTTGCCATGGGGCCAATGCGACAGAGGACTCGTCCAGCGTGAGAAAACAAAAAGCGCTGGCCCGCGTCCATCCCCAAGAGGATGAACGCGGGCCAGCGCGAAACCGCCTAAGCGGCCTGGATCAGCTCGCCGCCACGACCTTGACGGTCACGTTCGCGGCGACCTCGGGGTGCAGGCGAACCGAAACCGAGTAGTCACCCAGGTTGCGGATCGGCTGACCGACCTCGATCTTGCGGCGGTCGACCTTGGGTCCGTTCTCGGCGATCGCGTCGGCGATCTCCGCGGTGGTGACAGCACCGAACAGGCGGCCAGCCGGCCCGGCCTTGACCGTCACGGTGAACGGCTTCGCCTGGAGTGAGTCGCGCACTGCGCGAGCGTCCTCGAGGCTGGCGATCTCGCGGGATTTGCGAGCCTTGCGGATCGCGTTGACCTGCGACTCCGCGCCCTTGGTCCAAGGGGTGGCCAGCTTGCGCGGGATCAGGAAGTTACGCGCGTAACCGTCCTTGACCTCGACAACATCGCCGGGCTCTCCGAGGCCGGTAACTTCGTGCGTGAGAATCAGCTTTGCCATGATGTCTCTTCCGTTTCTATCAGCGAGCGGACGACGAGTACGGCAGCAGGGCCATCTCGCGCGCGTTCTTCACGGCGCGAGCGATCTGGCGCTGCTCCTGCACGGAGACACCGGTCACGCGGCGTGCGCGGATCTTGCCACGGTCAGAGATGAACTTACGCAGCAGGACGGTGTCCTTGTAGTCGACGACGTCGATCTTCGCTGCCTTCAGCGGGTTCGACTTCTTCTTAGGCTTACGAACGACGGGCTTTGCCATCGTGATGCTCCTTCATGTGTGTGCGCCGCGCGGCCGGGGCCGCGCAGCAAATACTTATGTCTCGGCGCGCATCAGCGCGACACGAGGAGATGATTCGACCGAATCGATGGGTGTGATCGCCCGTTAGAAGGGCGGCTCATCGTCGATGCCGCCACCGGCCGAGGCCGGAGCGGACGAGCCCCACGGGTCTTCGCTAGCGGCCGCGCCGCCACCGAAGTTGCCACCACCGCCGCCGAAGTTGCCACCGCCAGAGCCACCGCTGTAGCCGCCACCACGCTGAGCGCGCGTGACCTTGGCGGTCGCCGACCTGAGCGACGGGCCGATCTCATCGACCTGAAGCTCGACGACGGTGCGCTTCTCGCCCTCGCGGGTCTCGAAGCTGCGCTGAGTCAGGCGGCCCTGTGCGATAACGCGCGAGCCCTTGGTCAGCGACTCCGCCGCGTTCTCCGCAGCCTCACGCCACAGCGAACAGCGCAGGAACAGCGTGTCGCCATCGCGCCACTCGTTCGCCTGCCGGTCGAAGATGCGCGGCGTCGACGCGATCGTGAAGTTCGCGACGGCGGCCCCGGACGGCGTGAAACGCAGTTCGGGGTCGGCGGTCAGGTTCCCGACGACCGTGATAACGGTGTCACCGGCCATGGGTCCTCCTTGGGGTTTCGGCGATGCACTGCGGCATCACCCACTGGACTTGAGTCGAGATCAGACTTCGCGACGCAGGATCTTGGTGCGCAGCACCGACTCGTTCAGGCCGAGCTGACGGTCGAGTTCCTTCGCGGTTGCGGGAGTCGAGGTGAAGTCGACGACGGCGTAGAAGCCCTCTGCCTTCTTCTTGATGTCGTAGGCAAGGCGACGGCGGCCCCAGATATCGACCTTGTCGACGGTGCCACCCTCCTTGGAAATGACGGACAGGTACTTGTCGAGCGAAGGAGCAACCGTACGCTCTTCAACACCTGGGTCGAGGATGACCATGATTTCGTACTGACGCAGGCTCACTAACCCACCTCCTATGGACTCATGTGGTCACGGTATTTCCGTGACAGGAGGGTACTGATGCGTCGTCAATGACGAGTTGCGGCCCAGGATGGCGCGCAATCGACACATGACAGTCGGCCAGTCTACCGCAGGATTCACTCTGATTTCCAGGGCGGGACGATTATCCCGTGGCGCCGGACTCCCCGGTGCCCGAGCCGCCCGGATTCGAGCTATCGCCACCCGGATCGCCCTCGTCCCCGCCCGAGCCCGAGCCGCCCGTGCTCCCGGATCCGCCCCCGGTCGTCGGCGGCGGGGTCGTAGACCCGCCATTGCCAGGCTTCGTGGGCTCCGGAGTGTCCTCCGGTTCGGGTTCCTTGGGCTTGGGGCCGAGCGAGACGACCAGTCGCACGGTGTCGCCCCGCTCGAGCTTGCTACCCGATTTGGCGGAGGCGGAGATGACGACGCCCGCCTTCACGCTGTCGGAGTACTCCTCGATGATCGCGGCCTTCAGCCCGGCCTTCTCCAGCGCGGACTGCGCCTTGTCCGCCGAGGTTCCGACGAGTCCTCCCGGGACTGCGACCTGCGTGTCTTCCTCACTGTCCCCATCGCCCAGTCCGCCGCCCTCAGTCTCGGTCGGGGCCGACTTCTGCTCGGCGGGCATCTCGGGCAGATCCACCACCGGAAGGTCCGCGAGCGCCTCGGTCATGTAGGAGGTCCACATGTCCACGGGGACGGTACCGCCGGTGATCTCGGAATAGCCCCCGAACGGCTCGATAGACACCTCGGAGCCGTCATCGCCGACCTGATAGAGGCCGACCACGGTCACCAGGTTCGGAGTGAAGCCGGCGAACCACGCCGACTTGTTGTCGCTCGAGGTTCCGGTCTTTCCCGCGGCCGGACGGCCGATGGCGGTCGCCGTCTTGCCGCTTCCCCACTCGACGACACCGGCCATGGCGTTGGTGACGGTCGCGGTGACATCCTCGTCGAATGCCTTCTTGTCCTTGGATTTGCCCTTGTAGACCACGTCGCCCGAGAGGACCTCGGAGGCCTCGTCCACAATGAACGCCCTGCGGTAGGTTCCGCCCGAGGCGATGGTGGCGTAGGCATTGGCCAGGTCCAGGGGGTGGACCGATGCCGTGCCGAGCACGTTGCTGGGCAGGGCATTCAGGCCGCTCGTGCTCTCGGGGATGCCGGCGCTGATCGCGGCTTCCATGGTTCGCTCGGGTCCGATGTCGACGTTGAGTTGGGCGTATGCCGTGTTGATCGACAGTGCGGTGGCGCGCATGAGGTTGACGTTCCCGTAGCTGGCGTTGCCGAAGTTCACGACCGGCCGTTCGAAGCCGTCGATTGTGCGCGAGTTATTGCCGTTGAAGTATTCGTTCTGCACCGAGATGCCATCCTCGACGGCGGCGAGCAGCGCGAACGGCTTGAAGGTCGACCCGGCCTGCGCGGCACCCTGGGTGACGTTGTTGTACTGCTGCTTCAGGTAGTTCTTGCCGCCATATAGCGCCTTGATCGCGCCGGAGTCGGGGTCGAGCGAGACCAGCGCCGGCCGCAGGTTCTTGGGCGTGTCCTCCGGCATGGCCTTAACGGTGTCGACCATGTCGGACTGCATGGCCTTGTCGATCGTGGTGACGACGCGCAGGCCGCGCGTGTCGATCTCCTCGTCCGTGAGGCCCCCGCGGTTGATCAACTCGGAGCGGACCATTTCCAGGAGGTAGCCGCGCGTACCGCGGTAGGTGTCGGAGCGCTGGTATTCAATGGTTTCGGGGAATTCGGCTGCGTCCCGCTGCGCCTGCGTGATCCAGCCGAGGGTCACCATGCCGTCCAGGACGTAGTTCCAGCGGCTCTCCGCCTTCTCCGGGTTGACGCGTGGGTCCCAGTTCGTGGGGTTTGGGACGATTCCCGCGATCAGTGCCGCCTGCTCCAGGGTGAGATCGGACGCGCTGATTCCGAAGTACCGCTTCGCCGCGCTCTCGATCCCGTACGTGCCCCGGCCGAGGTAGATCGTGTTCATGTAGTTGCTGAGGATCTCGTCCTTGTCCTGGTGCTGCGCGAGCTTCACCGCCAGGATGGCCTCTTTGAATTTCCCGCTGTAGGTCTTGGTCTCGCCCAGGTAGTAGCGCTCGGCGTACTGCTGCGTGATCGTGGATCCACCCTGGCGCGCACCGCCGGTGACGTTGTTAATCAGGGCGCGGGCCATGCCGGGCGGGGAGATCCCCTGGTTCTGATAGAAAGTGCGGTCCTCGGCGGCCACGAAGGTCTGGCCGACGTATTCGGGGAGGGTGGCGCCATCGACGATGACCCGGTCCTGCGAAGCGAATTCGCCCATGACGGACTTGCCGTCGGCGTAGTAGACGGTGGTCTTCTGCGCGGTGGCGAACTGCTCGGGGTTCGGGATCTCGACGCTCTGATAGGCCCAGACGAGCCCGCCGATGCCGAGCAGGAGGACGAAGATGCCCGTGCCGAGCAGTACTCGCCAACTGGGCAGCCAGCGACGGAATCCGCTGATGTGGCCGCGCGGATAGTTGAAGAAGCCGTGCTCCTTGCGGATGGCCTTGCGCTTGGCGCGGCCCTTGAGATCCTTGATGTCACGAGGGCGGCTGGACTTGGCGCGGCCGAGGCGCGCGTCGTCGCGCACGGTGGTGCGTTTCGCCTGCCCGCCGGGGGACGGCTTCGCCTGGCCTGGATTCGCCTGGCCTGGATTCGCAGAGTTCTGCCGGGCCGCACCTCGCGTGGGCTGCCACCCACTCTGATTCGTTCCGGTCCCGGTCCGCCGGGTTGAGACCCGCTTCGGTCCTTGGGAGGGGGAATCTGCCACGTTCTGCCTTTCATCATGGACGAGCCCTCCGTCGCGATTGGAATCGTCCCGGTTTGCTCGCACTGCACCACGCAAAACCCTACGCTGTGACATCCCGCTTGTGTGAGTTTCCATTGACCCGGCGCTATAGATTTGCGAGCTCGACGCGGATGCTTCGCAAGATCTTCACGTGCGCGAGCACTGGTCGGCACTACGCGACGCGCTTTCGATGCAATGCGACGATGTATCGAGTCGATACATCGTGATGGTGTATCGTCTTATGCGTCTGATAACAGTCCTGCATCGAAAGGGGGGTGAAGTGCGTAGTCGTTCGGCCACGCTCGAAACCGCCATCCTTGGGCTGCTCGCAGACTCTCCGCTTCATGGATACGAGTTGCGCAAGCGACTCAACCTGCTGCTTGGCTCGTTCCGCGCTCTCAGCTACGGATCGTTGTATCCGTGCCTGAAGACGCTCGCGAGTCGCGGCCTGATCGAGGGCCAGGAGTCCAACGAACTGCCGCCCCACGCGCTGACCGCGAAGCGGTCCCGGGTGGTGTATCAGCTCACTGCGGATGGCAAGGAGTACCTTCACGAGGTGCTCGCCTCTTCCGGCCCCGCGGCCTGGGAGGACGAGAACTTCGACGTCCGGTTCGCGCTATTCAGCCTCACCGACGTTGAGACTCGGATCAGGATTCTGGAGGGTCGACGTGCTCGGCTCACCGAACGGCTCGAAGTAGCACGTAGTTCCAGTTCCGAGCATGCGAACCGGTTGGACGAGTTCGCGTCCGAGCTGCGCCGGCACAGTCTGGAGCAGGTGGAGCGCGAGGTCCGTTGGCTCGACAGCCTTATCAACACTGAGCGCGACCGTCGTCACGCTCGTATCAACAACGCCGAGGGCAAAAATCCCGGCACTGAAGTCAAGGAGCAAGGATGAGTTCCATCCGCGTCGCCATCGTTGGCGTCGGTAACTGCGCATCGTCGCTTATTCAGGGTGTTCAGTACTACAAGGACGCAGACCCCAACACCACCGTTCCGGGCCTGATGCACGTTCAGTTCGGCGAGTACCACGTGTCCGACGTGGAGTTCGTGGCGGCGTTCGACGTTGACGCGAAGAAGGTCGGCTTCGACCTGTCCGAGGCGATCTCGGCCTCGGAGAACAACACCATCAAGTTCGCCGACGTCCCGCCCCTGAACGTTCCCGTTCAGCGCGGCGTGACCCTCGACGGCCTCGGTGACTACTACTCGGCGACCATCGACGAGTCCGACGCCGAGCCCGTAGACGTCGTGCAGACGCTGCGCGATGCGAAGGTTGACGTTCTCGTCTCTTACCTGCCCGTCGGTTCGGAGCAGGCGGACAAGTTCTACGCGCAGGCCGCCATCGACGCCGGTGTCGCGTTCGTCAACGCACTTCCCGTCTTCATCGCTTCCGACCCCGAGTGGGCGCAGAAGTTCAAGGACGCTGGCGTACCCATCGTCGGCGACGACATCAAGAGCCAGGTCGGCGCGACCATCACGCACCGCGTGCTCGCCCGCCTCTTCGAGGACCGCGGCGTCATCCTGGACCGCACCTACCAGTTGAATGTCGGCGGCAACATGGACTTCAAGAACATGCTGCAGCGCGACCGCCTCGAGTCCAAGAAGGTCTCGAAGACGCAGGCCGTCACCTCCAACCTCTCCGGTCCGCTCGGCGGCAAGAAAGAGGACCGCAACGTGCACATCGGGCCGTCGGACTACGTCGCCTGGCTCGATGACCGCAAGTGGGCGTACGTCCGCCTCGAAGGTCGCGCGTTCGGTGAGGTCCCCTTGAACCTTGAGTACAAGCTCGAGGTCTGGGACTCGCCCAACTCGGCAGGCATCATCATCGACGCCATCCGCGCAGCGAAGATCGCCAAAGACCGCGGCATCGGCGGCCCGATCATCTCCGCGTCGAGCTACCTGATGAAGTCCCCGCCCGTCCAGATCGAGGACACCGAGGGCCGCGCGCGCGTCGAGGCCTTCATCAAGGGCGAGCGCAACGACTGATTGCACTGAGACGGCCGACGTACCGCGAACAGTTGATCGATCGCGACAAGGCCGCTGCAGTTGAAGTCCGGGTGGGGGCCGACGCATATGCGGTC
>NZ_VFOS01000004.1 GCF_006716265.1 Rarobacter faecitabidus | reverse complement strand
TTGCCCATGTAGGTCAGGCCCTTCAGCCCGCCGGTGGCGCCGCTGAGCCGAACGAACGTGGGGTCGCCCTCGTCCACGCGGTATCCGTTCGCGATCCACACGTTGTCGATGTAGTGCGAGACGCCGAACAGGGAGGGCCGAACGCCGCGCGACTTGATCGGTGCGGACACGTCGGTGCCCGGATCGGTCTGCTCGTAAACCTCGGCGAAGAACCCGGACTTCACCATGTCGCGGTTGAACGCGTTCACCAGCACGGTCGCCGCGTCGATCAGATCCGCGCGCGTCACCGCGGGCCACGAGTACCCCGCGTTCGATCCGGAACCCCAAGCCGCCGCATCGAGCAGGCCATAGGTGATGAGCTGGATGTCAGGCGCCTTGACGGCGAAGTCACCGAGCCCCGCGAGCTGGCTGTTCGCCTTGTAGTCCTTCATGAACCGGTTCATGACTTTCGCCTTGAACTCCGGTTCCAGATCGTGGGCGACGAGCGCTGTGGTCGTGTAGAAGGACCAGCCGTTTTTCACCCAGCGGTTCTTGTGGTCGCGGTAGTCGCTGCCCTCGGTGGGATCTGACCACGGACTCGAAGTGCGGCTCGAATCCAAGAACACCTTCTGCACGGTCTGGAACGTTGGGGCAGTGCCGCCGGGGGTCGGGAAGAACCAATCCTCGTAGTCGTCCGTGAGTGTGGAGATCAGATTGTTGAAGGTGGTGACGTCGCCGCTGTGGCCAAGCAGCTCGGCGATGCGCGCGCCGAACTTCAGGTCGTAGATGAGCGAGGCGACGAACTCGGAGTCGCGCTCGTCCGTGTAGTTGTTGGAGCCGTAGATCCAGCGCATGTTGTGTGATGACCAGATCAGATTGGCCTGCAACTGGTCGTATACGGACTCCAGCTTCGTCAGATCGCCAGTGACCGAGTACAGGATCCAGGCAGTCTGCGCCTTGCGGCTCGGCAGCGACTCGCCCTTCAGCGCGCCCTTGGCAGCTACGCCATTGGCGTCCGTTGGTGCGGGACCGGACATCTGGACGGCGTTCATCATGCCGATGAATGAATCCCAGGAGGCATTGGGGTTGGTGTAGGCGAGCTGCTGCATGCCGAGCAGTGAGTCCCACGAGGCGACGTTCCGGGTGCCGGGGGTGCCGCTCATCCACAGCGACGGCTTACCCGTGCCGACCTGCAGGTAGTCGTTGCCGGTCTCCGGCGTCGCCGGAAGCACGTTCATCTCCAGGTTGAGGAACGCCCGGTAGTAGAACGCCTCCATCTGAGCGGCGGTGATGCCGCCCGTTGCGACGCGCTGGATCGAGTAGTCCTGAACCTCGGGAACCCGGCCCATGTAGTCGTCCCAGTGCGCCGCCCAGTGGTCGATGCCCGCGGAGCCCTCGTCCCTGGAATCGGTGGCGAACTTGGCGGCCTCGGCCGCTGCGCCACCGGGGTAGGGGTTGGTCCAGACGGGCAGGTCGGCGAGCTCGTGATCGTCGCTCTTTCCGGTGTTGACCGCCCAGCCGATTCCGACATAGGTCGGGCTGGTGCCGGCGGGCAGGGTCGCCGCCCAGAAGCCGGTGCCGGTCGGGGCGCTCGCGGACGGGTTCGAGCCCGCAACGAAGGCCTGCTTCGAGGCGTAGAACTGAACGGTCGCACCGGCAGGGAGCGCGATTGCCCGCGTGGCCCAAGTGCCCGGAATCGTGATGACGTTGGTCGTGGCGTCGTAGGACGATCCTGTTCTCTCGATGACGCCCGCCACGATGGCGTTGCCGGCCACGGACGTCTCGATCTTGCGAACCGTTCCGTCCAGGTGGCCAGCGGAGAAGTAGTCGCTCACCTTGATGTCGCCCGAGCCGTAGTGGCCGGTGGAATAGTCGGCGGCCGGGTCCCAGGTGTAGTCGACGCTGGTGGCGGTCGCGACTGCCGCGCTCGTCCCGCCGGAGTGATACGCGTAGCGGTCGAACGTCGTGGACGTGCCCTTGCCGACCTGGAAGATCTTCAAGTAAACGGTCTTGGTCCCGGTCCAGCCGGTGAGGTCCTTGAGGTTGTACGAGAACGTGCCCGTCGCCTCTGTGTCGGCCTGGATGGTCTTGTCGCTGGCGCCGGAGGACTGATCGGACACCTTGAGTGCCCACTGACCGCCTGTTCTGCTGTCGACCTTGACCGTGAGCATCGGGGTGCGGTCCAGGTTCAGGGACGTGCCGCCCGACAGCAGGAAGTCGTAGTCGCGCGGGCTGTTGGCGGGCAGCGAGAAGGTGCCTTTGCTGCCGCTCGTCGATAGGGCAAGCGGCGGATTCTGGTCAGACGTGGTCCAGCCGCTGCTGCTGTCGAACTCGTTGGCACCGACCACCAGCTGACCGTCCTCGGGGGTCGCCCCGCGGTACAGCCGGAAGGAGTCCAGCGTGTAGCTCACGGTCGATTGGCCGGTCTCGTAGGTCGTGGCCCAGATGCGGATCCGCACGTTCTGGATGCCGGTCTTGCCTTGTTCGGCGAAGTACTTTCCGAGGTCGTAGGTGAACTCCCCGGTGCTGGTCGTGTCCGGCTGCAGGGCGGGGGACAGGTCGTCGCCGCTGCCCACCGGGTTGATCTTGATGCCCCACTTGCCGACCGTGGCCGGGCTCGTGGCATCGATCTTGATGCGGAGCTTGGAGTGGACGGCGGGGTTCAGCGCGAGTTCCGGAGTCGCCAGATAGCCCCACTGGGCGCCGGAGTTCGACACAGTGACCTTGCCGCCCGCATAGTTCGCCGCGGCATTGCCGAGTATCCAGCCCGAGGGCTGGGCGTCGAACCCCTCGTTGATGAGGTCCTGCGGTGGAGCCTCGCCGCTCGCGTAGGTGGTGAGCGTCTCCTTGACGTGCAGTGCCTTGTCGTGCGCGTAGAACGCGGTAGCGAGCGGCAGGTTGTTGCCGCCCGTGTACGACAGTTCGGACGTGCCGTCCGCCGCGTCGGAGAAATAGTAGGGGTTGAGCACCGTGCGCGACTCGGCGACGGATAGCCAGCGCTGCTGGGCGGCACTCGAGTCTGCAAGGGTCGCAGTGGTCATCGCCTGGGCCGTGTCGGCCGCGCTGGGGGCCGAGAACGCTGCTGGTACGAACGCTGCTGGCGCGAGCCCAGTGGTGAGCAGCGCGGCAGCGCCGAGCATCGCGGGAAGCTTGATTAGTCGTCTCATCGGTGAGTTTCTCCTACAAATCAGCGCACGGCGGCGTGCGGCCGGATAGGTCATTGTAAACCGGTTAAGGGTGGACGTGTCAACGAAACGCTTCGGCTGGCGAATTCCCGCCCTCGGCGGCATTCCTCGGCGGCATCAACTCCCTGCGTCGCAGGACGCTCGCCCAGCCGCGCACGGCGGTTCGCCCTGCGCTAGGTGAGCGGACTACGGCCTAGGCGCCGGGCCAGTCGATCCGCGCTCCACCAGCACGGGCGGAGGCAGGGCGATGTTCGTGGTCTCGCGACCGTCGATGATGCGTAGCAACTGGTCCACGGCGGCCACGCCCCACGCCATCGGGTCGGTGCGTACCGTCGTAAGCGAGGGCGACAGGTACGCGGACAACTCGAAGTCGTCGTAGCCGACGATCGACAATTCATCCGGCACGCGCACGCCCTTGCTGATCGCATACGACATGCCGGCCGCCGCCATGAGGTCGTTGGCGTAGACGATCGCGGTTGGCCGCTCGTCGGCGGGAAGGTCCAAGAGGGCCGCGGTCGCCGACGAGCCACCCGCCGCAGTGAAGTCTGACTGGATGGAGTGCCCAGCGCTGATCCCGTGCGCGGCCAACGCCGACTGCCACGTTGCCCGGCGGCGGATCGCGTGTAGGTAACGCCCGGGGCCGCTCACGTAGGCGATCTTGGTGTGCCCGAGTGTGACGAGATGGTTCACGGCATCGGCGACGCCGGGTTCGTCCGAGCGCGAAACGGCCGGGAAGGTCGTCGTCTTGTCGGTGACGTTCAGCGTGACGGCGTTCGTCTGCAACGAACTGAGCAACTCGATGCGCGGATCATCCTCCCGCAGGTCCGACAGGACGAATCCGTCGACGCGCCGCTGGGTCGCGAGGTCGGCGTAGGCCGCGCGCTCCGAGTCGGTGTCCGCGACGAATCGGAGCATCAGGAACTGCCCCACCTCGTCCAGCCGCGACTCCATGCCCGCGATGAAGGGGGCGAAGAAGGGATCGGAGCTGAGGGCGCGAGGGTCGCGCGCCAGGATGAAGCCGATCGCGTATGCCCGCTGGGTCGACAAGGAGCGCGCCAACTGGTTCGGTCGCCAGCCGAGCTCCTTCATCGCGTCGAGCACGCGCTGGCGCGTTGCCGGGGCCACGCCCGGGCGATCGTTGATGACGAACGAGACCGTGCCTCGGGAGGTCTTGGCGCGCCGGGCAACGTCGGCGATGGTCGGGCGGCGCAGAGGTGCCTCTGCGATCGACTCGTCGCTCATCCGAACTCCTCCATGCTCAACGGTCGTTTATGACCGAGGCGATACTGTGCCGGGTCACGGTAGTGGTCCATCTAGCCCAGCGTGGCCTGCCACGTCGCAATCCGCGGGATCGCTGCCACAATGTTACGCTCACCGGCCGCGAGCGATAGTCGCACCCACCTGTCACCGGCCACGACGTCGAAATCCGTGCCCGGGGCGAGCGCGACCCCGGCCTCGGCGAGCAGCCGCGCGCAGTACTCCGCTGCGGGCAGACCGAAGTCCCCGATGTCGGCGTACACGTAGAACGCGCCATCGGGCGGGGCCACCTCGCGCCAGCCGAGTTCGGGCAGCGCCGCGAGCAGGACTTCGCGGGTTCGGGCGTACTGTTCGACGTCGCGCTGCGCGGCGGCGTAGCCCTCGTCCGAGAACGCGGCCACGGCCGCGAACTGCGCGAGCGACGGCGGGCACAGTGCGACATTTCCGGTCAGCACCTCGGCGCCGCCGAGCAGGTCGGCGGGCAGCACCATCCAGCCGAGTCGCCACCCCGTCATCGCCCAGTACTTGGAGAACGAGTTGACCACCACCGCGCCGGAGCCGACGTGGTCGATGGCGCTGGCACCGGGCCAGCGCGCGGTGTCGTAGACGATGCCGTGATAGATCTCGTCGCTGATCAGGCGGACGTCGTGCGCGGCGCACCAGGCGGCCACCGCGTCCAGTTCCTCCGCCGTCATCATGGTGCCCGTCGGATTCGCGGGTGAGGCGAGGACCAGGCCGTCGAGGCGACCGCGCCGGGCCAGTGCCGCATCGAGTTCGCCGGGGCCGATGCGATAGTCCTGCTCGGGACCGCACTCGATGCCCAGCACTTCGCAATCCAGGGCCGTGAGGATGTTGCTGTAGGCGGGGTAGCCGGGACGCGCGAGCGCCACCACGTCGCCGGGATCGAACGCTGCGAGGAACGCGATCATGAACGCGCCCGATGAGCCGGTCGTGACCGCGATGCGCGCCGGGTCGACGCTCGATCCGTACCAGCGTTCGTAGTGCCGCGCGATCTCGTTGCGCAGCACGGGCGCGCCGAACGGCTCGGTGTATCCCAGATCGCCGGCTTCGAGCAACTCGATCGCCCGGCGCCGCACGACCTCGCTCGCCCCGCTGACGGGCTCGCCGACGCACAGGGAGATGACGTCCTGCCCGGCCGCCTTCCGTGCTTTGGCGGCGGCGAGGATGTCCATGACGGCGAACGCCGGAACCTCGGAGCGAGCCGATACCTTCATCGCGTCGCCCTCGACAGTCCAGTGCGCTCCGCCGCGTTGCGCGCCCACGCGACTATCCCCGCCGCGCCGGCGCGCAACTCGTCCAGCGTGATGTCGAAGTCGTCGGGGCCGCCGTACCAGGGGTCGGCGATGTCCCACGCGCGCAGATCGGCCGCGACATCGGTCGCGGTCACGGCCGGGTCGAACGTGCGGTACATGCGGATGACGGGCGTGCGCGTGCCGATCGGCCGCACACGCCGCAGGTAGTGCGCATGCTGGGCGGTCATGGGTAGGACCAGGTCACGCTCGCCCAGTTGCTGAGCGGTGACGAGGCGCGCCCGGTGACCTGCGAGGGGATCGAACCCGGCCGCGGTCAGCACGCGGGCGGCCCGCCGGTCGATGCCGCTGCCGACCTCCTCGCGCGTGATGGCGGTCGAGTCGACGTCCACGAGCTCGCCGAGTCCGGCTTCGCCCATGGCCGAGCGCAGAACCGACTCGGCCATGGGCGAGCGGCAGATATTCCCTGTGCAGACGGTCATGATTCGGATACGGTCCATCCCTCCATTGTCCCAGGGCATCACACGCTTGTTACGTAGCGGGAATCAACTAGCCATGTTCGTGCGGCACTGTTGTGGGGACAGCAGGTTTGCGGAAGGGGTTTCGATGGCTGACAAACGCATCATTGTGGCTGCGGTGTGCTTTCAGGATGACAGCGGTCGCGTGCTGACCGTGCGCAAGCGGGGGACCGCGCGCTTCATCCTTCCGGGCGGCAAACTGCGGCCGACCGAGGGGCTCGCGAGCGCTGCCGTGCGAGAGGTGCGCGAGGAACTCGGACTCGAGCTTGCCCTCGTCGATCTGGCCTGGCTGGGGACGTGGACGGCGCTGGCGGCGAACGAGCCCGATCACCACGTCATCGCGACCGTGTTCTCCGCGCTGCTGCCGGGCACACCACGGGCGTCGGCGGAGATCGACGAGGTCCAGTGGGTCGATCCCGCCGGGCACGAGGGGCTGCCGGTCGCGCCCCTGCTGCGCGACTTCGTACTGCCGTCCGTCGCGTAGTCCCGCGCCGCCGGGACGCTGCGAAGCGGGGCTAGTGTGGGCCGGCCTGACAACGTTGGCAGGATGCCGCGACAGCCCTGAATTATGGTGGTACGCTCTCGGGTTATGGGACCTCAGGTTCGCCGCAACGTCGCGGCAATTTCTTCTTGCGCACTTCTGCTCGCGACGCTAGGGCTCGCATCGCCCGCTTTGGCAGTTACTGACGAGCCCTCCGTCGCGCCCGTCACCATGGCCGCCCCGGTGGTCGACACCGACGCGCACGACGGACACGATCATGCGACCGCCACCGACTCCGAAGACGCCGATATCGATATCGCCGACCCCGACGTGACGGATCCCGACGGGAACGCGCTGGGGCAGGATTCGGACGCGTATTGGGCCAACAAGGACTACGTGGAGACGGAGTCGACGGCGGACAAGCGACTGAGCTCCAAGCAGAAGAAGCAGTTGGCCGATGGCGAGACGACGCTGATCCACAAGTTGCGCGTCGTGTACTTCACCAAGGCCGGCAGCCCGCCGCCGAACCCTGCCACGGATGCCCAGTTGCGCGCGTTCTTCGAGGGTTCTACGAACAGCATCTCCAGCTACTGGCAGGACATGACGAACGGCGCCATCAAGCTCGAGGTGGAATCGATCAACCGGATCGAGATGCCGTCGACCTACAGTTGCACGAACAACAGCGATAGCGACGTGGACAACAGCATCGGGCGCCTGTGGGCGCGCGCGAAGACGGACGTGCTGGGTGGGCGAAACCTGAACGATCGCGAGCACATCATGGCGATCTGGCCGCAGATCTCCGGCACGACGTGCACGTTTGGCCTGGCCGGTGCCCCCAGCGTCGCCAGCCTGAATCACGGCGGAAACGTGTTCGCGCTCTTCGACGGGTCCGGTCAGGAGCACCTGCTTTCCAAGAACGGCTTCTCCCACGAGTTCGGCCACAACCTCGGTCTGCGGCACAGCCACGGCGTGTACTGCACTGACGGTAACGGCGAACTGGTCGACAACGCCGGCTGCACAGCGAAGGAATACGGCGACTTCTTTGACACGATGGGCCGGAACGACGATGGCGGCGTGCCGCAGATCTCCACTTCCGCGAAGGACAAACTCGGCGTGCTCGGACGGACCGTGACGACGGTGACGGTCACCGGCGGCACGCGCGAGTTCACGATCGAGCCCCTGGACATGAAGCCGAACAAGAACGCCGGCGACGAGGCGCTCGAGTCGATCAAGATCATCGATCCCGAGAATGGCCGGCCGTACTACGTCGAACTCCGCTCCGAGCCGACCGACTGGCGATCCGCCACCTACTGGAATGGCCTGAACGCACCCAGTTTCTCGTTCCCGAACACGCGGGTGACGGACGACACCTGGCCGCGTGCGATCACTTCCGACTACGGTGTGCGGATCCTGCGCATCGGCACCGATACGAGCCAGGGAGGGCACCGGTTGGGCGGCAACCGGCTGGGCCAGAATCCGATCACGATGGAGACCGGTTCGCTTAGCCGGAGTTCGTGGAAAGCGGGCGAGGAGTTCGTCACGCGCAACGGCAAGGTGCGCATCAAGGTGGTCTCGATCGCCGCCAACAACGCCAGCGCCGTCATCCGGGTCACGTTGCCGGACGCGGCCGGACCTGTCATCTCCGGCGCGACCAACCGCACGGTCGAGGCCAAGTCAGCCTTCGCGTTCGACGCCAGGGCAGGGGTTACCGCCATGGACGACGGCGATGGCGACATCACCGACAGGATCCGGGTCTACGGTTCCGTGAACATGAACTGGCCGGGCCGCAATGCCCTGAGCTACTCGGTGTCCGACACCGCCGGAAATTCCGTGCAGGCGAGCCGCATCATCACCGTCGTGGACACCACAAAGCCGACGCTCACCGTTCCAGGCGGGGCGGACCTGCCGCAGGGAGCCTCGTTCGATCCGCGCTCGGGTGTTCGGGCCAGCGACCTGGTCGACGGCGACCTGACCGGCGCGGTGGCCATCGCGGGTAGCGTCGACACGGCAACCCCCGGGGACTACACGCTCACGTACTCGGTGGCGGATTCCGCGGGGAATACTGCGACCGTGCAGCGGGTGATCCGCGTGCTCGCCCCCATCGTGATCGATCCGCCCACCGGTTCCGGAGGCGGTACGGGGACAACGGGCGGAACCGGATCGACCGGCGGGAGCGGGGCTACTAAGCCGGGCTCGTTGGCACTGACTCAGACGGGTGCCAACTCGTACACCTCGACCTATGGCCGGGCGGTCCTGATCCCCGTCCGAGTGGGCGCCGAGACGCAGCACGTCTCCGGGAGCATTGACATCCTGATCGACGGGAAGAAGACGGGCACATCTCCGGTTCACAGTGGCCGGGGCACGGCGGCGATCCCAGCCACCCTGGCGGCTGGAACGCACAGCGTGACCATTCGGCTGAACATCGACGGCGCCGTGGCCGTCGACAAATCGATCACGCTGAAGGTACTGCCCGCACCGACCACCGTCAGCGTCAAGGTGCCCAAGAAGGTCAAAGCGGGAAAGAGCGCGAAGGTCACTGTGACCGTCAAGGTCCCGGGTGCGAGCGTCTCCGCGCGCGGAAAGGTGCGCGTCTACGTGGGCAAGAAACTGGTCAAGACCGCAACGCTCAAGAAGGCGAAGCAGGCCATCACGCTACCCAAGAAGGCGCTACCGACGACCCTGGCGGGGAAGAAGGCGAAGGTTCGAATAGCGTTCGTGGCGACCAAGAACTTCAAGTCATCCAAGTCGGCGGTCAAGACGACGCGCGTGCGGTGACGTGGCAGAGGCGCGAACGATCTGACACCCCCTGCATGCCAGATTGTCCGCGCCTCCGGTCAGCGCCGCGCACTTACGCGGCGTAAATTCTCAGAACTGAGAGATCACTAGGCCGATCACGATTGCTGCGGCGATGATGCCGAGAACCCCGAGCCAGACGCCCGCCGATCGGGAGGAGTCAGGCCCCTCAATTCCTGGACTGCGCTTCACGCGCGGTGCGCCCGACGAATCCATCGACGGTGCAAGAGACAGCGGTGTGTTTGCCGGTGTGACACTTGGTTCAGACATCTTCGGCTCCTTCCCTCTATCACGGACGAGGTGTCCGCGATATCGTGGCGGTGACTTTAATTTTACGCCCGCATTGCGAAAACCGCAGAGGGTAGCGCGATGTCATTCGATGGACTGCGATAGCCCCAGGGCCGTGAGCACGGTCCGCATCTTCGCCGCCGTCTCGAGCGCCTCGTCCCGGGGGACCGAGCCGGCTACGATTCCCGCTCCGGCGAAGAGTCGTGCCCGGTTCCCCGCGACGAGAGCCGCGCGGATCACAACGTGGAATTCACCATCTCCGGTCGCGGTCATCCAGCCTGCCGCGCCGGTAAGAGGTCCGCGGGGGCGGGTCTCCAGGCGCGCGATCAGGTCACGGGCGAGGTCAGTCGGCGTGCCCGCCACAGCGGGGGTGGGGTGCAGCAGCTGAGCCAGCGCGGCGACGTTCACATCATCGCGCAGCGTGCCGGTGATCTCGGTTGCCAGGTGCCACATGGCTGGCGTGCTGACGAGCCCTGGCGTGCCCGGAACCCGCAGATCGATGCAAAGGGGGAGCAGCGTGTCGGCAATCGCCTCCACGACGAAGCGGTGTTCACGCAGGTTCTTCGCGTCGGCCAGGAGCGCCTCCGCCTGCCTGGCATCGCGCACCGGGTCCGGGTGCCGCACCGCCGATCCGGCAAGGGGCCTGCTCGTGACGCGGCGCCCGCGCCTGGCTATGAGCAGTTCGGGAGTGGCCGTCACCAAAGTCTGCGGGCCATCGGGTGTGCTGGCCGCGAGTCGCATTACCGTCGCCTCGGGATTGCCGAGCGCGAGCGCCGCCGCGAGCGAGACGGTATCGATCTTGCGATCGGCCTCCACGTCGGCCCAGCGGCCGAGCACGATCTTCGCCAGCGGTCCGGGACCGGTCAGATCGCCGAGAACGTCGGCAACGGCGCGTTCGTAGTCCTCGCGAGCCGGTACGGCGGTGACCGCGGTGACGTGCTGGGGATTGGGTCGTGGCACGGGCCCGCGGCTCAGGGACGAGGCGACCTCGAACACCGCGGGGGCGTCCGACTCGAAGCCGAAGTAGCCCGCGGCCACCGGACCGGTGCCATCGAGGGGCTCGCCACCGTCCGCTGGCGCTGCCTCGTGGGCCGCCAGCAGCCCGTTGGTCATCGTGCCCCCCGGGGCATCGGGAACGGCCAACGCGCCGTCAGCGACAGTGCCAGCGGGAACGGCCAGGCGGGCTAGCGCGCCTACCAGGATGTCCGGGAGTTCCGGGTCGATGGAAGGGAGCGAGACTCCGCCAGCATCCGCCGCGGACCACCAGGTGCCGCCGCGGGAAACCGAAAAACTCACTCGCGTTCCTCCCGTCGATGCCTCGTCCATCTCCACAATTCGCTACGCGGGTACGGTAGCGCAAGTCAGCCACGATCGACGCAGTGGGCTCGCGGCCCCGGTGCGCAACCAGCTGCGCGGTACTCATAGGCCTAGCGTCCCTCGTGCCTGCCGATGTCGAGATTAGGCTTACCTTCGTGACCACCATCCGTTCTGTGCTGCTGTCGTTCGCCAGCACGGTCGGGCTGGCGTTGACGTATCTTGCCGCCGGTGCCTCGTTCGATCGCATACGCTTTGGGAACCCGATCGATGGCTGGCCGCTCATCGGACTGCTCGCCGGGCCGGTGCTTGCGGGCCTAGCATCCTGGTTGCTGATGGTTCGCTGGCCGGGCCAGCTCGCGACCCTCGAGATGGGCAAGCGCGACCAGATCCTGCGTGCCGTGCTCGCCACGACGGGCGCGCGCCGCAGTGCTCAGTGGACGGGGAAGACGGTTTCGACCGCCACTGACGGTGTGGAGCGGTTCGCCAACTATCAGGTCACCTTCGTCGGTCCGATGATTGCAGCCATGACTAGCCCGGTCCTGGTGATCGCGATCATCGGTTTCGTCATCGACTGGACGAGTGCGCTGTGGCTTCTCGCCGCAGTCCCCGTCATCCCCCTCGTCATCGGCGGCTTCCAGGGAGCGTTTCGTCGCGTGTCCACGAAGTACCGGGCTGCCGCGCGCAGGCTTGCCGGCAAGTACCTCGACTCGATACAAGGTCTGATGACGCTACGGTCACTCTCGGCAGGGCGGCGCGCGGGTGACCAACTCGCGCACGAGGCGGAGAACGTCCGCCGTCACGTCATGCGCCTGCTCGCCGGGAACCAGCTGGTGCTCTTCGTGTCCGACGCCGCCTTCTCGCTCGGCATGATCACCGTCGCCGTCTGCCTCGCCATCAGCCGCGGAGCACACGGTCACATCACGCCCGGAGCGGCGGTCGCACTCGTGCTGCTCTCCACGCTCCTGCTGGAACCCCTCGACCGGATCGGTCAGTTCTTCTACATCGGCATGGGCGGCATGGCCGCCAAGCGCGAAATCAAGGCGTTCGTCGACGACAGCCCTGCGGGGCCTGTCAACGCGGGACGACCAGGTCATCACGTGGCTGCGGATCCGGCGCCGCCCGCCGGGCCGCGCGATGGTCCCGTTATCGAGTTGAAGGGCGTTCGGGCCGGGTATGAGAGCGACTCCGATTCGAGCGATGGGCGACGATACACCGAGGTGCTGCGGGGCATAGATCTGCGCATCGGCCAGGGCGAGCACGTTGCCATCGTGGGGCCCTCGGGCGGCGGCAAATCAACGCTGCTGGCCGTCATTCAAGGCATCGTCACTCCCACCGCAGGCAGCGTCTTGGTGGCGGGTACGGCACTCGATGAGGCCTACGAGGGCTGGCCCGCTCAGCAGTGCGCGGTCGTGGCTCAAACCACCTACCTGTTCACCGGCAGCCTGGCGCACAATCTGCGCATCGCTGCCCCCGCAGCGAGCGATGATGACTTGCGCGCTGCGCTCGAGGCGGCCAACCTCGGAGAACTGACCGGCCTGCCGGAGGGCCTGGAAACGCAGGTCGGTGAGCGAGGGCTGTCCCTCTCGGGTGGCCAGGCGCAACGCGTCGCGATTGCGCGAGCGATCCTCAAGGACGCACCCATTCTGCTTCTCGACGAGCCGACCAGTCACGTCGATCTGGCTAGCGAGCGGTCCATCCTCGACGCCCTCGCCCGCCTCGGCGCGGGCCGTACCGTCATCTCGGTCACGCACCGTGCCCGCACAGCTAGAGCGGCCGATCGTCTTCTGGAATTGCGGGACGGGCGGTTGCTGCCAATCAGCGCCTCGACGTATGGACAGTGCGGAACGGAGGCGGCAAAGTGACGGAGGAATCGTCCGCACCCATCGCCTGGGACCGGCGCTCACTCGCGAGATGGCTGCTCACCCGCACGAGGACCGTGCTGCCCCCGCTCGGCGCCTCGATCCTGTTCCGCATCGTCGGGCTGGTATCGGGGGCGGCGATCATCGGCCTCGGCACGTACGCCGCGGCGAGCGCGCTGGGCGGCACCTTGTCGCTGGGGCATGTCGCCACCCTCCTCGTCGTCCTCTCGCTGATCAAGGCATTCGCTCGCTACCTCGAGCAGTTCTTCGGGCACTACGTGGCGTTCAAAGCCCTCGCGACGCTGCGCACATACTTCTTCCGCCGGCTCGAACCGCAGGCACCGACGGCCACCGAAGGCCGGCGGACCGGCGACCTGCTCTCGCGTGCGACCCGCGACATTGACCGGATCGAAGTGTTCTTCGCGCACACGCTCGGCCCGGCCACAACCGCGGTGATCGTGCCGCTCGGGATGGGCGTCTGGCTCGCGGCTGCCGTGTCCGTCGGCGTGGCATCGGCGGCGGTGAGCTGCTGGCTCATCGTGGGGCTGATCTTCCCGCTCATCGAGTCCAAGCGGGCCCTCGGGGCTGCCCGGCGTCTGCGGCACGAGCGTGGCGAACTCGCGCAGCACGTAACGGACTCGGTGCAGGGAGCATGCGAGATCGTTGCCTTCGGCTACGAGCACCGTCGCCGCGCCGAGCAGGATGCGTGGGGAGAGAGGTTGCGCGCCGATCAGACAACCCTGGGCAGCATCGTGGCCCTGCGCCGCGGTCTGATCGCCGCCGACTGTGCCGCGACGGTCAGTGCGATCATCCTGGTCGGTGCCCGCGAGGTAGCAGCCGGTGCCTACGGCTGGTACGACCTGGCACTCGCCGTGGGTGTCGTCCTCGGCACCCTGCCCGCGGTCACCGCAGTGGAAGAGTTCAGCGCCGACCTCGATCAGGCATTCGCATCGGCCGCCCGAGTTGCGCAGATCACCGAGGCTCGTCCCGCGACCCCGGCGCCCGTGCGCCCGGTCCCGCTGCCCGATGCGGCGCGCTGGGGAGAGGACGAGTGTCCCGCCGTCCGCATCGAGGACGTCACCTTCAGTTATGCCGGCGGGCTGGAACCTGCCGTCCGCGGCATCACCCTGGACCTGCCCGCGGGGTCGACTACCGCGATCGTCGGCGCGTCCGGCTCGGGAAAGTCGACTCTCGCCCATCTTCTCGCGCGCTTCTACGACCCGGATGAGGGAAGGATCAGCATCGGCGGCGTCGACGTGCGCGAACTCGCCGATGAGGACCTGCGTGCCGCAGTGGGAATCGTGGGACAGCGCCCCTACCTGTTCAACGCATCCATCGCCGAGAACCTGCGCGTGGCGACGCCCGAGGCCAGCGATGAGCACCTGCTGCTCGCGTGCCAGCGCGCCGCGCTCGACCCCGCCGACTTCGCCGATGGCCTGGACACCCAGGTGGGCGAGCTCGGGACCGCAGTCTCCGGCGGCCAGCGGCAGCGGATCGCCATCGCCCGTGCCCTGCTGCGCGACGCCCCCATCCTCATCCTCGACGAGGTCACCAGCCAGCTCGATCGGGAGACGGAGGCTGAGCTGAGCGCCGCGCTCGCGGAATTGCAGCGAGGACGCACGACGCTGATCATCGCGCACCGGCTCGAGACCGTCCAGGGGGCCGACAATGTCGTTGTCCTCGACGCCGGGCACGTCGTGGCCCAGGGCTCGTTGCTTGACCTCGCTGGGAACGAGCAGTTCCGGGCGCTGGCGAATCGCGACTGATTGCGCTGGTGCCGGGCACGCTGGCCTGGATAGAGTTGGCGAATCGCGCCTTAGCAGAGCCCGCACGGTTTGCTCTCCGCGTGCAAATGCGAGGTAAGTCACGGCGCCGGTAGTTGCACCGGGACCGTGGTCCCTGGGATTCTCGAAATGAGCGTGATTGAGTCAATTAAGGACTTTTCGGGCATGCCGGCCCGAGAGCAACTGGTAAGGAATGGTCATCATGGTCGACGTAACGGTCACACCGGAGCCGGTGACCGAGCTCCCTGACAACACGATCTTCGTCTTCGGATCCAATAAGGCGGGATTCCACGGCGGCGGTGCGGCCCGCTACGCCCACCAGCACTTTGGTGCCGAGTGGGGCGTTGGTGATGGCGCAACCGGCCGCTGCTACGCGATCGACACCATGTCCGGCTGGGAGGAGATGCGAGCCGCGGTCGAGCGATTCCTCGCGTATGCGGCCGAGCATCCGGATCTGACCTTCTGGGTCTCCCGGCTGGGTACCGGCATAGCGGGCTATCCCGTGACCGAGGTGGCATCCTTGTTCACGCATCACGGCGACAACGTGGTGCTACCCGCCTCCTTCCAGACCCACTAGGACGTCCGCCGCGTGACCGACCCCACTGAGCCAACCCGTTCGCTCATCGAACCCGGCGCGTCGCGGAGCGAGCCTGCCGCGTCACCGAGCGAGGCGTCGCCCGCGCGGGCAGGGCGCGCCGATTCCCCATCCCGACGACAGGTCCGGCGCTGGCAGCGGAATCTCGTCGACGAGCGAATCGAGGCGGGGGTATACGTAGATCTGGCGGCGAAGGTCGGCGGTGAGGAGCGAGAGATCCTGCTCGCGCTCGCCGAAGCCGAACGCCGCCACGAGGCGCACTGGCTCGAACTGCTGGGGGATCACGCCACAAACGCGCGGCGAGGTTTCATTCGCTCGCACCTGCTGGGATTCCTGGCCCGGCACTTCGGAGGCATCTTCGTGCTCGCGCTCGCGCAGAAGGCCGAGGCGCGTGCGAAGTACGATGACGATCTGGACGCCACCGCGCAGATGGCGGCCGACGAGCACATTCACGAGGAAGTGGTGCGGGCGCTTGCCGAGCGCGGCCGCACCAAGCTCTCCGGCACGTTCCGCGCCGCGGTCTTCGGCGCCAACGACGGGCTGGTGTCCAACCTGGCGCTCATCCTCGGTGTCGGCGCGGCCGGCGTCAGCAATCAGACGGTGCTGCTCTCCGGCGTCGCTGGGCTACTGGCAGGAGCTATGTCGATGGGAGCGGGTGAATACGTGTCGGTGCGCTCTCAGCGCGAACTCCTGGAGGCCTCCACACCGTCCGTCACGGCTGCTCAGCGCGTGCCCGATCTGGACGTCGACGCCAATGAACTCGCCCTCATCTACCGCGCGCACGGCATGAGTGAGGCGGATGCGCAGGCGCAGGCCGAGGACGTGATTGCCAACTACTCGTCCTCGACCCGACTCGGACCCGCTCCCGACCCGGCTGACTTCGAGGCGCACGGCACCGCCTGGGGCGCTGCCATCTCGAGCTTCTGCTTCTTCGCCTCGGGGGCGCTGATTCCCATCCTGCCCTACCTGTTCGGCATGACCGGGCTGGCGGCGGTAGTCGTCGCAACCGTCCTGGTCGGCCTGGCGCTGTCGCTGACCGGCGCCGCCGTGGGACTGCTGTCAGGTAGTCCGCCGCTACGCCGTGCCGTCCGACAGGTACTGATCGGCTTCGGCGCGGCTGGTGTCACCTACGCGCTCGGCGCCTTGTTCGGCGTGGCGACCGGATAATTGCCGGGTGGGGGCGACCCATCCCGATTGAGCCGTGTGGGCCGCAGGACCGCTCCGAGCAGTACGGCGAAGATCGTATTGCCACTCACGCGCAACGCGATGGCTATCGAACCAGGCCACCGTTCCGGGCGCGCGTGTCCCGCACCCCCGCACCTAGGCGTCGACCCGTACGGGCGCTGCATCGTGTGCGACGGAGAACTCGTCCTCAATCACCGGGCCGGGCAGATGCTTTGCCCACCACAGGCCTACGAAGCCGAGGGAAACCGCGGCGATACCGGCACCGGCGGCGAACATCTGCCGGTACGAGAACCAGATGTCGAGCCCGGCCAGGATCGCCGGGATGAAGAAGCCCAAGTAGGTCAGCGAGTAGTAGACCGCAGTGAGCCCGGCGAGATCGTCCGGGCCGGCGATGCGCTGGATCTCGGACAGCCCTGCGACGAGCAGCAGCCCGTAGGACACGCCGAGCATGGCGGCCGCGACGATGGCCAGGAGGATGGACGAGTTCCCCGCCGCGATCGCTGCGACCGCCATCGACAGGGTCGTCGCGCCCAGGCCAACGCCCGTTCCCCGCGCGGAGCGGTCCGAGTCGAAGCGGGACGCGATCAATTGGATGCCGAAGCCGCAGCCGAGCGCGATCAGGCAGAGCAGGCCGGAGAAGCCGACGCGCAGGTCACCCACCTGGTCGGCGAAGAGCGTCGGGATGATGGCATAGGCGCAGGCCGACGTGCCGAACACCCAGGGCGCCGCAGGGAGGACGACGAGCAGGAACCGCCGGTGGCGCGACGAGGGTACCTTCAGGTCGGCGATGAGCGACCCGCCAACCTGCTCCTCACGCGTCTCCGGTGCGCGTAGCAGGAACCAGAAGCTGGCGAGGGACAGTGCGGCGTTGATCAGGTAGGGATACACGTCGCCGCGCGGAGCGAACTGGGCAAGGGCAGCGGCGACGACGGCACCGAGCCCGAACCCCATGGTCAGGCTCAGCGCGGCGCGGCGGGCGCCCACCCCGGGGGAGGTGTTCGGACTGGCCGGAGCCTGAGAGAGCTCCTTGATCCAGGCGGTACCGACCGCCATCACCAGGCCCAGTGCGATACCCGAGAAGACGCGGCCGGCGAACAACACCGCCGACTGCGAACCGCCGCCCGCGAGCACCAGGGAACCGACGACGGCGAACAGCGGTGCGGGCAGCATGAGTCGGGACCGCCCGAACCGGTCCGAGAGCGGGCCGCCCAGCAGGAGCGCCGGGATGATTCCCAGCACGTAGGCGCCGAGCAGCACGTCTACGGTCGCGGTCGACAGCCCGTGGTCCACCTTGTACATGACCAGGAGCGGTGTGAACTCGTTCCCGCCCCAGGCCACGGCGAACATGGCAAGAGCGACCCGTCGCCACGCCGCGGGGCGCGGGACGGGGAAGAGTGCGCTCACGGACGCGGGATGTTCCGGAGGTTCGACTTGGCCATCGAAATGACCTCGCCGAGCCCGCCGCCGAGCACTTCCTTGCTCATCGCGACCGCGAAGCCGGTCACCTGATCGGCGGTGATGCTGGGCGGAAGGGACAGGGCGTTCGGGTCGGTGCGCACGTCGATGAGGGCGGGGCCGTCCTGCTTGAGGAGGCCTTCTAGGGCCGATTTCACGTCCTTGGGGTCCTCGACGCGCACGGCTGGGATGCCGATGGCCTTGGCGATGTCGGCGTAGTTGACGCCCTCGTCATCGGTGCCGAAGCTCGGTAGGCCGTTGACCAGCATCTCGAGCTTCACCATGCCGAGGGAGGCGTTGTTGAACACGACGACCTTGACGGGCAGTTTGTAGTTGCGCAGCGTGATCAGGTCGCCGAGGAGCATCGACAAGCCGCCGTCGCCGGACATCGAGATGACCTGCCGGCCGGGGTTGGCGGCGGCGACCCCGATGGCCATCGGCATCGCGTTCGCCATGGACCCGTGCAGGAACGAGCCGATGACGCGGCGCTTGCCGTTGACCCGCAGGTAGCGGGCTGCCCAGACGTTGCACATGCCGGTGTCCACGGTGAAGACGGCGTCTTCGGCCGCTACATCGGACAGGATGTCCGCCACGTACTCCGGGTGGATCGGCTTGAGCGATTCCGCCTTCTTGCCCTTATAGGCTCCGACCACGCCGGACATCGCCTTCTCGTACTTCTTGACCTGGCCATCCAGGAAGCGGCGCGAGCGGGCTTTGTTGACGAGCGGGAGCAGGGCGGTGACGGTCTCCTTGACGTCGCCTACGACGGCGAGGTCGAGGCGGGTGCGCCGCCCCAGTGCCTCCTCGCGGATGTCCACCTGGGCGGTCCGCACATCCGAGGGGAGGAACTGGTCATAGGGGAAGTCGGTGCCGAGCAGGATCAGCAGATCGGCCTCGTGCATCGCGGCGGTGGCAGAACCGTAGCCGAGCAGGCCCGACATGCCGACGTCGAATGGGTTGTCGTACTGGATGAACTCCTTGCCGCGCAGCGAGTGGCCGATGGGGGCCGCGATACGGTCAGCGAGCGCCACGACCTCGTCGTGCGCGCCCTTGACGCCGGCCCCGGCGAAGATGGTGACCTTCTTGGCCTCGTTGATGGCATCCGCCAGAGCCCGCAGGGAATCCGGGGAGGGGAGGATGCGTGGCTTGGGGGTGCGCTCCGAGAGGTCGATGGGATAGCCCGCAGGGGCGTCTGCGGCGGCTGTGTCTCCTGGGATCGTCAGGACGGCGACCCCCGGTGCCGCATAGGCGTGGTGGATAGCCGAGGCGATGACGCGCGGGGCGGCGACGGGGTTGGAGATGAGTTCGTTGTAGACCGAGCACTCGTTGAAGATGCGGTCCGGGTGCGTCTCCTGGAAGTAGCTCGTGCCGATCTGCTCACTGGGGATGTGGCTAGCGATGGCGAGCACGGGGACACGTGATCGGTTGGCGTCGTACAGCCCGTTGATGAGGTGCAGGTTGCCGGGGCCGCAGGAGCCCGCGCAGACGGCGAGTTCGCCCGTGACCTCCGCCTCGGCAGCCGCGGCGAATGCGGCGGCCTCCTCGTGGCGGACGTGAATCCACTGGATGCCCTCACCGTTCTTGTTGGAACGTCGCACCGCGTCCACGATGGGGTTGAGGCTGTCGCCCACGATCCCGTAGATGCGCCGGACGCCGGCCGCGAGGAGCTGGTTGACGAGCAGATCGGCGACGGTGTCGCCGCGCACTTGATTCTTGGCCACTGGGTCTCCAGGTTGATCGGGTTGGTCACCTGGGCTTCGCGGGGGCGGCGCGGATGGCTACCTTGCACGAAGCGTCGGTGCCTTACGTTTCAAGTATGGCGGAATTCATGGGATCTTTCATGCGCGCACGGTGTTTCATTCGCCACATTGCCATCTATTGAGCGTCTTCGCCTGTTGAATTGCCCTCTTATTGACTCAATCGGGTTAATTTTTTCCCCAATATGTCACGACATGAGGGGATGTGGACAATCGCTTGACTAATCACCATTGGCGTTGGCGACGGAGGACTCGTCCTTGCGCCTGCGCTCCTGGCGCGCAAACGCCGCGGCGGCCAGCGCGGCGAGGACGAGCGCCACGCACGAGCCCGCCGACGTGAGGAGATAGCCGGCCCGGGCGCCATGCCCGTCGATCAGGATGCCCGCCACGGCCGTCCCACCGGAGACCCCGATAGTCATCGCGGTGGAGGTCCACGCCAGGCCCTCGGTGAGCTGGCCCTGGCCGACTACGGTGTGCACGATCGACGTGCCCGTGATCAAGGTCGGGGCGATGGAGACGCCCGCGAGCAGGAGGATCAGTGCGACGTGCCACAGCGAGGTTGCGAGCAGGAGCGCCGACATGCCGGCGGTCAGGATGACCAGCGTGGCCAGCAACCTGGTCGTCAGCGCCGAGCGCCAGTGTCGCGCGCCGTACGCGAGGCCAGCGAGCATGGAACCCAGCGCGAAGATCCCCAGGACGACCCCCGCCATCGACTCGCTGCCGACTTCCTTGGCGAACGCCACGGTTGTGACCTCGACGCTGCCGAACACGACGCCGATGAACAAGAAGATGGCCGACAGGGCGATCAGTGCAGGGTTGCGCAGGACCGAGCCCGCGCGACCGCCGCCGCTTGCTCGGGACGAGGCCACCGGCGGCTCCGTGGCGCGTTGCGAGCAGAACCACAGGCCACCGCCGACGGCGGCCACGGCAGGGACCAGCAGGCCCGCCAGTGGCCACACCTGGACCACGAGCACTGTGGCGAGCGTCGGCCCGATGACGAAGATGAACTCGTCCAGCGCCGACTCGAGCGAAAATGCGGTGTGGAGCGCGCGCGAATCGCCGAGAGTGAAAGTCCAGCGCGCACGTACGAGAGCGCCGAACGCGCCGACCGTGGCACCCACGCCTGCCGCGAGCAGCCACAGGACTGGCTCGGGCAGGCCCGCGATGATGGCAAATCCCAGACCGATCACGAAGATGCCGTTCGCAACGACCAGCGGCCGCATGACGCGGGATTGGCCGCGCCGATCGATGAGCCGCGCGATCTGCGGCACCGCGGCCGCCGCCGCGATCAGATACGCGGCCGAGACGCGACCGCCAGCCGCGTACGAGCCGTAGGAGCGCTCGATGATGAGCACGATGGCGAGGCCGATCATCGACATCGGCAGACGCGCGATCGCCGCAGCAGCGCTGAAGCTGGCTGCGCCAGGGCGGCTGAGGATACTCAGATACGGGTTCGAGCGGCGGCGCCGACCCGAATTCTCATCGGCCGGCGCGGGCGTTTCGTGCCCCCCGTCCATGGGATTCGACACCACGCCATTGTCCCATGCGAGACAATTCCGGCGATCCCGTGTTGAATGTGAGGATGAGCACTGCAGCCCCTGCCGAATTGAGCGTGACCCACGACAAAGACCGTCAACGGTTCACCGCCACGTTGGATGGTGAAGGCGAGGTGGGCCACCTCGACTACGACGCGGACGCGATCACGATGACCATCCTGAGCACCGTCGTCTCGCCTGCCTTCGCAGGACGCGGATTCGCCGCACGCCTCGCGCGTGCTGCCCTCGACTACGCCATAGAACAGGGGCAGCAGGTCGTACCTCGCTGCTCCTATATCGATACCTTCGTCGACCGAAACCCGCAGTACGCCGAACTGATCGTCGACTAGATTCGCGCGTTGCCGCGCGGGTGCGGGCGCCTCGCTCGGGGCGCTCGCCCGGCGCGCTCGCGGCGGGCTCAGCGCCCTCGCCCGGACGCGCTCGCGGCGGGCTCAGCGCCCTCGCCCGGGCGCGCTCGACGCCCTCGCCTGGCGGGTTGACGTCGGCGGGCTGGCTGCCCGCTCGGACCACGCCTCGATTCGCGCGTTACTGCGCGGGTGCGATGACCCCGCTTGGCGCGCTCGCAATGTGCGCTGCGGTCAGCGGACTGGCTGCCCGCTCGGCCCACCCCTCGGGCAGGCGGGGCCATCTCGGGTGGTGCGCCACGCGCCGAAAAGTCCGATTCGCGCACTTTGCCAGCCATTTAGCGGCGTGGAATTCGGCCGGAGGCCGTTCGGCGGTAGGCTGAACGCGCTGTCTAGTGCGATGAAGGTGAAGCGATGAATCAGCCGCAACCGGTGGTAGCCGAACTCGTCCAGTCCCTGGGCTACCAGGCGATAACCCCGGACTCCGTGAACTGGCTCCGAGCTTCTCAGCCCTGGAACATTGCGGTTCACCAGTCGCCGTTGGCCGTGGTGACAGCGGGCACGGCGGACGAGGTCCGCGCCGTCCTGGCAATCGCCCGCCACCACGGCGTGTCGGTAACGACCCAACTCACCGGCCACGGCGCCAACCATCGACTCGACGGCATGATCGTGCTGCGACCCAGCGGCTTCGACGAACTCACGATCGACGTCGAGGCTCGCACTGCGCGGATCGGGGCGGGGGTGCGCTGGGGAGAGGTCGCCGCGGCACTTGATGGCACGGGACTGGTCGCCGCATTCGGCTCGAACCCCTCCGTGGGTGTCGTCGGATACCTGCTCGCGGGCGGTGTCTCGTTGTTCAGTCGCGCCACGGGTTTGGGGGCGTGGGCGTTGCGCGCTGTCGAGCTGATATCCGCCGATGGAGTTGCGCATCGCATCACCGATGGCGAGCTCATGTGGGCGCTGCGAGGTGCTGGCGGCTCGTTCGGAATCGTCACCGCCGTCGAGATCGACCTTTTCCCAGCAGCGGACGTCTATGGCGGCAAGCTGCTCTTCGGTTTGGACGAGGCCGGAGACGTACTCGATGCCGTGCTGTCGAACGGCGCGGATGCCGACTCGGCGCTGAACATGTCGGTGAATCTGACACAGGTTCCCAAGCGCGATGACATCGCCCCTATGCTGCAGGGCGTCCGCCTTGTGTCGATCGATGTGTTCGGCTTCGACAGCGAGAGTGAGCACATGCGGACGCTCGACGCGATTCGTGGCGACATCCACCCGATTGTGGACGACGCCCTTGGACACCTTGCCGTATCCGGTGTGCACCAGGTGGTGAACGAGCCCACCAAGCCGTCGGCATCCGGTGACTTCTCCCGGCTCGCAACCGTAGACCGGGCGATGATCGATCAACTGGTGGAATTGTTCGAATCGGCCGACGGCCAGGTGCTTCGCAACGTGCAAGTGCGGTTGCTCGGCGGGCGATTGGCCGAGGAGCCGGGCGTTTCCGCGATCGCGGGTCCCCTGACCGATCCGCACCTGGTGCTCGGCGTCGGACCCGCCGTGCCGGGCGACGAGCGTGTGGACCGGGCGTATGCCCGACTCGGCGAGATCGTTGAAGTCGAGGGCAAGCCGAGGACTGTGGCGTCCTTCTTGACGCGTGGCCAGGACTATCGCGACGCGTATGACGATGAGGCAATCTCGAAGTGGTTCGCCGTACGTGATGAGTTCAACCCCGACGCCTTGATCCGATCCAACCGCGACCCGCAGCGCTGACTCTGTTGGCGTTCGGCCGTGGCGGCGCTGTCGCTGCGGCGCCCTGTCGCTACCTAGCCCGCAACCGCCCCTGGCCCGCCGTTCCTAGCCCGCAACCGTTCGGCCCCTGTCGCTACCTAGCCCGCAACCGGCCCTGGCCCGCCGTTCCTAGCCCGCAACCGTTCGGCCCGACACCCGTTATGGCTGTTCGACACCGGGAAGAACGGGTGTTCGGCAACCCCAACCGGTGTTCTGACGGCGAATTCTTCCCAGAGACGAGCGTCTTGCTGGTGATACGGAGAGGCCGCCCGATCACGCTACGCGCGACCGGGCGGCCTCGTCCTGAACTGATCTAGGGCCGTGGCGGATTCGCGAGCTGACTCGCCACGAGAATTCGCCTACGCGAGGGCCGCGGAGACCACGACGCGCGCCTCGTCCTGAACCTGCTTCAGGTGATCTTCGGACACGAAGGACTCGGCGTAGATCTTGTAGACGTTCTCCGTACCGGAGGGCCGCGCCGCGAACCACGCGTTCTTTGTGGTCACCTTGAGTCCGCCGATTTTCGCGCCGTTGCCCGGAGCCTCGGTGAGGGCTGCCGTGATCGGTTCACCTGCGAGTTGGGTCGAGGTGACCTGGCTGGGGGTGAGCGCGGCGAGTCTCGCCTTCTCTTCCAGTGTGGCCGGCGCATCAACTCGGGCGTACCAGGATTGGCCGTATTGCTCGACCAGGTCACGGTGGCGTGCACTCGGCGTTTCACCGGTGGTAGCGAGAATCTCAGAGGCGAGCAGCGCGAGGATGATGCCGTCCTTGTCTGTGGTCCACACGTCGCCGTTGAGGCGGAGGAAGGATGCCCCCGCGGACTCTTCACCGCCGAAGCCGATCGATCCATCCAGGAGCCCAGGCACGAACCACTTGAAGCCGACTGGTACCTCGATCAGGCGGCGATCCAGGCCTGCCGCCACGCGATCGATGAGGGAGGACGACACGAGCGTCTTGCCAATCGCGGCACCGGCCGGCCAGCCGGGTCGTGCCGTGCCGTACAGGTAAGAGATCGCGGTGGCGAGGAAGTGGTTAGGGTTCAATAGCCCGTCGGCCGTGACGATCCCGTGTCGGTCGGAATCGGCATCGTTCCCGGTGGCGATATCGAATGCTGCGTTGGGTGCCGACATGCGGGCGACGAGCGAGGCCATGGCGTGCGGGGAGGAACAGTCCATGCGGATCTTGCCATCCCAGTCGAGGGTCATGAATGACCAACGCGGGTCGACTTCCGGATTCACGACGGTCAGATCGAGTTTGTGGCGTTCCGCGATTGCTCCCCAGTACTCGACGGAGGCCCCACCGAGCGGGTCCGCGCCGATACGAACGCCCGCCGACCTGATCGCGTCGAGGTTCAGGACCGATGGAAGGTCGTCGACGTACGCCGCCAAGTAGTCATAGGGTCGCGTCGTTTCAGCGTTCTTCGCGGCCTCAAGACCCAATCGCGGGATGCCCTCGACTCCCTCGCGGAGCCATCGGTTGGCGCGATCCGCGATCCAGCTCGTGGCGTCGCTGTCTGCCGGGCCGCCATGGGGCGGGTTGTACTTGAAGCCGCCGTCACGCGGCGGGTTGTGCGATGGCGTGACTACGATCCCATCGGCCAGCCCGGCACCCTGCGTGCGTAGCCCGCTCGCGCTGCCGACGCCGTTCGCGCGCAGGATCGCGTGGGACACGGCCGGCGTGGGCGTGTACGAGTCGCGGGCATCGACGCGAACCTCCACCCCTGCCGCTGCTAGCACCTCGAGGGCGGTGTTGGTCGCGGGTAACGATAGGGCGTGGGTGTCGCGCCCGATGAACAGCGGGCCATCGAATCGCTGGCCCTTGCGGTACTCGATGATCGCCGCGGTGATGGCCAGAATGTGAGCCTCGTTGAATGCTGAATCGAGTGATGAGCCGCGGTGCCCGGACGTCCCGAAGGTCACCTTCTGTGCAGGGTCATCTGGATTCGGCCGCAGGTCAAAGTAGGCGCTGATCAGTTCATCGACATTGATGAGGTCGCTTGGTTGGGCAAGGGTGCCAGCACGTGGGTCCATGAATCGATCCTGCCACGCCTTGCCTACTGATGAAACTTCGATTCCCGGTTTTGTGGACAAGTTCTTTGAGTTATCCACATCCCGCCATTCGGCGCGACACGTCCTGGTCGGCTACGGGATCGTGTGAAACCCGACGAGTGATCAAGGAGTTCCTTCATGTACCGATCCAACCGGCGTCTAGCGAGCGGCCTGGTGAGCACGATTCTGGCCCTGGCCCTTCTGTTCTCATGCGCCGCGCAATCGGCTGTCGCGGTGAGCGACAAGGCCTTTTCTCGCCAATACGGCGAGGAGATCTGGGAGGGCAAGTCATGGATGTCGTGGCTTGGTTCATACCGCGCCAGCGCGGCGATGGGCACGACGTATGCCTGGTGCGTCCAGGGCGGGGCTACGGTGCCGACGTCGGCGGGCAAGTCGCAGGTGCTGCATTCACCGCGGATCTCGTTCGCGTTGGAGCGCTGGTCGGGAATGAACTATGGCAGTTATTCCAAGGACGCTACGCATGCGGCGTTGTCATATCTGGTGCACTCCAAGCAGGATGTCTCAGGATCGAACGCGTCGAAGTACGAGGCGAACACTCGCCCAGCGATCAAGGCCATCGCCGCGGGCATGTGGGTCAAGGCCGATGCCTACTACGGTCCGTATACGGCCACTGGCACGCTGTCGCGCAACGCGGATGGGAACACCGTCACACTCTCGGGCGTAGGGGTCAAGGGTGCCAAGGGCACGTTCGTGCCCGATTTTCGGGTGACGGTCACACTGTCGGGGCCTGCGACGTTCGGGAACGGCTCGAAGACTAAGTCCTTCACCTCCACTGCGTCTGCCAGCTCCTTCCCTGGTATCACGCTGAGCGGGCCGGGCACGGTCAAAGCTGAGATCTCTGTCACCGGGTTGCCATCTGCCTATCTGACCCAGTGGTCGGGTGACGACAACACGTTCGGGGCAGCGGGTTCGGTGCAGGACATGGCGACCGTGAACCGGGTCGATGTATCGACAACGGCATCGCTCGCCGTCTCGCCCGCGGTTCCATCGATCACCACCACGGCCTCCGCAATCGTTGACAACGGATCGGTGCTCACGCACACCGATGCGGTGACGATTGACGCTGCTTCGCGGTTTGCTGGGCAGAAGGTGAAGCTCACGGCCTTCCTGCGCTATCACGGCACCACATGGCCCTCGCCGGTGTCGGTGTCGTCGGCGTCCTCGATTCCGGGGACCGCTGCCGCACCCGCGCAAACCACCACCGTGACGCTCAATTCGAGCGGCAACGCGACCTGGTATCCATCAGTCACCAGTTCGCGTATACCCGGCGCCTACACCTGGGTTGTCGCCAACGACGCCGCGCTCGGTGGACTGCTGGGTGCCTCGATCACCGACTACGGAATCCCGGCCGAGACACGGTCCTGGGCGAACCCGCTGATCGTGACGGGGGCCTCGACATCGACACCGAACGCCGCGAATCAGGTCGTTGTGACCGACCAGATCACCGGCTCCGGCTTCGCGCCCGGCACCACGGTGACGCTGCGCGCCCGGCTCTACCAGCACCCCGACGGGGCGGCGCTGCCGGGGGAAAACGGGCAGCCCACGATCCCAGCGGGCGCCACCCAAGTGGGTGCCGAGATCGTCTCGACACCGGTCGCGAACGCGGCCGGCAATGTGACAGCCACAGTCAACCGGACCGTGACTCAACGCGCAGTCGACACCTCGTACACCTGGGTCGTCAGCGCGGATGCGATCTCTGGCCAACTCCCGGGCGGGTTCAGATCGAATTACGGCATCTGGAAAGAAACCGTCCTGGTCCGCGCCGTCTCACCTGGCTCACCTTTGGTGCGTACGGTCGCGTCTGCCACGGCTCTGGAGCCGGGAGCGACGGTCTCGGACACGTTCACCATCACCCGCCAGAACGCGGACTTCGCCGACTACCCGTTGGCGATCACCTCGACGCTGTGGCACCTGAGTGAGGAACCGGTCTGGAACGGTGACATCACCGCCCAGCCCGGCACTGTCGACCAGGTCTCGTCGGTGCAGCTCGCGCCCATTGCAAGCATGAACCCGTTGCCATTCGACGTGGCCGATCAGCACCCGCACACGCTACCGGCAGACCCGGCACTGGCTGGCGGGTGGTGGGTCTACACCTACTGCTACGCCGCCACTGGCCACTGGGCTGACGGAACGCCGCCAAACGACCGGATTCTTGGCTACGACGGGTACTGCGACACCACGGTCTATGAGGTCGAGACGGTAGCGATCCAGTGGAACCCGGTCGTGACAACGACCGCGTCCCCGGCGATCGCGGCCGCAGGCAGTGTGGGCGACACGGTCGCGGATCGGGTCGAGGTCGAGGGCGGCAAGCCGCACTCGACCGTGATGGTCCTGCTGCGAGCCTACGAGCCCGTGGGTGCCCAGCCCGCGATCCGCACCCTCACGAATGCGGGTCGTCCCGAGGTTGTTCATTCCGAGCAAGTCCAGGTGCAACTCAACGCCGCGGGGCGCGGTGGCGCCGCGGCTGACGGTTTCGAGGCCACCTCGCCGGGATACTACCCGTGGACGGAAATCCTCATCGACGCGGATGCTGGTACCGCGGGGATTGGGCTCGAGTCGGACTACGGGATCGTCTCGGAATTGGCGTTGATCAAGTTCCAACCCGCTGTGACGACCATGGCCTCCCACCAGGTCGCGACCGAAGGTGCGCTACTGACCGATCAGTTCACCGTCACGGGTCTGCCGGCGAACACCACGGTCACGGTGACACACACGGGCTATTGCTCGAGTGTTGAGCCCGCACTGTCGTCCTCGATTCCGTCGTGGGCACGCGCTGCGGGAACGGTGACTTCGACGGTGACGTCGGATGCGGCCGGTAACGTGGGCACCCGCGTGTCGCCGCACATCATCGCTCCTGGTGATTGCGAGTACTTCACCTGGACCGAATCGATCCCTGGCGGAGCGTTCCACGAGTCCTGGCAGTCGGACTACGGAATCTCCACCGAGGTCACCGGGATCGTCTCGGTGACCACGACGGCTAACCCCTACGCCCAGATCGGAACCACGACCTACGACGTGGCCACCGTGACCGGTCCGGTTCCGGCCGGATCGGTGCTCTATTTCGACTACTACCGGCAATCGGACTCGGACGACCCAGCCAACGATGAGCTACTCGGCTCTCTTGGACCGGTGGCCGTGACCGGCCCGGGGGACTACACCTCGCCCACCATCACCGTCGGGGACACCACGGGCCACGAGTATTTCCGGGAACGGCTCTACATCCCGACCCCGGAAGGGATCATCGATACCGACGCTCCGCCGTTCATCACCGGCCAGCCGCGCCTGCCCGACGAGACCACGACGATCGTCGACGTCAGCTCGACCGCGACCAAGACCGCGAAACTCGGAGAGAAATTCACGGACACCGTCCACCTCGACGTCCCCGCTGACCTGCCGGGCGGCTCGACCATCGCCTGGGAGGTGTGGGACCAAACCGGTGAGAAAGACGCCGTCCGGGTCGAGCACGGCTACCAGGGCGACACCCTGCTGCGCCAGGTCGACGGGATTGATGCCAGCGCGTCGGGCGATGTTGTCTCACCGAAGATCTCGGTCGCTTCTGAGACCACGGTGTATTGGGTCGAGGCCCTCTATGTTCCCGGCCGCACGGCGCCCATCGCCGTAGGCGGGCATCGGGTCAGGGCAGAGACAACCCGCATCACCGACACTCCGGACATCGTCGACGAAACCGAACCCGACCTACCAGAAACCGGCGCAACCGTCACACTCCTCGGCCTGCTCGGCATGGCCCTGATCATCGTCGGCGGGGTCATCGTGATTCTGCGCCGCGAAACTCGCGCAACTGCATAAATAGCCACTCGAAAGGATTTCACAATGGGACTCCATCGACGCGCCTCCATCACGACGCTGTCCACTGCCGTCGTCTCAGCGCTAGCCGTGACGATTGCGATGGCGCCCGCCGCGCAAGCCGACACGCTCAGCTATAACGCTTACGCCGATTTCTCGTGCTCGGGTACGACGGGGAAGATCTCGCGCGCGAAAGCCTACGCGATACCTCCTACCTACCCTGAGACGAACGAGTGGCTCTACGACGCAGGATCGGGTCAAGGACTCGCGCCTTCAGCATGGAATCCGACATTCCTTGCCGCATGGCAGGTCCGCTGGGATGACCGCGTCATCGAGTCTGATGATGACCTGGTCATGAACGGTCAGAGCCTGACCGCTGCGCAAAAGAAGCAGATCGCGTTCATCGTGAACCGGTGGGGCATCTTCGCGGACTCATCCAGCCAGTTCTATGCCGTGCGGCGCGCGATCGACAAGATCACAGGCGCGACCACCGGAGCGTGCACGACGTCGAACTATGACCAACTGGCCACCAATATGATCAACCAGGTCAGCACCCTCATCGGCAGTGAGACGGGCAAAGTCACCATCACCCCAACTATCGGTGACTTCGACCCGGCCACGCGGTCGTTCACGCTGACCGATATTGCCGTGCGAGACAAAGGCAGTGGGATCGACTACGCCGAGATGGATTCGCACGAAGCCCTGACCATCGACGCCACAATCACTGGAGCTTCGTTCCGACCCCAACCGGGATACACCACTCGGGAGATCTCGATCAATGCCGGTGTCATCGAGGCGGTCAAGGTCTACGCCACGCAGCCAGGTGATGTGGAACTCACGCTGACCTACAACCGGATGCCTTCCCTCGACCTGCGAGTCCTCGAGGGCAGCCACATGGCCCGCCAAATCATCGCCACCAGGTCCGTGCCGGCCACCACAACAACTGGCCTGGTCGCGCCGAAAGACATCGGAACCCTGAATGCGTCCAACATCACCGCGACCACGGCCACCATCGCATCGTCACCATTGCTCCCATGGATCGATGGGCAGGACACCGCCACCGTGGCCCTCACCTCACCGGACGGGCCATCGAGCCGTATCATGACTCTGGCCCAAGCCTCGACCCAAACCTTCACCGGGCTCACCCCGTCGACGACATACAACGCGCGCCTTACTCGCGCGGACGGTTTCGCATCGCCAGCGACCACCACGTTCACCACCGGACCGGTTGCACCCACAGGGCTACGCGTGACCTCGACGTCCACGAGCGCAGCCGTGTCCTGGAACCCAACGCCCGGTGCGACGTCCTATCGGGTAACCGTCGGCACCCTCGAACGCACCGTGACCGCCACCTCAACGCAAATCACAGGACTGACGCCAAAGACCTCGTACCCGGTTTCCGTTCAATCGATCGGCGACAACCCCGGCGCGATCGCCACATCCGCCATCCGAACCCCGCTCGCACCTCCCACTGCTACGCGGGCAACGAACACCACCGCCACCACAGCAACCCTGACCTGGGGCGCAGTACCCGGCGCCGTCACCTACCTCATCCGCGTTGACGGCATGACCTCAACGTGGACCTCCACCTCGACCACGGCCACCTTGACCGGCCTGACACCGGGCCGCACCTATACAGCCACCATCGCCGCTACCGCGCCCGGTGAAGCGATATCGCAGGCGACGGCTACATTCGCCACGACACCGAACACGCCGCCAGCGGTCAAGATCACCAAGCGCACACCCACGACCCTCACCCTGTCCTGGACGCGCGGTCCGGCAGGATCACGCTACGAGATCCGCGTGACAGGCAAAAGCGGCAAGACCGTGACGACGCCGTCGACGTCGACCACCATCACCGGCCTGACAGCTGCCTCCGCATACACCGTCAGTGTCCGCACGCTGGTCGGGTCGTCGTCTTCGCCGTGGCAGACGCCGGTCACGACGTCGACCACCGCGAAGGCCACGCCCACGGTCGGGATCAAGAAGACCAAAAAGGCCAGGAAAATCTCGATCACGAACGCCGCGCCGGGAACCAAGATCTGCGTGGAGGTGCTCAAGGGCAAGAAGTGGCGTCGCGCAAAGACGGTAACAGCTACCAATAAGGGAACCGCCAACTTGACGGTCACAACGCGCAACAAGGTGCGCGTGATCGTTCCCGCTAGCCCCAGCACGCGCAAGGTCGTGCGCAGCAAATAGATCGGAGAACCGCCATGCGACGCACATGGACGATCCTGGCCATCCTCATGGCGGCGATCCTCGCACCAGTAGTCGGCCCATCGACAGGCATAGCCGCACCTGCGGTCACGGCCATATCAATCGGCAACGATGGGTGGGTGACAGGGGACCCGGCCTATCCCGTCACGGTAGTGACCGCAGACGATGCTTCGTTCACGGTGTCATGGCCAGTGATGGGAAACTACGGCTACACCGTGCGGGTCACGACCGGCGATGAAACCCAGACAATCACCAGCGCACCAGTGATCGGCAACACCTGGACATCGCCGCGCAGCCTCGCTCCGGCGAGCCCTTACCTCATCCAAATCGTTGCCAACCTTGCCCTGCACGGGACGGCCACCCCCATCACCCGAATCACCACCGCTCCAGCGGCGCCCGTGAACCTCCGCGCCTCCGCGACCGCAACCTCGATCACCGCCACCTGGTCGCCCGCCAAGGGCGCAACGCGCTATCTCGTGACCGCCGGGAACCAGTCGCAGATCGTGACGTCGCCCTCGGCGGCATTCACCCAACTCACCGCGCGCAGCTCCTACGACCTCACCGTAACCGCGCAGAACCCCCACTCGGGTGGAACCGTCGCGGCGACAATCAAAACCGCCACCACACCGCCCGCAGCCTTGCGAGTCACCAGACGCACGGCCACCACTCTCACAGTCAACTGGGCGCCCACCCCGGCTGCGACGTCCTATCACGTGTCTCTCGCGGGCCACCGCGTCTCCTACTCTACGACCGGCACGGCAATCATCATCGCCGGCCTCAAACCCGGCACCCGGTATCGAGTATCCGTCTCAGCCAACTCGGCAGGCTTCCCGCCTGGCATCGCCGCCGTCAGCGGGGACACCGCCAAGACCAAGCCCAAGGTGACGATCAAGAAGACCAAGAAAACCAAGAAGATCACCGTCACAAAGGTTGCGGCGGGCACCAAGATCCGCATCCAAGTCCCGCGCGGCGCGAAATGGCGTCTCATCCGTTTGATCAGGGCCAGTAAGTCCGGCAAAGCCACAGTTACGATCCGCACCGCCACCAGGATCCGCGTGACTATCAACGAAACCGCCAGAACGATCAGGGTCGTGCGAAGCAAGTGAGGCGCAACAATGGCAATAAACCGATTGTCGCGGGGACCTTGCCCTGGCAGGAATCGCATCGTCACGTCGAAGCGTCGCGGCCGATTCTCGAAACGCAAATGTGGCGCTACCGCGAACTACTTGGGATGCTGAGTCCGTGGAGCCTTACAAGTTCGAGTTGACGTGCCATCGGATGCGCGTGCGGGAGATGACTGAAGTGCTGGGTTGCGCCGTACAGATCGGAACCGTGGAACGTATTGTGCTGCAGGTCGAGGCATGACCCAACTGAGCCGATTCGGGCAATCTCGCTGGACGGCTGCCATGGCGATATTGGCACTCACAACTGTCGTGGCTACCGCGACCGCTACCGCCACGACGAGCAGCGCGGCCGCGAGCCCTGACCTGAAGGTTGCGACGTCCATCACGTCTCGTTCAGCGGCGACGGTGCGCACCACCGTCAAGGTCACGGTCAAGACTGCGCGCCGTGGCCACGCGATCAACGTGAAGGTCAAGACCGGCGCGAAGACCAAGTTCGTCAAGGCCCGCTGGTCCGCCGGCGCCTACCGCGGAGTGACACGCATCGTCACCGCGAATCCCGCCAAGACCGTGGTCAACGCCCTCGGGGTGATCAAGCGCGTCAAGGCCAAGAAGGTCAAGACCACCGTGAAGAACGTTTACATCGACGGTCGCAAAGCCAAGCCGACTAAGAGGCTGACCGTGACCGCGAAGCCCGGGTCCAAGGTCAAGATCTCCGCGCAGCTTACGCCCGCTCGCGGCCGCAAGGTCCTGGTGCAACGCAAGGCCGGATCCACCTGGCGCACGCAAACCACACTCACGACTCGTGCAGCTGCTCGCGTCACGCTCACGGCTACGGTGCCGGCCTCGTCGACGGCCACGACCTGGCGCCTCTATGTGCCGGTCACCGTGCGACTGGCCGCCGCGACCGTGGCCACCGCCACGATCAAACCGGGCGTCAGTACCGGCGGCTCAAACCCAGGCGACATCGGAGGTGGCGGAAGCGGCTCGGGCACGCCCGCCCAGCCGATCGACTGGCAGCCAGGACAACGCAACTGCCTAGATACCACCGGGTACGGCTACACCTCGGGTGGGATCTACTACGAGGTCAACGGCAAACCCATCCCCGGGTGCACCGATTACGGTGCAGTGACCGTTGAGGCAATCTCAACGGTCGCCGACCACTACTGGCTCGATGACCGGTGTGGGGTTACCATCACCTGCTGGCGCAAACCCACACCCAACGAACTCTCTCGCGGCTACGACCCGAACATCCCCGTCGAATGGAGTCCGCCGCCCACGGTCGATACCTACAACGACGCGAACCCCGAGATCGCCTACATGCCCGAAACCGTCGAAGCGCTCAACCAGTTCGCGGTCGAGAAGGGCTGGATCACCCCGGCCGAGATCGACGCTCACGGCCCGCCTTGGCGCGAGATCAAAACACCCACGTGGAACCAGTTCCCTCACTCGAGTGCGCCCGGCTACGGGACCGTGCTCGGCCACGGCGGACCCACTCTGGCCCACGCCGCATCCCGTGCCATCGGACTAACCAAATACGGCGTCGACACGCTGCCGCGCTACTCGAATCAGACCACGCCCGGCTTCCACTCCATCCCTGGCACGATCAGCGACCAGATGGACGCCGCATACCCCGTCAGCCCCTACAAGTGGTCGTGCAGCGAACAAGGCTGGACCGTGACCGCGTCCGTCCACGACATCCTCCGCCGCCTCGACAGCGCCCACGAAACCGACCTTCGCGCGCAAGTCGAGGGTTACCGTGCTCTCGGATATCGAGGTGCAGCCTACGTCACCCATGGCGCCTACCGATGGGCTGGAGGCGCCGCCTGGGAATGGGTCAACTTCTGTCGAATTTACAATCCCACGCAGACCGAAACCTCGCCTCTGGATGGCTACACCATCTATTCCCCAGCCACCCTCCCCGGCGACCCCTGGCACTAGACGTGAATCGTTCTGACCGTTGCGGTCACGCCCTCGGCCAATACGATCCCGCCGTTCGTCACGTTTCGGCGCGGCCTGGGGTCATGCCGCCGGCAGCCGGTTCTTAGCGCGGCTGGCGACCGCGGGTCGAATCGCAGGTGCCCGTCTACGCAGGCGCCTGTCTACACAGCCGCCACGCCCTTCCCGCCGCCCCTATATGATTACTCGCATGCCTGCTGACAATTCCGGTTCCTTCGTCCTGCGCCCATTCGAGGGCATTCCCGGTGAGGCCGACCTCGTGGCTATGCGCGAGATCGTCCCGGCGGCGACAGCGAAAGCGTCGCTGACCAAGGAATACGGCGCCCGCGAGATCACGTTCGTGACCTCCCTGCCGGAGTCCTGGCCGGCGCTGCACCGAACGGACGGCACCATCCTCGTGGCGCTGCAGACGCACGCTGGGTCGGGGGACCCGAGCCGCGACCTCGCCGACACGATCCTCACCGCGATCGATCTTGAGCCCGGCACCCCTGTTATCCGACAGGTCATTCCCGAACCTGGGCCGCGATTGCAGGACATCCTCGATCTCACCAAGGACATTGAGGCGGAGGTTCACGCCGACTTCGAATTCTGGCTCGATCCGTCCGCGGACCGTTCCAGCGAACTCGATGCGTCCCTCAAGGAGGCCGCCGAGGCCATCGTGGATACCGTGAAACTGAACAAGGTGCCGCACGCGTTCTGGTGCCGCATGGGAGCGCGCGAGTTCCTGCGTTGGTCCTTCGCGGAGGACGAGGACACGATGCTGAACGGCATCGCCCGCCTGCACGCCAAGCGCGATGCCCAGATCGCGGACGGAAAGTTCATCGGCGCGTTCCGTGCCGAGGGTATCTCGATCCCCGTATGGGAACTTCCGCGCGGTACGGAGGCGGAGGAAATCGAGGACGAGGCCGCGGCCTTCCTGCCTAAGTTCGAGGCGGCGATGGCGCTCACCGAACCGCTGGATGCGAACGAGCGCCGCGCACGGGCAGGTATCGTCGCACGTCAGAAGACCCTGCGATAGTCGATCGGCGAACCTCGGTCACTCGGCGGCCCTTAGACGGACCGTGACGAATACAAGACCGAGTCGTTACGACTACTATAGATACCGTGAGTGAGACAGGGCGCCCTTCGCGACTGGCTAAGCGCCAGCGCGTGGCCGTCGTGATACCCGCCAAGGACGAGGCACGACGCATCGCCGCGACAGTCCGTTCCGCGCGCGCGATTCCCTACGTAGACCTGGTTCTCGTCGTCGATGACGGCTCGGAGGACAACACCCAGGATGTGGCGCGTGCAGCGGGCGCCGTGGTCGTGCGGCACTCGCGTAATCGCGGCAAGTCTGCGGCGCTGGAAACGGGGGCGGCTGTGGTCGCCATGCGCGATCCCGACGGATATCCGGCTCGGCTACTGCTGTTCCTCGACGGCGATCTGGCTGAGACCGCCGTGAACGCGGCCCCGCTCGTCCCGCCGATTCTGGAGGGCGAGGCCGACATGTCCATCGCACTCCTGCCACCCCAGCCAGGCGCCGGGGGTCGAGGCATCGTCGTTCGTACCGCGCGCCGCGCTATCGCGAGCCTCACGGGTTGGACCCCTGTTCAACCCCTGTCGGGAATCCGTTGCCTGACGCGTGAAGCCTACGAGTCGGCCGCCCCTCTCGCGCACGGCTGGGGCGTCGAGGTCGGCCTCTCCATCGACTTGGGGCGACAGGGCTACCGCATTCTGGAAGTGCCGTGTGATCTGCGCCATCGCGCATCGGACAACTCCTTCGCGGGGCAGGCGCATCGCGCCGCGCAGTACCGTGACGTCGTGCTGGCGATCAACGCTCGCCGCGTCCGCGCGGGTCTCGGCAAGCTACGCCGCAGTTAGCCCCAGTGCGCTTGACCGCACCCCCCGGCGTTGCTTCTCGTCGGAGTTAGTCCCAGTGCACTTGCCCGCACCCCCGGCGTTGGTTCCCGCCGTAGTTAGTCCCCGCCGCGCCGCGCTCGCCCGCGCCGCGCTCGCCCGCGCCACGCTTACCCGCCGCGCCACCGCAATTAGCCCGCTCGCATCGCTACATCGCGGGCGCCGGGCACGGCGCTGGGCAGGGCGCCGTGCCGCATGAGGACGAGCGCTCCGCCGAAGAGCCCCATCCACCCCGCGATGGACAATCCCGAATCGTTCAGCAGCGTCGCGATCACGCACGTGATAACCACGGCGATTCCGGCCTCCCCGACTGCGGCGTGCGCGCGCCACCGCCGCATAACCCAGATGGCCACGGCGATCAGCACAACCGCAACCAGTCCGAGCAGCGGATTATCCAGTAGCGGCCGCGTAGCGCCGCCCAGTTTGCGCCCGATCACGGTCAGCGTGTCTGCGGTACCCAGATGCGCCACGAAGTCACCCAGATGCGTCCGCTCGCCGGCTCCGCGAAGCGAGTCAAGCCACCCGATGCCGAGTGCGGCAGCGACACCGAGCCCGATGACAACCAGCACCCGGCGGATCGTCATGCGCAGGCCCGCGACGTAGGTCACTGTGAGCGCGACGCCAGGAATGAGGGCCAGCGCACCCCCGAAATCGGCCCCCACACCCGGCAGGGCGTCGATGGCGCAACTCGCGAGCCCGAAGGCCGCGGCGCAGGCGATGCCGACAACCCGGTTCCGTCGAACCAGCCGCGGGCCGAGCATCACGATCAGCGTCAAAGTGGCGACGGCGAAGAACGAGAAAGCAGTGTTGTTGACCCCGTAGAACCGTCCCGCCTGCAACGGTTGCGTCCCGAGCGGCGACGCCGTCATCCACGGTGTCCCGCGTAGCACGTCGACGACGATCACGAGCCAGGTGAGCGCCGCCACGGCGATGACTCGCCCTGCCCACGGCTCCGCAGTACGCCGGGTCAGCCACATCAGGAGCGTGGCGACGGCGACGACGATCAAACTAGCAAGGGCGGCGATGGCGGCGAGCGGGGAACTCGTCCGCCACCATGCGCTGGCTGAGGCGAGGTATGTGGCCATGGGTACCAGCGCGATCGCCAGCCCGCCCGTGCGCAGTGCCAGCCGTGCGCCGGAACGGCGCCATCGAGCCGCGGCGAGCCCCAGCATCGCCACGCCCAGTCCCGCCACCAGGTACACGTAGGGCACGGCGGCAGCGTCCCCGGCCTGGGACCGCTGCGCCAGCGCGAGCAGCGCCTCGACCCGCCCAGCGGGGTCTTGCGCGGAAACGGCGGGCCGTACCGGGGCTCCCAACGCGCCATCGGCAACGAGGTCGAATCCCGCCAGGACCGTTGGCTGCACATCAGTGGTCAGGATCAGTCCGGGCTGCCGCGTCGACGTCGATGTGGCGAGATCGCCCCCAACTCCAGCCCCGGCCGCGCGCGCAAAGAACTGCATCGAGGCGGGCGAATCGTCCGCGCCGCCCACGGACACGAGCGTCACCCGCGCTGGGCCGCCCGCTGCCACGCCCGCCAGGACCGCGGCGAAGCGCGCATCGAGTTCCCGCCCGCCCGCTGCCGCGCCGCCGCGCGCGACATCGACGACGGTGAGGCTGGCATCCCGCACGCCCGCCGCGACGGCCGCGCGCAGTTCCGCGTCGTCCTTGGGCATGGTGGTCTGCGGTGGCGGGCGCCCCGCTTCGTCGGCGAGGACGAGGGCTCCGCCGCCCCCGACCGCGGCAACACTCAGGCCTGCGCCGCGCAGTGTGGCCGCGAGCAGTCCCGCGCGCGGCGCGTAGGGCTGATCGGCGAACTCCGCCACCAGCTCATCCCAGCCGGCGATGCGGCCGTCGGGGGCGACGATCGACTCGTCCACGCGGCGGCACGAGCCCTGGAGGCGATCGGCGACCCGTGTACCCGTGGCGAGTGTGAGGAACCCGTCGGCGGGACAACTGGTGCTGGTGCCGTTCGTGGCGACCGCCTGCGCGACGAGTGCTGTCGGGGCGAACCCGGCGATGGTGGGATACGCATCCGGGTGCGCGGCGACCTCTTCCCACGAGAGTCCCGTCACGGCGACGATGACCTCGACGGTTGGCGACGCAGACCTCGTCGGCGAAACCGCCTCGGCGCAAGCGGGAGCAAGAACGGCGGCCGCGGCCATGACGAGGGCGGCCAACCCGGAAGCAAGCGCGCGGATGCGGACTGTCACGACGCCAAGGGGGCGCGGATCGTCAGCGCCCGGCGCACCACCCAAGCTTCCAGCGTGCTCGCCCGGCCGAGCGTATCGCCATCCACCTGGACCGGCTGGGCACCCTCCACGACCTCGACGTGCAACCGCTTTGCGGTCGTGTGATCGATCCGGCCGATCTTCTTCGCCGAGTCGTTGCGGACGCCGAGGCCCTGAAGCACCACCTCGCCGAAGAGTTGCACCCAGCCCGCGATCCCGGCGCGCGTGTCGACGGCCGCGATATCGAGCCTTCCGTCATCGATCACGGCATCGGGCAGCAGCGAAAGGCCTCCTGGAAGTCGACCGCAGTTGCCGATGAGCAGCGTGCGTAGCGTGATCGTCCGCTGCGGGGAATCGTCGAGCGAGATGCGCACGCGCGTGCGCCCTGCGTGCAGGTGCCTCATGCCGCCCAGGAAGTAGGCTATCCAGCCGACGCGCTTCTTCAGGACGGGGCTCGTGTCCGCGACCATGGCGGCGTCGAAGCCGATTCCGCCGATGACCAGGAACGCCTCGGGCTCGGAGGTTCCGGGCTCGCCAGGCGGAGCCTTGGTGATCTGGAGGTAGCCCAGGTCGATCTCCCGGGTCGCCTGCGAGGTGAGGGTCGCCAGCACGGCGGGAAGGTTGTTCACATCGATATCGATGTTTCGCGCCAGCAGGTTGCCTGTTCCCATGGGTATGAGCCCCATGGTGATGTCCTTGCCGGCGACGATCGCCGCGACGGCTCGTACCGTACCGTCGCCTCCCGCCGCCACGATGATGTTCGCCCCGTCGGCTATCGCCTGCGCGGCCTGCCCCTTCCCCGGATCATCGGGCGTGGTCTCGTAGAAGACGGGCTCGGGAAGGCCGTGGCGCTGAAAGTATTCCAGGACCTGCTGGCGCAACCCCACCGTGCCGGGCTTGGACGGATTGATGATGATCGCGTAGGAATCCTGACGCTCACCGTCTTTGGCTACGATGCGGCGCTCGGCGCTCAGGCGGCGTGCCAGCGTGCACGCGTAAACGGCCGCCGCGACGGCTGCGACGGCGACGACAAGTGCGCAGAGAGCCACCCATTCCGATGCTTGCATGCCTCCACGGTAGTCCGTAACCAGATAGTCTGGCAGCGTGATTGACCTCAACCTGCTCCGTGATGAACCCGAACTTGTCCGCGAATCGCAGCGTCTGCGAGGGGAGGACCCCGAACTCGTCGATCGCATCATCGATGCCGATGCGCGTCGCCGTTCGTCGCTCGCCGCATTCGAGGGCGCGCGGGCCGAACAGAAGTCGATGGGCAAGCAGGTCGCCACCGCCAGCGCGGACGAGCGTCCCGCCCTCCTGGCTAAGACCAAGGAACTCGCGGAGCGCGTCAAGGCTTTCCAGGCGGACGCGACCCAGGCGGGCAACGAATTCGACGAGTTGCTGCGGCAGATCCAGAACGTGGTTGAGGGTGCGCCCCCCGGGGGCGAGGACGATTACATCGTCGTGCGCGAAGTCGGCCAGGCACGCGACTTCACCGCCGAGGGCTTCCAGCCGGCCGATCACCTGGCCATCGGCGAGGGCCTCCGCGCGATCGACACCGCCCGCGGCGCCAAGGTGTCCGGGTCCCGCTTCTACTACCTGACCGGTATCGGCGCCCGCCTCGAACTGGCGCTGCTCAACGCTGCGGTCGACTGCGCGTTGCGCGCCGGATTCACCCCGGTGATCACGCCGACGCTGGTCAAGCCGGAGGTCATGGCTGGCACGGGCTTCCTGGGCCGTCACTCGGACGAGATCTACCATCTCGGCACCGATGACCTTTACCTGGTGGGGACGAGCGAAGTCGCCCTCGCGGGCTACCACTCGGACGAGATCATCGACCTGTCCGACGGGCCGCTGCGCTATGCCGGTTGGTCGGCCTGCTATCGACGCGAGGCCGGATCCCACGGCAAGGACGTGCGCGGCATCATCCGCGTCCACCAGTTCCACAAGGTCGAGATGTTCAGCTACACGACGGTGGAGGATGCCGCCGCGGAGCACCAGCGCCTGCTCGCGCTGGAGGAGGAGATGCTGGCGCTCGTCGATCTGCCGTACCGCGTGATCGACACCGCGGCCGGTGACCTGGGTTCCTCCGCCGCCCGGAAATTCGATTGCGAGGCGTGGTTGCCGTCGCAGCAGCGATATCTGGAACTCACCTCGACCTCTAACTGCACGACGTATCAGGCGCGTCGACTGTCGGTGCGCGAGCGCACCGAGTCGGGCGCGACCCGCGCAGTCGCGACGCTCAACGGAACCCTCGCGACGACCCGTTGGATCGTTGCGATTCTCGAGAACCACCAGCAGGCCGATGGCTCGGTCACCGTACCCGAGGGGTTGCGCCCCTATCTCGGGGGCCTCGAGGTACTCATTCCAAAGGCGTGAATGTCCTGGTATCGCGCGGGCGTGGTAAATGCGTTCGCGAGCGGTAAGAAATACGGTTCGAAATCGGGGGTTTCACGACTTGAACGTTCACAGGTAGGCTTGCCTGCGACGACAGTCGTGGAGCGTCGATGGCAACGGTGCCTGTCAGGCTCGCAGGCGAACATGCCTCGAGGGCGAATGGGAACCAGCTAAAGTCGCTCTTGGTATTTATGATGCGGGTCTCCCGCGCCGAAAGTACCAACAGGAGGTTTCGGGCGTGGCGCGGAACCTTTCACGGCATTGACGGCTATGTGACTGGAGGGTGCGATGCTTCGCCGACTGAGTGTGCGAGGAAAGATCCTTGCAACCCTGGCAGTCCCCATCATTGTTCTGATCGCGGCTGCTGCGCTCATCGCAGTGCAGTCGGTGACTGCGGCGCTCGATGGGCGACAGTACGAGTTGCTGGCTCGGACGACGCCGGCACACGACGAGTTGATGGCTGCTCTGCAGAACGAGTACACGGTCACGTTGCAGCGCGCTTCGGGCGTCAAGGTGTCCGACGCGGACTTCAATGGAGCTCGCGCGACGACGGACGGACTGCGCACTCAATACCTTTCCGAGACCTCGGCCGTTAACTTCGACCGATTCCCCGTGGCCGTCCGCGCCGCTTGGCAGCGCTCCAAGACGGGGCTCGAAGGGCTCGACCGCGCGCTCGTGGACGAGTTCCTCGCCGCCGCCGAGGAGAGCAACCCCACGCCAACCGTCGTTGCCACCTACAGCAGGGCCATCGAGAGCCAGGAAGAGTTCTACCAGACCGTCACGGACTCCATCTCCGACCGCAACGTCGCGGGCTACCTCGCCCTGTACGCCAACGCATTCGACCTGCGTTCCGCATACCTGACCGAACTGCGCCAGACGACGCCCGTCATCCAGCAGCGCGAGTCCATCACGGCGGACGACCCGGCCGTGCGCAACGCGACCCTCTCCATTCAGGACTACCAGGTGGTTGAGTCGCGGACGCAGTCCTCGCTGACGAACCTCGGTATCACCGATTTCGCCCTGCCCGAGATGGCAAGCGACCAGGTTGCGGCCCGCGACCGTATCCGTGCCGGTAACCCCGAGGCGCTGACGAGCCAGCAGGCGAACGTGTGGGGCAGCGCGACTGCCGATTTCGACACGAAACTCGCTCAGTTCCAGGTGCAGGTCCGTGACAAGCTGATCGCCGAGGTCGGCAACATGGCGAACACGGCGCGGACACAGGCAATCCTGACCGTTGCCATCGCTATCGCCGCTGTCATCATCTCGCTGGCTATCGCGCTCCTGATCGCCCGCCGGATCGTGAACCCGCTCTCGCGCTTGACCGAGGCGGCCAAGGACGTTCGTGACAAGCTCCCCACCCTGGTGGAGCAGGTGGCTGTGCCCGGTACCACGCCCGACCTGGTGATCGAGCCGATCCCGGTCGAGTCCGGGGACGAGATCGGTCAGCTTGCAACCGCGTTCAACGACGTGAACGAGACGACCGTGGAAGTGGCGCAGGAGCAGGCCGCCCTTCGCGGATCCATTGCCGAGATGTTCGTCAACGTGGCCCGCCGCGACCACGCCCTGCTGAACCGTCAGTTGTCGTTCCTCGATGAGTTGGAACGAACCGAAGAGGACCCGACCGTGCTGTCGAACCTCTTCCGGCTCGACCACCTCGCAACCCGAATGCGACGCAACTCCGAGTCGCTGCTCGTGCTGGCGGGTATCGACTCCGGTCGTCGCGTCCGCCAGTCGATGGCGCTGTCCGACGTGGTGCGCACGGCATCGTCCGAGATCGAGGCCTATGACCGAATCTCCCTGACGTTGCTCGACGATCCGGACATGCTCGGTCACTACGCCCTGTACGCGGCTCACCTCATGGCCGAGCTGCTCGAGAACGCGACGATGTTCTCCGATCCCTCGCAGCAGGTCGAGGTCACGACGAACGCCGACCGGCACTACGTGTCGGTGGCGATTCGCGACTTCGGTCTCGGCATGACCGAGGACGAGATCGGTGAGGCGCGCCTGAAGGTGCAGTCGCGGTCTGCGTCCGATGCGGTCGGTGCGCAGCGTCTCGGCCTGTTCGTGGTCGGGCGCCTGGCCGAGAAGCTGGATGCGTCGGTGGACTTCCAGAACGCACCCGGTGGCGGCACGCTCGTCGTCATCGCGTTCCCGCGCAGTCTGTTCGCCGAGCTCACAGATAGCGAGCTTGACGACCAGGCAGTTGCGCCGGTTGCGCCGGTTCGCCGCACGGCGGACGAGATCGCGACATCGGACGAGGGGGTTCCGCCGAGCCCTGTGGAAGAGGTCGATCTCGCCGCGCTGACAGATGGCACCACGGCAACGGGGATGCCGCGCCGCCGCACGGACGGCGCCGATTCCGCCAGCGCCTCGGAGCTCGATGAGGATCTCATCGTCCTGCCTGAACTCGCGCAGCCCAATGTCGAAGGCCTTCCGCAGGCCGGATCCGCTGACGACGAGGCCTGGCAGCCGCTGCAGGCGGTCACGCCCGAGACTGGTGGCGGCCTGCCGTCGCGCGGCGGTGGCGGACTGCCCGTCCGATCCGCCTCGAGTGCGGTGGCGCCGGAGGCCGTCGAGCCCGAGGCCGAAGCGGTGCCGGTCGACACCGAGCGCCGGTCGGCGATCTTCTCGCGATTCCGGACCACCGAGGATCTGGCCGCGGCCACGACCGACGATTCGACTGAGCGCAGCGAGTCGTCCGCCTTGGACGAGCCCTCCGTCGCTGACCTGGGCTCGGGCGATGAGGCCGGTCTGGATTCAGCTGCCGACGCCGCGGACGACGTGGTGCAACGTTCGTCCATGTTCGCGAGTTTCCGTCCTTCCGGCGAGCCGGAGACTGCTGCCGAGCCCGAGCCGTGGACGCCGCCGCAAGTCGAGCTACCAGAGTCCGGCGAGGACACGTGGACGCCGCCGAGTTTTGGGGCGCAGGACGAGTTGCCGGCAACGCCCGCGGTTGACGACGCGTGGACGCCGCCGGTGTTCGGCGACGTGGACGCCACTCCGGACGCAGTGGGCGAGACCGAATCCTGGACGCCGCCGAGCTTTGGTGGGCAGGACGAGTTGCCGGCCACGCCTGCGGTTGACGACGCGTGGACGCCGCCGGTGTTCGGCGACGACGCGGATGGCACGGTAGGGGAGGCGACGCAGGAGCCGCTTGGTGAGTCGGTGGCCGATCAGAGCGAGTGGACCGCGCCGGGCTACACGGATGCCGCAACGACGGATTCGTGGGTGAATGCTGGCGCAGAGGCCGCTCCACTTGCCCAGACGGGTGACGAGGCGGTCGACGGCGATACGCGGCTTGTGCTACCGCGTCACGCGGCGCCCGACGACCTTGAGCGCATGATGCGCGAGTACGGCGGCCCGGAGGGGGTCTCCGCCGCGCTCACGGGCCCGCTTCCGGTCGTGGACGAGTCGCTCATCGAGGACCCGACGTATCTTGACGGTCTCGCCAGCGGAGATGAAGTCGCTGAGCAGGCACCAGAGGAGCTGGCCCCAGAGGAGCCGACGCTCGATGAGGCCGCGACGGTGCAAGAGGCCGAATCCGACGAGGTCTGGCAGCCAGGGGCGGCGCAGGATTCCTTCCAGGACATCCCGCAACTGCAACTCGAGGAGGACGACGATTTCCTCTCCGATGACACGATCATGGTCGCTCGGCCAGGACTGCCCGAATTCGGCACTACTGACAGCACGCATGAACCGCAGGCATCTCTAGCGAGTGACTACGCGGCCGATTCCGAGATTGGTTTCGGCGCAACCGAACCGGTGTTCGCCGCCCCCGCCGACGATGTGGCGGCCGACGAGGCGGAGCCGTGGGTAGCGACGGAATCCGCGCCCGCGGAGTCCGCATATGCGTCGGTTGACGCGAGCGCGCCCGCGGAGTCCGCGTATGCGCCGGTTGAGGCAAGCGCGCCTGCGGAGTCTGCGTATGCGCCGGCGGAGAGCTTCACGGTTTCGGAGGACACGACGCCCGCGCCAGCGAAGAAGAAGAAGGGCCTCTTCTCCCGGGTGTTCGGCGGCAAGAAGAAGACGCCGGAGGTTTCGCAGCACGAGCCATTCGTGCCCGCAGCGGCGCCCGTTGCCGAATCGCTGGCCGCGCCGACCGGTCCGACGAGTTGGGTAGCGCCCGCCACCACGCAGACAGCGCCAGCATTCCCTGAGACCTTCGCTCCGACGCCAGAAGAGGCGTCCAGTGAGGCGGTGGAGTCGGGTGTCGCCCACGGGGCGGCTGCGGCACCTGACGACAGCGCTGGATACGGGCAGGCGTCCTTCACGCCTGCCCCGGGTAACGAACCGCAGGGGTGGTCGCCGAATGCGGTCGACTTCAGCGCGTCCGATACTCCTCGTTCGATGTCGCCCGAACTGGCAGCAATGCTGGCATCGCGCGCGGACCTGCAGGATCAGGCCCTCGCCGAACTGAGTCAGCTATCGACGTACCGGCCGCAGCAGGTTACGCCGGACGCCGCAGGGGGCCTCGTCAAACGACAAAAGACGGAGCCGGTCACCGAACCGGTTGCCGACGACCCGACCAAGCAGCGGATCACGCGAGATGCGTCCGTGCTGAGGACAAGGTTGGCGGCGTTCCAAAGCGGCACTTCACGAGGCAGAGAGGTCGGCGTGAAGGTCAGCGATAGCGATCCTTCTTCGGAAGGTGATTCACATGATGCTAGTTAGTCCCTTCCTGCGCACCACGCGCAGAACTCCCATCAAGGAGGCACCATGAGTGCACTAAGCAGCGAAGCAACCAACTTCGGATGGTTGCTCGACAACTTCGTACGGACTGTGCCGGGTACTCGACACACGCTCGTCGTCTCAGCCGATGGCCTACTCATGGCGATGTCGGAGAACCTTGACCGGACCAGTGGCGACCAGCTCGCCGCAATCGTCTCGGGCATGTCGAGCCTGACGAGAGGAGCCGCCCGCCAACTCGGCGCTGGGGCGGTCCGGCAATCGATCGTCGAGATGGACAAGGGATTCTTGTTCCTAATGAGCGTTTCGAACGGATCGGTCCTTGCCGTCGTGGCCGAGGAGACCGCAGACGTCGGTCTGATCGGTTACGAGATGGCGCTCCTCGTCACGCGCACGGAGCAAACCCTGACACCGCAATTGATCACGGAGATGCGCGGGCACCTTCCCGTTGATGGTGAGACGCGCAACCCCACCGCTGGATGAGGTAAGTCATGACTGAGAATCCGAACCAAGGGCCCCCGGGAGTGGGGAGCGATGCCGTCACGCGGACAGTGCGTCCATATGCCGTGACGGGCGGACGAGTGCGTTCTGCATCGTCAGATTTGCCGCTTGAGACCCTGGTATCGGCGCGCCCGGAGGCAGCGCAGACCCGGGGTCTGCCTCCTGAAAAGCGGACGATTCTGGCCAGTGCCGCCGAGAACTATGTCTCTATTGCAGAGTTCTCGGCACTTCTGAAGTTGCCGCTCGGTGTGGTGCGGATCCTGGTATCGGATCTAAGCGATGCGAGCCTACTAACCATCCACTCCACAACACCTGTTGATGTTCACACTGGTCACGGTGGCGCGAACAGCCCAGCCTTGTCCCTGAGCGTACTGGAGAGTGTTCTCAATGGCATTTCCGCCCTCTAACAACGCGCCCGCAACGACCGCACCTGCCCAGCAGGCAGCCGCGCCCACAGTCGTCAAGATCGTGGTTGCCGGTGGTTTCGCAGTAGGTAAGACGACTTTCATCGGATCGATATCTGATATCGAACCGCTGAACACGGAAGCCGCGATGACCGAGCACTCGGTCGGCGTCGATGACGCCGGTGGAGTCTCGGACCGAAAGACGACGACCACGGTCGCCATGGACTTCGGCCGCATTGAGCTGCCCGGTTCGCTATGGCTGTACCTCTTCGGCACACCCGGCCAGGACCGCTTCCTGTTCATGTGGGACGACCTCGTCCGGGGTGCGATCGGCGGCGTCGTGCTTGTCGACACCGACCGACTCGACCAGTGCTTCCCCGCAGTCGACTACTTCGAGAGCCGTCGCATCCCATTCGTCGTCGGAGTCAACTGTTTTGACGGCATCGCGAAGCACCGCATCGAGGATGTTCGCGAGGCCCTGCAGGTCCCCGCAGATGTTCCGATGATGTACACCGATGCGCGCTCCCGCGCGGCCACGAAGCAGACGCTCATCGCGCTCGTTCAGCACGCGATGGCCCGCCTGCGTCAGGGCTGAGCGGGCTCTTGCGTTAGGATGCTTTGCGGGGTGATCTCCCCGAGGTGGGTTGTCAGAGCGGCCGAATGAGCCAGTCTTGAAAACTGGTGTACGGCGACCCCGTACCGTGGGTTCAAATCCCACACCCACCGCAAATGTGATGAGCCCGTCCCGTCAGGGGCGGGCTCGTCACATTTATCTGACGGAGCGGGATTTGGGAGGAGCGAGCGTCAGCGAGTGACGGCTCCCACACCCACCGCAAATGTGATGAGCCCGTCCCGTCAGGGGCGGGCTCGTCACATTTATCTGACGGAGCGGGATTTGGGAGGAGCGAGCGATGAAGACCGACTTCAAGAAGACTCTCGACTGCTACCAGGCGCCATCGAACGGGTTCAGGATCATCGAGGTGCCGGCCTTGCAGTACCTGGCGATCGACGGCCGCGGTGACCCGAACACTTCGACCGAGTACGCGGATGCCCTTGCGGCGCTCTATCCGGTCGCCTACAAACTGAAATTCGCCAGCAAGCAGGAACTTGATCGCGACTACGTGGTGATGCCACTGGAGGCGCTGTGGTGGGCCGAGGACATGGCTTCGTTCACCGCCAATCGTGACAAGTCCACGTGGTCCTGGACCGCTATGATCATGGTTCCTGATTGGATAACGGCGGGCATGTTCGATGCCACCGTCGCCAGATTCGCGACCAAGGACAGGCCCGCCAAACTCGACCTGATTAGGCTCGAAGTACTCGACGAGGGCAACTGCGTGCAGACGTTGCACATCGGATCGTACGACGATGAATCGCAGATCCTGGCGAGGATGCACGACGAGTTCATTCCGGCGGCAGGCATGCGCATGACGGGCAAGCATCACGAGATTTATTTGAGCGACCCCCGCCGAGTTGCTCCACAGAAACTGCGGACGATCCTGCGTCAGCCGGTCGAGAAAATAGCGTAGGTCTGACCTTCGGGACTGTCGGCCGGGCCCAGTGTCCCGCGCATGGGCGACAATCGAGTCATGACCAATCCCGAGCCCTCGCCAGCGGACCCAACGAGCGAGCACCTGCTGGAGCCCGTCCAGCTCATCCGCCAGGCGAACACCGTGATGCGCACGGGCCGACTGCTCCTCGCGTCGGGTTGCGGAAGCTATCGGGTCCGGTCATCGATGCAGCGCGTTGCTGCCTCGTTGGGCCTTGATTCGATCGAGGCTCAGGTCTCGGTCACCGACATCACCGCGACCGCGTGGAAGGGGCCCATATTCCGCACTGAGGTGGTTCAGGGACGGGCGATAGGCGTGAACTCGGACCGCATCGTCACGCTCGAGAACTACACACACGATCTCGAACCCGGTACGAGCGTCGAGCAGGTCGAGGAGTTCCTCGACGAGGTGGAGAGCAGACCGGTGCTCTATTCCACACTGGTCGGCGGCCTGTTCTCGGGACTTGCCTGCGCGGCTTTCGCTTTTCTCAACAAGGGCGGGCCGATCGAGTGCGCGATCGTGTTCCTGGCCGCGATGCTCGGTCAGATCTTCCGCCGCTCGGCGTTGCACCGCGACTTCAATCAGTTCGCGGTCACGCTCGGGGCGGGCCTCGTGGCCGCGACGAGTTACCTGCTTGTCGCGCGGGGACTCTTCGCGGCCGGCGTCCTTGATTCCGTGCATGCGAGCGGCTACGTCTCGGCTGTGCTCTTCCTCGTCCCAGGATTTCCGCTGATCACGGCTGCCCTCGATCTTTCACGACTGGATTTCACCGCAGGCATATCGCGGCTTGCCTATGCGGTGATGCTGCTGACGTGCGCCGCGATCAGCGTATGGGTGGTCTCGGCGCTGTTCGGGTTGGCGCCCTCAGAGAGCGTTCTCCCGCAGATGCCGTGGTCGCTGCTGTTCGCTCTGCGCATCCTCGCCTCGGCGCTCGCGGCCTTCGGATTCGCCATCCTCTTCAACTCGCCGATCAACCTGGCTCTGTGGGCGGGACTGATCGGTGCCATCGCGAACACCGCTCGGCTGGAGTTCTTCGATTCCGGCATGATCGCTCAGGCGGCGGCCGGGATCGGTGGCCTGATGGTGGGCATACTGGCCAACATCATCGCCCCTCGCATCCGCGTGCCGCGCCTGACGCTGTGTGTCCCCGCTGTGGTGATCATGGTTCCGGGAGCGGCGGTCTATCGCGCGATCTACTACCTCAATGACGGCCAGACGCTTGAGGCGATGGCGTGGGGAGTGCAGGCCGGATTCATCGTGCTCGCGCTCGCCATCGGGCTCATGCTTGCGCGCATCGTCACAGATAGGGAGTGGCGGCGCGTGGTTGCGCCGCGCCACTAGTGGAACCTTCGCGTTAGCCGCGGAATCGACCCGCCTTCCGGTTTGGTCGCTTGGCCGTTTTCCCTATACGCTAGGGGCGGTTCGCTGGCGAACCAAAGGAGACGTCGCATAGTCCGGTCTAGTGCGCCACCCTGCTAAGGTGGTAACGGGGCAACCCGTTCGAGGGTTCGAATCCCTCCGTCTCCGCCAAAATCCTGTCGACGCGCGAAGCGTGTTGGCAGGATTTTTGTGTGTGGAGGGGGATTCGGGAGGAGCGAGCGTAGCGAGTGACGGTTCCCTCCGTCTCCGCCAAAATCCTGTCGACGCGCGAAGCGTGTTGGCAGGATTTTTGTGTGTGGAGGGGGATTCGGGAGGAGCGAGTCCCGCGAACCGCGGCTCCCCAGCTCGCGCGGGCCTCTGCATTCGGCCGCGCTCTTGCAGCCGGTTTCGTGGACGAGTCCTCCGCCGCAATCGACAACCTGCAGATTCGGGCTACGGCTCGGGAGTTGCCCCGTGGGAGGGCTCGTCCTCCCGCCCCACGCCTAAGCGCTGGCGCTCAGCGAACGGACGCCGAGCGCAGGGTGCCGTACTCGCCCGCCACGGCCAGGAGAATCGCACCTGCCGCTAGGATCGCAAGCCACCATGCTCGGAAATCGGCGAAGATCGTGGGCAGGGACGGCGCGAGGACGAGTAGCAGGATCGCCAGGGCCAGCGCGATGCCGACGCTGACGAACAACGGGCCCCGCTTGCCGTAGCGCACCCACACAGCGCCGAATGCTCCGCCGATGCTGAGTAGTGCCCACGACCCGAGCAGGACGATGGGAACCAGGAACTCGTATCGGCCGGATCCGAGGAAGTACGAATCGAACGTGTACGCGCCGACGAACCAGTGCCCCGTCGCCTTCTCGACGGTCAGTAGCGCCGCGAACACGGCGGTGAGGTAGACCGAGAGCGCGAAGTGCGCTGTCAGAGTGCCGAGTGCGAAGTGCCGCCGAGTCGCGCCCATGGCGAGCGCGAACGGGAAGGTGGTTCCCACAGACTGGACGCCGAGGTAGGTGATGAATCCGGCGAGGGACCAGACGACTCCACCGTTCTGCCGAGCGCCCTCGGCCCACGCCGGGGCGGACGTATCGAAGCCGACGCGCTGCAGGATGAGCGCGATGATGACCGTCACGACGACGACCAGAGCGAGGATGAACGGCGGGGTCAGTAGCAGGACATCGCGCTTGACGAAGTGCAGGCGCAGAACCGATCCGATTCGCGCGACGGAGGTCCGGCCGTTGGCCTTCCCCGTGACGGGCTGCGCGGTGGCGTTCGTTTGGGCGGTCATGGTGTGCTCCTTTACGCGTCTGCCTGATCGGCGGGCTGTTCGGATGTCGCGCCGAGTGCGCTGACGACGCTCTGCAGGTCGGCGGGGGCTACTTCGAGGCCGTCGGCCCGCGCCGAGTCGATGTCGCTCTTCGAGAAGGACTTGGCCACGAGGGTACTGACGAGCGCCCCGACGGTGCGGGTCTGCAGAACGGGCGCATCGCGAGTGAACTCGGCGACGCGGGTGCCCAACCCTGACACGAGCGTGTAGGTGCCGGAGAGGTCGTCGACGGGCGAGTCGAGGGCGATCCGTCCCCGGTCGATGACGATCGCGTGGTCGAAGATGTTCTCCATCTCGGTGACCAGGTGGGTGGAGATGAGGAACGTCCGCGGATGGTTCAACTGCTCGTTCAGCAGGATGTCGTAGAAGGCCTGACGGGCCGTCGCGTCGAGGCCGAGGTAGGGCTCGTCCAATAGCGTGAGCGGTGTGCGGGCGGCGAGCCCGAGGATGATTGCGAGAGCACTCAGTTGCCCGCGCGAGTACTTCTTGATCGGCGTCTTGCTGGGCAGCCGGAAGGTGTCGCTGAGTCGGGCGGCGAGTTCCGCGTCCCAGTTCGGCCGGAAGCGTGCGGCGCTCTTCAGCGCGAACCTCAGCGTGAAATCGTCGGGATAGCGCTGGTTGTCGCGGATGAACGAGACGGCCTCCGAGGTTGGTGCGTGCTCGAATGGGGCGTGGCCCAGCACCTCGATGGTGCCTCGTGTGGGGCGATCCTGGCCGGTGATGATCGACATCAGGGTCGTCTTGCCCGCACCGTTGCGGCCGAGCAGGCCGTACACCATGCCCTCGTTGACGGTGAAGGACACGTCGGCGAGGGCCCTTGTCGCGGCGTTCTTGCTCGGCAGGGCGCCGGTTCGGAATTCTCGGGTGAGGCCGGTGGCCTTGATTACGGTGGTCATGCGTTCCACTCCTTTTCCGTGAGCGCGGTCAACTCGTCCAGGCTGAGGCCGATCAGTTTCGCCTCGCTGACCAGTGGCGCGATGCGTTCTTCCGCGAAGTCCTGGGTTTTCTCGTGGACGAGTGCCGCCCTGGCACCCTGATTGACGAACATTCCGACGCCCCGTTGGCGGGTGATCAGGCCTTTCGCCGTCAGTTGGGCGACCGCCTTGTTGGCGGTTGCGGGGTTGATGCGATGGAAAGCCGCGAGTTCGTTGATGCTCGGGATGGGGGAGCCCTCGGGAAAGTCGCCTCGGGCGATTCCCCCTTCCAGCCACTCCGCGAGCTGAATGAAGATGGGACGGTCGTCGCTCAGCACTTTTCCCTCCTTCCGCTGCGACTTTGGTTCACTGGTTAATTACTCTACTAACTAACCGGGATGGTGGCAAGGGGGACGGCTGAATCGCAGGACGGCTGAATCGCAGGACGGCTGACTCGCGAGCGGTCAGACTGGCCAAGCGAGGCGGCCCGGGAGGGCCGGCGAGGAGGCTCGGCGGAGGGGGCAGGAAGGGTCGGCGGGGAGACCCGGAAGGAGGTTCCATCGAGCGGCCCGGTAAAGGGCTGGCGAAGTGGCATTCGTCGATTTGGGCAGGGCCGAGAATCGTTGTAGAGTTCTATCTGGCCCAAGCGGCCATGCGCCCGTAGCTCAACGGATAGAGCATCTGACTACGGATCAGAAGGTTGGGGGTTCGAATCCCTCCGGGCGCACGCGCGAACCTCGTCCGCCGGAATACCCGGGCGAGGTTTTTGCATGCCCGGGCCAGGGCCGGCTGATCCGTCAATAAGCCAGTAGTAGTCGCACCCTGTGCGCTCGGATATGACCCTGGCGATACGGACGATATCTCTCGGTTGGACGTTATCTCGTTCCCAAGTGCGCCAAGACTCCACCGGTAGCCCGCACGCTAGAGCACCTTCTTTTACGTTTCCCCATCCCATGGCTTGCCTGATGAGCGCGAGACGCGCTCCAAAACGCTGGTCGTTAGGTCGCCATCCGTGCGTTTCGGGATCGATAGTCATATCCACATGATATCGGCAACGACGCAGTTAGTCACCTACTTGACACTTATGACTGACGTGCGCGTATTGCTGTGTTTGACACAGGACTATGGTTGGCATAGTGTGCCGTGTATGACACAGGTACCTGAGTTGGGGATCGGCGAAGTGGCACGGCAAATCGGTGTATCCACCTCAACACTAAGGCGTTATGTGCGTCTGGGAAAGGTTGAGGCCGTCGTCCTTCCTTCAGGTCATTTCCGATTCACGAAGGAACAGGTCCAGGCGATCCTTCAACCGGCCGGACCACAGTCCGATCGCCCCGGGGAGTGAATTCAATGCAGCAGGATGAACTGTTCGTTGCGCCAGAACTGACTGCTCATGATGCGCGAACCATTACTGACAGGCTTCGCACCGCGCTTGATGTGACGTGGCAGTTGATTGTGGATGCCTACCAGGGACGCGCTTGGAAAGCACTGGGTTACGGCTCTTGGGATGACTACTGCACCAGCGAGTTCGGGAATCGACGCCTCCCTCTGCCTCGCGAGGAACGCAGCGAAGTGGTCAACTCTCTACGCGACGCAGGCCTGAGCCAGCGCGCCATCATGTCAGCGACCGGATTGAGTAAAGGAACAGTCTCGCGGTCCGTGGCATTATCATCTGCCCCATTTGGGGCAGTTGATAGCTCGACATGGATTGATGGGGGAGAGGCCCCGGACGATGTGTTGCCGAGGTTTGAGGCGCGGGCTGTTGCGCGATCGCTCGATGCGATTGGTCGCAAAGTGGTGGGGTTGGACGGCAAGGTTCGGCCAGATGATCGTGCGACCCGACGTGAGGTTCTTGAGCGCCGGACGGAAGCGGCAAGGCTTCACGTCATTAAGAAGATGTCACAGCCTCAGATCGCCGCATCTCTAGGGGTTAGTCAAGCGACCATCTCGAACGATCTTGCTGCCGTGTCACGTCTCGCATCTGAAATGGATCTGACGGTCGAGGATTTAGTGGCCGAGGCGCCCACACCGCAGGCGCTGGCCGCGTTCGCGTCCATTGACACGCACCCTGGTGCTCAGCTCGCGACCACAGCCCGTCACATCATGCGTGATCTCGATGCCGGCGCACAGCAGCTCCTGCACGCGGTCATCCTTGCTGATGGCTGGGTCGAGCCGGGCGAGAAAGATGCGGCCGTCGCGGTCGTTGTTCCGCAACTCGCTGACGTGATGCTCGTACTAGCCCGGGCGAGCGCGGAGATATCCACCACCGACATTCTTGACCACCAACTCCAGTTGCGGTGGACCCGCACAATCGCCGACGTCGTCGACCAACTCGCACACACCAAATAAAACGGCGGGCACCCGGCCAAGGGGTGCCCGCCAACTCCCGAAGGAGCCTCAATGAGTACTTCCGAGCCTAACACCACCGCCGACCGTCCGGTACCCAAGGCGGTCGTGAACGCAGCGATCGCGGGAACGGTACTGATCGGCATAGGAGCAGCGGTCCTGTCTTTCACTGCCCTTGCGGATCTCGCCGTGCGCGCCGGCACACCACGAAGACTCTCTGTTGTGTGGCCAGTGATCGTCGACGGCGTCATTGTCGTGGCGACCATCGCTATCGTCGCACTACGTTCCGCCGACTCGCGCGCCCGGTCCTATGCGTGGCTGCTCCTCGGATTCGGCGCGGTCATTTCGATCATCGCTAACGGCGCTCACGCTGTGGTTGCTGCCGCAGCCACCACACCGCAGTGGATGGCAGTCACGGTCGCGTCAGTGCCACCAGTCGTGCTCTTGTCGATCACTCACTTGACGGTCATCCTGGCCCGCCGCGCACGCGCCAGCCAGCCAGCCACCGACGTGACGGAAACTCCACCGGACCCAACCCGCCAGCCCGCCACGCCGCCAGCCAGGCACGACCTCGATGCCGACCTGGCCGATCTCCTCGGAGGTCAAACCGACCAGCCAGTTATCGATCAGCCAGCCGCCACTGCGACCGCTCAGGACCAGCCAGCCGCCACTGCGACCGCTCAGGACCAGCCAGCCGCCAGCCACCGCTTCACCGATGCCAGCCAGCCATCCAGCCATGCAGCGGCCAGCCAGCCGCGCGAGATATGGCAGCTGCCAGCCAGCCAACCACCCGCCAGGCAGCAGACGAGTGACGGTGATGACGGTGATATGACGGTGATCTCACCAGCCGCCAGCCACCGTCGTTCCCTCCACGCCGTGCCGTCCAGCAAGTTGGAATCCACCAAGCACAAGGAAGAAGTCGCCGCCCGCCGCCAGTCCGCCGCCAGGAAGCCAGCAGCTAAAGGCGATGCCGACTTGGCTGACTGGATCCGCCATACAGTGTCCACGGGTCACAAGCCCACTGCGGTGGCTGCGGTGGCTGCCGGAGTTGCCACCTCGGAATCAGCCGCCCGCCGCCGCATCAAAGTGCTGCGCGAGTCCTCACCTGAGATCTTCCAGTCAGCCACCACCGTTAGCGAGCACACAGCATGACCATCACCGGCGAAGCCATTGCGGCGGTCCGCCGCCACTATGCCGACCGATCAGACCGTGTTCAGGCTGGCGCGGAACTTCTCATCCGTGATGGGAAGGCAATCTATCCCGGTGCACCATGGCTCGCTCCGATCGGCAACGGACTCGTTATCGACACTGCCCTGCTGACCTTTGAGTCTGGCGCCTGGTCCTCCGGTGAGCAGGCGCTCACTCGGATCGCAGTAGGACTGATCGACTGCACGCACCTCGACAGCACAGATATCGCACGGCTCGATCGTCGCCAGCTGCACCTCGTGCTGGCTGCTGTCGCACACTCAGCCGGAAGCCACCACGACACCGACATAGAACACTGCCCCGATGGGTCCGTCACACTTACTCACCCGCCAACCCTCATGGACTGGCCCACCGCAGACCCTGTTCAAGGAGCTACACGATGACACGTCGAACCCTCGCTTTGCAATGTGTTGCCGGAGTGGCCATGGTCATCTTCGCCATATACCTCGATTCCATCCCCGGCATGCCGAGTTTTGGTCCGTGGGTACTTCTCATCATCGGCCTGGTCTACATGGTCGTAGCCGGGTTGTCCTTTATTGCCACAGGCATCCCCGCGGGTCCGCGCGCGAAGAATCGGACGGTCGACGAATCGCGCGAAGAAGAGGACGGTCGAGGAATCAAGACCCAAGCGAATCGAACTATGGCAGGCACGTCCCGAAGCCCGAACCTCTCTCGTGGCGCTGTGGACCCGAAACAGCAGCGGAATCCGCGCCTTGGTCCGTTACTTCTGGTGGTACTCATCACCATGACTGCGGGTGCCGGCGGACTGCACGGCGCATGGACGCGACGAATACGCAGAGGGCGACTTTCATGCGCTTGGGACAGTCCTGGAGTGAAGGAATCGACCGATGCCGGCTAACAACGATGCCACCGCGCGCCCAACTCAAGTTACCAATGACTCCGATCTGGACCAGTGTGTTAATGCTGAGGCATATCCTCGCGAAGGTTCCAACACTGCTCACTTCGCTGCTGGTCGCGATTCGGAGGAAGCTGCCAACATTTTGGCTGCCCAGGTCTTGCGGTCGGTGTCTTCGCCGACTCGCGCTGTGGGGGTCGTCCAACCTGGCTTCAGGCATCGTGGCGTGACTGTTGTCATCGCCGCACCGGGCTCAGCGGCCGCGGTGGTTCGTGCCACATGCCGGTACCTTTCCTGGTCGCGCTGGTCACGGTTGCTTCTCATGGCGGCTCTCGTCGGCGGCCCACTGGCGGGATGGGTCATGGCGGGAATGCCCGGTGTTCCGGCAGCCTTACTCCTCGGGCTGACTGTCTGGCTCCTGGCGCGACGAAGGGTGCGGCGCGCGATATCACAGGTAGACGACGAGCCCGTGGTGGCCATTGATGTGGATCTGCCTGCATTACCGCGGCGTGAGACGTGGCCGAGTTTGAGTGTGCGATACGCAGCAGCAGCACGGCTCTGGTCAGCAGAAAACTACTACCTCAGCCCCGCCGTGACCGCGGTGGAGGCTGTCCAGGTCTTGGTCGCCGGCGCACGCATTGATGGCCTGTATGGACCTCTTGCTGATCCCGACTCAGGTTTTGGCCTGTGGCAGGAGCTGTGGGCCGACGTCACGAGGGAGCAGGATGATGCCGTCCCTCGACTCTGAGTTGCTTCATGGACCTGGCGGCGCCGGAACTATCACCGCCGCTGAGTTCCATGCAGGTGTTGACGACCAACGAACCTGGATCAAAGCCAGGCTCGCAGCGTTCGGAAACCTCGACCGGCTCGATGAGGTTATGGCAGCCGTGCGTGCCGACGCCTGGGAATCACTGCCGCGGTGGGAAGAACGGGGGTGCCCGAAGTTCGCGGCCTGGTGCAACGGGGTGGCTGTACGGTCCCTGGCTACGTGGCGACGACATGAACGCAAACACGAAACCAACATCGGCCTGGACGACCTCCCGCCCGGATCCCTCGAGGCCACAGGAGGTCCAAGCCATGATGACGACCGTGTCAACGCAGCACGCGTGATCGCGCTGATCCGCGCCCGAGTCATGGCAAAGCCTGGTGGGGTCGCGACATGGGACCGGCTCTCGCGCGATGCCCTCAAACCCGAAGCGGGAATCCACGCCCGCCAAGCACTCCTCGCCGAACTGACCGCACTGCAAAACGCTGCCAATAGCCAGAGGCAAGGAGACGTCGCATGACCATCGAAATTGACCTTTTCGACTTTGTCCCCGAGATTGCTGCAGAGCGTCACGAGGCACGAAACCGTCCGCTTCGAGCTGCTGTGGAATGCCTACGTGATTCTATTCCCGAGGCACTGGAGCTCGTTCTTTATTTGGAGAACCGGTCCGGCCGCGACAGCCGGGCACCGCGGAGTTCCGGGAACTGGGCGTACGCGGTCGGTGACGCCGGGTTGCGTCACGAATCCTGGGAGCACTGGGCACGCCCGACTGATGGCGGGAAGAGCGGCTGGAATAGGACTCCGAAGAACCTGACCACCTGGGCACAGCTCCGTGACGTCCTGGGTGATGATCCGCGCCGTAACGACCTTACCGAGTGGGCGGATTCGTTACCGGAACCCAAATGGAAAGACCTCTACCGGCCACACGAATTGTGGCCACACCCTGAGACGTGGCATCCGTCCTACATCGAGGGCGACCGCTCCAGACCGGGTTGGGCACAGCGGATCACCGCATGGCGCACCTGCCAAGTGATGCTGTCTGACGCGATGGAGGCATTGACATGATCCAGCCACCAGTACCGTATTTCGGGTCGAAGCAACGCATTGCTGACCAGATCGTCAAGACTTTCCCGCCTCACCGCCACTACGTCGAACCTTTCGCCGGGAGCCTGTCGGTCCTGCTCGCCAAGGAGCCCTCTGTCTTGGAGACAGTGAACGACCTTGACGGGGATGTGATGACGTTCTGGCGTGTGCTGCGTGACGATCCCGAAGGTTTGGAGCGCGAATGTGCCCTGACGCCCCATTCGAGAGGTGAGCATGCTCTGTCGCGCACACGGGTCGACCTCGACGACCTCGAGCGCGCCCGGCGCGTTTTCGTCGCCCTCACCCAGGGCCGTTCAGGACAACTGATGCGGACCGGGTGGCGGTCCTACCGCGGCGGGGCGACCGCAATGTCACGGGTGTTGGCCGGCTACTCTTCCCGGCTGGCCGCTGCAGCTGCCCGGATCTCGGAAGTTTCCCTCGAATGCCGTCCAGCTCTCGAGGTGATCGCTGACTACGGAACTGATCCTGACGTGCTGCTGTATGTCGATCCGCCCTACCTCGGGACGCTACGCGGGACGACTTCGGCCTACCGATACGAGATGAAAGACATCGATCGCCACCAGGAGTTGCTTGAAGTACTCGATGGTATTCACGCCGCTGTCGTCATCTCGGGATATGCCTCACCGCTATACGACGAGGCGCTGTCCATGTGGGAGCGCACCGAAATCACTACCACAACCACGCAGGGCGCCTCAGTCTTGCCGGGAGCTGAATCCACCCGCACAGAAGTGCTCTGGTCCAACCGGCCCGCCGTGCGCCAGCTCGCGTTTACTTTCGACACCACAGGAGCAGCATCATGAGTTTGCAGGCAATGGTGTGGGCGCTCAAGCAGGCACCTGTCCCTGATGGGGAGCCGTTAGCCCACCTGGTGTTGGTGGGATTGGCTGACCACGCCGCCGACGACGGGACAGGTGCCTGGCCAACCGCGGCGACCCTCGCAGACTACGCGCGGTGCTCGACTAGGACCGTCCACGCTAAGTTGCGCATATTGGAAAACGCGGGCCTGATCCGTCGGGGTAATCAGACGGCGGTTTCTCACCTCCGTGGCGACCGTCGACCGGTCGTGTGGGATCTCAATATCAACGGAGAAGCCGATTTCTACGGGGTGAAGGAGATTCACCCCGTAGAAAAACCCCAGGTCACCCCGGCGAGTCGGAACGATGAAGACGGCCTACGGCACGGGGTGAAGGAGATTCACCCCGTCGCGCTGCACGGGGTGAACCCGACTGCACCACGGGGTGAAGCACAGGGTAGTCACGGGGTGAAGCTGTCTTCATATAGAACCGTCCTTAAACCATCCATGAACCATCCACCACCAACCTCCTCCACAGACCTGAGCCAGGCCATCGGTGACCTGGGCGGGGTGGTGGAGGAGATATCCGAGACTCAGCATGCTGCAGGCGTACTTGCCGGGGACGTGAGCCGGGAGGTGATCGCTGCGCTGCCTTCGGGTTTGCGGTCTTCGATCACGGTCGGTCCAGTCCGGGCCGCGGTGAGTCAGTGTTTAGGCCGAGGGTGGACGGCCGCTGGGTTGCTCGAGCAGGTCAGGGCTCGGTCCTGGGCTGGGGCAGGGGGCGGTGCTGTCGTGGCGTGGTTGCGGGATCTTGCCGCCCCGGAAACCGCGGCCGACATCGTGGTCGACAAGGGGCCGATTGTGTCGGCCTGGGCCGTCGCTGTCCGCCGACATCCTGGCGATGAATGCCCCCACGGCCTGCCGATCGAGCCAGCCGAGGTCACCGCTGGGGGCGTTGTCAAGTGCCCGAACTGCCGCCGAGAGCATGCTGAGTCGATCAGCGCAGCGCAACTCGGTCACAGCTGGGACGTGATGACTCCATGAGGTTGTTATGGCTGTCCCGGTAGCGGTGTCTACGGCAGTGAAGGCTGCCAGCTCGACAAAGAGTGGTTCCCGCGTCCTAGGGGTGTTGGTAGCTCTGGTGTTCGCGTTGATCGGGGCTGTGGCGGCGATGGCGTTGTTGCCAGGGCTGTTTCTGGTCACGGCGTTGACAGGTGACTCGGCGCTGACAGGGCTGGCTGAGACCACCAGTGGCGGCGGTGATATGGGCAGCCTTGATGCCGGGGTTCCAGCCGGGCAAGTGGAGTTCGTAGAGGAGGCTGCGAAGAGGTGTGAGGCGGATCCGGCGGCGATCGCGGCGAGCATCATCACTTTCCTGGGCCCAGATACCACCGAGTCGTGGCCGGTCAAAGAGGCGGCTGCGCAGCTCGAGGTGACAGGGACGTGGGATGCCTACCGTGGGGAGAAGGTCACAGCCGCTAAGGCTACGAATCAGCAGCGAATCGAGACGATCGGCGCGATATGGTGCGCGGTCGCTGAGAAGTTCGGTGATTGGCCTGACGTCACTGAGGGCGAGACGTACACGGCCGTTCATCTCGGGGTGTGGTCGGCCACCGGGTTGGCCTCCACCGGGGTGAAGGTGGTCATGGATGCCGGTCACACCGCAAAGTGGTCGAAAGAATGGCAGACCGCGGGCGTGGCCTACGCCCAATCGGCGCTGTCGATGGGCCTGGTGGTTCCAGGCTATGGCGCGAAGATCGACCCAGCGTTGGAGCGCACTGGCCCAGGTGTCGCTCGCGATGGCACGTATCGGCTGACCAAGGGAGGTTCTGGCCGGCTTGACCGGTCGGAACTGTGCCCGGTGCTGGGATCTTCGGTGTGGGTGTTGCGCTGCGATGCGGCGGCTGCACTTGATGCGTGGAACGTCGCGTTCAAGGCGAAATTCCGCAGGTCGATGGCAGGGAGCTGCGGTGCTCCTTGCGCGTATCGGTCCTATGAGGAACAGGTCGCGACCAAGCGCGCGAACGGGAACATGGCCGCCGAACCTGGCTATTCCAACCATGGGTGGGGGCTGGCGTTCGATTTTCACTCAGCGACGTATGGCGGCAGCTCAACAGCAGCGGAATACCTGTGGATGCGCGCGAACGCTCGAGCGTTCGGGTGGGACCACCCGTCCTGGGCGCGCGTTGGTGGATCAAAACAAGAACTGTGGCATTGGGAATACATAGGAGCATCGTGATGAATCGCAAGATGTGGATATCGGCCGGAATCGTCGTGATCGTGGTGCTGGTCGCCGCCGCCATCGTGGGTACCTACCGGGCACAGAACGAATCCGGGTCGCGCCCCTCGCCTCATTCGCTGGCAGGAGGTGCCCCTGATGCGCCACTAACTTCAGGTGGAAACCACACAGGTTCGGGCGATGATGATGGTTCATCGACGGGGCAAGACGACCAGGTAGCTGAGCATCTCGATGATGCCGGAATGTATGGGAAGCAAGTTGCCGGTGAGATCGCCCCCGATGCGTGGGAGGTGATCGAAGACACCACCCGGGCGTTCTTTGATGTGGATCCGCGAAATGGCGTGCAGGTCATGACGGCGGCCGCAGCTGCAGGGAAATTCATGACTCCAGATGCTGACGATGCCACGGCACGGATCGTGAACCGTGACGCCGCGGCCTGGTCGCTGTTCAACAAGCAGCTCGAAGCAGATGAATCCAAACTTCAACTCGATGCGATCACCGATGCCGGCCAGCCGATAGGATCGCCGCCCGATACCTCCACGCGGGTCACTCGTGCGGCTGTTGTGACCTGGTCCCACCGGTCGGCGAACGATTGGAAGATCGCAGAGTCCTCGAACGTGTTCACGTTCACCCTCGTCGCCATGGACGACGGCTCCTGGTTGGTTTCCAATCACGATCTGATGTGGTCGATACCGGTCCAGGACTTCTGGTATGGCGATCCCGAACAAAAGGGCGAGTGATCATCATGACTGTGACGCGAGTCGATGATTCCTGGTTCTCATCGATGACCTGGCTCCGCAACATCACCGGTGGGGTGATGACGGCAGCGATCATCATCCTCGTCACCGCATTCGTTGTCTTTGCGGTTCTGGTATTGACGGGCAAGGTCACCGGGTCACGCCGGATCGGGGTCACGACGTTGATAGTCGTCGTCCTCGCTGCCTCCGCAGTGGCTACCGTACCCGGCATTGTGACGTGGTCGGGCACCAAGTTTCCCAGCGCCTTGGCGAATGTGGACACCTCCAAGGTCAACGAGCCCTCGAAGGCAGATGCGTGCCAGCTAGCCGTGGACCTGTTTAAAGCGTCGAAGAAGGACTCCTGGGGGCACGTGTGGGCGCGGGCCAGTTGGGATTCACACAAGTGCGCAGGGGTGGCCGGGGTTAAGGGATCGGTGCCCACGGTTGAGAACCCGCCATCATTGGTGAAATTCGGTGCCCGAGGGACGTGAGGTATTAGCAACTGCGGTGATCGGTCATTGAGGACGTGTGTCTCATGTGCCCCTTGATGTGGGGCGTGATCTCTGAACGTTGGAGGAACCGTGTCCCTTGCCACCGACCTGACCGTCAAAGCCATCGTGCTCGCCGACAAGATCGATCCGGGTATCAAACCGAACACCACGGGCATCCCTGGGGTGTCGAAAATGCAGTCGATGTCCGGCGCAATTCAAACCGGGGCCGTGGTGGCAGCCACAGTAATTCTCATCATCGGACTGGTGATGCTGCTGGTAGCCAAGACCTCTAAATCCAACCAGGTGGCAGGAGTCTCGACCAGCGTCATCGGCTGGGCGATCTTCATCGCCTCCCTGATCGGTGGGGCCTCAGCGATCATGAAGTGGGGCACCGGCATCGACTGGGGCTTCTAGCCGTGGACCTGCAATGCGGAAGTTTGGACGCGGTTTGTAAGACCGCCCAGGCTGCCACGAACGCGTGGGATGCGATGGTGCAAAAAGCCACCGAGGATCTCGCTGCGATCGCATGGGGGCAACTCAGTGGTGCGTTCACGGGCCAACTCGGCACCATTTCCCCAGCAGAGTTCATGACAGCAACGGACATGGCCGGTAAGTGGATCCCGGTCATGGCGATCGCTACCGTCCTGGTCGCGGTCTTGCAGATCATCCGCGGCACCGTCTCGATGAATCGGGCTTCAATCGCCAAAGCCGTCCTAAATGCCGCCCTAGCGGTTCCGGTGACCTTTGTCGCGATTTGGTTTGCCGTTACCGCTACCGTCGGGTTCGATCAGCTCACCTCAGCAATCCTGGGATCAAGCCCCACGAAACTGGCGTGGCTGTTCGAACCCTCCGCAAACTCATTCGGGATTGGCGGGCTGCTAATTATGGGGCTTGTTTGGCTGGCATCGATGTTCTTGTCGTCCGTCATGCTCGCCCGGACATTGTTTGTCATCGCGTTGATAGCTTTCGCACCGGTGGCCACGATGGTGATCCCGTGGGACGTTACCCGCCAGTGGACAGTCAAGTGGATGCAAACCCTATTTGCTTTCTTGATCGCTAAACCGCTGGCCGCCGGCATCCTCATGCTCGGGGTAGCGATCGGTGACAACCTCGTGCAAGGGTTCAGCACCGACGCGGCGGCAGCAGCGACCATGGCTGTCGTCTTGATGGGAATGGCATGCTTCGCACCGATGGCCGCTCTCAAACTTGTGTCCTTCACCGGTGCAGGTCAGGCAGCCGATGCCCACGGCGGCGGCGACGAAGTGATGAAAAAAGTTCACAACGCCCAAACCACGCAGCGTATTGTGACCACGCCCTCACGAATGCGTAAAGGCCGATGAACACCGACGACATCGTCCCTGCTGCTGCCTTCCCGCGTCTGGACCGCCAAGGCTGGCTGTGGGGCCTATCCAAACCCCAACTGATCGTTGTTGGGGTCGCGGTCGCTGGCCTCATGGTCGCGACCTTTGCTGGCGGAACGGCGATCCTTGCCACCTTGACGCTGTGGACCGCTCCCATTGCGACGCTCGGGATCGTCCAGATTGATCACAGGCCCGCCCTGATCGCATTGATGGAGGCCATCGTGTCCAAACTTCGCCGCATGCTTGGCGCGACCGACTATGTCGTCCGGCCAGAACAGCCCGTCACCATGGGTGAACTGAACATCCCCGGCGCTGTTGGCGCACGGATCGATGTGATCGAAGTGCCCTATGCCTCCGGTGCCGCAGTGCTATTCGACAAACACACCCGATGGGCCTCGATCGCAATCCGCTGTGAATCCTCGACATTCGACCTCGCCGCTGCCGATGACAAAGCTGGCCGAACCTGGGGGTATGCCCGCCTGGCCAGTGCGGTCCTGGCACACGAAGGCGTCGTGCGCGTGGCAGTGATGGCACGGACCACCCCTGCGGCTGCTGAAGCCGCAACCGCCTACTACACCACCACCTCGACAGCGCGGGGGGCAGGGGCAATGGTCTCCCCGTGGGCACACGACCAAGTCATGGCCAGACTCACCTCGAGTTCAGCGCGCGATGTGGAGCGCGATGTGATCGTCGTGGTTTCGGTCGACACCAACAAAGTCCGCCCGCTAATCAAAGATGCCGGCAAAGGCAACATCGGCTTGGGACACGTCATGGCCCGCGAAGTTACCGCGCTCGGGCCATTGCTGACCGAATGCGGAGTGAGAACGCAGCGATGGCTCACACCCCGTGAAGTAGCCGCGACCATCCGCCTGGCCTACGACCCCGAAGCCGTGTCACTGCTCGAACGCCAAGCCGTCCAGGGCAGCCTGACCCTCGATCTGGCCGATGCCGGACCAGTGATCCTGCGAGAGCACCCCGACCGACTCGAGACCGACACCGCGGTCCACCAATCTTTCTGGATCCGGCAATGGCCACGCACCTTGACCAAAGCAGGATTCCTATCGAACCTGATCTGCGAAGGTGACTACACACGCACGCTTACCCAGGTCTTCATGCCTGAACCCGTCACACAGACCGCGAAAAACATCGAATCAAAACGCTTGGCGATCGCCTCGCGCCGAGAGGTCGACGCACGGCTCAAACGCCCGACTCCGTTTGAGGTCACAGCGGCAGAACACGACCTCGCTGCCCAAGAAGAAGAACTCAACGAGGGATTCGCGGGAATCAAATGGACCGGATACCTCTCAGTATCCGCACCCAATACCGAAGCACTCGGGGTGGCCGTATCGGCAGCGACAATGTCCGCTGACGGCCTGGACCTACGGCTCCTGCGAGGTCAGCAGGCAGCAGGATTCAACGCCGCAGCCCTGCCGCTGGGATGGGGACTGTCATGACGAAAACCACCATCACCACCGCCGCCTTCACCCCGCCTACCCGCAAGGACCGGCGCCGTATCAACCAAGCCCGCGCCCGCGCCGAGCAACAAGCCCTGGAGACAACAACTTCCAGCGACGATACCTCCGATGTTTTGTTGGATTCCGACCTCGCGCCACGGTGGGGCAAACACGGACCAGGCTGGGGGCCAGCAGCACCCAATTTGCCCGCCCATCGAGCCTCAGCGGCACGCTTCGCGGTGGCCACACCCTTCCTCGCCGACGCAGGTCTGGGCCACCGCGGCGCACCGATCGGGCGCGACCTACTGTCGGGGGGCCGGTTCTACTGCGACCCGTGGGAATGGTACAAAGGCCGACACATCACCGGGCCGTCTTTTGTATCCATCGGCCAGGTCGGGACCGGGAAATCCATGACGAACAAGATCATGTGCTTGGGGTTGATCGCACTCGGGCGAAAAATCGCGGTCGCATCAGACCCCAAAGGTGAATGGACAGCACTGGCCCAGCAGGTAAATTCCCCCACCGTGCGGCTTGGACGCGGCAGCCCAGAGCGGATCAACCCGCTCGATGACGGCATTCGACCTGCCGGTATGACTGAGACCGAATGGATCAAACGCTCCACCTCGACGCGCCGCGGCCTGCTGACCTCGATCCTGACCTTGTTGCGCCACGGCCAACTGATGTCACCACAAGAACACACCGCTCTCGAACTTGCCCTGACGGCCACCCTCGCCTCCACACGCGTGGCCACACTGCCGGCGGTCATGGACCACCTGATGAACCCGAGCCCTGATGCGGCCGCCCTAGTCGGACAAGACGGAACGCGCCTCGGACATGCACTTCGACGCCTAGTCATCGGCGACTTGGCTGGCATGTTCGATGCAGAATCGACCGTGCGCGTGGACCCGAGTAAACCCATGATCGTCATGGACACCCAGGATCTTCTCACCGAAGATCCCACGATCCAAGCCATCGCCTCCACATGCACAAACGTGTGGCTCGACCAGGTCTTGCGCGGCCAAACCGGTGATTTCTGGATGGTCATCACAGAAGAAGGCTGGGCCGCGATGCGCGACCCGCTCATGGTCGCTCGCATGGACGAACGCGTTCGGTTGGCCGGGGAATGGGGCATCGCGAACATGCTGATCATGCACGAGCTCGCGGACCTCGACATGGTCGGTCCCGAAGGCAGTGCCCACCGCAATCAGGCACTCGGATTGCTGACAAAATCCCAGGTCAAGATCATCCACAATCAGTCTGTCACCTCGATCAGCCTCGTGGCCAAAGCGCTCGGCCTGACCCCGGAAGAACGCGACATGGTCACCAAGCTTCCCCAGGGCACCGCCCTTTGGAAGGTCGCGAACCGGTCCTTCCTCGTGCACACCGAACCAACGAGCGAAGAACTCGCCATCCTCAACACCGACGCCAGGAGGGCAGGATGAAATACATCGGCAAGGAACTGTGGCTCCCTATTGCCGCCATCGCAGTTTTCGCCGCGTCCGCCATCCTGGTTTTCGCCGGGAAATTCGCCACGTTCATTTCCTGTGGGCAGTGGCCGAGAGAATCCGAACAGAACCTGTTCAGCGGATTCCTCTACATCGCCCATCTCCAGGACGCCGCTGGCGCATTCGGGAAGGCCGGTACCTGCACCACGACCACAGCTCCCGCCTACATCACCATGGGAATCCTAGTCGTCTTGGTGATCACGATTGCCGTCACGATCTACACTCGGTGGCGAAACTGGCGACTCTCCCCAGCGTGGTTCCGCAAGGACCTCCTTTCACGCAAGGAGATCGCCGCAGGCCGAGAAGTCGACAAGACTGTCGGCACGAAAATCACCAAGATTCGTGGACAACAGGTCCGCCCCTCGCTGCGCACACGCCGCGAACTGACCGCGCCTGACGTCGCATGGCTCCTCGGGCACAGTCATAGAGTCAAAGTGTGGCTGTGCCTCGAGGATGCAGTCCTGCTGATCGGGCCACCGAGGTCGGGCAAAGGGTTCACCATCTTGACATCTGCGATCGTCGAGGCGCCTGGCGCAGTGGTGACCACCTCCACGCGTGGGGACAACATGGAAGCCACCATCCTCGCCCGCAGCCAGGTCGGCCCCGTCTACCTCTTTGACCCTGAAGGCGTCACGGGTCGTGAAACCACGATCCGCTGGTCCCCAGTACGCGGCTGTGAGGATGGGGCGATCGCCAAAAAACGAGCCAGCGTCCTCATCACCGGAACAGGACTGTCACCCACGGGCAATAACGCTGAGTGGGCAGGCAAAGCCGCCGACATCCTCCAATGCCTCCTGCACGCCGCAGCTGTGGGGCAAGTGCCACTGACCGAGCTGCATGAGTGGACGAAATCGCCCGCCGCCGCGCGTCGCGCTGTGACCATATTGGAAACCAAATCGAATCTGCACTGGGCGCCCATGTTGGCGGCAGTACTGGACGAGGAACCCCGGTCCTTGGCCAACAAGTGGTTTGGTGTCTCCTCCGCACTCTCAGCCCTCGACGTCCCTGAAGTACGCGCCGTCTTCGAGGTCGGTCCTGGCGAGCAGCAATTCGACCCCGAAGTATTCCTGCTGTCCTCCGGTACCCTCTACCTCGTCGCCGAGCCGCGTTCGGCCGTCGGAGGCGTGAGCGGTGTCGGGGTGTTCTTCTCGATGCTGCTCGACGATATTCGCGCGACCGCCCACAAGATCGCTATGCGGTCACCAGGAGGCCGACTCGACCCGCCCGCCGCGTTCATCCTCGACGAGATCGCCAACCTTCACCCCTGGGCAGGACTTCCCGAAGCGATGGCGGCCGGCTCAGGTGAAGGCCTACAATGCGTCGCCGTTTTCCAGTCCCGGAACCAAATCCGCGACGGCTACGGGAGTGAAGCGGCAGGAACGATCTGGGAAGCAGCAACCCGCAAGCTGCTGCTGGGTTCCGCCTCGGATACTGACGACCTGCGTAACCTCTCGGACTTGCTCGGCATCCGTGAAGAACGCATCTCAACCCAATCCTGGTCGGCCAGTTCGGACACCAACCATTCCGAACAGGTCCGTGAGCGGCCTGTGCTGTCAGTCGAAGAGCTGCGCCGCCTTCCCGAAGGAAACGCACTGCTGGTGGCAGGTCGCGCCCGCCCGATCCTGGTCGACCTGATTCCCCACCCCGAACGACCCTGGGCGGAGCACATCACCGCGTCCAAGAAATGGCACCAGTCTCACCCCGCGCACTCTCTGGCGCCCGGCCAACGGGCAGCCACCTTCAGCCAAGGCGCACGGCCATGAGTCTGCACCGTAGATCCACCGCCGTCTCGACGACCTACCGCGCCGGCTATCTGCAATCCCCAGCCTGGTGGGCTAGGCGTTTCGTGTTTCTGATCGCGCTGCAGCAATCTGGGTCCTTGGCCTGCGTGAGCTGCACCAATGCGCTCACAGTGCGCGCCGCCCACCTCCACCACCTGTCCTATGGCGGGGTTGTCCGCAACCCAGATGGTTCCTGGAGCGCTGAAGAGAGCGACGAAGACCTGGTAGCGATGTGTGTCGAATGCCACCGAGCTATCCACGACCTGTTTGACCACCACAAGCATTGGCACACTCTTGGCCGGCGCGGCGCCACACTACACGCGATTGCCCACCTGCGGCGCTACCGGCTAACCGCCGACCCCACGAAAGGTCCCCACCATGACTGACAGCCCACTCACCGGATCGGCTACCCCACCGATATCCGAGGACTTCCTCGCCGTCCTTCACACAACCGCCGGCGCCACGCTCCCGGTAGCTGTGTTCAACTGGCGAGAAGCTCCACTGGGGTCCATTGGTGGCATCATGCCTGAGATCCGACGATTCACCGAATGGATCATCCTCACCTATACCATCCGCGAAAACAAGATCCCGCGCTGCTGGTGGCAGCATCCTGCTCTCCAACTCGAACTCTATGGGCTCCTAAAGGCTCACGAGTTCTACTACCAGCCAACCCAGGAAGTCGGGCCACTCCGCTGGCACGAGGACCTCGAACGAGCTCTCGCGCGCATGGCGTCGATCACGGCCGACTCAGGCTGCGGCCGCGAAGGTCACCGAGACATCCAAGGGGCACGCACAGGCAAGGAACTGACCCACATCACGGAGGCTGAATGGCAAGACCTCACGGGAAACCCGAACCCGTACGTGGACGGACACTCCTGGCCACCTGCCTCAGCGACGGGAGAATGACCATGGCTATCTTCGGCCCAGACAACATCAGTGGGCTCGCCTCAGAACTCCAACGAGAGAATCGCGCCAGCCACCAGCCGTCTCTCGCAGCACCACCCGACGTCACCCCGGACAGCCACGACTCACCCCAACTCGCGCCCTACATTCCGATAGTTGCCATGCCTGGAAGTGAGTCGTCCCGCCCCTGCGCCGAGTCCGCTCCGCGAGAAGCCGAGGATCGGACAGTCCTGCGCACCATCCCCGACACCGACAACGGCGTGCATATCGAGCTCGCCTTTCCCGATGGCAGACGCACCGTTGTGCACGGGCGCACCGTCATCGGGCGGACCACCCCGGTCCAACCCGATGTCGGCACCAGCCATATTCAGGTCATTGACCCCACCAGGACCATCTCAAAAATGCACCTCGTCCTCGACCCGCTCCCCACACACGGAGGAACCTGGGTCACAGACCTCGCCTCGACCAATGGCACCTCAATCATCGACAGCAATGGGCAGATCATCGCGCTCACACCCATGTCAGGGCACTGGGTCGACGCCACCTCAACGCTCCTGGTCGGCGATGTGGACATCAGGTTAACCGTGACCCATGGGAACTTGGAATGCTCAACCTGAGTCAAGTGACGATTGTCCCGCCTGATCTGCATCGATGTTCGTAGCGTGGGACGTGTCGGCGCAATCGAGCGCCGTGCACTCAAAGACGAGTGCGCATCGCGACGGAAGGAAAGCAATGAAAAAGCTTGGCGTACTTCTCTTTGGGACTGCGATCGCAATGATCGCAATATCACCCACGGCGGCGCAGGCTGAGCCTGAGCCAGGTGACGTTATCATCAAGGACATCGCTGAGGATGGCTCCACCATCATCCTCGGTGGCCAGACACAAGACATCGACCCAACCCGTTACGACTACGTTGCTCCGCCCACGGGAGGGATCACGCCAATGAGCGCCTCTGGCATCGGCACGGTTCCCGGATTCACCTTTGGATGGAAAGGCCTCACGATCACTGTTCCCGGCGGTACTATCTATCACAGCATCAGCGGATCTGGGCTGACCGTCACCAAAGAAACCGCCAACTTTGTGTTCAAGTTGCCGAAGTACGTCCAGCTTTGCAACACGCAATGGCAGTTCCAAAACCGGCACGGAAGCACCATATACAGCACCTACACATCCCCGCTACGCACAGGATGCACATACGGCTACATCCCCGACCACACCTACTCAACAAAGAGGAATGTTAAGACTGGTCAACTGTGCGCTCGCATGTTCGTGGCGGGAACGTACCGCGGGGAGCAGTGCCACAATGTCTATCCATAGAGTTCTGCTGAGCGAAGGTGAGACGATCCCATGCGATACCAACTAAAGACACTCACATTAGTCCTGTGGGCAATCGCTATCGTCGGCACGATCATCGCGACCATCAATAGCTTCGTTGTCTCCCAAAACTTCGGAGCAGCCAACGACTCTCTCAGCCAAATCACCGCATTGCAACGCTCGCTGATGTGGTCCTGTGTATCCCTAGGTATCGCCCTTGCCTACCCGATTGGCCGAGTCCTAACACGAGCGCCTGCAAGCACACCTCATCAGGTGCCTGCAACCAGTGACTAGCGCTGGCTGTAGGCAGAAATACCTTGAGTTGCTGCCGCGAACGATCACTCGAACGCGGCAGCAACTCAAATAGCTTGTCGATCCCTCGACAACACCGCATTCATCAGGCAGCGTTTGCGATCGCCAACTCGCCCCAGTGTGTCGTGGCGCGCTTAGAGAGCATATTCCTCGTCATCTGCCAGGCCGGTCCGGGCCGCAGACCAGCCCACCCAAGGCCAATGGATTCGTGCCCGGTTGTCTTCTGGATTTTGTCAATCAGGGTGGCTATTCCGGCTTCCTCGTGTGGGGAACGGAACTCTTCGAATACTTCCCTTCTGCCAGCAGGCTCCAGGTCGCTCAGCATGATCCCTGCTCTGGCCCATCGCGCGCCGTCGACTAGGCGTGGCAGGAGTTCGTATGCTGCGCGCATAATGACAACCGGATCGCTCGTCGGGGTAGGTATCCGAACGAGGACGGACGGGTGGTGTCGTTCGTCGACGTAGTGACTCGTCCCAGCGAACGCCGTCACGCGGCCAGCGACCTGGCTATGTTTCACAAGGCGGGCGGCGGCTTGCTGAGCGTAGACGGCCAGCACCTGGCGCATCTCGGTTTCCGTGGTGAGTTTTTGCGAAAACGAGCGGGACACGATGAGCTGGTCCTTTTTCCCGGTGCGGTCCTCCTCGGCAGGGATACACGGCACGCCGCGCAGCTCGAGCGCGGTGCGCATGACCACGACGTTGAAACGTCGGCGCATCTCAACAGGATCAGCGGCGATCAATTCGGCGATCGAGAAGATGCCGATCGCATTCAAACGGCGCTCAAGGCGGCGAGCGATGCCCCAAACCTCGCTCACCGGGAGCCGCGCGAGCAGCTGCTCACGCCAAGTCGGGGATGTCTGCGGCCACACGCACACCCCGGCGAATGTGGGTACCTTCTTAGCGGTCCGGTTGGCGAGTTTCGCGAGCGTGCGAGTCGGTGCGATCCCGACACACACCGGCACTCCCACGAGTTGGCGCAGTGTCTCGCGGATCTCGTGGCCGACCTTGGCGAGGACCTTGGGTTCGTCAGGCAGTTTAAGGAACGCCTCATCAATGCTGTAGACCTGCAGGGTGTCGGTGAAGCGAGAGAGGATGTCCATCACGCGGCCGCTCATTTCCCCGTACAGCTCGTAATTCGACGACAGTGCTTTGAGACCCAGTTCGCTCGCGACCGGCCTCAGCTCGAACCACGGCTTGCCGAGGTCGAGGCCGAGTTGTTTCGCCTCGCTCGAAGCGGCGACGACCATGCCGTCGTTGTTTGAGAGCACCACGACAGGGATGCCTTCCAGGCTCGGGTCGAAGACGCGCTCGAAGGACACGTAGGCGGAGTTGATGTCGACGTGGGCGATCATGACGCCCTCAGATGGTGCAGGCACGTCGTCACGACGCCCCAGATCGTCAGCTCAGAGAGCTCGTCGACCACGATGTCAGGATGGTGTCGATTCTCGGCGCGCAGCGTCACGCCGCGGTGGGAGACGTCGAGGCGTTTGACGGTGAGCATTCCATCGAGGACCGCCACGACGACGTCCCCGCTTGCAGGGGTCAAGCTGCGGTCGACCACGATCACGTCACCGTCAGAGATCCCCGCCTCTGACATCGATTCCCCGGCCACGCGCAAGAAGAATGTCGAGGTCTTATCTTTGACGATCTCGGAGACGAGGTCGATCTCGGTGCGGTCGTAGTCCTGCGCTGGGCTCGGATAACCCGCTGCGACGGCAACTGGTTCCCAGACGCGCAAAGGTGCGCTCCCAGGTGTGGCGACCTCGGTGACGATCACGGCACTCTCCAATCGAACATGCGTACTACTTCGATTGAGTGTAGACCCGCCCGCTGACAAGGGGGCTGTCGTCCTGATGGCGCCTATGTGCGAGTCGGTTCGATCAGGTGCGACCCATCACCCTTGAGGGGTGCGACTTGATGGTGGATCAGGCGTGCAGCGATCGGCAGGGACGCTTGGACTGCCTCGCCCAGGAATTCCTGGTCACCTTCGACCTGCGGGTTGAGCCAGTCGTCCCACAGATCTGCCGGTAGAGGAACTGGTTCGCGATCATGGACGTCCGCAATGGTCTGCACCGCGTCGCACGTCAGCATGGTCACGGTCAGATGCCAGCGAGTGTCGGTGTCCTTGGCGGCTGCGGGGTCCGCCCACCAGGAGTAGAGACCCGCCAAGGCCAATGGTTCACCTTCTGGCAGGTGGATGTAGTGCGGTTGTTTGATGCCAGCCTTGGTCGTCCATTCGTAGTATCCGGCTGCCGGGACAATTGCCCGCCGAGATTTCACAGAACTCTTGAAGGACGCCTTCTCCGTCACTGACTCGATGCGCGCATTGAAGGTGGAGAACCGCGTGGCGAGCGTCTTGGACCAGATCGGAGTGAGGGACCAGCGGGCGATCGCCGCTCGGCGCACTACCTCCGCCTCGCCCGCGGCTGATTCAAGGATCACCGGGATGGACTGGGTCGGCTTTAAGTTCCACGACGGCTCCCAATGGACTTGGTCGACGGGAGTCGCCCCGTAGATCGCAGCCAGCTCGTCGAGATCCCGATCAACAGCAAATCGCCCGCACATGACATCGAGCATCCCACGCCCTGCTAGGCACGGCATCTATTAGTTCCCGCCGGCCGCAGCAGGGCTCGGTGTGTATCAGGTGGCCTGAACGTCCCCTGACACCCAAGGTAACTATGGAGCGCACACTCTTCCCCGACCCCGAGCAACACCGCCTGGCGTCCGTGATCGTGCTGAACGCCATGTTGTGGGATCGGGCCGTGGCCGACTGGATGCGCGAGCGGTCCTGGTTCACGGCAGCTTCCGGCCAGCCCGAGCTGCCGTTCGAGCCAAGCCTTGCGGGCTTCGCCTACGTGGTGTGGGACTTCGACACGCAACACCCCGAAGATCTCCCGGACGGCGTGCGAGCAACCGCGATCTCGAGGCACGCCCACGACAAAGCCGTCCAGTGGCGGCAGTGGACACGTGAGGCAGCGCAAGCGATTCGCGCCGGTGAGCAACCACCGCCCGAACCTGCCCCGCGGGACTTCTCAGTCCCTGCCCATATCCGACGGCACAACCAAGGGCTGTCGTCGATGGCGACGATGTCCGCCGGCGGGACGTTAACCGGCGTCATCGCACCCGAACCGGCCACGATGACTCAGACCGAAGCGTGGAGTATTTGCCAGCAATACGGCCAAGCCTGCGTGAGTGAAGCCCGCGATCTGCGCCTCACACAACAACGCGCGTTGGCAGCCGAACTCGCACTCGAAGCCGACCTCGATCGCCGTCGCCGCGATGACCCCGTGTGGGAACAAACCACGACCAGCGACCATTCCGTGACTTTTTCAGGCCCTGCCCGATGACCCCCACCCGAGAGGAAACCATGACCACCGCAACTCCAACAAGCCTCAGGCGAAGCCACATCTGGCTCGCCATGATAGCGATCGCCACCGTCCTGACCACTTCTATCAGCATCAGCCCTGCAGCTACCGCCGCCCCATCCACCAAGGCGTTCTCGCGCCAATATGGCGAGGAGATCTGGGAAGGAAAGTCGTGGATGTCTTGGCTGGGAAGTTATCGGGCGGCCCCGGCAATGGGAACCACGTATGCCTGGTGCCTCCAGGGCGGGGCTACCGTGCCGACGTCGGCTGGCAAGTCGCAGGTGCTGCATTCGCCGCGGATCTCGTTCGCGTTGGAGCGCTGGTCGGGAATGAACTATGGCAGTTATTCCAAGGACGCTACGCATGCGGCGCTATCGTATCTAGTTCACACGAAGCAGGACGTTGCCGGGTCGAACACCTCTAAGTACGAGGCGAACACTCGCCGAGCGATCAAGGCCATCGCCGCGGGCATGTGGGTCAAGGCCGATGCCTACTACGGTCCGTATACGGCCACTGGCACGCTGTCGCGCAACGCGGATGGGAACACAGTCACACTCTCGGGCGTAGGGGTCAAGGGTGCCAAGGGCACGTTCGTGCCCGATTTTCCGGTGACGGTCACGCTGTCTGGGCCTGCGGCGTTTGGGAACGGCGCTAAGACCAAGTCGGTCACCTCTGGGACTGCTGCCAGTTCGTTCCCTGGTATCACACTGACCGGTCCTGGCACGGTCAAGGCGGCGATCTCCGTGACCGGGTTGCCGTCGGCCTATCTGACCCAGTGGTCGGGTGACGACAACACGTTCGGTGCGTCGGGCTCGGTGCAGGACATGGCGACGGTGAATCGGGTGAACGTGACGGCCACAGACACCCTGACCGTCTCGCCTTCGATCCCGACGATCACTACGACCGCCGCAGCGATCGTGGACAACGGCTCGGTGCTCACGCACCGTGACTCGATCACCGTCAACGCTCCTGCACGCTTTGCCGGGCAGAAGGTCAAGTTGGCCGCCTATCTGCGCTATCACGGCACCTCAACGCCAGCGCAGATCCCAGTGTCGTCCGTGTCCTCGATTCCGGGGACCGCGGCCGCAGCGATGCAAACCACGACCGTGACTCTGAACGCGAACGGGAACGCAACCTGGTCACCGTCGGTCACGACCACGCGCATTCCCGGCGCATACACCTGGGTTGTCGCCAACGACGCCGCACTCGGCGGACTCCTGGGTTCCTCGATTACCGATTACGGGATCCCGGCCGAAACCCGATCCTGGGCGAACGCGATGATCGTGACCCAAGCCTCGACGTCGGCGCCCAACGCGGCGAACCAGGTTGTGGTTACCGACCAGATCACCGGTTCCGGGTTCGCACCCGGAACCACCGTCACGCTTCGTGCGCGGCTCTACCAACACCCCGACGGGTTGGCATTGCCGGGCGCAGGAGGGCAAGCGTCGATTCCAGCTGGTGCGACTCCGGTAGGTGCTGAGATCGTCTCGACACCGGTCGCGAACGCTGTCGGCAATGTGACAGCCACCGTCAACCGGACGGTGACTCAACGCGCAGTAGTGACCCCCTACACCTGGGTCGTCTCTGCGGATGCCATCCCCGGCCAACTGCCAGCCGGGTATACCTCGCCCTACGGCGTACGGGAAGAGACCGTGTCGGTCGATGAAATCCGTCCTGGCTCACCTTTGGTGCGTACGGTCGCGTCTGCCACGGCTCTGGAGCCGGGAGCGACGGTCTCGGACACGTTCACCATCACCCGCCAGGAAGCCGACCTTGCCGACTACCCGCTGGTGATCACCTCGACGCTGTGGCACCTGAGTGAGGAACCGGTGTGGAACGGTGACATTACCGCCCAGCCCGGCACCGTGGACCAAGTCTCCTCGACGACGTTGGCTCCGATTACGTCGATGTCCAGCACCGATATTCCTGTTTCGGGCCAGCACCCGTACACCCTGCCGTCAGATCCGGCATTGTCCGGCGGCTGGTGGGTCTACACGTACTGCTATGCGGCGACGGGTCATTGGGCTGATGGGACGCCGCCCAATGACCGGATTCTGGGCTATGACGGGTACTGCGACACGACCGTCTACGAGGTTGAGACGGTGTCGATCCCTTGGAACCCGGTCGTCTCAACGACCGCGTCACCAGCCATCGCCTCTGCGGGGAGCGTGGGTGACACGGTTGCGGACCGGGTGGAGGTCGAAGGCGGCAAACCGAACTCGACGGTGACGATCCTGCTGCGCGCCTACGAGCCCGTGAACGCTCAACCGGCCGTCCGTGCCCTCACGGATGCAGATCGGCCGCAGGTTGCCCATTCTGAGCAGGTTCAGGTGCAGCTCAACGCCGCTGGACGCGGTAGCGCGGTGGCTGATGGTTTCGAGGCCACGTCACCGGGTTACTACCCGTGGACGGAAACCCTCATCGATGCGGACGCCGGCACCGCCGGTATCGGGACCGAGTCGGACTACGGGATCGTCTCGGAGCTGGCGTTGATCAAGTTCCAGCCCGCTGTGGCGACCATGGCCTCCCACCAGGTCGCGACCGAAGGCGCGCTACTGACCGATCAGTTCACCGTCACCGGCCTGCCGGCGAACACCACCGTGACAGTCACGCACACCGGCTACTGCTCGACCGTCGAGCCGTCACTGTCCTCGACGGTCCCCTCCTGGGCACGCGCCGCCGGGACCGTCACCTCGACCGTGACGTCGGATGCGGCTGGGAACGTCGGCACTCGAGTGTCACCACACATCGCCGCGCCGGGTGACTGCCAGTACTTCACCTGGACCGAATCGATCCCGGGCGGGAACTTCCATGAGTCGTGGCAGTCGGACTACGGAATCTCCACCGAGGTCACTGGCATCGTCTCGGTAACCACGACGGCTAACCCCTACGCCCAGATCGGAACCACGACCTACGACGTGGCCACCGTGACCGGTCCGGTTCCGGCCGGATCGGTGCTCTACTTCGACTACTACCGTCAGTCAGACTCGGATGATCCGGCTAATGATGAGCTGATCGGCTCTGTTGGTCCGGTCGAGGTGGACGGTCCTGGCGACTACACATCACCCACTATCACCGTGGGAGATCTGACCGGGTTGGAGTACTTCCGGGAACGGCTGTATGTCCCGACCCCGGACAGGATCATCGATACCGATCAGCCTCCGTTCATCACCGGCCAGCCACGCCTGCCCGACGAGACGACCACGATCGTCGACGTCAGCTCGACCGCGACCAAGACCGCGAAACTCGGAGAGAAATTCACCGACACCGTCCACCTCGACGTCCCCGCCGACCTGCCCGAAGGGTCCACCATCGCCTGGGAGGTGTGGGACCAAACCGGTGAGAAAGACGCCGCCCGGGTCGAACACGGCTACCAGGGCGACACCCTGCTGCACCAAGTCGACGGGATTGACGCCAGCGCGTCTAGTGACTATGTGTCCCCGAAGATCTCGGTCGACTCCGAGGCGACCGTGTATTGGGTCGAGGCCGTCTATGTTCCCGGCCGCACCGCGCCGATCGCGGTGGGCGGTTACCGGGTCAAGGCAGAGACGACCCGGATCACCGATACCCCGGACATCATCGACGAGCCAGAACCCGGCCTTCCCGAGACCGGGGCCACGGTCACGCTGCTCGGGCTGCTCGGTATGGGCCTGGTGATAGTCGGCGGTGTGGTCGTGATCCTGCGCCGCGATTCCCGCGCAGCTGCATAAGCCCGCAACTGCACTCTAGACCGGCCTGGCAGTGGACCACCGTGACCTCTCGGCACGATGACTGACCCACCAGGCCCTTAGGGGCCGGCACCGCGAATTGGGCACCGCGGTGCCGGCCCATTCTCACACCCACTGACAGACGCTCTAGGAAGGCATTGTGATGAACCGACGACCCTCTTTGATGGCCGTGGCGATCGCCACGGCTCTCGGCCTTACTATCGCCGCCACGGCCCCACCTGCCACTGCGGCCACCATCTCGTTCGACAACATCGTGGACTACTCGTGTGGGACACAAGGCAAGGTCAGTTACGCCACGAAGGCCGGGTCGACAGGCTCGGCCCCGGTCCAGCGTTGGCTGATTGATGCCTACAGCGACCAGGGCGTGACTCCGGTGGTGAAACAGTTCATTACGGGCGGCTTCGACTGGCAAGAACGCACGATCACCGCCTCTGACTCGCTCACGGCCGCTGGCACGGTGCTGACGCCCGCGAAGCGCGCACAGATCGGGTACCTGCTTTCCAGCCGGGCACAACCCGCCGCACCGCACGATGCCGTTGCACGCTACGGAGTGCTGTGGCGGGCTATCGGCATCGTGGCCGGTGCTCCAGCACCTGACGTCGCTAACTGCCTGGCGATCAGTGACCCGGCCACAGCGATTGCCGCTCAGGTCGGGGGGATTCCTGCCGGCAATACCGGGCAGGTCTCGATCGTCCCGCAACTCTCCGCCTACGACGCCGTGCGCGGGGTCTACCTGCTGACTGGTATCAAACTGGTCGATGCCGGCACCGGATTCGACTACAGCTCACTCCCGGCCGTCAGCTACACCCTGCCGGTCACCCTCACGGGTGCGTCGTTCGATTCGGCAACCTCGAAGACGTCCGCGGACCTGGTCGTGAATCAGGGAGTGCTCGAACCGGTCGAAATCTTTGTCGACAAGCCCGGCCCGATCACGATAGATGTCACATCCCTCGATACGGTGCCCAGCACCGAACTGCACGTCCTCGAAGCAGACGGAGTCGCCCGGCAGTTCGTCGCGGCCGAACAAATCCAGCCCGCCGGTGCGACGATCGCCCGCACCGCACCGACCCCGGTACTGTCGGTGACACCAACTGCCGTCATCGACACCACTGCAACCCTCTCGGTCCCTGTGACACCTCGGTTCCGCACTGGCTTGGATACCGCGAATCTGACGGTGACCTCCAGCGCGCAGACCCGCACTAAGACCCTCGCCCTGACAGCCGGGTCGCACACATTTACCGAACTGAACCCGAACACCACCTACACCGCCACCTACACCCGCTCCGACGGGTACGGCGGAACCGCGTCGACCACGTTCACCACCGGCCCCGTCGCACCCACCGGGGTGCGTGTCACCTCGACCTCGACGAGCGCCGCCGTGTCCTGGGAGCCCCCGCCCGGTGCAACGTCCTACCGGGTGACGGTCGGAGATCTCGAACGCACTGTCACCAGCACCTCAGCCCAGGTCTCCGGCCTCGCGCCTCGCACCACCTACCCGGTAACCGTTCAGGCGATCGGGGCGAACCCCGGAGCAACCGCGTCGACCACGGTCAGGACAGCCCTAGCGGCTCCAACTGGTGCCCGGTCGACGTCCTCGACGTCGACCACGGCCGCCCTGGTGTGGAACCCTGTCGAGGGAGCGACCGACTACCTGGTGCAGCTCGCCGGTATCCCGCGCACCTGGTCAACCACCTCACCGACTGTCACGCTGACCGGACTGTCGGCCGGGCGCACCTACACCGCCACCATCACCGCCACGGCCCCAGGGGAAGCACTCTCCCAGGCAACGGTGACGTTCGCCACGACCCCGAACACTCCACCGGCGGTCAAGATCACCAAACGATCGCCAACGACCCTCACCCTCGCCTGGACACGCGGGCCGGCGGGGTCACGCTACGAGGTCCGCGTGACCGGCAAGGGCGGCAAGACCGTGTCGACGTCGTCGACGTCGACCACGATCACCGGTCTGACGGCATCTTCTGCCTACGCCGTGACCGTCCGCACCCTCGTCGGGTCCTCCGCCTCGCCATGGCAGACACCGATCGCGACGTCGACCACCGCGAAGACGGCGCCCAAGGTCACGATCAAGAAGACCAAGAAGGCCAGGAAGATCTCAGTCGCGAAGACGGCGCCGGGAACCAAGATCCGGGTGCAGATCCGCAAGGGCAAGACATGGCGCACCGTGAAGACCCTGAAAGCCTCCAAGGCGGGTGCCGCCAAGGTGACGGTCAAGACGCGCGCCAAGGTGCGCGTGATCGTGAACGCGTCCGCCAGCACCACCAAGCTCGTGCGCACCAAGTAATCAAACCAACTGGAAGGAATGATCATGGCTGGAGATACCGTTATCACGGTCGTCGGGAACCTGACCGCCGACCCCGAACTGCGTTTCACCCCGTCCGGGGCTGCTGTCGCGAACTTCACGATCGCCTCGACTCCACGCACCTTCGACAAAAAAGCGAACGAGTGGAAGGACGGCGACACGCTGTTCTTGCGCTGCTCGCTGTGGCGTGACGCGGCCGAGAACGTCGCAGAATCACTCACCAAGGGCTCGCGCGTCATCGCGCAGGGTCGTCTGACTCAGCGCAGTTTCGAGACCCGCGAGGGCGAGAAGCGCACCTCCGTCGAGCTCCAGGTCGACGAGATCGGCCCGTCGCTCAGGTCCGCGACCGCGAAGGTCGAACGCGTCCGCCGCGACGGACGGCCAGCCGCCGGACCGGCACCCTCAGAAGATCCCTGGGAATCCGCACCACCAGCAGAGAATACCGGGGCATTCGAGGAACCACCGTTCTAGAGTGCCATTAGGGAGGGTCAGCGTGCAGGGGCGCTGACCCTCCTTTGTCATCACCGGTCGCCGGCACAAAAAGTTGCGCGAGATCCCGCACACATAAATATGGCACATTAAGGGGCCGGATGAGACAATGGGTACATGGCACGGCAGCCGATACCCATTTCGTGGCGTGAGACTCCCGACGCAGAAGCGACGGGAGTGCTCGGCTCGGCCGAGTATGTCGGTGCCGCGTGGGAGACTGCGATCGCAGCCGTGGCGATCGCCAACGAAGCCGCGGACAGGGCGGCTGCGGCCAGGCAAGTCGTGCACCGGCAAGCGGCAGCGGTGCTGATCGCTGACGGGGCATCTCTTCGTGAAGCGGCCGACGTCCTGGACCTCGACCGCAACGCAGTTCGTCGACGCCAAGCGCCGGCAGTCGTGGAGTCGGCTCCCGCCGGCACCGCCATACTCGTGAGAGACATCTGGGATCAAGCACCAGAAGGTGAAGCATGACCGCATCACTGAAAACCCGAGCCGTGGCCACCGCCATGGCACTAGCAGTCATGACCACCATGGCGATCGCCACAGCGCCCGCCAGCACCGCGGCCACGAAGGCGCATGTGACGGTGACGACGTCCACCACGTCTCGGTCTGCCACAACGGTGCGCACGACCGTGAAGGTCACGGTCAAGACTGCGCGCCGTGGCCACGCGATCACCGTGAAGGTCAAGACCGGCGCTAAGACCAAGAACGTCAAGGCCCGCTGGTCCGGCGGCGCATACCGGGGTGTGGCCCGCATCGTCACGTCCAAGCCCGCCACGACCGTGGTCAAGGCACTCGGTGTAACCAAGCGCGTCAAGGCCAAGAAGGTCAAAACCACCGTCAAGAAGGTCTATGTCGATGGGCGTAGCGCCAAGCCGGCCAAGACCGTGACCGTCACCGCGAAGGCAGGCTCCAAAGTCGAGATCTCCGCGCAGCTCACGCCTGCTCGCGGCCGCAAGGTCCTCGTCCAGCGCAAGACCGACTCCACCTGGCGCACGCAAGCCACACTCACGACTCGTGCAGCTGCTCGCGTCACCCTGACTGCGACAGTGCCGACCTCGTCGACGGCCACGACCTGGCGGCTCTACGCGCCGACCACCGTGCGCCTGGCCGCAGCGACCGTGGCCACCACCACGATCAAACCGGCCGCCGGCACCGGCGGCTCAGATACCGACAACCCAGGCAACCCAGGAGGTGGAGGAACCGACCCGGGCACACCCACACCGCCGATCGACTGGCAGCCCGGCCAGCGGTACTGCTTCGATAACGTCACGAGCTACGCCTACAACCCTGCAACAGGGGTATGGGAGGGATACTTCGAGACACGTATTCCAGGCTGCACCGATTACGGTGCAGTGACCGTTGAAGCGATCTCCACGGTCGCGGACCACTACTGGCTCGATAACCGGTGTGGGGTCACCATCACCTGCTGGCGCAAACCGACACCCAACGAACTCTCTCGCGGCTACGACCCGAGCACTCCCGTCGAATGGAGTCCGCCCCCCACGGTCGATACCTACAACGACGCGAACCCCGAGATCGCCTACATGCCCGAAACCGTCGAAGCGCTCAACCAGCTCGCAGTCGAAAAGGGCTGGATCACCCAAGCCGAGATCGACGCCCACGGCCCACCGTGGCGAGAAATCAAAACACTCACCTGGAACCAGTTCCCCCACTCGAGTGCGCCCGGCTACGGGACCGTGCTCGGCCACGGCGGGCCAACCCTTGCCCACGCCGCATCCCGCGCCCTCGGCCGCACCCGCCTGGGTGTGAGCATGCTCCCGACCTACTCCAACCAGACCACGCTCGGCTTCCACTCCATCCCAGGAGCCATCAGCGACCAGATGGACGCCAACTACCCCGTCACGCCCTATAAGTGGTCGTGCAGCGAACAAGGCTGGACCGTCAAAGCATCCGTCCACGACATCCTCCGCCGCCTCGACAGCGCCCACGAAACCGGTTTGCGCGCGCAAGTGAAGGACTACATTGCTCTCGGATACCGCGGCGCCGCCTACGTCACCCACGGCGCCTACCGCTGGGCAGGAGGCGCCGCCTGGGAATGGGTCAACTTCTGCCGGCTATCCAACCACGGACAAACCGAAATGCACCCCGACGGCTACACCATCTATTCCCCAGCCACGCTCCCTGGCGACCCCTGGAGTTAGAGGCGAATCGTCGTGACGATGTCGTTACTCGTGCGTTTCGCAGTCCCGGTGCCTGGGGTGGTGAAGCGAATGGGTAGGGGACGCGATCGACGTGCAGAGTATCAATTCCCCGTCGTCGTGTATGCAGCTCGCCGTGATGGACGTGATAGTGGCATCACGGCATCGGGGGCAACGACGAGATGGGTCGAAACAAAAATTCACAGCAGATCACGGGTCAAGGATTCTTTGACCTGTGGGGACTACCAGAGGAGGACCGTGATGAATCAGTACGGACTGCAGGCCAAGCGGACGATCGAGGTGTGCGACCCGGCGAGGATCGCGGCAATGACGCCGGAGGACGTCGACGTGTACTTTTCCAACTTGGGCACAAGGGCCGAGACGATGATCGGGGAGTTGACCGATCAGTTGATCACCCACCAGCCAGCGAGTCAGGACTACCTGGCGGAGCTCGGACACCGCAACCAGTGCAGGTCGGCCGCGACCGAGATCGTGATGCACGATCTGGTGTACTCGACGCTCCCGCAAGTCCCGGACGACCAGGCGGACGGGTTGTGGGATCACCCGACAGCCCTGACTCCCCGCGAGGAGTACTTGCGCATGTGGGACAGGTGGGAGCACCTGGAACAGGCACTGGTGAGGCAAATGGAAGCCGCAGATTGGGATCCGAAGGTGGACTACGCGACAGCATTGTTGAATCAGGCGTCGAACCTGGAGGAGATCCGGCACATCGCGATGTGGAGCGAGTTGTTGACCAAGGAGGCACGGATCAACTTCTGGCCAGAACCCACCTCACCCGAAGCGATGGCGGCATCAACCCGCAACCGGGAGGCAGCGATCCAGATCGGCCTGGCAGCACTACCAGCAGGGAGGCCGGTCCTGCCGGCATAACGCCGTCTGGTGGTTTCCGGATCACCAGTCAGGATCAGTTGGCGCCATCGGGCACGAAGGCCAGGATTGACGCGAATCTGGCGGCGCTCACGACTCTGCGCGGCCTTCAACGCTCTGGCCGCGCTGCCAGCGTCGAGGACCAGCAGGTTTTGGCCCGGTGGGGTAGTTGGGGTGCGATTCCGGGGATATTCGACTCCACGCAACCCCAGTGGTCGACGCAGCGTGAGCAGCTGCGTGAACTGCTCACCGGCGACGAGTACGCCGCGGCGTCCCGGACGACCCTGAACGCTCACTACACCAGCCCCGAGATTGCTGCGGGGCTCTGGCAGGCCGTGACGAGGCTTGGTTTCACCGACGGGAACGTTCTGGAACCTGGCTGCGGATCGGGGGTGTTCATGGGCACAGCTCCGGCTGGTGCCCATATGACCGGCATCGAGCTGGACCCGATCACCGCGGCGATCGCCGCCCACCTGCACCCTGCCCACACAGTGGTAGCGCAGTCCTTCGCTGACACGCGCGTCCCTGCAGGGAGCTTCGACGTGGCGATCGGGAACGTGCCTTTCGGTGACGTCCAACTCCATGACCCGGCGCACAACCCCACGAACGAGTCGCTGCACAACCACTTCATCATCAAAGCCTTGGCACTGACAAAGCCGGGTGGTGTGGCCGCGTTCATCACTTCACGGTTCACGATGGACACCCGCAACAAGCAGGCTCGACTCCTCATGGCTGAACGGGCAGACTTCTTGGGCGCAGTACGTCTTCCTACCGGCGCACACAGGCGTTCAGCTGGCACTGACGCACTGACCGATGTCATGGTCTTCCGCGTGCGCGAGGAGGGTCGCGCGCCCGCCCAGGCCGCGTGGACGTCCACGCGTGCCCGCGTGGTCGACGGCCATGAGATCAGGGTCAACGAGTACTTCGAGGACCATCCTGAAATGGTGCTCGGCACCCTCCACGTCGGGCATGGCATGCACGGGGAGGCCACCGCCACCGTGACAGCCGATCCGGGCACCCACACACCCGCCGCGCTTACCGCCGCGCTGCACAAGATTACCGACGATGCTCGCGCTGCAGGTCTGATCCATTCCCCGGCTCCCGCCAGTGCGCCCGTCCAGGTCACGTCCGAACGTGAGCACGCCGCGCTGGTGCGATGGGAAGGATCCCTGCACGCCAGCGAGGATGGAACCATCTCTCGGTATTCCGCTGGCAGCCTCGAACCTGTTGAGACGTCGGTGGCGTTGGCCCGGGAGCTGCGGTCCCTGATCCAGTTGCGTGACGCCACGACCGACTTGCTCACTCTGGAAGCGAAAACCGTGGGCGACGACCACCCGGCCGTTCAGCAGCAGCGCCGCCACCTCGAGGCGCTGTTCGATGCCCATGTCGCGAAGTACGGGTGCCCCTCGCGGGTGTCGGTGAGCGTTCGTGAGAATCCGCGCGACCCCGAGTCACCGATCGTGACCCGGCGCATCCCTCGGGCCTCACGGATCTTCCGTACCGATCCTCATGCGCAAACAGTGTTCGCCCTGGCCACCTTCGACGCGGCCACCGAATCGTTCACGAAGGCAACCATCCTGCATGAACGCGTCGTGCAGGAGCGTGTCCGGCCCCAAGGCGCGGATACCGCCTCAGACGCGATCGCGCTCAGCCTGGATACCCGAGGGCGCATCGATCTGCCCTACATCGCGGCGCTCCTGGACATCGACGAAGACACCGCACTGACCGAGATCGGTGATCAGGCATTCCTCGACCCAGACACGGGTCAACTCGAACCAGCATCGGCCTACCTTTCGGGTAACGTCCGACTGAAACTCGCTGCCGCCCAGGAAGCAGCAACCCGCGCTCCTGACACCTATCAGCGCAACATCGAAGCACTATCTAAGGTGCAGCCGGTCCCGCTTGCAGCCGGTGAGATTGAAGCGAAGATCGGCGCCGTGTGGATTCCGGCAGATGTGCTCCAAGACTTCACCCGGCAGCTCGTGGGCGATTCCCGCGCCACGGTCAAGACCGCAGGCTCGGGAATCTGGGAAGTGCGACTGTCAGCGGCAGGCCGAGACTCCGTCCTGGCGAGCGGGGTGTGGGGTACTGAGAGGATGCACGCCGGGAAACTGATCGAGAGGATCGCCCGACAACAGCAGATCACCGTCTACACCCCCGGATCCGAACCTCGCATGGTTGACGCCGAGGGGACCGCGGCCGCACTCGCCAAAGCCGACGAGATCCGCGAACGATTCTCCGAATGGGTGTGGGAAGACCCCGAACGCTCCGTGCGCCTGCAAAAAATCTACAACGAAGCCTTCAACTCCTTGGTCCTGCGCACATTCGAAACAGAAGCGGCCGCGTTGACACTGCCCGGCCTGACGCGCACCTTCACCCCGCGGGAGCATCAGAAGATCGCTGTGGCCAGGATGCTCCACGAACAGGCTGTCGGCCTTTTCCACGAAGTCGGTGCGGGCAAGACAGCCGAAATGGTCATGGGTGCGATGGAACTGCGCCGCCTGGGCATGGTGAACAAACCCCTGATCGTTGTGCCCAACCACATGCTTGAACAGTTCTCGCGGGAATGGCTTGGCCTGTATCCCGCAGCGAGAATTCTCGCTGCATCCAGCCAAGACTTGACCAGTATCGAGGACCGGCGCGCGTTCGTGGCCGGGGCCAGCGTGAACGACTGGGACGGCATCATCATGACCCAAGGGGCATTCAAACGACTCTCACTTAGCGCCGATGCTGAGGAAGCCTATATGCGCCATGAAATCGACGCGCTGCGCCTGACTATCGAACGGACCAGGCAGGCCGGTATCGGCACTACCCAGTCGATCAAGAACGCTGAAAAGACGTTGCAGAAACGCGAGGAGAAACTCAAAGCTACCATCGCAGGCATTGACCGGGACCCAGGCCTGACATTCGAACAGACCGGTATCGACTACCTCATCGTTGACGAGGCCCACCACTACAAGAACTTGGCCACGCCCTCGGCTGTTCCTGGTGCTGCGATCGCCGGTTCAGATCGAGCCACCGACCTGCACATGAAGATCGAATGGCTCCGGGAGAACAAGGGCAAGGTGGCGACGTTTGCTACCGGCACACCGGTATCGAACTCGATCACCGAAACCTTCGTCATGCAACGCTACCTACGCCCCGACATCCTCACCGATGCGGGTATCGAAGTGTTCGACCAGTGGGTGGCGACATTTGGCACCCAAGTCACCGAAATGGAGATCGCACCTCAGGGTGGATACAAGCTGAACACGCGCCTGTCCTCCTTTCAGAACGTGCCCGAACTCCTGGCCATGTGGTCGATGTTCGCCGACACCAAAACCGCCGAAGACATGCAACTCCCGCGCCCCGACTTCGCGCCCGGGCCAGACGGGGAACGCGCCGCGATGAACGTCCTGATCCCCGCCAGCCGCGAACTGCACAACTATATGGTCCACCTCACCAGGCGCGTGGACGCGATCGCGTCGCGCCTGGTCGACCCGAGCGAGGACAACATGCTCAAGGTCACCACCGACGGACGAAAAGCTGCCTGCGACATGCGCATGATCGGGCAAACCACGACCAGTCCCACCAAAGCCGACTACGTCATCGACAAAGTCACGCGCATCTGGCAAGCCACCAAAGACCGCCCCTACATCAACCCCACCACAGGAGAACCATCCACCACCACCGGGGCGACACAACTGATCTTCTGCGACTACTCCACCCCTACCGGAGCCGGTTGGAACATCTACGAGGAAATCCGGTCAGGGCTCATCAACGCAGGGATGCCGCCGGGCGAGATAGCGTTCATCCACTCCGCCAATACCGACGCCAAAAAAGCGGGCCTGTTCTCGGCACTGCGTGAGGGGCGCATCAAAGTCCTGCTCGGGTCGACCGATAAAATGGGCACCGGCACCAACGTCCAAGACCGCATCATCGCCTTGCACCACGTCGACTGCCCCTGGCGTCCAGCAGACCTCACCCAGCGTGATGGCCGTGCCATCCGGCAACTCAACCAGAACCCCGAAGTGGCCGTGTTCAGGTACCTGACCGAACGGTCCTTTGACGCCTTCATGTGGCAGACCGTAGAACGCAAAGCACGCATGATTCACCAGCTCATGCAACGCAGCCTCGACGTCCGGGAAATCGAAGACATCGGGGACGCCACACTCAGCGCCGGAGCGGCCAAAGCAGCTGCCTCTGGTGACCCGCTCATCCTCGAACTCGCCCAAACACAAGCCCGCGTCACGAAACTGTCCAGGCTCAAGCGCGCCCACCACCGCACCCAACAAGGACTATCCGCCGCCATCACCGCGGCCGCCGCCATCGTCGATGACGTCGAGCTGCAGATGCCGGCATTGCGGGCCGCTATGGCGCGCACCATCTCTACAGCCGGTGAAGAATTTCAGATCCGCATTGGCGATCGCCACTTCACCTCCCGAGTCGAGGCGCAAACCCACCTCCATGACCTCACCTCCGCAGTCATAGAGACTCACCATCACCGGCTGCGGTACGGCATCGATCAGCATGTTCAACTTCCCGCCCAGATCCAGCTCGCAGGGCACACCATCGAGACCGATACCTCGTTCTCGTTCGGGAAGTACTGGCTCCGATTCACCCTCGCTGGAGTCAGCGGAATCTCCTTCGAAATTGAACCGGGCGAACTCGAGCCCGGCAAACACTTCATCATCGCCCGCCTCGAACGGCTCCCTGGAGCGATCGCCCAGAAGGTCACGCGCATGGAAACAGACCGCGACGCCGCACTGCGAGACGCAGACCAGGCACGCCAGCGCATCGGCCAACCGTTCAAACACGAACACGACCTAGCGATCGCCCAATCACGGCTCACCCAGATCAACGAGGAGATGGCAGCTGCAGCAGCCAACCAGAGCCAGGCTGAAACCCACACCACCCAGATCACACACGCGCCGCCTACCACCGGTATCAACGCACCGTGAAGAACGCGCCCCAGACCGTGATCTCAGCAGCAGCCACCACGGAGATGCCGGACAGGAACACCACCAAATCCGGCCTCGACCTATCAACACAGTCACGTCCCGCCCCACGGCGCCGTATCTCCCATAGAACCCTCAAGAAGCTTCACGTGGGCTATCACGATGACTCTTCCGGCCACGTTCAGTTAAGGACATGTTGATGACTACCGATAACACCCCTTCTGTGCATCCGAATGCAGCGCGCATCATGGATCTTCGCGCCCACCTGGTTGAATCATCCACCCTGCATTCCGACCAGAAAACCGACCTGATCGAGCAAATGGTGGAACTCAACGCCGCAGCCGATATCACTATCAACCTCGATGGGCTGATGCTCGACCTGGTCAATCTGACCGGTATGGATCTGCGTCACTTCAGTTTCCGGGGAACCTCACTACTTGGGGCATCTCTGGAACGTGCCCGCTTGGGTGGTGTCGACCTGACTGGCGCGGACCTGACGAAAGCCTCGTGTCGCGAAGCGCGCATGGCAGCAGCCAAACTTGCAGGCGCGAGCTTGTCGCGTGCAATCTTCGATGGGGCGGACCTTTCCTCCAGTAACCTCCGTAACATCACAGCGCCCGAAGTTTCGTTTCAGCGGGCAATGATGATCAGGGCAGACCTGACTGGGGCAACGGCCCCCGACGCGAACTTCAGTAACGCACTACTCATGAATTCCACCCTGAACAACGTCACCATGCCCGGAGCGGTCTTCGCTTCGGCTGACATCATGAACGCGAAAATGTTAGGCGCACGCCTGCCCTATGCGTCCTTCCACCTGGCAAATCTCGACAGCGCAGACCTGACCCGTGCAGACCTGACCCGCGCCAACATCTCCCAGGCGATCTTCCGGCGAACACTATGCGTGTCAACCGTTCTACAACAGTCACGGGCCACCACCACCAACTTTGAACGTGCCGATCTCACCGGCGCGGACTTGACCGGCGCGGACCTGACAGGGGTTAACATGACCGGATCCACACTCAGAAACACCCCGGTCGATCAAACCGACCGCCGCCGTGCCACCGTGTTGGCGGCCACCCCTACCCAGTCGCAGTTACCCACCTCAGACGCCTTTCGTCACGACACCAGCCCGACCCGATAGGACACCACCATCAACGTCAAACCCCAGGTGTGAGCAGGACAGTCCATGTCACAACAGCCCGCCACCCAGCGCCCCGCCACACTCGAGCTTTCCGGCCCTGTGATCGACATTGTGTGGATCCCGGCCGCCGATTTGAGGACCGATGAGACCACTACAGATCACTGATCTTCCAGACCTCGTCGATACCGTGATCGGCTACGCAGTTCACGCCGGCACCGTGGCCATGGTGACCGCCGGGCGCGATATCGCGATCGCGCGTCTCAGCCCTGAGGCCGACGCCATCGCCCTCCACGCCGCGATCCCTGGCATCACAAGCATCCAAATACTCACCTACGACCCGCAGCTGGCAGACAATGACCCCTGGACGGCGGCGTTACGAAACCACGCGCGAAACCACCCCCGCCCACCAGTGATCTCCACGACCATCACCATCGACGGAAGTCAGCTGCGACAAGGCCAAGAAAACGTATGGCAAGAACGCACCCGGCACCCATTGCTCAGCAAGTTCGGCCACACAGCAGCCAGTCCCACTGAAGTTCTCGCCCGACTCACATGGCGTCTACCGGGGGAAAACCCAGCAGCGCCTCTCGTGGACGACACAATCGACGTCGCCGCCCTGGCAGGCCAGCTCCCACCCGATCGGCAAGCAACTCTGATGACCAACGCCCTCAGCACCCTGGCAAACGATCCCGATCTTTGGCACGCTCCCATGCCAATCGGTGGTAAGGAAGTCCACGTCCCGACCCTCATCACCGAACTAGCCAACTATCCCGCAGCAGCACACCAAGCACGCACACAACTCATCCGCGACCGGTCACTCACCAGAGTCGCAGTCGATCTAGCCCGCACCAGCAGACCAGGCCACCGCACCGGCATCATGTCTCTGGCAGCCACAGCCGTACTCACCCACGGCACCGACGGCATAGGCCAGATCTCCAACCGGAATGTTGCCACCTGGCTCAACACCCTCGAAACCAGCTCACCCAAAACAGAAGCACTCATGCGCGTGGCGGCTTCACCAGCCAATCCCCGCCACGTCCTACCGGGCGTCACAGACAAACCACACCCCGCCGCAGCCCCGCAAGGGTCACAGTCGAATATCCCATTCACGCCTCACGCGCCCGGACTGTAGCGGCCAGAATCAACCACCCACCACCCCCAGGGCCATCTTCACGACATCCGACCCACGTCGACCAACGGTGTAGGGGCTCAGAGCGTCTCGGTTCTGCCTACGGTGTTCGTCGAGTTGAAAGCTGGGCCAATATGGACTGAGGTTGAGCCGTTCCTGGAGTATGGCGTCGATATGCGCTGAGTGATTTGGGCGATCATGCGATCGAGTCGATCAACGCCAGATGATGGCGGGCGGTCCAGGCGCGCGGGCCCTTCCCGAACGTTCAGGCTTCAGCGTAGTGCCTGTATCTTGTGACTCGGTTGCTTTACCCCACCAGCGGAGATGGGAGAGCACGCTGGGTATTGAGATGGAAGCCCGCATTCAAAGCGTAACCGATCACCTTCACCGGACGGCTCGGGAGAACAACTCATGAATGAAACCGCCGGACCTCAGCACAGCCCCAGCCAAACCGGCACATGTCGGAAAACTTTTGACCAACGCCTTCCCAGGGTGCTTTCAGGCTGGTAGTGTCTGGACGTTTGGAGTTTCATTCTTATGTCTAGATCGGTGTTGTGATGCGTCGTTTGGGTTCTCGTCTGGGTGTTGTGGGGTTGGCTCTCGCGGTGGTGGGCTCGTCATTGACGGTGACCCAGGCGGCTGCTGACGAGGGACAGCAGGCTGACCCCACTCCAGTGCCGGTGCCGTCAAAGGCGATCGAGAGTCCGGACACGTTCTCAGCGGGCGTGCAGGCACGGTTGCAGGGTTCGCGGGTGGAGGATGTGTCCCAACGCACGGAGTCCTCGAAGACGTTTGTGAATCCTGATGGGACGTGGACCTCTGAATTGTGGGGTAGTCCGGTTCAGGTGCGGGATGCTGAGGGCGCGTGGTCGGATGTTGATTTACGGTTTAAGGCTGATGGGGACGGCAATTTCGTGCCGCGTGCCTCGGCGGCAGATGTAGTTGCTGGTGGTGGTGGTTCGGACCTACTGGGCCGGTTGACACTCGGGGACGGTTCGACGGTGTCGTTCACCTGGCCAGAAGGTCACGTTCCTGAGCCAGCGATTGAGGGTGGTGTGGCTACCTATGCGGTCGATGAGGATCGTGATGTGTTGGTGTGGTTGACCTCGACGGGCATGAATGTCGCGGTGCGGTTGAACTCTGCGCCCGAGCCCGGGGAAGGGACCGTGGAGTTGGGTGTGCTCACCCAGGGTGCGGAACTCACCCAGGACGGCGATGTTTTGGTATTGGCTGACGGTGAGGGCGAAAGGGTCGGTGAGTCGGCGGACTTGACGGCGTGGGATGCCCGTGAGGATGGTGGCGGTGATCCTGAGGTTGTGGTGGATGTCGACCCGGATCTGAGCGATGGCGAAACTGTCAAGGCTGCGCGAAAGGTGGCGAAGGGTAAGCGGGCTGCGGCGGGCGATGCTCCAGTGGTGGAGCAGACGCTTTCGTTGTCGGTGTCGGAGGAGTTTTTACAGGACCCTGACACGGTCTATCCCGTTGTGGTTGATCCGGCTGTGAGTTCGCTGACGATCGCGGCTGACACATGGGTGCGTTCGGGTACGACGACGGCCCAGGGTAGTGATTATCGGTGGTTGGTGGGGGCGACCACGACGAATGCGAACCAGGGTCTGACGTTCGCGAAGTGGAATCTGCCGGCGAATATCACGGGTGCGACGGTCACGGCCGCGACCTTGCAGATGCTGCAGTATGAGGCCGGGAGCTGCTCGACGTCGATCGGGACAAGTGTTCACCCGTTGGGTGGGGCATTCTCGAACGCAACGTTGTGGTCGAACAAGCCTGCCCCTGCTACTGGGACGTCTGCCTCTACCAGTTTTGCTGATAACAAGGGCGGTGATGGGTGTGCTAATTCGCCTAATGGGTGGGTGACGGTCTCTCTCAAACAGATGGTCCAGGATTGGGTTTCTGGTGTGCGGGCGAATCATGGCTTGCAGTTAAATGCCCCTGTGGCTGAGGCATCCAACCCGGCTTACGGGAAACGGTTCTGTTCCTATAACGTTGACGTGAACTCTGGGGCATGTTTCGAGACGGCACGTACTCCGAAACTTTCGGTCACCTACACCAAAGCCCCGACCAACCCCTCCACGGTGTCCTTTACCCAAACTGGGACGGTGGCGGGGTGGACGAATGCACCGCAGCCGGTCCTCAAGGCCAAGGGCACGGATCCGTATGGGGATAACGTCAGGTATGAGATCCAGGTTCACACCTCCACCGCCGCGACAGCAGCAACTCTGGCCGGTACTTGCACTACCGCGCTAGTCGCCTCCGGCGCCGAAGGCTCCTGCCAGCCAGGCACAGCCCTGACCTCTGGGACATACTACGTGCGGGCTAAAACGATTAACGCCTTCGGCCTGTCTTCACCAGGCTGGGCCGGATGGACCACCATGGGCGTGGACCTCGATCCACCAGCTAGCCCCGCCATCACCGCGACCGCGTATACGAACGGGCAATGGGTGACCGACCTTCCGGGATCGAACACGTTCACGATTACCGGCTCGGGCAGTGATCTGGTCGCTGCCGCGTATAAGCAAGATAACGGCGGTTGGGTCACGATCCCTGTCTCTTCCGGGAACACCACGACCACGTTCGCGTGGAATCCGACAGGGTCCCATGTGCTCACTGCGCAACTGGTGGACCGGGCCGGGAACACAACAACCTCGGCGTTCTCCTTTGGTAATGGTTTGGCTTTGCCGTATTTGCCCCGTCAAGGTGGGGTGAAAGCGACCACGGCGACCAAGATTCTTGCTCACGCAAACGGGAGTGTGAATGGTGCCGTCACTGCCAGGTTGCAGTACCGGGAACTCAATAGTGGTGTGAGTGGGTGGAAGGATGCCCAATACGCGCCGTTGACGATCTCGACCAGTTCGATTGGTAGCGGTATGGTCCAGGCGACGGGTGACTGGAACATCGCTTCGGAGCTATCGACCAGCAGGCGACCTGTCACCTACGAAGTTCAGGTCTGTTTCACGTACCCATCCAACCTGGAACTATGCACACAACAAGGCGGGATCTGGGAGGAATACTCCACCCGTACCGTCACCTATGTTCCTCACGCGTTCGGGGATGCTTACCCGACGAGTGAGGCCGGGCCGGGGACGGTGTCGTTGTGGACGGGTGAGTTCACTCATACCGCGACGGATGTGTCCGTCCCGGGATACACCGGGGACCTGTCGGTCTCCCGGACGTACAACACCTTCGCGGACGCGTCTAAGATGGGGCCGTTCGGGCCGGGGTGGACATCGTCCTTTGACGGTGTGGATGCTGGTGTGGCAGGGGTTGAGGTGTATGACGACACTGCTTCTGATGGCACGATCGCGTTGGTGGATTCCGAAGGCGAAGCACTCGTTTACGAGCAGCCCGGCCTGACCGGGACCACTACGCCTGCCGCGCAGAAGGTAGGGGTCTACCTTGCCCTGGATGAGGAAACCGCGAATATGGGCGCGCGCCTGGAGATCAAGACTGTGGGTAGTGGCAAGCAGTTGATCTTCACCGAGGACGATGGCACGAACACCATCTGGTCGTGGGTCTCTGGTGCCTGGCAGGTGCTGTCGGTCAGTGAACCAGGCACTAGTTTGACCACGTCCTATACCCATACTGGCGGGAAACTCACCAGGATTGTTGCGCCTATCCCGCCCAAGACCGGCACGCCGATCACCTGCCCTATCGCATCCCCGCAGCCTGGATGCCGGATCCTGACCATCGACTACGCCACCGCGACCACGGCCACGAACACAGTTCCCGGCGACATCGTGGATCAGGTGAAGTCGATCTCCTACACGGCATTCAAACCGACAGCCAGTGATGGCAGCGGTGCGATGACCACAGTGGTAGTCGCCTCCTATAAGTACGATCAAGACGGCCGGCTTGTCTCCGTGACTGACCCGCGGCTGAACCTGATCACCGGGTACAGCTACGGGGCCCCGATCAACGGCAATGGTGTAGCGGCGCTGACCTCCATTACCCCGGCGACCGTGACCACTCAACTCAGCAGTTCCCTCGCTCCTAAGCCCTTCCTGTTCACTTATGCGACTGGGTCGTCGAGCACTGCCCAGGCCGGCGCATTGCTCTCGGTATCGCGCCCCAACCCGACCGGTTCAGGCACCACAGTCTTGTCCAAGTACGGTTACGACCTAAGCCTTAGCGCTGCTGGGATGCCGGACCTCACCTCGGCCGATGTTGCCACGTGGGGGCAAGATGCTGCTCCCACTCACGGGTATGCCGTGTGGGGGCAAGACCGGGCAGGTGCCATCGGGACAACCCCGAGCACGGAAGACCTCCGCTATGCCGACTTGTCCTTCACCGATGACGAAGGACGCGTGATCAACACCGCCACCTTCGGCGCCGGTGACTGGCAACCCACCTCCACCACCTACGACACCGGCAACCGCGTCGTGCGGACAATTGACGCACGAGGCATCCACCACATCCGAACAGCCCTAGCAGGCAGCCAATCGGTCAACCCCGACGACTATGCCACCATCACCAAATACAACCCCGACGTCATCGCCGACACGGCCATCACCGTTGACGGGGAAACCGTCCCCGCGGGCACCGTCCTGACCCCAGCGGGCACACTCGTCACAGACGTCTGGGAACCCGTGCGCGAGATCCGTCCACTCAATGGCGTCCCGACGTACAGCCGTCAACGTACCCATACTGACTATGACCAAGGCGCCCCGGCACAACTCAACCCAGCCACCAAAATGCCGTGGCGGCTACCGACCACGGTTACTGTCACCACAGCTGCGGCCAATACCGCCACCTGGGACCCGGCAACTGTTGTGCCACTGGAAACGAATGCCTTGTCCCAGACCGAGACCGGGTACAACCCGATCGATACCTCCAGCCCGACCGGCGAAACTTCCGGATGGATCCTGGGAGCACCCACCACCAACGCGATTGTCCTCGTCGGTGGGGACAATATCACCACAAAAACACGCTATGACTCCCAAGGGCGGGTGGTGGAGCAACGTCAGCCCTCGGGGGCGGCCAGCACAACCTCGTATTACACGGTCGACGCACAACCTGCACCGAATCAGGCCTGTGGTGGCACGACGGCCAAGTTCGCTGCCTGGGCGGGGTTGACCTGTCGGACTGTGGACGGCATCACCACTGAACAAGTCACCAGTTACAGCCACTACTTGGCCGTCCAGGAAACTACCGAGTCGAACGGGTCCGTGGTGCGGTCAACCACGAACACGTTTGATACCGCTGGCCGGCAGGTGACATCCAAAACCTCGATCAACAACCAACCCGACACTTCGGGGACATTGTTCACCAGTTACGGGTACTCCACGATCACCAGCCAACTGACAACTACGTCAGCTCTGAGCGCGAATGGAGCCACCACGCTTGGTACTGAAAACGATTACTACGACGCGTGGGAACGAGCGATCTCACACGTCAGCACCACCGGGTCCCAGATAAGCTCCACATTGACCGCCTATGACGCTGCGGGTCGTGTCTACCAAGTCGAGGATCCGAACGGGACCACGACGTTCGGATATGACGGGCCAGGAGAATATCGCGGCCTGGTCACATCCCAAACCGTGACAGGGATGGGAACATGGACAGCCGTCTATGACGCTGCCGGAGACATGACCAGTCAAACCTCCCCCGGCGGCCTGGTCCAGACCAACACTTTTGACCGTACCGGGCAACAAACCACCCTCGCCTACGCCAGCTCGACAGGCACGCCCATTGCGACCTGGGACACCGGATGGAACAGCGAAGGTAAGAAAGCGTGGGTTACTGGGCCAGCTAGCGATGGCGGACTGCGCACCGTGAACTATGAGTACGACACTGCCGATAGGCTTACCCAGGTACGTGACCGCATTTCAAACACCTGCCAAATCCGCGGATACACTTTCGACAGCAACGGAAACCGCACCGGCCTATACCGAAATACAATCAATGGGCAGTGCGCCTACCTGGGCTCGACACCCAGTAGCCGGACGTGGGGCTACGACGCCGCTGACCGGGTAGCTGGAGCATACGAATACGACATGCTCGGACGCCAAACCCAGATACCGTCAACTGACGCACCTCTCGGTGAGGCCGCTGGGCCCATCACCATCGGCTACTACGACAACGACCTCGCAAGGTCCATCACCCAAGGCGAGAACACCACCACCTTCACCCTGGATGCTCTGCAACGCCGTCTCGTAGAGACAAGAACCACTGGTAGTGGAACAACAACCATCAGGCGTGGCTACGCGGACACCAGCGACAACCCCGGCTGGGCCACCACCACCAAAAACGGCACCACCACCTTGACCCGGTATGCCTCCAGCATCGCCGGAGACCTCGGCGCCCAGCACACCGGCACCGACCTCACCCTCGACATCGTCGACCCCTGGGACTCAGTCGCAGCCACCATCACCGTCACCGGAACAACACTCGGAACCATCTCCGGGCTATCCAGCTTTGACGAATACGGCAACCCCCTCACCACCACCCCGACCACAGGTGACATCACCTACGGTTGGAAAGGCGGCAAAGAACGCGCAGGCAACCCCACCAGCGGCCTCACCCTCATGGGCGTTCGCCTCTACAACCCCACCACCGGTCTCTTCACCAGCCCCGACCCCGTCAAAGGCGGCAACACCACGGCATATACATACCCGCAGGATCCGATAAATTGGAATGATCTGTCGGGCCTCATGCAGAAATATGAGTTGACAGATGCTGAATGGGTCGCGATAGCGAACAAAAAGGCAGGACTGCCTTATGACAATAGGGCATTTCACTCCGGTAAAAGAAAGCAAGTTGCGAACGAAAAGTTTAAACGCGAAAGAGATATACCAAAACGAGAAGGATATACGAAGAATTCTGGTCAAAAAAGTTCAAGTAAGTCGAAGTCAAAAGCACAGAAGAAGGTGGAAAACCACGAGAAGAACATCTCGAACAATCGCGGCGGCACCGCGCGCAGTCAAATGCGCGGTGGCGGTGGCGGCGGAAGTGCGGGTAGAATCACTGGTATCGGCGGTGGTGGTGGTCGAATACGAAACTTATACAGATAGACAGGATTGAATCGGATGGTCAGCCGATCGACATGGACTCGCTTACGTGTACTCGGATTCACTCCATCGATTCGTAGTGATGACGGTTTGCAACTAATCAGCTCAGCGCGAGAGAGGATAGCAGAAGCGCACGCTGAGCTCTCACGCGTAAAGAAAATTTGGTATATCCCTTCGAGCACAGCTATTTCTGATGAAAACCGCATACCAAGTGCTGCCATTAGAGAATATGAAGTTATAGGCACTGTTGGGTTAGCAATTGAATACTCGACAGATGACACCCTTGCTAATACGCTAGTAGCGGAGAGCTTCATAAATGGAAACGAGGTCGACGCCTTTGATGGGTTATTCGAGATGCTAGAGAATATGTCTCGTAAATCCACTGCCGTGGCAGATGGAGTGGCGACCATTCTTATTCAACCGTCAAGATGCCAGGGAATTCAGGGGGTATCTGTTAGCATTCTAGGGTAATCCGAAGCGAAATCCGCGCGGCAGAAAGGATAGTATTAGTGCGAGTTGAACATGGATTGGCCGAATATGTTCACATTTCCATTCCCAGCAAATGCTCATTAAAAGTGTTGCTAGAGATTGCAGAAAATGAATTTCGTCGGCGTGGGCTTGACCCGAAGCTTTTAATATCCCTTGCGATACAACAATCAGAAGAAGATTCTAATGATGAGCAAAATCTAATCTCGACACTCATTGCGACTTTTAAACAACTCTAAATCGGCTCATCGCATCTGAGGCTGTAGATGGGGTCGGATTCCTCCTGTTTCGAGGAGCGATCTGAATCAGCCCGGGTTTTCTGCCGCTACTTTGTGGGTTCGGGCTCTCGGGAGAGGGCCTCGTAGTGGAGCATCGCGAACTGTACCGGGGTGAGTATCCCGACGGAGCTGTGGACGCGGCGGTTGTTGTACCAGTCGACCCAGCTGGCGGTCGCGAACTCGACGTCCGCGAGGGTACGGAAGGGATCGGCGTGGAAGACGGTCGCGCGCATGCACTCGGTCTTGTACAGGCCGTTGATCGTCTCCATCAGCGCGATATCCAAGGCGTCGCCGACAATCCCGATCGACGGGACGATCCCTTCGAGGGCGATATGCTCGGTCAGCCGAAGCGCGGTATATTGAGATCCAGCGTCGCGGTGATTGATCAAATCCCCAGGCGAGACAGGGTTTCCTTCCCGTTCTCGTTGCCACATCGCGATGCGCAGCGGCGTCATGACCAGGTCGACCTGCTTCGAGGTGGAGGCGTGCCAGCCGACGATTCGCTGGGCGAACACATCCACGACGAACCCGACGTAGGCGAACCCCGCCCAGGTGCGGACGTATGTGAAGTCGTTGAACTCAGACCCGGTTCTTTGCCGCTCCTAAGTGCTATCCAAGTTCTATCTTTTGTTGGCCTTCAATCACGATGTCGCTGACCGTTGCTGGTCCGGTTCTCGGACTCGTCATCGCCTGTTTGAGCGCTAGCCATGCGCGGGCTTGCGTCTTGCTGCGTGCATCAGGAGCCGGTCCCAGCGGTGTTGCTTCGGTCGGGTCGATGCTCCATTGTTCGCGGTAGCAGCGCACGGCTGTGACGAGTTTGGCGTGTGCTTGTCCTTCTCCTGGTATGTCTCGCGCCCAGGGTTCGTGTGCTGGCCGTTGCGCGAGGACGCGTTCACGGTCCATGATCATTGCGCCCACCTGTGTGATGGCTTCATATAGGTGTGGGTCGGCCTTTGCCAGCATGTCGACGTCCGCTGGCGTGCCGCCCATGGGCAGGTCGAGGAGATGCGTGAGTCGCCAGTGAATGAGTGCTGGCATGTCGTCCGCATCTCCGGTGTCACGTAACGCGAGCGCCTGGTTGATAACAGCGTTAACGTCGTGTCCCTGTGCTTGAAGCCATGCGAGGTGGCGTGCAAGGACACGGCGGGACGCGCCGGCATCATCGTGGTCGTTGACTAGGGCCTTGGGTTTGCCGAACCTCGACACGATCCATGTGTGCATGTGGTCGACCGCGAGGGGGTCCACAGGTGGGGCGATGAGCGAGAGCAGGTGGTCTCGTTCTGCGTGCAGTTGTGCGAGGTTGTGCTGGCGGTCGTTTTCATCCAAACGCACCTGCGTTGCTGAGCGTTCTGCCCCTGACGTTGTGATCGCTTTGGCGAGCCGGTCTTGCCAGCGCAGGAGTCCGTCTTCGTCGAAGGTGTGATCATCGGGTACGGTTTCTTCCCCAACCCAGCAGGTGTTGGAATCCCGGCCTCGTGTCATCGCCACGTACAACAATTCCCGTGGCAGGGAAGCCGAGGTGGGGATCGCCACGTGTGCTCGATCGACGGTGGAACCTTGCGCACGGTGCGCGGTCATCGCATATCCCAAGTCCGTGTGCTCGCGCACATGCTGGACGGGCAGCGTGACTTCTGCGTTGTTGTCGTGGCGTCGGGCACGGATCTCACCGGATGCCGCGATATCCAGAACGGTCATGAGTGTTCCGTTGCGCATGAAGTCACCTGCGGTGTCAGTGATGGTTCGGTCGACGTGGCGGGACACGATCACGTCACCCACGCCGGCATCTTGGCGTGAGCGCAGTGCGGCTAATGTCGTGGTGTCTACCAAGCCGGCTGCGCGCCGGTCGAGGGTGAAGCGGGTGTTCATGTCCCGCATCGTCTCGTTGGTGCCTACGACCAGGAGCGTGTCATGGCCTGCGGCCAGATCTGTGAGTGCTTCTTGGTAGCAGCCATCGAGCATGGTTTCATCGACCCCGTGACGGATACGGTCGCGTGCGGCGTAGTCCGCGATCGCGCCGACATCACCGGCACGCAGCTTCAGGCTCGTCTTTGCTTCCCAGTCGTTTCGGAACCGCCATACTGCCGTCAGATGCGAGGTCAGGTTCTCACGGTCAAGCCTGGCCAGGAGTCCTCCTGCCTCGGGTGCGCCGAGCTGGGCAGGGTCACCCACCAGCAGGACCTTCGCGCCGGCCGCGCGGGCCTGGCGGACAATCTCGGCCATTGGGAAGGTGCCGGTCATGGAGGCTTCATCGATGATGACGAGTTGGCCCGGGCGCATCCTGTAGTGCGCCTGATGTGCACGCAACGCCACAAGCTCACGCTCGAAGCGTCCACGTGTCCGCCGAGAGGTCGCGCCCTCGATACGCCGTTCAAGTTCCAGCGCCCGTTTCTCTCGCAACGCAACACCGCCGCCCACGGACTCGAACAACCATTTCGCGACCGTGTCAGTACCGGCACCAATTTCCTCTCCCAACACGGCAGCAGCTTGCGCCGAGGTCGTCAGGCCGATGACCGATCCGGCACCATGACCCACTTCCCACGCCTCACGCAGTATCCGCATCGCAGAGGTCTTACCCGTGCCCGCCGGTCCAACGATCGCACTGAGAGCTCGTCCATCACTGAGCGCACCCACGACCGCGTCGACCTGGTCCTGCCCGAGCGAGAAGCCAGTTTCCTGCTGCATCGCGGCACTGTATTCCGCAATCATCTGACTGGCCTCTTCGGGGGTCAGCGACTCGAAGGGCTGGTGGGCGGCGGACAGCACCAGGTCCTCTGCAGCCAAGGTCCGGCCGTGAGTGAACAACTCAAGCCCAGGGTCATCGAACACTGACCGGCCGCGATGAACCAACCGGTGATCGTCCATCACGGCATATCGCCGGGCGGTTAACGGCACACTCATCTCGATGGCCCGGTCAGTGATCGCCTCGACCATCACGCTTCGGGACTCGTGACTGTCACACCTGACATGGCGGGTCAGGCGTTCGACTTCAGCGCGAAGATTCAATCTCGACCACGTCGACCTGGCCCCCATCGTCGCCTCGACCGCTGCCGCAGCAACATCGTCCACGTCCCCACTGACGCCCTTGTCCGCAGCGGAGTCAGTGATGGTACTGCTCGCACCGTCCTGGAAGGCGGTCGCAGCCGCGGCGTCCACGAATGTGGGGTCAAGGCCCGCCCGTAGTCCTGTCACTGGAGCATCTGAACGGCTAATCGAATCAATCAACGCACCTGGTTTGATCCCTAACGAGCGCAGCTCGGTCCGCCACCGACTCATGGAATCCGTAAGAGGTTCGGGCCGTTCATCTTTCGGCCGGCGTGTGTCACGCCACGCATCACGGTGAATCACCGCCCGCTCCCGCTTCCCCGGCTCGCGACCGTTCGACGCGACGAACAGTGCCGTCAATTCCGCTTCGCGTTCCCTGATCTGACGGTCACGCGAGGAGAACCGGTCAAGGAGCCGGCTATCGACACCGTCCAGGTCCATGATCACGGCCCGAGAGGTCTGGCCCGGATCCTCACGTTCAACGAACCCCCACCCGAGGGTCCGGGAGATCTCGTCTAGGAACAAGTTCTGGTGAAGCTCGCTGGCCGCGACCGCAGCCTTATGGAGGCTGCGCGAGTCGATCGTCAACCACTTGCCATCACGCGACCGCCGCACACGGTTGGCGATCACCGCGTGCACATGCGGGTGTGGGTCGCCATCACGAGAGGTGTAGTGGTCGAACCGGGCGGCGATAATCCCGTCAACCGGTTCACTAGCCACACCACCACGGCCCGATCTGGTTTGGATCACCTCGGACTCCAGCCAGCTAAGCGCCTGGTCAATCGCTCGCTCATGAGCAGCCATCACCAACTCCTGGCTGCGGCGGTCAGCCACCGCCCATACGACAGCCACCGACTTCGGGATCGTGAACGTGCAGTCAAACCCCGCCACCGGTGACCGCCCCGTACCAAGCTTTGGCTGCACACCCAACGGTTCACCCGTCAGCGGATGCTCACAATGGCGGAACAACCGGTCGGCGCCTTCATGGCTGACCACACTTCCGTCAGCCAGACCAGCCACCGCCGCGCCGCCGCCCCACCACCGGCCAGGTGGATTCCCGCTCGCAGCGTAGTAGTCAGTCAGCCCGCCACCAGCCACCGTGGCGTCACCAGCCGCCACCGTCTTCAGCAGATAGTCCACGCCACCAGCAGCAGTCAGCCGCGTCAAACTCATCGCCACAACCAGCCACCACCCGTCCCGCCAGCAGTCAAACCGCCCTCAGTCACCCACACCACCAGCCAGCCGCTAGCCATCCACGCCGCCAGCCACCACAATCCGCCACCAGCCGCCAGTCGCATCTCCAACCGCCGCAGCCACCACCGCCCGCCAGCCGCCATTCCCGCCGCATGTGATGAGCGGTCAATGACCGGTAGGCACATAGCGTTCCACCACCTCACGCAATTGCCCGGAATACCCACGCCAGCCAGTACGGTCCATGACCGCCACCACCCACCCCGCCAGCCACTGAACATCAGCCACCGCCTGAGCCGCTACTGCCCGAGCCTCAGCCACCTCGTCGCGTGACTGCGCCACCTGGCTGGCCAAAGCAGCCAACCGCCCACGAGCCTGAGCAAGCTCCACACCAAGCGCCCCACGGCGCACCGCAGCAGACCTCGTCACCGCTGCCGCCACCACATCACTGCGCGAAACCCGACCCGCCCGGCCACCACGCCGCAACTGCGCAGCCGCCCAACGACACCGATCAGAACACCACATCCGCTGCCGCCCCGACAGCCTCCCACCGCAACGCCAGCACGTCCCAACCTCTGATTCGCTCATGCACACCACACGTCCCGCCCCGCCGCGAGCGGGCCGAACTGATGATGTGATGACCACGGTGCCAGAAGTCCATAGCCTTTAGAAGTAATGACTGATAAGTCATCTCGATGAGGACTCTCATCACTGATCGAGCCTGCTAACTCTCCTCAGTGGGGTTCGATCGGGGGAGTCGGCTCATCGATGAAGTCTCGAGCTCTCGATAGGTCGACTCGAGGACGTGATTGTCACCCGTGCAGTCGACTTCTCCCCGCGAGCTGCCACCACAGGCCGCCAGTCGTGACCTCATCTCGCCCGAGACGGGGATGTTCTCGTGGTCCATCACCCACAGCTCATCGTGGGAATCAGCACGCGAGTGAGCGCCGTGAATGTCGTAGGTTGTGACCTCGTCAGCACTGATGGCGTCGAACCAGTCGCCGACGAGGCGGCCCGCGTTGTAGCAGGCGAGGCAGCCGATCCAGGCGCTCGGGGTCGTCTCGGTAGCGGGTGTTGTGGTGGTCACGGCAGCTCCTCCTTGTGGTGGAGGGCCGTGCGCACGGCAGGCTGTCCTGCTCGTGTGAATGGACGCGGTTACGCCGCGCGGCACGACTCTCAGGAAGAGTCCCGAGGCCCGCTACTGCGGGGCTGGCAAACGACACGCTCTAAAGATCTAATATGGAGAAGTAGATCTTATCCTGTTAGGATGGGCGCATGACGGCGACCATCGATACCTTGCCACAGACCCCGGACATTGCACCTCTGCCGACCGTGGAGGGCGGGTTCCAGACGGTGCTCGCTGACCCTCCGTGGCGGTTTGCCAACCGCACGGGGAAGGTCGCGCCCGAGCACCGTAGGCTCGACCGCTACGGGACGATGGATCTGGAGTCGATCAAGTCACTCCCGGTGGCCGACGTGACCGCCAAGAACGCACACCTGTACCTCTGGGTTCCGAACGCACTGCTGCCGGAGGGGTTGGAAGTGCTTCAGGCGTGGGGCTTCCGCTACGTAAGCAACGTCGTGTGGGCCAAGCGCCGCAAGGACGGCGGCCCGGACGGGCGAGGAGTGGGTTTCTACTTCCGCAACGTCACAGAGCCGATCCTGTTCGGCGTGAAGGGCTCCATGCGCACGCTGGCCCCAGCCCGGTCCACCGTGAACATGATCGAGACGCGCAAGCGGGAGCACAGCCGCAAGCCTGACGAGCAATACGACCTCATCGAGTCGTGCTCCCCTGGCCCCTACCTGGAGATGTTCGCGCGCTACGCCCGACCGGGATGGACCGCCTGGGGCAATGAGTCGGACGCGACGATTGAGCCCAAGGGCCAGACGCACAAGGGCTACAGCGGCGGCGAGATCACCTACCTGCCGACCCTGGAGCCCAACGAGCGGATGAGCGACTGGCTGTCTGATCGCGTTGCCCGTGCTCTTGTGGAGGAGTACGAATCCGGCTCGTCCGTCCAGCAGCTCGCGGACAGGTCGGGCTACTCAATCGCGCGGGTTCGCACGCTGCTAGCGAAGGGTGGGGTCACACTGCGTGGCCGGGGTCGACCGAAGCGGCAGGAGGGTTCTGGGGCCGCGGTGTAGGCGCGTTCTCGTAAGCGCTGCTGGAGATCGCGATGGCAAGAATGGGGCATCCGCCCGCATCACCTCGCGTGAGCCGTGGGATGAGCTTCTCCAGGTTGGTCGTGGTCGTCGTGGCGAGCATCTTCTTGGCTTCGACCTCGGGCATGCCCGCGTCGAGGCGTAGCTGCGTCGCGAAGGCTCGCAGCTCGTCCTGGGTACGCGTGACGATGACTCCGACATCGATGAATCCAGCCTCGTAGAGCGCCCGGTACGCGCCGATGTCGCGGTCTAGATTGCCATCCTTCGCATTCCACTCCAGGTCGAGCGCCACCCTGCCCTTGAAGTTGTCGACCTTGTATCCCTTGTTGCTCACCGGCGTAGTGATGACCTCGGCCTTGGTCTCCCCGGCGGGCTTGTAAGGCATGATGCGCAGTCGCAGTTCAATCTCCGTGTCGACGCGGGCTTCGCGCCATCCCCTGCTGCGGAAGGCGTCGTTGAACCGACGGGCGAGCTGAGTCTCCTGTCCGCCCGCCGTGAGTAGGTCGTTCCCCACGATCTCGAACTCGTTCAGCGCGGAAACCATCTCGTCGAACAGCTCGGGGTTGGTCGCCTGGAGGATCGCCGCAGCCTGTCGTGTCTCACGGACGACGTAGCGTGAGCGCACAGCTTCGGGCACCACGCGGTCGTATGAGTGTGTCAGGTCCATGCTCCGACCCTAGCCGACGATGCCCCATGGGTTGGCTAGGCCCCCGGAGGGGATCCCGTGTACGGCCAGCCTCGCACAAGCTGTCGTAGGTGTGGTCCATAATCGGAGAGAGGGTTCGGACACGAGGAGGTGGGCGGTGCTCCCTGGGCTCGACACGCGAACCGGAGCACTCCCGTTGGGGAGATTCGGCGCCACGCTTGATCAGATCAAGCGTGATTTTGTCGACGCCGATTACTTCTCGGCATCGAGCACGCGAAAGCAGATCTGGCAGGACTTCTGGTCGGCCACAGCGGGGCTACGCTCGGTCGTCCCTGTTATCAGTGTCTGGGTGGGCGGTAGCTTCCTCACCGACAAGTTGGACCCTGACGACATCGACCTCGTCTACTGGTGTCAGGACAACCTCGTCAACCAAGTTGCCGACCCTCGCGACAGGGAGCTTCTGCAACTGTTTGCGGACAACCTGGTTCGACGAGCGACCGGCCTGCGTGTGGACACGCGATACTGCCAATGGCATTTGTACCCCGAGGCGGATCGCTCCTCCTGCCTAGAGCATCAGGCTTACGTCACTGCCCGAGGCTACTGGGACGACTTCTGGATGCGGCGCCGCGCCGGCACGAAGGATGCACCTCCGCAGCTTGCTGACGCGCTGCCGAAACGTGGTTACTTCGAGGTAGAGCTGGACGGCTTCCATGGTATTTGATTGGGAGGCATTCAAGAGAGGGCTGACGGGTTCGTCTGACTGGGCGGACTCGGATGACCTCGCGCGCATGAGCATCGACACCTTCCGGACCGAGGGCGGCGGCCTGCGCCGGGACTCATCCTCTGGTTCGCTCCGGCTTACAGGCAGCGGCATCGAGGGACACTCCGGGTCGATCGACGGTATCGCAGAGACGCTACGGAACCTCCAGCGGCTCGTGCTGGCCACTGGCCTGGCATCGACCGGGCACACGTCACTGAGGGGGCAGCCCCCCGCCGACGTCGTGGCGAAGACACGGCTGAGCCTCTCTGGATCACCACTGCCCGGGAGTCTTGTGCTCCAAATGGTCCCGGCGATGCCGCCAGCAGAGGAGATCGTCCCGGACGGTCAGACTGGACTCTTCGGAGACACCGAGGACCAACTCGTTGACCTTGCGGTCAAGGACGCGCTTGGGCTACTCGACGGGGGCCGACAACTCGGCCCCGACGTCGACGGGAGCGCGTTCCTGAGCGATCTCACGCAGCGCGGTCCGAGAGTCGCCTCGACGTTGCGCGACTTCACCATGACGCTCGTCAAGTTCGGGTTCGAGCCCGACATCGCATGGGCACAACCTCGACGACCACGGCTCCGGACCCGTCTGAACGCCGCCGAGCTGATGTACATTGCCCAGGTCATCTCCTCGCGGGAGCTGGAGCTGGAGCCGACCACCATCCGAGGCGTGCTGCGCACCGTGAGTGACATCGCCGCATGGCAGCTTGAGATGGACGGGGGCGAGATCGTCAAGATCGACGCCAGGGCCATCCCCAAGGCCCAGACCGCGACCTTGGGAACAGGGGCGATCATATCGATCAGCGTGAACGTCACCGAGGATTCCGGGCCGGCGGACGAGGCGAAGCAGAAGTACGCCGCGACTGCGTTCGAGGTTCTCGGCCGTGAAGAAAGCGATCGGTAGACCGCCCACTCCCCACTTGTCGGAGAGAGTCGTCCAACAGGGCCTACTCGATGGACGGTGGAGCTGGCGCACTTTTCTGTGGTTGTTGTCGCTTTGTGGCGGCGTTCTGTGATCGCTATTTGGCGCTATCAAGGATTTCCGAACACTTCTCGACCCTCAGGCGGCCATGGCTAATCGCCCGCATGCAGAAGTAGCACTCCGAACTTCCGTAGTTGAGTCGGGTTCGAGGTCGCCGCGACGTTGTGCATATCCGCTGCGGCGGCCTCACCCAAACGATTGCCCTGCCTACGCATTCGAGACCGGTAAGTGCAATAATCTGCGTATGCATGCAGATAGTGTGATTTGTGGCCGCGACCCTGGCAGCCAGTTCGTCGAACTTGCGGTGGAAGTCTTTTCGATGCTCGCTGATGCGACCCGGGTGCGTCTGATTCTCGCTCTTCGAGAGGGGGAGCGCTCCGTGAATGACCTTGCTGTCTTTGTCGACAAGTCGCCTGCCGCGGTCTCGCAGCACCTCGCCAAGTTGCGGCTGGGACGATTCGTAGCGACCCGGCAAGAAGGGACGCGTGTGTTCTACCGGTTGGAGAACGAACACGCGAGTCAGCTCGTCTCGGACGCGATATTCCAGGCCGAGCACTCCCTCGGTGGAACACCGCGGCACCACCACACGCGAACCGAGCCCGTGAGGTGAGCACGCCCCACACTCACCACGGACACGACGAGCCGACCCAGCACGAACACCACGAGTCTCCCGGCCACGCGCACACCCACGATCACGACCACGGGCATTCACATCCGACCGGCATCAAGGGTTTTCTCTACGGCCTGTTCGTGCCCCATAGCCACGATGCCGCCGACTCCATCGACGATGCCCTCGAGGCCAGCACTCAGGGCGTGCGGGCGCTCAAGATAAGTCTGTTCGTTCTGCTTGGAACGACGATGCTGCAGTTCGTCGTCGTCATCATCAGTGGGTCGGTCGCCTTGCTCGCAGATACCATCCATAACTTCTCTGACGCACTGACCGCGGTCCCGTTGTGGGTCGCGTTCGTGCTTGGCCGACGCGCCGCGACCAAGCACTACACCTACGGGTTTGGAAGGGCGGAGGACCTTTCAGGCCTGTTCATCATCGCCGTGGTCGCGTTGTCAGCGGTCGTCGCCGCCTATCAATCGATCGAACGCTTTTTCAACCCGCAACCTCTCCACAACCTAGGGTGGGTTATCGCCGCGGGCTTCATCGGCTTCATCGGCAACGAAATCGTCGCCATCTATCGAATCCGGGTCGGCCAGAGGATCGGTTCCGCCGCACTCGTCGCAGACGGCGTGCACGCGCGCATCGACGGCTTCACCTCGCTCGCCGTCGTCCTCGGCGGATTCGGCGTGATGCTCGGATTCCCGCTCGCCGACCCCATCGTCGGACTGCTCATCTCAGCCGCCATCATCGTGCTCCTCTGGGGAACCGTTCGCAGCATCGGGCGCCGCCTCATGGATGGCATCGAACCCGAGCTCGTCGAGCGAGCGCGGCACGCGATCGAACACACCCCGGGGGTTCTCGCCGTGCCTTCACTGCAGCTGCGATAGGTCGGCCACCGACTCCAGGGCGCCGCAACGGTAGCTGTCGCTGATATGCCGATCTCAGCCGCCGAAACGATCGTGCATGACATCAGGCACGGGATCTCGCATACACTCCCGAACCTGGATGACATGACCATATCGACAACAACAGAGGTCACGAGGTAAGCCTTGTGGATCCGTTTTGGTCGAGAGCCCTCACTGCAGCCGACGGCATCCCGCTGCTGTGGCTTGAATTGATTGGCATTGTTGCATGGCTCACTCGTCGGCAGGGCGAGTCGATCACGCTCGTTGAAGCGCTTCGCCTGGCCTCAGACAGACTGCGGCTGGTTCGTCGGCTGGCGGTCGCCCCCGGTGGTTTTGCGCTTTAGCCGCGCGAAATATGGTCGGCCGTCATGCCGGCCGTATGCGTTCTCGGGTCCGATTTCGGTCCTGGAGGTCTGAACAGATTTACTCTCCTTGCCGGATAGCGGAGTGCAGCTTTGCCGGTGCGAGCGGGAATATGCACGTTACGGATGCGCCGGTGGTCGGTTGTTCGATAGTGACGGTACCGCGGTGGCGCTGGACGATTTCCGCGACTATTGCCAATCCGAGTCCGTAGTGGCGTGTGGTGCTGTCGACGTTCCGGCTGCTGACGAAGCGGTCGAAGGCTGTGGACGCGACCTCGGGTGAGAATCCCGGACCGTCGTCCGTCACGCGTACGATTGCGTTCCCGTTCGACGCCGAGACGGTGACCGTCACCGCGGTGCGGGCGTGGTCGAGCGCGTTGGTCGACAGGGCGATCACCAGGCGCAGCAGAGCGGCACGCGACCCGGGGATGATGATCGGTTCCGGGTCGCCCGCGCGGGCGAGGGAGATGCCGCGCCGACCTGCGTCGTCACGGAGAAGCCCGACCGCATTGTCCGCGACAGCCCTGAGGTCAACCGGGGTCGGCTCGACCACGGTTCGCGGGTCGGCGGCGATCAGGAGGTCTTCGAGGATCTCGGTGAGCGTCCGGGTATCGGTGACGATTTCATCGACGGAGGTGGTGACGTCTGCGGGGAGGTCATTGCCGCCTCGGCGTTTCAGAATTTGCGCCCGGGTGGTCAGCAGGGTCAGTGGTGTGCGGAGTTCGTGGCTGGCGTCGGCGACGAAGCGGCGCTGTAGGGCGAGCGCCTCGGCCAGGGGGCGGATGGCGCGGCGGGCCATCAGGTAGGCGGTGGCGAAGGCGAGCACGGCCGCGACGAGTCCGCCGGCGATCAGCGCGGTCGCGAGCCTGCCCAGTTCTTCGGAGCTCTCGTGCAGGTCGAGCGCGACCTGCACGAATCGGTCGTGGCTGCGGTCCCCGGTGGCGGAGGTGGTGAGGAGGAGGTAGTCGCGCCCGTCCACGGTGCGCTGCTCCTGCACGTCCGCGCCGCCGGCCGCTACCGACTGGAGGGCCGTGGTGTCGAGCAATCCCTCGGGTAGGTCGTCGGAGGAGATGAGTTGGTCGCCGGTGCGCCCGTCGACCAGGGAGAGGTAGGTGCCGCTCGGCGCATCCTGGGGCGAGTCGAGCCGGGTGGCCGCGACAAGTGCCCGCTGGTTCGATTCGGTCACGCTCGTGCTGACGATCAGATAGACGAGCGTGCCGACGATCGCCAGGATGAATAACAGGAGGGCGGTGAATTGTGCGGTGAGCCGCAGCGACGCGCCTCTCAGGTCGTCGCCCGTGCGCAGCGCTCTCACGGCAGCGGTCCGAGCCGGTACCCGATACCGCGAACCGTCTTGACGCTGTCGCGGCCGAGCTTCTTTCGCAGGTAGTGCACGTAGGTGTCGACCACGCCGGGGTCGTCGGCATCGGGGAAAACGCTGGCGAGCAGGCCGTTCCGTTCGAACACCTGATTCGGCCGGCGGGCGAGCCGTTCGAGCAGCTGCGACTCGCGCTCGGAGAGGGTCACGTTCTCGCCCTCTCCCGTCGTCACGGTACGACTCGCCGTATCGAGCGACCCGCTCACTAGTGCCAGCACCGGCACTGTGCTGCTGTGTCGGCGGAGTAGGGCGCGGATGCGGGCGAGCAGCTCGTCGATGTCGAAGGGTTTGGCGAGGTAGTCCTCCGCGCCCCGATCGAGGCCCTCTACGCGGTCGGCCGGGTTGCCGAGCGCCGAGAGCACGAGGGCTGGGGTCAGGATGCCGCGGCCCCGGAGACGGGACAGCACGTCCAGCCCCTCCAACACCGGCAGCCCCCGGTCGAGCACGAGGGCGTCGAACTCGTGCGTCAGGCCTTCGTGCAGGGCACGTTGGCCGTCTCGGGCGAGCACGGTGTCGTAGCCCTCGGCTGCGAGCAGCTGCTCGAGCATCTGTGCCAGGCGCGCGTCGTCTTCGACGAGCAGAATGCGTGCGCGCTGCGACATACTCGAAGTATAGGGGAAACAGGGGGCGGCGAGGCTCATATCGGCGTGAGCCCCCGGGCGCTCTGCAGCCCTGGTGTCGCGGTGAGGTGCCCCGCGTAGTCGACGGTGATCGCCTCGATGTCGAAGCGGTCGATCAACTCCGGGCAGCGGTCGGGCCCGCCCGCGACGAGGGCGGTGGCGAGTACATCCGCGGTGACGATGTCGTCGGCCAGCACGGTCACCTGGCGGTAGCGTTGCGGCGAACGGGGGTCACCGGTGCGCCAGATGTGCTCGCCCCGCTCGGCGGTGCCCGAGGTGGCCAGGGCAGTGTGTCGGCCGACGAGCTCGACAGCGCAGAGCAGCGCGCCCCGGTCGTCCGGGTCGACGATGCCGGCGCGCCACGGCGGGCCGCCGAGATCGCCCCGGGTGAGGATGTCCCCGCCGGCCACGAGCATCCAGTCGGTTTCGCCGGACGACTCGAGCACCCGCGCCGCCGCCTCCATCGCCTTGGCCTTGACGGTGCCCGAGAGGTCGATCACGCCGTCGGGGCGGTGGGGTGTGAAGGTGCCGCCGGTGCTCCGTGACCAGTCGAAGGCGTCGGCATAGGCCTCGCGAAGCTCCGCACTAGCCCGGGTCAGCGGCAGCTCCCCGCGAGCCATCCTGCTGATCTCGGAGTCGGGCCGATACAAACTGAACCGCTCGTCGAAGACTCGGAACGCCTCTTCGACCTCGTCGAGAACGGATGCGGGGGCGGTGGAGCCGGCGAAGCGCAGACTCACCATGGTGCCCATGGTGTCGAACACGTGCACGCCCATGGTCAGAGCCCGGCCTGGTCGAGCGCCGACTGGAGCGAGCTGAGGTACCCGTCGCTGGTGTAGGTGGCACCCGAGACGCCCTGCACGTTCGCCGACTGCGCCGCCAGAACCTCTTGGCGCAGTACCGGCGCGGCCCGGTTGCTGATCGACACCGAGCGCTGATCCTTGTCGGTGAGCTGCAGCGCGGTGACATCGGTGATGCTGCCGTTCGCGACGGTGATCTGCACCTGCACCGGGCCGAAGCGGGTCTGCACGGAGGTACCGGTGAATGTGCCCGAAGCGCTGTCCGACGCCGGGGCTGTGGCACTCGCGCTGCTGCCGGCGGCGGTCGGAGTGGGCGCCGGGGCGGCCGCTGCGGAGGACATCGACCCGCCGTTGGGAGCCGTGGTCGTGGTGGTGGCTGTCGCATCCGGAACAGTCGGGGTCTGGCCCTGCGTGCCGAGCTGCCACCCCACGGTCAGCACGGCCACCGACGACAAGATGCTGAGGGCCAGTGCGCGCGCCCTCACCAGTCGAACCTCTCGACGTGGATCTGGTCCTCGGGCAGACCGGCCGCCCGGGCGTCGCGGATCACCAGATCGATCCACGACTGCGGCCCGCACACGTAGAAATCGGAGTTCAGCAGATCGGGGAAAACCGTGCCGATCGTGACACCGTGGGCAAGTGCCTCGACCGACATCCAGGTGGCGAGCCCCTGCGGTCGCGGGCCCATCATCGAGAAGACCGCATTGCCGCGCATGCTGCGGAGGGCGCCGACCTCGTCCCACAGGTAGCTCTGCGAGGGATCGCTGCCGCGCAGCAGCACGGTGGCCTCGCCGGGGCGTAGCGTCGAGTGCTCGAGCATCGAGCGGATCGGCGTGATGCCGATACCCGCCGCGACCACGGCCAGCTTCGGGGCCACCCGGTGCGCCTCGGTGAACACGCCGTAGGGGCCCTCGATCGACACCCGGGTGCCGGGGCGCACACGGGAGATCGCCGCACTGCCGGTGCCGAGGTCGCGCACCGTCAGGCGCGCCGACGACGCCGTAGGAACCGCCGAGAAGGAGATCGGATGGGCATGCCACCAGGTGGCGCCGGTCCAGAACCGCCAGATCGCGTACTGCCCGCCCGCGGTCTGCAGGCGGTCGAGGTCCCGCCCGGCGAGGTGGATCGAGACGACCCCGGGGGCGACCTGCTCGACGCCAGCGACCCGGATACCATGTCGGGCGCTGCGCAGCGCGGGCACCGCGAAACGGAACACGGCAATGGCGCCGAAGGCGAGCACGTACAGCGCAATCCAGTAGACCCGCTGCACGGTGCCGTCGGCGAGCACACCGCCTGCGCTCAGCTGATGCGGCAGCGCCACGAGCACGGCCGCGTAGCTCAGCAGGTGGATGAGGTGCCAGGCCTCGTATGCGAAGCGCCGCCGCACCGCGACGACCGAGGTGACCACGACGGCGATGAGCAGGCCCAGCCCGAGGTAGGCGAGCGCCATATCTGGGCCCTGGAACAGGCTGATGGTCTCGGTGACGACGTTCGACCCGTCGGCCATCGCGTAGCCGACGGTGAGCAGCGCACCGTGGGCAAGGATCAGATACAGCGCGGGCTTACCGAGCTGCCGATGGAACGCCATCGCCGTGTCCTGCCCGACCACCCGGTCGACCGCCGGGATGCGAGCGGCGAGCACGAGCATCACCAGGATGAGGTCAGTGCCGACCAGGCCGGTCACGATGCCCGCGGCGGTCAGTGCGGTAGCGAGGCCGCTGACGGTGTTCAGACCGCCGTAGGCGAGCCACAAGGTCATGGCGGCGGCGACCGATGCCCAGACGAGGGCGATCATCGCGTCGGCCGTGCGCCTCCGACGTCGGCCCCGGATGCGCCGGGTACGGTCGACCGGGTCGACCATGCGGCGGGTCCGCACAGGGACGGTGGGTGCAGTTCTGAGAGTCATCGTGTTCTCGATTCGGGTGAGTGTCTTCTACCCTCCCTACAATCGTCCCGAATTCTTCCAGAATTCTTAGCCGAAATTCCCCGGGTCGCTTAGCCTCACCAACGTTGAAGTGCCGGGACATCGGTGCTTGAATGAGCGCATGTCGACCGATGGATACACCGCACCCCCGCTACACGCCAACGAACCCCACCGGGGAGGCATCGCGCAGCGCCTCAACTGGCTGCGCGCCGGCGTACTGGGGGCCAACGACGGCATCGTCTCGGTGGCGGCGATCGTCGTGGGCGTCGCCGGAGCCACGAGCTCGACTGGTCCCATCCTCACCGCGGGCGTGGCGGGCCTGGTCGGCGGCGCGATCTCGATGGCGCTCGGGGAGTATGTGTCAGTCAGCAGCCAGAGCGACAGCGAGAAGGCCCTCATCGCGAAAGAGCGCGCCGAACTGCGCGACATGCCCGCCGAGGAGCTCGACGAACTCACCGCCCTGTACCGAGCCAAGGGCCTGAGCGAGAGCACCGCTACCCAGGTGGCCATTGAGCTCACCGAGCACGACGCCCTAGCGGCGCACCTCTCGATCGAACTCAACATCGATCAAGACGATGTCGTGAGCCCCTGGCATGCGGCGGCGTCGTCGGCGGCGGCTTTCACCATCGGGGCAATCCTGCCAATGCTCGCCATCCTGCTTCCCCCAGCGGACTGGCGCATCCCCGTTACCTTCGTCGCCGTTCTCATGGCTCTCGCGGTCACCGGCACGCTGTCGGCAACGATCGGCGGCAGCTCACGGCTGCGGGCCACGCTGCGAGTCGTCATCGGCGGAGCGCTGGCACTCGCGGCGACCTACGGGGTGGGGGTGCTCCTAGGAGCATCCGGCGTCGTCTGACCTTTCGGCCATGTGGTGCGAACGGGGCGTGACAAATAAGCCCCTTCCGCGGCTCATGGCCGCTTCAAAGAATCCTGGAAGAATTCCTGCCTAACCTTGAACCATGTTCGACACATTCTTTGGGCTCCCCCTGCATCCGTTCATCGTGCACGCGACAGAGGTGATCGTTCCGCTGGCGGCGGTCCTCGTCGTCTTGACGGCAGTCTGGCCCCGATGCCGTCGGTGGGCGGGATATCTGCCGCTCGGCGCCTCACTGGTCGCGCTCGTTCTCGTTCCCCTCTCAACACAATCGGGCGAGCGACTCGAGGCCCGTGTCGGTGAGAACGATCTCATCGAAACTCACGCCACCCTGGCCGACGGACTCTTACCCTGGGTCATCGGTCTCGTCGTCGTAGCGGGCGCGCTGCTGTGGTGGAACATCCGCGAGAAGCGCGCACGAATCGCAGCGTCCAGAGAGTCGGAATTGCCGGTCGCGGCGCGTCCTGGTTCGCGGTGGGTACCAATCATGCTGATTCTGCTGGCTCTCGTGGTGTCGACAGGAACCACCGTGCAAGCCATCCTCATCGGTCACAGCGGCGCCACGGCAGTATGGACCGAAGACATGGGCGCGCCAGCACTGTCCGGGGACGGAGACACAGACTGATGGGCCGTGCGAACGCCCATACCGCTACAATCTGGCAGGCGCGAGTCTAGATTGCCCGCGCGCAATAAAGATCAGCGATACTCGTCGGTGATGCTGACGTAAGTACCAGCGGTGTCTCCACGCCCAAGGCGTAGCGACTCGAAAAAGCACCCTCCTCCGCGAGGGAAGAGCTCTGTCTAAAGGTGTCTCGAAAACCAAAAGCTTTTCGAGACACCCCAAACGGCCCCCGAGCCGCGAGAAGAAGTCGCGGATTCCCAGCACCCAATCTGTCTCGGAAACATGTCTTACCGCAAAGTGTCTTTGCTCTGCCTCTGCTAGCAGTTATTGAGGCAGAATGGCGGTGTGAGACATCTCGGGTACACACGGGTCAGCACCAGAAGCCAAGACGCGAAGTTGCAGGTTGACGCTCTGGTGAAGTCAGGTGTGCAGGAACGGGACATTTTCACCGACGTCACCTCTGGCAGCCGGACCGCGATCTCCCGCCCCGGAATGAAAAAGCTCCTCGAGCACGCCCAGCCCGGTGACACCGTCGTGGTGTGGCGGGTCGATCGACTCGGCCGGTCCCTGATCGATGTGCTGAACACGGTGAAGCTGCTCCGGGAGCGTGACATACAGGTGAAGAGCATCTCGGATGGGATCGACCCGTCGACGACGTCGGGCCGGCTGATGCTGAACATGCTCGCCACCCTGGCCGAATACGAACGCGAACTGATCACCGAGCGGGTGAACGCAGGGATCACAGCTGCCCGAAACGGCGGCACCAAGTTTGGTCGGCCCTTGTCCGATCCCACGGTCGTAGCCGACAAACTCAAGCTCGTAACTGAGGCCCGGGCGAAGGGCCGCACGGCGGAGGATGCGGCGAAACTCGTCGGATGGAGTCGAGCCACTTTGTACCGGCATCAGAAGGCCCTTGCGGCCCGCGAGAGCACCAAGGTGTAGGTGACTTGTGGATGCGGCCGAGCGGTGGCGTGTTCTTCGGCTTCATGTCGAAGACCAGATCCCGCTCGCGGTTCTCGCTCGGGAGACGGGGATTTCCGCTCGGACTCTGCAGCGTTGGAACCAGCTCTACCGGGCGGGCGGCGTCGCATCCCTCGACCCTCATGCGCGTATAGACAAAGGTGTCCGACGAACCTCAGCAGAGACGGTCGCGTTCATCGAACAACTGGCACTCAGTCGGCCGCGCCCTAGTCTCGCCACGCTGCATCGTCTCGCCGTCGCTGATGCGCGGGCGCGTGAGCTGCGGGCTCCGAGCTATGCAACTGTGCGGCAAATCGTCCGGGCACTCGATCCGGCTCTTGTCACTTTGGCGCTGGAGGGGCCGGTCTCGTACCGAGACAAGCACGAGCTCGTCTTTCGGCGCCGCGCGGAACACCCGAACCAGACCTGGCAGTCCGACCACACTGAACTCGACATCCTCGTTCTCGGCGCTGACGGGAAACCTGACCGACCGTGGCTGACGACCGTGATGGACGACTACTCCCGTGCGATCTGCGGATACATGGTCTTCACCGGCGCCCCATCAGCTCTCAACACCGCCCTCGCCCTCCGGCAGGCGATCTGGCGAAAGACCGACCCGGCGTGGGCGATGTGCGGCATTCCCGACATCCTGCACGTCGACCACGGCTCCGACTTCATCAGCCACCACCTTGAGCGAACTTCGATCGCTCTGCACATCAGGATCATCCACTCGACCGTCGGCCGACCACAGGGGCGCGGCAAGATCGAGCGGTTCTTCGGCACCATCAACACCGAACTTCTGGCCACCCTCCCCGGCCACCTCGGACCCGGCAGCCGGACGCCAACTCCGGTCCTCGACCTTGCCGGACTCGACCGTGCGATCGGCGGATTCATCGGTACCTACAACGACCGGTCTCATAGTGAGCTGGGGATCTCGCCGCGTGACGCCTGGGTCGCGGACGGGTGGTTGCCGCGGATGCCGGACAGCCTTCAAGAACTCGACGGTCTGCTCCTTACTGTTCCGAAGAACCGGGTTGTGCAACGCGACGGCATCCACTTCCAAGGCCAGCGCTACCTCGCCCCAACCCTGGCCCCGTTCGTCGGCCACACCATCACGATCCGGTACGACCCCCGCGACCTTTCCGAGATCCGCGTCTATGACCGGGACACGTTCATCTGCACCGCTATCGATGAAGCCCACCCCAACCTGCGCCTCAGCCTTCGCGACATCGAAACGGCCCGCCGCGCCCGCCGCAAGCAGCTGCGGCGAGCCATCAACGACCGCATCCCGACCGTTGCCACTCGCGAGGAACCTCGCATCCCCGAACCGACGAAGCGGCGGCCGAAGCTGCGCACCTACGAAGAGGACGAGTGAGGAACCAAGCATTCATCGTGACCAAGGAACACCGGCGATTCACCGAGTTCGCCAACGCTGTCCGCAAGGAGAAGACGATCGGGATTTGCCACGGCGCCGCGGGCGTCGGGAAAACCAACTCCGCTCGCCGCTACGCAAACTGGGACGCCCTCGAGCCCTACATCACCGAATGGGGACCCCGCGGGGACCACGATGCAAAGTTCTACGCCCTCGCGAACCGATCCCGAACCGTCTTTTACACGCCCGAAGTCCTCTGTCGGCCCAAAGACCTCATGCATGACATCGACTACTGGCAGATCAAAGTCGGCATCTGCGCCGACGAGCACATCCACGCCAACGAACCGACCCCACGAAAGATGGGAAATATGACCAGCCACGTTGAGCTGCTCATCATCGACGAAGCCGAACGACTCACCCCGACCGCACTCGAGCTGCTTCGTGACAGGCACGACCGAACCAGCCTCGCGATGATACTGATCGGGATGCCGGGCATCGACGAACGATTCCGCCACTACCCCCAGCTCTACAGTCGGCTCGGGTTCTCACACCAATACCGGGCCCTCGGACGCGAAGAACTCCTCTTCGTCCTCGACCGCCATTGGAAGCGACTCGGCAGGACTCTCGACCCTGACGACTTCACCGACGCGCAAGCCATCGCCGCCATCGAACGCATCACACGGGGCAACTTCCGCCTCCTCGAACGACTATTCCCTCAGATCAACCGGGTCCTCAAGATCAACCAACTGGACACCATCACGGACGACGTCATCGAGGCCGCCGCCAGCATCCTCGTCATCGGCAACTAGCGACACGAAACGATCACAGAACACCGCCAAAAAGCGCCAAACTCCACACTTTTCTCCGGCGAAGAGTGTCCAATGAAAGGTAGAATTAGACCTTGTTGGACACAGGCGTAAGGAGGTCTAGGGATGACTGGACAGGGCAAGTGCCAGGTGATCGGCTACGCGCGGGTCAGCGCGGCGGATCAGAACCTCGGGCGGCAGCTCAAAGCGCTGGATGGCTGCGACCGGGTGTTCTCGGACAAGGTCAGCGGCAAGAGCACAGATCGTGAGCAGCTTCAGGAGATGCTGCGCTACGTCCGGGAGGGCGACACCCTTCGGGTGACGTCGCCGGACCGACTGGCTCGGTCGACGCGCGACCTGCTGGCCATGGTGGAGGAGTTGAAGGGGCGTGGCGTCGCGGTGGAGTTCCTGGACAACCCGGCGCTGAACACTGATACGCCGCAAGGGGCGTTCATGCTGACGATCCTGGGAGCGGTTGCTGAGCTGGAGCGGTCGGTGATCCGGGAGCGCCAGTTGGAAGGCATCGCGCTGGCCAAGGCTGCCGGTAAGTACGACAAGAGTGTGAAGCTCACGGCCGAGCAGATCGAGGACGCCCGTCAGAAGGTTGATAGTGGCGTCCCCAAGGCTGTATTGGCGCGCGAGCTAGGCGTCAGTCGCCAGACGCTCTACACGGCCCTGAGCGGGACTGGCCGATACGCGGAGGCGGCCTCGTAGTGGGAAGGCTCAGCATCGGCCCGGAAGGGGCCTCCCACGACCCGGACGAGGGCTACCGCACCTGCTCGGAGTGCGGCGGTGATTGCATCCCTGAGCCGAGCGGGGCTGACGGCATGGGCATCAGGATCATGTGGGTCTGCCCGCAGCACGGGATCCACAGCGTGGTGGACCCGTTCGCGCACCTGCGTGAGCAGGACCGGCTTGACCGCGAGCGGGAGTACGGCGAGTAAGTGCCGGTCACTGTCGGCGCTAGGTAAGTAGGCGCTGGTTCGCCCGAGAAGCGACGAATTGGTGACGCTCACGACCGTGCTCGTCGATGACGGCACAAAGATCGTCATGAACAGCAGGGTCAGGCTTCATGTCGTTCTTGCTCCGTTTCTTCCTGAACGCACTCCACCAGCCGTTCGCGGACGCGATCCGCCAGGCCGTCCGATCCGACATCGCCTCACCAACCCCACGGGCCTCGTCAGCGAGAAGCCGATACCCGAACTCGGGGTCGTCCCGGTGAGCGTCGAACAGCGCCTTCGCGCGATACACCTCCTCGAGCTCACGCCTAGTGACGGGCTGTTCAGCCAACTCACTGGCCAACTCAGCGATCTTCGCCCGCGCGACGCAACACCTCGACCTCTTGGTCGAGGAGCCGTTTGCGTTTACGCAGCTCACGCAACTCCGCCGACTCAGACTTCGTCTCACCCGGCTGATCGCCGGCCTCGATGCGGGCTTGCCGCATCCACTTGTCGAGAGTGCCGACATATACACCGAAGTCTTATCCGATCTGCGCGAGCGTGACGTCGGGATTGCGGTTCTGCGCGACGCGGATCACGTCGTCGCGGAACTCCTTGGGAAACGGCTTGGGCATGATGACATCCTTCCAGGCGAGCCCTTTCGGCTAGCCACGTTCGATGTCAACTGTTCCTACATCAGACCCTCTTCAAGTGATGACGCCGTATCAATGCGGGCCGACCTCGACTGGGATCTACATGGTTCAAGTGACGGAATTGTCTCTTGAAAGGACCTTGTGATGTCTCGAGTTGAAGCTGCGGTTGCCGCGCAGATCGCCAGGGAGACCCGTGGTCGACCACGGTGGAACCCGGCTGCCATGGTCGCGTTCCTCCCGCCAAGCATCGCGCTGGAGTACTCGGATTCGGGGGAGGTCGGTTATGTCTGAACCTCGGAAGGTTAAAGTCGGTGGCATCGCAACACTGGCGGCGGTTGTGCCGTATTTAGTGGGTCACACCCCTGAAGCTGGGTCAGCGACCATTCTGGGCTTCGCTGGAACGAGAATGGTCGGTCCTGCTGTCCATCTTCCGGATGTTGGGTCTTTTCCCGAAGAATCGGTTCGTGCTGGCTTTCACGAAGCGGTCGCGACTACCGTGTTTAGCGAACGCGATATCGACCAGTTTGTCCTGCTGACCTGGGGTGACTTCCCAGGCCATGAAACGTTGGCAGTCAGCACTCTAGAGAGCTTTCAGGGCCGCAAATTTGTGCATGGCCACGTTGCGGACGGCTTCATCACACGGATCTACCCTCATGCCGGCCTCCCCACCCCGGTCCCCATTGCGCCAGAGGAAGCATCCCTTGCAGCGGCGACGCCAGCACCCTCCTACGCCGCTCACCTCGCAGCATGGGACCGGACTCCCGCCCAAGTTCCTTGGTCCATGATCGATGCCGCGATTCAGGATGCTGACCGCCTCCACCACAGCCGCCCCTTGCATCAGATTCTCGCAGCGGCCCGGATCCACCTGGCACGCATTGTCGACGACGCATCGCCCCATGCGATCCGGGAGACCAGCATCGTCCAAATCGCGGCCGTCATGGCTACCAACACGGCCGTGAGAGACGCGATCATCTGCGATGTGCGCGAGGACCCAATCCTCCAACAAGGGATCAAACAGGCAGCACTACACGCACCAGAACAGATCGCCGGAGACGTCGTGGCCACGGCCGCAATGTTCGGATTCGCCAACGGCGACATGACCTCGCAGCAAGTCCAGCATTTCCTCGGCCAGGCACCCGACACCAAGCTCGGGATGCTCATCGGACATTCCGTAGCAGTAGGCATTCCTCCTAGGAGTGTGGCCACGCTCATCAGCGAGTTGCAGGGTGCTCAGAAGGCCCAACCATCCGGACCAGGCGCGCCCACCAGCCCTCAGCACGAGGAGGTGTCCCGATGATCGAATACCTAAGTAAGCCTGCCTGTGCACAATGCGACGCCTCTGAGCGTGGCATGGCGAGGAGGGGAATCCGCCCTGACAAACGACGTGACATGTCGCAAGACTCTGCTGCACTGCAACTCGCGATCGACCTGGGGCATCGGCAGGCCCCTGTCACAATCGTGCGGGAAAGTGACGGCACGATCATTGATCACTGGTCAGGGTTCCGCCCAGATAAGATCATGGAATTGGCCCGCGCAGCAGCAACGCAAGTCCAGTCCAATGCCGCCAGTCAAAACCCGACGGTTGGCACGTCTCCGCCGGACCTGGCACCCGCAATATAGGCCAAGCCTGCGTGCGCCACGAACAGCCGTCCCCGTCAACCGACGCGGACGGCCGTCCGTGGCGCGCGTTGTAGCGCAGGCCGCCGTATTTCGTTTTGCATTGCTCGAGGACGTAGTCGGGTGAGAGTCGCGTGAGCCGCGCGTCTAGGTCCGTGATGAGGTCGAACCAGCCGGGGCCGGCGTCGAGCGTCTCGCCCCAACTTCAGCGAGGCGGTCTGCGATCGCTTGGATCCGTGGAGGCAGCTCGGCGGTCATGTTCAGAGCTCGGTGGGGGCATCAGCGGCGATTGAATCGGTCTCGTTGATGAAGGCGAGGAACCGTTGCCCTTTGCTCGAGGTGCGTGGGGCGAAGATGCCCTGGGCGCTCATAATGGTCGTGAGTGGGATCGACGCCAGGCCATTGCGATCGAGATCGGCGGCGGCCTGCTTGACCGGGCCGTCCCAGACGCCCGGGTGGACGTTGAACGCGGACCCGAGGGGGCCATCGATGCCGCCCATCATGATGTTCGCGTGCTGTTGGTAGAGATCCCGCGCTTGGAGCCAACCGGCCGGGTCTGTGAAGTAGTGCAGCATCCAGATGTGCAGGGCGTCGAACTCCTCGACCAGGCGGGTGAACTGCTCCCGCTCGGTCGCGGCGAACGGTGCCCAGCTGCCGCCGTTCGCGACCGCGGCCGCGAGCCGCTCCCGCTTTTGCTGGCTCGCGGTCTCGGCCGCGGCGCGTTGCGCGCGGGTGACGGCGGCGATGAACTCATCCGAGCCGACGATGTCTTCAATCGTGGCGGTCTCGTCGAACTGCTCGAGCGTGGTCGTGATGGCGCGGGCGATCGCGACGTTGAACTCGTGCTGTCGTTGCGCCTGCCGGCTCTCGAGCGCATGCGCGAGAGTCTCGGCTGCGAGCGACCCGACGACGGGGACCATCGTCAGGGCGACTTTCCCCGCGAACGCGAGCGCGTCTTCTGCGGGCTCGTGCGGCGGGACAAGGGCATCGAGATCGGTCATGATCCCATGATGGATCAGGTCGCAGACACTGTCGAGGCGCGGCCTGCTCCCAGCAGGCGCGTTCGTGTGTAGTCGTACGCGATCGTTCCCGCGACTGCGCCGATGATGAGCAGCGCGATCGCTGCGCCGGTGAGGTTCGCCGCGCCCAGCCAACCGGCGATCGGGTAGGTGACGAGGAAGCAGGCGTGGGAGAGGGCGAACTGGGCGGTGTAGACGAGGTTCCGGTTCGCCGGCGTGGAGGCGTCCGCGAGCAGCCGGGACGAGGGAGTGTTCACCAGCGAGGTGCCCATGCCCAGCAGCACCCAGGTGCCCAGCAGCACGAACCACCCTGCCCCGGTGCTCGTCGCGACGGCGGTGACTGCGACGGCGACCACGAGCCCGACGACGATGACGGTCGCGCCGGTGATCATGGTGCGGATCACGCCGAGCTTGCCGACCAGCCAGGGGATGTTCAGCGCGACGACCAGGGAGCCGATGCCGTAGCAAGCCAACGCCAAGGCGAGGGCCTGGTCGCCGAGCCCGAACACGCCGCGGGCATAGACGACGGAGTTCACCAGGACGATCGCGGTGCCAGCGGCGACGACGACGTTGGTGAGCATCAGGAACCGCAGCGTCGGTGTGCGGGCGAACACCTTCGCGCCCAGCGGCAGCCGCTGCCAGAACGGCAGCGCCGGCCCATCATCGGGGTGCGCCGGCAGCTTCGAGAACAGCACCAGCAATGCGGAGCAGGTGAAGCCGATCGCGGTGCCGACGAACAGGTTGTTGTAACTGATCACGGTCAGCAGGGCCGCGGCGATCGTCGGGCTCAACAGTGCCTCGAGGTCGTAAGCGAGGCGGGACAGCGACAGCGCCTTGGTGTAGTCGTCCGGCTCAGGGAGGACCGAGGGGATCAGGGACTGGAACGCGGGCGTGAACGTGGCCGAGGCGGACTGCAGCACGAACACGAGCACGTAGATCTGCCAGGCCTCGGTCACGAACGGCAGCATCAGCGCGATCCCCAGACGGATCAAGTCCGCGGTGATCAGGACCGCCTTCTTCGGCAGCCGGTCTACGACCGCGGCGATCAATGGGGCGACGCCGACGTAGGCGACCATCTTGATCGTCAACGCCGTGCCCAGCACCGACCCTGCGGCAGCGCCGGCGATGTCGAACGCGAGCAGGCCCAGGGCGACGGTGAGCAGGCCCGTGCCGAGCAGGGCGATCACCTGCGCGGACAACAGCTTCGCATATGTCGGGTTGCGCAGGACCTGCAGCATCAGCGGACCTCCCCAGGTGCAGGGTGCTCGCCGCGGTGGTGCGCCGGGTCGTTGCTGAGGGTGTGCTGGGCCTGGAAGATCGCATCCGCGACCAACTGCCGGGCGTGCTCATTCGTCAGCCGGTAGAACACCTTCGTGCCCTCCTGCCGCGTCGACACGATCCGTGCTAGGCGCAGCTTCGCCAGATGCTGCGAGACCGCGGGGGCGGACTTGTCGACGATGTCCGCGAGGTGGTTCACCGACAGTTCCTGGTCGCGCAGCGCGAGGATGATCCGGATGCGGGTCGCGTCGGCGAGCATCGAGAACACCTCGACTGCGAGCTCGACATACTCGCTCTCCGCCGACAGGGAACACTTCGTATCTGCGTACATACGCAGATTATTTCATAGCTGGGAGGGTGTGAGGTGCGGGAGGGGATGCTGACGCGGTCAATGACGGTCGCCGCGTAGGCGGCGTTGTTCGCGGCGATGGCGGCGGACCAAGCGATCGCCGAGTTGATCTCCAGACCGGTGAGGCGGCTGAGCACCACGGGCGGGAGTTGTTGGGTGAGCGCGATTAGGGCGCCTGCCCGGGCGAGCCGAGGCGGGATGCCGAGGTCTCGGAGCCGTTGGTTGAGGGTGGAGGGGGCCATGTGCTGTCCGGCTCGAGCTCCGGGGTAGAGCCATTCCTGCTCGATGCTTTCGACGAACTCGCAGTTGTCTCGGCATCCTGACCATGGCGGCGCTTTATTCGTCGTGCAAACCAGTCGATGACTGAATTGCGAATTGAAGCCATGTGTCGCTGTTCAGGTTAGGTAATTTGCTGATGGCAGCGCGCCGCATCTCATCCGGTACGGCGGTGTAGACCTGTGTTGTTGCCAGTGAAGCGTGTCTCATAAGTACCTGAACGACGCGAACGTCAACGCCTCGTGCGAGTAATTCGGAAGCGAACCAATGTCTGAGCTGGTGAGCCGTCGCATCAATTCCGCATCGCGCAAAGGCGTTGGCGATGAGCGTTGACACGGAATCCCCGCGCACGGAACGGTGTGGGTCAACGGGGGAGGGGAACCATAGGCCACGACGTGGCCGCAAGCGGGCTTCCTCGGCAAGAATCGGGTGCAGCGGCAAGGTCACTTCAACTGCGCCCTTACCTTTGAGCGTGAAGCGGTTGGCGATGAGGTCGAATTGTTTCCCATGAGCGCGGGCAACCTCACTGACTCTCCATCCCGCGTAGGCCATCAGCAGAATTTTCGTCTTGGTGTCCAAGTGGATGTCCGAGGCGAGAAGAGTTTCGATGTGCTTTGTGTCGACCGGGCGAGGTTCACGTCTTGGTACCCGCGGGCGGGGGACATGCATCGTCGGATCATCAACACGACGATTTGATACTACGAGCCATTTTGACCAGGCGCGGATGGCCGAGTAGTACGTCTCTTGAGTTGAGGGTTGTGCGTGATGTGCCAACCAATTGGAGATCGACTGTGGGCTCAACTCAGTTGGTATTATGCCGGCGTCTCTAGCGAGCTTTGTAATGATGCGTCGGCGTTCCACGCGGGTCCTGGGGGAGAAGGATTGGGCCTGCATCCAGGTGTTCCACTCATCGAGCAGGAAGAAAAGCGTGTCGTCGGAAGTGACAAGACGTAGGTGTGGGTGTCGAGGGGGAGTTTGTCGCATGGGGCCCATCGTCCACAGTCACCCCCTGAGACATGCGGAAGAAACGCCATGAGCCTAAAACGTGCTCTGACCAGTCAAGATGCGAACGGAAGAGTGTCCTGCCGAGCTGCCCAATCCTGAGTCGCATCGGAATACGGATCAGAAGGTTGGGGGTTCGAATCCCTCCGGGCGCACGCGCGAACCTCGTCCGCCGGAATACCCGGGCGAGGTTTTTGCATGTTCGGGGCAATTCGCGCGGTCGCGTGCCCCGCCTTGTAGCTGCCGCGCCACTATCCCGCGCTCATCTCCGGCCGCGGCGGCTGTGGAAGTGTTTCGGCCGTGCCAGATTCGTGAATTTCCGGCAGCGTCCCGATGACTGCCGGCTCCTCGTCTTGCAAGGTCTCAGCCGCGCCCCGCTCGTAAAGATCTAGCAGGCCGTGAACCCCGGCATCGGCGAAGTGGTCGAGTTGCACCTGCGCGGGGCCGCCGGTCTCGCCGAGTCGATCGAGATAGCGATCGACGCGCTGGCTGTCACCGAAACGAGTCAGTTCGAGTTCCACGAAGTTGGCCATCCGCTCGGCGACACTGAACGCTGAGCGCGGCCTACCGTCCAGCGGGTCCGGCAGTTCGGCCTGTAGGCCGTCGCGCGCGGCGAGCCACGTCGAGCCGGACAGTAGCGCTGGGTGGATCTGCGGACGAGCAACCCCCTGCTCCCACTCGCGAACGCAACGCTCGACCAGAGCTCGAACGATCACGGCGAAGGCTACCGAGTCTTGGGCCGTGAGTTGGGCGTCCGCTATCCGCAACTCCACGGTGGGATAGCGCTCCGAGAGCCGGCAGGTCCAGGTCAACATCGCCGAGTCGAGCAGGATGCCGCTATCGACGAGCTGGGCGATGACGCGCTCGTACTCGCTGGCATCGTGGAATGCCGGTGGGTAGCCCGATGTCGGCCACGACAGCCCCATGATGTGACGCCAACTCGCGAATCCGCTGGGTTCACCGTTCCATACGGGCGAGTTCGCACTCAATGCGAGCAGGGCTGGCGTCCATGGCGCGAGCCTCGCCAGAACTTCGATCCCGACATCTCGACTCGGCACTTCGACGTGCACGTGCGTCCCGGTGGAGTACTGATGGGCGGCGGCGCTCCGCATCGCCTCGTCTATGGCCTGGTAGCGCGCCTTCGGCGTCACGCTGGCTACGGTGTCGCCACCCACCGGCGGAAGGCCGGTGCCAGCCAGGACCACATCCTGGTCCGCAGCGGCCAGAGCAACCCGGCGGCGAAAATCTTCCAGCGACGATTCGGCCTGCTCGGCGAAGTGGCAGACGGGAGTGGCCGTCTCCAGCTCACTAGCGAGGAACTCGCGCTCCGCTCGACCGTTCAGTTCCGGGAGGGCCGTGATGATCTCGGCCGCTCGGTTCTCAGGTCGGCCAGTCCAGGTGTTGAGCAGCTGGTATTCCTCTTCGACACCGAAACTCCGCTGGTTTGCGCGAACCTGATCGACCACGGCAGTCATCCCCCTCGATTGGCATATGGCTTCCTCAGGATGATGCCCGCGGGGCAAGGCGCCAACGACTCGGCAGGAGGGGGTTGACAGGAAAGGCAGATTGTGCTTACCGGCCTAAATGCGGCTATTTCGGGCGTTTGAGACTGATTGCGCCGCGCGCGTAGCGCCTTCATCAATGCGTACATGCGCATTCGCGAACGAGGCACTAGGCTCGACTCGCTCAGGCACGCTCGAGAGGAGGTCAACGATGCAAACGTCTTTCAGTGATCTCGCGGAGTCCGCACCGACATCGCTAGCCACCGCCCGCGTCGTCTGCGCGTACCAGGTCGTCTCCCCAGCTGACGAGCGCGGCAGGCAGACTCCCCACTCGTTGCCGGGGCCCCCGTCCGAGTGCTCACCGGACTTCAGGATCCGCGAAGAGACGGCTGACGCGGCGCCATCTCGCACGCGCAAGATGTTCGCGCTGTGCACATGCAGCGCGGCGGCGACCGCCTGCTGCGATGGCGGACGCTCTGTAGTCGCCGCCCTGGATGCTGACGGCGGCCGCGACTACTGGTTCGCCTGAGCGAGGCGTAACCCCGCCGGACTGTTCGCTTGATTCATCAGCGATGTCAACCAGGCCCGATCCAGTTCGGGCACCACCGCCGCGTCGAACTCGAAGGCCAGATGGGCGCCGGGATGCAGCCAGATGCTCTTTTGGTGGCCACCGTCGAGCCAAGTGAGAACAAACCTTTCCTGCCGCAGAAGTTTGCCGGTGATCACGCTACGGAGGTGATTGAGTGTCCTGTCGTCGAACTCGTATGACTGATTCAGGCCATAGTGGAGCAGACCCAACGTGGTTCCCCTTCCTCGTTTGCAACAGTAGACATTCCGCTTCACGCCGTTCCGGAAGGAAGATTGCTCTCACTCTTCGCCTGTTGGCGGGCGTACGCCTCTGCCTCCTGCTCGGAGATCACCACGAGTCCCCGCGAGGACTGGGACAGGTCCCGCAGGACGTTGACCCACGTCGCATTGATCTCGGGCGGTCGGCTTCCCGCGAACCTGAAGATCAGGGGAATGCTGGGGGAGACCCACAGGGAGATTCGCCCGCTACCCTTCTCGACCGGGTTCGACCAACTGACGAAGAAGCTCTCGTGATGCCTGAGCTTGAGTCCGATGGCCACCTTGAGGTGAGCCAGCATCCGATCCTCAAACTCGTACTCGGCCACCATGCCGTATACGAAATAACCCATCGTCACACCGCCCCGCATTCGTGTTATCTCCCTGCCGCCGAAACGATCGCGCATGGGAAGACGGGATTACGCCTGAAGCAACGTAGCACAGACCACACGCCTGAGCGTGGGCGGAACGTCCGTCCTCGTTCCCATGTGATGCCACGTCCCGGACTGGTCGAGGCGTTCGCGAGTGCCACAGCGGTGATGCGCTGGAGAACGTCCCTTCTGAGCGGGCCGGTCACCTATCTTCCCCCTCCCACGGCCCGGGGTACGACATCGCGGCACTCGCCGCCTACGACTATCCCCACATCCGGCGCGCCCTGCCCCCGCTCCCGGGGAGATCGTCGCGGGCGGCTCCTATGACCTGTTCTGGTCGCTGACCTTCGCGCTCTCCAGTGCGACGTGGCAGCGGATAGGCGGATTCGATGAGGGGTACTGCGGGTACGGTGGTGAAGACACGGACTTCGCCTCGACGAATTCCTGTGCTGTGGCCTCTAGTGCGATGTTGTGAGGGTTGGCGGTCATGATTTTCCTCGCCGAGACACTCATCGGCGATTTATCGCCGTCCACTTCTTGCCACTGGGGTTCAACGGTCGGGTGGATTCGTCCTTGGTGCACCCGGTAGGGGACGTCTCGAACTGACCACGGCAGGCTTATGGCGGATCACTCGCTTGCGAAGCCGGATAGCTTGTGACTCCCGTCGCACCACGGCTTTATGGCGGAGGCCCCGCAGCGGCAGATAGCCACGGCCCGGCGCGGCTGGACGATGGGTTCACCGGATTCATCCAGCAGTTCGACGGGTCCCCGGACGATGAGCGGGCCGTTCGGATATGCGGTGATCGTGGTGGGCTGATCGGCGTTCATGTTCCACTCCTATTGGTATGTCGTGCGTGGTAGTCGACGGCGCGCAGGAGCGTCAACGGCGATCAGCTACCAGTGCCGTGGCAGGGCGCCGCAGCGAGCTCTCGCCCCGTTGCCAGGCGCCAAGCAGGTGCTCCCCGGCCATATCGTCGAGAGCCAGGCAGGCGAGGGCGCCGAACAGAATGTCGGCGAGTAATTCGGGACGGTCCTGCGCGAGGGAGCCAGCGAGGTCATGACCGGCTATCTGCTCGTGAACGGCGTCGGCCTCGACGTGCTCGTCGAAGTACCACGTGACGTCCTTGGCGAAACCGAGACGGCGGAAACCGTCGCCGTACAGCTTGCTGGGGATGGACGAGGTCATCTCGAACGCTGCCAGGTGGCCGACGATCGCTCCCAGCAGCCGGCGGTTCAGTCCGAACATGGACATCATGTTCTGCGAGGCGAGAGTAATCGCGGGCACCTGATCGAGATAGGCGCCGTAGGTGTCATCCAATCCCGCCCCGCGCATCGTCTGGGCGAAGATGGTCGCGTGTACTCGCTTGGGATCGCCACCCCCGTACTCGTCCGATTGGATCTCCACCAGGGCGGCCTTGGCCGTGCCCGTCAGCCGGGGAATCGCCCACGAATGCGGGTCGGCCTCCCGCAGCGTGTAGATACTGCGCTGGATCAGGAGTTCCCTGACCTGTTCGAGGGTCGCCGATCTCGCGATGAAGAGTGGCAACCGGGGTGGTCCCTGAGGAGCGGTCGCTCGGAACAACCAGGCGGCGACTTCTTTTCGGCGGGGAGCGGGAGGTTCGTGAACATCCACCAGTGAACGAACCTCGTGCTCGAACGCTGCCTCGAGGCTGAGGCGGGCCGCGATCAGGCTCGGGTGCCACTCCAGGCTCGCTTCGAGATTGGGAATTGATCCGTAGTGCAAGCCATAGAGAAGGAAGAGCGACAACTGAATATCCTCATCGACAACCAGCCCAGGCGACAAGGCGACTGCTCGATCGGCCGCCTCTTGCACGCCGGCCAGGCCGCGCTCCACCTGAGACGGCGCCGCGCCCAATCCGATCGTGAAGGACAGCAACTCGCTCAGCGGCCCGCGCGGCTGCACCGCCACGGACAGCCGACTGTTCGCGAGCGCCGTCACTCGATTCGGTGTGGTCTGCGTAGCGCGATCGCTATCATGCATGGTGGTGCTCCCCCTCGAACAGCGGTTCCGGCAGTCCGAGAAGCCTACGCTCGCCGGGTCGTATTCGCCCGGGCAGCCGGGTGCCTTGACCGGCAGCGGGGAGAGCGCGAGAATGCCCGTTCAGGTCGCAATCGGCGTGTCGGACCTATCCCGGTGGCTAGGATTTTGTGGCCGCTCACGCATCTCCCGTTCAAGTCTTAAAATGAACAATTTTATACTTTGATACCCTGCCTAGTGCAGTCGATTACGGCTAAGGCAGCCATAATTGAAGCGGTCGGCCGGAACCCCCGGTGATCGATGCAATGGGTCAACGGCAGTTCCTCCGGGGCGATGGCGCTCGCGGATCGCCGACCGCGATCCCTGCTGGTCAAGGTGGAGATGAATACGATGAACGCTGGTGTGATGGGCTCTCGCCTACGCAACCGCCAATTGGCACTGAACTATATCCGGCAGACGGGCGGCTGTTCCCGTAGCGACCTCATGCGCGAACTCGGATTATCGCGCAGCGGGGTTAATCACCTCGTGTCGGCGCTGATCGAAGAGGGGATTATTGAGCCGCAGCAGGAGGCGCAGGACAGCCGCGGCAAGCGCGGACGCCCCTCCACCTTCCTCAACTACCGCGGCAGCGGCGGGCTCGTCGCGGGGGTGGATCTCGGCCACGGGCATGTCACCGTGGCGCTCGCGACCCTCAGCGGGGAGATCAGGGCCGAGGCCAGCGAATCGTGCGACGTCGACCACGACCCCGAGGGCGCAGCCCAACTCGCCCGGCGCCTTTACGACAAACTCTTCGCCGAGGTGGGGGCCAGCCGCGTGCACCACGTCGTGGTCGGCGTCCCCGGTCCAATCAACGAGCGCACGGGCTCGCTCCATGCGCCCACAGTGCTCGCCGGCTGGATCAACGTCCGCCCCCTCGATCTGCTGGAGCGGCACTTCAACGTCCCCGTCTCCCTCGCGCATGACGCCACGCTCGGCGCTTATGGTGAGCAGTTGCGCGGTGCGGGCCGCGGCCTGCAGCATGTGCTCTACGTGAAGGTCTCGGGCGGTGTCGGCGCGGCCATGATCGTCAACGGCCAGCGCTTCGTCGGGGCGTCCGGACTCGCCGGGGAGATCGGCCACACGACAATCCAGGGCACCTCCGAACTTTGCCGGTGCGGTAACCGCGGATGCCTCGAGTCGATCGTCTCGGCCGATACGATCCGCCGGCAGCTGGGACTTTCCGCGGGGCGCGACTACGACGCCGATACGTTCGATTTCCGCGAGATCAAGGACGTGGCGGGCGTGCGCATCCTCTCGGAGGCGGGCTGGAGCCTCGGTCGGCATCTGTCCGATCTCTGCAACTGCATTAACCCGCAGGTTGTTGTCCTCGGTGGTTCATTGGGGGCGCACTCGGACACGTTCCTGCGCGGCGTCGAACAGTCCATCAGCCGGTTCGCCCAGCCCGGTGTCGTGGAGGATCTGGAGATCGTCCACAGCGCGCTCGGAGAGCGCAGCGAGATCGTCGGCGCTGTCATGCTGGCGGTGGAGAGGGCGATTCCCGCGATTTCGCACGAATAGTACGATGTGTGCAGGAAATTGACGACGCCTGGGGCGCGGGCTAGGTTATTCGAACCGGTTTAAATCCGGTTCCTTTCCGCCACCGGGCGGCCTACGACTCCAGCGATGCGAGGAAAATCCGTGCTCAGACTCCAAGGTCGAATCCAGCACTACGACTGGGGATCGCTTTCCGCGATCCCAGAGCTCGTCCACCTGCCGCAGGACGGCAAGCCGTGGGCGGAGATCTGGTTCGGAGCGCACCCCGGCGCCCCCGCCCTCGTGAGTAGCGCGCAGCCGTGGGTGCCCGCGCTTGCGGACGAGTCCTCCGTCGCTGCCTCGGCGCCGCAGCCATTGGACGAATGGATCGCTCGGAACCACGACGCAGCCCTGGGCGCCGGTCGCGAGGCGCTGCCCTTCCTCGTCAAGTTACTCGCAGCCGGGCGACCTCTGTCGCTGCAGGCCCACCCCGACATGGCGCAGGCGATTGCCGGATACCGGGCCGAGCAGGACGCCGGCACGCCGCGTGACCAGGCGAACTACGCCGACTCGAGCCACAAGCCCGAATCCCTGTTCGCCCTCGCACCGACGCGTGCTCTCGCCGGATTCCGTCGGCCCGCGGCGATCGCGGCGGATCTGGATCGGATCGGTAGCCCTCAGCTCGAACCCATCGCCCATCTCCTGCGTGCGGGAACGCTGCGTGACGCATTCACGCGACTCCTGCAACTCCCCGCAGCTGACGTGCAACCCGCGCTGGACGCGCTCGCCGTCGCCGTGAGCGACGGGCAGTCGTGGGGGCAGGATGCGATCGCCGTGGCGCAGGAGATCCTCATCGCCTACCCCGGCGACGTCGGTGTCCTCGCCACGATCTTCCTCAATGCCGTCGCGCTCGCCCCCGGTCAGGCGCTGAGCGTCGGGGCCGGGATAGTCCACTGCTACCTGTCCGGTCTGGGCCTGGAGGTCATGGCGAACTCCGACAACGTGCTGCGCGCCGGGCTCACGTCCAAGCGGGTGGACGTCGCAGAACTCGTCCGAATTCTCAATTTCGAACCCGCGCCCGCCCTAATCGACGACCCGCCCGTGCACGCGGCCGCCGGTGCGAAGGTTCGCGCCTACCCTCCGCATTTCGCCGAGTACGCTGTCACGGTCTACGAACTTGACGGCACGGGACCCTACGCGGAGACCGAGGCGAAGGGGCCGCGGATTCTGCTCGGTCTTGACGGCGCGAGTACGATCGAGTCGGACCAAGGACGCGTCATCCTTGGCGCGGGCGACGCGGCCTTCGCGGGAGATGGCGAGTTACTTCGATTGCAGGGCACTGGAACGGTCGCGATCGTACGGGTGCCGTAGTACGAGCGGCGTCGGCTGGCGCCATCGCTCGATCGGCAACGATCGGCGCGTGGCGAGCCCGGCGTCGCAGCAGGCTGGAGGAAATGCCTTGAATGGGCGACGAGTCACAATCGTAGATGTTGCCGCGCGCGCCGGGGTGGCCATCAGCTCCGCCTCAAGCGCGCTCAACGGCCGTTCGGGGGTTTCACAGGCCACTCGCGAACGAGTTCAGGAGGCGGCGCGCGAACTCGGATACGTGCCCTCGCTGCGGGGCAGGAGCCTCTCCACGCAACGGGCGTTCTCCATCGGCTTCGTGCTGCATCGATCCCTCGAGGTCCTCGAGGCGGACCCCTTCTTCGGGGCATTCATCGGGGGAATCGAGCAGGCCATCTCGCCGCGAGGTTACGCCTTGGTGTTGCAGGTGGGGTCCACGCTGGAGGAGGCCGAGGGGCGCTATCGCGAACTCGCCGCCAACCGCCGCGTCGACGGCGTGCTACTCAATGAACTTCGCATCGATGACTCCCGCATCGATCTGGTGCAGGAGATCGGTTTGCCCGCAGTGGGTATCGTGCCGCCCATCGACTCGTTTCCGCTGCCGTGCGTGCGGCAGGGTAGTGCCGCCGGGGTCCGCGCGCTCGTGCGCCATCTCGTGGAGCTGGGGCACCGGAACATCGCGCACGTCGCAGGGCCACCCGGTTTCGTGCACTCGCAGGAGCGGATCGATGCCTGGCGCGGTGCGCTTGAGGAGGCCGGGCTCGCGACCGGAGCGCTCATTCCCGGCGACTTCACTTACGACGGCGGGCGAGCCGCGGCCGATGAAATCGCGGCGATGGCCGAGCGCCCATCGGCCGTGGTCTGCGCGAACGACCTCTCGGCGGTGGGCCTGATGATCCGGGCGCAGGAACTGGGCTGGTCCGTGCCTGGCGACCTCTCGATCTGCGGCTACGACGGCATCGCGCTGGGCACGTACGTGCGACCAACACTCACGACCGTCCAGGCCTCGCCCCGCCGAGTCGGTGCCGCCGCCGCCGAACTACTGCTCGATTTGATCGACGATCCTGAGGCCAACGCCCTGCGTCACGTCGACCTTCCGGCGGGTGAACTCGTCGTGGGAACCTCCACCGGCCCAGTGGCCTGAGATTCGTCCCTTCTTCTGAATCGGTTTGAAGTCAACGTACAAGCCAAAATCGCGCTAGTAACGAATTGGTAACAAAGAGTGCCGAGAATGCGCACTCGACGTTCATCCAGTGCTAGAGTCCTATTCACCGAAACGTTTCGGCCCAAAAGATACACCAGGAGTCATCATGGCAACGAAGAAGTTGCGTCGTTCGGCAATGCTCGGACGCGTCGTCGCAGCAACTGCGACCCTTGGACTGGTAGCTGGGCTCGCCGCCTGCGGTAGCGACAGCACCTCCTCCAACCCCACCACCGACAGCCCCACGGCCTCGGACATCTCCGGCGAACTGAACATCCTCGTGTCCAGCGCAGATGCATCGGACAAGGCGTTCGGCGAGGTCGTTGACGCGTTCAACGCCAAGTACCCGAACGCGAAGGCGACCCTCAACTCGGTCCCCAACGACACGTACCCCACCACGAAGTCCGCGCAGCTCACCGCTGGCAAGGTTGACATCTTCGTCGTCAAGACCTTCCGCGAGATGCCCGACTACGCGGTGGACTCCACTTCCGAGGACGTCCAGCTCGCCCAGTCGGGCGGCTTGCTCGACCTCACGGACGAGGCGTTCATGAAGAACTACACGCCGTCCGTCCTCGACTCACAGGCGATCGGTGGCCGCCAGTTCGCGGTCCCCACCGGAAACTCCTACGTGACCGGCCTGTACTACAACAAGAAGATCTTCGCGGACAACGGCATTGAGGCACCCACGACGTGGACTGAACTCCAGTCGGCCGTCTCCACCCTCGAGGGCGCAGGCGTCACCGCATTCGGCATCGGCGGCAAGGACACGTGGCCGGCAGGTCTGGTCATGAACGGCGTCGTGGGCGGGCTCTACCCGACAGCTGCCGACAAGCAGGCCCTCACTGACAGCCTGTGGGACCAGTCGGCCTCGCTCGACTCGGGCGTGCCGCTCGAGGTGCTGCAGAAGACCCAGTGGGTCTTCGACCACGCACAGAAGAACTTCTCGGGTGCTGGCTACGACGACATGCCGGCCGCCTTCGCCAACGGCGACTTCGCGATCCTGCCTGACGGCACGTGGAACCAGCCGACCATCGACACGGCCGTGGCTGGAGCCTTCGAGTACGGCTATATCCCGTTCCCCGCATCGGACAACGCAGCCGACAACAAGTACCTGAACGGAAAGATCGAGCTGCAGCTCGGCGTCAGCGCCGCCACGAAGAACAAGGACGCGGCGCTGGCCTTCCTCGACCTGTTCTCGAGCAAGGACGTCTACACCAAGTTCGTTGCCACCTCCGGCTTCAGCTCGGCGCAGCCCGACATCGAGCAGAGCGAGTTCCTCAACTCGATCACCGACATCACCTCGCAGTTCGAGCCGGTGTGGGAGTCGATCTGGATCGCGAACGCGAACGCCGGTGACGCCGCCGCGTACCCGTTCAACTACCCGGCTCTGAAGCCGCTCGGTTCCGACGACGCTGCTGCTGCCGCAGCCGCTGCGAACTCCGCTTGGACCGCAGCATTCTGATCCGCATCCCAGGGGTGGCGGTCCACCGCAGTGGGCGATACGCCCGGTAGCCGCCGCCTCGGATGGAACCAGTGTTGAGGGCTTGCGCCCGAGCGCATGCCGGGCGCAAGCCCTCAACACAAAGGAAAGTGTTAGCGATGGCCACATCATCATTCCCGTTCCCGCGCCGGTCGCCCGTCAGGACGTCCTTCTCCATCGGTGCCACCACCCTCATCCTCTTCGCATTCGTCCCGGCAATAGCCATCGTGGTTGTGTCATTCACCAACCTGAAGGGCATTCCCAACCTGCCGGTTGAGTGGATCGGGATCGACAACTACCTGCGGTACTTCAGCCCCGCCCGGCGTCCCGACAACATGAACGCGCTGCAGAACACGCTCGTGTTCGCCGCGTTGGCGACGATCTTCCAGATCGGCATCGGACTAGCGGTCGCGATTCTGCTGAACCGCCCGCTCAAGGGTCGCAACTTCTACCGCTCGGTCGTGTTCATGCCGACCGTGCTCGGCGTGACGGTGACTGCACTCATCTGGAGCCTGATGTTCAATACATCGGGTGGTCCGATTCAGGGGATCCTCAACGCATTCGGCACCGACTCGGCATTCTTCGGCGACAGCAGCATCGCGCTGTACCTGGTCATCTTCTGCCAGGTGTGGATGAACCTCGGCGTGACAGTGATCATCTTCCTGTCCGGCCTGCAGGCGATTCCCGCGGACCTGTACGAGGTCTCGTCCATCGATGGCGCAAACGCGTGGCAGAAATTCCGCTTCGTCACCCTGCCGATGCTCGCGCCCTCCATCACCGCGAACGTGCTGCTCGGCATCGTCAACGCGATGCAGTCCTACCAGTTGACCTACGTCCTGACGGGCCAGAGCAACAGGGCGACGCAGTTGCTCTCGCTCCAGGTTTACGAGCAGGCATTCGGAAGCGCACAGGGCAAGCAAATGCCCGGTGCCACCCAGGGCTACGCGGCGGCCATCTCGATGATCCAGTTCGTCATCGTCGGCGTCATCGCATTCGGGACGCTGTGGTACTTGCGCCGTAGGGAGGCAAAGCTGTGAGTGATTCAACCCCCCGGCACGCCAGCACGTCCGTTACTGAACGCCCCACGGCCAACAGCTCGGGACTGACGCCCATCGAGAAGAATGGCGACTTCGCTACGAAGAAGCTGCGGCGCAAGCACCGTCCCATCGGCGCCTATGTCGCCGTCGGTTTCCTGCTGCTGATCTTCCTCTTCCCGCTGCTGTACCTCGCCAACACGGCACTCAAGAGCAGCCAGGAGTTCATCACCAACCCCGTGGGAATCGTCACCTCGCCGCAGTGGTCCAACTTCTCCGCGGCCTGGAATACCGGCGACTTCGGCGACTACATCGCGAACACGGTGCTGTACACGCTTGCCGGCGCCGCGATCGGCACGTTCATCGCACTCGTCATGGGTTTCCCGGTCTCCCGCGGGTACATCAAGGGCGGGAAGCTGTGGAACGCGCTGTTCGTCTTCGTGCTGTTCCTGCCAAATGCGCTCGTTACCCAGTTCCACCTGCTGCGCAACATCGGCCTGTACGACAACCGCATCGGCTACATCCTGATGGTTGGGGTCGGAGTCGGCATCGGTCCGCTGTTGTTCAGCGGATTCGCCAAGTCGATTCCGACGGAGTTGGACGAGGCCGCCGCGATCGACGGGATCGGATATTGGCGGTACCTGTTCACCTTCATCTTCCCGCTGGCACGGCCCGCGTTGGCCACGATCTTCATCCTCCAGGCGGTGTGGATCTGGAACGAGGTCATTCTCGCCACGGTGCTGTTCTTCGATTCGTCCAAGTGGCCGATCGCGACCGGACTCAACGCCTTCAAGGGCGCGTACTCGAACAACTGGACGCTGCTCGCGGCCGCAACGCTGATCGTGGCAGCCCCGTTGATCGTCGGCTACGTGTTCATCCAGAAGTACCTGGTGAACGGCGTCGTGGGAGCCGTCAAGGGCTAAGCCAGATCTCACAATTCTCACTTTCCTACATCTACTGATTAGCAGGAGCAACAATGACTTCCCTTTCGGACACTCGTGCCGGTTCGGCCGTCCACGCGGTCCCTTACGTTCTGAGCCGGCTCGGCGTCATCATGGCCCCCGAAGCGGGCAATGAACTTGAGGTCGAGGGCGTGCTGAACCCCGGCACCGCCTGGGGCCAGGACGGCGAACTGTACCTCTACCCGCGACTGGTCGCGGACGGTAACGTGTCTCGCGTCGGGCGTGCCCGCGTCGTCGTGGAGAACGGTGCTCCGGTGGGAGTCGAGCGCCAGGGCGTCGTCCTGGAGCCAGACCGCGGCTGGGAGCACGGCAGTGACCACGGTGGGGTCGAGGACCCGCGTATCACCTGGGTTCCCTCCCTGGACACCCACGTGATGACCTACGTCGCCTACGGACCGCTCGGGCCTCGTCCCGCGCTGGCCGTGTCGAAGGACGGGATCACCTGGGACCGCCTCGGACCGCTGCTGTTCGAGTACTCGGATGACCTCGACACCGATCTCAACCTCTTCCCGAACAAGGACGTCGTGTACTTCCCCGAGGTGGTCCCGGGACCCGACGGCGCGCCGAGCTACGCCGTGCTGCACCGGCCGATGTGGGACTTCTCCTTCGTCCGCCCCGGCGAGCCGGCGCCGTTGCCCGCGGGTACCACCGACGACCGCGCTGCCATCTGGATCTCGTACATCGACGCCGACGAGGTGAAGAAGGATCTGTCCGCGCTCACGAGGCTGTCGAACCACCGTTTCGTGGCCGGTTCGGTCTACGACTGGGAGGCGCTGAAGGTCGGAGGCGGCCCCGCTCCGTTGCGAGTTCCCGAGGGCTGGCTCGTGCTGCACCACGGCGTCACGGGGCACATCGAGGCTGGCGGATTCACGCCGCAGCAGAACGTCCGCTACGTCGCTGGGGCACTTATCCTCGACGCAGACGACCCCTCGAAGGTCGTCGCGCGTACGGCTGAGCCACTGCTCGAGCCGGCCACCGAAGAGGAGACCTCAGGGACCGTCTCCAACGTGGTGTTCCCGACCGCGATCGAGAAGATCGAGGACGAGTACTACGTGTTCTACGGTATGGCAGACTCCAAGATCGGCGTGGCCCGCCTGGACCGCGTCTGACTCTGCGCGGTCGCTTCGGGCGGCCCCGGCCTCACGGTCGGGGCCGCCCTTTCACGTTCCCTCATGCGGTCGCGTCAGCAGCGTCCGGGATATGCCCTGCCTGCCGCTGAACACCTTCCGGGGAACACCTACCGGTGAACGGTATCGGCGTGGCGCGAACAGGTCGGCACCCCCGGTGCGAGCCGATCACCCCTATAGCCCTCATGCTGCCGGGGACTGCCAAGAGGCCATTGAGTTCGCGGGGTAGTCGAAGGGCCGTTGCGCTCCCCCGATGGGGAGCGCAACGGCCCTTGGGCTCGCCGCTCGGTGGTCTCGGCAGCCTAGACTTCGCTCAGCGACTTGGGCAGGTCGAATGTCGCGTCGAACCACTGGTTCACGCGAGCCAGAATGACCCGCTCGAAGATGTCATCGTCGTGACGCGACCGCAACCAGCGCTGGAAGCCGGTCCCGGCCGCCGCGTCCATCTCGCCGAGGCACTCTTCCGGCTGCGTGACCGCGCGGCGCAGGAGTTCCTCCGCCTGCTGTGGGGTGTCGTAGAAGAACGGATACCGGTCCGGCACGAGCGCGTGCGCCCACGGCAGATTCGGGAATATCCCGATAGCGCCAGCAGCGAGCGCCTCGACGTACATGAGCCCGTACGATTCCTGCTCCGCGGTGGCCAGGAACGCCGTGGTGCGGCTGAGCGCCTCCCAGTACGAGTCGCGCCCAGCGGTCAGCGGCCCGATCCAGATCCAGTCGCGCCGCGAATAGCGCATCGCGATCTCTGAGACGAGCTGCGATTCGGTGAGGCGCACCTCCACCTGGATGTCCGTGTGCTCGTGCACCCGCTCCACGATGTCGAAGAACATCTGGGGGCGCTTGGGCGCCGTGACGTAGATCGCCGGGTAAAGCACGACCGGGGCGGTCGCCTCGCGGCGCGGCTGAACGTGCTCGTGCCTGAATCCGAGGTTGACCCACGCGATGATCGCCCGTTCCGCGAGCGGCTGAGCGTCCCACTTGGACACGATCTCACGCGCCTCCCCGGCCGTCCGCTCGGAGTTCGCGAACGTCGGGAACAGCGCCACCGAGAGGGCGAGCGCCGCCTTCTCGATGTGCGACTTGAAGCGCGCGACGGGCCACCAAAGGAAGTTCATCACCTTGGGCGATTCCGAGTTCTGGTGCAATGTGCGCCAGACCTCGACCGAATCGATCACGTCCATGTTGATGACGATCACGTCCTCGCCGCCGATGAACTCCAGCGGCAGGACGTCGAAGCCATTGCCCTTGCGTGGCCCCGCCCCGATGACGATCGAGTTCGGGAACAGCCGCAGAAGGCGGCGCACCAGCGTGTCTCCCGTCTCGTGCCCGGCGATGTTGCCGTCGGCATCGACGAATACGTTGTCGTACTTGATCGCGACTCTCACGTCATTCACCCGCTTCCTTGCCGACGAGTGCCTCGTCGGCTCGCATGACATCCTCTGGGCCGGTCACGTCCGCAGTGGGGACGGAGGACTCGTCCTTGAACTCACTGCCATCAGGCCGGGATGGGTCTTCCGGTATCCGAAGGTCGTCGCCCTGATCGAGTGAGGTGTTGATCCGCATGCCATAGAACGACCGGTAGACGAAGCAGGCGGAGATCACGAAGAACACCGCGGCCAGCACGTGCACCAGTCCGCTCTGGCCCTTGTCGGTCATGGACACCCCGAGTTCGACCGCAAGCAGGCCAAACAGGGTCGTGAACTTGATGACCGGATTCAGGGCCACCGAGGAGGTGTCCTTGAACGGATCGCCGACCGTGTCACCCACGACGGAGGCATCGTGCAGCGCGGTGCCCTTGGCGTGCAGGTCCACCTCGACGATCTTCTTCGCGTTGTCCCACGCGCCGCCCGCATTGGCCATGAAGATCGCCTGGTAGAGCCCGAACACGGCGATCGACACGAGGTAGCCGATGAAGAAGAACGGCTCGATGAACGCGAACGACAGGGTCGTGAAGAACACCGCCAGGAAGATCGTCAGCATGCCCTGTTGCGCGTACTGCGTGCAGATCGCCACGACCTTGCGCGAGTCAGACACGGACGCCCGCTTGGGCGTGTTCTCGTCGAGCTTGATGGTGTCCTTGATGAACTCCACGGCTCGGTAAGCGCCGGTGGTCACGGCCTGCGTCGAGGCGCCGGTGAACCAGTAGATGATGGCGCCACCCGAGATGAGCCCGAGCAGGAACGGCGGATGGAGCAGCGACAGGTTCGACAGGCCGACCGTCAGCCCGGACGTGAGCGTCATGATGATCGAGAAGATCATGGTCGTGGCACCCACGACGGCCGTTCCGATCAGCACCGGCTTGGCGGTCGCCTTGAACGTGTTGCCCGCGCCGTCGTTCTCCTCCAGCATGCGCTTGGCCTCGTGCCACTTGGGTTCGATGCCGAATTCGGTGCGCAGCTCCTCGTCGATGTTCTCGATCTCCTCGATCTGTGAGAGCTCGTAGACGCTCTGGGCGTTGTCCGTCACCGGGCCATATGAGTCGACAGCGATCGTGACCGGACCCATGCCGAGGAATCCGAACGCGACGAGCCCGAACGCGAAGACCGCGGGGGCGAGCATGATCTCGTCCAGCCCCTGGTTGGCGAACAGCAGGGCCACGGCCATGAGGCCGACGATCGCCATGCCCAGCCAGTAGGCGGAGAAGTTGCCCGCGACCAGGCCGGAGAGGATGTTGAGCGACGGCCCGCCCTCACGCGAGCTCTTGACGACCTCCTGCGTGTGGCGCGCCTTGGTCGAGGTGAACACCTTCACCAGTTCCGGGATCAGCGCCCCTGCGAGCGTGCCGCAGGTGATGATCGTCGATAGCCGCCACCACAGTCCCGGCGCGGCTTCGAGTCCGTTGAGCAGGATGTATGACGTCAGGAAGGTGAGCGCGATCGAGACCGCGGAGGTGAGCCACACCAGTACCGTCAGCGGCGCCTCGAAGTTCATGCGGATCGCGCTGGCGTACTTGGCCTTGGTGAAAGCGTCGTTGCTGAAGTACGAGATGCCGGAGGCGACGAGCATGATCGCGCGAACGAAGAACAGCCAGATGAGCAGCGTGCCCTGAATCGCTGGGTCGTGGACACCGAGCAGGATGAAGGTTACGAGCGCGACGCCAGTCACGCCGTAGGTCTCGAAGCCGTCCGCGCTGGGGCCGACCGAGTCGCCCGCGTTGTCGCCGGTGCAGTCCGCGATGACTCCGGGGTTGCGGGGGTCGTCCTCCTTGATCTTGAAGACGATCTTCATCAGGTCGGCGCCGATGTCCGCGATCTTGGTGAAGATGCCGCCCGCGATGCGCAGCGCGGCCGCGCCGAGCGACTCACCGATGGCGAATCCGATGAAGCAGGAGCCCGCGATGTCACCTGGTAGGAACAGCATGATCGACAGCATGATGATCAGTTCGACGCTGATCAGGACCATCCCGATCGACATGCCGGACTTCATGGGGATGCGGTGCTGCGCCAGCGGCTTGCCGTCCAGCGACGCGAAGGCGGCGCGGGAATTGGCGAACGTGTTGAGCCGGATGCCGTACCAGGCGACCGCGAAGGATCCGCCCATGCCGATCAGCGAGAACGCGAGGATGATCGCGACCTTGCCCCAGGAGAACCCGACCAGCACCTTGAAGTAGAGCAGGATGACGGCTGCGATGAACGCCCACAGCACCAGCAGGAACTTGCCCTGCTTGATTAGGTACTCCTTGCAGGTCGAGTAGATCAGTTCGGAGATCTCCCGCATGGATTTGTGAACGGGCAGCTTCTGCAGTTGCGAGTAGGCGACGACGCCGAAGACCAGGCCCAGCAGGCAGATGCCGAACGCGATGCCGAGCAGCGTGTGGCCGCCGATGCCGGCGACCTTGATGTCACCGAGATTGGGTAGTTGCAGGTTCGCCTCGCCTCCGAGTTCTGCAGCGTGGGCGGGGGCGGCGGCCCAAAGAGGGGTGAGCAGGGCCGCGGCGAGGACGAGCCCTCCGCGCCTGAACTTGGACCGTTGATCGGTCCCTGATCGTTTGGAGTTGTGCAAGGGAATCACCTCTGTGTGCTCGGCAGCGTTGCCTTTACCTCTCGACGCTATGCGTGGCCTGGGTCACAATCCCGGGCCGTTCGTCCCTGCTGGGTGTCATCGCCGCCTCGAGGGCGACTCGATGACGCCGGGAGTTACGGAGGACTCGTCCATTCCGTAGGTTGTGATCAACCCAGCGGTGCGGACGGGGCCTCGGCTACCGGCCTGATGCCTAAATAAACTGAGAGGGGGCGCGGTTCCCATCCGAAGATGAGAACTGCGCCCCCGTCAGGGTTGTGCAAGGTTCAAGCGGTGGCCTCAGCGGGCCTTGAGCTTGAGCGTCTTCGACTTCACGCCAGTAACTTGTCTGGTGTTGCTCGCAACGAACTGGACGCGAACCTTGATGGAACGCTTCTTGGCTACGGGGAGTTTGACGTTCACCTTCCCGCGCTTCTTGGCGGTCAGCGTCACCGTGCGGACAGTCTTCTTGCCGACCGTGACGCGCAACTTGCCCGTCGCATAGGTTCCGTTGGTCAGCTTGCCCACCGTTACCGTCACCCGCGGTGCCTTACCCCTGGTGTATTTCTTGCCCGACACCTTGATGGACGTAACTTTCGCCTTCGCCACCGCCACAGCGACTACGTCGGACGACTGACGAAGCGCTGCAGTACCCACGAAGGAAACGGCAATCTGGTGCCTCCCCACTGCCAGCGAGGACGGGAGCTTGACGGTCGCGCGCCCGCTCTTGAGCTGCGCGACGGCAATTACCTTCCCGCCGAGGGTCGCTCGTACGGTCCCGCTAGGCGACGCTGAGTTGGACGAGACGCGCACGGCGATGCTCTGAGCGACGCCGTAGACGCCCGAACCCGGAGCGACGATAGCCGCGGTCGATGTGCCAGAAGTGCCGTTGTCACCGCCGCCACCTGAGCCGCCTGAAAGTGCAATGACGTCGCCAAGTGCCACGTTGCCAGCGTTGTCAGTCGCCCGAGTGCGGACAATGACACCGCGGGGCACCACCGTGGTTTGCGTGTATTGCTGCCAGGAACCGTTGCCGACCTTGTACTCGATCGAAGCAATCCCCGACGTCTCGTCAGTCGCTGCGATCGTCAGGGTGCCGGCGGAATCGTCTGGTGCGACGGTCACGACTGGCGCGACCGTGTCAACCTTGATCGTCCGGTCCGGGAGCGTGGTTGCGTTTCCAGCAATGTCGACTGCCTCTGCCGCGACGGCGTGGACGCCGTCGTTAATCGTCACAGGTGCCGAGTACTCATCCCAGCCGTTGTTGCCCACCTTGATGCTGACAAACGGAGCCTCATCGCCGTCATCAGTAGCGGTTACCGTTGCGACGACAGGGGAGGTGAACCAACCTGACGGGCCCGGGGCGGCAGGTGCGGTGGACAGCTCCACGGTCGGTGCCGTGGTGTCTGGTGCAGGTCCTGGCTGGCAGTGCAGAACGGCGTTGCCGAATGCCCCGTGGTCGTTGTTGATGTAGTTCCCGCCGTCAGCAACGTTGAGCGAAAGCTCCTGGACTCCCGCTACCGAGATCGTGATGGCCTGGCCGGGCGTGTTTTCCCGGAATGGGCTCGCGTTGCTTCCAGCCGTTGCCAAGGACACCCCATCACCCTTGATTTCAAAGGTGACTGAGCCTTCGGATGCTGTCGAACCGCCAGGCTCGAGGCCGACCGTCGTACTGAAGGTCGTGCATGCCCCACCGAGGTAAACGCGGACTTCACCGATGGCGTGCACGGTGATGCCCTTCTCGTAGGTTGTCGGGTCGGGACCGATGTTGATCGGGTTGCCGTTCATGTCTTTGTCCCGCATGACCGATCCGTACCCAGTCTTGGTGAAGGTGAACGGCAAATCGGAGATATATGCCGTTCCCTGCGGGGGCTTGATGGTTGGGGCCACGACGATTGGGCTGAGTCCAATCGCCGTTGCGATGCGCCCAGAGGGGCTGGTGTATTCCCCTGCGATGCCGAGGTTAACGGTCTCTTTGTTGCTCGAGTTTCCAACGCGGAATCGCCACGTCGAATTGATCGACTCACCCGAGGCAAGTGAGACCACACTTTGCTTGTTGCCTGAGATTAGGGTCCAGTTGGCGGGCGTGTTGGGGGAGACCTTGACGTTAGTCACGGGTCCGCCTGGGCCAGCCGTGAATGTGCTGGATACGGTCACGATCTCGCCAGGGGCGACCTCAGTCTTTGAGGCCGTCGTCAGCATGGAGGCGGGGACGATCGGACCCGGGGCGGACAAGCAAGACGTGCGGCCCGGCGTCTCTGGACACGCGAGAGCCGCGAATCCGCCGTTATTAATCGAGTTGACGGACAGCGACGAGGCCGACGTTGCGGTCAAAGTCTGCGCGGCGAGAGAGGAACCAGAATCCGTCACGAGGTCGACGATCCAGTTGCCCGCACCCAGGAAGTCCAGGGGAACGGTGCGGGTGCTGTTGGGGCTCGCTGCCCACACGCCACCGATGAACCAGCGGTCGCCATTGCGTCGTGCGAGTACTGCGTCCGTTCCCGGGGTTCCCTGCACCAGGCGGGTCTCATCCCAGGACACTTCGAGCTGTTCCAGGAACTTAGTAGCGATTGGTTCGTTGGCGTAACTCGAGGTGTCATCTGCGAGGTGCTGCACGCCCGATTCGAAAACGATTGCCTCACCGACTTCGTGGGCTTTGGAGGTGTTTGTGTTGTTGGAGAAAACCGTGGGGGTGAAGTCCATCGAGCCAACCACGTTGCGTGTGAACGGGAGGATCGTGTCGCGAACGGCGCTGCGTCCGTTTTCTTCACCGCGGACACCTTCGTAGCTCATGATCTGCGGCCAGGTGCGTTGCCAGCCGCGCGGGATGGTGGAACCGTGGAAGTTGACTGTCAGATGGTACTCGGCTGTCTCTTTAAGGATGTCGTCATACCACTGGAAGGTTGCCTGACTGTCCGACTCCATGAAGTCGACCTTGATGCCATTGGCACCCCACTGTTTCAATTTTGAGAACCATTCGATGCGTTGGTCCTTTGTCCAGAGGCGGTTGGAGTGGAACCACACGTTGATCTCGACGCCGCGGGCATTTGCGTATTGGATGAGTTCGGGGACCCACGATTCCTGCCAGCCCTCGTCGATGACGTACTGGGTCCAGCCGTGCTTATAGGCCATGTCTACGAACCGCTTCTGCACGGCGAGGCTCGACATCGCTGCGCCATCTCGGTTGGTGTTCCAGGCCCAGGCGGACACCCCTGTCTTAATCCAGGAAGTGTCCTCAACCCGCTGGTCGGGTGCCAAATCGTCGATGAGAGTCGAGCTGACCAGGTCCGCGGCAGTCCCGACAATCGCAACACGCCATGGCGTCGATAGCGCCCCGCTCGCGTTGACGGCGGCGTTCTGGTAAAACTCCAGCCCAAAGTCGCTAGCCCCGGATGAGTGCGTCAGATGAGCGCCGATGTACTTGCCGGACACTCCGGAATCGGACAGCAACACGTAGGTGTCACTCGTCGGACGGAACGTCGCTGGGTAGCCGAAGGTGCCGGTGCCAGCGCCTCCCACAGTCGTGACCTGGTGTTCGTTCTCGTACCACGGGGCGAAGGACTGCAACCAGGCGGGGGCCGTTGGGTTCAGCTGGAATCGTGCTGGTTCGGAAGTTACGGTGTAGCTCGCACCGAGAGAGGCGGGGAGGTCGTACGAGTAGGCGATTCCGTCGTCAGACGCACGGACGCGTGTCACGAAGTTGTGGCCATTCGCTGTCGCGTTGAGGACGAGTTCGTTGTGCACGGCGGACCGGTGATGCTGCTTGCCGGCGAGCATCGAATAACTCTCTGTGATCGAGTTAGTGCTAGTGCTTGTGATGCTGATCCCCTGGGAGAGGTTCGCGGCGGATGTCACAACACCAAGTTTGGTGACGGTCAGAACGCTTGAGGATCCCTTACGGACCTCCAACGTCAGTGAACCGCTTGCAAGCGAAATATCGGCGCTGACGGAGTTATCGGGCGAACGGACTGTCCACTCTGTTTCCGCTGCGTTCGCAACAGTAGGCAGGAGGGGGAGTGCGATAGTCGCAGCGACCGCCACGGCCGCAAGTCGGGGTAGCCTCCGCCTCACGGCAGAAGTTCTCGGACGATATTCCCTCAACATTGAGGCCTCTTTTCGTTCTGATTGTGACCGCGTTTGTCGTGCGCCTTCGCACGGCGGATAGGACTGACAACGATGACAGGCCCAAATGCAGACTACTTTGACTGGCGCCAATGTGGCAACACATCCCTGCCTTCGACGCAATGTGCGCGCCGTAAATTAATCGACATTTCCGAAACGTTTTTTCTGGCTTGATACGGCGATATTTCTTGATTTCGCGAGGGGTTCCCGGCTGGCAGATTTGCCGGATGATCCGCCCAGAAACGCGGCAATCTCAAGTGCGCGCGGTATGAGTGGGGGCCGCTGACGTAGTCTTGCTAATCGCGCGATGCCCGTATAAAGTTCCGAGAACGAGGCGTACCAAGGACGGTGGGCCCGGCTCGATGGGAATTCAAGGATGAATCTGTTTCGCAATCCTTCGCACGTGATTATTCTCGTTGCGGTGCTGGTTGTTGTTTTCGGTGCTGCGCGCTTGCCAATGCTCGCGAAGAACGTCGGCCAATCGCTCAAGATCTTCCGCAAGGAGGTCCGCGAACTGAGCCTTGACGCTTCACCTGCGGAGTCTGACGAGACGCAGACGGCGCAAAACCCTAAGTAGTTGAACGTGGAGACCTCGGTCTGCCCTCGCGAGTCAACCTAGCAGCGCGTTTGAGCCTCTGCGGTGAGGCAAAAGCGGACTACACGATTGGAATTGCTATGCGTAAGTGGGGAAAACCCGCCCGATTGACAGCGTTGTCATCTGCGATTGTTCTGGCTGCGGGAGTGACGGTCGCCGTCTCTCAGGCAGTTGGTTCGTCCGGTAGTGGCGATGTCGGTGAGGTTGTCGCAGTTGGCGTCAACGATTATGAGCAGGCCAATGGCTTCCGACCCCCCGCCGGCGGTTCATTCGTGATGGTCGATGCTGGCGGTGCCCATGCCCTGGCATTGCGGTCGGATGGCCAGGTCGATGGAGTAGGCGATGACAGCCTTGAACAGCGAGATGTCCCCGTGCTCCCGCAGGGCAGGAGCTACGTCGGGATCGCTGCGGGTGACTGGCACAGCCTCTTCGTTCGCGATGACGGCGTCGTCGTGGGTGCAGGTGACGATACGTACAGTCAGACCAGCATCCCCAACGCGCCCTCAGGTGAGGGCTTTGTGAGCGTGGCGGCCGGAGCCGCGCATTCGCTAGCGCTCACTTCGCAGGGCAAGGTACTTGCCTGGGGCGACAACGCCTCTGGGCAGACCGAAGTTCCCGCGTTGCCCGCGGGCGTCACCTACACGGCGATCGCCGCAGGTGGCTTCCACTCGCTGGCGCTTCGTAGCGATGGTCAAATTACTGGCTTCGGACGCGGCGACGAGGGGCAGACCGAAGTTCCCGCGTTGCCCGCGGGCGTCACCTACACGGCGATCGCGGCCGGGGGTGCGCATTCGCTGGCGCTTCGTAGCGATGGTCAAATTAGTGGCTTCGGACGCGATGTCGAGGGGCAGATTGATGTGCCCGCTCTCGAGTCTGGCGTCACCTACACGGCGATCGCGGCGGGGGACGAGCACTCCGTCGCTCTGCGCTCCGATGGGACTGCCGTCGCGTTTGGGCAGGACACCGATGGTTCCACGTCACTTCCTCCGCTGGCTGATGGCACCCGCTATGTGGGTGTAGCGGCCGGATCTGGTACCAGTTATGCGGCGGTTGGCGAACAGGCCCGCAACGCGACGACGACCTCGCTGCAACCAACTGCGCTCCAGGTTGGGAGTGGCACATCCTTCACCCTTTCCGCCAGTGTTGCCGCTTCTGGTGCCACTGCGACCGGCCAGGTTGAATTGCGCAACGGCACGCAGGTACTTGTCACGGCAGGCCTCGTTGGGGGAATCGCAGACCTCACTGTCGCTCAGGGTCTGCCCTCCGGGCAGTACTCGCTGACCGCGCACTATCTCGGCAACCCGGCACTAGCGCCTTCGGCATCACCGTCTGCGAACGTCACTGTGGGTGACGGGGGCGGACTGCCGCAGGCAACGGTCAAGGCGACCAGTGCAAAGAAGGTCGCGGTCGGATCAACTGCCATCGTGAGCGTCGCAGTGACCGCGAAAGGACGTGCGGTGTCCGGCGGAACGGTTGAGATCAAATCCGGATCGACTTGGCTGGCCTCTGCCACGCTCAGTGGCGGTACGGCAACAGTTCGGCTTCCGGCTTCGGTGACGGCGCGACCGCAGTCGCTGACACTGACGGTTACGTTCCTGGGGACAGCAACCGTGCGACCCGGTACCGGTCAGGTGACACTGTCGGTCGTGAAGGCCAAGACCAAACTGACTGTGAAGGCGAAGAAGAACGCAAAGGTTGGATCTCGCATCAAGCTGCGCGTTGTTGCCAAATCCGCTGGCACGGCGGCCGGCAAGATTCAGGTGCGGGTGGGCAAGAAGGTCGTAAAGACCGTCAAAGTCAAGTCGGGCAAGGCAAAGACGATCAAACTGCCTGCCAAGGTGACACGCAACCCAGGCAAGGTGAAGGCGAAGGTTACGTTCAAGGGATCACGTGGCGCTAAGAAGGCCGTCAAGACAATCACGATCAAGGTAAAGCGGTAAGCACCAGACGCTTCAAGCGTCGGTCGAGGCCGGGTGGGCGCGCAGTGTTGCCTGCCGACCCGGTTCAGAAAGGACACTCAGGTGAAATTCAGCAGGAGGGGCTTCCTCGGAGCCGCCGTTGGCACAGCCGCTGTGGGGGCTATTGCAGGAGCCGCAGGTCAGGGATACGCCTCTGGCAAGGACAGCCGCGCCATCCTTAGCACGTCAGATCCGTTGGCAGAACTCATCACCCCCATTAGTAACGGTTGGGTCTTGGAGAACGATTCCATTAGGGTGCAGGTCTCCACAGCATCGGGATCCATCACCATCACGAGCCTGTACAACAAGCTCGCGGGAACTGAATACCAGACCGTCGCGAATGGCCGAACGCTTTTCGAATACGAAGTCCGGCCGGAATCGCAAACGTCGTCGACGGTCCGTGCGGACGATGGTGGATGGTCCATCGGCCAGTATCGATTCGTTCCGTTGAATATGACACTTCATTCCGGCATACAGCCTATAGGCCGGGCGATCGAGGTGGACCTTACGCGGACGAATGCCGCAATTCCGCTCACCGTGACTGCGGTGTTTGAGGTGTACGAGGGCGAAACGGGCATTCGCTTTCTGACGCGTCTGAAGAACAATGCGCCGTCGGCCAAGCTCACCATCGTGAACTCGGTGGTCATGGCGATGGGCTTCGCGAACGCCGCGCACACGCTGCACTACCCGCCAAACTCGTGGTGGAAGTCGACGCGTGGCGCGCTGTCTCCTGCGCCCGAGGACACCTCCCACCCAGGCCGGGCGGCAGAGGTCCCCAAGAAGGTCATTTGCGTATACGACAGTGGCGACGGCTGGTCCTTCAGCCCTGAACTTAACTGGAAGACCCAAAAGGGTAAGGGTGAGTTCAACAGCGCGAACCAGAGCATGCTCCCACCGTGGGCCTCCATTAACGCGTGGAGCGGGATGCAATACATCCACCTCAAGACCAACCCGGAATCGCTGCAACTCGTGCTGTTCCCGGGGGAGACCTTCGACTATATTGCCGTGAACATCACCGTGTTCAAGGGCGACCTGGTTGATGGAAAATTCGCAGACCAGATGCACTTCCGCAAGCGCTTCCGCTATCACGACACTGCTGCGATCTTCAACACCAACGACTGGGATCACCGCGACCGCGCTGGCTATAACAACTACGACAACCCCAACGACATCATCTACGGCGTAGAAAACTTCTACTACACTGACGCCATTCCGAAGGCCGAACAAGCCGGATTCGAAATGGTCATGATGGACGACCACTGGAACAAGGATCGGGACACCCTCGAACTGTCCCCGGGCCGTGTCCCGGCCATCGGAAGTTTTGACCAGTTCACCACCACGCTGCGAGGCAAGGGGTTGCTCTTCGGGCTCTGGTTCAGTCTGTGTGGTGGAAACCATAATCAGGGCCGTGACTTGGCTGACCCGGCCAACATCGCCTTCAAGAAGGCCCAGATTAAGGAACTCATCGAGGAACACGATCTTGCTCACCACATGATCGACCTCACCGAATACTGGCAAAACTCCTCCGTTACCAGTTATTCGCACCCCAGCGACAACGTGTACCGCAAGGCAGTTTTGTCGCGGAACATGCTGAATGAGATTTCGGACGAATACCCACAGTACCGTCCCAAGATCACCTCCGAGTTGGATATCTTCCCCAGCCAGACTGACCGCAGCACCTCTCTGATTCACATCCCCCACAATGGGTGGAACACGGCCGGATGTGGCGTCACGGGTGAGGACCTGAGTATCCGCACGGCTATTGTCCTGTTCGGCCATCTGCCAGTCGAGGCAACGTACATTAACTCCGGGAAGATGACCGGCCGCATGGAGGACTACTACTCCTACATGTATGCCCGGAACACGAAGTTCGCAGAGGACCCATCGAACCCGAACAACTGGCCGCAAGCTCACATCGAGCTGATGGGTGTGTTCAACCAGTGGCGTCGCAGCCCGCGCGTACACGCCCTCACGAGCGAAATCCTGCGCCCCGTTTTCTACGGCGAGGGTTGGGACACTCGCTCCGACTGGGACATTATGGCCGGACCGTACATCTGGATGTACACGGACGACGACCGCAAGGAAGCGCTGGTTATCGCCACCGGCAAGATGGGCTATCGCCGGGGTGTATCTGCCGATCTGCGATGGCTCGACGCGGACCACAACTACATGGTCTCCGACGTCACCATTGACGACACTGGGGAACACACGTACGCGTATCGCGGGACCTTCGCGGCTAATGCGTTGCGTGCGCCCGGTCTGCCCATCGACCTGGATGAGAACACGACGCGGGGCAAGGCCTTCTGGGTTCGCCGGGTCGAGGGCCGCAATCTCCAGGTTGCATACGAGGACGAGTTCATCACGTCGGTTGAGGTCAAAGCGACGCGTCAGAGTGCGGTCGTCAATGTTGTTGGTGTGCCGAACAAGTCGGTCACAGTGATGGTTGTGGACCCCATCCGCAATATCGGTAAGCCGGTCAGTGTCGCGCTCAACTCGAACGGGCGTGGCTTCGCGACCGTCCTCGCTTCGGCTCTCTTCCCGCCCGTGGTATCCCGGTCGCGCTTCGTCAACCCGACGATGATTGAGGCGGAATCTGCTGGCTTTGCCATTGACTCGGCTGCGCAAGAATGGCGCAAGGTGGACGAGGGCTACGCGTCTGGTGGCGCTTGGGTGTTGGCAACGTTCACGGCTGACGGTCAGTGGATGGAGTTCACCACGAACGTACCCGAATCCGGTTTTTATCGGGTCGATGTTCACTACAAGTCGAACGAGAGCCGTGGCAAGAGCGCGCTCCTGCTTGATGGCACTCAACTCGGTGAGACTTACAACCACTACTACACGATCGGACGTTACCCAGGGCAAGAATTCCGCGAACGAAGCCATGGGCTGAAGCAGATCTCGGCTGGTGAGCACAAGTTCCGGTTCGTTTGTGCTGGCACGTCCGGTTCGAAGCGAGAGATTGGTGTCGACTACATCAAGCTCACGCCGTCGGTCCGCAAGACGTGGCAGCGCTTCGAGGCCGAGGCAGCGTATTCGGCGGCATCGGCTGGCACGGGAGTCGAGAACGTCAGCGATCCCGTTGCAACGCCTGCCAACTCCGGCACCTGGCACAAACTGAACGCGTCGCAGGCGGGGAACTGGGTAGAGTACACAGTCAATGTGCCCGCAGCGGGTCGCTATCGCGTGCAAACGACGATCAAGCGCCATGCCCAGCGCGGGCAGTACAAACTGCTGTACAACGGTTCCCAAGTCGGCGGAATTACAGATCAATTCCTGCCGACCAATCTCGGAACTTATCAGTACGCCGAAATCGACGAGGGCGTCATTAACGTGGCTGCGGCCGGTCCGGTCACACTGCGGTACGAAGTCACTGGTAAGGCGAGCGCAGCGACCGGCTACCTACTGGCGACCGACTCGATTGTCATGATCGCCGAACCGTACATCGAGGTGGACGAACAGATCACCGTTCCACTGTGGGCGTCCGTCACCCCCGTGGTGCAGCTGCGCGACTTCGTGGCTCAGTATGCAAGCTTGTCGGACCTGGTTTGGTCCATCGTTGATGCCCCAAGCCGCGCCATTGTGACACTCGATCCGGATGGACGTATCTCCGCAATCGGCCGCGGAACGGCGCACATCCGAGTCGAATCGGTGTACGACGACAAGATTGCGACAGACATCACAATCACGGTGCCGTGAATCTGACGTAGTGCAAGCGGCCTGCGAGAACTCTTGTTTACGCAGGCCGCTTCTTACCTCGCGAACCTCCGTGTTCGTTGTATGTGGAATGAGCCGCACGATTTCCACAGCGTGGCTAGCAAGAAAGACTCACTGATGAAGAATATGTTCCGAGGAACACGCCTCGCAGCATCATCGCTCCTAGCGATTGCCTCCCTCATCGTCGGCAGCGTTGCATCTGCACCGGCCGTAGTGGCGAGCGAGTTCACCCCAACCGCACTGACGCAGAAATCGTCCGTGATTGACGGCTGGGTGGGAGCGTGGGGCACTGCCATGACCGACGGCGAAGCTCTGGGCGATTGCACCAACGATTGCACCATCCGGAATACCGCGACGATGAGTATCGCCGGAACCCAGGTGCGGGTGACCATCAGCAATCGCTATGGGACGCAGCCACTCACGGTGGGACATGCGACAGTGTCGAAGCCAACCGGCGCGGGTTACGCGAGCGCAGTTGTCGGATCGGTAGCAGACATCAAATTCAGCGGTTCGCTCACTGCGGTGATTCCCGCTGGACAGGAACTCGTTAGCGACGCGCTCAGCTACTCCGTGGTGGCGGGCCAGGATCTGCACGTCAGCGTGTACACCCCTGGCGCTGTGCCTAAGTTCACTCGTCACCCCAGCGCGAACCACGACACGTTCCGTGCGTCGGGCGGTGACAAGGCTGGCGTGACCACCGGTGCATCCTTCACTGCCAACAACGGCAGTAACTACCTCGTTTCCGGCGTTGACGTTATGAACAGTGAAGCGACAGGGACAATCGTCGCGCTGGGCGATTCCATCACGGACGGCATCGGCTCCAGTCACAAGAAGAACGACCGCTGGACCGACCGGTTGGCCTACCGCCTCCAGTCGCTGACCGGCGGCCCCAAGTATGGCGTCGTCAACGCTGGAATCAGCGCCAATCGAGTCCTCATCAGCAACTCAAGCGGAGCCGGTGAACGCGCGGTGGACCGCGCCGCTTGGGATGTTTTCAACAAGCCCAACGTCAAGGTGCTCATCCTCTTCATGGGCATCAATGACATACAGCAGGACCCCAGCCAGCTTGACGCGAACCAAATCGCTGCTGGCCTGAAGTCAATAGCCGACGAGGCGCACTCGCGTGGCATTCGAGTCGTGGGCGGAACCATCACACCCTGGCGCGGGTGGGGAACCTACACGACCCAGCGTGAAGCGACTCGTGTCGCATTCAACACCTGGGTACGCGGCCAAGCTGTCACGTCGGGAACTTTCGACGCCATCGTCGATTTCGACGAGGCGTTGCGCGACGCTGCGGACCCCACCAAGATCGTTGACGCCTACGATTCTGGCGACGACCTTCACCCAGGTCCGCTCGGATTCTCAGCCATGGCATCGTCTATCGATCTCGAAGCTCTGCTCGGCACCAACCCGCACGACGACGGGGACTGGGTGGGTGCCTGGGGTGCGCCACCTGCGGAAACCAGCACGTATAACAATTGCACCGACTGCACGGTACGCACGCCCATGCACCTTAGCGTTGCGGGCAACGGCGTGCGGGTCGTTCTGTCCAACGTCTTTGGGCAGCAGCCACTCACAGTGCAAAGAACGACGGTGGCTCATGCCACCGCGCCCGGATCACCGAGCGCACAAGCAGGGTCCATCGTGCCCGTGACGTTTGGCGGAAGCCAATCCGTCACCATACCGGTCGGTGAACAAGTTGTTTCTGACCCGGCAGACCTGGCGGTGACTACCGATCAAGACCTTCTCGTCAGCTCCTATGCGCCAGGCAGCCCGAGTTTCGACCGGCACGCCGAGGCTAAATACCCGACCTATCGATCAAGCGGTCAGGGGGACCAGTCGGCCGCCACTGCCGGAAGCGCATTCCAGGCAGGGTCCGACGGTGCCACGTTCCTGGTCACGCGCGTCGATGTCCTCAACCCCACTGCTGCCGGATCAATCGTCGCATTCGGCGATTCGATTACCGACGGTGTCGGCGCCAACAGGCAACTCAACGAACGCTGGCCCGACAGGCTCGCCGAACGCCTGAATGAACTCGCGCCCGAATACCGGGCTGGCATCGTCAACACCGGCATCGGGTACAACCGCATCCTTGTTGACAACGACCAAGGCTCCATCGGAGGTCAATCCGCGATCAAGCGCTTCCAACGCGACGTGCTGAATGTGCCCAACGTAAAGACCGTCGTCATCATGGTGGGAATCAACGACATCCAGGGATCGAACGTTCTCGATGCCGGACGAATCTCCGCTGGCCTGCGCGCCCTGATCACCGCGGCACGCGCCCAAGGCGTGCGTGTTGTAGGGGCCACGCTCACACCATGGCGGGGAGCACCCGGATACAACAACGATCGCGAGAACACACGCCAGCAAGTCAACTCCTGGATCCGCAGTTCGGGCGCCTTTGATGCTGTCGTCGACTTCGACGCTGCTACCGGCAACGTCGGCGAACCGGCAAGGTTCTACCGCGCCTACGATTCGGGCGATGCCATCCACCCATCTGCGGCGGGCTATCGCGCCATGGCCTCGGCCGTCGACCTCGCGCAACTGGGACTTTATGAATCCCCGGGCGCACTCGATGTCTCCTTCGCTTCGAACCCGCCCTCGGGTGGGTCGGCAACCGTCACCGCGCGCTTTTGGCCCGCGGCGGCAGGCGACGGGAAACTCGTCCTCAAACTACCCGCGGGGTGGACCACAAACGGCACACAGACCGTGGACTTAGGCCCTGTCACCCCCGGCGGATCCCTGACTGCGCGTTGGCGTATCAACGTGCCGCAGACCTCGGAATCACAAGAGCAGATCGTCGTGAGCGCCAGCGTTGACGGACGCGTTGCGTCCGCGGCCAAGACAGTGACCATCAGTTCGCGGCCGCTCGCGGGGACGGTCAACGTGTCGGACTTGACCTTCACTTCCACGACAGTTGGGTGGGGATCGCTGCACCGCGACGAGGACATGGACGGTGGCCCGATAGACATCGGTGGCCAGACTTTCGCCAAGGGCCTCGTGGCAAATGCCGCCGCCGAGATCAAGATTTCCCTCACCACCGGCGCGTGCACAACGTTCGCCACAACCGTGGGTGTCGACCCGAACCACAACGGATCGACCGAAGGCAGCGTCACTTTCGTCTTCTTGCTGGACGGCAACGTCGTCCAAACTGTTGGCACCAACGCTGCGCCCATCACGGCCAGTTCCCCCGGCACCCCGGTCAGTTTCAGCGTCGCAGGTGCCGCGGAACTCACGCTACGCGCGACCGACGCCGGTAACGGCGCTAACTCCGACCACGCCGCATGGGGCAACCCGGTATTGACCTGCGGCGAGGAACAATTGCCCGCAACACACGCTGCGCTCAGTGTTTTTCCTGCGACGCCCGGATTATCCGGCTGGTACACAGGGGATGTCATCGTGAGCGCGAGCGGCACGGGTGGCGACGGTGACCTGTACACCGAAATCGAGTCGGCAGGGGCGTGGGCCGAATACCTAACCCCGGTGGGAGTACCCCAGGGTATCCACCACTACGCGGCCCGGGCCACGGATCGATGGGGGACTGTGTCCGAGGTTGCCTCGCTGACGGTGCGCCGCGACAGTGTTGCACCGACCGTGTCAGCGACGGTTGCGGACGCGACCCTCACGCTCGTCGCACACGACGACACGTCCGGTGTGGCGACCATCGAATACCGCCCCGACGGCACTGGCGCATGGACTGCCTATGCCGGACCTGCGCCCCTTGCCGAATCGACGCGTAGCGTCGCGTTCCGCGCGACCGATGTCGCAGGCAACACCTCAGCCGTTGCGACGGTCACAGTCAGCGGTGGCGGGACTGATCCCGGGACCGACCGGGTGACCCCGGCCCTCAGCGTGACGCCGGCCAAGGCCAGTGCAAAGTACGGGAAGTCGGCTAGCTTCGAGGTTCGCGTCCATGCCGCATCGGTCGTGCCAACGGGCACCGTGAGTGTTATCGCCGGAGGTAAGACTCTTGCCACGGCTGCGGTTTCCGGTGGACGCTCCCGCCTGGTCCTGCCGAAGACGCTGAAGGTTGGTCGCCACGCGCTGGTTATTCGGTATTCGGGCGACGCCAAGGTCTTGCCCGCCACAACGACCGCCAACGTCGCAGTGGCACGCGCCAAAGCGAAGGTGAAGGTGAAGATCGCGCACGTCGGATCGAAAGCATCGAAGCGCGTGCGGATCACCACAAAGGTGACGGCTGGCAATGGTGTGCGCCCGCAGGGAACCGTCCGGGTGACAGTTCACTTGGGTAAGAAGAAGGTCGTCACGAAGAAGTTCAAAGCGACGGCGAAGAAGAACAGCAAGGCTGTCACGCTCAAGTTGCCCCGTGCGGGTCGGTACAAGGTCACGACGAAGTACCTCGGCTCGCAGACAGTGGCACCAAAGTCGGCGGTCAAGCAGTGGCGACTTCGCTAAGTCCGCGGGCAAATCTCGAAGAATTTTCATTTGCAATGACGCAAGGAGACAAAGATGAAGAGCGTTAGGAAACTGCGGGGTGCGCTGCGGCGTGGCCTAGCGATTACCGTTGCCGGGGCGTGTGCGCTGGCCGGGGCGGTAGCAGGCCCGGTAGCGGTGGCGGCCGCCCAACCTGCCGCCCCAGTGCAGCAGGCCGCCGGCGATGATTGGGTCGCCGCGTGGGGCACGGCAATGGGTTACGGCTCAAACTACGGCGACTGCAACACCAACTGCACTATTCGCAACACCGCCAGGATCAGCCTCGGTGGTGACCGCATTCGCGTGAAACTGTCGAACGCATTTGGTGACGTGCCCATGACAGTGGGGCACACCACGGTTTCGCGTCCCGTGTCCGTCAACGGCGTGAGTTCTGTCGCCGGGTCGGTGATGAATGTGACCTTCGACGGCAACGCGTCGGTGACGATCCCTGCCGGCCAAGAGGTGACGAGCGACCCCGTGGCGTTCTCCGTGTATTCGGGCGAGGACATTCACGTGAGCGTCTACACGCCCGGTTCTGTGCCCAAATACACACGCCATTCCAACGGGCTCCACTCCACCTACCTGTATCCGGGTGGTGACCAGACTGCATTCACTACGAACACTGAGTTCCCCGGCGTCACGTTCCCCAAGAGCACAGGAACGAACATGACCGTCAGTGGGGTCGACGTAGAAAGCGCCGCTTCGCCGGGATCAATCGTGATGTTCGGAGATTCCATCACGGACGGTAACGGATCGTCTTCGGACAACGCGAATAACCGCTGGCTGGACAAGCTGAGCCTGCGGTACCAATCGATGGCACCGAGCGAACAATGGGGCATCGTGAACGCGGGCATTAGCGGTAATCGCATCCTGCTGTCGAACTCAGACGCGACGTTCGGCCCGGCCGGTATCGACCGTTTCCAGCGGGACGTCCTGGATCGCGCGGGCGTTAAGGCAGTCGTCCTGTTTATGGGCATTAACGACATTCAGCAGACGCCGAACCAGACGGACCCACAGGCCATCATCGATGGTCTGACCCAGATGGCCAACGCGGCACGCGCCCAGGGCATTCGAGTCGTTGGCGGCACCATCATGCCGTGGAACAACTTCAACAACGCGTACACCACGCAGCGTGAGGCAGTTCGCACCGCGGTCAACACCTGGATCCGCACGACCGCCGTTCAGACCGGAACGTACGACACGTTCATCGACTTCGATGCGGCGCTGCGGGACCCAAGCGATCCGACGAAGCTGCTGTCGGCGTACGACTCCGGCGACCACATCCACCCGAGCACGCTGGGCCACCACGCGATGGCCCTCGCTATCAACCTGAACGACCTTGCGGGCACGACCCGCAACGATGGCAACTGGGTCGGCGCTTGGCAGTCGTCCTCGGCGCACGGCGATTCGACGTTCGGAAGCTGCACGGACTGCACCATCCGCAACGTCGCCCACCTCAGCCAGGGCGGAACTGGCGTGCGCGTCGTCGTGTCCAACACGATGGGGCTCAAGCCGCTCACGGTCCAGAGCGCGACCGTGTCGCTGCCCGTTTCACCCGGATCGGCTGACGCCATTCCCGGCTCCATTCGTCCACTAACGTTCAATGGGCAGACCGGGGTGGTCGTGCCTGCGGGCGGGACGGCCTTGTCCGACCCGGTTGCGATTGATGTGACCGGCGACGCTGACCTGCAGGTTTCGACCTATCTGCCGGGCACGCAGTACTTCGATCGTCACGCGTCGTCACACCACTGGACCTATCGTTCCAGCGGTCAGGGTGACCAGACGGCGACGGCGAGCGCATCGCCATTCAGCAATGGCAAGGACGAATCCACATACGTGGTCACGCGAGTCGATGTCCTCAATGAGGACATCGCAGGCAGCCTGGTGGTCATGGGCGATTCGATCACGGACGGTAGCGGTTCGTCGTTCGGTACAAATTCGCGTTGGTCTGACGAGTTGTCCCGGCGCATTACGGAACTGCCTATTGCGAAGCAAGTGGGAATCGCGAACGCCGGCATCGGCGGGAACCAGATTCTGCGCAGTTCGGCGCGCGATGCGACGGGTGGCCCATCGGCCATCAACCGCTTCCAGCGCGATGTGCTCAACGTGCCGAACGCCAAGACGCTGGTGATGTTCGAGGGTGTGAACGATTCACAGATCGGCAATGAGACTGACCCGGAGCGGATCAAGGCGGGCCTGCGTGCCATCGTCCAGTCTGCTCACGCGGCGGGACTTCGAGTGGTCGGCGGAACGATTCTGCCGTGGAAGTCGGGCTCTAGCCTGTACACACCGGCACGTGAGGCGAACCGGCAGTCGGTCAACACGTGGATTCGCATGTCCGGAATCTACGACGCGGTGGTTGACTTTGACGCGGTCACCCGCAACCCCGATGACCTGGAGCGGTTGCTGCCAGCCTACGATTCAGGTGACGGGGTACACCCATCCGACGCGGGCTTCGAGGCCATGGCAAACGCCTTCCAGATGGCGCAGCTGTTCGATTTCGAATCGCCGGGCACTGCCCAGCTGACAGTTCCTGCCTCGGTTCCGGGTGGTGGCCAGGTCACGATCCAGGGCGACTTCACGGCGGCGAAGGCTGGTTCCGCGAAACTGACGTTGCGCCTGCCCGAAGGCTGGACGGCGCTGAGCCCGCTGAGTGTCGATAGGGGTTCGGTTACCGCGGGTCAGACTGTGACATCCTCGTGGCGCGTTCAACTCCCTGCGAACGCCCAACGTCAGGCCAGCGTGCTCGTTTCGGGCTTCGTGGATGGACTGCCTGCCTCCGATGCAACAAACGTGCAGATTCTGGAACGCCCGCTTTCCGGAAGTGTGAATCTGGCTGACGTGACCATGACGCAGAGCAGCGTTGGTTACGGGACGCTGCACATCGACGAGGACATGAACGGTGACACGATCGATATCGCTGGAACCGTGTATCCGCGCGGCTTCGTGGCGAATGCTGCGGCGCAGATGACATTCAGCCTGCAGGCCGGTGCCTGCACGTCCTTCTCGACAACGGTCGGTGTCGACCCGGGAGCGACGGGATCGACAGCCGGTTCGGTAACTTTCGACTTCCTGGTCGACGGTCAGTCGGTGCGAACAGTTGGAACGAATGCATCGCCCATTAAGGCGTCGTCGCCTGCCACAAATGTTGTCATTGACATCACTGGTGCCACGACCCTGGTACTGAAGGCCACAGACGCGGGCGATGGCGCGAATTCGGATCACGCCGCGTGGGGCGCCCCGACGCTATCGTGTGGGGCCTGGCCGTATTCGACGCCGCAGACGACGATCACGACGTCCCCCGCATCGCCTCAGGCAAGTGGTTGGTTCACCGGCCCTGTCACGGTTGCCGTGAGTGGCAGCGGTGGAGATGGATCGCTTTACACCGAGGTGAGTCACGACAACGGTGCGTGGACTGAATACGCTCAGCCCGTCGTAATTGACGAGGGCGTTCACGAGGTCGCTGGACGCAGCACTGACCGTTGGTCCGTATCGTCCGCCGTGAACGAGGTCACGATCAAGCGCGACACGGTCAAGCCTGAGGCGTCCGCCGTACTGGTTTCCGGAACGCGCAATGTTTCGATATCGGCTACCGACGGCACGTCGGGTGTCGGTCAGATCGAGTACCGCACCGCTGGTGATTCGGCCTGGGAAACGTACTCGGCTCCTGTGGCCGTGGGAGACGCGGCGGTCGTCGTGGAATTCCGGGCAACAGATGTCGCGGGCAACGTGTCGGACGTCCAGTCATTGAGCGTGAGCGCGGTCGATCCCGGTACTGATCCCGGTACGGACCCTGGTACCGATCCGGGCGGTGATTCCCGTGCGGCATCGACGTTGACCGGAAGCATCGTTAGCCGCGCGCTGTACGGACAGGCTGCGAGCGTCAAGGTGGCGGCCACTGCCGAGGGCAAGATTCCGACGGGCAGCGTGGAGGTACGAAGTGGCGCCACCGTATTGGCACGCGGCACCCTGAGCGGCGGCGAGACGACGATCAAATTGCCGCAGAACCTTCAGGTCGGTTCGCATCGTCTCACCGTCAACTACCTGGGAGATGGCGCAGTACGTCCGGGCGAGGCGCCGCTTGCACTCGCCGTCGCCAAGTCACCGGTCAAGGTAAAGGTGACGGGCAAGAAGGTGCAAAAGACCGGCAAGGCGAAGAAGAAGCTCAAGGTGAAAGTGGCGTTGAACACCCAGACCGGTACCGCACTGTCGGGCAAGGTTAAGGTCGTCGTCAAGCGCGGCAAGAAGGTCGTGGCGAAGCGAACTCTGACACCGCGTGGAGGTTCGTGGAAGAAGTCGCTGACCATCAAAAAGCTGCGCAAAGGCAAGCACACGGTGACTGTGAAGTTCGCTGGTTCTTCGACCACTGCGGCGGCATCCGGAAAGCGGACTATCCGTCTGAAGTAGTGATGGCGCAATGGCCCTGGCGCGGCGGTTCGAATCCGCCGTTGCGCCAGGGCCATTGGCGAAATCCGAGGCAGGTTGCTTGTTACCTCGGTTTCGCGAAATGACGATGTTCTATCCTGCGCGATTGTGTGGGATGTGACGGCTTAACTCAATGACGAGAGGCTTTGTGATGGTGAAGAATAGGTCGCTTAGGGGCATTGCGCGGTTGACCATCGCAGCGCTCATCGGTGTAGGTATCGCCGTGCCCACGGCGACGAGCGCGCAGGCGTGGACAGATCCGACAAACGGGTATCCCGAATGGAATAACAACATCGGTATCTTCGATGTGAATTCGCAGGCCCCGCACGCAACGCTCATGCCATACGAGTCGCTCGATAAGGCCCTGGTGGGGGATCGTACCGATTCCGTGTTCCGGCAGGACTTGGACGGTACGTGGAAGTTCCTGTTCGCGAACCAGCCGGCTCAGCGAAGCCTGGACTTCTTCAACCCTGCAGTGAGTTCGACCTCGTGGGACGACATTCACGTTCCCTCGAACTGGGAACTGCCCTCGTCGAACCCGCAGGGCACGCGCTACAGCCGCCCGCAGTACAACAACTGGTACTACCCGTGGTGGGACGCCAACGGCGATGACGGAACGGGTGCAGAGAACGCCCAGCCGCCGTATGCGCCGACCAAGGTCAACCCTGTCGGCCAGTACAGGCGTACGTTCACCGTGCCAAGCGGCTGGAACGGCCGACGCACCTTCTTGCACTTCGAAGGTGTCCGATCGGCGTTCTATGTGTGGGTGAACGGTCAGAAGGTCGGTTACCGCGAGTCGTCACACGATGCCTCGGAGTTCGACATCACCGACTTTCTGCAATCCGGTGAGAACACTGTTGCCGTCGAAGTGTACAAGTATTCCGATGGTGCGTGGTTGGAAGATCAGGACATGCTCCGCCTGGCTGGCATCTTCCGGTCGGTCTACTTGTTCTCCACCCCACAAGTGCATCTGCGAGATTTCTTCATCACCACCCCCGTGACCTCGAACTTCACGCAGGCCTCGGTCAACGTCGCGTCCTCGGTGCGCAACTACGGTGTTCCGGTCACAGGAACCTATACGGTATCGACTCAACTCTATGACGCCGACAACCAGCCGGTCTGGGGCACCCCGCTCGTGACGAACCACAACCTTGCCAGCGTCGCGGTCGGGAACGACGTCACTGCGAACATCGGCAAGACGGTACCCAACCCGAAGTTGTGGTCCGCTGAGAAGCCGTACCTGTACACGGCAGTGATGGAGCTCAAGGATCCAGCGGGGAACGTGACTGAACGGCTCTCCTCGCGCGTGGGCCTCCGGGATTTCGCTATGAGCGACGGCCTGATGAAGATCAATGGCAAGCGGATCCAGATCAACGGTGTCAACCGCCACGAGATGTCGGCTGACACGGGAATGGTCATCTCGCGCTCGGTCACGGAACGTGACATGCAATTGATGAAGAAGTCCAACATCAATGCGATTCGCACTTCCCACTACCCGAACGATCCCAGTTTCTACGAACTGGCGGACGAGTACGGGTTCTACGTCATGGACGAGACGAACCTTGAAACGCACGGCATCCGAGGCGACGGTTTCCCCGGCTACAAGCCCAACTGGCTGGCTGCCGTCATGGACCGGACCAAGCGGATGGTCCACCGCGACAAGAACCACGCGTCGGTGATCATCTGGTCATTGGGCAACGAGGCGGGCGACGGCCCCAACTTCGTCTCGCAGCACGACTGGATCAAGTCGTTCGACCCGTCCCGGCTGGTCCATTACGAGGGCAACTCGGGCCCTCAGTACTCGGACATGCGCTCGGAGATGTATCCGAGCGTCCAAACGGCCCGCAGCAAATCTCAGGAATCTGGGGCGCGCCCCTACATCCTCGTCGAATTCGGGCATGCCATGGGTAATTCCCTCGGCAACCTGGTCGACTACTGGGAAAACGTCCGGAACTACCCCCTCGCGCAGGGCGGCTATATCTGGGATTTCGTCGACCAGGCACTCCATGAGCCGGTCCCCGCGACGAAATCGGTCGATATGGCAGGCTCGGCAGGACTCACAGGGCAGTTGTCGACTGGTGCGACCGTCACTGGAACGGGCCTGGTCGGTTCACTGTCGCTCAAGCAGTCCGCCGCGACGAACTTCTCCGGATCGTTCACCGCCGAGGCATGGGTGACCCCCCATAGCGGCGGAAACGATCACCAGGTCATCATCGGCAAGGGCGACAACGAGTGGGCGCTTAAGACCAATGACCGCGGGGCAAACGGCGAGATCGAGTTCTTCGTCTACTACGGAGGCGACTGGCATTCCGCACGCGCGGCTCTCCCCGGAAACTGGGTGGGGAGCGAACACCATGTCGTCGGCTTGTACGACGCTTCAACGAATCAGGTGCGTGTGTACGTCGACGGCGCGCAACTCGCGGCCGCCAGCGCCACTACCCGTCCGGCGCGTTCCTCGGCGAACATCGGCGTTGGAATCGATGCCTCGTCCTCGTCCCGTATGTTCGATGGCCCGATACGTATCGCGCGGGTCTACGACCGCGCTTTGACCTCAACTGAGATTTCGGCAACCTCGCCGGCCTCTGACAGCGGATTGGTCGCTGGATTCAATGCGGCGTCGGCGAACGTGGTGACCACGCAGCCGCCAGCGGGGGCAACCTACCTCGCGTACGGCGGCGACTGGGGCGACAACCCGAACGATGGCAACTTCTCGGGCGACGGAATCGTGGGCGCTGACCGGAAGCCGACGGCCAAGTCCGAGGAGACCCGCGGCGTGTACCAGTCGGTGCAGATGTCGAAGACCGTGACCAACGGTCTGGTCAACTTCAAGAACGAGTTCCTGTTCACGAACGTGAACGAGTACGAGGTGAAGTGGTCGCTCCTCGAGGACGGTGTCGCAGTGACGCACGGAACCGTGCCGGCTGCCGATCTCGATATCGCTCCGCTCGCTTCGAAGCAGGTCAGCATCCCCGTGACGCTGCCCGCCACCGTCGTTGCCGGAGCCGAGTATCTGCTCAACATCGATGTCGTGCTCAAGTCTGCGACGAAGTGGGCCCCCGCCGGTTACGAGATCGCTCGCACCCAGGTGCCCTATGACGTGACGGTGCCGGTGGCCCCCAACGTCCCGAGTGATGTTATCCGCCCCGTCGCGGTCTCCAACGGAGCCCAGCAGGTTGAAGTCACGGGTAACACGTTCTCCGTGACCATCGACAAGACAACCGGAGTCATCACGTCGTGGAAGTCGAAGGGTGATGACATCGTCAAGGAGGGGCCGCAGCCGAACTTCTGGCGTGCGACAACCGACAACGACCTGCACACCCAGTATGAGGAAAACGGCGCAGACTGGCATTACGCGGGTGATGACCGTACGGTGAGCAATGTCACCGTCACACCTGCTGGGGATGGCAAGTCTGTGGTCGTCAGTGTCTCGGGAATGCTCCCGACCGGCTCGGCGAACTCGTCGTACTCCACGACCTACACGGTGCATGGCAATGGGGCGATCGACGTCCGTAACCAGATGCTTCCCGGCTCCAGTTCGCTCGGCTACATCCCCGAGGTCGGGACGATCATGGAACTGCCGGGGTCCTTCGAGCAGGTCACCTACTACGGCCGGGGCCCGTTCGAGAACTACATCGATCGACGAACCGAGTTCCGCGTAGGCCGCTATCAGGGCACCGTGAGCACGATGGGTGACACCAACCTTCGTCCGCAGGAGCAGGGTGAGCGCACCGACACCAGGTGGGTTGCCCTGACGAATGCCCAGGGCAAGGGGCTGCTCGCGACCTCCGCGTCCACCATGGAGTTCAATGCCTCGCACTACCGGCCGGACGACCTGTCCGGAGCCCGGCACGCGTACGAACTCACGCCCCGTGACAACACCGTCCTGCGCCTGTCCTACGCTCAGATGGGCGTGGGAGTAGGCAGTTGCTTCGACCACGAGGTGCTCGATCATTACAAGCTGTTCGCCAACCGGGACTATGACTACACGTATCGGTTGCAGCCGATCAACGATGTGGCGGATGCCGCTAGGATTGCCCGCCAGGTCATCGGCGGTGCCGGTATGGGCGCGCGGGCGGCTGTGGACGCCAACACCGTGGAGGCGGGATCTGCGATCGGCGTCAGCGGCAGCGGGTTCCTGGCGGACGAGTCCGTCGATGTGAAACTGGCGGCGACGATTGCGACGCTGCAGGCTGACGGCGAGGGCAATGTGAGCGGCAGCGTCGTGATCCCTGCGACTACCACCCCTGGTACCTACTCGCTCACCCTTTCGGGTGCGGAGTCGGTGCGTACTGCCACCACTGCGGCATTCTCCGTCACGCCGAGGATCGATCCGGGTACCGGGCCGAAGGACTCGTACATTGGCGTGATCGCCCCGGCGAAGGCCGTGGCAGGCAAGGCCTTCGTGGTAAGGGTCAAGGCCAGCGGGCCCGGCACCGCTGGGATAGCGGTGACGGGCGCGGTGAAGGCTGATCGAGCGATCACGCTGAACTCGGCAGGCGAGGGCTCGCTGACTGTGACGCCCAAGAAGGCGGGCAAGATCGTCGTGGCGGCACAGATGCTCGCCTCCGCGACCGTCAAGCCGTCCGTGGCCAGGCCTGCGATCATCACGGTCACCAAGACAAAGCCCAAGGTGAAGGTCACGATCAAGAAGTCGACCGCCTCCCGAATCCTCAAGGTCAAAGTGAAGGTGACTGCGCCGGGACTCAGCCGTGCAGGCAAAGTCATCGTCAAAGACGGCAAGAAGGTCATCAAGCGGGTCAAGGTCAAGGCCTCGGGGACGAAGGCGGTCACCGTGAAATTGCGCGCCGGGATCGGCAAGCACAAGGTGACCGTGACGTTCAAGGGGAACAAGGCACTGAAGAAGGCGTCGCAAAAGCGCACCGTGCGGTTGCGCTGACTCGTGGACGTCAAGTGAAGCGTCGGCAGCGGTGAAACCGCGCTGAGGCCATCGGATCACGCCAGGGACGTGGTGCGGCCATCGAGGCCGTCGCCATGTCCCTGGCGTCGCTTTCCAACGTTCTCAGATGCCGGAGTTCGCGTACCGCGAAGCCGGCCTACGTGATCACGGTGACGTGCCGCGTCAAAGGGTCCTTCGTCCCGGCCCGAAATAGTGTGATTGGGGTCACACTGGAGTGACGGGCCGCGCAACGACGCGTGGCCCGACGATGCGGAGGTGCCACGATGGCGATGTACGTGCAGGATTTCGCGGAGGGCGACAAGGATCAGAAGGACCTGCTGGGCGGTAAGGGCGCCAACCTGGCGGAGATGACGCGGCTGGGGCTGCCCGTTCCACCGGGTTTCACCATTACGACGAAGGCCTGCCGCGCCTACATGGCGACCGGCGAGGTGCCGCCGGAGCTCAGGGTCGAGGTCACTATGGCGCTACGGCGCCTCGAGGACGAGGTCGAGCGCCAGCTCGGGGATCCATACGACCCGCTGCTGGTTTCCGTCCGATCCGGCGCCAAGTTCTCGATGCCGGGGATGATGGAGACGGTCCTCAATATCGGGCTTAACGACGCCTCGGTCAAGGGCCTCGCGGCCATCAGCGGCGACGAGCGCTTCGCCTGGGACTCCTACCGCCGGCTCATCCAGATGTTCGGCAAGACCGTGCTGGACATCGACGGTGATGTGTTCGCTGCCGCCCTCGACGCGAAGAAGGAGGCGCGGGGGGCCTCGTCCGACACCGACCTCACGGCCGCGGATCTGCACGAACTCGTGGACGAGTTCAAGGCCATCGTTCTCGCTGAATCCGGCTACCCCTTCCCGCAGCATCCGCGCGAGCAACTCGACATGGCCATCGTCGCCGTCTTCGACTCGTGGAACACCGACCGCGCGCGCCTGTACCGGCGCAAGGAGCGCATCCCGAACGATCTCGGCACCGCCGTGAACATCTGCACCATGGTGTTCGGCAACCTCGGGGAGACCTCGGGCACGGGCGTCGCGTTCACCCGCGACCCGGCCTCTGGCCAGCCCGGGCAGTACGGCGACTACCTGGTCAACGCGCAGGGCGAGGACGTGGTGGCCGGCATCCGCAACACCCTCTCGCTCGCCGACATGGAGCAGGTCGACCCGCAGAGCTTCTCCGATCTGCGCGCCGCGATGCGCCGCCTGGAGACGCACTACCGCGACTTGTGCGACGTCGAGTTCACCGTGGAGCGCGGCAAACTCTGGATGCTGCAGACGCGTGTCGGGAAGCGCACCGCACCGGCCGCATTCCGCATCGCCTGCGAACTGGTGGACGAGCACCTCATCACGATGGACGAGGCACTCACGCGCGTCACCGGCGAGCAGCTCAGCCAGCTGATGTTCCCCCGCTTCGACGCCAACGACTCCTCGCGCGTGCTCCTCACCAAGGCCATGGCGGCGTCGCCGGGAGCCGCGGTGGGCGCAGCCGTGTTCGACTCAGAGGAGGCCGTGCGGCGCGCGGCACTCGGGGAGGACGTGGTGCTGGTTCGGCGCGAGACGAACCCGGACGACCTGGGCGGCATGATCGCGTCGGTCGGCATCCTCACGGCACGCGGCGGCAAGACGTCCCACGCCGCCGTCGTCGCTCGCGGCATGGGCCGCACGTGCGTGGTCGGGGCCGAGAAGATCGACGTGGACCTGGCGACGCGCTCCTTCACCGTCGGCAAGAGGACGGTGAAGGAGGGCGACACGATCGCCATCGACGGAAGCACCGGCGAGGTGTTCCTCGGCGCCGTCGAGGTCGTGCCCTCGCCCGCCACCACCTACCTCGAGCGGGGCCTCGATGCTGCGCTCGAGCAGGCGGGGGAGGACGAGGACACCCGCGCGCTCGTGCGGGCCGTCGATAGGCTCCTCACTCACGCTGACGCGATCAGGCGCCTGCGCGTCGAGGCGAACGCCGATACCGCTGCGGATGCGGCGCGCGCCCGGTCGCTGGGTGCGCAGGGAATCGGGCTGTGCCGCACCGAGCACATGTTCCTCGGTGATCGGCGCGTGCTGATCGAGCGGGTGATCCTGGCGAAAGACGACACCCAGCGGCAAGACGCGCTCGACGCGCTCCTGCCGCTGCAGCGCTCCGACTTCGAGGAGTTGCTCGCCGAGATGGACGGCCTGCCGACGACGATCCGGCTGATCGATCCGCCCTTGCACGAGTTCCTGCCCGACCTCACCGAGTTGTCCGTGCGGGTCGCGCTCGCGGCCGAGCGAGGTGAGGATACGCCTGAGGACATCGAACTGCTCGCGGCGGTGCGCCGCATGCACGAGGCCAACCCGATGCTGGGGTTGCGGGGAGTGCGACTTGGGCTGGTCGTTCCGGGACTGTTCGCCTTGCAGATCCGCGCGATCTGCGAGGCGACTGCCGTGCGGCTGGCTGCGGGCGGAAACCCGCACCCGGAGATCATGGTGCCGCTCGTCGGATCGGTGCAGGAGCTGTACCTGGTTCGGGACGAGGCCCGCGAGATCATGGCGGACGTTGCGCGCGAGCGCGATGTCTCGCTGGACATCCCCGTCGGGTGCATGATCGAATTGCCGCGCGCCGCGCTCACTGCCGGACGCATCGCCGATGCCGCGCAGTTCTTCTCGTTCGGCACCAACGATCTGACGCAGACGACATGGGGATTCTCCCGCGACGACGTCGAGGGCGCGTTCTTCGCCGAGTACACCGACAATGGCGTGCTGGCCGTCTCCCCCTTCGAGACGATCGACGCTCGCGGCGTGGGGAAACTCGTCCAGATCGCGGTCGAGGAGGGGCGCAAAGCCCGGCCAGGGATGACCATGGGCGTGTGCGGCGAGCACGGCGGCGACCCCGAATCCATCAGGTTCTTCCACGCCGTCGGACTTGACTACGTATCCTGTTCGCCGTTCCGCGTGCCGGTCGCAAGGCTTGAAGCCGGGCGCGCGGCCATCGAGGCGGGAGCGTCAGACTCGAGGTAGCAGGCCGAGTGAGTTGTCGATACCGCCCGACAGCCCGCGCCGATACCGCGCCGACACCGGTTAGGGCTGCTCGACACCTCGCGACACCCCGCGCAGGCACCCCGCCGACACCGGTTAGGGCTGCTCGACACCCGAAATAACCGGTGTTCGGGAACCGCAACCGGTGTCGCGCGTACTCGCGGCGTCCAACATGCGTGGGGGAGTGAAACAAGAAGGTGGGGACCGGCAGATCAACTGCCGGTCCCCACCTTCGTTCAAGTACGTGTAGTTTGCCTGAGTCAGTGCAAACTCACAGCACGCGAATCACACCGGGCGGACGTTCTCCGCCTGCAGACCCTTGGGTCCGTTGGTGATCTCGAACTCAACGCGCTGGTCGTTCTCCAGCGTGCGGTAACCCGAGGTCTGGATGGCGGTGTGGTGTGCGAACACGTCCGCGCCGCCGTCGTCGGGTGCGATGAACCCGAAACCCTTCTCCGGGCTGAACCACTTCACGGTTCCGAATGCCATGCTTACTTACTCCCTCAAGAGGTGGTCGGACAGCCCCGCCCTTCGGGGCTGCTCGTCACGGTGTTCTTACGTCAACTCTTGATGAGCATCAAGCGGGTCGAAACCGAAGTGGACGTGCGATGCACTGCAACTACGCGACAAGATTAGCGTTCACGACGCGGTACTGCTAGAGGAATGACGCTATGTGGACAACTGCTGCTGCAAAGGTTTAACGCTACGGGTGTCACAAATCGGGACAAAGTTTTGTACGGTGAGTGTGTGGTCAGGCCCGAATGGAGCAATAAATGAACAGTTCGCCGAATGCGGCGTCAGCCGATTCGCGTCGCAAGCACGTCATCGTCGTCGGCGGGGGTTTCGCAGGAGTCGCCGCAGTGCGGGCCCTGCGCAGGTCAAACGTTCGGGTAACGCTCATCGACCGCCACATCTACAACATGTTCCAGCCGCTGCTCTATCAGGTGGCGACCGCTGGTCTCAACCCCGGCGATGTCACGTACTTCCTGCGCGCGCTGCGATACCGGCAGAAGAACGTCAACTACCGGCAGGGCCTGCTGGCCTCGGTCGATACCGAGAACCGCTCGATCACGCTCCGCGACGGTGGGCAGTTGAGTTACGACTACCTGATTCTTGCCAACGGGGTCACCACGAACTACCTCTCCACCCCCGGCGCACGCACCTACGCCAAGGCGATCTACACGAGGAGCCAGGCACTGCGAATCCGCGACCTGGTCTTCCGCCACCTGGAGGAAGCGGCCGCGACGCCGGAGACGGTCGACGGTCTGCGCGTCGTCATCGTCGGCGGCGGCGCGACGGGGGTTGAAATGGCCGGCGCCCTCGCCGAACTGCGCAACCAAGGACTGTTCTTCGCATACCCGGAGATCGAGCACGACCACATCCAGGTGACACTGGTGCAACGCAGCAGTGAGCTGCTTAAGCCGTTCTCCAAGCGGCTGCGCAGTTACGCACGCAGGTCACTGGAGAAACGGGGCGTCGATCTGCGCTTCGGCCAGGGTGTGCGCGAGGTGCACGCGGACTGCGTGGAACTCAACGACGGTACCCGCATCCCGGCCGATCTCGTCGTCTGGGCGGCCGGCGTGACGGCGCACAGCGAGGTCGCCGAATGGGGCTTCGAACAGGGATGGGGCGGCCGCATCGTGGTAGACGAGAAAATGCGCGTCAAGGGACAGGAAAGCGAGTTCGCAATCGGCGACATCGCGCTGAACGACCTCGACCTGCCGCAACTCGCCCAACCCGCGATCCAGGCTGGACGCTACGTCGGCAGGCTCATCACCGACGACATGGCGGGCAAATCGTCCAAGCCCTTCAGGTACCGCGACAAGGGGACCATGGCCACCATCGGCCGCCGGGCCGCCGTGGCCGAGATCAAGGGCATCCCTCCGCTGACCGGACCCTTCGCCTGGTACAGCTGGGCGGTCGTCCACATCTTCCAGCTCCTCGGGGGACGCAATCGGCTCGCGACCTTCGCCAACCTGGTCACTCGCTACGGCCAGTTCTGGCGCGTGCACCCGAACCCGATCATTGGCGAACTGCGACCGGCCCGGATTTACGGCGTCGAGCCGGAGCAAGGCCGCCGCGCCTCCTAGCGGGGGATTGCTGACCGGTTGCTTTGCGCCTTCGTCACGCCTGCGAGCAGGCAACGCAGGCCAGCCTGACGACACCTACGGCTCAGGGTGACGCGAGTCATACGCGAGGAAGCGTCGTCCCTTGCGCAGCAGAACGCTCAGGACGGCCACGCAGAGGATGCCACCGATCACCACGACCCAGCCCTCGCCTACCCACCGCGCGCCCGTTCCCAGGACGAGATCCCCGAGGCGCGGCCCGCCGGCGACGACCACGATGAACACGCCCTGCAAACGCCCGCGCATGTCGTCCGGCGTCGCGCTCTGCAGCACCGACTGGCGGAAGATCGCGCTCACCGAGTCGCACGCGCCAGCGGCCATGAGGGCGAGGAAGGCCAGCGCGATCGCCCACCAGATGGGGGAAGGCGGCGTTGTCTCACCCGCCGTGACGACAACGGCGCCGAACAGGGCGATGGCGATTCCCCAGCCCGCGACGGCCCACGAGATCGCGACACCCTGGAGGTGAACTCGTCCTAGGGGCCCGGAGAATACCGCGGCCAGGATGCCGCCCACCGCGATGGCGGTGACGAGCAGCCCGCTCGTCGTCTCGCCGCCGCCCAGATACAGCACGCCGAGCGCGGGGAACACCACGCGCGGCATGGCGAAGATCATGGCGCACAGATCCACGAGGAATGTCATACGTACATTGGGCCTGGTCGCGAGGTAGCGCAGGCCGTCCATGACGGCGGCGACTCCCGCGAACCGCCTCGGCGCGTTGCCCTCCAACGATCCATCGGGACTCGGCATGGGCAGGATCGGCGGCAGCTTCCAGATCGCCCAGAGCGCGGCACCCATCAGGATCAGGTGGAGGACGTAGGACGCGACGAATCCGCTCGCGGCGACGAGCGTAGCGCCCGCGACCGGGCCGATCGTCATCGCGAGATTGCCGGTCACTCCCTGCAGTGCGTTTGCCGCAGGGAGTTTCTCCGGGCGCACGAGCCGAGGCGTGATCGCCATGCGAGCAGGCGAGTTCACGGCGAACGCCGCCGCCTGAACCGCGACGAGCAGATACAGCACACCTACGCGTTGCACCCCTAGCGCGGCCTGCAGCGCGAGCCCCAGCACGGTTAGCCACAGCACGGACGAGGCGACCAGCGCCGCCAGTCGACGGTCTACGCGATCCACGATCGCTCCGCCGTAGAGCCCGAAGATCACCAGCGGAAGTAGTTCGCTAAACCCAATCAGTCCGACAGCAAAAGTCGAGCGGGTCAGGTGGTAAGCCTCCAGGCTCACCGTGATCACCGTTATCTGGTGGCCGATAGCGGAGATTCCGAGGCCCCACCAGAGGCGACGGAAATCCGGGGATTCGCGCAGGGGCGATATGTCTGCGAGGAACCGCACCTCAGCGGCGCGCTGCGGAGCGAGCCGCCACCTTGCGAACGCTACGCGTGGCGATAACGCGGGCCAGTGCGGACACTGCTCCCGCCGTCGCCGCGAAAATGACTACCGCCACGGTGGAGGCGGTGTCGTCGTCGGGGTCCTCCGGCGCATCGTTGCCGGTGATGGACTTCCACGCCGTGGTCAGTGTCTTCTGCGCCACCCACCCTGCCGCCAGCGCGGCGACGCCCGTCACGATCTTGAAGCCGATGGTGTCGGTCTCTTCGGTCTCTTCGCTCACTGTGTCTTCGCTCATCGCGATCACCTTTCGTTGCGAGGTTGTCTGTTCCCACCGTACACACCCGCTACGATGAAAGTACGACAGGGGAGCGCATGAGGCGCTGAGAGTGCGGAAGACCGCAGACCCTCGAACCTGATCCGGTTAGTACCGGCGCAAGGAAGTCGAGCTCACATCATTCGTGATGTCCCTCCCACTATTCCGCCATGCGGAGAACACTGGAGGCTATCGTGTCCAACCATCCACGCCTGCGCCCGCTCGCAGGTCTCGCCATCGCCGGAGTCCTCGTCCTCGCGGGCTGTTCCCAGGCCAGCCCGACGGTGCCCAGCCCCACCACGCCGGGAACCAGTGCTGACGGCACCACCGAGCCCGACGCTCAGGCTGGTGGCGAGGTCGTGCTGATCGCGCACGATTCGTTCACCTTCCCCGACGACCTGTTGGCGAAGTTCGAGCAGGAGACCGGCTACACGCTGAAGGTGACACAGTCGGGTGACGGCGGTCAGCTCGCCAACCAGCTCACGCTCACCAAGGACGCACCGCTCGCGGATGCGTTCTTCGGGGTGGACAACTCGTTCATCAGCGCACTGATCGATGGTGGAGTGGTCGATCCCTACCGCCCGCAGTCCCTGCCCGCGGACGCGGCCGGATTCGACGCCGACGCCGTCGGCTCGGTCGCCCCCGTGGACCACGGCTACGTCTGCGTCAACGTGGACGACGCCTGGTTCGCCGAGAAGAAGATCGCCGCCCCCGCAACGTTCGAGGATCTGACGGATCCGGCGTACAAGGGCCTGACCGTGGTCATCGATCCCACGGCGTCGAGCCCGGGCGCGGCCTTCCTCTTCGCCACCGTGGCCGCATTCGGTGAGGACGGCTACGAGGACTACTGGACCGACCTGCTCGCAAACGATGCCCGCGTCGATCAGGGCTGGTCCGATGCCTACTACACCGACTTCTCCGGCGCAGGGGAGGGTGGCAAGTACCCGATCACGGTGTCGTACAACACCTCCCCGGCGTACACGGTTGCGGAAGGGGCGAAGGACTCGTCCACATCGGCCCTCCTGGACACGTGCACGAGCCAGATCGAGTACGCGGGCGTGCTCGCGGGTGCCAAGAACCCGGCGGGCGCGCGGGCGGTCATCGACTTCCTGGTCTCGCAGGACTTCCAGGACACGGTCGCCGAGACCATGTACATGTACCCGGTGATCGACGCTGCGGTTCCTGCCGAGTGGGACAAGTGGGCGCCGCTGCCTGAATCGTCCATCGACCTCGACCCGGCGGATCTCTCCGCCGGTCGCACCAAGTGGCTCGACGCCTGGTCGCAGCTGGCGGGCTGACCTAGGTGCTGAGCGTGCGGCGCGGCGCTCCGGCCCGGCAGATGCTGGGCTGGGCGCTCGCCTGCGCGCTCGCCGGCGGGTTCATCGCCCTGTTCTTCGCGTGGCCGGTCGCGACCCTGCTTGGTCGCGGCCTGGTCGCGGACGGCGCGCTCGATCTGACGCGCGCGGGTGAGGTGCTCGCCGACGACCGCACCTGGCAGGTGGTGGGCGAGACCCTCAAGCAGGCGCTGATCGGCACGGCCGTCTCCGTTGCGCTGGGCATCCCGGGTGCGTACGTGACCTCGCGGCTTCGTTTTCGAGGACGAGGCCTCCTGCGCGCTTGGATCATCATCCCCTTCGTCCTGCCCACCGTGGTGGTGGGCGGCGCGTTCCGCTCACTGCTCGGCGACGGCGGGGCGCTCGGGTTCCTCGGCTGGGACCAGACCTTGATGGCCGTGGTGCTGGCGCTCGTGTTCTTCAACTACCCCGTGGTGGTGCGAACCGTAGGGGCGCTGTGGGAGCGGCTGGATCCGCGGCAGGTGGCGGCCGCTCGAACGCTGGGGGCATCTCCGGTGCGCGCGTTCTTCACCATCACGCTGCCGCAGCTCGCGCCGGCCATCGCCTCGGCGGCCGGGATCGTGTTCCTGTTCTGCTCGACGGCGTTCGGCATCGTCATGGTGCTCGGCGGGCGCAAGCACGCCAACCTCGAGGCAGAGATCTTCCGCCAGACCTCGCAGTTGCTGAACCTCGACGTCGCAGCGGTGCTCTGCATCGTCCAACTCGTGATGATCTCCGCGGTGCTGTTCGCGGTGTCGCGGCTGCGGCGCCGGGGCGATGCGGCCGCCGGTGCCCATGCGGCGCGGGAGGGGATGCGGCCGATCGGCCGCCGCGACCTGCCGGTGGTGGCCCTGACCGGAGCCGTCATCCTGGGGCTACAGGGGCTGCCGCTCGTCTCGCTCCTCGTCCGGTCCTTCCAGACGACGGAGGGCTGGGGGCTACGCAACTATGCCCTGCTGTCGACCACGGGCACGCGGAACGTGCTGACGGTGACCGTGTGGCAGGCGCTCGGGGCCTCGCTACGCGTCGCCGTCATCGCAACGCTGATCGCGCTCGCGGTGGCGGTCACGATCGTCGCGATCCTCTCCCGCCGTCCGCGCTCGCGGGCGCTGCGCCGCGCTCAGGCGGCATTCGACGCGTTCGTCATGCTGCCGCTCGGCGTCTCGGCCGTCACCATCGGGTTCGGGCTGCTCATCACCATGCACAACCCTCTTGGCCTGCCCATCGACCTGCGAACATCGGGCGGGCTGATCGCGATAGCCCAGGCGCTGGTCGCCATCCCGCTCGTCGTTCGAATCGTCCTGCCGGTAGTCCGCTCGATCGACCCGCGCCAGCGCGAGGCGGCCGCCACGCTCGGGGCGACCCCCGGCCGAATTCTGCGCACTGTCGACTGGCCGGTCGCCGCCCGCTCCATCGGGCTCGGCGCCGGATTCGCAATGGCCGCCTCACTGGGTGAATTCGGCGCGAGTGCATTCCTCGTGCGGCCAGATACGGTGACCTTGCCGGTCGTGATCTACCAGTTGCTCGGCCGGGCGGGGGCGGACAACTACGGCATGGCGATGGCCGCCGCCGTGGTGCTGGGTGCCGCGACCACTGCCGTGATGATGATCGCCGAGAGGTTCCGAAGCGCCCAGGCGGTGGATTTTTGATGTGTATTGAGTACCGCGGGGCGCCAGGGCGTCCCGCCACGCGACAGGCATCTGGATCAGCAGTGGGAGGCTATCGGCGCCATGCGGGTGCCAGGCGAAAGGGATCTGCCATGACTCAGGGACTCGAACTGCGTGACGTGTCGGTGTCGTACCAGGCACAGCGCGGAGCCCCCGCGATCGACGTCCTGCGCGGCGTCGATTTGCGCGTCCCGAAGGGCACGACGACGGCCCTGCTCGGCGCGTCCGGCTCCGGCAAATCGACCCTACTGCGGGCAGTCGCCGGGCTGGAACCGTTACGCGACGGACGCGTGCTCTTCGACGGCGAGGACCTCGCTGGCGTGCCCGTGCACAAGCGCGGCTTCGGGCTGCTGTTCCAGGACGGGCAGTTGTTCGCGCACCTGAACGTGGCGCGCAACATCGAGTACGGACTGCGCTCTTCCCGCATGCCGCGCGCCGACCGGGCCGCGCGCGTAGCCGAGCTGCTCGATCTGGTCGGTCTGCCCGGATTCGCTGATCGACCGGTGGCCACGTTGTCCGGCGGTCAGCGCCAGCGCGTCGCGCTGGCCCGCAGCCTCGCCCCCAGCCCTCGGCTACTTCTGTTGGACGAGCCGCTCTCCGCACTCGATGCCGACCTGCGCGCCCGGCTCGCCGGTGACCTGCGCGACATTCTGACGCGCACCGGGACGACGGCGCTCTTCGTCACGCACGACCGCAGCGAGGCGGACGCGGTGGCGGACACGGTCGTCGCGATGAGCGGGCTATAGCGCGAGAATTCTGGCACGCGCCTGCTCCCCGCCGAGCGGACTATTGTGCTCGAGCATGTGAGGAATCAACCGCCCCACGCGTTCAAGGGATCGGAGGCATGCCGGGTCGGGGGAGCACCCAGGCGGCAAAATGTGGAGGATTTATCCGGCAAAAAGTGGAGAGCGGAGGCGGCAAAAAGTGGAGCATCCAGACCGCTGACCGGAGCGCGCCGGGCCCTAAGCCGCCCGGATCTCCAGCGTGCAGCATTTGATGCCGCCGCCACCCTTGAGTAACTCGTCTGTGTTCACCGTGATGACCTCGAACCCGCGTTCGCGCACCGCGTCCCCCAGACGCCTGGCCTGGGGCGCCATGACCGCGTGCGTACCGTCGCTGACCAGGTTCAGCCCGAGCGCGGCGGCGTCCTCGTCCTCGGCGATGACCGCGTCGGGGAAACGCGCCTCCAGTACGGCGCGCGAGGCCGCGGAGAACGCCGGCGGGTAGTACGCGATCAACTCAGGCGAGAGCACCGACAGCGCCGTGTCCAGGTGGTAGTAGCGCGAATCGACCAGTTCGAGCGAGACGACCTCGAGGCCGGTGATCTCGGCGATCTCGACGTGCGCGCTCAGCGCCGTGCGGAAGCCGGTTCCGGCCAGGATCGTGGAGCCCACGGTGAGGATGTCGCCCTCGCCCTCGCTCCGGCCTCTCGTCGAAAATACGGGGAAGCCCGCCTGCTCGAACCAGGCGTTGTACAGAGGCGTCTCGGGCTGGCGCTGCGGATACGTAAAGTTCGCGGCGATGGCCTTCCCGCCGACCACCAGTCCGCCATTGGCCGCGTAGACCATATCCGGTAGCCCCGGAGCGTCGTCGATGACATCGACGCGGTGACCCAGTTCGACGTAGATGTCGTGCAGTTCTTGCCACTGCGCCAGCGCCCGCGCGGTATCCGTCGCTATCTCCGGGTGCATCCAGGGGTTGATCTCGTACGCCACCGTGTAGTGCGTCGGCCGGGTCATGAGGTAGTGGCGGGGTTTGGTCGCGGTCTTTGTGGACGAGTTGCTCTGTGCGTTCACGGATCCTCCAGCATCGGCAGACGGATGGCTTCCCTCAACCACCGTACGCCCGGCGGGCCCGTCAAAGGTGGCGTTCCTGTCGCGTCTCCTATTGTTGACCTGAGCGGTGATCGCGACGAAGTGGCCTTGGGACGACGGGAAACTCGTCCGCAGAAAACGCGAAAGGGGTGGGCATGGAAAGCCAAGAAAGCGCGCGAATCGACGTCTGGCTGTGGTCCGTGCGCCTCGCGAAGACGCGCAGCGCTGCGGCATCCGCCTGCAAGGCGGGGCATGTGCGCGTGGACGGGGAACGTACCAAGCCCGCCGCGCACGTCCGGCCGGGTGCCCGGATCGAGATCACGGGCGGGGCCCTCAAACGGATCGTTGTCGTCACCAAGATCATCAATAAGCGCGTCGGCGCGCCCGTCGCGACCCAGTGCTACGAGGACCACAGCCCGCCCCCGCCCCCGCGCGAGTTGAGCATCCCCGTCGCCGTGCGCGAGCGCGGTGCGGGGCGCCCGACCAAACGCGAGCGGCGCGAACTCGATAGGCTACGCGGGCGGGACATTTGATGCATCAGGCGGATCTGAGATACTAGGCGGCGCACAGCAACGCAAACTCGGGTGGGGGATCTAGTCGTGGTGAAGTTCGGAAAGTTCTTGCTCGCCTGCTCGGTGGCGTTGTCGCTGCTCGTGCCCACTGCGGTCTCCGCCACTGCTTCCCCCGTTGTATCCGCGGCAACGACGAGCGCGTCGAACTCCGATTCGCCGGCAGCGGGCGAGAATGCGCCGAAGACACCCACCAAGGCACAGAAAGCCAAGCAGAAGGCTAAGAAGAAAGCCGCGGCGAAGAAGGCCAAGAAGAAGGCCGCGAAGCTTGCCGCCAAGCAGGCCAAGGCCGCGGAAAAGAAGGCACGGGCCAAGGCCAAGGCCAAGCCCGAACTGAGTTCCGGGTCCAGCGGTAAGCAAGTCGCCACGCTGCAGAAGCTCCTGCGCAAGCGCGGATTCTGGGTCAGCAAGGCCGACGGCAAGTACGGCCACTCGACTCAGCAGGCCGTCATGGCGGTCCAGAAGGCCACGGGGCGGGCCCGCACCGGGCGGGCCACGCAGGGCGTCTGGTACGAGCTCTACCTCGGCACCCGAGTCGAAACCGACATCAGTAAATCGAAGTCCAAGGACAAGCGGGTGTTCGAGGTGGACCTGTCGCGTCAGATCCTCAACGTCGTCAAGGACGGGAAGGTGTTGTGGACCTTCAACATTTCGACGGGATCGAACCGGAACTACTTCGACAACGGCGTGCGCGGCTACGCCCACACGCCGACGGGAACCTTCAAGGTCTTCCTCAAGCGTGACTACATGCACGTGGCCAAGCTCGGCCCGATGTATCGACCGCAGTACTTCCGCTCCGGCGGCTGGGCGATTCACGGCTCGCCGAACATCCCCGCGTACCCGGCATCCCACGGCTGCGTGCGAATCGCGAACGCCGCCATGGACTACCTCTGGGGCAAGGGCAAACTCGGAATCGGGTCCACCGTCGTCGTGCACAAGTGAGTCATCGCCTCGGTGAGAGGCCAGTATTTTCAACGATTCCGGCCGAAGGTCCTAGAAAAAATCGTCACCCTCGCGTAGGTTCAAGGTAAAGAAGCGGTCAGGTATTCGCCTCGTGCTCGTGCTCGTGTGGAGAGTTTCACGTGACATGCCTGAGATCCGCCTTGGATCGGTGCGGCCACCCGGGCCCGCCAAGAGGAGTCACGATGAACGATCTGCTCAGAAGAGTCACGTTGCCCGCGGACGTGGCGGCAGCGCTTGAGGCGTGTAACAGCATCACGATCCCGCAGACGCGCCAGGAACTGTACGAACTCAGCCTCGGAGCCCCAGGCGTCGATACGTTCGATGTCGTCTACGACGTGCCGGGCAAGGGCGCCTTCAAGGAAGCCGACGTGGTCCGGTGCACCAACGGCATCGCCGTCAACTACCCCGAGGACTACATCCGCCGCCGCGATCCCGACTGCATGCGCATCGCGGACGACCTCCCCACCGACAAGCCGCGCTTCGCCGATCGCCACGGGCAGGACTTCGCACCCATCAAGGCCGAGACACTCACGTGGTTGTCCGAGCAGGAACTGCTCGTCGTCCCCTTCAAGGCCGGTTCGCTGAAGTTCGGTTACCCCTCGCTGGCCATCGTGCCGCGCAACGCCGCGTTCTTCGCGACGGCGCTCGTCGACCTTCAGGGTTTCGTGACCCTGGACGAGTTGCCCGAATTCTCGCCGCGCGCGATCTTGTATCTGGCCCCGCCGTTTAGGCACACCCACTTCGACGGCAAGCAGATCGTGGTCCACGACCGCACCGAGTCGCTGCACGAGATCTTCGCCTACAACCTCTACCCCGGGCCAAGCGCCAAGAAGGGCGTGTTCTCTGCGCTGCTCGACATCGGCGAGTCCGAGAACTGGCTCACCGCGCACGCGTCGTCCGTTCGGGTCACCACCCCGTACGAGAACGAGACGATCATCATGCACGAGGGCGCATCGGGCGGCGGTAAGTCCGAGATGTGCCAGGAGATGCGCCGCGAGGAAGACGGTCGCGTGCTGCTGGGCTACAACATCGTCACAGACGAGCCCTACGCGATCACCCTGTCCGAGACCTCCAAGCTCGCCCCCATCACGGATGACATGACGCTCTGCCACCGCGATCTGCAGCGATCCGATGGGCTGCTCACGGTCGCCGACGCCGAGGAGGGCTGGTTCGTTCGCGTCGACGGCCTGACCAAGTACGGGGAGGACCCGGCATTCGAGCGGGCGTGTATCCACCCGCCTGAGCCGCTGGTGTTCTTCAACATCCATGGCGTGCCCGGCGCGACCTGCCTCCCGTGGGAGCACGAACTGGACTCGAACGGGAAGCCCTGCTCCAATCCGCGCGTCGTCATCCCGCGTAGCCACATCAACGGCATCGTGAACGAGCCCCAGCAGGTCGATGTCCGCACCTTCGGCGTGCGCATGCCCGCCTGCACCACCGACAAGCCCACCTACGGGATCATGGGCATCTGCCACGTGATACCGCCTTCGCTCGCCTGGCTATGGCGCCTGATCGCCCCGCGCGGCGACAAGAACCCGTCCATCGGCGCGACCGCGTCCGAGGCGGAGACCATCAAGCACGGCGGAATGGTCGCGGAGGGCGTCGGGTCCTTCTGGCCGTTCTCGACTGGAACCAAGGTCAAGGCCGCCAACCTCCTGCTCGAACAGATCCTCGACGCGCCCCGTACGCGCTACGTGCTGACGCCCAACCAGCACATTGGTGCCTACCGGGTTGGCTTCGCCGCCGAATGGCTGACGCGTGAATACCTGGCCCGCCGGGGCCAGGGCAAGATCCGCGACGACCTGCTGACTCCCGCCCGTTGCGCCCTGTTCGGGTATGCGCTCAAGGAGTTCAAGATCGACGGCCAGCAGGTCCGCCCGACGCTGCTCACCCCCGAGTTCCAGTCGAAGGTCGGGGTGGACGCCTACGACGCCGGCGCGAAGATCCTCACTGACTTCTTCAAGTCCGAACTCAAGCAGTTCCTGACCGATGACCTCGATCCCCGTGGCCGGGCAATCATCGAGGTCTGCCTGAACGATGGCACGCTGGAGGACTACCTGGAGCTGACTCCGCTGCACGCGTAGGTCCCTCCCGCCCCTCGCTGCTTGCCCGCCCAGTTCCTTAGGGCTTTGCCACGTCGCAGGCCAGTGGCTCGGCGTGGAGCGACGAGGACGGCGCGAATGAGGCCCGAGTTCACCCGAAGAGACCCGAAAGCCGGGCATCAAGGGTGAACTCGGGCCCATTTCCATTCCGGCTACGAAGACCTCGCCTTGCGGTTAAAGTTGAATGCCAGGACGAATGGACGGAGGCAGCGATGTCCGATTCACTTTCGCGGGCATCGGCGCCCAGTCGAGCGACGGTGCTCGTGCCCGGCGACGGGTTGCCCGAGGCAGAGGCGAAGGCCGTGCGCGATGCGATGACGGACCGGGCGACTCTCGGACTCTGGCGAGCGGACCCGAGCCTGTCCGCACGGGTGGTGCTGTCGCGAGGCCAGAAGGTCGTCGGGATAATCGTCCTCCTCGCTCTGGTCGCATGCATTGTCGCCTGGCCGCGGGCCAGCCTGATAGCGGTCGTCGCCGCCGTGGGCCTCAGCTTTCTGATCTCCGTCGGTTTCAAGTTCTGGAGCTCAATGCGCGGCGCGCGCGTCGAATCCCACTACGGTTCCGTCGCCGAGACCCCGCGCATCGCCGATGAGGACCTGCCGCGCTACACCGTTCTGGTGCCCGTGTTCCGCGAGGCCAACATCGTGGCGCAACTGGTCGGCAACCTCGGCCAACTGGACTATCCGGCCGACAAGCTGGAGATCCTCGTGCTCGTCGAGGAGGCGGATCCCGAGACGCTGGCGGCCGCGATGGCCGCCGACCCGCCCGAGAACTTCACCTTCGTCGTCGTGCCCGCCTCGAATCCGCAGACCAAGCCCAAGGCGTGCAATGTCGGACTTGAACTGGCAACCGGCGATTTCCTGGTCATCTACGATGCGGAGGATCGCCCCGATCCGGATCAGCTGCGCAAGGCGGTCGCGGCATTCCGCGCGCACGACGACAACCTGGTGTGCGTGCAGGCAGCGCTCAACTACTTCAACGCCAACGAGAACGCGTTGACCCGCATGTTCACCCTCGAGTACTCATTCTGGTTCGACTACATGCTGCCCGGGCTCGACTTCGAGCGGCTTCCCATCCCGCTCGGCGGCACGTCCAACCACTTCCGCATGTCGGGGCTGCGCGCCCTCGGCGGTTGGGATCCGTTCAATGTGACCGAGGACGCCGACCTGGGCATTCGCGCATCCGGCGCCGGCATGCGCGTGGGGGTGATCGACTCGACCACATGGGAGGAGGCGAACACCTCGATCCCGAACTTCATCCGGCAGCGATCGCGGTGGATCAAGGGATATCTGCAAACGGTTCTCGTCCATCTGCGCAGGCCCACCCATCTGCTGAAGATCGCCGGTCCGCGCCAGGCGCTGTCGTTCATCTTCTTGGTGGCGGGCACGCCGATAACCTTCCTGACCGTCCCCCTGCTCTATCTGTCATTCATCGTCTCGATCCTGCTGGGGCCGGAGGTGTTGAGCGACTACTTCCCCGGCTGGCTCCTGTGGCTCAACCTGTTTAACCTCGGTTGCGGCAGCGCCATGATGGTCTACGTCTCGATGATGGGCGCCTTCCGTAGGCACCGATACCGGCTGGTGCCGTGGGCGCTGCTTAATCCCGTGTACTGGATCCTGCACTCCATCGCGGCGTACAAGGGGCTGTGGCAGCTCATCACGAAGCCGCACTATTGGGAGAAAACGGAGCACGGGCTCACATCCTCCTCCGAGCCTGAGCCTCAGCGCGTCGGGAGCGTGTCGTGACAGCCGTGGCGGTGCCGCAGCGCGGCATGCGCAGGCGCGCGAACGCCGTCAACGTGTGGCCATCGAGTTTCTTGTACCGCTGGCTCCTGCGGCTGGGCGTCGCGGTGCCGACGTTCGCGTTGCTCTACTGGGTGACCCAGATCCTGCCCCTGGCCAACACAGCGAATGATCGGCTTGCCGCTCGCGGCGACCTGATCGTGTGGGGGGCCTCGGACCTGTACTGGGTAGCTAAGGTGTTCCCGCCGCTGTCGGCGGCACTCTCGTCCATCATCCGCGGCAACGGGTTGGCCATGCTCGCGATTGCGGCGCTGGTCATCGGACTGCTCAGCCAGCGGGCCATGGGAGTCCTGCGCCGCCGACAGTTCGGCTGGCCCGCTACCTTCGCCGTTCTGGCGACGATCTGGCTCAGCCCCGCGCTGTATTTCCTGGCGTCCCGCGACCTGCAGTCCATCCTCGGACTCGCTCTTCTGCTACTCGCCCTCGACAGCCTCGAGACGTTCGTCGTCAACAGGTCGACCGAGCACGGCTTCTGGGCGGGGATCGCGCTCGGCGTCGCCGTCATGGTCGATCCCTCGATGTGGGTCTTCGTCGTCATCATCGCCGCCATCGGACCGTTCATCGCCGAGCGTTCCGGTCACCTGGGGCCGGGATCGCATGGTGCGACGGCGATCGTCCTGAGCTTTCCCGCATTGGCGGCCCTGGGGTTCTGGATCTTCGTCTCGTGGTGGTTCACGGCGGATGCGCTTGGGGTGCTACGGGGGTTCGCCGACCCCTGGTTCCCCGGCGGTGTGGGCGGCTCGGCGAGAGCGGCGGGTAGTTCCCTCGTTTTTTCGCTCGCGTCCTCGCCGCTGTTCTTGGTGGCGTACACGATGAGGTTGCGGCTCGGCGAACTGCGGCGCCTCGTGGCGCCGACGGTGGCGGTCGTGGGGATGGTTCTCGCATTGTGGCTCGGCGTCCGCAGCGCCGGCGGCCACTCGTACCTGCTGATGATCCTGCTCTACATCGTCGTGCTCAGCCCGATGCGGCCCTCGCGCAGGAGGCAGGGTCTCATCATCGGATCTGCCCTGGCGCAGCTCGTGCTTGCCTGGTTCCTTCCGCTCGTCCGCGGCAGCAGTTCGCCGATCGGGAGCTGGGTGCGGGACCTCTGGCAGGCGATCTTCGGTTAGTCGTCAGCGGTTTCGGACGAGTTCCCGCGCTTCCCCTGTGATCTCGACGGCGCGCGAGCCACTGTGATCTCGACGGCGCGCCTCCGCCGTGATCTCGCTGGCGCGCGGGCATGGACGAGGCGCCCGCGGCGCTCCTGCGAGCGGTCCACCGCGGGCGCACCGTCCTCCTCGATCCCGTCACCTCCGAATGGGCAAGGCCAGCCCTACCGCCCGCGCGACGGCAACGGTTCGGCTCGCGTGCTACGCGTGGTTGTGGAAGGTCCGGTTGAGGACGTCGAGCTGCTGCTCCTTGGTGAGTTTCACGAAGTTCACGGCGTAGCCGGATACGCGCACCGTCAGGTTTGGGTACTTATCTGGGTGCTCGATGGCGTCCTCGAGGGTTTCCTTGTTCAGGACGTTCACATTCACGTGGAAGAGCCCAGCATCCTCGGGCTTCTCGTGATTGTTGATGATGACCGGCTGGTCGGGGCTCGTGGGCTTCAGCGCGTCGGCCACCCGCGCCGCGTACTCGAGGTCCGCGTAGGGATTGGGGTCGCTGTGGGTCTGTTGCTCAGTCATGGGGTACTCCTCGTCCGCGCCCGAATTCCGGGCGCACTCGTTGTCCCCTCCCTCTCCAGTGTCGCGCGCCTGTCGCCAGATGCCAAACCTCGGCGCCTGTCGCCCGCACAGCACCGGTTGTGGTTGTGGGACACCCGGTATAGCGGGTGCGCGACAGCCCTAACCGGTGTTCCGCGGAGGCGCGGGCGGATGCGGGGGTGCTCCGCCGAAGGTCGAGTGAGGTGTTCCGCCGAGGTTCCGGCTGGCGCGGTGGGCCGTGACTCAGGCGAGCAGTTCCTTGATGTCGTCGGCAGTGAGCCCGACCCGGCTCGTGGCCGGCGCGTCGCCGCCGTCGATGATCTGCGAGAACAGGGCGGACTTCTCGCGCTTGAGCGCCATCACCTTCTCCTCGATGGTGTTCTGCGAGACCAGGCGGTAGACCATCACCTGCCGGGTCTGCCCGATGCGGTGCGCCCGGTCCACGGCCTGCGCCTCTGCCGCGGGGTTCCACCACGGATCGAGCAGGATGCAGTAGTCGGCAGCAGTGAGGTTCAGGCCGAACCCGCCCGCCTTGAGCGAGATGAGGAATACTGAGGCCTCACCAGAGGAGAACTTCTCGATCTGCTCGGCCCGCCGCCGCGTGCGCCCGTCCAGGTAGGCGTGCTCAACACCGCGCTCGATCAGGCGGTCGCGCACCTTTCCGAGGAACCTCGTGAACTGGCTGAAAATCAGCACGTTGTGCCCGTCGGCCAGGATCTCGTCCAGTATGTCGAACAGCACTTCGAGTTTGGACGATCCGATGCTTGCGTGGGCCTCGTCCACGAGCGACACGTCGAGGCTCGCCTGCCGCAGGATCGACAGCGATCGAAGGACCTCGATGCGGTGATTGTCCAACTCGTCCACGAGCCCCAGGACGCGGCTTCGTTCGCGCTGCAGGTACTGGTCGTAGACCTTCCGGTGCCGCTGGTTGAGGGTGACCTCGGTGATGTTTTCCTGCTTCGCGGGCAGATCGGCGGCGACGACCTCCTTGGTGCGGCGCAGGACGAACGGCGCGATCACGGACCGCAGGCGTTCGATGAGGTCCCCGCCCTGGCCGCGCGCGATCGGCCGTTCGACCTTGGCGGTGAAAGTCTTGGCATCAGGTAGCAGGCCGGGGCAGACGATGGACATGATGGCCCACAGTTCCATCAGATTGTTCTCGAGTGGCGTGCCCGTGAGCGCGATCTTGACGGGAGTCGGCAGGTCCTTGGCGCTGCGATAGCCGACGCTCTGGTGGTTCTTGACGAACTGGGCCTCGTCCAGGATCAGGGCGGCCCAGTCCGTCGCCGCGTATGCGTCGTTCTCCAGCCGGAACAGCGCGTACGACGTCACCACGATGTCGGCACGACCGGCTATCGAGCCGATCGATTCCCCGCGCCGCTTGGCTGTGGCGTCGATGGTCACCGTCCGCAGGTGCGGGGCGAACTTTGCGGCCTCGCTCGCCCAGTTGCCGACCACGGAGGTCGGCGCGACGACGAGGAAGGGCTTGGGCTCGGTCGCGATCGACAGTTCATGGTCGATCATGGCGAGCGTTTGCAGGGTCTTGCCCAGCCCCATGTCGTCTGCCAGGATTCCGCCGAGCCCGTGGTGCACGCGGTACGACAGCCATTCGTAGCCGTGCTGCTGGTAGCCGCGCAGTGACGCGTTCAGCCGTGGCGGGGCCGCCAGGGCGGTGGGAGCGGACAACTCGTCCAAAGAGGCGACCACGCCGCGCCACTGCACGGCCTCCTCGCCCAAGAGCCCCAATTCGTCGAGCCGCTGGAACAACCGCACCTGGTAGCGCCCCACGCGCAGCCCTTCGCGGCGCTCGTCCTGTAGCAGGCGGGCGGATTCGATCGCCTCGCGCAGTTGCTCCAGTCGTGGATCGGTCAGCGGCGCCATCGTGCCGTCATCGAGCAGCAGGTATTCCTCGTCGCGCACCAGCGCGGCGAACACCTCCGACAGGGGCACCTCCCGGCCGGCTACATGCACGCGCACGTTGAGTGAGAACCAGTCGCGGTCGAAGCTCTGCTCGGAGGAGACCGAGACCTCCAGCGCATCTGTCACGCGGTACTCAGCGATGTCGCCGACCTGCTCTATGCGGAACGACTCGTTCCCCTCCGTCAGTTCGCGCAGGCGCGGGACCGTCGTTGCGAGCAGCGTCGCCGTCTCGATGCCGTCCGTGAGCCACGCCCCGTCCTGGGAGTTCTCCACCTGGCGGGCGATGTCGGCGAGTTCGGGAATCGTCCCGAGATCGGCCCACACGAGCGCCTGCGCCTCCAGGTCGCGTAACCCGGCCGACTGCCCGTGGGCGAGCGCGAACGGATAGTCCGCCACAACCAGTCCGGAGGATACATAGCGCCAGCGCAGCGTCGTCATGACGCGGTGCGGGCCGAGCGCGGTCGTGAGCAGGGTCAGTACGGGAGTGGGGGCGGCGCCCGCGGCATCCTGCGCGAACGAGACCTGATCGACGCGCGCACTGATCGCGGGCAGCCAGGTCGCGTAGAACTTGCTCAAACCCGCCGCCGGGATGGTGATGGGTGCGGGGCGGGCGATGAGATCGAGCACGCCCTGATCGATGGCTGCCGCCGTCGGGACGAGCGCCAGCTGGTCCCTGCCATCGCGCTTCAGAACGGTCACGATGCCGTGCGCCGGCACGCCGATCGGCTCCGCCCCATCGGCGAGCGCCCGGTCGATCTCGCCGTCTATGCTCACGAGTCGCGTGGCGACCTCGAGTGCGCCCTCGCCGGTAGCGGCCACCGTCGTTTCGGTGCTGACCGGCCCCGGCACCACCAGCACTTCCGAGCGATTGTCCGCAGCGTCGACGAACGCCACGCCCAGCGCAGCGGCCTGCACCAGTAGCGACCACACGGCCGAACCGGGAGCGTCATTGAGCCAGATCTGGGCCGGAGCCGTGTACTGGTACGTCGGGACCGCGAGGGCGTACAGGGCGCGCAGCACGTTCAGCTCGGGGCTCTGCCGGTAGGAGAACTGGTAACTCAACTCCTGCCAGGAAATCCCGGTCCGGATCCACCGGCCGCTACGCCCGCGCGTGAGCGGTCGCAGTCCGACGCGGGTCACCGTGGACGAGGCGCTCCCGCGGCGGGCGGTATACATCGTCGCGGTGTTGTGGCCCCGCGAGACCTCCACCTGTAACCCGATCTGCTGCTGGCCCGTCCCGACCTGGGCCCGACCCGAGTTGGTCAGGGCGGAGAGCTCGTCCTCCCAGTTGGCCGGGACGGCCGCGATTCCTCGGCGATCGCCCCCACGCGAAGAAGGGGACGCGGACGAGGACTCGTCCAGATAACGGAGCAGCGTGGCCGCGACGTGCTTGCAGTTGGAACCCACAGGGCACGTGCACTCGCCGGATAGGAGCTCGAGTTCGCCGCGTGCGTTCGCGAGGTTCACGATCGCGATATAGGGCACGTTCGCGGTTCCGATGACCTGCGCCACCAACTGGGTCGTGGCCCCGATCGTCTGGCGGATGCGCGCGCTCGCGGGCCGTGTGGCCAGGCCGCGAATTCTCTCCTGCGCCACGTAGACCGAGCCGCGAGCGAATGCTGCGGGACCGACCAGGTCGGCTACGTCGGCGGGAGAATACATGGATCCAATTCAACCAGGAGGTGAGGACGATTCCGTCATCGCCTATGCGATAGACCTGCCTGCGGGCACCTGCAATCGGTGACGGGCCATCCGTCTGCGGTCACCGCGCCCGCCCGTCATGTAACTGTTACATGCGTCCACTACGATCGAGATTCCGGTGGGGAGCGCCATTTCGGGTCTAGAGGCCGCGGAACGTGCTCACCGCCACGCATCGAGGGGAGTGCCATGACCGACGCCCGAACTTACCTTGGCCTGGACGCGTACCTGTTCGATCTGGACGGGGTGCTGACGCCGACGGCCGAGGTGCACATGCACGCCTGGGCGCTCATGTTCACCGAGTTCTTCGAATCGCGGGCAGTGCGCCCCTACACGGACGCCGACTACTTCGAGCACCTCGATGGCAAACCGCGCTACGCGGGCGTCGCCGACCTGCTGGCCTCGCGCGGGATCGTGCTCCCGACGGGCGATCCGACCGACGCGCCGGACGTTCTCACGGTGTGCGGGCTCGGCAACCGGAAGAACGAGGTGTTCACCTCCGTCCTGCGGGACGAGGGCGTGGCGCCCTATCCGGGTTCGATCGCCCTGATCGAGGCGGCGCTCGCCGCGGGACTGAAGATCGCCGTTGTCTCCTCGAGCCGCAACGCGGTGCCGGTGCTCGCGGCGGCGAAACTCGACCACTACTTCGAGGTGGTCGTGGACGGCCTGCTCGCCGCCGCGAAGCACATTCCCGGCAAGCCCGCCCCCGACACTTACCTGTACGGCGCCGAACTTCTGGGCGTTCCGCGGGAGCGGGCGATCGTGGTCGAGGACGCGCCGTCTGGCGTGGCCGCGGGCCGCGCCGGAGACTTCGGCTTCGTGCTCGGGGTCAATCGCGGGGCGGGCGCGGCGGAATTGCTTGAGAACGGAGCGGACGAGGTCGTCGATGACCTCCTGCCGGTCGCCATCGCACTGCAGCAATTCGAAGGGAACCGCGCATGAGTCACGGAACGGCCCCGTCCGCCGACCCGCTCGACCGTTCCCGCTTCCCCGCCGACCCCTGGGCGCTGCGCGAGACACGCTACAGCGGCCACGACCTCGGCCAGATGGAGACGCTGTTCGCGGTGGGCAACGGCTACCTGGGACTGCGCGGCAACCTGGAGGAGGGGCGCGATTCGTTCGCGCACGGCACCTTCATCAACGGCTTCCACGAGACGTGGCCCATCAGGCACGCGGAGGAGGCCTACGGCTTCGCCCGCGTGGGCCAGACGATCATCAACGCGCCCGACGCCAAGGTCATCCGCATCTACGTGGACGACGAACCGCTGCTGCTCTCGGTCGCCGACCTGCACGAGTATGAGCGCTCGCTCGACTTCCGCTCCGGCGTGCTCACCCGCTCGCTCGTCTGGCAGACGCCGTCCGGTCGTCGCGTGCGCATCACATCGACGCGCATGGTGTCGTTCACGGAGCGGCATCTCGCCGTGATGACGTACGAGGTCACGGTCCTGGATGGGGACGAGGTCCCCCTGTCCATCTCGTGCCAGATCCTCAATCGGCAGGACGGGCAGGACGAGTACCACGTGCCGGGGGCCGCGATGGGCGAGGGCTTCGATCCGCGCAAGTCCGAGACCCTGGCGGGCCGGGTGCTGCAACCCGAGGAGAGCTGGGAAAAGGACGGGCGGATCGCGCTGGGCTATCGCGCCACGTCGTCGGGAATGACGATCGGCGTGATGGCGGCGCACGAGATCGAGACGGAGAACTCGTACGAGGTCTTCGCCAGCGCCGACGCCGATCTGTGCAAGCGCGTCTACCGGGTGCACGCCCGCGCCGGAGTCCCGATCAAGGTCACCAAGCTCGTCAGTTATCACACGTCCCGCGGCGTGCCCGCACGTGAGCTTATCGACCGCTGCGAACTCACCCTGGATCGCGCCAGTAAGCGCGGCGCCGACGCCGAGTTCGCTCGCCAGCGCGCCTGGCTGGACGACTTCTGGGCCCGATCCGATGTCGAGATCACAGGGCAGCCGGAACTGCAGCAGGCGGTGCGGTGGAACCTCTTCCAGCTCGCGCAGGCCACGGCCCGGGCGGAGGGCAACGGCATCCCGGCCAAGGGCGTGACCGGCTCGGGGTATTCGGGCCACTACTTCTGGGACACCGAGATCTACGTGCTCCCCTTCCTGACCTACACCTCGCCGCTGTTCGCCCGCAATGCCCTGCGCTTCCGCTACACGATGCTGCCCGCGGCGCGTGCCCGCGCGGTGGAGCTTAACCAGGACGGCGCGCTTTTCCCATGGCGCACCATCAACGGGCTGGAGGCCTCGGCCTACTACGCGGCGGGCACGGCGCAGTATCACATCGACGCGGACATCGCCCATGCGGTGCGGCAGTACGTGAACGCGACGGGGGACGAGGACTTCCTGGCGCGCGAGGGCATCGACCTGCTGGTCGAGACCGCTCGCCTGTGGGCCGACCTGGGCTTCTGGCGCGAGAACGGCGACGACACGTTCCACATTCACGGCGTCACCGGACCGGACGAGTACACGACCGTGGTGAACGACAACATGTTCACCAACGTGATGGCGCGGGCGAATCTGCGCGGTGCGCTGCGCGCGATCGAACTGCTGCGCCGCGACCATCCCGACGGGCTCGCCGCCGCCATCGGCCGGCTCGGGATCACCGAGGACGAGTTGTCCGAGTGGCACCGGGCCGCCGAGCACATGGCGATCCCCTACGACTCGCGGCTCGGCATCCACCCGCAGGATGCGCAGTTCCTGGAGAAGGAGCTGTGGGATCTGCCCAACACGCCCCCGGACAAGCGGCCGCTACTGCTCCACTTCCACCCCTTGGTGATCTACCGCTTCCAGGTGCTCAAGCAGGCGGACGTCGTCCTTGCGCTGTTCTTGCAGGGGGACGAGTTCTCCCTCGCGCAGAAATTGGCCGACTTCGACTACTACGATCCGCTCACGACCGGCGACTCGACGCTGTCCGCCGTGGTGCAGTCGATCGTCGCCTCGGAGGTGGGTTACCAGGAACTGGCGCTCGACTACTTCCGGCTGGCCGCCTACGTGGACCTCGCGGACTTGCACCACAACGCGTCCGACGGCGTGCACGTCGCCTCGATCGGCGGGGTGTGGAACGCGCTGGTGTGCGGGTTCGGGGGGTTCCGAGACTATCTCGGGAACTTCTCGCTCGAACCTCGCCTGCCCGAGGTCTGGGAGGGCCTGACGTTCCGGGTGACTCTCAAGGGCACGCGGGTGCGCGTCGAACTCACTGCCGGCCAGGCCGTGCTCACCGTCGAGGACGGCGAGCACGCCACCCTCACGGTGTGCGGCGACGAGGTGAGGGTCGAGGCGGGTAGCCCGATCACTGTCAGCCTGCCCGAGGCACCCCGCCTCATCGGTTCGCCCGAGGTGCGCGACATCGAGGGCAGCCGCCGCGCGGACGGTACTCGCATGGTCGCCAGCGTGCCCACGACCCCGACCGTGGTCGTGCCGGAACCCGAGGTGGACCCGTACTCGATCTAGCCGCCGCCAGGTGTTCCGGTTCGGGGCATTCTTTTTCAGTTGACCCGCATGCATTTCATACCGCGAACGGAAATATCATGGGGTGAACCGCGGGTGACACGGGCCAGCCAGCCTCGACCTGCCCGGCAACGCTAGATGAGTGCCATGGGAACGCCCTCAGGGACAACTAGGCTGGTTGTCATGTCGCAACTGTTCTCGAACTCGCCGCAGTCCTCGTCCGCGCTGGAAGAACTCGTCCAGACCGTCCGCACCCTGCTCGGGGAGGATGGCTGCGCGTGGGACCGCGAACAGACTCACGAGACGCTGGCCAAGTACCTGCTGGAGGAGACGTGCGAGGCCCTGGATGCGATTGCCGCAGGCGATAACGACGAACTGGCCGAGGAACTGGGCGACGTGCTGTTCCAGGTGCTCTTCCACGCCGAGATCGCCCGGCGCGATGGCGAGGGATACGACATCGAGTCGCTGGCCGCCGCGACGAACGAGAAGATGCGCCGCCGTCACGCCCATGTGTTCGGTGATCCCGCCCAGCGAACGCAGAACATCGACGAGATCGAAGCGAGCTGGAAGCGGCTCAAGGACGAGGAAAAGGCGGAACGCACCTCGGTGCTCGACGGCGTTCCACAGTCCCTTCCCGCGCTCGCGCTCGCGGCCAAGGTGGTAGCTCGCGGTGAATCGCTGGGCCTGCTCGGCACGCGCGAGGCCGCCGCTGCGACCTTCCCGTTCGACGACGAGGAGCAGCTGGGCAGGATGTTGCTCGCGCTCGTCTCCTCCGCCCGTGCGCAGGGCTACGACCCGGAGCAGGCGCTGCGGGCCACGGTCCGTGAATTGAGTGCGGAGATCCGCGTGGCCGAGGACCAGCTCGGCGATGCCGGGGTCGTGGGGCGATCGGGCGATGCGCCGAGTTAGGTAAGGTCGTCGCTCACTAGGGCAGCTCCCGCCACTCGTTCCGGCAAGTGGCCACGGCGGCGGGACTAACCCAGCAGCCGGACCAGCGCGACCCCCACAAGGACGATGCCAGCCCCCATGAGCCGGGTTCTCGTCACCGGGCGCCGACGCGCACCCAGCCAGCCGAAGTGGTCGATCAGCAGCGACGCGACAAGTTGCCCCAGGAGTACCAGGCTTACGGTCATCGAGGTGCCGAGCGTCGGCGCCGCGTAGGCGGCACCCGCAACAAATAATGCCCCGAGCAGGCCGCCCGCGAACAGCGCAGGACGCGGGCGTTCGGCGTCAGCGGTAACGACGCTACGCCAGGTGCGTGCCGCGAGATTGATGACGAGCAGGCAGGCCGTTCCGACCAGGAACGAGACGAGGGCGGCGAAGATCGGCGATCCTGCTCGAACGCCGAGCGTGCCATTGACGGCCGTCTGAATCGAGGACAGGAAGCCGCCGCCGATGCCCATGGCGACGAGCACTGGCAGTAGCCAGGCGCGCCTCGCTCGCGCCTTCCCATCCGACTCGGCGATGGCCTTGGACGAGACCCATGCGCCGCCGATCACCAGCCCCGCCCCGATCACGCGTACTGCGTTGAGCGAGTGCTGTGTCGCACCGACCAGCGCGAACGCGTCAATAATCACGCCGCCCACGATCTGCCCGACGACCGGGATGACCACGGCGGTGGCGGCCCCGAGGTGGTGCATCAGCACCATGTTCAAGGTCAGGTACACGACCCCGCATACACCGCCGATCCACAGCCACCAGGGTTGGTCAGCGGCGGAGAACTCGTCCAGGGAAGGGCGGGCGATCGCCACCGCGACCCCGAGCGCGACCGTGCCGATCGCGAAGGAGGTGAGCGAGGCGAGCCAGGTGGATGCCAAGACTCTGGACAGTCGGGTGTTGATCGCCGTCTGAACGGGCAGCAGGCAGCCGACGATGAGCGCCGTTGCCAGCGCGGCGAGGATCAGCAAGGCGGCTAGTCGTCCAGACCCAGATCGAATGCCCGGGCGAGGTCGTGCTGCGAGTAGGCGCGGAAGGCGATGAACGTCTGCGTGCGCAGTACGCCTGGGACCTTCGATATGCCGCCGGCGATGACCTCGGCGAGTGCATCGTGCTCGCGCACTCGTACGACGGCGATCAGGTCGATGTCGCCGGTCACGGAGTAGACCTCGGACACGCCATCGAGGTCCGCGAGGATCTGGGCGATCTCGGGGATCTGATCCGGCTCGGTGTCGATGTGGACGATGGCGGTGATCATGGCAATCCTCTTCGTGAGCTGACCGGTTGCTCCTATAACTGTAGGCCCACATGGGTGCACGAGCCTTGGATGCTGTCGCTGCTACATCGGGAGAGGACTCCACCCCAGCCCCAAGGCCGAAACGTTTCGGCGAATAGCGTGTAGCATTGTGGCGTGACTACCGCAGACAATGGCGCCTCGCGCACACCCCGACTCGTTGCCTTCGACCTCGACGACACGCTCGCCCCCTCGAAGTCGCCGCTCGACCCCCGCATGGCCGGGCTCCTCATCGACCTGCTGCGCCGCGTTCCCGTGTGCATCATCTCGGGCGGTCAACTCGGTCAGTTCAAGATGCAGGTCATCGACAACCTTGCGGGTGCGGACGACGCGGCGCTCGCGCGCCTGCACCTCATGCCTACCTGCGGCACGCAGTACTACACGCACTCCTCGAACGGCTGGGACCAGATCTACGCCGAGGACCTCACGCAGGACGAGAAGTCACGCGCGCTCGCATCCGTCGAGACACGCGCCAAGGAACTCGGCCTGTGGGAGACCGAGACCTGGGGCCCGATCCTGGAGGACCGGGGAAGCCAGATCACGTTCTCGGCACTCGGCCAGCAGGCACCCGTCGACGCCAAGTCGGCCTGGGATCCGGACGGTGCCAAGAAGTCCGCGCTGCGGGACGCCGTGGCCGCCGATGTCCCCGATCTCGAAGTGCGCTCCGGTGGCTCCACGTCCGTCGACATCACCCGCAAGGGCATCGACAAGGCGTACGGCATGCGCAAGCTCTCCGCGCTGACCGGCATCCCGCTCGATGACATGCTGTTCGTCGGCGACCGCCTCGACCCCGATGGCAACGACTACCCCGTCAAGGCGCTCGGGGTTCCCTGCCACGCCGTGCACGGCTGGGAGGACACGGCGGCCTTCCTGGACGAGCTCATCCCCACCCTCTAGCGCGGCGGACAATCGCGGCGCGGGCCTCGTCGAAACCCCGAGTCCATGTCACCATAGACCCATGGCAATTCCTCGGAAGTTCCTGGGTAAGGACGAACGCGTCATCATCACGATGCGCACGCATGGCAAGGCGATGATCCTGCCGATCATCGGGTTCCTCGCCGTGCTCGCGGTCACCTCCGCGCTCGTGGTCATCATTCCCGACGACTGGCGGTCCTGGGGCCACTGGGTGATCGGCGCTCTCTCGCTGATCGGATTCGTGTGGTTGTTCGTGCTGCCGCTCCTGCGCTGGCTCAATGCCACGTATACGCTGACGGATCGGCGGATCATCACGCGTCAGGGCATCCTGAACAAAACCGGGCACGACGTGCCGCTCACGCGGATCAACAACGTCACCTACGACCGATCGATCATCGACCGTGTGCTGGGTTGCGGGACGCTCGTGTTCACCACGGCCGCCGAGGAGCCGCTGTCGTTGCCCGACGTGCCGCACGTCGAGCGCGTGCACGTGATGGTGACCGAGTTGCTGTTCGGCAATACCGTGGGCGCCGAGGCCGTGGCGGATGAACTCGAAGGCCGCAAGACCGGCGAAACGCCGACCGCACCCGAGGCCGCGTCCGAAGCACCGCCGCGACCAGGCGCGCTCGCCAGCGACGACGACTAGCGTCGCGGGTTGCCTAATCGAGGACGCGGGCGCGGACCGATAGGCACGTCACGCAGCCTTCCATTTTCTCGAACTCCGTGATCGGCGTTTCTACTACGTTGAGGCCACGAGAGCGCAGGAGTTCGGCTGTGCGGGGCGCCGATGCGGAGATGAGGACGGCGTCATCGCCCACGACGACGACGGCGATTCCCTCGATCTCAGGGACGTCCAGGTAGGTGGCGAATGATTCGGGCGCGTCGACGATGTCGGGGTGCCCGATGACCGTGCCGTCCGGCAGCGCCGTGACCTGGCTCTTCAGGTGGAGCGTCTTGGTGACCGGGACAGTGATCGTCTCGTAGCCGTTCGCGGAGCCGATCGCGGCGAGTTGCCGGATGCCCTCGTCGTTGGTGCGCGAACTCCTTCCGACGTAGATCGTCTTGCCGATCTTGAGGACGTCCCCGCCCTCAAGGGTACCGGGAGCGGAGATGCGGTGGATCTCGAAGCCGAGGTCCGACAGTGCGTTCGCCATCGAGTCGATCTCGCCTTTGCGGCTGTCAGCGCCGGGGTTGGTGAGCACGGCTACGGAGCCGAGCAGCACGACCGTATCCTCCACGAACACGCCATCTGGCTGATCGTCTGCCGGTGCCAGTTCGATGGGCGCGAACCCTGCTGCGTCAAGCGCGGCGACGTACTGCTGCCACTGGCGCAGGGCCAGATCGTAGTCGACAGGGACGCGCTCGAAGTGCGTGAGCTCGCCTTCGGCGAGAGCGGGCGATGGACGGCGAACCAATACGCGAGTCATGGGTCAATTGTCGCAGTCCTCTCGTCGCAGTCCTCTAGTCGCGGTTCTCTCGCCGCGGTCCTCTCGCCGCGGTCCTCTCGTCGCGGTTCACCCCATGAAATTTCAGTTGAGCGTGCGAAATACACCGCGGTGAACTGAAATTTGTGTGGGTGGACCGGGACGAGGGCATTCAAAAGGCACCCCTAGCCAGCGGATGCTGCAGCGATCGCTGACGACGATGACGCTGAAGTTGTCCACATCTGGTCTCGAAGGCGCGGGTTGACAGCAGTGAGCCTCGATTCTGGTGAGATGGCAGAGAAAGACGACAGAAACGCGAACCGTCGCGCAGAGCACCCTGCTTCGGATCAGGTTTTGGCGATCCTTGATGCAGCGGAACGTCCGATCGTGCACGTGTCCGAGTTGGTGACAAGACGGACGGAGCGCGTCGCGATCGATTCGCTGGTGAAACACAGAACACTCGTGCGAGTTGCCCATGGGTACTACGCATGGACGAAACGTTGGAACGACATGACGAGGACGCAACGGCATGCGGCACTCGCGCGCGCTGTCGCGCTGAGGAACCCGCGCCTGTGCTTCAACCACGCGACGGCGGCGATCCTGCACGGACTGCCATGGTCTGGTCGTCCACCGAGGAGACTGCAGACACTGGTCGAGGGCGCGAAGAAGGCCTATTCCACGGGTCTGATTCAAACGCGGAATGTTCCCAGCGACGGCAGGAGCGTGCTTGTTGACGGTGTCCGGGTCACCTCGATGGCGCAGACGCTGTTGGATGTCGCCTGCGATCGACCTCTGTGGATCGGGCTCGCGTGCGCTGATGCGGCGTTTCGCAAACTGCCGGCCACGGACGACGCCCTACGCGACCTCGTTCAGCGGAATCCGCGGCGCAAGGGAATCGTCACGGCGAGGAAGGTGGTTGAACTGGCCGATCCTCGTTCAGAGTCCGGCGGTGAGTCGATATGCCGGGCCATGATTCACCTGTTAGGTTTCGCGGCGCCGTCGTTGCAACAGGTGTTCATGGACGGCGACGGCTTCATTGGACGCGGAGACTTCTATTGGGAGGACGTGCGCGTGCTCCTGGAATTCGACGGCATGGCCAAGTACGCGGATGCCAGAATGCTCGCAGGCAAGGCCCCGCACGACGTGTTCGTCGAGGAACGGCGTCGCGAGCACCGCATTCGTAGCCTCGGAATACGCGTGATCCGTGCGACGTGGGCCGATCTTCGTGATCTGAAACGGCTTGCCCGATTACTCGACGAAGCCGGCGTGCCGAGGCGAACGCCGGTTCGCCCCATGAAAGTTCCGTTCGGGGTGTGAAATACACCGCGGTGAACTGAAATATGTGTGGGTGAACCGGCCAGCACCCGGATGCCATCCGGCGCGGCACCCGATAACGGAACGCTACGAGGTTGGCCGCTGGAAGTCGCGGCTTGCCGTGACCCCCGCGCGCATGCCGACCTCGGCTGCCTCGGCAGCATCCAGATGCCACACGTATTCGTTCTTCAACTTGGCGCCGTCCTCGGCGAACACGCCCGTGCGGAAGGCGTAGAACGCCAGAGTCGGCTCCGTTCCGGGGGCGCTGGTCTTGATGGCGTTGTTAAAGTCGCCGTTCTCCGCGCGAAGCGCCGCGAAGACGCGCGCCGCGGCGGAGGACTCGTCCACAACAACCCCGCCCGGAGACAACTGCAGCGCTATGTGGAGCTGGCGATTCCCGGCGTAGTCCTCGTAGGAGACGAGCCGGTGATTCTCGACCGCCGGCAGAAGCTCCGCATCGCCGTTGATGACATCGCGCAGGGCATCGGGCGGCACGACCGCGCCGTTGTAGTCGACGGACAGGTCGGATCGCCCGTAGTGGAAGAGGATCGGCAGGTCCAGGAACTTCTCGGCGATCACCTCCTGGTGACCGTACTTGCGAAGGACGGGCACGACATCGCGCATTCGAGCGACGTGCCCGCGGTCGTGGATGTTGTACCGGATGCGCGGGTTGATGTTCTCCTTGCGCGTGATGGTGACGACGATCTCGCCTGCATCGTTGGTCTCGATCAGGTAGTCGAACGGGTTGAACTGGAAGATGCTCGGCAGGACGCCGTACTCGTCCATGAGCGTCAGCTCGGCGGCGAGCGCGGGATCTGACGCGATGGCGCGGCGCAGGGCAATGGTGAACTCGGTCTCGATGGAGATGTTGATCTCGAGGTCGCTGGCGCCGTAGGAGCCGAAGACGGCGTTCGCCGATTCCATGATGCGATCCCGCATGGACTCCGAGATCCCCTCGCCGCCGAATGCGCACACCACGTCGTACTCGGCCCAGTCCAGGCGCGTGTCCTCCAGCAGACCCTTGAGGAAGGGCGGGTAGCTAGTGATGATGTACGTGAAGTTCGGCCCGAACTCCTTCATCGTCGCGATGATCTTGTCGCGATCCGGCCCGCACGACTTGATGAGCGTCATGTCGGTGAGGCTCGCGGACACGTTCATGCCGGTGGCCCACGCCCCCAGCGAGAAGGCGTTGATCACGAACGGCTGCTTGGTGAGGCGCTTGGCCGTGCGGGCGAAACCGACCTGCAGCAGTTGGCGCGTGGCGCGCCGCTCCGCGGATCCGCGCACCCAGCTCGTCGGGGTTCCCGAGGAGCCGGAGGACTCGTCCACGACCACCCCGCGGCGAGGCAGTTTCCCGCCGAGGCAACGGTCGGGGATCGAATATGCGCGGATGTAGTTGTCCTTGTCCATTTCGGGAATGGCGGCGAAGGCCTCGTCCCGGCCCGTGAAGAACGGCAGGCGGCCGGTGATTCCGCGCCGCCTGAGGAAGTCGGCGTAGGCGGGCGACTTCCTGGCGGTCAGTTCGAACGTGCGAAATGCGCGCCACCGCCCCAGGCGCCAGCGCAACGGCTCAATGCCGGGTGCCAACAGGAATTTGTGCGTGTAGACCGAATAGGTGAGGGATTTGACGACGATGTCCTGCGCCCAGACGAATGCGTAGATGAGGGGTTTCACAGCGGGGCCATCCGTTCGTCGGGGAGCGGGCCGGGATCGTGTTCGATGAGCATCGATTCGAGAGGCCTGCGATGGGCAAGAGGCGGGGTCTTGGAGTAGCCGAACCGGAACAGCATCCACACGAGCGTGCCGGGGGGCTCGTCCGCGCCGACGGTTGTGACGAAGTTGTGGTGCGACTTCGGGTTGGTGATGACCGTGCCGAAGGGGTGGAGGGACACCCCGGCGCGTTCGAATGCGAGCCAGATCCGCATGAACGCGCGTCCGGCGCGCATGTAGTCCGCCGGGCCGCCGAAGTCCCCCGTCAGCCAGCCGAGCTGCCGGACGCCGCGCATGGTGCGCAGGTAGATCCCGCGAATCAGCGCGCCGATCAGCGGCCATTGCCAGATCTCGCGGTGGCGCATGGCGAACCCCAGGATCGGCCCCGGCATGAGCATGGTCTCTGCGCTGAGGCCGTCGCCGGTAGTTGCCGCGCGCGATTTCGACGTGCGGATCCAGGTGAGGATCTCCTCGTGCACCGCGTCGTTCTGCAGGTCGTCGAACAGGGTTTCCTGGTTGACGCGGATGATCGTGTCGACGGTCGCCTGATCGCTCGTGGTGTCGAACGACTGCCCCGCTGCGGCCGCCAGCGCGGTGACGCGCTCGATGACGGCGCTATCGACGAGCCGGTTCTGGTAGGGGCGGCGCGAGGTCCGGCGGGTACGCAGCGCTGTGAGGTTTTCCGTGGACGAGTGCTCCGCCGCTTCAGGGGAAAGCGTAACGAGGGCGAGGGGATGGAGCCGGCTGGTGGCGCCGAAGTCCATCTCCTGATCGACGATCTGGATGGCTGCGCGATACCCGTGCCCGGCGGCCGCGACGGTGAGGGTTTCCAGGAACACCCCCGCGCAGACGTGCGCGAAGGGGATGCCGAAGTTCTCCGCCGGCAGTCCCAGGTCCAGGTCGTAGTAGACACGCGCCACGGCCTGATCGATCACGCGAACCTTGATCGGCTGCGAGTTGTGCGGCGATGGGTAGCGCCGCGCGTCGGGGAGGATGGCGGACCACGGCGTCGGTAACGGCATGCGGGAAGTCTATGCGCCGCCCGCGCCGTTCCGCGCGAGGAAAATGAGCCTGTGGATAACGGAATAAACCGGGCCATCGCAAGGTTGAGCCAGATAGACTCAAGTTTTGAGTAGCGAAACTTGCGCCCGTTAGACTCAAGGCGTAGGTTGAGTGATGGAGACTCAAGGAGCCCGGGATGTCGCCCGCGAAACGCAGGGCGGCCCAATTCACCCCCGGGCCCACAAAGAAGGAGTGCAACACACATGGCACGTGCAGTAGGAATCGACCTCGGAACCACCAACTCGGTCGTAGCAGTACTCGAAGGCGGCGAGCCCACGGTCATCGCCAACGCGGAGGGCGCGCGGACCACCCCGTCCGTCGTGGCCTTCTCCAAGACCGGCGAGGTGCTCGTCGGCGAAATCGCCAAGCGCCAGGCAGTGACCAACGTCGACCGCACCATCAGTTCCGTCAAGCGCCACATGGGCACGGACTGGTCGCAGGAGATCGACGGCAAGAACTACACCGCGCAGGAGATCTCCGCGCGCGTCCTCGGCAAGCTCAAGCGCGACGCCGAGGAATACCTCGGTGAACCCGTCACGGACGCGGTCATCACCGTCCCCGCATACTTCAACGACGCCGAGCGTCAGGCCACCAAGGACGCCGGACAGATCGCCGGGCTCAACGTCCTGCGCATCGTCAACGAGCCGACCGCCGCAGCGCTCGCGTATGGCCTGGAGAAGGGCAAGGAGGACGAGCTCATCCTGGTCTTCGACCTCGGTGGCGGTACGTTCGATGTCTCGCTTCTCGAAGTCGGCAAGGACGAGGACGAGTTCTCGACCATTCAGGTCCGCGCGACCTCGGGTGACAACCGCCTCGGCGGCGACGACTGGGACAACCGCATCGTCGAGCACCTGATCAAGGAAGTGAAGAACAACTACGGCGTCGACCTGTCCAAGGACAAGATCGCGCTGCAGCGTCTGCGCGAGGCGGCCGAGCAGGCCAAGAAGGAACTCTCGAGCGCCACGAGCACCAACATCTCGATGCAGTACCTGTCGATGAGCGAGAACGGGCCGATCCACCTGGACACGACCTTGACCCGCGCGCAGTTCCAGCAGCTGACCGCGGACCTGATCGAGCGCACGAAGGCGCCGTTCCACGCCGTCATCCGCGACGCAGGGATCTCCGTGTCGGACATCGACCACGTCGTGCTCGTCGGTGGCTCGACCCGTATGCCGGCCGTGACCGAGGTCGTCAAGGAGCTCACCGGCGGACAGGAGCCCAACAAGGGCGTCAACCCCGATGAGGTCGTCGCCGTCGGCGCTGCCCTGCAGGCCGGCGTCATCAAGGGTGAGCGTAAGGACGTGCTGCTCATCGACGTCACGCCCCTGAGCCTCGGCATCGAGACCAAGGGTGGCGTCATGACCAAGCTGATCGAGCGCAACACGGCGATTCCGACCAAGCGTTCCGAGATCTTCTCGACGGCCGAGGACAACCAGTCGAGCGTCCTGATCCAGGTGTTCCAGGGCGAGCGTGAGTTCGCACGGGACAACAAGCCGCTCGGCACGTTCGACCTGACCGGCATCGCCCCGGCGCCGCGCGGAATGCCGCAGATCGAGGTCACCTTCGACATCGACGCCAACGGCATCGTGCACGTGTCCGCCAAGGACCGTGGCACGGGCAAGGAGCAGTCGATGACGATCACCGGTGGCTCGGCGCTGCCGAAGGAAGACATCGACCGCATGGTCAAGGAGGCCGAGGAGCACGCGGCCGAGGACAAGCAGCGTCGCGAGGAAGCGGAGGCCCGCAACCAGGCCGAGGCGCTCGCGTACTCGACTGAGAAGCTCATCAAGGACAACGACGAGAAGATCCCGGCCGACGTCAAGACCGAGGTCGAGGCCGCCATCGCCGAGTTGAAGACGGCTCTTGAGGGCGACGACGCGGAGGCCATCAAGGCCAAGGCGGAGGCGCTGAGCACGTCCGCGCAGAAGATCGGCGAGGCGCTCTACGCCAGCGCCGAGGCCGAGCAGGCGGCTGGCGACCAGGGCGCGGCAGATGCCGATGCCTCGGCTGCGGCCGGTGCCGGGTTCGCCTCGGACGAGGACGTCGTGGACGCCGAGATCGTCGATGACGAGGATGAGTCCAAGTGAGTGAAGAGAACCAGGGCCACGACCCCAATGAGGACGAGGCTCCGTTCCACTTCGTAGACAACCGCCGCTTCGACCCCGAGACGGGGGACGTACGCGAGGGCGCGGGCTCGGCCGATAAGGCCGGGTCCGCCCCGGGCGGTGGCGAGGTGGACGAGGACTCCATCGAACACCTCGACTTCGAGCCACCCTCGGATGAACTGGCCGCCGCGCAGCAGCGCGCGGACGAGCTCCTTGAGGACCTGCAGCGCGAACGCGCTAGTTTCACGAACTACCGCAACCGTTCGTTGCGCGACCAGCAGGCGGCCCGCACGCGCGGGGTCGAGGACGTGCTGACTGCGCTCCTGCCGGCGCTCGATGACCTTGCGCGGGCGCGGCAGCACGAGGAACTCGAGGGCCCCTTCGCGGCGATCGCTGACAAGTTGGTCGCAGCCCTGGGCAAGTTCGAGGTCGAGTCGTTCGGCGCGGTGGGGGAGGAGTTCGATCCGACCCTGCACGAGGCGCTCATGCACCAGCCGGACGAGGACGCTGCGGCGATCACCGTCACCCACGTGATCGCGCCCGGATACAAGATCGGAGACAAGGTCGTGCGTGCCGCCCAGGTGGCGGTATCCGGCCCGCAACAGTGATAAAACAGGACAACGCGTTCGCTGGTGAAGTGAATGGAAGGGAGGCGCCATGACCGGGCAAGACTGGCTGGAGAAGGACTTCTACGCCGCGCTGGGCGTCTCGCGGGATGCGGACGATGCCGCCATCAAGAAGGCATACCGCAAACTCGCCCGCAAGTATCACCCCGACCAGCATCAGGGTGATACGGCGGCCGAGGCCAAGTTCAAGGACATCTCCGAGGCTTATGCCGTGCTCTCCGACCAGAAGGAGCGCCAGCAGTACGACGCCGTTCGCCAGATGGCCGGGGGCGGGCCGCGCTTCGCTGCCGGTCCGGGCGGTGCCGGTGGTGCTGGAGGTGCCGGATTCGAGGATTTCCTCGGCGGCATGTTCGGCGGTGGCGGCGGGGGACAGGGCGGCAACGTCCGATTCTCCACCTCCGGTGGCGGCGGCTTCGAGGACATCCTGGGTGGCATGTTCGGCGGTGGCGGCTTTGGTGGCGGTTTCCGTGCCGCGCCGCCCCAGAACGGCCGCGACCTGACGGCTAGGGTCACGTTGCCGTTCCGGCAGGCCGTGTCGGGCTCGACAGCGGAACTGTCCGTCGGCGGCCGCAATATCAAGGCGCGCATCCCTGCCGGAGTGCACGATGGCCAGAAGATCCGCCTGCGGGGCAAGGGCGAGCCCGGACGGAACGGCGGCGGCGCGGGCGACCTGATCATTACTGTCAGTGTCGAGACGCACCCCGTGTTCTCTATCGAGGGCCGCAATTTGCGCGTGAACGTCCCCGTGACGTTCCCGGAGGCTGCGCTGGGTGCGACCATCGAGGTGCCGACGCTTGACGGCAAGACCGTCAAAGTCAAGGTCGCGCCGGGCACGCCATCTGGTCGCGTGCTGCGTGTCAAGGGCCGCGGAATCGAGACGCCGAAGGGCACTGGCGACCTGCTCGCCACCGTCCAGATCGTCGTGCCACAGCGCCTCGACGATGCGGCACGCGAGGCGATAGAGCAGTTCTCCGCCGCTACGGACGGTACCGATGTCCGTGAATCGTTGCGAGAGCAAGCTCGGTTGTGACCTGATGAACGCCGATGACAGCCGCCGCGGGCCCGATCAGTTCGGGCCCGACGGCGGCGTGCGTTTTTCGGACGAGCAGCTCGGCGTTCCCATCTTCGTCATCTCGCGCGCCGCGGAACTCGCTGGAATGCACCCGCAGACACTGCGCCAGTACGACCGGCTGGGGTTGGTTTCCCCGCGCCGCACCGCGGGCAAAGGGCGTCGCTATTCGTTGCGCGACGTGGCCACGTTGCGGGAAATCCAGCGACTGAGCAAGGACGAGGGGATCAACCTGGCGGGCATCCGACGCATCCTCGCCCTCGAATCGGAGGTCGCACGCCTGCGCGGCCACATCGATTTGCTGCTCACGCGCGAACCCGGCAGCCGTATCTTCGAGGCCGGGGCCCAGGGTGATGTGACGGTGTTGCGCAGTGAGCAGCAGAAGCGGACACGCCGCGTCACGATCCGTGGCGTCATCGAGGCGCACCCGCATCGCGAAGCGCGCCGCCGCGACTAGGCGGCGAGGGTTAATTTCGCAATTACGCAACAATTGCGTCGCGTATTTCGTTGATATTTTGCGGAAAGTTAGTGCGGCCTACCTTCCTAGCGGGAATTTGAATACCGGTTTATCTTGGTTGAAAGATCGTCATATGTCGAACAACCAGGAGGCAATCATGTCCACTGTCGCGGATCTTCCCCACATCTCAGAGTGTTCTGTCGCCGGCTGCTCGTACAACAGCGAGCACTCGTGCCACGCGGGTGCGGTGACCATTGCGCAGTCGTCGGGATCGACGTCGTGCGCCACCTTCATCCCCTTGGGAATCAAAGGCGGCCTGGATCGCGTGGTGGCCGAGGTAGGCGCGTGCCACCGCTCCAACTGCACTCACAACAGTTCGCTCGAGTGCCACGCCTCGACCGTTCGGATCGGCGCCGGCCCCGACGACGTTACACACGCGGGCTGTCTGACATTCGAGACGCGCTAAGAACTCCCGGCGCACATCCCACGAATTAGGGAACCATTTCCTTCGCTAATTCTTGAGAAGTGTTTCGTGGTTCAATATTGATGGTGCCCCGGAGGTGGAGACGACGTGAGTCGTCGAGCCCCTCCGGGGTGCCGTCTTGATTGGGCACCCCGTGGCGGACCGAGCCGTCCGGCTGGGCGCGCGGGGGAACTCGTCCAGCCCCTCAGTCCACCACGCCGTACAGGCGGTCGCCCGCATCGCCCAGGCCCGGGACGATGTAGCCCTTCGCGTTCAGCCTCTCGTCTACAGCGGCGACGACGATCTTTACCTCGGCGCGATCGCCGACGGACTGCCGCACGGCGTCAATACCTTCCGGCGCGGCGAGCAGGCAGATGGCCGTCACGTCCTTGGCACCGAGTTCGAGCAGGTAGTCGATCGCCATGATCAGCGTCCCGCCGGTGGCGAGCATCGGGTCGAGGAGGAAGGTCTGGCGACCAGTAATGTCTTGCGGTAGGCGGTTGGCGTAGGTGACGGCCTCGAGGGTCGTCTCATCCCGGAGCATGCCGAGGAAGCCAACCTCCGCGGTCGGCAGGAGTTTCGACATGCCTTCGAGCATGCCCAATCCCGCGCGCAGGATCGGTACGACCAGCGGTCGCGGCGTGGAGATGTGGGTTCCGGTGGTCGTCGCAACGGGTGTGGTGACCTCGACGGTCTCGACCCGCACTTCGCGCGTTGCCTCATAGGCGAGGAGGGCCACGAGCTCCTCGACGAGCCGGCGAAATGTCGGGGAATCCGTGTTGACGTCGCGCAGGACGGTCAGCTTGTGGGCGATGAGCGGGTGGTCGGCCACGTGAAGTTCCATGCGTCAACCGTACCGCCCCGCGCGCCCCCGCCGCCGCGACTTTGGGCCGGTGTCACACTTGTGTGGTGACTTCGGCGGACCTGGGTGCGGATGGCGGGATGCAGAGCGCCGTTATGGACGAGGCCCTCGCGCTGGCACGGACAGCGGCCACTCAGGGGGATGTCCCCGTGGGTGCTGTGGTGGTGGCGGCGGACGGCGAGGTGATCGGGCGCGGGTATAACGTGCGCGAGGCGGCTCACGATCCGGCGGGGCACGCCGAGGTGGTCGCACTGCGCGAAGCCGCCGCCGTGCGCGGCACGTGGCGCCTCGATGATGCCACGCTGGTCGTGACCCTCGAACCCTGTGCGATGTGCGCCGGAGCGATCCTGCTATCGCGGGTTCGGCGGGTTGTCTTCGGCGCGTGGGACGACAAGATGGGCGCCTGCGGATCGGTGTGGGATCTGGTACGCGATCGCCGTATGAATCACTTCGTCGAGGTGGTGGCCCAGGTGCGCGAGGACGAGTGCTCCTCCTTGCTCCGCGAGTTCTTCTCCGAGCATCGAACGTAGCCGTTTTCGCAGGTCTAGCCGATTTGCAGAGGGCTGAAAGATGGTCGATTGGGAATTCCGAGGGGTTTCGCGGTAGTCTAGCGGGCGCAAGGTAGCGTGTCCGAGCGGCCTAAGGAGCACGCCTCGAAAGCGTGTGTGGGTGAAAGTCCACCGTGGGTTCAAATCCCACCGCTACCGCCAAATGTGAGGAGCCCGTCCCGTCAGGGGCGGGCTCCTCACATTTATCTGACGGAGGGGGATTTGGGAGGAGCGAGCGTCAGCGAGTGACGGCTCCCACCGCTACCGCCAAGTAGTACACGTTGGAACCCCCGGTGAACGCAAGTTCGCCGGGGGTTTTCTCGTCTCCTAGCGTCTTGAGGTTGCCGTGGGCGTGACCTCTGGTTTCGGGACTGTCTTAATAACGGTGTGTGAGGGTCCGGTCTGATCCGAAAGGAGATGGCCGTGGCTGACACGACCGATATCGTCGTTGACGAGGAGATGATTGATCCTGTGACTGAGGAGATCATCGATCAGAAGGAGCTCGCGGCGCGTTTGCTCGCGCAAGCGAAGGAATAGGGTGTGAGTTTGCCGGGCCGGGTGGCATGCTCAGCCAGCTCACGAACAGTGTGCTCGAGACGGCGTTGGAAGCGGAGCTGACCGAGCATCTCGGTCATGAGCACGGCGGGACCCCGATCGCGGAGGATATGCGCAACGGGACGCGCGTGAAGACCTTGCTCACCGAAATCGGGCCCGTGGAGATCATGGTTCCTGGAGATCGTGACGGGTCCTTCGAGCGGGTGATCGTCCTGGGCGGAGAACGCGTGCGTTCCTGGAATACATGTCGAAATCCGCCGAGTGATCTGCACCACGAACGCGATCGAATCGATCAACGCCCGGTACCGGCGCGCGGTCCGGGCGCGCGGGCATTTCCCCAACGAGGCTGCTGCGCTGAAACGTCTCTATCTCGTGACGAGGTCGCTTGAACCCACCGGCGGCGGGAGAGCACGCTGGGTGATCAGGTGGAAACCAGCGCTCAACGCGCATCCGATCACCTTCGCCGGACGGTTCGAGAGAACCACTCACTAATGAAAACCGCCGGACCCACACACCGTATATCGGACAGACCCGAGCGCGGGAGCGCTCGGTGCCAATGTAGCGATCGGAGCAATTACGAAAGCGGGTGGAGCCACCTGCAGTTTGGCAATCGGCGCGATCGTCGAGCAGGCGAACCGTGCCGATATTCGCGGGATGTGTCTCAAAGTGAAGTACATTCATGCTATCGCTTATGTTCCGGACATCTAGTCGGGTGGTTACTGCAAATGATGACTTGGGTCCAATGGGCTGCGTTGATCCGAACGGCCGTAGTCTTACCGGCTATTTTGCCGTTCATCGCAACGCACGTTCCTCGCACGTACCTACTGCTACTGGCAGTCCTTTCAGTGGTGCACCTAGTGGTAGTACCACTGCTTGCGCGTAGCCGAGCCGCCGAGCGTTCGAGCGTTATTGCCACCATGATCGTCAGTGCCGTCGTAGCGGTGTTCGTGACACTTGCGTACGCAGATTGGGTGACCATCGGTGCTATGCAATCAGTTATCGGATGCTTCGTCCTTATCGAAGGCTTCTGGCTCAACACCAAGCCAGTCCGTCGACGGCGTGAGGCTCCGGTGAGCCCGCAGGGATCTCGATAGAAACGCGCCTGTCGGACGGCGGCCGCTCTTCCAGGAAGGATCGCTACTAGGTGCGCACAATGAGCCGTGACGAAGGTTCAGGCTAGACAGGGTTCACTTCCTGGCTCTTGAACTGAAGTATCAGTTGCTTGACGTGTCGCCACACTTGCTCGTTCCGACTGTTCTGCAGAGCGCCCGCCAAATGTGAGGAGCGAGCGTCAGCGAGTGACGGCTCCCACCGCTACCGCCATTGCGATGTCGCAGGACATCCCGGACGCCCGAACCCACGAAACGTGGGTTCGGGCGTTTGTCATTTTGTTGCGGGTGTGGGTCGTCTTGTCGCGCGTGTCGGTGTTAGGGCCGGTGGTAGGTGCGGCCTTCATGCCGGTGGTGTAGCTGCTCGCGGGTGTGGCTCGGTGGCCCGGCTGCGGCCCGGTCGGGTTCGTTGGTGTGCCCGCATGCGGATCGCACGTCCCGATCGACACCCTGTTTGCCCGTAGTATCGCCGGCGCGGGATGCGAGGTTGGCGTGATGGACGCTCCGCAATGCCCGCCTTGAATCCGGGCCATGCGGTGAGATTGAGTCGATGAGGCGCCTAACCCGGCGCAGTCCCGGGCTCATGGCGGATGGCGCGTCAGCTGCTGGCGGTGGCGTCCTCGGTCGGCGCGGCGGATGCGGGTGCGGGCGCCGGGGTCAACTCGGCGAGCGGCTGGCAGCCCGGGAGGTTGTTCATGGGCACGCCGGTCTCGAGCTTGACCTCGTCCTCCGGGATGAGCCCGTCGAATCCCTGCCCGACGGTCAGATCGATCTGCGCGTTCGTGCGGGCGTCGTATTGCAGCACGACGCCGGGGATCTGCGCGGCCAGCGTGTAGGCGCGGCCAACACCCTTGGCACCGTAGGCGATCTTGGCGTTCTGCACGCCGGTTTTCACGTTGCCAGTCGCCAGGATCGTGAAGCCGCGCTCTTCCAGCGACTTCGCTGTAGTCGCGGCGAGCCCGCGGCGTTCGGAGGCGTTGTAGACGCGGACGCGTACCTTCTTATAGCCGATCGGCTTTTCCTTGCCCTCGACGAGGCACGCCGGCACGATCGGATCGTCGGCGGGAATCACGGTGGACGAGAAGCCCCGCGCGAACGGCATCGATACCGCACCGTTGTAGATGGCGACCGCGCCCAGAGCCGCTAGCGCCATGGCCGCGATGAGCACACCGAAGACGACCGATTGGCGCGCTCGCTTACGGCGAATGCGTTGCCGGCGCGCCCGAACCACAGGGTCGACGGGCTGCTTGTCGTTGGTGGCCACCAAACTCCCTACTAGCGTGCGTCGAGCACGAGCACCCGAGCGTGCAACAGTTGCCGCTGCTGAAGCGCAGCGCGCAACGCTCGGTGTAGCCCATCCTCGAGGTACATGACTCCCTTGTACTCCACCACGTGGGCGAACAGGTCGCCATAGAAGGTGGAATCCTCGGACAGAAGCGTATCAAGATCGAGGGTTCGCTTGGTCGTCACCAACTGGTCGAGTCGCACCTGTCGCGGGGCGACGTCGGACCACTGCCGCGGCGTCGACAGACCGTGGTCGGGGTAAGGACGGTCCTCGCCGATCGCACGGAAGATCATACGGCGATTGTACTCAGCCCGGTTCTTCCATTCGGGGGTGAGGGCGCGGATCGTGCCCGAAGTGTGATGCGATCAACGCCGCAGCGTAACGTGCAAGAAATACGTCAGTAGTAACCTAGGGAAGGAAATAATACGGTAAACCTCGATCAAGGGGGAATGAATGTTGCAAAAGGCTCCGAAGCGTGCCCGTCTTTCCGCCGCGGCATCTGCTTCACCCCGATCCGGCATCCGCGACGTCTTCGACCGCCTGGAGCGCTACGAGGACGTCATCTCCTTCGCGGTGGGCGAGCCGAGCTTCACCGCGCCACACCACGTGGCGCAGGCGGGCCAGGTCGCCATCAGCCAGGGACGCACCCACTACACCAACGTCCTCGGCATTCCCGAACTGCGCCGCGCCATCGCCGGCTACTCCCAGCGAGTCAAAGGGCTCACGTACGATCCGGCGAGCGAGATCCAGGCCGTACCTGGGGCTACCCTCGGCCTCTACCTGGCCTTGCGTGCCATCGCCGATCCCGGTGACGAGATCCTTCTCTGCACACCACACTTCGCCTCGTATGACGCGCAGATCGTCCTTGCTTCGGCCACGCCCGTGCACGTCGCCTTGCGCGCCGAGAACGCTATGCGGATGGACGCCGACGACATCGCCGCGGCCATCACCGATCGCACCCGCGCCATCATCATCAACTCGCCCTCCAACCCCACCGGCGCCGTCACTCCCGCCAGCGAACTGGCCCGCATCGGCGACGTGTGCCGTGACCATGGCCTCTGGGTGATATCGGACGAGGTCTACCACCCGTTCGTCTACGGTGAAGCGACGGAGAACTCGTCCTCGAAAGCCCTCGGGAAAACCCCCAGCGCGGCCAGCATCGCCGCCATCCCAGGGATGAAGGAACGCACCGTCGTCGTTGACTCGCTCTCCAAGACTTACGCGATGACGGGGTGGCGCATCGGCTACATGCTCGGCCCGGCGGACCTGATCGCCGAGACGTCGAAGATCGCGGAGACGATCAACTCGTCCAACAACGCACCCGCCCAGTATGCGGCCGTCGCTGCACTGACAGGCCTGCAGACCGAGGTGGACGAGATGCGCGCCCAGTATGCGCGGCGCCGCCAGATCGTGATCGACGCGCTACGCGACTGCCCCGAACTGCGCCTGGTCGCCCCCGAGGGCGCCTTCTACGCGTTCGTCGACGTGCGCGGGACCGGCCTTGGATCGCGCGAATTCAGCGAACGCCTCCTGGACGAGTTCCACGTCGCGGTCATCCCCGGCGAGGCATTCGGCAGCGCCGGAGACGGGTTCGTCCGGATCTCCTACGCCGGCAACGAGGATGACATCGCGAGCGGGATGGCCCGCATCGTGGAATTCGCCCGATCGCTCGGCGACCCCAGCCGGTAGGCTTCCGGCATGGCCTCCCGCACTTCCGAGCCCGCCCGTCCGCAGCGTAGCGCGGCCGAGGGTTCCGTGGACGAGATCGACAGCGCAATCCTTTCGGCACTGGTCGCCGATGGCAGGGCGACGCTATCGAAACTGTCGCAGGAAACAGGGCTGTCGGTGTCCGCCGTGCAATCGCGCGTGCAGAAACTTGAACGCCGCGGGGTGATCGAGCGCTACCGGGCGGTCGTCAACCACGAGGCTCTGGGGCGGCCTATCTCGGCGTTCGTCTCCATCACGCCGCTCGACTACTCACGGCAGTCGGAGATACCGGACAAGCTGGCCGAGATCGCCGGCGTCGAATCGTGTTACTCGATCGCAGGCGCGCCCAGTTACATGCTGCTGGTGCGCACCGGCTCTCCGACCGAGCTCGAAGAACTGCTCAACGAGATTCACTCGACCGTTCCCGTCTCGACGCAGACCACGCTGATCCTGCAGACCTACTTCGAGGAGTAGCGTCCATTCCCGAGGGTCAGCCGACCTCTGAGGGGCGTCCTGATGCGGCCATGTCCTGCTGGCCTGCCACGGAGTGGCGGCGCCCATAGCAGAACCAGATGGTGAAGCCCACGAGGAGCCAGACGAGGAAGCGAGCCCACGTGACGACCGTCAGGTTCGTCATGAGCCACAGGCAGGCCACGCCCGCGGCGATCGGTAGCCACGGCGAGAATGGGACTCGGAATCCGCGCTTGAGGTCGGGACGCGTACGCCGCAGGATCGGGATGCCGAAACTGACCAGCACGAACGCCGACAGGGTGCCGATGTTGATCATCTCCTCGAGCAACTCGACCTTGGCGACCCCGGCGATCAGCGCCACGATGATGCCCACGCCGATCTGCAGACGAGCGGGCGTCCGATAGCGCTCCGAGGTCTTGGACATGCCACGAGGAAGCAGGCCGTCGCGGCTCATCGAGAAGACGATGCGCGTCAGGCCGAGCAGGAGCACCATCACGACCGTGGTCAGTCCGAACAGGATGCCGATCGAGATAACTTTGCCCGCCCACGTCGCGCCGACCAGTTCGAAGGCCGTCGTCAGTGAGGGGGTGCCGCTCGCGGCGAGATCCTTGTACGAGACCATGCCCGTCACCACGAGCGTGACGAGGATGTAGAGCACTGAGACGATCGCGAGCCCGCCCAGGATTCCCCGGGGCAGGGTGCGCTGCGGATCCTTCGCCTCCTCGGCGGTGGTGGCCACGACATCGAAGCCGATGAACGCGAAGAACACGAGCGCCGCTGCCGACAGCACGCCCACGAACCCGAACGTGGATGGGTTCAGGCCGGACAGGAAGGCGAAGAGGGGCTGTTCGAGCGTCGACTTGTGCTCGGCAGGCTGTGACGCAGGGATGAACGGCGTGTAGTTCGCCACCTTGATGTATCCGATGCCCGCGACGATCACGAACAGCGTGATGCCGACCTTGATGATCGTGAAGATGTTCGTCACGCGCGTGCTGAGCTTGGTGCCCAGAACCAGCAGAGTCGTGAAGATGCCCACGATCAGGATCGGCCCCCACGTCGCCTCGATCCCGAAGACTGTGAAGGTCAGCGGAATCTCCACGTGGAAGAGGCGGAATGCGTCCGCCAGGTACACGCCCCAGAACTTGGCGATCACCGAGCCCGCGAGCAGCATCTCCAGGATCAGGTCCCATCCGATGATCCACGCGATGAGTTCGCCCATCGTCGTGTACGAGTACGTGTAGGCGGAGCCCGACACCGGCAGCGTGGACGCGAACTCGGCGTAGCACATTACCGCCAGGCCGCACACGACCGCTGCGATCACGAACGACAGGATGACGCCGGGGCCCGCGTAGTTGGCCGCTGCGGTCGCCCCGACCGAGAAGATGCCCGCGCCGACCGCGACCGCGACACCGAGGATCGCGAGGTCCATCGCGGTGAGTTCCCGCTTGAGGGATCGGGTCGGATCCTGCATGGCTAGGAGCGACTGCTCCACCGGCTTGCGCCTCACGACGGCGTTGCCGAAAGAGGAGAGCCAATGGCCCATCCGGTTTGTCAGCACGCGAGAATTCGAACTCGCCATGGTCGCCTCACTTCATCGGGAGCGTTTGGTGTGAAATGTACTCCCACATTGTGGTGTCCCGCATGGGCAGCCCAATACGCCGTAGGTCCCTTACCCCTCGTGTATCCGGCTGCGTGTCTCTCGTGGATCTGGATACGCGTGCAGCCGCGTGTTGGACGATGGGAGCGCCGGTTGTGGTTGTTGAGCACACGATGTATCGGGTGTCGGGCAGCCCTAACGGGTGCTCTGCGGGATCCGCTCGCTCCTCCCGAATCCCGCAGCACCCAAAAATGGTCATGACCCTGGGCGAAAAGCATGCCCAGGGTCATGACCATCTGCGGAGGATGGGGGACTCCGTCGGGCCTGACGGCCCTCCTCCCGAATCCCGCTCAACCCAATATGTGACGAAACCCCGCACAAGGCGGGGTTTCATCACATTGCGGAGGATGGGGGAGCCGTCGCTCGCTGACGCTCGCTCCTCCCGAATCCCGCAGCACCCAAAAATGGTCATGACCCTGGGCGAAAAGCATGCCCAGGGTCATGACCATCTGCGGAGGATGGGGGATTCGAACCCCTATCCACTTGAGTCTGTCAACGCGCCGGATTACGCTAGATATCAAGCCAAACCCGCCAACCCTCTGCGGTTGTTTCAGACGGTATTTGGCCGTCTTTCGCGGCGAAAGTGTTGACGCCGTCAACATAGGTAAGGGGATTGGGATGGCATCACCAAGACAGCGGATGCGGGCCGATGGGACTGTCGCCTGGCAGGCTCTTTTCCGGGTTGGCAAGAAACAGCGGTCAGCGACGTTTCCCGACGCCGCGGCGCGCGATCGATGGATCAAGCTCGTAGACAACATCGGCATCGAGGCCGCCGTGGAGGTGTTGGAGGCTACAGAAGATGGCGGGACGAATACCGTCACCCTGAGCGAGTATGCGCTCGCGAACATCGAGGAGCGCAGTGGCATTGGCGAGGGCACTCGGCACCGCTACAAGCGCGAGATTCGACGGGACTGGCGAAAGATCGGCGCACTCCCGATCGACATGGTGACCGAGCGCTCCGTGCGCCAATGGCTGCGCGACCTCGAGCGAGCTGGTGCATCTGCTAAGACAATCCGCAACAAACACGGCCTGCTGTCATCCGTGCTTGAGCACGCAGTCCGCGACTCGAGTGTTGACCTATCGTCCAACCCCTGCGCGCACTCTCAACTGCGCAAGGACGACGTTCAGGAGGAGATGTCATTCCTCACGCCCGACGAGTTCGCCGTCCTCCTGGGATGCATGCCGGTGCAGTATCACGCATTCACGGCGGCGCTCTTCGGCACGGGGATGCGATTCTCTGAGGCGACGGCGATTCAGGTGGGCGACTACGACTCGCAGTCCGAGTCGCTGCGTATATCGAGGGCGTGGAAGAAGGTGCCGGGAGGATGGATTGTCGGCCCGCCTAAGACAAAGCGCGGGCGCCGAACGGTCGAAATGCCCGATGCATTAGTTGCCTACTGTGAGGAGGCTCGGCAGTCGAAAGCGCCGTCTGATTTGCTTTTCACGACGGCGCGCGGCGGGAGGATTAAACACTCGACGTTCTACCCAGACGTGTGGGTGCCGGCGGTGAGGTTGGCAAACGGACTCCGCGGATGGCCTGATCGCCCAGCGGAATGGGAGCCCGCTCGCGGGACGATGTGGCACGGACTGCAGCCCGCAGAAAAGTCGATGAAGATTGGCAAGCCACTGCGCATCCACGACGCTCGCCACACCGCCGCGTCGTGGATGATCGCCAGCGGGGCGACGCCTCAAGAGGTGCAGTACGCGCTCGGCCATGAGTCGATTCAGACGACATATGACCGCTATGGGCACCTCATGCCGGGTCGAGGCATCAAGATCAAGCGAGCGATGTCCGCAGCCTTGTCGGCGGCGCTACCCGAGATCGAGGCCTAACCCACCTCCCACTCCCACAACGCAAAGTCGACCTCCTCGACGCATCCATCGCAGTCGGCGGCGATGCGGTCACTGAGCAGCAGCAGGTAGTCCATGGGTCGATCGTGCGTGCGGGCGAGTGGGTGCGCGCGGTGGGAGCGGGGTTGTGGAGAAGTTTCGGGGATAACGAAACCGCCCCCACCCAGCCGAAGCCAGGTGGGGGCGGTTGTGTGCGAAGTCCGCGATCAGTGATGATCTCGGCGCACAATGTCACTCATCGCGCGGAAGGCAGTCAATCCCGGCAGCAAGCATCAGCGGCGGAGTAGGAACTGTACGGCTCGCCGCACTCGGGGCACTCGTAGGGCTCAGGGTCGTTAGGCGTCGGCATCGCTGGGCGCCTTCCTTGACCATGAGAACCAGTTGCGTGCGTAGATCGCGGCGTAGGCCAGTGCGGACAGGATGAATCCGTACTGTCCAGTGACTACGGCGTAGATGATCCAGAGCGCTTGTGCTGCCACTCCAAGTGCCCAACCCCAGAAACTGCGGCGGCCAGCGAGCCAGATGCCGGTGATGCCCACTGCGGCCAGGGCGTAGGACCAGAGCATCAGACGCTATCCCCGTCCGGCGCCTCGGGGAGCCCGGCCAGCGACGTCAGCAGGGAGACGATGCCGGCGAGGACCGACGCGGAAACGACAGCGGTCCAGTTCACGTCCAGCACGCCGATCGCGCCGGTGCCGATGAGGGCGACGGCGGTTTGCGCGATGGTCTTGGTGGCGCGGATTGCTGCGGCACGGAGCCAGATGGGGGTCATTTCTTGCCTTTCGTGAGTTTTGAGGTCTTGATCCAGTCGCCCTTTTTCGTCATGGCCCAGACGCGATCCGGGGTGACGTAGACGATGTAGAGGTTGCGGCCGATTCCTCGGCGCCGGGTGATGTTGGCCTTGCCGGTCTCGCGGGTCTTGTAGAGGCAGGCTTTCGCGTTGCCGGTGGTCGCCTGATGCACGTGCCACCAGCCGACTCCGAGCACATCGAGCCGGGCCTTGATCTTCGCGGCCGAGACGCCATTGCGGATCTCGTAGTGCATGGGGTCGCGGTACGGGCTGGCGAAGTCGGCACCCCAACCGATCTCAGGGACGCGCACGAGCACCTTGCGGATCTTGGCCTTAATCGCGGCTGGAACGGGATCTTTCCACGACGGGCGGTGCGTGTACTCGTACGGGTACTTGCCGCCGTTGATGTCGATGGCCGTGGCGCTGCGGTGATTGCTGTTCTGCACCGGGGTGCCGGTGCTCGCATTCAGGGCCGCTGACCGCCACCCGTTGAAGCTCAGGAGCGGTTCGACCTCGAGCGCGTAGGCGATGCCGAGCCAGCGGATCAGGCGAGCGACGTCGCCACGTCGGACCCATGCCGCTTTGCCTGCTGCGGTGATGCGGGTGATGAGGGGGTCGACTTTCCAGCCGTTCATGGACACTGCCACGCTTGCCTCCTTGGGCATAAAAAAACCCGCTCGGTGGCGGATTGGGTTAGGCGGTGGGGATGTCGTCTCCGGGATGCCTCAGTGGACACGCGCCGACGTGGGCGCCGATGGCCTCGCGGACGATGATCGGGATGGTGCGCGTGAGTTCGGCGATCTGAGCATTGCGTTCCTCGACGGCGGCTTTGAGGTCGCGCGACGCGGCGGCTTCCTTGCGACGAATGGTGTCCTCGATTGAGTCGTCGTGCCGTCCGAGGTCTTGCAAGTGGGCCTCGACCCCTCCGACTCTGCGTTCGAGGCCATGCACGATGCCGCGTGTCGCCCTAGTGTCCTCGCGGATCGCAGTCACTTCGTCGCGCAGGTTCGGGAACTCGGTCTCCGAGTGCGAGTTCGAGGTCTGATCGTCGATGCGACTAATCCGCTTGCCCTGACGGCGCTGCTGAATGAGCAGCATCACGATGCCGCCTACGGTGACTATGGTCTGGACTGCCACAGCGTCGGTCACGAAATCCTCCGAGCGTAGGCGGCGACGGCCACATTTCCCGACGCGGATGTGCCGTCGCCGGAGTAGAGACCGATCTGGAATGTCGTTGAGGAAACCCAGTTGACGTACGGGATGTACTTCGCCAGGCCGCCGCCCTGCTTGCTGACATGAATCAAGGTGTTGCTCTGCGTCATGCCCGAGGGGAGCGTGAAAACCCCGCTCAGTCCACCGGCCGCTGATGTGAGCGTGATGGTGCCGGAGAAGTCAGCCTCCTGCACGGCGGCCCCAATCGCCGCCCGAATCCCCGCCGCCGTCGTCGCCCCGGTGCCGCCATTCGCGATCGGGAGGGTGCCAGTCACGCCCGGAGTGGCATTCGCAGACCCGTTAAAACTCGCGGCGGACGTGGACGCGAGGTTGGTCTGAATCGTGCGCGAGGTGGCGAGGACGGTGGCTGAAGGTGCCTGGCCGGTCGCGTTGCCGGTGCCGCCGTTTGCTACCGGGACAGGGCCGGTGGTGTTGCCGAGGCCGAGTGAGTTTCGGATGGCGTCCTTGTTTGTGATGGCGGAAATGTCAAGCGTGCCGCCGAGGATCGGGTGGTTGATATTCACGCCCGAGCTCTCGCCATCGATCTCAACGCCGGCTGGTCCGCCGATGTTAACCCGGCCCTCCGCTCTAAGACCGAGATCGCCCGCGAGTGAGTGGATTAGCAATGACGCTGAATCCGCGAGGATCCTCGCATATAGAGCGCCGACAATGGGCGCGCTTCGGAACTCGACTAGACCCATGCTCGTGCCCGGGATACCAACGCCTCCACCAGACCATATATCCCCGACAACCGATGCGTTTCCCAGACTTGCACGTCCGTCGTTCCCGCCGATCTCTGCGGTCAGCGTGCCAGTCGAATCGAAAAACCGCAGCAGGTTCCCGAGCATCTGCATGCGGGCACCGGAGTCGCCAGACTTGACTGTCACCTCGGTGGTGTCGATGACCCCGGCTGCAAGATGCCCGATGATGGCCGAGGCGAGCATGACCGGATCGGCGCTCGGAATCTCCCACGATTCCGAGTCCGCGTCCCACTGATGCGTGATGACACCCTCGGCGCCGTATTCGAGCCAGAGCGCGCCATCTGCCACGCCGTCGCCCGATGGGGGCAGGGGCGAGCGCGTGATGAGACCCTCGGCGAGGGTTGTCACAGCGCTGGCTGCGGACTGGGCAGCGTCGGCTGTTGCCTGCGCGTCGGCTGCGGCTGATTTGGCGTTGCGAGTCATCTCCCGCTCGTCCATGCGGCCTGGATTAGATGTGCCCACCAGGGCCTCCTAGATGGTCTGCGTCGCGAGGACGGCTAGATCGAGATATTGCTGCCACACGCCGGCAGATCCTGAGTTCCGGATGCCGATGATGAGGCAGATGTATGCGGTGTTCGGTGTCGCCTTGTCGGTGATGGTGATGATGCTGAGTAGCGTCCGGCCAGCGTGCGGCCACACTTCGAGACCTTGAAACACCGGGCGGTTAACCCCGGCCTGTAGTGCGGCCCAAATGTCCGCCCCGAACGTTGTCGCAGCACTAGCCGACTGAATGAACAGCCCGCCGTCGATTGATGCCGGCACCTGGGCATCGATTGCCGTAGCGCCGAGTGAGTAGGTGGCGCTATCGCCCGCTGCGATGGTCTGATTCGCCCGCTGAATCAGCACGGGCGAGCCGTTGATGTCGCACATGTACGTCGGGGTGCCGCGAGTCGAGACGATCGTTACGCGCAGTCGCTGTGGGGAGATCAGCGTCGATGTGACGGTGATGCCGCTTGATACTCGCGTGCCACCTTTTGGCGCGTCCGATGCGCCCCAAACCGAGCCGGTTGAGGGGATTGTGGAGCCAGGCGTGATGGGTGCCATGGCCCAGGCAGCGAGGCTCTTCGCCGCGACCTCCAGCGCCTCCTCGATGACCACTGTGCCGCCAGCGGGGACGACGATAACCTCGGTTGCCTCCCAGACGGGTAGCGAGCCATTGGCGACCGTAGCGGTGACCGGCGGGGTGTAGGTGACTTCGAGCCGGTCGGCGTGATCCTCGACGGACGCGCTCCACGACAATTCGCCGAGGTCTGTCATGGCATTGACGGTCTCGCTCGATGCCTGCGAGGTGATCGACGAGCGGGGCCGGAACCGCACCCTCCCGCGTTCGTCCCGCCACAGCGCCGCCGCCGACGCCTTGGTGACCTGCTGTGCGAGATCCCAGGCTTTGATGTCCTTGGGTATCAGTGCCGCGCTCAACCCAACGCCGGACGCTTCAATGATCGCGGTCGGCGGCGTCCAGGTGTTGATGTTGTCCCCGGTGAAGATCTGCAGGCCGGAGAATGTGCCGGATGCAGTGGCTTTGCGCCAGGCATTGCCCGTGACTGCGGCGCCGGTAAGCGTCCATGTCGTTCCCCACTCGGGCGCCGACTGAACCTCGCTGTAGTTTCCATAACTGCGCGATTTGACCTGGATCTGCGTGGATGAGACCCAGGTAATCAGAATCTCAGTGAGCCCGCCATCAGCAACGCCATCGATGATCTGCCACGTTGATCCGCCGTCGCGCGAGGCTTGCCAGGTGTCGCCGGCATATCCGCGCCGGAGAATGACGGTCGGCGTGGTCGGCACTGTGGAGGTGTAGGCGTACAGCCCGAACTGGCACTGTCCGGCCGCGATGACCGACAGCCGCAGGGGGACACTTGTCGGATTCGGTCCGGCGAAGGTGTAGGCATTCTCCGGGAAACCAGAGACCGCGATACGCCCTGCGACTGTGGTCCATGTCGCCGCCGTGGTGCCAGCGTCCGATGTGCCGACTTCAGGGGCAGCACATCCGGCCATTGGCAGTGATAGCAACGTGGACCCGAGTGTCGGAGGTGCCTGCCGATACCCGGCGCTGCGGACCGCTTGATCCACCAGGTACGCAGCATCGATCACAGAGCCGGCGGGACCAGCCACGAAAGCCTCGCGCACCAACGCCGGTCGATTCAGCGCCGTAGTCTCGTCCTCGATTGCCAGCGTGCGAACCCGTGAGTCAATCCCATCGGCAGACAGGGATCGCACGACGCCGCTGAGTAGTGGCCATCGAGCGTCTGACACGAGCCCAAAGGTGTCGTGCGAGCCCTGCACCTTGACCGCGACGCCAGGGCGCACGAGCCATGACATGCCCCACAGACCGGGCGCCGCCAGATCCTCTATCGTGCACGAGCCACTGCCGGTCCCAACCCCAGTCGGCACGAGCGCCTGACCGGGCAGCCCCCACGCCGCGACTGAGCGCGAGACGTCCCAGGCGCTCGGCTCGAAAGCGTCGACCGTGGCACCGTTGTCGAGCGTGACCTCTGCTATTGGCTGGGCTGTCACGCCTGCACCTCCCGCAGATTAACAGTGAAATCGACCTTGACGCGGCCGCCAGCGGTGGACTGGATGACGTACTGCGGATCTTCTACCTGCACCATCGGCACGCCCATGCCAGGCTCGTACCAGTCGTCCCCAGCCTCGATGCGCCCAACCTCGACCAGACGCGGGCCACTCACCATCGCCGAGGAACCGGCCGCCCGACGAAGGCGCATGTACGCCACGCCCGCAGGGGAGGTGAACTGCACGCTCGATCGGTGGAACGACCCGGCCGATGCCGACGAAAGCGATCCAGATCCAAGGCCGCTTGTGCTGCCGTAAAACGCATAGTCAAACAGCGCGCCCGACCCGTCCGTCGTGGCGGAGAGTTGATACTGCACGCCCGGCAGGATCGGAACCTCGGTCCACGGCGACGCTGCCCCGCGCGTCCACACCGCAACCCGCTGGTCGCCCTCACGCAGAGGGATCGATGTGCCCCCGAGTGAGGCCCCCAGAGGGTTATCGAGCGCATAGGGATTGGCGACCGAATCTGACAGTAGGTTCACAGCAGCCGAGTCGGCCGTGTAGAGGTAGCACGGATCGAGCAACGTCCCCATCGCCGCGTGACGCAGCAGCGACACAAGCGACGGATCCGACCAGCGCGACAGAGTGATGCCCCACGAGCGCGCAGCGTGCGGGGCGACCTGATACCTCGGCAGCCCTCGCGGAGGAACGAATGCTCGCCCCTCCCGTGAGGGCGTCACGGGAAGCCCTGCCTGCGCGCCCTTGATCGGCACCATGCGCCCACGCACGCCGAACCAGCCCCAGTAATCACTCATCGCGCCTGTCCTGTCGATATTTTCCAGTCCTGATTTCCAGACCGGGCGTTTTCATGAGCGCCTATGCGCGTGAGTTCACTGGCGAACTTCGTGCCCGCCTCCATGCGCAACTCGACCGGCAACGTGGACACCGCGGCCGCAACAGCCGATCCGATCTCCGCGGCG
>NZ_VFOS01000003.1 GCF_006716265.1 Rarobacter faecitabidus | reverse complement strand
AACGGTCGTGAACTGGCAGGGCCAGCGGCTGCGCACCTGGCAGTTCAACGACGTGTTCGCCGTCCGCTGGACGGGGCCGCAGCTGAATGTGGATTCGGAGCAGATGCTCGAGGAATCGCTCGAGATCGCCCATCACGGATTCAAGTCGAGGACGCCATGAGCGCGCAGGATGATGGCCCGCACGCCCACGGCGTCGTGGCAGCCGAATCGCCCGCCGCGGGGGTGGCGAGGCCGACGCTGGGCTCGCTGATCGTTCGGCGCTGGCGCCGTCCCGGCCCGCCCGTGGGGACGAGGCGTCCGCCGCTCATCGGCTCGGTCGCCGGTGCGGCCATGAGTTTCGCCGGGGCGATGGGGCGTCCGGTCATGGTCCGTCGCAGCTCGATCGGCCCGCGCCCGGTGAGTCGCGCATCCGTCCGGGGGAGCGCCCCAGCAGAGTTACAGCCGCGCCCGCCGCGCTGGTGGCGGGAACAAACGGCGTTCGGTACGGCCATGGGCGAGGCGCCCACCGAGCATGGCACTGGGGCCAGGGGGATCGCCCGAGTCGTGCGGCCGATGCCTGCTCCGAGTGAGGCCCGGCCGACCGGATCGTGGGTGACGACCACTCCCAAGGTCGTGCCCATGCGACTGCCCGCTGAGGTTGCCGCGGTCGGCAACCTGACGACGGCGGCCGACCGCGCACCGCGTCGCGTGGCGAAGAAGGAACCCCCGGCGGGGAACACCGGGGGAGCGGAATCCCGGCTGTCGACGCCCGCGGCTCCGGCCGTGAGCGCCGCCGCTCCCCGTGACACTTCGGCAGTGGCCACACCCATCATGCCGGATGCCGGCAGGCTCGTCCGCCGCCAGATGGCAGTACGCGCCGCGGCCCAGCGGCAGGCGGTCGCAGCGAGCCCGCGCCCGAGCCGACTGTCTCCCGCGCCCAAGATCGCGCCCGTCGCACCCAGGTCAACGTCCGCCGCACCCAGGTCAACGTCCGCCGCGCCCAGGTCCGCGTCCGCCGCGCCGAACGCCGGAGCCGCCGGTGCGAGTTCCGCTCGGCTGAGCGGCGATCGCGCTGGAAGTGCGCAGTCGGCGTCCTCGCGTTCGAGTAATGAAACCGCGCCCGTGGCACCCGTCGCCGACAATCCGCGCACCGCTACCCAGTCCCCGTCGCAAGCGTCGAGTCCGGTTGCGACACCGCCATCGCAGCACGGCTCTGAGTCGGCGGAGCCGATCCGCCGATCCGTCAACGCCGCCGCGCAAGCGAACGCCAGTGCGTCCGCCAGTTCCTCGCCTCAAGGCGCCACGGCCGGACTACCGGGCGATGGCGCGGCGAGCGCCCGGGTCAGTGGCGCCGCCGGAGCGAACGAGGCTGGCGCGCTGCCCGCGCCGCCTTCCGCTGGCGCGGCCGCATCGAATCCCGGCCCGCTGCATTCCGAATCGACTAAGGCCGATGCGAATCCTGGCGCCCTGTCCGAGGCGGGTTCTGACGGATCGCTGCCGAGCGGCGGGGCCGCATCCCCTGGTGCTGCGCCCAGCGCATCATTCAGCCCTGCTTCGAGCTACGCGGGCGAGATCGATGCGGGACGCGGCAATCCGGCTAGACCAGGCGCCGGAGATCAGCCCATCCTTCGGACCGCCGGAGCGCGTCACCAACCGGGGCCGAAGGGAGCCGTGTCATCGGTCGCGCCGAAGTCGCTCCCCTTCGCGACGTTGCGTCCCCATCAGGTCGGGCAGGAGCAGGTCGCGCCCCATCCCACCAGAATCCGCCGGCTCAGTGGTGCCGGTGCCCTACGCGACGCGGGAAGCACGTCCGTAGCCGCCAGGTCGTCTGTGTGGTCGCCGGTCGCGGCGAGCGCGGCCCGAACGCCCGCGGACGATGCGGGCGCCGATGCCGGTCGAACTCGCGCTTCGGCCTCAGTCGGTGCGATAGCCCGCATCGGTTCTGCGCGCCCGGCGCAGGGAGCGGGTGCCAGCCCGCGCACATCAGCGCCAGGCAGCCACGCGGCGGCCGCGAGCGCGGCGTCGGTTGCCGGTGCGTCCTCGCCGGCGCGGGACGTCCCCGCCTCGGCCGTGGCGTCGCGAACTGCCGACGTAGCCGGTCGGGTCGCCGCGCCGCAGGCGGTGGGGCAGGCCGTCGAGGCCCCGGCGGCATCTTCCCAGAGCGGCGGGCAGGCGGCGACCGCGCCCAGCAAGACGACCGCGCCCAGCAAGACGACCGCGCCCAGCAAGACGACCGTCAGCACGACAACCGCGCCCAGCACGTCCACCGCAAGCGAGGGTAGCGCGCGCCAGCCGGTGCGCCGTCTCGCAACGGGCAGTGCAGCCGGCACTACGTCAGCGAGCGGTGAGAGGGCTGGTGCGGTCGCGACCCTCGAGCGCGGGGGCGTGCCAAGTCACCGGCTGGCGGGTGGCGGCCACCACCGCATCACCGGCGCGGCGGCAGGTGGACGTATGGCGGGTTCGACGGGCGCCTTCGGGCGTCCGCCCGCATTCGCGCGTGCGCTCGGCGCCGGTCCCTCCTGGTCACACGTCCCCATCGAGGCGCACCTCGACAGCGCGACCCAGCGCGGCGACTCCGCGTGGCTCACGCGGGCGGGTTCCACGGTGCGCAGGCACACCGGCCAGCCCGGATCCGTGGCGCCCAAGGTCGGGCGGCCGGGCGCGCAGGCGGATGCGCAGGCGGGTGCTGCTCGCGAAGCTGGCGGCCTCACTGGCCCCCGCGCGGGCGGCGCTAACAATGCCACTGCGGCGACGCCCGCGGCGCGACAGGGTTCAGGTCCTGCCGCTGGACCGCAGGCATCGCTTGCCGCGCCCGCAGACCCCGTCGCGCGGTTCACCTCGGCCGCGAGCGGCGCACGCGAAGCAAGTTTCTCCGGTCCGATCGCGTCGGCTCGAATGACGGCGCTCTCCCCTGCGACCGCCTCGCGCCAGCCCGGCCTGGCACCGACTGATCCAGGAGTTCCGTCAGCGGCTCCGGGTGGGTCCGCAACCCCTATTCGCAGGCTCGCATGGACGAGCGGGGAGACTCGTCCTCGCATCCCCAGCGGGTGGCGCTTCGCCCCGCCACCGGGAGCCGGCGCCGCGCCGCAGGACAAGTCGTCCGCGCCGGTCGTGGGGCGCGCGCCCCGGTCCTCGTCGGCCACGTCCGCGTCCCCGGGCGGATCGCGCCGCGCGCCGGCGGTCCCGGCCAGCGCCAGCGGTCCCGCTCCCGCCGGGACGGGCGCACCCGGATCGCCGATCATCCGCCGCTGGCTGGCGCCGGAAAGCTCGTCCTCGATAGGAGAAACCATGAGACCCGAGGGCCAGTCCGAGTTCGCCGACGCGCTGCGCCGGGAAGTCTCTCAGCGAGTGCACGCCGGATCCTTCGATTCGGCGAACGTTGGCGACGGCGGCAGTGACAGCAGCCCTGCCACCCAGGTCGTGGACCAGGTCCTGCGGCTCGTGGACGCGCGGCTCGATGCAGTGCTCGAATCGCGGGTGCGCGGCGTAGTCGACGACAGAATTCTTGCCGAGACCGAGCGGTGGGCTTGGCGCAGCGATCGAGGGGTGTACTGACGTGGCTACCGAGAAGGCATTCCTCGAGATCGAGGGCGGGGAACGCATTCCCTGCCTGTTCAACCCGACGCAGCTACGCATCTCGCGGGCCAACAGTTGGCAGGGTGACTCGCTGCCCGGCTCGGGTGTACCCCGCCTCCGCTACGTCGGTGCGTCCTCTGGCGTCATGGAACTGGATCTGTTCTTCGACACGACCTCCGATGGAACGCCGGTGACAAAGCACACGGGCAAGATCCTGGCGCTCATGGACATCGACCCGTCGCTGCCCGGTTCGGACGAGTCGCGCCACCAGGTGAGGCCGCCTTACGTGACCTTCCACTGGGGTGACCTGCATGCGTTCAAGGCGGTCGTCTCCGAGCTCGAACTGACATTCACGTACTTCTCAGCGTCTGGAGTGCCGCTACGGGCGACCATGCGCGTGGCGCTCCGCCAGTACGAGCCATCCGACGCGTTCGGACCGCAGAATCCGACGAGCGGCACACCCCAGCCGCAGCGCGTTCACCGCGTGCAGTCCGGAGAGACGCTCGACCGGATCGCGGCCCGCTACTACGGCGACTCGACCCAGTGGCGCACGCTCGCCGACGCGAACGGACTCGGCGATCCGCTCGCGGTGCGGCCGGGCACGCTCCTGTCCGTGCCGAGGTTGCAGTCGTGACCGCGCCGGGCTCCGTTGCCACCGGCCCGGCGAATCCGAGCCTGGTCGGCTTCGAGATCAAGGTCGGCGGCACGGCGCTGTCGGCAGTGTGGCTGTCGGACCTGATGGACCTGCGCGTGCAACTGGCCGTCAACACGGTCGGTCGCGCGGTGCTGCGATTCCGAGACGACGGATTCAAGAAGGCGGAGGACACCTCCATGTTCGCGCCGAGCGCGGAGGTGAAGATCAACGCGATTAACCGTCTGACGCCGTCGGCGAGCGAGACGAGCTCGGTCATCATCGAGGGCGAGGTCGTGGCGCTCGAATCAAGCGCCGATGAACTGGGACAGGTGTTCTCGGTGACTGTCCTCGACATGGCGCACAAACTCACCCGCGGAACGATCGCCGTGGCCGGCCTCAAGTCCAAGGACACCGACCTGCTGACGCAGATCGTCCAGCAGCGCGGACTCACGCTGAACGCGACGGGCACCTACGTCAGCGAGTGGCTCATGTACGCGCGCAGCCCGATCGGGGCTGTCCAGGAGGTCGCCGACCGGCAGGGCTGGCACTGGTCCGCCTCGGCGAAGAAGATCAATATGTGGTCCGCCTCGCAGGGCACCGCGCCGGGTGCCGCCCTCGTGACCGTCAACCTGGGCACGACGCTGACTGCGCTGTCCGTGCGCGACACGCCGCTGAGCGGCGAGAAGGTGAAGGTGCTCGGCTGGGATCAGGCCCAGCACCAGGAGATCGTGGGCGAATCCGATCCGGAGAGTTCGCGGGCGGCAATCGACTTCCGGCATCGGGCGCAGGACCCGGCGCCGACGATCCTGCAGAGCCACGCGCACGTGAGCGACGCCACCGAAGCCAAGACCTTGGCGGCCGCCCGCGCTGGTACGGGTGGGCACATCGTCGCCCGCGGGCGCGGCGTGGTGATGCCGAACCTGCAGCCCGGCGGCCAGCTCGAGATCCAGAGCGCGGGGACGCTGTCCGGCACCTACTACGTGCGCGAAGTACAGCACCGATTCTCGCTGCACGGCAGCTCGACGGAGTTCGTCGCCGGCGACCGGGACGCACCCCAGTTGACCGCCCCGCACCAGGCCACGACCGACTCGGCGTTGCCGAGCCGCTTCGATCGCCTGACCATCGGGGTGGTGACCGATGTCGGCAGCAAGTCGAAGGATTCCACGCTCGGTTCCGTCAAGGTCAAGTTCGTTGCCCTCGACAACCAGATCGCATCCCACTGGGCGTCCGTGATGCAACTGGGCGCGGCCGCCGGCCGTGGCCTGGCCCTGCTCCCCGAGATCAACGACCAGGTGGTCATCGGATTCGTCGACGGGGACACGCGCCGCCCCGTCGTACTGGGCGGGCTGTTCTCCGCCAAGAACCAACCGGATCTCCCGGACGACCTGGTCGACGGCAATGGAACGGTTCGCGTGCACTCCCTCGTCACCGCGAACGGCGACCGGCTCGAACTGCACTCCGGATCTGAGAAGGCCAAGCACTTCATCAGGCTGGCGCTGAAGAACGGCAACCACGAGATCGTGCTCGGCGAGGACGGCGTAAAGGTCAACGTTCCCAGCGGCGAGCCGATCGCCATCAAGGCCGGCGATTCGAGCATTACGCTCGACGGCAACGGATCGATCAAGCTGAAGGGCACGACCATCGAACTCGCGGCGGATTCGTCCATCAAACTTTCCGCGGCCGAGGTGAAAATCGACGCGAAATCGCAGGCGGAACTGTCGAGCGCTGGCGCACTGAAGTTGAAGGGTGCTATTGCCAACCTCGAGGCGTCGGGCCCGGTGAACGTCAAGGGAGCGGTGGTGAACCTCAACTGATGTCAACGAACACTCCCGCATACGACGCGTCCAACTTCGTCGGCCGCGGCTTCGCCTGGCCCATGGAAATAGATCACACCGGAGCGATCGCGATGTCATCCGGAGCCGAAGGGCTGGACGATGCCATCCGCGTCGTCCTGATGACCGCGCCAGGGGAGCGGCTCATGCGGCCTCAGTTCGGGTGCCGGATCTGGGACCTCGTCTTCGAGCCGATCACGGCGAATCTCCTGGGGTTGATCGCGCAGGCGGTCCGCGAGGCGCTCGCGCAGTGGGAGCCGCGCATCGAGGTCGAGGATGTGCTGCCCGTGCAGGACGACAAGGACCCGGGGACCGTCCGCATCGGCGTGATCTACCGTGTCAAAGCGACCAACGACCGGCGTAACCTGGTCTATCCGTTCTACGTCATTCCCCGAGAGGAAAACTGATGGCCCTCGAGCCGCCGAACCTGGACGATCGTCGATTCCAGGACATCGTCGACGAAATGAAGCGCATGATCCCGCGCTTCACGCCCGAGTGGACCAACCACAACGTCGCAGATCCGGGCGTCGCGCTCATCGAACTGTTCGCGTGGATGGCCGAGATGGTGCTCTATCGCGTGAACCAGGTGCCCGACCGCCTCTACACGGAATTCCTCAATCTCGTGGGCATCGAGCCGTTCGCGCCCTCGGTGGCCCGCGCCGACATCACCTTCTGGCTGTCGGCCCCGGCCGCGCAGGAGATCGTGATCCCGGCCGGCACTGAGGTCTCGACGATCGCGGGCGCGGCCGAGGAGACTGTCGTCTTCGCGACGCAGCACACCGGAATTGTCCGCCCGCCCGTACTGATCGCGGCGCGCACCGGGCAGGTGGACGGCACCCGCACGGTGGACGCATGGGAGGACCTGACGCTTCCCGGGGCCGAGGTCGCGGCGTTTACCTCAACACCCTCGCGCGCGGGCGACTGCCTCTACCTGGGGTCTAAGACCTCGCTCGGCGGGCTTGGCGTAGAACTGACAGTCGTGGCCCATGCTCAGGGCGTGGGCATCGATCCCAACAACCCGCCCCTCATCTGGGAGGTGTGGAACGGGAGTGCCTGGGTTCCGGTGCAGGTCGTGTCCGATTCGACGGGCGGACTCAACAAGGACGGCACCATCGTTCTGACCGTCCCGGCGCTCCACGAATCGCTCGTCCTCGATGGCGCGGCGGCCTACTGGCTGCGCGTGCGACTGCTGCCCGTGGCCACCGGCGACCCGACGTATCAGCGCTCCCCGAGGATCTCCGAACTCCGGCTACGAGCTATCGCCATCACGCTTCCTGCGGAGCATTCGCAGGCGGTTCAGGGGGAGACGGTGGGGCGGTCCACGGGTGTTCCCGGACAGTCCTTCGCGGTCACGCGCGCGCCCGTCGCCCCGCGCACGCACACCGAGCAGATCCTCGTAGCGGAGCATGAGGGTGAGCAGGCGTGGCACGAGGTAACGGACTTCTCCGAATCGGGGCCGCAGGACAAGCACGTGGTGTGGGACTCGACGACAGGCGAGATCCGGTTCGGTCCGCTCATCCGGCAGGCCGACGGCACCCGGACGCAGTTCGGCGCCGTACCGCAGGACGGGGCCCAGATCCGGGTCACCGGATACCGGATAGCGGGCGGCTCGGCGGGCAACGTCGGCGCGCGCACCCTGGTGTCGCTGCGCTCCGCGGTGCCGTTCGTGGCATCCGTCACCAACCTCGAGCCGGCCATCGGCGGCGTCGATGGGGAGACCCCGCTTGAGGCGAAGGCCCGGGGCCCGCTGGCCCTGCGCACGGCTGGGCGCGCCGTCACGGTTCGCGACTACGAACAGATCGCCATCAAGTCCTCGCCCCAGGTGGCGCGCGCCCGCTGCCTTCCGATAACCGAGACGGGACACGGCAACGTGGTCGTGCTCATTGTGCCCAAGGCTCTCGGCGAACCGGGCGCGCACCAGATCGATGACTTCGCTATCGGCAAGGAGCTGTGGTCGGTCATCGCCCACGACCTGGACGAGGCCCGCCCCGCGGGGGTGGCGGTCGAGGTCGGCACGCCGTACTACCACGGGGTGAGCGTCGCGGCTCTCGTGCGCGCGCTGCCCGGGCGTCCGGCCGAGGTTGTGCGCCAGCGCGTATCCGAGGCGATCGCCGAGTTCGTGCACCCGCTGCGAGGTGGCACGGACGGTAGCGGCTGGGCGTTCGGGGCCGGGCTCACATCGGTGTCGCTCGCCCAGGTCATCGAGGCCGTCGACGGCGTGCTCGCGGTGGACGAGCTGCAGATGTTCGAGTACGACCTGCGCACGGGTCAGCGCGTCGGCCTGGGCAGGGACAGTATTCCGCTGCCCGAGCGTGCCCTGTTCCTAGCCGCGGATTCGCGGGTCGTGGTCGCATGACGGCCCTCGTGGCACGCACGTCCGCGAGCCGTCCGCACGACTGGCTGATCCGCCAGCTCCCGTCGGGGATGCTCGGCGGCGACTTCTTCGTGCGTTTCGTCTCGCTGTTCCAGGAGGAGGCGCAGACGCTGCTCGACCACGCGGACGGGCTCGAGTACCTGGCCGACGTCAAGCTCGCCCCGGCACCTATGGTGCGCTACCTCGCGCAGTGGATAGGTGCGCCGCCCATCGATCCCGCGATCGACGAGGCGCGCCAGCGCGCGCTCGTCCTGGCGATGGCGAGCGCGTTGGCGCGTCGGGGCACGCTCGAGTCGCTCCGGATCATGGTGGAGGCGTGGACGGATTCGCCGGTCGAGATCGAGGAATCGGGCGGCGTGTTCGGCCTCGGGCAGGCGCCCGCGGCGGCCCCGTGGCTTCGCCTTCGGGTCTCTTCGACGGGTCGGCTGCGCCCGCAGTCGCTGGTTGAGCTCGTGCGGGACGAGGTCCCCGCGCACGTCCACCTCGAGGTGCTGGTCGCCGGTGAGCAAGTCTGGGCGACGCCCGGCTTCGGTGTTGTGTCAGGAACGGAAGGACTGCAATGAGCGTCGTGGAACTGGTGTGCCCCGAGTGTGGCAACGTCGCGACCACGGAGGCCGGGCGCCGCTCGTCCACGGACTTCTGTCCCAACTGCGACTACCCCCTGTTCTGGGCGCGTGGCAAGGTGACCACGAGCGCGGCCGTGAGCGACGACGACACCGGGCGCCGTTCGCCCGGGATCGCCGGCGCGCGCGAGGCCGCTCGGCTCGCTTGCCCCACCTGCCGCGAACTGAACGATCCCGCGGCGGCGGTGTGCCTGCGCTGCGGAGGCCCGATGACGGTGCCCCTTCCAGCGCCCCTGCCGCCGGCTCCGGCGCCGGAGCCCGTGGTCGTGCGAACCGAGGTGAAGTGCAACCACTGGCCCGTGTGGACGATCATTCTCGTGACCGCCGCCGTCTCGATCGTGCTGACCGCTGCGGCCATGGTGTTCATCTAGCAGCATGCTCTCGCCGCCTCCCGGGAGCGGGTGCCACCGCTGGGAGCGGGGGACTGCGCGCCGGGAGCGGGGTGCATGCCTGGAGCGCCTCGACATACGAGCGACGCGGATCTCGTCCCCGAACCCGAAATGAGCGAGCGAACCGCGGCGACGGGGACCAGCCGAAGCCGGGCTGTGCAGCTATCAGCGGATGCCGACGTGTGCCGGTGTGAGCTGGTGGCGGCTGGAGATGCCGAGTTTGCGGTAGATGGCAGACAGGTGCGTCTCGACCGTCTTCCGGCTCACCTGGAGCTGCGCGGCGATTGCCGTGTTGCTCAATTCGGCAAGGACCAGCTCTGCGACTCGCTGCTGACTCGGGGTGAGGCGCGTGAGGTCGCCGCGACCTGCGTGAGCGCCGGTCGCCGCAAGCTCTGCAGCGGCGAATTCGGCCGCCGGCGCCGCTCCGCACGACGCTAGGATGTCGCGGGCCACGCGGAGCGGTGCGCGCGCCAGGGACCGATGCCCGGCGCGGCGCAGTAGCGTGCCGAGGGTTAAGTTCGCGTGTCCCTCGCGAAGGCGAGCGCCGCTGCCGGCCAGCAGCGCGACAGCCTCACGGGCCTGCGCGACGGCCCGTTCCTCATCGTCCATGACTGACGCGGCGATGCTGAGCGCCTCGGCGTACAGATGCGATGCGCCGTTCTGTTCGCACAGCTCGAGGTGTTCGCGGGCCAGGATGCCGGCTTCCTCGAGCCTGTTCAGGCCCCGCAAGGCGCGCACGGCAAGCACGCGCCAGCCGAACCACAAGGGGGAATCCACGCCGACGCTCGCACCGAGCCGGTTGATTTGCTTGGCGGCCGCCAGAGCCCCGTTGTAGTCGCCGATGGACAACGCGGTGGTGCCGCGCCCAACCTCGAGTACGGCGATGCCGTCCACTGGCGCGTCCGGTGGCAGGCCGCCGTCGAAGGGCCCGAGGGCCGCCAGCGCCTCGGGCGCGCGGCCTTGCAGGGCCAGCACCTGAGCCAATCCCCCGCGGGACAGGATGTCCATGAGCAGGCTTCGCGACTGCCCCGGAGCAGCATCCACCTTCCGCATGAGGACGTAGTGTTCTTCGGCCGATCGGAGCTCCCCGGCATCGGCGTCGGTGAAAGCGCGCACGAACGCCGATGCGACCATTCCCAGGACCGATCCGCGCTGCTCGGCCCTCACGTAGGCCTCGTCGGCCAGGCGGCGGACGCGATCGAACTGCCCGATCCGGCCGAGGAAGAGTCGCGGCCACACCCAGTCTCCGGTCTCGGGAAACTGCTCCGCGGTGTCCCAATCTCCGATCACGCGATTGGCGTATGACTCAGTGACGTGGGCGGGTTCATTCGCGTAGACCGAGGCGGACACCTGTTGAATAAGGACCAGCCGCTCGCCCACGGTCGCGCCCGTCAGCCCTTGGTGCGCTCGCAGCCGCGCAAGCACGGACGGCGCGTATTCCGGTATGAGGAGACCGACCGCGATCCATGCCGCCTCAACGGTCATGGCGAGGTCTCGATCGCTGACCGGCAGCGATTCCAGGAGTTCCCCGAGCACTCGGGCCGCTCGCAAGTGCTCGCCCGCATAACTGAGAGCGTTCGCGATCGCCAAGACGAAGGGGGCCTTCTCCTGCGGCGTGACGACTAGGTCCGCGCCGCACTGGAGGGTCTCGATGCAGGCCATATCGAGCATGCGCAACTGTGCGGTGCCCAACTCGAGGAGTACCTCCGGCAGCACGCTGGGTTCGGGCGGCTCGGCCACGGCTCGCTGCAGCAGGAGCACGACCGTTTCCGGGGCGCCGAGGGCCTCCGCCTGACGCGAGGCCTCGCGCAGCACGCGCACGGCGAACTCGTCGCCGGCGCCCTCGCATGACAGCAGGTGCGCGGCCGCGCGCGCCCAGTCGCCCGATTTCCCCAGCACGGTGGCGGCGGATCGGTGCAGCGACTCCCTGGTGTCGATTCCGATCGACGAGTACACGGCGGAACGCAATAGGGCGTGACGGAAGCGGAGCCCCTGGCCCGAGGCGAACAGCCCGACACTCCGCAGCGAATCGGCCGCCTGCGCCGGATTGTCGCTCAAGTCGATGCGCGCCGTCGCGACCGCCACCGGAAACGTCGCGCTGTCGAGCACCGCAGTAGCCTGCGCCAGCCGCTGCTCCGTCGGGGTCAGGTTCGCCATGCGCGACAGCATGAAGGTCAGTATCGAATCGGGCACCGCAGAGCGAATGCGGCCGGGCGACAACGGTGCCGGCGACTCGGCGCGCAACGCCGCGGACAAGGCGTGCACCAGGAACGGATTGCCGTTCGTGACCTCCCGCAGGGTAGCCGCCGCGCCCGGCGACGCCTGAGCTCCCATGCCGCCCAAGACCGTGTCGATGCCCGACACAGACAATGGGTCGGGGCGCAGGACGGCGGCATCGCGATCGGAGATCAGGGCAGCGAGCGATGGGGCCTGGGAAAGCACGACATCGCGCATCGTGGTCACCACGATCAACGGCATTTCGGTCAGCCGCTCACGCAACCAGCCGAGGAAAAGCAGAGATTCCTCATCCGCCCACTGGACGTCGTCGATCACCAGCACAGTGGGCGAGGCCCCGACCAGTTCGCCTGTCAGCCATCCGACACTGTGGAGCATGTCCGCCTGGGTCGGCAAGTTAGCGCCAACGGGATGAGTTCGTTGCCACAGGCTCGACAGGGCCAGCCGACCCGGGCCCGCCGCCAACTGCGCGTGCTGCTGCGCAGAGAGAGCGCGCACCGGCGTATCAAGCAACCGGCGCAGCGTCCCGAAAGGGCTACGCGTTTCCAACTCACTGGCCGAACCGAACCAGACGGAGGCGCCGCGCGAGCGCGCGTGATCAGCCAGTGCCCGCACCAGGGCCGTCTTGCCGATACCTGGCTCGCCCAGCACGTGGGCGGATCCGCCGCGCCCCTGGAAGGCGCGGTCCACCAGCGTGGTGAGGCGACTCCACTCCACGTCACGCTCCACGAGGTCGGTGGGTGACGGGGTGCTAGGGACGTCTGCCATGAGCGAAACGATAGTAGGGGTTCGGCCCGCGCGCCCGGAAAAGATCAGGGTGCCTCCCCGACGCGCCTTCGTGCGGGGGGCCGGACAATTCGGATATGCGTACCTTGCCCGCTAAATCACTGACCGCGTCACTTCTCGCAGGATCGCTTGCGTTCGCGCAACTCGCCTGCGCGCCGGCCTCGATCGCGGCCTCCCCTTCCGGATCGGCCGCGTCGTTTCAGGTGTCCTACGTGGATCAGGGCCAGATCTGGGTGTCGACGTTGGACGGCAAGCAGAAGCGTGCCATCTCGGGGGCGGCGCCGAGCGGTCGGCAATGGACCGAGCAGACCCAGTCGGACGACGGGTGGATCTTCGGCGTGGCCCGTAAATCCGGCTATTCAGGTGCGGCGGCACCCACGAAACTTTGGAAGCCGGGCGGCGACGTTGCCGCTGAGTCCACGCTGGGCTACGACTTCAACATGCCCTCCGCCGCGGTCCCGATCGACCTTGCGCTGACGACGGGGGCTAAACAGGTCGCCTACACGTACTCCTACCTCGCCTACAGTTACCCCGTGTCCTCGCTCTACCAGGGCACGTGGGTGACGAATACCTCCAATACGTCGATCACGCCGATCAACATCTCCAATCTCCTCGGTACCTCCGTGATGGGTTCGCGCCTGCTCGGGGTCGATTCCAACGCCGACGACGCAATGTATCAGGAACCGACGGGCGTATTCAGTCCTAACTTCGCGCCCTGGTTCAACCTCCCGGGCATGACGGATCTCGACGTATCCGCCGACGGTAAAACCGTCGCGCTGACCTTCGAGACCGACGCCAGCACCCATACGAAGGCGCTGGGCCTGATCAAAGCCACCGGTTTAGGCGGCACGATCACGGCCGACTGCGTGGTGCCGACCGCCGGAGACGTGAGTGACTTCAATGTTTCCCCGGACGGCTCCTGGATTTCGTGGGTCGACACCAGGGGCCTGCTGGTGGGCCGCACACCCATATCCCCCGCGACATCGTGCGACATCATCAGCCCCGTCCTGATCTCCAAGACCGGGACCTATCCGGCCATCGGCAGTACGCAACTCGCGACGTCACCGGGGGGCTCGTCCGCGAAGCCGAAACCCAAGCCGCTACCGTCCGCGTGGATAGCCAAGTGGCCGAAGAAATCGTCCCAGCCCAAGGTGGGCAAGCTCATCAAGGTCGGCAAGCCCGCATTCTCGAAGGCGGGCAAGAAGGCCCAGCTCAAGGTCTCCTACCGCTGGTACGCCGCAGGTAAGGCGATCAAAGGCGCCACCAAGCAAAAACTGCGCATAACCAAAAAACTGCGCAAGAAGAAGATCACCGTGAAGGTAACGGTGTCCAAGGCCGGGTACGCGTCGAAGTCGAAGACCATCAAGTTTGGAAAGGTTCGCTGACATGAACCGCTGGAAATCACTTCTTCTTGCCGCGGTGCTGATCCCATCGACGCTGGTTGCGGTGACGAGCGCCACGCCCGCCCACGCCGACTACGACCAATCGGGCTGGCATGCGAGTTCGGTGTGGAACGAGGGCGCGACCAACAAGATTATGGTGATCGACTGCGCCTCGATGATCATCGGCAATATGAGCGGGGGAACGTCCTACAGTTCCTCGGGGTGGACCTACACGCCACCCGCGCCGGTGCTTCCCACGACCGGGATCATCGCGGGCATGGGCGTCGAAGTCGATCTCGATGGTGCGCACCCGCGAGTCGGCGAGTCCTTCTACGTCCACATTTGGGGTCGGTCCGTGGGGACCCCCTGCGGTGCGGAGGGCTTCATCCCGATCTTCGTGCTGCCTGCCGGAGTCAGTCTCGACACGACTAAGGCAGTCGTGTGCTTCTCGGATGGGCAGCCGCTCGCCGCCCCGACGTGTCCGCAACCCGGTGCCGCCGGAGCTAAGTTCCAATCCGCCCAGGCGGAGACCGGTAGCGCCAACTCGTACAAGATCCTGTGTGGGTACAACAGCGGATGCCTGGGCGAGTACGCATGGCCGGCAGCCTACGGCCATGGGTTCGAGTTCGGGATACCGGTCAAATCATCGCAAACGTCCAACTCCGCCAAGGTGACGGGCGGCGCCTGGGTGGTCGATGCCGACCACAACGGGCTCCTGGAATTGAATGCGCCGCTCAACGTGTTCGCCGGGAGCGGGGCGACCAGCCAGCCACCGGCCGACCTGCCGGTCGTGGGAGGTGGGACCCAGCCCGATCCAGGAACGGCCTACCGCGTCGTGTACGACATGCCATCGACCCAGGCCAGCCCGAAGTATCGCTTCAATCCCTCGTTGTCCACCACGTACGGCATTGTCTCGACGGCCGAGGTCTACACCAATCACGTACCCGGTGCGGTCGTTTTCGCCCGCGATACCGAGCGGGCCGCCATCGCCAATATCTCGAACAGCGCATCCGTCATCGACAACTGCACGGCCGGGGTGGATCAGATGGTCGCTGGCGCGATAGACAACATCGGAGCCTCCTACCGTTCGGAGTTCGACTGGCGCGCCGCGGGCTGCGGAAGCAACCCCGCAGGACTGACGGGTGGCACGACCTACTACTGGCGGTATGGCTACATCCCGCTTCCAGGTGGCGGCAGCGACATCGCGACGGCGAAGGTGACCTGGGGCGAGGTGCAGTCCTTCGTTGCGCCGATGCAGGGCGCGATGACGTGCCACGGCAGCGCCGTCACCGTCTCGATCGCCCTCGGCCAGGAGCCCACGGATGGTGACGACGTCATCCTCGGAACCCCTGGCCCCGATGCGATCAATGGCGGACTGGGCAACGACACGATCTGCGCGGGCGGCGGTAACGATGTCGTCATGGGCGGTCCCGGCAACGACTACATCCTCGGTGGCGATGGCGATGACACGCTGCTGCCGGGGACGGGCAACGACTCGGCGCTTGGCGAGGCGGGTACCGATACCCTCAGCTACTCCGACATCGATGTGCCCATCGCCGACACCTATCCCGGCGTGAAGTACTTCGAGAACTCGTCGTGCGCCGCCATGCCGGGGCCCATATCCGTATGCGGCGCGGCCGGGTACGACATGGTGGGCGGCGGATCCAACGGCGCCTACCCCGAGCGCTTCGTCGGCACGCGGTTCAAGGACTGGATCGTCCTCGCCCTCCCCGGCTCTATTGCGTTCGGCGGCGATGGCGATGACTTCATGACCGCCGGGGCGCAGGACGTCGTCATCGCGCCCGGCCTCGGCAACGACACCGTGAACGCATTCCAACCCGGTGGCACCGTGTCCTACGCCGATCAAACGGGCCCCGTCGCCGTCTCCCTCGCGCTCACGAGCGCGCAGAACACGATCAGCGCGGGAACCGATACGATCAGCGGCTTCGCCAACCTGGTCGGCGGATCGGGCAACGACACCCTCACAGGTTCGGACGCGCCCAATACGATCGTCGGCGGTAGCGGCCGTGACTCGATCACCGCCGGCGATGGCGACGACATCATCGACGTCCACGACGGGGAGACGGACACCGTCGCGTGCGGAAACGGTACGGATCGAGTCCGGGCCGATGGTGTCGACATCGTCACCGCCTGCGAGAAACTCGACTTTCCCGCGCTGCATCAGGGGGCAGTCACGGTTACGGGAACGGCGCGGCTCGGCGGAACACTTCAGGTGCAGCCTGGCACTTGGGACCGGGGCATCAAGGTGAGTTACCAGTGGCTCGCGGACGGCAAGCCTATTGCCGGGGCGAACGCCGGAACGTTCAAACCGACGATCTCTCACGTTGGCCATACGGTTTCGGTCCGGCTCACCGCGAGTTATGCGGCCACCAATGTCGGTTCGGTGACCTCGAGCGGGCGAAAGATCGCGAAGGGTCTGCTCGTCAAGGGCAAGGTGAAGATCACGGGCAAGGCCAAGCCGGGCAAGACCCTGCGCGCGAAGGTGACCGGCTGGGGCCCAGCGCCGCTCAAGGTCAAGTATCGCTGGTTCGCTGGCGGCAAGCCGATCAAGCGCGCCACCAAGGCCAAGCTCACCCTGAAGTCACCCCAGCGTGGCAAACGGATTGCGGTGAAAGTCACCGTCACCAAGGCCGGTTATGAATCCGTCACGTCGACCTCAGCCAAGACGAAACGGGTTCGCTGATCCCCACCGGGGGTGAACGCCGCTAATCTCGCGGTTGCTGGGGTGCGCAGGTTCGTTCGGTTCACTCGTCCTCCGCGGGCGGGGGGGACTGAACCGTCACGGTTCCACTGGTGAAGTTGGCCCAGGGGTTCGTCGCCGTGTTGGTGTTGGTGTAGCGCGCGCGCACGGATTCGCCGCCCGCGAATCCGGAGCAGGTGATGACGGCACCGCTCCGGTTGCAGTTCGCGCTCCCCGGCGCCGTCGACCAGGTTCCTGAGTTATCGACCTCGACCACGAATGTGGCTCCGGACCCGATCGGCCCGGCGGCGGCCGCAGGCGAGAGCGTCGCGCTGACGTTGCCGGCACTCGAGGAGGAGATCGTGATCGACGTGGGCTTCTGCGTGACCGTCACTGTCCTGGTGTTCGATGTCTGGGAGGAGAACTCGTCCGCTCCGGTATACCGCACCTCGAACGTTGCGCTGCCGGTCGGAAGCGCCGCAGTCCAGGTGAACTGTCCTGTGTGGCCGCTGGTTGGTACGGCCTGCGACGTCACTAGAGCCCCGCCGCGGTAGAGTTCCACGCTGCCGCCCACCACCGTGGAACCGGCGGCCGTGGGGGCCGTGATCTCGTAGGAGAACGTCACGTTGCTGTCCACATTCACCGATGAGGGGGACGGGGCGTCGAGGCTCAGCGTGACCGCATGCCGCTTGATTGTCAGGGTCGTCGTGTGAGTCGAGGTGGTTCCGCTGACGCTGCCGCCGGTGACATCGATCCGCCAGTTTCCGGCCGCGCCGGTCACCGTGCGGTTCGTGCCCTGCGGGACGAACACCACTGCTGAATCGCCGACGGGAACCGTGACCTGTGATAGTCCAGTGAGCGAGGCGGTGATCGTTGAGGGCGGGTTGTTCAGCCCGGATTCCGCTGCGCCGATCAGTTGCAGGCGCGTCTCGGAGACGTTCATGGAGATCGTCGCGGTCGGCTGAGTCGAACCCACATTCACCTGGTTCGATGTGTGCGTGCCCAGGTGCCCGGTCGGGCCGCTCACGCGCGCGAGCCAGGAGCCGTACGGGACCTGCGCGAACACGGTCTGGTAGACGTTGCTGCCCGGGCTCACGCGGACGGCGGGCTGCGCCGTCAGGTCGGCGGTGGTCGAATGCAACGACACGAGCGCGCCGGTGAGGTCGAATCCCTGCGTCGAGGTGAGCTGCACGGTTATGGCGGCAGTCGGCTGGACGAGGCTCAGGTCGATGATGAGCGACTGGGCGATTCCGACGACGATCGTGCGCTCCGCGACGAGTTGGGATGCGGCGTTGCCGGGATCGGCCTCGTACGTCGCGCGCAGGATGTAGCTCCCGGCCGAGACGTTGTCGAAGTGGTAATTTCCGCCCGGGTTCGTGGTCGTGCTGTCGATCAGCGCCTGTCCCGTGGCGGCGCTGCGCAACTCGACGGTCGCGCCGTCCACCACCGTGGTCTGCGCGCCGACCTGGAGAGTGACCGTCCCCTGCAGGGAACCGCCAGGGCTGGTCATCGCGATGTTGATCGGCTTGGTGACCCCCGATTCGACTGTGACGACGGTGACCAGCGGCGCGTAGCCGCCGCCGTTGATCGTCAGCGTGTAGGTCAGCGGCAGCACGTCGTTGAAGCAGTACCCGACGTTGTTCCCCGTGCACGCCGACGACGGCGGCGAGACGGTGTTGATGCCGTCGTTGTAGTCGAGGGTCACGTTGAGGTTGTAGCCCTGAATCGGCTCATTGGTGTCGGGATCGACCACGACCACGCGCAGCGACCCGTTCTCGGGGCGTAGCGCCAGATCGGGGACGGGGGTGTTTTGCGGGTATGCGGGTGCCGTCAGTGCGATCGATCGGGTCGAGGGCGTGCCCTGGCCCACGCCGATCGTCGTGTGTTTGGGGGCGGACGTCGTCACGCTCCAGGTGCCGTTGCCCAGGCCCTCGCGCACCTTGGAGCCGGTGATGCGATAGGAGCCGTCCGAGGCCGTCGTGGTGGTGAACGGATCGGCCGATCCCAGCGAGGCGCGCACTGTCGCGCCGCCGAGAGCGACCCGCCAGTTCGCGCCGAATTCGCTGTAGACCGTGCCGGTGATGGCGCTCAGCGGGGTGAGGACTATCTGCGGTGAGAGCGTCGGATCCGAGGAGACTTGCTGGCCGGGGTCCACGGTGATGTTCCTCGTGGTCTCGGCGAAGCCGGGCAACCAGGCGGTGACCTGGTAGGTGCCGGACGGCAACGACCCGAAGTCCACGTAGGTGCGCGTCGGCGGGGCGTCGAGGACACGCGTCGTGCCGTCCGTGAGCCGGATCTCCATCGTTGGTCCCTCAACCGCGACGGGCCCGCTCGACTGGGTGGGTGCCATGGCGTAGACCCGCAGTTCGCCGTACTTGTTCAGCGAGAAGGTCGCGGCGGCGGACGCGTCGCCCGGTTCCACGGTAAAGGTCACCAGATCGGGGTCGAATCCGGCGAGCGACGCCTGGACCCGGTAGGTGCCGGGGCGAAGGTACCGACCACCGGCGGGGTCCACGCTCTGCTGGGAGTCGGACCAGAACACGCGGCCGGACGAGTTCGCAGTCAGCGACAGCGCACCGGTGCCGGGCGGTGCCGACAGCACTGTGAAACCCACGTTCTGGTAGAGCTGTCCGAGCCCTGTTGTCACACCATTCAAGGCGATGGTGCCGACGAACGGCACGCCTCGCGGCTCGAGCGTGATGGTCTGCAGGTCAGTCGTCGGCACGTTGTTGCGGCTGAAGGTGACGTAGTCATCGTGCGTCACCTCGATGTCGACCTGTCCCTCGATGAGGGGCAGGTAGGCGACGGAGTCGCTAGTCGAGCATGGCAGCGAGGTGCAGATCTGGAACATGCCGAAGTCGTCCGTGGCCGTGATGGTCGCCGTCTCGCGGATGGGTACTACGCCGTTGTAGCGGACGACGCCGGTAACGGTGACGGCTGCGTCCTTCACATCTTGGGAGCCCGCGGCCTCGAGCTGCGTTACCACGTGCGAGGTGAGGTTCGCCACGCCCGACGTGATGACGAGCTGGACGGAGATCTCCTGGTTCAGTCCGACGGTCAATCCGGTGACCTCACCGGTCAGGTTGGGGTTGGTCGCGTCGCGAGCGGTGATCGTGTACGTGCTCTCCGGCAGCTTGGTCAGCATCAGGTAGCCCGAGGCGTTGGCGGAGCCGGATGCGGTCTGATTCGGACCCGAGCCGATCGCTTCGATGAAGGCGGAGTCTCCGGCGACCAGGCTACCGGTACCCGTTGAGCGAAGCGCCGTCACGGCGAGCCGGCCGAGGCGGTCGAGGGTCGCGTCGTATCGCTTGGCGTCACCGCCCTGCAGCGACACGGTGACCCCAAGCGAATCCGCCAGGTACTCGGTGCCGGAGGGAACATACGTGCGGGCCTGGTAGGTGCCCGATGGCAGGCGATTGATCTGATAGGAGCCCATCGAGGTCGTGTCGGCGAATCCGCAGTACATCCCGGTCGGGGCTCCCGTCACCTGACAGCTGCCGTCCGGGGCGGTCTGGCAGGGATACGTCGTCGGCGCTGTCGACCCCTGGATGGTCGCGACGACGCACGTGCCGGCCGGCAGCGCGCCGACGCGGGTCAGCACGTTGCCGCTGATCGACGGCGATGGGTACAGGGCGGCGGTGGCGGCTTCGACGACGCGGTCCATCGCGACCTCGACCGTCACCGTCGCGGGCTCGTATCCGGGAGCGGTGAAGGTCAGCTTGTAACTGCCCGGTAGCAGGCCTCCCGTGCCGGGCAGGGTGTACTGCGCGTCCGGCTGCTGCGTCGCGGTCACGGTCTCCACGGTGCCGTTCCGGCGGGTCACGTTCGTCGAGATCGTCACGGCGCACACCTCGCTTGCCGTGATGTGCGGGCAGGTGATCGATGCACCGGTGGTGGCGTCCACGGCTCGCCCGCGGATCCGGGAGGTCTCGGTCAGGCCGTTGCCGTCGATGGACGTCAGGATCAGGTCAGCGCTCGCGGTCCGGCCGTCGCGTATCCGGACCTGCGCGAAGGCGGTCTCGTGGCCGAAAATCTGGCCGGACAGGACGTAGGTGCCGGCGACGACGCCATCGAACCGGAAACCGCCGTTGCCATCGGAGGCGCTCATGGTCTTGTAGACGTTGTCCTCGGAGGTGAGGACCATGCCCGCTCCGGTGAGCCCGGTTCCGTCCTCGTCCTTCACGGTGCCGACGATCCCGCCGCCAGTCTTGCCGAGTTGCAGGTTGAGGCTCGTGGGCGAGTTCTTGGTCGTGAGCTTCACCGTGCGTACCTGTGTCAGGTAGCCCTCGCCGCTGACGGTCACGGTGTAGGTGCCGGGCACGGGAAGATCGGGGAGGATGAACGCGCCGGCCGACTTCCCCGAGGTTACGGTCGTGGCGTTGCGCGTGACGTCGCCGTCGGTGGCGACGACCGATATGGCGCCGAGGGGCGAGTAGGTCCCCAGGGAGTTGCTGCCCGAGACGGTGCCGGTCAGCGAGGCCACTCCTTGTTTGAGGCTCATGTCTATCGTCATGTCGGCGTCCGCGCCCACGTCCACGAGGCGCGATTGCGCGCCCAGCCCTTCCCCAGCCGCCGTGATCAGGTAGGTCGATGGGGTCGAGAGTCCGGAGACGGACCAGCTGCCCACATCGCCTCGGGTTGCCGTGCGCGTGGACAGCGTCGTGGTCCCGTCCGTCAGCGTGATCGAGGCGCCGCCGACCTTGCCCTTCGGCCCGGTCACGGTGCCGGACACCGTGCCGCGCCCCGACTCGAGTTCGACTTCGAGCGGCACCGCGGCGGCCTCGGCGCCGGTGACGAAGTAGCGCGCTGTCTGGAACCCTGGCTTGGACAGGGTCACCAGGTAGCGTGCGGTCGAGTTCACGCCCGCGAACGCCCACGTCCCGTCGGCGGACGTCGTCGTGCTACGCGTCTCCTCGGGGGTCGTGGTCGACTGTATCGGGAGCGACTCGCGCGACACCTTGCCCGCCTCTTTCGAGGACGAGGGCTCCGTCGCGCCGATCAGGTTATCGGCGAGCGTCTCGCCCACCTTGGTCCACGCTCTGCCCGCGGCCACCAGCGGCGCGGTGGCCTGGTCGCCACCCGATAGCACGTGGCGCAGGCTCGCGATGGCGGAACTCGTCGGTCCGCCGTCCGCGCCAGTCGACCCGCTGACTCCCGCGATGGAGGACGCCGGTTCGATGCGGACCGTGACACCGCTCGGGGCGTTGCCGAGGACGGCGCCCGAGATCCTCACCTGATCCGAGGCCGCGTCGGCAGTTGCCTTGCCCGGCTTATCCGAATCGGCGGAATCATCCTCGGAGCCACCCGCATCCTGGCCGCCGGCATCGCCGGCATCGCCGGGTGCTGCGGGGTCGTCTGTGGCATCCCCGCTCTGCTCGGGCGCCTGCGTTGATATTGCGACGTCCGCCTTCTTGTCGGCATCGAATCGATCGGCGAGCCACGGGAGCGCCGTGATGGCTCCCACGGCCCACACCGCCAGCACCGCAACGAGCGCGACCGCGCGCATCACCCCGCTGGGGAGCAGCGCGCGGGACTGGTGCGTGCCCTGGAAGCGGGTCGGCACCTGGTTGCCGGTGGCTACGACGGTGTAACTGCGCCGCGGGGAGTTGTGGAACAGCTGCGGCCGACCGCCGCGAAGCCGCGCGGGGACGGTCGTGCTCTGGTGGGGTCCCACGCGCACCTTCTTACTGCCGAGCGTGACGCGCAGTCCGCGCTCGGAGGTGACGTTGAGCGTCACTTCGCGCTCGGCCCCACTCGCGTTCGCGAGTTGTACGCGCACCTTCTTTGCGGCGAGCGAGCGGGTGTCCGCGGGCTCCACGCTGAGCACTATCTCGCTGTGGGCCTCGATGGTCCACGCGGATTCGAGCACGGTGCGGGCGATCGTGGACGAGGCTTCCGTCGTCGTCTTTGCCTCGACCTCGATCAGGTAGGGGTAGTCGCCGGGGGGCGTGCCGTTCGGTGGCGAGATCGGCAGTTCGAGCGTGCACGTCGCGCCAGGAGGTATTGCTGCGGCCACGACCGGTCCGGGCACCCAGGACGATTCGAGCCCGCGGATGGACACGATGAAGTCCTGCGGCGCTTCCGAGACGTTGCGAACGTGGACGTGGAGCCTCGCGGGATCGTGCGCCGAGGCGGGTGCGACGGCGCGGGCGGCGACGGTGGGTGCCTGCGAACCTGAGCGTTCTGGTCGATCGGACATGGCGTGCTCCTGTCAGATATTCGCGTTGAACTGACGGACGTCCGAGGCCGCGAGCGAGATCGGGGGAGATGTCGCCACGACGGTGGAGCCGGGTGCTGTGCGAACTTCGACGATGTAGTGTTCCGGCGCGTCGACTTCGTTGAACGCGTAGGAGCCGGAGGAATCGGTCACCGCGACCGCGACTGGATCTGCGGCGGTGCCGTATTGGGACGCGAGGTAGAGGTTGACGGTCAGGCCGGGGGCCGGATCGCCGGTGAGTGAGTGCGTGACGGTGCCCGAGATGGATGCCGGGGCGACGAGTACGGGGCTGAACTCCTCGGTCTCGCCGGCTGTGAGCGTGATGATCGCCGATGTGGGGGTGGTGCCCTGACGTGCGAACGTTACAGTGTAGGTGCCCGGCCGCAGCCCAGTTATGAGGTATTGGCCGATCTTCGTCGAGGGGGAGGATGCGGACGTCACGACTCGTTGCGTGTCACCGGAACTGAGGGTGATCGTGACGTTGCCGACTGGCTGGGCGGCGCTTTGACCGCTGCGCTGGCTTACTGTTCCCTTGAGCGACGCGGTTGCCGATCCCATGGTCGCGTTGACGGTGGTGGCGCTTGTCGCGCCCTGGGTGACTCGCCCGAATCCGTCGATCCGTACCGATACTACCTGGCTGGTCAGGCCCTGCTTCGTGAACGTCACGGTGTAGGTAGCCGGTATGCGCAGGCCAGTGACGCGCCAGGCGCCGACGGGCGACGTTGACTGGGTCACGCTGCGCAACGTGGTGGCGCCATCGGTGACGATGACCTCGACGCCGGCTGCGGAGCCGGAGTCGACGCTCACCAGGCCCGAGAGCGAGCCGGTGGCCGTGCCGAGCACGGCGGACACGCCCTCGAGATGCTGTCCCTGGGTGAGGGAGAGCGCGAGGGTCGCGGATGAGTAGCCGTCCGCCGCGACGGTGATGGTGTAGTTGCCGGGGGTGGGTAAGCCGCGCAGTACGAACGAGCCGACGTCGCCCTCGGTCAGGGACACGGTGCGTACTGTCACGTCGGAGGACGAGGCGACGATGGTCGCCTCCCCGATGGGGCCCTTGTCCCCGCTCACGGTTCCCTCGATGATGCCGTCGCCTGCGAGCAGCGACAGCTTGATGCCGGTCCTGTTCTCCCCGGCTGCGACGTCGAGTCGCTGAACGGTGGATGCGAGGCCGGGCTTCGAGATGATGAGGTCGTAGATGGCCGGCGAGGGGAGGTTCGTGACCTCGAACGTGCTGTCCGAGCCGATCGGCGCGGTTGTGACGACCGCGCCGGCGGGCACGGCGGAGTCACCGGTCGAGGTGTCTGACATACCCGCGTCGGCGAGAATTCCCGCGTCGAGCGGCAACTGGATCGTGAGGGTCGCTCCCGCCACGTCGTCCCCGCTCACCTCCCCGGCCAGGCTCGCCGGGGTTCCGCCGACCACCACGGTCAGGTCCGCGACGCGCTGATCGTTGGCCAGCGTCACGGTCTGCGCGTCCCCTGGACTCGCCGCCGCTGGATACCACACCTCGTCGTAACCGCCGCCCTGGACCCGCACGAGGTAGTCGCCCGCGGGCAGTCCGGAAATGGCGAAGGAGCCGTCGTCTCCGGAGGCGGTCGTGGCGATCGGGTTGGAGGCGTCGTCCGCCGGGAACGCCGCGACGGCGACGGAGGACACGAAGGAGCCGGTCATGAGGTCGACCACCTTGCCGCCCAGCCCGCTGGATCCGGTCGCGGCACCCGCCTCCCTGGCCTGCGCAACGGTGAGCGCGAGATTGCGGTCGGCCGCGGAGCGGTCCACGACCGAGGACAGTGCGATCACGATGACGAGCGCGAAGATGCTCACCGCGAGCAACAGGCCCACGAGCGTGATGGCCCCGCGGGAGATCAGCGACTTCTGGACGAAGACGGCCGTGGCGGGGGGAGTGGGCGTGGCAGCGCTCGGCGTGCCGGACGCTGTCACCTGGAACGGGCGAAGCGTGGCGTCGCCGAATAGCGGTCGTCTCGCGCGGGCCGCTACGGCCACGGGCATGGAGCCGCCCGGTTCGAGGATGAAGGACGACGGCGTGAACCTGAACGTCGTTTTCGCCTTCGGGTCGGTCGCGGTCATCGACACGTTCTGCGTCGCGTTGCCCGTGTTGGCCACGATTGCGGTGTATTGGGCGCGCTTGCCCGCCGTCACGTGAGGCGGATCGACCGTGAGGGTCAGTCGGGGATCAGCGGGCACATTGAGCGCGACCTCGGCGATTTCGATGCTCGCCGGATCGGCCACGTCCTGCACCTGGATGGCGAGCGTTCGAGTACCTGCAGGGAGCTCGGGAGGGACGGTGACCTCGATCGTCACGAGAGAGGTCTCGCCGGGGAACAGCCGCGGCTCGGCGTCGTCGATCGTGATCCACTTCGAGTCGGCACCGAGCACTCGCAGCCGGGCACCGATGATCACGTCGCTCGTATTCGTCAGCGTTACGGCGATGAGCGCGGACTGCGGCGGATGGATGTCCAGGGCGCGGGGGGACACGTCGATATGCACGTCAGCTCCCCTCGGTGATGGGCAGATCGGACCGCTCGGTGGTGCCGGCGGCCAGCGTGACGACGGTCGTGGCGATGACGCGGCCGCCGTCGGTGCGGGCCGTCACGGTGTAGATCCCGGCCGGCAGGTCGTCGAACGAGTACGTTCCGCGCCCGTAGTCTCCCGATGCCGTGGACGTCGTGGTGCGCACCGCCTCGCCGTCGGTGATCTGGACGGTCACCCCGGCCTTGCCGGTGCCACTGGCGGTGACCCGTCCCGCGATGGTGCCCAGGCTCCTGGAGAGCCGAACGGGAATGGTGGTGGAGGGCTCGTCCACAGTGAGCGTCACCGGTACGCTCGCGGGCAGGTATCCGTCAGCGAGGAACGTGATGGTGTACTGCCCGGGGGTGACCAGTCCTGTCAGGGTGAACGCGCCGGCGTTCGAACCTGTCAGTGTGGTGGTCGTGATGGGCGTGGCGGACCCGCCCACGCTCACGGTGACGTCGCCCACGCCCGCGCCCCCGGGTGCAGTCACCTTGCCCGTCACGGTCCCGGCGCCGCCCGCCAGCTGAACCTCGAGATCGGTGAGCGACTGGCCCGCTTCGAGGTCCACCACTGTGGATCGCGTGGTGTAGCCGTCTTTGGTGAACGTCAGGACGTATGTGGCGGGGGTGGGTAGATTGCTGAAGGTGAAGCTGCCGACCAGGCCGATCGTCGGCGTGCCCACGGTGAGGGTTTCATCCGCCACGGTGGTGCTCACGGTGACCGCCCCGATGGGGTCCGTGCCGTCCGTGACGATGCCGCTGATGGAGCCGGTACCCGCTCCCAGCGTGACGTCGAGCGCATACCGGTCCTGCCCGCCGAGCACCCGTTCAGTGCTCGATGTGGTGCGGAAGCCCTCGGCGGCGAACGAGAGTTGATAGCTGGCGGGCGACGGCAGGTCGGTGAATTCGTAGTTGCCGTCGCCGTCGGCGGTCGTGGTGCGCGCGGCGGACGAGGTCCCCGCGGACCAACTGGGGGTGGCGGTGACGGTGATCGGCGTCGTGGCTTCGGAGGTTCCGGTGAGCACCTTGCCGCGCAGCGTCGAGGGCGTGCCCTCGACCTGCAGGTCGACGTTCTCCATCGTCTTCTGGGAAACGGCCGCGACGGCATCCGCCGATTCGAGGTTCGAACCGCTTGGATACCAGACCGTGTCGTACCCGACGCCGGTGACCCGCACGAGGTAGTTGCCCGGGAACAGCCCGGCGACCGAGTAAGTTCCGTCGCCGAGCGTGGCTGTCGAGGCGACGACCTGCAGGCCCTTCCGGCCGCTTCGGAGCACGTCGACGGTGAGTCGTGAGACGCCCGAACCATCCCAGATGGAGGTGACCGAACCGGAGATCGTCGCGCCTACGGCGGCGGGCACCGCCCCATCCTTGGCGAGCGCGCCATCGGGTGCCGCGCCGCTCGCAGCGTCGCCCGCGCCGGTCACCGTCTGGCCCGCGAAGAACGAGGCCGGCGCCACCTTGGCGAACGGATCGCCGCCGAGGACGAAGCGGATTCCGATGATGAAGGCGACAACCCACAGTGCCATGATGCCCAGCAGCGTCAACGCGGTCAGCAGGCCGCGGGAGAACGTCGATCGCTGCTGGAGCGTGAGGGTGATCTCCGCCGTCGAGTCGACACCGTAGGCGTGTAGCGTCAGCGGTCGTTCGCGGTCGGCGCCCACGAGTTGGCGGGGACCGCGAACGACCGCCGTGACCTGCGCCGACGATCCGGGGGGCACCGTGATCGTCGACGGCACGATCTGCGTGCGCAGGCGCCGGTCCGCGTCGCTCGCGCGCAGCGCCGTCTCGAGGACGACGTTGCCATCGTTGTGGACCACGACCGGGAACGATGCCTTCCGTCGGGCCCGGACAACCGATGGGCTGGCCGTGAGGCGCAGCGCGGGACGCCGCGGCACCGTGAGTTCGAGTTGGTGGTGCCCCTTGCGTGCGTTCTCGCTCGTACCGCTCACCACGAGCGACAGCGGATAATTGCCCGCCGGGAATGCCTCCGGCAGGGTTACGCTCACCGTCAGCTCCCCTGCGGCCTCGGGGAAGAGCGCCAGTGCGGACGGCTGCGAGGTGATGGTGGCAGCGTCGATGCCGAGCACGGCGACCGTGGCGGACTCGATCACGTCGGACGTGTTCACGACCTCGAGCGTGATCTGGGCGGTCTGGCCCGGTGCGATCTCGAGTTCGGTCAGCGGTGAACGTACCCTCATTGCTGACTCGCCCCGTCGCGCCAGGATGGGAGTACTGCGGCGGACACCCCCTCCACGCGCTCCGCTTCCTCGCGCCAGTCGTATGCGTCGCCAGCGACGGTCGCGAGGAGGGTGAAGGAGGCGCGCAGCGGTCCGCTCAGTGCGCTCCACACCTCGCGAGGCTTGTTCTGGGAATCCGTCGCAACCGCTAACTGGACGTTCGACGACAGGGGAATCGGCAGGTGTTCCGGCGGCAGGATCTGATGGGCGAGGCTGGCTAGCAGCACGTCGCCGAGCAGGGCGTGGGCGTCGCGTTCGGTGCCAGCCCAGGCGCTGACGAGGTACGTGAGCTGCACCATCGGCAGCGGATACCTCGTCTGCTCGGTGCCGTCTGGGAGCACGCGCGGCGGCGTGGTGCGCAACGGTTGCGCGCTGCGGCAGACATCGTAGAGAAAGAGGTTCACCGTAAGCCGATTCACCTGAGCCGCCCAGCTCGATGAGGGGGCGTCGAAGGAGACATCGCCCTGCTGCGGGGTCAGCGGAAGCGTGGCGCGCAGCAGGCTCTCAAGGCCACTGTCCACCGCCGGAATCAGCACGGTGTTCCCCTCCCAGATGTCGCGCGCACGGCGGTCGCGGGCCGGCCGCGGTAGCACCGGCGGACCGACGACGGCGCGCCGCGACTGGTTCGGCTCACGAGACACACGTGCGGATCGTGTACACGCTATTGCAAGCGGGCTTGCCGATCATCCGTAATCGTTACCTATCTAGCCCGCAAAGGTGCAGGCGAGGGGCCAGACGCGGACCCCCGCTCCGCAATCGCTGGGCACCCGCTCGTGGGGAGAGCCCCGCTGGGCACCCGCTCGTGGGGAGAGCCCCGCTGGGTACCCGCTCGCCCTCGCGGTTTACGCGCTAGAGGTGGGGTCGTAGTCGCGACTTGGCCTCGCCTGCCGAGATCTCGCCATCGGCCGCGGCGATGAGTGCCGGGGAGACGACTTCCCAGTCGGCCGCGACCCGCCGAATGGCAACGGTCATCATCTCGCCCAGAAGAACTCGTCCAAGCTCCAGATCGCCGACCTCCACTGCGGCCCGCAGCGACAGAGCGCCGATCTGCGGGGTCACCTCGACCGCGGAGATGTCGAGTTCGGAATTCGCCGCGATCACCACGGGCTCGAGGCGCTCGACCTGCTCAGGGGACAGGAAAACATCGTGCACCCGGTGGAACACCACCGCGCGCGATCGCTGCATCACGATGCCCGAAATGGGGCCGGTCACGCCTGGCAGCTCGGGGGCGTCGAAGGTTTCCTGCTCCCAGTCGATCTCCGTCGGCGTGAGGCCGACTGCCTCGAAGGCCGTGACCACCCGCCCGAGCAGAACGGAGGGAGCGGAGGCGATATCGCGCAACGCGAGGTCTACATCGTCCGGGGTCATGCCCCCACCTTAGCGGGAGCGGACTTGGCGCTCTGGGCGGCCTCGATCCCCTGCTTGATGGTGAGCAGTAGGGCCCTGGCCTTGTCGTCGTTGAACGGGTGCGTCAGCGCATCCTCGATCACCTTGAGGTCGAGCTTCTCGACGTCCTTGAGGAACTTGTCCTGAACATCGTCGCTCGCCCCTACGGGCAGGATCAGGTCGCCGACGATCATGCGGATGGGCCCGGACGGGACCTTCTTGGGGTCGGTGGTTACCGGTTGGGCCTGGCTGTCCTGGAACTCACCGAAGTCGATCTGCGTCTTCATCTTAGAACGGGCCGTCTTCTCGTCGGAGCGGAGCATCATCTTGACGTTCCAGAACCAGCTACGTCCCTGCGTCAATCCGATGTTCCCCTCCATCTCGTTGCGCTCCTTGCGCATCTTGTTGATGTCCTTGAGCTTGCCGTACGTTGACTTCGCCTTGTCGAACATTCCCTGCGGGTCAGCGTCATCGCCCATCGATTCGAGGACTGCGTCGCGGACCTTGAACAGCAGGGAGATGTCGCCCGCGGTCGATTTGATGTCGTTCGGCTTGACGGCCTTGAGGGCGGGCAGGAGATCGGGGACGGGCGTGCCGTCCACGCGGAAACTCTGCAGGAACGTGATGGCCACCTGGTCGTCGTTCTTCGCGGCTCGCAGGATGATGCCCTCGACCGCCATGCTGGGGTTCTTGGACAGCACGGCCTCCGCGCTGCCTTCGAGGGAGAGCTTGGACTCGCGCTCGGTCAACTTCGCCTGCGCGATCAGCACCTCCTTGGCGACGAGGTGGGCGAAGTTGTGGAGGGTGTCGAGCAGGCCGACGCCCGCCTCGATGGCCTTGGGAATGCCGAACCCGCCGCCGCTGGCGAGAGACGAGATCGACGTGATGAGGTCGGAGACCGACTTGCCGGTGGACCACGCAGCCTGCTCGACCTTGATCGTGTGGCTCTGCGCCACCTTGGTCAGCGGGTAGACCATCACGTCCACCTTCTTCTTCCCGCCGTCGACGCCGCGGATGCGCGCGGACTGGATCGCCGTGTTCGTGTCGCTGAGGTGGATCGAAGCGTCGGCCAGCGACATCGCATTGCTCACGATCGCGAGCGCCGCCAGCGTGATATCGAAGCCCGGAATCACCTTGCCGACGGACTCTTTGACGCCCGGATCGATCTTCTGCGCCAGCTCGGCGGCGCTCTTGGCACCTTCGGTCAGTGAGCTCAGCCCGTCGGAGGCCGACTTGATGGTTTCGAGCGCCTTGCGCGGGTTCTTCTCCTTGACGCCGTCACGGATCGCCTTGACGGTCTTCATTCCGTGCAGGACGGCGTCCTTGAGTTTCGTCAGGATCGAGATGCCGGAGCCGATTCCCGAGGTGACCCGGTCGTTCAGGGTCTCGCCCTTCTCGAAGAGATCGTTGTCTTTCTTGAAACTCTTAGACGAATTGGGGGGTAGCGTCTTCTGCTGCTTGACGCGGTCCTCGGCCTGCGCCACGGCCTGGCCGAACTCGCCGATGATCGGCACCGACTTCAGTCCCTTCGGTCCGTCCGTGACCTTGAGTCCGTCTGTGTCGTCCGTCTTCGATCCCTCGGGGGTGATGGCGCCGAGCCCCTTCGCGAGCAGGCCGGCCGCCGAGCCGCCTTGCTCGGCGTATCCGCCGTACTTCTCCCACTTTTCGATGAAGCCGTCGAAGGTCTCGGGTTCCTTGTCGGGAGTGCCGTTGCCACCGCGGATCGTGAACCTCTGCATGGCGGCGTTCACGTAGTAGATCTCTCGCGCGGAATCCGCCGTGGGGAGTTTTGCCTGCAGTTCGGGCGGGGCCGCCGCGCGCACATCCGCGGTGATGGACTTGGTCTTGTTCCTCACGACGTCGCGGCGGGCGTCGGACTTCGCCTGATTCGCGGCCGGCGCGTCGAGCTTGCTGACGTCGACGGCGCCCACTGCCGCCGTGATCTCCTCGTTGAGCTTGACCGCCACCTGGTCGTAGAGGGCGTCGAGTTTCTCGTCACCCGATGCCGCGCCTCGCTTCGACATGTTTTCGGCGTCCTTGCGGACGTTTGCGTCCGTGCGGAATTGGCGGACGAGTCGCACCAGGCGTTCCTGGGCCGTCGCTCGGGCGGGTGCGACGAATTTGAGGTATTCCGCCTTCGGCCCGTCGAAATAGACGGTGCGGAAAGCCTGGTCGGCGACCCGATCCTCGTCCCAGCCCTGGTCCCACACCCCACCGGGCTTGTGCTGGGTAAGGAGTCGGTTGACCTCGTCCTGCTCTTCCTTGATGCCGGCGGCCAGCGCGAGGGAAACCTCCTTGAAGCGTTCGGCAGGGGTCTGCCCGGTGAGGGGATCGCCACCATTCTGAATGAGTTCCTGCAGGTCGGCCCGCCCCTGCATGCCCTCCTTGCGGGCCTCGGCGTTGTCCTCCTTCTCCTGCGCCTGGAGCTGCTTGGATTCGGCGACCTTGTCAGACTTCTCGCTGCGTTCCTTGCGCCAGTTGTTGAACCTGTCGAGCAGTCCGCGTCGCACGCTCGGCCCGCCCTCGGAGGCGACGTGCCCGAGCTCGTGCGCGAGCACTCGCTGACCCTGCGGCGACTTCGGATCGAACTGCCCGGCGCCGAAGAAGATGTCCCGGCCTGTCGTGAACGCGGCGGCGCTCATCGCGCTCGACAGGGCAGCAGCGTCCGGTCCGTCGTGGACGCGCACGCCGGCGAAACTCGTGCCGAACGCCGACTCCATCGAGGAGCGCACTGAGCCGTCGAGTGACTTGCCGCGGCCGCGCATGGACTCGATGCGGGCGGTGGACTGGTCGTCGAGCTCGCCGCCGGCGGCGCCGATCTTGGCACTCGGGGCGGGCGCGGCCATGCGGTGAACATGCCCGCAATCGGCGTCGTGGCTGTGCGGATCGGCGCCGGCGGATTCGCCGCCGATGGAGAGGCGCTGCAATGCCCGGTCTGCGAGCTCGTCCGCCCGTGCCTCGGCGTTGTCGCCAGCGGCGCCGACGAGGAGGCCGCCCGCCGCGATAGGGGCGCTCGTGGTCGCCGAGGAACGCGCGGCCGCGGGTTCCGCAGATTCGACCTTGTCCTTGGCGAGTCCCAGATGCCTGTCGCTCATGTCATTGCCTCCAGCTCGTGCCAGCATCGCGCGTCTGCGCGCACGGATAGCCCATCACCTGCCATCTTCCTGCGCGCGGACAGGATTCCGATACGGCAATTGCTACCCAATTAGACATTTCGGCCGCTCTCCGGCGGGAGCGGGGGCCGATCCCGACCCCCGGCCGGCGTGCCGCTCGCGGGCACCCGGCCGGTATACCGCTCGCAGCCAACCAGGCCGGCATGCCGGAACGCTGTGCCCCTAGCCGAACGAAGTCTCCAGCTCGACCGGCAGGCGGCGCCCCAGCTTCGCGAGCTCCCTGGCGGCGGCAACGCGCACCTGGGCGTGCGTCAGCGGCTCACCGCTCGCCACCGCGTCGTAGGCGGCGGCGAGCACGATGTTCCGGATGTCGCCGCCCGCGATCTCGAGGCAGCGGGCGAGCACGGCGATGTCGATCGGCTCGTCCTGACTCACCTGGGCAACCTGCGACAAGTGATGGCGCCACAACTGGGCGCGCGTGGGTTCGTCCGGGTCGGGGAAGTGGATCATGAAGTGCAGCCGCCGCGCGAACGCCGTGTCGATGTTGCCGCGCAGGTTCGTCGCCAGGACGGTGATCCCGTCGAAGGCCTCGATGCGCTGCAGCAGGTAGGCGACCTCCTGGTTGGCGTACCGGTCGCGTGAGTCGTTGACGGCCGATCGCGACCCGAACAGCGAATCCGCCTCGTCGAAGAACAGCACGCAGTTCATCGATTCGGCGCTCGTGAAGACGCGTTCGAGGTTCTTCTCGGTCTCGCCGATGTACTTGTCCACGATGGCGGACAGGTCGACCTGCAGCAGTTCCATGCCGAGGGAGTCCGCCACGACGTGCGCCGAGAGCGTCTTGCCGGTGCCGGGGCCGCCCGAGAAGAGCGCCGCGATCCCGGTGCCCTTCCCGCCCTTGCCCTGCAGTTGGTTCGAGGCGAGCACGTCGTCGCGATAGCGTCCCCAGTCGATCAGGCGGGTGATCTCGGACAGGGTGTGCTCCGGTAGTACGAGGTCGGCCAGCGTGGCCGGCGACCTGCCCGCGCTCGGGACGCCCGAGCCGCGGGTGCTCAGCAAACGGGCGACGCGCACCAGATCGTCTGCCGTGGGCGGGACGAGGGGATCGGGCGAGCCGTAGCGGGCGCTGCGCGCGACCTCGGCGATCTGCTCTGGGGTGAGCCGTAGGACGGTTATCTCACGGGGGATATCGCGCGTGCCGAGGACGTCGCGCCAGCAGTCCGTGCGCTGTGTGCTCGTGAGCCGCCCCGCGACGGCGGTGACGGGCAGGTGCGGGCTGATCGTCGAGTCCCAGGCTACGTCGGCGACGCACAGGACCGGGATCGGTGCCTCGACCAGGATGTCTATCGCAGGTGTCGCGAGTTCGGCGCCGACAAGGAGCACGGGTGACCGGTCGAGGGTGGCATCGAGGACGAGTTCCCCCAGCAGATTGCGCAGGCGTGCCACCTGAACCGAATCGGGTTGGCCGGTGAGCCAGGTGGCGCGCGCCAGATCGACGGCGACTGGATACGCCTCGAGTCGCGCGCATACCCCCGCGGCCCAGGACAGGCCCGCCGCGCCGGGTGGCGACTGTATCCACGCGAGCGGTGCGCCAGCGCGGATCGCCTCCGCGACGCGCGCCTGGGGGTCACCGGCGTCGATCGCGTGGGCCGAGGTGTACAGCCCCGCGAGCCCGGAGCTTGACGTGCGGTCGCCGTGCAGGCGACGGACCAGCAACTCGTGCGGTCGGAGCCGGTACGCGGATAGCAGGGTGGCGCCGTCGAGTTCCAGCAGGCCGAGTGCGCGCAGCGTTCCCGTCGGCGCGATCGCCCGCCACGCCTCCTCCTCGCTCGCGCGACCGCCGAGCAGTTCCACACCGAGCGCGACGGTGGGCAGCGCGGCGCCCGCCTCGCCCGTCAGGACGCCGATGGTGGCGGCGGCGCCCACGTGGATCTCGGCGAGTAGGGCCACCGCGAGGATGCGCTCCTCCGTGGCGTCGAGCGAGAACGAGCGGGAAATGGCCGCGAAGCGCTCGTCCGCCGAGCCAAGGACGTCCGCGGCCAGGTCCGATGCGAGCGCACTCAGGGCGATCGTGACCGCTGGTCCGGGCTCCCATCCCGCCTCTGCGCGCACCTCGAAGGCCGCCAGGAGCGCGCGGGCTGCCCCGGTCAGACCGCGCGGGAGGTGACCGTCCGTCACGACGACATGGTGCGGGTCGCACCCGGGTTGGTGATCTGGATTGTGCCGCCGAAGGCGCACTGACACGTGGCGCCGAGCGTAAGCGCGGGCTTGCCGCCGACCATGGTCGTCGCTGCCCCGCCCACCCAGGTTCCCACGGGCGTCGGAACGCACGGCATCGGCGTGAGGACGCCCAGCGCCGCGGCGGTGGCGGCGGCGACGGCCGGATTCGCGAGGGAATTGCACATCCCGAATGGCGGGATGTTGGCCCCCGGGAGGCTGTCCGAGATCGTTGCGGCAGGCTTGCCCTCGACCATTACCCGCGGGGTGGGCAGGGGCACGAGGTTAGACGGCGCGAGCCCGAACGGGCAGACGAGCATCGCGCTCATGGTCGCGTTGGGTCTTCCCATTGGGTCCTCCTATACGGTTCGGCGGTAAGCCCGCTGTCAGCGGACTACCACCCAGTGCCTTTCACGGATTGGGTCAGCACGTCGCCCGTCGTCGTGATGAAGCACGTAACATTTCGGTCGTCGTTCTGTTCCCACCCGCGGGCGCCGGGCAGGAGGTACGTGAAGAACAACGAGGAGTCGCGATAGTCGACCCCCACGTAACCCTCGAACGCGGCGGCGCAGGCGCCGTCGGCGAACGTCTTGAGGACGTCCTCGCCTGGTAGCGTGGCGGGAACCTCGCCGGTCGTGGGATCGGTGACGGGGACGATGGCGAACACCTCCTGCTGGTGCTCCGTGGCGCATGCGACCCGATTGACCTCCGTGATCTCGACGGTGACGTCCTGCGGGGTGAGGGTGCAGTCGCCGACCTGGAGGTCGAACACCGAGACGGCCTTGATGTCGTCGCCCTTTTTCCACGGCCAGATGGAGCACGCCGAGGTGAGTGCGACGGCGGCGATGACGGCGAGGGCGACGAACGTGCGCCGCAGGAATCCGCTGTGGTTCACGCCTGCGCCGCCCCCTTGTCAGTTGTCGTACGGTCCGGTTCGCGCACGTGGTGCGCGGGCGCGCTCACTGCGCGTCGATCTATCAGGCTAGCGGCGGGGCGAAATCGGGGCATCAGTAGTTGATGCGTAAATGCGCGTCCGACCTGCGGGGAGTCATGGCCGCGCTCGCGGCACCAGACGGCCGCCGGATGCGGATGATGGCCGCCGGTCACGCGTCGATGTCGAGGATCACCGGAACGTGGTCGGATGCGCCCTTTCCCTTGCGCTCGTTGCGCAGGATCGTGACTCCGGTCGTCGCTGCCGCAAGCGCGGGGGAGGCGTACGCGAAGTCGATCCGCATGCCCTCGTTCCGCGGGAAACGAAGTCGCTGGTAGTCCCAGTAGGTGTAGGTGTGCTCGGCGGGCAGGAACTTGCGGGACAGTTCGGTGTAACCTGCGTCCGCGAGCCCCGCGAACGCCGCCCGCTCGGGCGGCGTCAGGTGCGTCTTCCCGACAAAGAAGCCGGGGTCCCACACGTCTGTGTCGAGCGGTGCCACGTTCCAGTCGCCGACGAGCGCGATCTTCGCGTCCGGATCGTCGGCGAGCCAGGTGCCCGCGGTCTCGCGCAGCGCGGCCAGCCAGTCGAGCTTGTACGCGTAGTGGGGGTGATCCACCTCCCGACCGTTCGGGACGTACAGGCTCCACACCCGCACGCCACCGCAGGTCGCGCCGATCGCGCGTGCCTCCAGCACCGCTGGTTCGCTGAGGTCGAGTTCCCCCTCGGCGGGGGCCGGGGCGCCGTACCCAGGCTGGCCTGCGAAGGCAGTCTCGACGTGCTCGATGCCGACACGGGAGACGATCGCCACCCCGTTCCACTGGCTGAGGCCCGTGTGGGCGACCTCGTACCCCGCCTCGCGGAAGGGTTCTGCAGGGAAGGCCTCGTCCTTGACCTTCGTCTCCTGCAACGCGAGGACGTCGAGGTCTTCTCGCACCAGAAGGTCTACGGCTCTGTCGATGCGGGAGCGGACGGAGTTGATATTCCACGAAGCGATGCGCACGCATCCACCCTAGCGGGATCGCCCTGGTGCGGGAGCGGTAAGGCAGGCTGGGGACGCGGCGGCGGTCGATACTGTCCGCCCATTGATCCAATTCATCCCATCTATCGGACGCCGTTGGATTAGACTTGGCACAGCAACGCCGCGTGCGGGATCGACGGACGCCGCGCGCCCGCATCAACCGGAGGTTTCATGGCCGCTGCGACACCGACGCCAGCACCACTCAACTCGCCCGCGGGGGTGATCACCGCGAGCCTCGTCGGCACCACGATCGAGTTCTACGACTTCTACGTCTATGCGACGGCGGCGGTGCTCGTCTTCCCCACCCTCTTCTTCCCATCCGAGAACGACACGACCGCCCTGCTCGCCTCGTTCGCCGTTTTCGGGGCGGCCATGGGGGCGCGACCCATCGGCGCGATCGTGTTCGGGCACCTCGGCGACAAGCGCGGCCGCAAGACCACCCTCGTCATCTCGCTCCTCACGATGGGCGTGGCCACGTTCCTGATCGGACTGCTACCGACCTACGCCTCCATTGGGATCGTCGCGCCAGCGCTTCTGCTCCTGCTGCGCCTCGCGCAGGGCTTCGCCCTGGGCGGCGAATGGTCCGGCGCCGCGCTGGTCGCGACCGAGAACGCGCCCGCCAACAAGCGCGCCCTCTATGGCACCTTCCCGCAGCTCGGCGCACCCATCGGCTTCATCATCGCCAATGGGTTGTTCTTGATCATCAACGCCGCGCTACCCCATCCCGACGATCCGCTGCTGAAGTCCGAGGCGTTCCTCAATTGGGGCTGGCGGATCCCGTTCCTGTTCTCGGCGATCATGGTGATCATCGGCCTGTGGGTTCGTCTCAAACTGGTCGAATCCGAGGCGTTCGTCACGGCCGAGAAGAAGGGCGCCATCCGCAAACTGCCGCTCAGCGAGACGCTGCGTCACCACTGGCGCGCCGTCATCCTGGGTACCTTCATCATGCTCGCTACGTACGTGCTCTTCTATCTGATGACGAGTTTCACGCTCACCTTCGGGACGGCAGCGCCGGACGCCGACGTGCCCGGTCTGGGGATCCCGTACATCCGCTTCGTGCTGCTGCAGATCGTCGCCGTGGTGTTCTTCGGCATCTTCACCGCGGTCTCCGGGCCACTCGCCGACAGGTTCGGCCGCCGTTCCCTGCTACTCGTCGTGACGGGATTGATCATCGTCTTCGGCCTGTCCTTCGGCGTCCTGCTCACGCCGCACGGCGAGGGCGCCGCGACCACCGGCTACGTGCTTGGCTTCCTGATCGTCGGGTTCTCGCTGATGGGCTTCACGTTCGGACCGATGGGCGCGTTCCTGCCCGAGCTCTTCCCGACCAACGTCCGCTACACCGGTTCCGCGATCGCCTACAACGTCTCGTCAATCCTGGGCGCCGCTCTGGCACCGATCATCGCGGTCGCGCTCTGGGCGAAGGCAGATGGCGCTACGTGGCTCGTGGGGCTATATCTCGCCGGCTCCGGGGTGCTGACGCTCATCGCGCTGATTCTGACTCGCGAGACCAAGGGGATCGACTACTCCGCCGCATCGCATCGGGATGCGGCAGCCATCCCCGTCGCGGCCAAGTGAGCGTCCGACCCGGACCTCGGCCACGGGCCGTTGCCCGGCGTCGCAAGTAGGCTAGGGGCATGGGTACCGCACTGATCACCGGCGCTAGTTCCGGACTGGGCGAGGAATTCGCCTGGCAGCTCGCCACCGACAGGCACGATCTCGTTCTTGTGGCCCGGTCGCAGGACCGGTTGCGGGCGCTTGCGGACCGGATACATCAGGTGGCCGGTGTGACCGTCGAGGTGCTGCCCGCCGATCTTTCCACCGCGGAGGGCCGCGCGCAGGTCGCGGAGCGGCTCAGCGCGGGGACGCTTTCGCAGGACGAGGCCCCCGTCGCTCCCGCGCCCGGACAACTCGCGCCGATCGGACTGCTGGTCAACAACGCTGGCTACGCGCTGCACGCATCCTTCATCGGTGAACCGGTCGATGATGAGCGCGCCGCACTCGACGTCATGGTGACGGCGGTTCTCGAGCTTTCGCACGCCGCTGCTGCCCAGATGGTCTCGCGTGGGCGCGGCGCGATCATCAATGTGTCATCGGTGGCCTCGTACATGGCCGGCTCTACCTATGCGGCGCACAAGGCCTGGGTGCGAGTGTTCACGGAGTCGCTCGCGAGTGACCTGCGCGGCACCGGTGTGGTCGCCTCGGCCGTGCTTCCGGGTCTCACGCGGACGGAATTCCACGGTCGAGCGGGAATCGACGAGCACCAATTCCCGGATATCGCCTGGCTCTCGCCGATCAGCGTCGTCGCACACGCGCTCGACGCCGCACGTCGCGGGCGCGTTCTCATCACGCCCTCGGCGCGCTACCAGAGTGCGGCGGCCCTGCTGCGCATCCTCCCGCGCTGGATCGTGCGCGAGATCGGCCCCGCCGGGGCGCGGGGTCAGTAGCACGCGGCTACGCCTCCTGCGCTGAGCCAACTAGGCTAGGTGGCATGAGCAACGAAACCTTCTCTCCCACGCCGCGCGAACAGTTGCGGGACCTCATCAAGGAACTCGCCGTGGTGCACGGCAAGGTTACCCTCGCCTCGGGTAAGGAGGCCGACTACTACGTCGACCTGCGCCGGGTCACGCTGCACCACCTGGCCGCGCCCCTCGTCGGTCACGTGCTCCTCGACCACCTGGAGGAGGCCGGCTACTCGACGGCAGACGTCGACGCCGTCGGCGGACTGACGATGGGCGCCGACCCCGTCGCGCTCGCGTTGCTGCACGCCGCTGCCTCGCGCGGCCAGGACCTCGACGCTTTCGTGGTCCGCAAGGAGGGGAAGGCGCACGGCCTACAGCGAAGGATCGAGGGGCCGGATGTCGCCGGCCGCAATGTGGTTGCCGTCGAGGACACCTCGACGACCGGTGGGTCGGTGCTGACCGCCGTGGAGGCACTGCGCGAGGCGGGTGCGAACGTCGTGGCGGTGGCCGTGATCGTGGATCGCGACACCGGGGCGCGGGAGAAGATCGAGGCAGCGGGGCTGGAGTACCTGTACCTGTATGGCCTAGCGGACCTCGGACTGAGTTGAACCGGCCGTTCGATAGGAATCTGTTATGACAGTACTGCCGTGGGCCATCCCCGCCGTGATAGCCGCAGTGATCATCACGGCGGTCGTCGTGGTCGTCGTACAGGCCCGAAACGGCAACCTGGCCAAGGCCCTGATCGGTGCCGCCGCTCCATTGACCACAGACGCCCAGGGCCAGTCGATTCCGCCGTGGATCGCCGGAGTGACGGGCGTACCCGGGAACCAGCGCCAAGCCCGGGACATCACGGCGCTCGAGCAGCGTTCGTACCGCGGCCATGACGTGGCATGCATGCGCCTGCGCGTCATCGACCGCAGGTCCAGCAGCGACACATACCGGAGGTCGTACGTCACTATCGTCATGCTGCGCCTGCGGGGCTCGTGGCCGCAGTTGTCGATCTCACCCGAGGGCGCAATTGCAAGCATGTTCAAGAACGTCGGCACCCACGAGCACGTCATCGGCTGGCCGCCGTTCGATAACACGTACATCGTGAAGTCGTCGGATCCGGGTTTCGCCCAGGCGATGTTCGCGCCGGCGTACGCTCCGCGCTACCTGCACGAGGATCTGCGCGGGTTTGCCTGGACGATCGACCGGTTCTCGTTGTCCACGCTCCGCTACGCAAACATCTCGGCCACCGAGGTCGATGCGCTCACGGACAAACTGATCGCCGTGGCGGAAAACATTCCCCCGGACGTCAAGCGGTTCCACGAGGCGCAATCGGAGGAGACGCGGCCGCTCGGGGGCTACCCGCCCGGCTGGAATGCAGATTCCGCGTGACCAGCTGAGGGCTCGTCCACGCGCCTAGTGCCGCCTCACGCCGCCCCTGGGAATGGAATCCCCGCCACCGCGACGCAACGCGGCCCCTGTCATACCCCGATGCGAGAATCACACCCACGACCACGGCAACGACGCCCAACGCATGCGCTCACCACACCGATGAAAGATCGAGGTTAACGGACAGACCCAGAAATTGAGAGCGCGTTACTGCAACAGGAATGGTTGAGTTTCCTACCCTCGCGGGCTTTGATATGCTGAGTCCTATTCCAGGTCAACGAAATGAGCTACAGTGTCCAAAGATTCGGAAACCACTTCCAGGACGCCGACAACCATGCAGCGCACATCCGACTCGCCTCGAATACCGCATCGTTTGAGACCTCCAGTAGTCATGACAGTCGTGTCAACTCTTGGAACAAGTTCGTTGATGCTGACAACCACAAGGCCTATCTCGAAGCAACGTCCCAATGGAACGCTGGCACTTGCAAGGCGAACTCCTACGAGGTCCAGTACAAGGGTGTGTCTGTCGCCGGCACTGTTGAGTGTGCTCGGCAGTTCTATAGCAAAGACGACTTCCCTCGCGCTGATGGGCTCAACTACACCAACCAAAGTTGGACTGCGATGCCCACGGTGACGGCTAAACCCCACGAAGGGGCTGATAGGGGGCGAGCTAAGGTCCACTTGTGCATTGACATCCCGCTCCGGAGTGATCCCTGCACCGATGCGTCGTATTCGGCGTCGGACTCGTTCTAGGGGGACGTGTGGATATGCCCATATGCACGCTTTGCGATGTGAGAGTTCGACTCGGAGCCTTCGAGTTGGGGCCGATCACCCACACGTTGTCGCGAGGGGTGACCTCACTCCTGGGCGCTAACGGTGCCGGCAAGACGACCCTGATGCAAACCATCGTCGGGTCGCGTAAACCCAGTGGCGGTTCCGTCAGCGTGGGGGAGGGCACGAACGCCACCGTGGGCTTTCTGCCGCAGGACTTTGCGGCACCCGGGCACGTTCGCGTCACCGACTACCTGCGCTTCATCGCGTGGGCGCGATCGAGCCGAAAGTCGGCAATATCCGCGGGCCGCGTAGCGGAAGCACTGGAACGGGTCAACCTCGCCGACAAGGGACACGAACGCATCGCGCACCTATCGGGCGGTATGGTGCGCCGCGTGGGTATCGCGCCGGCGCTGCTGACCAATAGCGACGTGGTGATCCTGGACGAACCGACGGTCGGCTTGGACCCGATCAATCGCGCAGAAGTGCGCGCGCTGATCCACGAGATTGGCACAGACTCCGCTGTCCTGGTGTCCACGCACCTGTCCGAGGACATTGCTGACTTCAGCGCGGGCGTCCTGGTCCTAGACGAAGGGCGCGTACTCTTCGACGGCACCGTCGCCGGGCTGGTGGCAACGTCAGGAGCGGATGCCGTCTCAGGGCCAGGCGTTGAACACGCATTCGTGGAACTCGTCCAAGGCCAACGCAAGTAGGGCTCACCGTCGCGTGGTCGCCCCACCGCGGCCACTGGACGGAACAACTGTGGAAGCGAGCAGAATCCTCATGAACTACCGCCAATTGGTGGCCTACTTTGTGCGCTACGGATTGATCCTCTGGTTGATCCCCATCCAACTGGGTGTCTCCCTCATCGTGGCACTGCAACGCGGAGCGCCATGGCGCGGAGACATCATCTGGACACTCGACTGGCTGGGTGTGGCGCTTACTCTCATCGCGCCCTTGGTCGCGGGGATTGCCGCGGTTGATGCGGCGCGACTCCTGGGCAACGTGTCCTACCTTGAAGGTAACCGGATCAGCCGAACTCCGCACATCGCGCTGGTATCGGCATACGGGCTGGCCGTTACGGCATTGCAGGTGTTCACGTTGCTTGTCGCGGTCCTTGTGTCCCACCCCAGTTCCCTGCCCGTCAACGCTCTGCTCGTCGCGTTGAACCAATCACTGGTTCTCATCGTGATGGTCAGTTTGGGATCCCTGGCCGGTCGCCTGGGCGGTAGCGTATTCGGGGGGATCCTGGCTGTGCTTGCCGGTGCGGTGGTCATGTTTACGTTCGGCTATTCGGATACCTACCTGTCGCCATTCGACTACGGTGGCGCCACTGTGCCTCGCGTCGGCTACATCTACAACACGACCACCCTCCTAGCGCAAACAGCTATGCTCGCCTTGCTGACGGTCGCTTTGTCCATGACAAGGCTAACGAAGCGTGGCCCGCGGCGCGCGCTTCGACTCGCGGACGCCGGTGGTATTGCGGGCATCCTGGTGGCCGTGATGGTGATTGTCCTTGTGGCCCCGGCCGAACGCCTGAGCCCGTCCGACGAGCGCCCGACCACCTGCGGGGCGGCTGCCACCATACCCACCTGCTTCTACCCGGAGCATCGCCGGGTGGCGAGCGCATATACCGAACAATTCTGGGTTCTGGCGACAGCGGCAATGGACAAGGGGTATCCCGCGTTCTTGCCCACGCAGGTCGTTGAAGCGAGTCAGACATACCACCCGCGCGCGCAGGACCCGAGCGTCGGGGAGTTCATCGTGTCGCCAGAAGGGTTGGCTGGCGAAACCCCAACGTTGTGGGAGATTGCGCTGGGTGTTCTGGAACCGGGCCATTGCGCGCAACTGCAAACCGACATTCCGCCGTCACAGCGTTACGCGGATGACCTCTACTCGTTGATCGGAACCTGGCTCCACCTCGTAGATCCGTCCGAGGCAGAGATGGCAGGGCTTGTGGGTATAAAGTCCCTCAGCCCCGAGGAGGTCGCCGACCTGGTTGAGGCGTTCCGCACGTGCAACTACCCCTACTTCACAGTTGAGTCCGCTGGACAATGACGTTCCGTCTCATCCTCGCGGCGACGGGATTGCGGCGAACGCTGCCCCTCTTCATCGCGGCCGCGGCGGTCGGGATAGCGGTGCCCGACGGCATGATTGACCGGCTCGGTCCGATCATGCTCCAACCCGTTGTGCCAGTCGTTACGTTCGTGCCGGTGCTCGTAGGGTTCGCGTTCGGCATCCTGAACGATGCGTGGCCGGTGGCGGTCATCGCTCGCAATCGTCGGCTGATTGCGAGCCGGGCGGTCTCACTGGCAACGGCGACCCTGCTCGCCATTCTTGTCGTCGTCGTGATCGCATCCCTCTCGGATGTGGCGACTGCTGCGACCTTGACCCGCAACGTTCTGTGGATTGCCGGTCTGGCGCTTGCCGTGGGATCTCTGTACGGTGCTACGTATGCGTGGCTCCCCGGCGCCGTGTTGTACCTCGCCGCGATCGTGTGGGGTCCAAGCGACAGCGCTTTTTCGCCGTACATGCTGCTCCTCGTGCCCGTCGATCAGGCGCTCGATATCGTGGTGCCGGCCTGCGTGGCCGCGGCAGCCCTCGTCATCGGCGTGGCGAACCCGCGCAACCTGGGTTGGCTGCCGCGGGTCCAGTAGGGCCGCCCCATTCACGAATCTCACTGGCCATTGCTGTTGAGTGGACCGACAGTGGAGGCAAACGACGATCTGGACGATTCGTTCGCGCGGGACCGCTCGCTGACGAGGGAAGTTGCGTTCGAGTGAACTTCCCACTCGAGACCAACGTGCTGTCGGAGACTCGCAAACCAAGCCCCTATGTTGGTGGCACGCGGTGGCTTGCCGCGCAACGCGATGAGGCGCTATACACGTCCGTGCTTGTCGTCGGCGAACTACGTCGCGGGCAGTTGCTATTGGCCGGTCGTGATGGCGCTGCAGCACATAGCCTCGGGCGCTGGATCGATGAAATCCAGTCACGGCTCCGCGATCGCACTGTGACGATTGACCACGATGTGGTGCACCGTTGGGCTGAGTTGAGTGTTCCTGATCGTTTACCTGCGCTCGACGGGCTGATCGCGGCAACTGCGCTGGTACGAGGGTGGACGCTCGTGACCCGAAATACTCCTGACGTGGCACGTACGGGCCTGAGGACGCTCAACCCATTCTCGGCTTGACACGGGCCCCGCCGTAGCCCGGCGCTCTGCTCAGATCAGGTCGATCAGCGACTCGATCGACGGGTAGACCTGGCTGGGGCGGAACGGGTACTTCTCGATGTCCGATTCCTTGGTGGAACCCGTCAGCACCAGGAACGTGCGCAGCCCGGCCTCGATGCCGGCGACCACGTCGGTGTCCATGCGGTCGCCGATCATGGCCGTCGATTCGGAGTGCGCGTCGATGCGGTTGAGGGCCGAGCGGAACATCATCGGGTTCGGCTTGCCCACGAAGTAGGGCTTGCGGCCGGTTGCTGCCGTGATCATCGCGGCCACCGCGCCGGTTGCCGGCAGCGGACCCTCGGGGCTGGGGCCGGTGACGTCCGGGTTGGTCGCGATGAACCGCGCGCCGCCGTGGATGGCGCGGATCGCTTTGGTAATGGCCTCGAACGAGTAGGTCCGCGTCTCGCCCAGCACCACGAAGTCGGGCCTCGACTCGGTCATGATGTACCCGGCCTCGTACAGCGCCGTGGTCAGGCCCGCCTCGCCGATCACGTATGCGCTACCGCGCGGTGCCTGCGTGGCGAGGAAGCGGGCGGTGGCGAGCGCGGAGGTCCAGATCGACTCCTCCGGAACCTCGATGCCCGAGGCGGCGAGCCGTGCCGCGAGGTCGCGCGGGGTGAAGATCGAGTTGTTCGTCAGGACCAGGAAGCGACGCTCCTTCTCGCGCAGGGTCGCGATGAATTCCGCGGCACCGGGCAGGGCCTTGTTCTCGTGGACGAGCACGCCGTCCATGTCGGTGAGCCACGAGTTGATGGTGTGCGTCACTGCCGTTCCCTTTGCGCCGAGGTCGATGTCCGTCACCAGCGTACTCGCGGTTGCCGACGCGCTGGTGAACTTCGCGATGCGTCCTCGTGGCACGATGGTGGCCATGCCTGGACCTGAGACCGACCCGCGGTTGGATCCCGAACTCGTCGAGCACGGGGACACGCGCAACGTCGTGGACGAATTCCGCGGGTGGACCGTCGACGCCATCGTCGGGGAATTGGACGAGCGCTCCGCCGCTCTTCGCGAGTCGACCGGGCGGGAGCTGCAGATCGCGATCGAGAACTGGGGTCACGATTTCAACATCGGCTCCGTGGTCCGCACGGCCAATGCCTTCGGCGTTCGCCGCGTGCACATCGTGGGCCGCCGCCGATGGAACCGGCGCGGTGCCATGGTGACCGATCGGTATCTGCACGTGCAGCATCACGATGATGTCGCGGCGCTGGCCGGATATGCGGCCGAGGCCGGATTGACCGTAGTCGGGATCGATAACGTTCCCGGCTCGGAGCCGATGGAGGGCTGGCAGCCGCCAGCGCGCGCGCTATTGGTGTTCGGCGAGGAATCGTCCGGACTGAGCGGGGAGGCCCGCGCCGCCTCATCGACCATCCGGCACATCACCCAGCATGGATCGACGCGGTCCATCAACGCAGGTGCGGCCGCCGCGATCGCCATGTTCCACTGGCGTTCGTTCGCGTCTGCCTAGCCGCACGGCGGCGGGGTCGAACGGCCCATCTCGCGCCGCTCGATAATCTGCGACAATTGATGGTGATCCGTTGATCAACACATCTCTACAGGAGCGCCACAGATGGCAATTGCAACCCCCGAGGTTTACAACGAGCTGATCGAGCGAGCCCGCAAGGGCAAGTTCGCGTACCCCGCTGTCAACGTCACGTCTTCGCAGACGCTGAACGCTGCACTGCAGGGCTTCGCGGAGGCCGAGTCGGACGGCATCATCCAGGTTTCCGTCGGTGGCGCTGAATACGCCTCCGGCCCGACCATCAAGGACCGTATTGCCGGTAGCCGCGCGCTGGCCGCATACGCAGCCGAGGTGGCCAAGAACTACCCCATCACCGTTGCCCTGCACACGGACCACTGCACCGAGGCCAACCTCGAGTCGTGGGTTCGCCCGCTGCTCGCACTCGAGATCGAGGAAGTCAAGGCCGGCAAGAACCCGACCTTCCAGTCGCACATGTTCGATGGCTCGACCGTCCCGATCGAGCGCAACCTGCAGATCGCGCAGGAGCTCCTGGAGCTCTCGGTCCAGGCGCGCACCATTCTTGAGATCGAGATCGGCGTCGTCGGTGGCGAGGAAGACGGTCACACCGCCGAGATCAATGACAAGCTGTACACCACGGTCGAGGACGGCCTGAAGACGGTCGAGGCGCTCGGTACCGGCGAAAAGGGCCGCTACCTCACCGCCCTCACCTTCGGCAACGTGCACGGCGTGTACAAGCCTGGTGCGGTCAAGTTGCGCCCGGAACTCCTCCGCGAGATCCAGGACGGCGTCGCCAAGGTCACCGGCAAGGAGAACCCGTTCGACCTCGTGTTCCACGGCGGCTCGGGCTCGACGGCCGAGGAGATCGCTGAGGCGGTCGCCAATGGCGTCATCAAGATGAACATCGACACCGACACGCAGTACGCGTACTCGCGCCCGGTGGCCGACCACTTCTTCAAGAACTACGACGGCGTCCTCAAGATCGACGGCGAGGTCGGAAACAAGAAGGCATACGACCCGCGCGCCTGGGGCAAGCTGGCTGAGGGTGGCCTCGCCGCCCGCCTCGTCGAGGCCGCGCAGCAGCTCGGTTCGGCTGGCAACAAGCTCTGAGTTGGACGAGGCGCCCGCCTCACCGACCAGGGATGGCGGGGACGGCGCGGCTGACCGCTGTGTAACTCGGCCTGAGGACGGCTAGATAGCGAGGAAGGCCCTCACCGCTTTGGCGGTGAGGGCCTTCCTCGCGTTTGATAGCCCGTTGACAGCCCTGTGGTGAGAGACATGTCCCGGTTCGGCGTATGAAATTGCCGTTCACCGACATGTATTTCACACCGCGAACTGCACTTTCACACCGCGAACGCGAGTTTGAGGTTTGGAGCGCTAGGGGTAGCCGCGGATTGCGGCCGCGCCAGCGCGCCGAACTACTCGACGACCTCGACCAGTTCGGAGGTGTTCGTGACCTCTAGCAGGAACTTCACGGTTGGCGGTGCGTGGATGACGCGGGTCGGACCAGGGCCGGCCATGGCGATCTGCGAGACGAAAGCGACCCCGAACGAATCCATGAAGGTGACATGGCGGGTGTCCAGCGTGACCGGAAGGGATTCGCGGCGAATCGTCTCAATCGCCGCAGTGAACTCTCCGGCAAGTCCGGCGTCGATCTCCCCAGTCAGGAGCACCCGTACCTCGTCGCTCTGCACGATGATGTGCAGAGCGCCAGGATTGGCGCCTAAGTCTGTAAGGACATTGTTCATGGAATTCCCTTCGGAGTTGCTCAACCTATGATCCATCATTCGCGCGAGACTTAAAAGGGCATCGTCCCCTTTGTCCTACGGGCTGGTCGGGAAGGGCCAGGCGTGAGACTATGCGAACATGTCGTGTCGCGTCCGCATTTCGAGGTTCCGCTCCCATCTGACGGGCGTGAGCGCGTGACCTCTACAGATCCAGGACGCGAGCCGAATGCCGCGGGCGAGCCCGCGGCGCAGTACTCGGCGTCGGAACTGCGGCACGGACTCGAACGAGTCCTGATCGCCGGGCTGGAGAACCTGGCGACGCCTGTCGCCCTGCTCGAATACCGCCGTCGATCTTCCGCGTCCAAGGCCGAGCCCACCGCCGACAATCTTCCCCCTGAGTGCGGCAGTCTCACGTTGGTCTGGGCGAACAGCGCGCTGCTCCTTGACACGGACAAGACAGTCGATCAGATTCTCGGATCGACGCTGCGCGACGTGACCGGCGAGTGCACCTTCCTGTCCGGACCGTGGGAGGTGGAAAGGGCGCTCCTTGACGGCGTCGCGATTAACACCGAGCTCCGCTGGACGCAGGTGGACTCGTTCGGAATCGAGAACGAGCGTGCCTGGCACCTGAGCCTGACGCCGCTGCGCGGCCGCACCGTCAGGGCGGGCGAACTGTGGTGGCTGCAACTCATTGAGGTGGATCGCCCGGACGTCGCGCATCCGGCGCCGTCCGACGAGGTCATCGCCGAGCGCCAGGAGCGTCGCGGCCTCGCCCTGATCGCCGAGGTCTCAAACTTCCTGATCGACCTCGAACGCCCACAGGTTCTCGCCGACATCTCCAAGGTGATCGCGACGGCCATGGGGGGCTGGTTCGGGTTCTACCTCCCGGACGAGTGCCGATTGCGGTACTCCGAGTCGCTCACGGGGGCGGGCGGCGAACCGGCGCGCGACCGCGCGCTACGAACCGGCTCGGGGATCGACGCGCTGGGCGACTCGGAAACCCCCGGCATGGGCACGACAGTCATCGAAGGGCCGGAGATCACTGAGGTGCAGGATCCGGTAGCCGCGATCATGCGCGGCAAGGTCACCGGGCCCACCGACTTCCTCGTCGACGGCGCGTACCTGCCGCACACCGCCTCGCGCGACTTCGCACGCGACCTTCGAGCGCGACTGGCGGCGCAGGGGCGGGACTTCGGCGATGTGGTCCTCTATCCGCTGCCGGGTCGTCGCGGCCCGCTCGGAGTTCTCGCCGCGGCAATGCCGACCGTCTCCGAGGAGACCACCGTCTTCGGCATGTCGGCGCGCATCAAGCGAACCACCTCGTGGGGGGTCATGCTCGATGGCGTGACAGTCCTCGACCTCGTTGTCCGCCGTGTCGGCATGGCGATCGAGAACACTCAATTGCACCGGCGCGAGCACGCCGTTGCCGAGGCGCTGCAACGCGCGATGCTGCCCGAGCAGGTCGACATCGCCGGGCTCGACGTGTGGAGTTACTACGCCCCCGCCTCCTCGCACGCCCAGGTCGGCGGCGACTGGTTCGACGTGCTCTCGCTCGCCGAGCACACGGCTGGCTTCGTGATCGGTGACGTGGTCGGCCACGACATCGAGGCGGCGGCCACCATGGGCCAGCTTCGTTCCGTCATCAGGGCGTACGCGTTCGAGTTGCGTGACCCCGCAGTGGTGCTGAGCCGGGCGGATCACCTCGCCGATGAGATGCGCCTACCGCGTTCCGCCAGCGCCGTCTACGGCACGCTCACGCGACTGCGCCAGGGGTGGAAGCTCGAATACGCCCGCGCCGGGCACCTTCCGCCGCTGTGGATGCACGGGGACGAGGTCACCGCCCTCGACGAGAAGGGCGGACTGCTGCTCGGCTACGGCAGGGCCAACCACGAATCGCACTCGCGGATCCTCGGCCCAGGCGATGTGCTCGTCCTGTATACGGACGGCCTGATCGAGCGCCGCCAGACCGCGCTGTCGGACGCGCTGGAAGGGCTCAAGGCGCGGCTGCTGCAGACCAAGGGACTGGATGCGGCCGGCATCGGCGAGGAGCTTCTCGGCATCCTCGGCGGTGCGGGGGAGGACGATGTCGCGCTCGTGATCGTGCGCATTCCGGACCCCAATGCGGGCGGTAACGAGGGCGGTCTGGCGCCGCGTATCCGCCGATGGTCGTTGCCGCCCGAATCCGCCTCGATCGCCCGCGCTCGGCACGCTGTGGTGCAGGCGTGTGAGCAGTGGGGCCTGGGCAACGGGGCGAATGCGGAACTCGTCACCTCGGAACTCGTTGCCAACGCCGTGATCCACGGCTGGGGTCATTTGAGCCTGCGCGCGCTGGTGATCGGCGACAAGGTTCGGATCGAAGTGGAGGACGCCAACCCGTCCCCGCCGGTGCTGACGGCGGGCCACGCGAATCGTTCGGGGGGATTCGGGATGCGTATCGTCGATCGGCTCGCGCAGTGGGGTTACGAGCCGACGGAGCACGGAAAGATCGTCTGGGCGGAACTCTGACGCCCGATCAAACTGCGATGCGCGCTAGAACTCTGCGGGCATCGCGCGAGGTGAACCCCCACCGGCAGTTGCCTCCACCGCCCGCTCAGATGCGTGTCCGACCCGTCTGTGGGCGCGAGCGTCGTCAGCCCGGTCAGCCGGCTTCCGGGACGACGTTCAGGGGCGCGTCGACGCTGACCGTGGGGCACACGAAGTCGCGATCGATGCGGAACAGATCGAGCGCACCGCAGACCTCGAGCACGAACAGGTGCCGGTCGGAGCATCCGCGCAGTAGGGTCTGCGCGCCGCGCTTGACCGAGGCATCGGCCAAGGAGATCAGGAAAGCGGCGCCGGTCGAGTCGATGAACGGCACCCGGCACATGTCGATGATGAGCAGGGAGCGACGCAGGCCCACGACTCGCGCGGCCACCTCGGGGAAACGCTCCCGCATCGATAAATCGAGATCGCCAGAAATGACCAGTGTCGCTGTCGTGGGCGACGTGGCGATCTCAAGCATGGAATGACTTTAACCGGTTGTCCGAAACGTTGCGCGCCGAAGGGAGGGATTTCCCCTTTGAATTCGATGTAAACGCATCGATCGCTGACGCCGGTCGGGCAGGGGGCGCGGTTAACAAGTGAACGTTTATCGCCCGATCGCGCCCCGGCTCGGTAGACTGTCCCAGGATACGAGGCGCTGTCACTCGACCCGGTCGCCGGCCCCGGCGAATCACCGTGACGCCAACGGCAGCGAAGGTGGGATTCAAATATGCCGGCGATTGTGGTCGTGGGTGCACAGTGGGGCGACGAGGGCAAGGGCAAGGCGACTGATCAGCTCGGCTCGCAGGTCGACTACGTCGTTAAGTTCAACGGCGGAAACAACGCCGGGCACACGGTGGTGATCGACGGCGAGAAGTACGCGCTGCACCTGCTGCCCTCGGGCATCCTGTCGCCGGGCGTAGTTCCGGTGATCGGCAACGGCGTCGTGGTGGACCTCGACGTTCTCTTCGAGGAGCTCGATGGCATCTCCGCGCGCGGCGTGGACACGTCGCGACTGCTGATCTCGGGTTCGGCGCACGTGATTGCCTCCTACCACCGCACCCTCGACAAAGTGACCGAGCGCTTCCTGGGCAAGCGCCGCATCGGCACCACGGGCCGCGGCATCGGCCCCGCCTACGCGGACAAGATCAACCGCGTCGGCATTCGCATGTGGGACCTGTTCGACGAGAAGATCCTGCGCGCCAAGATCGAGGGATCGCTGGAGCAGAAGAATCAGCTCCTCGTCAAGGTCTACAACCGGCGCGCGGTCAGCGTGGACGAGGTTGTGGACGAGTTGCTCCGCTGCGCGGAGCGACTGCGCCCGATGGTCGCGGACGTGTCGGTCGAACTCAACAACGCGCTCGACGACGGAAAGACCGTCCTCTTCGAGGCCGGGCAGGCGACCATGCTCGACATCGATCACGGCACCTACCCGTTCGTGACCTCGTCATCCGCCACCGCTGGCGGCGCATCGACTGGTTCGGGTGTGGGACCGACGCGCATCGACCGGGTGGTCGGAATCGTCAAGGCGTACACGACGCGCGTCGGCGAAGGCCCCTTCCCCACCGAGTTGTTCGACGAGTGGGGGGACCGCTTGCGCGATGTGGGCGGTGAGTTCGGCACGACGACGGGCCGACCGCGGCGCTGCGGCTGGTACGACTCGGTCATCGCTCGCTACGCGAGCCGCATCAACGGCCTCACGGATCTCGTCCTGACCAAGCTGGATGTGCTATCGGGAATCGAGCAGATTCCCGTGTGCGTCGCGTACGACGTCGATGGCGTGCGCACCGAGGAACTGCCGACGGACCAGACGGCGTTCCACCACGCCCGTCCGATCTACGAGATGTTCCCCGGCTGGAGCGAGGACATCTCCAGCGCGCGCACGTTTGAGGAACTGCCATTGACCGCGCAGGAGTACGTCCTGGCGCTCGAGGAACTGTCCGGCACGCGTATCTCGTCCATCGGGGTGGGCCCGGGTCGCGAAGCGACGCTGCAGAGGTTCGACCTCGTGTAGCGGTACTGAAAATGCGGGAGGGGTCCGAGGCGAATGCCTCGGACCCCTCCCGCACGTTGCGTTACTTCACGGTGATTGTGAGTTTCTTGGCCTTCTTGGCGGCGAGTTTGGCTGCCTTGGTGGCCTTGTCGCCGGCGTAGCTGACGGTGACCTTGACCTTGCCCTTCTTGAGTTTGGGCGAGGTGATCTTGACCGTGCCCTTCTTGCCCAGTTTCTTGGTGACCTTCTTCTTGCCGAATTTCACGGTCACCTTGCCGCTGGGCTTGAGGCCCGCGGCGGTGACCTTGACGGTGATGGTCGCCTTCTTGCCCTTCTTCACGGACTTCTTGGCCACCTTCGCGCTCACCGAGGCGGCCGCCTTGGCGACCTTCCCGGTCGGGGCCGAGGTGATGCCGAGAATCTTGTGGCCGGGCTTGACCGGGGTTACGGTCACGGCGATTCGCGCGCCGACGTCCGCCGCCGACAGCTTGTAGGCCCTGGCGGTGGCGCCAGCGATCGGCTTGCCATTGCGGCTCCACCGGTAGGTGAATCCAGCGGGCGATTCGGACCATGTGCCCGGCGCGGCCGTCAGCGTCTTGCCCGCCACGGCCGTTCCCGTCACGGCGGGAATCGTCGTGGGGAATGGCGTGTTCCCGGGCGCAATGTCCGTCGCGGGCAGCACGGTTGATCCAAGGAGTGGCGCGAGCTGCGGTGAGATCCAGGCGATGCCGAGCGTGGACAGGGAATCGTAGCCGGGGATCTTGATGATGGTCATCACCACGAGCAGTTGGTCGTCCGCGAGATCGGCCGGTACCGTCAGCGTCGGTCCCTCGCCTCGCAGGCGCAGGCTTCCTCCGGTCAATCCGTACTGTCCGCTCAGCCAGTAGTGCTGCACGGATGTCGACGGCAGCCCGGCGAATTGCGCCGCGGGCCCCGTCAGGGTCGTCGCGGCCTTGAGCTGGGAACCGATTCGCGTGGAGCCGCTGACTGTGGTGATCGCGTTGCTCCCTGAGGAGAGGGACGCATCGGACGGGGTCGCGTTGATCGAGACGTTCACGGGCGCCGCCGGATTGGTCGTGACGTTCACGTTGACCGCTTCACCGTAGACATGCGCGGCGCCAAGGCTGCCGCGGACGGTGATGTAGTTTCTGCCCGGGTTCACACCACGCAGGGTGATGGACCCGGCGGTCGCAGTGGTCTCGCTTATGGTGCCGCCCGAGATCGGGAACGAGTTCCAGTTGATGACAGACACGTTTGCCCCGGCATCGACACCCGTCAGCGACAGATTGACGGGGCTCGACTTGCTCGGAGTCAGCGTTTGATTGAAGGACGCGCCGGTCGAGGGGGACGTGTACGTCCCCGGGCCGCCGGAGAGCTTCGGATCGCTCGAGGGCGAGCCAATGTACTGCGTGAAGATGTCCCCAGTGCGGCCGATCCGCACCGCGTAGCGAGAGCCCTTGTAACCGCTCAGTGTGACCTTGCCCGCGGCATCCGTGGTGCCACTGTCAACCGGTGCCCACAGCGTCAGGCCGTTGTAAACGAGTACGTGGAGCAGCGCAACATTCGCTCCCGCACCCACACCAGTGAGCGTCAGGTTGAGGTCGATGGGGCTGGCCAACTTGAGGTTCAGGTTACTGGTACCGGCGGGCGCGACTACTCCCTCGCTCAGCGTGCCATTGATCCAGAGCCCGGTGGAGGTGCCCACGGAGTAGCACTGGGTGGCGTACGCCAAGAAGGAGAACGTGCCGGTGGCGCTCGTCACGACGGTGGATGAGTCGTCTGCGGCACCGTCGATGTCGTCCGACCCGTCGCACAGGACGTTGTCGTAGTTGAGCGTCGCCCCGGATGCCGGAGTCCCGTCGAAGTTCTTCAGGACGCCCGAGATGGAACGAGTCTGGCCCGTTCCGGGGGTGGCTTGCGCCGGCGTCGCGACCATCGTCGCGGCCAGGGCGAGGATCGCCCCGACGGTGACGGCGCCCGCGCGAACGCGGTGAGAGATATTCATGTCAGCTCCATGGTGTGGTGATGTGCGGAGGGTTCGGGTACTCCGAGGCCCTCCCTGGTGTGTTACTTCACGGTGATGGTGAGTTTCTTGGCCTTCTTGGCGGCGAGTTTGGCTGCCTTGGTGGCCTTGTCGCCGGCGTAGCTGATGGCGACCTTGACCTTGCCCTTCTTGAGTTTGGGCGAGGTGATCTTGACCGTGCCCTTCTTGCCCAGTTTCTTGGTGACCTTCTTCTTGCCGAATTTCACGGTCACCTTGCCGCCGGGCTTGAGGCCCGCGGCGGTGATCTTGACGGTGATGATCGCCTTCTTGCCGGTCTTGACGGACTTCTTCGCCAGTTTCGCGCTGACCGACGCGGCCGCCTTGGCGACCTTCCCGGTCGGCGCCGACGTGAATGCGACGATGGCGTGGCCAGCCTTGACGGGCGTGACCTGTACGCTGATCGCCTTACCGACGTCAGCGGCGGAAGCCTTGTAAGTTTTGCCGGTGGCGCCGGCGATGGGGCTGGCGCCGCGCAGCCACCTATACGTGAACGCACTCGGGCTGTCGGTCCACGCCCCCGGTGCGGCAGTGAGCGTCTTGCCCGCCACCGCGGATCCGGCAATCCGGGGCGCCACCTGCGGGACGGGAGGGAATCCCGCGCCCAGATTGGTGACGACCCCCTGAGCAATGACGTCGGTCGGCGCCGATGCGCCGACGAGTGGACTGATCCAGGCGTAACCCAACTGCGTCCTGCCGCGCTGCCCCGGGGATTCCACGTGTGCGACGACGATGAGCGCGTTGAACTGGGCTAGTTCCGCAGGAATCGTGAGCGTCTGTCCCGAGCCCAGCGGCGAAAGCCCTAGCCCTCCGAGGAGGATATTCATGCCGAACCAGCTGTACGTCACCTTCGTGCCGGGTAGGTCCTGGAGCTGTGCGGCCGCGCCGATCAGAGTCGCGTGGGCAGTCACTTTCCCTCCAATTCGGCGGTCACCCGTCGTTGTGAGGATGATGTTTCCGGACAGATCGTCTGCCAGTGCGCTACCCGAGATGGCTGCCCCGCGTGGCGACGCGCTGTTGTCGCCGACCTGGATGATGGGGGATGCGCCGAATACCGGGTTGCCAACGAATTGTCCGCTGGCAACCACCTGGGTCGGGCCCGGCGGCAGCCCGCGAAGCGTGACGGAGTTCGGCGTCACCGAGGTTACGGACGCGCTGTAGGCGGGTGCCGAGAACGAGTTGCCCGACACGGTCGCGCCCACGTCGAACCCCGTCAATGACACGGTGACAGGCGTTGACTTCCGTGGCGTAACCGTTTGGGTGAATGACGCACCCGTCGAGGGGGCAGTGAAACTACCAGGCCCGCCATTGAATGATGGCGGCATCAGGCCGGTACCGATGAACTGGCTGTAGTAGTCATCGATACTGCTCAACACCACGGCGTACCGGATTCCCTTCATCAGGCCCGCGCTAACGCTGCCCGAGGCATCCGTCGTCGTGCTTCCGAGGGGATACCACGTGTCGCCGTAGGGCCCCTCGACACGGATCACAACGACAACGGTGGCGCCGGCACCGACGCCGGTCACCTTGATGTTGGCCGTGATTGAGTCCAGTTTCGTGAACGCCAGCCCAGACGTGCCCGCGGCGTATGACGTGGCGATCAGCGCCTTGCCCCCGGCCAGCAGTGGTTCGGCAGACGTGATGCTATAGCACTGACCCGCATATGCCGGGAACGAGAATGTCCCCGTCGCCGAGGTGAGGACACTGGCAGAGTCGTCGGCGGTCCCCGAGATGCTGGCTCGCGTGCCGCACACGTGGTTGTCGTAGGTGATGGGCGCACCTGCGGCGGGGGTGCCGTCGATGTTTCGCAGCACGCCGGAGATGGTCTTAGTCTGGCCCGTGCCAGGGGTGGCCCCTGCTGGCGCGGCTAGTGTCAACGCCGCCGCGAGCGTGAGGACGAGCCCGAGCGCGATGGTGCGGGGACGGGCGCCGTTAGTGAGTTTCATCGTGACTCCAGGGTCTGCTGTGGCCTGTAGTTGGGTTGGCTCGGCCTTGGTCTAGGTCGGTGGGGGCGGTGCTTGTGGCCTTCGCCGCAATTGCCATCACCGGCAACGCGGGGCGGCATCGCACGAACCGTCGGCTGATCATGTGGACTCCATTGGTCGTTGCGCTCACGCGGATGGCAGGTGACCTGCATGTGCCGCGCTGTGGGCAAGCTCTCCCAAGCCTGGACGAGTGCGCACTTATTGCCCCAATGCGGACATTACGCGCCCGCTCGCGATTTGGATACCGGAACCCAGGTTTTGGACTAATGTGCATAAAAGTCTGGGGTTGCCCCCAGATTGCCCGGACATTGCAGGTCAACCCGTGGATAGACTGTGCTGGACGAGTCAGTGTCATGCATGATCGTGTTACGAGGAACAAAAGACCTGGTCAGGGAGGCTGATTCGTGTCATCGGGCGACGTTATTGCGATCCGTCAGCGCAGCCGTGCAGCGGCGCTCGAATACATCCGGCGCACTGGTGGTTGCTCGCGCGCCGACCTCATGGGGGAACTCGGACTCTCGCGCGGCGGGGTGGCGCACCTCGTTACGGCACTCGTGGAGGCCGGGGAGGTGGAGGTCCGGCTTGACCGGACTGGTCGAGGCAAGCGCGGGCGTCCGTCCGCGACCATCTACTTCAAATCCCCCGCGTCGCTCGTGGCGGGGCTCGACTTCGGCCACAGTCATGTCGCCGTCGCGCTCGCCGATCTCGCCGGGGACATAGTCGCCGAAATTGAGACGCCGCTGGATCCGGAGATGAACGTCCACGGCGTCGTGGGGCTCGCGGTGGCCGGGTACCAGGAACTCGTCGCGGAGCACTCGGGCGATCGGCCAGTAGTGAGCATCGCGGCCGGTGTGCCCGTCCCGCTGGACAGGGCAACTGGCACGATGCGGGCCCCGATCCGCAAGTCGTTGTGGGCGCTTGAGCCGCCAGCCGCGACGATCTCCAACGCTTTCGGGGTGCCGGTGACGGCCACGCATGACGTCAGCGTCGGCGCGTTCGGGGAGCTTCGCCGGGGCGCGGCCACGAACCGGCCCGACTCGCTGTATGTGAAGGTGTCGTCGGGTATCGGGGCGGGCCTGATCCTGGCAGGAAACGTCTACGAGGGCTCGGCCGGCTTCGCCGGGGAAATCGGCCACGTGCAGATAGCGGGCAGTTCCGAGCAGTGCCGCTGCGGACGGCGCGGCTGCCTGGAATCGCTGGCCTCGCTCGACGCCGTGCGGCGGCAATTGCAGTTCTCGCATCGCTCGACAAGCGATTTCACCGCAGTGATCTCGGGCGATGAGATCGACCCCACCGCGCGGCGGATTGTCACGGACGCGGGCTGGACGCTGGGCCGCGTACTCGCGGATCTTTCCACGACGCTCGACCCGGGGGCGATCATCCTGGGCGGGCAGTTCGGCGCGACGAGTTCTGTGCTGCGCGCAGCGGTCGAGGAGGCCATCCGCCGCTACGCCGAGCCGTCGATCGCGAACACCATCGAGGTGGTGGTCGCCGGGCTTGGTACGCGTTCCGAACTGGTCGGAGCCGTCATGCAGGCCGTGGACAACGCGGCCAGCAGGCGCTAGGGCGTTTACCGATAGACTCTGTTGCCGTGAAGATCCTCGTCTTGGGCTCCGGTGCCCGTGAACACGCGATTACCCACTCACTCGCTGCGGAGCCCGCCGGCCATGAGCTCCACGCGGCGCCTGGCAACCCGGGAATTGGGCAGATCGCGACGTTGCACGCGATCAAGGCCGACGACCCCGAGGCGGTGACCGACCTCGTCGCCGCGCTGAACCCCGATCTGGTCGTGATTGGCCCCGAGGCGCCGCTCGTCGCCGGCGTAGCCGATGCCGTCGAGGCGGCCGGGGTGCCGGTATTCGGTCCGAGCGCACAGGCGGCGCAGTTGGAGGGATCGAAGTCGTTTGCCAAGGAGATCATGGCGCTCGCGGGCGTTCCCACCGCGCTCGCCCATGTCTGCACCACGATCGATGAGGTGGCGGCGGCGCTCGATGCGTTCGGCGCTCCGTACGTCGTCAAGGACGACGGCCTGGCCGCGGGTAAGGGCGTCGTCGTCACGAATGACCGCGACGCCGCATTGGCCCACGCCCAGGCGGCGCTCGACGCGCGCGGCGACGATGGCAAGGTCGTCATCGAGGAGTACCTCGACGGCCCCGAGGTGTCGCTTTTCTGCATCTGCGATGGCACGGACGTAGTGCCGCTTGCCCCCGCGCAGGACTTTAAGCGCGCCTATGACGAGGACGAGGGCCCCAACACCGGTGGCATGGGCGCGTACAGCCCGCTTCCCTGGGCACCCGCCGATCTGACGGACGAGGTGCTCGAGCGCATTGCCAAGCCCACCGTCCGGGCGATGGCCGATCGCGGCACCCCCTTCTCCGGCGTGCTCTATGTCGGGCTCGCCCTGACGAGCCGCGGCGTGCGCGTGGTCGAGTTCAACGCGCGCTTCGGAGACCCCGAAACGCAGGTCGTGCTCGCGCGCCTGCGCACCCCGCTCTCGTCGCTTCTGCTCGCCTCCGCCACGCGCTCGCTGAGCGAGCTGCCGCCGCTGCAGTGGCGGGATGAGGCCGCGGTGACTGTGGTCGTGGCGGCGCATGGTTATCCGGCGGACGTTCGTTCCGGCGACCCGATCACTGGCCTGGCGGCGGCGGGCGAACTGCCGGGAGTTCACGTGCTGCACGCCGGCACCAAGCTCACCGCGGATGGCTCGCTCGTTTCGTCCGGCGGTCGCGTCCTGAGCGTCGTTGGCGTGGGCGCCGACCTCGGTGCGGCTCGCGCGGCCGCGTATCGCGGAGTGGACGAGATCTCCCTGCCCGGATCCCACCACCGCAGCGATATCGCCCTGCGCGCAGCCCAGGCATAGCGGCCGGGTCGACACCGAGTCGACCGTCCTTCGATCCGGGCGGCATCGCCCGCGCACGGCCCAGGCGTGGCCGCGGTTTCGGCGCGCGTCCGCGAGAGTCCGTCCCCGGCGCGCCTATGCGAGAGCCGGCAACCTCGCTCTACGCGCCTACGCGCCTACGCGAGAGTCTTCGCCCTGCGCGCCTTCGCGAGGGATCCTCCCCGTAGCAGGGCGCCGCTACGCGGGGCGCGGCTACGCGGGGCGTCGCTACGCGGGGCGTCGCTACGCGGGTCGTCGCTACGCGGGCCGCCGCTACGCACGCCGCCGCTACGCAGGGCGCGGACTACTCGTCCAATGCGAATGCCAGAATCGGTGGTATGCCTAAACTGCCGGACCTCGACACGATCGCCCTCCTGCGGCAGGTGCGCGACCGGATGGATCGTTACTTCGCGGAACCGCTCGACGTCGATTCGCTGGCCGCGCACGTGCACATGTCTGCAGGGCACCTGACGAGGCAGTTCAAGCGCGTCTATGGGGAATCGCCGTACCAGTACCTGATGACCCGGCGGATCGAGCGGTCGATGGCACTGCTGCGCCGCCGCGACCTGACGGTCACCGAGGTGTGCTTCGCGGTGGGCTATCAGTCGCTTGGCACGTTCAGCACGCGATTCACTGAACTGGTCGGAGTGTCGCCCAGCACCTACCGGGAGCAGGGCGCGTCCGTGCGGCCCGGGATGCTTCCCTGCATCGTCAAGCAGGTGACGAAACCGATCAGGAATCGAGAAGCGCCGCACGACGGAACGGCCATAGGGTGAGGCCTATGAACATCTCCATCCAATCCAGCTTCCTTCCCCACCTCGACCCCGAGGCATCGCTGGCCTTCTACCGCGACGTGCTCGGCTTCGAGGTCAGGCTCGATGTCGGCTTCGGCGACATGCGGTGGATCACGGTCGGCCCGCCCGGGCAGCCCGACACGGCGATCGTGCTCCATCCGCCCGGGGTCGGCCACGACATCTCGGATGAGGAACGCGACTTCCTGCGCGCACTGATCGCGAAGGGCTCGTACTTCGGGATCAACCTCGCCACGGACGATGTAGATGGGGCGTTCGCCGCATTCGAGGCCGCGGGGGCGAGCATCGTCCAGGAACCGGCCGACCAGGACTACGGGGTCAGGGACGGGGCGCTACGCGATCCAGCCGGCAACCTGATCCGGGTACAGCAGACCAGGAAGGTTTGAAATCATGTCGAGCACCGGATTCAGCGCTCAGGAACGCGCCGCCATGAGGCAGCGCGCGGAAGAACTGCGCACCTCCAAGGGCCTGAAGGGCGCGGCGAAACTCGCCAAGGAGTTGGACGCCTGCGTCGAGGCCATCGACGCCCTCAGCGGGACGGATCAGGCGGTCGCCGCGCTGCTGCACCGCATCGTGTCCGAGGAGGCGCCGCACCTGAACCCGAAGACCTGGTACGGGTTCCCGTCGTACGCCCGGGACGGCAACGTCGTCGTGTTCTTCCAACCGGCCTCGAAGTTCGACTCCAGGTACGGGACCGTCGGCTTCCAGGACACGGCGTCGCTCGACGACGGCGACATGTGGGCGACCTCGTTCGCCGTCGTGGCAGTGACCGACGAGGTGGAGCAGCGCCTGCGCGACGCCGTGCGCAAGGCCGCCGGGTAGCGCGCGACGGTAGGTGGTGCATCCCGCGCGGACGCGCGGCGGCAAGTGGAGTTAGGCGGCTCGCCAGCGCGCGGCGTTACCCCAGTGGTGTTCCGGTCGCGTCGAACCTGCTCACCTGCAGGTCATCGCCTGCCTTCCAATAGACCTCGATGACGATGGGGGCGCCGTCCGCCAGGGCATCCCGCTCGACGATCACCTGCGTCACGTCGATGCCCGATTTCGCGCCAGCGACGGTCGAAGTCGCGGCCTTCCCTATGGCGTTAGCGTCCACGTCGGCGAGGGAGAACTCGTCCTCCTGCCTGGGGGGAATGAGCGGATCGCCGAGCGGGAGCGCGCTGTCCTCGACGTAGACGAAGTCCTGCCAGGCGCCCGTCGCGTCGGCCCCGGTCGCCTGGATCTGGTCGGCGGTGAGCAGTATCCGCGAGAGGGTCGTGACGCCCTGCTCCGTCTTGAGGGCGGTCAATGCCTCGGCGGGCCAGGGGTCGGCCATGAGCCCCAGCGGGCCGCCGGGGCCGGCGAGCGGATCCGCCGGGCTTTCGCTGGCGGGGGAGGACGAGTTCTTTGTCGCTCGTCCGCCGCCGGAATCCCGCGGGCTCCACGGCTGCCATAGAACGAGGGCGACGCCGACGATGACGACGAGTCCGGCGATGGCGATCCAGAGCGAGCGATGACCCGGCCGGTCGTTGCCCGACAACTCGTCGGCGAGTTCTTCCCACTCGTCTGGCTCGGTGCCCGCCGCGCCGGTTGGCGCGTCGTGTTCCGGCTGATCCATCTGGCTCCTCGTTTATCGCAAATGCCTCTCGATGCACCACACTAGAGGGGTGACCTGGAATGAGACACCGATGGCCGGCTGGAAGCACACGTATTCGGGGAAGGTTCGCGACCTGTTCGTCCCCGATCTGGACGCTCTGGGCGGCGCGCATCCGCTCGGGGACGTCGTGCTCGTCGTGGCCTCGGACCGCATCAGTGCGTACGACCACGCGCTCGATCCGGCGATTGCCGACAAGGGCAGGGTGCTTACGTCGCTGAGCCTGTGGTGGTTCGCGCAGATCGCGGACATCGTCGACAACCACGTCGTGTCGACCGAGGTCAGCCAGTCGCCCGCCGATGGGCTGGTGCCGCCCGCCGTGGCCGGGCGCGCGATGATCTGCAAGCGGCTCGACATGTTCCCCATCGAGTGCGTGGTCCGCGGCTACCTCACCGGATCGGGGCTGGCCGAGTACCGTGCCGCCCAGGCCGCGGGGCTACCGGGGCAGGTGTGTGGCGTTGAACTGCCGGACGGGCTCACGGACGGATCGAAGCTGCCGACGCCGATCTTCACGCCCGCCACCAAGGCCGAGATCGGCGATCACGACGAGAACATCACCTTCGCCCAGGCCGCCGAGCGGGTCGGGGACGAGGCCGCCGCGGCGCTGCGGGACCTGACGATCGCGGTGTACGAGAGGGCCGAGGAGATCGCGCGCTCGCGCGGAATCATTCTGGCCGACACCAAGCTGGAGTTCGGCATCGACCCGGCGACGGGCGGCATCGTGCTCGGGGACGAGGTGCTGACGCCCGACTCGTCCCGCTTCTGGCCCGCCGATGAGTGGGAGCCAGGGCGAGCGCAGCCGAGCTTCGACAAGCAGTTCGTGCGCGACTGGCTCACCTCGGCCGAGTCGGGCTGGGACAAGTCCGGCGACGTGCCGCCCCCATCGCTGCCCGCCGATGTCGTGGAGCGCACACGCACCCGCTACCTGGAGGCTTACGAGCGGCTGACCCGTTCGGCGCTGGCGTAGGTCGCGCGGCGCGGCGCCGGCCGTCCGAGCGCGCCTCGGTAGTCGCTGCGTGCCTCCCCCGTCGCTGCCCGGTCTGATCCGCGGCCCGGTCTGATCCGCGGCCCGCCTTCGCGACAGCCTCCCAGCCCGCTTCAGTTCGGTTCGCCCCATGTTAGTGCCGTTGACTGGCTGATATTTCGCACCTTGAACTGTATTTTCATACGGCGAACCGGGAGCTGGGTCACCGATTGAGCGAACCGGGGGTGGGGTGACTGGTTGAGCATCCTTCGGTGTGGATCGCGGGATCACGCATCCCGTGGGTTCGCTATGGCATGCACGTCCAGCATGGCGATGCCCGCGAAGTCGTCCGGATTGCACGTGTAGAGCGGCAACCCCTCGCTGATGGCGCAGGCGGCAATCAGCGCGTCGTACGCTCTGGCTGCGGGCTTGCGGCCGGCGGATCTCAGGTTCGCGGCGACAGCACCGAAGGCCCGCGCTGCCGATGCCCCAATCGGCACCACCTCGAAGTCTGATTCGGCCAGTTGGAGATGCAATTGGCGGGCGGAGCGTTCCTCGTCGGTCGTGGCCACTAGCGGGCCGACGGACAACTCGGCGAGGGTTATGGCGCTGACCAGGCATTCGGAGGGTAACGCGTCCGGGTCCACCAAGTCTCCGAGCAGTATGACGGTCGAGGTGTCGAGCAGCCCGCGCGCGGTAGATCCGCCCGGCTTCGAGGCGGCGTCACGGGTCACAAGGATGCGTCCAGGATCGAATCGATGTCCCGACGTAGCGCGCTCGGGTCAACTTTCGGTAGATGACGCCTGCGAGCGATGAGTTCTGCGGGTGAGGCGCTGCGCCGTGGAAGCGGCTCGAGGCGTGCGATCTCTGCGCCGTCCCTCGTCACCGTGACGGATTCGCCACGCGCCACCTGATTCAGAATGTCGCCGCCGTGGTTTCGCAGATCTCGCACACTCACCGTTGCCATACCTCATGGTATCACCGGTGATACCGATGGATTGGAGTGGGCGGCTGGACGGGTCAATCCTCGACGACCGCAGCGTTCCTGAACTGTTCGACGTACTCGATCACCACGTCGGCGGGCGGGTGGAATAGGTCGAGCACGATCCCCCACGGCGGCAGATCCAGCACCCTGGCAGGTTGAAGGCGCCCGCGCCCATCAAGCCGCTGCCGGAGATCGAGGAAGAGGATGTGCGTCTGCTGGCGTGGGTGGCCGTCCACGGTCAATAGGGCCGCACCTCCTGGGTGACCTATCCGCCCGTTTTGCCCAGCAGCATTCCGCCCGTTTGCCGAGTAGCGACCGACTACCGCGATGCAGCACCATCTCGTGGACCCGCGATCGGCTGCACGCGCGCTCCTCCAATCGCTCGCTGTCCAATCCGTCCGAAGCATCGCTGTGGTACCACTCGCATTACTTGGACCCTAGCGCCGCCACCGCGGCGGTAACATGGGACCGAAGCCCTCTCGCACATTGCTTAAGCGCACATTCTCAAAGGAGCCCCTCAGTGGCACGAGTAATCGTCGATGTCATGCCCAAGCCCGAGATCCTGGACCCGCAAGGCAAGGCCGTTGCAGGAGCCCTTCCGCGCCTCGGCTTCACCCAGTTCGCGTCCGTGCGCCAGGGCAAGCGGTTCGAACTCGAGATCGAGGGCGAGGTCACCGAGGACGTGCTCGCCGCCGCCCGGTCCGCGGCTGAGCAGGTCCTGTCCAACCCGATCATCGAGGACGTCGTCGCGGTCACCGTTGCCGAGGACGAGAAGTGAGCGACGCGGCCGGTGCCCGCATCGGGGTCATCACGTTTCCGGGCACGCTCGATGACCGCGACGCCGCTCGCGCCGTCCGGCTCGCTGGTGCCGAGGCCGTCAGCCTGTGGCACGGGGACGAGGACCTGCACGCTGTTGACGCGGTGATTGTCCCCGGCGGATTCTCCTACGGCGACTACCTGCGCGCTGGCGCGATCAGCCGGTTCGCGCCGGTCATGCGCTCCGTCATCGACGCGGCGCACGGCGGATTGCCGGTGCTGGGAATCTGCAACGGCTTCCAGATCCTTACGGAGTCGCACCTACTGCCGGGGTCGATGGTCAAGAATGACCACCTGCACTTCATCTGCCGCGAGCAGCAGCTCGTGGTCGAGAACAACTCGACCGCCTGGACCAACCAATACGCGTCGGGCGAGGTCATCACGGTTCCGCTGAAGAACCAGGACGGCCAGTTCGTCGCCGACCAGCGCACGCTCGACGAGCTTGAGGCGACCGGGCGCGTCGTATTCCGTTACGCGGGCGAGAACCCGAACGGATCCCGCAACGCGATCGCCGGGATCTCGAACGAGCGCGGAAACGTGGTTGGCCTCATGCCCCACCCCGAACACGCAGTCGAACCCGGCTTCGGGCCGGCCGCCGCGGGCGGGGTCCGCGCCGGAACCGACGGCCTGCGTTTCTTCACCTCCGTGCTGTCGAGCCTCGTCAGCGCCTGAGTGACGGCGACGCCGTGACCAACTCCCGGGTCAAGCGCCACAGGGCAGGGTCCGCCATTGCGGGCCTTGCGCTCGCCCTCACCGCACTCGTCGGCAACGTCGGGGCCGCACCTGAGGCGCCGTTCGATGCGGCAGCAGGCCCAGCACCGAAGTCGCAGTCCGTCTCGGTGACGTCGCCGAATCCGGCGACCGCGCAGCGAACGGCGGGGGACTCGTCCGAAACTCAGGCGGTCACAGCGCTCGCCGCGACCACGGTGCCGACCGCCGCGACAACGGCGCCGCACGCCGCGACCACGGCGCCTGCCACGACCGCGCCGCTCGCCGCGACAACGGCTCCCACCGCCACGGCAGCGCCCGCCACCAAGCGGGCGGCCGCGAAGCGAACCACTGCCGCGGACCTGCCGCTGCGCTACCAGGTCGGCCAGATATTCATGGTCGGGGTGCCCGTCAGCGGATCGGACCAGATCGCGCGGGCGGCGATAACGAAGCGACACGTCGGCAACGTTTTCCTGCACGGGCGGTCGACCGCCGGCACTGCGGCCGTCGCGAAGAGGGTGAAGCGGCTGACGAAGCTGGCCACGAAGTCGGCGACGCTGGGGACGCCGCTATTCGTCGCGACCGACCAGGAGGGCGGCGCCGTGCAGGTGCTGCGCGGCAAGGGATTCTCCACTATTCCATCAGCGATGAAGCAGTCGGAGTACTCGTCCAAGAAACTGACCAAGGCCGCGAAGAAGTGGGGAGGTCAACTCGCCAAGGCGGGCGTGAACCTCAACCTCGCCCCGGTGCTCGATGTCGTGCCGAGCGCCAAGGCGGCGAAGAAGAATCCGCCCATCGGGTACTTCGGGCGCAACTACGGTTACGGCGCGAAGGCGGCGAAGAAGGGCATCGCGTTCGGGCGCGGGATGCGCGCCGCCGGGGTAGGCGACGCGGTCAAGCACTTCCCCGGGCTTGGACGAGTTTCCCGCAACACCGACACCTCCGCGGGGGTCGTCGATCGGGTGACGGGCGCGAAGTCCGGCTCGGTCAAGGTGTTTGCCGCTGCGATTGAGGATGGTTCGCCGTTCGTGATGGTGTCGTCGGCGACCTACACGCGCCTCGACAAGAAGCACCGCGCAGTGTTCTCGGCCAAGATCATCGGCGGGCTGCTGCGCGGCAAGCTCGGGTTCGATGGCGTCGTCATCTCGGACGATCTGTCCGCAGCCGCCGCCGTGCGCGGGTTGAAACCCGCGGACCGCGCGGTGAAGTTCATCGCCGCCGGTGGGGACATGGTTCTCGCCTCCGCCGATCCGACGGTCGTGCCCGAGATGGTGGACGCGGTGCTCGCGAAGGCCAAGAAGGATCCGAAGTTCGCGGCGCGCGTCGCGCAGGCGTGCGATCGCGTGCTCGCGGCTAAGCGCGGACTCTAGTCCTACATTCGTCGGGCCCCTTCCTTGCCGGTTCGCCTTTTCGCCTTCTCGCCGGTTCGCACCACGAAAATTCACTTCACCGCATGAAATACGTGCCGGTCAACTGCAATATCGTGTGGCGAACCGTGGCGAACCGTGGCGAACCGTGGCGCGAGCGCGAGATGCGACCGATCGGCAGCGCCGACATTCCGGGGATGGCAGATTCCGGGGATGGCACCGCGCAGCGCGGCCGCGCAACGGGTACCCAACGACGTGCAGCGTTGAGTGACTCCGGTGGTGAGCACGTTGACCGCGGGTGAGCCGCCGCCCAGGCCGGTTTGGCGTCAGCCGCCCCCTAGGCAGGTTCAGCGCCAGCCGGCGCCCTAGGCAAGTTCAGCGTCAGCCGCTGCCCGCGCCGCGCCGGGCAGAGCCGCCGCGATGCGCCCCAGCGCGACGTCATCGTGCGCCGCGGACAGGAACCACGCCTCCAGCCCCGAGGGGGGCAGCAGGACTCCGGCATCGGCCATAGCGTGGAAGAACGCGGGGTACCGCCAGAGGTCCTGATCGCGCGCATCGTCGTAGTCGCGGACGGGTGCGCGGCGGAACGCGACAGACAGCAGGCTGCCGGCGCGCTGGATCGAGTGGGCGACCCCGGCCCCGCTCAGGGCGTCGCCGACGGCCCGGGCGACGTGGTCGGCCGCCCGGCGGACCCGGGCGTACGCGTCGGCATCAGCAGCGCGCAGCGTGGCCAGGCCAGCCGCGGTCGCGAGCGGGTTCCCGGACAAGGTGCCCGCCTGATAGACAGGTCCGGCGGGCGCCAGCAGGTCGAGCACCGAGGCGTTCCCCGCGATCGCCGCCAGCGGTAGCCCGCCCCCGATCACCTTTCCGTACGTGAACAGGTCCGGGCGCCAGCCCTCGTCCAATCCCTCGAGCCCCCACCATCCGCCAGGGGACACGCGGAAGCCGGTGAGCACCTCGTCCAGGATCAGCATCGAACCGTGCCGGTCCGTCAGATCGCGCAGTAGCCGATTGAATCCGGGCGCGGGTGGCACGACGCCCATGTTGGCGGGCGCGGCCTCCGTGATGACCGCTGCAATGCGATCCCCGAACTCTGTGAACGTCCGCGCGACCGCAGCCGAGTCGTTGTAGGGCAGGACCACCGTGCTGGCCGTCACTGCGGGCGAAACCCCCGCCGAATCGGGCAGGCCGAGCGTTGCCACCCCCGACCCCGCGGCGGCCAGCAGCGAGTCCACATGCCCGTGGTAGCAGCCCGCGAACTTCACGATCAGGTCGCGGCCCGTCGCGGCCCGCGCCAGCCGCACTGCGGTCATCGTGGCTTCGGTCCCGGTCGAGACGAAGCGCACCCGCTCGACCGCGGGAACCCGAGCGATGATCTGCTCGGCTAGCTCCGTCTCGGCCACGGTCGGCGCCCCGAAGCCCAGTCCGCGCGCCGCGGCGCCCTGCACTGCTTCCACCACGGCCGGATGAGCGTGCCCGAGTAGCGCCGGACCCCACTGCCCGACGAGGTCCACATACTCGTTCCCGTCTAGGTCGCGGACCCATGCGCCGTGGCCCTCCGCGATGAACCGGGGCGCCCCGCCCACCGCGCCGTACGCGCGCACCGGGGAGTTCACCCCACCGGGCAGCACGCGCCGGGCCCGCTCGAAGGCAGCGGCGGAAAGAGGACGAGCTCTCTCGTGCGTCATCGACCCACCTCGTCAGCGCGCGGAATCGGTCCGGCGGGGAACTCGTCGAGCCTCCCGGAACCGGCGCCAGCGTCGGCGACACGGCCCGCCGATCCGCTTGCCACAGGAGGGTTGACCGGCAATGCGTCCCGGCGCGAGCCCGCCAGCCAGGCCGCCGCCTCCAGCGCGTAGTAGGTCAGGATGACGTCGGCGCCGGCTCGGCGGATCGCGATAAGCGACTCGACGATCACGCGTTCCCGGTCGATCCAGCCGTTCGCGCTCGCGGCCTCGATCATCGCGTACTCGCCGGAGACCTGGTAGGCGGCTACCGGCACGCTCGATGCGGCCGCGAGGTCTGCGAGCACATCCAGATACGAACCCGCAGGTTTCACCATCACGATGTCCGCGCCGGATGCCTCCTCGATGTCGAGGGCGCGCAGAGCTTCCCGCCGGTTCGCCGGGTCCATCTGGTAGGTCCGCCGGTCGCCTTCCAACGTCGATTCGACCGCGTCGCGGAACGGCCCGTAGAAGGCGGACGCGTACTTAGCCGTGTAGCTCAGGATCAGCGTGTCGATCAGCCCGGCATCGTCGAGCGCCGCGCGCACCTCCGCGGTCTGGCCGTCCATCATCCCCGACAGGCCGACGACATCGGCCCCCGCGTCGGCGTGGATGACGGCCATCTGCGCGTACCGGTCGATGGTCGCATCGTTGTCGATCGTGCCGTCGGGTCGCAGGACGCCGCAGTGCCCGTGGTCCGTGAACTCGTCCAAGCAGATGTCCGACATCACCACGAGGGCGCCCTCGGCCGCTTGCGCGACGGCCCGGATCGCGGCCGCGAAGAATCCATCAGGGTCGGTCGCCCCCGAACCGAGTGCGTCTCGCGACTGCGGCACGGCGAAGACCATGATCCCGCCTAGTCCGGCGTCGCGCGCCTGCTCGGTGAGGTCGCGCACGGACGCGATGGTGTGCTGATAGACCCCCGGCATAGAGCGGATCTCGGCGGGCTCCTGGAGCCCTTCCTTGACGAACACGGGCAGTACCAGGTCGCGCGGGTGGAGTCGCGTTTGCGTGAGCAACTCGCGGATCGCGGGCGTCCGGCGGGCCCTTCGAGGGCGCAGATGCGGCATGTCACGCTCCTTCGGTGGGGGCGGGTGGTGGTGGACGAGTCTTCCCGCCCTCATTGTGACCGTTCACGATTTCCCGGGCGTTACGCATGGCGCGGGTCAGGGATGGTGCGTCGGCGGCGGTCGCGGTGGCGATGACCGGAATTCCCAGCGCGGCGGCCGCATCGGCGGCGCCGCGTCCCAGGACGATCGCTCCGGCGCCCCGGATGGCTGGCGTGGCCGCGATCAACTGGTGCCAGGCGTGCGCTGCAGATCCCGATGTCAGGAAGACGAGGTCCGGTGGTCGCAGGGACCAGTCGGTGACGGCGGGCAAAGCGGCGTGGATGCGATAGGCGATGACCTCGTCCACCCGCCATCCGGCACCGCGCAGTTCCGCCGCGAGTCGGCCGTCCGCGAGGTCCGAATGCGGTATCGCGGCCGAGCCCGCCGCATGGCGCGTGCGGAGTAATCCGGCCGCGAGCCCGTGGGCCGAGTGATCCTCGGCGGGGACGAGCCCGACGGACAGCCCAGCGGCGATTGCCGCCGCCGCGGTCGCCGGGCCGATGGCCGCAACCGTGAAGCCGCCAACGCGCTGCACCGCGGCCAGCGGCTCGCCCGCCCGCTTGAGGGCCGTCAGCGCGCGCGAACTCGTGAGGGCGAGGTGAGTGTAGGAACCCCGTCCCAGATCCATCACGAGCGCCGCCACTGCCGGGGCGTCATGCTCGTATTCGGCGCTGAGGAGTTCGATCGATTCCGGTACGAGTCCCGCCTCGCGCGCGCAGTCCTCCCAACGGGAGGAGCCGTCGGCGGGGATGGGGACCACGATGGTCGGCGCCGGTTTGGCGCCGATTCCCTCGACCGCATCGGCACCCTGGCGCAGCAGGTCCTCGGCCACCCAGGTGCCGAGCGCCGCAGCGTCCGCCTCGGTCAGCCCGGCTCCCGACGAAGCGGTCGCGCGCGTGGCGGCCGCCGACGCAGTGGACGCGGACCCGGCGGATCCCGACCCGGCGGTCGCGCGCGTAGCGGCCGCGTCCAGAGCGGTCCCGGCCACTGCCTGCGAGCCGCCGTCGGCGCCTGCGGATTCCGTAGTGCTCCCACCTGCCGCCCGAATCGGCCACGCGGCCCGGGCGCGCAGGGGCTCATCGCCGCCCTCGCGCCAGATCAGCGCATCCACCAGCAACTCGTCGCCATCGATTCGCCCCCACGCCCCGACAGGCGCGGTGCAACCGGCATCGAGGCGCGCCAGGACGGCACGCTCGGCGATCACGGCGTGGCGCGTGGCGCGGTCGTCGAGAGCCGCGAGAAGGGCGACGGTGGCCTCGTCCTCACTACGGCATTCGATTGCCAGCGCGCCTTGCCCGGGAGCGGGCGGCGAATCGAGGGGCGCGAAGAACTCGGTGACGCTCGCGAGCAGGCCCAGGCGTTCGAGCCCGGCCGCAGCCAGCACCACGGCGTCCAACTCGCCGGAGCGTACGCGTTCGACCCGCGAATCGACGTTGCCGCGCAGGCCTACGACTCGAAGGTCCGGGCGGAGCGCGGTGAGGTGCAGGGCGCGCCGGTGCGAGCCCGTGCCGATCACGGCACCTGGCGGCAGATCCGCGAGCCGGTATCCGTCGCGCGCGCACAGGGCATCGCGGACATCCGCCCGCGCGGGAACCGCCGCGAGCGTCAACCCCGGCACGCCGTCCACGGGCAGGTCCTTGAGTGAATGAACGGCGAGATCGCAGCGGTCAGCGAGCAGCGCGTCGCGCACGGCGGTGACGAATACCCCGGTCCCGCCGATCTGCGTCAGGGGCGCGGTGGACCGGTCGCCCGACGTGACGATGGGCACGATCTCCACCCGAACCCCAAGCGCTTCCAGGGCGCTTACGACCAGGCCAGACTGCGTGCGCGCGAGCGCCGACCCGCGCGTGCCAAGGCGCAGCGGCCGATCCGGGAGGGTCATGGTCCAACTGTGTCATGAACGGGTACCAGCGCGCCTGGGCGCCGCGAACCGATCCCAAAAGTCGGACCCTGGTTGATCCGCCCAGGGGGGCAATTGGTACGATTCCCCCATCGTGAACCTCGTTGCCCTCAGCGCGTCGCACCGCAGCACAGACCTTGAACTCGTCGCCTGCCTATCCCATCGGGCGGCGGGTCTCGACCGTGCGCTGGCCGCGCGGCTCGGCACCGGCGTCATCGTGCTCGCTACCTGCAATCGCTTCGAGATCTACCTCGAGACGCGCGGCGACCGGATGGCGGCCCGCTCCCAGGCGCTGGGGGTCATCGCGGGGGAGTGCCTGATGGACGAGGCCTCCGTCGCCGCCGCGTTCTCCACCTTCGAGGGGCAGGCCGCTGTCGAGCACCTGTTCTCAGTGGCCTCGGGGCTCGAGTCGATGGTCATCGGCGAACGAGAAGTCACGCGGCAGGTGTCTCGCGCCCTCGAGGCATCCCGCGCAGTGGGGACGCTGAGCGCCACGCTGGACCGACTGTTCCAGGATGCGATCCGCGTCGCGCGAGAGGTCGATGCCGAAACCGGACTGCGCGAGCACGGCCGATCCGTGGCGACTGTCGGGCTAGACGTCGCCGCCGACGCATTGCCTTCGCGACCCGCCGTTCCCGGCCGCGGCTTCAGCGGAAGGTCGGTGCTGCTCATCGGCACCGGGAACTACGCGGCGCTGACCTATGCCGCACTTCGGGCGCGTGGCTGCACGGACATCGCGGTTTACTCCCACACGGGGCGTGCCCGCCACTTCGCTCGCGAGCGTCAGGTCGAGATCGTCGGCCGATCCGAACTGGCCGCGACACTTCGGCGAGTCGACGTCATCGTCAGCTGCTCCGGACGCAGCGGGCGAATCGTGACGCCCGAGACGCTGCGCGGTGCGCAGGCCCAGGTTCTGATAGACCTCTCGCTCGAACGGGACATCGACCCCGCCTGCGCTCAGAACCCGCGGGTGCGCCTCATCGATCTGGACACCGTGCGCACGCACGCTCCCGAGCTTGGCGAGGCGCCGGTCCTGTCGGCGCGCCTCATCATCGAAGCGGGCATCGGCCGATTCCGGGCACGGCTAGACGAGCGACTGCTGGCCAGCACGCTCGCTGACGAGGTCGCGCGAGCCGAGCAGGACATCGCGCGCGAGCGATCGGCGCTCCTGGACGCCTTCGGGGAATTCTTGGACCCCGCCGAGATCGAATATCTGGTGCGAAAAGTCCGGCTCGAGCGCAAGCGCGACCTGCACGCCCGGATCACTCGGCTGAAGGCAGCTGCGCACACGTAGCCCGCACCCGCATTGCCTTCCCCGTCGCGCCGCACGCCCTGCTCCGTGGCTCCGCGCCGCCTTCCCGTTGCGACTCACGCCCTGCCACGTGGCTCCGCGCCGCCTATCCCGTTGCGTGCGGGATTTTTGTTCGTTTACCAGGGGAAATTTCCTAGCAAGCGAACGAAAACCCAGCAAACGATGTTTGGGCCGTGACGCCAGCCCGGTGGGACCTGAAAAGGGGCGTGTCAAGGTTCCGGCAGGACTAAGTAGCGATCTGCCCGATCGTGTTCGTGAGGCATCAGGTGGCAGACGCGCTTAGTGCGGCGACCTGCCCCACCACGATGACGGCCGGATTCCCTAGGCCGGTCTGAGCGGCCACCTGCGCCAGCGTGCCGACCGTCGCCACGATGGATCTCTGCTGAGGCGTGAGCCCTTCTTGCACGACAGCCGCGGGAGTTGCCGGATCGAGTCCCGCGCCGGTCAGCGCGGCCAGATGCCCCGCGAGGCGCAGCATCCCCATCAGCACGACGAGAGTCCCACCATCTTGGACGATGGCCGCGGCCGCGGCGGAGAACTCGTCCGAAAACTCCTCATGCCCCGTGACTATGGATACTGACCGGGACAGGCCGCGCGACGTCACCGGGATTCCTGCGGCGCCGGGAACCGCGATCGCGCTCGTGACTCCCGGGATCACGCGGACGGGCACGCCAGCCGCGCGGCACGCCGCGGCCTCCTCCTGCCCGCGGCCGAACACGAACGGATCCCCGCCCTTGAGCCGCACCACTCGGTTGCCCGCCAGCGCGGTCTGCACCAGCAGCCGGTTGATTTCCTCTTGGGGAACCTTGTGCCAGCCGGGCAGCTTGCCCACATCCACCCAGCGGGCCCGCGGGGCCGCGCTCCGCAGAGCCTCGCCGGGGCCGAGCCGGTCGGCGAACACCACATCGGCTGCCTCCAGGGCGCGCAACCCGGCGACGGTGATCAGGTCGGGGTCGCCGGGGCCGGCGCCCACGAGCGTGACGGATCCCGACGTGTCTCGCGGCGCAACCGGGGCGGGCTCGGTGGTCACTGCTGCCTCCTGCAAGTAATTGCGGACCGCTGTCCGCGCTGCCCTATTCGGGTACTTTACCGACAACTGGCCGGAACTGATGGGGATGGTCGTTCCTCGGCCAACACCATGCGCTAGCGTGTTGCCATGACCCAGCCCATTCCAGTGATTCCTCCACCACGCCAAGGTTCCGGTAACTCCACGCAGCCGCCCCGCTGGCTCCTCAAAGCGTTCATCATGGCGGTCGTGACGGTGTTCGTAGCGCTCTTCGCCTGGCGCGCGCTCGGGCAACTGTCCACGCTTGGCCTGTACCTGCTGCTGGCGTTCTTCCTGGCGCTCGCCCTGGAGCCGGCCGTGCTCTTCATGATCCGGCACAAGTGGAAGCGTGGCGCCGCCGCCGGAGTCGCACTCGGTGGGTTCCTGCTCATCTCGCTCGTGATCATCGCGCTGTTCGGCCAGCTGCTCGTGCAGCAGATCATCGAGTTCACGAAGCAGGCACCGGATATCTGGAATGGCCTGCGAGATACGCTCGAGGCCCGATTCAACGTCAAGATCCCGGAGAACAACGACCTGATATCGCAGGCGATGGAGCGCTTCGGGGACAGCTTTACTTCCGGGGCCGTGGCCATCGGCTCGGGCGTGGTGAGCACGCTGTTCGCCACGATGTCGATCCTGCTCGTCACGTACTACCTGCTCGCGGCCGGCCCCAAACTGCGCCGGACGGTGTGCGGGTTCCTGCCGCAGGATCAGCAGACCGAGGTGCTGCGACTGTGGGAGATCACGCAGGACAAAGTCTCTGGATTCATCAGCTCCCGGCTGGTGCTGGCACTCGTGTCCAGCCTCGCCACATTCGCCTGCCTGACTATCCTGCGCACGCCGTACTCCGTGCCGCTGGCGCTGTTCACCGGCCTGATCTCGCAATTCGTGCCGACCATCGGTACCTACATCGGCGGCGCCTTGCCGATTCTGGTGGCGCTCGCGAGCCAGGGGCCGATCCAGGCGCTCATCATCCTCGTGTTCATCGTCGCGTATCAGCAGGTGGAGAACCTGTGGCTGCAGCCCAAGATCTCCGCCAAGGCGCTCGAGATGAACCCGGCCGTTGCGTTCATAGTGGTGATCGCCTTCGGATCGGTGTTCGGGGCGGTCGGCGCATTCATCGGCCTTCCCATCGCCGCCGTGATTCAGGCAGGTCTATCCACGTACGTGCGACGGCACGAGCTCGTGGACTCCGATTTGTTCCGTGACCCGAACCAGACGGGACCGGTCCCGCTGCGTTCGAGGGACGACACCGAAACCGACTCCTAGCCGCGGCGGGACCAGTTCCCGCGTCGCCCTGCCCATCGCCCGGCCTAGGTCACGTCCGCCTGCGGACGCTACGCCCGCCTGCGGACGCTACGCCCGCCTGCGGACGCTACGTCCGCCTGCGAACGCTACGCCCGCCTGCGGACGCTACGCCCGCCCAGCGGAGGTCACGCCCGCAGCGCCTGCTGCACGTCCTGAATGATGTCGCGCGAATCCTCAAGACCGACCGATAGCCTGACCGTGGTCTCGGCGATGCCGACGGCTGCCCGGCCCTCGACGCCCAACTTGGAGTGCGTGGTCGTCGCGGGGTGCGTCACGATCGATTTGGCGTCGCCGAGGTTGTTCGAGATATCGGCGATCTGCAGTGCGTCGAGGAACCGGTAGGTGCGCTGCTTAGCCGCGATCGGGTCGGTGTTCTCATCGACGGCGAGGTCGAAGGTGACGACGGTGCCGCCACCCGACTGCTGCCGGCGCGCTAGTTCGTACTGCGGGTGCGAAGGCAGGTATGGATAGCGGACCCGCGCGATCTCGGGTGCCTCGCTCAGCGCGGTGGCCACGGCGAGTGCGCTGGCGTTCTGAGCGTTCACGCGAACGGACAGCGTCTCCAGGCCCTTGAGCAGTATCCACGCGTTGAAAGGGCTCAGGGACGGACCTGTGTTGCGGATCAACTTCTCCACGGATCCGTGGATGTACTCGTCCGAGCCGAGGATAGCCCCGCCCAGCACGCGTCCCTGCCCGTCGATGTGCTTCGTGGCCGAGTAGACGACGACATCCACGCCCAAGTCGAGCGGGCGTTGCAGGATCGGGGTGGCGAAGACGTTGTCCACGATCACCAGGGCGCCCGCCGCGTGGGCGAGTTCGGTGACGGCGGCCACGTCGATGATGTCCTGCATCGGGTTGGACGGCGTCTCGAAGAAGACGACGTCGGCCGGCCTGGAGAGCGCCTCGCGCCACTGGTCGATCTCGTGTCCGTCGACGTAGTCGGTCGTGACCCCCCACTTGGCAAGGATCTCGTTGAACACGACGAGAGTCGAACCGAACAGCGCGCGTGCAGCGACAATGCGTGAGCCCGACTGGACCACGGACGCGATCGAGGTGAACACGGCAGACATCCCGGTCGCGGTCGCATAGGCGGCCTCGGCGCCGTCGAGGAGCCGCAGGCGCTCCTCGAAGACGCGCACGGTCGGGTTCGAATAGCGCGAATACATGTACGTGTCGGTCAGCCCAAGGAATGCGTCCTCGGCATCCTGCGCGCGGTCGTAGACGTAGCCCTGCGTGAGGAAGATGCCCTCGGAGGTTTCGCCGAACTCGCTGCGGACGTGACCGCCGCGCACCGCCACCGTGTCGGGGTGCACCCATTCGGGTAGCGGCTTGTGACCGGAACCGCTCATGATTGCTTCCAGGCGAGTCCAGCCGTCTTCCACCCGCCAACACCGCGGTTGCCGAATGCGTCGACGCCGCCCTCGAAGCCTTCGAGGATGTTGTAGGCCGGTCCGAGCCCGGCATCGGTCGCGGCAAGCGCAGCGGCGATCGAGCGCTGACCCGAGCGGCACAGGAATACGATGGGGCGTTCGTCGCCGGCTTCGAGACCGAGCTCCTTGAGGTCCTCGACGAAGGCTGGATTGGGCACACCACCATCGCCGAGCCACGACACGAATGCGGCGTCACGTCCCAGTTCCTCGGTCACCGGTACGCCTATCTGCGCCCATTCCTGCGGAGTGCGAACATCGACGAGCACGGCCTGAGGATTGGCCGCTAAGAAGTCCCAGGCTTCTTGCGGAGTGAGATCGCCTGCGTACGACATGGTGCCTCCTGTTGTGACAGTAATACTTACAGCAGGATGCTCCTGTCTCGGAATCGATAGGGTGCGAGTCCGAATAGTGAGACGCTACCCGGCGTCGAGGGGTTTCTCTGGAGCCAACTCGCCCGCCTGAAACGTGATCACCCGGTATTCCATCTCACCTGATCGCAGGAGTGCCGATACCTCCTCGATCGCGGCGTCCGGGTTCTCGACGTGGGTCAGTTCCAGCAATACGCGGCTGGTCAGGTCGGGATTCGCGGCCGTCCTGACGAGCCGGCGCCCGGTGAAGTTCTGTCCCATGAGCATCCACAGCACGACCTCGGCCAGGTCGGCGGGCGTCCGATCCGCCCGAGCGGTCCCCGCGGTGTCGAAGTCGGCGATGAAGCGCTCCAGGTGCCACAGCGTGCGCGTGAGCATGTCAACGGCGTCCCGGCGCGGGGCGGACAGGTCGAACGAGAGAGCCGACGCGCCGCGGAACACCGGGTCCGAGACCAGCGTTGAGCCAATGCCCGCGAGGTAGAGGAGGAATGCCTGGGCGGGCTTGTCCGGGAACACCTCACGGCTGCGCGCCTCGATGCCATCGACCGTGGCGAGGAACTCGTCGCGCAGCGCCTCCGAGATCGTGCCCTTGGTGGGAAAGTGGTAGGCAAAGGCACCCTTGGTGAGGCCGATACGTGCCGCTACGGTCGATAGGGACGTCGCGGCGTAGCCCTCGTCTGCGAGGACCTCGGCGGCGGCGGTCAGAAGCCGCAGCCGCGTGTCGTGAGAACGCGTTGTTTGCACGCCTGATTCTATGCTTGCGGGCATGCTTCGCACTAGTGGATCGGCCCCTGCTCGTTTTTCTGGGGGCGAGCGGGCCACTTACTGGGGTTGACCGGCGAAGCGCTAGGGATTGCAGCGAGCCAGCAGGTACTCCGCGAAGTCGACATCCGGGCGCCACGGCTCAAGATTCCAGGATTCCTTGGCGCGGGCTCCAAGCAGATGGCATCTCAGTTGCTTGTCCATGACTGTCGTATCCGCCGCCGGGGCGATTGACGCGACCTCCCCCATCGCGTAGCGATAGGGCGCCTCGCTCGCGAGCCTGCCGAGCGCAGTCGGCGTCGCTGCGAGGGACTTCCCACCCTCGCCACGGTCGAGCCAGCGCACCGATTCGATGGTGGCGGTTCCCCAGATGGCGACAAGCCTGCCCGCCGTCACGAGCGCCGTGACCTCGTACCCCGCGCCGGTGCGTGCAGGCTCCCACTCCGCCGAGGCGAAGGGCGAGGGCGGCGCGCTCGTACCCGCGGCGTCGGCCAGGTCGCGCGCCAGGGCTTCCTGGGCGGGTTCCAGGCTTGCGATAGCGAGGACGAGTTCTCCGTCGCGCTCCAGCACCACCGAGCCGTCGGGCAGCGCCGAGGCCGCAACATCGGCCGCCTCGATGAGGAAACGAGCCGTGTAGGGGGCCGTCGCTGACCTGGGCGCCCACACGAGCGACGTCGAATCGTCCAATGCGCTGGTCTTGCCCGCGCCCTCCCGATAGGTCACATCGCCGTCGCTGGATATCGTGAACGAGCCGAGATCCAGGTATGGGACGGCCTCGTCCGGCTGCCCCGGCGCGGGCGGTCCGCTCGGGGATGGGGCCGCGGAGGAGGCCTCGTCCTCAGCGACAGGTGGACCCGACGGCGAATCGATCGTGGATCCGCCGACCCCGCAGCCCGCCATCACCATCGGGAACGCGATGGCGATCGCGGCACTGATTGCCAGGCTGCGGCGCGAAGAGCGGAGGGTCACCACCCCATCTTCACGCATTCACGAGGCGGGTAGACTGCTACATGCATGCAGTCCGGTTTGCGCGGCGCCCGAATGGTGTCCGCCACCGCGAAACAGCGCGCCACCAGTGCCACTTCTGCTGAGGGAACCGATGAGCGAGACCGCCAACCACCAAGCGCCGATCCTTGACACCGTGGAGCGGGCCGCGGCTACTCCCGATGAGCCGCAGCCGTACGCGGAACTCGGCCTCAAGGCGGATGAGTACGATCGCATCCGCGAACTGCTTGGCCGGCGCCCCACCGCGGCCGAACTCGCGATGTACTCCGTGATGTGGTCGGAGCACTGCTCGTACAAGTCGTCCAAGGTGCACCTGCGCAAGTTCGGCGATGCCACGACCGAGGAGATGAAGAAGCACCTCCTGGTGGGCATGGGTGAGAACGCGGGCGTCGTCGACATCGGCGACGGCTGGGCCGTCACGTTCAAGGTCGAGTCCCACAACCACCCGAGCTTCGTCGAGCCCTACCAGGGCGCGGCGACGGGCGTGGGCGGCATCGTCCGCGACATCATCTCCATGGGCGCGCGACCGGTGGCCGTCATGGATCAGCTCCGTTTCGGGGCTGTGGACCACCCGGACACCGCCCGCGTCGTGCACGGCGTTGTCGCGGGGGTCGGCGGCTACGGCAACAGCCTCGGCCTGCCGAACATCGGCGGCGAACTGGTCTTCGACTCGTCCTATCAGGGCAACCCGCTCGTGAACGCGCTCTGCCTCGGCGTGCTGCGCCACGAGGACATCCACCTCGCCAACGCGTCCGGCGTGGGCAACAAGGTCGTCCTCTTCGGCGCGCGCACCGGTGGTGACGGCATTGGCGGCGCCTCCATCCTCGCCTCGGAGACGTTCGAGGACGGCGTGCCCGCCAAGCGGCCGAGCGTCCAGGTGGGCGACCCCTTCATGGAGAAGGTACTTATCGAGTGCTGCCTCGAGCTCTACAAGGCCGGGGTCGTCGAGGGCATCCAAGACCTGGGCGCCGCCGGTATCTCGTGCGCGACGTCCGAGCTCGCCTCGAACGGCGAGGGCGGGATGCACGTCTGGCTGGACGACGTCCTGCTGCGCGACCCCACGCTGAACGCCGGTGAGATCCTGATGAGCGAATCGCAGGAGCGCATGATGGCGGTCGTCACTCCCGAGAAGCTCGACGAGTTCCTCGCCATCACGAGCAAGTGGGACGTTGAATCGTCCGTGGTCGGCGAGGTCAACGACTCGGGCCGCCTCACGATCGATCACCATGGCCAGCGGATCGTGGACGTCGATCCGCGCACGGTGGCGCACGAGGGTCCGGTCTACGACCGCCCGTATGCGCGCCCGCAGTGGCAGGACGCCCTTAACCGCGACTCCGTATCGACCGCCGAGGGACGCATCAACTACGCCCGTCCGAGCACCGGCGACGAACTTCGCGCGACCGCCATGCGGCTGCTCGGTTCGCCCAACCTCGCGTCGCCGGCCTGGGTGACGAACCAGTACGATCGGTTCGTGCAGGGCAACACCGCACTCGCCCAGCCGGACGACTCCGGCGTGATCCGCGTGGACGAGTCCACCGGACTCGGCGTGGCCCTCGCCACCGATGCGAACGGTCGCTACGCGAAGCTCGACCCGCGCACGGGTGCTCAGCTCGCGCTCGCGGAGGCGTACCGCAACGTCGCCACCGTCGGCGCCCGCCCGCTAGCGGTCACCGACTGCCTCAACTTCGGTACCCCGGAGCATCCGGCCACGATGTGGCAGCTCGTCGAGGCCATCGAGGGCCTGGCCGAGGCCTGTAAAGAACTGGGCGTTCCGGTCACGGGCGGCAACGTGTCGCTGTACAACACGACCGGCGATCCGGACGAGTCCGATTCGTCGATTCACCCCACCCCGGTGGTCGGTGTGCTCGGCGTGCTGGACGATGTCCGCGCCGCAATCCCCATGGGCTGGTCCGAGGCCGGGCTCGCCGTCATGCTGCTGGGACGCACACGCGGCGAACTCGACGGTTCCGCCTGGGCGGATGTCGTGCACGGGCAACTCGGCGGGGTGCCGCCGATCGTGGATTTCGACGCCGAGCGCTCGCTGGCCGAACTTCTGCAGGCGGCGCGCTCCGCTGGCGTAGTCGCCGGCGCGCACGACCTGTCCGAGGGCGGACTGAGCCAGGGACTTTTCGAGGCGGCCCTGCGGCACGGTTACGGCGTGACGGTCAATCTCGACGCGATTCGCGAGCGCGACGGCATCAACCAGTTCGAGGCGCTGTTCTCGGAATCGACCGCGCGCGTGCTCGTCGCCGTTCCCAGCGAGAAGGTCGCCGCCTTCACCTCGCTGGCCGAGAACCACGGTGTCCCCGCGGCCGTGATCGGTACGACCACGAGCAGAGAGGACGCCACGGTCAATGTGGCGGGGTCGTTCGAGGTGCCGCTGGCCGAGGCGCGTGAACTCTTCGAGGGGACGCTTCCCAAGCTGTTCGGCTGAGCCCTGAACATTCTGCCCGCTGTCCGGAGCACTCTGCCCTCTGCCTGAGCCTGCCCACGCTGAGCCGGCCGTGCCGGTGCGCGGCCGGGAATGCGTGACTGAAAATCCCGCAAACACCGGCCACCGGTCGTTACTGTCGTCACGGACGCGGGGAATGCGTGACTGAAAATCCCGCAAACACCGGTTAGGGTTGCTCGACACACGATATATCGCGCGTCGAGCAACCCTAACCGGTGTTCTGTCGTGGCGAGTGGCGAGTGGCGAGTGGCGAGTGGCGAAGTGGCAGCTACGGCGAGTGGCGAAGTGGCAACTACGGCGGGCGGCGAGTGGCGGAGCCGCGGGCTAACCTAGGCCGCGTCGCGCCGCCGGAAGACAAGTAGCGCCGCCGTCACGATCACGGCCGCGCACGCGAGCAGGTACCACCCGCCCTGCGCCTGGGTGAGGTGATGCTCGATCGGCGTGCATTCCTGGCCCATGGCGTTGGCCGTGTAGCACTCGTCGTAGTTGATGTACATGTAGTCGCCCATGAACCAGGCCTGCAATCGCGGGGTCACGGTGATTCGCCAGAAGTCGCGCGCCATGTTCGTCGCCATGAGATCGATGATGATGAACAGCACAGTGACGCCGCCTGCCAGTGAGGCACTTCGGAGCAGCGTGCCAATGGCGAAACCGATGGCGACGGCCATTAGCGCGCCGAGCAGCCACCGTCCGCCCTCCTGCAGCACTATCCGGTCTATCTTTCCAGGGTCGTCACCGAGGCTGCCGTTGATGGCGCTTATGAAGCGCAACGCCAGAGCCGATACCGACAAGTTGATCGCGCCGATCACGCCCGTCGCGATTAGCAAAGCGCTGAGCTTTGAAAAGAACACGCGCATGCGTCGCGGTTCAAAGGTCAGCCAGTTGCTAATCGATCCGCTGGAGAATTCAGCGGTGATGAAACTGACGCCGGCGATGAAGGAGAAGATGGCGAAGAAACTCGCCATCGCGGGAAATGCGCCCACGGCGAGATCCTCGTAGGTCGCCCGCGTGAAGTACGTGTCAACCGTTACGGGCGGTGGCACATCGAGGCACCCCCAGTCCTCGTTGCTGCCACCATTGAGCTCCTGTTCGCGCAGGCAGTCTCCATCGGGGCCGTAGTACTCCTCGTTCCACTTCTGCTGCTCGTCCATCCACGGCTGAGCCTCGGCGACCTGCGCCGCCGTCGGGGGCCTGCTCGACACGTAGGCGTTGACGAGCAGCGTGACCTGGATCCCGATGATCCCGATGATGCCGACCATGAAGAGCGTGCGTTTTGAGTAGCGGCGCAACTCGGCGAGGATGAGGCTGGTCATCGTGCCTCACCTCCCCCGGCGGGGCGAGGCGCGGGATCGACGTTCCCGCCGGTCACCTCGCCCGCTGTCAGTTCTAGGAAGAGATCCTCGAGGCCGCCGCCCTGCGGGGTCAGTTCCGAGGCGAAGATGCCAGAACGTGCGAGCGTGCGGTTGACCTCGCTCGGATCGGCCTCGCCCGACACGACGATGTGCGCACCCTCGACGCGCGTGGCGAAGCCGGAGGTTTGCAGCGTGATGAGTCCAGAGGCGAGTTCCGACATCTTCAGGCCCACGCGAATGGACGCGCCACCTCGGGCGGCGAGCAACTCGTCCACACGACCCTGCGCGATGACCGTCCCGCGCCCGATGATCGAAACCGTGTCGGCGACCTGCTCCACCTCGGCGAGGATGTGACTGGATACCAGCACGGTCTTGCCCTGACCGGCAAGCTCACGCATTGTGCCCCGCACCTCTCGAATGCCGGCGGGGTCGAGGCCGTTGGTCGGCTCATCGAAGATCAGCAGCTCGGGATCCTTGAGCAGCGTTGCCGCGATGGCGAGCCGCTGTTTCATGCCGAGGGAATACGTTCGGTAGCGGTGCCGCGCGCGCCCGGTCAGATCGACCTGTTCGAGCACCTGGTCGACGCGCCGGCGCGGAACCCCGATCGCCAGCGCGAGCTGGATGAGGTTCTCGCGCCCAGTGAAGTAGGGATAGAACTTGGGCTGCTCGACGATGGCTCCCACGCGCTGGACGACGGCGGGGAGCGCGCGGGGGATCGGCTGCCCGAGCAGTTCGACGGTGCCGGAGTCGGGTCGGGTGAGCCCCAGCATCATGCGGATGGTGGTCGTCTTTCCGGAGCCGTTGGGTCCCAGGAATCCGTGCACGCCACCGCGGGGGACGGTCAGATCGAGGTTCTCGACCGCGACGACCTTGCGGCCGCTGAAGGTGCGGTACGTCTTTCGAAGCGACGTGGTTACGACCGCTGGTCCGCTGGGGTCTGCCATGACGAGTTCTCCGCTGTGAGATTGTCGTAGGACCACTGTCGGTGGCCCTACGACAATCTAGCAGTACGAGACTTCGAGTGCGGGCGGCAACGCGCGGCCTCGTCAGGCGACGCCGAGCAGCCCCGCCCCCGCCTGACCTGTGGGAACGGGCGTGTTGACCCACTGCGACCACGATCCCGCGAACAGCGCCGAGCGGAAGCCCGCGATCTCGAGCGCGACGACGGTGTGCGCGGCCGCGATGCCCGACGTGCAGTACACGGCGACCGGAACGTGGGGGTCGAGGCCGAGTGCCTGGAACCGGGCGGAGAGCTGCTTGCGGCTCTTGAAGGAGCCGTCCTCGTCGATGTTGAACTGAGTGGGGACGCTCAGCGCGCCGGGGATGTGACCGCCTTTGGGCTCGCCGATGTCCGGTAGCCCGTGGAAGTGCTCGGTTGCGCGGGCGTCCAGGAGTGCGCGGCTGATGGCGAAGCCCTCGATGTCGGCGATGTCCGCGACAGGCAGCGCGCCATACGACAGGGTCGCGGTGCCCGGCCGAACCAGGGGCGTGCCGGCCTCGAGCTTGCCACCCGCAGCACGCCACCCGCTCAGCGCGCCGTCCAGGATGCGAACGTTCGTCAGGCCGGCGTGCCGCAGTACCCACCAGGCGCGGGAGGCGGCGATGGACTTGTGGTCGTCGTACACAACGACCAGGTCGTCGTCGCTGATGCCCCAGCGACGCACGGCGGACTGCAGCAGGTCGATGGGCGGCAACGGGTGACGTCCTTCGCTGCGGGCACCGCGGAATGCGAGTTCCGTCTCGAGGTCCACGTATACGGCGCCGGGCAGGTGGCCGGAGACGTAGTCGGGCTGGCCGTTCGGGGCGATGGGACGCCAGCGGACGTCGAGGATGCGAGGTGCGTTGTCGCCGGCGAGGAGGGATTTGAGTTCAGCAGGTGAGATGAGGACAGACATGATGGGGGATTCCTTCGAATGACGCTGGGGGCAGGTGCCGCGCCAGATCGAATAGGCTGCGGTGCACGCTGCGGGGAGGGTGTGCCAGGTGGGGCCCGCTGTCACGTCTCACGCGGCAGGCAAAGAGAAAGACCTGCGTCGCGAGGCACGACTGGGCGCAGGTCTTGAAATGCGGTGCAGGGGCGAGCGCTACTTAGAGGCTGGCAGCTGCGTCTACGCGAAAGACCGGCGCCGGACAACAACAGTTGTCAGCGGGCGTACACATTCGCGGCATTCGGGAGGAGGTAACGCTAAAGGGGGATGCGTAGTGCGCATCGAATCCGTTCAGGGCGTTGACCATGACAAGTAGAATACTGATGTTCGCAAAGGAATGTCCAGGCTTTGTATCGAATTTTGAGACGCAACCTCGGTTTTCGGCGCGATACGTGCAAAACGGCAGGTGAGACGCGGCCAAAGTCTCTCGACATGTGAGATGACAACCGGCTCGGACAACGAATATGGGGGTTTTGTGCCACCGCGCAAGATAGAGCCATCGTTCGGCTTGGCGGCGCTACGTAGTTGGGCGAGCGGGGACGAGGCCTCCGCCACCATTGCCACCGCCGTCCGTTACAGCCTCCAGTTCCTTGCCGAGGACTCCCCGGGTCGTAGCGTCGAGGTACGCGTCCCGCCCTGCGGGGCCGTCCAGTGTATCGACGGCCCGCGTCATACCCGCGGGACACCGCCCAACGTCGTGGAGATGGCACCCGCCATCTGGCTTGGCCTCGTATCGGGCCGGCTGTCGTGGGCGGACTGTCTCGCCGAGGGCACGATCTCGGCCTCTGGGGCCAGGGCCGATCTCGAAGTCTTTCTGCCACTACCGATCGCTGGCCTAGGCTGAGGCAATGAGCGACGAGCTGAACATCGACCAGCAGGATGTCCCCGACCGCCGCGGCGCACCCATCGCCAACGTGCGCCGCGCTCCGCGGCTGGGGCGATTTGTCGTGAGTGGAGCCGCGGCCGGGATCGTCCTCGGAGTGCTGGCCTCGGTGCTCGCGTCGCTCATCCTCGACCACGATCAGAACCTCGGGTTCGTGATCATCATGACCGCGCTCGCAGGCGTGATCGTCGGGGGACTGCTGGGCGCCTATCTGGCAGTGCGCGCCGACCGCAAATCGACGCCCACCTCCTAGGCACCCCGGCCCGGAGGAACGGGCGACGCGGTGTGGGACAATGGTCACGTGGCAGTACGTGGAGATGGACGCCTGAACCATGACCTCCTGCCGGGTGAAAAAGGACCGCAAGACGAATGCGGTGTCTTCGGCCTCTGGGCCCCCGGCGAGGAAGTGGCAAAGCTGGCGTATTTCGGGCTATACGCCCTGCAGCACCGCGGTCAGGAGTCGGCCGGCATTGCGACGTCCAACGGTGAGCAGATCCTGGTCTACAAGGACATGGGTCTCGTCTCGCAGGTGTTCGATGAGACCGCGCTTGGCGCGTTGACCGGGCATATCGCCGTCGGTCATTGCCGGTATTCGACCACCGGTGGCAACACCTGGGAGAACGCTCAGCCGACCCTCGGCGCCACGGCCTCCGGGACGGTTGCGCTCGGCCACAACGGAAACCTCACGAACACCGCCGACCTCGTCGACCTCGTCTATGAGCGTTACGGCACGCAGCGCAGCGGGGAGCTCGCGCGCGGCAACACGACCGACACCGCAGTCATCACCGCACTCTTCGCCGGCGATCCCGAGCACACGCTCGAGGAGACCGCCATGGAAGTCTTGCCGCGCGTGCGCGGCGCCTTCTCGCTCGTATTCATGGACGAGACCACGCTTTACGCCGCCCGCGACCCGCAGGGGGTGCGGCCGCTCGTCCTGGGTCGGCTCTCGCGTGGCTGGGTCGTCGCCAGCGAGACCCCGGCACTCGACATCGTCGGCGCTAGCTTCGTGCGCGAGGTCGAACCCGGCGAGCTGATCCGGATCGACGAGGACGGGCTGCACTCTCGCCACTTCGCCGAGACCAAGCACGCGGGCTGCGTATTCGAATACGTCTACCTGGCGCGACCCGACACGTCGATCCGCGGCCGCTCGGTTCATGCCGCCCGGGTCGAGATGGGCAAACTCCTCGCCCGCGAGCACGCCGTCGAGGCGGACCTCGTCATCCCCGTGCCCGAGTCGGGTACTCCCGCGGCCGTCGGTTATGCGCAGGAGTCCGGCATCCCGTTCGGGCAGGGACTCACCAAGAACAGCTACGTCGGCCGCACCTTCATCCAGCCGTCGGACACGCTCCGCCAGCTCGGCATCCGCCTCAAGCTCAACCCGCTGCGCGAGGTCATCAAGGGCAAGCGGCTCGTGGTCGTGGACGACTCGATCGTTCGCGGCAACACACAGCGCGCCCTGATCCGTATGCTGCGCGAGGCCGGCGCCAAGGAGGTCCACGTCCGCATCAGCTCGCCGCCCGTGAAGTGGCCGTGCTTCTACGGCATCGACTTCGCCTCGCGCGCTGAGTTGATCGCCAATGGCCTCGCGGCCGACGAGATCGCCTCATCGCTCGGCGCGGACACGCTCGGGTACATCTCGATAGAGGCGATGATCGAGGCCACACAGCAGCCCGCGAAAGAGTTGTGCGCCGCCTGCTTCACCGGGGAATATCCCATTGAACTGCCAGCCGAGGCGCGACGCGGCAAGAACCTTCTGGAGCGCGACGTCACGCTCGGCAGCCCGGACGATGGCCTCACTTCGCTGTCCGTCTCCTCCGGCGGAGCGACCGCGCTTCAGCACCCGTAAGCCCGCAATCCCTTCCCACAGGAGAACGAGCAAGTGACTAATCCCCCCGCCCTGACCTACGCGAGCGCAGGAGTCGACACCGAGGCCGGCGACCGTGCGGTCGAGTTGATGAAGGATGCGGTGCGCCGTACCCACAGCGATCGAGTCCTCGGGGGAGTCGGCGGTTTCGCCGGCCTGTTCGACGCATCCGCCCTCACCGGGTACTCGCGGCCATTGCTCGCGACTTCCACGGATGGGGTCGGCACCAAGGTGGCGATCGCGCAGGCCCTGGACATCCACGACACCATCGGATTCGACCTGGTCGGCATGGTCGTCGACGACATCGTGGTCGTCGGCGCCGAACCCCTGTTCATGACGGACTACATCGCGACGGGGAAGCTCGTCCCCGAGCGCATTGCCGCGATCGTGCGCGGGATTGCCCAGGCGTGCGAGGTCGCCGGCACGGCGCTCGTCGGCGGGGAGACTGCGGAGCACCCCGGGCTTCTGGCCGCGGACGAGTACGATGTGGCGGGCGCGGCGACGGGTGTGGTCGAGGCGGGCGACCTGCTCGGACCGGAGCGGGTCGCCGACGGCGATGTGCTGATCGCTATGGCATCGTCGGGCCTCCACTCGAATGGGTATTCGCTTGTGCGGGCCATCGTGGCCGCCGCGGGGTGGTCACTGGATCGTCACGTGGACGAGTTCGGCCGCACCCTCGGTGAGGAACTGCTCGAGCCGACCCGCGTCTACGCATCCGACTGCCTCACGTTGATCCGCGACCCGCGCGTCGAGGTTCATGCCATGACACACGTCACCGGCGGCGGGCTCGCCGCGAACCTCGCTCGCGTGCTGCCACAGGGTGCCGTCGCTACGGTGGAGCGGGCGTCGTGGGAGGTCCCCGCGGTGTTCCAGGTGATGCGCGAGCTCGGCAACGTGCCGGTGGGCGACTGGGAATCGACGCTCAATCTCGGGGTCGGAATGGTCGCCGTCGTGTCGGCCGAGACGGCGAACGCCGCCATCGCCGCACTGGACGCACTCGGTCTGCCGTCGTGGGTGCTCGGGACGGTTGCTTTCCGGGGCGACTCGGGCATCGGTGCCGACTCTGGCACTGCCGGCGACCTCGTATCCGGCACCAAGGGCGTCAGCGGCGGCGCTGTCCGCCTCGTCGGCGACTACCGCTAGGCGCGCCGCGCGCAAAGAGTGACGCGCCACGAGTCACGCGGGACACGTGCTACCGGCCACGGGCGGGTCGCACGCACTTGCGTTGATGTTTCGGGCGCTTTTTCGTGAACTCGGCGCCTCTCAGCGTGCGCCTGTCCCGCGTCGCCCGATCGCCGGCCTATTCGGCCCCTGTTGCGAACGCGGGCAACAAACGGCCACCCGTCGATGCGCCGAGAACGACAGCGACGGGTGGCGCCGAATGTGCGAGTTAGTTCGAGTAGGACGACTGCCAGTCGTCGTCCTCATCCTCGGTGACATCCCACCTAGAGTCAGTGACTACATCCGTCTGGTGACCCTGACCAGACAGTTCCTCCTCAAGCGCACGGTAATCCGTCGCTGGGCTGTAGTACTTGAGTTCGCGAGCAACCTTAGTGTGCTTCGCCTTCTGACGGCCGCGGCCCATGGCTCCGACCCCCTCAACGTGGAAGCGAGACGGCAGGGGCTTGGTGCAAGCATGCGGCCTCGGTGATTAATCAATGTTTCGTCCCTCTACGGTACATTGCCTGAGCCCGTTTAAGCCACTTTGCCGGTTCGACATTCGCTGCCAGCGAAGTCGCGGCGAGGGACCGCGCACCCATGCCAGGGTCGAGAAATCGGGGCAGAAGGGGAAAACTCGGCCTGAAAGTGGGTCTTAGGTCTATGTCGGATACCTGCCCATTCGTCCATCCTTGAAGTATTGACAAGTTTGGCCGATGTCCCAGACCATCTGGCGCCAGCGGCCGCTGCAAGGAAGGTGACACCATGTCCACGAACGCAGCAACGTCCGAGGTTCTGCTTACCCCCGCTGAGGTTGCGAATATGTTCCGGGTCGACCCGAAGACCGTCACGCGATGGGCCAAGGCTGGAAAGCTATCGTCCATCCGCACCCTGGGCGGCCATCGGCGCTATCGCGAGAGCGAGGTCCGCAACCTCCTGGCAGACGTCGAGTCGGGGCGCGGCGCGGAGGTCTAACCATCGCAACGATGGGGTGGCCGCACGATTCATCGTGCGGCCACCCCATCGTGCGCTCAGACGCAGAGTGCGAGGTGAGGGTTCGGCCCTACCGGCGCTTGCGCCCGAGCAACTTGATCGCCACAAGGGCGAGCGCGCCGCCGGATCCGGCTAGGATCGCGATGGCATTGCGCCTGCGGCGGGGCGAGGTCTCGGGCAGTCCCGCACCCGAGAGGAAGCCAGCGGCGTCGCTCGCCGCCAGTTTCGCGTCATCCAGCGCATTGTTCGCGAGTGTTGCCGGCTTGAACCTCAAGACGAGATCGGCCACCGCGTCGTCAAGCTCGTGGCGTGCCTCGTCCCTCGAAGGGGTGTCCTTCTCGACGGAGAACTCGTCCATGGTCCTACTCCTGACCTTCTGCGGCGGGGGAGTCCCCAGCCGTCTGCTCGCGCGCGCTCGCAATGCCCTCTTGCACTGCCGCCTTCACGTGCTCGGGAACCTCGCTGGGAGGCGGCACTTCGTTTCGCTTGGCGACCCTCTGGCCGACCATGACCAGTGCGGCCGCGAGGAGCAGCGCGCCACCTGCCATGATCAATGCCGCCAGCCATCCGGCGAACGCCAGCGTGAGTGCCTGATAGGCGGCGACGTTCAGGAACACGAACACCATCAACAGGAATAGGACGGCCACCGCGAACATGGCGATCGCCACGGCGGTGTCCTTGAGTTTGCGGACGAGTGCTTCCTTGTAGGCCGTCACCTCCGCCTTCGCGAGGTTCACCGCCGCGTTTATTGCACGTGCGACGACCGCACTCAGCGGGGGTCGTTCGTTATCTGTGCTCATGTGTTCCTCCGTTAGGCTGCGCTCTTCCACTCAACCGCCGAACCGGCGATATGGCAAGTCGGTCGAGGCGGGAACTACTCCGGGTGACTGGGTAATCACCAATAGGGTGCGCGTAATGCCCGGCACGGTCGGTGCCGAATCCTAAGTAGTATGTCCGATAGTGGTTGCTCGCGGCCGAGACACGCTCGCAGGCGCCAGCGCAACAGGCCTTGAGGAGTTCCTATGAGCAGAGCGCACGAGCAGGCGAGCGCCGGCATGGATGTCATGACCGCCCTTCTGACGCGCGATATCGCCGGCGCGGCCACCGCCGCAGCGCAGGCGCTCAGCGGACGGACGCCCGGGCGGATCGTCACCGTGACGAACATCGGAGCCGCCTCGATCGAGCTGGTTATTCGTGATGAGATCGCCGGATCAGGGCGTTCGCTGCTCGAATTCCATGTCAGCGTCTCCGAGTTCCGTTCCGGCGCCTCTGTCACCCTCGGCATCGACAGCTACACCCTGAGCAACGCGGCCGAACCCGGCGGTGGGGCGTACATCGAGGCGTTCGACACCTACGTCTCCTATATTTCCGTGCTGGCGGACACCATCCGGCGCAGCGATCAGCATGCGCAGATTTCCGTGCGCGGGCCAATCGACGAGCCGGTGGTCGGAGTCGAGGGCACCGGACCGATCCCCGCCGTGGGCGGCGCAGAGCTGCCGCCCCTGCCCCCTGCTCCAGCCGCCCCGCCGCTATCCTCCACGGCGCCCATTCCAGCGGCTCCGTGGTCGATCGCGAGCCAGGCTCCCGTTCCCCCGCCGCCCCCGCCCCCTTCTGCTGTCGGTTCCGGGGGAGGGATTCTCCCGCCGATCGGATCCGCGCCTCCCGTACCGCCCGGATACGGCGTGCCGCCGGCTCCGGCCAACCCGCAGGTATCCGGCGGCGTAGCAGCGGGGACGCTCCCACCGCCTGCGCCCATCGGTGACGTGCCGCACGTGGCTGCACCCCCGCCCCGGCCGGGTGTCGTCCCGCTGCCGTTCCAGGCGGGTGCTGGACCGTCCCACGATCCTGCTCTCGCTCCGTATGTCCCGGTGCCGGCACCTCGCGTGCAGGCATCCCCGGTGCTGCCGCCGGTTCCCCTGGCAGATGCCGTGCCCGTGCCGCCGCCACCAGCCCCACAGCAGGGGGCCGGGGTGCCACCGATGCCCCTCGGTCAATCAGCACCGCCGCCACCGTCCCCGCCCGCAGTTGGCGCGTTGCCCGAAGGTGGCGCGTCGCCCACAGGTGACACGCCGCCCGCGCCAGGTCCATACACGCTCGCGCCGACCCCCGTTTCGCATGGCGACCCCGCTCCTGCGCCGTACATCCCCTCGGCGTCCTCCTCGCGCTCTGCTGTCTCGCTGGTGAAGCCGGCGGCTCCAAGTGAGCCGACTCCGCCAGCGACTCCTGCTGAGTCGGCACTGCCAGCGGCCTCTGACACCGCCGAGCCGACACCACCGGCGGACTATCACTCCTCCGCGGGGGCGGTTCCTGCCGAGCCGTCCGTCGTGCCAGTTCCTCGGACGTCTTCGGTTCCGGCGCATTCCGACGCGCCCGCAGAGCCGCTGCAGATGGCGGTTCCCTTACCTGCGCCCACCCTGCCCGCGGTTCCGCCGCCTCCGCCGCCGCCCGCGGCGCCAGTGCCCGCGGCGCCGGCATCCGCGATGTCGGTGGCCGTGACGCCGTCCGACCCGTTGCCCGATCAGGCCACGCCGTATCTGCCGGTCCCGCCCACTGTGCGCGATGACACTGCGGGCGCACCTATGCCACCCGGCGGCGCTGTACTCCCGCCGTACGAACCGGTCGTTGCCGTGCCCCCGGAGACGACCGGGGCGGGCCCCGTCAACGCCGCAACGCCACCTGTTCCGTTCGTACCGAATCAATACGTCGCACCGGAACCGCCTCCTGCCGACCTGCCTGCACCGGCCGTGCCGCCGGTTCCTGAAGGCTCATTCGGGGCGTTTCCGACGGGGGAGTTCCCCACCGGCGACGCGCGTATCGTCGGTGGGGCGCCGGATCTGGCCGGCGCAGCGACCCCGGAATCCGAGCGATCGGTCGACTCGTCCGACGCGGACGATCAGGGGAATGACGACATCGAGGTAACTCTCATCTCAACGGCGCGTCGGCCCGTTGCCCGTTTTCGGCTGATCGGCGAAGGGCTTCCGCCCATGGAACTCGACGGCGGAACGTACATCGCCGGTCGCAAGCCCAGTCAGGCCGGACGGCCGAATGCGCGACCGCTGCAGATCCGCGATCAAACCCGCACGCTGTCCAAGACCCACGCGATCCTTGAGTTCACTGAGGTGGGCCTGGTGATCACGGACCTGGGATCGACGAATGGCTCCCGTATCGTGGGGGCGGATGCGAGCACGATCCTTGAGTTCACCCCCGGGGAACCCGCTCTGGTGCCCGACGGCAATCGTTTCCAACTCGGTGATCTGACCTTTAGCTGGGAGGTCATCTAGCAATCCGAAGAGACGGCCTGCCAGGAAGACTCTCTTGGCAGGCTGGGAATCGTGCGGGCGGGGGAACCGCGCAGAGAAATGAAGAAACCCCGCGATGTAGAAGCTACGCGGGGTTTCAGTGGCTCCGACCGGCGTCGATCCGGTGACCTTTCGATTTTCAGTCGAACGCTCTACCAACTGAGCTACAGAGCCTAGCAACAGCAACCTGGCTGTGTGCCAGGCACTGAGCCGAGCGACCCCGACGGGACTTGAACCCGCGACCTCCGCCGTGACAGGGCGGCGCGCTAACCAACTGCGCCACGGGGCCTTGATCAATCAAGACCTGGCCTTGAATCACTCAAGGACCTGGATGATCGTACCCTATCGATTCCCGTTAGTGAAATCCGGGCCAATCATCCCTCCTGACACCGTAGCGACTATCCGCTACTGCGCCATTCGGTAAGCTCAATCCGCTCCGAGGTGCGCATTTGCGCGCCTCGTCTGCCTCAATCGCTTGTACCCCCAACGGGATTCGAACCCGTGTTACCGCCGTGAAAGGGCGGCGTCCTAGGCCACTAGACGATGGGGGCCATGTGCGGCTTTTGACCACACAACCTGCTTAGCATAGACGGCAACTGCGCATCAGGGCAAAGCCTATAGAACGGTGTCGCCGCGGGCTAGACGCGCTCCGGCCGGAGCCGGGCACAATTGAGTCATGGTTGAGATGAGCGACGAGGACTTCAAGGCGATCGTTGCCGAGGTGCTCGACAGGATCCCCGAGCCGATTCACCGCCGCCTGGTGAACGTTGCCTTCGTTGTCGAATCGGCACCCGAGGAGGACTTCGACCTGCTGGGCCACTACGACGGGTTCCCCGTGACGATGGCCGGAGATGGCGGGATGATCGGGGCGCTGCCCAACAAGATCACGATCTACCGTGACCCCATCCTCGCGATGTGCGAGAGCGTCGACCACGTGATCGAGGAGGTGGCCGTGACGGTGATCCACGAGATCGGCCACTACTTCGGCCTCGATGATGGCAAGCTTCACGATCTCGGCTGGGCGTGACGAGCATCACGGTAAGAGCCCCGGCATTGACTTGATAATGGTTCGCAATAGTGGCTAGCATGAGGTCAACCGCCTAATTGAAAGTGATTCTCATGCGCAATCGTATGCTTCCCGTCGGTGTTGCCCTCGCCGGCGCGCTCGTCCTCGCTGGCTGCGGCGGCGGAGGCGCCACGTCGGGTGCTCCCTCCGCGACCGGCACTATCTCAGTAGTCGCCACTACGACCCAGGTCGCCGACTTCACCCGGAACGTGGCTGGAAGCCTCGCGGATGTCACCCAGCTCATCCAGCCGAACCAGAGCGCCCACTCGTTCGATCCGACCGCAGCAGATCTGCTCGCAGTCTCGCGCGCCAAGGTGCTCATCGACAACGGCGCGGGCCTCGAGCCGTGGCTGAGCGACATCACGACCTCGGCCGGGTTCACGGGGACCACGATCGACTCGTCTGAGGGGATTGAGCTCGGCGGCGATCACGCGCACGAGCACGCCGATGAGGACCACGCCGATGAGGACCACGCCGAAGACGAGGACGGATACAACCCCCACGTCTGGACGGCTCCGGCCAATGCCATCCTGATGGTCCGCAACATCGCCGCCGGCCTTGCGAAGGCGGACCCGGCGAACGCGACGCAGTACTCGTCCAACGCCGACGCCTACGTCGCCAAGCTGGAAGCGCTGGACGCGTGGGCTAAGGAGAACTTCGATCAGGTCCCCGCGAGCGAGCGGCTGATGGTCTCGAACCACGACGCCTTCTACTACTTCCTCAAGGCGTACGACATCACATTCGTGGGTTCGATCATCCCCAACTTCGAGGACAATGCCGAGCCGAGCGCCAGCGAGGTCCAGAACCTGATCGATGAGATCAAGAAGCTCGGCGTCAAGGCCATCTTCTCCGAAGCGGCCATCGACCCCAAGGCCGCCGAGCAGATCGCCTCGTCCGCGGGAGTGACCGTGTATAGCGGTGACGACGCCCTCTATGGGGACTCGCTGGGCCCGGCCGGATCGGCCGGCGACACCTACATCAAGGCCACGGTGCACAACGTCGAGGTCCTGCTGACCGCGTGGGGTGCGACCGCCACCGAGCGCCCCGCCGACCTGCAGTGAGGTTTGCTCTAGAGTCGTCATTGTGAGCAGTGAACCAGCCATCGTCTTGCGCGACGCCGCCTTCTCGTACGGCGGCGAGCCCGCCCTGCAGGACGTAACCGCGACGATAAGCCCGGGGGATGCCGTGGCCCTCATCGGGCCGAACGGCTCCGGCAAGTCGACGCTGCTCAAGGCGCTCCTGGGACTCGTCCAGGTCACCGCGGGCACGATCGAGGTGCTGGGCAGATCGCCCCGCGCGGCCCGCGGTCTGATCGGCTTCATGCCGCAAACGGAGGAACTCGATCCCGAATTCCCCGTCACGCTCCGGCAGGTCGTGATGATGGGCCGCTACCGCGGGCTTGGGCCTGCGCGATGGCCCGGGCGCGCCGACCGCAGAGCCGTGGACGAGGCCATCGCCCGCGTAGGACTGACCGATCGTGGGCACGCCCGGTTCGGCGAGTTGTCCGGTGGGCAGCAGCAGCGGGGAATCCTGGCCCGCGCGATCGTGTCCTCGCCGCGCTTGGTTCTCTTGGACGAGCCCTTCAACGGACTCGACAAGACCAATCGCGAGGCTCTGCTGGCGCTCGTCGCGGACCTGCGCGCCGAGGGCGTCACCATCGTGACCTCGACGCACGACCTGCAGCTCGCGAGCGAGGTGTGCAGCCACGCTATGCTGCTCAATCGCTCGATGATCGCGTTCGGCCCGACCGCGACGACGCTCACCCTGCCCGAGATCGAGGCGACCTTCCACGGCCTCGGCGTCGAGATTGACGAGCACACCCTCACGACACCCGAGCACGATCACGGCGCCCACGGATGAGCCCGTCCGATCTGTGGCAGATCTTCCAGCTGCCATTCATGTCGCGGGCGCTCCTCGCAATCCTGGTCATCGCCGTGACCGCCGCTGTCGCCGGGCTGTTCGTGAACCTGCGGAACCTCGAGTTCGTCTCCGACGGCCTCACGCACTCCGTGTTTCCTGGCCTCGTGGTCGGCTACGTGGTCGGTGGGACGCAATGGGTCCTAGCCGGGGCACTGGTCGCGGCTCTCCTGGGTGCGGTGATCCTGACGGTAATCGACCGCAAGCAGGTGGGCTCCGACGCCGCCATCGCGGTGGTCCTGGCGAGCATGTTCTCGATCGGCGTGGTGCTGGTCTCGCGGCGGTCGGGGTACGTCTCGGAACTTGAACAGCTCCTTTTTGGCCGGCTGCTCACCATTCCGCCGGGGCAGGTCACGCAGATCATCATCGTCTGCGCGCTCGCGCTCGCGATCATCGTGACGACCTGGCACCGGCAACTCTTCCGGGCGTTCGATGCGAAAGGGTTCCGCGCCGCCGGGTTCCGCGAGTTCCCCATCGACATCGCCTTGAACGTGGCTGTCGCACTGATCGTCGTCGCCGGCTCGCAGGCCATTGGGAACCTGATGGTGCTCGCGATGCTGATCGTGCCAGTGGGCGTCGCCCGGCTGCTGACCCGCCGCCTCGCGCTGATCGTGCCGATCGCACTCCTTGTCGCCGTGCTCAGTAGCATCGCTGGCTTGGCCGTGGGCTACGACCTGTCCGTGGAGCGCGGCGTCAATGTGTCGCCGAGCGCTGTCGCGGTGCTCACCCTCGTTGCGGTCTACCTGCTGATCCTGGCGGCAACGAGCGCATGGCGCGCGCTCGCTCCGAGGTTCCATGGACGAGCGCTCCCAGCCGAGATTCGAGGTGCCGGGTGAGCGACTTCTATCAATCCGCGCAACTCCAGGCGCTCCTGCTGGGGGCCGCTGCGGGCATCGTCGGCACGATTGTGCTGCTGCGCCGCCGATCCTTCTTCACCGTCGCGTTGACGCATGCCAGCTTCCCCGGGGCGGTGATCGCCTCGCTGCTGGGGCTGAACGTAGTGCTCGGGGCCGGATTATTCTCGCTGGTGCTCGTGGGGGTGCTCACGCTCATCTCGCGCGTGCGGCGCCAGGGAGCCCAGGTCGCGACGGGCGTGGTGCTGACCGGAGGTTTCGCGCTGGGGATGCTGCTCCAGTCGATGTTTCCCTCCCGGACCGGGGATGTCGGCACCTACCTCATCGGCTCCATCCTGACGGTGAGCCGCACCGACCTGATCGCGACCTCGATCGTGCTGGCGGCCGCCGTGCTGGTCGTTGCCGTGTGGGGGAACAATCTCTTGTTCTCGTCGTTCGACCCGATTGGCTACCGGGCGGCCGGATTCTCCGCGATCGCGATCGACGTCGTAGCACTGGGGCTGATCGCGGCGATGGTGGCCGTGACGATGCCTGCCGCCGGGTCCATCCTGTCCATTGCCATCATCGTCGCCCCCGCCGCGACCGCTCGGCTGATCACTGGCCGAATCCACCTGCTGATGCCGCTCGCCAGCGCTATCGCCGTTGCCAGCCTGCTGGCTGGCCTGGAGGCATCCCGCGCGTGGAACGTCGCCGCCGGGGGAGCGATGTCGCTTGCCGCCGCCGCTGTGTTCGCCGTGGTGCTCGTGATCCGGACGATTACCGATCGCGTGCGCATGCGGCACGGCTGACGCACGCCGCGTTGGCGCTCAGCGCCGATGTCTGCGCACGCGCGCGCCTGCTGTTGTCCACCCTGCCAGGTGGCCCCCGGCACTCTGCCAGGTGGCCCCCGGCACTCTGCCTGGGTCGCCGTTCTCCGCGCACCGCACCCCGGCCGCGAACGGCGGAAACCGCAGATACCTGCACATGCGAATCTGCACATACGAAGGTGGGGCGGTCACGCACCATGTGCGTGACCGCCCCACCCGTTCGCGGAATGCGTCCGATCATCGAGCACTAGATCAAGCAGGATCTAGCTTCGGGAACTCACCGATCGTGCCCGCCACCGAAGTTCCCGGTCAGCGACGCCACTTCGCCTTGACCTTGACCTTCTTTGCCTTCGAGACGTTCCCGGCATTGTCGATGGCCCGGATGCTGATCTTCTTCAGCTTGGCCGTGACGCGGATTCCCTTCGCCTTCTTGAAGGTCTTCCACTTGCCCTTCGCGTTGACCTTGTACTGGATCTTCGCGATCTTCGACGTCTTGTCCGTGGCGCTCAGGCGCAGAACCTTGGCGCCCTTCTTTTTCTTCTTCAGGACTTTCACCTTCAGCTTGGTCGGCTTCTTGGTGTCGATCTTGACTGTCGCACTGTCGACCGGCGACACCGTGGTGCCGGATACGACGCGAGCCTGCAGCACGACCTTCTTGCCATTCGTCGTGACCTTTGCGGGTCCGGTGTACGTGCGCCAGGCCGCGCTGCCGACCTTGATCTGCAGGAATCCTGCCTTGCCGGCTTCGAGCGTGCCACTGGCTGCCAGGGTGACGGCCTTGCGGTGCCAGCCCTTGTTGCCCGATGCCTTGGTCGGGGTCACGCGGATCTTGGCGCTCAGCTTGGTGCCGATGGTCAGCGTTCCGTTCGGGTTCGTTCCCTGCCCGGGGTTCTTGGGGTCCGTGCCGGAGCCGGGCGGGAGGTTGTCGCCACCGCCGTTATTGCCGCCACCATTGTTGCCGCCGCCATTGTTGCCGCCGCCAGGCGTTCCCGGATCGAGTTCGCCGGGATTCCCGGGGTTGTTGACCGTGCCAGTCCAGGTCTGGAAATCGGAGACGTTCCCGGCTAGGTCGACTGCTCGGACGTAGACGGTGATGTTCTCACCGTTGGGCGGCGTGATGACAGTGCCATTCGCGGGGTACCAGAGGCTGTTGCCGACCTTGTAGTCGATGTGAATCTGGTTGGCAGGCGTGCCACCCCCATCGGACGCGGCGGCGGTGATCTGGGTCAATGCTGCACCCGGAGCTGAGCCGGTGAGGGAGAGCGTCGGTTTCGTGAGGTCACCCGTGCTCGAGTTGTACTCCCGCATCCACTTGGTCTTAGCCGCGTCACCGAGGCCTGGTCCGCTGTTGGCTGACCCACCCTGGTCGTTGACTAGGTGGCGGATTCCGCCCCCCAGACCATCGGTGCAGTTGGGGTTCGTCGATGTTGCCGTGGGGGAGACACAGCCATTGAGCCAGCGAGTAACGACACGGCGAACTTTGACTGTCGACTTCTTGGGAACGGAGATAGCCGTCTCGGACCAGACGTTGTCCACCCAACGGAAGTACGAGTACACCCCGGCGCCGAACAGCTCGTGGTTCGCCACAGACGGGTCCACCTTGTACGCGGCGTAGCCGTCGCGCCCGCGGTCGGAGAATTCGGCCTGAGTCGCTGGCTCATATGGCAGTTCGTTCTGGTAGAAGATCGTGCGACCGTTTTCGCCGTTCCACACGGTTTGACTCTTCTGGTAGTGCTCCACGAACAGGCCAAGAGCGGTGACATTTGCGCCGTTGACGCGAAGGCCGGTGTCGGCTTGGTTATCGGACCACTGGTATCCCTGGCCGACGCCGGAGTTGAAGCCGTGGTCAGCGCGCCATGACCAGATGTTGTCAATCTGAGTGTTCGGGGAGTTGATCTCGATTGCGGTTTCGACACTGCCGTATTGGGCGCCACCGACTCGGATAAAGATGTCGGAAAGTGTGGTCGGCTTGGCCGCGTTCGCCACGGTAGCCCCGCGCGGGCCAACCTGAACGAGCATCTTGGACTTGTTCGTCGTCGGTTCGAGCATCAGTCCCGAGAGGCTGACGTTGGATACGTCGCCGACTGTGATGACGGCGTTCCCATTCGAGGGCCGCAATGTTGCCAGACCAAGGCCCAGAATCACGGTGTCGGGCTTGGTGACGTTGAGCGCCTCACTGACCGAGTACTGCCCGGGGGTGAAGAGCAGGTGCTTGCCGGCGGCAAGAGCGCTGTTGGCGGCCGTCGCGGTGAAATTGCCTGGCTTGAAGACCACGAAGTCGTTGAGCGAACGCGATACCCCAGCGCCCGCGCTGGTGGGCGTCCACTGGACTCCCGCCGCGTTCGTACGAGCATCGGGTACGAAAACGGAATAGCCAGTCGCGGCGTCCCACGTCAAGAACGGTGCATCGCGGCTAATCGGCGTGTTGCCGTAGTTTGCGTACTTGTTCGTTGCGTCGTGGGCGTTAGGATTCTCTGCGGAATCGGGGTAGTCGTCCGCCGGTCCGCCATTGACGCCGGAGAACACCATATTCCAGACGGAACCGTTCCACGAATGGATGTCCGAGTCGCGCGTGTACCACTGCTGCTGGCCCGCAGCGTAGACCTCGCCATCGACCTTGGAGCTGGCCATAAAGCCGCCCGATGCGTAGCCGTAGTACTGCCCGATCAGAAGCAACTGCGCGGCGTTTGCGTCATCCTTGATGTGGATACGGCGCAGCGGTGCGGCCTGTGACACGGCCCAACGCACGGAGTTTGTGTGGTTCTGCGCGGCGTTCCCCGCATCGTAGAACGCTTGGTTGGGCACTGGGTCGATCGACAGGTTCGACATGCCGCGCCAGAAGTTGTTGAGCGAGCCAGGTGACTTACACAGGGGGCTGTCGTAGCGGTCGCCAATTGAACTGCAGTAGTCGCCAGGCCCAGTGTTGTGCAGTTCCTGCTCCACGGACAACGAGCCGTTGATGGTTACGCTGTCCGGAGACTGCCCCAGCCCCGCGACGGTCGTGTAATAGCCGATCTCGGACTGGATGGGGTCGGCAACGGAGCCGTAATTGCCCGGCTTGAAGAAGAACGCCTTGCGCTCACTCGACCAGTGGTTCGCGTCTCCGGCCATTGCAGTAGCTGCCGCACGCATTTGCGTCTGGATGGAACTTGCGGTCATCGACGAGTCGAAGATGGTCACATTGGGCCCGAAGTCGGGGTTCTGTGCATCCGCGAGCGTGAAGGAAGCGGCTTGTGCGGTGCCGGCGCCGAGAGCCAGACCGGAAGTCACCAAGGCGGCGACGGCGACACCGCTGGCGGCGCGCTTCGCGACGCTAAGGGGCGGGGAGATGGAGGTGGCGGCAGTATGCGCTCTCACGAGGCGTTCTCCTTTGAACTGATATTTTGTGGTCGCGGCAGCAAGAGATGTGAACACCTAGCGTTGCCTGCGCTGCTGAGCCGCTTCGGTGCGGCGACTTCGCGCTCGTGAAACACGCTACCACTAAGTGCTCAACGCTGCGAGGTCACTTTGCCTTTAAATAATGAACGAATGGTTGGGTGACGCGTCCATGGACTGATGCGTGGGGAAACTCGTCCGCAAAATGGCCCCCTAGCGGCGCTGACGAACCGAGGGGGTGGCACCGGCTTTCAGCCCGGAACCACCCCCTCGCCCGCATGCCGACAGGTCAGACGACCTTGTTGATGCGCTTGCGGTTGGCCTTCGACAGCTTGATCTTGGCCTTCTTCGACTTGTTGGCGGCCTTGTCGTACACCACGACCTGAATCTTCTTCGTGGTCAAAGTGCGAAGGATCTTGCGCGCGCTCGCCTTCTTGGCGGCGAACTTGACGCCCTTCTTCGCCTTCTTCGCGGTGATCGTCTTCCACTTCTTGCCGGGCAGCTTGTAGCGGAACTTGAGGACCTTGGAATTCTTGTCCGTGGCAGTGAACCGGACGTAGGCCAGGCGCTTCTTCTTATTGATCTTGACGCTCACCTTGATCTTCTTCGGCTTGACGCGGTCGATCAGTAGCAGCCGCGACGCATACGGCGACTGCGAGGTCTGCGTGATGACACGCGCCTGAATCTCCGTCTTGCCCGTCTTGGAGACCTTTACGGGGCCCGTATAGAGCTTCCAGGCACCGGCGCCGACCTTGATCTGCGCGACGGCCTTGACTCCCGCTGGCGCGGTACCGGTAACGCGCACCGTCACGGCCTTCTTGAACCACTTGCGCTTCTTCGCGGGCTTCGCCGGCGACGTGATGATCTTCGCGGTCAGGCGCGGGCCCACGGTGATGGTCCCAGGCGGGTTGGAGCCCGGGTTCCACGGTGGTGTCGGAATGACGCTGGAGGACAGCAGGATCGTGCCGGTCCACGTCTTGACGTCGGAGACGTTGCCAGCACCGTCGGTCGCCTTCACATCTACCCGGTAGGTCCCGTTGGAAGTGAACACGATCGGCTGGAAGTACGTCGACCACGTGCCGTTATTGATGCGGTACTGGATGGTCGGCAGTACTCCGCTGTCGTCGTGAGCCGTTGCGGTGACGGTGACCGCCGACGTGTACTTGCCCGAGGCTCCCGGCGCCGCTGGGTTGGACGAGATCGCCACCGTCGGCTTGGTCGTGTCCGGTCCGCCGGGCAGTGCGAGCACGCCGTTCCACGAGCGCACCTCCGAAATGTTCCCCGCTTCGTCGGTCGCGCGAGCCTCGACGGAGAATGTGCCCGAGGCGGAGAGAGAGACCGGCGACGTGTAGGACGTCCACGAGCCACCGTTGATGCGGTACTCACGAGCCGGGTTCACCGTCCGGTTGTCCGTTGCGGTGATGGTGAGGGAGACCGCGGTGTTGTACGTGCCGCCTGTGCCGTTCGGCAGGCTCGGGCTCGCCGAGATGCCGACAGTCGGCGCGATGCGGTCACGAGACGCATTGGGGTTGCTCGGATCCGGGTCGACGGGGTAGAGCGGCCCGCCGATGTCCGGATCCGTTCCAGGCTCCGGGTCGGTGAGGTCACCAGGATTGTTGTCGGCGTCGACCGTGCCCGTCCAGGACTGCAACGCGGAGGTGTTTCCTGCCTCGTCGGTGGCGCGGAAGTACACGGTGTGGGAACCGTTCGGCGGGTAGACGGTGCCGACACCCGCGGCGTTCACCGGGACGCGCTTCCAGATTCGATCGTCGACTCGGTACTCGATCGTGATGTTCGCCGCCGTCGTGACGTTGTCCTGCGCTGTGACGGTGAGTTCGACCGGAACGGTGTACGTGCTGCCGAAGTTCGGCGATGACGGGTTCGCGCTGAGCGAGACCGTCGGCGCCTGAGTATCGGTCGACGTATTGACGTCGTAGGTGCGCAACCAACTCGTCTTCGCGAAGTCGTTGTTGGGAGTCGCATACGCCGACTTGCCGACGTTGTTGACGACGTGGTCGACGCCGCCGATGCCGTTGAGGAACCTGGTCACCGAGTGGTTGACGAGCACATTCTGCGCGCGAGGAACGCTGAACCCGGTGAACGCGCGTGGAGCGGGCGAGGCGGACAGCTTGCGGAAGTACGAGTACGCTCCCGCGCCATCGATGCGGTGCTTGGTCACGCCAGGAGCCACGCGATACGCCGCGAAGCCGTTGCGGTTGCCGTCCACGAACTGGTTCTGCTGCTCGACCTCATAGGGGAACTCTGCCTGGAAGAAGATGGTTCGGCCGTTCTCACCGTTCCACTCGACCTGGTTGCGCTGGAAGTGCTCGGCGAACAGGCCGAGCGCGGTGACGTTGTCGCCGTTGATGCGCACGCCGTTCGGCGCATAGTTGTCCGCCCAGTCATAGCCGACTGAGACATCGGCATCGACGCCGTGATCGGCGCGCCACACCCAGATGTCATCGAGGATGACGTTGCTCGAATTGACCTCGATGCCGGTGTCCGTCCGGACTCGGTTGATGCCGCCCACGCGGATGAAGACGTCCGAAAGCGTGGTCGGGTCGATCGCGTTACCCGCATCCGCGCTGTGCCCATCGATCGGGCCGATCTTGACCAGATTGTCGGTCAGGAGGCTACCCGCGTCGATCAGCAACCCAGAGATCTTCACGCTCGACACATCGGCGACCTTGATGACGCTGTTCCCGTCGGTCGGCTCGAGCGTCGCTAGCCCAAGGCCGAGCACCACGGTGCCCGCGTTGCGGACCACGATCGGCTCATTGAGCGCGTAGTGACCGGGGGTGAGCAGCAGGTGCAGCCCGCTTTCGAGCGCGGCGTTGATCGTCGCGGCGGAGTCGCCGGGATGGGCGATGTAGAAGTCCTCGAGGGACAAGCGGGTTCCCGGTCCGGCCGTGGTGGCCGTCCACGAGATTCCGGACGAGTTCGTCTGGGCCGAAGGCACGTACACGCCATAGCCGTCGGTTGCGTTCCAGGTGAGGAATGGCGCATCGCGACTGATCGGCGTCTGGTTGATGGTCGTCCACTTCTTCTGCGCAGCGAGATCGCTGCCCGAGTTCAGCTCGGAGCTTTCGGGGAAAGTGGAGGTTGGCGCCCCGGTAACCCCGGAGAACACGGTGTTCCATACGCCGTTGTCCGTGAATGAGCCGCCATTGGCCTGCAACTGGGAGTTGCGGGTGAAGAACTGTTGCTGTGAGCCGGTTGCGACCTGACCGTCTACCTTAATCTCAGACGCGAAGCCGCCCGACGCGAAGCCACCCCACTGAGGGAAGAGCGTCAGATCGCCCTTGACGTGGACGCGGCGGATCGGGGCGGCCTGCGACACTCCCCAGCGAAGTTGGCCGGCGTTCGCAGTTCCCTCCGGGTGTAAGCGCGCGGCGTCGGCGCCGTAGGGGAACTGCTTGGGTGCGATGGTCAGGTTGGACAACGAGCGCCAGAAGTTGTTGAGCGCTCCGATGTCCTGGCAGCCGCTCACCCAGGGGTAGTAGTTGCAGGTGTAACTCGGGTTCGGGAACTCGGCGTTGCCTGGGTAGTAGGGGTTAGCCACCTCCAGGGTGTCGAGTTGCTCGCCGTTGGCCGACAGCGCGCCGTTGATGGTCACGAGGCTGGGTGAGATCCCCAGGCCGGCCACCTGCGTGTAGTAGCCGACCTCGGAGTTGATGATCTTGGTCGGGGCATCGACCGTTCCCGCGTACGCCGCATCGCCGTAGGAGCCCGGCTTAAAGAAGAAGGCCTTGCGCTGCGTGCTCCAGTGGGTTCCGGCGTCCTTTGCGGCCCGCAACGCGGTGTTGATCGCCTGGATCTTCGTCGGGTCGGTGCCCGCGGGCTCGAAGACGGTCACGTTCGGTCCGAAGTTCGGATTGAACGGATCAGTCGCGGCGATGGCGGTCGCCGCCGCACCCACGCAAAGTCCGCCCGCCGACAGGATGGCGGCAGTGGTCCCGGCGACGAGACGGGTTGCTCGACCACGAGGTGACGTGGTTCGGGGAACGCCCCCGCGGGCGAACGCGCCAGCGGTATAGGCGCGCAAGGGTGTGGAAGCGCTCACGGCGTCATGCTCCTTTAGGTGGTCCGGCGCCGTCATTGGCGTCGGTCTGGTTATGCATCGGCGGCTTTGCCCCTAGCAGCCCGCCCGTGATCGCCTGGACTCGGCATCGAGTTTGAGCGACCCTGGGACCTTATATATCTTCCACGAGATGGCGATCCGCGCAACCGGAACGAATTCACTCGTTCAAGGCCTGAATTCAAGGGCGTAGCGGGTCTAGGCTGAGCGCATGACAGATACCTCATCAACGCCTCCAAACGAGGCGTACCAGCGGCCTGCCACCGAGATCGATCGGATCGCCGAGGCGTGGCTCGACACCCTCGTCGATCTGCGCCCTGAACTGGGTACATACGTCGGTAGGGAGCCCCGCGGGGATGCGCACTCGGACTTCGGCCCGGAGGGCACCGAGGCCGTGATCGACGCCGCGCGCTCGCTGCTGGGCAGGTTGAGCGCGGCCACCGTGACGGATGCGGTGGACGAGGTCACGAAGTTCGACCTCGCCGATCAGTTACGCCTGGAGATCGAGTCGTTCGAGGCAGGTTTCCACCTGCGCGATCTCAATGTCCTCGCCTCGCCGCCCCAGGACATCCGACAGGTCTACGACCTGATGCCCACCGCGACGGAGGATGACTGGTCGGTCATCGCCCGACGGCTCGCAAACGTTCCCGCGGCCATCGCCAGCTACCGCGAGACGTTGCTTGCGGGAATTCGGCAGGGCATCACCCCCGCAATTCGGCAGGTCGAGGTCGTCGCAGAACTCGTCCAGACCTACGGCGGCGCGGAAGGGCTCTTCGCGCAGCTCGTCGGTGACGACAAAACCGCTGCCGCCGGTCTGCCGCCATCGCTCAAGGCCGATCTCGTCGACAGCGCGGCCCAGGCAGCCGCTGCGTACGATCAGTTCACTGCCTTCCTGCGCACGGAACTGGCCCCGCGCGCCACGCATGAGGACGCGATCGGCCGCGACCTGTACGCGATCGCGTCACGGCGATTCCTCGGCACTGCGATCGATCTGGACGAGACCTACGAATGGGGCCGCGAGGAACTCTCGCGCATGGTCGCCGAGCAGGAGTCGGTGGCGCGTCGCATCGACCCTGACAAGTCGCTCGAGGAGGTCATCGCGTTCCTGGACGATGATCCGGCGCGCAAGCTTCACGGCAAGGAGGCGCTGCGCGAATGGATGCAGAAGACGGCCGACCGGGCCGTACACGATCTAAACGGCACGCACTTCGACATCCCCGAACCCGTGCGCACCATCGAATGCATGATCGCGCAGACCGATGACGGCGGAATCTACTACACCGGCCCGACCGACGATTTTTCCCGCCCGGGGCGCATGTGGTGGTCGGTACCGCCGGGCGTCGAGGAGTTCGCCACCTGGCGAGAGCTCACGACCGTGTATCACGAGGGCGTTCCGGGCCACCACCTGCAGATCGGGCAAGCGGTGTACAACCGCGCCGAACTGAACGCCTGGCGCCGGCTACTCGCGGGCACCTCCGGTCACGCGGAGGGATGGGCCCTCTATGCCGAGCGGCTGATGCAGGATCTGGGATATCTGGACGATCCCGCCGATCTGCTCGGAATGCTCGACGGCCAGCGCATGCGCGCCGCGCGCGTGGTGCTCGACATCGGCGTGCACACCGGCAAGCCGAACCTCGACGGTACCGGAGCGTGGACCCACGAGTGGGCCCTCGACTTCTTCCGCCGCCACGTCCACATGAATGACGAGTTCATCAAGTTCGAGGTCAACCGCTACTTCGGCTGGCCGGGTCAGGCTCCGTCCTACAAGGTGGGTCAGCGCGTGTGGGAGCAGATCAGGGACGAGTCCCGGGCTCGCGAGGGCGACGCATTCGACCTGAAGACATTCCACATGAAGGCCCTTGGCGTGGGAGCGGTAGGGCTCGACACGCTGCGCATGGCGCTGCTCGGGTAGGCGCCGCGAGCGCTGCGTCACGTTGACCCACGATGCCCGCGGAAACCGTCCGCGTGACACGATCGTGTCCGACTCTCCGATTAGGCTCGGCGCATGTATCTGATCGAGGGCGACGTCGTGCTGAGTCCGTCCGATCTGGTGTCCGCCGCGGCGTGCGAGTTCGGCGTGGCGCGATCCCTGGACGCTCTGCTGGACCGGATCGCGTGGCCGCAACGCGAACCCGACCAGGTACTGGAGCGCGCGGCGGCGCTGGGGCGTAGCCACGAGGCCCGAGTGCTCGCGGACTTTCGCCAACGCGGTTTCGACGTGGTCGAGATCCCGCGCCCGCGATCGATCGATCCGGCAGAGATCGACGCCGTCATCGCGGACTCGATGGCAGCGCTCGATGCGGGTGCCGACGTAGTGGCGCAGCCCGCCGTGCGAGCGAACGGCATGGTGGGTTATCCAGACTTCCTGGTGCGCCAGGCCGATGGCTCCTACGAGGTGCAGGATGCCAAACTGGCGCGCTCCGCCAAGGTGTCCGCACTGCTCCAGGTGAGTGCGTACGCGGACATGCTCACCGCGCAGGGCGTGCCGGTGGCGCCGAAGGCGCGGCTCGTCCTAGGTCAGGGAGCCCAGTCCGTCCACCGGTTGCGCGACCTGCAACCCGTCTATCGTCGGCGGCGCTCGCGGCTGGCGCGCCTCGTCGATTTGCGTTTGACCAGCGACGATGCGGTCGAGTGGGGTGATCCGACGGTCACGGCGTGCGGCCAATGCGAATGGTGCGCGAGCGAGGTTAAAGAGCGGGCCGACGTGTTCCTGGTGGCGGGCGTCAGGCCGCGGCAGCGCGCGGCGCTCAGGATGGCGGGAATCGAGACGATCCCTCAGCTGGCCTCCTCCCGGGGCGCGATCGAGGGAATTTCGTATGCGGAGGCCGACGGGCTCAGGGAGCAGGCGCGCGTCCAATTGCGCACGTACGCGGAGGCGGCGCCGGCGGTCGACGTCGTGGAGCCGGCCGCGATCGCTGCCCTACACCGACGAAGTCCGCGAGATTTGTTCATCTCCGTCGCCGTCGATCCGCTACACGCCGAGCCTGGTCGCGAGCAGGATGAGACCTCATGGGGGCTGACCTACCTGGTTGGCCTGGCGGAACCGGCTGGTCACGCCAAGCCCATCTGGGCCGCGAATGCGCGTGAGGAGCGTGCAGGGCTCGAATCGCTCATGGAGATCATCGCCCGGCGGCGGTCGGCCGATCCGCTGATGCATGTGTACCACTTCGGGGTGCAGGATCGCCGGGCGCTGCTGTCGATGGCGGCGCGGCACGGCTCGTGCGAGGTCGAGCTGGACGGTCTGCTGCGCGATGGTGTCTTTGTTGACCTGTATCCGGTAGTGCGCCGGGCCATGCGCATCGGGGTGGAATCGTATGATCTGGAATCTGTGGCCCCTGCGCTCGGAGTCGAATGGGACCGGGGGGACGGCCGCGCGATGTTACCTGCCTTCTGGGAGTATCGGCGCCAAACAGACCTCGACCTGCTGTCAGAGGCGGCCGAGAGTTGGACGGTGGTGGAATCGCTCGGGCTCGGTGCCGCGTCGGCGGTTGCGGGACTCCGCGAGCGACTGATCGAGCTGGGCGCGAAATGGGACGTCCGGCCGGGAGCCCAGACCACCGCGCCGCTGGGGCCATCCACAGCGGGCTTCGACATCGGTGAATCGGGAGTGGCCCGCTATTTGCGGCGATTCGGGGCGGAGCCGATGGACGATTCGGCGACGGCCGACGAGATCGGCTGGGGGCTGGCCGCGGCGGCCGTCGACTTCTATCCGCGCGAGACGAAGAGCTACTGGTGGGCCCACTATGAGCGGTTGCAGGCACCGATTCCCGAGTGGGCGGGGACGCGCGACGTCTTCGTCGTTGACCGCTGGCAGTCCGAGATACTCGAACGCTCGGGCAGGGGTGTGGACGCGCATCGAGGCGACCGGCTACTGCGATTGCTCGGAGAGTTCGGTGCCGGCTCGACCCTGCGAGTGGGGGACAAGCCGTGGGTACTGTACGACTTCGACGACCCGGTGGACGCCGATCGGACCCGAAGCGGCTACCGGCCCTCGCATCGCCGCTCCGAGGTGATCGAGGTGGACATCGACCGAGGAGTAGTACTGCTACGAGAACGGTCTGATCCCGCGACCGGGCGCGACGTCCTGCCCGTAGCGCTTACTCCGCCGCCGCCCTTGCCGACCGGCCGCATGCCCGGCGCCATCGCTGAGTGGGCGAGCCGAGTATGCGGTGCGATCCCGGCATGGCCCGCCGACGCGGCGAGTGACCTGGTGCGGCGGGCTCGTCCGCGCCTGAGGACAGCGGAAGTGGACGATGCCTCCGCCGCTCATCCGGGCATCGAGCTATCGCCGCTGGTCCGGGTGGGGGACCACGGTGCGCCCGACCTGATATCGGCTATCACGGCCAGTGTCGGGCGGCTCGACGATTCCTACATCGCCGTGCAGGGACCGCCCGGCACTGGGAAGACGTACGTCGGCGCGCGCGTGATCGGGAATCTGGTGCGTCACCTTGGATGGCGCGTGGGTGTCGTAGCCCAGTCGCACGCTGCGGTGGAGAACTTGCTGCGCGGGGTCGTCGCGGCCGGTGTCCCGCCAGAGCGGGTTGCCAAGAAGCGGGGACGGAAGTCGGTGGGCGAGGCCACCTGGACGTGGCTGGACGTCGACAAGGTAGGCGGGTTCGTCAGGGGGCTCGGAGGGCTCGTCCTCGGCGGAACCGCCTGGGACTTCGCCAACGAGAACCGTGTCGGGCGCCGAGCTCTCGACCTGCTCGTGATCGATGAGGCCGGGCAGTTCGCGCTGCCCGCCACCATCGCAGCGGCCGCCTCCGCGCGCAATCTGCTGCTGCTCGGGGACCCGCAGCAACTGCCGCAGGTGACACAGGGCAGCCACCCCATGCCCGTCGGTATCTCCGCGCTGGGGCATCTGTGCGCCGGACGTGACGTGCTCCCGGACGAGTTCGGCTACTTCCTGGAGCGCAGTTGGCGCATGTCACCGGAACTCACCCGCGAGGTTTCCCGGCTCTACTATGGCGGCCGGTTGGAATCGGCCGATGCCGTCACCGAGCGCAGCCTGGCCGGTGACGAGGGTCCCGGCGATCCGCAGGGTGAAGATGCGCTGATCGCCCCCGGCCTGCACGCCGTCGAGGTCGCCCATTCGGGTCGTGCCACCGAATCGATAGAGGAGGCGCGTCGCGTCGTGGAAATCGTCCAAAGCCTGCTCGGCAAGCGCTGGATACAGCCCGACGCGGGCGAAGATCGGCCGCTCGCGGCCGGCGACTTCATCGTGGTCACCCCCTACAACGCGCAGGCCGGGCGGATAGAGGACGAGTTGTCCCGCGCCGGATTGGGCGATGTGGCAGTCGGCACGGTCGATCGGTTCCAGGGTCGTGAGGCGGTGATCTCAATCGTGTCGATGGCCGCGTCCGCCCCGCAGGATGTGCCACGCGGGATGTCCTTCCTGCTGATGAGGAATCGGCTGAACGTCGCCATCTCCCGCGCGAAGTGGTCGAGTTTCCTGCTTTACTCCCCGCACCTGCTCGATCACGTGCCGGCCTCGCCCGCAGGTCTCAGTGAACTTAGCGATTTCCTGCGGCTGGTCGCGGGCGGCGAACGGGCCTGGACCGGTGCGCCGCCGGGCGTCGGGCGGGCTCGCTAAGCAGGGCAAGCGAGACTGCGCATGCGACGACGACCGAGACCGGCCGGCCGTGACATGCGACACAGGAGGCCGTCTTTCCATGCGAGTGTGAGAGGATGAAGGCCTGGACGCGCTCTCGCGCCATGCCAGTCGTCGTGGAGTTCCGGTGAAAGCCAGGCCATTTCGTTAGGCCATCTCACGCGGTGAACCCCGACCTACGTCTCTGCACTCACGATGCGCGCTCGATCGCGGCAATCGTTGAAGTGCCCGAAAGGTATACACACGTGCTTACATTCTCTGATTTCTCGCTGCCCGCTGAAGTTCTTCGCGAACTGACGCGGCAAGGGCTGACCAGCCCGTTCCCCATTCAGCAGGCGTCACTTCCCGACACCCTCGCTGGCAAGGACGTCCTGGGGCGGGGTCGCACCGGCTCCGGTAAGACGCTCGCGTTCTCGCTGCCCATCGTCACGCGCCTGATCGAGGGCGTGGCTCTGCGCTCCGGTGCAGGCGCCGCTGGCCGTCGTTCGAGCCGCCCTCGCGCCCTCGTCCTGTGCCCGACTCGCGAGCTGGCGAACCAGATCAACGCGACCATCGAGCCGTTGGCTAAGGCGGTCGGCTTGAACACGACCACGATCTTCGGTGGCGTCGCCCAGAGCCGGCAGGTATCCGCCCTGCGCGCGGGTGTCGACATCGTCATCGCCTGCCCCGGCCGGCTCGAAGATCTGCTCGGCCAGCGCGCACTCACGCTCGACGGCATCGAGATCACCGTCCTCGACGAGGCCGATCACATGGCCGACCTCGGCTTCCTCCCGGGCGTCAAGCGCATCATGGACCGGACTCCGCGGCGTGGGCAGCGGATGCTGTTCTCCGCCACGCTCGACAACGGGGTGGACCAACTCGTGAAGCGCTACCTGCACAATCCCGTCACGCACTCCGTCGACAGTGCGGAGTCGCCCGTGACCGCGATGGAGCACCACATCTTCACCGTTCGCGACGCGGCCGAGAAGAAGGAACTCGTCCAGGAGCTCGCCTCCGGTGTGAACCGCCGAGTACTGTTCACGCGGACGAAGCACCAGGCGAAGAAGCTCGCCAAGCAGCTGACGGCGGCGGGAATCCCCGCGGTGGACCTGCACGGCAACCTCAGCCAGAATGCGCGCGAGCGGAACCTTGAGGCGTTCTCGTCGGGGACGACCAAGGTACTCGTCGCGACGGACATCGCCGCGCGCGGAATCCATGTGGACGAGGTCGACCTCGTCGTGCACGTCGATCCGCCCGCCGAGCATAAGGCGTACCTGCACCGCTCCGGGCGCACGGCTCGCGCCGGGCACGGCGGTTCCGTCGTGACGCTGGTGCTCCCAGAGCAGCGGGACGATGTCCGCTCACTGACGCGCGCCGCCAAGATTTCCGCCAAGCCGGTGGCCGTCGCGCCGGGCGACCGCGTCGTCACCGACCTCGTCGGAGAGCGTGCCGCGTATGTGGCGCCGACCGCGCCCAGCGCGGCTGTGCCGGCTGCCCGGAAGCCCGGTTCAACCGGCGGCGGACGCGGTGGTAGCCGTGGTGGCGTGGCTGGTCGTGGTGCTGCTGGTGGTTCCGGTGGCCGTGGCCAGCGTCGCGGTGGCGCGGGCGGTTCCGAGCGGCTCGACCAGCGCGCCGGAGGCTCGGACCAGCGACGGGGCGGAGCCCCTGCTCGCTCCGGTGGGTCGCGTGGACGAGGGGCTCGTCCGAACGCTGCTCGCTCACGCTAAGCGTTCTGGTATCAACTGAGGCCGCGTCGCACAATGTGCGACACGGCCTCAGTTGTCTCTGCTCGAACGTTTCGTCTGCTCGAATCCCGCGCGGGTGGCAGGCTCAGCGGCGCCCGAACTGCGCGGACACCGGGCAATCGAACGGATCGCGCGCGGCGAGGCCGACTCGGTTGAGGTAGCGGATGACTATGCCGTAGGAACGCCACAGCGTCGTCTCGGTGTAGGGAACGTTGTTGGCCTGGCAGAACTCGCGCACGATCACGCGGGTCTTGGCCAGGTGCGGGCGCGCCATGCTGGGGAACAGGTGATGCTCGACCTGGTAGTTGAGACCCCCGAGGAGCCAGGTGGCCCACCAGCCACCGCTAATGTTGCGGGACGTGCGCACCTGCTTCGAGAAGAACTCGAGTTTGGCCGTCGGCGCGATGATGGGCATGCCCTTGTGGTTGGGAGCAAAGCTTGCGCCCATGTAGACGCCGAACACGGCGAGTTGGACGCCCAGGAAAGCGAACGCGAGCCCTAGGGGCAGGAACCAGAAGATCGGTCCCAGGACCAGGATGAACCGCGCGGCGATCATGGCCAACTCGCTCCAACGGCCCTTCACATTGGGTTCCACGAGCAGATGCTTGAGGCCCTGCACGTGCAGGTTGAGGCCCTCAAGCGTGAGGAGCGGGAAGAAGAGCCAGCCCTGACGCTGCACGATGAAGCGCACGAATCCTCGCGCGTTCGCGGCGTCTGCCTCGGTGAACCGGATGGTGTCAGAGGCGATATCGGGATCTTTCCCGACCTTGTTGGGGTTGCCGTGGTGGCGCGAGTGCTTCGAATCCCACCACGAGTAGCTGACGCCGACAATAGAGGCGAGAACTCGTGCAAGTTTGTCGTTGCGGGGGCCAGCGTTGAGTATCTGCCGGTGCGCCGCCTCATGGGCGAGGAAAGCTGTCTGCGTGAAGCAGACGCCGAGCGCCGCGGCTATGAGTAGTTGAAGCCAGGAGTGGCCCAGCAGGGCGAATCCGGCTATGCAGCCCGCGAAGGCTATGGCGATGCCCGCTGCTACTGCGATGTAGAACCACGGGGCGCGCCGAGTGAGGCCGGCATCGCGCACGGTCGCGGCGATCATCATGTAGGCGCGCGCGTGCTGCGGGAAGGATGTGGAATCGACGTAAACCTGACCGGTCGATGCTGGAATGGTCGGCTCGATTGATGGTGCGGTCAGGTTGGTGATGGCCGTCGCCTTTCAAGAGGGACAAGAGATCCGGCTGATGATGCACGTCGGGGCGAGGAACGCTCGCGCGTCCTCGCCCCGACGTGAACAGAGAATCCAGAACTCAGATGGCCTGGATGTTGGAGGCCTGGAGGCCCTTGGGTCCCTGCGTGGTCTCGAACTCAACGCGCTGGTTCTCTTCGAGGTTGCGGTGGCCCTGGCCGAGGATGGCGCTGTAGTGGGCGAAAACGTCGGCCGAGCCGTCATCAGGTGCGATGAATCCGAAGCCCTTGTCGGCGTTGAACCACTTCACGGTGCCAGTAATCATGTTCATTCCTTCGTGTTGCTGATCGCGGTTTGCGATCGATTTCCGCGACAGCGTTTTCTTCGCGGAGGGATTTTGGGGTGGCTCTGTCAGTCTGCGGCCCTCACGCCGATCATGGGAAAGGCGCGGGAGGGATCTCGTGGACGTGGGTGCAAGGCACTCGGTTCGTGAGTGCTGACTGTCTGAGGCCGGTAGGGTGCGAGGCCCGTGGCGCTCGCGGTTCGTCGCGGTTCTTACGTTCCGGGACGGGTGAGACGTAGAACGTCCTTGTGAATCGAGCGGCTTGCTGACAGCTTCGAGTTGCGCAGTCATTCAAAACTGACGTGCCGGCGTGAACCTTAAAGCAAACTCGTGTCTTGAAGACGTCCACAGTTTAGTGATGCAACAGGGACGTGTTCGTAACTGTACGCGGGTATTGCCCGTAACACAATCGGTAGGGACGCTTTGCTGGGACTTGGGCTGCTTTTTGCCGGGCATACTGCGGCGTTGTCATCCCCACGCGAAGGAGCCGATACGTGGTGCAGCGGCATCATTCCACCGTTGGTAGGCGACGAGTGCTATCGCCCCAGACGATAATCTGGGTGCATGGGTGCATGGGTGCATGGGTGCATGGGTGCATGGGTGCATGGGTGCATGGGTGCATGGGTGCATGGGTGCATGGGTGCATGGGTGCATGGGTGCATGGGTGAAGGTGTTCAGAGCGAACTGGGGAACTTCGATCGGGTACTAGACATTCTGAGCGCGTTTAGCGGGCATGGACTGGGACCCGAAGATCTGGCGGGTCCGCCAGTGGACGAATGCGCGCGTGAAGCAGGCGCGATTGCCCGGCATCTCCTCAATGACGGCGCTATCAGCATCGCTCACGTTGATGCGATCTGGCAGCGCTCATTCGATACATCGTTGACTGCGATCGTGGGAACGGAGGTGGTGAATCGGCTGATCGGTCGGTTGAATTGCGCAGACGCCGGCGTGGACCGGATGTGAGCGTTGCGGGATCGGACTTCACGCGGCTCTACGGCCGGTGGCGACCGAGCTTGCGGAGTCTGTCATGTGGCGGGTCGCGAGCGAATGCTGAATTGTCTCTAGTCGGTTCACGAGATCTGAAAACGACGAAGCGAAGATACCCGGAAAAGGGATCGCCGTGGTCAAACAAGTGGACCTTCCCAAGCGATTCTCAAACAAGCGCCCGGCGCTAAAAGCCCTGATTCGCCGTGTTCTCAGGGGCTACGAGGGGCGTGGACCACGCGATCGGGCCTCGGAGAGGCGCGATACGCGGGGTCCAGTGGCGAAGAATCCGGCGACGTCTCAAACAAGATTGGACCTTGAGCGGCGGGTGGAGCTGGTCGCGGACTACGACTCGGGGATGCCGGTTCGCGCGATCGCCGCGAAGTACGGCGTCCATCGCGGCACGATCCCGACGTACGCGCTCCGGGCGGGCGCGTCGCTCAGGACTCCTGGGCTGAGCGACGAACGCCGCGCCCGCGCGGTCGCCCTCTACTCCGACGGGTTGACGCTGCAGGAGGTCGCCGACCGGCTTGCCGTTGATCCCAAGACGGTACGGAACGCCGTAGTCGCCGAGGGTGGCGGTCCACGGCCCCGAGGAAGAAGGCCAGTCAGCTCGAAGGAGTAGATCATCGACGCGACACGCCGAAAGCGCTATTGAGCGTTCTATGCATGCTTCTAAAGCTTGACTGCTAGGCTGGAGCTATCACCTAGCGTTAGGAAAGTCGATGAACGAGCTGCCCGAGCCCTCTCCGTGGTTCACCGATCACTTCGGGGAGTACAGCCAGAGCGTGATGCTCGCGCTTGCGAAGGCAGGTCGCGCAGCTCACGAGCGTTCGCTCGACGCCAAGGCGGGAAGTCAGCTCACCTCGAACGAAGCGTACGGGTCGTTCTGGGTGATCTTGCCCGAGGAGGTGGCGGCGCACTTGGCGTTCCTGCCAGGGCGCGAGGTTATCCGGCCGACAGGCAGCCGCTACGACCTGGTCGTCTTCGCGGGCACCCTGGTCTTTCCGGCCAAGTGCGGACGCGGCTCGTCGGGGGCTGATCGGATCAAACTGGGACACTCTGACTTCCGTCGTCGGGTGCTCTCACTCGAAGACGGAGCTGGTCGCACTATGCAGGAACAATTGGAGTTCGACTTCGGCTTGGAGGGCGACCTCGATGCTGCTGTGAAGGACGGCTCCTTCGGTTCGGCCACGCGGGTCTCGCTTGTGGCCTACGACGTCTCCGCTCGTGGCGGGCTTCAGCACGTCTATGTCGGCGAGGCGACCCTTGATTCCTCCGGGCTTGTGACCTGGCACTATCGCGAGGAACTGCCGCTGCTCCTGCTCGATGGTGAAGGAGTTGCCCTGATCGGTCTCGGCGAGCCTTCCGCTACCCGATTCGATGACGCGCCGCTTCCCGAGAATGACCTGACGTTGCGCGCACCTGGCGAACTGCCGAGCACCGACGTCGACACCGGGGCGCCGGCCGAGACAGGAACTGAAGGCATGACAGATGATCTCCCGTGATTCGGGCAAGCCGTCCGCGCCCCTTAGCGATCAAGACATCGCCAAGACCTTCGACGGTGACCGCTTGCGACAAGCTCGGCAACTTGCTTTGCGCACGAAGCAGAGCCTCGCAGAACCGCTGGGTGTCTCGGCCGCTGCGATCGGACAGTACGAATTCGGCGCCACCCCGCCCCGCGCAGAACTAATCTCGCTCCTGGCTCGGGAGCTTGATGTCCCTCGCGAGTTCTTCGCAGCGGGCCGACCGCTTGCTCGACTGGAAACCGCGGATGCATTCTTCCGAAGCCTTCGCTCTACAACAGCGAAGCAACGAGCCAAAGCGGTTTCCTACACCGAACAACTGTGGGAACTGGTGCATGCGGTCGAGAAGCACGTTCGCCTACCTCCCGTGAACCTTCCCGGTTTCGTCGGGGGCGAGATTGAACCTGGCGCATTCCCCAACGACCCGATTGCTGCAGCACGGGCGCTGCGCAAGGCATGGGGTCTAGGCACAGAGCCGATCCCCCATCTCGTGCGCACCATCGAGAACCAGGGCATCGTCGTAGTTCTGGTGCCCTTCGCTGAGGACGAAGTTGCCCGCATTGACGCCTTCTCCACACTGTCGCTGTCGCGGCCAATCATCGTCCTGTCGCCCGACCGCGCGAACGACATCTACCGGCACCGCTTTACCGCGGCACATGAGCTTGGACATCTAGTAATGCACGGCGAGCTCGCCGGTGGTGACCCTGCGTTGGAGCGAGAGGCGGACCGTTTCGCCGCAGAGTTCCTAACCCCCAGCTTGGTCATCCACGACCTTCTTCCTCGACGGATCGACTTCCGCAAGTTGAACCAGATAAGTGAACAGTGGGGGCTATCAATCAAGTCTCTGATCTACAGATGTAGAGAGGTCGGCCTGCTGTCCGACGCCACCGCCCGCCGCGCTTACATTCGCCTGAACCAGCTGTCGGAGCAGGGTGTGATCGCAACCCAGCCCGTATACCAGTTCCCCGGCGAAGTTCCTTCGCTCCTTCGACGGGCTGTCGAACTGGCTGAGGCGAACGGCGTCACGACTACCTCGTTGGCTCAGGAACTCGCTTGGAAGCCAGCCCAGGTGCGCCGCATGCTCGGCGACGCGGACGAGCGACCAACCTTGCGACTCGTTCGATGAAGCTATTCCCGCCCAACCATCCATTGACGCCTGACAGGGTCAGGCCCACCCCGCCCACAGCACCGAAGAGGAAACAATGAGTTATCGAAACAAGACCTACGTTGCGTTCGCCAGCGAGGACATCGGCAAGTACCGTCTGATGGAAGCTTGGAGAGAAAACGCCAACATCGACTTCGACTTCTACGACGCACACGACCTCTATATCTCGCGGGACACGAGCAAGCCAGAGACGATCAAGCGAAACCTGCGCGAGCGGATGAAGAACGCTAAGCAGGTCGTGCTTCTCGGCAGTAGCAGCGGGAAGAAAAAGGGTGGCGACGGTGCATCGTTCCTTGCCCACGAGGTCAAGGTCATGCTGGAGTTCAACCTGCCGGTGGTCGTCGCGAACCTCGACGGCGATCGCACAGTCGACAGGAACTTCATACCCGCACCGCTGTTGAACGCGGACTACTACACGGTTTCTGTCTCGTTCCAACCGAAGATCATCAAGCACGCACTCGACAACTACGCTCCCCAGTTCGCAGCTAGCAGCAAGTCGGGACCTCACCAGTACTCGTCTGAGACCTATGCGACGCTCGGACTATAGATGAGCGACCTCGCACACGACCTGCGCACCTGGCGCTTCTGGCGCTGGTTTCTTATTCAGACCTTCTCGTCCGTTGGAGTTCTTGCGGTCCTTCTTGAACTTACCAACTTCATCTTCGGGAGTATTCCGATCCAGGGGTGGCCGCTCGCCATCACCATCGCCGTCATCTCGATCGCATACGGGCTCATTCGTGCTTGGCCGCGCCCCATCAAGCAGGAGTACAACTCACCCAACACGGCGATTGAGATTGTGAAGGGTGACCTGTTCGGGCAAGAGTGCAACATCGTGGTCGGCACCTGCGACACATTCGATACTGCGGTCCCCAACATCATCGCGAAGGGCAGTGTTCAAGGTCAGGCACTCGAACGCCTGTACGGTGGCGATACGGTTCAACTGGACCGCGAGCTCGTCGCGGCGCTACAAGGTAAGGCGGTCGAAGCGACGATTCAGAAGTCGGGGAAGATGGAGAAGTACGGCGTGGGCACCGTCGCAACGCTTCGCAACGGTGCTCATCGTCTCTACTTCCTGGCGTACAGCGAGATGAACGAAGACAACGAGGCACAGAGCACGCCGGACGGGATCTGGCGGAGCCTCGCAACATTGTGGGAGGAGGTCTCTCGGACGGCCAACGGAACCGCAGTAGCCATCCCGGTCATCGGCGGAGGACAGTCCCGGCTATCTCAGGTCATGCCGGCGCAGGACTCGATCCGCTTCATTGTGATGTCCTTCATGTTCGCCTCACGTACGAAGAAGGTCTGCGATCAACTACGAATATTGGTGCATCCGAGAGAGTTCGATCGCCTGGACAGGCTCGAGCTCCAAGCCTTCTTGTCATCGATGAGGCCGTCGTGAGTGAGTCAGCTATTCGGCTTCCAGACGCGCAGGCGTGCGCGTTCTGCGCTTACCTTGAAGGAAGTCGACCGTTCACCTTTGTGACCAAGAACACGTTGACAGCGGTTATGGTCACGCAGGAACAGCGAGGGAAACCTCACCTTCTCGTCATCCCTACCAGGCACAGAGAGACCATTCTCGACTTGACAGATGATGAGTGTGCGGCGCTGATGGTCGAGGTAAGGAACGCAGCGAAGGCTATTGACGCCGCTTACCAGCGTCCAGGCATCTCCGTTTGGCAGAACAACGGTGAGACTGCAAGCCAGTCGATCAGGCACGTTCACTTCCATGTCGCAGGAACTCTAGACTCTGGCGGCACCGAATGGGGTCCCGTGGAAGAGCTCCCGCTCGCCGAGACAGAACTCATTGCCAAGCAAGTTCGAGCCCACTGGCCGGCATCGTCGACGCCACGCTGACCGGACGAAATCACTAGGGAAGTGTCATTCTCCTGATGTCTGGCAATGCAGTGTCTCGTGTCGCCGTTCGAAGCTATGGCGTGGGCGAAGGGCTGATGATGTTGACATTCACAGGAGCTGGAGCATCGTCCAGGGGAACCGCCCAAGATACAGTGTGAGCGATTGCGAGCAGCGTTAGTCCGACTAGCGCGATTAAGAAGCCGTCACGGAAGACCGTGACCATCGCGCGGCGGGTCCTCGATGTCGTATGCACCGCCAGAACATACTGACGAAGCTCTTCTCGGCGGGCATCATGAAGGTGGACGAACTCTTCTACCTGAACCACTCCAAGGACTTTGTTCGATACCGCAACACCGGCAAAAACCAGAACTGCCACGACGACAATGAGAACTCCAAGCGACCAGATTACGAGCAAGCTGGTGGAGCTGGTGGCAACGGCCCAGAGTCGCTCGAAGGCGGCAGTGCTCAGTCCGATGGCCGCAATGATTGCTGTGAGTGCAAATTCTGCGCGACGTCGAACCGCCTCGATGCCCGCCGATTCGCTTTTCAATCGCTCGTCATAGGACGAACGTGCTAAGTCAAGGTTCCGTTTGGGGCACTGGTCTATCCACCTTGTTTCAGGTGTCGCTTCTTTCGGCATCCACACTTTCCTGCCAGCGAAGAGACCCAGCGCCGTACTAGCAACCATGCGAACTTCAGCGAATGCAAGTCTTGCCTTGTCGCGAAAAGTCTGCTTACTCATGTGGCCGCCACGAGTAGATCTGCGAGGGCGTCAGTGACCGCTTTACCCATTCGCTCCGGAAGAAAGAGCCACTGGCCCGACGGGTTCACGTCGAGAAGGAACACCTCGCCATCAGGCGTTTGGACCCAGTCTTGGCTCGAGTATCCAAGTCCGAGATCAGCCGCAATTGTCAGTGCCCCTGTGGGCGCTGTTGAGCTCCCGTCATGGGCTTCTGTGAATGCAGAATGATTGCATGATCGTCGCCGCCAATCAGCGGGAGCAGTTGAGTCAACATCTAGCGTTGCCGCCCAGCTACGATCGCCGACGGTGACAACGCGAAGATGCTTAGCGGCCGGTATCCGTTCCTGGACAATGAACGGCGCTGCGTTCAGTGCGCTAAAGCGAGTATCTGCAGGCATCATGGGCTCGGCGTAGACCGTCATTGTTTCACCGTCCTGGATGAACTGGCCCGTACCGACAGGCTTAACGATCACCTCGTTCGAGAAGGAAGTTGCGACTGCGTCGCTACTCGTCGTTACGAGGGTTCTCGGGTATGGAATACCGAGTCTGACTGCGGCCTTCCATTGCCAGAGCTTCGATTCAGCTCGACGCAGCACCGCAGGGCCTGTTATCCAACTGACCTTCGAGTCATCCAGAAGCCATGAGTACGCCGAATGCCAAGTGCCAAGCTCCAAAGCTCTCAGCGAGCCTGCTTCGATGCCAAGGCCCCAGTCTGCCCGGTGAAGACGTCGTAACCACCCAGATCGCCCATCGGTGAGGTCGTTCCAGGCACCATCAACTTTCACGGCATAATGTTCATCGCTTATTGAAAGACCGCCGCTCATGACTGACTCAAGATCGAAGATCAGTGGGCGATATCCGCGTCTTATGAGGGAATTCTCGACAGCAGTGATGTGAGGATCGTCACGTTCTCCGATGAGGATGGGAGCTCTGGAGTTCAACGAGGCCCGACGCAATTCAGGAGGAGTTGCGTAACTGCCTCATCGGTATCTGACGATTCAATCGTCTCTGTGATCGTCGATGTCCCACGGACACCATCGACAACGCTCTGCGGGTAGCTTGCTAGCTCGGCAAACAAGGACGTGGAGGATTCTCTTGTCTGCATTAGTGCTCCATCCGAGAGATCACTATCGGGGAAAACCCGTACCCGTGATCAGATGTCTCGATTGTGTGCGTGAGTGTTGACGGCTGTGGACGGGGCCTGGGTTCGGGCTCGTTGCGCTGCATGTCCACGGCAAGCAGACCGAACAACGACGTGGATGTGTTCATAGGGCTCCAATGGTGGATACGACAGGGAACTCTTGAATCTTACCGTCGGAGGTCGACAACGCTGCAGTGAAGATGTGGGAGTTCTCCTGGATCACAGTGACGTCTGCGACACGAAGTGAGTCGGGCCGGTCAGGCCATTAGCTCGGCCGACCCGGTCTTTGTTCTTCGTTCGGCGCGGGCGGATATTTCTTCCCGCAGATGTGCGCGGCCCAGCAGGATCATGCTGACCGGCCCTATGACGATGAACTTCATCATGTTCCACAAGCACGGGAGGACGAGCAGGTTGAGCCAGCCGGGGCCTCCGTCTGAGATGAGGGTGGTGAAGGTGCTCGCGGCCAGCAGGTACGGCACGGCGAGCAGCATCGCGACCCCGACACCGGCGAGATCACCGAGAACGATCAACCAGACGGACCCCCGCACCCGATCAACTGGAACCTCCTCACCGCCGACGCCGCCGAAGAAGAATGGCTCGCCCTGAACAAATGGGTCCACTGGCTGCGCCGCACCTACGGGCTGCCCGTCGCCGTCATCCCCCCGTTCTGGCACCGCCACCCCGAACTCGTCTGGGAACTGTCCGCCCTGCACCTGCACTGGCTGTGCGCGTACGACCCCGAAGCCAAAGGCACCGCACCCCTCGCCTGGCACCACGAGTTCACCGAAGCCCGAGAACGACTCCGCGACTGGACCGCTGCCTGCGGCACTCTCCTGAACACCGACCGTCCCACCCGCCAGATCGCCTGGCCCGGCGAAAAAGCCATCGAACCAGTATAGGACATCACCATCCCGAACCGGGAAGAAGACTTCGTCGCCTACATGCACGCCGACGTCCAAGCGCGGCGTGCCGAGGATCAGTTCATCGCAGGTCTCGTGCTGAGCACGGGAGAAGTGCCATGAGCAGGAGAGAAAGGCGGCGCGGTGAGGATCGACGCTTCGCCGTTGAAGCGGTGCCGCGCAACCAGTCTGACCTGCACAAGCTCGCGCAAGTGTTCCTCGGCATGACCATCAGCAGAGCGCAGGCCGCCGAGGATGCCGCGCCGGATGCTGATGATCCTGGGCGTTCTGAGCCCGACCACGTAGAATAGAACCCGACGCCACGGTCTTCCTAGGCCGGGTGCGCAGTCTCTTTGCCCTTGTGGCTTACCCCGGTTCATACCCGGCGGACGTGTTTCCCGTTTACGAGTCGCACCGCGTGACGCTTCGTCGTCGCGTTGGCTCCCACCCCTTCGGTGAGAGGAAACACGACTCATGACTCTGGCGCCACCGGCACCACCAACCAGCCTCGACCGATTCGGCGAGACCACCACCCTCGCCGTCTCCTATCTGCGCGTCTCCACCAACGAGCAGGCAGAGCGCGGCGGCCGCGATGAGGGATTCTCCATCCCCGCGCAACGTGACGCGAACCTCCGCAAAGCCCGCGATCTGAACGCGATCGTGGTGGAGGAGTTCATCGACGCGGGTGAGTCCGCGCGCAAGGCCGACAGGCCCGAGCTGATGCGAATGATCGAGTACGTCAAGACCCACAAGGTTGCGTACTGCATCGTCCACAAGGTCGACCGGCTCGCCCGTAACCGCGCCGACGATGTGGCGATCCACCTCGCGCTCAAAGACTCCGGCGTGATCCTGGTGTCTGCGACAGAGAACATCGATGAGACTCCGTCGGGGATGCTGTTGCACGGCATCATGTCCACGATCGCGGAGTTCTACTCCCCTAACCTCGCCAACGAGGTCGCCAAAGGCATGACGCAGAAAGCCTCCTCCGGTGGCACCGTCGGCCGTGCACCGATCGGGTATCTCAACGTCCACAAGCGTGACGAGCTCGGACGCGACGTTCCCACCGTGATCCCTGACCCGGATCGCGCGGCGCTGGTGCGGTGGGCGTTCGAGGCGTACGCCACCGGCAACTACTCGACTTCGATGCTGCATAGCGAGCTGATCGACCGTGGCCTCACGAGCGTGCCGACCCCGAAGCGTCCAGCGAAAGCACCGGGACTATCCACGATCCAGCAGATGCTCTCCAACCCGTACTACAAGGGCGACGTGATCTTCCGTGGCGCACGCTACGACGGGCTCCACGAACCGCTCGTGAGCGCGGAACTCTGGTACCGGGTTCAGAACGTTCTCACCGCGCACCAGGTCTCCGGGGAGAAAACCCAAACCCACGAGCACTACCTGAAAGGGTCCGTGTACTGCGGCGACTGCGGCTCCCGGCTCATGGTCACTCACGCGAAGAACGGCAAGGGCATCGTCTACCCGTACTTCATGTGCGCCGGGCGGCACTCCAAGCGCACGAACTGTGTCCGTCAGGCCATGCCGATCGAGCCCATCGAACGGCAGGTCGAGGACTACTACCGGCGCGTGCAGATACCCGAGCACATCGTCACCGCGCTCAGGCAGATGCTCGTGCGCCAGTTCGATGACCTCCACACTGCGAACAAAGCCGCACGGCACACCCTTGCCGCCGAGCGCGACAAGCTCCGCGACGAACGACGCAGCCTGCTCCACGCGCATCACGCCGGAGCCGTCCCGCTCGACCTGCTCAAGGAAGAACAGGACCGCATCGCCAGGCGGCTCGTGTTCCTCGATGCACAGATCGACGCGGGACAGATCGAGTACGACCAGGCCAAGGCGCACCTCGAAGACTGCCTCACCCTGGCCGGTGACATGCACGCGATCTACATGAGCATTGACGACTCAATCCGACGCATCTGCAACCAAGCATTCTTCGAGCGCATCCACGTCTACGAGATCGAAAACGTCGACACTGTGAGGGCTCCCGGCGAGCCGTTCGATGCGCTACTCGCCCCGAACCTCCACGCGGCAGCGCTGGCCTACGACGCCAGCGTGCGCGCGGGAGAGGATGTCAAACCTGCGGACGTGCAAGTTTGAACATCGACTATTGGGTGGCATCTTTGCGAAACTCGCTGACCTGCATGGACGCGGGCCCGATTTGTAGCTGAGTCCATGAAAGTCGCGCGCTGAGTCCTTGGGGTCAGTCCGACGCACTGCGCCGACTACCTTGATCGCGCGCTTCTGCACTGCCCTCAAGTTCGTTGTTGAGTTCGACAGCTAGGCGATGGTCAGGGATTCCCACCGCCGACCAAGGGGTGGGTATGAGTCGATCATCTGCCTCATAGGAAGCGAACGAATCTGACAGAATCGCGCGCCAAGGCTGGTCCGGTGACGCTTTGAGCTGGAGGCGTTCGCCGCCTAGTTGACCGCGCCTCATCTTTGGCTCCAGCAGTGCGTGATTGGCAATGGTCGTTTCTGGGCAATAGAGCATGAGTGGGCCGAGTTCCAGGGAAATCCCACCGACAGAAACCTGAGATGTGATGCCCGACACCCGAAGCCCTGCGCCACCGTTGAGTTGTTTCCAAATCCCCTTGTTCTCCTTCGAAGGGAGATCACTAGTGAATGTTCCGTTGAACTGGAACCATTGGGGCATAAGCACACACTGGCCGTCAAGAAGGAGCCGGACGATTCGCGCGACCAACCTATCCTCGCCGGTGAAGGTGGTCGGCATCCGTTTGGCGCCGTGCACTGAGCGCTCAATGTGCTCTAAGTCTTCGGCATATTGAATCGCTTCGAACAGCGTACTCAAGTCTGCCTGGTCCATCGTTGAGGCGAGGGCCGGGCTGAGATTGGACACTAGATGAGTCCCGTTCACCACAAGACTGATTTTTGTTGCGGGGTCGAGCAACTTCTCGAAGAGATTGAGCGCTGGTGCTGCGTCACGAATCAACTGTCCAACGAGGTTGACTTCAGCTCGAATGTCTGGGCTTGCACCTGGGCCAAGTGGGACGGACACCGTGAGATGGAGTGCACCATACAAATCTAGTTCGACGGTTGTTCCAAAGGGTCCGCTGTCGAAGTGTTCGATCTGCGCGTCAAACTGCACGGCTTCGCCGTCGATCCGTGCGAACTCCAATGACGCTTGCAGGTGAGGCTGAGGCGCTTTGGCCCGCACGACCCTCACCATTGTTTCGCCATCAATGTCGAGGAAGTCTGGCCCGCTCAACTTCTGGGTGATAGCCGGAAACTCAAAGGTGCCGCTTTTGCCGAGGCCCAAGCCGGAGCGATAAGCCTCTCGCTCGGCGTCGGTTGCTGCACTTTCGTCTAGCGAGATTGAAGCTTGGATCGGGCTCGCAACGAATGAGTCTTCACGCTTTGGAACGCACTCGATGAACCTCTCAGAACCTGAACTGCTGGTTCGCACGCCCCAGTATGGATCGGTGACAGCAAAGACCTCTTCGACGGCCGCGATCCGTTTCACTAGTCCTTCCGTAGTGTCTGGAATCGCGCCGTCCAGCCCGAGTTCACTGAGAGTCGCCTTGAGTTGACCGCCCTGTAAGGACTTGAGAATACTCGGATGGCTGGAGACCAAGTGGTTGAGTTCTACTTGGTCCATGATCTGAATCTCAGGGGTTCCAATGGAACCGTTCAGCGACTGGATGAACTCTCGTTCGTTGAGTGTGACCTTACATGGCACCACCAGCACCCACCGCTGTGGCGAATACTTGAGCGCAGCCGCAAAAGACTCTCGAATCTGCCTCTTCCGCGACTCCTTCGATGCCCGAAAAATGCCCTCGTGGAAGTACTTGTACTGGTAGATAGTGGTAAATCCCAGCGGTCCTCGTGCGATAAAGTCAATCCCTCTATCGCCGCCGCGACCATCGGGCGAGTACGCCTGTGATGGGGAAAGGTCGTGGTGTTCGGTCCGTAGAATCAGATCGACGTATCGGTCGAAGTCCTTCTGCCCAAGGCGGTCCCACTCTGGAAGTCCGAGCCGCGTTGTCACAGTTCGTGCCTATCCTTTCCTGGGCGTTGGGAGTCGGGGCGCTCGTTGGCTGAGTATTGGTTTGAAGGGGTCAGACCGGCACAACCGCGCCGTTCAGGGCTTTCGCCCCGGCACTTGCCGCCGACTTGGTTCCGTTCTTGGACACGATGACCACGCCTCGGGCTACGGCCACGTATCCGCCGTAGGGGAAGGCCGCGGGCACGTAATCGAGCCACTTGATCTGTTGAGCCTCGGACTTGAACGTGATGACGTTGACGCGCTTGCCTTTGAGGTCGCAGACCAGGCTCGACTTTGTCATGGCTGAACTGCCCCTCTTAATGCGCAGATTCTTGCACTTGATGGACTTCGCAACCGTGGTCGCGGTCTTGCCGTAGCCGGTCGTTGCTGCTTGAGCTGGCACGGCTGTGAGGCCGGTGAACGCGAGTGCGGCGATGACTGCGGCAATGAGGGTCTTCTTGAGGTGCATGGCTATCTCCGATTGATCTTGGGGGGCATCGCGATCAGGGGCTGAGACCGCGAGGTTGGTGCCGTGCGCGCCGAGCGCCTACTCCATCGGTTTGACGTGGGATTCGATGAAGGCGATCTCGTCGTCGTCGAGTTTGTACTTCGCGTAGAGCTGCTGGTCGATCTGCGGGATTGACACCGACCAGTCGATGTCGGATGCGTTGGCGAAGTCCTGGAGCGGGACGTACTTCCAGGTGCGCGCCGGGTTGTCTTGGGTGATCTTGAGGACCCCGAGTAGCGCACGCGCGAACTTGGTCTTCACGTAATTGAGGCATGCTTCGGCCTCTACTTCGTCAGTAAAGTTCCCGATGGTGATGAACGACTGCGTTACTGCCTGGGCAGGGCCAAGCACGTGAGGCGAAGCAAGCGCTTCTCCGAACTGGCCTGACCCGTTAGCTTTGGAAAGCACCACCTTGTACGCGCTGAAACTGGCGGGGCCAGAAATGTAGTCACTGCGAATCCAGCGGGCCACGCGCTTGTTTTTGATGAGGCCGAGGACCTTCACATAATGGTGTGCGTCGGCCGGGTGCTCCACGTGAAAAAGGAAGGAGAGCTGTTCGAAAGTGTTCGTGCTGATCCGGTACTGTGCGTCGCTCGACATCAGAGCTGTCGCCTGGGGGACTTCGTCGTGCATTGTTTGGGTGTAGGCGTATGCGCGACCGCTAGACACATGTGGGCTGATCGAGGCGCTCTTCGTATCGAGAACCTTGTGCAGAACATCGTTGAGCTCGGGGTACTTGGTGAACGTGCCGACGGGTTCCCCGGCGCGGGCGGCATCGCGGTAGGTGACCGCAATGCCTCCTTTGATGTCCGTGCCCGGAAACAACTCGTCACTGTTGGCGACGTAGTGTGCCACACTCAGGTGCGGATCGCTCAGCATCTTCTCGTTCCATGCCTTGGGTGTGAACCCAGCGTTGAACAGGAAGCGCGCCGGGGTGATGAGGACCGCCTTGGTGCCAACTTCGTAGGCGGCGTCCATGAACCGGTGATAGATAGGCGTATCGCGGGTGCCCTCTCCCTGCGCTTCCTCCTGGTAGGGAGGATTTCCGATGACTACATCAAACTTCCTATTCACGACTCGTTCCCTTCGGTCAGCATGGCATCGACTACTTGCTGGCGTTCTGCCGCGCTCATGGCGGCGAGGTTCCCTACCCGGAAATGTTCGGACTCTTCCATCCATGCCTTGCGTGCGGCGACGCCACCGGAGACGGCTTCGATGGTGATGCGGTGCAACAGCTTGTTGTGGCTCATCTCGAAAATCTGCTTGGTCAGGATGTGACGTAGGCGCTCGTCCTGTTCCGGGATTTGTTCCGCAAGCCCGGCATCGAGTCGGCGTACCAGCTCCATCAAGAACAGCCCAGCAGTGGAGAACAGGTCCGCGAACGTCTTATCAGAATCGGTGAAGATGCCGGGGTTTTCGGCCTCAAGCGTGTCCACCATCATCTTCACCACGGGTTGCGGCGTGAACACGAGAGAGGTCTTCTGCTGTGGAATGTAGGCGAAAATGTCCTCGGTCTGAGTCTTGTCAAAGTAGTTCGCCAGCGCTTCCTTCTTGTCCAAGAACTCCTGAATCGACTGGTCGAACACCGCCTCATCGAACAGGCCGGGGATCTTCACGACGGTGCCGTCATCCTCGGTGACATCTTGGCCGTCGCGCAGGATTCGGAACTCGTCCTCAGTGATCCCGGTGATCTCCTCGAACACGTCGTCGGGGGTGTAATCATCCAGGTTCGCCAGGCGAATGTCCCGGTTGCCGTAAGCCATCAGGAACATCGGGATGGTGCGGGCGAACCCGCGCAGGTGCGAGCGCGCATCCTCCATAGCGCCATCGGCGCGCTTCTGTTCCTTCTTCGTCTCCTCGCGGGTAACGACCTCCGGCACGATGGAATCCAAGCTGGCTTCGACTATCGCGTTGATGTTCGCTGTAAACGCCGCCCTGTGTTCGACCTGCTTGGCCTCGACTACAGCCGCTTCGGCCTGCGTAGCAGCGGCCGCACGCTCATCGGCAAGGTGTTGGGTGGCGATGGCATTGTCAACGTAAGCGCGTTCGACCTGCGCCCTCACTGCCTGTTCTGTGCGTTTCTCATCACGCTCCACCTGCTTGACCGTGAGGCCATATTCGGCCTTCAGTTCGTCTCGCTTGGCACGTGCCTGCTCCGTGACGGCTTTAGCGATACTGGCCGCAGCGACATGCGCCGGAGTGTCAGGCTCGATAACTGGGATGTCCTCGACTGACCACACCGGTTTGCCCAGTTCAGCCACCTTCGGGTTGATGACCGTATCCGCATCGACAGACACGTTGCCGTCGCTATCAACAATCGGGGCGGGTTCCGGCATGTCGATGGTTTGGCCGGTCTTGAGCTTGCCCTGGTGCGCGGTGGGCAGTTTATCGAGGATTTGCTTCACGTGCTCCGAGTAACGGAAGATACCCCCAACACCTGCGAACAACAAGTTCGACAGGAAACCGCGCCGCACCACTTCACGGGCCTTGAACACCTGCGGGAAGGTGAGGACCTGCGCGGCATCCAGTTCGACCATGCGCCCTTCCGAGTCCTCGCCAATGACCGGGAAGAAGTTCAACAGGCGTCGAATGTTCTCCTGACGGACCCCCTGGTCGCCGGACGGGTTCGGATTCAGGTTGTTGGCGAACTTATCGAAGACCGTCAGGGTGCGTTCGGGTGCGAAGTCGAAGATATAGGCGTTCTTCTTCTGGTACACCGTGCCGGCGCGTTCGAATGTGCACGGGTTCTGCGCCCGGAATGCGGCCTGCATGTACAAAGCGGGCGACGTGATATTGGACAGCATGATGACCGCAGTCCATTCGGGGATGGTGACCCCGGTGGTCAGTTGGCCGACGGACAGGGTGATGGTCTTCCCGCCAGTGATTTCAGCCTTGGCTATCGCGCCGCGAACGGCGTCCAACGATTTGCCGGTGACTGCCAGGTCTGCGTCAGCGCCACGTCCATCGCCCGCAGCGAGGACGACCGAATAGTCCTTGAAGACGGGATGCTTTTTCAGCATTCGTTCTAGTGCTTTGGCGGACGCAACGCGGTCTAGGAGCCAGAACGAGTGCCGAATCTCGTCCCGCAACGCGGGGGTTGAGAACGGGTACTTCTCGTTGGTCGTCAAGCAATCAAGGAACTTGGCTACCTCGTCCTCGTGTTCGAAGAACCCATTGTCTTTGGTGCGGAAGAACTCACCCAAGTCAAAGGTGTAGTCGATGTTGGCGGAATCCTCGTCAATGGCAACGCCGACGGCGAGTTGGTCGGTGACCATCCGAGAAACCTGGTAGGTGAGCAGGTTCAGCGTCGGCAGCGCCTCATAGGGGTTCTCGGTAGCGTCATCGTCCCAGGTGTCGCGCGCGGTCTGTTCGTCCTCGTACGTCCAGTTGAAGATTTGGTCGTCGCCAAACTTTCCCGAGGCGAGCGCCTTGAACGGTGTGCCCGACAGGTGCAACGTGTGGGTGCGTTTGATGTGGTCGAACGCTACATCGGTTTTGGTCGTATCGACGCCCTCGTGGGCTTCGTCAATGACCAGGAGGTCCCAGTCGAAGTCGGCAATGTGCTTCAACTTTGGCAGGCTTCCCCCGAAGTACTGGGACCCTTTGAGGTCCTGGAGGGATAGGAACTCAACGATTCGGGGACGGCTGTCTAGATGCTCACCGGAGAATGATCGCCACTGAGCGCGCGTCATCGGTGTGCGGGACGCCAGCGATGGTGATTCGGAAACGAACTTAAAGGTGGTCTGGTGGCCGATGTATCGAACGAAGTCATCGAACCATGAGTTGGCGATAGCCGGGCGGTTCGTGACGACCAGCACCCGCTGTGCGCCCAGGGTGCGCATCAGGTCGTAGGTGGTCAGGGTTTTGCCGAACCGGGGCTTAGCGTTCCATAGGACTTCCGTGTGCCCGGCATCGAATGCGGCGATTGCTTGGTCCACCGCAGCTCGCTGCTCTGGACGCAGCGTGTAGTCGTCCTGCCCGTCTGCTTGGAAATCCGAGTAATCCTGCCCAGCGAAGGTGTTGAAGTAGTCGATGGAAGTCTTCGGTGCGCCAGCAAAATGATGCCACTCGGTGCGTTCCGGTTTGAGCTCGCGTTCCACACCCATCTGGCGCAGATAGGCGTGAAAGTCCGTGTCCTTGAACCTGCCACCAGCCTCAGAGGTGAATACCGCACGCCGGACCCAGAGCTTTTCCTTCGTCACTGAGAGCTGCGACGCTTGTTGTGCGATGCGAATGTCCGCAGATTCCTGTTCGGTGTAACCGATCTTCTCCCAGCCGTCGTACTTAGGGATGTCCGGAGTTCGCCACGAGTAGATCAGTGGCGTAATCACCTTGTATGTGCTGATGCGAGGGCTAGGCATCGGTCCTCACTTCCTTGTGGACGTGCTCAATGCGGCAGGGCTTGTAACTGGCGTACATGGTGAAATCGAACGCGTCTTCGTCACGCAACGACGCCAAGGAGAACGGTTCTCGATGAACCGTACCAGGGATGTTGAGTACGCGATTCCACCAGGAGAACTGGATCGGAGCGCCGCTGAAATCTTGGCCGGTCAGCGTGTTGCCGGCGATGATGTTCGCGCTAATGAGGTAGGCGGCTGACTGGTAGAGGTTGGTGCGGCGGGTGCAACTCGTACCATTCGCTTCGTGAAAGGCCACGAACTCTGTAAGGAGTGCCGACTGGGCGGCTTGGTGGTTGTCGGTGAGTAGCTCGACACCGTAAATGGAAGCGAGCGCAAACAATGACTCCGTGGGCCAGAACTCGCTTTGGTATCGGCGCTTGATGGCAACGAGTTTCCGCTGGAGGATCGCGACCAAGAAGTTCCCGTCACCGGCGGCAGGCTCAAAGAACGTCTTGTCCACAAAGTTCGGGCCAGTCTCCAACTCGGGCCGAACCAGGTCAAGCATCTGATCAACCATCCGGCGCGGGGTGAACACCTCCCCGTACGCCTTGACTCGATCACGGGACTTCACCAGGCGCTCAGGTGCCGGATGGCCCTGTTCGCCACGGGCTGGCGAGTGCGGCAGCTCGGCGGCGGTGCGAACGGTCATGGATCTTCTTCGATTGGTGGAGGGTTGCTCTGAACCAGAAAGTCTACTCAACGTGCGTCCGTGCTCTCGGTCGTAACGCGCTGTGGATTGCAGACTCGACTGCCACTGATTGCGGGTTCCAGATGCTCACACCTCTATCTATGCCAAAACTCACCGACAACTGGCGTTGAACCGTGCACTTCGATAAGAAATCAGCGGTGGCCGTCCGTACTCAAGTCGCTACTGATCGCTGCGACGCGGCTCACGATGCGCACTTAATGGACTTTGCTCTGCTGTCTCTGCTAGGAGCGCGGCTAAGTCGAATGATTCACTTGTGAGCGCAGATGGGTTCGTCTCCAAGCTGTCGATGAGCTGAGCTACTTGGGTCGGAGGAAGTTGGGCGAGAGTGCCCTCCAACTCTACAATCTGCTCGTCCTCGACGATGTTGGCGTTGGCCACTATCCGAAGTTGCTCGTCACTGAATGCCTTCGCCACCAACGCCATGAGATAACGGGCTTGGGCCTCCGAACTGCTCATGTTGCGGCGGTACTCTTGCGAGGCAACGGCGAGGTCGTTCGACGGTAAGGTCGAAGGGTTTTCGACAGACTCATGCACGCGATTCGGCATCTCATTAGGTTCGCGCTGCACGGTTGCCCGCTTCTGTTCGCGACGAGCCTGACGCTCGGTCTTCCGAAGGCTTCGGGCATCAAGTTTGGACTGGATCGTTGGGCTGATCTTTTCCTGCCAGAGCCGCTGAACGTGCGGCTTCGCTTTCACATACGCGACGGCCGCCAGAACGACGACCGCCTTAAGGATGAGTTCGGCCTGCTCTTGCTGATCTTGCTCTCGACGGCGATCCTCTGCTTCCGTTTCGGCCGCTGACTGGGCGGCGTAGTGCGGATCGCCGTAGTCGGAATCGTAGTCTTCCTCCGGTTGATCGTCGTCCGGGATGAATCGAGCGTTCCCCCTCAATTTCCCGTCCCCGTCGTAGAGGTTCTGGTGGAAGCCACCTTCCTTCTTCCTGCCAGGGGTCAGATCATCGTCGTCGTATTCGTAGGTACCGTGGATTCTCGCCAATGCGGTCACCGCCTCTCTTCCCCCGAGATTACCGGCACCCTTCGACGCATCAGGGTAATTCGAGTACTCCTGGTGCACCGGGGGTCGACCTGAATTGCGAGAAAGCCAATGTGGCACGTTCAAGATTAATGACCCTCAAGAGGTTCTCGTCGTAACGCGGGGTAGGGGTCTGCGATCTGGAGGAGGGACATGCGGGTGCGTCCGCGAAGGACTACCCAGAGGGCGTCTCGGGTAGTGGTGCCGCGATTGGCCCCCCAAGTGGCAAGCGTCATCGGCCGACGCCCGTCCCATCCCATCCCATCACGGCCTGGTCAAACGAGTGGGCCCCGTGGGGCTCGAACCCACGACCTACGGATTAAAAGAGCCTCCCAAGCGGTGTAGCGCCACGTAGCGTGGTGTGATCCCGCGTAGCGTTTGTGCAGGCCAGAAAGCATTTAGGGGATCGAAGGTCAAGGATTGGTGTAGCGCCGTGGAGCGGCAAATAGCGTTCGGCTGCTGCAATTTTGCTGCACGTGCAGCACGGTGGTGAAGTCGATCTTCAGATTCTGGGGGACTCGCAGTACTATCAGGTGCCAGCAGGATCAATGGCACCCGTGTTCAGTGCGGGCTGAGACAAGTGGGATGGGCTATGGCGCCGCATGCTCGTGGTGAAGTGAATGAAGTTCCAGTGCACAGTGTGCTCTTGGACACGCGTAACGCGCGGCACGAGCCGGTCCAAACGCAACCCGAGACGATAGCTTCTCTGCTCGGCGATCCTGCTATCGCTCGCTCGATCGTTGCGCTCGCCGAAGACATCTGCGAGTACGGCATTGATCCATCGAGCCTGCCAATACTTGAACCGAAGGGGAAGGGTTGGCGAGTCCTTGAAGGCAACCGGCGGTTCACGGTACTTAAGTGCCTGGCGAATCCAGATCTGATCGTTGAGAGCGCGCTGGTGGACGAGAAGACTGCCAAACGTCTCCGTAAGAAGTTCACGGATCTGGCGAAGAAAAATCCTGCACCCACCAAGGTCGCAGCGGTTATTACGGAAGACCGGGAATACGCCGACCATCTGATCGAACTCAAGCACACTAACCAAGCCCAGCATCGCGGGGCTGGAACCATGACGTGGGATGCTGCCGCCAAGATTCGGCATGACCAGGAGGTCGCGTCTCGTAGTACCAGAAGGCCGCGCGGGTCATCCCCTCAAGCACGGAGAGCCAGTGGGGTTCTCGATCTCCTGGCGAGCATCGCCTCGGGCAACGCGAACCTGAGCGCGCTCATTGCCAATGCTCGTAAGCATGGGTTGACCACGTTGGGTCGTCTGCTTGGCAAGCCTGAGCACCAGGAAAGACTGGGTGTCCGAATTGACAAGGCTCGGGATTATTTCGTAGAGAAGCTTGTAAGCGACGAGGCTTTGCTCCGTGCGTTCACGAAGGTCTTAGGTCAACTCGGCAGCGAGCATCTGAATAGCCGCGTCATCAATACGAATGCGAACCTCGAGGGGTACCTCAACAGGATTTCGTCGGATCTTCCTGCGCCGGGGGACTATCTGACTTCAGATAGCGACTCTGATGAAGACAGCCCTGTTGATGATGAGCCAGGTAGCCCAGGTGAGCCGGACCGCGATACATCCGGTGGAGGCGATCACCCCAATCCTGACGGCGACCCGGAGCCAGATCCGAAGCCAAAGCCGCGTCCGAAGCCGGACATCACACAGCCTTTTGCTGGTCTGCATCTACATACTGCCGGTACTAAGACTCAGCAGGTTCTAGCGGAGTTGCAGGCGCTGCGGATTGATCGCCAGCCGTACTCGTGCGTTGTCATGACCCGCGTTTTCATCGAGCTTTTTGTCGGGGAAGTCTTGAATTCGCTGAAGGGTCTGGGTGAACCTGTGACTCATGCGCTGAAGAAAGAGGATCTTGGGCCACGTGTCGCTCGTTGCTTGGAACTTCTCGAAGGGCGAGGAGTGAGTCCTCGCGCGAGAAAGTTTCCCGCGATTCATGACCACCTATCGAATGGGGCGGGCGAACTTTCAGTGGCGTACATGCACTCCTATGTCCACAGAACGGACTACTACGCAGACCGTGAAGCGGTCAGGAACCAAACAAGGCACTACCAGCCTTTCCTCGAGGCACTAGACCTGTACGTCGCGAACGCACAGAACCGAGCGGCTGGCCATCCGGCTTCAGAGTTGGAATGATAGTGAGGTGACGAGTTCCGAAACCGTGAGCCGCCCCGGACGTGGCATGTATACGCCATTGCGTTACCCAGGGGGGAAACGTCGACTAGCGCCATACATCGCGAATCTGATCGCGGCGCAAGATCGTCCGGCAACGACATACGCTGAACCGTTCGCTGGCGGAGCGGGAGCGGCGTTGAAGTTGCTCGTCGATGAGCGTGTAGATCGGATCTGCATCAACGATCTCCACACCGGTATCGCTTCGTTCTGGAAGTCTGTCTTTGGCCAGACAGATAGATTCTCGTCAGCTATTGAATCGTGCGTGGTTACGGTCGACGAATGGCACCGACAGCGAGCTATCTACCTTGATCCACAAGATCACGACGAGTTCACTGTGGGTTTCGCAACTTTCTTCCTCAACCGTACAAATCGTTCGGGCATCCTTAACGCCAGGCCCATCGGGGGATTGAACCAGAACGGGAATTGGAAGATCGATGCTCGTTTTAACAAGCCAGAACTTGCAGGCCGTGTTCGGTTCTTAGGCGGCTACCGCCATCGTGTGACAGTCACGCAGATGGACGCGCGAGCATTCCTGGAGTCGCTTGAGCCTGAGTCTGATTCGACCTTCGTTTACGTGGATCCCCCCTACGTCGTGCAGGGAGACGACCTGTATCTGGACCGGCTGACGTTGGATGATCACCAGGAGTTGGCAGATCAGTTGAAGGCTTCGACCCTCACATGGTTCATGACCTACGACGCGAACGACGTCATCGCGAACGATCTCTATGAGGGGGTCCGGTGTGCGACATTCAACATCTCGCACACTGCCCAACATCAACATATCGGTTCCGAATACGCACTATTCAGTGAGGACATGGTAGTCCCGGGACTCGATATTCTCCCCAACGATCTTTCCCGCTGGGTCACCGTCTGATACCGCTAGGCCCCACCGTGCACGATTCTGAGCCCGCGGCGCGCTGCGCGTTCCATGACGGGTGTTGCGCTCGCGGCTTGTCGTGGGTCGTTGGCGAGCGATCGGGTGACGGTGTCGGGCACTTCGTCTTGCAGGTGTTTGTAGCGTTCAGTGGTCAGTGGTGAGGTGTGGCCGAGGAGTTTGCCGACGTCGGATAGTGAGATTCCATCTTGGATGAGCCAGCTGGCGTAGGTGTGGCGGAGGTCGTGGATCCGGATGTGGGGGATTTCTGCTTTGTCGCATGCGTTGTTGAGGGCGGTACGGAAGCGGGATTGGTCGAGGATCGCGCCGTTCGGTGTGGTGAGCAGGAGCGGTGAGTGGCAGATTCCGGTGTCGTGGGAGTAGCCGCAGGTGCCGGTGGTGGCGGCGGGTAGGTCGATCCAGGGCGGGATTGGCACGGTGCGGGGTTTCTTGCCTTTGGGGTAGGGCTTCATGGTGCGGCCGGACTGTTGCCAGACGTCGATGACTTCGAGTGTGCGGCGTTGGTGGTCGACGCGGGCGTGGTGAAGTCCAGTTGCTTCGCCCCAGCGCATGCCGGTCCCGACGAGGAGGTCGGCTACGAGGTGCCAGCGCGGGTCGAGGTGTTTGCGGACGTCGGCGTATTGCGCGCGGGTGAGGTAGGTGCCGTGTCGGACGTGGCCGCCGCCGAATTTGAGTCGGGCGGCGGGGTTGGTGGTGAGGATTTCTGCGTCGATCGCGCCGTTGAGTGAGGCGGAGAACAGGTGGACGATCCGTTTGACGGTTTCAGAGGCTACGGGTTTCCGTCCGGTCTTTGTGTCTCCGAGCCGCAGGTGTGCTGCCCAGGCGACGATGTCGTGTCTGGTGATGTCGCACAGTGGGGTGTCTGCCCAGCGGGGGAGCAGATGTGTGTCGCGTCGCCCTTCGTCGGTGCGCAGGGTTGATGGTGCGACGGTGCGTGTTGGCCACCAGGCGGCGCACCATTCTCCCCACGTTTTGCGGGATGCTTCGGGGTCGCGCCAGCCGGCGTGGCGGGACTCGGCTTCTGCGGCAGCGCCGGCGCGGTCGGCTGCGGCTTTGTGGACGAAGGGCCCGCCGGTGACGGTGCGGACTTTCCCGTCGGGGCCGCGGTAGAGCGCTTGGTGTTTACCGCTGGGCAGTTTCCGAGTCCACGCCACATCAATCAGAGCTCCTAGTAGCCGACTGCTTTCACGCCGTACTCTGCCTGCGCGCGGGTGAAGCCTTCGTATTCGAGTTGGTCGATCAGACCGGAGCGAGAGAACGAGCTGCTCTCGAGGTAGCTTTCCGCCTTCTTCGCGGCCTGCTTCTTCCAGTTGACATCGATGTGTTCCACTCCGAACGTTGCTTGCTTCTTGGTGAAGCCTTCGTATTCGAGTTGGTCGATCAGACCGGAGCGAGAGAACGAACTACTGTCGAGGTAGCTTTCCGCCTTGTCGACGGCTTGCTGCTTCCAGTTGACATCGATGTAGTCGACCGCAAATTTCGCTTGCTTCTTGGTGAAGCCTTCGTATTCGAGTTGGTCGATCAGACCGGACCGTGAGAACGCACTGTATTCAAGGTAGCTTTCCGCCTTGTCGACCGCGTTCTGCTGACCGACGGTGAGTTCCGGTTCAGGTTCTTCTTCGATTGCCTCGGTGTCAGATGCGAGGCTGAACCCAGCTTCGGTGCAGCTTGTCATGACGTCGGCAATGTCCTCAGTCACGTGTGATGTGTCCATGTTCAGGCTGCCGCCGCCTGCTGCGACGACGTCGGCAAACGTTTGAAATGGCTCGTTGAGTCGGTCGATCTTCCCTGCCAGTGCGTCGGGTGCAAGTTTGCTGGCCTCGACAAGGGCCTCGTTGATCTCTGTCAATTCGTCGGCCTGGTCATCAGTCAGGTCTGCCCCGATACCAATCAACGCTCCTGGGATCCGCATGAAGATCGCATCGTCGTCGCCCTCGAAGATCTTCGCGCACGCGTCAACCGCTGACCCTTTATTCGGCTCCGTGGCTGGCGTCTCGGTCGTCGAAGTCGATTCCGTTGGTGCTGCCTTGTCACTCGACGTTTCGCTTGGCGTTGTCTCTTCATTCCCACAACCGCCCAGGACTGACGTGATCAATGCCGCCGAGGCAACAAGCGTTAGGAGGTTCTTCTTCATCCCATTCTCCAAGGTTCAGGGCCCCGTGGCCCACATCGTGAAGTCTTGCGCTTCGAATACCATTCATGGACAACGAAGCCCTGACCTCGTGTTTTTGTGAATCAATCGAGGCCGTAGTCTTCCTCGGCTACAGCCTCACGATCAGTACAGACCGCCCCGCAAACCTACCGCCTACCGCCCGTGCCGGTCTAGACCCCGAACAACATTCCGCCTGGCTCGACGCCAACCTCACTCCCGATCGACGCGCGCTCGCGGCCGAGCAGATCGTCGCGCTGCTTCTTCTGCAGCATCTAGATCCGCATCCGTAATCGCGATGGCCGAAGTTGAGGGATGTGCGATCTCGCTAAGGAGTTTGTCTTGCGCGCGTCCAACGACATGTCGTGGGTCGACACCAAGGAAGGTGCAAGCGTTGGAGAAAGTACCTAGCGTCATGAGTCCTCTAACGCCTGCCGCGTAATACGACAACTGCGGCGCACTGATCCCAGCCGCTTTCGCCACGTCTTTCTGCTTGATGCCCTGCTTCTTGGCTTCTGCGATCAGCTCCAGGGTGACTAGTTGAGACAGTCTCCGGCCTTTGTCCATGTGGACAACGTACACGCCATGAGTTCACATGTCTAGCCATACGGCTAATTGACAACCGTTAGCCATGCGGCTACGTTAGGCATATGGCTAACGCAATAGACGCGCTCGATCGGGTTGTTGAGCCCATTCAGACCTACATGCGCGAGCAGGGTTACTCGATCAACTCTCTCGCTTCGGAGACGCGCATTCCCTATGCGTCTCTCCGCCGTCGTCTGCTCGACCCGGAGCAATTGACCTTCAAGGATCTCTCACGCATAGCTGATGCTCTGCACGTAACCGCCGTTGATGTCCTGCCCCAGCCAACAAAGCAACACGCGCTCGCGGATGGGCGGTTGGCGGGATGAACGGGGTTGACCAAATGATCGGCGTTGATCAGCGCCTCGATGCTTTGCGGGTATTGCGCGTGACGGCGGCTTCTTCGGAGCAGGTGTGTGCTGAGGTTCTGCTCATGCTCAACGAGTCGGGGCTACCGCTTGGTTCGGTCGCAGTCGACTTGGTGCGCGGCGCGTGCGAACAAGCCGCACACGCCGCCCAGATGTTCTTAGATTTGGTCGACGTTGACACCGACGACCGGCTGGATACTGATCGGCACGCCGCTGCTGATGTAGATGTCGACAAGCGTGTTGGTGGTCTTGATGGAAATCCAGTCACCTTTGTCGAAACGCATCGCGTTGAAGACAGCGGCTTTGAGTTCCTCAACATCGGTGTCGAGAGGCAAATGCCACCGGTTCATGCCGACGGTAAGTCTGATGCTCGCCATGATGCTTCTCCTTCAGTTGGACACTCGCCGTTGTCGCGGTCGGGTGTCGTCGGTGGGGCAGGCGTTGGTCCGTCTGCTCCTGTGGTCCCGACTGTAGGGGAACCCTCCGACGCTGCCGCTGTGCCTCCTCCGGCGGCAGCGTCGGAGCACTCGCGCGATACGGGGTTCTCTTACCACTGCGGCAGCGAGATCGGTGACGCGTTGCTTGCCGCTGTTGAGCGGGTTTCTGCGCATCTAGAAACGATCCAGCGCATGAATGCGGGGATCACATTTCCCAACACCAAAACGACCGACCAGCGTCCTGTCTTGGCGGACGACGCTGATCGGTCTTGACCTACTTGAAGGAGTTGGTCCCTTTGACCATACCAACGATTGATCCGGTGGCGCCGTCGTCGGTGCTGTATCCGGGTGCTGTTGCGTTGATCGAGCGTCAGGTGGTGGAGGACGCGCTGTCGATCGGTCATGACAGTGACGAGGTGTTCTCGTGGCATGAGGCAAGCACAGCTCGGTCAGCGATTTACATTTCGACTCCGCGCCCCGAAGCCGCCCGTCCGATGTTGTCGCCGACTGAGGCGTTGCGTGTGATGCGTCATGAGTTGTCGGCTCTGCGTGCTCGTCGTCTTGAACTTCGCGAGAACACGGAGATCCGCCGGCAGGTCGAGAATGAGCGGCTTGACGCTGCGTTGTGGAGGGCGTCGTGAGCGCCGGGCTCGTAGTGGTGCCGGCAGCGGCGGAGTTCTTGACGGTGGCGGAGGCCGCGGCTGTTGCTCGGTGTCATACGGTGACGATGCGCCGGCGGGTGGAGTCGGGCGAGGTGCACGCGACGCAGCGGGTGAAGGGTGGCCGGTGGACGATCGCGCGGGTGTGTCTCGAGGAGCAGCTGCTGTCGGGTGCGTGCTCGCATCAGCGTCCGCGTCGGTCGGGCAACGTTGTCGATTTGGCGGCTCGTCGTCGGGCGGGGGGCGGACGATGACGTGGTTTTTTCTGATCAGTCTCACGGTCGTGGTCTTCGCCGGGTTGTTGGCGGTGCGCCGCTTGTGGATGTCGCCTCGCCGGTTGAAAGCGACGGTGGAGGAGTTGTCGTCGGCGTGGGGTATTACGCGGGCGGCGGTCGAGCTGTCGCAGGCATCTGGCATCAATTTGCGTGACGCGGTGACGGCGTTGGAGACGGTTCGCGCCGCGCAGGTGCAGCCCGGTGGTCGTTTCAGGGCGGTCCATCTTGTTTGGCCTCGCAGGGCGGGCAAGTCTCACGTCTCCGAGATCCTGCGTCGTGCTGGTGCGGTCCTGTTGGCGATAGCCGTGGTGCCGGGCGCAGCAGCGTTGGCATCGTTCCTCAATGGCGGGGGTGATCCGGGCCTATGAACGCTTCGGTGATTGGGGTTGTGTCCTCGGTGCGGGTCCGCACTGTCGAGGATGTCGCGCGGGACACGGCGGATGCCGCGTTTTCGTTGCTGCAGCGTCAGCGTCCTGGTCGTGATGACGTGCAGCTGTGGGAGCAGGTCCGCGACTTGCTTTCCGGCGGAGTGGTTCGGCAGTGCTTGCTCGCGCTTGCCGTGGGTGTCGAGCTGCCGCAGAAGGTCGTGGATCTGGTCGTCGCGGTCGATGTTGCGCAGCGTGCCGCGGATTCGGCGCGGGAGGCTGCTCGGGTTGCGGCTGTGGTCGTGAAGCCTGCGCGTGATCGCGAGTGGGTGGCGGCTGCGGATTTCCCGCCGGCGTGGCGCGAGGATCTCCCTGCGGATCTGACGGGTGAGGACGACGCGCTGTGGTGTGAAGCGAAGTCGCATCCGGTCGAGTTGCTTGGCGCGGTGTGTACGCGTCGGCGCGGTCACACGGGCAGGCATGCCCGCGGTGATGGTGAGCGGATTGTGGCGGTGTGGCGGTGAGCGCGCGTCAGGAGACGCAGTGCAAGGCGTGTGGCCGGGCGGTGGTGATGCTGCTGGTGATGCCGCTGGAGTTGCATCCGGGGTCGCAGCGGCAGTGGGCGCCGTTTGAGCCGGAGTTCGTTTCGGCCTGCGGGATCCGGCCGTCGCATGCGGTGCAGATCGGTTCGTCGACGGCGCGTGTGTTGCCGGCGACTGAGAGCCCGGATCCGACTGAGCGGCCGGCGTTGATTCATTTCGCGGTGTGTCCGGCACGCACGGCCTTGTCGGGTCGTGAAGCGGCGATCGCGGGGTGAGCCGGCAGGTACGGGTCGCGGCGCAGTTCCCGGGTGACGGGAATCTGCATGTAATCCCGGAGGACGGCCGTCTGATCGCCACCTGCATCGGGTGCGCGTGGGAGCGGCTGGCAGAGACAGATAGCGCGGCACGTGAGGTGCAGCGCGACCACATGAAGGGTTGCCCGGACGCGAAGAGCGTCGTGGCTAGGAAACAGGATTGAAGGGGTTGGTCAGTGTGGGAACAGCGACGAAGGAAACCGTGACCGGCGCGAAGTCGCCGGCGCGGAAGGGGAAGGCGCGGGCGAGTGTGCCGGCGGTTGAGGAGATCTCGGCGGAGTCGACGCCGGTGGCGGGTTCGCTGCTGGGCGACCTGCCTGCGGGCGCGCGCCTTGTGCCGGTCGATCAGTTGCGGCCGCATCCGTCGAATCCGCGCCGCGAGGTCGGGGACGTGTCGGAGTTGGCGGACTCGATCCGTGAGCACGGGATCCGGCAGAACTTGCTGGCGGTCCCGGACCCGGGCGATGAGGCCCGGTTCCGTCTCGTGATCGGGCACCGTCGTCATGCGGCCGCGGTCGTGGCGGGCCTGGCGGAGGTGCCGGTGGTGATCGATCCGACGTTGTCGGAGGCGGATCAGCTCGAACTGATGCTTGTCGAGAACATCCAGCGCAGCGACTTGACGGCGGTTGAGGAGGCGGACGGCTTCCAGGGTCTGCTGGATCTCGGTCTGTCGCAGGACCAGGTGGCCAAACGTGTCGGACGGTCGCAGTCGCATGTGTCGAACCGGATCAAACTGATTGGTCTGCCGGAGAAGGCACGTGAGGCGGTGCACGCGCGGACGTTGACGCTCGCACAGGCAGAGGCGATCGCGGACGTCGAGGACATCCCCGGCGCGACGGCCGCGCTTGATGAGGCTCTGAACGGCGATGCGTCCAATGTCTCGTTTGTCGTGAGTCGTCTGCAGTTGTTCCGTACGCGGCTCGAGTCTGCGACGGAGGTGTTGGACGACCTCGAGGCTCTTGGCGTCACGGTGATCCGCGAATATATGTCGACCCAGCCGCCGGGACGTCTCTTTGCCTACGCCTACAACTCGCACCCGGACACGTTCGCCGCGCTCGTGCCCAAAGTTCAGGCAGCGCTGGCCGAGGAGCATCCCGGTCATTTCACCGCGTTCATCTCCTCGTCGGGCCCGGACGTGTATCGCGCGTTCACACCCGAGGAGCAAGAGGCGCGCGACGCTGCCGCCAAGGCGGCCGCGCCGAAGACGCAGGCGGATCCGCCGTGGCTTGTGGAGCAGCGCAAGCGCGATGCTCGCCGCAAGGAACTCGAGGAGAAGTTCGGCGTGATGGCCACAGACGAGCAGGACTACCGTGCCGCGTTCGTGAAGGAACTCCTCCAGGCAGGCGAGCCGTTGGACGGGTCGTTCAGTGCGGCACTGTGGCCGCTGATCGGGCAAGCGTTCGTGCGTGCCACGTTTTACGACGACGTCCCCGAGTTCTTCAACTCGGCGCTCCTCGACAATGAACGGCTTGGCGAGATCCTCGGTGTCCCACCACTGGATGAGAACGACGACGAGGACACGCATTACGAGGCCGTCGCCGAAAAGCTCGCGCAGCTTGACCCGGCGACGTCAGTCGTCGTGATGACGACCGCGGCGTGGACGATCGACCACCAGGATTGGGGCACCACGTCACAGGGTGACGCCGAACTGATCCGCACCTGGTACACGGCGTTGCAGTCTCTCGGATACGAGCCGACACCGGACGCGCTCGAAGCCCTCGCCGCTCTCGCGGATGTCACGGACGGCAAGTGACATGGCGGCGACGTTGATTCCGGTGGGGGCGTTGGTGCCTGATCCGAAGAATGTGCGCGGTAATGCGGGCGCTGATCTGGACGAGCTCACGGCGTCGGTGGCTGCCGTTGGGGTTCTGCAGCCGGTGCTGGTCCGTCCTGCAGGGACGGCGGGGACTTACATGATCGTTGATGGGCATCGCCGGTTCGCTGCGGCGAAGGCTGCGGGCCTGTCCGAGGTGCCGGCACTGTTCTGCAAGCCTGCGTCGGCCGGTTTGGCCACTGAGGTCATGCTGGCCGCGGCGATGCACAAACAGCTAGAGCCGGTAGAGCGGGCTCAGGCATTCCAGCGGCTCGTCAACGCCGGCTTGACGATTCAGAAGATCGCTGCGCGGACAGGCTACTCGGTGGCGACGGTCCGTGACTCTCTTTCGTTGATGACGTTGCCGACTGAGGCACGCAGGATGATCCGCGACGGTGAGATCACTGCCACGACTGGTGTCGAGCTCGCGAAGCAGGTGCGTCAACCCGGTGACGCGGGTGCTCCGGCGGTGGCCACGACTCGTCGCAAGCCGCCGCAGTGGTTCTCACGCACACACCAGCTCGCCAAGGAACTCACCTGCACTCACGCGGGCCGTAGCCGCGTCGGCGGTGTCGCCTGTGGCGAATGCTGGGAAGACGCGATCCGCGCCGACGAACGCGCGAGGGCCGAAGCATGAAGCGGGGATACCAAGAACGGACGACAGCCCTCGAGATAACTCCGGAGTTCCTCGCGAAGGCCGCTTGTACCGGCCGAGAGGATGACCTGTTCTATCACGTCGATGACGAACCTCGCGGTGAGCGCCGGATCCGGGATCGCCGTGCCGCTACGATCTGTGCGACCTGCCCTGTGTTCGAGCAGTGCGCGCAGATTGGCACCACCGAACGGGCCGGAGTCTGGGCAGGAATCTGCCGGGAATGCCCGCCGGAGACACACGCCGTCGACGGCAACGAGGACGACTTACACGCCGAGGCTCTTGCTGATGCGCAGCGGTTGACAGGTCGGTTGTCGCGGATGCGCGCTGCGATCCGTCACCTGCCACAGGCCGAGGGTGCGTCGATCGAGCAGATCGTGCACCTGGCCGAGCTCGAGGAGGTAGGTGCATGAACCCGGACTGCGCGTGCCACAAGAGCGGAGCTTCATCATGACGTCATTACTCGCCGCGTTGCTCACTGTTCTCTATCTCGTCGCTCTCATCGGATCCTCGGTGTGGGCGCTCGAACGAGAGTCCTGGGCGCGTACCACGGTCCCGCTCGGTCTACGGGTCCTTGGTCTCGCGTTCCTCTTCCACGAATTCGCTGCCGAGGAGGCGAAGGGGCCCTCCCTGTGGAAGGAAACCAGTGTCGTGTACAACGCCGCGACGAAGACCACCATGCCGTGCACCGTCTGCGTTGAGCGCGGGACATTGGTGAACAAATGATCAGGTGTTCCAAGAGGATCGCTCAATGGAGCAATTTGAGTGCGATTCACAGTGGCAAAGTCGAAGGATCGAAGCCCGACGCATGCAAGTACTGCCGGAAATCGCCCACGGTCGCTTCTGGGTTATCCAAGTCAAATCTGGACGCGAGATCAGCTAGTTCCTTCAGTGCGCGAAGCGTTGTGATTCCGTCTTCTTTGATCTCAGACCCGTGCTCTATGCAGTTGAAGCAGCTCAAGAGGGTATGGCTAGCGTTCTGGAGCGCACCCTGGACCACCGGGTGCACAGACTTTCCAAGCATCAATGTGGCTTTGGCGCTCAATCTCGCAATTTCATCTGTGCGCGTACGCAAATCAAAGCGATGGGGTCCGATGAATTTATCGCGAGCATCAGAATACGCCGCTGCATCCAATTCTCGATTTTCGTCGGGATCTGGCCCGTTGTGTACGAGTCGGTGCTCCCGGAGCACACGGTCTTGGATCGATAAGAACCTCGCGCTTTCTAACACAGCGTTCACTTCCGCAAGAACTTCTAGATACAGGTTTGTCTTCTCCTGCCTCAGAATTCGACTCTGCTCAGTTCTGCGACGGACTTCATCCATTTTCTCTGAACTCAGACGTGCAGATCTTGCAGTGGTCCAAGTTCCGCCGATCCCGGCAACTCCTAAGCCAGCGGTTATCAGAAGGCTCCAATCGAACATGTCCCAGTCCAACTTCCTCGTCGAAATTGATGTGACGACTCTACTAGAACTGTGTCCACGATAATGAGAGTAATCACGATCAGACAGCCGTGGGCGTGGGCGATCATTTATTCCGGCAAGGACGTGGAGAACCGGTCGCGGAACATTGCCGGGGACTATCGCGGGCCAGTGGCGATTCATGCGGGTCTGGTTGGCGCGTCACCAACCGATTCGGCCTGGTTGAACGCGCCTCTGACAGATGGCCCGATGCGACATGCAGACCGGCTGAGCGTCCGTGGCCAGATCATCGGCGTGGTGGATCTCGTTGGTACGCATCACTGGTCTGACTGCCTCGACGGCGCATTTGGCTGCTCACCGTGGGCGCTGAGCGACTGCTGGCACATCGCACTCGCCAACCCGCGCCCCATCGACCCAATCCCGTACAAGGGCGCGCTCGGACTGACGACGATCGCTGACCCCGTCGTGCTCGGAAGACTGAGGGCCACGTTATGACGCCGTCAACACGCGATCACGCGATCGCCGCCATGCTCGAACGCGACCTGCAGGACACGGTGCTCGCGCTCGCGGACGTACACGGCTGGATGGCCTATCACACGCACGACAGTCGCCGGAGCCAGCCGGGCTATCCGGATCTGCATTTGGTCCACGTCGGCCAGCGCCGCAGCATCTTCCGCGAACTCAAAAAACAGACCGGCCGCGTGACGCCCGCCCAGCAGGAATGGCTCGACGCTCTGACCGCCGTCGGCGTCGACGCAGCCGTGTGGCGCCCTGCCGACCTGCTCGCCGGGACCATCCTGAACGACCTGAAAGGACAACCGTGATGACGACCATCGACATCCCCGCAATCGCCGGGACCGAACTCCCGCAACTCGACATGAACGTCTCCCGCGTCTCACTGCGCTGCGCACTCGCCGCCGTCCTCCCACACGTCGGAGACACCGACAGCACACACCGAATCCGCCTCGCGCTCGCGGATGAGCGGACTCTGATTGTGATGGCGACGTCGTCATACACGGCGATCACGGCCCGGGCTCATGTGATCGATGTGATCTGGTCGTCCGAGATGCCGGTGATTGACATTGAGCCGAGGTCGGCGCGCGAGATCTTGTCGGTGTTCGCTCCGCCGGCGGACAAGGATGAGCGGTCGGTGTGGGAACACAACGGGTTCCGGGTGCGGGTGACGGACACGGAGGTGACCGTAATCGAGTCCGCCGGCATGCTCGACGATCTCGACCGGGTTCTGACGGTGCCGCGGCTGCGGTCGACGCCGGCGGATGACAAGGCGCCCCGGTTCCCGGATCTCGCCCGACTGGTGCTGAGGAATCTGCTCACACAACCCTCAGTGCAGGACCGTGCGCGGGTATCGGTGAAGCGGCTCGAGCCGTTCATCAAGTCCGCGAAGGCGTACGGCATACCTGACCTGACCCTGCGGACCTTCGAGACGGTGCACGGCTTGATCGTGCACGTCTCGGAGGATGCCGTCGGCATCGTGTCCGGCAGTGAGCGCGCACCTGACGCTGAGGCTGAGCAGGCCGAGAACCTCGCAGACCTCTGGCAACGGCAGCTCGCGCCTCTGTTCCAACCCATCACGAAAGAAGGTGCCGATAGTGAGTGAGCACGTGACGGGGTCCTTGTCGAGTCGTGAGGTGGCTGAGCACGTGGGGCAAGACGCGATCAGGCATGCGCTGCGGGGATGTCTTCCGTTGCTGGTCCTCGCCGGGCGAGTGACGGATGTGCGCGGCATTCTGCGTGCGTTCGAACTCGAGGAGCAGGTGCCGCTCAGGTACAAGGTGCCGGGTACGCGGGCCTTCATCACTGCGTACGCATCCACGCAGGACATCGACGCGTCAATTCGAGGCCATCGCTTTGACTGCCTGCACACCGATGTCCCCAACATCATTCGACTGGCCAAAGTCGTTGCGCCGGCATTCCTCACCTCGCAATGCCCGACCGCTACAGGGCTCGAGCTCGTGTTCCCTTCCAAGAAAGAAGCCAAGTCATGACCGCCAGATCGCATTCCCGTACCTTCCGGAAGTTCAAGCGGCGTCTGGCGAGCTTGAACAAGGGCAAGCGGGCTGTGGCGCCGCATCGCCGGCCCCTGCCCTGGGAACAGAAGGGAGGTGATCGTGATGGCCTACCGCGTTGAGCGCTGCACGGCGTGCGGCAAACCCATCAACCCGCAGACCGGCGAATGCGCCGGCTGCTCCGACTGACCGAAAGGCCAATCCATGCCCTGGGCCCGATTTGGCGACAACATCGCCACCTATCCGGATCTGCTCGAGATCCGGGCGCTCGCGGAGGCGGACGACCGTCTCATGCTTGAGGCGCTGGGTTTCCTCACCGTGTGCGCGACGTTGTCGGCTGGGCACAAGACCGACTATCTGACGAATTACGGTACGGCGCTGCAGGTGGCCGGGCCGCGTGCGGACGCGTTGATCGGCGTCCTGGTCGCGGTCGGGCTGGTGACACCTGTTGCGCCGATTGCGGGGCGCAAGTCGGGGTTCATCATCCGTGCCGATTCGGATTTCATTCACGTGCGCACGCGTGATGAGCTCGAGGCGGAGAAGGCGAACCGTCAGGGGCGCCGCTCGGACCGGCTCAAGCGTGAGATCCGTCTGCGTGACGGTGACAATTGCCGGTGGTGTGGAATCGTCGTGCATTGGTCCGGTACGGCAAAGTCGGGTCGGCATGCCGAGGTGGATCACCTTGATCTTGATCCGAAGGTCGAGGCGACGCCGGAGAACACTGTGGTGGCCTGCAAGACGTGCAACGGCACGCGCGGGCAGGATCCGGAGAAGTGGGCGCGGGAGCACGAGTTGCTGCCGCCGCCACCTCGCCCGTTGTACGGGCGTGAGACCGCGCAGTACTTGCAGCGGCAGTTCCCGGACCGACACATCGTCCAGACCCATCGCAGCGACGAGACCTCGCCGGTCGCGGCCGCAGCGGATCCCGCACGCCAGCAGGCTGTGCGACCCGCAGCGCCGGACAGGGCTGAGGACATGGCGCGCGAGGTGGACGAGCCTGCTCCGAAACCTCAACCTAACCTCGGACAACCTCGCAGGGCGGACGGAACCGGTTCTCCCGGGACGGGACGGGACGGGACGGGGATGGAAGGTAAGGGACGGGCTGGGCCTGATCGGTCAGGTGCGGGGGGCGCGGTTGCCAAGGGTGGGCCACCTCGTAAGCGTCGGGGTAAGCGTGGCGGTCGAGGGAGGCGTCAATGAGCGATCGGGTGTGTGGCTGTGGTGCTGAGCTTGGTCCTGACTGGTATGTCTGCCGTGGTTGCGTCGGGACGTTCCGTGGTCTGCTCTCTGATCTCGGTGGGCTGATGGATGACGTTGATGCGGCGATCGGGAAGCAGCTCCGGTTCGGTGGCGGTGGTGGCCGACGCGGGTCTGACCGTCCGTTGCCGATTGACGTGCTGGTGGTCGAGACTGCCTGGACTGCACGGCAGGCCGTCTTGAAGTGGGTCGATTGGGTCGCGGCGGTGCGTGGTCATCCGGTGCCGGCGGCATGGTCGGAAGTCGGGACGTATCTGCGTGAGTCGTCGGGGTGGCTGTCTCGTCATCCGTCGGGGCCGGAGGCGATCGCTGCTGTGGTGTCGGCGGTGCGGCGTGTGCGCCGGTCGACCGATGCGCCGCCTGAGCATCCGTACGTGGGCAAGTGCTCGAGCTGTGGGCATGAGGTGCATGCGAGTGCTACTGCCGTGATCGCGGGTTGCCGGTATTGCGGTGCGGAGGTAGACGTGCCGACGTTGCGGGATGAGACGTTGCGGCGTGTCCGCGATCACTTGGTGACTGCGGCTGATGCCGAGAGACTCTTCGATGAGATGGGCATCAAGCTGACGGCGGATCTCGTGCGCAAGTGGAGGAAACGTGGTGACGTTGCTGCGGTGCGGATGAACGTCAAGGGACAGCCGCTCTTCCGCATTGGCGACCTGCTTGCGCGACACGCCGCCACGTTCAGAAATGAGGGTGCTTGACAAGCTTGTCCTGCTAACGTTCATTACGTTGGCAGTGTCTTGTAGGGAGACCGCCGCGGGAGGCTCGGACCATTCGGTTCGGGCCTCTCGTCGTTGGGAGGCACGATGCTCGATGAATGGGATCCTCGTCGTGGTCGTCAAGGCCGGCCTTGGCGTCGGCTTGTCGCGCAGGTCTGTCCGCCGGGTTCGCTGTGTGAAGTGCCGGCGTGCCGCAAGCCGACGCGCGAGATCATCTTCGGTCTCCGGCCTCGGCATCCGCTTGGCCCATCGGTCGACCACATCGTGCCGCTTGAGGACGGTGGGCATCCGACAGCACTGTGGAACCTGCGCCCGGCGCACTACGGCTGTAACTCGGCGCGGGCTAATAGTCCGCGCTTGCCGCAGCTCATGCCACGCAGCTCGGTTCGGTTGCCGTTGACGCGTGACGATTCGCGGATCGTCGTTGTGCTCGCTGGTCCGCCCGGTGCTGGTAAGACCACGGCGGCCAGGCAGTCTGGCCTTGAGGTGTTCGACCGTGACGATAGGCAGTGGCACACGGAGCGCGGGTTTCAGGATGCGCTGCGGGATCTCGGTCGGCGTTCGGATGCGCGGGCCGTGGTGATCAGGTCGGCTCCGACGTCGAGAGCTCGTGCACGGTGGTCGGCGCTGACTGACGCGACTGCCTGCTACGTGCTGACCACGGCTCTTGATGAGTGCGTGCGCCGGATCAACCAGCGTGGCCGTCCTGGTCGTCACCGCGAGATCGCGGCGGCGGCGACCTGGTTCGAGCGGTTCGATACCCGTGATGGGGTCGAGACGTTCGAGGGCTGGTCGATCGACCGGCCTCAGCGGCCGTCATCGGGCGTCCGCATCCCGGTCGACGGGGCGGTTCGGCCCCGGTCTGGGGTGCGGCTGCCGGTCGAGCAGTGACATGCGAAAACGTTGGAATTGCAACGATTCTTTTTTGAAACCGAGACGGCGGCTGACCCGCGCCCTACCGCCCGTTCTCTCTCCCCGTTTCTGTCCCGGTGGCGCCCCACGCAGTGAGGGGAGGTTGTGGTGATGGCTCGAGAACTCAAGCATGGGAACTCTGGTTACCGTCGCGGCTGCCGTTGCGAGGTCTGCCGGTCTGGTCATTCGAAGGCGAACCGTACCTGGCGGCTCCGGAAGCAGGATGAGGCTCGCGAGGTCGGCGAGGTGGAGAAGGCTCAGGCTCAGGCGCTCGCAGATCTTGTTGAGCCGGCTGATGGCTCGCAGGCTCCGCTGGTGATTGATCGCACGCTCGCGGACGGTCCGATCGAGGCTGCGTTCGCGTCGGAGTTCGCCGAACTGCAAGGTGGCCCGCCGTGGAAGGACACTTTGGGGATGCTCGCACGGGCGAATGCTCGCGTCGTCGACCAGGTTTCGGTGCACGGCCGCCTCGATGTGCTCTCGGGTGTGCAGCTGCGGATGCTCGACATCCTTGACCGCTTGCGGCGTCTGCCCTCGGGTTCGGGCGCCGGGGTCCCGAATGATCTGGGTTCGCTGCTGAGCGATGGGTAGCCTCCTGCTTCCGGCGCAGCTGCCGGAGGCGGTTCCGAGGTTCGCGACGCCGCGTGATCCCACGCGGGAAACACGTGGCGGCGAGGTCTGCGGGATCATCCGTAGGATCGATGGCGTGCCGATGCCGTGGCAGCGGCACGTTGCCCAAGTGGCATGTGAGATTGATCCACGAACCGGGAAGTACTGGTATCGCGAGGTCATCATTGTCGTGCCTCGGCAGGCCGGGAAGACGTCGCTCTCTCGCGGCAAGGTGTCGCACCGTTGCTTGACGGATCCGCGATCCTCCGTGCTGTACACGGCGCAGGATCGGATCATGTCTCTGCGGCGGCTCAAGAAGTCGTTCTACGAGCCGCTGGATAATTCTCCGTTCGCGCCGTATCTCGGGAATCCGCGGTGGACGAACGGGTCGGAGACGGTCCGATTCCGGAACAAATCCGAGATCGTGATCGCGGCCCCGGGCAAGAAGACGTCGATTCACGGTGACACGTTGCCCGAAGCGCACATCGATGAGGCGTTCGCTCACGCGGACGCCCGGATCGAGCAGGCGGTCGGCCCGACGATGATCACGGTGATCGGCGCGCAGACGTGGGTGACCTCCGCGGCTGGTGACTCTGACTCGAAGTTCTTGTGGGGCAAGGTCGAGGCAGGGCGGGCGCGTGTCGAAGCTGGCTTGCCGTCGAGGATCGCCTACTTCGAGTTCTCCGCCCCGGAGGACGCGGACCGTGATGATCCGTTGGTGATCGCGGCGTGTCATCCGGCGGTCGGGTTCACGATCGAGCTGGAACTGATCATGGCGGAGAAGGACCGGATGGACACCTCCGGACCGGTGGAGTTCAACCGCGCGTATCTGGGCTGGTGGCCGCGTGCGGATGAGAAGCCGTGGGCGATCCCGAAGGGCGCCTGGAAGCAGTGCCTCTCGACTGAGGAAGAGATCGAGTGGGATGGCGTCCCGATGTGGTCGATTGACGTCTCACCGGAACGTGACTGGACGTCGGTCGGGATGGCAGCCGAGCACGTCACGGGGAATTGCTTCCTTGAGCTCGTGGCACGCGAGCAAGGAACTGATTGGGTCGTCCGGCATCTGAAGAAGCTCCGTGAGACGTTCGGTGGCAACCAGGTCGTGATCGACGGTTCAGGGCCGGCCGGGTCGCTCGAGCAGGATTTGGTCGACGAGAACTTCGAGGTGATCCGTCTCGGCCGTCAGGAACGCGCTGACGCGTGTGGTGCGCTCTTCGACGCGGCGCTCGCAGAGACGATCGTGCACTCCGGTGTCCCGGAGGTTGATGACGCGCTCGCGGCTGCCGAGAAACGCTATTCGGGCGACGCGTTCATTTGGGGACGCCGCCAGTCAGAAGATGACATCACCGCGCTGTATGCGCTCACGCTCGTGCGCGCCGGGTGGGTGTCCCACCGCGCACCTAACTACGACCCGCTCGATTCCGTGCCGGGTGCGACATCGAACGCAGAGGAGTGAGTGTGCATTCATTGATCACGACAGTGCTAGATCTCCTCGGAGCTGTTCTCATCGTCATTGCGCTCGCGCTCGCTGCAGGCGCATGGTGGACACCGGCCGGTGTGTTCGTTGCAGGTGTGGGCCTGGTGGCGGTCTCGTGGCTGGTCGACCTGCCACGACGCAGGTCGGCGCGGAAGCGGGCACGTCGATGAGTCTCTTCCGTCGGCGTGAAGCCAGCACGCAGATGCTCGTCCCGTCGCGGTTTTCGCGGTCGGGTGGTTCGCGCGGCCCTGGCGGCGCACTCGCGCAGTCGGTGGTGTGGGCGGCGCAGCGTCTGCGCGCGGATCTGATCTCGATGATGCCGGTCGATGTCTTCACGAAAGTCGCTGGACTGTCCGTGGCCGTGAATCCGCCGCCGCTGTTGGTGGAGCCGTCGCAGATCTCTGACGGTCAGCCGATGCCGATCGGCGAGTGGATCTACTCCTCGCAGGTCTCCCTCGACCAGCACGGAAACGCGTTCGGGATCGTCAAGAAGGTCGACGCTGCAGGTAAACCGGCACGAGTCGACCTGGTCGACACGATGGACGTGGTCGCCCGAATCAAGAACGGCCTGATCGTCGAATACAGGGTGGCCGGCGAGAAGGTCGATTCCCGATTCATCTGGCACGAACGCCAGTTCACCTACCCTGGGTTGCCTATCGGCCTGTCGCCGATCGCCTACTCCGCTTTGACGGTCGCCGGCGCGCAGGCCGCAGCCCAGTTCGCCGTCGACTGGTTCGAGAACGGCGCATCGCCTTCCGCGCATTTGCGAAACAGCGAAGTCAAAGTGGAGAGCGACCAGGCGCAGGCGATCAAGGAGCGCTTCGCCGCGTCAATGTCCACCGGCGACGTCTTCGTGACGGGCAGAGACTGGGAATACAAGCCGCTGTCCGCGAAGGCTGCAGAGGCTCAGTTCCTCGAGCAGCAGAACTACACCGACCTGGAACTCACCCGCTTCTTCGGTGTGCCGGCGGACCTCGTCGACGTCCACGTGGATTCCTCCACGATCAACTACGCGAACATCACCGAACGCAACGTGCAACTGATGGTGATGAACCTCGGCGGCGCAGTCAAACGCCGTGAGGACGCTTTGTCACGAGTCGCGCCGGGATCTCGGTTCGTGAAGCTGAATCGAGATGCAGTCCTGGCGATGGACCCCAAGACGCGCGCAGAGGTCCTCAAGCTCAAGATCGAGTCCCGCTCGATCACCCCGGACGAGATCCGCACGCTCGAGGACCGCCCAGAGCTCACGGAGCAGCAGTACGTCCAGTTCGAGCGCCTGTTCGGTGTGCGGACTCGCAATCAATCACAGATCACGGGAGGTTCCTGATGGACCACGAGACACTCCTGCGCGAGGCTGGGGAACGGCGCGCTGCATGCGTCGCAGCACCACCTGACCGCCCGTCCAAGCGCCGCTGTGCAGAGAACAGTGATTCGGGCGCTTTCGCGCCGGCACCGACGCGTGGCCTGCAACTGCGCGAGACCGGTGACGGCACCGGCCTGCATTTCTCCGGCTACGCAAGCGTTTACGAACGCGGTTACGAAATGTGGGATTTCTACGGCCCTTACACCGAGATTGTCGCAGCCGGTGCCGCAGCCAACTCGCTCGCCCGGGCCGACCTTGACGTGCCTCTCGTCCTGCAGCACGACTCACTGCGCCGCATCGCCCGAACGACGAACGGAACCCTCGCGCTCGCGGAGGACGAGATCGGTTTGCGTGTGGAGGCGCCGGCACTGGACGCGGCGGATCCGGATGTCGCTTACATCGCGCCGAAACTTCGCAGCGGGCTCATCGATGAGATGAGTTTCAAGTTCCGCATCGTGCGCGGTCAGTGGTCGCCGGACTACACGGAGTACCGCATCACGGAGGTCGACATTCACCGTGGCGATGTGGCGATCGTCGCGTACGGCGCGAACCCGTACACGGTCGGCGCTGGTCTGCGCGCTGCGGATGTGCGCGAGCTCGTGCGCGGCGTCGACGACGCTACCGCACTCACTATCTTGGCTGACTTGCAGGCACGGTCGGCTACTCCTTCTCCCCGGGTCACGTCGGACGACGTCCGGGTTCTGCCGTTCATCTGATCGGCTTCGCAAGCGTCGCGTAAGGGCCGGATGCTCCACGGACTGTCCGGTGACCGCCTGTCGCTGTCACAGCAACGACAACTCCCGAAAGAGGAACAATCATGAATTTCGCGGCTCTTTTGAAGCAGGCCCGAGACAACGTCAACGCGCTGATCTCTCAGCGCAATGACATCGCCAACCGATTCCTTGAACTCTCGGCTTCGGCGTCGCCGTCGGCCGAGCAGATCAGCGAACTCCGCACTGCTCGCGCCGGGCTCGATGAGCAGATCGAGACGGCTCGAGCACGTGTGACGGATCTCGAGGAAGAGCAGGCCCGTCAGGCCGAACTCGACTCGCTCCAGTCGCGCACCAGCGAGGTGCCGCAGACCCGCGACGTCGGTGACGGCACTGTCCAGGACCGCAGTGCGACTCAGGTCACGAGTGAGCCTCGGACCTATCGCGAGGATCAGGACCCGCAGGGCTTGCAGTTCCTGCGTGACGTCACCGGCTCGTTCCTCGGGAATCAGGCGGCGCGCGAGCGTCTCAACCGTCACATGGCCGAAGAGCGCGTGCTACGCGGTGCGACGGTCGAGCGCGGGGTGACCACGGGCGGCGCTCCGGGCACGGTTGTCCCGCAGTACCTGGTCGAGCTGTACGCACCGAAGGGACGTCCGGGCCGTAAGTTCGCGGACGCCTGCCGCAAGCACACGCTGCCGGCCACGGGCATGGATATCTACATCCCGCGGCAGAAGGCGAAGACCACCGTCGCCGATCAGGTGTCGGAACTCGACACCGTGTCCGAGACGGACTACGAGGACGAGCTGATCTCATCGCGGATCCGCACCGCGGCCGGTTCCCAGACGATCTCCCGCCAGGCGGTCGACCGTGGTATCGGCATCGAGGACATCGTGCTCGGGGACATCCTCAAGGCGTACGACCAGAACCTCGACAGCCAGCTGATCAACCGGGCCACCACCGGCCTGCTGGCTGTGTCGAACGCGGTCACGTACACCGACGCGGACCCGACCGCGCTCGAGCTGTATGCCAAGATCCTGCAGGGCACGGCGAACGTCGAGGACGTCCTGCAGGACCTGGACGACGACGATCTGTTCATTCTGATGCGCGGCCGCCGTTACACGTGGCTGCAGAATCAGTTCACGGACAAGTGGCCGATCCTCGCGACTGGCGGCGCTCCGCAGCTCAACCTCGGCACCAACGCGGAGAACCCGTACAAGTCTGGCGTTCGCGGACACCTGCCCAACGGTGGCGACATCATCACGGACAACAACCTGCCGAACAACCTCGGCGCGGGCACCAACGAGGACGTCGTGGTCGTGGTCGCTCGGCAGGAAGCGCACCTGTGGGAAGACCCCTCGGCGCCGCTGTTCATCCGTGCCGACCAGCCGCAGGCCAAGAAGCTCGGTATCGACCTGGTCGTGTGGGGCTACTACGCGGCCGTGTTCAACCGGGTGGTCGACGACCAGGGCTCGCCCAAGGCCGTCCACCAGAAGATCACCGGCACCGGCCTGGTCGCCCCGGTCTTCTAGTCACCGTGTGGGGACGTCGCGCCGCGGCGTCCCCACACCCCACCGGATGGAAAGGACGATCTGATGACGTCAGCAAAGGAAGCGGCTGAGGCACGAGCTGCAGTAGCCGATCGTGAGCACCTTCGTGCGGCGCTCGAGTCGGAGCGGCAGGGCTACGTCTCGCGAGGTTTGACCAAGCGAGCCAAGCAGGTCGAGGAGCAGTTGAAGAAGCTGCCATCCCTCGATGCTCCCGCCGAAAAGGTCGAACTGCAGGGTGACCAGCAGCCCTCGACCACGCGCAAGGGCTCGCCGAGAGGTGCAGTCAAACCCTCCGACACTTCGGCCGCCGACCCGGAAGTAAAGGGCGACGCCGCGGGCACGGTTGAGGGTGGCGACGCCGACGACGCCGCGGGCAAGGCTGAGGCGTAGTCGCTCATGGCGTGGACTCCGCCTGACCCTGATGAGCGGTTCGTGACGTTGAAAGACTTCGCGGACTATCTCAAGGTGGCTGCGTGGGCGGATGACGCCTCGAACGGCCCGGCGCTCGATGAGGCGTTGAACTCTGCGATCTCGTGGTGCGAGGGTGCGGTTGGGCCGCTCGGCGTCGACGAGGTCACCTATCGGGTGGAGCCGCGCGGGTCGAGTCTCCTCTTGCCGGCGTTCGACCTGCAGGAGGTGGTGTCGGTGGTCTCTCCGAGTGGGGTCGAAGTCACGCCGACGTCGGTGCGGCTCGCGGCCGCGATCGTCACGCTGTCATCGGTTGAGGCCGGGGCGTACGCGGTGACGGTGCGGCCGCGGGTCTTGCCGGCAGACAGCATGCGCCTGGCGATCAAGCTCGTCGGCTCCCAACTGTTCACGCCGCGGCGCGGCGCCGGGAAGCAGGCTGGGGCGATCACTCCGGTCGCGGACACGTCGGGCAAGACGGGTTTCGCGATTCCGAACCGTGCGGCGGAGATCGTCGCACCGTATCTGTTGCCGACGATCTGACATGGACAAGCAGCCTCTGACGCGGATAGCCGCGGTCGTGGAACGTCTCGTGGAGATCTGCGTGGCCGCAGCGCCGGGCGTGCAGGTGGTCGACGGGCCGATCATCGGTGAGACCGATGACGACGCGCTGTTCGTCGGCATGCCTGAGGGGGAACGGTCTGGCTACAACTCGACGGTGACAGCGCAGCAGGGCCGAGGTGGCATCCGGCAGCGTGAGGACTGGTCGGTCGGTTTCATGCTGTCGCTTTTCACCGGCATGGACGACATGTCCGCTCTGCGCGCGAAGGCGGTAGCGATCCTCGGCGCGATCGACGCCGGCGTGAGCGCCGAGCAGGTGCATGCCGGGATCTGGGATCGCGCAGGGATGGACGGGGACGTGTCCTGGCTGCCGTATCAGACTGACCAGGGTGCATCCCTGGTCGTGCAGTTCTACATCTCCGGCGCGGGGTTGCTGTGAGCGGCGCGACCGTCGAATACAAGTTCGACGCGTTGAAGCGCCTGACAGCGGCGCTGCAGGACGCTCCCCGGGAGTTCCGCAAACTCTCGCGTCGGGCCCTGACGGAGGCCGGGAGGGACACCGAGCAGCGCGCGATCTCGAACGCATCGTTTTCGTCTCGGATTCCGTCGTCGATCTCGCTGCAGGTCTCGTTCCGATCGTCCCGTCCTCGCATCATCCTGCGGGCGTCGCTCGCGAAGGCTCCGCACGCCCGAGTGATGGAGGGCATCACGGCGCAAGGCGGCATGTTCGAGCACCCTGTGTTCGGCAACAAGCGCGAGTGGGTCAAGCAGAAGGCGCGTCCTTACATGGCACCTGCCGTGCGTGACACCCGGATCGAGCTGAACGACAAGATCGAGAAGGTCGCGGACGACATGATCGCGAAAATCGCATCATCAACCTGAAAGGGAGGACCATCATGGCCACCAAGTTCGTCACAATCCACCACCCAACACTCCGGCGCGAATCGCTCGTCCCGGCGACCTCCGTGCCGAAGTGGAAAGAAGCAGGCTGGCGTGAAGGCGCCCTTACCGCCGCACCGTTGCCCGACGTCACCGACCCGGAAAAAGTCGAACCGCCGTCGCCCGACGTCACCAACCCGGCAGATGTCGAACCGTCGGCAAGCCGCGCGAAGACCAAGAAGTAACAACCCACACTGAATTCCCGAAGGGCCCGCCTTGTGCGGGCCCTTCGCCATTCCCAGAACACGCCTAGGAGGGCAGCATCATGACGAAAGCCAACGCCACGAAGCGGTATTTCGCGGTCGGGATCACCAAGATCCTCTTCGCGACTACGCTCGCGGATCCCGAAGTCATCACCCGCGCCGAACTCACCGCGGCACTCGAGATTCAGGATGAGGTCGCTGACATCAGTGGCTTCAACACCTCCGGTGGGACGATCGACGTCCCGGACTACGGCCGCCGGTTCGTCGCGAAGATCCCGGGTCGGATCAACTCCGAGGACTCGACCCTCACCGTGTACGCGGACCTCGAGGGCGACGACCTGCGCAAGCAGCTCCCGCGCGACACCGACGGCTATCTGATCTTCATGGACGGTGGCGACGTTGAGGACCAGCCGATGGACGTCTTCCCGGTCCGAGTGACCTCAGTCGGCAAGGTCCGCTCCACCGGCGATCAGGGCTTCCAGCTCACGATCGGCTTCGCGATCACCGCGCCGCCCGCCGAGGACGTCGAGATTCCGGCGACTGCCTGATGGCAAGCATCAAAGAGCAGCTCGAGGCCAAGCGCCGCCGCACGGCGAGCGTCCTGATTCCCGTCGAGGACGCTCGCCGTGAAGCGAGCGAGATGGAACGCGCCAAGGGTCGTCTTGCTCTCGCGCTCGCGGAGGAGTCTCAGGGCGACACGTCCGAACTCGAGGCGGAGCTTGAGGCTGCTGTGTCGGCGTGGCAGGCGAAGCATGCCGAGGTGGTGTTCCAGGCGCTCGGTTCCGACGTGTACGAGGGACTCCTCGCGCCTCACTACGGCGCCGGCGGGGATCTCGACCCGGTAGCGGCGACTCCTGTCCTTGCGGCGGCGTGTGCCGTCGACGAGGACCTGCAGGACATCGACTGGTGGATCGCGCAGGTCGCGTCTGATCGGTGGTCGCGTGGTGAGCGTGCGGACCTGTTCACCGCGCTGCTGCAGCTCAACGTCGACGGCCTGTACCGCTCGGTCCCAAAAGGCTGAGTCGGGATGACACCTTCGCGGCCCGCATGGCTTATTGCGGGCCGCGAGGCATCCCGCTGAGTCAGTTCTTGGGCTGGTCGAAAGCCGACCAGTCCGCTGCCATCGGCTGGCAGCAATACGAAGCGAGGCGCTGTTCGGGATGCGGTTCCCACCCCGATGAAGGCCCGCTGCACACGCACGTCAACGTCTGCTCGACGTGCGCGCAGCTTGACACCGCGAGGTCGAGTGATGACGCCAAGGCGTCGGGCGCTCACGTAGTGCTAGCGCACGGCGAGGCGGGCACTTGCTCGCGCTGCCTTGTGGAGATTCGCGCAAACCGAAGTAGGGGGTGAGTGATGTCGTCGTCATTTCGTGATGTGATGATTCGGATCGGGCTCGACCCGTCGGCTTTTGAGCGCGGCTCCCAGGAGTTGAATGCGTTCGAGACGAACCTGATTCGTGATCGCGAGATGGCGGCGGCAAAGCTCGCGCAAGTCGAGGACCGTGCCCTCGATGCGCAGAAGAAAGTGCTGGAGGGGACCGGCGAACTTTCGTATTCCGAGAAGCGACTGCTGCGCGATCGCCAACTTGCCGCGCGTCAGGTCGAGCGCGCGGAGCAGAAGGTCGCGCAGGCTCGTGAGCAAGTGGCGCGCGGGGCCATGGTGGCCGGTGGGATGATGATCGCTCAGACTGCCGTGGCGGTGAAGAAGTTCGCGGACTTCGACGAGGCGATGTCGGGTGTCGCTGCGACCGGTGATGACGCGCGCGGGAGCCTGGCGGCGCTGCGTGAGGAGGCGATCCGTCAGGGCGCCGACACCAAGTACTCCGCGACCGAGTCGGCGAACGCGATCGAGGAACTCGCGAAGGCCGGCGTTGAGGCGAACGACATACTCGGTGGCGCGCTCACCGGTTCGTTGTCTCTCGCGGCTGCTGGTGAGCTCGAGGTGGCTGACGCTGCGGAGATCACCGCGAAGACGATGAATCAGTACAACCTGACCGGCGCGGATGCGACACGGATCTCGGATGTGCTCGCCGCCTCGGCCGGGAAGGCTGCCGGTGAGGTCTCGGATTTCGGGACTGCGATGGAGTACGTCGGACCGATCGCGGCGTCGCTCGATGTGAGTCTTGAGGAAACCTCCGGAACGCTCGCCTACTTCGCTCAGAACGGCCTTCTTGCTGACAAGGCCGGTACGGGCCTGCGCGGCGTGCTGTTGTCGATGGCCGCGCCGACGAAGAAGGCTAAGGCGGTCATGGATGAGTACAACATCTCGGCCTATGACACGCAGGGAAAGTTCATCGGGATCTCTGCGCTCGCTGGCGAGCTGCAGTCGAAGCTCGGAAACCTCAGTGATGAGGAACGCAACGCCGCGCTCAAGCGAATGTTCGGCAACGCCCAGCTCACTGCCGCGCAGATCCTGTACAAGAACGGTGCAGCAGAGGTAGAGAACTGGACCGCGAAGGTCTCCGAGCAGGGCTACGCCGCTACGACCGCGGCCACGAAGATGGACAACCTCAAGGGCGACCTTGAAAAGCTCAGCGGCTCCATCGATACCGCGTTCATCAAGTCCGGGTCCGGCGCGAACGACATCTTGCGGAAACTCACGCAGGGCGCTGAGGACGTTGTGGACGCGATCGGGTCGATACCTGAGCCGGTGTTGTCGGCCACGTCCTCGATTGTCGGTGCGGGTGGCCTCGTCGTGCTCGGTGTAGCCGGAGCGTACAAACTCGTCAAGGGGTTCAAGAGCGTCAAGGACACTTTGACTGCGCTCAACATATCGATGCGCTCGGCTTCTCTGCGAGCAGGGGCGGTTGGCCTCGCGGTGGGTGCCGGCGCCCTGGCTTTCACTGCATGGGCGAATGCCGCTGCGGATGCCAAGGCGCGCACTGAGGGATACCTGGACACGCTCGACGAGGTCGGTTCTCAAACCTCAGCGACAATGCAGAAGATCAACGATGCACTGTCATCGGATCGGCGCGACGCCTTTGATCGCTTCTTTGGTCAGGATTTCAAGAGTCTCACGACCGAAGCGGAGGAGTATGGGCTCGCGGTCGAAGATCTCCAGCAGTACATCTTGGGGAATGCCGACGCAATTCAGAAGGTGAATGCCGGCATCGACGCATTCACTGCCGCCCAAGGTGAGATTCGCCGGGACGATCAATCGAACGACTTCGTGAAGGCCCTAGATAGCGAAGCCAGTGCACTGTCAGACGCGGAGAAGCAAGCCGCGCTCAAACTGGAGGCGGACCGCAAAGCCGGTATTCAAGCGCAGGAGAATGCTGATGCGACGCAGAACGTGGCCTCGGCCACGGACAAATACCGTGAGGCGGTAGAACAAGGAACGTCGTCGTCCGAGGACTACACGGACGCTCTTAAGGAGCAGATTGACGCGCAGCGTGAAGCAGCCGGAGTCATCCTCGATCAGCGGTCTGCCGAGCGTAATTATCAGGCTGCGGTCGACGATTCGAGCAAGGCGCTCGAGGACTACAGGAAAGAGTTGGTTGACAAGTACCAGAAGCAGAGAATGAGTGAGTCCGCGGCCAAGGCGGCTGCGGAGGCGGACATCAAGGCGGGTAAGGCTCTCGACGAGCATACGGAGGCTGGTCGGAAGAATCAGGAGACGCTCGACAACATCGTCGAATCTACGTGGAAGCAGGTTGAGTCAGAGCGCGCGGCTGGTGCCTCTCAAGACGAACTGGCCGCACTCGTGAAGCGTGCCCGCACGCAAGTGGTCAAGCAGGCCGAAGACTGGGGCATGACGAAGAAGGAAGCCAAAGCCTATGCAGACGAGTTGGGTCTGATCCCGGAGGATATCCCCACGCGGGTGAGCCTGCTGACTGGAGACGCGTCGGACGCCTTGACGAAGTTCATTCAGGACGCCTCGGGTCGGAAGATCAAGATCAAGGTCGAAGCCAATGGCAAGACCACGATCAACACGGGCGCCGGCAACTCGAAGGGGATGGCGTCTGGTGGCCCGGTGCAGGGCGGTCAGCCGGGTAGGGATTCGGTGCCGATTCTCGCGATGCCGGGCGAGCACATGTGGACGACCTCGGAGGTTGACGGTGCTGGCGGGCATTCGGGGATGTTTGCGCTGCGGGCGATGGCACGTGCTGGGCTTCTTTCTGGCCTGCTCGATGGCTACGCGGATGGTGGTCCTGTCGCCACGGCGCGCTCGCGTCGCGACACCGCGAAGAAGGCGGCATCGAGAGCGCGGGAGGCGCTCGAGGTAGCTGAGGCGGCGGCCACGCGGGCGTCGCGGAAATCTCGTGACACGTCATCGAAGGACAAGGCGAAGAAGGACGCCGCGAAGACCGCGAATGATGCGGCGAAAGATGCGTTGAAAGCGGCCCGGGCGACGAAGAGAGAAGCCGACCAGGAGTATAAGGACGCTCAAGAAGCGTTGAAACGGGCGAAGTCGGATCAGGCGGAACGCAAGACCCGCGCTGCAGAGTTGTCCGTTTCGGTGCGTCGTGGAGAGATCGCCACGTCAGTGACGTCCGGTGGTGGCCTGGCGCAGGTGGACCAGTTGCGCTCCTGGTCGGTCGATTCGGCGCTCTCGCCGTCTCAGCGCAAGAAGTTGAAGGCGTTGAGTGAGGTGATGGAAACCCGGATCACGAGTTTCAACACCCGGATGGAGAAAGCGAACAGCGCGCTGCAGGAGATGGGGTCGGTTGTCGAGTCGGTCTCGGGTTCGCTGTCTGCGGAGTCATCCCTGCGCGACCTGACGTCATTGACGTCGACGGCCGGGTTTGGTGCTGCTCCCTCCGGCGCCGCGATGGTCACCTACAAGACCGGGCACAAGGAACGCCTGAAGTCTTTCAGCAGGAAGCTGAAGGCTCTAGCGGCCGCCGGCGCGCCGGCATCTCTGGTCAAGGAAGTCGCTGGGTACGGCTCCGTCGATGGGGCTGCGCTCGCGGATTCGTTGCTCGCTGATCAGAAGTCGCTCAAAGAGATGTCGCTGCTGTATGGCGATGGTCCGGAGTCGATCTCGTACTGGTCTCAGCAGGGCGGCCAGGCCGTCAGCGAGTCGATGGGCGCAGGCGGGTATGCCGCAGCGAAGGCGCTTGTGGACACGTTGACGGCGGAGGGTGTGTCGATCGGAGCGGAGATCGCGAAGGGGTTTGCTTCTGCAGCGGACGTCACGATCGACACGGTGACGGGCAAGGTAACTGCGAAGCCGGCGTCGAAGAAGGCTTCCTCGTCGAAGAAGTCGACACCGAAGAAGACGGTGAAGAAGAAGGCTCTCGGCGGTAGTGCGCAGGCTGGTGAGCCGATCCTGGTTGGTGAGGGCGGGCCGGAGGTTTACTGGCCGGATCGGCCCGGTCATGTGGTGTCGGCGTCGTCAACTCATCGGGTGTTGTCGGCGCTCGACGCGTCGCTGTATGCCCGCCCTGAACGGCAGCTCTCAGCGCTGTCCACGGTTGATGCGTTCCGGGCTGCTATGTCGGGCATGTCGTGGAGGGTCGACGTTCGCAACGAGGTTGGTGGTGAGACGGCCGCGAAGATCGTCCTGCAGGGGACGGAACGCGCCCGGATGCGCGGGGCAACAGTGAGGGGAGTGCCACTGTGACGTTCTACATCGGCCCGTTGGGCGGCCTTGTGGCAGTCGAGGGCGTGCAGCCGGAGGTGCCGATCACGCCGTCGCGTGGGGTTGAGGAGACACAGATGGACGACGGGTCGCTCATGATCCGGGACACGCCGTTCGCGCCGCGCCGTTGGTCGCTGCAGCTGCGTCCGTGGATGCCGGCGAGAGAGGCTCGCGTCCTGCAGGCGGCAGCCGGGCGTCTGCTCGGTGATGTGTGGCTGTTCGACGATTCGCTTGCGCGCGAGAACATGGTGCACCTGCATCAGGTTGCCGGGTCTGACGTCGATGGGTTCGGCCGCGTCGATTGCCACGGCCTGTGGCTGCGCTCTTTTGTGCCCGGGGCGAACTCGTCGAGGTCGGTCACTCGTGAGGCCCGTTATGCGACCGTGGATTCGCAGGCCCCCTACCAGGTCGGCCCGAACCTTTGTCGTATCGATGCGACGTCGTCGTTGCTCGCCAGGATTGCATTGCCGTTCCTCCCCGCAGGGGCCGCCTTTCTCGATGCGAGCCTCAAACTGTTGCCGTCGATATCCGGAGCCCTCACCGGAGGTACGGTCCGTCGCACGGGGGCGGGCTGGTCACCCGACCTGGTCGCATTCAACAACGCGCCCGACTTGGCTGGCGCGCCGATTGGCTCGCTTCCAGCAACTTTCGGCAATGCCGAGATCACGATTCCGATCAGCCTCGACGTGACCGACTTCGGTACCGACGTCAACCTGGCATTGACGGCAACCTCCGGCGGGCTGCACTCGAACTACGGGCCGGTCCTGGTCGTCAACTACACACTCGCTGAGGGGGAGGACGCTGTCCGTCAGGTCCTTGTGAGGGGTGCTCGTCCGGTGAATGTGTCGGTATTCACTGACGCGGGTCCGGCGGCCGTGGTCGGTTCCGTTGCTGGCCCTGGCGTGGCGGCGCCTCTGACGGCGGGCGCCGACGGGCGGGCGGAGGTCACAGTGACGCCGTCGAGTGACGGCGTGCTTGTGGTGACGCTCGCCGGAGGCGCACAGCCCGGTCTTGTCTCGGGATTGCAAGTTGTCGAGGGCTTTGAACCGCCAGACCTGTTCGTGCCGGGTCGTGGCGCGTGGGCGCGCGTGCATGTGTCGGATCCGGGTCAGGTGCTGCAGATCGCGGAGGCGGGCCGGGATGCACTCAGCGATTGGACTGTGGAATTTGTGGAGATTGGCCGGCCAGGTGATGTGCCGTGAGGGTGCTTCCTGCGGGCTGGCCGGACCAGGACGCGCCGGACTCTGTCCTGCCGTCCGCCTATATGGTCGTGCCGGGCGGGTCGTGGCCGCCTGCGCGTGATGGACTGCCGGCGGGTGTCTCGCGTGTGGTGTCGTGGCAGGTGTCACGGGATCTGACCGGCGGCACCCTCCCGGGGCAGGTGCGCGGGGCGACGGGCATGTCGATCGGGTCGGGGCAGGTGGTGATCGCCCAGCCGGAAGCAGTGCACGCCTCGATGTTGCCGTGGCGCCGGGATCCGCAGTTCACGGTCCCGGACGGCGAGTTCATGGCCGAGGTTGTGGTGTCGCATGACGGCCCGCACGGCTGGACGGCTCTGTCGTTGGGCCGGTTCGTCGCGCAGGTGCGGTCGGGCTCGCGGTCCGGAGCGACGATCACAATTGACCTGCTCGAGCAGACCACGCAGTTGCGCGCTCCGCTCAAGTTGACGCCGCACATCGACGCGACTGGCGGCTCGCGGACGATTGAGGCCGCGGGTGTCGTCGAGCAGCTCGCGCGGCGCGTTGGGCTGCATGCGTGCCCGCCGGCGTCGGCAGCGGCGCTCGCGGCTATGCCGCTCGTGGGGTCGCTGACGCAGGAGCGTGGTGGCGTGCAGTCGCGTGGCGCGGGCTCGTTGTGGGCGCCGGCCGGATGGCAGGCGTGGCCGGATGGACAGGTCGGTCCGGCCCGCTCGACGGCGCTCGATGGCTGGTTGGGCGCGAGCTCGTGGATCTTCCAGGAGTGGTTTGTGACGCTGGACGTCGACGGCCTGCCGGCTGTGTGGTCGACCGCGGCGGGATTGCGGATCCGGCTGCAGGACACGGCCGGGAACGCCACGGACTTCTACCTCTCGGCCGCGCATTTCGGGGCGAGCTCGGCGACGGCTTGGACGCCGGGAGCCTCGAAAGTGCATCCGGATCGCCTCGAGTTGCATGTTGTGCGGTCGTCCGCCACGACCGTCACCTGCAGTGTCCGGTCGGGCCCGGATGCCCCGTGGTCGGCAACGGCCTCGGCGACGGTGTCGTCCGGCTTCCCGCGGTCCGCGGCTGACAATTTCACGCAACTCGAGGTGAAAGCCGGTACGACTCCGGTCGCTGTGCGAGGAATCCAGGTTACGACCGCGGCCGACCCGGCTGTCTGGGCTGAGCCCACTGCCCACATCGAACCGTCCGGCGTCACCCTGCAGGCGCTGCTGCTGGATTCTGTGACCGACGCGTGGGGAACCATCCGCGAAGTCGCCGCTGCGACGATGTCCTCGGTCTGGCTCACGGAAACCGGCGTGCTGATGTTCCGACGGCTGATCGACACGGACCTTCTCACCCCGAAGCGGGTTCTGCAGGTCGCGAACCGGCTCACGGATTTGCCGTGGACATCGGACCCGGCTGACATCGCCGACCGCGTCTCGATCACCGCGACCCCGCCGGTGATCCGTACCGATGCATCCGGCTCGATCCTCGTGTGGGAGGCAACGGACCCTGTCGTCGTCCCTGCGAAGGGATCCATCGACATCCCGGTCGAGCACGTCGGCATGACCGTCAGCGTGTACGCCCCGTGGCAGCGCTCCGTGACGGGCCTCGAATCGTCCGGATCCAGGTGGATGGCCCTCGACTCGTCCCTGACTGTGGTCACCTCCGGAATCACGATCTTCACGATCGGGGACGCCACCAACGGCTGCACACTCCGTATCGTCAACGACAACGCACTCGCGGTATCGATGGTCAACTCGGCCGCCGCTCCGTATCTCGTGCTCCGCGCTGAAGTCTCAGCGACGGCGGGTGAGCAGATAGAGGTAGCGGCGGGTGTGGGCGAAGCCGTGGCGAGATCTCCGTTGCAGGTCGACATGGGGGCGTGGGGAGATCCCGTGACCGCGGCCCGGGCCCTGACCTGGCTCAGCTCGCAAGCCTCGCGGGCGCGCTGGACCGTCACCGGCGTCGAGCGGCCGGCCGACTTCCGCGAGCAGCTCGGCGACGTCCTGATCCTGGCTGACGAGGAAACCGACCTGCGTGTCAAAGCACTCATCACCGGCATCGAGTGGACCGGATCTGCCGTAGGCATCAAGCAACGCGACTCCTATGCGGTCCTAGGCGTCACCAACGCCGACATCGCACGCGCATTCTCGGGACTCACCAACGCACAGCTGATCTCAACGATCACCGCGAACGCCGCCGGCACTACCAACGCTGCCGCCATCCGGTGGCTTGACGAGAGGAGCATCTGATGGCAACCCCGCAAGACAGTGTGGCACCACCGCAACTCACCGACGGCGGGCCTGGTGAAGTCGTCCCCGGCCGCGCATCGTGGGTCCAAGCCTCGATCGACAACTCGCAATGGCTCGCCGGCCTATCGCCCGCCGGCGCCACCCAGCACGAAACCTCGTGGACGGATCTCACACCCGCCACAGGCTGGGCCTCGACGGCCGGCCAGCAACCTCAGATCATGCGCGAAGGCAAAACGATCTGGCTGCGAGGAGCGTTCACCCGCTCATCCGTCGCCGGCCTCCTGACCGCGATCTGCCAACTCCCCGCCGGCACCTTCGACACGACACAAACCCGATACATCGGCTCAGGCGTCACCTCCACCGGCCTCGTCTACGAGCTCATCGTCTCCGCGACAGGCATGCTCACCATCAGCGGATACACCACGATCGCCGCTCAAACCGGCTTCGCCCTCCCCATCGCCGCATCCTGCAGGATCCCGTAATGGGCACCACATCGACACTGCCCGATCAGATCCGGCAAGTAATCTCCTCCCTCAACCTCGCCGTCGAGAACCAAGCCACCGAGAACGCCTCACTCGCCACAGCGATCGCCTCCGCGCAAACCAGCGCCGACGGCAAAACCACCAACTACTACGGCCCCGACGAACCAGCCATGGGCGCACTACAGATCGGCGACACCTGGTTCGACACGGCACACGACTTCCGCATCTCCCGCTGGGACGGCAGCACCTGGATCGCCGCCCAATTCGGCAACGCCGCGCTCGCGGCTATCGACGCAGCGAAGATCACGACGGGCACGCTCGATGCGGCGCGACTTGCCGCGCATTCGATCACGACGGGCTTGCTGGCGGCCGACGCGATCGATGGTATGACGATCACTGGCACGATCATCCGCACGGCTGCGTCGGGTGCTCGTATCCAGCTCGACAGCGTGAACGGGATCCGCGGCTTCGATGCGAGCAACGTCGTCAAAACGCAGATCACCACAGGTGGGGTCCTGACGGCGGTCGACGCGACGATCACGGGGACGGTGCGCACGGGTCCCGTTAGTGGCTTGCGGTGGGAACTCTCCCCCATTCCAGGGGACGACGGCCGCCTGGACATCAACATGATGAACGCCGCGGTGACAGGGCCTGCAATACAGGGCGGGATGCGCGCCACCATGAATTTCCTGAACATATTTGGCGGGGTACAACACAAGGACTCCAACCGGATATGGCTCAGCCCCAGCCCAAACGCCCCAGGTGGGGTGTACGGGGACATATCGCTCTTTCCGGGTGCGGTTGGCATCGGTTCATCAGGCACACTCCAACTGACAGGCTCAATCGACTTCACCACCACCGCCACCAAGCGCACTGCCCGCACCTCCCTCGGCATGTACGACGACGACACGTACGACACCGGGTGGGTGACAGTCACGCCAGCAGTGGGATATACCGGCGCTGCGTATGTCCGGCGGATCGATAGCACCGTGTACATGCGGAATCTGATCACGGTGCCGGCCTCTGTCGCCGCCAACACGACCTACACGTGCTGCACGCTGCCGACTGGATACCGGCCGGCATCTGGCTCGAACGGCATCCCGTCGATTTTCACCAACGGGGAGATCGCATGGGGTTCGGTTGCGTCGACGGGCGTGTGGTCGTTCCGCAAGCCGACTGCGGGAACGGGCGTGCTCATGTCCGCCGGGTCATGGCCGGTCAACTAGGAGACGCAATGCAACCTGATTTCAATCCCGACGAGTTCGTCGCTTCTACCGTGGCCTGCGCTCAGAGCGACTGCCCGAGTCGAGACGTGGCCTTCACGGTGGCTCACCCGCCCGGCGGTCTCATCCTGTGCGGCGCATGTGGCACGACTCTGATCGACCGATCACCCAACCCTGAAGATGGAGACCTCCCCGATGGACATTGACATCAACGACCTCGTCGCCCGATATGACGCCGAACTCGCCAAAGCGAACCAGCGTGCGATCTTGGCTGAAGCCACTGCCGCAGCTGCGCAGAAGCGCATCGTCGAACTCGAGGCTTCGTCCAGTGAGGAGGCGAGCGCGTGACTCCACCTCCCGAGGGCACGCCGGGGTGGGCGTGGCTCCTGGCCGTCGTCACTGTCGCGCTCATCACCGCGATCACCTCGTGGGTGACGGCGCTGCCCGCCCGGCGCGACGCGGCCGCGTCACGGCAGGCCGCCGAGGTCGCTGCCCACGAGGCCCGCCCGAACTCTGGCGGGTCTATGCGCGACGCCATCAACCGCATCGAGGCCCGGCAGGTCGAGCAAGGGAAAGAGATCGGCGAGATCAAGAAAGACATCGGCGGGCTGAGGGCTGACCATCGTCAGGAACGCGAGGACCGCGCCAACGGGGACCGGAACATCTGGGACACGATCAACCGAGACGCGGGTAGCCGGCCACCGTGGTCGCCGCCCATCAACTGACACCCAACCCGCTGCAGCGGGTTTTTTCATGCCCAAGGAGGCACTGATGGCAACGAATGGAAAGTTGACCGTGTTGTCGCTGAAAGCTGTCGGCGGCGGTCATAAGTTCGAGAAGCGCGCCGCTGCATCGTGGTTGCGCATGGTCGAAGCGGCGAAGGCCGACGGGATCACGCTCACCCTAACGGACTCGTATCGCCCCTACGCGGTCCAGGAGACGATCTTCCGCGCCCGGTACACGACGACCTGCATCGCCGGTCGTCCGTCGAAGCTGTGGCAGGGCAAGCGCTGGTATCAGCGGCCCGGCACCGCGACCGCCGCCGTGCCTGGCACGTCGAATCACGGGTGGGGCCTGGCCGCTGACATCGCCGGCGTCTACTACGCGGTCGGTGGGCAACGCGGCGCCGCCGCAGCGTGGCTCGCGCAGCACGCGGGCAAGTTCGGCTGGGTCCGGCCTGCGTGGGCATTCGAGGCGCTGTTCTGGGAGCCGTGGCATTTCGAATACGACGCGAGCCGCGACGTCAAAGGCCGTGACGTCGGGAAGTACCTGATCGTCAAGCCGACCGGTAACAGCCGCACGATGGCGTTCTATCGGACGCACGCCGCGAAGGGGACGCAGATCACCCGTCGAATCAAGCCGGGCAAGAGGATCAACGTCACCTTGAAGTGGCGGAACAAAGTGCAGACCAAGAAGAAGGACTGGGGCAAAGCCTCGAAAGTCAGGAAGGTGAAACCATGACCACCACTGAATCCACCGCGCTGAGCGATCGGGTCGTCTCGATCCTGCGCACCGCTGTCCCGACCCTCTGGGGATCCGCCGTCGTATGGCTGCTCGCGCTGATCCCGGCACTCGAGTCCGTCCGTGACGCGCTGCTATCGACCGGCGTGCGCGAACTCGTCGTCGGTGTGGCGATCGTCGTCTGGTACGCCCTGTGGCGTTGGCTCGAGCCGAGGATGCCCGACTGGCTCACGCGGCTGGTCCTGGGTTCCGCACGCGCACCTGGCTATGCGCTGCTTGCCGGTCCGGTTGCCGAGATCACCGACGTCGACGGGCGTCCCGTGCGCGTCGACAGCAATGGGATCCCGATAGTCGAGGACTCTGGGACGGCAGGCGATCACTAGCCGGAATATTATCCGGCATATTTTCATGCCCAAAGTCACATCAGATCGCCCCGCCCTCCGCAAAGGAAGGCGGGGCGATCTGATGCGTTCGGCACCTTGTAGGCGATCAACTTTTCGCAGTGGCTGCTGCAATTTTGCTGCAATTTTCACTGCCTCAATAGTCAAGGCTTAGTAAAGTACCTGGTCAAACTAGTGGGCCCCGTGGGGCTCGAACCCACGACCTACGGATTAAAAGTCCGGAGCTCTACCAACTGAGCTAGAGGCCCTTCGCGCGGCTCAGGCCGCGCGAAGCGTGTCGACGTTCACGTCGCTACGCCACGAAAGCCTATCGCCACAGCGCGCACTTTGCCGAATCGCGATGCGCCGTTCGCCACACGACAGCACAGTTCGCCGCAGGGCGACCGGTCCTTCCCTGGTATCGCTCGTACCGGCACCCCCATCGCCAGTCCGTCTACCGCCCCGGCACGCTCACCGCCCCCGGCACGCTCACCGCCCCGGTGAGCAGCCACAGGATGCCCAGGGCGCCGGCCGCAACGACGAACAGGAAGAAGAGGCCGACCCAGAACCAGCCGGGCAGGACGGTCAGCCGCGCCAATTCGTCGGCATCCGATCCCGACGAGCCGCCCGCCCGCCGCCGCTCGGCCTGCATCTCGATAACGGGTCTTGCCGCACCGAGCAGCAGCAGCCAGGTGAGCCCCACTGCGACGGCCGCGACGATAGTGTCGGACCCCCGCCACACCACGAGCCCCAGTCCTAGCCCCGCGACGATGATCGGCACGAGCCCGAACCAGTTCCGGATCCAGATCAGCATGAGCGCGAGCGTGACGATCCAGAGCCACACCACCGCGGTGTAGCGCCCGGTAGCTATCAGCCCCGCGCCGATCAGCCCGGCGACGGCGGGCCCGGGGTAGCCTGCCAGCGCCGTAAGGATCATCCCGAATCCGCGAGCCTTGCCGCGCGAGGTCGTGAGCCCGGACGTGTCGGCGTGCAGTCGGATGCCCTGCAGCCGCCGTCCGGTGAGCACCCCGATGGCGGCGTGGGAGCCCTCGTGCGCAATCGTGATGATGTGTCGCACCCATCCCCAGGTCGTCGGCGTCACGATGAGCGCGAGCACGCCCGCACCGATCAGCACGGTCCACGACGTGCTCAACGGCTCGCTCACGACCCGCGCGGAGTCCCACCAGTTGCCGAGTCCCGAGAAGAATGCGCTCATGGGGGAATCACACCACACCGTCTGCGCGTTATTACTGAGACAGGCGCTAGGGAAGGGGATCTACATGACCTACACAGTCAACAAGTCCGAGGAGGAGTGGCGCGAACTGCTCACGCCCTTCGAGTTCTCCGTCCTTCGTGAGGCGGCGACCGAGCGCCCCGGCACTGGGGCGCTTTTGGACGAGTTCCGCCCCGGCAAATACTCGTGCCGGGCCTGCGGCGCGCACCTCTTCGACGCCGACACCAAGTTCGAGTCGCACTGCGGCTGGCCCAGCTTCTTCAAGGCGGGCGACGCCGCAGTCGAGCTCATCGACGACTACACCCACGGCATGGTCCGCACCGAGGTTCGCTGCGCAAATTGCGGCTCGCACCTGGGTCACGTATTCAATGACGCGCCCCAGACCCCGACGGGCCAGCGCTACTGCATGAACTCGGCGTCGCTCACCTTCACGCCCGATCCGCGCTAGCGAGAACACCGCTTGTGGATGTCGGCCTCCGATAACCTGCCAGATCTACCCGACGCCGTATGGTGAGAGCACCGGTTGTGGTCGTGGAACACACGGGATATCGGGTGTTCCACGACCACAACCGGTGTCGGCCCGTGCTCGGTAGTTAGTTGCTGACTGCTCGCGGACCGCACGGATCGGGGTCGGCGCGTTCCAGATCGTCGGCGAAGCGCTTCAACAGCAGCGTGAACTGCGCCAGGTCGGCCTCGTCCCAGTCGTCCAGCGCCACGCGTAGCGAAGCGATCTGCCTGGTCTTCATCTCCTGGACGAGTCCCAGCCCCGCCTCCGTGAGTGTGAGGCAGACGGAGCGGCTATCGTTCTCGTCCGCGTCGCGCGAGATCAGCCCGAAGGACTCCAGGCGCGCAACCTGCCGGGACATGGTGCCCTTCGACACGCCCTGCGCCCCGGCGAGCCCGGAGAGCGTCGCCCCGGGGGTTCGGTGCAGGAAGCTGAGCAGCGAGTACGTGCTCGGGTCGAGTCGAGTGTCGAGCCCGCTGAGCGATCGCTGCGAGATGCGTCGGCCGCGGCGGATCACGACCGCGAGCGCGCGCAACAGCGTGGTGTGCTGGTCGGTCAGTTCAGGGCTCACGCTTCGACAGTCTGTCCGGCCGCCTGCTCCTCGCGCAACTCGATGCCGCTGCGGCGCCCGAGGGGGACCTCGCGCAGGAAGAACAGCGCGATGAGCGCGATCAGGGCGACGGGCGCCCCGATGAGAAACATCTCGGGGACGGAGACGCCGTAGGCGTGCTCCACGATCGGCACCAACTTCGGATCGAGTTCCGACAGCGACGGCATCGAGCTGCCGCTCATCGAGCCAGCGGGAATGCCGATCGCCGAGAGTCCGGCGATGAGCTCGTCCTTAACACGGACTGCGAGCACGGAACCGAGCGCTGCCACGCCCATCGCGCCGCCCATCGTGCGGAAGAAGGCGACGGCCGAGCTCCCCGCGCCAATCTCGGAGATCTCGATGGAGTTCTGCGTGACGAGCACCAGGTTCTGCATCAGCATGCCCACCCCGATACCCACGAAGAACAGCGACGCGAAGATCGCTGCGAGTGGCGTCTTCTCGTCCACCAGTCCGAACGATGCGAGCGCCAGGACCAGGATGGTTGAGCCTGCGATCATGATCCGCTTGTACCGGCCGGATGCCGAGATGAGGTTTCCGGAGATCGTGGACGCAAGGAACATGCCGACGACGGTCGGCAGCGAGGCGAGGCCCGCGATCATCGTGGAGTAGCCGCGGGCGAGCTGCATGTACTGGCTCAGGAACACCGACGAACCGAAAAGGGAGACGCCGATCGCGGCGCTCGCGATGACGGCGATGACGAAGGTGCGGTTCTTGAACAGATGCATCGGCAGCAGTGGTTCGGGACTGCGCAACTCGACCATGACGGCCGCGATCAGCGCGATCAGCGCGCCGCCGACCATAACCCCCGACTGCCACGACGCCCACGCGAAGTCCGAGCCGGCGAAGGTCACCCACAGCAGAAGCGTGGCGACGCCCAGGCTGATGAGCGCGGCACCCACGTAGTCGATTCGGACGCGCTTGCGAGGGCTAACGGGCAGGCGCAGGGTGCGCTGGATGGTGATGATCGCGACGATGGCGAACGGAAGAGTCAGGTAGAAGATCCAGCGCCAGCCGAAGTGCTCGGTGATGAAGCCGCCGAGCACGGGCCCGCCGACCATGGCGACACCGGTCACGGCGCCGACGTAGCCCATGTACTTACCGCGCTCGCGCGGCGAGATGATGTCCGCGATCAGCACGGGGCCGAGTGCCATGAGGCCACCGGCACCGATGCCCTGCAGGGCGCGGAAGGCGATGTGGATACCCACTCCGTTCGCCATGCCGGCGAACGCGCTGGACACCACGGAGATGATCAGTGCGATCTGGATGAGGCGCTTGCGGTCGACGAGGTCGGCGAGCTTGCCCCAGATCGGGGTGCTGATTGTCGAAGTGAGGAGCGTCGCGGTCACGATCCAGGTGAACGATGCCTGCGATCCGCCCAGATCGGACACGATGACGGGCAGGGAGGACGAGATGATCGTCGTGGACAGGACCGATACGAACAGACCGACGAGGATCCCGGAGAGCGCTTCGAGTACCTCGCGCCGCGGGCGGATAGGGGCGTCGACGATAGGAGTTACGGGGGAGTCATTAGTTGTTAGTTGAACTGAAGTCACCCCGCCATATTAGTTGCCTGAGGCAACCATTGGAACCCGTGGGAGTGTGACCTTCGGCACTGCCGTCGGCTCCGTAAGAGCCGCCATCGCGTTATCCCGGGCAAAGTGCGCGAAAATAGGGCGATGGAATCGTCCGCCCACCTCCAGCCGCGCAGCCGCCCGCGCCGGCCCGCATCGCTCAACCCGCGCGACGCGGACCAGATCCCCGGCGACCTCGACCCTGCGCTGCGCTCCGAGATCGCGCACACGACTGCGGGCGTCATCGTCCACGGCGCCCGCTCGAGCGAGGACCCCGAGGTCGTTGACCGGCTCATTCGCCTGGTCGACCTCGAAGGGCTCGACATGGTGGCCGAACTGTGGGCCGACGCCGCACCCGACACGTTGCCAGGCGCGCTGTGGCGGCTCTACATGCTGCGCGAGTTCGTCCGCCGAAGCCCCGAGGACACCGCCCGGCGGTATCGCTACGGCATCCAGGTCGCACCTGTCGCGGAGGCCATCGCCGGCGCTGCCGCGGTTCCCGGACCGGAGGATCTGCGTAGGCTCGCCGACGCGGTCCTCGGCGGCGTTTACACCGGCGAGCTCGACGTCGCGCTCGAGCGCGCTGCCGCCTTTTGCCGACTGCTCGCGGTGGGTGCGGCGTACGACGCCGACGGATTGGACCTGGTGGGGGACGAGCACTCCCGGCGTCTCACCTTCGCCGCGGCCGCAATGGACCGCACGGCCGCCGAGTTGGACGAAGCGGCAGGTCTTTGGCGCGCTGGCCGGTTAGACTAAGAGGGCGACGTCAGGTTGCGGTAGCCCCGGGCTCCAACTTCAGCCGCTTCGAGCGGCCACGCGCCGAGAGGCGCTCCCAACCTGGCGTCGCTTTATCTTTCCCCTCGCTCTGCGGCCCGGCCGTCGCTCGCGGTCCCGCCCGCTCCGCAACGTGTCCGGCACTCCGCGTTCCGTGCGGGCCCTGCGAGGGCGGCTCCCAGCGCAGCGGGATTTGCCGGTCGGTACGGAGCGCTCGTCCACGGGAAACGGCGGCATTGCAGCGGTCCGCTCGACGGCAAAAAGCCATCCGCCGTTCGTACTATGTCCAAGCGCCGTTTACCGGTTATTGTGAGTGCGTCGGCGCTTGATTGTCACCGCCGAAGTCCCTCACCGAATTACGGAGAACGCTGTGCGATTGACCCCGCGCGACAACACCTTCTTTGACCTACTTGCCGAGTCCGCTGGGCACCTGGTTACGGGATCGAACATCCTCGCTCAGATTCTCGGGGCCGACAACGGCGACCGCAAGAAACTCGTCAAGCAGATGAGCGAGATCGAGCACAAGGGCGATGAGGCGACACACGCGATCATCAAGCGACTGAACTCCTCGTTCGTGACGCCGTTCGACCGTGACGACATCTACAACCTCGCGTCGGCGCTGGACGATTGCCTCGACTACATGGACGAGGCCGCCGAGCGCATTGTGCTCTACAAGATCAACGAACTGCCCGACCGGGTCGAGGACCAGGTCGAGATCCTGCGCCGCATGGCTGAGCTCACCGCCACGGCCATGCCCCGCCTGCGCTCCATGAGCGAGCTGCACGACTACTGGGTCGAGATCAACCGGCTCGAGAACCAGGCCGACAAGGCGTACCGCAAACTCCTGTCCCACATGTTCGACGAGATCTCCGACCCCATCGAACTGATGAAGCTGCGCGAGGTCGTCGAGGTGCTCGAGAAGGCGGCGGACGCGTTCGAGAAGACCGCTAACTTCGTCGAGACGATCGCCGTCAAGGAAGCGTGACCGACCGGTGGAGTTCGCCCTCGTCATCATCGTTGTCCTTCTCGCGCTCGCCTTCGATTTCACCAACGGCTTCCACGACGCCGCCAACGCGATCGCGACCTCGATCGGCACCCGTGCGCTGACGCCGCGCGCGGCGCTCATCATGGCGGCGATCTGCAACCTGCTGGGAGCCATGCTCGGCACGCATGTTGCGGAGACCATTGCGCACTCGATCGTCAACATCGATGGCCAGCCGATCCACAGCTCACTCATTCTGGTCCTTGCGGCGCTGGTCGGCGCCATCGGGTGGAACCTCATCACCTGGTGGTTCGGCCTGCCGTCGTCCTCCACCCACGCCCTGATCGGCGGCCTGACGGGGGTCGGCCTTGCGGCTGGCGTGCCCGTCTTCTGGAAGGCGATCACCGACAAGGTCGTCATCCCGATGTTCGTCTCGCCGATCGTCGGATTCACCCTCGCCTTCCTGGTGATGGTCGGTGTGCTCTGGCTCGTGCGCAAGGCGCGCCCCAACCCGACCAACCGCCGGTTCCGCATCGCGCAGACCGCCTCGGCAGCTGCCATGGCACTGGGGCACGGCCTCCAGGACGCGCAGAAGACGATGGGCATCATCATGCTCGCGCTCGTCGCCGGCGGCTACTACGGAAAGGGCGACGCGATCCCGTTCTGGGTCAAGATCTCGGCAGCGCTGGCGATCTCCGCGGGGACCTACTCCGGCGGGTGGCGCATCATGCGCACGCTCGGGCGTCGCATCATCGAGCTCGACCCGGCGCGCGGCTTCGTCGCCGAGTCGGTGTCGGCGATCGTCCTCTACGTGAACGCGTACGCGCTGCACGCGCCCATCTCGACCACCCACACGATCACGTCCGCGATCATGGGCGTGGGTGCTACGAAGCGCCTCTCCGCGGTCCGCTGGGGTGTCGCGAAGAATATCGTGGTCGCATGGGTTCTGACCATCCCTGCCGCGGCGATCGTCGGCGCGGTGAGCTACTGGATCCTGCACGGCATCCTGGGTTAGGGCAGGCGCTCGCGCCCCTCGGCAAAGGCACTCTTGCCTGCTCCCTACCAGAGCGTCGGCTTGAAGCGCTCGAACGCCACGATGCGCGGCCCTTTCGCGGTGTCCGCGATGTGCGCGACCAGGCAACCGCCGGGCTGAAGATAGGGCGTGGCCTTGGGTAGAGCGCGCGCCACCTTGGGGCGCGCGGATTCCCGCAGCACCTCGAAGATCGTGGGCAGCACCGGGCGGTGCGTGCACAGGACCGCGCCGGGCGCGTCGGCAACCAGGTTCTCGACGAGGGCGCGCACGGACTTCCGCGACCTCTCATGAGCGTGCTCCGTGAGTTCGGGCGCCGCCTCCGGGGTCAGGCCCGTCGCCGTCGCGAACGGTTCGACGGTTGCGGCGCAGCGCCGCCACGGACTCGTCAGCACCCGCGTCACGTCGAACGCCGCGAGCAGTTGAGTGAGCGCGTCGGCCTGACCCGAACCAAACGGAGTGAGCGGCCGGGTGGCCTCGTCCCCATCCCACGAACTGCGATCGATCGCCTTGCCGTGCCGGGCGATGATCAGCGGACGCGTCCGCAGGTGGCCCGATTCGTGGGCCGAGATCAGCTCTTTGAGGGGGATCTGGTCGGCGCGACGTGTGAGGCGCTCCAATGCCTCGGCGACCGACAGCCACTTGCGGCCGTCGATCTCGTCGGGATCAACCGCGGGCACGGGGAACCGTGCCGCGACGACCGGCGCGGACTTCGGAGCGCGCGTCGCCGCCCAGTAGTGCACCCGCTTAACGCGCCCATCCGCCAACAGGTACTGCAGCCCGGGCAGCGGGATCCCGAGGGAAACAGGTTTGCCGGTTTCCTCGGCCGTCTCACGGACCGCGCCCACCGGCTGCGGCTCACCCTTGTTCAGGCGCCCTTTCGGCCAGGACCAGTCGTTGTAGCGCGGCCGGTGGATCAACTGCACCTGCAACTCGCCATCCTTGACGCGCCAGGGCAGGCTCCCCGCGGCTTGAACGACCGGCGCGATATCGATGGCGTCGCGATCAATATCGGCTGACATGTCGACGATTCGCAGCGAAGTCGGTCCCATCAGCGGCCCGACGACAGTTGGCGGCGCTGGCGCGCGATGAGTTCGGACTGCAGATCGATCAGGGGTCCGTCCTCACCCAGATTCACGCGATCCCAGCGCCCTGATTCGTCCAAGTGCCACGAGGAGGTGTGGTCGGAGGTCGATTCGTCCAGCAGCCACAGCAGGTAGTCGATGTGGCCGGGATCGTCGATGCGGACGAGCGCCTCCACGCGCCGGTCAAGGTTGCGATGCATCAGGTCGGCGGAGCCGATGTACACCTCAGGTCCGGCCTCTGGCCCGTCACCGATCGCGGGGCCGCCGGAGTTGGCGAATGCGAACACGCGCGAGTGTTCCAGGTATCGGCCGAGGATCGAGCGGACGCGGATCGTCTCCGAGAGGCCCGGGACGCCGGGCCGGATGGAGCAGATGCCGCGCACCACGATGTCGATCTCGACGCCCGCCTGTGAGGCGCGATACAGGGCATCGATCGTCTGCTCATCCACGACCGAGTTGACCTTGATCTTGATCCAGGCCTTGCGCCCGGCCAAGGCGGCGCGGCGTTCGCGTTCGATGCGGGCGATCAGCCCCACCCGGACGGTGCGCGGGGCCACCAGCAGGCGGGAGAACTTGGTCTGCGGTGCGTAGCCCGAGAGCTGGTTGAACAGGCGCGTGACGTCCTGCCCGACGGTGGGGTCGCAGGTCAGCAGCCCGAGGTCCGTGTAGAGGCGAGCCGTCTTCGGGTGGTAGTTCCCAGTGCCCACGTGGACGTAACGCCGCAGCCCGTCCGCTTCCTGGCGCACCACGAGGGACAGTTTGCAGTGTGTCTTCAGGCCCACGATGCCGTACACGACGTGCACGCCAGCATGCTCGAGCTTGCGAGCCCACGAGATGTTCGCCTGCTCGTCGAAGCGCGCCTTGATCTCGACGAGCGCCAGCACCTGCTTGCCGGCATCGGCCGCGTCGATGAGTGCGTCAACGATGGGCGAGTCGCCCGAGGTCCGGTAGAGCGTCTGCTTGATCGCCAGCACGTTCGGATCCGCGGCCGCCTGCTCCAGGAAGGTCTGGACCGACGTCGAGAACGAGTCGTACGGGTGATGCAGGAGCACATCGCGCTGCCGAATCACCGAGAAGATGTTCGTCGGGGTGGCCCGCTCCACCTCGGCGAGTTGATGGTTCGTGGTGGGCACGAACTTGGGGAACTGCAGGTTCGGCCGCTCGATGTCGGCGATCGAGTTCAGGCCAGTGAGATCAAGGGGCGCAGGCAGGGTGTAAACCTCCGACGCCTTCACCCCGAGCTCGCGCGTCAGGATCGAGGCGACGCGCTCGGTGATGCCCTCGGCCACCTCGAGGCGGACCGGAGGGCCGAACCGGCGGCGCAGTAACTCCTTCTCCATGGCCTTCAGCAGGTTCTCGGCGTCGTCCTCCTCGACCTCCACGTCCTCGTTGCGGGTTACGCGGAAGGTGTGGTGCTCGGAGATCTCCATGCCCGGGAACAGCACGTCGAGGTGTTCGGCGATGACCTCCTCGATGGGCACGAACGATACCGTGTCCGGGTTGGCCACCTGGGAGTCGGCCGGGCTCGGGCGTCCCTTGTCGTCCACAGCGATGAACCGCGGCAGGAGCGGCGGCACCTTGACGCGAGCGAAGTGTTCCTTACCCGTTGCCGGGTTGCGCACCACCACGGCCAGGTTCAGCGAGAGCCCGGATATGTAGGGGAAGGGGTGAGCCGGATCGACGGCCAGGGGAGTCAGAACGGGGAAGATCTGCCGCCGGAAGTACTTCCGCAGCCGCTCCTGCTCGTCTGCTCCGAGCTCGCCCCAGTGGACGATCGATATGCCTTCCGCCAGCAGTGCCGGGCGCACCTCATCCGCGAACACGCGTGCGTGCCTGTCCATCAGGCGGCTGGCCCGGATGGAGATCTCCTCCAGCACCCGATGCGGGCTGAGGCCCGACGCGGCCGTCACGGCAATACCGGTCGCGATGCGTCGCTTGAGACCGGCGACCCGCACCATGAAGAACTCGTCCAGATTGGACGCGAAAATCGCGAGGAAACGTGCGCGCTCAAGCAGCGGCACGGATTCGTCCTCCGCCAGTTCCAGGACGCGCTTGTTGAACGCGAGCCACGAGATCTCGCGGTCGAGGAACCGGTCCGCGGGCAGCGGCTCAAGTTCCTCCGGCACGTCGAGGGCCGGCAGCGTTGCGGCCGCTTTGCCCCGGGCCTTGTCCGCGATGTGCTCGGCGATGTGCTCGGCGAGGCTAGGCTCCATCGTCGGGTCGACGGCGAGGCTCGATTCGCCGATCACGGAGTTCGTTTCTGGCTGCGACTTCTCGGTCATAACCCTATGGTTACACCCGTGGGCGCCAGTCGGGAACTTATCAACAGGTTGTCAAGCCGCCATTGGGGCAGTCGAGGGTCGGGCGTACTGCACGTCGGTGAACGCGATCTCGAAGCCCTGCGACCGGTACGTGGCCATGGCCGCGGCGTTGTCACCGTCCGTCCAGAGCGTGGCAGTGGTAAGCCCTCGTTCCCGCAGGTACGCGAGGCCGAGCGCGGTGAGACCGCGCCCCAGACCGCGCCCCTGTGCCTCTGGCGACACCGCTATCACATATAGCTCGCCGCTGACGGGGCGGGAATCTGGATCATTGGCCGGCTCGACCTTGGTCCAGGCGGCGCCGACGAGTGCTCCGTCGCCATCTCCTGCACGCACCACGAAGAAGCCGTTCGGGTCGAACCAGGGCTCGCGCTCGCGGGCTCGTAGGTCGTCGAGGGTGAGCTGACCCTGTTCTGGGTGCGAGGCGAACGCCCGGCGGTTGAGGTCGAGCCACGGCTCCTCGTCCCGGGCCGGGTCGAAGGCGCGTACCGCGTGGCCCGGGCCGAAGGCGGCCATCGCCTCTGTCAGCGACGGGGCGAGCCTTCCGTCGTTGAGGGACCGGCTCAGTTCGTGTAGTTCGCGCACGATTTCAAGACCCGCAGACCGGGCGAATTCCTGCGCGGCCGGCAGGTTGCCATGCGCCCAAACCCGCAGTGGGTTGTGGGCACCGGGCTCGCCCGATCGGCTCGGCAGTGAGGCATCGCGCAGCGCGGTGCGCCACAGCAGGGTGCCGACGCCTCGCCGGCGGGTGTCGGGGGCGACGAGGATTTCGGACGAGGCCACCGAGCCGCGCCTGTCGACCTGCGCGTAGCCGATGACGCGGTCGCGATCGTCTCGGGGGCTGACAGTCACATGAGTGAGGTCCGGATCGGTGGTGGTCAGGTTGAGCAGGGATTGCTCCGACAGCGGCCGAACTCCATCGCGTTGGTGCGCCGCGCTTGCAAGTTCGCCTATCTTCGAGGCGAGCTCCATGCTGCCGTCGGCGATATCGAGGGAGAAGTCCATCGTCCAAGTTCACCACAACGGGCGACCTGCTCCCGTGCGACCTGCTCCCGTGCGGCCGGCTCCCCCCATGGAGAACACCCGTTATGGTCGCTGCGTGCGCAATATAACGGGTGTGGAGCGACCACAACGGGTGTTCTCGTGATGAGCGCTACCCGAGCTTCCCCTTGATCAGCGCCATCACCGAGGAATCGGCGAGCGTGGTCGCGTCGCCCACCGTCCGGTTCTCGGCGACGTCGCGCAGCAGCCGGCGCATGATCTTGCCCGAACGGGTCTTGGGGAGTTCCGGCACGATCAGGATCCGGCGCGGCTTGGCGATCGGGCCGATCTGCCTGGCCACATGCGTCCGCAACTGCTCCTGGATCGCCGCGGCTCCCTCGTCGTCCTGAGCGGCGGCGGCGAACTCCCCGCGCAGGATGACGAACGCGACCACGGCCTGGCCTGTTGTCTCATCGGCGGCGCCCACCACGGCGGCCTCGGCCACCGCATCGTGCGCCACGAGCGAGGATTCGATCTCGGTCGTGGATAGCCGGTGGCCGGAGACGTTCATGACATCATCGACGCGACCCAGCAGCCAGATGTCGCCATCATCATCGCGCTTCGCGCCGTCACCGGCGAAGTAGATGTTCTTGAAGCGCGACCAGTACGTCTCCTTGAAGCGGTCGAGGTCGCCCCAGATTCCGCGCAGCATCGCCGGCCACGGCTTTGATACGACGAGGTAGCCACCGCCACCGGCTGGCACGGAGTTGGCGTCATCGTCCACGACGTCCACCGCGATGCCGGGAAGCGGCGACTGAGCGGACCCCGGTTTGGCGGCGGTGACACCTGGCAGGGGCGAGATCATGATCGCACCCGTCTCGGTCTGCCACCAGGTGTCGACCACCGGAGTGGAGCCGCCCCCGATGACGCGGCGATACCACATCCATGCCTCCGGATTGATCGGCTCGCCCACCGAACCGAGGAGCCGAAGCGACGTCAGGTCGAACTGATCGGGGACCTCCTCGCCCCATTTCATGTATGTACGAATCGCAGTCGGGGCGGTGTACAAGATGGAAACCTTGTACTTCTGGACGATCTCCCACCAGCGCCCGCGGTGCGGGGTGTCTGGCGTTCCCTCGTAGATCACCTGGGTCGCACCGTTGATCAGCGGTCCGTAGACGACGTAGCTGTGGCCGGTGATCCAGCCGATGTCGGCGGTGCACCAGTACACGTCCGTCTCGGCCTTGAGATCGAACACCGCCCAGTGCGTGAACGCCGCTTGCGTGAGGTAGCCACCGGTCGTGTGGAGGATGCCCTTGGGCCGCCCGGTCGTCCCCGAGGTGTACAGGATGAAAAGCGGGTGCTCGGCCTCGACGAAGGTCGGCTCGTGCCGGATGTCTGCGGACTCCATCGCCTCGTGCCACCACAGGTCGCGCTCGTCGTGCCACTCGACCTCCTGTCCGGTGCGCTGCACGACGAGTACGTGCGAAATGCCCGGGTGGTTGTCGGGGTTCAGCGTAGCGATTGCCTCGTCCACGGCGGGCTTGAGCGCGAACGGCGCGCCGCGACGATACCCGCCATCCGCGGTGATGATGACGCGCGCTCCGGCGTCCTCGATGCGGGAGCGCAACGCCTCGGCGGAGAAACCGCCGAAGACGACGGAGTGCGGCGCGCCGATGCGGGCGCAGGCGAGCATCGCGACGACCGATTCCACGAGCATGGGCAGGTAGATGATCACGCGATCACCAGTCTGAACGCCGAGCGCCTGCAGCGCGTTCGCCGCGCGCGACACCTCGGTGAGCAGATCGTCGTAGGTCACCGTCCGGGTATCGCCAGGCTCGCCCTCGAAGTGAATGGCCACGCGCTTGCCGCGGCCGGCCTTGACGTGCCGATCGAGCGCGTTGTACGCCGCGTTCAGAGTGCCGTCCGCGAACCAGCGGGCGACCGGGGCTCTCGACCAGTCCAGCGTCTGCGTGAACGGAGTATGCCAACTGAGCATCTTGCGGGCCTGATCCGCCCAGAACTCCTCTCCGCGCTCATCCGCCTCCCGCGCGAGGGCGGCGGTGGCGTTGGCCTGGGCCGCGAATTCTTCGCTCGGCGGGAAGGAGCGGGCTTCGGACAGCAGATTGGATAGTGCCGGGGACGAGTTCTCCGTCGTGTTTGACACAGGTAACCTCCGGACGCGGATCGACGTTGATGCGACGCATGGAATGTGGGACGTTTGACCCTCGCCACGAGTCTAGCCCTCAAGTGTGAAGCCCGTCACAGCGAACTATGGATGGGTCGAAGGTCAGGGAAGCACTGTGGAAGGATGAGGGCATGGCAGGGCGCCCCCGTGACCAAGTGCTGCAGTCCTTGTGGACTGCGGCATTTGCCGTCGCCGCGACCGTGCTGGCACACATTGCTGGAGGCGGAGCCGTCCCGGGCATCTTCGTGATCCTTGCCGCGACCGTACCGACCATGCTTGGCGCCGTGGCACTCGCGTGGGCATCCACGGGAACGGCGCGCGTGCTGTTCGCTGCGATAGCGAGCCAGCTGCTTTTTCACTGGCTGTTCGCGGCTACGAGCGCCGCGCCCGCTAGTGGCGTAGCCGCGCAAGAACGATTCGGGCTCATTGCGGGCGATCATCTGAGACACGGTGCGAGTAGCACCTGGATCGGCTTCGACTCAGCGACCGAGACTGGCCGCGGTACCGGAGGCGGCGTGCAACTGTCCGAACACGCGCATCTTGCCGGCAGCGTGACCATGGCCGTGAGCCACGTGATCGCGGCGATCTTCATCGTCACGATCATGCTGTCGGCGTCGCGGTTGGCCGCATCGGCGATGCGCATCCGCGACCGCGCCGTGGCAATCCTGCAGCCGCTCAGGGCGCAGGTGGGACGAGTGACGCAGAACTCGTCCATCGTCGTATCCCGGCCCAGTACGCACTCCAGCCGCGCAACGTACGGAACTTGGTGCGGCAGGGCCCCGCCAGCCATCGCCTAGACGCTGCGGCTCCGCCTCCTGGGGCCGCGCGTCACAGCGCGATCAGGCCGGCGATCCCCGGCACCCCAGGAATCAGAAGGAAAAATTGACGTGAGTCGTACCCGCATTCGTAAATCAGCGCGCGCCACGAGAGCCGCATACAACACCATCATCAGCGCCATCGTGCTCGCGCTCTTCGCACTCGGCATGTTCGGTGCCGCGTCCGTCGCGAGCGCGCATGACACTCTCCTGAGCACTAAGCCAGCCGACGGTGCCGAACTCAAGACGCTGCCAGGCGAACTAGTGCTCGAATACTCCGCGAATCTGCTTGAAACAGGCATCGCTATCGAGGTCGACGGCCCCGATGGCGAGCAATGGCAGCACGGTGAGCCGACCGTCAAGGGCGCCAAGATCAAGGTGCCGCTACTCGCGAACGGCCCGGCCGGTGAGTACACCGTGACGTGGCGCGTCGTGTCCTCCGACGGACACCCGATCTCCGGCGAATACGCATTCACGGTCACCGAAGGCGTCGGGCAGGACGAGGCGCCCGCTACCGACCCCGCCACTCCCGCTGCGCCCGAACCGAGCGCGCCCGAACCGGGCGCGGTTGGCGGTGCCGAAGCGCCTGGTGCGATCAGCGACCAGCCCACCGAACCCGCGACCCAGGAACCGGGCGATGCCGAGGACGGCGCCACCGAAGCTGCAGCGACGCCCACCGCCGACGCCCAGGCTGAAGACGAGTCCGGTGCGTCGGGCTGGGGCCGCACAGGGCTATTCGCCCTGATCGGCGTCGTGCTGGGAGTCGGCGCCTACTTCGTCGCCAGCGCATCACGGCGTCGAGCGGGCCGCGCGACAGGCGAGGACGATTCCGCCGACAAGGGCGGCGACGAGCACGCCCCTCGCTGATCAGGTTTGGCGTCCGACCGGCGGGGCTCGGGATCAGCGAGTCAGTTAGCCTACCTCGTTGATCATCGTGGTCAGCGGCCACTGCACCACTAGTCCGGGATCGTCATCTGCCGGCCCGTTGGTCGGGACGACCTGAGTCGCTACGTCGTTGCCCTCGGGCCATGCTCCCGTTAGCGACATCTCTCCTAGGTGGTTCGCCGGACCGCAGGTGCGTGGGCAAAGGTTTGCCCGCATGATCCGATCACCTTCGCCCATCGGATCCGCCGCGTAGATAGTGGTGCGGCCCGTCGTGCCTGTGACATCCCAGAAGATGAAGCCGTAGGGATTGACCAAGAGTGGGACGTTTGCATCATCCAGTTCCAGCGTCCACACGACATTGCTTTCGTTGATAGGCACTACGTACGTGGTCCCAGAGATCGTTACCGCTATCGCATCACGAGATACCTGAACGGGAGGCGGTTCGGTCATCTTCTGAGTGAAGCGTAGGAAATCCTGCTGTCCATCTTTCGTGATATCGACGATGCCGCTAGGCGTGACATGATCTGCGGGGTCGACGGCGATGGCGTAGACGTTGTCGACTCCCGCCACGGGCCGAGTGATGTCGGTGGCGATCGTCGTGATCTTTGGATGCATCGCGCCGAGGTCGAACGACTTGACGACGTCGACGCCGCCGCGGGTTTCCGACCAGTACACGTGACCATCGCGCGAGGCGACCCTGGGGTTCTCATCCGTGTTGTCGGCGGTGTCCTCGGGGGTGGCGATGACCTTCACGTCTCCTGTCAGCGCGCTGGCATGGAACACCCAGAACGGTCCGGATGCCGTACCGACGGCCTCGGATTCGATCCACGTGATCCCATCGGCGCTTACGCTATCGACCGCCCACGAGGGGACCCAGCGGTCATGGGCGCTCGGTGCGACCTCCTGCGTGCTCTGCCATGGTTCGAACCCCCACTCCGTCGACCAGACTCCGAACTGCCTTACCCCCTTAGCGTCGCCGGATGGCCTCGTTGCGATCCACATATCTCCCATGGTCGACTCACTGAGCAGGTCGATCCCGGCAGGCGCAGGCTTCGTCGTCAGCGATTCGGTGGACAACTCGACGGACTCGGCCATCTGCGAGTCGTGGTACTCGAATGCGAACTCGCGCCCGTCGGCGCCTTCGATGGCCTCGTCGTGGGGACGACCCTTGCCGGTCTCGCCTTCGCTGGAATGGCGCTGATCGTCCCACGAAGAAGCACCCTCGCGCTGAACCTGACTTCGCATTGTCGTGGTGCCGTCGCCGCTCACCTCGACGAGGGCGATGTTGGACGAGTACACGGTAGAAACCCGGTCGGCGCGATCTCCGGAACCGATGACGGTCTCCAGATAACCCAGAACGACATAGGTGCCGGTCGGGATCAGTGAGCCGTTCTCCGATGGATGGGTTAGGACATCGCCGGTCGAACAATCCCTGCCGGTGTTCATCGAACCCCAAACGGTCCAGCGGCCATACGCTGGTGTGCTCGATAACTCGGACCTGGCGGGTAAAGGCCCTGCATTGACCCCGCCCGCGACAAGCGCGGACCCCGAAATGGTGCCTAGCGAGCCGTCCGTTTCTGCCGGCAGCCATACCGTGTTGAGGCGACTTCGGGAGACCCCTGCGAAGAGTTCGTTCGGGCTGTAGCGGAAGAGGGTGACGTCTCTATCCAGTTGGGCATGCGCCGAATCCGGTCCGTTGAACTCCGCGGAAGGATCGCCTTCCTCTCCGATCGTGAAGTTGTCGAGCGTCCATCCATCTGCGGACATGGGCGAGTCCAGGAGGTTGTCGGCTGTCACTGTGCAGCCGTCGGACCAGTCAAGAGCGGGTGGCGCGACGCGGGTGGGTCCCGCGATCTGCGGGTCTGGACGGTCGCTGCCTACCTGGCCCGCCACCGTCCAGCCGATACTGCCCAGGCCCACCACAAGCACCGCCGTCAGGGCGGTCGCAGTGATGGCCCGCGACGTTCGCTTGCGTCGCACGCTGTCGATCAACTCGGTGTGAGCATCCTCCCCGAGGGAGCCGCCAGCGCCGTCGATGTCCCGGCGGAGCGCGGCGGAGAACTCGTCCTCAAACCGTGAGCGCGAAGGGTCGTTGTGTCCGTTGTCAGCCACGGTGGGCCTCCTCTCCCCGCGCCGCCGGTTCGCCCGGGGACCACAACGCCATGGCGGCGCCGTCGTCCCGCAGGCGGGAAAGGGCATCGTGCAGGTGTCGTTTGACGGTGCCGTGCGCGAGCCCCAGGGCGTCAGCGATCTGCAACGTCGTCAAGTCGTCGTAGTAGCGCAGCAGCAGGCAGGCGCGCTGCTGCGGGCTCAGCGAAGACAGCGCGGCCGCGATGGCCGAACGCGATGCCGCCTCGTCGGCGTGATCCGGGAGCGATTCGGCCGTGGCCGCGGCGTGACGGATAGCCCGCCAGCGCTTGGCGCGCCGCGTCTGGTCGATGTAGATCGTGAGCATTGCGCGGCGCACGTACGCCGCCGTCGCCCCCGGAACCATCGCCGTCGTGACGTCGGTGCCCGACCTCGCCCCGAGCCGGGCGGGCCGCGACTTCATGCGCGCGAACACGCGCACGATCGCATCGTGCACCAGGTCCTCGCTATCGGCAGTGCTGCCCGTCAGGATGCGACCGTAGGCATACAGCGAGGTTCCGTGCTGGTCGAGCACCGCAGTCAGTGCCTCGTCCCACGACGCCATTGAACGCCCCTCGTTCGCTCTGGTAGCTGGCTGTGCGCTCCACTACGGGAAGCGGTGTGCTTCCTATGAGACTAGACGAGCGGGGTGACGTGAAAGGTTGGGGTGGTGCTCGGAGTGAACGGGCAACATGGAAACAGTCCGCCGTGGAAGGACATGCTCGTGCGGGACGCTAGCCGATCGGCCTGCTGGGATCCGCTGCCCGCTGGTCCTCCCACGTCGGATAGTCGTTGTACCCCTCCTCGCCGCCGCCGTAGCCGCGGCGCATGTCGACGGGAGTGAGCGGCCAGTCGTTCCGCATCCGCTCCACGAGATCGGGATTCGACATGTACGCCCTTCCGAAGACGAACAGATCGGCCTTGTCCGCATCGGCCGCGTTCTGCGCCAATTCCTTGGTGAGGTCTCCCGAGGCGATGACTGTGCCGCGGTAGCGCTCGCGGATGAACTCGTACGGGAAGCGGTGCCAGATCTCGCCATCGGCGAGGTCGTCGTTCGACAGGCCGGACAGCGAGCGCAACGATTCCGGCGTCTGGAAGGCGACGTATGCGAGATCCAGTTCATTGAACTTGTCCAGCAGGATCGAATACGTTTCCTCCACCTCGTTCTCCACGATGCCGTTGTAACGGATCGCAGGCGAGATCTTGACACCGATCCGGTGGGAATCGCCCCATGCCTCGATGAGGCGTGTCAGCACCTCGATCATGAACCTGGTCCGCTTCTCGGGGGTTCCGCCGAATTCGTCGGTGCGGCGGTTCGCGTCGTCGGAGAGGAACTGGTGCGGCAAGTAGCCAGATGCGCCGTGCAGTTCGATGCCGTCGAATCCCGCCGCCTTGGCCCGGGCCGCAGCTTTGCCGTACTTGTCGATGACCTCCCAGACCTCGTCAGTCGACAGCACGTGCAATTCGGTGGTCATCTGGACGAGGCCGTCGTCGCGCGCGAAGATCTTGAAATCCGCTGGCACGTCACTCGCTGCGCAGAGCGTCGTCCCTCCGTTGTTGACCTCGTGTCCCACGCGACCTGTGTGCTCCATCTGCAGGAAGATCCGCCCGCCCTTGTCATGAACGGCCCTAGTGATCGACGCCCAGGCATCCTGTTGCTCCTGAGTCTCGATGCCGGGGATGTCGAAGTAGCCCTGCCCGCGGCGCTCCGGCCAGGTTCCCTCGGTGATGATCAGCCCTGCGGAAGCCCGCTGAGCGTAGTGCGTGGCCATGATCGGCGTCGGTACGCCCTCTGGTGTCGCCTTGGCGCGCGTCATGGGCCCCATCACGATCCGATTGGGGAGCGTCAAGTCGTGGAGCTGGTACGGGTCGAAGATGGAAGGCATCGGTGGGCTCCTCACTGGTTGACTGCGGTGTCACCTTCAACGCTGCCGCGATATGGCGTCGAGTACCAGGGACTGAAGTCACGAGATGGGCTCATCGCGGCTGGAGGACTCGTCCATGGATCCCAAAGCCCGCCGAATCGTCACGCCCATGGCGAACAAGGCGCTTTTTCGGACTACTACGGGGTGGATCGCGGTTAAAGTCGAAAGCCACTGGGCCAGACGACCCTGCGCCTCGTGGCACCGGAAGGAGCCCCAATGTTCGAAAGATTCACCGACCGAGCGCGTCGGGTCGTTGTGCTTGCGCAAGAAGAAGCGCGCATGCTCAACCACAACTACATCGGGACGGAGCACATTCTGCTCGGCTTGATCCACGAGGGAGAGGGCGTCGCCGCCAAGGCGCTGGAGTCCCTCGGTATCTCGCTGGATGCCGTGCGCAGTCAGGTCACCGACATCATCGGTGAGGGGCAACAGGCGCCGAGCGGCCACATCCCGTTCACGCCGCGTGCCAAGAAGGTGCTGGAACTCTCGCTGCGCGAGGCGCTGCAACTCGGCCACAACTACATCGGGACGGAGCACATTCTGCTCGGCCTGATCCGTGAGGGAGAGGGCGTCGCCGCGCAGGTGCTGACCAAGCTCGGCGCCGACCTCTCGACCGTGCGCCAGCAGGTCATCCAGTTGCTGTCCGGCTACCAGGGCAAGGAGCCCGCGGCATCGGGTCCCGCCGAGGGTACGCCGTCCGGTTCGGCAGTGCTGGATCAGTTCGGCCGCAACCTCACGCAGGCCGCCCGCGAGGGCAAGCTCGACCCGGTCATCGGCCGGGAGAAGGAAATCGAGCGCGTGATGCAGGTGCTGTCCCGCCGAACCAAGAACAACCCAGTCCTGATCGGTGAGCCCGGAGTCGGCAAGACCGCCGTCGTAGAGGGCCTGGCGCAGGACATCGTGGCCGGGGACGTGCCGGAGACGCTCAAGGACAAGCAGCTCTACACGCTTGACCTCGGCGCTCTCGTTGCCGGTTCGCGCTACCGCGGTGACTTCGAGGAGCGCCTCAAGAAGGTGCTCAAGGAGATCCGTACCCGCGGCGACATCATCCTGTTCATCGACGAGATCCACACGCTCGTCGGCGCTGGGGCGGCTGAGGGCGCGATCGACGCCGCGTCGATCCTGAAGCCCATGCTCGCCCGCGGTGAACTGCAGACCATCGGCGCGACCACGCTCGATGAATACCGCAAGCACGTCGAGAAGGATCCCGCGCTGGAGCGCCGCTTCCAGCCGATCCAGGTCAACGAGCCGACCCTCAACCACACGATCGCGATCCTCAAGGGGCTGCGCGACCGGTACGAGGCGCACCACCGCGTGTCCATCACGGATGACGCTTTGGTCGCCGCCGCCACGCTCGCCGACCGCTACGTCAACGACCGGTTCCTGCCGGACAAGGCGATCGACCTGGTCGATGAGGCCGGTGCGCGCCTGCGCATCCGCCGCATGACCGCTCCGCCAGAATTGCGCGAACTCGATGAGCGCATCGCGAAGGCGAAGCTCGACAAAGAATCGGCGATCGACGAGCAGGACTTCGAGAAGGCCGCCCAGTTGCGCGACGCCGAGAAGAACCTGATCGCCGAGCGCAGCGACAAGGAGAAGGCCTGGAAGTCCGGCGACATGGACACCGTCGCCAAGGTGGACGAGGAATTGATCGCCGAGGTGCTGGCGATGTCGACCGGCATCCCGGTCCTCAAGCTCACCGAGGAGGAGTCCTCGCGGCTACTGCACATGGAGGAAGGGCTGCACAAGCGGGTCATCGGCCAGGACGAGGCCATCAAGGCCCTGTCGAAGTCGATCCGCCGTACCCGTGCCGGCCTGAAGGACCCGCGTCGCCCCGGCGGCTCGTTCATCTTCGCCGGTCCGACCGGTGTCGGTAAGACGGAGCTCGCCAAGGCTCTCGCCGAGTTCCTGTTCGGCGACGAGGACGCCCTGATCCAGCTCGACATGTCCGAGTACTCGGAGAAGCACACCGTCTCGCGGATGTTCGGCTCCCCGCCTGGATTCGTCGGCTACGAAGAGGGCGGTCAGCTCACGGAGAAGGTGCGGCGCAAGCCGTTCTCGGTGGTCCTGTTCGACGAGGTCGAGAAGGCGCACCCGGACATCTTCAACTCGCTGCTGCAGATCCTCGAGGACGGACGTCTCACAGATGCTCAGGGTCGCATGGTCGACTTCAAGAACACGGTGATCATCATGACGACCAACCTCGGCACCAAGGACATCGCTCGCGGTGTGCAGACCGGATTCAACTCGGGTGCCGACCTGTTGACATCCTACGGCCGGATGAAGGCCAAGGTTAACGAGGAACTCAAGCAGCACTTCCGTCCTGAGTTCCTGAACCGCGTCGATGACACGATCGTGTTCCCGCAGCTCACGCAGTCCGAGATCCTCGCGATCGTGGACCTGATGATCGCGCGCCTCAACACGCGGATGCTGGAGAAGGACATGGCGATCGAGCTCACGCCCGCCGCCAAGAAGCTCATCTCCGAGCGCGGCTACGACCCCGTCCTGGGTGCTCGTCCGCTGCGCCGCGCGATCCAGCGTGACATCGAGGATGTGCTGTCCGAGAAGATCTTGTTCGGCGATGTCAAACCGGGTCAGATCGTGATCGTGGATTCCGAGGGCGAAGGCCCGCTGGGCGAGTTCCACTTCGAAGGAGTGGATAAGTCCAGCTACGCCGCGACCAAGCAGGCAAAGGCCGCGGTCAAGTCCGACGAGCCCAAGTCGGACGCTGAGGTCGACGACGTCGTGGAGGCATCCGTGGCCGCTGACGGGACCAAGAACCCGGACGTCGGCTGATCGGCTGAGCCGCGTAGTCGAGCGGTGAAGGGCGGTGGCATTCCGGTGTCACCGCCCTTCACCTTTGTCATCTCAGCCAGCAGTTGCCGCGTCCCTGCGATGAACCGTGCGGCAAGCACTCGCGTCACGGGTTTTGCTGTGAGAAAAACCACTAGCCACAAATCCGCGCAAACTGGAATAGTCGTTACGGCGCATTCGTTGCCATTTTCGCTGACTGCTCACGAGTCGTCGGCTCCGCCAGCGGTCCAAAGGCCGCGCGGCACGTTGCGTCGTCCCCCCCACGGCGCCAACCTCGATAAGGAAATCATGGCGAACCCTCCTGCGTCGGCCGAGCCCATCGTCCTGACAAACCGCCGCATTTGGATCATCATGTCCGCCCTCATGGCTGGCATGTTCCTGTCATCGCTCGATCAGATGATCATCTCCACGGCCCTGCCGACCATCGTTGGCGAGCTCAACGGGCTGGAGCACCAGTCGTGGCTCATCACCATCTACATCCTGGCCGCCGCCGTCATGATGCCGCTGTACGGAAAGTTCGGTGACCTGTGGGGCCGCCGCTGGCTCCTGCTCGGCTCGATCGGCCTCTTCACCCTCGCTTCGGCCGGAGCGACCTTCACGCAGAACTTCGTCGAACTCGTCATCTGGCGCGGCATCCAGGGTATCGGCGGCGGCGGTCTCATGATCCTCGCCATGGCCGTTATCGCGGACATCGTTCCCGCCAAGGACCGTGGAAAGTACATGGGCCCGATGGGCGCGATCTTCGGCATCTCCGCTATTGCGGGACCTCTGCTCGGCGGCTGGTTCACGGAGGGTCCCGGCTGGCGCTGGTGCTTCGCGATCAACATTCCCATCGGCATCGCAGCATTCCTCGTCGCATTCGTTGCGCTGCGCATCCCGTCGCACCGCAGCGACAAGCCGGTGGACGTCTTCGGCATCATCACGATGATGCTCGGCACCGCGGGAATCGTGCTGATCGCCTCCTGGACCTCCTTCGCGAAGAGCGGGCAGTACGACTGGAGCAATCCGCGGCTCCTCAGCCTGCTCCTCGGCACTCTCGTCGCGATAGCACTGTTCATCCGGATCGAACTGAGCGTCACCGACCCGATCCTGCCGCTGCGGCTGTTCCGCAACTCGACGTTCACGCTGACCTCCGTCATCGGTCTCGTCCTGGGGCTAGGCATGTTCGCCGCGATCGGGTACCTGCCGACCTATCTGCAGATGACCAAGGGCGTCTCGGTCACCGAATCGGGGTTGCTGCTGATACCGATGATGGTCGGCATGATGTCGATGGCCATCATCTCGGGTCAGATCATCAACAAGACGGGACGCTACAAGGTGTTCCCCGTGGTCGGAATGTTCATCGCGCTCATGGGCTTGACCGCCCTGACGCGGCTGACCGCCGATACCAACCTGGTGCTGTTCGGGGCCATCATCTTCATGCTCGGCGCCGGCATGGGCCTGACGATGCAGAACGTCGTGCTGGCCGTCCAGAACGCCGTGGATCCGCACGAGATCGGCGTGGCCACCAGTTCCAACAGCTTCTTCCGCGAGATCGGCGGATCTGTTGGCGCGGCGATGTTCGGTTCGCTGTTCGCCACCCGCCTTGCCGAGCGCCTGGCGCCCCTTTTCCCGGGTGGCGGCACGGGAGGCGCGGGTGGTGGCCACGGGGGCGAGAGCTCACTGACCCCCGAGATCGTAGCTGGCCTGCCCGAGCCGCTCCACAGTCAGGTCACGCACGCCTTCGCCGATGCGCTGGCACCGGCCTTCTGGTACCTGATCCCGTTCCTGCTGGTGGGGCTGGTCGTTGCCTTCTTCCTCAAGGAGGTCAAGCTCTCCGATGAGGCGGGCATGGTCGCGCGCGGTGAGGCCGTGGTGGAGATCAAGGACGAGCACTCCGTCGCAGTCAAATAGCTAACGCTCGGGGGCGGGGCTGGAATCAACGGATTCCGGCCCCGCCCTTTTGCGGCAGGAAGTCCCGTGGAACCGGACAGGCGCCGGGGCGACGCATGATGCAACAATGCCTGAGTGAGTAGCGCGGATCAGTCGAGGCCCCTGCGCCAGAGCATTTCGGGGGAGACGATTCACGAAATCGAGATCAAGCGATCGAGGTTCATCGCGCACATCAGGCGCGTTGATTCCCTTCCCGACGCCGAGCGCTATCTCGGCGGCCTTCGCAAGCAGTACTGGGATGCCCGCCACCACTGTTCGGCCCTCGTCATCGGTCCGCACGGCGACCAGCAGCGATCCAACGACGACGGGGAACCTGCGGGCACCGCGGGTTTGCCCATGCTTGAGGTTCTGCGCCAGCGCGGCCTCACAGATGTCATAGCCGTAGTCGTGCGCTACTTCGGCGGCACCCTGCTCGGTGCTGGCGGCCTGGTCCGCGCCTACAACGCGGCCGTAGGTGAATGCCTCGACCTCGCCCCAAGGGTGACCCGATCCTGGCAGCAGACCACGGACCTTGCCGTGCCCATCACCGAACTCGGGAGGGTCGAGAATCAGTTGCGATTGTGGCTGGACCGCAATGGCGGCACGTTCCTGGGAGTGGAGTATGGCCAGACCGCCATCGCCCGAATGGCGATTTCGCCGGATTCACTGCGTGCGCTGGAGGCTCAGGTTGCTACAGTGACCAGTGGCGCGGGCACGCTCGCGCTTGGTGCGCTGGCTGTGGTTGAGACGGCCGCGTGATTCGATTCTTCAAGGCGGGCCTGTGACAATCCCAAACCAGGCGCGTGTCCGGACCGGTGCGCCAGCGCCAGCGAAGGCGCGGGCTCAGGCCGGCTCGGCGGGCGAGCCAGCGAAGTCGCGAAGGCACTTTCGCGCGGATATTCAGGCACTTCGCGCAATCGCGGTGCTGCTGGTCGTCATCTATCACTTGCGTCCAGAGCGAATCTCCGGTGGATTCATCGGCGTTGACGTGTTCTTCGTCATCTCCGGCTTCCTCATCACGAGTCATCTGGTCCGCGAGGCCGCCGCAACGGGCCGAGTGAGACTCGGCGCATTCTGGGCGGCGCGGGCGCGGCGCATTCTGCCCGCGAGCCTCGTCACCATCGCCGTGACAATTGGCGTGACCGCGTTCATCTCACCCGCCACGGCGCTGGAGGATCTGCGACGGCAGGCGCTCGCCTCGACCTTCTACGTGCAGAACTGGGTGCTGGCGGGCGACGCGGTGGACTATTCGGCGTCCGACAACGCCGCGACGGCCTTCCAGCACTTCTGGTCGCTGTCCGTCGAGGAACAGTTCTACGTCTTCTGGCCGTTCGCCGTGGCGTTGGCCCTGCTTGTCGCGGTGAAAGTTGCTGGCGGGCGTCCGGGCCCGCATCGATCGCGCGGCGACGGCGCGTTCTCGGCATCGGCGTTCCGCATGGGGCTGATGGCGATCTTCGGGCTCATCGTCCTTGCCTCGCTTGCCTACTCGATCTGGGCGGTGCGGGACGGCCGCGCCGACGGGTACTTCATTACGACGACCCGTATCTGGGAGCTCGGCCTGGGCGGTTTGCTCGCGGTCATCGGAACCCGCGGCCTTCCTCGTCCAGCGCGCTATGTGCTCGCCTACCTCGGCCTGGCGGCGATCCTTGCGTCCGCGTTCGTCCTCGACGGCGACACGCCGTTCCCCGGGCTGGCCGCGTTGCCGGTGGTGCTCGGCAGCGCTGCCGTGATCTGGGCGGGCACGTCGAAGGAGGACGAGTCACCCCTCGCGCGCTTCGATCCTTGGAGTTTCGGCGCGCGGCTGCGACCGGCGCAATGGGTGGGTGACCGCTCCTATTCCCTGTATCTCTGGCACTTCCCGGTGATCGTCCTGTGGCCGCTGATCTTCCCCGGGAGGATCGGGTATCTGGATGTCGCGGCGATGCTCGTCGTCTCGCTGGTACTGGCTCACCTCAGTTATCGCTTCATCGAGCAGCCTGTGCGCCGCTCCGCGTTCCTGACGCGTTCGACCGGACGTTCCCTCGGATTCGGCCTGACAGGCATGGTGCTCGTGGCCGGCCTCGCTGTCGCATACCCCTATATCGGCGGCCGCGCGACGGGGGACTGGGCGGAGCTCGCGTCCTATGCCGCCGCGCGGTCGCCGCTCGGTGCGCAGGCGGCGGGCGACGGGAAGGTCCCGACGTTCACGGGCCATATCGCCGCTATCACGCCGAGCCCACTGGTCGCGCGGAAGGACCGGAACATCGCCTTCAGCGCGGAAGACTGCGTCGCGGGTGCCCGCGGCAAGGTGACCCCGTCCTGCACGGCGGGCGATCCGGACGCCGCGTTGACCGTGGCGCTCGTGGGAGACTCGCACGCCCGCATGTACTCGACCGCGTTGGCCCAACTGGCGGAGCGGGACGGATTCCTGCTGACCACGTACCTGCACAACTCGTGCCCCTTCAATCCGATTCCCCGCGATCGGGAAGTACGCAACGAGACCGTCTGCACCGCGCCGAACAGCGTCACGATGAAGGCACTGCTCGCGGATCCGCCCGACCTGGTCATCACCACCTGGGCGTTCAACGCCAATGCTCACTTCATCGAGCACGGCGCCACGGGCGTTCCCGGTGCGAGCGGTTTCGCCGACTACTGGAACCAGTTGCGCGATGCGGGTTCGAAGGTCCTGGTGATCGCGGACGCGCCGGAGCAGGACCAGGACGCGGTCGATTGCGTGGCCGCGAACTACGACAATCCCGACGTGTGCGCGACCTCACGGAAGCAAGCCCTGGTCGGTCTCGATCTTCTCGCGGATGCGGCGCAGGCCGCACCGGACGCGACCGTGGCGGACTTCACCGATGCATTCTGCACTGACACGATCTGCAAAGCCGTCGTGGGAAATGTCCTCGTCTACACCGACGACTCGCACCTGACCGACACTTTTGCGGTGTCGCTGACGCCGCGAATAGAACGAGCGATGGACAGCGCGCTCGCCTCGTAGTCCGAAGATTGACGGTGGGCCAGGTGGCCGGCTGGCGATCGTCGCCTACCGTTGATCTGACGGCCTCTTCGGCTTGCCGTACCGTTCTGCAAGCCGTCGCCCGGCGACGGCGAGCCAATGCCTGGCATCGGACATGGCGCTATCCGCGCTGCCGGACAATTCCGTCAGCGAGAGCACTTCGATGCCACCGGTGGACACGTTCGCCGACGGTGCAGCAAGAGCGCGACGATCGATCTGGCCCGCGATGATCGCGACGTGGCAGCCGGAGCCCGGCGTTGCGGCTTCGCGGGTCAGTTCTACGGTGGTGCCGACCACCTTGCCCTCGAAACTGGTCGGATCCACTCGGCCCTCGCCGGTAATGACGAGATTCGCATCGTGGTTCGCGAGGATATCGCGGAGGCCCGTCAGCGCGGCGATTTGACCGGCACCGGGAACAGATCGGGCGCCCCACAGTGCCATGAGGCCAAAGCCCGCCCCGCCGGCAGCGCCCGATCCCGGACGGACGGCCACATCGTCCGCCGCCACGGCGGCCGCGCGCACGACTGTGGCGAGCCGCGTCATGCCGTCTTCGAGTTCGCGCACTTCGCGCGATGAGGCGCCCTTTTGCGGTGCGAACACGTTCGCTGCCCCGCGGGATCCCAGGAGGGGGTTGCGGACATCGGTCAGTAGCAGCACTCCACCTGCGGGCACGGGTCGCAGTCCGGTCACGTCAATGCTCGCGAGCGACCGCAGGCCGGCACCACCTGAGGGGATCGGGACGGATGCCTCGTCCACAAACCGGGCACCCAAGGCGCTGAGCGCGCCGACCCCGCCGTCGGTTGAGGCGGATCCGCCGAGCGCCACTACGACGCGCCGGGCGCCCGAATCGAGGGCCGCCGCGATGGTCTGCCCCAGCGGCGCGGTCGAGGCGGTGAGCGGGGCGGGGCGCGGGTACAGGCCGAGCCCGCAACAGGCCGCGAGCTCGACGACCGCCACGCCGTCCGGCAGTTCGAGCCACTGCCCGACCCCGGGGCCGTCGAGCGCGCTACGTGCCTCGCCAATCAAGCGTGCCCCATCGACAGCCGCCGCCAGCGCATCGAGCGAGCCCTCGCCGCCGTCGGCCTGCGGCAGGATCTGCAGGTCGTCCCCCGGGCGGACCAAACGCCAGCCCGCGGCGATCGCCTCCGCGGCGGCGCGCGCGCCGATCGTTCCCTTGAACGAATCCGGGGCGATCACGACCCGCAACGATGGGATGGCCATGCTCCATTGTCGCCTGTATCCCGCTGGGTCCACCGGTAGAGTTGAGGCATCCCACCGCCGCCGGAAGGGCGCAGAACCATGGCACGCGCACTGATCATCGTGGATGTCCAGAACGACTTCGTGGAGGGCGGTTCCCTCGGCGTCGAGGGCGGGCTGAACGTGGCTGGCGCAATCGCCGCGCACGTGGCCGCGAACCGATACGACCTGATCGTCACCACCCAGGACTGGCACATCGACCCCGGGGCGCACTGGTCGCAGCAGCCGGACTACGTCGACACCTGGCCCGTTCACTGCGCGGCCGGCACGTCGGGAGCCGAACTGCACCCCGAGATCGTCTCGGCACTGGCGGCTGCGCCCGGTCCCGTCCTCGGCGTGCGTAAAGGCCAATACCGGGCGGCATACTCCGGATTCGAGGGGCGCACCGGTCTGGACGATTCCTCGGGACAAGGGCTAACGGACCTGCTGCGCGCAGCAGGAGTGACCGACCTCGACATCGTGGGGATCGCCACCGATCACTGCGTTCGGGCAACCGTACTTGACGCCGTCGAGGCCGGATTCGACACTAACGTCATCGTCGGATTGACCGCAGGCGTGGCGGCCGACTCCACCGCTGCCGCGCTGCGGGCGATGCGGGAGGGCGGCGCGCGACTGGTCTAGCCCGGCGTGCGACTGCGCGCATCTCGCGCCAGGGCCGCCTCGCCGGCGTGTGACTGCGCGCATCTCGCGCCAGCGCTGTCTCTCCGGCGTGCGACTGCGCCCCTCTCGCGTCAGCGCTGTCTCTCCGGCGTGCGGCAAGAACGCGGGAGGGTCCCGGACCGTTTCCGATCCGGGACCCTCCCGAGCGCTCATCGGGGCAGAGCCCTGCCGAGGCTAGCTCAGCTTGAGCTTCGCAACCTTCGACTTCGACGCCTTGAGCGTGGTGGTGCCGAGGTAGTTCGCACGAACCTTCGCTGTGCCCTTCTTGACCTTCTTGCCGACCTTGATGGTCACAGTCGTGACCTTCTTGGCGACGGAGACGGTCTTGATGACCTTGCCGTTAAGGGTGATCCGGACCTTGCCCGAGATCGCCTTGCCGGCAGGGGCCGTGAGGGTGACCTTGACCTTGACCTTCTTGCCTCGCTTGAGCTTCTTCTTAGCGAGCTTGACCTTGGTCGTGGTCTTCGCCTTGGCCGTCGTGACCGGCGGCTTCGGCGTACCCGGAGCCGCAGTGACCCCGAGGGGCACGGCCGCCGAGGACGAACCGGTAACCGACTCGCTGGCCGGCACGTACTGCGCCACCAGGGAGTAGCTTCCCGCTGCCAAGCTTGCCGGAACCGGGATCGTCACGGTGGAACCGGCCGGGGCCGAGGCGATCACGGTCGCGCCGCTGACCAGCTTGACCACGCCGGCAACGGGAGCCGAACCGGTCGAGTAGCCGATCGTCGCTGTAGCAGTGATCGGCGACTTGGTACCCGACTGGAACGATCCGCTCGACAGGGACAGCGCCACAGTCGAGATAGCCGGGGTGATGGTCAGATCCGCTGCAGCACTCTCGGAACCGACCAGTGCTGCGCCTGCCGCCGGGGAGTACTTCGCCGTGAGGGCGTAGTCCCCGACCGCGATGGTCGACGGCAGCTTGAAGGTCGCATTACCGAACGAGTTGACGGCTGCGGTGGCGATCACGTTCGATCCGGACAGGATCTTGACGCTACCGGCGCGACTCGACGAGCTACCCGCAACCTTGACCGTGGCCGAGACCGCGTCACCGTAGGCGGCCGAATTGGTGCCCAGGGAGAGCGTGGTCGTCGTGGCTGCGGGGGCCGCGAGAACGCCTGACGTCGCCGCCGTCGCCGCCCAGTACAGGCCGGTTGCTACCTCGCTGAAGTGGCCGCGGGGGTGGACGCGGAACGTCACCGAGGTGCCGAAGACCAGGGCCTTGGCGCCCGAACTGACTGTGGACGAGACCACGGATGCCCGTCCTGCCGCAGTCTCCGGGCCGTTGGTGCCGGTGGTCGATCGCCAGTGGCCCGAGATGAGCGGGTTCTCGGAAGCGTAGGTCTGCTCGACGACACCCGAGGTCCCCGCCGCGACGGCGAACGAGTAAGCCGGGTAGACGAAGCCGTACTCGGTGCCAAGCTCGGCGAGCAGGCCGGTGGCCGCGGTCTCGAGCTTGACGATGCCGTTACCGGAACCATTGCCCGAGATCGTGGTGATTCCGGCGTCGTACCACGTGGTCGCGAACGTCGCACCAGCCGTACCCTTGGCAACGGCACCCCGCCCTGAATCCACGTAGTCCTGCAGCGCGGCGTAGGCCGCTGGCTGCGTGCCGGAGTTGATCGTCAGTGCGCTGCCGACCCAGAGGACGTCGATATCGTCCAGGATCGCGGGGTCTGACTGAATCCCGGCGGCAGACAGCGTGACCAACTGTTCCGGAGCGAAACCGAGCTCGTACAGCGAGAGACGGTCATCGGTCGAGCCGACGAACCCGATCGTCAGCTTCTCGAGCGGCTTGACCTCCGAGCCGGAGAGCTCGGTCCCATCGGCCTGTTCCACGGCGAGGCCGTAAGTGTCGATGAGCGAGTCGATCTTCGCCGGCGTTGCCTTGGCGCCACCGAACACGACCGTGTTGGTGCCGACGAGGGAGGCGGAGATGCCATCGCTGAGCAGGGCGTTCAGGCCACGGAAGTCATCCACGCCATCGAGCGTGAACTTCAGGTAGCCGCTGGCCTCGGCCGGGAGGCTGCCGGTTGGATCGGCGACGACCACGGGCACCGAGGAGACCGGGAAGTCCGTGTCGGTCGTCTCGCCGACGGCGGTCGTCGTAGCGCCCCACAGGAAGCCCTGGCTCCACGCCGAGATGTCGTACATCGACGGGATCCACGACGAGATGTCGCTACCGGCGGCCAGCAGGGCGTTCGCCATACCGCGCAGTGGCTGGTGCATGTCGACGTAGTAACTGCCCGCTGGATACAGCGTGCCCTCTATCGTCGCTGGTGCCGTTAGTTTGCGGACCAGCACTCCATGACTGATCAGGAAGTCGACGAGGTGCGCGGCATCCGAATCGGACTGCTGACCGTCACCGGCGGGGATCATGTAGGCACGGGGGAACTTCGGCGAGGTTTCTTCGTCGTGCCCGAGGGCGTCGGTGTCGCCCCACTCCTCGATCCACTGGGTCGGGCCGGGGTAGTCGGCCGGGTTGAGGTTCTCGGGAATCGTCTTGCGCGGTTCGCCCGCGGCACCGCGCCGGAAGATCTCGATCTGGTTGGCGAGGATGTCCTCGTCGTTCTCCGTGATGTAATCCATGGTGGCGGTCACGGCCGTGAGGCCGACCTCGGTGTTGACCTTGGTGCGCCGAGCGCTCTCGGTGGGGTTGTTGTTCACGCGTCCGAGCGGGAGCTCGACGGTGTAGGAGATGGCGCCCTGGAAGGCGACGTACTGAGCGGTGAAGATCGGCGGCCAGTCATCCCAGCCGGACGGGGTGTCGCGGTAGGGGATCTTGATGCCGGAGTTCGCCGTCTTGGTGGTCGAGATGGCGCCCGTCGTCTTGTCCATGTAGGTATTGCCCTCGATGGTCGCGTCCACGACGGCCTGTTCGATCTCCAGCGCCGCGGCGTATGCGTGCGGGATGAAGAGGTCGTAGTCGTAGTTCTCGCCGTGGGGCGGGCCGGTGGGCTCGACCTGGAGCACATTGGTGTAGCCGTGGTAGTCCGAGAAGAAGATGGGCTGGATCTGTGCCGTGAGGTCGCGAATCACCGAGGTCTCGGGGGTGACGTTCGTGACGAAGTCGCGGTTGGGGTCGAGACCCAGTGCGGTGGCGCGGGTCGCGTTGACGCGGCCATCGGGGTTGTTCACGACCGTGAAGTAGAGGCGGTAGTCGCTGATGAGTTCCTGCACTTGGGCGGTCTGCTCGTTCTCGAGGAGCCACTCGATGTAGCCCATCGTAATGTCGGTGCCCTCCCACTCGTTGCCGTGGATGTTTCCGTTGAACCACACGGGGCGCTTGTAGCCGGCGAGGAGAGCCGTGTCGGTGGCCGCTTTGGCGGCGTCGTACTTGACCTCGTCGCGCCACTTGACCTGCTGGGCCGTCTCGGCCGTGGTCTCGGGGGCGGTGATGGTGACCAGATAGATGTCGCGGCCCTGGGTGGAACGTGTCACGACCTGCGACGAGATGATGTCGCTCTGGTCCATCCAGTCGTTCAGCATCGGAGCGATCTTGTCGTAGGGCAGGGCGCCACGGCCGATCGACTGATCGCTGGAGTTGACCGCGGGCTCGGGAAGCTCGGGCTGGTACGGGAAGCTCGTGGGCAGGACCGTTGATGGCTCAACGGTCGGGACGGCTACCGCGGTGATCGCCGGGGCGACGGTGAACGTGGCTGCGAGCAACGCGGCCGTGAGCCCACCTACGGTGAGGCTCTTAGATAGTTTTCGTGTCATCAACACACACTCCAGTGCTCGGGTAAGCGGTGCGCGAGTGTCGTTTTCTTGCGTTGCGAGTGGCCTTGACGGGATTTAATCAATCCCTGACACCCAGCGGCTAGATAATCTCGCGCATTTTTCGAGTCTATGCATCAGAAATTCACGCGGGCTTCGAGCGCGTTACAGGCGCGTTAACCGTTGGTCTAACCGTCCAACATTTCTCATGGGACGCCGTCAGTCCGCCCGGCGAGCCGGCGAGGGGACCTCAATGAACCCGCGAAGAGTTACCGCCGGTCGCGCTCTCGTCAGCGCCGAGAGGGCGTGCTACGCCCGGTCGAGAATCTGGGTTAGCCGGATCGAGGTGATGGTGTTGTGCACGTGCTCGGCCTCGCGTACGCGCTCGATCGCCACCTCAAGGGCCGCCACGGTCGGGGCCACGACGAGCACGAGCGCATCGGCCTTTCCGGTGATGGTGCAGGCCCATTTCACTTCATGGATGTCATCGAGCGTGGTCAGCAGTCGCTCGGGACTGACGGTGCCGTGGCAGAACACCTCGAGGAACGCATGGATGTAGTCAGCGTCGAGGTTCCGGCTGGTCTGGACGGTGAAGCCCTCGATGATGCCGCACTCCACCAACTGGTCTACGCGTCGCTTGACCGCGGTGGATGAAAGTCCGACGGCTTCGCCGATGAAGGTGAACGAGGCGCGACCATCCGTGCGGAGCAGGTCGATGATCTGCGAGTCAATGGCGTCGAATTCGGACATGGGACAAAGGTACAAGCCCGGGAGCGCGTTGGTGCACTTTCTCGCGCAAGTGGTAGGCGCGGGCGGCCCACCGAGCACCCGAGAGTTCCGCTAACCGGTTTGGCGCGCAAGCCTTGAGGGCGACCGAGAGGAGTCCCGATCACGCTCCGGATGCGAAATCGGACTGCCGCCACGCCTCGTAGATCGCGATGGAGGCGCTCGACGTCAGATTGAGGGACCGTCGCCCTGCCAGCATGGGGATCCGCACCTCGGCGGTGATCCGTTCGTGCGCCAGTACCTCGGGCGGCAGTCCCGTGGGTTCGGGCCCGAACAGCAGGATGTCCCCGGGCTCGTAGTGGATGTCGGTGTAGCGCGTCGAGGCGCGCGTGGTGAAGGCCAGCACTCTGGCGCGGGGAAACGCGTCGAGCAGCGCATCGAGATCCGGGTAGACGGTTACCGAGGCGAGGTCGTGGTAGTCGAGTCCGGCCCGTTTGAGTTTGGGCTCGGACAGGTCGAATCCCAGCGGTTCGATGAGATCGAGGGCCGCGCCGGTGACGGCAGACAGGCGGATGGCGTTTCCCGTGTTCTGCGGGATGCGTGGCTCGTAGAACGCGATGCGGGGCAGTTGGCTCACTACACCATTGTCGCTACTCTGGATGAGTGACAGGCACACCGCGGCTCCGGGTTATCGGCCGACCCGAGCCGGAGCCGACGGGCGAGACCAATGCCGCGCCGCAGATGGAGGACGCAGTCCTCATCCGGGCCGCCCTACCGCGCGATGTCCCCGAGATCGACGCCCTCGTGCACGGCTACGCCGCCCAGCGCATCCTCCTTCCCAAGGAACTTGTGGGCTACTACGAGGCAGTTCAGGAGTTCGTCGTGGCGCAGGATGCGGTCACCGGCGAGGTCGTTGGCTGTGGCGCCCTGCACGTGATGTGGCGCGACCTCGCGGAGATCCGCACGCTCGCGGTGAACCCGGATCGCAAGGGGCACGGGATCGGGCGGCGCCTCGTCCAGACTCTGCTCGAGCGGGCACGCGAACTCACCCTGACGCGCGTCTTCTGCCTCACGTTCGAGGTCGAATTCTTCAAGCGGCAGGGGTTCCGCGAGATCACGGGGACTCCTGTGGACCGCGACGTGTATCAGGAGCTCCTGCGGTCGCACGACGACGGCGTGGCGGAATTCCTCGACCTCGCCCGCGTGAAGCCCAACACGCTCGGCAATTCGCGCATGCTCATCGAGTTCTAGCCGCGGGCAGCGAGTACTGCGGTTCGTCGTCCGGGCTCGCCCATTCCACGGCGAGGCCATCGTGGACGAGTGACTCAAGCGCCCTGTCGAACTGCGCCGACCCCGCGGTCGTCGCGCTCAGGAGGCGCGATCGACCCACTCGATCCGCCGCGCGCAGTTCCCGCATGATCTGCCCGCGGACCTGCCGATCCGTCCCGTGCCACGCCTGGGTGCGCCTGACCACTGCGTGCGCGTCCGCCGGCTTGCCGGCCGCGAGCCAGGCGCACTGGCCGGCGATAGGGCAGCGATCGCATGCGGGGTTGCGGGCGGTGCACACCAGCGCTCCCAGTTCCATGGTTGCCGCGGCCCATCGTGCCGCCGCTGCGGGGTCCTCGGGGACGAGCGCTCCCGCGCGCTGTCGCTCGGCGGTAGTCAGGTGTGGGCGGGGCAGCGCCTCGCCGCCGACTCCGCGGGCCAGGACGCGGCGCACGTTCGTGTCCAGCACCGTGGACCTGCCGCCGAAGGCGAATGCCACGACCGCGGCGGCCGTGTACTCGCCGATGCCTGGCAGGGATCGCAGGGCGTCCTCGTCCCGCGGCACCATCCCGCCGTGCTGGTCGACGATCGCGCGGGCGCATTCGGCGAGGCGCAGGGCCCGGCGCGGGTAGCCGAGCCGATCCCATGCGCGTAGCACTTCGTCGGTCGGCGCGTTGGCCAGGTCGGCGGGCGTGGGCCAGCGGATCAGCCAATCGATCCAGCGCGGTAGCACGCGGGCGACCGGCGTCTGCTGCAGCATGATCTCGCTCACCAGCACGCCCCACGGCGAGCAGTCGGGCCGCCGCCACGGCAGGTCGCGGCCCTCACGGGCGAACCAATCGTCGAGTTCGCGGTGCAACAGGGTAGGGTCGATCGCGGGCATCCCACCATTGTGCACATCGGCGCGCCGCCTCGACGCCTCTGACGACTGGACAATACCGTTGAGGTACTGGGCAGTTCCTTCCGATCTAGGAGGCGAGGAATGCAGAACGACCCTGTTTATCGCCGCCGCCGTGCTGTCGCGCTGGTCATAGTGATTGCGCTGCTCGTCCTGATCATCTGGGGTATTTCGGCGATCGTGACCGCCATTCGGGGCTCTGGCGATGAGGCCGCCCCGTCCCGTCAGGCCGCCAGCCCGAGCCAGAGCGGCGAGCAGACCCCGGGTGCGCCAGCCGAGTGCGCTGCCGATGATATCGAGCTCTCTGTCTCGGCTGCGAACGCGACCTACTCGCTGGGGGGTGAAGTCGACTTCGCCGTGGGGATCTCGTCGAAGTCGAAATCTCCCTGCCTCGTGAACGGCTCTGACGCGAGCCGCGTGCTAACCATCCGCTCGGGAAACGACGCGATCTGGTCTTCGGGAGATTGCGCGGACGATGCCGCTCGCGATCTGCTGATGTCTGAGGGCTCGAAGGACAGTCAGACGATCACCTGGAAGATGACCCGCTCCGCCCCCGGCTGCGAGAAGGTCAAGGGCAAGCTGCGGGCCGGAACCTATCGAGCCCAGGTTCAACTGGGCAAGGCGAAGTCCGAGGGCTTCATCTTCACGCTTCAGTAGCGAGCCACTGGTCCACGCCCGCCAGCAGCGAGACCTTCACCCGCTCGCCAGCCAGCGATGCTCGTATGGAGGACCGGGCCAGCTCGGCCAACTCCGCATCGCGCCAGCCGACATCTCGCAGGGCCCGATACTGATCGCTCAGCCGTGACGCGAACAGCAGCGGATCGTCCGCGCCCAGCGCAATTCGCGCGCCGCGATCGAACAACTCGCGCACCGGCACGTCGGCAATTCCGGGGTAGACGCCGAGTGACACGTTGGAGGTGGGGCAGACCTCGAGGGCGATGCCCCGCCGCACGACCTCATCGAGCAGGCCGGTGTCCTCGGCGAGCCGTACCCCGTGACCGATGCGCGTGGGAGTCAGATTCGCCAGCACCTCCCGCACGTGCTCGGGGCCGCGCAGTTCACCGCCGTGCGGCACGAGTGCTAGACCGGCGCTCGCGGCAATGCGGAAGGCCGGGGCGAATTCCGGCGTCCGGCCGGCGTGCTCGTCGTTGGATAGCCCGAATGCCACCACGCCGCCCGGCCCGTCATCCGCGTGCCTGGCGGCGAGCCGAGCCAGCGTGCGCGCGTCGAGCGGGTGGCGGATGCGCGAGGCGGCGACGACAAGGCCAACGTCGATGCGGTGCCGTGCGGAGGCGGCGCGGGCCTCGTCCACCACAATCTCAAGCGCGGGGGTGATGCCGCCCACCCGGGTCGCGTACGAGGTCGGGTCTATCTGGAGCTCTAAGCGGCCGGATCCGTCGGCGGCGTCGGCGGCAACTGCCTCGTCGACTATCCGCCGCATGTCCGCCTCGCCGCGAACGCAGGCGCGGGCAGCGTCGTAGAGGCGCTGGAACCGGAACCAGCCGCGCTGATCGGCGGGCACCCGCAGGGGCTCGGCCGACAGCAGTGCGGAGGGCAGGCGCATGCCGTGAACCTGCGCCATGTCCCGCAGCGTGCGCTGGTCCATCGAGCCGGTGAAGTGCAGGTGGAGGTGCGCTTTGGGAAGCTTGTTCAAGTCTCGCTGCTTAGCACCCGTCACCTGTCCAGTGTGTCATTTCTGGCCGAGCGCGGACCAACGGCCCACCCGGGACGGCAAATGAGCCGATTGGATAGAAGTCAGACAAATCGACTAGGGGAGGAGCGCTATGAAGGTTCTCGTAGCGGTTGCGAGCAAGCACGGTTCGACGCGCGAGATCGCGCAGGCGATCGCCGAGGAACTGGGCAGTTCCGGGGCGGACGTTGATGTCCGCGATGCCGCCGACGTGACGGATCTAGCCGGGTACGACGCTGCCGTGATCGGTTCCGCGGTCTACATGGGGCAGTGGCTATCGGATGCGCGCGTTCTGCTTGAGCGGATTGCGGACGAGTCCTCCGCCGCACCCCTGTGGCTGTTCTCCTCGGGCCTGAGTGATACCCCCAGCAAGGACACGAATTCCGCCGGCGCCCGGGCACTGCGCGAATCGAGTCAGCGGGTTCGCGAGCACCGGCACTTCCATGGCGCGCTGGATCTGACGAACCTCAACATCGCGGAGCGCGCCGTGATCGCGGCCGCCCGCGGCAAGGACGGCGATCAGCGGGACTTCGACGCCATCCGGGCCTGGGGGCGGTCGATCGCCGAGGCGCTCAATCAGTAGCCCTGCTCGCCCGGTAGCGCTTTGCGGTTGACGGAACGCCGGCCGCTGGCATGCCGGCCGCTGGCACCTCGGCCGCTGACACGCCCGAGCGCACCGCATTGCTTGGGCGAGGCAGGGCGTAGTGGCAATGGTGGGCGAGTGAGAGCTGCAGTCGTACCTACTCGGCTTCGGCGAGCAGTCGCTGGATGCGGGTGACGCCCTCGACCAGGTCGGCGTCCCCGAGCGCGTAACTCAGGCGCAGGTAGCCACTGGGGCCGAACGCTTCACCTGGCACGACCGCGACCTGGGCCTCGTCCAGGATGAGCGTGGCCAATTCGGCTGAGGTCTGCGGGGTGACGCCGCGAATAGTCTTGCCCAGCACGCCGCGCACGTCCGGGTAGGCGTAGAACGCACCCTGGGGCATGGGCGTGCGTACGCCCTCGATGTCGTTCAGCATGCCGATCATCGTGCGGCGGCGCCGATCGAACGCGACCTTCATCTCCTCGACCGCCGAGAGGTCGCCCGTCAGCGCGGCGAGTGCCGCATACTGCGAGACGTTGGCGACGTTGGAACTGAGGTGCGACTGCAGGTTGGTCGCGGCCTTGACCACATCGCTTGGTCCAATGAGCCACCCCACGCGCCAGCCGGTCATGGCGTACGTCTTGGCGACGCCGTTCACGATGATGGTCTGCTCGGCCAGATCGGGAACCAGGGAGAGGATCGACTTCGCCGTCACGCCGTCGTAGGTGAGGTGCTGGTAGATCTCATCGCTGACGACCCAGATGCCATGCGCCAGGGCCCACTCGCCGATCGCCCGCAACTCGTCCGGCGTGTAGACCGAGCCGGTGGGGTTCGACGGGCTACACAGCAGCAGGGCCTTGGTGCGGGGCGTCCGTGCGGCCTCGAGCTGCTCGACCGTGACCTTGTAATCCTGGTCCGCGCCGGCGAACACCTCGACCGGCACGCCGCCGGCGAGGCGGACCGCTTCGGGATAGGTAGTCCAGTAAGGGGCGGGCAGGATGAGTTCGTCGCCGGGGTCGAGGATCGTGGCGAACGCCTCGTAGACAGCTTGCTTCCCGCCGTTGGTCACCACGACGTTCGACGCGCTTGTACGCACGCCGGCGTCCGAGAGTGCTCGGGTGGCGATCGCCTCGCGGAGCGCGGGCAGGCCCGCGGCGGGGGAGTAGCGGTGGCTTGCCGGGTTCCTCGCGGCTTCGATGGCGGCTTCGACGATGTAGCCGGGCGTGGGGAAGTCCGGCTCGCCGGCGCCGAATCCGATCACCGGCTGTCCCTGGGCCTTCAGTTCCTTGGCTCGCGCGTCCACGGCAAGCGTCGCGGAGGGGGCGATTGCAGCGATGCGCTTGGAGATTCGGCGAATCGGTTGCGCGGCGGACGAGGACACGGGCGAAGATTCGGTGCTCACACATCTATGTTCTCAGATATCGCGCCCGGGGACGGTCAAAGCGTTGGCGTCTTTGCGGCAACGGTTAGACCCGTGCGGCAATTTCGCGTACAGTAGTGCGTCGTGGGATTTTCCCCTTGTACTTCTGCACGCCTACGGACGGCGTCGATAGGGTCCACGAAGGGCAGTGGCGCAATTGGTAGCGCAGCGGTCTCCAAAACCGCAGGTTGCAGGTTCGAGTCCTGTCTGCCCTGCAACGTGTATGCATCTCGCGTGGGTAGTACGGCGCGAGCAGGTGGCACGTGGCCAGCGGCCGGTCCGCTGACCGAATCGACCAGAACCAGCGAAGACAAGGAAGAATTGTGAGCGAGACTGCCTCGGCCGACTCCGGTGCCAATGGTGCCGTCGAGGGCGGCAAGAACAATGCAGCCGCGAACAAAGGCGGAAAGAAGACCGAGAAGAAGCGTGGCTTCTTCGGTCGGATCGCCCTCTTTGTCCGCCAGGTGATCGCAGAGTTGAAGCTCGTGGTCGTGCCGACGCGACCGCAGTTGATCAACTACTCGATCGTCGTGATCGTGTTCGTAGCCGTCGTGATGCTCTTCATCGTCGCGCTCGACTTCGGCCTGGGTAAGGCCGCTGGCGCCGTATTCGGCTGATCGACCGGCCTGGCCGCTCCTCATCCATAGCCTAAGAAAGCAGGTTGCCCGTGTCTGAGCAGTCGCTCGACCAGTCCGCCCCCGACCCGAATGAGGAAGTCGGCGGTGACGTTGTCGACCCCGCACAGGCACTCCGCGACGAACTGCGTTCGGCACCGGGCGACTGGTATGTGATCCACTCTTACGCAGGCTACGAGAACCGCGTTAAGACGAACCTCGCGACTCGCGTGCAGTCCCTCAACATGGAGGACTACATCTTCCAGGTAGAGGTGCCGATGGAAGAAGTCGTCGAGATCAAGAACGCGCAGAAGAAGACCGTCAAGCGCGTGCGGATCCCCGGTTACGTTCTGGTCCGCATGGATCTGACCGACGAGTCGTGGCGTGCCGTTCGTCACACGCCTGGAGTGACCGGCTTCGTCGGCAACACGCACCAGCCGGTTCCGCTCTCGCAGGACGAGGTCTACTCGATGCTCGCCCCCTCGCTACTCGCGGACCAGCCCGTGGCCGCCGACAAGGGCAAGGACTCGTCCTCGGCTCCGCAGATTCAGGTCGACTTCGAGGTCGGCGAATCCGTTACCGTTATCGACGGTCCTTTCGAGAACCTCGCCGCGACGATCTCCGAGATCAACGCCGAGGGGCAGAAGCTCAAGGTCCTCGTCTCAATCTTCGGCCGGGAAACCCCGGTCGAGTTGTCGTTCAACCAGGTCACCAAGATCTGATTCCTGGGAGCGGTTGAACGCTTCATGCAACCGGGTCATCGCCCACGGCGTCGGTCCACTACAGAGAAAGAAGTGAGGAAGCACTATGCCTCCCAAGAAGAAGGTCTCCGGCCTTATCAAGCTCCAGATCCAGGCTGGCGCGGCCACTCCCGCTCCGCCGATCGGTCCGGCGCTGGGTCAGCACGGCGTCAACATCATGGAGTTCTGCAAGGCGTACAACGCCGCGACGGAATCCCAGCGTGGCAACGTCATCCCGGTCGAGATCACCGTGTACGAGGACCGCTCGTTCACCTTCATCACCAAGACCCCGCCGGCCGCTGAGCTCATCAAGAAGGCCGCCGGAGTCGACAAGGGCTCGGCCACCCCGCACACCGTCAAGGTTGCGAAGCTGACCGCCGACCAGGTTCGTGAGATCGCCACGACGAAGCTCCCTGACCTGAACGCCAACGATCTCGACGCCGCGTCGAAGATCATCGCTGGCACCGCACGCTCGATGGGCATCACCGTCGAAGGCTGAGCCTGAGACACCCGCAAACTGAAACTGTGGCAGGGTCGCGCGGACCCACACCACGACTGCTAAGGAGAAAAGCAGATGGCAACGCGTTCAAAGGCCTACCGGGCCGCCGCTGAGAAGATCGACCGTGACGCTCTGTACTCGCCGCTGCAGGCTGTGCGCCTGGCGAAGGACACCGTCGCGACGAAGTTCGACTCGACCGTGGAGGTCGTCTTCCGCCTGGGCATTGACCCCCGCAAGGCGGACCAGATGGTGCGTGGCACCGTCAACCTGCCGCACGGCACCGGAAAGACCGCACGGGTCATCGTCTTCGCCAACGGTGAGAAGGCCGAGCAGGCCCTCGCTGCAGGCGCGGACGAGGTCGGCGGCGATGACCTGATCACCAAGGTCGCAGGCGGTTACACCGACTTCGATGCGGCCGTCGCCACCCCTGACCTCATGGGCAAGGTCGGCCGGCTCGGTAAGGTGCTTGGTCCTCGTGGCCTGATGCCGAACCCCAAGACGGGAACCGTGACGCTCGACGTCGCGAAGGCAGTGTCCGACATCAAGGGCGGAAAGATCGAGTTCCGTTCGGACAAGCACTCGAACCTGCACTTCATCATCGGCAAGGCGTCGTTCAGCGAGCAGCAGCTCGTCGAGAACTACGCCGCCGCGGTTGAGGAAGTCCTCCGTCTGAAGCCGTCGTCCTCCAAAGGACGCTACGTGCTGAAGGCGACGCTTTCCACCACCAATGGCCCTGGCATCCCGCTCGATTCGTCGAAGACCACGAAGCTCCTCGAAGAGGACTGATCTGACTCGCGAATCCAGTTAGTCGCTGAGATGAGGGCCGGACACCTTGCGGTGTCCGGCCCTCATCTCATGTCCCACAGCGCGGCGCTGCGCGAAATCCGTGTCCGCCGGATCGGGGACGCGGCTGAGATTGATGCCCGGCCCGCGCGGATGCGCACACCCGGGGGGCTGGGCCTCGCACTCCGCGGGGCTTCGCACCCCACGGAGCTTCTTGGCACGCCTCGCGCGGCTGTCCTCGCGCGACTATCCCCTCACGCCCTGCCGCGCCCTTCGCGCCCCTCGCACGACTATCGCCTCACGCCCTTCGCGCCCCCGCACGCCTATCGCCCTGCCGCGCCCTTCGCGCCCCCGCGCGGAGGCTTCGCGACGAGTGCTCGGGTCGAGAGGCAGTCCGTAGCGGGTGCTATCGCGCGACGCGTAACGTGGTGGTGGCTTTCGCCGTGGTGACAGTGGCGCTGCCGACCTAGGTCACCGTTACCTTCCACGTGCCCTTCGCGAGTCTCGGCAATCGGACCTTCCCTCTGCGATTCCCCGGAAAAAGCACAAAGAATAAGACTTGAACGCGTGAGCAGGATCGCGTTCAGTCGGCGAGCGGGACTCCGGACTCAATGGTAAGTTCACCGCATGAACCAATCGCACAGTGCAGTGCGGCGTGCTCTCTTGGCGACAGTGACGGTGCTGTCGTCGTTGACCCTTGTCGCGCCGGTCGCCATCGCCTCGACCAACCCGGCCGCGTCCGCCGCTTCACGCCCTGCCTCGGCGCAGCGCGCAGTGGGAGTGGCGGAGGCCTCGTCCGCGCAATGGCTGACCGGATACTGGCACAACTTCAACAACGGCTCCACGCTGCTCAAACTCACGCAGGTGCCGCGCGCCTACAACCTCATCGCCGTCGCTTTCGCGGAATCCAAGGCCGGCGTCGACGGTGGAATCGGCTTCACATTCGAGCAGGCCGATTTCGGTTCCTACTACAACGAGGCGCAGTTCCGCGCCGATATCAAGACCCTCCAGGCGCGGGGCCAGAAGGTCATCATCTCCGTGGGGGGTGAAAAGGCGCACGTATCGATCTCCAATCAGGCGCAGCAGGCGAACTTCACCGCGACTGCCAAGGCGCTGATCGAGGACTATGGCTTCGACGGCATCGACATCGATCTGGAGCACGGCATCAGCGCGGCGTATCTCGCCCCGGCGCTACGCGACCTGCGGAACTACTTCGGCAACGGCTTCGTCATAGCGATGGCGCCGCAGACAATCGACTATCAGGCATCCAGTTTCGAATACTTCAAGCTCACGGTGGCAATCAAGGACATTCTGACGGTCACCAACATGCAGTTCTACAATTCCGGTGGCATGTTGGGCCAGGACGGCCGGGTATACGCACAAGGGACCGCCGACTTCCTTGCCGCGCTCGCCGCGAAGGAGATCGAGGACATGGGCATCCGCCCTGATCAGGTCGGTATCGGTGTACCCGCGGTGCAATCTGCGGCGAGCGGGGGATACGTGTCCGCCGCAACGGTGGTCAAGGCGATCAACTGCCTTGAGACGCGCACCGATTGCGGCAGTTACGTGCCGCCGCGCGCCTACGGAAAGATCGGCGGCGCGATGACATGGTCGATCAACTGGGACGCGACAAACAGTTACGCACTCGCGGCGACGGTGGGTGGTCGCCTAGGTTCGGGGTCGGGGACGCCGGACCCCGGAACGCCCACGGACCCGGGCACGCCCACGGACCCGGGCACGCCCACGGACCCCGGGACACCCACGGACCCGGGCACGCCCACGGACCCCGGGACACCCACGGACCCGGGCACGCCCACCGATCCCGGGCCGGGAAACGGTTGCGATGGAATCGCGGCCTGGAGCGCGACCGCGGTCTACCTCGGTGGTGACCGGGTTGTTTATGCCGGCGATGTCTACGAGGCCCTCTGGTGGACACAGGGGGACGTGCCGCCGCAGAACCTGGGCAGCGGGCAGCCGTGGAAGCGAGTGGGTGTCTGCGCCGTCAACCCGAATCCGCCCGGCTCCGGTGGGAGCGACACCGGCGGCGACACCGGCGGCGGAACCGGAGGCGACACCTCGGGCGGGGGGAATCAGCCGGGTGGCGGCGGTGCGTCGGCCGATCCGGCCGCCAAACCGACCACGGTGACGCTCTCGACCACGCAGGTATCGGCGCGGTCATCGGACGAGCAGGCTTACGTCCGGGCCTCGATCACGGGCGCGAATCGGACGGCCCGGGTGTATGTCCAGCGCGGTAGCGCCTGGGTGGCCTCGCAGGTAGTCGAGGGCGAGTCCTCGGCCGGCGCGACGAACGTGCAACTCGACGTCCTCGCCGCGATCGGGACCACTGCTGGTGCGAAGTCGCTGATTCCTGGCGGCGCCTACCGAGTTCGGATCGTCTCGCCCGCGACGAGAAACGGCTCCGTGACTTACGCGGAAGGCTCGTCCGCGCCCCTCACGGTGCGCATCGCCAAGGAGGCGACCGCTATCGTCCGATCTGCCAAGATCAGTGCGAGAGTCAAGCGCGGTAAGCGGGCGAGCGCCCGCGCCGTCACGATCAAATGGGCGGGCGCCGAGGCGACGATCGCGATTCAGCGCAAGGCTGGCAAGGGCGCGTGGAAGACGATAAAGACGGTCGTCAGTGCCGCCGCAGGCGACCCGAAGCGCCGCTTCCAGGAGCGCGATCTCCGCGTGAGATTCCCGCGCGAATCCAGGCGCGGCGTGGTCAAGTACCGCGTCGTCGTCAAAGGCACCGCGGCGACGACGGGCGCGGTCGCGGTCATTCGATCGGTACGGGTGAGTTGACAAAGGGGAGGGCAGACGCATGCGCGGCGCGGCCCTCCCCGCCTTCCGCCGTGGTTTGCGGACGAGTTCCCCGCCGCCTGGATGCGGACTTGCGCGACGGGCGCGGGCTGGCGTACATTTACCTGGTAACCCAAGACCGCAGGTCGTTGGTCGTGCCCGGATTCTGCCGAAGACGGACGCGAACTACCGAAGTCCCGCACAGCGGAGGCCAGCGCAGGTGACGAGATTTGTGCGAGCCTTCCGCTCGTGTGAGCCCCGCCCTGCGCGGGGCTTTTTGCATGTGAGGCAACGGCGACTTGCATCATCGGAAGGAATGCCATGGCGAGGCCAGACAAGGCAGCCGCTGTAGCCGAACTGGTGGAAAGCTTCCAGCAGTCCTCGGCCGCCGTGCTGACCGAGTACCGCGGCCTGACCGTGTCCCAGCTCCAGGAGCTGCGCCGGTCGCTTCGCGGTAACGCATCCTACGCCGTGGTGAAGAACACGCTCGCAACTATTGCGGCCAAGGAAGTCGGCATCGAAGGATTCGACGCCGAACTGAACGGGCCGTCCGCAATCGCCTTCGTGACCGGTGACCCGGTCGAGGCGGCCAAGGGCCTGCGTGACTTCGCCAAGGCGAACCCTCAGCTCGTTGTGAAGGCGGGTGTCCTCGACGGACGTCCGGTTTCCGCCGCTGAGATCGAAAAGCTCGCGGACCTCGAGTCCCGCGAGGTTCTGCTGGCCAAGGCCGCAGGCGCGATGAAGGGCAAGCTGTTCCAGGCTGCCTACCTGTTCACCGCACCGGCGTCCAAGGCTGTTCGTACCATCGAGGCGCTGCGCGAGAAGCAGGCGTCGACCGAAGCTGCCTGATCCGCTTTCTGGATTGCAGCATCACCCCAACCCTGCTTCACGCAGACCTATTAGGAAGGAACGCCAAAAATGGCGAAGCTGAGCACTGAAGAGCTCATTGCGGCTTTCAAGGAACTGACCCTCATCGAGCTTTCTGACTTCGTGAAGGCCTTCGAAGACGAGTTCGACGTCACCGCTGCCGCTCCGGCCGCCGTTGCCGTTGCTGCTGCCCCCGGCGCTGCCGGTGGCGACGCCGCCGCCGAGGAAGAGAAGGACGAGTTCGACGTCATTCTCGAGGCCGCTGGCGACAAGAAGATCGGCGTCATCAAGGAGGTGCGCGCGCTCACGTCCCTCGGTCTCAAGGAGGCCAAGGAGCTCGTTGACGGTGCCCCCAAGCCGCTGCTCGAGGGCGTCAACAAGGAAGCTGCGACCAAGGCCAAGGAGGCCCTCGAGGCCGCTGGCGCCACGGTCACGGTCAAGTGATTCCCGCCCGCAAGGGCATCAGGTAGCAATACCTCGAACGAAGGCCCGCCGCCCCTGTCTGGGGTGGCGGGCCTTCGCTTTTCTGTCCGCATTGTTCGGGGTGCGTATCTTCGCCGTTGCATCCCGAATCCGTGGTCTAGCCGGTGCTGACCGGGCCATTCGGGACCTGCGCGCCGACACCGGATAGGGCTGTGTGACACCATGTATATCCGGTACTCGGTAACCCTGACGTGTGCTCGCACCGACGTTCGGGCCACCACTGCTCTATGTCGGTCATCGGCATCCGGCGACCTGGGATAGAGACGTGTTACACGACGCGCCAGACGCCCCATTCTCCGGTGGTGCCGGGAGTCTCGCCCTGCGTCCACCAGGCAGCGCGGTAGTTGACGCCGTTGTGCGTCACGACGTCGCCGCCGACATAGACCGCACTACTGCTCCACGCCGGATACGTCGTGCCGGGATCGCCCGGGCCCCCGGGGTTGCCGGGGTTGCCTGGATCCGTGGTGCCGCCGCCGGGCACGACGCGCCAGACGCCCCATTCTCCGGTGGTGCCGGGCGTCTCGCCCTGCGTCCACCAGCCCGCCTGGTAGACCACGCCGTTATGGACCACGCGGTCACCGCCGTTGTAGACGGTTGATGCGTTCCATGCCGGGTAGGTGCCAGGGTCGTTCGGATCCGTGGGGTCTGTGGGGTCAGTGGGATCCGTCGGGTCTGTGGGATCGGTGGGGTCCGTCGGGTCTGTGGGGTCCGTGGGGTCCGTCGGGTTGTTCGCATCGACCGGCCCCTGCGGCGCGGCTACGAGTTTGGCATTGAGCGTCGAGATCAGCTCGTTGTTGCGGTCACCGGAGAGTTCCCACCACATTCCACCGCCCAGTCCCTTCGCGACGATGTAATCGGCCTTGGCCTGAATGCTCTGCGGGTTGTCGTAGGACCACCAGGTGGAGCCGTCGTAGCGCCATGCGGCACCGGCCACCGGGTCGTAGTATCCGGTCCCCACGTTCTTGATACGCCAGTAGTCGTCATTGCCGGCCTCGTACGTGCCGGTTGCTGCGCGCAGGTTGCCCGATGCCCACGGAGTGTTCGTCGATACGTTGGTCCAGCCTCGTCCATATGCTGCGAGCCCGATGCCCAGCTTTGCGGGGTTGATCCCCTTCGACGTGTACAGCTTCACGGCTTTGTCAACGCTGAAGCGCTTGTCGGCGGTGCGCGTATCTGCCGGATCGTCGTAGAGGTTGGCCTGGTGCCCGGTCTTGGTCAGATCCCATGCGCCCCACAGGTCATACCCCTGGATGTTGCCGAAATCGAAGTAGTTGAACAGTTCGGGGTCGTTCCAGCCACCGGCATCGATGTCGACCTGGTTGGCGGGTAGGAAGCCGGACAGGAGGTAGTGCTTTCCGGTCTGTGATTGCAGTGCATTCAACTGCGCCCGGAATTCCTTGAGGAGCAGTTTGAAGTTACCTCTGTCGTTCACCGGGTCGACCAGGTTGTTGGCCTGCCCGTTTGGCGATCCGGGCCATTCCCAGTCGATGTCGATGCCGTCGAAGATGCCCGCGGCCGTGCCCGGCCCGCCGAATCCATCGATCACCGGTACGTTGCCCTTGAGATAAAGATCGATGCAGGACGACACCAGCGCCTTGCGCGAGGCATCGGTCTTGGCTGCCTGCGAGAAGTACTTGGAGTATGTCCAACCGCCGATCGAGATCATGACCTTAATGTGCGGGTACTTGGCCTTGAGTTGCTTGAGCTGATTGAAGCTACCTGCGAGCGGCTGATCCCATTTGTCCGCCTCGCCGGAGACGGAGTTCGCGGCGGTGTAGGTCTTGCCGTAGTCGGCGTAGGCGTCTCCCGAGCCCTCGGGGAAGCCCTCCTGCGCGGCCTTGTTGGCGATGAAGCACTTGTTCGTGTTGTGGTCGATATTCGCGAACGAATAGTTGATGTGCGTCAGCTGCGATGCCGCGCCTGAGGTGTCCAGGTTCTTCACGTGGAAGTCGCGGCCGTATACGCCCCACTGCGCAAAGTAGCCGACGTTGCGGTACCCGTTGATGGCTGAATCCCCGGCTGGCACGTCGGGAACCGCGGGGCTTGCGGTGGCGAGTAGGACGGTCGTGAGGCCGACGGCCGCGGCCCCGAGTGCTCCTATCGCGGTGCGCCAGGCGCCGCGAGATTGCTTGATCTTCATCTCGATCCTTCCGCGGCGCGCCCTTGCGCCGCAATTAGTTTAGAGGATGGACAAAACCAGGTTGGCACGAAATACGGCCGCCCGCCACCGCAAAACCGGCAAAATGGACCCGATGTGGCACTGCCAAACCGGTTCGATGACCCCGTCAGGGCGGCGGTGACCAGCAACAACGCGCGGGGGCCGAAAAAAGGAAAAAGGCCGCACCGACAGGCCGCACCGACAGGCCGCACCGACAGGCCGCGCCGGCTGGCAGCGCCGACACGCAGCGTCGACGCCGCACCGACAGGCCGCACCGACAGGCCGCGCCGGCTGGCAGCGCCGACACGCAGCGTCGCCGCCGCGCCGACGGGCCGTGCCGCTAGCGCGTCACGGCGAAGATGCCGTGCGCCCCCTTCTCGGCGAGCGACATCTGGTGATTCACGAACGGGTAGTCCCCGGCCTCCTTGGGGACGAACTCGACGAATCCGCCCTCCGCCGCGAGCAGGGGAAGCGCCTGCGCCCCCGTTGTCCCCTCGACCCCGGCCGCTTCGCCTTGACGCACCGAATAGACCCCCTCGCGCCACACCGTGTCGAACTGCGCGCCCACCACGTGGAACGTCAGCGACGAGTTGGGCCCGGCATTCAGCACCCACACGCGCACGCGCTCGCCCACCCGCGCGGCGAGCGGATGCGCATCGTACTGGAACGCCCTCCCGTTGAACGCGGCGACGTCGGCTATTCCGGCAGCGACCTTGCTAGCGTCCGCCGGTTCGCCGTTCCCGCCCAGGTACTGTTCGCCGTGCACCAGTACGTAGGTGCGATCGGCCGCGGGCAGGTCATCGGGCTCGATCACAACCGCGCCGAACATGCCGTTCGCGATGTGGTTCGACATCGGCATGGTGGAGCAGTGGTACATCCAGATGCCGGAGCGCCCCGCCGTGAACGTGTACTCGAGGGACTCCCCAGGTTCGATGGTCGCCATCGGGGCGTTCGGGGCCACCTCACCGGCGTGGAAGTCGATCGAATGCCCCATGGTGCCGTCGTTGATTAGCGTGATGGTGAACGTGTCCCCGACCCGGCCGTGCAACACCGGTCCGGGCGTCTGGCCGTTGTACGTCCAGATCTGCCGCGTGAGACCGGCCGTGACCTGCTGGGTGCTTTCCGTGACGCGGAAAGTGGCGCGATGGTACGTCTCGCTTCCAAGTGGCGGCAGCTCCGCCAGCGCCGCGTCGGACAGCTCGGCCTGCCTGGACAGTTCCGCCATGGTCGCCGAGGACGAGTTCTCCGTCGCACCGCCGCCCTGCCCCGCATCGGTGGCCGTCCCGCCGTGTCCAGCGTGGGCGCCGCCGTGTGCCGTTCCTTCGTCGTCCGCGCCGCCGCCTCCGTTCCCATCGTCTGCGTCTCCCGCGTCACCCGGCTCAGCACCGTTCGCGGGAGAGGCGGAGGACTCGTCCGAAATGCCCGTTGCCACGACCTGCACCGTCATACCCATCTGCCGATGCCCGGCGATGGAGCACCAACCTTCGACGTCGCCCGCGATGACGCCGACCGTGACTGTGGCACTCGCTCCGGGGGCGACGCCCTCGATGCGAGCGCCGTTCGCGAAGACGAGGTCGTGTCGCTGATCACCGGTGTTGTGCAGGGTGACGACCAGTGCGTTTCCGACGGGCACCTCGATGCGCGCGGGGGAGTACGACATGTTCTCGACGGTGAGGGTGACCTGCGTGGACTCGCCGGTCGGTGTGACTGACGCCGTTGTCGAGCCGCTCGGTGCGGCGGAATCGTGGGGGAGCGTAGCGATGAGCGTGATTGCGAGGACCGCGGTGATGCCGCCGAGTGCCCACACCGCGCGTGCGAGGGGGCCACCCAGCACTCCGGGATGCGGGCGTGGGCCCGGCGCGGGGGCGCGTTCCGGGACCGGGCTCGCGGGCGTGGCGTTCAGCGGTGGCGCGGCGACGCGAAGGGGACTCGTGGCGGGCGTGGGTGCGTCTCCGCGCCCCGGTGTTGTGTCGGGTGTGGTGGGTGTGGACGAGCGCTTCGCCCGCCCTTGGCGTACGCCGCTGAGTGCGAACAGGGCAATGTCGACTATGAACGTTGCCAACACGATTCCCCACCAGGTGAGCTGGAGGTCATCCCCGAATGGCCCCATGAGCAGGATCAGTGCTGCGCAGCGTGCGGCCAGGCGCGCCGGCCAAGCCGTTTCCAACGTGGTCATGCCCAGGCGGACATGTGCCGGACCGCCACCGACCACGATGGGCATGAGGTGAGTCAGTGCGGCGACGAAAATCTGGCACATTCCGCCTACCCCGAGCACGATCAGCCAGGGAACATTGAGGGCGCGCAGTTCCGAGACGTCACTTGCCCGCAGCGCGTTGACGGCTACGGCGCCGAGGGCGACAACGATGAAGGTGATTCCTGCCATCGTGGTCCACGTGGCATACGATCCGGGACGCTTGGCGAGTGCAGCTCGTCCGAGCGGCACGCCGATGCCCAGGAGCAACGCGAGGGTGAAACCGGCCAAGCTGGCGCCAACCAGCCACAGCGGGCCCGTGATTGCGCTGGTGGCAGCGGCCAGGAGGCTGAGTGCCAGCCACGTCAGCGCCCGCCGGGCACGCGGGACGGCGGATTCGTCCATCCTGGTGCGCAGCATCGTCGGTCCGAGGGTCACGAGCGTGCCCGCCATCGTCAGCCCGATCCAGCCACCCAGATTGACGATGGCATGAACCAGCGTCAACTCATCGCGCGCATCGACGATCCAGGCGGGCGCACCTGCCTCGAACATTGCGACCGTGATGAAACCCGCAACCACGCATCCCAGCACCAAGAACGCGGCGGCTGTCGCGTAATACCAGGTCAAGGTGCGGTAGTGGGAGGCGAGGGGAGTGCGTGCGGCAATGAGCAGGGCAATGCCGTGCCACGCGATGACCGCTCCGATCAGTCCCGCGCAGACTACCGTGAGCCAGGCGTGCGCGGACCACATGCCGGCGATGAGACCGATGAATACTACGTTGAAGGCCACCACGCGGATGGCGTTGTCGCGTCCCGAGTGGCGATCGTCGCGTCGCAGATGCAGCAGTGCGCGGGTGAAGAACCATGACCATTGCAAAATCGCGTTCGTCAGGACGCCGAGGGTGACGACGTGGATCATCGTCCAGTACTGCTGCGCCATGGACCCGCGCGTGGCGATCCCGACTCCCATCGTCACGACCGCCACAATCATCCACACTGTGGTGATGCGATCCGTGCGGCTCATGCGGCGCGGCTTCGTGGTGGCCTGGATGGGGATCATTGCGGCTCAGTTCTCCAGATGGTGCTACATGCGGGGCAGGAGTGGGGCGTGATCTCGCGCTGGGCAAGTCAGCGGTCGCACTCGCAGACGAGGTTGTACTGGACAACTTCCTCGCCCTCGATCGCCCAGGCCTCCGCCTCCGCGACGGAGGCGAAATTGCGCGGCGCAAGGCGACCGTTGGCCATTAGCACGCCAACCTTGATCTGATCCCGCGGATCGACCCAATCGGTGTCGGTGCGCGCCGGTGAGGTGGTCATGTCCTCATTGTCCCCCTTTGTGAGGGGTGGGACTAGGACCTTGGGGGCAATTGGGGCGTGTGAGGTCGCGTGCCGGGGCTCGGTTTTCCCACTCCGGAAACAACCCGGTCATTCCGCAACAACATCACGGCCTTACGGTGATCCCATGACTCTTACGATCGGGTACGTCGCCGCCCTTGAACAGTTCCATCCGACAGAGGTCGTCGACCTCGCGGCGTTGGCCGAAGCTCACGGATTCACCGGCGTGATGGCGGCCGATCATTTCCAGCCGTGGGTCCCCGCGCAGGGGCAGTCGGCATTCGTCTGGAACGTCCTGACTGCCCTGGGGGAGCGCACCTCCGGCGATATGGGGCCGGGTGTGACGGCGCCGATATTCCGCTGGCATCCGGCGATGGTTGCGCAGGCATCGGCCACTTTGGCGGCGATGTATCCCGGCCGGCACTGGCTCGGCCTGGGATCGGGGGAGGCCCTCAACGAGCACATCGTGGCGCAATACTGGCCCGAGGCGCCGGAGCGCATCAACCGCATGTTCGAGGCCATCGACGTCATCAAGAAGCTCTTCACCGCCTCGCGCCAGGGCAAGGATGTGAAGCACTCCGGGACGTACTACAAACTCGAATCGACGCGCCTTTGGACCATGCCGCCGCAACCGCCGGAAATCCTGGTCGCCACGGGCGGGCCGGTGACGGCCAAGCGGGCGGGCCGGGTCGCCGACGGGCTCATCACGGTGGGCGCTCCGCTGGAGAAAATCGACATGCTCTTCGGCAAGTTCGCCGACGGGGCACGTGAATCCGGTCGCGACCCCGACGCGATGCCGAAGGTGTTGCAGGTGCATCTATCGTGGGCGCCAACCGACGAGGAGGCGCTCGCGAACGCGATGACGCAATGGCCCAATGGTGGCATGAAGTTCCCCAAGGCGGACATCCGCTCGCCGCATGATTTCGAGCAGATGGCACGCCTTGTCAGGCCCGAGGATTTCGAGGGACGGATGGTCATCTCCTCCGATCCAGACGTGCACCGCGCGGCCCTCCAGAAATACGTTGATCTCGGATTCGACCGCATCTACCTGCACAACGTCGGCCGCAACCAGGTCGAATGGCTCGAGGTGTTCGGTCGCGAGGTTCTGCCCAAGTTGAAGCGCTGACATGAGCATCAACATCCGACCGGTCACCGGCGTCGGTGAGGTGGTGCCGGGCGATGACCTCGCTCACTTGATCTTGGCCGCGCTCACGCCATTCGAGGACGAGTCCACCGCCGCTCTTGCGGACGGCGACATCGTTGTGGTGACCAGCAAGGCGGTGTCCAAGGCGGAGGGGAGGATTCTCCGCGCCGCCGATCGCGAAGAGGCTATTTCTCGTCAGACAGTTCGGGCGGTGGCGTCGCGTCAGCATTCGGATGGTTCGGGCACCACCAGGATCGTGGAAAACCATCTGGGCCTGGTCATGGCCGCGGCGGGCGTTGACGCGTCCAACACCGCCGAGGGGACCATTCTGCTTCTTCCGCAGGACCCGGATGCCAGCGCACGGAATCTGCGAGCAGAGTTCAGGAGGGTGACACGAGCGAACGTCGGGGTGATCATCGCCGATTCGGCGGGGCGGGCGTGGCGCGAGGGAGTGACCGATATGGCTATCGGCGCCGCCGGGGTCATGGTGCTCGATGACATGCGTGGGCGTCCGGACGCTGGCGGCCGCAAACTATCGGCGACGGTGGTCGCCGTCGCTGACGAACTGGCGGCCGCGAGCGAGTTGGTGCGGGGGAAGGCCGATGGCGTCGCCGCGGCGGTCATCTCGGGTGCCGAGAAGTGGGTAATGCAGCAGGATGGTCCCGGGGCTCGGGCCATCGTGCGTCCCTCCGAGACGGACATGTTCCGCCGGGGAAGCGCGGAGGCTCACGCCGATGGTTACGCCGCGGGCTATGCCGCCGGGTACGCCGCCGGTCGGGTCCGCTGAGGCGCACCCTCAGGCGTGGCCGCTTATGCCGCTCTGCCCGCTCATGTCGCTCGCTCAACTCATGCCACTCGCTCCGCTCGGAGCCGCACTGCCGCTCAGTGGTCTTCGATCAGCTGAAGGCGAGCAGCGGCCGCCCGGTCTTGGGATTCGTCATGATGTCGCAGTGCACGCCGTAGACGCGGCCGATGAGATCGGACGTGAGCACGTCTGTCACGGACCCCGCCGCGACGATCGTGGAACCTGCCATCATGACGACCTGATCGCAGTGCGTCGCTGCCGTCTGCAGGTCATGCAATGCCGCGAGGACGGTCAGCCCTTCAGCGGCGAGGCGGCGGAGCAGCGCCATGGTTGCGAGCTGAGCTCCGATATCGAGATGGTTCGTCGGCTCGTCGAGCACCAGCAGACGCGGGTCCTGGGCCAGGGCGCGCGCCAGGTGCACGCGTTGCCGTTCCCCTCCGGAGAGCGTGGCGATACTCCTTTCCGCTAGCGCCGCGTCGCCCGCTCTCGCGAGGGCCTTACGAGCGATGTCCTCGTCTGACGCACTGGGACCCGCCAGGACGGAGCGATGCGGGAGGCGCCCCATCATCACCGCCTCGATCGCTGTCATGTCGAAGGTCGGTGATGCCTCCTGCTCCATGAAGGCCACCAATCGAGCCCGCTCGCGGACCGGCGTGCTCGCGAGATCGATCCCGTCGAACTGAAGGGTTCCCACCTCGGGCCGGCGCACGCCGGCGATTGCCCGCAACAGAGTCGACTTCCCGGCGCCATTCGGCCCGACCAGTCCTGTCACCGTCCCTGGCTCCAGCCTCAGGCTTGCCTCGGAGACGAGGGCCTTGCCCCCGATCGAGATCGTGATGCCGCTGGCCCGTAGGCCGTGTTCCGTAAGCGGAGGGTATGTCCAGCCCGGCGAGGCGATCGCGCTCATGCCGCGCTCCTGGTCCGGCGAAGAAGTATCGCGAAGATCGGCGCGCCGAGCACGGCCGTCACGACGCCCACCGGCAGCTCCCGCGGGGCGAACGCGGATCGGGCGATCGTGTCCGCCCACATCAGGACCAGGGCCCCCGCGGCGCCCGACAGGGGCAGCACCAGTCGATGAGATTGCCCGGCCACCAGCCGAACGGCATGGGGCACCACAAGGCCGATGAATCCGATCGCGCCCGATTGCGACACCAGCGCCCCGGTCAGCATGGCTGTGCCGACCAGAAGCAGGAGGCGGGTCCGCTCCACACGGATGCCGAGCGCGGCGGCGGCCTCGTCCCCGAACCCGAAGCCATCCAGCAGGTTCCCGCTGAGCGCCAGGCCGAGGCCGAGCGTCGCTACAGCGCCCACCGTGAGCCACACGGACGTCCACGTTGCCCCGGCGACCGATCCGAGCAGCCATGAGAGGATCTCGCGGTAGCTGTCCGCGCTCGCGGACCAGAACACGACGAGGCTCACGAGTGCCGCGCATGCCTGCGAGACCGCGACTCCCGCCAGCACGGTGCGGCCCGGTGAAGCGGCGCTCCCGCCCCAGGCTGCCAGCGCGAGCGCTGCGGCGAGGGCCAGCCCGGCACCGCCGAACGCCGCGATCGGCAGGAGCAGCGGTACGCCGAGCAGCAGCACCGCGACCGCCCCGAGTGACGCCCCGGAGGACAGTCCAAGGAGGTAGGGGTCGGCGAGCGGGTTGCGAGTGACGGCCTGCATCACCACCCCGCAGATGGCCAGTCCGGCACCGACGGCACCCGCCGTCAGCACGCGAGGTATGCGCAGGTCCCAGACGATGGCGTCTCGCAGGGGAGTGAGCGGCTGCGCGTCCAGCGCCGGGCCCAACCCCAGGTGGTGCAGGACCGAGCGGAACACCTCGGAGGGGGCGATGTCGGCCGCGCCGACGATGACGCACAGGAGGATGCTCACGGCGAGTGCCAAGCCGACGAGGACGACGGCCGGTACACGCAATCGGGTGCGCCCCACCATCGTTTCCCCTGCCGTCACAGCCGCCGTGACCATCAGCGCTCCTGGATTCCGGACAGTTGTGCGGCGAGGTCGGCTACCGCGTCGACGGTGCGCACTCCCGCCTCCGTCGCCGCGAAGGGAATCACCGCGTATCGGCCGTCCTTGACGGCGGACAGTTCGCGGGTGACGGGGTTCGACGCGAGGAAGTCCGTCTTTTTCTGCGCGCTGTTCCATTCCGAGTCGACCAGCACGATCAGGTCCGGATCGGCGGCGGCGATCGCCTCCCACGACATCGGTGCCCACGTATCGTGGGTGTCCGCCGCGATGTTGGTGAGCCCAGCGGAGTCCATGATGAGCTGCGGGGCCCCGATGCCGGCGCCGACGTAGGGGGTGTCCGTGCCGGACGACCACCACAGAGCGGTGAGCCCGCGTTCGTCGGGCACGACGGCCGCGAGCTCGGCTTGCTCCTCGGCGACGAGCGCGGTGGCGCTCTCGGCGGCGTCGAAGATCTGCCCGGCCTGAGCGATCTCGGTCCAGATGTCGTCGAATGTGAGGGGATCGGGCTGGTAGCCCGGCTCCTTGCACGCGGAGGGTGCGACGTACGTGCTGACACCGAGCCCTGCCAGCTGGCTCCGTTCCCCGACACCGTCGGCGCTGACGTTCGATTCCCATCCCGCGAATATCAGGTCCGGTTCGAGTTCGAGCGTCGCCTCCGACCCCGGAACCTTGTCGCTGAGCGGATTCGTCAGGGCGGGAACTGCGGCGGCAGCTTCCGCGAGGGCGTCCGGAACGGGTCCGTCAAGGTAGGCGGCGCCGACGATTCTGTCACCGACTCCGAGCGCGAGCATCATCTCCGCCGTGGACGACTTGATGGTGACAACGCGCCGCGGTGTGGCATCGATGGTGAGTTCGAACCCGCAATTGTCGATCGTGAGCGGATAGTCAGCCGCCGCGGTGAATGCCGCACTGGCGGCGGGTTCCGCCGTGGTGGTGTCGGTTGCGCAACCTGTCACGGCGAGGGCGGAGATGAGGACGAGCGCTCCGGCGCTCGTGGGCAATGGTGATTTCACGCAGATGCCTCCTGGGGAATCGGGCGGATGAGCCGGGCGAGGCCGACCCGTGGGTGCGTGCGACGTCGAAGTGCGCCACGATGACACGCGCCCGATTCAGTGGGTCGCTGCGACAGATCATGAGTGGATCCACGGTCAGCATTCATCGTAGGACGTACCCGGAAGATCGTTTACGCGCCTGAAACACCGGGTCAGGGGCGGGCGGCGTGAGCCAATACGCGAGCCAGATCGGTGACGTCCGCGAGGTCAGTGGAGAGCGAGATCCGGATGTGATCCCGGCGGGCGTATTCGCTGTCTCGAGCGGCGAAGAACGGCGTACCCGGCGCCGCGCTGACGCTGGCACTCGCGAGGCGGGTGAGCGCGACCTGCTCGTCGTGCACGGGGAGCCACATGTTGATGCCGTCCCCTGGCCGGATCTCGATGCCCTCGGCTGCCAGCGCGGCGGTGAGCAGGTGGGATCTGCTGTAGTAGACGCGGCGTGCATGGGTCACGGCGTCCATGGCATCCGCATCCGTGAGCAGGTCGATGAGCACGCGTTGCAGCAGTCTGCTCGTCCAGCCAGGACCGAGCATGCGCCGCGCGACCAGCGGGTCGATCACGGCGGCCGGTCCGCCGATGGCAGCGATGCGCAGGTCTGGACCGTGGGATTTGGAATAGGAACGAATCCTGACCACGCGCATGGGCAGGAGCGTGCCGAGACTGAAGTCTCGTGCGGCGCTCACATCGCCCGAATGATCGTCCTCGAACACGGTCACGCCCGGATGCTGCCGCAGAATCGCGGCCAGTTCTCGACCGCGCGTGGGGGAGATGCTCACCCCGGTCGGATTGTGCGCGCGTGGCTGCACGATGAGGGCCGTGACGTTCTTGCGCAGAGCGCTCTCAAGGCTGGGCGGCGTGATCCCGTGCTCGTCGAGTTCCACCAGCACCCGGTCGCGCCCAGCCTGTTCCAGCAGGTCGAACACGGGCGGAAAGCCCGGATTCTCCACGGCGATGCGGTCGCCGAAACTCGTCGCCTGCTCCACTGCACGGGCCAGGGCATCGAGCGCCCCATCGACGACCGTGATCCGTTGCGCGGTGAACGGCCAGGTTTCGCGGATCAGCGCCTCGAGCTCCGGGAGGACGGGCGCGGCGACATAGCTGCCGGTCTCCGCTCCCTGCAATCGGCTGGCCGCCCGGACGAGGGCGCGCCCGATGGAGGGAAGCAGTCTCGGATCGGGGGTACCGGTCGACAGGTCGAGCTCGGTGTCGTGCGTCGTCTCGTTCATCGTGCGGTAGCGCGGAGGCAGCCAGCTCGCCGGCTCCGGTAGGACGAACGTTCCCGCGCGTCCGCGTGTGACGACGAGCCCGACATCGGCGAGTGCATGCCACGCGCCGCTGACGGTCGCGGGGCTTACGCCGAGCGCTGCGCTCAGGCTCCGCACCGTGGGCAGCCGATCCCCGGGCCGCAATTCTCCCGCGCGCATGAGGCGGGCGATACCGGCGGCGATACCGCGGGGCGAGGGCTCGGCGATTTGTTCAACCAGATCGGAAACAGTGACGTGCATGCGTGCCATCGTGCCCCTTTTGGGCGACTCGGAGGGGTCAGAAAGGGCTTTCCACAGTGATCGGTAACGCGCCATGCGCAGGAATTAACCGAGTGGATACATAGTGCCCCTCCGCTCGGGGCAGAGGTTACGCCGCAGAAATGTTCAAGGGCCAGGGTTACAACTAAGCACGACGAGGTGGCGCTCCTGGTGGGCCTCGCCCACTGCTCGCCACCACCATCCACACCACTTGGAGGCGAGTAACACCATGAGCATTGTGCGAGCGGCATTCACCCAGGCACGGTGGACCGGCGACAAGGAGTCGATGATCCAGTTGCATGAAGACTGGACACGCGAGGCCGCTGCGGCGGGCGCACAGATCATCGGATTCCAGGAGTTGTTCTACGGCCCTTACTTCGGCATCACGCAGGATCCCAAGTACTACGAGTACGTCGAGACGATTCCCGGCCCCACGACCGATCGCTTCTCGGCACTCGCGAAGGAACTCGGCATCGTCGTAGTGCTGCCGATCTACGAAGAGGACCAGCCGGGCGTCTACTACAACACGGCGGTCGTGATCGATGCGGACGGTACCGTGCTCGGCAAGTATCGCAAGCACCACATTCCTCACCTGCCCAAATTCTGGGAGAAGTTCTACTTCCGCCCCGGAAACCTGGGCTGGCCCGTCTTCGATACGGCGATCGGCAAGGTCGGCGTGACCATCTGCTACGACCGGCACTTCCCCGAGGGATGGCGGACCGTGGCGCTGAACGGCGCTGAGATCGTGTTCAATCCCAACGCGACCGCCCCCGGCGTGTCGAATCGCCTGTGGGAGATCGAGCAGCCCGCCGCGGCCGCCGCCAATGGCGTCTTCGTCATCGCCAACAACCGCGTCGGCCTCGAGGACAACGAATACGGGGACGACGCCGTGAAGTTCTACGGATCTTCCTATGCCGTTGGACCGGACGGGAACTACGTCGGAGAGGTCGGCTCCACAGAGGACGACCAGCTGCTCATCCGCGACCTCGACCTGGACCTGGTGCGCGAGGTCCGTGAGCGCTGGCAGTTCTTCCGCGACCGCCGGCCGGACGCCTACGGGCCGATCGTCGCACCCTGACGCGCGGCAGCACTGACCCCGCGCGCCCACCCGAACGCGATCCGATGAACCAGGGAGGAAAACTGTGTCCATTCTCATCAGCGGCGGTACCGTCGTGAACTCCACCGGCCGATCCCAGGCGGACGTCCTCATCGACGGCGAGAAAATCGTCGCCGTGTTGCCGCCGGGGGCCAAGACCCTCGGAGTCGATCTCGCCGCGAGCGTCGATCAGGTCGTCGACGCCACCGGTAAGTACGTCGTGCCCGGCGGCATCGACGCGCACACCCACATGGAGATGCCGTTCGGCGGTACGTTCGCGTCCGACACGTTCGCCACCGGCACGACAGCGGCGGCGTGGGGCGGCACCACCTCGATCGTCGACTTCGTGGTGCAGTACCCGGACCAGAACATCCTCGAGCAGTACCAGGCATGGCATGACAAGGCCGCCGGACAGTGCGCCATCGACTACGGGTTTCACCAGATCCTGTCCGACGTGCAGGACTCATCGCTCACAGCGATGGACGAGCTCATCGCGGAGGGCGTGACCAGTTTCAAGCTGTTCATGGCCTACAAAGGTGTGTTCCTGTCCGATGACGGTCAGATCCTGCGGGCCTTCCAGAAGGGCGCCGACAACGGTGCGCTGATGATGATGCATGCGGAGAACGGGTCGGTCATCGACACCCTGGTCCAGCAATCCCTGGCAGCGGGCAACACCTCGCCGTACTACCACGGGGTGACTCGTCCGTGGCAGGCCGAGGCCGAGGCCACCAACCGCGCCATCCTTCTGGCAGACCTGGCTGGCGCGCCCCTGTACATCGTCCACGTCTCCGCCAAGCAGGCCGTCGACTACATCGCGACCGCTCGCGACCAGGGGCAGAACGTGTTCGGGGAGACCTGCCCGCAGTACCTGTACCTGTCCCTTGAGGAACAGCTGGGTGCGGTCAGCGAGCAGTGGGGAGACTTCGAGGGCGCCAAGTGGGTGTGCTCGACACCCCTGCGAGCCCGCGCGGAGGGCCACCAGGACCACATGTGGCAGGCGTTGCGCACCAACGACCTCCAACTCGTCTCCACCGATCACTGCCCCTTCTGCATGGCGGACCAGAAGGAACTGGGAATAGGCGACTTCGCCAAGATCCCCAACGGGATCGGCTCCGTGGAACACCGCATGGATCTGATGTACCAGGGCGTGGTCACCGGTGAGATCTCGCTGGAGAGGTGGGTGGAGATCTGCTCGGTCACCCCCGCCCGCATGTTCGGAATGCACGGACAGAAGGGCGTCATCGCGCCAGGTGCCGACGGCGATGTCGTCGTCTACGACCCGAACGGACACACCTCGATCGGCCTCAGCAAGACCCACCACATGAACATGGACTATTCCGCCTGGGAGGGCTTCGAGATCGATGGCCACGTCGACACCGTCATCTCGCGCGGCTCGGTCGTGGTGGCCGACGGCGAGTTCCGCGGCAGGCTCGGCCACGGCCGGTACATCAAGCGCGGCCTGAGCCAGTACCTCATTTAAGGAGCCGAGAGATGGACTTCGGAATCGTTCTGCAAACGGATCCACCCGCGTCACGAGTAATCGAACTGACCCGGCTGGCTGAAACCTACGGCTTCACGCACGCCTGGACCTTCGACTCCCATCTGCTGTGGGAGGAGCCGTTCGTCATCTATTCGGCGATGCTGGCCGCCACCCGCAAGATCGTGGTCGGACCTATGGTGACCAATCCAGCCACGCGTGACTGGACAGTCCTGGCATCGCTGTTCGCCACGTTGAATGAGATGTACGGCAATCGGACGATCTGCGGCATCGGACGCGGAGACTCGGCCGTGCGAACGCTGAATGGCAGGCCGTCTAACCTGGCCACCTTGCGCGACGCGGTCCACGTGATCCGCGAACTCGCCAACTCGCGTTCCGTCGCCATCAACGATCGCACGGTGCAGTTCCCGTGGGCGCAGGGATCGGCTCTGGACGTGTGGGTCGCGGCGTATGGCCCACTGGCGCTGAAACTGACGGGTGAGGTCGGTGACGGCTTCATTCTGCAACTGGCCGATCCGGACATCGCCGCCTGGATGATCAAGGCGGTACGCGACTCGGCCGAGGCCACGGGGCGCGACCCGGAGGCGATCAAGTTCTGTGTCGCCGCCCCGGCCTACACGGGCAACGGCGAGTCCCCGGCAGAACGATCCCACATGCGTGAGCAGTGCCGGTGGTTCGGCGGCATGGTGGGCAACCACGTCGCCGACATCGTCAAGCGATACGGCACTGATTCGGCTATCCCCAAGGCGCTCACGGACTACATCAAGGAACGGGAGGGATACGACTACAACGAGCACGGGCGGGCGGGCAATTCTCACACCACGTTCGTGCCGGACGAGATCGTCGAGCGCTTCTGCCTCCTTGGATCCCCGCGCGACCACGTCGAGAAATTGACGGAGTTGAGCAAGCTGGGAGTGACGCAGTTCGCGGCGTACCTGCAGCACGACAACAAGGAAGAGACGCTGCGGACCTACGGTGAGCGGGTCATTCCGGCGATGGCCGAGGCAGTGACGGCCACGGCATGAGTTCGCGGATCCGCCTCACGATCACCGGCCTGGCCGGTGTGCTGACGCTTGTCCTCGTGTGGGAACTGTACAAGTGGCTCGGGCCTGCAGACGGAGTGATGATCGGCGATCTGACAATCCTGCCGCGCACGACCGATACGGCCATGCCGCACGTGTGGGACATGGTCGCGCGCGCGATCGAACCCATCAACAGGGGTAAGGATGCGCTGCCGCTGTGGCAGTCGGTTCTGCTCGCGGGCGGCTTCACGCTGGGGATTGCGGGAGTCGGATGGCTGGTCGGCGTCGTGGTCGGGATCCTCCTTGCGGTGGTGATGCAGCGGTTCCGCACGGCGCGATCCGCGATTCTGCCGTGGGTCATCCTCAGCCAGACCGTTCCGCTGATCGCGTTGGCACCGCTGGTGAAGGGCTGGGGAACCAGACTCGAATTCGGCTCCTTCGAATGGCAGTCGTGGATGAGCGTGGCCGTCATCGCGTCCTACCTCGCGTTCTTCCCGGTCGCTGTGGGCATGCTGCGGGGACTCTCGTCGCCCGAGGCCGTGCACCTGGATCTGATGCGCGCCTACTCCGCGGGATGGGGCACGACCCTGTTTCGCCTGCGGCTGCCGGCCGCGGTGCCTTACTTGATCCCCGCGCTCCGCCTGGCGGCCGCCAACGCCGTCATAGGCGCGATCGTGGCTGAGGTCTCGACGGGACTCAAGGGCGGGCTCGGGCGCATGATCATCGAATTCGCCCAAGCCGGATCCTCCGACCCGGCCAAGGCCTGGTCGCCGATCTTCGGCGCTGTTCTCATCGGACTGGTGGCGGCGGGCACGGTCGCGGCGATCGGCAAACTACTGAAGAAATACCGATACGCGGAGGTCGACTGATGACTGAGGAGAACGCAGCCGAGAACCGTGGCGAGGCGGCAGTGATCGCAAGTTCCGGCCGATCTGCGCCCGCCGTGGCGGTGGACGTGCGGGACGTTACGCGGACCTTCGAAGCCCGTTCGGGTGTGGTGCACGCACTGAGCGACGTGTCCTTGCAGGTGGCGGCGGGTGAGTTCGTGTCGCTCATCGGGCCGTCGGGCTGCGGCAAGTCGACCCTCCTGCGCCTCATCGCCGACCTCGATCAGCCGACCTCGGGTGCTATCGAGGTGTTCGGGAAGCCGGCTCGCACTGCCCGTGAAGGCGGGGACTATGGCATTGCCTTCCAGCAGGCTGGCCTCCTACCGTGGCGGTCCGTGCAGGCGAACATCGAGTTGCCACTCGAACTCCATGGCGTCGGCAAGGCGGCGCGCCGGGAGCGGGCGCGCGAGCTGCTCGACATGGTCGGCCTGGCCGAATTCGCGGGGCACCAGCCAGCGCAGCTGTCGGGTGGCATGCAGCAGCGAGTGGCGATAGCCCGCGCGCTCGCGGAGAAGCCGAGTCTGCTGCTGATGGACGAGCCCTTCGGCGCGCTCGATGAGATGACTCGCGAGCGCCTTCAGACGGAACTGCTGCGCATCCGCGCCGATACGAACGCTGCCGTCGTCTTCGTCACGCACTCGATCCCCGAGGCCGTGTACCTGTCCGATCGCGTGGTCGTCATGTCGCCGCGGCCGGGACGTGTCACCGAGATCGTTCCGGTGTCTTTGGGTCGCGCTGCCGATCGGGACGACGACCTGCGTGAGGATGGGCAGTTCTTCGACGGTGTCGCGGCAGTCCGCGAGGCACTCCACAGTGCGCACGGTGAGCCCGTCGAATCCGGCGGCAAAGGGGTGGATCTGCGATGACTTCCGTCAGAGCGTGGGACAAGACACGCGTCATCGTCGCCCCTGTCGTTTTTGGGCTGGCCTGCCTGGGGATCTGGCAGTGGCTGGTGGTCGCGTTCGACCTCGAACCATACGTACTGCCGAGTCCCGGCGCGATCGGCGAACAGTTCACTGACAACGTGGGCCTCATCGCCAAGGCGGCCAGTGCCACGGCGCTGAATTCGTTGTACGGGCTGATCCTGGGAGTTATCGTGGCGCTCCTATGGGCGGGGACCGCCGCATCCTTCCGGCTGGTGCGCGAGGCGAGCGCTCCTATCGTGATGGCCGCGTCCGTCGTCCCCATCGTGGCGCTCGCGCCCGTGCTGTACGCCATGTTCGGGCAGAGCGTCCAGACGGCGCGCGTCCTGATAGCTGCACTCGCCGCATTCGTGCCGGTTTATGTCAACACCCTGCGGGGTCTCCTCACCGTTGCCCCCATCCATCGCGACCTCATGCGCGTATACGCGGCGAGCCCGTGGCAGATCACTCGCACGGTGACACTGCCGGGTGCTCTGCCCTTCTTCTTCACCGGTCTGGGCATCGCGTCCTCGGTATCGGTGATCTCGGCCCTCGTGGCCGAGTATTTCGGCGGACCGGTCGATGGGCTCGGCCGTGCCATCACCTCTGCGGTGTCCTCCTCACGCTATGCCCTGGCCTGGGCATACGTGGTAGGTGCCGTGGCCATCGGCGTGATCTTCTTCGTCGCCACTTCTGGGCTGGAGCGAGTCAGTCTTCGTCGCCGTTAGCGACGGCGAAGGCTTCGCTCCTCGTCCTCCCCTTACCGCCCAAAGAGAGGAACAACCTCATGAAGAACAACGTACGCACCGCGGTCAGGCTGGGTGCGCTCACCCTGACCGCCGCTCTCGCCCTGGCCGGCTGTTCGTCCTCGGATGACTCGTCCTCGCCCACGGCCTCCGACACGCCCTCGACTGCCGAAACTGACGGCGAATCGGGTGAACTGACCGACGTCACTCTGCAGCTCCAATGGGTGGCGCAGGCGCAGTTCGCGGGCTATTACGCTGCCGTCGATCAGGGCTACTACGAGGACGAGGGCCTCAATGTCACCATCCAGGAGGCGGGCACCGACACCGTGCCCATCGATGTGCTCGCCGCGGGCGACGCCGACTTCGCGATCTCGTGGGTGCCAAAGGTGCTCGGTTCAATCGAACAGGGCACCAACGTGACCGACATCGCGCAGATCTTCGAGCGCAGTGGTACCACGCAGATCTCCTTCAAGGACAAGGGAATCACCACGGCAGCAGACCTCGCCGGCAAGAAGGTCGGTTCGTGGGGCTATGGCAACGAGTGGGAGCTGTTCGCTGGCATGCAGAAGGCCGGGATCGACACCGCCTCAGGAATCGACCTCGTCCAGCAGGCATTCGACATGAATGCCTTCCTGTCCGGCGACATCGACGCGGCACAGGCGATGACCTACAACGAGTACGCCCAGGTCCTTGAGACGGTCAATCCGGACACGGGCGAGCTGTACACGCCGGATGACCTCAATGTCATCGACTGGAACGATGAGGGCACCGCCATGCTGCAGGATGCGATCTGGGCCGACGCGGACCGCCTCGCCTCGGACAGCGACTATGCCGACACCGCGGTGAAGTTCATCAAGGCGTCCATCAAGGGTTGGGTCTACGCCCGCGACAACGCCCAAGAGGCAGCAGACATCGTGACCGCCGCGGGTTCCACACTGGGCACCAGCCACCAGCTGTGGATGACCAACGAGGTCAACAAGCTGATCTGGCCGTCCACGTCCGGGATCGGGACCATCAACCAGGACCAGTGGGACCAGACGGTTTCCATCGCGAAGGAGACCAAGAACGAGACCGGTGCCACGATCGTCAGCACCGACCCGCCGGCCACCGCCTTCTCCAACGAGTACGTGGAGAAGGCGCTCGCCGAACTCGAGGCTGAAGGCGTCGACGTGCTGGGGGCAGATTTCACACCCATCGACGTGACGCTGAACGAGGGCGGTAACTGATCAGAACTCGGTAGCGGCGGGGCGGGAGGCTTCTGCGGAACCGGGACCTCCGCCCATCCACCCCGCCGCTACCGACCGCACGTTCGCAGAAGTCCGCTGTCCCAAGAAAGAAGGGTTCTCCATGTCTGTCGCTCCAACAGGCGCCGCCCTCGACGCCGCGGTGCTCGAATCGGATCACGCCAGCGTCTTCCACTCGTGGTCGGCTCAGGCGCACCTGCCATCCTTCGTGGTTGCCGGTGGCGAGCGCTGCACGCTGTGGGACCACGCGGGCAATCGATGGCTCGATTTCTCAAGTCAACTCGTCAACGTGAACATCGGCTATCAGCACCCACGAGTCGTCACGGCGATCAAGGAGCAAGCGGATCTGCTCACGACCATCTCGCCGGCGACCGCCAACGCCACTCGCGCAAAGGCGGCGAAGAAGATCCTGCGCCAGCTGCCGGACTCTTTTCAGAAGATCTTCTTCACCAATGCGGGAGCGGATGCCAACGAGAACGCGATTCGCATGGCGCGCCTGTTCACCGGCCGTGACAAAGTCGTGTCCCGCTACCGGTCGTACCACGGCAACACCGGTGCGGCGATCGCGGCGACCGGCGATTGGCGCCGTATCCCGAACGAGTATTCCCGCGGGCACGTCCACGTCTTCGGTCCCTATGAGTACCGTTCGGAGTTCTGGGCGGAGTCCCCGGAACAGGAATGCGAACGCGCACTGCAGCATCTGGAGCGCACCATTCAATGCGAAGGTCCCGAATCCATCGCCGCGATTCTGCTCGAGACCATTCCCGGCACAGCCGGCGTCATCGTGCCGCCTCCCGGCTATCTGGCCGGCGTGCGTGCCATTGCGGATAGGTACGGCATCGTCCTGATCCTGGACGAGGTGATGTCAGGATTCGGCCGGACCGGATCGTGGTTCGCGTTCGATGACCATGACGTCATCCCCGACCTGGTGACCTTCGCCAAGGGCGTCAATTCCGGTTACGTGCCGGCCGGCGGGGTGGCGATCAGCGCGCGGATAGCGCGGGCATTCGATGAACGAGTTTTCCCGGGTGGCCTCACGTATTCGGGGCATCCGCTGGCCATGGCCGCCATCGTGGCGACCCTGGACACGATGAGAGATGAACGGATCGTGGAGAACGCCGCACTCGTCGGCAAGCAGGTCATCGGGCCCGCGCTGGCGGAACTGGCCGAATCCAATCGCTTAGTGGGTGACGTGCGCGGAACCGGCGTATTCTGGGCCATCGAACTGGTCGAGGACAAAGGATCGAAGGCGCCGCTTCCCGCTGCGCAGATGGCGGAGATCAAGCAGCAGCTCTTCTCGCGCGGTCTCGTTCCCTTCATCTCCGACAATCGCATCCACATCGTGCCGCCATGCGTCGTCTCGGCCGTCGAGGCGAGTGCCGGTCTGAGCATCGTGGCTGACGTGCTGAACGAACTCGCCGAAGCACCTGCCTGATTGCGAAAACCCCATGGGCTCAGACCGCGGACGGAGAACTCGTCCTCGGCCCGGTCCGATCCGTACGGAAGGAAAGCGAATATGACTGCTCGATCCCCACGCAGGGTTCTGGTGACGGGGGCGTCCTCGGGAATCGGCGCTGCCACGGTGCGTCGAATGCGAGCCGAGGGATGGAACGTGGTCGCCTCGGCTCGGCGAGCGGACAGGCTGGCCGCGCTCGCGGCCGAGACGGGCGCGGAGGCGTATCCGCTCGACATCACGGATGCGGATGCGGTCGGGGAACTGGCCGAGCATTTGGCTGCGACCGGCGGGCTGGACGCCGTGGTCAACAATGCGGGCGGGGCACTCGGGCTCGATCCTGTCGAGCAGGCCGACGTCGAGCAGTGGCGCAGGATGTACGAGCTGAACGTCATCGGCACTCTGCAGGTCACCCAGGCGGTGCTGCCGCTCCTTCGGGCATCCGGCGCCGGCGATGTACTCGTCCTCACCTCGACCGCGGCCCACGCGCCCTACCCCGGAGGCGCTGGCTACACGGGCGTCAAGCACGCCGAGCGGATGCTGACCCAGACCCTGCGCTGGGAACTGGTCGGCGAGCCGATACGAGTGATCGAGATATCGCCCGGCAACGTCGCGACCGAGGAATTCTCCCTCGTCCGGTTCGACGGCGACACGGAGCGCGCGAAGGCCGTATACGAGGGCTACCAGCCGCTCGTGGCCGAGGACATCGCGGATGTGATCTCGTTCGCGCTGACCAGGCCCGCACACGTGAACGTCGACCTGCTTATCGTGCGTCCGCGGGCACAGGCGAACAACACCACCATCGCCCGAACTGGCGTCTAACCGGCACTTCGGTGCGCTCCCCGCGTCCGAGATGCGCGCAGTTGCTGCCGCTTGATCGGCTCGCACCATCGTTCGCGACCCGCCGCGCGGGAGGCCTGGTAATCGACTTTTCCCGCCACTTGCATTATCCTGCCGGACTCGGATATGCTGTCGCTTTGCGCCGTCGTGTGCCTCGCTTCAGCCTGCCGAACTTCACCAGAGGGTGATTTGGGGGAAGTTGCGTGGAACTCGAGTGTCGTTTGCGTCTCCGTTTCGCAGGGAAGGACCCCACTTGGCTGCCTCGCGCACCCCTTCTGCTCCATCCGCTGAAGCTATCGCGAACCGTACGGCATCTGGCCGTATTTCGTTCGCGCAGATCTATGAACCGTTGGAGGTTCCAAACCTACTTGCTCTCCAGACCGAGAGCTTTGACTGGCTACTAGGCAATGAGCGCTGGCAGGCGCGCGTCGCAGCGGCGAAGTCCGCCGGTCGGCGTGACGTGCCGGAGACCTCGGGACTCGAGGAGATCTTCGAGGAGATCTCCCCGATCGAGGACTTCGGCCAGACCATGTCGCTGCAGTTCTCGAACCACCGGTTCGAGCCGCCGAAGCACAACCCGGACGAGTGCCGCGCCAAGGACTTCACCTACGCCGCGCCGCTCTTCGTGACGGCTGAGTTCTACAACCACACGACCGAAGAGATCAAGAGCCAGACGGTCTTCATGGGTGACTTCCCATTGATGACCGAGCGCGGCACCTTCATCATCAACGGCACCGAGCGCGTTGTCGTCTCGCAGCTCGTCCGATCCCCGGGCGTGTACTTCGAGCGCATCCCCGACAAGACCTCGGACAAGGACGTCTACCTTGCCAAGGTCATCCCGTCGCGCGGTGCATGGCTGGAGTTCGAGATCGACAAGCGCGACGCCGTCGGCGTGCGCGTCGACCGCAAGCGCAAGCAGTCCGTCACCGTCCTGCTGAAGGCCCTCGGCCTCAGCGAGTCGGAGATCCGCGAGCGTTTCGCCGACTACCCGGCCGTGCTGGCAACCCTGGAGAAGGACACCGTCCACACCCAGGAAGAGGCGCTCACCGACCTGTACCGCAAGATCCGTCCGGGCGAGCCGCCCACGCCGGAGGCCGGTCGCAACCTGCTCGACAGCTTCTACTTCTCGTCGAAGCGCTACGACCTCGCCAAGGTCGGCCGCTACAAGATCAACAAGAAGCTGGGCGTCGACAAGGAACTCAGCGACTCGGTCCTGTCGGTCGACGACATCGTCGCCACCATCGAGTACCTGTGCGCCCTGCACGCCGAGAAGAACTCGATCGCGGGTATCCGCGGTGGCGAGATCACCGAGGTGCGCGTTGAGACGGACGACATCGACCACTTCGGTAACCGCCGCATTCGCGCGGTCGGCGAGCTGATCCAGAACCAGATCCGTACGGGCCTTTCCCGCATGGAGCGCGTGGTTCGCGAGCGGATGACCACTCAGGACGTCGAGGCGATCGCCCCGCAGACCCTGATCAACATCCGCCCGGTCGTCGCCTCGATCAAGGAGTTCTTCGGAACCTCGCAGTCGTCGCAGTTCATGGACCAGAACAACCCGCTCGCGGGTCTGACCCACAAGCGCCGCCTGTCGGCGCTTGGCCCCGGTGGTCTGTCGCGTGACCGCGCCGGCATGGAAGTCCGTGACGTGCACCCCTCGCACTACGGCCGCATGTGCCCGATCGAAACCCCTGAAGGCCCGAACATCGGTCTGATCGGCTCGCTCGCGTCCTTCGGCCGCATCAACCCGTTCGGCTTCATCGAGACGCCGTACCGCAAGGTCGAGGCCGGCCGCGTCACGGACGAGGTCGTGTACCTCACCGCGGACGACGAGGATCGTTACGTCATTGCCCAGGCGAACACTCCGCTGAACGAGGACGGGTCCTTCCAGCAGCCGCGCGTGCTCGTCCGCCTGAAGGGCGGGGAGACCGATGACGTCACGCCGGACTCGGTGGACTACATGGACGTCTCGCCGCGCCAGATGGTGTCGGTCGCGACGGCCCTGATCCCGTTCCTCGAGCACGACGACGCCAACCGTGCACTCATGGGCGCCAACATGCAGCGCCAGGCCGTGCCGCTGGTCCGCTCCGAGGCTCCGGTCGTCGGTACCGGCATGGAGTGGCGCGCGGCGATCGACGCGGGCGATGTGATCATCGCGCAGAAGGCCGGTGTCGTCACCGAGGTCTCTGCCGACCTGATCACCGTCGCCAACGACGACGCCACCACGTCGACGTATCGCGTGCGCAAGTTCGTCCGATCCAACCAGGGCACGAGCTTCAACCAGCGCGTGCTCGTGGACGCCGGACAGCGCGTCGAGGTCGGATCTGCTCTGGCGGACGGTCCTGCGACCGACGGCGGTGAACTCTCGCTCGGCCGTAACCTGCTGGTTGCGTTCATGTCGTGGGAGGGCCACAACTACGAGGACGCGATCATCCTCAGCCAGCGCCTGGTCAAGGACGATGTCCTGTCCTCGATTCACATCGAGGAGCACGAGGTTGACGCCCGCGACACCAAGCTGGGCCCCGAGGAGATCACTCGCGACATCCCCAACGTCTCGGACGAGGTCCTCGCGGACCTGGACGAGCGTGGCATCATCCGTATCGGTGCCGAGGTGACCAGCGGCGACATCCTGGTCGGCAAGGTCACGCCCAAGGGTGAGACCGAGCTGACCCCGGAGCAGCGCCTGCTGCGCGCGATCTTCGGCGAGAAGGCGCGCGAGGTGCGCGACACCTCGCTCAAGGTGCCCCACGGCGAGTCCGGAACGGTCATCGAGGTGCGCACGTTCAGCCGCGACGACGGCGACGAGCTGCCGGCTGGCGTGAACGAACTTGTCCGCGTGTACATCGCTCAGCGCCGCAAGATCACCGCCGGCGACAAGCTCGCGGGCCGCCACGGGAACAAGGGTGTCATCTCGACCATCCTGCCCGAGGAGGACATGCCGTTCCTCGCGGACGGTACCCCGGTCGACATCGTCCTGAACCCCATGGGTGTGCCGGGACGAATGAACGTCGGCCAGGTGCTTGAGGTCCACTTGGGCTGGATCGCCTCGCAGGGCTGGGACGTGACGGGACTCAAGGAATCGGCCAACGAATGGCTCAAAAAGATTCCCGCACACGCTCGCCAGGCGGAGCCCGGCAGCCGCGTTGCGACTCCGGTGTTCGACGGCGTGGAAGAGGACGTCCTGACGGGCCTGCTCGCCAACACGCTGCCGAACCGCGATGGTCAGCGCCTCGTCGGCCCGGACGGCAAGGCCCGCCTGTTCGACGGTCGCTCCGGCGAGCCGTTCCCGGACCCGGTGGCGGTCGGCTACATGTACATCCTGAAGCTGCACCACCTGGTGGACGACAAGATCCACGCGCGTTCGACCGGCCCGTACTCGATGATCACCCAGCAGCCACTCGGCGGTAAGGCCCAGTTCGGTGGCCAGCGCTTCGGTGAGATGGAAGTGTGGGCGCTCGAGGCATACGGTGCGGCCTACACCCTCCAGGAGCTCCTCACGATCAAGTCGGACGACGTCCCTGGTCGAGTGAAGGTCTACGAGGCGATCGTCAAGGGTGAGAACATCCCGGACTCGGGAATTCCCGAGTCGTTCAAGGTGCTGCTGAAGGAAATGCAGTCGCTGTGCCTGAACGTGGAGGTGCTCTCGATCGACGGCGGCATCATCGAGATGAAGGAGTCCGACGACGACGACGGTTACCGCGCCGCGGAGGAACTTGGAATCGACCTGTCGCGTCGCCCGAACGCCGCGAACAGCATCGACGAGATCTGACGTGCGTGTGGCGGCGGCCACGGGCATTGCGCCCCGGCGCCGCCGCCACACCACCACTCAAGGTTTTCCATATTTGCCAGCCCTGCTGCTGGCGACAATTAGGAAGTAGGACATCTTGCTCGACGTCAACATCTTCGACGAGCTGCGTATCGGCCTCGCCGACGCCGATGACATCCGCGCCTGGTCTCACGGTGAGGTCAAGAAGCCCGAGACGATCAACTACCGCACGCTGAAGCCCGAGAAGGATGGGCTGTTCTGCGAGCGGATCTTCGGTCCGACCCGCGACTGGGAATGCTACTGCGGCAAGTACAAGCGCGTGCGCTTCAAGGGCATCACGTGTGAGCGCTGTGGTGTCAAGGTCACGCGCTCCAAGGTTCGCCGTGAGCGCATGGGCCACATCGAGCTCGCCGCGCCGTCA
>NZ_VFOS01000002.1 GCF_006716265.1 Rarobacter faecitabidus | reverse complement strand
AAGAACATGCTGCAGCGCGACCGCCTCGAGTCCAAGAAGGTCTCGAAGACGCAGGCCGTCACCTCCAACCTCTCCGGTCCGCTCGGCGGCAAGAAAGAGGACCGCAACGTGCACATCGGGCCGTCGGACTACGTCGCCTGGCTCGATGACCGCAAGTGGGCGTACGTCCGCCTCGAAGGTCGCGCGTTCGGTGAGGTCCCCTTGAACCTTGAGTACAAGCTCGAGGTCTGGGACTCGCCCAACTCGGCAGGCATCATCATCGACGCCATCCGCGCAGCGAAGATCGCCAAAGACCGCGGCATCGGCGGCCCGATCATCTCCGCGTCGAGCTACCTGATGAAGTCCCCGCCCGTCCAGATCGAGGACACCGAGGGCCGCGCGCGCGTCGAGGCCTTCATCAAGGGCGAGCGCAACGACTGATTGCACTGAGACGGCCGACGTACCGCGAACAGTTGATCGATCGCGACAAGGCCGCTGCAGTTGAAGTCCGGGTGGGGGCCGACGCATATGCGTCGGCCCCCACCTTCTTGTCATACTCACCACGGCACCAAGTCAATGGCGACATGCTGGTCCGTGTCATGGATGCGTTCGCCCGAGTCTTGCGTGGCACCCCTTTCCAGTGCCGGGACGAATGCGGCCAAGGGAACATCGTCCGCAATAACGCTCCGTGCAATAACTGATCAGCCTGCCGCCTCGAACCAGAATTCGGGCTTCCTCATCCCATGCGCCGCGCCGTTCGACCTGCGCGCGAACGAGAATGCCGGTACGGTCATCAGCATCGGGCTGTCTGGCTCTTCTTGGATGGTGCGTCTACTGGCAGCGTTGCCAGTCGCGACAGGATTCCGCCCCGTCGTCCAGTTCCGATGATCACTGCAGGTCTGCCGATCAACGATGATCGGCGGCAAACCCGGAAGGCAGCAATGATGAAGTACAGGAAATTTGGCGCCCTGATCGGTTCGTGGGCTCTCTTAGGCACACTGGCTCTCGTCGGGACGGCGACGGCAACCACGGCAACATCGTCGACGCCCGCAGTCGACACCGTCGTAAGCCAAGCGAAGGAAAGTGCCGCCGAGGCGGCGAAAAGCGTCAGCGAAACCAAGCTCCAGGCAATCATGCGAGACCTGAAGCTGACGAAGAAGCAGGCGTTGGCTCGGATCAAGCTTGAGAAGAAGGCGGTCAAGCAAGAGAAGAAGTTGAAGAAGAAACTCGGCAACAAATTCGCTGGCCTGTGGATCTCCAAGAATGGCAAGAAGATCGTTGTCGGTGTCACGACAAAGAAGGCGGCCAAGGTCGCCAAGAAGGCAGGCGCGAAGCCAAAGATCGTCAGGAAAAGCCTCAAGTCACTGGCGAAACAGGAGAAGAAGTTCACCAGGGCCAATGCGGCCAAGGCTTCCGGCGTGAGTTCGTGGTGGATCGACCCGACGACCAACAAGTTGGTCCTTCAAGCAACATCCAAGAAGGCCGCGAATAGGGCGCTGAAGACGGCGGGAATCGCAACAAAGGACGCCACCGTTGAGATCAACTCGTCAAGTTACACGGCCTACCGTGACTACTGGGGCGGAGATCCACTCATGGGGTGCACCATTGCTTTTGCCGTGGAAGGCGGGCTGTTGACCGCGGGCCACTGCATCCCAGCGGGTTCGAGCAATCACGGACTCGACACCAAGATGAACAACACCCGCATCGGCACCGTTCAGGCGTACCAGTATGGTGGCGGCATTGACGCCGCCTATGCCCGCAATGAAGGCGGTTGGGTAGGAAAGGGCCGGGTCACCCATTGGAACGGGGGCGGCGGTGTTGACATTAAGGGATCAAACGAGGCCCCAGTCGGATCCCATGTGTGCAAGTCCGGCATGACGACCAAGTGGACTTGCGGCTACGTCACGGCGCGCAATGCAAACACCTACGTGAGCGGACAACTCGTCGTCACGGTCAACACGAATGTTTGCTCGGCCCCCGGCGACTCGGGCGGTGCTCTGGTGTGGAATGACCAGGCACAGGGAATCCTGTCCGGCGGATCGGGATCGGGCAGCAACTGCAGCACCGTCTTCCAACCCATCAACACGATCCTCCAGAAATGGAATCTGCGTCTGACTACGACGGGAAATGCTGGACCGTCCATCGCGTCGATTCAGGGCTGGCAGAACAAGTGCATCGATGTCCCTAACTCCCAGTTCGTCAACGGTGCCGCCGTCCAGATCTGGGACTGCAATGGCACGAATGCACAACGGTTCGAATTTCACAGTGATGGCACGCTGCGAGTCGGCGGAAAGTGCCTGGACCTAGCCGACTGGTCCACCGCCAACGGCAGCAGAGTCCAACTGTGGGATTGCTTCGGTGGTGCCAACCAGCAATGGACTCTGAATAGTTCACTCGACCTGGTCAACAAGCACGCCAACAAGTGCGTCGATGTCAAGGACTGGGGACGCAACAACGGGGCCAAGCTCCAAATCTGGGAGTGTTCAGGCACCGCCAACCAGAAGTGGTGGCGCAAGTAACCTCGACCAGGCCGTATACACCGCGGCGGCGGGGGGCGACGCATTGCGTCGCCCCCCGTTTCCATCCAGCAAGCAAGCGACTCAGAGCTCGCATCATTGGATAGGTGCCTGTCGTCAAAACGAATTCGCGGGTGAGTACCTGTAGCCGTCAAGAAGCCACGACGGACTCAGGCACAGACCCTCAACCCGTGGTGTCCGTCAGTTCCGGACCGACCGTTGAGGGCATGAGACTCTGTTACTACTCTTACGTAGCATGACGCTCAATGCAGAACATTCTCAGGCCAACCCATCCGTGAACGATCAGATCCGAATTTCGGACAGTGAGTGGGCGCGGAGGAAGCATTTACAGACAAAAGCTTGGTGGACTAGCGTTGCTATTACATCCGTCCTGGCGCTTGCCATCTCCTAAATTCCGTGGCTCTCGTGGAGTTTCACCAATAGCCTCCTGGCTGTTCCGACGCAGGTCTTCCGAACAATCCCATTTCTCGCTCTCGGCCTTGCCCTCGTTGCAATCTGGCGAAGTCCCGCTGCCACCGGCTATAGAACCATTGCTACGTTATTGCCATTGATCGTCGCCGGTTACTTCCTATTGGTTGTCGAAATTATTCGACCCCGGGCTGATTTTGAGTTACTTCTGGCTCGTCGTCCTCGTCGGCTACTACACCTGGCTAGCCGTGGTCCTTTCTTCTTTGAACTAGAACCACTCGGACATGCTGGCTCTGAATATTCCCTCATAACCATGATGGAATACCGTGAAACGACACCTCGGACGTCAAGCATCCTTCGTCAGACACAGATCTGCTAGAAGACAAAGTCGAAAACAGCGACGCCTGGCAACGGGCCGCGAACTAGTACTGCGGATACGCGTAGAACGCAGCGGTGGAGCGCGGCAGCCACGTCTCGACGACACCGCGGTACCCGCGTGTGACCGTCCCGCCTCCGCCGGTGTTCCCGTGCAGCAATCGGATGTGCGTCTTGGAGATCGCAGTCACCAGCCCCACGTGCCCGGCGTCCCGGCCGCGCTCCGTGCGCACGAACGCCAGTGCGCCGACCTTCGGCTTTTTCGAGGTCTTCATGGTCCGCTTGACCGTCTCGCGCATATTGGGGAACGGGATCAGCTTCTTCTTGGGCGGCAACAGGTCGGCATTGCCGGAAGCATGGAAACCCCACGTCTGGAAGTACCCGCACCAGGCGGCAGATGAGCCCATCCACTTCTGAATAGGGGTGTTCTTGTTCTTCGCGTAGGTGACCTTGAAGCCGAGCCAGCTGCGCAGCGCAGCGTCGACCTCCCCGAACCTGCCCTTCGCGGTGGTCGTGACCGCCTTCTTTGTCCTCGTGGACGAGTACGCCGTCCGCGCCGAGAAAGTTTGCACACAGCCTGACTGCAACAGGCCGCACTTGGCGTCACCGCTCGGAACCCCCCAAGATCCGGCTGGGCCACCCGATTTGCGATAACTTTCGCCAATGGCTCCGAGGGCCAGCCAAGTGCGCACCTTCTTGCCCTTCCTCACCTCCACCACGACGCCTTCGTCGAACACCTGCCAGCGGACGGCCGTCACCTTCTTGCCTGCGCCGGAAATCTTGCGTGTCTTCGCCTTCGACATCGTCCGCACCTTGGTTATGGCGTGACCAAGCTTGGCGGAGGACTCGTCCCGGCGAACGACCAAACTCTTGGTCACCCCGAAGGTCGGGACGCTGGCGGCGGCGGAGGTCCGCACGGACGGCGAGGCTCCCTTGACGACGATGCGGTACTGGGCAGGGCCGGTCACGCGAACATGCAGATGAGCCTTGCCGCCGGTGGTCTTGTGCGAATCTCCGACCTTCTGCCATGAGCCGCTCGGCGAGTACGCGGGTCCGACGACGCCTCCTGGCTCGGCCGTCTGGTTCGGCGTGATCTTCTTGATCTCCCGTTGTTGCACGCTGATGGTCGCGGACTTGGGCAGGCCCGTGACGGCCAGCCAGATGCGCTCGCCTACCTGCGCCTCCCTAGAGCTGACGCGCAACGTCGGCTTGACCTTGATGGTTTTGACCGCTGCCTTCGGTGCGGCGGTGGCGAGCACGGGGCCGGCGAGCAGGACCGGTGCCAGTGCGAGCGATCCAACGATGGCAGACGCGACCGCTAGACGACCGGCCGACCGCGAGCGCTTGAACCCAGACATGCCCGGCTCCCCTCCGTTGACGATTCCTCGATTCTCACACAATCCGGCGGGCTCGGCCCAGGCGTCGACGGCGCGCTCGACCGGCACGATGGCGGGCTCGGACGCTCGAAAATAGTTCGCGAACACTCCGAACCGGCACCTAGGCTGTACGGATGATTGACGCCGCAGCGCCCGATGGTTCAACCAGCCCGCCCATCGAACAGGGCCGCTGGCGGCGCAACGTCGCCCTGTTCCTGGGTGGCCAGAGCGTCAGCCTGATCGGCTCGGCGGTAGCCCAATTCGCGATCTTCTGGCACCTGACCCTGGAGACGAAGTCCGGCTGGGTGCTCGCGCTCGCTACGTTCTTCGGGTTCCTGCCGCAAGCGATCGTGTCGGTGTTCGGCGGAGTGTGGGCGGACAGGCACAACCGCAAGTTCCTCATCATCGGGGCGGATCTGGCTATCGCGCTGACGACCCTCGCATTCGCGTTCGCCTTCATGGCCGGCTACCGCCACCTCTGGCTGTTCTACGCGGCCCTCACGATCAGGTCGATAGGCGCCGGGATTCAGACGCCCGCGGTCTCGGCGATGATTCCGCAGATCGCCCCGGCCGACCAACTGCTGCGCGTCAACGGCCTGTTCTCCTCGATCCAGTCCCTCGCGAGCGTCGGCGCGCCCGTACTCGCGGCGGGCCTGCTTGCCGTGGGCGGGCTCGAATCGGCGTTCTTCCTCGACGTTGTCACCGCCGTGATCGGTGTGGGACTGCTGGGGCTCGTGCCCGTTGGGAGGGTCAAGCGCGCAGCCGACGATCATCGCGGCTACTTCGAGGACCTCGTCGTGGGACTCCGTTACGCCGCCGGCTCGCGGCTGTTGCGCTTCCTCATCGGCTACTTCGCGCTGATCATGTTCCTCGCCGTCCCGCCGAGCTTCCTCACGCTACTGCTGGTGGCGCGGAAGTTCGGAGACGACTCGTGGCACCTCATGGCGAACGAGGTCGCATTCGGCGTGGGCATGGTGCTGGCGGGCGTCTTCGTCGCCGCTGCCGCAAAGAGGTTCAACAACCGACTGCGTCTCGTGGCGTTCGGCGGCCTGGGTCTCGGAGTGACGACGATCGCGCTCGGGGTCGCGCCCACGTTCGTGCTCTACCTCGTGCTGATGTTCCTGTGCGGAATGACCGTGCCGCTGATGAACACGCCCATGTTCACGATCCTCCAGGAGAAGGTTCCGGCCGAGCGCCAAGGCCGCATCTTCGGTCTTGTCATGATCATCATGGCGATCGCCCTGCCGGTGGGCATGGCGATCATCGGTCCCATTGCCGACCACGTGAAGGTCGAGGTGCTGCTGTGGATCGGCGGCGTGGCGACCATCGTGGCCTCGGTGTGGGGGCTGCGCCAGTCCGTTGCGCTCGCCGATCAGGTGTCGGCTCCCGTGGGGGAGGACGAGGCCTGATCGGCTGACCCGACTGCACGGGCCGCACCGGTGTCGCCCAGGAAAACGGCGCTCAGAGCCAGCCGTTCTCCTGGGCGATGCGCGCCGCCTCGGCCCTCGTGCGCCCGTGCGTCTTTCCCATTGCCGCGGACAGATAGTTGCGCACCGTGCCCTCGGACAGGAATGAGGCGGCCGCTATGTCGGCGATCGTCCCCCCGCCAAGGGCCGCGAGCAGCACCTCGCGCTCCCGCTCCGTGAGCGGATTGTTCCCCACGGTCAGTGATTCAACCGCGAGGTCGGGGTCGACTGCCCGGAGGCCTTGGTGCACCCGGCGTACGGCCTGCGCCAGTTGTTCGGCGGGGGTGTCCTTCACGACGAATCCGCTCGCGCCTGCATCGAGCGCTCGACGCAGGTAGCCCGGCCGGCCGAAGGTCGTCACGATGAGCGAACGGCAACTCGGATACTCCCGGCTCAACGCGGCCGCGGCGCTGATGCCGTCGAGTCCGGGCATCTCGATGTCGATCAGGGCGACATCGCAGCGGTGCTCGCGCGCCGTCGTCACGACCTCGTCGCCTCGTCCAACCTGCGCCACGACCTCGAGATCGGCCTCGAAGTCGAGCAGCGCGGCAAGGGCACCGCGGACGAGTGCCTGATCGTCCGCCAGCAGCAGCCTGATGGATGTGGTCATGACCCCTCCGGTGTTGTCGCCGCCGTCACGATCAGACGAAAACCGCCGCGCTCGCCTCGAGTCGTGGTGACTCGCGCTCCGGCAGCGGAGGCACGCTCGCGCAGGCCGCGCAGACCGTGTCCCGCGGCCACATCGGACGATTCCGCCGCGGCCGTGGGGCCGCGGCCGTCGTCGGCCACCTCCAGCCGATCGGCGGCGATCGTCACCTTGACGTGCGAGGCGCCTGAGTGGCGAACCACGTTCGTGACGCCCTCGCGCACCGACCACGCGAACAGATCGCGGAGCGGAGGGCGGACCACGTCGATCGCGCCGGGCAACTCGGCGGAGATTCCGGCGGCGTCGAGGGCCCGCCGCGCGGCAGCGAGTTCGCCAGCGCGGGTCACGGCCCTCGTCCCGGCGACCGCCCCGCGCACGTCGGCCAACGCCGAGCGGGCGAGGGTCTGAATGTCGAGCAGTTCCGCCGTGGCTCGATCCGGGTTGAGCGGCACTAACTTGGCGGCCAGTTCTGACTTCACGGCGATCACGGTGAGCGAATGGCCGAGCACATCATGCATGTCGCGCGCGATACGAGCGCGCTCCTGGGCCACGGCCAGATCGGCGACCTCCGCCTGAGCCTGCTGAAGTTCGCGGTTGCGGCGGACGAGCTGGCTGAAGGCGAAGACGGCCGTGCTTGCCAGGACGATCGATACCGCAAGCGACGCATCGAACTCCCACCCGGCCACGAATAGGGGCAGCAGGACGGCGATCAGGACGCACGCCAGAGTCCCGATGAAGGCGAGCGGCCGGCGAAGGATGAGGTGGAGTATGACGGATACGAATACCAGGCCGACGAGCCCCTCCTGCCCCGCCCCCAAGCACGCCAGAAAGACGAGCACCGCCTGCAGCGCCACCAGCAGCGCGATCCCGGTAGGGTGCACCCCACCGCGGCGCTGCCTGAACACGGCCCACGCGAACACGAGTGCCTGGGCCACAATGGCACCGACCGCGAGCGCCCGCGGCACCGGCCGGGGATTGGCCCATGCCGCGACCAGCGGATCGGTGAGGAAGACGACCCAGACGATGCCGAGTCCTGGCCCGAATACCCGCCACAGTCGGCGGCGGCCAGAAGGGGCGGCGGCGGGGATGCTGGGCGGCCGATTCATGGGTTCCACGGTACTAGCGGGACCGCGCGCGTTCGCTCGTCACACCCGCGCCGTGTCCTTGCGGAAACGCCATGCCGCACCGAGCCCGAACAGCGCCGCCCACACGAGGACATTGACGATTGACGCGGCCGTGAAGCCGGTTCCCGTCAGCGGGGCGCGGACCAGCTCGGCAAGGCCGTACGTCGGCATGATCTGTGCGATTGATGCGAACCAGCCATCCCCGAGCGGCATGAACAACCCGCCGGCGAACGACAGGAGCGCCAGCACGGGGCCGAGGATCTGCATAACGTTCTCCGACGGCAGCAGATAGCCCATGAAGAGCCCGAAGGCGCCGAACACGAGCGAGCCTCCCCAGGCGATCAATCCCGAGAAAACCCAGACGTAGCCCGGCATTGAGGCACCGAAGAACGCGCCCACCGCGAGCGTGACCGAGACGGAGATCGCCCCGAGCGCCATGGACGCGATCAGCTTGGTCGCGACGTAGGCCCACGGCGCCAGCGGGGTGAGCCGCAACTGCCGCGTCCAGCCCTGCGAACGCTCGACCGACACACCGGCACCGCCCGAAGTAGCCGTGAGCATCGCGCCGTATAGCGCCATCGAGACGAGGATCCAGGCGGTGACGTTGCCGTGTCCCGCCTGCTCGTCACGGTACGAGGCCGCCGTGCCAAAGATCAGGAAGAAGATCGGCGGCATCAGCAGGGAGAAGAGCATAGTTCGCCGGTTACGAAGGAGCCGCCGCACCTCCAGGCGCAGGTACGTGGCACTCAGTCCCACCCGGCGCACGGGACGGACGGACGGGTTGCTTACTGGGGTGAGGCCGGTCATCGTGAGGCTCCTGTGGCGATGGCGTTCTGGGGCTGGGACGTGAGGGCGACGAAGGCGTCCTCCAGATTGTGCGAGGAGATCTCCAGGTCGTGCGCAGCCATCCCTAGCAGATAGCGCGCAACCGAGTCGGAGTCGTGCGCCCTCACCAGTACGCGAGGGCCACGCACGTCGACCGACTCGACCCCAGCGATGGCACGCAGATTGGCGGCCACCTCCTCCGGATCGGGATGCCCCGCACCCGTTGTGAGTTGCGCGCTGACGGTCCGGCCGGACGCGAGGTTCTTGATCTCGGCCGCGCTGCCGTCCGCGACGATGCGCCCCTGACTGACGAGCACGATCCGGTCGGCGTAGGCGTCTGCCTCTTCCAGATAGTGAGTGGCGAAGACCACCGTCCGCCCGCTCGCCGCGTCCTCGCGGATCGAGGTCCAGAACTCGCGCCGGCCCTCGACGTCCATGCCCGTCGTCGGCTCGTCGAGTAGCAAGAGGTCGGGCTCGCTGACGAGCGCCATGGCGAACCTCAGCCGCTGCTGCTGACCGCCAGAGCAGGCCGAGACCCGTCGGCCAGCTATCTCGGTGATGCCGGCTCGTTCGAGGAAGGGTTCCGGGTCCACCGATCGGCCGAACAGCGCCGCGGTGAGTTCGACGGTCTCGGCGACGGTGATGTCCCGCAACAGGCCGCCGGTCTGCATGACCGCCGCGACCTGCCCGGCGCCGATCGCGTCCTCCGGACTGCGGCCGAACACGCGGACGGAACCTGAGGTCGGGCGCGAAAGCCCGAGGATCATGTCGATCGTCGTGGTCTTCCCAGCGCCGTTCGGCCCGAGGAAGGCGACGACCTCGCCGGGTTGGATCGTGAGGTCGATGCCGTTCACGGCGTGGACCGTGCCGGCGGGCGAGGGGAACTGTCGATGAAGGTCCCGCAGTTCAAGCGCGGGGATGGTGGGTGCGTTCATGCCTTCATCGTCCCGCCGCACGGACGGCTGCGGCAGTCCTGCACGTCACGAACCGGGGATGACAGATGTCACTTGCTCGCCGCGCTCCGCCGCGGCGCATGGGTGTCTACCGGCAGGTATCCGGACTCTATTCCCGGACGTCCCTAAGCCTGGGCCTGCCACCATTCGAGCAGCCGCGAGCGCGCAGTCTCGTAATCCGCGGGACCCTCGTTCAGGCGCAGATCGAGCAGGAACTTGTAAGCCTCACCGACGACCGGGCCGGGCTTGACGTCCAGGATCTCCATGATCTGCTCGCCGCTGAGATCGGGGCGGATTGCCGCCAGTTCCTCGCGCGCGGCGAGATCGGCGATGCGCTGCTCCAGGTCGTCGTAGGCCGCCGAGAGGCGCGCGGCGCGGCGCTTGTTCCGCGTCGTGCAGTCCGCGCGGGTAAGTCGGTGCAGCCGCTCCAGCAGCGGCCCTGCGTCGGTGACGTAGCGCCGAACGGCGGAATCGGTCCATTCGCCGTCGCCGTACCCGTGGAAGCGCAGGTGCAGTTCGACCAGGCGTGCCACCTGCTTGATCGTGTCCTTGTCGAACCGCAGCGCCCTCATGCGCTTGGTCGTGAGCTTCGCGCCGACGATCTCGTGGTGGTGGAAGCTCACACCTCCGCCCGGCTCGAACCTGCGCGTGGCCGGCTTGCCGATGTCGTGCAGGAGCGCAGCGAGTCGCAGGATCAGATCGGGCCCGGGGACGGGCCCGTCCGCGCCGGTCTCGAGGTCGATGGCCTGATCGACGACGGTGAGCGTGTGCTCGTAGACGTCCTTGTGGTGGTGGTGCTCGTCCACCTCGAGTTGCAGGGCGGGGAGCTCGGGCAGAACGGCGTCAGCGAGGCCAGATTCGACGAGAATGCGCAGCCCGCGGCTCGCGTGGCGACCCAGCAACAACTTGACGAGCTCGTCGCGCACCCGCTCGGCCGAGACGATGCCGATCCGGTCCGCCATCTCGACGAGCGCGGCCGCCGTAACCGGCTCGATACCGAATCCGAGCTGAGACACGAAGCGCGCGGCACGCATCATGCGTAGCGGATCGTCGTCGAAGGACTGCTCCGGCACGACGGGCGTTCGCAGTACCTTCGCGGCCAGGTCGGTCAGCCCGCCGTAGGGGTCCACGAACGTGAGCTCGGGTAGGCGCACGGCCATCGCGTTGACCGTGAAGTCGCGCCGCGAGAGATCGCCGTCCAGATTGTCGCCGAAGGCGACCTGGGGTTTGCGGGACGATGGGTCGTAGACATCGGAGCGGTACGTCGTCACCTCGACGGTGATCCCCGGCCGGCCGCCTCGCGCGTGCCGCGCGGCGCCGATGGTGCCGAATTCCTTGCCGATGTCCCAGTGCGCGTCTCCCCACTGCGCCAGCAGCCGCTGGGTCTCATCGGGCATGGCGGACGTGGCGAAGTCGAGGTCGGTCAGGTCGCGATCCAGGAGCGCGTCACGAACCGGGCCGCCCACGAGGGCCAGCTCGGAGCCGTTCGCCGCGAAGAGCTCGCCGAGCTCGATGATGGCGGGGTGGTCTGCTTGCAGGCGGTCGAGTGCCGCGTGCAGCATGAATGCAGGATGGTCCACGGGCACGGCTGAGTTGGCGTCGGAATCGGGCATGATGACCAAGCCTAGCCGTTGTCCCAAGGCTCAGTCGGTAGAGTGGAAGGCATGTCAGAACCGGCCAGGCGAGATGAAGGGCGTCCAGGCGTACCCTTACCGCCCGCCGGTCATGCCCTTCGGCTGCAGGATGGCCGCACGCGCGAACCGCAACGTCACGCGCCGCGCGAGGACAGCGCGGCCTTCCCCATCTTCGAGGAGACGTCGGCGGGCGGCATCGTCCTCACGTACATCGACGGAGTGCCCCACGCGGCGGTGATCGCGCGGCGCAATCGAGGCGGCCGACTTGAGTGGTGCCTGCCGAAGGGCCACCTCGAGGGCGCCGAGACGCCCCCGCAGGCGGCCATCCGAGAGATCAGCGAGGAGACCGGAATCCGCGGACAGATCCTCGCCCTGCTAGGCGTGATCGATTACTGGTTCACGGGAACCGATCGGCGCGTGCACAAGGTGGTGCACCACTTCATGCTCGCGGCCGTGTCCGGCACCCTGACAGTGGAGAACGACCCGGACGCGGAGGCCGAGGACGTCGCCTGGATCCCCGTGGACCAGTTGACGCAGCGCCTCAGTTATCCGAACGAGCGCCGCATCGCCGCGATCGCGCAGACCCGGGTTCAGGATCACGACGTCACGAGCCACTATCGGGAGGGCTCGACGTGACCCGTCCCCGCACTTCGGCGCGGGTGGCTATCAATGCGTGGATGGTCTTGCTGACCTGCGCTTTTGCTGCCGCGCTCGTCCTCGCCGGCCCCGGAGTGACGGCGGCGCACGCGGTGTCCACGGCGACCGAGTTGAAGGTCACCATTGACGCGGTGAGCCCGAACGTGGTGACCCCCGGAGCTGAAATGAAGGTCTCCGCGACCATCCACAATCCGAGTGCCGCGGATTTCACCGGCGACTCATCGCTCCGCATTTCGCGGGTCATCCTGCAAACGTCTGCCCAGATCGACGAATGGCGCGTCGCGGAACCGCTCTCGGATGCCGGCTCGATCCTGCGCACCGCCCCGATCACCATCGCGGCGGGCAATTCGACGAGCATCGTGTTCAGCGTTCCCTCGACCGAACTGGGCCTCCTCGGCACCTCCGACGGGCTCGGTCCGAGGGGCATCGCGGTCGATGTGGCCGGAAGCATGGACGAGGTCTCCGGCCGGCTCGGCATCTCCCGCTCCTTCATGATCTGGCAACCCCTCGCAGCGGAGGCAACACCTGCGATCAACCTCACGATCGCCGCACCCATCACCTCGCCACTGAGCGATGTGCCCGCGCAGACCGAGGCCGAGGGCCGGCTCTCGCGGGTGATAGAGGCCTCCGCCGCCGGAACCGCTATCTCGTGGCTCGTCGATCCCGCGGTCGTCCTCACCGCGAGCGGGAAACTGCCGCCGAATCTGCTCGACACGGATCGACCCGCGACCACGCCCGCCAGCACGGCCTGGGCCACCCGCCTGACGGGACTCGCGAAGGGGCGGGACGTCACTGCGCTTCCCGTCTTCGACGGCGATCTCGGCGTATTGGGACGCGACCCAGCGGCGCCGGAGGCCTCGTCCTCCCTGACCCGGGAGACCCAAGCGATAGCGAGCGGATGGCACACCAACATCGGGCTGCCCGCGGAATCGGCCCCCGCTAAATCGATCCTGCAGGACGCTTACCGTCTGGGGATCGACACCGTGATCGCGCGCTCGGGCTACGACGTGATCTCCAACCCGATCGATACTCCCGGCGGCGTCACTCAGGTCACCCACGATCGCGGTGAGACAAAGGTACTGGTCGCCGACGAGACGCTGACCGACGCCTTCCTGGCCAGCGGGGATGACTCACCCGCCGCAGCCACCCAGACCCTGCTGGCGGAACTGGTCGTCATCGCCCGGCAGAACGTCGACTTCGAGCGATCCTTCCTCATCGCCGTGCCGCGCACGTGGGATCCGGACGTGGCGATCACCCAGGCCATGACGCAGGCCATCGAATCGGCGGCGTTCGTGAACCCGATCGGGCTCGGTGCCCTCAGCGCTGAACCCGTGGAGATCGTGGATCGCGCACTTCCGCGCGCGTCAAAGCGAATCGAGCGACTTCGCCTCACCGCGTCGGATTGGTCCAGCCTCGTCGCCAGCGCCAAGCGCGCAACCGACTTCGCGATCATCGCGGATAACCCGGAGGCCCTCACTGCACCCCTGACAGACGCGGTACTGCTGGCATCTTCCGTCAGCCTGCTCAGGAATAGCGAGGCGCGGGATGACGCGATCCCCGGCATCGAGCGCGCGTCCGAGGAGTTGATCGGATCGCAGGACGTGATCATCGGCTCCGACGTCAACCTGATCTCCGCGTCGGGGCTGCTGCCCGTGACGCTCGCCAACCGACTCGATCAGGACGTGACCGTCAACGTGAGTCTTGTGCCCGACCAGGCGCGCCTCATAGCCGAGCCGGTGACGGGCGTTCGCGTGCCAGCGGGCTCGCAGACCTCGGTCGACATCCCCGTGCGCGCGGTCGGAAGCGGCGATGTGCACGTGGAGGTGCGCCTCGTCTCGTCCGCGCATCGCGTCGTCGCGACCCCGGCGTCGTTCGAGGTGCGCGTGCGCGCCGACTGGGAGTCGCGGGGCACCATCCTGGTGGGCGGACTACTGGCCCTCGCGCTGATCGCCGGCATCTTCCGGACCATCCGGCGCGGTCGCGCCAGCACACGGACCACCAAGGGGCCCGGACAGGAGCTAGGACGCGCGTGAGCGACCCGAATCTCGAGCCCGAGGAGGAGGCGACCGGCACCTCTACCGGACGCGGCTCCGTGCTCATGGCCACCGGCACGTTCGTCTCCCGCATGTTGGGAATGGTGCGCAACGTCCTGCTCGTCGCCGTGGTCGGCGCTACGGGTCCCATCGCCAATGCCTTCGACATCGCCAACAAGCTGCCCAACGTCCTGTACGCCCTGCTCGCCACCGGTCTCATCAACGCCGTGCTCGTCCCGCAACTCGTCAAGGCATTCAAGCGCAAGAACGCACAGGAGTACACGGACAAACTGCTGACCTCGGCCACGGTCATCATCCTGGCGTTCACCGCGGCTTTCACGATCGCCGCGCCCTGGCTGGTCCGGATCTACACGGACTCGAGCTGGACGCCCGCGCAAGTGGCGCTCGCCACGGCTCTCGCCTTCTGGTGCACGCCGCAACTGTTCTTCTACGGCCTGTACGCGATCCTCGGCCAGGTGCTCAACGCCCGGCGGCAGTTCGGCCCGTATATGTGGGCGCCGGCGCTGAACAACGTCATCTCGATCATCGGGTTCGGCATCTTCATCGTGGTTTTCGGCCGCGCCGCAATCGGCGGTGGGGATGATGTCATCGCCGCCTGGACGCCGACCCAGACGGCCGTCCTCGGCGCGATCTCAACCGGCGGCATCGTCGCGCAGGCACTCATCCTCTTCGTTCCGCTCTACCGCTCCGGATTCCGCTGGCGCCCGCGCTTCGGCGTGCGCGGCATCGGATTGCGGGCAGCAGGCACAGTCAGCATGTGGGTGATCGCCGCCACGATCCTGGATCAGCTCGGCGTCTGGTGGGTCACCCGGCTGGCCACGGGCGCGCCGGCGCAGGCGATCGCGGCGGGTGAGGCCGCCACCGCGGGAGAGGTCGCCTCCAACGGCACGTACACGCAGGCGTTGATGATCTACCTGCTGCCGCACTCTCTGGTGACCATCTCCATCACGACCGCGCTGTTCACCTCGATGAGCCGCGCGGCCTCCGCCGGCCGCCTGGACCGCGTGCGCGCCGACATGTCCGAAGGCTTCCGCACAGTGGGCGTGTTCACCGTCGCGGCGACGGTCGCCATGATCGTGATGGCCCAACCGCTCGTCAAGGCGCTCGTCCCATCCATGCGCGGCATCGAGGTGGCGGTCACGGCTCCCGTCCTGCAGGCCATGTCGCTCGGGCTGGTGCCGCTCGGCGCGATGGTGCTCATGAAGTGGGCCTACTTCGCATTCGAGGACGGGCGCACCGTGTTCTGGATGCAGCTGCCGGGCACGGGGGCACTCGTCCTCTTCGGCTGGCTGGGAACCGTTGTGTTGCCCGCCAGCAACTGGATCGTCGGCATCGGCCTTGCGATGGCGATCTCCAATTTCGTGGTGCTGATCTCCCGATACGGCGGGTTGCGCGCTAAGCTTCACGGCCTGGACGAGGCCCGCGTCACGCGACTGCACGTACGAGCGGTCGTGGCCGCTATCGTGGCGGCGCTGCCCACGTGGGCGATCCAGCGCGCGATGGGGTTCCAGCCCGGGGATTCCTGGGGACACTCCCTGATCGTCACGGCCGTGGCGGGGAGCGTGTTCGTCGGCGTCTACGCGGGCGCGCTCAAACTCATGAAGGTGTCCGAACTGGGTCGCATGATCGATCCGATCGCCCGCCGGCTCCGCCGCCGCTGACGTGCGGAAACCATGAGCGGGCACGGTGACTCCACGCCCGCAAGTAAGCCGCACGCCCACCGATGCGCGGAAACATTGAGGAGTCACGGTGACTCCCTTGGCGCACCCGCGACGCGTCCTCGAGAGCCATGGGTCGTCCGACCACCCGCGACGGTTTAGCCTGATTCCACGGCATCGCGCACCCCTCGCCGGACGGTGCGGTCATCTGTGACTACCGGCGGTCAAGAAATGCGGATGGCTTTCAGTTTCAGGCTCTTGTTACCAGACTTCACCGTTCCGCGGGCGATGCCCTTCCCGAACGCATCGATGACGAGGTAGTCCAGCTTCTGGCTACTGCTCCGCGGTGCCGTAAAAGAACCATTCGCCGCCATCCGCTGTCACGGTGCGCGACTTCTGGCCCTTCGCGTGGTACCCCGGCGAGGCGACGACCTCCGCCCCCGCCTGCACGTGTCCGCAGCCGTCGCTAATCGTGCCCTGGACGGTCCCAGAAGTTGCTACTTGCGCCGGTGCCGTAAAGAGGATCGCCCCAGCCCCCACCATGACAAGACTCAGGCAAACCGCTGTTCGTCGCCACACGTCATGAACCATTACACGCACGGTCCTTGGGAGATTGTCCTTGTAGTCTACCGTCGATGCGCGCGGCGCCGAAGGGCCGGTCGCATCCGGCAATCCTGTCGGCACAGCGCGACGCGGCGGCTTGGCTGTCCGCATGATCTGCGCGCCTTCGGAACGCTCGCGACAAGCCCGCGGAGATGCTCACGGGCTTTTCAGCGATCCTCGCTAGACTTGGCGGCGTCTGACAGACCTCACTCTCTCCTCGCGGAAGGCATCCAAGTGGTTGACGATTCGACGCCGTTGTTGGTCGGTGGCCGGTATCGGGTGGATCGTAGCAATCCGCTCGACGGCCCGTTGACCGCGTGGTTTGGACGCGACGAGATCCTCGAGCGCGGTGTGCTGGTGATCGACGTGACCGAAACGGCCGCCGCGAACGGCGATACGGACATCCCCGCAGTCCTCGACGCTGCTCGCCGCGCCGCGCTGGTGAGCGACCGGCGGCTAGTCAAGCTGCTCGATGTGAGTCAGGACAGTGACCTCGCGTACATCGTGACCGAGGAGCCGGGTGGGAGCAGCATCGCCGCGCTGCTCGGCTCGCTTTCGCTCACCGCGGAGCAGGGACGAGCCCTCCTGGGCGAACTCGCCACCGGTCTCGAGGTCGCCGGTTCGCGCGGCGTGCACCATCTCGACATCAACTCCGATGCTGTGTTCCTCACACCCAAGGGGCCTCGCCTGCTGGGAGCTGGCTTCGCGGCCGCGCTCCTGGGCCGGCCTGTACCGCAGGAGGAGGACGCGGCGATATTCGACACTGACCAGTTGCGCTCCTTCGTCCGGGGACTGATCCCCGAGGAACAACTCGCGTCCGATCCGACCCTCTCAGACGTGCTCGATTCGTCCCGCGTATTCGTGCGTCCGGCTCAACTCGCGGCGCGACTGGATCCCTGGGATGCCACGACGCTCGTCACGCTCGTCGACGATCTACTGGCGGACGAGGACGCTCACGAGGACGCCGACAAGCCTGCATCAGCCGGCGACGCTCCCCCGCTCGTGGCCCCTTCGCGCACCTCCGCCCGAGCGCGTTTTGCACCGGACGATCAATTGTCTCCCCCCGGCACGCCGCCGCCCGCCGCGCCGTCGCGCTACACCGGACTGACGGGTGCCACTGGCGCGACGCCGGTGCGCGTCTCCTCGGGCGTCGCCGTCTCCGCAGGCGCGCTGGCGGGAGGCAGTGCGTCGCTTCTAGGTCCCGTTCTCCCAGGCGCCGCTGAGCCCGCCCCACCCGTCTTCGCCCCGGTAGGCGCGGCCGGCGCGGCAACGGGCACTAGCGCAGCCGGTGGCGGCCACTCATCGGTTTCGGGTGCGGTCAGCGCCGCGTTCGGCGCCATCGACGGACCGCCCGTTTCAGGTCCGGGTAGTCATACCGAGCGGGTCTCACTCTCGCGGCGGCTTCAGGTCAGTTCGACATTCGTCGTGCTGCTGCTCATCGTCGGCCTCATCGGCGTGGGGGGCGTGTGGGCCGCGCTCACGATCGGCGCCAATCTCGAGCCCACGCACGAGGTGCGCTCGCTTCGCGGAAGCGCCGCGCCAGTACCGTCGACCTCCGACGGAAGCGATGGTGACTCGCAGGGTTCGTCGGCTAGCACCGCTCCGCCGGTCATTGCCGAGGGGGCGGCGCTCGACCCGGACGGCGACGGCGACGAGCACCCCGAGCTCGTTGATCGGGCGTACGACGGGGATCAGCAGACGTTCTGGACCACGCGCACCTACAAGACGCCCAATTTCGGCGGGTACGACCGAAGCGGTATCGGCTACGGAATCACGCTTGAGAACGAGGCTCAAGTATCGGCTGTCTATCTGGTCACCGAGAGCAAGGGCGGGAAGTTCGAGCTTCGCTCCACCTCTCTCGACGATCCGAGCGGTGGCGAGCTGCTGAAGTCCGGGAAGTTCTCCGAGGACATGGAGATCGAGCTCGATAAGCCCGTCACGACGCAGTCGCTGGTCCTTTGGGTTACCGAACTGCCGAAGACGGATGACGGTTACGCGATCACGATCGGCGAGATCAACCTTTCCTGACACCGCGCGACGACCGCGGAACAACGCGAGCCGCCGTAAGGTTATAGTTCGCGAAACCACACATCGACGAAGGAACCTCCATGACGTCCACCACGCACCGGCTCATCATCGTGGGCTCCGGTCCCTCCGGCTACACCGCAGCGATATACGCCGCTCGCGCGGGGTTGCAGCCTCTCGTTATCGCGGGTGCGCTCAGTGCGGGCGGTGCCCTCATGAACACCACGGACGTGGAGAACTTTCCTGGCTTCTCCGAGGGAATCATGGGGCCCGATCTCATGACTCAGATGCAGCAGCAGGCCGAGCGGTTCGGCGCCACCATAGAGTGGGACGATGCCGTCTCGCTTTCGTTGGAAGGCGACATCAAGACCGTCGTCACCGACGGCGGTCAGACTTACACCGCGCCAGCCATCATCCTGGCGCTGGGTTCCGCATACCGGGAACTCGGGCTACCCGACGAGAAGCGCCTATCTGGACGCGGAGTCTCCTGGTGCGCTACGTGCGACGGCTTCTTCTTCAAGGACAAGCCCATTGCCGTCATCGGCGGCGGGGACTCGGCTGTCGAGGAGGCAACGTTCCTCACGCGCTTCGGCTCGTCAGTGACCCTGATCCACCGGCGCGACCAATTGCGGGCATCGAAGATCATGGCCGATCGAGCGCTGAACGACGCCAAGCTCAACATCATCTGGAACAAGGAAGTGCTCGGCATCGACGGTGAGAACGGCGTCGAGGCCGTCCGTCTCCGCGACACCGTCACCGGGGAAGAGTCACGGCTCGACGTGGCCGGCCTGTTCATCGCCATCGGACACGACCCGCGCACTGAACTCGTTCGCGGGCAGGTGGAACTCGATGACGCCGGCTACATCAAGGTCGACAGCCCTTCCACTCGCACGAATCTCCCCGGCGTCTTCGCCGCTGGTGACGTCGTGGACCACACCTACCGTCAAGCCATCACCGCGGCGGGCACAGGCTGCTCCGCGGCCATCGACGCCCAGCACTTCCTCGACTCGGTGCCGGTCGAATAGGCGCTGCCCCACCCTTAGCGCGATATGAGCGGTGCAACCCTTCAATCAGCGTTGTCATCAACGAGTGGACAGCAGCGTCCAGTTCGACTCGTGCAAGCCGGGACGGTCTTGACCAGGCGAAATCCAGCCTAGTGAAGGTGTACGCGGCAGAATGCGGTGCGGGGGCACCACACGGCGAAGTGCCTGCACAATACAACCTGGTGCGGTGCGAGCGCGGCGAAGCCGTAAAGCCGTAGCGGAGGCCGCCCAGCGGCCGTGAGCGGAGGCGAGCCGCGCTCGCACCGCAGCCACACGCACCAAACGTGCGCACAGCCAAGTTGAGCCCGCGTAGCCACGGTAGAGTCGGGCGGTTTCGTCAGGAACGCTTCTGGAAAAGTCCCTGCTCGTCTGGCGCAATCACGGTCAGAATGCGATTGAGGTCTTCGACTGACCCGAACTCAACGGTGATGCGTCCCTTTCGCTTGCCAAGCGCGATCTTCACTCGCGTATCGAGTCGATCGGCCAACCGCGTCGCGAGCTCATCGATGGCTTCCACCCTCGTGCCGGGCCGGGGTCGCACCTTGGGGGCGGGGTCCTCTGGCACTCCCCCCAGTGCGGCGATCTCCTCGGTCGCGCGGACCGAGAGTCCCTCCGCGACGATCCTCTGCGCCAGGCGCTCCATGCCGGCCGCGTCACTGAGACGTAGGAGGGCGCGTGCGTGGCCCGCGGAGATGACACCCGCCGCCACCCGACGCTGCACGAGCGGCGGCAACTTGAGGAGTCGCAGGGTGTTGGAGATCTGCGGGCGGCTACGTGCGATTCGAGTCGAGAGTTCCTCCTGCGTGCAACCGAAGTCATCCAATAACTGCTGATACGCGGCCGCCTCCTCCAGCGGGTTGAGGGCGGCGCGGTGGAGGTTTTCGAGCAGCGCGTCCCGAAGCAGGTCGCCTTCCTCCGTCTCGCGGATAATCGCCGGGATTCTCTCCAGCCCCGCAGCCTGCGTGGCCCGCCAGCGACGCTCACCCATGATGAGTTCGTAGGTGCTCCCGTCGCCACTCGGGTCGATGCGCACGACGATGGGCTGGAGAACCCCTACCTCGGCGATGGATGCGGTGAGCTCGGTAAGGTCGTCCTCGTCGAAGACGGTGCGGGGCTGCCTGGAGTTCGGGCGGATTGCAGCGGTGGGAATTTCGGCGAAGGACGCTCCGGGCACGGGCAAGAGGTCATCGGAGGCAGGGGCGGACGATAACGCTCCCGCTTCTCCCGCCGGATCAGAGATGGACTCCAGCGCCTGCACAGTCGTTTCGGCTGTCTTGGCGCTCAATTCCGAATCCGTACCTCTACGACCGGATGCGTCGGTGTTTTGGTGCCCCTGGCCTGCAGATCCGTCAGTTTTCGCCGAAGTTTCACCCTGTCCGTTACCCGGCCCGAAGAACACATCGGACGGTCGCGTCGCCGTGGGCCCCGTAGGAATTAGCGCACCCAGCCCTTTGCCCAAACCCCGTCGTTTCTGACTCATCCGTGCGCTCCTTGATCATTGTTCAAACCGACGTGTTGCCGTGTGTGCGTCGCATTCAGATCGGGCTGAAGATCCGATCCGCGCAAGTTGATCTCTCGTGCCGCCTCTCGGTATGCGAGCGAGCCGCTGGAGCTGGGTTCATAACTCACGACGGTTTTCCCGTGACTCGGCGCCTCAGAGACGCGAACCGAACGCGGGATGGTCGTGTTCAGCGTCTGGGCCGGGAAGTGCTCGCGCACTTCGTCCGCGACCTGGCGTGCGAGGTTTGTGCGCTGGTCGTACATCGTCAGGAGGATTGTCGAGAGTTCGAGAGGGGGATTCAAGTGGGCCTTGATGAGGTCCACCGTCTTGATCAACTGGCTGAGACCCTCGAGCGCGTAATACTCGCACTGGATGGGAATCAGAACCTCGCTCGCCGCGGTGAACGCATTCACGGTCAGCAGGCCCAGGGACGGCGGGCAGTCGATGAAGACGTAATCGAAACGATCAACGTTCGGCGATGACGGATCTCCGATGAAGGCAGTCAGAGCTCGTGAGAGGCGCGTTTCACGTGAAACCATGTTGACGAGTTCGATCTCCGCGCCCGACAGATCGAGCGTGGCGGGCACTACCCACAGTTCGGGAAATTCGGGAGATTGCCTCACAACGTCGGCGATTGGACTTCCCTCGATGAGTACCTCATACACAGAGGGCACGCCGGACCTGTGATCAACCCCCAGCGCCGTGCTCGCGTTCCCCTGGGGATCGGCGTCGATCACGAGCACCTTGAGGCCATCGCGGGCAAAAGCGGCGGCGAGGTTGACCGTAGAGGTCGTCTTTCCGACACCGCCCTTCTGGTTCGCAACCGTGAAGATTCTGGTGTCCGCGGGTCTGGCGACGGCACTTCCATCGAGTTGGCGCTTACGCTGAGCGTTGGCCAACAGTTCCGCGGCGAGCGGCGTGCTGTGATCAGCGTTCAGTGGCTCGTTCAATGCCTTTCCCTCTCATACTCCATTGCGACGCCGTGATCGAAGAATCGACCTCCCAGCGATGTGCACGTTCACACTCAACCAGGTGCCTGTGACCCTGCGCGACCAGGTGCCTGTGACCCTGCGCGCTTCGCGCCTCCTGAATTGGGCCGACTATTTCGCGTGATTCGCAATCCGCGTAGGCAGGTGCGCTACTTTCCACGGCGAATCCTCAGCACGGTGGCCGCCGAGTAACTCGGAACCGCCCTACGCTGCTCGATTGTGACGTCCCGGGCACCGTACCTACCCAGCACTTTGCTGGCTGATTCGACCTCTTCCTGCGCGCGCTGTCCCTTGAGGAGCACGAGCTCCCCGCCCACTTTCACTAGCGGGAAGCACCAGCGCGCGAGTTTGTCCAGTGCCGCCACGGCACGGGCGGTCACGACGTCGTATTCTCTCGCTCCCACGAACTCCTCGGCGCGTCCGCGCAGTACCTCGATATTGGCGAGGTCAAGGGTCTCTTTGACCTCGCTGAGCCACGCGCAACGTCTCTCCATCGTCTCAATGAGGACGACGTTAGCCTGCGGCTTCAGTATTCCTATCACGATTCCCGGCAGGCCAGCGCCGCTACCAACGTCCGCAATGGTCCGTACGTCGCCGATAGCACTTGCGAGGGATGCGCAGTTGATAATGTGCCGATCCCATAGTTTCGGCAATTCCCGTGGACCGATCAAACCCCGCCGTTCGCCCTGGCTTGCCAGAAGGTTCGCGAACGCGATCATCTTGTCGGCCGAGGCTCCGAGGAAGTCGATCGCATCCTGATGCGGTGCCTCGGGAACGGACGGGTTGTCGTCGGTGGCAGAGTTCTCACTCATACGCTCAACGCCACCAAAGGGGGTTTCCGCGTCTCGCTGTCAGGGCGATGTTTCACGTGAAACGACGATCCCTAGTCGGCGGACGGGAGAGAGATCTGCACGTAGCGATTCGGGTCCGTTCCGAAGGATTCGCTTACAAGGCCGGACTCGGAGATGACATCGTGCACAACCTTGCGCTCAAAGGCGTTGAGCGGCGGCAGCGCGGTCGGCTGGCCGGTTAGCTTTACGTTGTCAATCGTCGACTGCGCCAGTTGCACGAGTTCAGCCTTGCGCTGGGCGCGGTAGCCGGCAACATCGAGCATGAGTCTGGAGCGTTCTCCCGTTCGCGTTTGCACGGCGAGCCGGGTCAGTTCCTGCAGTGCCTCAAGTACCTCGCCCTCGGGGCAGACCAATGAACTGAGTTCTCCGGCTTCATCTGCCACGATTGCCACCGCGGCCCGTCCCCGCTCAACATCGATGTCGATGTCGCCGTCCAAATCCGTGATGTCCAGCAGTTCCTCAAGATAGTCAGCCGCGACTTCGCCCTCTTCTTCAAGCAGTTTGGTCGTCGCGTTTACTTCGTTTGAGATCTGTTCGGTGGACACCGTCACTCCTTCTCGTGCCATCGCTTGGCCGGCTGGCCAGGCGAACTACGCCTACTACTACGTCAATCATGACAGCCCAGGTACTGTCCCCGCCAAGTTACTACCGTTTCTTCTTCTTCGACTTCTGCCGAGCTTTGCCGACCGGCTGCTGCCGCTGGCCCTGCGGCTTGATCACGGTGGGGGTATCCGGAGCAATCACAATCCCCTTCGCTGCGGCCCTGCGGGCCCTACGCTCGTTGAGTTTACGCTCCGCCTCGGATCCGGGGGCTGGCATCTTGCGGATTGTGTAGAACTGCTGACCCGTCGACCACAGGTTCGTGGTTGTCCAGTACAGCAGGACGCCGATGGGGAAGTTGATTCCCGAGATGGCCATGACGAGGGGCATGGCATACATCATGATCTTCTGCGTCTGGGCCATGGGACCCTCGAGTGCGGCGGGTGGCATGTTCTTCAGCGTGAGTTGACGCTGGGTAATGAATTGCGTCGTAGCCATCGCAATGATGAGGATCGCTGCAATCACCTTGGTCTGACCGGCGGCGCCTGGCTGCAGGAACCAAGACGAAAGTGGGGCTCCGAAGATGGTCGATCCCTCGGCCTGAGCAGCCACTGCCGCGTCGATCGGGCCAATGGAGCCTCGATCGATCAGCGGGTCGGCGATCTTCGGTAGTGCCTGCAGGACGCGGAACAGCGCGAAGAAGAACGGCGCCTGGATCAGGATGGGAAGACACGACGCCATCGGGTGAGTGCCGTGCTTCTTGTACAGCGCCATTGTCTCGCGGCTCATCGCCTCGCGAGAAGCGGGGTCGGTTCTACCCTTGTACTTCTTCTGGATTTCCTTGACCTCGGGCTGCAGCAGCATCTGGGCGCGAGAAGCCTTGATCTGCCGGAAGAACAGCGGGATCATCAGCACGCGCAGGATCACGACGAGGCCGACGATCGAGAGCACCCACGCGAGTGACGTGGCGTTCGGCAGGAAGAAGTCGAACATGAGGTGGCACAGATACATGATCCAGGACACGATGAATTCAAACGGGGCCATGATGGTGCCCATCAGCACTACTCCTTCACGCGAGCGTCATCGTCAGACTCGCGCTCGTTCGTCTCGATGCCTGCGTGACTGTCATAGCCACGAAAAGACAGGCGGAACTTCTCCGGGACATCGTCGATGCCGCCGCTTGAAAACTGATTACATTTGGCGAGCCGCCAAGCACCCAGGGTTATGCCCTTGATCAGTCCGTGCCGCTCAATAGCCCCCAAAGCGTAAGCGGAGCACGTCGGGTAGTACCTGCAACGAGGGCCCAGGTACGGGGAAATCTTGCGCTGGTACCACCTGATGACCGCGACCGTCCCTCGTCCACGCGAAGAACGAATCGGATGAACAAGCTCACAGGGACCGTCGTGCTGATCCATTACATCATCGAACCCTGGGACTCTTCGAGCGGCGGGTGCGGCCTCGAGGGTGCCCATCGTCAGCACGGTTCCACAACCGAACCGGCTTTCGTTTCACGTGAAACGAGACGGCGGCACGATTGCTCGAAGGCGGATTCAACCTGGCCAGCCAGCTCCTCGAACGAAACGCGTGCACATCCGGGCAGAGCTCGCACGACAACGATCCTTCCGGGAGGTGACGCCGCCAACAGTGGACGCAGAATGTTTCGAATGCGGCGCTTGACGAGATTACGCTCGACAGCGTTGCCGACGGATTTGGATACCACAAGACCCGCGCGGGCTGGCATTTCACCAGCCGCGCGGGCCATGTGCACAACGATATTGGTGCGCCCGGAGCGCACGCCCTTCCGGATGACGAGTTGGAACTCGTCCGACCGGCGTAAGCGTCGCTCGGCGGGTAGCACGAATCAGGCGGAGAGTTCGGCCCGACCCTTGCGGCGACGAGCCGCCAGGATGGCGCGGCCGGCCCTCGTCCGCATGCGCAGACGGAAGCCGTGGGTCTTGGCCCGGCGCCGGTTGCTCGGCTGGAAGGTGCGCTTGCTCACGAGATACTCCAACGGTGTTGATCATCAGACGCCGACTTGCGTCAGATAAGTATTGTTGTCGCGGATCATCGCCCTTGCGCGCCAGCATATTCAGCGTGAACGCGATGGGAAGTGGGCACACTTCACCGCATGAACCTCAAAAGCCTACGAAACCAAGGCCCTACAAGTCAAGTGAAGACTGATGTGGATCACGACACCCTCCATCGATTGACCATCGCGCAGGGTTTGCCCATTACCCACATCTGTGGAAAACTCTGTGGATAGTATTTCCGGGGTGACGTCCGAGTCCGGACCCCAACGCTAGGGAATCACAAACCTTGTAAGACTTACCCACAGTGTGGAAATGCTGTGGGAGGGTGAACGTGGACGGAGAGTCAAGACCGTGACGCAATTCGATCCGGACGAACTGTGGAATCAGATCCTCTCTGCACTGGCCAATGATCCCGATGTCACGCCCAGGCAGGTGGCCTTCGCCAATCTCGCCAAACCGATCGGTTACTTCGGCAACATGCTGGCCCTCGCCGTGGGCAACGATGTGACCCGGGACTATCTCGAGAATCGCGTCCGACCGCTCATCGATGGAACCCTCAGCGAGATCGTCGGCGAGGACGCCAAGTTCGTCCTCACAGTAGACGCCGCCCTAGACGCCGAAACCCCGGAATTCCGCCCCTCCGTCCCGCAGGCACAACCCGACGCAGCCCAACTTCGCCCGCCCTTCGATCCAGGACCGTACATTCCGGGTCAGACAAATACCCCGGTGAGCCCGCCAGCGGCGCGAGTCAGCGAGTTCGTTGAGCACACGGCACCGAGACGTCCGGGTAGCACCGATCAGCTCAATCCGAAGTACGTCTTTGACACCTTCGTCATCGGTGCTTCCAATCGCTTCGCCCACGCCGCTGCCGTCGCGGTGTCCGAGACTCCGGCCCGCGCCTACAACCCCCTCTTCATCTACGGCGACTCCGGCCTCGGCAAGACGCACCTGCTCCACGCCATCGGCAACTACACGGTCAGTCTCTATCCGCAGATGCGGGTTCGGTACGTGAACTCCGAGGAGTTCACAAACGACTTCATCAATTCGATCTCCGAGGGCAAGGCCGGCGCCTTCCAACGGCGGTACCGAGATGTGGACCTCCTGCTCATCGACGACATCCAGTTCCTGCAGGGCAAGGAACAGACGATGGAGGAGTTCTTCCACACGTTCAATGCGCTCCACAACTCCGATAAGCAGATAGTGCTGACGTCGGATCTGCCCCCACGGCAACTGAACGGCTTCGAGGATCGGCTTCGATCGCGCTTCGAGGGGGGCCTGCTCACTGATGTGCAGCCGCCGGACCTCGAGACGCGTATCGCGATCCTCCGAAAGAAGGCCAGTTCGGAACGTCTCGCGGCCCCCGATGACGTCCTCGAGTACATCGCGTCGAGGATCTCGTCCAATATCCGTGAGCTGGAAGGCGCGCTCATCCGGGTGACGGCGTTCGCGAATCTGAACCAGCAGGAAGTCGATCTTTCGCTGGCCGAGATTGTTCTCAAGGACCTGATCACCGACGATTCCTCACTACAGATAACCGCGTCGCTGATCATGGCGCAGACGGCCCTCTACTTCAATCTGACTATGGACGACCTGTGCGGCACATCGCGTTCGCGCGTACTGGTAACCGCTCGGCAGATAGCCATGTACCTGTGCCGCGAGCTCACGGACCTGTCCCTGCCCAAGATCGGTCAGCAATTCGGTGGGCGCGACCACACCACGGTGATGCACGCCAACCGGAAGATCGCGGAGCAGATGGCAGAACGGCGATCCACCTACAACCAAGTAACGGAGTTAACGGCTCGTATCAAGCAGCAGCAGCGCGGTTGAGAAACCCCGCTCATCCCCAACTGTGGAAATGGCTGTGGAAGAACGTGGAAGACCCGGCCTAAACCGGTGGACAAATGACAAGGAAGTCGTAGACCCAGCGTGGAAATTGCGCCCGGCGCGCACAGGCGACCACAAGCGCCTAGGAGTTTTCCTCACTCCAGATCACAAGCGAAAACCCTGGCGGCGCAGCGCTGCCGAGTGGTTTCCACACAATCCACACCACCGATGACTATTACGAAACTATCTATTGTCTGAAATTCCCCACACCGCCATGTGGACGAGCGCTCCGCCCGAGGGACTTTCGCGAGATCCTCGTTGCCCGGCCATGCGACGCTTTAGCCAAAGCAGGTCCTCACCCCACCCGGCAGGAAGTTATATGGCGAACCGGCTCAAGTGACGTAGTGTTACCTGCAGAAATCAAACCCAGCCACGAGGTGAAAGATGAAGTTTCGCGTAGACCGTGACGTGCTCGCCGACGCTGTTACCTGGACAGCGCGGACACTTCCCCAGCGGCCGCCGGCGCCCGTTCTCTCGGGCGTGCTCATCCGCTCCGAGGACGAGTCCACCATCTCGCTCGCCACCTTCGACTACGAGGTTTCCGCCCGCGCTTCGGTCGCAGCCGAGGCAAGTGAGCAGGGAACCATCCTCGTCTCCGGCAAGCTCCTCGCCGAGATCTCGAGGTCCCTGCCGAACAAGCCGGTCGAGATCACGACAGAGGGCACGAAGGCCACCGTCGTGTGCGGATCGAGTCGCTTCACGCTCCTGACCATGCCGGTTGACGAATACCCCTCGCTGCCCGAACTGCCGGAGCTGATCGGTTCGATCGACTCCGAGGAGTTCACGCACGCCGTTCAGCAGGTATCCATCGCGGCGTCGAAGGACGACACCCTTCCCCTGCTCACCACGGTTCGCATCGAGGTCAGTGGTGACAAGATCACGTTGCTTGCGACAGACCGCTACCGTCTGGCTCTGCGGGAGGTCTCGTGGCAGCCGGCCAAGCCGGATCTGGAGACCTCGGCGCTCGTCCGCGCGCGGACGCTGAGCGAATCCGCCAAATCGTTCTCGTCCTCCGGTCGGGTCGAGATCGGCCTGCAGACCGGTGCCGGTGTCAATCGGATCGGCTTCCTGGCCGGAGGTCGGGTCACGACCTCCCAGCTCGAAGACGGCGACTATCCGCACGTGCGACGGCTGTTCCCCGAATCGACGCCGATCCAGGCTGTCGTGGAAACCGCCCCGCTGATCGAGGCCGCCAAGCGCGTGGCTCTCGTGGCGGAACGCAACTCCCCGATCCGGTTGTCGTTCTCCGAGGGACAGGTTGTCCTCGACGCGGGCCAGGGAGATGACGCCCAGGCATCCGAGGCGATCGAGGCGACTCTGAGCGGTGAGGACATCTCGGTGGCGTTCAACCCGCACTACCTGCTCGATGGGCTCTCAGTGCTGGGCACCCCTTACGTCCGCCTCGGCTTCACGCACCCGAACAAGCCCGTCGAATTCATCGGCCAGCGCACCGAGACGGGCGAGACCCTGGACGAGTACCGCTACCTGCTGGTCCCCATCCGCTTCACCTCCTGACCGGCAGGAATACGGACGTATGTTCGTCTCTCACCTGTCCCTGATCGACTTCCGGAACTACGAGAACGTCGATCTCGAACTATCGCCGGGGATCAACGCATTCGTCGGGCCGAACGGACAGGGCAAGACGAATATCGTCGAGGCCGTTGGGTACCTTGCCACATTGCGCAGTCATCGCGTGGCCAGCGAGGCCCCGCTGATCAGGGCCGGCGCCCAGCGCGGCGTGATCCGCTCGCGCATCGTCCGGGGCGACCGGGCGAGCACGGTCGAGGTCGAGATAACGCCGGGTAAATCGAACAGGGCGCGCATCAATCGCGGTTCGCTAGTGCGGTCGCGAGAGATCCTCGGAATCCTGCACGCGGTCACCTTTGCTCCGGAGGACCTCGTTCTGGTCAAGGGCGATCCTGATGCGCGCCGAACTTTCCTCGACACGCTCTGCGTGCAACTCGTTCCGCGCTTCGCGGGCATACTCGCCGACTACGAACGGGTGCTGCGCCAGCGCAATACCCTGCTCAAGTCAGCAGGTCCGCGCCGGCGCGCGTCCGCCGGCGGTAGCGTCGATCTGCGGACGCTGGATGTCTGGGACGAGAAGCTCGCGCAGTTGGGCGCGCAGATAACCACGCTGCGTCACGGCGTCATCAAGCAACTGGCACCGTATGTGGCCGCCGCATACGACCAGGTCAGCTCGTCCGCATCGGTGGCCGCGATCGCCTATCGCTCGAGCCTCGACGCCCACGTGGAGCAGGACGAGTCTCTGGAACTCGCGCCCACTGTTGCGGCGGCCACGATCGAGGCGCGTCTGCTCGAGACGCTACTGAAACTGAGGCCCAAGGAGGTCGAGCGCGGCCTGACCCTCGTCGGTCCGCACCGAGACGACCTGTACCTGTCGATCGATGGCCTCGCCACGAAGACGCATTCGAGTCACGGTGAGTCGTGGTCGATGGCGCTTGCGTTGCGCCTGGCGAGCTATGACCTACTGACCATTGGCCCTTCCGGTGACGATGTGGAGTGGGTTCCCTGGGCACAGGATGCCGAACCCGTGATGATTCTCGACGACGTCTTCGCCGAGTTGGATGCGCGGCGGCGGCGTAGCCTCGTTGAGCGAGTGGCGGCCGCCAAGCAGGTGTTGATCACGGCCGCGGTGGCTGAGGATGTGCCGGCCGAACTGGACGGGGCGCGCTTCGACGTCATGGCCGCGGAGGTGGCGCGTGTCATCTGAGGTCGAGGCGCCGGGTGAGGGCGCGGACGAGTTCGGCCGGGAAATTCTGCGGCGAATCAAGGCGGGTGCGGCCGCTCGCGGTGCAAAGCCGCGCCGCCGCCGCGACACTTCGGGACTCGAACCGCGGCCGCGAAGCGATTCGCGGGATCCTATCCTGCTGGGTGACTCCCTCGAAACCCTGATCGGCACCAGGGGTTGGACGGAGCAGCTGTCGGTCGCCGGGGTGATGACGCGCTGGCCGCAGATAGCGGGCGAGCAGATCGCGGGGCACAGCGAGCCGGTCGACTTCACTGACGGGATTCTCACGTTGAGGGCGTCCTCGACGGCCTGGGCCACCCAGTTGCAATTGCTCACCGGGCAGATTCTGCAGGCGATAGCGCGTGACCTGGGCGATGGCGTGGTCACGGACGTGAAGGTGGTTGGCCCGGCGGCCAGGTCCTTCAAGCGAGGCCCGAAAGCCGTTCGGGGCCGTGGACCCCGTGATACCTGGGGATAACTAGGGTTTATCCCGAAGGTTATCCACAATTACTGGGGATAACCGGCGCGTCTGGTTGCGCTCCGGCGCGAAAGGCGCAAGGCGCCCATCGACGCCCATTCCCGCGGGGAACCTCACGGATGGGGGTCAAATGCGAATTTGCCGCCTTAGGGCGCCAAATATCGGGAATCGACCCTACGATCGGTTACAATTTTGAGGGAAGTCGCGGAACTCATGGCTCTGCGGTGACACTGTCTCAACCCGCCGGGTTACGGCCCGGGCGCAGGCCCTGTGGATTGAGCGATTCGCCGCGCGTGGCCGCCGTGGCGCGTCGCGAACCGTTCGTGATTCCCAAGTGCCAAGAACAAGGAGTGTCTGCGGCTGTGACCGAATCCGACATCAACGATGCTGGGCAAGAATCCGCGACGACCGCATCGGCCAATGGGCGGATCGACGCCGAATACGGCGCCAGCGCCATCACGGTCCTCGAGGGCCTAGAGGCCGTCCGCAAGCGGCCGGGAATGTACATCGGTTCGACCGGGGAGCGCGGGCTCCATCACCTCGTGTATGAGGTTGTGGATAACTCTGTGGACGAGGCGCTGGCCGGCCACTGCGACCACATCGAGGTCACTATCCTGCCCGACGGCGGCGTACAGGTCGTCGACAACGGTCGCGGAATCCCGGTGGAGGTGCACCCGACGGAGGGCCGCCCCACCGTAGAGGTCGTCATGACCATCCTGCATGCCGGCGGCAAGTTCGGTGGCGGCGGATACGCCGTTTCCGGCGGCCTGCACGGCGTGGGCATCTCCGTGGTCAACGCGCTGTCGAAGCGCGTCGAGACCGTGGTCAAGCGCGACGGCTACACCTGGCGCCAGCTCTTCGAGAACGGCGGCCACCCGCTCGGCAAACTCGAACGCGGAGAGCCGACGCAGGAAACCGGCACCACGCAGACCTTCTGGGCCGACGACACCATCTTCGAAACAACGCACTACGACTTCGAGACGCTGCGCGCGCGCTTCCAGCAGATGGCGTTCCTGAACAAGGGGCTGCGCATCACGCTGACGGATCTGCGCCCGGAGGCGGCCACGGAGGACGAGATCACCGGCGACGGGACCGACGAGACCTCGAACCACCGCACCGTGAGTTACCTCTACGAGCGCGGGCTCATCGACTACGTGGAGCACCTGAACAAGTCCAAGAAGTTCGAGCTCGTTCACCCCGACATCATCGATATCGAGACGGAGGACTCGTCCCGCCGCATCTCCCTGGAGATCGCGATGCAGTGGACCAACGCATACTCCGATTCGGTGCACTCGTTCGCGAACACGATCTCCACCACTGAGGGCGGCACGCACGAGGAAGGCTTCCGAGCGGCGCTGACCTCGCTGATCAACCGCTATGCGCGCGCCAAATCGATCCTCAAGGAGAAGGACGAGAACCTCACGGGCGACGACGTGCGCGAGGGATTGACGGCGGTAATCTCGGTCAAACTCGGCGAGCCCCAGTTCGAGGGCCAGACCAAGACGAAACTGGGCAACACGGAGGCCAAGACGTTCGTGCAGAGCGCCGTCAACGAGAAACTCGGCGACTGGCTCGACTCGCACCCGAACGAGGCCCGCGACGTGATCCGCAAGGCGATCCAGGCCTCGCAGGCGAGGCTGGCGGCGCGCAAGGCCCGCGAGGCGACCCGGCGCAAGGGGCTGCTCGAATCGAACTCGATGCCCGGAAAGCTGAAGGATTGCCAGTCGAACCGGCCCGAGGAGTGCGAGGTCTACATCGTCGAGGGCGACTCCGCGGGCGGTTCCGCCGTGCGCGGGCGGAACCCGCACAACCAGGCCATCATGCCGCTACGCGGAAAGATCCTGAACGTCGAGCGGGCGCGTCTCGACCGGGCGCTGTCCAACGCCGAGGTGCAGGGCCTGATCACGGCCTTCGGAACCGGCATCGGCGAGGACTTCGACCTCGCGAAACTGCGCTATCACAAGATCGTGCTGATGGCCGATGCCGACGTCGACGGGCAGCACATCTGCACGCTGCTGCTCACCCTGCTGTTCCGCTACATGCGCCCGCTCATCGAGCACGGTCACGTGTACCTGGCTCAGCCGCCGCTCTACCGCCTGAAGTGGACCAACGCGGAACACGACTACGTGTTCTCCGACGCCGAGCGGGACGCATTCCTCGCCGCGGGGCAGGCGGCCGGCAAGCGCATCCCCAAGGAGAACGGGATCCAGCGCTACAAGGGTCTCGGTGAGATGGACTACTCCGAACTGTGGGACACCACCATGGACCCGGCCCAGCGCACGCTCCTGCAGGTGACGCTCTCCGACGCCGCCGCTGCCGATGAGACGTTCTCGATCCTGATGGGTGAGGACGTGGATTCGCGCCGGGACTTCATTCAGCGCAAGGCCAAGGACGTTCGCTTCCTCGACATCTAACTCCTGGTGGACGGGGCGGGCGCGCGCCCACAGGCCGCGCGCCGCCCGCACCTCACGCACTAGCTTCGAAAACAGACGAAAGGTCAGCGATGAGCGACGACCAACAGCCACCGGTACCGCAGAGCAATCCGCTTGAGCCGGACAACCCGGCCCCTGTGGCGCTGCAGCACGACCGCATCGAGCAGGTCGATCTGCAGCTGGAGATGCAGCGGTCCTACCTGGACTACGCCATGTCGGTCATCGTCGGGCGCGCGCTTCCGGACGTAAGAGACGGCATGAAGCCGGTGCACCGCCGCGTGCTCTACGCCATGTTCGACGGCGGCTACCGACCCGACCGAGCGTTCTCCAAGTGCTCGCGCGTCGTCGGCGACGTGATGGGTAAGTTCCACCCCCATGGCGACACGGCGATCTACGACGCGCTCGTCCGCCTGGTGCAGGACTGGTCGCTGCGCTACCCGCTGATCGCGGGGCAGGGAAACTTCGGCTCGCCCGGCAACGACCCGGCCGCCGCGCCGCGATACACCGAATGCCGCATGGCACCGATCGCGATGGAGATGGTCCGCGACATCGACCGCGACACGGTCGACTTCCAGGACAACTACGACGGCCGGACGCAGGAGCCGGTCGTACTGCCCGCACGCTTCCCGAACCTGCTGGTCAATGGCTCGTCGGGCATCGCGGTCGGTATGGCCACGAACATTCCGCCGCACAACCTGCGCGAGGTCGCATCGGGCGTGCAGTGGTACCTCGACCACCCCGAGGCGAGCCCGACCGAGCTGCTCGAAGAACTGATGCTCCGCATCAAGGGCCCGGACTTTCCCACTGGCGCCACCATCCTGGGCCGTCGCGGCATCGAGGAGGCCTATCGGACGGGCCGCGGCTCGATCACGCAGCGCGCAGTGGTCAACGTCGAGGAGATCAACAACCGCATCTGCCTCGTCGTGACGGAACTGCCCTACCAGGTCAACCCGGACAACCTGGCCGAGAAGATCGCCCAGCTCGTCAAGGACGGCAAGATGCAGGGCATCGCGGACATCCGCGACGAGACATCGGGCCGCACCGGGCAGCGCCTCGTCATCGTGCTCAAGCGCGATGCAGTCGCCAAGGTCGTGCTGAACAACCTGTACAAGCACACGCAGTTGCAGAACAACTTCTCCGCGAACATGCTCGCGCTCGTCGACGGAGTGCCGCGCGTGCTGTCGATCGACGCATTCGTCCGGCACTGGACGCACCACCAGCTCGAGGTCATCGTCCGCCGGACACGGTTCCTGCTGAACGAGGCCGAGGAGAAAATCCACATCCTGCGCGGCTACCTCAAGGCGCTCGACGCGCTCGATGAGGTCATCGCACTGATCCGTGCTTCGGCCACGGTCGATGTCGCCCGATCCGGTCTGATGTCGCTGCTGGAGATCGACGAGATCCAGGCGAACGCCATCCTCGCGATGCAGTTGCGCCGCCTCGCCGCTCTGGAGCGCCAGAAGATCATCGACGACCACAACGAGCTGGAGCGCCAGATCAAGGACCTCCAGGACATCCTGGACCGGCCCGAGCGCCAGCGCGCGATCGTCGGCGAGGAGTTGGGCGAGCTCGTCGACAAGTACGGCGACGAGCGACGCACGACCATCCTGCCGTTCGACGGCGAGGTCTCGATCGAGGACCTCATCGCCGAGGAGGAGATGGTCGTCACGATCACGCGCGGCGGATACGTCAAGCGCACCAAGATCGACCAGTACCGCGCACAGCGCCGTGGCGGCAAGGGCGTGCGCGGAGCGCAGTTGCGCGAGGACGACATCGTCGACCACTTCTTCGTCACCTCCACGCACCACTGGCTGCTGTTCTTCACGAACCTCGGCCGCGTGTACCGCGCCAAGGGCTACGAACTGCCCGAGGGCGGCAGGGACGCCAAGGGCCAGCACGTCGCCAACCTGCTGGCGTTCCAGCCGGGCGAGGTCATCGCCCAGGTCCTGGCGGTGCGTGACTACGAGGCGGCTGACTACCTGGTGCTGGCCACCAAGGCTGGCCTGGTCAAGAAGACGCGCCTCGGCGACTACGACTCGCCGCGATCCGGCGGTCTGATCGCCATCAACCTGCGCGAGGACGCCGAGGGGGAGTCGGACGAGCTCGTCTCGGCACGCCTCGTCAACGCCGACCAGGATCTGATCCTCGTCTCCCGCAAGGGGCAGTCGCTGCGCTTCACCGCCACCGACGAGGCGCTGCGCCCTACGGGCCGGGCGACGTCGGGCGTGACCGGCATGAAGTTCCGCGAGGACGACGTGCTCCTGGCACTCGACGTCATCACGGAGGGCTCGTACCTCTTCACCGTGACCGAGAGCGGACTGGCGAAGCGCACGGAACTCAGCACGGAGCAGTACCGCGTGCAGGGACGTGGCGGACTCGGCATCAAGGTGGCGAACCTGCCTGAATCGCGCGGCGATCTGGTCGGAGCGCTCGTGGTAAGCGAGGACGACGAGGTGCTGGTCATCATGGAGCGCGGCAAGATCGTGCGCTCCGCGGTCCGCGAGGTCAACCCCACGGGGCGCACGTCGCAGGGCGTGATCTTCGCGAAGCCGGACAAGAATGACCGGATCATCGCGGTGGCGCGTAACGCCGAACCCGAGTTGGATGAGGACGAGGATTCCGACGCCTCGGCCGCCGACGCGGCTTTGGCGGACGTGGTCGAGCCCGGGGCCAGCGCACCTGCTGCGGACGCCGAACCGGCGGAGGCGGAACAGGACGAAGAGTAAGGTCTAGCGATTCGCCGAGGTAGGTCTGAGGCGCATCGGGCACAATGGTGGGAAGCGCGGCGAGCGATCGCGCGAATCGTGCGTCCCAACCGTGGCGCGTGAAAGGTTAAGAACTTTGCCCAAGAGTACGAAGACGCCGAGCAACAAGGCGGCCAAGCCGTCGACGGCAGCGCCGGCCGCCAAGGACGCTGCGTCACCGCAGACCGGCGCGACCCCCGCGCGGAAGTCCACCAAGACCGCTACAGAGACGGGAGCGACCCCTGCGGCCGCTGCTAGCCCCGCGGCCGCCTCCGGACCGGCTCCGGCGCCTCAGGCCGATGCCACTCGTACGGGGGACACGACCGCGCAGTCTGCGGCGAAGCCCGCTGGCCTCCCCGGCCCCCGGCGGGTGCGATTGTCGGTCTCGCGCATCGATCCGTGGTCGGTGGTGAAGTTCTCTTTCCTAATCTCGTTCGCGGTCGGAATCATGATCGTGGTCGCGGCGGCCATCTTCTGGTTCATCCTCGACGGGATGCACGTGTTCAGCTCGATCAACGACACGATTGCCGAGATCGCGGGCGAACCCGAGAAGTTCAACATCCTGCAGTGGGTGACGTTGGAGCGCACGCTGTCCCTCGCCACCATCATCGCGCTGATCGACATCGTCGTGCTGACCGCGCTGTCCACGATCTTCTCGCTGCTGTACAACCTGACCGCCATGTTGGTCGGCGGCGTGAGCGTCACCCTCACCGACGAATAGCCGATTTGGCTAAGCGGTGGTTTTAGGGTAACTTTGATCGCCGTGACACCACCAAGGTTGGCGATCCCAGCCGGTGTCCGATTAGGGCCTTTAGCTCAGGCGGTTAGAGCGCTTCGCTGATAACGAAGAGGTCGGAGGTTCAAGTCCTCCAAGGCCCACGTTCCGTCTCTTACCCAGGAGGACGAGCATGAAGAAGCTGTTAGTGGTTGCCGCACTCGTCGGTGCCGGCGTGCTCGTCTGGCGGGCTATCAGCCAGCAGGACGAGGCTCGCGATCTGTGGGCCGAGGTCACAGACAAGCTTTAATCCCGCCTCACTGCGGAACACTCCGGACGGCCGCTCGGGCCGCCCACGGGGCCATGGCGCAATTGGTAGCGCACCTGCTTTGCAAGCAGGGGGTTGGGGGTTCGAGTCCCCCTGGCTCCACCCTGTGATGAGTCGAGACAGGTGTCTTAGATGAATCGCGAGACATGTCACTGACGCGAGCCCGGCCATCGGCCGGGCTCGCGTTGTTTGTTGTACCGGTAGCGGGCGCGGAGCAGGGGCATCGAGACTCCCGTCCCGGTATCGAACCAAGAGACGGTGCAGGTGCTGGCGGGACACGCCATAGTGCCAAGGTAGCTTCGGTGATTGTCAGTTCGTTGGAGATAGTCCGTAGGACGATGACTCGATGCTTCGACATCCCTTCCGCATGTGACCTATGAGGCGACTCACCAGGGACCGATCACGTGGTGAACCCGGACAGTTTGAGTAAGAACTATTTAGTGCTCGCGGAACGAAGTCAAGCTCCTGCTTCCCCAGCGGTCACGACGCTGGGGTTCACATCCGGCTGATCGGTCAGGTTGTGAGGCCGTAGCGTCGTTCGTCGCTGTGAACCTTACGACCACGGAACCAGTCCGGATCTGGTTGCCATGCATGTTTTCGTATAACATTAATGGCATGAGTGAGCGTGAAACGATCAACGGCACCCCTGTCACCGAGGAGCAGATCGCAGCCTGGGCAAAGGAGGCTGAGACCGGATACGACATCGCGGCACTCAAGAAGCGAGGTCGCGGGCGACCTGGGCGTGGCGCTGAACCGTCCCAGGTCATTGCGCTGCGTCTCACAGTAGATGAGATTTCGGCACTCGACGCACGCGCGGAACGTGAGGGCAAGTCCCGCTCCGAGGTGATCCGCGAGGCACTGGCCTCAGCGTGAGAGTTCATCCTTCGGCGTTGAAGCATGGGATCGACCCCGAAGACGCGATCCAGGCTGCAACGTGGGCGACCTGGATCGAAGACCTGGACGAGGACAGCCCGGCTCGGCAGCTCCGGCTCGGGTTCGATACCCGTGGTCGTCTTCTTGAAACGCTCGTGCTGGTCTTCGACAGCGGGAACGAACTCGTGATCCATGCAATGAAAGCGCGGTCGCAGATGCTCGATTTACTTCCGTAGCCGGTGTGTGTGGGACTGCTCATACCTCGGTTTCTCCCGCACTGTCATCCCATGCACACGTCACCGCCGCGACGAACCCCGAATCGTGCATGGCGATCCATTCGCCGACACTCCGCCCGATTGCCCCATACGGCTTCTAGCCGTTCGACGCGTTTCAACTCATGTGATTGGAATCTGTCCTGGCTCCACCCAACATGCGACATCGGAAGAGTGGGATGAGCTCAGCCTCCGTTAACTGCTTGCATCGCGACGACGCCGACTCGTTTCATGGGAGCACCCACGAGAAATGGTGCCCGCCGTAGTCTGGAGAGTACGGTTCGGTGAACGTGAGGTGCGCATCAAGGGAGAACGACGAGATGAGATCACTTCGATACTCGATCAACGTCACGCTAGATGGTTGCTGCCATCACGAAGCGGGGCTTCCCCCGGATGAGGAGTCGATGCGCTACTGGACCGAGGAGATGGCGCGAGCCGACGCTCTGCTATTGGGCCGGGTCACCTACGAGATGATGGAGTCGGCCTGGCGGCAACCGGCCACGGGCAAGTGGCCCGACTGGATGGAAGAGTGGGAGATCCCGTTCGCCGAGACCATCGATGGGGCGAAGAAATACGTGGTGTCGAGCACGCTGAGCGGAGTCGACTGGAATGCCGAGCTGGTGCGAGGCGACTTGGGGCAAGCAGTTCAGCGGCTCAAGCAGGAACCAGGCGAGAGCCTGTGGGTGGGTGGTGTGACGCTCCCTCTGGCGTTGGCAGACCTGGGCTTGATCGATGAGTACGAATTCCTCGTGCAGCCGGTTCTTGCCGGACACGGACCGACATTGCTCGCCGGTCTGCGCGAGCGCATCCAGCTCGAACTTGTGGATCGCCAGGAGTTTCACTCCGGGGCTATCGCTATGCGATACCGGCCTAGGCGCATCTCGGTTTGAACTGGTGCGTCTGCCGGGCATGGACCATCGAACCGTTCGCCGATGGACACCTGCAGGATCAGGCACCCGCAGGGTCAGTTATCGGCTGACTTCCGAACCCCGTCGGTGATGTAGGCGTCAAGGTTGCCGAGCGTCTGCTGGCCGCCCTCGACGGCGTGATACTTCTCCACCGCCTCGTCCCGCTGCTCTTTGGTGGGGAATAGGGTGCGCATCTCGACTCGCGTCGCCCCGCCGAGGGCCTCGAACGTGAGGACAGATTCGAACGCGTTCGGATCGCCGCGGTACTCACCGTGCAGCATCGCGATCCGCTCCGCAGGAACGACTTCGGTCCAGTAGATCCATTCGGGATAGTCCGTGCCATCGGGCCCGTGCATCTGGAACACCCATTCGCCTCCGACCGCGAACTGGAAGGATCGCGTCGTGGTGGTGAAACCCTCGGGCCCCCACCACTGCGACAGATGGCGCACCTCGGTGAATGCTTCATACACGAGTTCTCGCGGGGCATCGATGATCCGCGAGATGACGATCTCGCGGTCGGCGATGGACGAGGTCTCGGGCACTGTCTCACTCATGGGATGCTCCTTCGCTGGTGTGTTTCATGTCCTGTACGTACGACTCCAGCCGGTCGAAACTTTCGCTCCAGAACCGCTCGAAGCCCCCGGTCCATTCGTGGATGACTCGGAGGCCGCGCGCGTCGAGCCGGTAGATGCGCTGCTTGCCCGCCCTGCGATCCTGAACGAGGCCAACCTCGCGCAGCACCCGCAGGTGCTTGGAGGTGCCCGGCTGCGTTAAGCCGAGGGCCCGCGCCACGTCGGTGGCGGGGCGCTCGCCCGTTCGCAGGAGCGTCAGGATGTCTCGACGTTGGGGCTCGGCAATCGCATTGAAGACGTCCGAGGCTGTTGCTGCGCGTGGCATAGACCTATCATATGCCCATATAGGAAAGCGTCATGGGGTGCAACGGCGCCAGATATCCGCGGCTACGCGACCGTAGGCACCCTCAGTCCGTGAGGATCAGCCGCTCAATGGCGTGCACGATCCAGTCGCGGTAGGTGTCCTGGCTCATGCCGCCCTCGTCCACGAGCTGAGTGTAACTCTCCGGCGAGATGAGGAACGAGATCACCGACGCGAGTTCCCCGTCGTCCCGCGAACTGCGGCACAAGCCGCGATCGCGCAGGTGCGCGATGACCGACTCCATGTCGGAGCGCCGGTTGGCCTGCAGCGACGCGAGACGCGTTCCGACCGCGGGGTCAACGGCGGCTGCCTCGAGCACTCGCGGCCACAGCCTGGCCGACCGCTCGTACCCCTCGGCGACGAATGCCATCCAGCCTGGCAGGAACTCATCATCGGGCAGGCTGCGCAGATTCTCCAGGTCGCTGCGCTGATGCAGCGGGGTGTCATCGACGGCGCGCGTGAAGGCGTGACCGAAGGCCGCGATCAGCAGCGGCGCCTTCGGGCCGTGCTGCTTGACTGTCTCGACGGATACATCTGCCCGCTTGGCGATCAGCGCGAGCGACGCGCCGGAGTAGCCCTTCTCGCTGAAGACGGCGACGGCGGCGTCGAGAACCCGCCGCCGGGTCTGGGCGGCCTGCGCTTCGCGCAGCGGTGAGATGTACGGAGTCATTGACTTTCCTGTGCGGGTATTGAATACTTCTCGAATGCATCCAATATACCAGTCATCCCCGGACGGGAACCTATCGATTCTCCTGTGCAGCACGCCCGTGCACGGGCACATCTCGCCGCTCCTCGTGGTCGCCAGCGCGTTGGTCGAAGCGGGAAACGACGTGCGCTTCCTCACCGGTACCCGCTACCGGGAGGCGGTCGAGGCCACGGGCGCGCGCTGGGTTGGGCTCCCCGTCGACGCGGACTACGACGACAGCGATGTCGATGCCGCATTCCCCGGCCGAGTGGGACGCCGCGGCGTGGCCGCCGCCAAGTGGGATCTGCGCCATATCTTCCTGGCCCCCGCCGAGAGCCAGCTGCGCGCGGTTGACGCGCTGCTGGGGGACGAGCCCGCCGACATCGTTCTGACCGAAACCATGTTCCTCGGGGCGATGCTCATGCTCTGCCGTCCCGCGTCCGAACGCCCGCCAGTCGTCAACCTGGGCATCGTCCCCCTATCCCTGACCAGCCGTGACACCGCGCCCTTCGCCCTGGGCCTACCACCTGTGCCGGGCGCGATCGGCCGCCTGCGCAACGCCTTCCTGCAGTGGACGTCCGAGCGCATGATCTTCCGCGCCCTGCACCGCACCGCCGATGACCTGGCGCGCGCCACCACGGGACACCCGCTGGCCACCTTCGCCATGAACTACCCCGCAACTGCCGACGCAATAGTGCAACTGTCGGTTTCCGAGTTCGAATACCCGCGCAGCGACGCCAAGGTGCCGGTGCATTTCGTCGGACCGGTGTCGAAATCGGCACCTGACATGGAACTGCCGCAGTGGTGGGCAGACCTCGACGGCGGACGGCCGATCGTCCACGTAACGCAGGGCACGGTGGCCAACGCAGATCTAACCGAGCTCGTGATCCCCACGATTCGCGCACTCGCGGACCGAGACGTTCTCGTCGTCGCCACGACCGGTGGCCGGGAGCTTCCGGAGATCGACTTGCCCGACAACGCGCGCCTCGCCTCCTATCTTCCCTACGACCTACTCGTCCCGCGCCTATCGGCCTTCGTTACCAACGGCGGATACGGCGGGGTGCATTTCGCCCTGCGTCACGGCGTCCCGGTCCTCGCCACCGGGAACACTGAGGACAAGGCGGAGGTGGCGGCCCGCGTCCAGTGGAGCGGTGCCGGCCTGCGCCTCAAGCCGCGGCGCGGCAGCCTGGACCCGAAGCAGATCGCGTCGGCCGTTGATCGCCTGCTGAGCGAACGCCACTTCGCGGTCAGTGCGAGCCGGATCGGCGCGTCCATCGCCGAGGCGCCCGGTGCCGCCGGCATCGATGGCATCCTTCGCGAGATCGTGAGGGGACGAGCGCTCTGACGAGCGGGTTGGCTCAGGCCACATTTCGCCGCTAGGGGCGACATACGTCTGGCGGCGACCCGCTCTGCCGTATGCGGGTCAGTTTCCAGGCAAACCACGCAACAGGGAGAATTCCCGATCGCGACCCGACTGCGCGCGACGGAGGGCTCGTCCACAATGCCGGACGAGCCCTCCGCCCAAGCGCTACTCGGCGCCGACCACCGCGGGCGCCCCGTGGTCCACGCGCTTCGGCAGGACAAAGACGAGGGCGAACGCGACCACTGCCAGGATCGCCGAGACGGCCATGGCGTGGGCCGCCGAATCCACGAAACCGCGAGCCACGTCGGCCGCCCCGGAGATCTTCAGCGTCCCGAAGAACACCGACCCGATGACGGCGATGCCGATGGCGGAACCGATGCGCTGCATCGTTCCGATGACGCCCGAGGCCGCCCCCGCCTCGGTGCGATCGACGGTTGCCACGATGAACTGCGCGTTCGGCGCGATGAACAGCCCGGAACCGATGCCCGCCACGGCGAGCGGCGCCAGCAACTGCCAGTGATTCAGATCGGCGGCCGGGACCAGGACGAGCACGAGCCACACCGCGGCCAGGCCGAGCGCCACCATGGCGGTGCCCATGACCAGCGCTCCGCGACCGAACCGATGGGCGATGCGGTCGCTCTGCGACGCGCCAAGGATCGATCCGATGGCGAAGGGGATCGCCACGAAGCCGGACTCCAGCGCGGAGTGTCCCAGCCCGGACTGCCAGAGGATCGAGATCGTGAAGAAGATGCTGGTGAACGCGGCGAAGTAGACGAGGGCGAGCACCACACCGCCCGTGAACGCCGGGTGGCTGAACAGGTGCGGGGGCACGAGGGGCGATGTCCTGCCCCGGCGGACCACGCCCAGTTCCCACACGGCGAACAGCACAACCAGCAGAGCGCCGCCGATGAGCGATAGCCAGGTCCACAGCGGCCAGTCCTTCTCCTGGCCCTCGATGAGCGGAACCAGGATCGCGACCAGGGCACCGGCCAGCAGGACGAATCCGAACCAGTCGACGCCACGCTCCTTGGCGGCCTCGGCGCCGCCCGGCAGGACTAGAATCGCCGCGATGACAGCGATGATGCCGAAGGGCAGGTTGACGAAGAAGATCGAGCGCCAGCCGTCGGCGTCGCCGAGCCACTCGATCAGCACGCCACCCACGATCGGGCCGAGTGCCGTGGAGACGCCGATGGCCGCGCCCATCGCCGCGAATGCCTTGCCGCGCTCGCGGCCCGAGTACATGAGCTGGATCAGTGCGGTCACCGCAGGGAAGAACAGTCCGCCGAAGAGTCCTTGCGCAACGCGCCCGATGACCAGGGCGTTGCCCGAGTCCGCGAGTCCGCAGGCGAGGCTAGCGAGTGTGAAGCCCGTAAGGCCGACGATGAACACCCATTTGTGGCCCACGCGGTCGCCGATACGTCCGGCCGGAATGAGAATCAAGCCGTAGGCGAGGGCGTATCCGGAGATGATCCACGAGAGGGTGGCCTCGGTGGCGCCGATGCTCGTGCTGATAGTGGGCAGAGCGACGTTGACGATGGTCGTGTCGAGCATTCCCATGCCAACACCGAGGATGAGCACGGCGAGTGCGAGCGCTCGTCTACGGGTGCTGACGAGCGAGGGAAGAATGGGGGAGGTCATGGCTGTGCTTTCGTTCGGGTCCGCTCATCGCGGATGATTTCGGGTATCGCTGCCAGCAGTTCGTCGTGCCAGGCGAGTTCGGCTTCGAGTCGGTGGATGCCGTGGCGCGTGCCGAGCCATTCGGCCTCGGACAGGTATTTCCGGATGCTGATGCGGTGCGCGCGCTGGTCTTCGAGGATCGTGGCGATCTGGTCGCGCCGGTCGCGGACGACGTCTTCGAGTTCGTCGAGCCTGTCCGGATCGAGGCTCCAGAGGGCGAGGTCCACCGGATCGTGGCGCCAGGACAGTTCTGTCAGTGCCTTGTGGCGCATTATGCGCAGGGATTTGCGGCCGGTGTCCGTGATCGCGAAGATCTGCCGCTCCGGGTAGTTTCCGTGCTTTTCCGTGCGCAGTTGCTCGATCAGTCCATCTGCGGCGAGGCGCCGGGCGGCACCGTAGAGACCGCCGACGGAGATGTCCGTCCACTCGTGAACGTGCTCCTGCTCGGCCAGGGCGACGAGGGCGTGGCCATGCATGGGCCCTTGCCGGTCCAGGGCCGACAGGATGTAGAAGCGGATCGATGACACCGAACTACTTTCGCGGAAGTAGTTCGCCGCGTCAATATGACGAACTCCACTTTTCGGATATCTAGGGGCAGATGCGGAACCGCACGGCGATTGCTCGAACGCACCGACTCCGCAGCTGTTAAGTCTCCGCGCCCGCGAACGGATTGACCACCTGCACCCCGCCATAGTCCTGGCCGTGAGAAAGGTCTTCTGAAAGAAGCGTGCCGCATCGCCCAGCGCGTGCTGCGGCGATGATCGCGGCATCCCAATAGGAGATGCCGTAGCGATCCTGAACGGCAAGCGCCGTTCGCACGACCTCAAGTGTCACGTCCACCACCGTGAAGCGGGCGAATCCTTCGACGAGATCGGCGGCCTGGTCCAGGGTGAGCCGGTCTGGACGGCTGGCGCGAGTGGCTTGTACGACGAATTCCTGAAGCACTTGCGTCGAAAGCACGAGGTCGCGGGCCTCAAGGAGATCGCGAGCAACCCCAGCCTTCGCCTGCTCTTGGGGCGCGGTAGCGATCGCGTAGAGCAGGATGTTTGTATCAACGAACCGCACGGTCGTGGATTTCATCGCGGGTCAGGCGCTGTGCGCTGAATTCGACTATCTGCGCCTGCACCTTGTGCTGCAGGTCGAGTCTGCGACTGAATTCGGAATGGCGTTGGGCTAACTCAACAAGGTAGTCCGTGACGAGCGCACTGACGGAACGATCGCGTTCAGCGGCGGCGATGCGGGCGGCGCGATAGACATCGTCAGGAACGGTGACGGTGATGTTTTTCATGCTTCCTCCGACCTTGTCATCTAACACGGTAACACAGAAACACAATTTCACAGCCAAGAGTCACGGCCCGGCTCCTTGTCAGACCTCCTCCGCGAGCCGCCAGTCGTCGAAGGAGAACTCGGGCGAGACCACGCACGTCGCCAGCACCGTGTCGGTGACGGGCAGCGCGCGCTGCCACACCCCCGCTGGGATCAGCAGTTGGACGCGCGGTATGGACGAGTCCATCGTCACGACCTCACCCGCGTCATCCGGCTCGGCGCCGCTCCCCCCGAACTGAAGGTGCAGCGTTCCGGGACCGTGCCAGAGCCACAACTCGTCCGAGCGGACCACGTGCCACGCTGCGTCCTCGCCAGGAGCGAGCAGGAACTGGATCGCGGAGGCAGTCGCGCGCGGCCCGTTCGCTGTCTCCACGGAAACCGGCGTGGTCCACGTCCGGCGGAACCAGCCGCCCTCTGGGTGGGCCTCGAGTCCGAGGCGCTCAGCCAGTTCCGGCCGCAGCGGTGGCCCACCCGACCCCGCAGTCCCGCCACGCGCGGCGGTGGACTCGTCCTCTACCGGCTCGCCTGATTGAAGATCGCGTCCATCCATCGGATTTCCCCCTCGATCATCGTGGCCGCGACCGAGTCCTGCCCATAGCGGACCAGGTCCTCGATCGTGCCGAACACGTCCGACACCGGGATCTGCAGGAACACCATGTCGGCCACGGCGCCGGTCTGCAACTGCCCGATCCGGTCCGGCCCCGCGGCGAGCCCCAGCGCGGTCGCGCCGCCCAGGGTCGCGGTGTGCAGCAGGCGCCGGGCGAGATCGTCCTTGGCGTAACCTTGCGCGCGCGCCAGCTCGTACAGCAGCGCCACATCGGCCAGCAGGTCGAGCGACGGCGACGACGACAGCGAGTCGGTGCCGACCGCGATCGGGTTGCCCTCGCTCAGGTAGGCGGCCACGGGCGGCGGATCGAGTCCGATGATCTGATTGGACCGCGGGCACAGCGCCACGGACGTGGACCGGGCGCGCAGCAACGACCGATCCCACTCGGTCATGTAGACCCCGTGCGCCACGTGGCAGTCGGGGCCCAGCACGCCGAGCTGATCAACGAACTGGGTCGCGCTCATCCCGAAGCCGCGCTCGCGCAGCACCCGGAAGCTCTTGGACTCCCCCGAACGCCACAGGTCGGCCAGCGATCCCGCCTGCTGCTCGGCCCATTGGGCCTCGAGCTGGGACTCGGCCAGGTGAATGTGGAGCCGCAGCCCACGGCGGCGCACCAGGTCGGGAATCTCGAGCAGCGGGTCCGTGTCGAGTGAGTACGGCGCGTGCGGGGACAGACCCACGTTGGGCGGGGTCGGCATCCGGTCCAGGGCCGCGAGCACCTGCGTCGATCCGCCTTTGGCCCACTCCTCGTTGGACCAGCCCATGACCTCCCAGTAGGCGACGCCGTGCAGTCCGGCGTCGTGCAGGGCCGAGGCCGCCTGCGGATCGGTCACGACGTCCGCTGCGGCCGTGGTCCCGTACCGAATCGCCTGCGCTGCGCCCTGCGCGGCGTGCTCCCGCCAGTCGTGCGTGGCGTTGTCGTAGACGACGTTGAACGCCTGCGCCCAGTCGTCGAACCCCTTGTAGGTGCGCGAGGCGACCTCGACCATCCCCGTGTACTGCAGGTGCGTGTGCGCGTTGACCATGCCGGGCATCAGCACGCCCGGCCAGTGCCGCTCGGTGAATGCCTGCCCCGATTCGCGCAGCGTGGAGATCACCCAGTCGCGCTCCCCCACGTGCTCGATCCGCCCGCCGCGCACCGCGACCGCGCCGCCGATCACCGCCGGGGCCGTCACGGGAATGACCAGCCCGGCCGAGTACACCTCCACCAGCGACGGATTCGAGCGTTGCGTGCCGAGGCGCACGCCGTATTCGCGGGCCAGTGCGGACGAGCGCTCCGCCACCGATTCGACACGTTCCGCCGTGTGGGCGTCGCTCCCGCCTGCGGCGGGCTCGTCCACCAACGACTCCCGCTGCGGGGCCGGCGGCGCAGCGGCCGGATGCCACTGGCCGGGCTCGCCGGTCACCATGGCGGTGGCGGCCACCGCAGCATCCGCCTCGGCGGGAAGGGCATGGACGCCCGGCTCGCGGGGTGCATCGACGCCGGTCAGCAATTCGATTGCGGCGAGCTGAACGGCGAAGGACAGGTCCATGATCTCGATCGGGTTGCCCTCGCCCGCAGTCACGTTGATGCACTGGCCCTTGTCCAGGACCAGCACGTGGTGGTCATCCGGGAACTCGAGCCGCTCCCTTCTGTGACCTGCGGACGTGCTCGTGGCGCCCGCGCTCGCGGCCTGCGCGAGGGCGATCTCCTGCTCGACGCCCCCGGCGACGGCGAGGGCCGCACCCGGGCGGGCGGCCCTGATGATGCCGAGCGAGATCGTGTTCGGCTCGCCCGTTGCCGAGACGATGAGCGTGGCATCGCCCGCCAGTTCCGCGGCGTCCGCGACGCGGTAGCCGTCGAATCGCGCTTGGAGGGCGCGCACGGGGTCGATCTCCGCGACGCTGACGCGCGCGCCCAGGGCCGCCGCGTGCTTGGCGACGCCCTTGCCGACGTCGCCGTAGCCGATGACCAGGACGTTGCCGGTGCCGGCATCGCGGGCCGCGTCCTGCGCCACGGCCGCGGGGGCCGGCGGAACCAGATCCCCCTCCGGGTGATCCCCACTCGGCTCGCCATGAACCGTGCGGGCGAAGTCGTAGCCATCGCGATCGGGGTCGAGCAGATCGAGGATCGTCAGCAGGCACGACTGGCCGGTGCCGTAGGCATTGTCGAACAGCGTCTTGGACCGGGCATCGTTCACCGCGATGACCGGAACGCGCAGGCGACCCTCCGCCTGCCACTTACGCAGGGGGCGCAGCCCGGATGTCGTCTCCTCCGCCGCGCCGCGCAGTTGAAGGATTGCGTCGGGTAGATCGTGGGCTCGGCGGATCAGGTGCGAGCCGTCGTCTATCAGCAGGTCATGGCCGCGGCGCAGGTACTTGTCGGCCAGCTCAACCGCCGCAGACTCGTCCAACGTCGAATCCGCGAAGACCGCGAGCCCCGCCTTGCGCAGCGCATCCGCGACGTCGTCTCGGGTCTCGGCCGGGTGACCGAACACGCTCACGTTCGCGCCCGCGTGCGCCAGCGACAGTGCGAGCACGGCCGTCTTGGGTTCGAGGACGAGCGAGACGCCGATCCGTACCCCGCGCAGCGCGCGCGAATCCACGAGCCGGGCTATCGCCGCTGCGGTGACCGGCATGTGCTCGCGAGCCCACGCGATGCGCCGCTCGGCGAAATCGGCGTCGGCGTGGGTGTGGTCGGCGGCGGGTTGCGTCGGGCCGCCGGATGCGGACTCCGACGGGCCGGTGCCGGTTGAACTGCGACCGGCGGCGGGGGGAACCTGGCCGGGTGGCGGCCGCAACTCGTCGCCGGAGCGATCGGTGACCGTAGCCTTGCCGTCTGGTCCCGCGACGACCGTGACGTCGGCGCGGCGCGTGGTCAAAGAAAGCGCGGGGCCGCGACCGCCCGCGGGCAGGCCGGATGCGGTGGCCGCGCCGGAGGGCTCGTCCACTGTGCTGAATCCACCCACCGCGCCGGACTCGGCGAATGACGCGTGGAACCCGGACGGATTTGTTGTGCGGACGCAGCGCGCGCCCATCGCCTCAAGGGCAGCGCGCAATGCGGCCAGGCGCTCCGTTTCGGGACCGAGGATCGCGAACCGGCGCGAGGAGATCAGCAGATTCGTCGCCGCCGCGTACTGGCGGATGACGACCTGCGCCCAGAGTTGCGCGGCGGCCAAACTTGTCACGCCCCCGAAACTATCAGGCTCGGCCGTCGTCGAGGCAATGCCTGCTCACGCCTCGGCTTCGACCTTCGCTATGTGGATTTGTGCGCCGGGTGACTTGCGCCCGGCGCGTTGGGTGACGAGCTTCTTGACGACGTCCACGACCGTCGGGCTGTAGTCGCGCCAGGCTCCGCTGATCTGCGACTGGTCGATCTTGCCGGTGTGCAGATGCTCGCACAAACGGAGCCAAGCCGTGCCAGCGGCCGCCGTAAGGGCCGCTGCGACGGTCGCGTTCACCACGCTGCCCACGCCGGGAACTACTTTGATCAGGCTTCGGGCCAGTGCCTGCCCGGTAAGTTGAGTACTCAATTGCGCGAGCGCGGATTCGGAGAGCATCGACTTGAACTCGAGGTCGTAGATGGCGGCGAGCCGCCCCATCATCGCTAGCTGGATCGGTGCCAGAACCGCCGCGTCGGCGACGGGAACCGGGATAGCCGCTGCAGCGGCCGCGGCAGACGAGGCCTGCGCAATAACCGGTCGCGCCATCGCTCGTTTCCACGGGAGATTGAGTCGCTGAACGATGCGAAACGCGTCCTTGTCACTGTCTGGCGCGAGTTCCAGTGTCTTGGTGACAAGGTCACCGAGTCCGTGCCCCGCGCCCTTCCCGTGCGGGCCGTACGCGGCGGTGAGCATGACCGCCTTCACCGGAAGCGCGATTCGATTCCCGTCCGCGTCGACCGGGCTTTCCAGCCAGTCGCGGAACTCCTCGGTGTCGGGCGTGGCTCGCTGTCTACCGGATATCGGGTGCTTGATCCACTGCACCTTCGTCAGGACGAGGATCACCGGCAATCCGGCGGCGTCCAGTTCCTGGATCATGTCGATATCGGGTTGCGTGAGCCGATCCGCACTCGCATTCACGCAGTACCAGACGACGGCGATCTGCTCGCCGCGCGGCCGTGCCGCGATTGTCGAGAGGTGCGCGCGCAGTGCCTCGCCCGGCGAGGTGCTCGATCCGATCTCGAAGCCCTCGAAATCCCATATCCCCAGGTGCTCGTCCTGGTAGTAGTGGACGCCGCTGGTCACGGGCAGACCCTTGCCGACGCGCGCGAAGTCTCGTCCGAAAACGGCATTGACCAGTGACGACTTGCCGACGCCCGTCCCGCCGATGATCGCCAGATTGAATCGGCCGTACCGGGACCGCTCTTGCGAGTTAGCTTCGATGAATGGCCGACCGTCCAGGCGTGGCTCGTCATCCTCGGGTGGGCGTGACGCTGACGGGGGTGTCATGGCGAAGTCCGGTCCTCTCGGTCGGTACCGCTGTGGTCAGTAGCGTAATCGCTGGCGACGAAATATTGCGGTCGAAGGCCGCCCGCACCGTGCGGGTCAGTGCGGTAACGACAGACATCGGCCACGCCGCACCGGAACCAGCACCGCTATGGCAGAGCCCAGTCGACCGGATCCCCGCCCGCGGCGACGAGTGCCTCGTTGACGCGCGAAAAAGGCCGGGAGCCAAAGAATCCGCGATACGCGGAAAGCGGCGATGGATGCACGGACTCGATCGCGGGAACCGAGCCGAGCCGCGGTCGCAGGCTCTGCGCCGCGGATCCCCACAGCACCGCGACCAGCGGTCCGCCGCGGGCGACCAGGGCATCGATCGCGCACTCCGTTACCGCCTCCCATCCCTTTCCGCGGTGCGAGCCAGCCCTTCCCGGCTCGACCGTGAGCACGCGGTTCAGCAGCATGACCCCGCGCTCGGCCCAGGGGGTGAGGTCGCCGGAGGTTGGACGAGCCACCCCGACGTCCGATTCGAGCTCGTTAAAGATGTTCACCAGCGATTTGGGCAGCGCCACGCCCGGAGCAACGGCAAATGACAGTCCTATTGCGTTGCCCGGCGTCGGATAGGGATCCTGTCCGACGATGAGCACCTTGACCTCCGCGAGCGGATAGGTGAAGGCCCGCAGAATGTTCTGCGCGGCGGGCAGGAAATGCCGCCCGGCCGCGCGCTCCGCCCGCAGAAAGTCGCCCATGGCGTGCACTTGACCTTCTACGGGGGCCAGGGCGCTCGCCCAGCCGGGATCGACGAGTTCAGCGAGCGATTTCCTGGTCACTCCCGCAGGCTATCGCCCCGGTCAAGAGAGGAGGAAAACACGGTCCGACATGTGGAGACACTTGGCGATAATTTGAACCATTGCACGCCTATCGGTCGCTAGACCGATACGATCGGTGGGATAAACCAGAATTCGATGAGGCAACCGGCGCTACCCGCCGGGCGCCGCCATGCGCGTGGGAGGTGGAATGGGGTTCCTCGACCGTCTCGAGAACGGCACCGAAAAGGCCGTGGGCCGGGTATTCCGCAAGTTCCGCGGCGAACTCAAGGTCGTCGAGTTGGTCAGCGCCATCAAGCGCGAGGCGGACGAGCGCGCCGCGGCCATCGACCAGGAGCGCACCGTCGTTCCGAACGTGTACTCGTTCACGGTCTCTCCTCCCGATCGAGAGCGGCTGCAGTCCTGGGGCGAGGATGCGATCACGGCGGAGCTGGGCGAAGAACTCGTCCGCCACGCCACTCGCCAGGGGTACGCGCTCGTGGGCCCGGTTCGGGTCGCGATCGTCACCGGCGACCTGCCGCAGGGACAGTTCGATCTCACGTCGGAAACCGTCCGATCGGCGGTCCAGGCGCACACCAGTGGCCCGAACCGTCACCCCATGGTCGACATCGATGGGCAGCGATACCTGCTGACCGGTACCGTCACCGTGATCGGCCGCGGGTCCGAATCGGACATCGTCGTCGATGATCCGGGGATCTCGCGCCGCCACCTCGAACTCAGCCTGACGGCACACGGCGTAGTAGCGAGGGATCTCGGCTCGACCAACGGGTTGTACGTCGAGGGTCATCAGGTGCCCGCAGCGACCCTCATGGACGGCAATACACTCACCATTGGCCGTACGCGAATCTCGTTCTGGGACGCCGAGCCGGACGACACCGAGAACGATTAAGCGACCCCATGAACGAACTCACTATTGCCCTGTTGCGGATCGCCTACCTCGGCCTGATGTGGGTCCTCATCCTTTCCGTCGTTGGCGTCCTGCGCCGAGACCTGTACGGCACGCGCATCAGCCCGCGGCCTTCCAGAGCGCCAGGCGGCCGGCAGGAGGCTGGGCCGCGGCGCCCCGGTGCGGCCGCCACGGAGCATCGGGTCCTCACGGTAACGGCCGGACCGCTCGAGGGCACGACGTTGCCGCTCGGAAACGTCTCGGTGGTGATTGGACGCGCCCCGGACTGCACACTTGTGGTCGATGACGACTATGCCTCCTCGCGCCACGCGCGCATCTTCCCGGACGAGGGAAGGTGGTTCGTCGAGGATCTCGGTTCCACCAACGGCACTTTCCTGAACGGCAATCCCGTACATGACCGGATCGAACTGCCGATCGGCGCATCCCTGCAGGTGGGCCAGAGTTCAATCGAGTTGAGAAAGTAGCTGGTCATGTCCATCGCACTGCGCTACGCCGCGATCTCCGACGTTGGGCTCGTCCGCGCGAACAATCAGGACTCGGCCTATGCCGGGCCGCACCTGCTGGCAGTCGCCGACGGCATGGGGGGCCACGCGGGAGGCGACACCGCGAGTTCCCTCGCAATCGCCAAGCTCGCCCCGCTCGACGACGAGGCGCTGGGCTCGGGGGACATCGTCAAGCGCCTGAAGGACACGATCGAGGAGGCGAGGCTCGAACTCGTCGCCTACGCCCGCTCCCACCCCAAGGTCGCCGGGATGGGCACCACCATCACGACGCTGCTGCGTTCGGGCAACAAGATCGCCATGGCTCATATGGGCGACTCCCGTGCCTATTTGCTTCATAAGGACGAGTTCACCCAGGTAACGGTGGACCACACGTTCGTTCAGCATCTGGTCGATACAGGGCGGATCACGCCGGAAGAAGCCGAGAACCACCCCCAACGGTCCGTGGTCATGCGGGTCCTCGGGGACTTCGAGGTCGAGCTCACGCCGGATGTCTCGATGCGCGAGGCGCACGTCGGGGACCGGTGGTTGCTGTGTTCGGACGGGCTGAGCGGCTACGTGGCTCACGACACCATCAAGCGGACGCTTGAGGAGTACGAGGACCCCGCGCAGTGCGCGGAGAAACTCGTTCAACTCGCCTTGCGAGCCGGCGGCCCGGACAACATCACCGCGATCGTGGCGGATGTCATCGATCTTGACGAGCATCCCGACGGCGCCGTCGAGCAGCCGAATGTGCAGGTTGTGGGCGCCGCTGCGGTGAGCCGCGACGACGTCACCAGTGCGCAGGACGGCCCCGCCGCCCGTGCCGCCTCGCTCGCCGCCAGCGTAGCCTCGCAGGAGGAGAGCGAGCCGGCCGTCGACCAGCCGTCCGCAGTCGACCTGCGCGATGTCAGGCGTCGGCGCTGGCTTCCGTGGACGATTGTCGCGGTGGTGCTAGCGCTGATCGCAGGCGCTGCCGGATTCGGCTACCGCTGGACACAGCAGCAGTACTTCATCGGCGTCCAGGGTACGACCGTGACGCTCTTCCGCGGCATCCCCCAGTCGCTCGGTCCGTTCGACCTCGCCACCGCCATCGAGGTCACCGGCGTCGACGTCGCGACGCTGCCCGAGCCCACACGGTCGAGCGTGGCCGCCGGGCAGATCACCGCGTCCTCGCGCGAAGAACTCGCGCAGCGCTGGCAGGAGGTCACGGCTGAGACAGTGGCCGCGCCAAGCGCCCAGCCGCCCGCGGAAGTCACAACGCCAACCGACGAGTCGTCCACTCCCGCTGAGAGCGCGCCTGCCCCGAACGGCACCGACGCGGGAGGGCAGTAGTGGCGACAGTCGAGCCCACGCCGACGCTGCGACGCCGGTCCAGCGAACTCGGGTTGCTCGTCCTCTCACTCGGCCTGGGCGGCGTGGCATATGCGCTTGTCGGCCTGACGCGCTCGGGCCATCTGCCGGTGACCTTCTACCGCGACTTCTCGATCCTGGTGGCCATCACGCTCATCACCCACCTGGTGGTGCGGCGAAAGGCCGCGTATGCCGATCCGGTGATCCTGCCCGTCGCCGTCGCGCTCAACGGCATCGGACTCGCGATGCTGTACCAACTGGAGCCGAATACCAACGTTCCCGGCACCGATGGCATGGCGATCAAGCAGGCGCTGCTCACCGTTGTTTCCATGGCGATCGCGTGCGTCGTCCTGCTCCTGTTGCGGGATCACCGAACGTTGCGGCGCTACACGTACGTGGCCCTGCTCGCCACGGCGATCCTGCTGATCCTCCCGCTACTCCCCGGTCTGGGTACCGAACTGAACGGCGCCCGCATCTGGATTCATGTGGGTCCGCTGTCATTCCAGCCTGCTGAACTCGCCAAGATCGCCTTCGCGATCTTCTGTGCCGGCTACCTGGTCACCAACCGCGACACGCTCGCGCTGGCGGGCCGAAAGGTGTGGGGCCTGCAACTACCGCGCATCCGCGACTTCGGCCCCCTGCTTATCGCGCTGGGAATCAGCCTTGCGGTGCTGGTCTTCCAGCGTGACCTCGGGACGTCTCTACTGTTCCTCGGCATCTTCGTGGGGATGCTCTACATCGCTACCGAGCGGTTCTCCTGGATCCTGATCGGGTTCATGCTGTTCCTCGTCGGTGCGTACGGGGCGTACAAGTCCTTCTCCCATGTCGAACGGCGGTTCGACGGCTGGCTTCATGCCTTCGATGACTCCGTCTACAACGCTGCGGGCGGCTCCGCCCAGCTAGTCGACGGGCTGTTCGGCATGGCCAACGGCGGCCTGCTCGGAAGCGGCTGGGGGCGCGGTTACCCGCACCTGACGCCATACGCCTTCTCCGATTTCATCATTGCGGGGCTCGGCGAGGTCCTCGGCCTGACCGGGCTGTTCGCCATCCTCGCGCTGTACGCAATCCTGATCCAACGCGGATTCCGCACGGCGATCAGCACGCGCGACGGTTTCGGCAAACTCCTGGCCGGCGGCCTCGCGTTCGCCCTCGCCTGGCAATGCTTCGTGGTGATCGGGGGCGTCACGCGAGTCATTCCGATCACCGGCCTGACGGCGCCATTCCTGGCATACGGCGGATCGTCGCTGCTCGCCAACTGGCTGATCGTCGCGCTACTGATCCGCATCTCCGACAATGCGCGCCGTCCCCACCCGCTACCGCTGCGGGGCACGGCCAAGAGCGACGCGGGGGTGTCGGCGTGAACGCCCCGATCCGCAAACTGGCCGTCGCTAGCCTCGTCCTGTTCATGGCCCTCCTGCTCGCCGTGACCTACATCCAGGTCGTTCAGGCCCCGACCCTGAACGCGGATCCCCGCAACCGGCGCACGCTCTATCAGGAGTTCAACAGCCATCGCGGCCCGATCATCGTCGACGGCACTAACGTCGCGTATTCGCAAGAGGTCGACGATGACTACGGTTACCAGCGGTTCTACAGCGACGGCGCGCTATACGCGCCGGTCACCGGTTTCTACTCCGTTGTAGTCGGGCGCGCGGGACTCGAACGGTACAGCAACAATCTGCTGAACGGATCGTCCGATTCCCTATGGTTCAACCGTCTCCAAACCGTCCTGATGGGCAAGACCCCGCAGGGCTCGTCCGTCGAGACCACCCTCGATGCCAGTGTCCAGGAGGCGGCGGCGAAGGCTCTCGGCGAGAACCGCGGGGCGGCGGTCGCGATCGACATCGCGACCGGGAACATCCTGGCGATGGTCACGTCCCCCAGTTACGACCCGAATGACCTCGCTACCCACGACCGGGCGGCTGCGGCCAACCGCTATCAGGAACTGCTCGATGCGGACGGAGACCCGCTCATCAACCGGGCGATCGCGGGCGACACCTATCCGCCTGGGTCCGTCTTCAAGCTGATCACAGCCGCCACCGCGCTGGAGACCGGACAGCAGGGATTGGACGAACTCGACGGCACCGACGCATACCGGCTCCCGCAATCCTCCTCGACGGTCGGCAACTTCGGGGGCGGGGCGTGCAGCCCGTCGGGCAGTATCTCGCTCCTCGATGCGCTCCGTATCTCGTGCAACACCGCATTCGCGTCGCTGGGCAATCAGCTCGGCGATGCGGCGCTGCGTGCACAGGCGGATCGGTTCGGGTTCGACACGGCGTTGTCCATCCCGATGCCGGTCACGGAGAGCCGGTTCCCCGACGACCTCGACGCCCCGCAGACCGCGCTCGCGGCCATCGGCCAGGGCTCGGTCCGCGTCACTCCCCTGCAGGTCGCCATGATCTCCGCCGCGATCGGTGGCGGCGGGATGCTGCTCCAGCCGCAACTCGTCAAGCAGGTCCGCACCGCTGATCTCACCGTCGTAGAGCGCGCCGAACGCCACGAACTCGGCCAGGCGGTCTCCGCCGAGACAGCGCAGGAACTCACGGACATGATGATCGAGGTGGTGAAATCCGGCACCGGCACGCGCGCGCAACTGAGCGGGGTGACGGTTGCGGGCAAGACGGGCACGGCAGAGTCGGGCACGGGCAAGGCACCGCATGCCTGGTTCACTGGTTTCGCACCCGCCGAAAACCCGAGAATCGCCGTCGCAGTCGTCGTCGAGAACGGCGGCAGCGCGGGATCCGAAGCGACCGGTGGCACCGTGGCCGCGCCAATCGCCGCCGCCATTTTGAAAGCGGGGCTCAAGTAATGGCCATCGTCCCCGTCCCCGGGCTCATCCTCGGCGAGCGCTACCGGCTGGTCCGCCAGCTCGCCGTCGGTGGCATGGGCCAGGTGTGGGTCGCGCAGGACACATCGCTATCGCGTGAGGTCGCGATCAAGGTCCTCAAACCCGAGTTCGCGGGTAACGCCGACTTCCTCCGCCGCCTGCGCACCGAGGCGCGCAATGCCGCCTCGCTCTCGCATTCCGGCATCGCGCAACTGTTCGACTACGGGGAGCGCGATGGCATCGGGTACCTCGTCCTGGAACTCGTCCTCGGCGAGCCGATGAGCGATCTTCTGGAACGTTCGCCCGTCCTGCCGCTCGACCGCGCTCTGGACATCCTTTCGCAGACGGCGCGAGCGTTGCATTCGGCACACATCTCAGGCGTGGTGCACCGCGACGTCAAGCCGGGCAACATCCTGCTCGACCGTCAGGGAATCGTCAAGATCACCGACTTCGGGGTCTCGCTCGCGGCCGATCAGGCGCCTATGACGGCGACGGGAATGGTCATGGGCACTGCCCAGTACCTGTCTCCCGAGCAGGCCGTCGGCCGGCCGGCCACGCCGTCCTCCGACATCTACGCGCTCGGAGTGATCGGCTTCGAGGCCCTCGTCGGACATCGCCCCTTCACGGGCAAGACCGCCGTGGACATCGCTGTCGCGCACGTTAACGAGCCGGTTCCCGCGCTGCCCGCATCGGTTCCGCCCGACGTGGCATCGCTGATCGGACGCATGCTCGCCAAGGACCCGAGCGTTCGCCCTCGCTCCGGTGCGCAGTTGGCGATCATGCTGGACGAGTTGTCCGCCAAGTACCAATCGAGTCCGTGGCTCGGCGCCATCGGTAGCACGTCGGGACCGCAGCCGAGGGTGCCGTCCGCAGCCCCTCTCGATCCCCGGGCCGAGCCGCGCCGCAGGTCGAATGCATCCAACAGCCAGCCTCGTCGGACGCCCGTTCAGGGAACGCCCGTCGGACGCGCGCAGGCAGGAGCCGCAGCGCGGCGCGCCGAACCCGCCGAGCAGCGTGGCTCGGCAGGCAACGCGCCGGTGCAATCTCCGGCCCTTGGGCAGGGCGCGCGTCACGATGCCTCGGCCGGCGGTGCCGCGACACCGCGCGCACGTTCACAGGCCAGCGGCAGTTCCAGGGAGGCCTCGTCCCCGCCCCCGCTGCGGCGCGGCGCGCCGCGCGGCTCCGACCCGGACCTGACAACGAGGACGCCGAGACAGGGCTCCTCGCGCGCCCGCGCCGGCCAGCGACCGGAGGGTCCGGAACGCGCGGCCGCCGCTAAACACACCTCGACGACCACGGGCCAGCGCTGGGGCCGCATCTCCTGGCAGGCCATCGTGCTGGGCATGCTCATCCTCGCCGCGCTGATCGGCTCCATCATCGGAGTGGTGAACTCGGGTCGCAATACCGCCGCGGGACAGGGCATGAAAATGGGCATTTCCGCCGTCAGAACTGACGAGGGTACTACAGTTAGGCAACAATATAGGGTGACGGTTGCTCCGCGGCCGACCTTGCCGGTGGCTGACGGCGCCCGCGCCTTAGCCATTCCGACGACCGTGAAGGACATCTAGTGGTTGACCAAGCTCCTCGCATCCTGGCGGGCCGCTATGAAGTCGGCGCCCTCATCGGGCGCGGCGGCATGGCTGAGGTCCACATCGGGCACGACACCCGACTCGGCCGCACCGTTGCGATCAAGATCCTGCGCTCCGATCTAGCGCGCGATCCAGCGTTCCAGGCACGGTTCCGTCGCGAGGCGCAGGCGGCCGCATCGCTGAACTATCAGGCGATCGTGGGCGTGTACGACACGGGCGAGGACAACATCACCGACCCCGCCACCGGCGTCGTGTCGCACGTTCCGTTCATCGTCATGGAGTACGTCGAGGGCCACACGGTCCGCGACATACTCCGCGACGGCAACGCCGTTCCCATCGACGAGGCCGTCGAGATCACCATTGGCGTGCTCTCCGCTCTCGACTACTCCCACCGTGCGGGCATCGTCCACCGCGACATCAAGCCCGCCAACGTGATGCTCACCCCAACCGGTGAGGTCAAGGTGATGGACTTCGGCATCGCTCGGGCGCTCGCGGACTCCGCAGCGACCATGACGCAGACGCAGGCCGTCATCGGAACCGCGCAGTACTTGTCTCCCGAACAGGCCCGCGGCGAGCAGGTCGATGCTCGGTCGGACCTGTACTCGACCGGCTGCCTTCTGTTCGAGCTGCTCACCGGGCGCCCGCCGTTCACCGGCGATTCGCCCGTGTCCGTGGCCTACCAGCACGTTCGCGAGATTCCGCCGCCGCCCAGCAGCATCGCCAGCGATGTCCCGCCCGTCCTGGATCACATCGTCGCCAAGGCGCTTGCCAAGGATCGCGACAACCGGTACTCGAGCGCAGCTGCGTTCCGCGCCGACCTCGAAGCTGCGATGAAGGGCCTGCCGGTTCAGGCGACGAGCGCCGAAGCGGCGACCGAGATCCTGGCCGCGCCCGTGGCGGCGCCGGTCGCTCAGGCGCCGACGTGGAACGCGACGCCCACCGGGCCGGTCGCGACGAATACGGCAGCAACGCAGTCCCTGCCCCTCGATGGCGACGAGGAGGGCGAGGATAAGAGTTCCAAGGCCCTCATGTGGACGCTCATCTCGATTGCCGCGCTCGCGGTGATCGCGATAATCGCGATCCTCATCGCCGTGAACAGCGGCAAGAAGGAGGAGCCGACAGTCCCGACAAAAGCGCTGCCGTCGCTGATCGGGATGACGCTTGAGGAGGCCGGCGACGCACTGGCGCTTCAAGGCTTCACGAACGTCGACCTCGTCCCCAAGGAGGAGGCGAGCGCCGAGTTCGACGTTGACACCATCATCGACACCGACCCGCGCGAGGGCGTTCTCGTCAATCTCGACGGCGCCCAGATCACGGTGACGGTCTCCACCGGCCCTTCCGAGGACGCGGTGCCAGAACTCAGCAACCTGACGCAGGATCAGGCCCGCACCGCCCTGCAGAACGCCGGATTCGAGATCGAAACGGTCGGATCCGAGGACAGCAAGGACGTGCCCCGCGACAGAGTGACGCGCTCCGAGCCTGAGGCGGGCGTGACGGCCGAAAAGGGCTCCACGGTCAAGATCTGGTACTCGAACGGGCAGGTCACGGTCGACGACTACGTCGGCCGCAACGGCCAGGATGCCAAGGCGGAGATCGAGAAGGATCTTGGCCTCATCGTCACCATCAACGAGGTCGAAACGAACGACGCCAAGGCGGGCACCGTCACCGAGCAGAGCATCACCGCGGCCACGCGGGTCGATCAGCGCTCGGCGATCACGCTGACCGTGGCGAAGAAGATCGAGAAGATCCAGGTGCCCAACGTCGTCGGCAAGACCACCGCTCAGGCGCAGGACGCGCTCGCGGCGGCGAATCTGACGTATGACCCCGATCAGGACCAGCTCGTCTACCACCCGACCATTCCGGCTGGCCAGGTCATCAGCACGTCACCCAAGGCCGGCAAGAAGCTCGACCCGGGCAGCGTGGTTGTGCTGACGATCTCGCTCGGTCCGGAGCCGCAGAATCCCACGGATCCGACGAACCCCGGTGACACCGACGCCGACGACGGAAGCGCGGGCTGACCCGCGAGTAGTCCGCCACATCGTTTGCGGGCTTCGGCTGCGTTTGCCGCCCTGTAATCTGCCGCGAACGGATGCAACCGCCGCAAACGATACGGCGGCGCGCGGCATTCGCTACCCGACCTCCGCCAGCCAGTTCCGCAGCAGCGGGTAGCCGGCCTCGGTCAGCACGGCCTCGGGATGAAATTGGACGCCCGTCATCGGCAGTTCGCGATGCTGCAGGCCCATGATGACGCGCGCCGGATCTTGCGGCGTCGGCACGGTCAGGGCGGTCACCTCGAGCACGTCCGGCACGCTGTCTGGTTCGACGGCGAGCGAGTGGTACCTCGTCACGGTCAGGGGCCGCGGCAGGCCCGCGAAGACTCCGCTGCCGTTGTGCTCCACGAGGCTAGTTCGGCCGTGCATCACGCGCGACGCGAGGGTCACGCGCCCGCCGAAGTACTCCGCGAGCGCCTGATGCCCCAGACACACCCCGAGCATCGGCGTTGCGGTCCTAGCACACCAGTCGATCACGGCGAGCGATTGCCCGGCCGTTCGCGGGCTTCCGGGTCCCGGCGAGACTAGAACCCCGGCGTGACGCGGCAGTGCGTCCGGCACGGCGTCGTCGTCGTTGAGCAGCACCGTAACGCGCGCTCCGAGCGCGCGCAGGTACCCCACGATGGTGTGCACGAACGAGTCGTGGTTATCGAGGACGAGCACTCCGTCGCGCTTGGGCCCACCTGCCAATGCGTTGATCACGACATTCCGGGGGAGGCGGTCCGGCCGGGCGATTTCGGGGACTCGTCCTGATCGCTGGGGTTGTCCGCGCCGTCCGGAGATTCGGTCTTCAGCTTCGGGGAGGAACCGGCGAATGCATCGACGGAGGACTCGTCCCCAAGCGGTATGGCGAACTGCGGCTTCGCCGAGACGGACGCGGCGGGCAGGTCCAAAGCGTCGGAAGCCGCCACGTTCCAGCCCAGCCCGTACGCAGCGACGTACTGCTGATAGATCTCGATAGCGGGATCGTCGGCGAGCGCCGCTGTGAGCGAGTCTGCGCTACCGACGGCGGCGATCTCGTAGGGCGGTGAGTAGATCTGGCCCTGGAGGTAGAGCACGTTTCCGACGCAGCGGACAGCGGAACGCGCCGTCACGCGCACCCCCTGGAGCGTCATCGCCTCGGCCCCGCCCCGCCACAGCGCGTTCATTACGGCCTGCAGATCCTGCTGGTGCACGACGAGATCGTCGGCCACCGCTCCGGGGGGGATGATGTCGGTGCCGGCATCGGTGAGCGTGACCGTGACCCCTGGCCCCGTCACACGGGTGCCGCCCGCGCTCACGCGGGCCGCGGCATTCGTTGCGCCGTCTCCGCCACCCGAGCCCGCCTGCGCCGAAAGGCCATCGACCTTGTTCTGGAGCGCCGCCACGCTGTCGGTCAGGGATGCCACCTGATCCGAGCGCTGACGTACAAGTTGCAGCAGGTTCTCCGGATGCCTCGCGGTGCCCGACGTGCGGGCCAATTGGGCACTGACCGTGAACAATAGGCCGCTCAGGGCCAGCACGACGGCAGCGATGACACCGGCCCGACGGGCCCGCGCAGAGCGTCGTGCGACTGGGGTCATGGTCAGCTCCAGGTGAGGCGAACTAGACTTGGGGCAGATAGGCGTGGCCCGAATCCCCCAGGGAGCGGGTAAACCGTTATCCTTGTCCAGAATACGTTGACCACCACGAACAGGACCGCATCAGTGCCGACCTCAAAAATCTCCGACGACATCAATGAGCCCGACGACGACGTCACGGCATCCGGCGACGTCGTATCGCCCGCTGATTCGGCCGCTAAGAGCGCTGATTCCGCCAAGAAGCCTGAACTGACCAAGGCTCGACAGCGTGCCGCCGCCGCGAAGAACCGCAAGGTCAAGGCCAAGAGCGTGCGGCCGAGTTCGGCGAACCCGGTGTGGCTCGTTCCGACGATGCTGACCCTGCTCATCCTTGGCCTCGTGTGGATCGTGGTCTTCTACGTGACCTCGGGCCTGCTGACGTTCAACCTGCCGATTCCCGGCATCGGGCAGTGGAACCTGGCGGTTGGTTTCGCCCTGATCCTGGGTGGCGGAATCCTCTCCACGCGCTATCAGTGAGTCTCTAAGGCGCCGCAAGTACTTGTTGGGCGGGGGACGGGCGAGATCTATCGCCCGTCCCCCGCCCTTTCTGTGTAGGCCCCCGGTAACTCGGGAATTCGGCACGAGCGGCCGGTGAAGCGAGCGGGACGGCTATCCACATCAGTGGATTGGGGTGTGGATAACTACACGCGTGTAATTCGGGTGCCGATCCGCGATGGTGGGCCATCGCCATCGAGGCGTCCCGGAACCTACATGGCCCCGGCCACCGCGTACTTGGCCACCGCCGCGATCACCAACGCCGCGCCGACGGCACCCGTCGCGAAGTAACTGAGCTGGCGCTGATCGGGGCGCCGCAGTCGCGAGTACACGAACCCCAGTGCGGCACCGATGACCAGCCCGCCCAGGTGGGCCTGCCACGCGATGCCGGACCAGACGAACCCGAATACGAGGTTCAGCCCGATCACCACGAGCATCTGTTGCGCGTTCTGCCCCAGCCGCCGCAACTCGAACACGATCGCCGCGAAGAGGCCGAACACTGCGCCGGAAGCACCCAGCACCCCCGTGTACCAATCCCACGACGCAGGCGAAGCGAGGAGCAGGACACCCACCGAGCCGCCGAGTGCGGAGAGCAGGTACAGCGAGACGTATCGAACGCGTCCGAGCGTAATCTCGAGGAACCCACCCACCGACCAGAGCGCGATCATGTTGAACGCGATGTGCAGCAGGCCGGCGTGCAGGAACGCCGCCGTGAGGAACCGCCACGGCTCCTCGACGCCGATGAACGGAGCGAAGATCAGGTCCTGCGTCCAGGCGCCGCCCGTCACCTTCTGCAGCAGGTAGCTAACGACGCACAGCGCGATGATCCCATACGTGATCACCGGCGTGGTGGGAGAGAAGCGCGAGGCGCGGCTCGTCCTCCCCCGCTGGCCGAACCTGGCCCCGCCCAGCCCTGCCTTGCCCGACCCGCCACCGGCGCATTCGACGCACTGCACGCCGACAGGCGCGTTGCGAACGCACTGCGAGCAGATCGGACGGTCGCATCGCTGACAGCGGACGAAGGCGGGGCTATCGGGATGCCGGTAGCACATGTTCGGCCCGCCGGGCTGGGCAGCGCTGGGGTAGGTCATTTCTCGATCGTGACCGACTTCAGCACGATGTCCTCCACCGGACGATCACCCGCGCGCGTCGGAGTCGCGGCGATCGCGTCGATGACGGCGCGAGATTCGTCGTCGACGACCTTGCCGAAGATCGTGTGCTTGCCGTTGAGCCACGTGGTCGGCTCGACGGTGATGAAGAACTGCGAGCCGTTCGTGCCGCTCGGGCGTCCCGTGATCGGGTTGAGCTGCTTTCCGGCGTTCGCCATGGCAAGCAGATAGGGCTCGGAGAATTGCAGCTCCGGGTGGATCTCATCATCGAACTTGTAGCCCGGGCCACCGGTGCCGGTGCCGAGCGGATCGCCGCCCTGGATCATGAAGCCGGGGATGACGCGGTGGAAGATCACGTCCTTGTACAGGGGGTCGGTGCGCTTCTCGCGCGTCTTGGGGTCCGCCCACTCGATGGAGCCCTCGGCAAGTCCCACGAAGTTCGCGACGGTGCGCGGTGCGTGGTTCTCGAACAGTTCTACTCGGATGTCACCTTCGGAGGTGTGCAAAATCGCGTACATGGCCACATTGTTTCATGCCAGATCGCCCAAAACTTATGTGCGAGAGATTTGCCGCAACCAGGACTAACATCGACATAGCGGCCCGTTGGGGCGGCGGAAGACATCAACGACGGACGGCCAACTGTTTTCGTGACGGCTAGGAGCACATCATGGGCAAGAAGGTACACAAGTCAGCGGAGAAGCTCACCAGCACTCTCGACAAGATCGAGGTCGACAAGGTGAAGCGGGCAGCAGCCGAACTTAGCGCTGCCCTCGCGGACGCCGGTGCCAACGCTGGCGTGCAGTCCGGCAAGGTCGCTCGCCAGGCGAAGGACGCTGCCGCGCAGGCAAAAGACTGGGCCGAGCCCCGCGTCGTTACGGCCATTGACTGGCTGAGCCCGCGCCTGGCCAAGGCTAGGGACGAGTCCATCAAGGTGTCGGCCCCGATCGTGGAGAAGGCCGCGGAGAAGGCCGTGCCGGTGATCGATAGCGCGCACGACGTGATCGTCGACACCGTCCTGCCCAAGGTCGTTGCTGCACTCAACGCGGCAGCGGAGGAGGCTGCGGCCCGGACGGGTGCCGTTGCGCACGCTGGTGCGGAGCTCACCAAGAAGGCCGTCGACAAGGGCGCGGCGAGTTCCAAGAAGGCAGCGAAGAAGGCCGCCAAGACCGCGACCGCCGCTGCCAAGACTGCGAGCAAGAAGGGCTCCAAGGGCAAGAAGGCGACCTTCTGGGTCATTGCCGCGGCGGCAGCGGGCGCAGGCGGCTACGTGCTGTGGCGCCGCACGCAGCCCGTGGAGGACCCGTGGGCGGAGCCCTGGGACGACGCCGAGCCGCGCTCGTTCAAGGACACGCTCGATGATGCCCGGGATGCGGCACTTGATGCCGCAGAGGCGGCGGGCGAGGCTGCTGGGGGAGCCGTCGCCAAGGCCAAGGCCGCGGCTGGCGTCGCGGGCGAGGCCGCCGGAGACGCAATCGACAAGGCAAAGGCTGCGGCCGGAGCCGCCAAGGAGAGCGTCGAGGAGGTCGTCCAGGACGTGACGGCCAAGGCGAAGTCCGCGCGTCCGCGCCGCAAGCCGGCCGCCAGTGACGCGGCCGCGGCCGACGTGAACGTAGACCCGGATGTCGTAGCCGACACGAGCGAACCCATCACCCCCGAGACAGAATGAGATCGACTCAACGTGAGTCCCACAAACGAATTTCCGCACCCACGCACGTTTGACCAGCCGGCGCGCCTCCGGAACGTCCTCTACGAGATCCGCGGCCCGGTGGCCGAGCAGGCCGCGCGCATGGAGGCAGAAGGTCACCGCATCCTCAAGTTGAACATCGGCAATCCAGCGTCGTTCGGCTTCGATGCCCCCGACGTGATCGTGCGCGACATGATTGCGTCGTTGCCGTTCTCGCAGGGCTACTCCGATTCGCGGGGGATTCTGCCCGCACGCCGGGCGATTTTCACGCGCTACGAGACGGTCGAGGGCTTCCCGGAATTCGACATCGATGACGTGTACCTCGGCAACGGCGTCTCCGAACTCATCACCATCACCATGCAGGCGTTGCTGGAGGTGGGTGACGAGGTGCTCATCCCCGCCCCCGACTATCCGCTGTGGACGGCGATGACCACCCTCCCGGGCGGTGTGCCGGTGCACTACCTGTGCGACGAGGAGAACGGCTGGAATCCCGACCTCGCCGACATCGAGGCGAAGATAACGCCGAGGACCAAGGCGATCGTCGTGATCAACCCGAACAACCCGACGGGCGCGGTCTATTCGCGCGAGGTGCTGCAGGGCATCGTCGACCTGGCCCGCAAGCACGGCCTGCTCATCCTCGCCGACGAGATCTATGACCGGATCCTGTACGACGACGCGGAGCACACCTCGATCGCGGCGCTAGCTCCCGACCTCCTGTGCATCACTTACAACGGCCTGTCGAAGACGTACCGCGTCGCGGGCTATCGCGCCGGTTGGATGGTGATCACCGGCCCCAAGGAGCACGCAAGCGGATTCCTCGAAGGGCTCACCCTGCTCGCGTCGACCCGCCTCTGCCCCAATGTGCCGGCGCAGCACGCGATCCAGGTAGCGCTCGGCGGCTACCAGTCGATCGAGGAGCTCATCCGCCCGGGTGGTCGCCTGCTGGAGCAGCGGGACACGGCCTGGAACATGCTCAACTCGATCGATGGCGTCTCGTGCGTCAAACCGTCCGGCGCCCTCTACGCCTTTCCCAAGCTCGACCCGGAGGTCCACGAGATCCACGACGACGAGAAACTCGTCCTCGATCTCCTGCTAAGCGAGAAGATCCTTCTGGTTCACGGGCGCGGCTTCAACTGGCCGACGCCCGATCACCTGCGGATCGTCTTCTTGCCGTGGGCCCGGGATCTGCAGGAGGCGATCGAGCGATTCGGCAACTTCTTGTCTACTTACCGGCAATAGGGGATGCAGATAACTGCGCAGCGACGCATCGACGCCCGTTCTCGGAACCTCCCACGCGTAGGACTACAACACCGGCACCCAGGGCGCCGTCGATAACTCCGTCTCGGCTACGGGCACTCTATGCGCCGAGACGAAGACGTCCACGGACAATGCCGAGATCACCATTCTCGATACGCCGATCACGGTATCGGTGACCAAGAACTTCGATTCCTATCAGGACCAGTCGGGAACGACGAACATCGCGGTACCGCCGCTGGGCACCGCCGTCGACCGCTATCCGCTGTTCGGCTGGGAACTCGTAGCCACCAACACCTCCGTGTCGCACGTCGATTCGTTGACCGTCACCGACCCCAACCCCGCCCTTGCGCCGTCGTCGCGCGCGGGCCGCTGGGTGCGCAATCGTCTGCGTGGTTCTGGTTCGTTTGCTGTCGCTAGAGATGCGTCAAACGAACGAAAACCTAGCACGCGATGGTCAAGCGGGCTCGGGATCGTCCCCGCGGGAGAATGCGATGGCGATGAGCTCGCGTAGCACCTGCAGATCGATGTCGGCCAACTTGGTCACATAGACACAGCCGGCACCCTCGGTGTACTTGCCGAGGGCAGGAAGCAGGGCGGCACCCCGGGGAAGATCCTTGAGTCCATAGAGGGAGAGCTTCGACTTTCGCGGCGAGAATCCGGTCTTCGGCCAGTGCCCGCGCGTGCGCGGGTTGGCGGGCGAGATGTAGCGGTATTCGCCGTACCCCACGATGGTCGGTCCCCACATGACGGGCTCCGCGCCGGTGACCTCGCGGAAGATATCGGCGAGGACGAGTCCCTCGTCGCGTCGACGGGCCGGTTCCACGGCTGCGAGAAAGTCCTGCGGGGCCACGTCCGTCGGTTTCGTCTTGGGCTCTGCCATGGTCGAATCTTCGCACGACGAGGGGCATTCGTCGCGCCGCCGCAACCGTCCACTTGGTGGACTGAGGGCAGACAATCCTTGAGATGAACTGTAGGTTTACGTGGGAACCACAACGATGCGGGCGCCGCGTCGACTGGTTCGGGTGGCCCGCTCGCCGTGGCCCACGCCCAGATCCCGCGTAATCCCGGAGGCCTCATGCGCACCTCGTCCCTTGCTCGCCGCGGCATCGCCACGGCTCTCGCCCTCACCGCAGCCGTCGCGCTCAGCGCGTGCGGCTCGTCGTCGACCTCGTCCACCCCGGCGACCACGACACCGACTGCCGCCGAATCGACCGAGCCGGCCACTGGCGCGGCCCTGCCCACCATCACCGAAGGCAAGCTCACGATCGCGACCGGCGAGCCCGCCTACAGCCCGTGGGTGGAAAAGGACGATCCGGAGTCGGGCGAGGGATTCGAGGCCGCCGTCGCCTACGCCGTTGCCGAACAGCTCGGATTCGGCAAGGACGATGTCGTGTGGAAGCGCACCACGTTCGACTCCGCGATCGCGCCCGGTCCCAAGGACTGGGACTTCAACCTGCAGCAGTTCTCCATCACGGATGAGCGGAAGAACGCGGTCGACTTCTCCTCGCCGTACTACGTGACCACGCAGGCCGTCCTCACCCTCAAGGACAGCCCCGCCGCCACGGCGACTTCCATCGCCGACCTCAAGGACATCAGCTTCGGCGTCCAGGCCGGGTCGACCTCCGCCACGGCGCTCGAGAAGTTCGTCGACCCGAACAAGGATCCGTTGCAGTTCAACAGCTCGCAGGACACGGTGCAGGCGCTCAAGGGCGGCCAGGTGCAGGCGATCATCGTCGACCTGCCCCAGGCGCTCTACCTCGCGGCTGTCGAGCTCTCGGATCTCGGTGGAACCGTGATCGGCCAGTTCGCGGATTCGACCGGTGGTGACGAGTATGGCCTCGTGCTGCCGAAGGATTCGGAACTCACCGCCCCCGTGACCGCAGCAGTCGACGAACTGCGCGAGAACGGTACGCTCTCCGAGCTCGAGAACCAGTGGCTGTCGAACAACATCTCAGTGCCGGTCCTGAGCTGACGACATGACCGCAAGCGCACCAATCGGTGCTGATCCTACGGCCGAGCTCGATGTCGTCAGCGGCATCGAGCTCGGCCGGCGGGCTTACCGCCGCAAGCAGACAGGTAAGTCGGTCGTCATTGCGCTCCTCAGCACGCTGATCTTCGCCGCTGTGATCGCGCTGATCCTGCGCAACTCGCCAGGGTGGCAGGTCACCCGCGAGACGTTCTTCGCCCCTGAGCACTTCCGCGCATCGCTGCCTAAGGTTCTGGCCGCGCTGTGGCTGAACGTCAAGGTACTCTTCTTCGCCGTGATCGGCGTAGCCATCTTCGCGACGCTGCTCGCCTTCCTGCGCACGCTGCGCGGACCCGTGTTCTTCCCGCTCCGATTCGTCGCGGCGGCCTACACGGACCTGTTCCGTGGAGTTCCGTTCCTGATCGTGCTGTACCTGGTCGGCTTCGGCGTTCCTGCGCTCGGACTGACCGACAGCGTGATCCCCTACTCCGTGCTCGGAACGATCGCTCTCGTGCTGACGTACTCGTCCTACGTCGCCGAAGTGCTGCGCGCCGGCCTCGAGGCAGTTCACCCCTCGCAGCGCTTCGCGGCTCGTTCCCTGGGCTTGAGTCACGGTCAGGCGCTGCGCCTCATCGTGCTACCGCAGGCCGTCCGCAAGGTCACCCCGGCCCTGATGAACGACTTCGTCTCGATGCAGAAGGACGTGGGCCTGATCTCGGTGCTCGGTGCCGTCGATGCCATCCGGGCCGCGCAGATCTACCAGGCGACGACCTATAACTTCACGTCGTACGTAGTGGCCGGGCTGCTGTTCGTGTGCCTCTCGTGGCCGTTCATCCGGCTCACGGACTGGTACACGGCTCGCCAGCAGCGTCGCGAACAGGTCGGAGGCGTGGTCTGATGGCAACCCCAGTATTGGACGTTCGCGGGGTCGTGAAGAAGTTCGGCGACAACTATGTGCTGCGCCGGCTCGATCTGACCGTGCACAAGGACGAGGTCGTGGTGCTGCTCGGCGCCTCGGGGTCCGGGAAGTCGACCCTGCTGCGCACCGCGAATCTGCTCGAACGGGTCGACGACGGGCAGATATTCCTATCCGGACAGGACATCACCGATCCGTCGGTGAAGGTTGACTTCGTGCGCGCGCGCATCGGTGTCGTCTTCCAGCACTTCAACCTGTTCCCGCACCTGCGGGTGCTCGACAACGTGACCCTCGCCGCGCGCAAGGTGCACGGTGTGCCGAGGGGTGAGGCCGAGCAGCGCGGCATGGAACTGCTGGAGCGCATCGGGCTCGCCGACAAGGCCCGCGACTATCCCGACCGGCTTTCGGGCGGGCAGCAGCAACGCGTGGCGATCGTGCGCGCGGTGGCCACGCGCCCCGAGTTACTGCTCTTGGACGAGATCACCTCCGCCCTGGATCCGGTCCTCGTCGGCGAGGTGCTCGACCTGGTGGGCGAATTGAAGGACGTCGGCTCGACGGTGCTGATGGCGACGCACGAGATCGGCTTCGCCCGGCGCGTGGCCGATCGGGTGGTGTTCCTGCAGCACGGCGTGATCGTCGAGCAAGGGCCGCCCGAACAGGTCATCGACAACCCCACCCAGGAGGCGACGCGCGACTTCCTCGCGCGAGTGCTGCACTAGGCGCGGTGGCACCCTTCAGATTGGACTACGAGGGCTGGTACCGTGCTATGCTTCTTCGGCACGCGTGAGTGGCGGAATGGCAGACGCGCTGGCTTCAGGTGCCAGTGCCCGCAAGGGCGTGGGGGTTCAAGTCCCCCCTCACGCACGTGGTACGAAGGCCCGGACGGAATGCCGTCCGGGCCTTCGTCGTATTCTGGCTGGAAGCGCCAGCCAGAATGTGCGGAGCGTGTCCGAGCCTTCCAATAAGGCGCGAGATCCCTCGGATGATCTTGATCGTCGGAGGTGACCGTTCCTTCGGGCTGGCTCTTGCCGCAGAATAGCGATTTGTGGCTGGCCACTGCGGGTGTTCGTCCCCGGCGCGCGGGTCATTATCGGCCGGCCGTTCGGGGAAGACGCCCACGATGACGCGGTCACCCAGTCCGGAGAGGCTCATGATCGCCTTGAACTGGGCCGTGACCCAGTCCCGGTCCTGCATCAGCAATGTCAGTGAGCCGGGCCGGCTGTCCGGAGCGGAACGGCCCACGGTGGCGATGTCCCGGTTCATGTCCGCACCTCCAGATGTCTCAGGAGAAACCATCCGGTCAGGCGTCGATGCTCTTGACCTCCTCTCCGCTGCGGATGGCATCGTGGCTGCCGACATTGATCTTGCGGGGTTTGGCCCGCTCCGCGATCGGGATCTGCAAACGCAGCACGCCAGCGGTGTAATCGGCATCGACTTTGTCGGTGTCCAATGCGTCGCCCAGCACCAACTGGCGACTGAAGACCCCCCACGAGCGTTCGGTCGCGACCGCGTTCGCGGCGTCCGGAATATGGCTGAGTCTTTCTGCGCGGACGGTCAACACATTGCGCTCCACATCGATGTCCAGCTTGTCCGGATCAATGCCCGGCAGATCGAATTCGACCACGAATTCGTCCCCTTCCCGCCACGCGTCCAGCGGCATGCTGGACGGACGGGCATTCGTCCCGAAGACCTGCTGTGTGAGCCGGTCGAGCTCACGGAATGGGTCGTGTTGTAGTTGCAACAGCATTGCCTGATCTCCTCCGTTCACTTGTCGGTTGTCGGCCCTTCGACAATATGTGCCGAGTGGTATAGATTTTTATAACTCTGACACAGAGATAATGCAAGCGATTCGGGAAAGAAAATTGATGAATGATTCCGCAAGCACGGCAGCCGGTTCACGGGGTGTGTACAGCATCGCTGTGGCCGCCGAGTTAGTAGGCCTCGGTGAGCAGGCGCTGCGCCTATACGAGCGCAAGGGCCTGATCGCACCCAGCCGCACCACTGGCGGCACGCGACGTTACAGTGAGGACGACCTGACTGTTCTGCGCAGGGTGATCGAGTTGCGCGATGCTGGAGTGAACCTCGCCGGCGCTCGTCACGTGCTTGAGCTAGAATCCGCCAATCGGCTTCTGCAGTCGCAACTCGACGAACTCAGGATGCCCGAGAATCCTGCAGGATAGCCGCCTCCCATGTTCATGGGGCAGCCGCACCCCTCACGGCGGAATGAACTCCGATGAGCACTAGTAGTGGTACTGCGGCGTCTTGACCTTGTCGGCCTTGCCTAGCGCGGCGCGGGCCCATTCCCCGCTTAGGGGCGGAGTTCACGCAATAGTGCTGAGCTTGTGGCCTCCTCCTGTGCGAACTCGGCAAGGTGAAGAAGGCGGAGAACCACTGCACTTCTTCTTCGAATTGTCACGGATTCTCGTGCGAACTCGGGCAAGGCGGGTTGACGGCAGGAACAGATACGCGGCCCGGCGTGACGTGCGGATCGCTGGCCTGGGCAAAGATCAGCGCAAGATCGAAGGCATGTACGAGGTGGTCACGCTGCGAACTCGATCAATTGGTCCAGTGCCCGCTTACCGATCATGCTTCCCAAGTGTTGCATCAACCCGTCACTGAAATCCGGCGGGCGCGGCGGTTGTTCTCGCCGACCCTCCCGGCATGGTCGGAGTTCACGCGAAAGTGCGCGAGATCTTCCACGCGCTTGTGTGAATTTGGGCCAGGAGGGTGCCGCCGTGGAGACGGTAGTGCCGCCGGCGGCAGGTTGGTCCATTGCCCGGAACGCTCGTCCGGCCTGAACTCCGTCTTGCGGGTCAGCGTGCGGCGGAGACGAGTTCCGCGTTGCGCACCTTGATGAGCCGGCGCAGATAGGGCATGAGGACGAGTCGTTCGGCCAGCACCCCGAACATCGGCGAGGCGACCGTGATCGTGTCGACCATGCGTGTGCCACTCGTCGTCTCAGTAAACGCGTGCTCGTGATGGAACGACTTGAACGGTCCCTTGACCTGCTGATCTGTGAAACTGTGCGGTCGGTCGAGAGACGTGATCCGCGAGGTCATGGTGAACCAGAGCCCGAAGTGCCGCGCGCGCCAGGTGACCGTCTCGCCCAGCCCGATGCGCCCCGACGTGACGCCCGCGATGGCTCGTTCCTTGGACTTCGACATCGATGCGGCGTGGATGTCGATGTCCAGCGAAACGTCGAACAGCGATTCGATCCTCGCTGTCGTGTCGGTGACGAGCGTAAACGTGGTGGCCATCGCACTATTGTCCCAGCAGATTTTCTGAGATCTTGGACGAGTAATCCACCTACGAGCAGGGAATGGCCGCTATGAGAATTGCAGTCGCTGGCGGAACGGGCACCGTGGGTCGCTATGTCGTCGCGGCCGCGCGCGCCCGCGACTTGGACGTGACGGTGCTGTCGCGTTCGACCGGCGTGGACATCAAGACGGGTGTCGGGCTCGACCGCGCTCTCGACGGTGTGCGGTCGGTGATCGACGTCACCAACGTCACGACGCTGTCCTCGCGTGCCTCGCGCGACTTCTTCACCACGGTCACGCGCCATTTGCTGCGCGTGGGCGCAAAGGCCGGCGTGCGCCACCACGTCGCGCTTTCGATCGTCGGGATCGATGACATCGACGCCTCCTACTATGCGGGCAAACTGGCGCAGGAACGCGCGGTCATCGCCGGCGAGGTGCCGTACACGATTGCGCGCACGGCGCAGTTCCACGAGTTCGTCGGGCAGATGCTGGAGCGCATGAGGGGGCCGGTCGCGATGCTCCCGGAGATGCCCATCAGGCCGGTATCGGCTCGCGAGGTCGGGGAGCACCTGGTCACTCTGGCCCAGGGGCGAGCACAGGGACGGGCGACCGACTTGGTCGGGCCGGTGGATGAACTCCTTGCCGATCTAGCGCGGCGCCAACTTGCTCATGACGGGGTACGTCGTCGCGTGCTGGAGGTGAGGTTGCCAGGGGCGTACGGCCGCGGTATCGCGTCGGGAGCGCTACGCGGGGGTGAGGCGAGGGACGAGTCCTCCGTCACCTTTGACGAGTGGCTGCACGGCGAAGATCATTTTCGGCAACTCAGCGGTGGTGACGGTCCTCCTCGCCGGATGTGAGGCGGGGAGGAGGAACCGGCCGTCGTCACCGGGCGGAACTCGGCGGCCGATCCCGCGCCCGAGGACAGGCGTCTGGCTAGACTACCGATATCAGACTCACTGATCCGCGCAGGGCGCGAGATGGGCAGGACATCATGATTTCTCGGCGTATCGCCACGTTTGTCACCGCCGCCGCGCTGCTGGGGATCGGGCTGGCCGTTCCGGCGTCCGCGGCTCAGGCGGCCACACCCGCCAAGGCGAAGAAGTTCGCCGCCTCGGTCGCCAAGACGTACGGCGCCGGCGCTCTCACCAAGGACAAGTACGCGGTCGTATACCGCAAGGCGCAGGGCACCAAGCACGGCTACACCTTCTCGGCCGGGGCCGGCTACGTCTACGACGCCGACGACTACACGTTCGAGAGTTCCGCGACGACGAAGGCCTTCCAGGCCAAGATCGGCACAATCCTGAAGCAGCGCGGGCTCAAGGTCATAAAGAAGCGCACGAAGTCGAGCCCGGCGGTGCTGTTCGCCAACAAGACCTACACGTGCTCCATCGCCTACGCCGCGTTCGCCTGCACCACGACGAAGGCCGCGACGAAGGCGGCGAAGAAGCTGAAGCCGTTCCTGACCGGTTACCGGGGCTCGGTCAAGGGCACACGCTACGAGAAGTTCGACACCGTGGTCGGCTACCTCAACCACGAGAAGAGCAACACGAAGGGCTACAAGATCGCCACCGTCGTGGTCGATGGCCTGCCGATGATGTCGGGTGCCTCGGCGCTGTACTTCAAGGCCCCCGGCAAGGGCTGGAAGTTCGTGCGGGCCGGGCAGGACGTGCCGCTCTGCAGCCTGCTCGAGAAGAGCAAGGACAGTCGCAACGCCTTCGTCGGCAAGTACTGCTACCGCGATGACCACGACTCCAAGGTTCGGCTCTAGAGCGAGCCCTCGCCTACAGCACCTTCGACAGGAAGTCGCGCGTGCGCTGCTCCCGGGGTGCGTCGATGACCTGCTGCGCGGGCCCCTGCTCAACGATCACGCCGTCGGCCATGAAGACCACCTGATCGGCTACCTCGCGGGCGAATCCGACCTCGTGCGTGACGACGATCATCGTCATCCCGGATGACGCCAGATCCTTCATGACGGCGAGCACCTCGCCCACCAGTTCGGGGTCGAGCGCCGAGGTCGGTTCGTCGAAGAGCATCAGATCGGGATCCATCGCGAGCGCCCGTGCGATGGCAACGCGCTGCTGCTGGCCGCCCGAGAGCTGAGCGGGATAGTGATCCATCCGGTCGGCCAGACCCACCCTGTCCAGCAGGTGCCGCGCCCGCTCGGTCGCTTCGCTCCTCGACCGCTTCAGTACTTGAACCTGCGCCTCGACCACGTTCTGGAGGGCGGTGAAGTGAGGGAACAGGTTGAAGCGCTGGAACACCATGCCGATGCGCGCGCGCTGCTGGGCGACGAGGCGCGGGTGCAACTTCTGCAGGCGCACTTCCTCGCCGTGCGACACCTCGCGATAGCCCATGAGCTCCCCGTCGACGTAGATGCGTCCCGCCGTGATCTCCTCGAGCTGGTTGATGCATCGAAGCGCCGTCGACTTGCCCGATCCCGACGGTCCCAGCATCACGCACACCGATCCCGCCGGCACCTCTAGGTTGACGCCCCGCAGGACGTGGTTGTGCCCGAACTCCTTGTGGACCTCTTGCAGTTCCACCATTGATGTCGTCATCGTTAGCCCCTAGGTTCCCGACTCGTCGAGCGGCGACGGATCGGGCGTGGTGTGTGCGGCGTTGATCGCCTTCTGCTTGCGTGCCCGGCGGGGCACCGAAATCTCGGACGAGGCGGCGGAGCGCCCATCGAAACCGCGGCCGTAGTAGCGCTCCAGGTAGTACTGCCCAACCATCAGGATCGAGGTGATCACCAGGTACCAGATGGCGGCGACCACGAGCAGCGGAACGGGCGCGAAGGTGCGCGACCCGATGGCCGATGCCTGATACGTCAGGTCTAGCGTGAACGGTACGGCCAGAACGAGCGACGTGGTCTTCAGCATCGAGATCGTCTCGTTGCCCGTCGGCGGCACGATCACCCGCATGGCCTGCGGGATGACGACGCGCCGCATGATCGCACCGTTCTTCATGCCGAGCGCCCGAGCGGCCTCGTGCTGGCCCGGGTCGACCGACTGCAGCCCGGCGCGGATGATTTCCGCGAGGTACGCCGCCTCATTGAACGCCAGACCGAGAATCGCCGGGATTGCGGCGAGCGTGCCCACCGTAAGGGCCTTCGTTTCGAAACTGAAGAACTCCGGACCGAACGGAATCCCCAGCGACAGTACGGGGTACAGCACCGACAACATCCCCCAGAACACCAACTGGGTGTAGACCGGCGTGCCGCGGAAGAACCAGATGTAGACCCAGGCGACGTTCCGCATGACGGGGTTCTCCGACGATCGCATGATCGCGAGGGTGAGCGCCATGATGATCGACAGGACCATGGCCGCCACGGTGAGGATCAGCGTCCACCCGATCGCTCGCAGGATGTTCTGGTGGAACAGGTACTGGCCCACGAGATCCCACTGCAGCACTTTGTTGGTCACGAGGCCGTGCAGGAACATCGCCGCGATGATCGTCACGACCACCGCCGAGACGATGCGCCACGGGTAGCGAACGGGGATCGCGTGAATCCGGTTCGGGATCTGATCTGGTTCTGCAGTGTTCATGATTAACCTGCCGGGTTGAGTTCTGCTGAGGTGACCCCGCCGGACTCCACGCGCCATTGCGTAAGGATCTCGTTGTAGGTGCCGTCATCGATGAGCTTCTGGAGGGCCTTTTGTACGGCCTCCGTCAGCGCAGCGTCGTCCTTGGCCACGACAATACCCTGTGCCGCCGTGTCGAACGGCTCCCCGAGCTGTTCGATCTTGCCGCCGGTCTGCTCGATGGCGTAGGCGACGATCGGGGAGTCCGCGTACATCAGATCGGCCTTGCCGCCGAGCAGCGCGGTCGTCACATCGGACTGCTGGTCGTATTGCAAGGCGGTCGGGGCGGGCTTTCCCGCGGCCGTGCAGTCGGGCGTGATCTTGTCAGCCAGGTCGGTGTCCTGCACGGTACCGGTCTGGACGCCGATCACGAGCCCGCACACATCGGTGCCGACAGACTTGGGATTGCCCTGCGCCACGGCGAATGCGGAGCCAGCGTTGAAGTAACTGATCATGTTCACCTGCCCGAGTCGTTCCGGGTTGATGGTGAAGGAGGAGATTCCCACGTCGTACTTGGTGCCGATCGCCGGGATGATCGCGTCGAACGCGGAGGCCTGAACATCGGCCGTCAGCCCCAGGACTCCCGCGATCGCCTTGGCGAGGTCCACGTCGTAGCCCACGGGTGTGGTGCCGTCATCGGCCAGGAACTCGGCCGGTGCGTAGGTGAGTTCGGCACCGACCACCAACTTGCCCGTGCCCGCGATTCCTTCCGGAACCAGCGCGGCGATGGCCTCGTCCTTGGCTGACGGTGCTGCGGAACCGGTGGGGCTCGCGGAGCCGTCGTCACCACCTGAGCACCCGGCGAGGGTGAGTACGAGCGCGGTCGATAGGGCAAGGAGCGAAACTTTACGCATGGTGGTCTCCAGAGTTACGAGTGGTGAGTCGTCGCAAAAAGAAGCGGCGCTCCCCATGCTAATGAGCGCGGGGAGCGCCGCTTCGGGACTTAACTCGCGGGGTTGAGCTCGGCGGTTTCCACCGCGCTGTCGGTCACGCCCCACTGAGCGAGGATGTCGCCGTACGTGCCGTCGTCAATGAGCTTCTGCAGCGCATTCTGGATCGCTTCAGTCAGCGCAGCGTCGTCCTTGGCCACGACGATGCCCTGCGGAGCGGTGTCGAACACGTCGCCGAGCTGCTCGAGCTTGTCGCCGGTCTGCTCGATCGCGTAGGCGATGATCGGGGAGTCGGCGTACATCAGATCCGCCTTGCCGCCGAGCAGGGCAGTGGTGACATCGGTCTGCAGGTCGTACTGCAGGGGCGTGGGCGCTGGCTTGCCGGCGGCCTCGCACTCGGGAATGATGCGATCGGCCAGGTCGTCGTCCTGGACGGTTGAGGTCTGCACGCCGATGATCTTGCCGCACAGGTCGTCCGCGCTCACGCCGTTCGGGTTGCCCGCGGGGACGGCGAACGAGGATCCCGCCGAGAAGTACTGGATCATGTTGACCTGCTGGAGCCGGTCAGGATTGATGGTGAAGGACGAGATTCCCGCGTCGTACTTGGTGCCGATCGCCGGGATGATCGCGTCGAATGAGGACGACTGAATGTCAGCCGTCAGGCCGAGGACGCCGGCGATCGCCTTCGCGATGTCGATGTCGTAGCCGGTCGCGGTCGTGCCGTCGTCGCCCAGGAACTCGGCTGGGGCGTAGCTCGGGTCGGTTCCGAAGACGATCTTGCCGCTGGAGGCGACGCTCTCCGGAAGGAGCGCCGCGATGGCCTCGTCCTTCGCCGTGTCGGCCGACGTCGTGTCGCCGGGAGCGGCCGGAGTCGAGGATGAGGTGTCTTCCCCGCCGGAACAGGCCGAGAGGGTGAGGGCGGCGCCCAGTGCCAGGGCGACGATGGAGATCTTGCGCATTTTGTCCTCCGCGAAAGTCAGGAAATCGTGCTGCATCGGCAGCTTGAAGCCCCCGAGGCAGGATTTCTTCACACTAGACCCGTCATGTTACCGGCGTGTGTCGGGCGCCACCCGGGCTCGTGCACGGCTCGCGTGCAGGGCTTGCCGGAAATGGTGGGAACAACGTCCCAGGCGGAAGGCTGATTACGGGCGTAACAAAATCGCACTACTCTAAGGGGGTGACCATTGCGGAATCCAACGACACCCCAGCCGCCGAATCGAACGTGCGCCGCTCGTATGCCCGCCACGAGGTGCCAGAACCGCTGCGCGAGGACGTGCGCCTGCTCGGGCGCCTGCTCGGCACGGTACTGGAGGAGTCGGGCGGACCTGACCTGCTGGCCGACGTGGAACGTCTCCGCGAACTGACCATCGCGGCTTACGACGACCCGAACTCGAGCGCCTTGGACGAGGCGCGCGAACTCGTCGACACGTTCACGCTGGAGCGCGCCCAGCAGGTCGCCCGCGCCTTCACCTGCTACTTCCACCTTGCGAACCTGGCCGAGGAGTACCACCGCATTCGCGTGCTACGGCAGCGCGAAACGGCGGCCGGGCCTCGTTCCACGACCCAGGACGACACGCTTCCCGAGGCGTTCACCCAGCTCGCCGCCGAGGTCGGTTACGAGGAGGCCGTGAAGCGACTCACCGAGCTCGAGTTCCGCCCGGTCCTGACCGCCCACCCGACCGAGGCGCGCCGGCGCGCGGTCACCGGCGGCATCCGCCGCGTGTCCGATCTACTCGCGGCCCGCGACTCGCTACGCCTGGGCGGCACGTCGCTCGCAGAGAACGAGCGCAGCCTCCTGGCCGAGATCGACGGCCTGTGGCGCACCGCGCTGATCCGTTCCTCGAAGCCGTCGGTTCAGGACGAGGTGCGCCAGATCATGGCCGTCTTCGAGTCGACCCTGTTCAACGTGATCCCCGCCGTCTACCGCCGTTTCGACGACTGGCTACTCGGCGACCGCGCGGGACGCATTGAGCCGCTGGTCCGGCCCTTCGTCGGACTCGGCTCGTGGATCGGCGGTGACCGCGACGGCAACCCCAACGTGACCGCCGAGGTCACCCGCGAGGCCGCGCAGATCGCGTCCGAGCGCATCCTCATCGCGCTCGAGCGATCCGCGCACGACATCGCCCGCCGCCTGACCGCCGACGACGACACGACCCCGCCCTCCGCTGCGCTGAACAGCCTCTGGGACCGCCAGCGCCAACTCTCGCGCCGCCTCACGGACCTGGCTGAGGCCAAGTCCATCAACGAGCGGCACCGCGCGGCCACACTCGTCATCTCCGAGCGCATCGCGGCCACGCGCCGCCGCGACGCAGACCTCGCGTACGCGTCCGCCGAGCAACTCGAATCGGACCTGCGCACCGTGCAGGACTCGCTCATCGCCGCAGGCGCCCCGCGCGCCGCCTACGGGGCCCTGCAGAACCTGATCTGGCAGGTGCAGACGTTCGGCTTCCACCTGGTGGAGCTGGAGGTCCGCCAGCACTCCCAGGTGCACGAAGAGGCGCTCGCGGATATCGCCGAGCACGGCCTGCAGGGCAAGCTTCAGCCGCGCACCGTCGAGGTCCTCGACACGTTCCGCGCCATTGGCGCGATCCAGCGCCGCTACGGAGTTCGGGCGGTGCGCCGATTCATCGTGTCCTTCACGCAGAAGCCGGAGCACCTGGAGGCGGTCTACCAGCTCGCGAACCTGGCGTTCGCGGATTCCGATGATGCGCCGATCATCGACGCCATTCCGCTGTTCGAGACCTTCGCCGACCTGGAGAACAGCGTCGAGATCCTCGAGCAGATGCTCATGATCGAGCAGGTCAAGCGCCGGCTGGAGGCGAACGGACGCCGAGTCGAGGTCATGCTCGGCTACTCGGACTCGTCCAAGGACGTCGGACCGGTATCAGCCACGCTGGCGCTGCACTCGGCCCAGGAGCGGATCGCCGCCTGGGCAGAGCGCCACAACATCACCCTCACGCTGTTCCACGGCCGCGGCGGCGCGCTCGGCCGCGGCGGCGGCCCGGCCAACCGCGCGGTGCTGGCCCAGCCACCCCACTCCGTGGATGGCCGTTTCAAGCTGACCGAGCAGGGCGAGGTCATCCTCGCGCGCTACGGCGACCCGACGATCGCCGTCCAGCACATCGAACACGTCGCCGCGGCGACCCTGCTCGCCTCGGCACCGAGCGTGGAGGAGCGTAACGCGGAGGGCACCGCCAAGTTCGCCGAGCTGGCCGGAAAGCTGGACGAGACTTCCCGCTCCGCATTCCACCGCCTCGTGAAGTCCGACGGCTTCCCGCAGTGGTTCGCGCAGGTCACACCCCTCGAGGAGGTCGGCCTGCTGCCGATCGGTTCCCGGCCGGCCCGCCGTGGCCTGTCCGTGTCCTCGCTCGATGACTTGCGTGCGATTCCGTGGGTGTTCTCCTGGTCCCAGGCGCGCCTCAACCTCGCGGGCTGGTATGGTCTCGGCTCCGCGCTTGAGGCCGTGGGCGATGTGGACGAGTTGCGCGCCGCGTATCGCGAGTGGCCGGTCTTCGCGACGATGATCGACAACGTGGAGATGTCCCTGGCCAAATCGGACGATCGCATCGCCGAGCAGTACCTCGCCCTGGGCGACCGGGACGACCTGTCGAAGCTGGTGCTCGATGAGTACCGGCGAACGGTCGACTGGGTGCTCAAGGTGACCGATTCCGAGTGGCCGCTGGCTAACCGCCGGGTGCTCGGCCGCGCCGTCCAGTTGCGTAGCCCCTACGTCGGGGCGCTGTCCCTGATTCAGGTGCGAGCTCTCACCGCACTGCGCACCGGCAACCACACGGCGAGCACGGAGGAACTGCAGCACCTGTTGCTGCTCTCCGTGAACGGCGTCGCGGCAGGTCTGCAGAACACGGGCTGATGTCCGATCCACTGGTTGTGCCGGAGCGGGTACTGCGCTCGCGGACTTCTGCTAAGTGGCAGCAGTTCGAGCCGGATGTCCTGCCGCTGTGGGTCGCGGAGATGGACTGCGATCTGGCTCCCGGGGTCGCCGCGGCCATTCATGCGGTCATAGATCGCGGCGATACCGGCTACGCGGCCGGTGAGACGCTGCAGAATGCGCACCGGGCGTTCGCCGCGCAGACGTGGGGCTGGGAGCCGGAGGGCGCAGAACTCGTCCCCAACGTCATGCTCGGTGTCGTGTCGCTGTTGCGAACGCTGCTGCGGCCGGGCGCGCCGGTCTTCACCGCCAACCCGATCTATCCGCCGCTGGTGGAGTATCCCAGGGCCGCGGGTTTCGATGTCCGCCAGCTGGCGGACGGGATCGAGGAACTCGACGCGCAGTGGCAGAAGCTGACCGGTGACTTCCCGCGCGCCGCCTACCTGCTATGCAATCCGCAGAACCCTACGGGCCAGGTACATTCCGCGGCTGAGCTTGAGGCCCTCGGCGAGGTGGCGCGGCGCCACGGCGTCGTCATCATCGTGGACGAGATCCATGCGCCGCTGAGCTACGTCCCGTTCACCCCGGTGATCCCGCAGATCCCCGAGGCCTTCGCCCTGCAGTCGGCGTCGAAGGCGTTCAACCTCGTCGGGCTGAACGTGGCCCTGCTGCTACGCGGCCCACAGGCGCCGCCTGTGCGCCGCGCACCGGAGCTGATCAGCGCGGTCAGCCACGTCGCGGAGATCGCGCATAGCGCCGCCTACGGTCAGACGCAGTGGCTGGCTGATCTCCTGGCTGCGCTGCGCGTGCGCCGCGAGATCGTCGCCAGGTTCCTTGCCCGGGAACTGCCGCAGGTCGGCTTCGCGACTCCTGACGCGACGTACCTGGCGTGGCTGGACTTCAGCGCGATGACGACGGCGTCAGGTGAGCCGGTGACCGCCCGCAGGCTCGTGGCCGAGGCCAAGGTGGCGCTCTCCTCCGGCCGCCCATTCGGCAGGCCGGGTTTCCTGCGCCTCAACTTCGCGACGAGTGAAGAGATCCTGCTGGAGGCGCTGGAACGGATAGCGGCCGCGGTCCGGTGACCCCCGCCGATCGGCGTGAGCGAATCGAGTTCTGCGCGCTGGTGCACGCGCTTCGCTCGCTGCCCTGCCCTGCGATCGTCGCGATCGACGGCTGGTCCGGTTCGGGCAAGACGTGGCTGGCCAGTCACGTGGTCGCGCAGCTCGGAGGAACCGGGCTCGGCTGGACCGTGATCCACATGGACGATTTCGTTCCCGGCTGGGACGGCTTGAGCGCGGGGGTGGCCGTCGTGCACCAGGACATCGCCCTGCCGCTCGCGCGCGGCGAAACGGCGCGTGCACGGGTATGGGATTGGCACGATTCCAGGCCGGGGGTGGAACTCGAGTTCCGTCCGCAGGAAGGCCTGATCCTGGAGGGCAGCGGATCCATCGCGGCGACCGGCGAACTCGCGACGCTTGGGATCTGGATCGACTTGGACGAGGCGCATCGCCGTCGCCGCCTCCGCCGGCGCTCGGACTATGAGGCATACGCCCCCTACATCGACCATTGGGCTGGCCAGGAGCGAGCCATCGAGCGCGAATGCGACTCAATGCGACGGGCCGATCTTGTAGTTGCCGAGGTGGGCCGGGACAGCCTCGTCCTCGAGCGCGCCAGCGAGCGTGGGAGGGCGGCGCTCGCTCCACCCGCGAACACGCGATAGGCGCGGCTCTCCCGGCACAACGGAGAACTCGTCCTAAGAAAAAGAATATTCGTTCTGTATACTGAATGAGTGCCACGAGTCACCGAGGACCATCGAGCCGCCCGCCGCCGCCAGATCACCGACGCAACGCTTCGCCTGATCAGCCGCGAGGGTACGCACCGCATAGCGATGTCGAACATCATCGCCGAATCCGGCCTGTCCGCCGGCGCGATCTACACCCACTTCGCGTCGAAGGACGAGATCCTCGCCTCGGTGATCGAGCACGCGCTCACCGAGAGCAACCGCCACGTAGAGACGGCAATGGCCCAGTCCCCACTGCCGCATCCCGCCGATCTGCTGGCGCGCATCAGCCCCGGCTGGGACGGTCCCGACGGATCCATCGCACTGGTCCAGGTATGGGGGCATGTGGCGGCGGAGCGGCAGCTCGGGCCGCTGGTCGAAGAGCACGTCGCGGCGTCGCGCGCTGCGCTCGACCGCTACGCCGCTCACTGGCTGGCAGAACAGGGGATCGCCGATGAATTCGCGGCCGAGACCCTCGGTGGGCTCCTCATGGGGCTGAGCCAGGCTTACACTCTCCACTCCGCGTTCGAGCCAACCCTCAATGCCACATCGCTTCGCGAGGCGGCTCGCGCCGCCATAGATGCATTGGTGGCTCCACTGATCTGCACCTCGTTCACTGTCAAGGAGACGAACCATGCGTAACGACGCTACCGTCGCGGGAGGCGATGATTTCGGGACCACTTCATCGCCCGCCAATTCGCGCACCGCGGAGTTCGACGCGTTCGGGCCGTGGGTGGACGAGGTGCGGAACGCCGAGGACGTGCCGCGTCTCTATCGCGACCATCCGATCGATTTCGACACGACCCGGCTCGTGCTCAAGGTGCCGCGCGACATCGAGCGTCGCCTCGCGAACCCGGGAATGCACCTGTACGACCACCTGCTCATCGTGGATCGCCACACACTGACAGCCTTAAGCCGGCGGACCGATGATACTTATCGCGTAGAAACAGTGCCACTGACTTCCATCGCGGCGGTTACGCTGGCGGTCAACCTGCTCGACGGTCGGTTCGTCATCACTCCAGCTGACTCCTCTCCCATCGACGTGCGCTTCTCCGGTGCCGCCAGGGAAGCGATGGATGGACTCGTCGCACTGCTGCGCGCGGAGGGATGGCACCGCGCGGACGTCCCCGTAGGCCCTATTCGGGGCGGAACCCCGATCGCGGACGTTCGACTCGGCGGGGTGGACGAGATCCTCGGCAACGATTGTCGTGCCGACCTCGCTGCCAGCGGCGCCTACCGGGTACTCGCGGCGTTCGAGCGGCGTGCGGTGAAGTCGAAGCGCACCGGCTTACGAAAACTGATCGACCTGCTGCGCCCGCTCGCGTTGCAGGGAGCGGTGCTGGCCACGGATGGCGTCGAATTGCGGATCTTCGGGCGGATCGCGCCGCTGCGGCGCCGATCCCTCGCCGAGTATTCCGATCGCCGCGTCAGCGTGAGCATCGCCGCGATCACGGGCGTCGAGGTAGCGGCCAACCGCGACGTCGTGGACGTGAACGACGTGACGATTCGCCTGGGCGGCGGTTCAATCGAGGTGAGCGTGCCTGGCGGCTCGGAAGCAGAGCGAGCGCTGGTCGCCCTGGCGCGGTGAGTGTTCTCACTCGCTGAGTGTTCTAGTGCGCTGAGTGTTCTCACTCGCTGGTCGCGCATGCCCGTGGTTCACCCACGTCCCTTGCCGTTCAGGCCATGAAATACAGGAGGGTCAACCGCAATATCATGCCCTCAGCGCCTCCCGGATGGCGAGCGCGAGTCCCGATTCGGCATTGGTCCCCGTGACCTGGCTCGCAGCCTCCTGTACGGCCGGGGAAGCGTTGCCCATCGCGAAGGAACGCCCGGCGATCGAGAACATGCCGATGTCGTTGGGGCCGTCCCCCGCAGCGGCGATGTGAGCGCGGTCCACGCCGAGCCGCTCCGCGATGAGGGCAACGCCGTGTGACTTGTCGGCGCTCGGCGTGGTGATCTCGAGGTAGTGCTCGCCAGTGAGCTGACCGAGCAGGCCGTCGGGCAAATCCGCGAGCACGCGCGAACCGACTGCAGGATCGGCCGGGTTGAAGGGGACCATGATCTTGAGCGGCCCCTGCTTCTCGAGCGCCCGCTCGACGTCGAGTTCACCGGCCGGCGCTATACCGGTGACACGCGCCTCGTAGTCGACCACCTGGGCGGGGAACGAGTAGAACCACTCGTCCTCGGCGAACCAGCACAGGGGGGTCGCAAGTCGCTGACACGTCTCGTAGACCGTGCGGGCGGCATCGACTGGCAGGGGATGCTTCGCGTAAGCGACTGGGGCACCGTCGGCTGGTACCTCCCCCACCCAGGCACCCTGCAGTCCGACGAGTGGCTCGCCACGCAATCCCAGGTCGTCCTGCAGGATCGCGATTGCCTGCGGGCTGCGGGCAGAAGCGAGGATGACGTGCACTCCGGCCGCCCGTGCCTCGCCGATGGCGGCGCGGACCTCATCGGTGATGTGGTGATCGAACGTCAGGAGCGTGCCATCGACATCGGAAGCGAACAGGCGGAGAGAGAAAGACGAGGGCATCCCTTGAGCCTACCGGGCGGGGACGCGGGATTGGGATGCTCGGCCTTGGCCCACGTGAGACCTACCTCGCTGGCGCTCGCCGCAGCGCCGCGGGGAATCGCCGATCAACGAGCTTTCTTGTTAAACCCCGCCCCTTGAAAGAACGCCACGATGACGGCTGCGGCCACGAAGACGTAACTGAGTAAATCGCTGAAGTACAACGAGATCACCGCGTTGAGAAAGGTTGCGGAGATGCGCAGTTCCTCCAGGAAGGGGGTTCCCAGGTACTTCGCGTTCAAGCCCGCATCCATCAGGACGATCGCGACCAGGAACAGCGCGAGCGTGACCAGCGCGGCACAGAGCCCCGCTTGCGCACCCTTGGTGCGTCCGAACCGAGAGAAACCGAATCCCACCGCTAAGCCGATCAGGACCGAGAGGACGGCGTATTCCTTTTCGGCCGATACGGCCACGACGACGTAGAGGATCGTGGCCGCGACCCCGAAGCCCAAGCCAGTCAGTAGTCCCCGGGTCAGGTTCGCGGGCGCGGGCTCGGCCGCGTAGTCTGGCGCGGCGAGATCGGCGGCCCCGCCGTCAACGCCCGCGACGTGACCGGCCGGGGGCCTTTCGTACGCGATCGGTTCGACGCGAGGGTCGCGAGAACCACCGTCATTGCTCGGGGGTATGGCAGTCAACGCATTCTCCTTCGGTTTCATGAGTGCGCGCCGCACCCACTTAGAACCTATCGCGCTCGGCGGCGTGCTGCGACGGTTTGTGACCTCCGGCCGGGTGCCACGTCAGCCCTGGCGGGAAGTCCGCTGCCGGACGGAGCGCGTGACCACGAACTTCGGCGTGGCCGCGACCACGGTCGTGGGTCCGACGGCGCGCCTCAGCGCAGGGACGTAGCCCAGGTGCCGGTTGAAGACCGTCCACAGTTCGCCCCCGGGCCGCAGCAGGCGGCCGGAGGTAGCGAACATCTGTTATGCGGGTGATGCATCCACGCCCGCTCCTACGTGGAACGGCGGGTTGCACAGGATGAGGTCGATGGTCCCCGCTCGCTCGTCGCTGGCTAGGGCGCTCGCTAGGGCGCTCGCTGAAGTCCACATCGGGTAGACGCCGGCCTCGTCCGGATGCGCGGCCAGCATCCCGGCACGTCTAGCGGTTTCCTGGGTGGACTGCACGGCGAGATAGGAGTCGTCGGCGGCGAGCACGCGGGCACCCGCGACCGCGTGGCTTGCGGCGAGCGCCAGCAGGCCGGTGCCGCAACCGAGGTCGACGATGCGCGGGGCCGGGTTCGGGCCTTCGGCGGCAATCCTCGCCGCGTCGCCGACGTGCCGCAGCAGAACGCGAGTGCCGATATCGATCCGGGTACTCGCGAAGACGCCGCCGTGGGCCGCCACGTCGATCCCGCCCGCGCCTGCGAGCCCGAGCTCACGGCGGGTGACCCTGGCAATACGCGGGAACGCGCCGCCCGGTTTTCGTGGCCGATCGCCATGACCCCGAGCAGTGGTTGCGAACAGCACGCGCGACTTCTGGCGCGCCCTGGAAGCGGACACCACCTCGAAGTGACCTGCTAAGACCTCGTTCATACCCAGGCTCATGTGCTTGACGCGTCCCGCGAGCGCGACGCGCACGCCAGGGGCGGCATGCGTGGCTATCGTTGCCGCGTACTCCTCGAGGCGATCGAGCGACTTGGGCAGTCGACCGACCACGAGAGCCGCTCCCGACACGGCGGCCGCAAGAGCCTCGGCCGCGTCCGCGGATCGCCGCGCGCGGGCCAATTCCGACGCGACCAGTTGGCGCGCCGTGTAGCTGTCCTGCCAGGCGCCGATTCGCGGCGGCGAAGTGCCCTCCCTGGCGGCAATGCGATGCGCGAGTTCCGCCACCAGCGGCGTGAGGGCTCCCGTGTGGTCGTCCAGCACGGCGATGGGTCCCGAGGCGGCGACGGAGGCCTCGTCCAGGAGAAGGGAATCGACGGGGTCGGGTTCGAGCCCGCGATCAGAGCACCACGAGGCGAGCTGGGCGCTGGGCAAATCGGGCATGACCTCAAGTGTGCCGTACTGCGGCGCGGCGATGCGCATGTTATGGGTGTTGCTGATGTGGTGAGAATGTCCACAATCTGGCGCAACTTCGCGGGAATGGCAGCGATCTTCGGCTAGATACCGTATCGTTGTGGACGCAATGCGGCTGCGCCGCACTTCATGACCTGCCGGGCACACCGCCCGTCACCCGTGAGAAGGGAAAACTATGTCGCTCAACCGTTCGGACGTCATCTCCGCCATTGCTGGCAAGTCGGGCCTGACCAAGGCCCAGGCAGACGAGGCTCTCTCGGCCCTCCAGGAGGTCCTGCTAGAGTCGGTCGCCAGTGGCGAGGGCGTCAAGCTCACCGGCCTGCTCGCCGTTGAGCGCGTCGAGCGTGCCGCTCGTACCGGCCGCAACCCGCGCACCGGCGAGGAGATCGCCATCCCCGCTGGCTTCGGCGTCAAGCTGACCGCCGGCAGCCTGCTGAAGAAGGCCGCCTCCGCGTGATCTTCTCCTAGAGCTTAGGCAAACCGCCTCGCGGTGACCCTGGGGCCCGGAACCGGTTGTGAGACTGGTTCCGGGCCTTTTTGTGTCCGGGTATAGCGTTCTTCGCCGCGAGGGCAGGCCAGGAGAGCGTTACACCATGCCCGTTCGCTGGAGGCGCTGCATGGCCAGCCAGCCGAACGGGATGCGCCCCCAGTAGGTCACCACGCGGAAGAGGACCACGGCGGACGTCGCTATAGATGCGGGAACGCCCGCGGTCGTGGTCAGGCCCGTGACCAGGGCGAACTCGATAGCGCCTACGCCACCGGGCGTGGGGACGGCCGCACCGACGGTATTGCCGACCAGGTAGACCACCGCCGCGTCGACGAGCGAGACATGCTGGCCGAACGCCTGCAGCACCGCATCGAAGGTCAGCACGTAGCCGATAGTCATGGCCCCGTTTCCCGCGAGGCCGAGCAGGATGCGCTGCGGCTGCGAGATCACCTCGCTCAGGCGCGGCCAGATCTGCTTGAGAGTGGGCACTGTCTTCGCCGCGACCCACTTACGCACCTTGGGCACGAGTAGCAGGATCACTACGACGATAATCACGCCCACGACCGTGGCGACCACGGACGCCGACGGGAGCGCTCGCAGCGCTGACCGATCGCCGCTGATGAGGACGATCACCAGCAGGATCGCGACGGTCACGACAACCTGCGTCACCTGCACCAGCGACACCGTCGCCATCGCGAGCGATGTCGTCACCTTGCGCGTCGTGAGCAGCCGCATATTGAGCACGGCCGGCCCGATCCCGGCTGGCGCCGCGAGCGTTACGAACGATGCGGCGACCTGCGTCTGGAAGACGCGCCAGAACTTAATCCTGACCGGCGAGAACGCGGCCAGCGATACCGATGAGCCGATCCACGGCAGTATGCCGAACGCTATCGCGGCGGCCAGCCACCACGGGTTGGCCTGCACGAACGCGTCCTTGATCTCGTCGAGGCCGACCGAGGTCATCACGACGAAGAGCGCCACGACCGTCAGCGCCGACATGATGATTCGACGAGCCGAGAAGCGAGTGAGTTGCAGGGGCTCGATGTCGGCATCCGGCAACTGCGCGGTGACCTCCTCCCGCAACGCGCTGAGGACCTTCTTGTCGGCCCTGACCTGCGCGCGCGTGCTCGCCGGTAGCGTCGGGGCCTGGATGAGTGGGCCGATGCTCGCGACGTCGACGCCGGCGAGGACAGCCGAACGCACTGCCCGTTCCGGCCCGACGCGGAGGGCGATCAGCGCGAGGATCTGCGCGAGGTCCAGGCTGCACGAGAGTTCGCTGGCGGCCACGACCCCCGCCTCCCACCCCGTGAGCCAGACGGTCGGCCTGTCCTCGGTGTCGGTGCGCACGAGGATCGTGTCGTCCGTCAGCTGGCGGTGCGAGAGTCCGTGGCGGTGAGCGCGGCGGATCTGGCGCCAGAGTTCGGCCAGGACCCGATCGGACACGTCCTCCTGCTCGAGATCGCGCCAGGGAACCGCTCCGCTGGCATGTTCCTGGATGAGCAGCATGGAATCCCCGGCCGACGCGACGCCGCGCAGGCGCGGAACTCGTACGCCCGCCGACTCTGCCGCATAGGACGTCAGCGCGGCGCGTTCGGCGACGGCGCGTAGCGAACGCGCGGATCGCCCCTCTAGGCCGCGCATGCGAATCGACTGCCACAGGCTCTCGACCAGGCCTATCACCTGCTGGTCGCCGTCCAGCACCACGACATCGAGGCGCGGACCGTCCTGCGTCGACATCGCATACACGCGCTGCCGTGATTGCCGGGCGATCGCGCGGGATGCCGGGTCGGTCGCCGACCTGGCGATGGCCACCGTCGTCGTGGGCGGTTCGCTGTGCAGATGGAGGTCGGGGGTGACGGTGGACTCGTCCTCGGGATCCCGGACCCGGGCGATGGCTGTGGGCTCGAACCCGGCCCGGCGAACGGCGTCGACGAGCGCAGTGCCGTACGCGCGCTGCGATTTCATTCCCGCCGCGTAACGGATGGCGAGGCCCGCGATACGGCCCAGCAGGAGCGCCAGGCCCACCCCCGGGATCGTCACCTGGCCGCCGATCAGGACGAGCGCGAGGGCGACCCACAGCAGGTTCCACGTCCAGCGGACGGTTCGCCGTCTCATCCGTGGTCCGGCCATCGTCAGCATCGCGCACAGCGAGGCGACGTAGACGGGAATGGCGACGATTCGCGCACCGTTCTGGAAGACCGAGAGGCCGATGAGCATCTGCGTGGAGGCGAATTCCGTGACCGCCCAGATCGCCGCGATGCCAGCGGCCGCACCAACGAGCGTCGCCATCAGGGACAGCGCCGCCTGCCGGATCGCGCGGCCGAACAGCAGTTCTCCCAGCACCGCGATTGGCCCACCGATGATCACGGTCAGTTCCAACAGGCGCACCGGGATCGAGAGCATCCGCATGATGGGGGTGGATGCGTCGCGGACGTCCTCCGCGATGCCCTGTGTCGTGCCGTGGGCGTAGACGGCCAGCACGAACATCAGGGCGATTCCAGCAGCGCACAGCACGATTCCCAGGACATCCCGGGGATGGCGCAACTGCGTGGGGGTGTCGTCTTCGAGAATGCGAACGCTACGTGCGTCATCGGCGTCCACAGTCATAGGGGGATTCTAGGCGAGTGGCGCCTCGTTCGTCCTACGAAATCCCGAGAGCGGCGAGCCACGAGTCGGGAAGGAACTGGTATCCCGCGAATGCCACGACGTCCAAGATGGTGTGCGCCACCACCAGCGGCATGATCCGTCCGCCCTTGCGCCACAGGAAGTACCCCGTGAAGATCAGCCCCATCGCAACGTTTCCGATGAACGGCCCGATGCCCTGATACAGGTGGTAGGTGCCGCGCAGCAGGGACGAGGCGAGCAGGATCGCGGGCGTGGACCAGCGCAGATCGCGCAGCCGCGTTGTGAGGTACCCGACAACGATGACCTCCTCGAGCAGCGCATTCATCACCGCTCGCAGGATTAGGATGGGCATCGTCCACCACAGTGCGTTCAGCGTGGCCGCCTGAATCTCCACGGTGATTCCCAGGGCTCGTCCAAGAACATACAGGCCAATGCCCGGCACCCCGATCAGCGCGGCGAGCCCTACCCCATGCCAGGCGTCGCGCCACGGCCGGGTCAGGTCGAAGCCGATCGCCCGCGGTGCCCGCCCGGCCACGCCCAGCAGATAGAGAGCGAGCAACATCGGCACGAGCGCGAAGCCGATTGCGAGCAGCTGGTAGGTGAGATCGAGCCATGGGCGATCGGACATGGACGAGTTAATCGTCGTCGATTGGTCACCCAACGCCGTCGGTGCCGTAAGCCGGGCGACGAGGCTCACAATCGAGTAAACGGCCGACTGGCCGAGGCTCAGTGCGAGGACGATGACGATCTCACGCCTGGTCCACCGTTCGCTTGCGGACATGCGTCCCTCCGCTCGTGTTTGGATCGAACTCGATCTTTCACCGTAGCGCCGCGGCGGCTATTCTTTGGGTAGCCCTGGCTCAAGGGAAGAACTGAAGGAGCAATGCAGCTATGACTTTCCCGTCGAACGACCTCGAGGAGATGCTCAGGGACGCCAACGAAGACCGGCTGGACATCGGAACCTTCCTTCGCGCGCTCGTGCGATCCACCGCCTGGGTGCCCGTATCGCAGGGTGACAACGGGGAGGGACCGCAGATCCGGACGGTTCGAGTGGAGTCCAAGCCGTATGTGCGGGTTTTCACGTCCGAGGAGCAGGCGCGCGCGGTTCTCCCGGAGAAGAACTACATCAACCCCGTGCTGGGAACCGTCCTACGTAACCTGCCGTCCGACTGGGGGCTCGTGATCAACCCCAATGCGGAACTGGGATTCTCCGTCGGCTCGCAGACGTTGCGCCAGATCCTCACCGAAGAGGGCCTGTAGGCCAGCGCCTGTTGTCCCGCGTGACCTGACGAGGGGCCGGACCCGGCATCTGCCCGGGTCCGGCCCCTCGTCGCTTGCCCCCCGCCTGAGCGGGCTGCGCCGATTGCCTACGCGCCGGCTTCCTACCTACGCGCCGGCCGACTGTCTGAGCGTCGCGCCGAGTGCGGCGTCCACGTTGGTCCAGTACTGGAAGAACCGCTCACGGATCGCCGGGACGGTGATCGATTGAGCCTGGCCGGTCAGGGTTTGCACGAACCGGGTCTTCTCCCCGTCCGAGAAGACGTCACGGTAGAGCGTTCCGGCCTGGCCGAAGTCGTCATCCTCGGCGTGCAGGGTCGCGGCGGTGCGCACGAGTTCGCCGTCGCTCTCCCAGCCCCCGTCGCCCGCTGCGACGGGGTCCGCGACCGGACCGCCGAACGAGTTCGGTGCGTAGACCGGTGCGGTCGCCGGCTTGAAGCCGTGGCGCCCGGCGCCGTCCTGGGAGTAGTTGTGCACGGGTGCGGCGTGCGGCGCGTTGACCGGCACCTCGGCGTGGTTGGTGCCGATTCGGTAGCGCTGCGCGTCGGGGTAACTGAAGACACGGGCCATGAGCATCTTGTCGGGGCTGATGTCCACGCCCGGGACCGTGTTCGCGGGCGAGAAGGCGGCCTGCTCGATCTGTGCGAAGAAGTTCTCGGGGTTGCGGTTCAGCGTGAGGGTGCCGACCGGGATCCGCGGGTAGTCCCCGTGCGGCCACACCTTGGTCAGGTCGAACGGGTTGAAGCGGTAGGTCTTGGCGTCGGCGTAGGGCATGACCTGAACGCTCAGGTCCCAGGATGGGAAGTCGCCCTGCGCGATCGCGTCGTACAGGTCGCGGCGGTAGTGATCGGCATCCGCCCCCGCGATGCGCTCTGCCTCGTCCGCGGCCAGCGGCTCGACGCCCTGGCGCGAGGCGAAGTGGTACTTGACCCAGAAGCGCTCGCCGTCGGCGTTGATCCACTGGTACGTGTGCGAGCCGTAGCCCTGCATGTGGCGCCACGACGTGGGCAGTCCGCGGTCGCCCATGAGGTAGGTGACCTGGTGGGCGGATTCCGGCGACAGCGTCCAGAAGTCCCACTGCATGTCGGCGTCTCGCAGTCCTGAGCCTGGCAGGCGCTTCTGCGAGTGGATGAAGTCGGGGAACTTCATGGCGTCGCGGATGAAAAAGACAGGTGTATTGTTGCCGACGATGTCGAGGTTGCCCTCGGTCGTGTAGAACTTGAGCGCGAAGCCGCGCACGTCGCGCCAGGTGTCGGGTGAGCCCTGCTCGCCGGCGACGGACGAGAACCGCAGGAGCGACTCCGTGACGGCCCCGGGCTGGAATACAGCCGCGCGCGTGTATGCGGATACGTCGCCGGTGACCCGGAACTCGCCGAACGCTCCGCCGCCCTTGGCGTGCACGACGCGCTCGGGGGTCCGTTCGCGATTGAACTGCGCGAGTTTCTCGACCAGGTACCGGTCATGCAGCGCGGTGGCGCCGTCCGGGCCGGCGGTCAGCGAGTGGTCGTCGCTCGCGACGGGCGCTCCGAACTGGGACGTGGTGGGGGGTGTGGACATGCTGCTTCCTTCCAGATTCGGGCATGACGACGCAACCCATCCGCAACGCAGACGGGTGGGGGAGGCGATGTCAGGCCGGAGCCGCCTGGCACGCGGGGCATAGGCCCCAGAACGTGACCTCGGCGACGTTCACGATGTATCCGCTTGTATTCGAGGGGGTGAGGCACGGCGATTCGCCGACGACGCAATCCACGTCGGTCACAGCACCACAGCGGGTGCAGACCAGGTGGTGATGGTTGTCGCCGACGCGCCGCTCATAGAGGGCTGCAGATCCGGCCGGTTCGATGCGGCGGACCAGGCCCGCTCCGGTCAGATCAGCGAGAACGTTGTGCACCGACTGAATCGACGTGGTCGGCAACGTCCGGGAGACCTCTCGAAAGACCAGGTCGGCGTTCGCGTGGGGCAGGCTCGCCAAGGCGTCCAGCACTGCGATGCGACCGGCCGTGACCCGCAGCCCGGCGTTGCGCACCGCGGTCTCGAGATCGGTATCCATGGCACTCACCTTACCCGGTTATTTTGAATGATTCAAAAAAGACTCGACAGGCGGATGGTGTCCCGCCGGGCGCGGGGCCCATCTACGTCCGGGAAGCGCCGGGCGCGGGGCCCATCTACGTCCGGGAAGCGCCGGGCGTGGGGCCCATCTACGTCCGGGAAGCGCCGGTTAGGGTTGCTCAGCGCGCCATATATCGGGTGCTGAGCCACCCTAACCGGTGTTCTTACGCGCGAAGGGAGTTACGCCCCGCAGCCGCATCCGCCGCAACCGCAGCCACCGGCGGGCTCGGCGTCGGCGGAGGTGAGCGATATGAAGTTCGGGCCGCTCGCCTTGACGGGCTCGGCCAGGCTGTAGCCGGCCTCGTCGATGGCGGCGGCGATCTCGTCATCGCTGAGCGCGGCTCCGGACGTCACGGTCACCGTCGACGTCTGGCCTGCGGACAGGTCGACCTTGACCTCGGACACGCCATCGAGAGCGCTGAGTTCGGTCGTCACCGCGTTCACGCAGTGGCCGCAGGTCATTCCGTTGACCTTGAGCGTGGTGGTGGTCATGTTCACTCCTAGGGGTTCGATCGGCCGCCGTGCGGCCGATGCATCAGTCGAGGTAAGTCTTGACGAGCGACTCGGCGAGTCCCACGTACGTGCCGGGAGTCAGTGCGGCGATCCTGGCCTCGACATCGGCCGGCAGGCCGAGCGTGGCGACGAATGCTCGCAGGTCCTCGGCACCGATGCGGTGGCCGCGCGTCAATTCCTTCAACCGTTCGTAAGGGTTCTCCATTCCCGGGGTGCCAGCGATGCCGGCGGCGCGCATGGCGGACTGGATGGCCTCACCGAGCACCTCCCAGTTGCGGTCGAGGATGCCGGCGGTCACGTCCGTGTCCACGGCGAGCCGGCTCAGGCCTTTGGCGACGTTGTCGATCGCCAGCAGGGAGTGCCCGAACGCGGGGCCGATGTTGCGCTGCGTTGTCGAGTCGGTCAGGTCGCGCTGCAGGCGCGAGGTCACGAGGGTCGAGGCGAGCGTGTCGAGCAGCGCCGAGGAGATCTCGAGGTTGGCCTCGGCGTTCTCGAAGCGGATCGGGTTCACCTTGTGCGGCATCGTGGACGATCCCGTCGCGCCCGGAACCGGGATCTGCTTGAACACCCCGAGTGAGATGTACGTCCACACGTCCGTGGCGAGGTTGTGCAGCACGCGGTTGAACCGGGCGATGTCGGAGTACAGTTCCGCCTGCCAATCGTGGGACTCGATCTGCGTGGTGAGCGGGTTCCACGTCAGGCCCAGGTGCTCCACGAAGGCGCGCGACACGGCAGGCCAGTTCGCCCCGGGGACCGCGGCCGTGTGCGCGCCGAACGTGCCGGTCGCGCCGTTGAGCTTGCCCAGGTACTCGGCAGCGTCGATGCGCCGTAGTTGGCGGCGTAGGCGGTGCGCGAGCACGCCGAGTTCCTTGCCGAGCGTGGTGGGCGTCGCCGGCTGGCCGTGCGTGAGCGCCAGCAGGGGGACGGCGGCGTGCTCGTGAGCCATCGCGGCGAGCTGATCAGCCAGCGCGTTCGCGGCGGGCAGCCACGCGCCGGTGACGGCGCCGCGCACCATGAGCGCGTATGACAGGTTGTTGATGTCCTCGGAGGTGCAGGCGAAGTGCACGAGTTCGGCGGCCCCGGGCAGCGACGTGCCCTCGCCGAGGTGCTCGGGGGCGGCGGCCAGTCGCCGCTTGATGAAGTACTCGACGGCCTTGACGTCGTGCACGGTCTCTCGCTCGATCTCAGCCAGTTCCGCTATCTCACTGGCGCCGAAGGTGGCGGGGATCGCGCGCAGGTAGGCGATCTCGTCCTCGGTGAGGGTGGGAGCACCGGGTACGACGGGCTCGCCGCCGGTGATGGCCCCGGTCAGCGCGATGAGCCACTCGACCTCGACGTGGATCCGCTCACGGTTGAGAGCGGCCTCGGAAAGGTAGTCGACGAGGGGTGCGATGGTCGAACGGTAACGGCCGTCCAGGGGGCCGAGTGCGATGGCAGGTTCGGCGCTCGCAAGCGAGACGCGTTCAGGAGTCGATGCGGCTGAAGAATCGGGCATGACTGTATTCTCCCATGCGGCCATAAGGGCGATCGCGCCGCTGGGCCGAATGTCGGGGCCGCCGATACTATTGCCTGCAGGCTACTGAACGAGGCGGCGAATGACTCCCGGTGCAACACGAGGCAAGCGATGGCTGCGAACCATGATTCCGGCCCTGATCGTCGTGGCGTGGTTGACCGCGGCCGGCATCGGCGGACCGCTTTTCGGCAAAGTGTCGGAGGTCTCGTCCAACGATTCCACCGCCTACCTGCCCTCCTCAGCGGAATCCACCCAGGTCAGCCGGCATCTGACCGACTTCGCCGGGGATGGCGGCGTGCCCGCCGTCGTGGTGATCGCGGCCAGCGAGCCCCTCGCCGGCGCGGGACTGGCCGCGGCCGACAGCGCGCTCGCGGCAGCCGCCGAGGTGCCCGGCGTGCTGGCGGACTCCCCGGCGATCCCGTCCGAGGACGGGCGGGCAGTGCAGGCCTTCCTGTCCGTCGACTCCGATACGGAAGTCGCGACCGTGGTCGAGGCGATTCGTGCCGCACTGGAGCAGGATCTGCCCGCGGGGCTCGACGCGTACGTGACCGGACCGGCGGGCTTCGCCGCCGACCTCGGTGGGGCATTCGCGGGGATCGACGGCCTGCTCCTGCTCGTGGCGCTCGTGGCGGTGCTGGCGATCCTGCTTCTGGTCTACCGGTCGCTGCTGCTCCCCTTCGTAGTCCTGATCACCTCGGTCTTCGCGCTGTGCGCCGCGCTCGCGACCGTCTTCTACCTCGCCAAGGCGGACGTGATCCTGCTGAGCGGTCAGACGCAGGGCATCCTGTTCATCCTCGTGATCGGAGCCGCGACCGACTACTCGCTGCTCTATGTGGCGCGCTACCGCGAGGAGCTGCGCGAGGTGCGCGCGCCCCTGGCGGCAACCAGGCGCGCCTGGCGCGGCGTGGTGGAGCCGATCGCCGCATCCGGCGGGACGGTGATCGCGGGACTCCTGTGCCTGCTGCTGTCCGACCTGAAGTCGAACAGCACGCTCGGGCCGGTCGCCGCCATCGGCATCGTCGCGGCAATGATCTCCGCGCTCACCCTGCTGCCCTCGCTGACGTTGCTGCTCGGCCGGTTCGCGTTCTGGCCGCGCGTACCCCGGTTCGCCCCGACCGCGATTGGAGAGGGCGACGAGCACCTGCGCCGCGGCCTGTGGGTCAAGGTCGGACGACTGGTTGCGCGCCGCCCGCGCTTGACGTGGGCTGGCGTCACGGTGGTGCTCCTGCTCGGGGCGGTCGCCGCGACCGGCTTCCGCGCGAGCGGAGTCCCGCAGTCCGAGCTCGTGCTGACAGCATCGAGCGCGCGCGATGGGCAGGCCGCCTTGGGTGAGCACTTCGCGCCCGGGTCGGGATCCCCTGCGCTCGTGTTGGTTCCTGAGGACGAGTTTCCCGCCGTCGCCGCGGTACTGGCCGAATCGGCGGATGTCGCATCCGTGACTGCTGCGTCGTCAGATTCGCCCAGCGGGCAGGTTGCCCTCGACGCCGACGGCGCAGACGACCAACAAGGCGACGGTGCAGCAGCGACCGTCGTCGATGGGCGCATGCTGTTGCAGGCGACGCTTCGCCATGCGGCCGATTCCGCCGCGGCCGAACAGGCGGTACGCGATCTGCGCAGCGAGTTCCATCGCGTCGCGCCGGGGACACTCGTGGGCGGAGTGACCGCGGCGGCCCTCGACACGAACGATGCCGCGATCCGCGATCGGACCCTCATCATCCCCATCGTGCTGGTCGTGATCCTGCTGATCCTGATGCTCCTGCTGCGGGCGGTCCTGGCGCCGGTGCTGCTGATCATCACGACCGCGCTGTCGTTCGGGACGGCGATGGGCGTGTCCGCTCTGATGTTCAACCATGTCTTCGGCATGCCGGGCGCGGATCCCGCAGTGCCGCTCTTCGGATTCGTGTTCCTGGTCGCGCTCGGCATCGACTACAACATCTTCCTCATGACCCGCGTTCGCGAGGAATCGATCAGGCACGGCACGCGAGACGGCGTACTGCGCGGCCTCGCGGTCACCGGCGGCGTCATCACGTCGGCCGGGATCGTCCTGGCCGCCACCTTCGCCGCGCTCGCGGTCATCCCGATCCTGTTCCTGGCGCAACTCGCCTTCATCGTCGCGTTCGGGGTGCTTCTCGACACTTTCGTGGTGCGGACGTTACTTGTGCCGGCGCTGGCGTTGGACATCGGCTCGCGCATCTGGTGGCCGTCTCGGCTCATGCGCGAGCGGACCGCTGAAGGAGGGTCGGCATGAGGATGTGGAGCCTCGCCCCGGAGCTACTCGATCGGCAGGCGCTGGTGGCCTGCTGGCGCGAGGCGCTGCTGGCGCAGGCGGTATTGCTGGGCCGCACCCGGGGGTACACCAATCATCCGCAACTGATCCGCTTCAAGCTGCAAGCCGATCCGGCTGCGGCCGTGGGTGCGTACCTTCGCGGAATCCGGCTTGAGGCGGACCGGCGAGGCTACTCGTTCGACGATTCCCGCATAGAACGCGTCGCGCCGGACGTGAACATCGACGTCACGACCGATCAGTTGGCCTTCGAATGGACGCATCTCCAGGCGAAGCTGGCGGTTCGCAGCATCGACTGGCTGCCGGTCGCGACGGCGCGGGTGCACGAATCCGTCACGCAGGGACGCCCCCTACCGGTCCATCCGATCTTCACCGCGGTGCCGGGCGGTGTCGAACCCTGGGAACGCGCGGCATAGCCGCTTCACAGCGGACTCCACGGAAACTGTCCGCTTTGGTCGGTAACGTGACCGTTAGATCCTGAACGAGGGATCGGTCGGCCCACCCGCATCGCGCCGGTGAGGAGGGGCGGATCTCGCAGCGACCGGAAGGCCCACCATGCGCACGCCCACAGACCTCGTCCGCACGCGCCGCACGGCGGCCAAGACAACGGCCGTGGCGGCACTCGTCCTCACCGCCCTGAGCGCATGCTCCGACGGCGGCGAAAGTTCCTCGGCGCCCCAGGACCCCGCCAGCACCGCCCCGACGGATGAGGCGAGCACGCCGGACGATTCCCTCAGCGCCGGCGCCGAGGACCCCGCCGCAGACGGCTCGGCGGCATCCTCGGCGTCGGGAACCTACTCGGCGACCGGCGGCTATCGCAGCCCGGGTGGCCAGCAGGAGGTTGCGGTTTCCGTGACGCTCGATAACGGCGTGATCACCGCAGTCGAGGTCACGCCGCAAGCCTCGGACGCCACCTCGCAGGCCTTCCAGGAGGACTTCGCGGCCAACGTCGCCGATCAGGTGGTCGGCAAGGCGCTCGCCGACGCGAAGGTGTCGAAGGTTTCCGGCTCGTCCCTGACCTCGCAGGGCTTCAACGCCGCCCTCGACGAGATCGCCGCCGAGGCCGGCGCCTGAGGAACGCCGTGCACTCGCTGGGATTCGAAGCCATCGGCACGCGGTGGGAGCTGTCCACGCCGCGCCCGATCGCGCCCGAGATCCTGGCGCGCATCCACGCCGTCATCGACGAATACGACCGGACATTCTCCCGTTTCCGGCCCGATTCGGCCGTGACCGCGCTCGCGGCGGGCGCGGGCGAGATCGAGGTTCCGCCCTACGCGGGCGAGCTCTTCGAGCTCTATCACCGGCTCGGGGACCTGACGGGCGGGGCCGTCAATCCGCTGATCGGGCGCTCGCTTGAGGCTCTCGGGTACGACGCGCGGTACACGTTGCGGCCGGTCGGCGAACCCGTGGCGGCCCCGGCTTTCGCGGACTTCGTGGAGTTGGATGGACGAGTCCTCCGTAGCGAGCCCGGAGTGTTGATCGACGTGGGTGCCGCGGGCAAGGGCCAACTCGTTGACCTGGTCGCCGGCGTGCTGGCCTCGGCCGATTCCGACGCCGATGACGCCCCCCTTGCGGGCGGCGCGGTCGTCGACGCGGGCGGTGACATGCGGGTCGTCGGGTCGCTGGTACAGCCGCTCCGCGTGGGGCTGGAGGATCCCGCAGATACCGGTCGCGTGATCGGCGTTGTCGAGCTGAATGGCGGGGCTGGCCGTAGCGACGGCGAGTGGCCTGCACTGGCGGGCTCGGCGCCGAACCGGCGCCGCTGGGCAGGCGGCATGCACCATATTCTCGATGCGGCCACCGGGCTTCCCATTGGGGATCGCGCCGCAATGGCGGCAGGATCGTTCGGCGGAACTGTAGCGACGCTGCCCGCCGCCTCCGGCCTGACGCGGCCAAACGTGTCGACGAGATCGAGTGCGCGCCCGGCGAGCGTGGACGCCGGATCGCCACGCGTCGCAGGGTCACCGATGGTGAATGCGCGGCCACCCCTGGCCACCTGGGCGATGGCATCGTCGGCCATGATCGCCGACGGCGCGACGACGGCGCTCTTCTTCGCCGATCCGGCGCTCGTGGCCGCGGAGCTCGGCTGCGCCGCGATGAGTTTCGACGCGGACCGCCGAGCGATCTGGTCCGCCAACTTCACCGTGGAGGACTTGTCATGACTGAACTTGAGGCGGCCGACTCTCGCCCTGTCGCGGCGGCGGGCGCGGCACTCCCGTCTGACCGGCGACTCGCGGACGCGGGGCGACGTTGGCTGAGCGCCGCCGATGACCTCCTGGCTCGCCAGTCCATGCACCGGCTGACCCTGGTGCTCCTGGCCGCACTGGCGGCCATTGCCATCGCCCTGGCCGCCGCGGACGAGTTGCCGTTCGACCCGGTGGCGATGCTCGCAACGCTTGGTGTGCTGATCGTCGTCAGCGTGGCAGTGACTTGGCTGGGCGGCTTCGTCGTGCGACGTCGACCACTACCCGAATCCGCCCTTATCACCGCGCTTTTGCTGTTCTTCCTCTTCTGGCCTTCGACCGATCCCGCTACCCTCGCCTGGTACGCCGCTGGCGCGGCCATCGCTGCGGCCTCGAAGTACTTGGCTGTCTGGCGCGGGGCGCACATCTTCAACCCGGCAGCCGTGGGCGCCGTCGTGCTTGCGGTCACGGGCAAGGCTGCCGTGATCTGGTGGGTGGGATCGTCCATCCTCATCATCCCGGTGATTCTCGCGGCCCTGGCGGTGACGCGGCGCAGCGGGACGCTGCGGTTCGCCGCGTCGATGTGGCTCGCTGCGACCGCCGTGACAACGGTGACCCTGATCGGCGACGGCGTGGCGGTCCAGGAGGCCGCGCGCACGGCGCTGCTGTCCTATCCCTGGCTGTTCTGGGCCGCCTTCATGGTCACCGAGCCGATGACGGCACCCCGGCGCGTGTGGCACCGGTGGGTGGCGGGCACCGCGATGATTGCGGCGATTGCCCTCCCGGTACGCGTGGACCTGGGCGCGGTGCACATCGTCACCTCTCCCGAACTCGTGCTGATCGCCGGAAACGTCATCGCGTTCGCGCTGGGCAGGCCGCGCGCGACCTGGGCCCGCGTGGTGGCGCGATCCGGCGCGGCGGCCGACTCCGGTGCCGGTCGGGGCGTGCTGGGTGTAACGCTGCTGCCAGACCGGGACTTGGCACTCGATCCCGGTCAGTGGGTCGAGGTGCAACTCGCGCGCGGCGGATTCGATCGGCGGGGCGCCAGGCGCATTTTCACGCCGATCAGGGGCAGGATGACCGTGCCCGGCGATCGCGTTCCCCGCTACGGGGACAGCGCGCCTGGCGAGCTCACCGTCCTGACCAGGCTGCCAGCGCGCCCGAGCCGATTCAAGCGCGCGCTGGCCTCGTCCGAGGTCGGCACCCGGGTGCGAATCACGCGGGCGGGCGGATCGTTCACCCTGCCACTCGAGCGCGAGACGCCGTTGCTGCTGGTCGGCGGCGGCATCGGCATCACGCCGCTGCTGGCGTTCCTGGCGGACCTGGGCCCCTCCTGCGGCGGGCGGGACATCGTCGTGCTGTATCAGATCGGCTCGGCGGGCGTGGTGCTCGGCGAGGGTCTGCTCCGCGCGAGCGGAGTGCGGGTCGTGCTCGTCACGGATCCTGGATCTGGTCTCGACGGGGCGATGCTGGCGGAGAGATCCGATCCGACGTGGACGATCGTGGAGTCCCGCCGCATCACGAGCGACCTCCTCGCCGAGCACGTGGGCGATGTCGTCTGGCGCTCCGCCTTCGTGTCGGGCCCGCCCGCGATGGTGCGGTCGACGGCGCACGAACTGCGCCGTGCCGGTGTGGTGAGCGTGCGGCGGGACGAGTTCTTCGGCGCCTGACCCGAATCCCGGTTGATCCGCTCGCCGTAGACCTCGGGCCACCAGCCACCGGCTAAACATACCCCTAGGGGGTATGCTGGGTGCATGGCGCAACCGGCATTGCAGCATCTGACGTTCGACATCGGCGGCATGTCGTGTGCCTCCTGCGCCAACCGCATCGAGAAGAAACTCAACCGCGTGGACGGGGTCGAGGCCGCCGTCAACTACGCCACCGAGAAGGCCACTCTCACCGCCCCCGCCGAGATCGATCCAGCCGAGCTCATCAAGGTCGTCGAGGACACCGGCTACACGGCCACACTGCCGCCGGCTCCGCAGGTCGCGACGGAGAACTCGTCCGAAAATCCCCCCGCCAACGCTGCCGAACAGGCCCAGGACCGGGAACTCGCGGACCTCCGTCACCGCGTGATCGTCTCGGCCGCGCTCGCCATTCCCGTGATCGCGATGTCGATGATCCCCGCGCTGCAGTTCGACAACTGGCAGTGGCTTTCGCTGACGCTCGCCGCGCCGGTCGTCGTGTGGGCGGCGTGGCCTATTCACCGCGCGACCTGGATCAACCTGCGCCACGGCGCGGCGACCATGGACACGCTCATCTCGATGGGAACCCTCGCGGCATTCGTGTGGTCGCTGTACGCGCTGTTCTTCGGCATGGCTGGTGCGCCCGGTATGCGCCACGCCTTCTCGCTGACCGTGCAGCGCTCTGACGGCGCGGCGAACATTTACCTCGAGGTCGCCGCGGGTGTGACCACCTTCATCCTGCTCGGCCGCTACTTCGAGAAGCGCTCCAAGCGTCGGGCCGGGGCCGCGCTACGCGAATTGTTGGACCTCGGCGCCAAGCGGGTTTCGGTGCTGCGCGACGGGATCGAGACCCTCATCCCGACTGCGCAGCTCGCGGTCGGGGACGAGTTCATCGTCCGGCCCGGGGAGAAGATCGCGACCGACGGCATCGTGATCGCGGGAGGGTCGGCGGTGGACTCGTCCATGCTGACCGGCGAACCCGTGCCGGTCGACGTCGGGCCCGGCGACGCCGTTACCGGCGCCACCGTGAACGTATCGGGCAGGCTCGTGGTGCGCGCGGCGCGCGTGGGCGAGCACACGCAACTGGCCCAGATGGCGCGAATGGTCGAGCAGGCGCAATCCGGGAAGGCCGACATCCAGCGGCTCGCGGATCGCATCTCCGGCGTCTTCGTCCCCGTAGTGATGGGCATCGCTATCGTCACGCTCGTCGCGTGGCTCGCCGCCGGGTATCCGGCTGCCTCCGCCTTCACCGCTGCCGTCGCCGTGCTGATCATCGCGTGCCCCTGCGCGCTCGGCCTCGCAACCCCGACGGCGCTCCTGGTCGGCACGGGTCGCGGCGCCGGAATGGGCATCCTGATCAAGGGGCCCGAGGTGCTGGAATCGACCCGGCGTGTGGACACGATCGTGCTCGACAAGACCGGCACGGTGACGACCGGCCGCATGTCGGTGACGGACGAGTTCTCCGCCGCTGACGTGAACCGTACCGAATTGCTGCGAGTCGCCGGCGCGCTCGAGGCGGCGTCCGAGCACCCGATCGCGCAGGCGGTGGTGCATCGCGCCCGGGAGGCGCTGACGGAAGCGCAGGGCGAAGCGCAGGATCCGGGCGCAGACCCGCCGTCGCTCCCGCCCGTGTCCGACTTCCGCAATCTCGAAGGGCTGGGCGTGCGCGGCGTGGTCGAGGGACGCGCGGTGATCGTCGGGCGGCCGTCGCTCCTGGCTCAGGAGGGGATGGCGCTGCCCGGCGACCTTGGGGACAGGGCCCGGACCGCACAGGAGTTCGGATCTACCGTCATCGCAGTCGGCTGGGACGGCCGCGTGCGGGGCGTCATCGTGATTGCGGATGCCGTCAAGGAGACGAGCGGCGCGGCCATCGCCCGGTTGACGGGACTGGGGCTCACGCCGATCCTACTCACGGGCGACAACGACACCGTTGCCCGATCCGTGGCGGCGCAGGTGGGCATCGATGAGGTCATCGCCGACGTCCTGCCCGCCGGCAAGGTCGCCGTCATCGAGCGGCTCCAAGCCGAGGGGCACGTCGTCGCGATGATCGGCGACGGCATCAATGACGCGCCCGCACTGGCCACCGCCGACCTTGGCCTGGCCATGGGCACGGGTACGGACGCGGCTATCCACGCATCCGATCTGACCCTCGTGCGCGGGGACCTGCGCGTGGCCGCCGACGCGATCCGGCTCTCGCGCGCGACGCTTCGCACCATCAAGACGAACCTGTTCTGGGCCTTCGCCTACAACACCGCGGCCATTCCGCTGGCGGCGCTCGGACTGCTCAATCCGATGCTGGCGGGCGCCGCCATGGCTTTCTCCTCGGTGTTCGTCGTAGGAAATTCACTGCGGCTGCGCCGCTTCGAGTAGGGGTTGCTAGATATGAACGAGCATGAGGACGCCCAGCACGAGCACATGACACACGAATCCATGGGGCACATGCATCACGGCGATGGGCAGCATGGCGCCGATCACGATGTGATCGGCCGAGACGGCGCCGCCAACGACCGTGCGGACCCGGGCGAGGCGGGGCACGCCGACAGGGGGCACGGTTCGATGGGGCACGACGCGATGGATCACGCTGCAATGGGTCACGGTTCGATGGGCAACGGGCACATGGCGCATCACGCCGGGATGTTCAGGCGCTTGTTCATCCTGATGAGCATCGTCGCCGTGCCGGTGGTCGTCCTGTCCCCCATGTTCGCCGAACTCCTCGGCTACGACCTGCCGGATTCCGGGCCGTTCCTCTGGGTCTCACCGGTCCTCGGCACCGTCATGTACCTGTGGGGAGGCAGGCCATTCCTCACGGGAGCCGTCACCGAGATCCGGTCGCGCAAGCCCGGGATGATGCTGCTGATCGCAACCGCCATCACGGTCGCGTTCGGCTCGTCCTTGGGGGCCTCGCTCCACCTGCTCGACCACGGCCTCGACTTCTGGTGGGAGCTGGCGCTCCTCATCGTCATCATGCTTGCCGGTCACTGGCTCGAGATGCGGTCGCTCGCGCAGACGTCGGGCGCCCTCGATGCGCTTGAGGCACTGCTGCCGGATCGAGCCGAACGAGTGACGGAGTCGGGCAGCGAATACGTCCCGCCCGGCGAACTCGAAGTCGGCGACGAGGTCATCGTCAGGCCCGGCGGAAGGATCCCCGCGGACGGCGAGGTCACAGATGGTGCAGCGGCGGTGGACGAGGCAATGGTCACCGGCGAGTCCGTGCCGGTGCGCCGGGAGCGCGGCTCGCGCGTCGTTGCCGGGACGATCGCCACGGACTCCGGGCTTCGCATTAAGGTGACGGCGACCGGCGACGACACGGCGCTGGCCGGAATCGGCCGATTGGTGGCGCAGGCGCAGGAGTCATCGTCCCGCGCTCAACGACTGGCCGACCGGGCTGCGGGCTGGCTCTTCTGGTTCGCCCTCGCCGCCGCCGCGATCACGGCGATCATCTGGACGGCGGTCCACCAACCCGACGAGGCCGTTGTGCGCGCCATCACCGTACTGGTCATCGCCTGCCCGCACGCGCTCGGTCTGGCGATTCCGCTCGTCGTTTCCATCGCGACGCAGAAGGCGGCCCGCTCAGGGATTCTCGTCGCAGATCGGCTCGCCCTCGAACGCATGCGCCTGGTCGACGCGGTGGTCTTCGACAAGACCGGCACGCTGACCCGCGGCGAGCCAGAGGTCGTCGGGATATCCGCCGCCCGCGACTGGGACGAGGCGCGACTGCTCACCGTCGCTGCCGCGGCCGAGGCGCCGAGCGAGCACCCGCTCGCTCGCGCGCTCGTGCGCGCCGCCCGCGATCGTGGCCTCGAACTGCCGCCTGCGACCGAGTTCAACTCGTCACCCGCTCACGGGGTGACCGCGATCGTTGCGGGAAGCCGGATCGCCGTCGGCGGGCCCGCGATGCTTGCGGACGCCGGACTCCAGCGGCTCCAAGCGGCGCACCAGTGGGACGAGGGCGGTGCCACGATCCTCAGTGTGATAGCCGGCGGGGAGGTGATAGGGGCCATTGCCCTGGCCGATGCGATTCGCGACGAGTCGATCGCGGCCGTGCGTGAACTGCACGCGCGCGGCCTGGAAGTGATCATGATGACCGGCGATGCCGAGACGGTCGCGAGATCGGTGGCGGAACGCCTCGGCATCGACCGCTGGTACGCGCAGGTCAAGCCGGAGGACAAGGCGAGGCGAGTGGCGAAACTCGTCCACGAGGGCCGCGTCGTCGCGATGGTCGGCGACGGCGTCAACGACGCCCCGGCGCTGGCGGCCGCGAGCGTGGGAATCGCTATCGGGGCGGGTACGGACGTCGCCATCGCCTCTGCTGGCCTGATCCTCGCCAGCGACGACCCGCGCTCGGTGCTATCCCTGATCGACCTGTCTCGGGCCACCTACCGGAAGATGCGCCAGAACCTCGGGTGGGCGGCCGGATACAACCTTGTTTCGGTGCCGCTCGCCGCCGGAGTACTCGCCCCCCTCGGATTCGTGCTGCCGATGTCGGTCGGAGCGATTCTCATGTCCGCCTCGACCATCGTCGTCGCCGTGAATGCGCAACTGCTGAGACGCCAGGAATTCCGTCAGTCGAACTCGAATCCCCAGCCACACCCGTCAGGCGAACACCACCAAGGAACATCTAGCCATGACCACTGAAGCATCCCACCTGGATCCAGGCATGGGCGGATCTGCGGCGTCGGCGCGCGGCGCGGGGGCTTCCGTCGCGCCGATTCCTGCGGACGAGTCGCCCCACCACAGCGAGCCTGCCGATCATCACGGGCACGGCTACATCTCCGACAAGGATCGCTACCTCGCGCGCCTCAAGCGCATCGAGGGGCAGGCGCGCGGCATCCACCGGATGATCGACGAGGAGCAGTACTGCATCGACATCCTCACGCAGATCTCTGCGCTCACCTCCGCGCTGAAATCGGTGGCGGGCGGGCTACTCGACGACCACCTGCGGCACTGCGTGGCCGACGCGGCCCGCGAGGGGGGCGAGGTCGCCGAAGCGAAGTTCGCCGAGGTCAGCGCCGCCATCGGCCGGCTGATGCGCTGACCGGACGAGAAAAGGCCGGCACGGCGCGCCCGTTGCGGACGCGCCGTGCCGGCCGGCGTTCTCGATAACTACTTGATCTTGACCTTCGATGTCACAGTCTTCTTGGCATAGGTGGCGTTCCCGGTATAGCTGGCCTTCAGCTTTCCCTTGCGAGCAAGCTTCTTCGTCTTGATCGTCGCCTGACAGAACTTGCCCGACTTGCGGATCTTGGCTTTGCCGACCTTCTTCCCGCCGAGTGTGATCGTGACTGCCCCGCTGGGCGCGGCACCGGCAATGGCGGCGATACGGACCCGAAGTGTTACCCGGCTACCGCGCTTTGCCGTGCCCTTGGTCCGCTTCACGGTGATCTTCGGAGCGGCCTTGCCGATCGTGACCGTGCCAGCCCTCGGCACCACCGCGGGCAGCAAAGCGGTGCCCGCTACTGGGAAGTAGCGCACCGAAATCGGGTACTTGCCCACCTTCAGTTTCTTATCGAGCGAGATCGTCGCCTGCCCGGCGGTTATCTTCCCGGTACCGAGGACCTTGGCACCCGTCTGCACGGTCACTGTGCCCGCGGACACGGCCGCGCCGTTCGCCCGCGCCTTGACGGTCACCTTGGCGCCTGCGCCAAATCGGGCTGACGGGGCGGCGACGGTCAGCGTCGGGGCGATGGAGGTGATGGGCGGGGTGGCCGCCACGACGACGACGTCAAGGGTCGCGACCGCCGAGACGCGGCCCACGCTGTCCGTGGCTCGCGCACGGAACTGGTAGCCGCCGACCGGGAGGGTGACCGGTCCGCTGTATGCCTGCCAGGTTCCCGTGGTCGCGTATTCAATCGAGGCGACCGGTCGCTCCGCCAGCGCCGGGGTGGCCGTCACCGTGGCCGTGGCCCCCTGCGGGTAGGTTCCGTTGCCGTTCGCGGTTGTGAGCGTGACCTGTACCGTCGGGACCAATGCGACCAAGCCATCGAGCGCTGCCTGGACGGCGGTCCGTGCGTTCGCCACCTCTTCGCTGGTCGCCTGCAGATCGGCGATCACGGTGCTGGCGTTCGATACCGCCGCCGTGAGCGCGGCGTACGATTCCGCCGTGAAGTCGTCGGGGGTAATGGCGGCGGCCTCGTCCAGGGCGCTCGTCAGCGCATCCACGTTGGCCGCCCGCACTGTGACAGGTACCTGGGCCGACTTGGTGGTTCCGCGGTAGGTGTACGAGACTGCGATGTTCGCCGGTCCCGCCGCGGTGGTGCTCGGCAGCGTAAGCGTGGCGAGGTCCGTGACGTCGACGACCCGAACCGTGCCGTTGTCGAGCTTCGCTTGAACCTTCAGCCCCGTCGTGTCGATGGCGTCGCCGACGACGTATGCCGTCTTGACCGGCGGGGTCGCGGTTATCTCGGCCAGGGTGGAGAGCACCGGAGCCGGAGTGTTCCAGCTCGACAGATCGGACGCCGAGAAATCGAAGAGATCGTCCACGTTGTCGATGATCTGGTTGCGCTTGGTGGAATCGGGGAGGCTCGCGTCGCCGCTTCGGCCGGACAACGTCTCCACGATGTGCCCCGCCAACTCGATCTTCGTCGCTGAGCCCCACGCGTTGCGGCGCAGCATGTCTGCCACGGCGAAGAGCACCAGGGGCCGTCGAACGTAGTCGCCAGACGTGATGAGCGTGTATTTGCTGATGTTGCCCAGCGAGTACAAGGTGTTCATCGACTGGAAGGCTCCGGTCTGGGCGTTGCTCCCAGCCTGGGTGCGGACGATGCGAGAGGCGCTGATTCCCCGGCTGATCAGGCCGTTGTATCCGGCGTCGATCTCTGCCTGGTTGCCCGCCACGACGGCGATCGCGTTCGGGTACTGATTCAGCGCCGTGACGGCGACGTTCAGCCGTCCCGCCGTCGCGTTACCCGTCCCGCTGTCGGCTCCGAGGACGACGAACGCGTGTCCGCTGCCGTTCGATGGGAGGGTCGGTATCGACGGAGTGATGTCGAGCGGGCGCAGTGCAGCGTCCCAAGCTCGGTTCAGTTCGCCGAACTCGCGGCCGTATACCGACGAGACGTCGCCGAGATCGGCGATCGCCCGGCGCAGGTCGGCGGTGTTGTTGCGGGGTGCTGCATCATTCCCGGCGAAGCCCTCTCGCTGGAGGTACACGAACTTGGCGATCGCGCGGCGCAGTCCTCCCGTACCGGTGCGGAACGTCGAGAGTTCGCCGCCGTTGCCGTCACTGCCGCCAACGTTTACGCCGGCCACCTTCGCGACGTTTTGCGCAATCAGGTTGCGTTCGTTGCTGTTCGGGTAGCCGGGGGGATTGACGTAGTCGCCGTTCTGGCACGCGGAGGTGATGCACGCCGCACCGGCTTTGATCTCGATCAGGTGGTCGGCATTGTTGCGAGCCTGGGTCAGCCGCGAGGCGTACTGGTAGAGGATCGTTCCGCGCCGCATGTGCCAGCCCGCTGTGATCAGCGAAATGGAGTCCACCCGGTCGGCGCCGACCATGGTCGGACCGTAGAGGATCGCCATCGACATGGTCGAATTGTCCGGCGTATCTGAGGACTGGTTCTCCACGATGATGCGATTCTCGCTTATTCCGCCGCCGACGAGCAGGTCGTGCATCACCTGCCCCTCGGTGTGGCCGTTGCGCGGCTGACCGCCCGTGACCATGATGCGGGCGTTCGGATACTTCGCCGCCGCCGTCTTGGCTACCTCGACTCGATCGAGCAACTGTTGCTGGGGCGTGCCGTCGTTGTTGAGTACGTGGCCGAGCACTACGAAGACGTGCGAGCGCTGGTTGGGAAGCCCGTCAGGGATGCCAGATGCCTGGGTCGGATCGACGTTGCCCTGGATTTGGTAGTTCACGAGCGAGTTGTTCCAGAAATCGGTCGCAGCGGCGAACGCGACGCCCTCGGCCTGGTTGAAGGTTTTGATGTGCGCGAGTTGCTCCTGCACATCGTCCAGCAGACCGATGCGCTGGAACTCGATCGCGCGCGCCTCGGCCTGGGCGATGCTTGCGGGCGGAAGACTTGCAGCGTTGCTGCTCGGCGCGGCGGCTACGACGAGACCGGGGAGCAACGAGGCGGCGGCCGTCATTGCGATCATCGCTTGTCGTGCACGATGGCGTGACGAGATCATGAAAATCCTCTAAGGAACGAGTTCGCTGGGATATGCAGTCGGGCTGCTGCTGTGCAACCTCGACTATGACAGCGTTGTCAGATGGAATTGCTTAACACGATAAGACACTTCGGCGAACATCTCCACGACAATCCGGAATTCATCGATGAATTGACGCATATTTACGTCCGTAGGGACGTTAATATGCCTGGAAGTGCCGCGTTGATCGAGTTGATCATACCGCTCGACGAGCCCACGCAGTAGCAAAGCCCCGGCTAACATCGTTGTTAACTGGGGCTTCATCACCGAGGCTAGCGCACTAGATCGAGGCACGTCGGGGCTGAAACGCTTCGGCCGGGGAACTTCCTCGAATGTCCTTCATGTCGTCAAGGATTGACGTCGGGATGGATTGCCGTAAACAGCGAGATCGGCGTTCCATCTGGATCCGGAGCCCGTTCCTTGAACTCGTTCACCAGGGCGTAGAGCCGTTCCTCGAGTTCGACGAGATGCTCGTCGCTGAGTCGGAGACCGAGCCAGGAGACGCGCAACTCGTCCGGGTTGAGTCCTTCGATCTGCTGCAGGAATGTCTCAACGAGCAGATGTGACTGCTCGGGGAACGCAGTCCGCCAGGACAGGCCAGTCGCACGGTAGGGAACCTCGCGGGCGCCCTGCGCTCCTGTTCGCTCGCCCTCGGGAGCGAGGAAGCCGGTGCGGACGAGTGTGCGAACGTGGTGCAGCATGGTCCCCGGATTGACGCCGAGCAACTCAGCTAGCTCCTTGTTGGTGCGCGCCTCAAAGCGGCAGAGGCGAATGATCCGCAGCCGAATCGGTGAGCTCAGCGCCCGGGCGCGGGCCTGGATCTCGGCGTCGGTGGAGTCCGCACGCGCAACGATCCGGCCGTGGCGATCGCGCAGCGTCGAATCGGGAGTCTCGGACACACCACCACTTTAGCGCCGGGGCTTCGAGCGGCATCGGGCGCGGCCTGGGAGGCGGTTCCCCCGAACCAGTGCGGGGGGAACACGGCTGTGGGGAACGCCCAAAGTCAGCGGCTTCGCGAACCGGATTCGCACGGAATGCCGCGGGTAGGATCTGGGCCATGGGGATGGGGCATTCGCACGGGATCGACGGGCATGGGTCGGGGGGCCGTGGGTCAGGCGGCCATGGCGATGGCTACGACGCCGTCGATCATCGGCGACCGCTGATCATCGCCTTCTCCATTACAACCACGATCCTCATCGCGCAGGCGATCGGCTCGATCCTCACGGGATCGCTGGCTCTACTCACCGACACCGCCCACATGCTCACGGACGCGCTGGGGCTCGCTGTCGCGCTCACGGCCGCGAACCTGTCCCTGCGCCCGCCCACCGCGGCGCGCACCTGGGGTTACCGCCGCGTCGAGGTGCTCGCCGCCCTGGGGCAGGCGGCCGTGCTGCTGGCCGTCGGGGTTTACGTCGCCGTCGAGGGGGTCACTCGCCTGTTCTCGCCACCCGAGGTGCCAGCTGGCGAACTGCTGATCTTCGGCATTATCGGCCTGGTCGGGAACATCGTCTCGCTGCTAGTGATCGCGGCGCACCGCACCGCTTCGCTCAACATGCGCGCGGCCTTCCTTGAGGTGGCGAACGATGCGCTCGGTTCCGTTGGTGTCATCGTCGCCGCGATCGTCATCTGGGCGACGGGCTGGCAGCGCGCCGATTCCATTGCCGGTCTGTTCATCGCCGCGCTGATCGTGCCGCGGGCGCTGATTCTGCTCCGCGATGCCGCCAATGTTCTTCTCGAATCCACTCCCGCGCACCTGGATCTGGACGAGGTCCGCCGCCACATCCAGTCACTCGATCACGTTCGGGAAGTCCACGATCTGCACGCCTCCACGGTGGCTACGGGCCTTCCCGTCATTTCGGCGCACGTGGTGGTCGATGACGAGTGCTTCCGCACGGGGCATGCCCCAGAGATCCTGCAGCACCTCAAGGAGTGCGTCCAGGAGCACTTCGAGGTGCCGATCGAGCATTCGACCTTCCAACTGGAGAACCAGGCACTCGCATCGAGTGAGAAGCACAACCACGCGTGACGCGGGGGCACCCGAAATCCGGCTCGCCTAAATGCCTCGCCAAAGAACACAGCGGCCTATGGTCGACGCGCCGCGCAGTCTGCCGTCGCCGCGCGCAGTGAACCGAACGCGCTAGCGGAGGGCAAGCCCGGCTCCGGCCGCGCCAGCCACGATCAGCCAGACGGGCACTCGTCGCGAGACCAGCAGGACGAACGAGCCGAGGGCTATCGCCGCAGTGGTCCAGGACGTCACGCCCGTCACGATGACCGGGTCGTAGCAAGCCGCTGCCAGCAGTCCCACGACGGCGGCGCCGACGGCGGCGACCGCTCGCCCGGCGGCCGGATTCGCGCGCAGTCGTTCCCACAGCGGAATCGCCGCGATGACGAGCAGTGCGGACGGCAGGAAGATCGCGACGAGCGCGATCAGGCCACCCAGCGCGCCCCCTGGGCCGACGGTTGAGACCGTGCCGAGGTAGGCGGCGAAACTGAACAGCGGGCCGGGTAATGCCTGCGCCGTCCCGTAGCCGGCCATGAACGTGGACGAGTCCACCATTCCGCTGGGCACCGTCGCCGATTCGAGGAGCGGAAGCACCACGTGCCCACCGCCGAAGACGAGGCTTCCCGCCCGAAAGCACGCGTCGATCAACCGGACCGTGCCGTCGCCCGTAAGTCGCACCGCAATCGGGAGCGCGACCAGCAGAAACCCGAACATAGCCGCCGCGAGAGTGGCAAGGCGCGGCGACACGACGAGGCGGAACGAGCGCGTGCCATCCGGTGAGCCACTCGTCCGATCCAACGCCTCGGCTGAGCCGCTAACCGTTGCCCCTTCGGTCGTGTCGCCGGGTGCTGCCCCTTCGGTCGTGTCGCCGGGTGCTGCCCCTTCGGTCGTGTCGCCGGGTGCTGCCCCTTCGGTCGTGTCGCCGGGTGCTGCCCCTTCGGTCGTGTCGCCGGGTGCCGGCGAACCGATCGTTTCGCCGACTTCCACCGCCTCAGTGCTCGCCATCGAGGTGGACCTGGATCCAACCGGTGCATGACTGGGCGGCTTGCGGAGATTGCTGCGCTTGCGGAACCGGCGCACGGCCGCCCCACGGCGCTGGGGCAGGCCGCTGGCGAATCCGAGCAGTCCGCTGACGACGACGACGGCCACGTGGATCCAGGGAACGGGCCACAGGAGTACCAGGGCCGCAGCGCTCGCCGCAACGGCCAGCCGCTGGGCGTCGGGGGTGAGCACGCGTCCCATCTGGATGACGGCCTGCAGCACGACCGCGGCAGCCACCGCCTTGAGTCCCGAGATCGCACCCGCCACGGCACTGTTTTCGCTGGTCGCCCATGTCTGGCTCGCATAGCCCGCCCCGATCATCAATGCGGCCGAGGGCAACGTGAAGCCGATCCAGGCCGCAATCAGGCCCGTCATACCGCGGCGTCCCAGGCCGACGAGCATGCCGACCTGGCTTGAACTCGCGCCGGGGAGGAACTGGCTGAGGGCCACGGCACCGGCGAAATCCTCGTCCCGCAACCATCGCCTGCGTCCGACGAACTCCTCGCGGAAGTAGCCGAGATGGGCAATCGGTCCACCGAAACTGGTAAGTCCCAGTCGCAAGAAGACGCGAAAGACGCTGTTCATGCGCGCATCCTACGGTGCCCGGGCGAACGCGAGGAGAATAGGCTCGCTCACCTCACGCGCTAGGGCACGACGCCGCCGTCCGCGCGAATGCGGGAAGATCGTGTCCGCCCAGCTCGGGGTGCCGAAGTCGAAACGGCGACCGCGCGAGGATCCCTGCGCCTACGTCCGCGTCCGCCCTCGTGCCTGCGCCTACGCCTCCGCCTGCGATCACCGTCGCCCTTTTGCCCGCCCTCGTCGCCTGCGGTCTGCTTCTACGCGGGCCGCTTGTGCGATCCGATGAGGTTGGTATTGACCATCCCGATGGCTTCCATCAGCGCGAACATCGTGACCGGTCCGACGTGCCGGAATCCTGCCGCACGCAACGCGGCTGCGAGGGCTTCGGACTCGGGTGAACGGGTGGGGATCTCTGCCAGTGTGGCCGGCGCGTACTTCGTCGCGGGCCGAAACGACCAGACGAGCGCACTCAAGCCGCCAGTCGCGCGCAAGTCGACGGTGGCCTGGGCGCCGGCGATCGTCGCCTCGATCTTGCGTCGGTTGCGGACGATAGCGGCATCCGCCATGAGGCGCTCGATGTCCTCGTCCCCGAAGTCCGCGACGACCTCCGGGTCGAATCCGGCGAATGCCGAGCGGAAGGCGGGCCTCTTGGCAAGGATCGTGGACCAACTCAGCCCCGACTGGAAGATTTCGAGGCTGATGCGTTCGAACAGCCCGCGCTCGTCGCGTACGGGCTCGGACCATTCGTCGTCGTAGTAGTCCTGCAGGAGGCGATTCGCCGCCGCCCAGCGGGGCCGAATGAGCCCGTCCGGGCCGACCACGAGGTCGCTCGCTGCCCGGGTCAAAGGTGTCTGTGCCATCTACTGATTGTGGCCCTGCGCGGTGACAGTATCGCGGCGAATCAGGGGCTGTGGATAACTCTCGGGCGTCACTTCGGCGAGCGCGACGGAGAAATCGTCCACCGGGCGAGGGCCAACCCCGCCGCGATGCCAGCGGCATCGGCGAGGAAATCGACGGGGTCGCCGCTGCGATGGGGAAGGAATAACCCTTGCCAGATTTCGGAGATCGCGGCATTGATCAACAGGGCCGCAGCGATCAACCAAGGGCGGAACCCGAGCCAACCAGCGGTCAGTGCCACCGCGGCGAACATGGCGAAATGGCCGGCCTTGTCGAGGTGGGGAATGCCCGCGCCCGCGCTCGGCCCCGATGGCGAGTACAACGCAATCAACTGGACGATCCCCGCGCAGACGAACAGGATCCAGCGCATCCGAAGCGAGCCCGGTGGTATGGCGATCACGCCCAACAGTGTGGCATGCGAAGGGGCGGCAGCCGGTTCGGATTTTCAGCGTGCTTTGCGAATGGCGCCGATAATGGAAGGAACCGAGGAAAGGCGGAGCGATGGCGGGCAAGACCTGGTACGAGGAATTCAAGATCAGCGGCGATGCGGTTCTCGCGAAGGTGCGCGAACTCATTCAGGCGGGCAACGTGCGTCGCGTCTTTATCAAGAACGATCGCGGCGACACGCTCCTTGAACTGCCGCTCAACACGGGACTGGCCGTGACGGGCGTCGCCGCCCTCGTCGCACCGGCGCTCGTCGCGGTCGGTGCGGTGGCCGCTCTGCTCACGCAGGTGACGATCGGCGTCGAGCGGGAGGGCCGACCGGGCGAGGGGACCGTGTTCGACGGCGAGGTGAAGGATCCTGCGGCGCCTGCCGAATCGAGCGGGGACGAGTCCGCCTAACGTTCGCGAGTCCGCCTAGCGCAGACGGCGGACAACGCTCATCGCGGCGTCGTAGCGCTGAACACTCTCATGGCGCTTTGGGCGCGGGTGGCACGGCTACCGGTGGACTTGGCGCAGCCGAGGCCGACCTCATGACGCTTCGCGCGCTGGCGGCGCCAACCTGTAGTGGCGGCCGCGCAAGGCGAGCACGATTGCGCCGGCGGTCGCCGCCACGAGCGACGCGCCCAGCACGGCCAGCCGGGAATGATCGAGTGCGGGACTGCCTGGCGCGAAAGCGAGCTGGCTGACCAGTAGCGACACGGTGAAACCGATGCCGCTCAGCAACCCGAGCCCCAGCAGATCCGCCCAGGCCATGTTCAGCGTCAGACCGCGTCTGCCGCGAGTCGCGAGGAACGTCGCGGCCAGGATTCCGGCGGGCTTGCCGATCACCAGGGCGGCCGTCACGGCCAGCGTCACGGGATCGGTGAGAGCCGATGCCACACCGGCGCGTCCGCCGATCGCGACGCCCGCGGCGAAGAGTGCGAAGACCGGGACGGCAAGCCCTGCGGACAATGGCGAGAATCGGTGCTCAAACTGGTCCGCGAGGCTCGGTCCTGACCTCGCCGGGGTCGCGGCGCGGGCCTCGTCCTCAATCGGCTGCGCTGGTACGCACAGGCCCAGCAGGACCCCCGCGATCGTCGCGTGGATGCCGCTCGCGTGCATGAATGCCCAGGCGGCAACGCCGATCGGCGCGAGCAATGCCCATGCCGCCCAGCGACGGCGCGCCAACAGCCGGCGGAAACGGCGCGCCAGGACCCCGAACAACGTCACCAGGGCGAGCGAGATCGCCAGCGGAGCCACCCGGATCTGATCGGTGTAGACGAACGCGATGATCACGATCGCGATCAGATCGTCGACCACGGCAAGCGTCAGGAGGAAGACGCGTAGCGATCCCGGTAGCCACCGCCCCACCAGAGCGAGCACTGCAACGGCGAAGGCAATGTCGGTCGCCGTGGGGATTGCCCACCCGGCGCGCAGATCGTTCCCTGCGAGCAGCAGGTAGATCAGTGCGGGCACGGCGACACCGCCCGCAGCGGCGATGATCGGGGTGGCGGCGATGCGCGGATGGCGCAGTTCCCCGTTCGTGAATTCGCGCACGAGTTCCAGCCCGACGACGAAGAAGAATACCGTCAGCAGTCCGTCCGAGGCCCACTGGCCGACGCTCAGATCGAGATGCCACGGCGCGTAGCCTAACCGCGCGTCCCGCAGGGATTCGTAGGCCGCGGACCACGGCGAGTTCGCCCAGATCATCCCGAGCCCAGCAGCGAGGACGAGTAGCCCGCCGCCCACCACGTCCATGCGCAGAAGGCGGCTCAGCCTGGTGAGTGGGGAGGTGGGCGGTGTGCGCTCGCGGCGGGGTGCCGGTTGTGCTGACGTGTCTGGCATAGCGCATCCATGAGGGGTCGGCGACGGGATTCCGGCCCGATGGATCAGGGCCGAGTCGACCAGACTTCCCGACACGCCTGCGTCCATCCTAGGCGATGGCCTGCCCTAGACGGGGGCGAGGGTGCCTAACCGACGGGCGTGGCGGGATCGCCGCCCGTCAGTGTGGATGTGCTGGGGCGTGTTCGGCTCAGCCGAGCACCAGGAAGAATCCGAGGACCGCGGTCAGGGGCACCATGATCGAGAGGACAATCACGGTGAAGTTGAACTGACGCTGCGTCTGCCGTACCTGAATGATTCCCAGGACCAGCGGCACGATGGCCAAGGCGATGCCAGTCCCCAGTCCCGCCAAGCCGGCCACGAGGCCGGCCAGTGCACCGAGACCCTCCTCATCGCTGGCCGCCAGCTGCGATCGAAGGCCTATCAGCGACACGGCGACGACGATGTAGGCCACTGCGAGCACCGACACCGAGATCGTCGCGCGCGTCCGGTCTCGGCTGGTCGGCTCACGCAGTTGCGCGGGGTTGCCGATGGGGGTGCGCAGGAGGCCCGTGGGATCGGTCACGGGAGTTGTGGTAGCGGTTTCCTTGCTCATGCGGAGATAGTACTGGGGATTCCAAGAGTGCGCGCGCCGACTGTGGATAAGTCGGCGATGCCAGGATGCCGACCCTGGACGGGCACTATTCGCGGATGTGTCCGAGCCAGCGGCTACCCTCGTGAGGAGTCGGACAAAGGAGGCGAGGATGGGCGACGTTGCACGTGAAACAGGCGCGCGGTCGGTAGAAGACGATCGCGAGATCGCGCCGGGGTCCGTGCGCACGGACGTCGAACTCGTGGCCGCGCGCGTCCACCAACTTCGCGCGGTCGATCCGCTGGGACGCATCACCGTCATCGTCGATTCGCCCGCGGCCGGGCGGCATCTGCTCCGGGTCCTGGCCGCTAATGCGCCCATATTCAATGTCGAGCCGATCACGCTCGGCACGCTAGTCGAACGATTCTCGAGCGTCTCGGTCGCGCAGGACCAGGAGATCCTGCTTGCCGCCGCGCACACGTGCGGAGCCATCGAGGACTTCGGAGACGTGCGCCGTGAGGTCAGCACCGTCGCGGCGGTCGCGCGGGTCTTCCGCGAGCTTTCGCGGATTCCGGTGGACGAGTGGCCCGCAACCCAATCGGGGGTGAGTTCCATCGTGCTGACTGCCTGCCGGGAGATGGCAGGGTCGCTGTCGGGTGCCCTGGCCCATGACTGGATCGGGGATGCCTCGGTCCGTCTGCAGGGCGACAGCGCGCACGCGAGCTTGGGTTCGATCGTCGCGCACGAGGCGACTTTGCGGCATGGCACACGAGCCGGTTTCGGCCCCGTCATTGCCGCGCTTAACTCGCGCACAGAGGTCGTCGCTCTGGCCGAGTCCACCCAACGGATCCATACGGTGATCGAGGCGGCACATCCGCTTGCGGAGGCACTGGCGGTCATTCAGCGTGTCCTCGCCGCCGGGCCGGGTAGTGGTGGCATCGGTATCGCACTGAGTGACCCGAGCATCTACGCCCGCGAGGTAGCGCACCTCCTCGACGCGGCGGGCATCCCCTGGCACGGTCTCACTGGCCGCACCCTGCTGGAGACCCGCACTGCACGCACGGCGCTGGCGATGATCGCGGTGACACCGGACCTGCGCCGCGATCAGATCAGTGCCGTGGTCGAGCCGGGGCTGATCACCGTGAACGGCTTCCGGCTGCGGTTCGCGGCATTCGAGAACCTGACCCGGCGCACGGGATTCGACGACGGCGGGGTGGCCACACGCCGGTCTGCCGCTGTGGCTGGCGGGGACGACTGGACGCGCCTGAACCTGATCGAAGACGGCGCAGCGGACGAAGAACAGTGGCGCGTCGAGCAGCGTGATGCGACGGCAGAACTGGTCGGCACGTGCGCGCGTCTCGCTACCGCGGCTAGCGGTAACTACCGTCAACTCGGGGCGCAATTGCTGGCGGCCCTTGCGCTGGTGGCCCGCGACTCCGACCCTGCGGAGGCCGGCGCGCGAACGGTCATCGACACGCTAGCGCGGCAGTGGCGTGACCACGGCATGCCCCTGCCATCGTCCGCCCGCGGCGCAGCCGAACTACTTTCTCGCTCGCTGAACGTCGGCGTGAACGCCAATTCGGCTCCGCGCTCGCGCGTGGTCGTGGGTACCGTCGCGCAGATGCGGTCGCTGGACCTGGATCATCTGTTCGTTCTCGGAGCGGGCGAGGGTTCGTGCCCCACCGTGCCCGCGGAAGACCCCCTATTGCCCGACGCCGAACGGCAGCAGGTGACCGGCCTCAGTACGGTGTCCGATCGCATCGCCGAGCAGGGGGAGGACTGGCGCACCGCCCTGCGTGCCGCCCGCGCCGTCACTGTGAGTTACGCGCGCGATTCGCTTCGCTCCAACGTCGAGCAGTTCGCGAGCCGCTACCTCGATCGGGTTCCCGCCGCGAAGCCCGACAGGGTGGTGCGCGTGGGGGGCATCGCCCAGGTGATCCGGGAGGCAGCATCCGATGGGTCTCACGACGGATGGCTGGTGAACGAACACCACTTCCGACTCGCATCCGGGCTTGCGGGCAAGCGTCCCGGCACGGATCACGTCGAACGCTCGCGCGACTGCCGCAATGCGCGCGATGCCGGTCTTCTCAGCGAGTGGAACGGATACGTTCCGGAGGCGGGCCGTCGGTACGTCCGCGATCATTCGGGCGGGGTAGCGGACGAGTATTCCGCGTCCGCACTGGAGAACTACCTCACCTGCCCGCATGCCTACCTCGTGGAGAAGGTGGTGGGGGCCACGCGACTGGATCGCCCCGAGAACGCGGACGAGGTCAAGGCGAAGGACCGCGGGAGCCTCGTCCACAAGATCTTTGAGCTCGTTACGGCCGAATGGACGTCGGGCAGGATTCGGGACGTCGATGAGCTGCGCAGGTGCGCCTACGAGTTCGAGTCCGCATCGATCGCGTCCTTCGAGGCGTCCTTCGCCGTCGGTGACGGTTTTGCGTGGGAGGTGCTCAAGGAGCGCATCCATCACGCTGTGGACGAGTGGTGCCTCGATGTGTCGGCGATGCTGGGCGGAAGTGACGTGGCTGACGGCTCGCCCGGTCCGATCAGCGGGGAGCGAGCGTTCGGCCGCGCTGCCGGACGGCCGGTTTCCTACACCGTGCGCGAGTCGGGTCGCGCGCTGAACCTGCGCGGATCGATCGACCGCGTGGACGTTTACGACACTCCGGACGGTAGGGCCGCACGCGTGGTCGACTACAAGACGGCAAACCCGGACACGTATAAGGACTTCCGCGACCCGGCGCGTGCCGGGTCATTCGCCGACCTCACCGCAGGCGGAAAGCTGGTGCAACCGGGCATCTACCTCGCCGCCGTGCGCGCGGATGCCGATATCGCCGCGCTATGCCCCCGGTCTTGGACGATCGGCTACCACGTGTTCGACGCCCGCGGCGACCTGCGAAAGGCGGAGATGACGGTCACAGCGGATGCCGAAGAAGCATTCGACCAGTTGATGAACGAGATCGATGCCGGTTTCGCGGCCGGATTCTATGCGCCCATCGGCATTGGCGGGCGGTCGCATGCCTACTGCGCCGCATGCCACGTCGGAGTCTTCGATGCCGCGCAGGCGCATGCCGACGCTCTCGCGGAGGCATGGCTGGAGTTGCGCTCCGACGAGACCACCGATTTCAACCGCTCAGGAGTTGAATCATGACGCTGGGGAACGATGTCCGGAGCGGGCTCGCGGACGCGGACAATCGCCACGCTGCCGTGCACCCTGGCACGGCGACGGTCTTCTTGAACGCTGGTGCCGGTACGGGCAAGACGAAGACGCTGGTAGATGCCATCGTGGGACTGCTGGAGGACAACGAGGGCCTGCGGCTCCCCGAGATCGCGGCGGTCACCTTCACCGAAAAGGCCGCCGCCGAACTGAAAGGCCGGTTGCGACTCGAACTGGTGGCGAGGCGGGACCGGTCCCCCGATCGTGCACGGTGGGAAGCCGTGCTCGCCGACCTCGATCTGATGCGGATCGGTACGATCCACTCGTTCGCACTGTCCATCTTGCGCGAGTATCCGCTCGAGGCCGGTTGCCCGCCGGAGATCGACGTCATGGACGATGCCGCTCATGGCGCGATGATGTCCCGGCTGTGGACGGAGGCGATCAGCACGCTGACGACCGACGCGGTCGACTCGACGCTCGCACGCACGATGTACCGGACTTTGCGGAGCCGCGCGACACTGCGCGATGTTGTTGAAAGTCTGGTGACTCATCCCGCGGCACGGCTTCGCCCCGCCCCGGCCACCTGGTCGCATCCGGGTGCCGAAGAACTGCGGCGGGCATGGATCGAGCACTCTGCCAGGAAGTGGCGAGCGGCGCGCGACTACGGACTGGTGGTCGAGGCGCTGATCGAAGCGGAGTTCGACGAACTCGCCTGCCTTCCGATCCTGCTGGACATGGCGCGTCCTACCGATGCCATGCTGGACGGCGACAACCCGAGTCCGCTTGCACCCGTACTCGTGGACCTGCAGCAGTCGCTCTGCGACAGACTCCTGCGCCGCTGGCTGGCGCCCGTGGGGGAAGTGATCGACAGGTATCGCGCCGAGCGGATACGCACAGGACAGCTGATGTTCGATGACATCATCTCGCTGGCCCACGGCCTGCTTACCGACCCCGCAAAGGCCGATGTCCGCCGCCGGCTTCGCGCCAAGATCCGGCACATCTTCGTGGACGAGTTTCAGGACACCGACGCCCGCCAGGTCGGGATCGTGACGAATCTCCTCGCGGAGGAAGACGCGGAAGTCGTCCACCTCGCAGGGGGTGAGGACGTGCCTCGCGTTCGTCCCGGATCACTGTTCGTCGTCGGCGACCGCTTGCAGTCGATCTACGGGTTCCGCGGCGCCGACGTGCGCCAGTACGAGCGAGTTCGCGATGCCTGGGGCGCTCTGACCGGGACCGGTCAGGTACTCGACCTCACCACGAACTTCCGTTCCGAACCGGCGTTGGTGGACTGGTTCAACGACCTGTTCGCCACCTGGTTCTCGGACGCGAACCCCAATAATGGCGGTTACTGCGGGCTCACGTCACCGCCGGGCTGGCATTCCGCCGAGGTCAGCGAACCCGACTATGGCCCACTCGTCACGGCACTTCGCGTTGGTCCGGGAACCGACGCCGAAGATTGGGTACCGCAGCACGTAGACCTATCCGGCAAGATCTCGTCCGAGGTCGCGCGTGCTGCCGAGGCGGAGGCGATCGTCTCGGCTTTGGCGGCGGCCACGGGACTCGACGTATCCGATCAAGACCTGCCGGGCAGTGGCGCTCACGCACCGAGGGCCCTCCTGGCATCGCAGCCCTGGCGTGCCATAGTCGGCATCGATCGAGAAACCGGGGAGCCAATCCGCCGGCCGATCACGCCCGGCGATTGCGCCATCCTTGTTCCCGCCAAGACGGGTATCGCATCGCTGCTGCGGGAACTGCGCCGTCAGGGCTTGCCGTTCCGCGTGCAGGGTTCCGCGCTGCTGCATCAGACACCGCAGATCATCGAGGTCGCGAGGATCGTACGAGCGGTAGCCGATCCCACAGACGAGATCGCCCTGGTCGAGGCGCTGCGCACCAGCCTGCTCGCGTGCTCGGACGCCGACCTGTATGCGTGGAGCCAGTTGGTCGGCCGCTACCGCTGGAGCCCGGGCATCGACCTCGATGATTCCCTGCTGGAAGGCGGCGAGCGCATCGCCGTTCACCGGGTGCGAGATGCGCTCTCGACACTCGGCGCCTGGCGCGCTAGCGCCCACGACGCGGTGGCGCTCGTCGAGGCGATCCTGTTCCAGACCCCGGCACTCGATATCGCCGACGACTGGGATCAGGCGGGCGAGCAGTGGGGCGCCTACACGTTCCTGCTCGACGAGACCCGCGCCTGGCAGGACGCGACGGGTGGCGCGCTGTCCTCCTTCGCGGAGCACCTCGAGGCGCTCATCGACCCTGAATCGAAGGCCCCCGATACCAGCGTCATAGGCGAGGGTGACGCGATCGAGGTCATGACTATCCACCAGGCCAAGGGACTGACCTTCCCAGTGGTCGCTTTCTGGGGGCTGTCGAGCAGCAAATCGGTGAAATCTGACAGCGTGATCGCGAGCGCTGACGGCGACATCGAGCTGTCGATCAAGGCTCCGTTGCAGACGGCCGGGATCGCGGCGGCTCGCTCGGCGGCTGCCATCGCCTCCGACGCCGAACGAGAGCGTCTTTGGTACGTCGCGTTCACGCGAGCCAGATCACACGTCATCATGGCAGCGTGCGCGACTGGCCGCGACGGCTCGCTGAAGGCACAGGTCGGCGGCCCCGTCTTCGCGGCGCTCGCTGCGGCGCACGACCGGGGAGGGACGAGCGACGGTCGGTTCGGCTGGGCGACGAGAATCGTCCGCGGGGCGCCTTTGCCCCCGCCGCCGGGCGATGCGCTTCAGGACGAGACCTCCGTAGCATTTCCCACCGTTGATGAGTGGCGCGCGAGCCACGACGCGGCAATCGCTACCCTGCCCGCGCAGACCTACGAGGTCGTCACTGAGCGCGCCCACGCCCTGGGAAACGATGCCGCCATCCTCGGTGGGGGCGAGTCGGCATCGACGACGAGGGGAGAGGCGCCGATCGGTGACGCAGGCAACGACGTAGGCGCGAACAATTTGGGTGCAGGACTGGGTAGTGCCTTCGGCAGCGCCGTTCACCTGGCGCTGCAACTCGCTCATGCCGGTTTTAGTCCTGGACAGGCGGCGGCGAAGGCCGTGGCCGACACGGACCTGGAAGACGATGCAGCTCCCACTGTTGCTCGCTTCGCGGCTTCGTGCCAGGCGCGGCTGGACGAACTTGATCTGCAGCCTGCCAACTACTGGTTCGAGGCACCCGTGGCCGACTTCTCGTTCCGCGACAGCCTGAAAACATCGTCTGCCCACAATGTGCAGCAGAGTGCGGCTCGCTATGACGAATCAGGCGATCAAGCGACTCCGGCGGTTTCAGGGCTGATCGGCACCGCCGACTTCGTCTACGTGGCCGATGGTGCAGTGCACGTGCTCGATTTCAAGACGGACCGCGCGATCGCTCCCGAACAGAAGGCCGCCTACCTGCGACAGGTCGCGGCGTACCGCGACGTCATCGCGGCGGCTACCGGCCTTGCACCAGGCAGGGCACTGCTTTGCCATGCCAGGGCGAACGGTCCGGCGGACCTGATCGGATAGAGCCGATCACCGCCACGACCATAAATCACTTCGCGAAAGATCAATTGACACTCATAGTCTGCAGGTTTAGGCTCGATCCGGCAGATGGCAACGTTGTCAGATGCTGAGGTGAAGTCGCTGGGAGCAAAGTTGCTCCCAGGCGTGATTTCACGCGCATCAATCTGAATCGATACGACTCGGATCAGCGGCCCATCCCATGGAGCCGTACGGATCGAGCCGTTGGGACACCTTCGCGGGAAGCCGGGCACACATGCGATTTCAGCGGGCAGGCTCATCAGCCGCACACCTTCGTTCAAGAGCGAATGCCCGGGCGCGTAAGGTGACGGCGCTCATGGCCGCCACGGCGCTGGCCGTCAACGGCCTGGCGACTGCCGCTCCCCTCGCAGCTGCTGCCATCGACGCCTGTGCCACCCCGACGGGTGCCGCCACGTATGAGGACCCGAACGGGGGCACCGCGACGGTCACCATTGCCGCAACCGATCCAACGACGTGCCGCCGTACTTATCAGCTCGCGCGTATCGGCGGGACCGACACCATTGTCGAAGCGGCCGGTGACCCCATCGTGCGAACCGGATCTGCCCTGCTCGACGCAATGTACGCCATGGCTGTCGAAGAGGCGCACGAGGACAGCACTGACGCGGTCACGGACGGCGACTACGACAATAACAACCCGCAGAACTGTTCCGCAGACGGCAAGGGCTGCTATTACACGGGCAAGAACTGGAAGTACGTGTGGACACGCGATGTGTCCTATTCGGCAGCCCTCGGGCTCACCGCGGTGGATCCCGTGCGCATGCGCAACACCCTTGCTTTCAAGCTCTCGGAGCGCCGCTCCGGTTACTGGGACGACCTCAACGCCGACGGTACACCCGGCAGAGACCTGCAAATCATCCAGGACTCGGGAACCGGTGGTAGCTACCCTAACTCCACGGATCGCGTCAGTTGGTCTCTGGGCGCGGAGGAGATCATCAACTGGTTGCCGGACAGTTTCCGCCAGGCGTTCACGGACCGCGCCTATGAGGCCGTGCGGAACACGATCGAACACGATCGGCAGGTCATCTTCGATACGACGCACGGGCTGTACACCGGCGAGACGTCGTTCCTCGACTGGCGGTGGCAGACGTACCCGCAGTGGATCGGTCTCGACATGACGCAGATCGCACAGAGCATGTCCCTGTCGACAAATGTCACCCACTGGGTCGCGATCGATCAAGCCGCACGGCTGGCCGTCCAAGCTGGAGACGGCGAACGCGGCGCCAAGTACCGTGCCTGGGCTGACGACCTGGCCGAATCCATCCGGTCCAAGTTCTGGCTTGAGGACCGCAGCCAGTTCTCCGCAGTCCTCACCGGAACGCTCGACCCCGCTCCCGTGGAACGATATGACGCCTTGGGCACCGCGCTCGTGATCCTGACCGGAATCGCCACATCGGAACAGGCAAGCAAGGCGATCGCGAGCTATCCGCAATCGGTTTCCGGCCCGCCCACGATCTGGCCGCAACAGCCGACGATTCCGACCGGCACGTACCAGCCACAGTCTCAGACGAGCTATCACAATGAGGGCGCCTGGCCATTCGTGACCGCATTCATGCTGCTCGCCGCCTCTCGGGTCGGCAACGACACGGCTGCTGCGGCGCAGGTGAGCGCGATGGTCCGCACTCCGGCGCTCTATGGGTCCAACTACGAGAACGTCAACATCATGGATGGCGGCTTGGGTACCGCCATGAACTCCGAGCGGCAACTGTGGTCGGTCGCGGGAATGCTCGGCATGTACCAGCGAAGCTTCTTCGGTATCGAAGCGCAGTCGGACGGGATCACGATCAATCCCCGCCTGACCGCGCAGACCCGCACGAAGTACTTCGGTACGTCCGAATCGATCATCCTGGACGGCATCGGATACCGAGGACGAACGATCGACGTGGAGGTGAAGCTTCCGGTCGGCTCGTCTGCGGACGGTTTCTATCCCCTGGTGGGAACCACCGTCAACGGCACCTCGGTCCCGCCCGGCCAGACGCTCACGCCTGCGACGCTCGGCGCTGAAGGATCGCGCGTCAGCGTGGTCGTCACGCTCGGCACCCCGGCATCCTCCGTCGCGGCGGCGGCGCAGACGCCCGTGGACGTCTCCAACCACGAGCAGGTATACGCTCCCGAGGATCCGTCGCTGAACTCCGTCACTCGCAGCGGGCAGGACATCATACTGAGCATCGGCCTCGGCGGCACGCCCAGCGACGCCGTCAGCATGGACGTCCTGCGCGACGGCGAGCTCATCGTCGACGACATTCCGGCCGCGACCACCTATACCGACGCGGTACCCGCACTCGGCCGTAACTCCTACTGCTACTCGGTCCGGCTCACGTTCCGATCTTCGCGAAATACCTCTCAGCCCTCGAACTCGAAGTGTTACTGGGGCTCAGATGACGAACGGATCATCGTCCGCGACAGCTCCACGTTCCAGCACACCGGAGGCGAAGTCGGGACCAAGACCATCGAGGGTCGCGCGCGGACCTATCTCAAGAACTGGGGCAACGGGAAGACGGACACACTGACCTCGACTGTCACGGCCCCCGCAACCGGGACCTACTGGGCGCAGGTTCAGTACTCGGCCACCGCGTCCAGGTCCGTGACCCATGGCGTCTCCTCCGGCATCAAGATGATGACGGTCATCGACAAGGCGACGAACGCAGTTGTGGCGCGCAAGCCGCTCGTCCTTTCGAACCGGGCGACCTGGGATGCCATCAACGGCTCGACCTACCTGCCGGTGGACCTGCTGGGTGGGCACACGTACGACCTCGTCCTGAGTACCGACCGGCTTGCCGTCAACATGGGCTTCTTCGAGGCCAACGCGCGCTACAGCCGCTCGGACGAGAACCTGTATTCCGCACCGGTCGGCGCTAACGACATCTGGGAGATGAGGCTCTACCTCAAGGAGGCCGCGGATCTGTCCGTGACCTCCGCCGGGAACCATTCGCTGGATGCCGGGCAGGTGCTCTCCACTACCCTAGCCACCGCCTCGAGCGGTCTCGCGAACGATGCCGATGCCTTCACGGCTACGATCGCATGGGGAGACGGGGCGACTTCCACCGCGGTGGTCAATCAGGTCACTGCTGGAGGACCATCCGGAGCGGGATCGTTCTCTATCGGTGGTTCCCATACGTACAAGACGGCGGGCACCTACGCCGGAGTCGTGACCGTCTCAGACGGAACGGACACGAGCACCTCGACGTTCTCCGTCACCGTGCGCCGTACCGACGTGCTGAGCTCGAACCCGGCGATCACTGGAACCGCTCGCGTGGGCGGCAAGCTCACCGCTGTTCCCGGCACCTGGGAACCAGGTGCCGCCCTCGCATACGCGTGGTTTGCGAACGGCGCGGCAGTTCCCGGGGCGTCGAGAAGGTCCCTTTCCATCGGAGCGAACCTCGCCGGGAAGCGGATCTCGGTTTCGGTGACGGGAACCCTGACTGGAAAGTCTCCGATCACCCGAACCTCGAAGGCGACCACCGCCATTGCGAAGGGTCTGCTCGCCAAGCCGTCGGTTGTCATCAAGGGCAGCAAGAAACCCGGCAAGAAGCTCCGAGCGTCAGCGAAAAGGACATCGGCGGGAAGAGTGACGTATCAGTGGTACGTGGGCAAGAAAAAGGTGTCCAAGGCATCCGCCGTGAAGGTCAAGAAGGCCTGGCGCGGAAAGAAGGTTCGCGTCGCGATCAACGTGACCAAGCCCGGATACGTCACCGCGACGGCTACCTCCACAACAGTCAAGATCAAGAAGGCGGCAAAGCGATGACACGGATCCGGCGCAGTTCCAGGCTGGTGGCCGTGCTTGCCGCGGGAGCCCTCGTCCTTCCCCTGCTCACTACGGTGTCCGCGGCGCATGCGCACGAAGTCGACACCACGACGTCGAGCTGGCTCGCCTCCGACTTCAACGCGGCCGGCATCGGCGACCTTGGCGCGGCTAACGCCGACATCGATGGTGGCGGCTACTACCTGCTGCGAAGCGAAATGGCTGCGGCGGGAGCCCCTGCGAACACGGAGCTGACCGTGCCGGGGTCGGGCTTGAAGTTCACGCTGGGGGGCGGCGTGTCCGGAACCGCCGATCATGTGCGCGCTGTCGGGCAGCGCATCGAGACGGCGCACGCGCTCGGATCACAAGCCACCGGTCCGGCCACCAAGATCCAGCTGGTGGGTATGGGCGTCAATGGCGGACAGCAGAACGTACCACTGACGCTCGGCCTGAGCGGCGGCCCGGTCCAGACGACATTCAGCATCAGCGACTGGTGCTCATCGGCACCGCAATACTCCGACACGCTCTTCGGCACGCACCGGCACCGCTACTCCGGGTCCACGCAGTCCGCAGCCGTCTGCGGCTTGTTCGCGACGGCACCCATCAGCGTTCCAGCCGGCCAGAAGCTGGACTACTTGCGCCTCCCGGTCAACTCGAATGTGCGGATATTCGCCATTGCCTCGGATGCCACCACGACCGCCGCCGTGATCTCCGGATCGAGACACGTGATCCTCACGCCCGATGCCGTGGCGGGCGAACTGATGGGCGTGGAAGTCCTGGGCGTCACCGAGCAGGAATCCGTGCGGTACCAGTGGAGACGTAATGGTGTCGTCATGCGCGGCGTGACCGGCGAAACCTATCGGCCCAGCGGCTGGGACACAGGTGCAGCCATTCAGGTGCAGGCCGCCGTGATCCGATCCGGATTCCGGCCAGCCACGGCAGCGCCGAGTGCAGCTGTCATCGTCCGTGAGGGTCAGATCGAGGTCACCGCCGATCCAACCGTGAGTGGCATCGTCCGATATGGCGAAGAACTGGCCGTCGATCCCGGCAGATATCGGCCCGCGAACGCTTCCGTTGCTTACGAGTGGCTGGTGAATGGAGAGGCCATCCCTGGTGCCACCGGCGCGACATACGCGCCGGACGCCGCGACCGTGGGTCACTCTCTCTCGGTGAGGGTCACGGCCACCGCCGTCGGATACTCGTTGCACGACCAGATCGTTGACGTAGGAAAGGTCGCTGGTCGCCAGTGCGCCGTCCTGCAGGGCGCGCGTGTATCCGGAGCGAGCGTGGTGGGTGAAACGCTGACGGCCATCCCCGGGGTTTACAGCGCACCGCAAGCCTCGTCCACCACGACGTGGCTACGCGGCGGCACGCCCATCGCCGGAGCCACGACAACTTCATACCGGCTTACGACGACTGATGCGGGAAAGACCATCACGGCTCGCATCACCACTGTGGCTCCGGGCCACGATCCGATCGTCGAACTCGTTGCGGTCGGTACCGTCTTTTCCGCCGCCGCTGCGCCTTTACCCGCGTCATCGCCCTCGGTGAAGACGATCAAGATCAAGCGCAAACCGGCGCTATTCCACGGCAAGAAGACCCTCAAGAACCGTGCCAAACTGAAGCGTGGGACCGTCCTGAAGGTGCGCAAGCCCAAGGTCGATGCGAGGTCCGTGACGTACAAGTACACCTGGTACCGGGCCGGTAGGAAGGCCGCTGTCGGTCAGAAGTACAGGGTTTCGCCCAAGGACAACGGCAAGCGGATCAAGGTGACCGTCATCATGACGGCCACCGGCTACAAGTCCGCGAAGACCACCATCTCGAAGGTGATCCGCGTCTCGTAACAGAATGGCGCGGTGTACCGACGGATGAGTCAGACCGCCGCGATCGCCTCGATGAGTGCCTCGTTGAACGCCGGCAGATCGTCGGGCGTGCGACTGGAGACGAGTGATCCATCGACCACGACCTCCTGATCGACCCAGGTGGCGCCGGCATTCGTGAGATCCGTCTTGAGGCTCGGGTAGGAGGTGAGCGTCCGTCCGTTCAGGACATTGGCGTCGGCCAGGATCCAGCCGCCGTGGCAGATGACGCCGACGGGCTTGTCCTCACCGAAGAACGCCGATACGAACAGGACCGCGTCCGCATCGGTGCGGATGGTGTCGCCGTTGGCGACTCCGCCCGGCAGTACGAGCGCGTCCAAAGCGGACGCGACGGTGTCGAGGGTGGTGGAGTCGACAGTCTGCTCGTGGCCGTTCTTTCCGGTGATCGTGCCCGCGCGGGTCGACACGAGGGTCGCTTCGGCACCGTGCTCCGTGACGGCATTCCAAGGGCTGGTCAGCTCCGAGTCCTCAAAACCGTTCGTGGCCAGGAAGGCCACTTTCTTGCCCGTCAGATGTGACATGTTTCCTCCTGTGGTTGTCCTTCCCTTTCATCCTTGCGCGATCTGGTTCAGGTCGCGACTGGGCGGGGGATGTCCGACGCTGTCCTGAGACGCCGGGTGAGGCGGGTGGCATCCGCACGGATCTCGGGGATGGCCGTCGATTCCCACTGACTCCCGCGCCGGGCGGGACCTACCGCGTAGAAGGCTGCCGTGTAGCCGTCGGAGACCAGCGCGACCGCAGTCGCACTGGCTGCCGCAGTTCCTTCGGCTGGCCCTTGTGGGGGCATCGCTGGAGCGCGCAGCAGTTCCCCGACCTCGCTCACCGCAAGCCCGATTCCATGCGCATCAGGCGTGGTCAGACCGCTTGTGAGCAGGCTATCGACCACGGGGTTCCACCCGGCGGAAGCGAACGGGCGGGGGCCAGTGCAGTGCACCACGACATCGAATTCGTCGTCCGCGATAGGGCCGCGGCAGGCGCCGGTCGCGGCGGCGAGTTCGAGGTGACCGGCCACGAAGTCGGCTTGGAAGTGGGTCATGAGGACGCCGACGATGGTCAGGCCGCGCGCCCGGGCGCTGTCGAGGTAGCACTCCACATCACGCCGAGGGTCGATGACCACTGCCTGACGGGAACGGGGATCGGCAACGAGGTACGAGCCCTGGGACATCATGCTATCCCGATCTATTCGATAGGGAAACTCGATAACTTGCCGATCGAGCAATGCCGCAGAGGCGCTCGAATTCCGTGACGTCAAGCGCTTCGGGCCGAGTGGCCATTGCCCCACTTGGCGATTCCCCGCCCCGGCGAGTGGTCGTCTGCTTCGTGGTCGGACTCCCGGTTGACCACGTATGCGGCTCGCAGCGGCCGTTTCTCAACGTTATTCACTCAGGAAGGTCACAGTTCAATTCGTTGTTGCTTTGGCTTCACGCCGGTAGGGTGGAATGCGACTGGCAACGTTGTCAGCCAGCGGAAGGCGTTCGCGTTCCGTAACCAGGTGCGAGCAACGCAGCCCGCATACGAAATAGCCACCGATAGAGAGCAAGGCCCTCCATGTCTCAGATTCGTCGCGAATCGCGTGACATCCCGACGTCACGCAGAATCCTTTCCAAGACACTCGCATTCCTGGTTACCGGCGCGCTCGCCGCCGCCTCCGCGGGCGCCGCCGCTACCAGCGCCTCGGCGGCAACGCTGAGTGACGCTGTGCAGGGGACGGTGACCGGCGTCACCTCGAACTTCGGGAACACCGGCCACGCCACGGAGAACATCAATTCCCTCGCGGACCGCAACCCCGCCACGAAGTGGTACGCGACGCCGGGCGGGAACCCCTCGGTCGAAAATCCGATCTACGCGATCTATACGCTGAGCGCCCCGGTGGCGATCGACGCCTACCGCATCACGGCTGCCGGCGACAGCGCCTCATTCCCAGTTCGCGACCCCAAGAACTGGACGATCCTCGGCAGCAACAGCGCCGCGGCCGCGGCCGACGCCAACGACGCATCGTGGCAGGTCGTGGACACGCGCGCCAATCAGACCTTCGCCGCCAACTACTTCGCGCGCGACTACACGGTCAGCGCTCCGCAGAGCTACTCGTACTACCAGCTGCGCGTGACGGAGAAGCAGGGCACTTCGTCGAACCTGCAGATCGCCGACTGGACGCTACTCCAGCTGGTGGACGATTCCGGCGCGGTGTCGAAGAAGATCGAGTTCGATTCCATCTCGGCTAACAACGGCCTGCTGAACGCGAATGCCAGCCTCGTATCCGGCGTGGACTACCTGAACGGCACGGGCGGCCTGACGGAGGCCAACAACTACTTGAAGACGGAGACGCACAGTTCGGGAACACGCCAGCTTGCGGGCGTGACGAACGGGGCGTGGGTCCGCTACCCGTCGGTCGACCTCGGCACCCACCAGGCGCTGGCCGTGAAGGTCCGCTACGACGCCGCGGCCGATCGGGTCTTCAACGCGTCGATCTCGATTCACGTCGATTCGCTCGCCAACACCCCGGTCGTCACGGTCCCCCTGCCCAACACGGGCGCCTCCTGGGGAACCTACGGCACCGTGATCGCCGACCTCACGACGAGGTTCACCGGCTCGCACGATCTCTACGTCGTCTTCAACGCGACAACGGAGGGCACGCGCCAGTACGTCGGCAACCTCGACTACTTCGAACTGCTCTACACGATCGACAAGCAGGAACTGGGCGCCGTCGTGACGCAGTACCAGGCGCTGCTGCCCGATGCTGCGCTGTACCCCGCCGACGACTTCCAGGCGTTCGAGAACGCGCTGACCGCCGCCAGCGCCGTGCTCGCGGATGACGAGGCCTCCTACGCGGACGTCAGCGCTGCGCTCGCGGTGCTGAACCAGGCGGGTTCGGCCTTGCAATGGATCGTGATCGGCGAGGTGAGCGCTCTGGTCACGCTGGCGAACGGCGTATCGCAATCGAGCGTGACCGCCGCCTCGTGGACCGCGCTGCAGACGGCGCTCTCCTCGGCGTACGCACTCACGTCGGCTAGTTCTCACGCCGACTACGTGCAGGCGCGGGACGCCCTGCAGAGCGCGTACGACAATCGCGTAGCGGTGGTTGACACGACGACCACGATCACGTCGGCGCCCGAAACCATCGCCTGGGATGCCAGCGCGACCGTCAGCGTATCGGTGAGCGCCGGCGCGACCGGCACCGTCAACATCCTCGAGGGTGCCACCACGCTCGCGTCCGCGACGGTCGGTGAGGACGGGAACGCGCAGGCGGTCATCCCCGCCCTAACGTCGGGCTCGCACACCGTGTTCGCGTACTACCTCGGTGACGAGACGCACAAGTCGAGCACGTCGGCGGCGGTGACCATCGTGGTCGGGGAGAAGCCGGCCGATCCGACCGACCCCACCGATCCGACTGACCCGACCGACCCCGTGAACCCGGTGGTGCCGACGGTGACCGCGCCGGTGATCTCGTCCTCGATCCAGGTCTTCGGTGCGACGACCGGCCGGGTGACACTGTCGGCGTCCGTGACGGGGGCGACCTCTGGCACTGTGACCTTCCGTTCAGGCACGACGGTGCTGGGCACGGCGCCGGTGGTCAAGCAGGGATCGACCCACTGGGCGACCCTGGTCGTGCCAGCGACGCTCAAGGTGGGCACCTATGGCGCGCTCACCGCGACACTCAGCGCGGACGGCAAGACCGTCACGTCGGCCACCGCCGCCGGATCATTCAAGGTCGTCAAGGCTAAGCTCGCCACGCTGAAGGTCAAGGCGCCCAAGAAGGCCAAGAAGGGCAAGAAGACCAGCGTTAAGGTCAGTGCGTCCAAGCTGCTGACCAGCAAGGCGGCGGCCAGCGGCAAGGTGGTCGTCTACGTGGGTAAGAAGAAGGTCAAGACCCTGACCGTCGCGCAGATCGCCAAGAAGCGCGGCACGGTCAAGGTGACCATCGCCAAGAAGTACGTCAAGGGCAGGTCCTTGACTGTCAAGGCGACCTTTACCCCGGCCGCGGCCGCTAAGGCGGGCGTCGAGTCGAGCAGCGCGACGGCGAAGATCGCAGTCAAGAAGTAGCGACTTCGGTCACCGGAAGGGCCGTGGGGATGGCTTGGTCATCTCCCACGGCCCTTCCGCTTTGCGCGGCCGCGCCTGCGCGGGAGCGTGACGTCAGATCAGGTGGGAGAGCGGGACGTCAGATCAGGTGGGAGAGCGGGACGCCAGATCAGGCGGGAGAGCGGGACGTCAGATCAGGCGGGGGAGCGTGACGTCAGATCAGGTGGGAGAGCGAGCCACGCCTACGTGAGATCGGTGGAGGGAGGCTGCAGCATGCGCCCGCCGAGGCGCGAGGCGGCCGCCAAAGCGGGTCAATACGGCGGTGCGTAGCACCCGCCGGCGCGCGTCAGCGAGTGAGTGAGCCACACGAGTCTGGGACGACTTGCCGTGCGGCGATTCGGTCGGCCCGCCGGCCAGCCCACCGTGCTGTGGTCGTCGATGTTCGTCGACAGCCACACCTGGGACCGGATCCTGCCGCTCTTGCTCGACGCATCCCCGGAGCGCCTATATTTGTTGATCGATCCGCCCGGCCTGGGCCGCAGCGAGGAACTGCGCGGTCGCACCGGCATCGCCGATGCCGCGGTAGCCGCGCGCGAGGCGCTTGAGGCGCTGGGCATTCGAACGCCAGTGGACTGGGTCGGGAACGCATTCGGGGGTCACGTCGGCTACGAACTCGCCGTCTCGCCCGGCGTCCTGCGCTCCCTCGTCTCGATCAGCGCCCCCGTCGAGCCGATTACGCCCGCAATGCGCCGCCAGATCCGGTTGCTGGCGCCACTGCTGCGGTCGTTCGGCGCCGTCGGCGCGGTGCGTTCCGCCGTGATCAAGGCGATGCTGACGGACGAATCCGCGGCGAACGGGGAAATTCGTCGCATCGTTTTCGAGAGCCTGGCGCGCCCCACCAAGGCGAGCATGAGCCGCGCTCTGCAATCCTTCATCCTGGACCGCGGTGACGTATCCGCGCTGCTCCCCACCATCGCGGTCCCCAGTCTCTACCTCACCGGCGATGACCGCGGTGACTGGTCGCCGGCGTGTGCCAGTCGTGCCGCTTCGAGGACGCCCGCCGCCACGGCCGCTGCAATTCCCGGATCACGCACCCTCGTGCCGCTCGAACAGCCGCAGGCGACGGCGCGCGAACTCCTCGCATTCTGGCAAGGCCTCTAGCGCGGGGGCCTCGGCCCGCTTTAGGCGATGACGAGTCCGCCATCCCCGAGGTCCACGCGTACGGTGTCGCCGTCCGTAACCGTGCCCGAGAGGATGGCGCGGGCCAGCTTATCGCCGATCTCCCGCTGTACGAGGCGTCGCAGTGGTCGCGCACCGTAGGCCGGATCGAAGCCCTCGAGCGCCAGCCATTCCCGCGCCGCGGGCGTCACGTCTAGCGCGAGTCGCCGGTCCGCGAGTCGCTTCGCCATTCCGGACACCTGAATGTCCACGATGGATCCGAGCTGCTCGATGGTGAGCGGGTCGAACACGATCACGTCGTCGAGCCGATTCAGGAATTCGGGCTTGAAGGACGAGCGCACCGTCGCCATGACGCCCTCGCGCTTGGCCGCCTCGTCCAGGGCCGGGTCCACGAGGAACTGCGACCCGAGGTTGGAGGTGAGGACCAGGATGACGTTGCGGAAGTCCACGGTGCGTCCCTGGCCGTCGGTCAGTCGTCCGTCGTCGAGCACCTGCAGCAGGACGTCGAATACGTCCGGATGCGCCTTTTCCACCTCGTCCAGCAGCACGACCGAATACGGGCGGCGGCGCACGGCCTCGGTGAGCTGCCCACCCTCCTCGTACCCGACGTAGCCGGGGGGTGCGCCGACGAGGCGCGCCACCGAGTGCTTCTCGGCGTATTCAGACATGTCGATGCGCACCATGGCGCGCTCGTCGTCGAACAAGAACTCCGCGAGCGCCTTGGCAAGTTCGGTCTTGCCGACGCCAGTCGGGCCGAGGAACAGGAAAGAGCCGGTGGGCCGGTTGGGGTCGGCAATGCCTGCGCGCGTGCGGCGGACCGCGTCGGCGACCGAGTGCACTGCCGCTACCTGCCCGATGAGCCGCTTCCCGATGAAGTCCTCCATCTTGAGCAACTTCTCGGACTCACCCTGGAGCATGCGCCCAGCCGGGATGCCGGTCCAGGCGGAGACGACCTCGGCGATCTCGTCAGCCGAGACCTTGTCGCCGACCAGCGGCGCCTCGTGCTCATCCCGCGCATCCGATGCCTCGTTTGCCTCGGCCTCCGCGATCTTCTTGTTGATCTCGGGGATCTCGCCGTACTGGATGCGCCCCGCCGTCGCCAGGTCACCCTCGCGGACGGCGCGCTCTGCGGCGGTCGTGAGCTCGTCCAGTTTCTTCTTCAGGTCACCGACGACGTTCAGTCCGCTCTTCTCTCGCTCCCAACGGGCGTTAAGTGCTCCGAGCTGCTCCTTTTTATCGGCGAGTTCGGCCTGGAGGTGCTGCAGACGATCGCGGGTGGCGGAGTCGTCCGATCCCTTGAGCACGGCGGCCTCCATCTCGAGCCGCGTCACCGCCCGCTGGAGCTCATCGATCTCGACCGGTGACGAGTCCATCTCCATCCGAAGCCTGGACGCGGCCTCGTCCACCAGATCAATGGCCTTGTCCGGCAGCTGACGCCCGGAGATGTAGCGGCTCGATAGGGTCGCGGCGGCGACCAGCGCGGAATCCTCGATGGTGACCCCGTGATGGGCCTCGTATCGACCCTTGAGCCCGCGCAGGATGGCGACGGTGTCCTCCACGGACGGCTCGCCGACGAACACCTGCTGGAAACGGCGCTCCAGCGCCGGGTCCTTCTCGATGTGCTCGCGGTACTCGTCCAGCGTGGTGGCCCCCACCAGGCGTAGTTCACCGCGCGCGAGCATCGGCTTGAGCATATTGCCCGCATCCATCGCGCCCTCACCGCCAGCGCCGGCGCCCACCACGGTGTGCAGTTCGTCGATGAAGGTGATGACCTCCCCATCGGACTTCTTGATCTCCTCGAGCACGGCCTTCAGCCGCTCCTCGAATTCGCCGCGGTACTTGGCGCCGGCGACCATGGCCGCAAGGTCGAGCGAGATGATCCGGCGGTTCTTGAGGGAGTCGGGGACATCGCCCGCGACCACGCGCTGGGCCAAGCCCTCGACGACGGCGGTCTTGCCGACACCCGGCTCGCCGATCAGGACGGGGTTGTTCTTGGTGCGACGCGACAGCACCTGCACGACGCGGCGGATCTCAGAGTCGCGGCCGATGACCGGGTCGAGTTGGCCCTCGCGAGCAGCCTCTGTCAGGTCGACGCCATACTGTTCGAGCGCCTCGTAGGTGCCCTCAGGGTTGGCGGAAGTGATCGGGCCCGAGGTGCGAACGAGCGGCAGCGCCTTGCGTAGCGCGTCAGCGGTACCCCCGGCGTTGTGGAGGGCGACCGCGCCCGGATCGGAACCGGCAGCGATTCCGATCAGGAGCATCTCGGCGGAGATGTACTCGTCCTTCTCCTTGCCAGCCGAGCGCTGCGCTTCCTGCAGCGCCCTGCCAAGGGCGGCCGAAGCACGGGCCTCCGAGACGCTGGAGCCCGACACTTGCGGGAGCTGCATGAGCGCCGCACGGGTATTCCTGCCCACGGCCTGCGGGTCGACGCCCGCGGCCTGGAGCAGTGCCGTAGCCATGCCACCGCTCTCCACGAGCGCCGAGAGCAGGTGCACCGGCTCCGCGTAGGGGTTGTTCGCGGCAGTTGCCGATTGCAGGGCAGCCCCGATGGCTTCCTGGGCCTTGGTCGTGAACTTCGCTTCCATCAATCCTCCTAGCCCGTCGCGGGCTTTGGCTGGTCTCTCTTCTGTCAGAGATCAACGCCCACAAAGTTGAGTCTATTCCGCTCAAGTCTGTTTGGGTAGTCGAGGACGAGCGCTCCCGGCCTTCATGGTTCAGCAGGACGAGCTCCGAGGTCCCGTGGCAGGTGCTCGCAGAAGCCGGCACGTCCGGCACGTTCACTTTCACCGCCGCTGGACCCCTCAACGGCTCGCAGTTCCAGGTCAAGCTCTACGATGACGCGCACACCGTCGTCGCCGAGTCGGCACCTGTGACTCTCGTCGTAGAGGATCACGACTCGGTGGGACCGGTCGCACCCGCAAAGAGTGACTCCTCCATCACGGCTTCGGCCGCGAAGGCCGTTTACGGGCGCGCAGCCAGCGTCGCGGTGAAGGTTTCCGCTGGCGGACGCCCCGCAACGGGACAGATTCGCGTTACCGGCGGCGGCAAGACGGTAACGGCATCCCTGACGGCTGGCGCGGTCGCCGTGCGGCTGCCGGCCACGCTCGCGGCCGGACAGCGCACACTGACAATCGCCTACCTGGGATCAGCGGCGACGAACCCATCGTCCACCACACTGCGGCTTCAGGTGGCCAAGGCCACCACATCGATCAAGGTCGTTGCGAAGAACGCCACCGCGAACAAGCGGTTCAAGGCCACCGTGACTGTGCGCCTGACAGGCACCGCGACGAAGGCGCGTGGCAAGCTGCGCGTGACCATTGGCAAGAAGTCGGTGACCGCCAAACTCAAGAACGGGCGGGCGAGCGTCGCTCTGCCCGGCCCCACCAAGCCCGGCACGGTCACGCTGCGCGCGAAATTCCTCGGCAATCCCAATGCCAAGGCCGCCTCACAGACCATCAAGGTCAAGGTACGCCGATAGCGGCAAGCCCGAGGCAGTAGAGATAGCGGGCCGGGTCGAGGCGCGAGCTTCGGCCCGGCCCGTGCGATGTACCGGCGCGCGGGTCGCCTGGCGCAGGCCGGTTGGAAGGGCACACGCCAGCGGGCCACCGGGCACAGACGCGCTGGGCGTAGACCACCAGACCATGGCGAGCATGCGCCCATGGCACGGTGTAGAACGAGGCCACCGCCGAGGACTGCACTAGGCTGGCGGCATGGCCGACCACAGTGCTACCGGATCCCGTGTGCTCTCGTGAGCCCGCCTGTCGCCCCGCACGCATCGCCGTGGTCGCCGGACCCGCTCGGCCCTGACTGGTCGCAGGCGGTCCTGGATCTCACTCCCGATCTGCCGGGCGATACGAGCTCGATCGCCACCCTGATCCGGCGCGCACCGGCCTCCGCTCCGACCGCCTTCGCTCCTGACGCGCCAGCCATCCTCTACATCCACGGCTTCGCCGACTACTTCTTCCAGGCCCACGTCGGTGATCACTTCGCGGCGGCGGGTTTCGCGTTCTACGCGATCGACCTGCGCCGCTACGGCCGGTCGCTGCGAACCGGCGAGCCGGGCAACTACGTCGCCGATCTGTCCGTCTACCGAGAGGAACTGGATCTAGCCGCGCGTGCCATCCGCGGCGCGGCGGGGCACTCCCGCCTGACCGTACTAGGCCACTCGACGGGCGGGCTGATCGCCTCGCTCTGGGCCGCGCACCGCTGGCGCGCCGGAAGCGATCATGCGGTGGACGCCCTCGTCCTCAACAGCCCTTGGCTCGCCATGCAGGGCTCTTCGCCGTATCGCGCCGCGGCGGCCATCCTCTCCGGAGCCATCGCCCCCATAGCGCCAAGACTCGCGCTGGACGAACTCTCCGTGCACTATCGCGACGCGCTGCACGTCGACACGGGAGGAGAGTTCGACTTCGACCTCCGCCTGCGCCCTCGAAGAGGATTTCCCGCGCGCGCGGCCTGGCTACGAGCGATTCGTCGCGGGCAAGCCCAGGTCAGGCGCGGACTAGGCATCGGGGTGCCGATCCTGCTGTGCGCCGCTAGGGAATCGGGAAATCGGTTCCGGCCGCACGACCGCCTACTCACGACCGACAGCGTGCTCGACGCCCAGCGGCTCGTCGATCGAGCGGAGGACCTCGGTCCGGACGTCACGGTGGCCCGCTTCGAGGGCGCGCATGACCTGGCCTCGTCCCCCCGCGAGGCTCGCGAGGAGTACCTGAACACCGCCACTACGTGGCTCGCGCACCTGGCGCGGTGACCGAGCCTCCGGCCTCGTCAGGGAAGGCGGAACGTCACCTTGATGAGCGCGTGGTCGGAACCGCGCCGAGAATCCTTGCGGACCATCGTGTTTGTGTAGCGGGTGGCGCCTGCGACGCCCTTGGCGAGCAGGTAGTCGATGCGCGAGCCGAATCCTACGGTGCTCGCCTTGACCGTGGTGGCCCACTGTGACGAGGTCGGATACTTGACGCCTACCCGCTTCGTCGCCGATGCGCCATCGATGTAGCCACCCTTAAGGAACTTCGTCTGGGGGAGCGCACCCGTCCTCTGGTAGTTCTGCCATGAGTTCAGGTCCCCGCCGATGATGACGGGATACCCCGAGGTATTGATACTCTTCATCGTCGACACGACCGCCGTCGCCTGCTTGCCGCGGAGTTTGTCGAGTTTGAGAATCGACTTACTCGTCGTGCCTTCACGGTGTTCGAGGTGGACGGACACGAAGTAAAAGACCTTCCCCGTGGAGATCTGCTCGAACAGGGCGTAGGCGGCCCGGCGGCGATACCCTTCGCTATCGCCGCTGTTCAGTGGCAGCGGGAACGAGCAAGAGGGGCTGTAGGCATTCTTGCCCGTCTCTTCAGGGCAGTTCGACAGCAGTTTGTACTGTGTCGAGTCATACAGGATGCGGGCACCCTGGCTACCGCTGGTCTTGCCCGCCTGCACGTACGGAGTTGTGCGCACGAGCCGGTACTTGTCGCTGCCTACCTTGTCAGCGAGTGCGGCCACTAGGTCATCGGTGTGGCGTGGAAGGCCAGTGGACTTCACGGCGCCGCCGTCGACGATGTTGCCCGGCCCGACTTCCTGGAGGGCGACGAGGCCAGCACCGGAGCTTGCGATGATGCTTGCGACCTTTGCTCGGCGGCTGCTCCAGGGGGTTGCACCCTTCGTTTTGACCGCTGCCTTGATCGAGCCGACGTTGTAGGACGCCACGGTGAGATCTGTGGTCCCACCCGTGGCAGGCGGCGCTGTCGTGAACGCATGCAGGCCGGGATAGACGCGGACGATATTCTTCTTGCCCGCTGAGTTGACGGCATAGAACCGGAAGAAGATGTGGTTTCCGCTACCGATCGGCGCGCCCACCTTGGCCGCTAGCGCCGCTGACACGGTATATGACCGCGCGTTGCGGGGAATCTTGATGCTGTGGAAGTCCCGACCCCGGGTCGGCAGCGTTTTGTCGGACTTTGAGAACATGGTGCTCGCCAGATCGAGCTGGTAGTAGGAGGTCGTCTCGTTCGACGCCTTCCACTTCACGATCGCCGTGCCGGGCGCGCTTCCCGGGCCAGCCGTCACCTTGGCGACGCGGGCCGGCCAGGCGGAAGCCTTGACTTTCTTGGCCTGAGACTTCCACGTGGCGGCTTGCGCCGCGGGCGCAATGGCCGTCCCCAGGCCAGCGACGAGGCTCGCCACCAGGACGGCTATCGCGAGGGCTCTGAGCCGGGTCCGCGGGGCAGTGCCGAGGGCGAGAATGAAGGCACGCATGGGAACTATGGTATTCGGCACAAATCGCACATCTCAATGGTGGCGGGGCGATTCCTCTACCAGCGGACGATCACGGCGCCCGAACGGGTGGGCGAGAGGGCCGAGCCGCGCACGAAACGCGCGGACCAGCCCTCTCGTCGTGGCGTGCCGGTCAATCGGGTTCGGGAAGCGCCGTCCGGATGGTCCGCCAGCCGGCGAGGACGAGTTCGGCGTTGCGCTTCGCGCCGGATTTGCCTATGTCGGCGGAGGTGAATCGCCGCACCCGCACGGCCGTCCCGCCGCCCGGCCGGGCGAACACCTGCAGCCGAAACTTCACGTGCTGCTGGCGATCGCCCGCGAGCGGCCCGAGGATGACGGTAGCCCCCACTGACCCGCGTTCCGCGTCAGCGGTCCAGTGGTCCACCTTCGTGACCGTCCAGCCCTCGTTCCACAGTGCATCGTGGGCGAGGTCGCGGGCCTCGGCGGGAGCAAGCGCCGTGTAGATGTCCTCCATAGGGGCTATCTCATCACTCGTACGAGAGTGCGTCCAACACGGGCAGTCGCGCTGCGCGCACGGCCGGCCAGATCGCGGCCACGAGTCCCACGATCGCCGCCAACCCGATCATGGCTCCCAGCGCGCCCCAGGGTATCGCCAGCTGGTCGAATCCGCTGGTGTCGAAGACGGATGGCATCGCCGAGGCGACCCCCACTCCCACGGCCAGCCCGCCGATGGCACCGAACACCGAGATCAGGATGGACTCGGCCACAACCACGCCGGAGAGTTGCAGCCGCCCCATGCCGACGGCGCGCAGCAGCCCGATCTCCCGAGTCCGCTCCATGATCGAGAGCGCGAGCGTGTTGACGATCCCGAGGATGGCGATCACGATCGACAGACCGAGCAACGCGTACAGGATGACCAGCACCTGCTGGATCTGATCCGCGATGTACGTCGTCAGATCGTCCTTGTCCATGACCGTGAGAACAACGTACGGCTTCACGACCTCGGTCAGTTCCGCCCGCAATGCCGTCAGGTCCGTGCCCGCTTCCGCCCGAATGTAGACGGAGTCTATGATCCTGCTGCTCGCGGGAACGTTCGCGGTGAACCAGTCAGTGGTCACGAACACCGCGCCCCCGAGGGATCCCGCGTCGATGATCGCGGCGATCTTCACGGTTTCCTCGACGGGTTGATTGCTCGCGTCGAGGACCGATACCGGAATCCGCGTGCCCACCTGCCACCCCTTGTCCTTGGCGACATCCTCGAGGACGAGCGCTCCGTCGCCGGTGAAGCCGTCCAGGCTTCCCGAGATCACCGTCGTCTCAATGCTGTCTTGCACGAGAGTCCGGTCGAACGCCAGTACCTGACCGGATTCGCCGTCGACGTCGAAGAAACTGTAGTAGAGCGGGTCTGCCCCGGCCACGCCGGGCGCGGCGGCCAGTTTGTCCACCACCTCGCCGGGTACCCCGGCCATGTAGTCGGCCGAAACCACCACGAAGTCGGCCTTGAATCCGGTATCGACGAGCGAAGCCACGGACTTCTCGGCGGAGGCGGCGAGCACCGAGGCGGCACCCACGAGTGCGAGACCGATCATGAGCGCGCCGGCCGTCGCCGCGGTGCGCCGTGGATTGCGCATGACGTTGTCCGCCGCGAGCGGCCCAATGGGCCTGGACCAGTGCTTGAGCGGCAGGGCGAGGAGCCGCGTGACCGGCCGGGTGATGGCCGGGGCGACGACCAGCAGCCCGACCAGCAGGGCGGCACCACCGGCGCCCAGTAGCGAGCCACCGGAATCGACGCGCGTCGAGGCGACGACGGCGGCGACGCCCGCGACCATCAGCAGTCCGCCCAGGATGCCGCGCAGGCGAAGCGCCTTCTCTTTGATCGAGACGGATTCGCGCATCGCGTCCACCGGGGCCACGCGAGAGCCCTGCCGGGCCGGAATCGCAGCCGAGATCACGCACACCGCTACGCCCGTGACGATCGCGATCACCACTGTGCTCACGTCGAGTGGAACCTCCCCGGAAAGGTTCATGCCGAAGTTCCCCATGACCGCCCGCAGCCCGTAGACCAGTGCCACGCCGCCGCCGATGCCCAGCGCCGATCCGATGAGCCCGACGATCGCCGCCTGACCCACGACGGATGCGAACACCTGCACGGGCGAGGCGCCTATCGCGCGCAGGACCGCGATCTCGCGGAGCCGCTGGCGCACGATCATGGTGAACGTGTTCGCGATGATGAAGCCGCCCACAACGAGCGCGACCAGCGCGAACACGAGCAGGAATGTCGACACGAAGCCGAGCATCGTCTCGACGCTGGCGGTGGACTCGTCCCGCACCGTCTGCCCGGCGACGACCTCCACGCCATCGCCCGCGAGTGCTGACGTCACGGCGGCGACCGTGTCGGCCTCCGGCGAGGAACTGAAGACCGAGATAAGCGAGACCGTGCCGTCCGGGGCGAAGTACTGCGTGGCGGTGTCCAGGTCGAGTCCGACGAGGTTCGCGCCCGCCGACGCCGTGCCGAACTGCAGTTCGCCCGAGACGGTCACATCCTTCAGTTGCCCGCCGACGATGATCTGCGTTTTCGAGCCGACCTGCAGGGCCGTGCGTTCGAGGGTCTCGGTGTCGAGCGCGATCTCGTCCGGGCCGGATGGGCGCTTCCCGGCGCCGAGTTTCAGCGTGGGGTCGCGCGGGTCCAGCCCCAAGGCGAGGGTGGGCGAACCGCCCGCGGCCGCCGCCGTGCCGTCGGCCTTGATGAGGATGAGCGTGCCGCTCACATCCGGAATGGCGACGTCCACGCCGTCGATGGCGTCGATCGAGGTGGCCAGATCCATTGGCACCTTGGTGCGGCCAGCCGCGGGATCCATCATGGAATTCGCCGCGGCGGACTCGTCCACCAGCGTCCCGCGCACGTACGCCTGCCCCGCATAGGCCGAGTCGACGATGTTGCCGAACGTCGATGACATCATCGCGCGCAGGGAGAAGGTGCCGGTCACGAACGCGATGCCCAGCACCACGACGATCACCGACATGCCGAAGCGAACTGGGTGCTGGCGCACTGAGCGCCAGGCCATCTTCCCCATCATCGGGGTCCCGCCGATGCGCGCCGGGCGCGGGAGGCATCCGAGTGTGCCCGCAGCGCGTCGATCACGCGGTCCACGGTCGGGTCAGCCAGATCCCCCACGATCGCGCCGTCCGCCAGGAACAGCACGCGGTCGGCGAAGGCGGCCGTCGCCGGATCGTGGGTGACGATCACGACGGTCTGGCCGAACTCGTCCACGCTACGGCGCAGGAAGCTGAGGACCTCGTGCGAGGACACCGAGTCGAGGTTGCCGGTGGGCTCGTCCGCGAATACCACCGACGGCTGCGTGACGAGCGCGCGGGCGCACGCCACCCGCTGCTGCTGCCCGCCGGACAGTTCTGTCGGCTTGTGCGAGAGCCGATCGGCCAGGCCGACGGCCTCGATGACCTGCTCGAACCAGCCCTCGTTCACGCGGCCGCGGGCCAGCGAGACGGGCAGGATGATGTTCTCGCGCGCCGTCAGGGTCGGGATCAGGTTGAACGCTTGGAACACGAATCCCAGTCGCGTCCGGCGCAGTTTGGTCAGTTGGCGCTCGTTCATGGACGAGATCTCCGCCCCGTCCACCACGACGTTGCCTGCGGTCGGGCGGTCCAGGCCCGCCATGCAGTGCATGAGCGTGGACTTGCCGGAGCCCGACGGCCCCATGATCGCGGTGAACGAGCCGCGCGCGATGTCGACGTCGACGCTGTCGAGGGCGACGACCTCGGTCTGCGCGTGGCCGTACACCTTGCGCAAGCCCCTGGCCGAGGCTATCGCGGTATCCACGGTACTCGTGGGCGTGGGCATGACGGGTCTCCTTGCTGATCGGCGATCCGGTGGATCGACTCGGTACTCCCAGGTATTGCGTTTGCTGTGCCAGTCTTTCGCGGCATCGAGTTGCGGTAAATCGGGGGTGGCCCTGAGAGAACCCTGAGATTCACGTTAGTGCTAGGTCAGGGGCCGCGCTCGAAATCGCGCGGGCCCCGTGCGTCAGTACGCCGGCCCGGGGTGGCGGGGCCGGTCAATCGTCGTAGTGCGTCTCGTTCTTCTCGGCCTTGGCGGCCGCCGCCATGTCGTCGCGCAGGTCGTCCACCACCAGCAGATCCCTGTTGAGCTGGTCCGTGCGGTAGCCGCCGCGGGCGACCATGTGCGCGGCGACGGGGATCGTCAGGAACTGGAAGACGACCACGACTAGGAGCATGCCGAGGACCGGCCAACTCCGCACGCGCAGCGCCTCGGCCGTCAGCACGAGCAACAGTCCGAGCACCTGCGGCTTGGCGGCGGCGTGGATACGCGCGAGCAGGTCGGGGAAACGCGTGATGCCGACCCCGGCCGCGAGGGTCAGCGCGCACCCCGCGAACAGCAGGATCGCGGCAGCGGCATCGGCGACATGTGACCAGGTCATTGCTCCTCCCCTCGCGGAGTCGGAGTCGCCGCACCCTGCTGATCGAGCAGTCGCTGGTGCGCCAGGATCTCCGCCTCGTCCTGGGCGGCCTCCTCGGCAAGCCGGCGGGCGAGCTCGAGTTCCACCTCGGCGGCCGACTTGATGCGCCGGGCCTCGGCCGGTTCGACGGATGCGAAGCGCGCGAAGACAACCGACGAGATGAAGCCGACCATGGACAGCGTCACGAGTACCGGCAGGATGTCGACCCGCTTGGACCACGCGGCCTCGGTCGCGATGCCCGCCACGATCACCGTGGCGAACAGATCGAGCGCGACCGTGCGATCGAGCATGGACGGGCCGCGCTCGGCGCGCATGATCGCGAGAATGGCCGCGACCAGCAGCATGACGGCGCACGCGATGTACAGGTAGATCATGGCAGACGCTCCCCGGTGGTGCCGCTCGCGCTCGAAGCGCGGCTGGATCGAGTCAGGGAGAACTCGTCCAGGTCCTTGGTCGAGCCCATGGCACGCATCACGCGGGCCTCGAGCGTGAGCACGTCGGCGCGCACTTTGTCGGCGCCGCCCGCCACATCGATGTCGAGCACGTGCAGGTACAGGACGCCCGTCATACGATGCGCATCCACGACGAGCGTCCCGGGAAGGAGCGCGCTGATCTGCGCGACCGCCGTCATCGTCAGGTCATTCGCACGGCGTAGGCGCACCCCGATGATCGCGCCGCGGGGCGTCCTGCGCCGGAATGCGAGCGCCGCCACCTGGAATGACGCCCGGAGCAGATCCCAGTGGAACCAGACGAGCAGGACCAGCACGTACCAGGGCCGGACCTTGCCCGCGAAACCCACCCGGGTCAGGGGCAACGTCAGGACGATCACGATGGCCACCAGCAGTCCCGCGACGAGCGTTCCGGGCGCGAAGGTCCCCCACAGTAGCGCCCACATGAGGGTGAGCACCAGCACGCCGATGAGGGACGTCTTGCCGCCTCTGCGGTGCGGCGTCATCATGACGAACCTCCCAGCACCGATGACACGTATGCGTCCGGGGTGAGCAACTCGTCCGCCGCGCGCCCGGTGTAGTCGAACAGCGGGCCCGCAATGAAGGTGAGACCGACCATGACGACCAGCAGCATCGAGGTGGGGAACACCATCGTGCGCGGCAGCCGCTCGTTCGGCAGTTCCATCGCCGGGGCCTGCCAGAAGGCCTTGTTCCAGGCCTTGACCAGCGCGTAGAGAGTGAGCAGGGAGGTCAGCACCGAACCGACTACGAGCACGTAGGCCGTCGGCGTGCCACTTGCGACGCCGGCCTGCAGGAGGCCGAGTTTGCCGAGGAAGCCCGACAGCGGTGGGATGCCGGACAGCGACATCGCCGGTACGAAGAACAGGATCGCCAGGCCCGGGGATGCCTTCGCCAGCCCGCCGAGCCGTTCGAGGTTCGTCGTTCCGCCGCGGCGCTCTATCAGGCCCACCACGAGGAAGAGAACGGTCTGCACCGTGATGTGGTGAATGATGTAGAACACCGCGCTGGCCATGCCGATGCGCGACGAAAGGGCTATGCCGAACAGCAAGTAGCCGATGTGGCTGACCAGCGTGAAGGAGAGCAGACGCTTGATGTCGCTCTGCGCGACGGCCCCCAGGATGCCCAGCAGCATCGTGGCCAGAGCGAGCCACATCAGCATTTCGTCGAGCCGGCCACTGGGGAACAGGAGCGTCTGCGTGCGCATGATGGCGTAGATGCCGACTTTGGTCAGCAGGCCGGCGAAGACGGCCGTGACCGGCGCCGGGGCCGTCGGATAGGAGTCCGGCAGCCACGCCGACAGCGGGAAGATGGCCGCCTTGATGCCGAAGGCCAGGAGGAGGAGCAGCTGGATTGCGAGGCTGACGCCGGGATCTATCTCCGGTAGGCGCTGCGCCAGTTGGGCGAGGTTGACCGTGCCCGTTGCCGCGTAGGTGATGGCGAGCGCGGTGAGGAAGACGACGGACGACGCGAGCGCCACGACGACGTAGATCGCGCCAGCTCGGATCCGCTCACCGGTTCCCCCGAGGGTGAGCAGCACATAGCTCGCGACCAGGAGTATCTCGAAGCCGACATACATGTTGAACAGGTCCCCCGCGAGGAACGCGTTCGAGACTCCGGCCGCCAGAACGAGATAGGTCGGGTGATAGATCGAGACCGGCGCCTCGGCGGCGCCGTCGGCGACGTCCTGCCCGAGGGAGTAGAGCAAGACGCAGAGCAACACGAACGACGACACGGTCAGCATGAGCGCCGTGAGCCGGTCGGCGACCAGATCGATCCCGAGGGGCGCCTGCCAGCCGCCGATATGCATCACGAGGGTGCCGACGTCGACGTTCACGACGAGCATGAGGCCGACCACTACCATCGCGAGCAGCGCAGTGACGGACAGGACCCGCTGGAGTTTGGGGACCCGCCACAGGGCAAGGGTCAGGCCCGCCGTGAACAACGGGATCACGACGGGAAGCGGCAGCAGGTAGGTGGGCGTCATGATCTGGCGTCCTCCCCCGTCTCGTCACGCACGTCGGCCGCCTGATCGTCGAGGATGGTGCGGTCGGTCGTGTCCGTGTCCGTGTCGAAGAGTGCGGGTGCGTTGCGCGCCGCGAGGCGCGCGATACGCCGATCCTCAAGGTCGTCCTGCACCTCGTCGTGGCCGTGCAACTGCCACGAGCGGTAGGCCATCGCCAGCACGAATGCGACCAGACCGAGCGTGATGACGATCGCGGTCAGGACCATCGCCTGCGGGATCGGATCGGTCCACGTCGATTCGTCGGACTCGCCGACGATCGGGGCGAATCCCGCCCGGCCGGCAGCGATGAGGAACATGAGATTGACGCCGTTGCCCACCAGCACGAAGCCGAGCAGGACACGTGTCAGCGACCGCTCCAGCATCAGGTAGACGCCCGAGATCACGAACGCGCCGACGGCGACGACGAGGACCGCGGCCGGGATGGTGTCGATCATCGGGTGACCTCCCCTTGCTTGTCGATCTCAGCACCCAGGGAACGGAGGATGTCGAGCACGAGCCCCACGACGACGAGGAACACGCCGATATCGAAGAACAGGGACGAGACGATCTTGACGTCACCGAAGATCGGGAGGTGGAACTTCCATATCACTGACTCGAGCATCGTGCCCTTCGTGATCAGGGCAGCCAATCCAGTGCCGACAGCCAGGACGAGTCCGGAGCCGAGCAGCGAACCCGGCTGGACGGGCAAAGCCTCCGCCAGTTCATAGCGGCCGCCCGCGAGGTATCGGATGATGAGCGCGATGCCCACCACGAGCCCTGCGGCGAAGCCACCGCCCGGCTTGTTGTGCCCGGCAAACAGCAGGAATGCGCCGAACACGATGACGGGATGGAACACGATCCGCGTGATCACCTCGAAGATCAGGGAGCGCCGCTGCGGCGCGAGCGTGCGGCTCGCCTTGATCCACGTCGGCTTGTTGTCCGTGCGCACGGCGGGATCGGCGATGGCCTGGCGGCGCATGGGCGCGGCGGGATCCGGCGAGTTGCCCCACACGGACGTATCGGTCTTTTCGGAGTCGAGGTCGCCGACGCGTTCGATCGCCGACGTTCGGCGGCGCAGGAAGACGAGCGAGGCCACGCCGGTGGCTGCCACGAGGAGCACCGAGATCTCGCCCATGGTGTCCCACCCTCGGGTGTCCACGAGGATCACGTTGACGATGTTGCGCCCGCCGCCGTACTCGTAGACGAAGTCGCCGATCTTGTCCGAGATGGCCGCGTGGATGCGCGCGTTCGGAGCGATGACGGCCAGGCCCATGGCCCCCACGCCGGCGGCAATCGCGATGGTGAGCCGCGTCCAACGGCTGCGCGCGAGCGGTCGGTCGGAGAAGTAGGGCGGCAGTCTGCGCAGCACGAGTACCAGAACGACCAGCGTGACCGTCTCGACGAGCACCTGCGTGAGCGCAAGGTCGGGCGCGCCGTGCAGCACGAAGAGGGCAGCGACGGAGTAGCCGGCGAATCCGGCTAGGAGGACGGCTTTGAACCGGCGCCGCGATCGCACGACGAGCACGGTCGTGATGCAGATGACGGCAACGGGAAGGAGCTGGGCGGGAGAGTCCCACAGGCGAAGGCGCAGCGGCACGTTCGATGCGATGAAGGCCGATCCCGCCGCCAGTGCGAAGACCGAGAAGATCACGCCCAGGTAGAACGGCAGCGAACCGCGCTGCGTGAAACCGGTGACGTCGGCCGCGAAATCGTCGAGTTTGCGCATCATGCGGCGGTAGAGGTAATCGGCCTCGACCTTGCCACCGAACTTCTGCTGCGCGCCCTCGATGACGTCCTGGAACCGGAACAGCAGCAGGCCGAGCGCAATCGCGGCCACGGTGCCGACGAACGCGGGCGTGACGCCCGACCACAGTGCCAGGTGGCCCGCGTGCTCGCCGTGGAACAGGTCGGCGTAGGGCTCGAGCAACCGCTCACCCGTCGCCGGGAAGAGCCCCGCGACGAGCCCCGCGACCGCAAGGACGAGCGGCGGGGCGCTCAGCAGGTAGGAGGGCTTCTTGATCGTGGCGGGCTCGATGCACGCGAACTGCTCGGTCGCCGGGCTCGGATCGGACGTCTTGGTCGCGAACGCTCCCCACCAGAAGCGCAGTCCGTAGGCCACGGTGAGCATTGACCCGATCGCGAGGATGATGAATACCGCCGTGGCGATCCAGTCGGGCGCCGCCGGGATCCCCGCGTGCAGCACGCCGTCGAGCGCGGCCTCCTTGGCGACGTAGCCCGCGGTCGGCGCGAGCGCGATCATCGAGGCGGTGGCGAGTCCGCCCGCGACCGCGAGGCTCGGCACTCGTCGGCCCACTCCGGACAGCCTCCGCAGGTCGCGCGTTCCGGCGATGACGTCGACGGCGCCGGTGGTCAGGAAGAGCGCGGCCTTGAACATGGCGTGCGCACACAGCAGGGCGAGCCCGCCGAGCGCGGCCGCCTGGCTGCCGATCCCGAGCAGGGTGATCAGCATTCCGAGCTGGCTGACCGTGCCGTAGGCAAGGACGAGTTTGAGGTCGTGCTGCCGCAGCGCACGATAGCCGCCGAGCAGATAGGTGCCGAGCCCGAGGATCAGGATGAGCGAGATCCACACGGCGTTGCTCGCGAAGGCCGGGGCGAACCGGGCGATGAGGTAGACCCCCGCCTTGACCATCGCGGCGGCGTGCAGGTAGGAGCTGACCGGAGTCGGCGCCGCCATCGCTCCCGGCAGCCAGAAGTGCGTGGGAATGAGCGCGGACTTGCTCGCGGCGCCGGTGATGACGCACACGAGGGCCGCCGTCACGGCCGTCCCGCCCGAGGGTGCTGATACGAGCAGCGTCGACAGTTCGTATCCGCCGGGCACGGTCTCGCCGAGGATGATCAGGCCGACCAGCAGCGCCAGCCCGCCCGCGGTCGTGATGACGATCGCCTGCATGGCCGCGCGCCGGGACGCCTTACGGTCCGAATAGTGCCCGATCAGCAGGTAGGAGAATACGGTCGTCAGTTCCCAGAACACGAACAGGACGATCGTGTTGTCGGCCGCCGCGAGGCCCGCCATCGCCCCGGCGAACGCCACGAAGACCGCCCCGAATCTCCCGGAACCGGTTGCCGTCGCGGAGAAGTAGCCGGAGCAGTAGACCAGCACGATCGCGCCGATCGCCCCGACGATGAGCAGCATCACCCAACCGAGTGTGTCGATGCGGAAGCTCAGGTCGACGCCGAGTGCCGGCATCCATGTGACTCGCTCGGTGACCTGGCCGCCGTCCATGACGCGCGAGGTGAGCGTGAGCGCATAGCCGGCAACGGCGGCCGGTGCGATGGCAAGGACGCTGAAGCCGACGCGCCCCAGGTGACGCAGCAAGATGGGCGCCGCGAGCGCCATCACAGCATGAAGCGTCAACAACCAAAGCACGTATCCGATGTCCTGTCGTCAGTGTCCGACCGCTATGAGCTCGCGGATCGGGGGTTCACCTGGCGGCTTTCACAGTTTAACAACGCGCCCGCGGGGAAAACCGTCGTCATCGAGGACGTACCCGCCCGCTACCTCGCTGATCGCTTCCGCAAGGGCGGCGATGGTGCGCGCGGCGACCTCCTGCTCGACCGCCAGTTCGGCGGTGAGGTGGCCCCCGTGGACGAGCCCTGGGTCATCAGGCTCCCAGGCGATTCGATACTGCACGCAACCGTGAATGAGGTCGGCGCGCGAGCGCAGCGCGACCGGTAGCACCTCGACCGGTCCCGCCTCCACGACGATCAGGCCGCCGGTGGCGAGCCCGCTCGCCACCGCGTAACCGGCCAGCGAGTCGTCGCCTTGGAGCGCAGCGATGTCGTGAGCATCGACGATGGCGTGGAGGTCGACGCGCTCGTCCACTGACAGCTGCCTCCCTGGGACGATCACCGCGTCGGGCGACGGCCCCGGCCAGGCTCTCTCGCCGTCCAGCAATGCGCTGCCCGGCACCACCTGGCCGCACACGTGCTCGCCCGCGCGAGGCGTGAGCCACGTCGGGGAGTACACGGTCAGATTCATGGCGGCGCGCGGGTCCGGGATCGCGGCGGCGTACGACCGCTCCGCCTCGCGGCTGCCCGAGTCGACGATGACCGCCCCGTGCAGGCGCGCCGCCGCGGCGATCAGCCAGTCGAGGGTGCGCCGCTCCTGCCTGTCCGGCACGGTTTCGCCGAACAGATGCAGGACGCCGTGGCGGTCTGCGAGGGGGAAGTCGGGGCGCTCGGCACGCTCCCGTAGCGTAGCCGCGATCAGCACGCGCAGCGGGAAGCCGGAGGAGAGGCGGGCGGCGAAGGGCTCGTCCATCAGGAGCCCGACCGCGGTCGCCTGCGCTAGGTCCAGCGCGCCCGGCTCCGCCTCAGTCAGCGTCGCGTACCGCGATAGGCTGAGCGCCCACGGGCCGGGGCCGGGCTGGACGTGGGCGCCGCCGAAGCGCGCGTCGGCAAGCAGGACGAGTTCTTCGCGGCGAACCGCGGTCGGTATCGCGAGCAGGTGCTCGACCCGCTTGGCCATGGCGCTGGGTCGCTGCTAGACGTCTGTGCGGTGGAAGTTCTGCCAGGAGCGCGAGGCCGTCGGGCCGCGCTGACCCTGGTAGCGGGAGCCGTACTCTGCGGTGCCGTATGGGTTCAGCGCAGGCGAGGACAGGCGGAAGAAGCACATCTGGCCGATCTTCATGCCTGGCCACAGCGTGATGGGCAGCGTGGCGACATTCGATAGTTCGAGCGTGACGTGGCCGGTGAAGCCCGGGTCGATGAACCCCGCAGTCGAGTGGGTGAGGAGGCCGAGCCGTCCGAGTGAGGACTTGCCCTCGAGCCGCGCTGCGACGTCATCGGGCAGCGTGACCTGCTCGTAGGTGGAGGCTAGGACGAACTCGCCAGGATGCAGAACGAAGGACTCCTGGGTGCCGACCTCGACCAGGCGAGTCAGTTCGGGCTGTTCAGCGGCCGGGTCGATGAAGGGGTACTTGTGGTTGTCGAACAGGCGGAAGAACTTGTCGAGCCGGACGTCGATGCTCGACGGCTGGATCATGCTCGGTTCGTACGGGTCCAGTTGGACTCGGCCGGCTTCGATCTCGGCGAGGATGTCACGGTCTGAAAGCAGCACAGGTTCACTTTAGTCGTTAGGCGTGCGCGGCGGGCCGCGAAAGTCCATCGGCCCCGGTTTCGCAGGGAAACCGGGGCCGATGTCAGGTCATCGTGGCGCTTACTTGATGAACTGGATGTTGAACTTGTACTTGTAGGTCCCGCCCTGCGCGACGACGTCGGGTGCCTGAACCGCCGCGATGATCGCGAACACGAGCAGCACGATAAAGAGCGCCCAGCCGACGATCGGGATCCACACGACGAGGCCCGCGATGGTGCGGAGGATCTGGAAGTTGAGGTTCTCGCGGTGGATGTCCTTGACGTTGGCCGGGACGTCCTTCTGCGTGAGGAAGAAGATCAGGGCCGGGATCCAGGAGAAGAACACTGAGAGCCAGAGGTTGAGCTTGACCGTGCTCAGCGCGTCGTCGGTGACTGGGCCGCTGGCGTAGGCCGGCGTGGGCTGGCCATACCCGGGGGCGGGCTGCTGGTAACCGGTGGCGGGCTGCTCGTAACCGGGAGCCTGCTGCTGGTACGGACTGGCGCCCTCTGGCGGCACCTGGTTGAAGGTAGGCTCCGGGCCCTGTGCCCCGGGCGTGCCCTGCTGGTAAGGGTTCGTGGGGTCGGTCGGTGAAGTCATCTTGCCGTCCATTCGTTCGGGTATGATCTAGTGCGTGCCCTAGGTTATCTAAGGATGCACGCGGATGTAGTTCAATGGTAGAACTTCAGCTTCCCAAGCTGACAGCGCGGGTTCGATTCCCGTCATCCGCTCCACCATATCTTTGCAGGTCACGGGCGATTTTCTCCGCATGTGAGACATCGGGAGCATTGCGCCATTGTGGCCATTGCGACACGCCGGTCACGCCGCTACCGCTCACTATCGAACCGCGATTCACCCGCGCTGGTTCTCATTGTGGACCCATGCGAGCCGCGGCGCCAGCCCCCACTTTGCGTAGTCGGACCCTCGACACTCGCGCGGACGGACCCTCGACACGCAAAGGCCCCTCGGATCACGGTTCCGAGGGGCCTTGCGTACACCGCTTGGTCGTTCACGCCGTACCGGCTACGAGACGACACCCCCGTGACGAGTGGCTCCGGGCTTCCGCCCATGACTTGCGATGTGATCTCCCGGGCGCGGCACGTCTCCACAGCGTCACCTGCGGCACTTGTTAGGCGGCGACGGGCCGTTCTCCGATTGATCGAGTTCCATTCGCACCGGCAGCGTGGAGCGTCAGTGGCATTCGAACGGAACTACCTCCCCAGTTCTATCCCCACTTCGGAAGCCCATGCAAGTGGGGTTTTACTGAATTTTGTGCGGAATTTCGCGTATCCACAGCCATCCACAGCATGGTTGGCATGGAAACGTCGCTACCCACACGCATGTTCATAAAATCTGTGGATAACTTTTCGCGAGCCCGGGGCCGATTCTATGGAACCTGACGAATAGTGTCATGATGTCACCATGCCGAAAATCATTGGGGGCTCGCTGCGTGAGCATCGGGAGCAAACGCGGCATCGCCTCTTCGCGGCTCTCTCCACCTTGATGTCAGAACGCGGTTTCGATGCGATCTCGTTCGCCGACATCGCCGCCGCCGCAGGCGTCGGCCGCACCGCCGTGTACAACCACTTCGCGGACAAAGAGGCCCTGCTCATCGGCTTCATCGCACACGAGACCGAGCAGTACATGCAGACTCTGAACCGGGCATTGACGGATGCCGAGACGCCGCTCGTCCAACTCCAGACCTACGTGCGTGCGCAACTGGGGCTCAAACGCGTCTTCCATCTCGCACCCGGCACGGACCTGCGGACCATCCTGTCCCGGCCCTCCCAGCAACGGCTACGCGATCACGTGGTGGCGGTCGAGGCGCTGCTCACCTCGATTATCACCGCGGGCGTCGAGGACGGCACGTTCCCCGGTCAGGACATCCCCACCACGGTTTCCCTCGTCTCCAGTTGCCTCTCGGGCAAGCAGATCCCGGAGCGCGATCCTGAGCGGGGCATCGCCATCAAGGCGACAGAGGACTTCGTACTGCGGGCCGTCGGCGCCTGACCCCGCGCTAGGCCTTGCGCTCGAGGAACGGATTGGCATCGAGCAGTGCCTTGACGTCGAACTTAATCGGTCGACCATCGAAGACCAGGGAGCGCAGGACGCGCTTGACCGTCACCGGCTTTCGGGTCATGCCGAAGCGCTGGACGGTGCGGAACTTGCCGACCGTCGCAAAGTAGTCGTAGTACTTGAATTCGCCGCCCTTGGGCGTCTTGGATGCGATCCACGCGTTCGGTATGCCGTAGGCATCGGCGATGATGAGGCCGTGCAGCGACGATGTCACGATCCGCTTGCACTTGAGGAACGCCTCAATTGTTCCCTCGATGTCGGTGGTCTCGAGATTGATCGCCAGGACGCCGTCGCCGAAGTCCGCACCCTGGCGTGCGCGCTCCGACCAGCGCAGGACGACGCCCACCTCGTACTCGGGCTCCACTGACGGGTTGAACACCAGGGGGGACAGCAGCGCCGGATCGCCGTACACGGCCGGAACATCCGCCCCGAAGTGCTGGATGCGACTACGGGTGAGCGGCCCGCGTACTGCGCGGTAGTCGGCGCCGGCGGCGATCTCGTCCTCGCCCTCGGTCCCGAACGAGCCGGTGCCCCAGACGACGGAGTTGTCACGGGCGCGTCCGGCTATCGAACCGACCACGACGTAGTGCGGCTTCTTGCGGTCGGCGAAGACCGTCTCCCGCCCACTGAGCTTCTCGATGAGCCACGGCGATAGCAGGTCGCCGAAGTTGTCCGCCACGTCCCACCAGCGAACAGGCACCCGCCCTGCCGAGTCGGTGATCAGGTTCGCGACGCGGTATTTCGACAGCAGGCCGAGTTGTCCGCGCGTGTAGGGAGAATGGCGGCGACCGGTGAAACGCTGGCGCGCGTACCTGGTGGACGCGATCAGCCGCCCCTTCAGTCCACGACTAAATCGTGTGAGCCGAGATGCGGAGTGTGGCGGGTTTGACGTTGGCATTTATACCTCGGGCGACGGCACAAGTAGTGCTGAGAATGATGGAGCAGTGTACCAATATATAGGACTTATCCATACCGCAGTAGTCGAGTTTGGAAGCGTCCGCCGAGAGGTTTGGTCAACCTAACTCGATGCTTGATCTTCGCCACAAACCCTGGACTCCGGTTGGCGTTACATGACAAAATGTCAGGTCGATACTGACGATATGTCATCTACGAGAGGTTCCCTGTGCCCGCACAAACCGATGCGCTGTCCGCGCATCTGCGCACCAGCACTCGCACTGCACACGACACTGCCGAGACTACGGGCTTCATCACTCGGCTCATGGGCGGGGAACTCGGCGTCGACGCGTACGCGGACCTCGCGGCGCAGCAGCTTCCCGTGTACGAGGCGCTCGAGCGCGCCTCCGCGCGGCTGAGTGGGGACGCGCGCGTGAGGACGCTCATCTTCGACGAGCTCACGCGCACCCCTTCGATCCGCCAGGACCTCGAGTTCCTGTTCGGTCCCGAATGGAATGGGAGCATCGACATCCTGGACGAGGCCCGCGCCTACGCCCAGCGCATTGACGAGATCAACGACGTCCCGGAGTATGCGGCCCACGCCTACACGCGCTACCTGGGAGACCTGTCGGGCGGGCAGATCATCAAGCGCATGATGCAGCGCCACTACGGTATGGGCGACGAGGGCCTCGCCTTCTACCACTTCGAGGAGATCCCCAAGCCCAAGCCGTTCAAGGACATCTACCGCGAACGCCTCGACGGCCTAGGGCTCACGGGTGAGGAACTCGATCGCGCGGGACGCGAGGCGCAGCTCGCTTTCGAGCTCAACACCAAGCTCTTCACAGCGCTCGGCGCCCGCCACTGATCTTCGTTGCGCTGCGGCCATTCAGGGGAAGCCACCGCGCGCCGCTACCGCGGTTTGTTGGTGTAGAGTCACATGGAGTGGGGCTGCTTCTTTCTACGGTGTTGGCTTGAGTGCACAAACAGGCTGGTCTACAAAGGGAAAGCTAGTCGTCAAGTTCGCTAGTCGCAGTGGCAATTTGTGCGGATCTGGCGATTTTCCGGCAAACGCCAAGGCATATCAGATTGTCGCTAAGAAATGATATTGCCCAAGAAGCGCCCGCGAGGCGAGGTTAGAGTCATCACTTTCCTTGCCTGCGTCGTAACTCTTATCAGCGGATGCAGCGACTCCCCACGATCCGAGGGACCGCTTGTCGGCGTTCGTTCAGATGCCGGGGAATCCTCGGTCTGCGGCCCAGCGCCCGTCGTTGGGGAAACAGTTTTCGGGTCCAGGCTGACCAACGGCTCGAAGGAGCCTCTCACAATACTGACTGTCGGGACGCATGACAGTATTAACGTCGCCTCCGTGCAGTACCAGATTGACCCCAACCCCGAGCCTTTCACGTACTTCGGCACTCAGTTCGACCCCATCCCGTCAGGTTCGGAGCGCCCCGGTGCTCGCGAGTACCTTGCGAGACTGATCCCTGCCCAGGGAGGCGAAGTCGCCGCCGCGAGCGATGTCGTCCTCGCCAGCCGAATCACTGCGACCGACCCCAAGACCGTCGCCGCGATTTACCATCCCGTCATTACCTATGAGTCGCAAGGAAAGACCTACCGAGAAGAACTCTTCATGGACTTCGCCCTCACCCCCGGAGGCGACTGCTCCGATGGCGACCTCAGTTGGGACCACTGACCGAAGGATTCCGCGCGAATTTCGACGATGAGTGATGGCCGCGGTCACTGTCATCACTCATCGGACTCCGACAACCTCGCCAGCATCTCGTTGTAGTCGGTCAATTCGGCGTCGCCGGCTCGGTCGACCCGACGGTCTCGGCGCTTGGCGTCGCGCTCGTCCGAACTGGACCACCTGATCGCCACGATGACCGCCAGCAGGAACGTGGGCACCTCACCGATCCCCCAGGCGATCTCGCCGCCGGATTGCTGATCCGCCAGAGCGTTAGTGAGCCCGAGCCAGCCGAACCAGTTGGCGACGAGCAACTGCTCGGAACTCATCAGCGCAACCCCGAAGAACGCGTGGAATGCCATGGTCGCCAGGAGCAGCACGAGCCGCAGTGGGTAACTGGGCCGTTTGGTGCCGGGGTCGATACCGACGAGGGCGTTGGCGAACAGATAGCCCGCGAGCGAGAAGTGGACGACCATCAATGCATGCCCGAGCGACGTTCGCAGCGCATATTCGAAGGCCGGTGTGTAGTAGAAGACGATCATCGAGCCGGCGAAATTGACCGCGGCCACGATCGGGTTGGAGAAGAAGCCCGCCCACCTGGAGTGCAGCAGTGTCAGCAGCCACTCGCGCGGTCCCCGGCTGTCGTCCCGGCGGCCCGGCACTGCTCGTAGCGCGAGTGTCACCGGCGCGGCAGCGGACAGGAGCAGCGGGATGACCATCGCCATGATCATGTGCTGCAGCATGTGGGCGCTGAAGAACAGGTGGCCGTAGACCGCCGGCCCACCCGAGGTGACCCATGCGAACAGGATCATTGCGAGGATCCACGCCGCGGTCCGGCCGGCGGACCACCTGTCGCCCCTGGCGCGCAGCCGCAGCGCCCAGCGCAGATAAACGACCGCTCCGGCCACGGCCGCGAACCCGAACAGCACGTCTGGCGACCACTGCGTCAGGTAGGTGAGCGCGCTGGCGGGCGGGGGGGCGCTCTGCCCGGTGACCAGGTAGACGGCCGTGACATCGGGTACGGCGGTGGCGGCCGGTGGTGCGGTGCGACTCAGCGCGACGGCGAGACCGGAGACGACGCCCATGAGCAACAACTCCACCCCTGCAAGCCGCCAGAACCGCACGCCGGGAGCAGCACGCCCCGAATCGAGCCGGCCAGGCGCCAGCACGTATCGCCGGTGGGCGGCTCCTATCGCGCCGAGCAATGCGATCACCGCGACTTTCGCAAGCAGGATCGCCCCGTAGTGACTCCGCAGGTCCGCGAACGAGTTCAGCCGAATGACCGCGCTCGCGATACCCGAGACGGCGACGAGAACGTATGCCCAGGCCGCCAACGTCGAGTACCTGCGCAGGGTGGCGGTGAACTCGTCCCCGGACGCGACCCGGCGCAGCCACAGCACCGCGAGCGCGATGAGTGGACCGATCCACACGGCGGCCCCGAGGAGGTGGAGGAACATTGCGGTCAGCGCGGCGTGGTGCCCGCCTTCGGAGGACGAGTGGCCCAGCGTCGATTGCATGGCCGCCGCTACTCCGGTGGCAGCCAGCGCCCACCCCGCGCCCGTCGCCGTGCTGGAGGCGAGCGCCACGCAGGCGACGGCTGCCGCGAGGATCGGTATGAGGGCCATCGTGCGTCCGCCCTCGAGCTGGGTCGTGAAGACCTCGATCGTGGAACCGAACGAGGCGTCGCTGAGCGGCACGCCCATAGTGACCGACGCGGTCAAGATCACGCGCGCCGTGGCGAAGGCCGCCCATAGTCCCGCGCCGATCGCGCCGGTGACCAGCGCGGTGCGGCGCGCGGCCTGGCTGGGGACGAGCGCTGCGGCGAGGACGAGTCCGCCGATCGTCGTCGCGAACGCCAACTCCGCCAAAACCGTGACGATGGGCAGCCCGAATCGCGCCACCGGGCCCGCGTCGAGCAGGCTCGACGGATCGAGCGCTCCCGACCACCAGCCGGCAAGGAGGGTGACGACGACCGATAGGAGGAGCGTTGCCGCGAGGGCCGACAGGATCGACCGGCTCCGTTGCGCCGGTGCGCGACCGCGCACGCCCTTGGCTCCGTTGTTCACCTTCTCAGGGTAGCCGTGAACGCCTTGGTGAATCCGTCTCGACGAGTCGGTGAACGTTGACGAGGTCGGCCGGTTTTCGTCCCCGAGGGTCATTCTGGGGCGATACGCTCTGGACCGATGGCTCAAACCGGTTTAGGCTGGTGCGCGCGACCGGCATACTTGGTCGCGGTTTCGTGCCGACCATGGAGTCAGCGCGGAGCGTATCGCACCGTCGCGGACGCACTACAAGGAGTTCTAGCCCAATGCCCACTCAGGGAACCGTACCCACCGGCGGACCGCTGCCTCGCCGGTCCCCGCGCAGGATGCGCACATCGCTGCTCGCCGCCGTCGCAAGCGCCGCGCTCATCGCCACCATGGGGGTGACCGCCCCGCTGGCCGCTACTGCCGCGCCCACCCCCACCCCGGCGGCCGCGCCATCCGTCGCCGACCTTGGCATGACGGGCGCCGGACAGCAGCGCTGGCAATCGCTCGCCAAGTCCCGCATCGTGCTGAACCCGTTCGATCGCTACGCTAAGGGCGACACGAATCTGACGATGGCCGATCCGGAGACGTCGCAGAGCTGGGGTCCGGAACTTCCGTTGCGCGCCGCCTACTACGCCAACGACGAGGCACTGCGTTTCCCGGACCTACTCACGACTTATAGGAAGGCCGCCGCGGGCACCGCTCCCGCACCCGTGTCCACGGTGCTGCCCGGCCCCTACACCCCCGCGAACGGCTGGCAGGAGGACCGCGCCGCGGCAACGGCGACGGGTTCATCGACCCTGGCGACCGTCACCGCTGGCAACACGTTCGGCAAGATCTACAAGACCGTTTCAGTCAACCTCAACGAGACCCCGAACCTGACGCTCACCGTCGATGCGCTCGATGCGGGTTCTGCGTGGGCCTTCGAGGTGAACAGCATCAAGCTGATGCCCAACGACTCGACCATCAGCGGGACGTTCACGTACGATCTCGCGACCCTGACCGGGCTCAGCGGCCAGCAGAACCTCGAATTGCGAATCTGGGTCTCCGGCGGAGCGGGAAAGTCGGTGACGTTCAGCAACGTCACCCTGCACGGCGATGTCGCGAACCCGGCCCAGGACAAGAAGGTACTCGCCCGTGACGACATGTCCAGCGCGTCCGGCTGGACCAGCGCGAGCCAGGAGGCCAGCTTCACCTCGAACGGCGACCAGGGCATCGTCAAGATCGTGACCGGATCGCTGACCAGCACGTACGGCGCGGTGAAGAAGTCCTTCGGGAGCATCAACGTGACCGCCACGACCAAACTGGCGATCAAGGTCGACGTGGTGACCAACAAGTGGTACCTGAACGCTCTGGTGGACGGCAGCGGCACGCAGAAGACCCTAAGCGCCGTCGGCTCGAACACCGGCTGGATCGTCGTCGACAACTTCGCCACCCAGGTGGGAACCGGAACGCACTCGCTCGAACTGCGGCTCGCCACCGACGGCGGGCGCCCTTCGGCAGTCGCGTTCGACGACCTGATCATCTTCGATTCCGCGGTTTCGGAAACGTGGGCGGGGTCTAACCTCGAGGGCGCGCAGTCGTTCGACACGAGCTGGACCGCGAGCCAGGAGACCTTCACCGGCAACTACGGTGCCAACGGAACCATCACCGGCCGCGACGTATTCGCCTCGACCGATGCCGTCGTCCGAGAGGTCGACACGACCAGCGTCAGCGGCGATGTCGTGGTGGGCGGCAAACTTCAGGGCACTCCCGCGTGGAACGCGAGCACCAAGCAGCTCACCGTTACGGGAACCGGGTTCGTGCAGGTCTACCAGCTCCCCGACAGCGCGACCGTCGGCTTCGGCTCGGCGGTATCGAACGCCACGGGATCGACGGCCACCGGAGCGACCGCATGGTCGGCCACGCTGCCGAATGGCGGGGTGCACAAGATCGCCATCGCGTTCAAGCCGGTATCGACCTCGGCCACCTATGCGCCGGGCATGACTGCGGCGGCGGCGGCCTCGTCCGCGTCGACTGAGGCGGCCAGCGCGTATGCCCAGAACGTCTCGGCACGCGTCGGCGAGTTGGACGCCTACTGGGCGGACTACCTGGCCAAGGTGCCGGTTCCGCAGGACTTCTCGCTGCACTCCGTCCCGGCGTATGGTGCCTCCGCGCTGGACATCGAGAAGACGTACTACCGCGCGTGGATCAATCTCGAACAGAACGTGATCCCGGCCACGCCGGAGACCAACTCGCTCAAGGCTCAGCTCGGCACCGGAAAGGCCTCCATGTGGATGTCGGGCATCCCGGGCGCGAAGAACGTCGCGACCTGGGACACCCTCGTCGGCCTGCAGACCCTCGTGTACGCGGACCCCAGCCTCGCCTGGGAATCCTTCACCGGCATCATGGACTTCGTCCAGCCGAGCGGCAGCGCCTTCCCCGGGGAGATCACCAACGACCCGACCAAGGGCGGCGAGGTCCTGCCGTCGCGCAAGGCGCAGACCGCGTGGATCCTGTACAACGCTACGGGCGATGCATCGAAGCTGAACGACATCTATCCAGCGCTCAAGCGCGTGCTGGACTTCGGCGCGACCAACCTGCACTGGACGGTCAAGGATCGAGGGGTCTACAACTACACCCAGCGTGACTCCGAGTTCGTGACCTCGCTGATCATCGATCTCGGCTACGCGAAGAAGATCGCCGCCAAGGTCGGCGCGACCGCCGACATCGCGCACTGGGACTCGATCGAGCAGCACCTCTACTCGAAGTTCGACAGCTGGTTCGTGCGGACCGACGGCGTATTCCAGCAGAAGGTGACGCTGGCGTCCAACGACGACAACGCGGCGGTGACGACCGGCACTGGTGCCAACGGCGACAACTCCGTCGTGGTTGGTTCGCTCGTCCTGCCAGGACTGAGCGCGCGGGCGAAGACGGCCATCCTGGGCCGGTTCGCTGCGTTCAACGCGGACAAGCAGTGGGCAGGCTTCGGTGACAACCTCAAGGGACCGAACATCAACTACATCACCGCCGGACTGCTCGACAACGAGCACGTGACCGACGGCAAGGTGAAGGCCACGCAGTTCAGCGAGTCAGTCATCCGCGACGTGACGCGCTCGGGCTGGTTCGCCGAGGTATACAAGAAGAACGGCAACGAGCAGTCCGACAAGCCGCTGGTCGACGGCGTTCGGCCCTCGCTGTTCGGCATCGCCGCGTTCATCGACTCCGTGTGGATCAACAACGGGTTCCGCCTTTCGCTCGGCGATCCGTCGTTCGTCCGGCTCAGCGCCGGTCACGTCGGCGGCATCAGCGGCCTGACGGCAGGCGGCAATCCCCTGAACGTGGACCTGACCAGCCAGGGCATCGTACTGACGGGGGCGGCAGTCAACACCACGCCCGCCCAGTGCGAGGTGCTGGCAGGCGCGGCCGGGCAGACCATCCAGCTTCCCGGCGCGTGCGTCGGCAGCGGCGTGGTCCCCGCACCGCTCGCGGCGCAGGTCGGGCTCACGGTGAGCCCAGAATCAACGGCCGTCGCGGATGCGTCGCCCGCCGTGGCGACCATCGACGTCTCGCAGGCGGACCAGCCGTCGCGCAAGGCCATCGGCACGGTCACTCTGGTGGATGCCGACACGAACGCCACCTACGGCTCGGCGACGCTCGCGAACGGCACGGCGACCGTGAACCTGCCGACAGGACTTGGCGTGGGCATCCACCGCCTGCGCGCCACGTTCGCTCCAGCGAACGCGCAGACGTGGGCTCCGGGCACCTCGCAGATCGTGACGTACCGCATCACCGGGCAGGCGACCTCGACAACGCTGACGCTCAGCCAGGCATCGCAGGCCCTCGGCGAGGCCCCGGCCTCGGCGCAGGTCACCGTCACCGGCACGGGGGGTACGCCGACTGGGACGGTGCAGCTCGTGAACGCTGCCAACTCGTCGGTGCTCGCGACGGGAACGCTCGTGAACGGAAGCGTCGTCGTGACCCTCCCGAACACGCTGGCCGCCGGCACCTATCAGCTGCAGGCCCGGTATGTACCCACGGCAGGATCGACGTGGGAGGGCTCGTCCTCGGCGAACCAGACGCTCACCGTCACCGACAAGGCCAGCGCCACCCTGCAACTCGGCCTCGGCTCGACGTCGATCGTGGCGGGTGGCCAGCCCCAGGCGTCGGTGTCGATTACGACCACCGGACAGTGGACGGCCGGCGTTGTGACAATCCATCAGGGTAGCCGTCAGGTGGCACGGGTCACGGTAGGGGCCTCGAAGACCGCCCAGATCAAGCTCCCGCGTCAACTGACCGCCGGCAAGGTAACCCTGCAGGCGAGATTTGCGGGCAGCTCCACGGTCGCGGCCGCGACCAGCCCCAATGCCACACTGACGGTGACCAAGGCGGCGGCCAAGGTGAAGGTCAAGGCGAAGAAGACGGTCAAGAAGGGCAAGCGGCTCACGATCACCGTCACCGTGTCGGGGCCCGCTGGCCTCGCGAAGGCAGGCAAGGCCACGGTCAAACTCGGCAAGGCCAAGGCCAAGACCGTGAAGGTGAACGCCAAGGGCGTGGCCAAGGTCAAGATCAAGGCCGCCAAACGCGGCAAGCAGAAGATCGCGGTGGCCTACAAGGGCTCGGCGGCGCTGAGGGCCAAGAGTGCGACCGCGTCGGTCAAGGTGAAGTAGCCGGCGCCTCGCCCACGTAGCCGCGAGGCCACGTACCGACGAGGTCACGGGGTCGAGCTATTCCAAGTCGTCGTCTGCGGGTTTTTCATTCGTCCGCTCGACTCTCGAGCGGGCATGCGAATGAAAAACCCGCAGACGACGTGGACGCGCGGTTCACTGCGCAAGGGCGGTCCCCCTGCGAAGCAACAGTTCCCGCGCGGAGCAGCAGTTCCCCCGCGGAGCAGCAGTTCCCCCGCGGAGCAGCCGTTCCCCGGCGGAGCAGCAGTCCCCGCGGCAGGCGACCATTTCGGAGGATTCTTCCAGGCAGCGCCAGTCCCGTTTGGGATACTTGATCGCATGAGCGAGACCGACACGCCACCACGCGCAGCCATCGTCCCGGGCCGGGGGGCCATCCCGGACGCCGATATGGCCCGCGCGGCGCGCCATATCGGCGACATCGGCCGCTTCTTCTCTCAGCGAGTCGTTGGCCAGGAGCGCCTGCGCACCTCGCTGATCTCCACCCTGCTCGCGGGTGGGCACATCCTGCTCGAATCGGTCCCCGGCCTGGCGAAGACGACGGCGGCCGAGACCCTCGCCGCGTCGATCGGCGGCAGCTTCCACCGCATCCAGTGCACGCCGGACCTGATGCCGAACGACATCGTCGGCACGCAGATCTACAACTACGGCACCGGCTCGTTCACGACCCAGCTCGGCCCGGTTCACGCGAACCTCGTGCTGCTGGATGAGATCAACCGTTCGAGCGCCAAGACGCAGTCCGCGATGCTCGAGGCGATGCAGGAGCGCCAGACGTCGATCGGCGGCGAGGTGTTTCGACTTCCCCACCCGTTCATGGTGCTCGCCACCCAGAACCCGATCGAGGAGGAGGGCACGTACGTCCTCCCCGAGGCGCAGATGGACCGCTTCCTGATGAAGGAGGTCCTGACCTACCCGTCCCCGCAGCACGAGATCGAGGTCCTGGACCGCATCGCCAGCGGCCAGCAGAACGCGCCGCTGCCCGCCGCTCCCGTCAGCCTCGACGACATCGTATTCCTGCAGGAACTGGCTAACGGCGTTTACGTCGACACCGCGATCAAGCGCTACATCGTCGACATCATCAACACCTCACGCTTCTCGGGACCGCGCCCCGTGCCGGGCCTGCAGGACCAGTTGCGCGTGGGCGCGAGCCCACGCGGCGCGATCGCCCTGATGAAGGTGGGGCAGGCGCTGGCGCTGCAGGCGGGACGCGCCTTCGTCATCCCCGACGACATCAAGGCCGTGCGGCACGCCGTCCTGCGCCACCGCCTCGTGCGCACCTTCGACGCCCTCGCGAACGGCATCCAGCCCGAACAGATCATCGACGTCATCTTCGACTACGTTCCTGCTCCCTGATGAACCATCAACGACTGGCCGAGGTGCGAGCCAGGCTGGAGCTGCCGCTCCTGCGGCGCGCCGCCGGCCTGCTCGAGGGGCACCATCGGTCCATCTACAAGGGCCACGGGCAGGATTTCGACGACCTGTCGCTCTACAACCCTGGCGACGACATCGGCGACATCGACTGGAAATCGTCCGCTCGGGCGGGCATCCCGATCATCCGCCGCTTCGTGCGTCAGTCGAACCTGACGACGATCCTGGCGGTCGACACCGGGCGGCGCATGGGCGCGCTCGCGGCGAGCGGCACTGAGGCCAAATCGGCGGTCGCGACGTTCCTGGCCTCGATCATCTCCTATATCTCGCGTGACCGCGGCGACCGCGTGGCGCTCGTCGCGGGGGACGCGGAGCGCCTCGTCCAGCGCCCGCCGCGGGCGAGCACCCAGGATCTAGAGGCGATGCTGCATCAGCTCGAGTCCCTGTACGGCGCGACTGCGCCCGCCGCAGATCTGGTGCGCGTCCTCGATCGGGTCGAGGACGCTTTCCAGCGGCGCAGCCTGCTCATCGTGATGACGGACGAATCCGGACTGAGCGACGACACCCTGCCCGTCCTGCGCCGCCTGCGCATGCGCCACGAGGTGCTGGTCCTGTGCGTCGCCGATGCGAACCCGTTCGACCCGGCGGTCGGTGGCGAGGGCAACGATGTGCGGGACGTCGACGGCGGCCTCGATCTGCCCGCCTTCTTCCGCACCGATCCCTCGCTGCGCGATGAGACCGAAGCCCTCGTGAGCCACACCCGGGCCCAGACTTTGCAGTTCGCGACGCAGGCTGATGCCCGCCTCATGGTCACCTCGGGCATCGATGACGCCCTCGCCGATCTGATCCGGCTGCTGTCCAGGAGTCGCCATGGCTGACGAGATCCTCGGGCCTTTTCCCTACTCGTGGTGGGTGATAGCCGCCGGACTGACGCTGATCGTCGTCGTGATCGGTGGGTGGGTGTGGCTCTTCCGCGCCACCCGCGCGCCCCGTCGCGACCGGGGCACCACGGAGGCCTCGTCCTCTCCCGCGCCCACCGGCACTGATCCCTGGGCGCGCGCCCGGAAGGACGCGCTCGCGAGCATTGCGCGGATTCAGGACGAGCACTTGGCCGGCGGCCTTTCTCAGCGCGAGGTTCACCAGGAACTCGCCGCCGTGCTGCGCGCCTTCACGCATGCCCGCACGGGCGTGCGCGCGGAGTCGATGACCCTGTCGGACCTGCGGGCACACTCGGCGGCCACGCCGGCCGCCGAACTTATCGCTCAGCTCTACGCCCCCGAGTTCGCCACGCGCGCCCCGCTGAGCGCGGACGAGGGCATCGAGCGCTCACGCGAGGTCGTGGCGAAGTGGTAGAGAGCGTATCCACCACCCTGCTGTGGCCGTGGACCCTCGGGATCATCGCGGCCCTCGCCGTTGCGATCGTCATCGTGGTCGGGGCGCGCTCGTCGCGTCGCCGCGCGCGGGCCGAGCGGGGGAGCGGTGAGGTGCGCTGGGTCGCGAACTCGGCTCGGATCGCGCGCCTGCGCGCCCTAGGCTCGGCGATCAGGCGCTACCGCGTGTGGCAGTGGGCAGGAGTTGGCACGGTTGTCATCGCCCTGGTGGGGGTGTCCGTCGTGGCGGCCCGGCCAGCCACCGTCGAGGTGAAGCAATCGACGCTGGGAACGCGGGACATCGTGCTGTGCCTGGACATCTCGGGATCGATGCTCGAGTTCGACCGGCAGGTCGTGGACGTGTTCGGCACGCTCGTGGATTCGTTCTCGGGCGAGCGCATCGCGCTGTCGATCTTCAACGAGACCTCCCGCACGGTGTTCCCGCTGACCAACGACTATGACCTGGTCAAGGAGCAGCTCGACATCGCCTACGACGCGCTCGACCCGGCGGTCGTCGAGTACGCATCCAATGCGGCCATCGACCGGTACCTCGACTTCGTGACGGGCACGACGCTCACGGGCACGCAGTCCTCGCTCATCGGCGACGGACTGGCCAACTGCGCGCTGCTCTTCGACGATTCGGGTGGCACGGAACGTTCCCGCTCGATCATCTTCGCAACTGACAACGACCTGCGCGGCGAGCCGGTCTACCCGCTCGACGATGCGCTGGCCCTCGCGAGAGAACGCCGCATCGAGGTATCCGGCCTGTACGGCGCGTCAAGTAGCGTCTACGACCCGAATGTGGAGCGGAACTTCGAGCAGTCGATCACCGAAGCCGGCGGCTACTTCTACCGTGTCAATGACGCCGCCGCGGTGCGCGGCATCGTGGATCGCGTTCAGGAGCAGCAGGCGGTGGATCTCGAGGCGGCCCCGGAGGTCACCCAGACCGAGAGCCCGGGTCGCTGGCTCTTGCTCGCCCTCCTCGCCCTGGCGGCGGCGCTCGTGGTGCAGGGGAGGTTGCGCGAATGAGCTTCCAACCGTTCCTGCCCGTTTACTGGATCGTCGCGATCGCAGTGACGCTGCTCGCCGCCTGCGCGGGTGCCTGGCTGCTCGCGAAGAGGTCGGGTGCGGCGTCCGCGGCGGGCTCTGCGAACACGCTGCGCTGGCTTCGCCGCGCCGCGGTCGTGCTCGTCCTGACCTTCGTGGCCGCCGGCCCAGCGATCGAGCACGACGAGGTGACGACCTACGCCTCGGGCGTCGAGATCTATCTGGTCGTCGACCGGACCGGGTCGATGGCGGCGGAGGACTACGGCGACGGCGACACCCGCCTGAGCGGCGTACGCACAGATCTGCGCGCCCTCGCGGCGGAGAACACCGGCGCCAGGTTCTCGATCATCACCTTCGATTCGATCGCATCGCAGCAGTTGCCGCTGTCCAGCGACGTGCGTGCTGTGAACGCCTGGGCCGACACGCTCACGCAAGAGCTCTCCAGTTTGTCGACGGGCTCGCTGGTCGACAGGCCGCTGGACTCGCTCACCCGCGCGCTGCAGGACTCCGCCGAACAGGCACCCGATCACGAGCGGTACGTCTACTTCTTCTCGGACGGCGAGAACACGGCCAATGGCGTGCCGGGATCCTATGCGTCACTGAGTTCGCTGATCTCGGGCGGGGCGGTGCTCGGCTACGGCACAAAGGAGGGCGGTCGCATGAAGGTCAACGATCCGACCGGCACCACCTCGGGCTACATCAAGGATCCGACCCAGGACGGCGAACCGGATGCCATTTCGGTTTTGGACGAGGCCTCCTTGCAGTCGGTCGCACAGCAACTGGGCGTGCCGTACGTGTTGCGGTCGCCGGGCGTCCCGATAGGGAACGTGGTACCGGCGGTGAACTCGTCCGCAACCGCGCAGGCGACCACGCGGACGGTGCGCGTCTACCAGCCCCTGCTGTGGCCGTTTGCCCTCGTTGGCGCGGCGCTGCTGCTGTGGGAACTGGGCGCACTGGTGGCCCGCGCGACGAGGCCGGTGGGGGTGAACCGTGACTGAGGAGCGAGACGAAGCGAAAAATGCCATGCCGCCTGCGCAGCTGACGGGCAGTGGCTCGGCGGGTGACGGCGCGTTCGATGACGCTCGACCGAGCGCGGACCGGCGGCTCCAAACACCCGAGGATGTCGAGCGGCGCCGCAAGCGCGTGCGCTGGATGACGTTCTTCGCGACGCTCCCGGTCGCGGTCGCGCTGCTCGCAATCGGAGCCATCCTGACCGCAGTCGCCGGTCTGGGCTACGCAGCGACGCGCAACTATGACCGAGCCGACCACGCGACCGCCATCACCCAGTGGGGGTACACCGCGAAGCAGAACGTTATCCAGCGGTGGAAGGCGCCTTTCGGCATGGGCACGTCCTGGCTGGCTCGCGAGAACTACGACCAGGCGCAGGTGTACCTCGGGCGCGCCTACGCTGCGACCCCGCCGCTCGCGGACAAGCTGAAGGGCAAGCCCGAGGCAGCCGGTCAGCCCCGCTGCGTCGTGGCGCACAACTACGCGCTGTCCTTCGAGGGGACGGCTGATGCACTTCGCGACGAGGCCCGGCTGGTGGCCGAATCCGCCGACGAGGCCGACGACCCGGCCGCGACGCTCGACGATGCAATCAACCTGTACGAGCGGGCGATCGAGGACTACACCTCGGCGATGGATATCCGCACGATAGACGGTTGCCCCGACGACCCGACCGCGAACGACCGCGAGGAGACAAAGCGCCAGGAGGCGCAGGATGAACTCGACGCACTGCGCGATCCGCCGGAAAACGACCAGGCGCCGAATGACGATTCCGACCCGTCCCAGCCACCGCCGGACTCGGAGAACCCGGACGACGCGGACGATCAGGGCGATTCGAACACGGATCAGGACAACCCGGATGACAACCCTCAGTCCAACGATGACGAGGCCGGACCCGATGCCGAGCCGGACGCCGATAAGCAGGACGACTCCGCCTCGCCCGAGGATGAGAAGCGACAGCAGCAGCTGGAGGACCTGGCGGAGCGCCAGCGCCTGGCGCGCGAACGCGCTCAGTTGGAGCAGGGAGATGCGGGGATGCCGCCCACTCGGGGCTGGTAGAGGAAGCCGCCTACGGTGGCGTGAAATCGCGTCCGCTACACGCTCGAAGGACCCGAGCCGGGCTCGACCGGGGGCATGCTTTGGCCGCGGCTAGCCCCAGACCAGCGCGCGGGCAGGTTCCTCGAGCACCTTCGCGACGTCGGCCAGGACACGCGACCCGAGCTCTCCGTCCACGAGCCGGTGATCGAAGCTGAGCGCGAGCTGCGTCACGTGCCGCACCTTGATCTTCCCCTTGTGCACCCACGGCTGCTGCCGGATCGCGCCGAACGCCAGGATCGCCGCCTCGCCGGGGTTGAGGATGGGGGTTCCGGTGTCGATGCCGAACACTCCGACGTTGGTGATGGTGATCGTGCCATCGCTCATGTCGGCGGGCCGGGTCTTGCTCGCGCGGGCGTTCGCCGTCAGCTCGCCGAGCGAGCGGGCGAGCGAGAACAGGCCGAGCCGGTGAGCGTCCTTGATGTTGGGGACGATCAGGCCGCGCGGCGTGGCCGCGGCGATGCCGAGGTTGACGTAGTGCTTGTAGACGATCTGCTGACGGTCCTCATCCCACGAGGCGTTGATCTCGGGGTGGCGATCGATCGCGAGGAGGAGCGCCTTCATGGCGATCAGCAGCGGAGTGACGCGAACCCCGGAGAATTCGCGATCCTCGCGCAGCATCGAGACCAGTTTCATCGTGCGCGTCACGTCGACGGTGTGGAAGACCGTCACGTGGGGGGCGGAGAACGCGCTCGACACCATGGCCTCGGCCGTGCGCTTGCGTACGGAGCGGACGGGTACTCGCGTCTGTCGACCGTCCGGGGACACGTCGCCGTCGGCCAGCCACGGCTGATCGTCGCCTTCGTAGGTGGCGAGTTCGCGCGCCTGCACCTGGACCTGGTGGGCCAGCACGTCCTCGCGGGTGACGATGCCACCCGGCCCGGAGGGCGTCACGGTCGCCAGGTCAATGCCGAGGTCGCGGGCCAACCGGCGCACGGGTGGCTTGGCCAGCACGCGCAGCGTCGACGAGTCGCCCTGACCGGAGGGGGGCCGGTGGCGGCGCGACTCCTGCTCGCCCGCTGTGCCGTAGCCGACGAGCACCGCACCGCCTCCCGTGGCGGGCGCGGCTGGGGCTGCGGGTGCGGCTGGATCTGCTGCGGGAGCGTCGGATGCCGCGGCTCGACCGGGCGAGGCGCTATCGTTGTCGGCGCTTGAGCCGGCCTCGGCGGGCGCCGCGGATGAAGCGGACTCGACCGGTGTGCCGGGCTCGTGCGACGAACCGCGCTCGTCCGGCGAGCCGTGCTCGCCCTCGGGGTCGATGTCGATCACGATGATCGGGTCGCCAACGGCGGCGGTCTGACCGACGGGCACGACGATCTCAGCGACGACGCCGCTCCATGGAGACGGCAACTCGACCAGGGATTTCGCGGTCTCGATCTCGACGATGATCTGGTTCACCTCGACGGCGTCCCCCGGCGCGACGCGCCACTCGACGATGTCCGCCTCGGTGAGTCCCTCGCCCGCATCGGGCAGTTCAAAGCGTTGGTAGGTCGGCATCGGATGCTCCTCGGGCTACTAGAAGGACAAGGACCGGTCAACGGCGTCGAGGACGCGGTCGAGTCCAGGCAGGTATTCGTGCTCGATCTTGGCGGGCGGGTAGGGCGCATGGAACCCGCCGACTCGCAGGACGGGCGCCTCCAACTCATAAAAGCACTCCTCCGTGATCCGCGCAGCCAGTTCGGCGCCGGCACCGAAGAAGACGGGGGCCTCGTGCACGACGATCGCCCGCCCGGTCTTGCTCACGGACGAGTTCACCGTCGCCATGTCGAGCGGTGAGATTGCCCGCAGGTCCACGATCTCGATACTCGTACCCTCCGTCTCGGCGGCGGCGGCCGCCTTGAGCGCGGTCGCGACCGAGGGGCCGTACGCGATGAGCGTCACGTCATCGCCCTCGCGGGCGATCCGGGCCTTGTTCAGGGTGTCGAAGTGCTGCGGCGCAGCGGGATCGGCGGCCGAACCGTACGGGCCGGCCGCGAGGTCGACCTCTCCCTTGGTCCAGTACTGCCCCTTGGGCTCGAGGAAGATGACGGGATCGTCCGAGCGGATGGCCTCTTGGAGCATCACGTATGCGTCGGCGGGATTCGATGGGCTGACAACGCGCAGCCCGGCCGTGTGGGCGAACAGCGCCTCGGGGGACTCACTGTGATGCTCAACCGCACCGATGCCGCCGCCGAACGGGATGCGGATGACGACCGGAACTCGCAGCCGCCCGCGCGAGCGGGAGTGGAGCTTGGCGAGTTGCGTCGTGATCTGATCGAATGCTGGGAACACGAAGCCGTCGAACTGGATTTCCACCACCGGGCGGTAGCCGCGCAGCGCGAGTCCGATCGCGGTTCCCACGATGCCCGATTCCGCCAGCGGCGTGTCGACGACCCGGTCGGTGCCGAACTCCGCCTGGAGCCCGTCGGTGACGCGGAAGACGCCGCCGAGCGGGCCGATGTCCTCGCCCATCAGCACGACCTTGTCGTCGCCCGCGAGCGCGGCCCGCATCGCCTGGTTGAGAGCCTTGGCCAGCACGATCTGGCTCGATTGCGGCTGAGTCATCGCGATCCGCCCTTCTTGAAGCCTGCCTCGTACTGGCGCATCCATTCGCGTTCGCCCTCGTTGATCGCATGCGGGGTGGCGTAAACGTTGTCGAACATGGTCATCGGATCGGGCCTCCCCAGGCTGCGCACGTAGGTGCGGAGCTCGTCGGCGAACTCGTCCCCCTCCTCCTGCACGCGCGCGGCGAACGAGCCGCTCCAGGCGCCCTCCGCCTTCAGCAGGGCGACGATACGGTCGATGGGGTCGCGTTCGGCCCAGTACTTCTCCTCGACCTCGGAGCGGTAGCGAGTCGGATCGTCCGAGGTGGTGTGGGCGCCGCGGCGGAAGGTGACGGCCTCGATGAGCGTCGGACCGCCGCCCGCGCGCGCCGTGTCGAGGGCCGTCTTGGTGACCGCGTACACCGCGAGCGCGTCGTTGCCGTCCACGCGCACGCCGGGAACGCCGAAGCCCTCACCACGCTTGGACAGCGGGCCGCGGTACTGCAGGTCGCCGGGAACCGAGATGGCCCATTGGTTGTTCTGGCAGAAGAACACGACCGGCGCCTGGTTCACCGCCGCGAAATTGAATGCCTCGCTCACATCTCCCTGCGAGGTTGCGCCATCACCGAAGTAGACGGTGACGGCCTCGTCCTTGGTCGGATCCCCGGTGCCCACGAGCCCGTCGCGGCTCATCCCCATCGCGTATCCGGTGGCATGCAGGGCGTGCGAGCCGATCACGAGGGTGTTCAGGTGGACGCGATGCTTCTCGGTGTCCCACCCGCCGTGGTCGATGCCCCGGAAGAGGTGGAGTTCCTGGCGCAACGGGACGCCGCGCACCAGCAGGACGCCGTGCTCGCGATAGGCGGGGAACACCCAGTCCTGCGGTCGCATGGCTCGGGCTGACCCGATCTGCGCGGCCTCCTGGCCCTTGGACTGGGTGAAGAGGGCGAGCTCGCCCTGGCGCTGAAGCGAGGTGGCCTCCTCGTCGAAGCGCCGGGTGAGCGACATGTCACGGTAGAACGCGCGCAGCGCGTCCCCATCGAGCGCGCTCGCGAGGGCTTCGTAAGGGGCAGAGAGGTCATCGACCCGGCGGTTGCCGTCCTTGTCCACGAGTTGGACGAGTGGCTCCGCGGTCAGTGCGCTGGGTTGCCAGGGGGCTGCTGGCATGGGTTTTCCTCCAGTATCCGGGCGACAGATCCGTAACTTACGCTAGCGTAACCTACGCAAGCGTAGGTTTCCAGGTTTGAGGTGGAAGCGGACCGGGTTCGCCGGTATTGCAGCGAAAATCTTGTCGCTACGCGGGGGGGGTGAACGAAATTCTTCGGCGTGATCCGCCCCCCGAACCGGGATCCTCTCAGGCTTCCCGTCCGCAATCTTCAGATTCGTCTGCCAAAGTGATAAACCATTCGCAAGTCATCTCCCCAGGCATCCGCTCCTGGCCGCACCTCAAGGTCACCTTTGCCGCACACTTCCCCCAGCGCGACCACGATGACCGCCGCACCCGCGCCGGTTCGGAACGATCTCGCCGCCGTATTCGTGCACGGCACGCGCACCTCGGGCCGCATCTGGGACGAACAGGCCGCGGCGCTGAGCGGGCTCGGCATCACGGCGACGGCCATCGATCTTCCGGGCCACGGCAGCCGCATGAACGAGGACTTCGATCTCGCTTCCGCGCACGAGGCGATCCGTGAGGCCATCGCCGCCTCGCCTGCGGGAAGCAAGATCCTGCTCGTCGGACTGTCGCTCGGGGGCTATCTCTCCCTCGACTACGCGGCGGCGCATCCAGACAGGATCGCGGGCGTGGTGGCGGCGGGGTGCTCGTCCGAAACGAGCGGAAAGCCGTTGCGCCTCTACCGCGACCTCGCCCAGGGAGCCGACAATGCGCGCCGGGCGCTGTCGCGCATCGGGACTCGCGTGCGAGGGGGCGCCGTCGATCCGTGCGGCGATGGATCACAGCCACGGCGCGCGCCTGCGGCACGGGCAGTGCCGGATGCTCGCGGGGTGGCGGGCACGCCCATTGCGTCGGAGCGGCGACCCGACTGGCGGGTCGTCACCCAGATGCTCACCGCGCTGGCGGGGACGTCCGCGAGGAACAATCTGCGGGCCATTCCCGCCCCGGTGTGGCTGGTCAGCGGGGAGCGCTGCCCGCTGAGGTTCGAGGCCCGTCGCTTCCTGCGCGTGCGCGGCGACCTGACCCACACCGTGGTCCGAGGTGCTGGCCACGACGTCAACACCGAAGCGCCGGCGGCATTCAACGCTCTGCTGGCGGGCGTCGTAGTCGGCGGGAAACTGAGGACCTGAGATGCCCGCAGGTCGCAGTGGCACCATGGAGCGGTGAGCGAGGAATCCAGTCACGACGATGCGCGTGCGCTCCGCCGGATCATCGAGCGGTCCCGGAGCATCGTCTTCTTCGGTGGCGCAGGCGTATCGACGGAGTCGGGTATCCCCGACTTCCGTTCCGCGGCCGGGCTCTACAAGGCTCAGAGCGAATATGGGCACCGGCCGGAGACCATACTCTCGGCGGAGTTCTTCGCGACCGAGCCGGAGACGTTCTTCGACTATTACTTCGGGAACCTCGTCCACCCCGATGCCCAGCCGGGGCCCGCGCACCGGGCCCTGGCCGCCCTTGAGAACCGCGGCCAGCTCGCCTCCGTGGTGACGCAGAACATCGACGGCCTACACGGGCTGGCCGGGTCGCGGAACGTACTCGAGTTGCATGGCTCAGGGCAACGGAACCATTGCCTACAGTGCGGGCGGCGGTTTGGACTCGAGGCGGTGATGGCCCTGGCCGGAGTCTCTCCCGGTCGGCTCGCCGGTGCCAATGTACCGCGGTGCGAATGCGGCGGGATCGTGCGGCCCGACGTCGTACTGTACGGCGAACCGCTGCCGGGTGGCGTCACGGAGGGCGCGATCCGGGAGATCGCCGCGGCGGACACCCTCGTCATCGGCGGGACATCACTCGCGGTCTATCCCGCGGCCGGACTCATCCGCTACTTTCAGGGGGACTCACTAGTGCTGATCAACCTGACGCCGACCACTGCGGACGCTTCGGCGGACCTCGTGATCCATCAGCCGATCGGCGAGACGCTGGCGCCATTCATGCATTAACGGTCGCTTGGCGTTCCAGCGTGACACACTAATCCCCATGATCAATATCCGATGGCTCTCTGGCGGCTACGTGGGCGCACTCACCCTGTTCCTGGTCTGCCTCGGCGCGGTGTTTTCGGCCGACGTCGCGGACGATGGCGGCCTGGATTGGGCGGCGTATCTGTGGGCCATAGCCGTGGTAGCGGTACTGACGCTTGCGCGCATGGCCTTTTACGGTCTGACGGTGCGAAAGGCCCGGCCGGTGCGATTGATTGCGGGGATCGGCGCCGAGGTGTGGATCACCTACCTCACGTTCGGCGTCTTGAAGCCAGATGCCAGTTTCGGCTGGGGCTCCTACACGGATCCCGCGACGGAGATCATCTTCAATGCGATGCCGATCTTCGGCCTGGCGGTCGCACTGATACTCGCCGATGCCTGGCTGGCCGCCCGCGCGCGGAAGGCGCCGGCGACGGCCTCTGCCCCTGTGTCGGGAACTTCGGACTCCGCCGCACAGTCGATCTCCACTGTGGTTTCGGAGGCGGTGGCCGCTGACGCGGTGCCGTCAGAGGCGGTGGCCACGGAGGTGGTGGCCACGGAGGTGGTGGCCACGGAGGTGGTGCCGTCAGAGGCGGTGGCCACTGGCGCGGTGGCCACGGACGCGGTGCCGTTGACGATGACCGGATCCGCGCCGGCCGGGTCCGCGCCCGCCGACGCCGCACGTAGCGGCGGTGCGGGCAAGAGAACGGCCTCCGGCGACGGTGGATTCGTCAATCCCGCGCAGGCCGGGTCCGCGCCGGACACCGCGGGACGGGTGATCATCCGAACTGGTTTGATCGTCACCGCCGTCCACTTCGGTTACATGGTCGTGGCGTACGTAACAGCGATGGTCACGTCTTGGGGAGAAAACTTCGAGGCGTACGGCTCCGTGGCGAGCAGCAGCTGGGAAGTGGTTCAGTTTGCCCTCCTGATCGCAGGATTCGCTGCCGGAAGGTTCGGTTTCTACTGGCTGGCGGGCCGCGGGGTCACCCACCGCGCGGCGCTGTGGAGCATCCTCCTGGTCGAGATTGGCGCGCCCGTATTCGCCGCCGTCTATCTCCTGGTGCCTTCGGACGTCAACGCCCTGGACGCGGCAACGGCCATGTTCATCCCGGTTTACTTGGCGATGAGCACGCCTATCGGCATCTTCGCTTATCTCACCGGCGCCCTGACGGTCGCGATCCTAGGCGTGGTCCGGCTCGTCGAACGGTCCCGGCGTGGAGGCGGCGCGGAGGGCCGGCTCGAGATCGCGCGAACTGATTCTCCCCAGCCAGATGCTGACGCGATCCCCAAGGACATTCCTGGAAGCGCGCCGTGACGACGCCGAACGGCAGCGGCTGTCGCGCTGACGAGAGCCTTCCTCCACGACCGGATTCTCTTCCCTCATCGTTTCGCTGGACCGCGGCAGGCTATACGGCCGCAGTCACCCTGCTCCTCCTTGTTCTCACGGCGATGACCGCGCCAGGCGGTGCAGATTCCGCCACCGGCTACTTCGCGACATTGCTCACGGCCATCATGGTCAACGCCGCCCTGATGATTGGCCGGTTGTTCTACTACTTCGTGGCCGTGCCCGGCGCGGGTAACTTCGGCTACGTCACCGCTCTCGTGGCGGAGGTGTGGATCATGCTGCGGACCTTCGCTGTTATATCGCCCGAAGCCACATTCTCCTGGTCCTCGCCTCTGGGAATGTCGGGCGATCATGCCCACGCTGTCATGCCGGTCTTCGGGCTGGCAGTCGCCCTCATCGCGACCACATCGTGGTGGCGTTCGAGACGGCAGGGTGTTTCCGTCGCGACGGGGCCAACCGCGACGCCAGCCAGGCCTCCCGGTTCCCGAGGGCTCGCCTACGCAGGGGTCGCGTTGACGGTTCTGGCGGCCGTGTACTGGCTCTTCCCGAGTGCGCGGGAAGCGCAAGAGGCGGGCGGCCCCTACGGAATCGACGTGCCTGACGAGTTGATCCCGAGGGACGCCTGGACCTGGACGGTGGCCGTAACGGGTCCGGCCCTTCACGTCGCGGGCATGGTCGCAGGCAGATTCGGCTTCTACTGGCTGGCTGGTCGCAGACTGCGAGCCGCGGTATCGATCCCCCTCGTCCTGATCGCCGAGTTCCTCGCGCCAGTGGGGATCTTCCTGGCCAGTGGTTGGTCTCTCAGCTTCGAAAGCCTCAGAACGATCCTGTCGAATTCGGGCAGCTTCACCTGGCTGTCTAACGAGAGCGCCATCGAGCTGGGCTACGTGACCGGCGCGCTGGGCGTGGCACTACTGGCGGTCGCGCTGTGTGCCGACCGGCTATTCGATCGCCGTTCGCGGCGGAGCGGCGACTCATCGCTGCGCGACGATGTGCCGGTAGCACCGCCGGCGCTTCCGCATGACGCACCTCACTGACGAACGCGGTCTTCCCGGCAGGTGTCAGCGCCCCGCCAGCCATTGACGTGTGAAGGAGAGTAGCGCGTCGTTGTTCTCGCTGTCGCCGATGCTCACGCGCACTCCGTCGCCCGCGAAGGGGCGGACCAGGATGCCCGCTTCTCCTGCGGCTTTGGCAAAGGCGAGCGACTCCTCTCCCAGATCGAACCAGACGAAGTTCGCCTGCGTCTCCGGGAGTTGCCAGCCCTGCTTCGCCAGTGCGGCGACGACCCGGTCCCGCTCGGCGACGAGACCGTCGACGCGCGTCATCAGTTCATCGCGGGCGCCAAGCGATAGCACTCCGGCCCGCCCAGCCAACGACGAGACGCCGAACGGCGTGACGGTCGCCCGCACTCCCGCCATCACCTCTGGATGCCCGATCGCGTAGCCGACGCGCAGGCCGGCGAGGCCGTACGCCTTGGAGAAAGTGCGCAGGATGACGACGTTGGGGAACTCGTCCACGAGCGCCAGAGCCCGCACCGGATCGTCGCCGCGAACGAACTCAAGGTAGGCCTCGTCCACGAGCACCAGCACCTCGGGCGGCACCTGGCCGATGAGGCGAACCAGGTCGGAGTGCGTCACGGCCGTGCCGGTCGGGTTGTTGGGCGTGCAGACGATTAGGACACGGGTGCGATCGGTGACCGCCGCGACGAGCCCGTCCAGGTCCGTGTAACCATCGATCAGCGGGACGCGGACGCTGCGCCCGCCGACGATGTCCACGACGATCGGGTAGGCCTCGAAACTGCGCCACGGATAGATGACCTCGTCGCCCGGCCCGACGACGGCCTGCAGGATGTGCCCGAGCACCCCCACCGAGCCGGTGCCGACCGCCAAGTTCGCGGAAGTGATCCCGTGGTCGGCCTGAGCGTTGAGGAAATCCGCGAGCGCACCCAGCAAATCCGCATTGCCCATGTCCGGATAGCGGTTGATGCCGACGAGTTCCTCAGCGAGCTCCGCGGCCACTGAGGGCAACGGCGGGTACGGGTTCTCGTTGGATGCGAGGCGGTGAACCTTCACGCCAGGCTCCGGACGGGCGCCGGGCACGTATTCGGGCAGGGCCTTGATCTCGGGGCGGAGGGGGACGCGCGAGTGAGCTGCTTCAGCCATGGGTCAATTCTCGCACTCGGCAACACAGGGCTGCGCAGGTGGGGACGGCGGAAGGGCCGGTGCCGGACCGGGCTGGCGGCGCGCATAGAAGGACCCGCGGGCTTTGTGTGCGCAGTGGACAGTTGCGCGCCCGCGGGTCCCGGTGGTTCAGGTGGTTGGCGGTTAGCCCTGAGCCACCTCATAGCCCATCGACGAAATCATCGTCTGGATCACCTCCCTTCGTATGTGATTTCAACGGTACGCCTGACCATACGGAGGTGTCATTTCTTTATTTCGGACGAGTTCTCCGACGTCACATCCTCATCAGCGCCGCCAAGGCGCGCGTGGCACGATAGACGTATGGACTTCATTGTTCGGGTAATCATCAACGCTGTCGCCATCTGGCTCACCACCTTGGTGCTGGGCAACCGATTCGTGGTGGAAGGCGGTGAATCGGCGCCCGGCACGATCGGCGTCTATCTTGGCGTCGCACTGATCTTCGCCATTATCAACGCCCTACTGAAACCCGCGCTGCAGTTGATCTCGTTCCCGTTCTACGTGCTGACGCTCGGCCTGTTCGGGCTTGTGATCAACGCGGTCGTCCTGTTGCTCGTCGAGTGGTTCACGTCCGGTTTCGACTGGGGACTGCGCCTCGACGGGTTTTGGTGGGCAGTGCTCGCCGGAGTATTCGTCGCGATCCTGAACGGCATCCTGAATGGACTGTTCGGAGTGCGTAAGGCACCAGGTCAGGGAATCGCGCGGTAGTTGCTGCCCAAGATGGCCCGCCCGAGCCGTCGATTTCCGTGATATCGACGGCGTCGGGCATCTCGTGGGCTGTCATCGCGTCTCAGCGGAGTGACCCCGATACTTTCGCACGAGCGAGTCTCGGGTGGCGGTAGCGACACGCTGCGCGGAATGTGGCCAGCTACTGGGGGCATCTGAACTGGCCACGCGCGGCCGTGGCCGGCGCAAAGGCCAGGTAGCCGATAGGATTCCTGGGTGGATTCCGACGTGCCGGCCACGAGCCCAGGCATTCTGCGTCCGCGCCTTCAGGAGATTCTCCTCATGGCAGAACTCGATCTCCACACCACAGCCGATCCCGTAAACAGCGCGCAATCTCGCGTTCAACGCGTTCGCGGCGAATGGATCCACTGTGACGATCACAGGTGAGTATTCCGCGACCGTGGAATGCGGATCGAAGTCGTCGAGCATTGCATTCGGCGCGTTCGCGGGCAAGAGCAAGCCGCACGTGCGTTACGACATCTCCATTTTTCTCGGGGAGCAGGGCGGATCGGTGCTCCGCATGATTTCGACGACGTCCGGCATGGCGGCAGGCCTTATCGGCATGAATCGTGAGCGGAAGCTATTCGCGCAGTGGCGATCCATGCTGAACGCCGCGCTTCCCCACTGAGGGCTGGCACCGGTTCGTGCCTGATTTCACACCCGGGCTGACACCTGCGGGCACGATGGGCGTGCCACACCTCGCTCGCGTAAGAGGCTAGCGAAAACCAAGACTCATCGGGCCGTGCTTGCTTGGTAGGCGATGGCCGCCGCGCCGTGCAGTCCTGGTTCATCGAGCGCAGCCCGCACGATTCTGGTGCCGCCGGGCACTCCCATCTCGTCTGCCATGGGCCAATCGTGCCGCGGGCCGCCTCCGAACCATTCGTAGACGGGATCGCAGAATTGATCGAAACGGTCAGCGACTCCACCGCCGATCACGATCAGGTCAGGGCCGAAGGCGCGTGCGACGAACTGCAGGCCTCGCAGGACCGCCCGCCCGTAGCCGAGCCAGTCGATCTCGCCGGCGGGACTCGTCCAGAGCGAATGCAATGCCTCCCCGCTCGCCACCGATTCGAAGCAACCCCGGATTCCGCAATAGCAATCGGGTACGGACTGAATGCCGGCCGGGGGCAGGCCGATGGGGACGTGGCCACCTTCAGGGTGGCACCCACGCGTGCCCCGCATCGGACCGGTGGACGACGAGTGCACCGCCACTCCGATACCCGTTCCGAGCGTGACCATCGCCGCGACGTCAGCGCCTCTTGCGGCTCCCGCGCCCACCTCTCCGATCAACGCACCCATCGCATCATTCTCGATCGGCGTAGGTACGCCGAACCGATCACCGAGTTCGCCGAGCCACGGCACACCGGACCAATCCGGCAGCGTGAAGTCGTTGAGAATCACCCCGCTAGCCGCATCGATGGGTCCCGATGCCACGACCCCGATGGCCGCTATGCCCGTCGGGGCCCAAGAGCTGCCTGCGACCAGTTTGCGGATCAGCTGCTCGACGATGTCAGCGAGCGCTTTCGCATCACGCGACGTCCCCGGCCTGAGTCGCGAGGGAATCGTCTCACTTCGCACGAGCGACTTGCCCTCGAACAGGCCGGCACGCAGATTGGTGCCACCCAGATCGATTCCGATCACGTGAGTCGCCATAGCAGGTCTCCTTAGAGGTCCGTGGTCACCTTCTGGTTGTGGCGAAATTCGCCGGGGACGAGCCCTCGAATCTCGGCGAGCGGGATCGTCGCGAGTTCGATGGGCACGATCGCACCGAACTCCTCGTAGCCCGCTGGAGTCGCTGGTAACTCGATTTGGGGCACGCCGTCATACGCAGATCCCGAGGTAACGACGCGCGCGCCGTGACCGACCAGCTCTCGCACCATTTTCTCGTCCTGCTCCGCGGTTGCCGATCCACCGGTGAAGAGCCAGATGAGCAGACTCGGGTCGGCGAGGTCCAGCGGACCGTGGCGGAACTGTCCGGCGGACAAGGCCTCGTACTGGACCTTGGCGGCTTCCTTGATGATGAGGGCGCCCTGCAGTGCGGTGCCGATCGCGGCATCGCGGCCCACGACGATGCGAGATTTCGCTTCGCCATCGGCGGCGATGAGCGGAGCGATGGACGCGTGCCATGGACCATCCAGGTATGCCTCGATGCCGTCGGCGACCTGGACGAGTTCCTCTCGGGTGCTTGCGGGATCCTGCCCTGCGATGGCGTCGGCGATCAGCCGGCCGGCCGCGAGCGTGTTGAGGTACGTCTTTGTGCTGACCGTTTCCTCGGGACCGGCGACGATCTGGACACTCGCGCGCGCAGTGCCGAGCAGTTCGCGTGCCTCGGGATTGTTGGTCACGGCAAGGATGTCGATGTCACTGCGTCCCGCGTGGCGCTTCGCCCACGTTACGACCTCACCGCTTCCGCCGGACTGCGATACCGCGATCACCAGTGTCTGCTGACCAGCCGGCAGGTCGCCCCAGGACAGGAGTTCGTCGCTGGCGACCCACTGAGTGTCGATGCCCTGCGAGGCAAGCGCACGCCACAGGTAGTAGTTGGCGAAGTGCGATCCTCCCATGCCGGTGAGAATGATGCGGTCATATGCTGCTCGGGCGCCTGGGAGCGCGATCCGCTCCGTTCCTTGCACAAAGCGTCGCAACGCTGCGGGCTGTTCCTTGATGTCATCGAGGTAGCTCATGGCCCGACTATAGCCAGAACACGGCCGCTCCTGGTTATTTTGCCCATGTCGTGCCCCCTCACGCGCATCGCAACTGCAGATCGCCACCCACGCAGGTGTGCCCGTCCCGTGCAACAATCGCCCGGTGCTGACGCGGATTGAAGAAGCGCGAGGCCACACCAAGGGCGAGCACGCGACCCGACTCGTCCTGTTTCACTACCTGAGTGCCGCAATCGCAGGCGGACTGCTCGATCACCGATCGCGATACCGGTTCCCCGTCCATAGAACCCGCACGCCCGGCGGCACACCTGATGAATCACCCGCGATTGTAACGATCACCGCAGCTGGAGAGGCGAACTGATTGGACGATGCATACGCCGTGAGGATTGCGGCGAATATATCGGCACCGAGTTGGTCCAGGGAGCGCCGGTCATCGAGAGCCTCGTACTCCCTCACCACTGGAATCCGCGTAGGCAATCCAAGCCTGCCGAATACGTGGCAGTGTCACCCGAGGGGTCGGCTCGTCGAAGAGCAGGAGCTTCGGCTCGAGGGCCAACGCCCGCACGATCCCGACTCGCTGCTGTTGCCCACCGGAGAGTTGATGCGGGTAGACATCGCGCGTAGCGCGTAGCGCGTAGCGGTGATAGTCGGAGACGGGCTGCGCGAAGTCGAGTGACACGGCGCCCGGCACCTCGATCGTTCCGGCGTTCGGGGTTTCCAGGCCGTTGAGAGAACGCAGCACCGTCGTCTTTCCCGAACCGCTGGGACCGATGAGGCCAGGTTGTATTCGTCGGTGGATTTGTCATCGCCCGTCAGCTTTGGGACGAGGATCGCTGTCGCGATAGCGATCACCGCGACTGCGGCGATTCCGATCTAGAGGCCTTTGCGTGATTTCTCCGGTCGCACCGATCCAGGTACATTCGTCACCGCGCCTGTGGATGCGGCGTTGTCCTGTGTATTGTTCTCGGCCATGGTGAGCCCTCTTCCGTCAACGAGTAGTCACTGATGGATGGCTGGTTCCAGGTTCCTGCCGGAATGTTCCGCGTGCCATTGCAGGAACAGCCCGGGGTGGTGACTACATCGATGACGCAGTGTCGGCGAGTGGACTCCGCTGTCCACCACGGCGCCAAGGAGGACACCGCACCGAAGGGAGAAGACATCGCTCATGTCGTCACGTAACCAGCCGATGGTTAAACGTTCAAGTATCAGAACCGTTCGTCTCACAGTGCAGACGGACGGGGAGCCCTATCGCGACTTCGGCAAAGACTCAGGGCACCCCGCCGATCACGCCAACGTGATGTCGACCCCCAGGAATTCACTGTAGCGGGCGACGGCCACCGCGAGCCCGGCGCGGACGGCGCGCCCTTTCAGCACCTTGGCAGCCTTCGCATCGAACGGAGTGGCCTCGACCCTGGTCGCCGCCGCTCCCGTCTTCCCGGCCCGCCCCCAGGTGCCGACAGACACCCCACCGACTGCGACCGTGGGCTTGAACACGCCATTGCGTCCCGGCACGAGCGCCGCGAAATGGGGCGGATCGAGGTGGGCGCTCCGCTCGGTATAGCCGAGCAGATGCTCATCGAATGCGGGCAGGAGGTGGACGGTGGACTCGTCGGCGATCGACGCGAACTCAGCCGTATCGGCGAGCCCGGCTGGCATCAGGTACGCCTGGCCATCCGGGCCGGTGGCGCGCTCCATGGCGTCGCCCGCGGCGGCGATGCCTTGCCGGATGTCGCGCAACGGCAGTCCCGTCCACCAGGCCAGGTCCTTCTCGCCGACCGGCCCGCGCGCCCGCACGAATCCGAGCGCGAGCTCGCGGAGGGCCTCGTCCCGATCCAGGCGACGCGGCTCCGGAACCCACTCGTCCATCAGGACGAGCCCCTGATCGTTCCGGCCGCCGAGGAACGGCCCCAACCCGATAGTGCCGGTCTGCGCCAGATACCACACGACGTGGTACCGCTGCGGGCCGAGCACCTCGATGCCGCGCTGCGCGAGGGCGGCGAAGAATTCGTCCCTGGTCAGCGGATTTCGGACGAGCACTTCGGTCGCGATTTCGCGCGCCGATTCAATGGTGGCAAGTTCCAGCCCGATGGTCTCGCGACGGCGCTGCGCCTGCGAGCCGATGAGCCTGTCAGTGGTGAGGGATTGGATCCAGCCAACGTCCTCGCCGGCCATCGCGTGCACCGTGCCGCGCATCGGCCAGTTGCGGACCAGCCCGCCGGGACGGAAAGCGGAGCGGACCTCGTCCACCGTCGCGTTCGCGCGCTGCCCGATGGCCCAGAGAACGCCGATCTGGTCCTGTCCCTGCATCGCCAGCATGTGCCGGCTGACCGCGAGCGCCCGCTGCGTCCCGTCCTCGCCATGAATGGGCTCTCCGACCAGCCCCAGCGCGCGTAGCCGTAGGGCGCGAACCTGCGCCGTCGTCAGTTCCACTGTCTTCGATTCCACGGACCCACCCTACGGGCGACATACGACAGCGGGCCGAACGGTTACGCCTTCGGCGCGTTCTGCTCGGCCCACGTGGCGATCAAGGCGGGCCACTGCGCACGATCGAGTGCGCGTGCCCGCTTCGTGAGTTCGTCGAGCCAGAGTTTGAAGGACTCGTCCTCTCCCACCAGCACATAGCCGCGGTCGGGATTCTTCCCCACCGAGAACTCAAGGCCGCGCTTCATCAGCTGAGCGGCCGCCAGCACCATGACTCCGTCCTCGACGCTTTCGAGGTTGAGATCTGCATCCATACCCCTACGCTATCGCGACGGCCAGTACCGACCCGATCGATAAACTGGCACGATGACCGCACCCACCCAAGACCGACCCCTTACCGGCGGTGCCATCCTGCGCCCCGCCCGCCCCGGGGACGAGGAGGGGATACTCGTCCTCATCCAGGAACTCGCCGACTACGAACGCGAGCCCGATGCGGTGAAGAACACCCCCGCGATGCTGCGCGAGACCCTGTTCGAGGACGACCCGAAGGTGTTCGCACATGTCATCGAACTGGACGGCGAGATCGTCGGGACCGCCATCTGGTTCATCAACTACTCGACTTGGACGGGACGCGCGGGTATCTACCTCGAGGACTTCTACGTGCGGCCCGCCCATCGCGGGCGCGGCTACGGTAAGGCACTACTGCGCCAGCTGGCGAGCATCTGCGTCGAGCGCGGGTACACGCGCCTGAACTGGGCCGTCCTCAACTGGAACCAGCCCTCGATCGACATCTACAACGCGATCGGCGGCCACGGGCAGACGGACTGGACCACGTACGTGCTGGACGGTGAGCGCTTGGCGGTTCTGGCGCGGGGCTAGGCAGCGGACTCGGGGACGGGTGCGACTCACGCGCACCCGTCCCCGCCACCTCCCGTTCACCCGGGCCGCCTACGCTGGCCGCGTGACCGACCGCCGTTTTCCCGACTACGTCTACCGCGCGGGCGAGGACCCCGACCCGAGGTTCACGCTCGCGAACGAGCGCACCTTCCTCGCCTGGGCGCGCACCGCGCTCGCGCTGATCGCCGGCGGTGTGGCGCTGGAAACGATAGAGCTGCCGATGCCGCCCGGTCTGCAGTTCGCGGCCGCGCTCGTCTTGCTCATACTCGGCGTCGTTGCCGCCGCACTGGCCTTCGCGGGATGGATGCGGCGCGAGCGTGCGATGCGCCTAGGCGAGCCCCTGCCCGGCACTTTTGCGCTGGTGATGCTCGCCGGTGGAATCGTCGTCGCGGGAACGCTGATTGCCATCGGGGTGATGCTGGCGTGACACCCGGCCGCCTAGCCGCCAGCAGCCCTCTGCCGTGTCGTCGTTGCGGCACCAGCGCTGTCAACCTTCAGCCCAGAGACGTATCGTCAGTAGGGGACCGCGCGACGAGGCGTCGCGCACCGCATCGAGGAAGAGGAATCGACGATGAAGCGAATTACCCTGACCGGAACCGATATCACCGCGCCGAACGTGGTGCTCGGCGTGATGCGGATTCACGAGAAGACGGACGACGAAATCCGCGACCTGGTTCGCTCCGCGCGCGACAACGGCATCGACTTCTTCGACCACGCCGATGTCTACGGTCCGACGATTCACGGTTGCGAGGAACGCTTCGCCAAGGCGCTGCAACTCACCCCCGCCGAGCGCGCCGAGATCACACTCCAGACCAAGGCGGGCATCGTCCCGGACGGCCCCTATTTCGACTACTCCTATGAGCACCTGGTTCGCCAGGTCGAGGGCTCACTCACCGCCCTGAACACCGACTACATCGACATTCTGCTGCTCCACCGTCCGGACGCGCTGGTGGAGCCCGAGGAGGTCGCCCGCGCCTTCGCCGACCTCAAGGCGGCGGGCAAGGTGCGGGCATTCGGCGTCTCCAACCACACTCCGCGGCAGATCGACCTTCTTCGCAAGTTCGTGGACGAGCCCATCGTCGCCAATCAGGTCCAGTTGTCGATCACGCACTCGACGATCATCGCCCAGGGCGTGTCGATGAACATGGAGGCCGAGAGCCAGTCGATCACCCTCGATGGCGGCGGCATTGTGGACTACTGCCGCTTGCACGACATCACGCTGCAGGCGTGGTCGCCCTATCAGGCGGGCTTCTTCACCGGCCCGTTCATCGGTTCGCCGGACTACCCCGAGCTGAACGCGGAACTCCAGCGGCTCGCCGCTGAGTACGGAGTCACCCCGACCTCGATCGCGACTGCCTGGATCACCCGTCATCCCGCGAACATGCAGGTGGTACTGGGCACCACGCGCGCCGACCGCGTCGCCGAGGCCGCCGCCGGTTCCGAGATCCCGCTGACGCGCGCGCAGTGGTACGGCCTGTTCCGCGCCGCCGGGCACATCGTGCCGTAGACGAATCGACGTCGCAGGCAATGGACCCTTTAGTAGTAGTACTTGGTCCCGCCGAGCAGCAGCCCTTCGTAGCGCGGCGACGGCTTTTCGCGCGCGTCGGTGAAGACCGCGATGGTCCGTATGACCTTCTTGCCGTTGGCGTACTTCAGTTCGATGCGCCCGCCGCCGAGTATCCGGTACTTGCCCTTCGTGTCATTGCTGCCGACATACCAGCCGTCCGTGGGCACGCTCCAATTCGTCGTCGACTGGCTGGCCTCGCTGAACTTTCCGTTCTTGCCGAGGGTGAGGTACCAGGTATAGGTGTGGCAGATCTTGCCGAAGCCGTAGCCACAGCCGCTGGCCCCCTGGTGCCTCAGGGAGACGTGCAGGCGCGATCCCTTCTTCGGGGCCTGCGCCGGCCAGTAGTACTTGTTCGCCTTGTCGACCTTCAGGTTCAAGCCCTTAGAGTCGACAGTTCCCTTGGACTTGCCGACCTTGACCTTGCCTGTCTTGGCGTTGTACGTGTAGCGCTGGCACTCCTTCTTCTTCGTCTTGCACTTCTTCGGCAGCCCCTTGGCAGGCACGCCGACGTATGCCCATTTCTTGTTGACGAAGTACACGCCGCGCGGCTGCCAGGCCTGGTCCAGGCTCGAGTCGGCGCCCCAGAAGTAGCGGCCGGCCAGCGACTTGAGCGTGGTCGTCTTCTTGTAGCGCAGCACCTGAACCGAGGACGAATCCCCCACTCCGCCGGGCACGTTCGCCTTGATCTTGAGTTTGCGCGTCTTGTTTCCGGTCAGCCGCACCTTGATCGTCTTGGTCACGACTTTCCAGGGGCCGATCGACGAGAACTTGACCGTCTTGGCCGAGAGTTTCAACTTTGATCCGCTCAGTTTCACCGTCACGTTCTTGGCGGTCGCGCGCGAGGCGTTCTGCACCTTGACCTTCACCTTGGCCCATTTGCCGTTCTTGGCCGCGACTGTCGCGTCCGTCTGAATTGCCAGCTCGGGAATCTCGACGCTCTGTTCATCGAGCCGTTCCCACGATCCCGTCTGATACGACGTGCCTTCCTTCACCGTCACGAAATAGACGCAGGTCCATTTCGTGCTGCCGAGTTTTGCATTTCCCGACGCCCGCACCGTCGTCGTGGTCCCGCTCACGGTTATGGACGAGGTCACCGCCGTGCTCGGTAGGAACGCGGCGTGATGGCCGGACTGTCCCGGCCGGCCGGCCATGGCGAAACTCGCCCGGCATACCGTTCCGTCGAAGGTGCCGAAGTAGACCTGGGTGTCCGTGATGTCGCCCGAGGGCACCACCGTTTCGTATTTGATGGTCGAGGTCACGGTCGATGCCGTGACGTCCTGGCGCACCTGCACCGACTCAACTTTCGGCGATCCGACGGGCGGGTCGCCGTAGGAGAACGAGATCTCCGCAGTGCGCGCAACGACCACTTCCCTGGCCTGCGCGGTCCCGGCCATCGTCATGGAACTCAGCAGCATCACGCTGACGGCCAGACTCGCCGCTTTCATTCTTCTACCGAACGTCATGGTGCCCCTCCCGGCGTCGACACATCCGCTTGTTTCCCATGACGCTATGCGAGGGTCAAGGAGCTCGCATCCGGGATGCTAGCGCGCCGAGGGGCGGAAGGCCCCCTGCTGGACTCGTCCGTAGTAGGCGTCGTGAGCGGCTTCAGTGAGCTGCAGGGCGAGCCAGCGGGTCGGATCCATATCCTCGCCCGTGAGCAGGCCCAGGCCCTCGATGAGTTCCTCGACGATCGCGTCTAAATCGCGCTCAAGCCCGATCGCGGCCGACGGAATGAGACGGACTGCTGTTTCGTCGCCGCTTAGGGGCAGCTCGACCCAGACGCTGTCATCGCCCCACGATCCGCCGGCGAACTCGAGTCGCACCAGGCGCCTGCCACCGCTCACGTCGGTGTCGACGCGCCTCAGTTCGAATCCTGCGCCGCAGCCATCGGCCCAGTCGCGAAACACCTCGACCAGATCGGCGTGGAAGCATGTCTCCCACAATCCGCGCAGGAGCGTGCGAAACGGCCGGGCGGACTGGGGTTCGAGGTCGTTCAAGAAGATGCCCCCGGAATACTGATAGCCGAGCGGCTGCGGTGGATCGTCCTGCGCGCTGATGAATTCACGCACGATGCGGTGGACTCGCGTCGTCCCAGGCGCGACCGGTTCCTCGACCATGACCGTCACGACCCGGGTCAGACCCGCCAGCAGATTCACGTCTTCACCGACGCGAACAAAGTTGACGTCGGCGGGCTCGTCCGCGAAGAAGCATTGCAGGCCGAGCCAATGCCCGCTGCGCAACTCAATGCCGAGCGAGACCTGGCCGGGAAGCGAGGCATCCGTCGTCTCGATCGCGCGACCGGCGAATCCGATACCGCGTAGCGCCTCGCCCAGAGCGGCAGCCCGCGGCGAGAGCGTGCCCTGCAGATCGAAGAACCAGCCGTCCTTGTGCGGGGAGTCGTAGTTCGTGTCCCCGCGGACCTCTCGTTTCCGATGCAGGCGCACTTGATCCTCGAAGACCTGCGCGAGCGAATAACGGCGAGGCGTGTCCGGCGGCTCGCCGATGGCCCGGGATTCCGGTTCGAGAAAGCGGGGATCGGTGTGATCCCAGTCGTAGTCGGGGCGCTGAACGCTGCCCGTCGAATCGATGAAGCTGGCCGGTGGCAGCGGGCTGGCCCGGGATTCGAGAGAACTCACCTCGGCAAGAGCCGCGCGAAGAAGTCTGCTGCCGCCCGCGGCGCGCTGGCCGGTCAGATCCTGCCGGACCTTCGCGAGGTCTTCGTACCAATCCCGTCGCAGCACGACGCCGCGCAGTTCGTGCCATTCGTAGAAGTCGCCGATCAGCACGAAACGCCAGCCGGGCCAGTGCGTGGCGAACAGGCGATCGATCGACGAGAAGTGCTCGGCAGTCCAGAAGTAGACGGTCCGGGAGGACTCGTCCATATGCAGACCGCACCACAGCGTATAGTCCGGATGGCGCAGGTCCAGCCCCCACCCATCTCCCGTGCGATGCCGGTGATCCCGCGCGAAGTCGAGTATCGCCCCAGGGGGCAAGAGCGCGAGCTGGTCCGCTTCCAGCTCGGAACGCCACGACACAAAACCGTCCGCGAGGCTCACGCTGATCGGCATGGGCGAAACCGGATCTATGGCCGGACCCAGCAGATCTGCCACTCGCCAGCCGATCGGCTGGTCGTCGAGAACAGGTTCGGCGTCCAGCCCGAGTCGAGCCGCTATCGGACCGATCCCGAGTGGGGACCACACGGCCTGCCACCCCGGCCAGTTCAGTTCGAGCAGGTGATTCACGAGGCGCGGCAGCGACGAATCGAACGAGTAGTCGAACCAGATCACCTCGCGGCGCGGCACGTTGATCAGCAGGCAGCTCTCGGCGTGACGCAGGGCGGAGACGCAGTCCGAAAGTTCACCAAGATAAGCCCGGCTCTCTCGCATGTGCAGAGTGGTGCCCGCGGGGCCGTCCACGATCGCGTGGCTCACGCGCGCCTGCGAGTGGTCATCGAAGAACCGCACATGCGTGTCCGTCCTCATGATGATCAAGCCTGCGTGGCCCACGACGCCCTCCTTCGGGTCGGCGTCAGAATACGTGGAAAATCGCCATTCGTGAATCCCTATCGGCATACAGGGCTCTGACCTGGCCCAATAGGGAAATGGCGGGCTCGCTCCCCAAAGCGAACCCGCCACGTCCTGGTCACTCCTGCACCCAGTACGGCACCAGTGGCACCCGCGTGCACTCCCGGCGAGATCCCGCAGGAGGCGCCGCAGCACCTCGGGCTCACGGGAGGCGATCGGCAACGCCATCGGGAGGCGCGTCGCTAGCGCGGTGGTTTACGGAACAGCCGAAATCGACTTGCGCGAGCGCAAATTTGCCAGCGGGGAGTAGCGCGGCGCCCACCGCGCAAGACTGCCAGCCGCGCCGGCGCCCGCGAGCGCGGCGATCCAGATGCCCGCCGCCAGCGATCCGAGTGCCGTAGCGGCGGAGAGTACGAGCGGTCCAGCCGCCTCTCCGCTGTCCTGGCAGAGCCGCCACAGCGACAGGAATCGCGCCCGATTGTCCGGCGGTGCCACGTCGGCGCCGAGCGTCATGACGATGCCCGATCCGACTCCGTTGGCGAAGCCGAGGATCGCGGCGACTACCCCGAGGGCAACTGCAGTTCCGGTCAGCGGGATGGCCGCCGTCGCGCAAGCCATGAGAGTCATCGACGGCACGGCAACCCACAGACGTCCCAGCCGGTCCATCAGCTTGCCTGCCGGATAGAACAGCAGCATGTCGAGCCCACCCGCGATGCCGACGATCAGCGACGTGGTGCTCTCATGCAGTCCCAGGTGCTCGGCCCACAGCGGCACCACCGACTGGCGTGCGCCCCGCGCCGCGGACACGAGCATGATCGCCACGCCGAGTCGCGCGAACATGCCCCGGTAGCGAACGGCCAGTTCCCAGACGCTCAGCCCGGCTGTGGTCCGCGGGGCGGGGGCGGACTCGTCCATCACCGTGGACGAGCCCTCCCGACCCGCCTCGGAGCCCAGCAATGCGAGGAGGATCACCGTCCCCCCGGAACACGCGACACCCAGCCAAGGGACCGATTGAACCGAGCCGAGCATGATCACGGCCGCGCCCAGGAACGGCCCGATGAACAGGCCGATGCGGTGGAACCCGCCGAGCGTGGAAAGGACGCGAGCGCGGCGCAGGGGCGGCGTGATCTCGGTCAGGTAGGCCTGGCGCGCGAGGTTGTAGACGGCCGTTGCCGAGCCGAGCGTGAAGGCCGCGAATCCTCTGAGGCGGGCCTGCGCGAAAGAGCAGGCCCGCCTCTTCAGTGAGAGGGACGACGCTCTGGCGATAGTGGGCTCGAACTGCCGGTTCAGCGCCCCTACCCGGTTCGCTTCGGCTTGCTCGCCGCCTTGGACTTGCCCGCGCTCTTCCCCGTGCCCGCGCTCTTCGGCTTACCGGCGGCGCGATTCTTGGTTTTCGCCCCCTGGGCTCCGCGCGACTTCTCCACGCTGCGCTTCAGCGCTTCCATGAGGTCGATCACGCCCTCGGGGGCCCCGCCGCCGGAGTCCGCGGGCTCCGCCTCGCCGAAGGTGGCGGCGGTGTCCACGCTGTCGCCGCGTTCGAGCTTGGCGTCGATGAGTTCTTGCAATTGATCGCGGTATTCGTCCCGGAATTCCTCGGGCCGGAAGTCCGCCTCCAGGCTGTGCACCAGCGCGTCGGCCAGTTCCTGTTCCTTGGCGCTCACGCGCGGCGGGTCGTCGAGGGCGGGCAGGTCGATGTCGCGCAACTCGTCCGCCCACATGATCTGCTGCAGGACGAGCGCCCCCTCGCGCACTCGCAGCGCACCGAGGTGGGTCTTCTGGCGTAGCGCGAACCGGACGATCGCCGTCCGGTCGGTCCGCTCCAAGGTGCGTCGCAGCAGCACGTACGGCTTCACCCCGGATTTCTCCGGTTCGAGCACGTAACTGCGCTCGAAGGTGATCGGATCCACCTGATCGCTGGGCACGAACTCGATGACCTCGATGTCATCCCGGCTCGCCGCGGGCAACTCCGCTAGGTCCTCGTCCTCCAGGACGATCGTGCGCTGTCCCGCATCGTAGGCCCGCTCGATGTGCTCGAACTCGACGACCTTGCCGCACACCTCGCAGCGCCGCTCGTAGCGGATCCGCCCGTGATCCTCGTCATGCACCTGGTGCAGGGCGATGTCGTGGTCCTGCGTCGCGGTATAGATCTTGACCGGGACGCTCACCAATCCGAAGGAGATCGATCGTTTTCCAATGGCCCGCATCTGCCCATCGCACTGCAAGTCGGTGCGGGCCGCAACCCGAACCTGCCGGTGGCGAGTCGAAACGGGCCGGTCTAGCGTGACGAGTATCAGCCACCGCAGGGGGATTCATGGAAATCGACGGCAAGGACGTGCGGGTCACGCATCCCGAGAAGGTCCTCTACCCATCGACCGGCACGACCAAGGGCGACGTCATCGCCTACTACAACGAGGTCGCCCCGTACCTGATCGCCTACGCGGCGGACCGGCCCGCGACACGCAAGCGCTGGGTGCACGGGGTGGGCACGGAGGATGCCCCGGGCGAGGTGTTCTTCCAGAAGGAACTCGGCAATGCGCCCGACTGGATACCGCGCCAGGTCCAGCATCATAAGGACCACGACGTCACATACCCGCTCGTGAACGACGCCGCGACGCTCACGTGGCTGGCGCAGATGGCGGCCCTTGAGATCCACGTGCCGCAGTGGCGGTTCAATCCAGACGGGGAACCGGGCAACCCCGACCGCATGGTGTTCGACCTCGACCCGGGCGAGGGCGCCGGGCTGCCGGAATGCGTCGAGGTCGCTGGACTCGTCCGCAAGATCGTCGAGGGAATGGGCCTCGAACTCGTGCCCGTCACGTCCGGAAGCAAAGGCATTCACGTGTACGCGCCGCTCGATGGCTCGCACACGTCGGCGCAGATCAACGACCTAGCCCACGAGCTCGCCCGATCCATTGAGGCGGATTCGGATCTGGTGATCAGCACGATGCGGAAGGTGGATCGGCGCGGCAAGGTCCTGATCGACTGGAGCCAGAACAACGCCAACAAGACGACCATCGCCCCCTATTCGCTTCGCGGGCGCCGGCGCCCCACGGTCGCAATGCCGAGGACGTGGCGCGAGATCGGCTCCCCGCATCTGCGGCAGATCGAATTCAACGAGGTGGGGGGCATCCTGGCCCGGCGCGGGGATGCGGCGCGGCCGCTGCTGGGTAGGGACGAGGCCGCCGCCGCAGCGGGGGACGCAAACTTTTCCGGTGACGACAAGGAGGGCGAGCCAGACCGTTTGACCGTCTACCGGTCGATGCGCAGTGCGGCGGCAACACCCGAACCGGTGCCGGACCTGGTCGCCGCGCGCGAATCGGCCACGGCGCCCATCTTCGTCATCCAGAAGCACGCCGCCAGCCGCCTGCACTACGACTTCCGGCTCGAGCACGATGGCGTGCTCGTCAGCTGGGCCCTGCCCAAGGGCGTGCCCAGTGAGGGGAATCACCTGGCCGTGCACGTCGAGGACCACCCGATCGAGTACGCGACGTTCGCCGGCGACATCCCGAAGGGACAGTACGGAGCCGGCCACGTTGACGTGTGGGATCACGGCACGTTCGAGGGCGAATGGTCAGCCGGGGAGGTGGTGGCCACGTTGCACGGCCAACCGGACGGCGGGCTCGGCGGCGATCCCGTCAAGGTCGCCCTGATCAGCGCGCATCTCAGCGGCCAGGAGAAGAACTGGCTGATCCACCGGATGGAACCGGAAGGCGCCGGTGAACGGCCGACCGCTCGTCCGCCTCGAGACGCGACCGATCACCGGGCGGACGCTCGATCGGCGCGACCAGCGGGCGAACCGCGACCAGCGGAGACGCGACCGGCGGACGCTCGATCGGCGCGACCAGCGGGCGAACCGCGACCAGCGGAGACGCGACCGGCGGACGCTCGATCGGCGCGACCGGCGGCAACGGGATCACGGTCCGCGGGTGGCCGGGAGAACTCGTCCATCTCCCCGATGCTGGCCACGCTCGGCACGGCTGATCAACTGCGGCAGGTCGACGCGGATGCGGCCGATTGGGCGATCGAGATGAAGTGGGACGGCATTCGCGCGATCGCCGCGGTGGGTAAGGCCGTCGATCTTCGCAGCCGCAACGGAATCGAACTCGATTTTCCGGAGTTCGCCGACTTGCCGAGCCTGCTGGATGGCCGCACCGCCGTGCTGGACGGCGAGATCATCGCGCTGGATGCTCGCGGGTATCCGAGTTTCGGGCTTCTGCAGCGACGCTCGGATCCTGACCGGCCGCGGCCGCCGATCCGCTATGTCGTGTTCGATCTGCTCGCCCTCGATGGACAGGATCTGACCGATCTCCCGTACACAGAACGCCATTCCATGCTGCTGGAGCACGTGGCTACCTCGGCGAGCGTGCTGGTGCCCCCGGTGTTCGAAGGCAGCGCGAGGGAGGGAATGGACCGCGCTCGGGAGTTGCACCTGGAGGGCATCCTGGCGAAGAAGCGTGCCTCGGCCTATGCGGCGGGACGCCGGTCCAAGTCCTGGCTGAAGTTCAAGTTTCACCGGACGCAGGAGGTGGTGATCGTGGGCTGGCGACCCGGCAAGCGCAAGGTCGGCTCGCTGCTGCTCGGGGTGAACGACGGCGGGGCGCTGCGATACGTGGGGCGGGTCGGTACGGGATTCTCTGACGCCGACGCGGCCGATTTCGCGGCGCGCCTGCGGCCACTTGCCCGCAAGACCTCGCCCGCTGCCGACGTGCCTAAGGCTGACGCGAGCGACGCCAACTGGGTGAGTCCGCAGCTGGTCGGCGAGGTCGAGTTCGCCGAATGGACGGGGGACGGCCGGCTCAGGCAGGCGTCATGGCGCGGCTGGCGACCCGACAAAGACCCTGAAGACGTGGTGCGCGAGGAGTGATCGCGAGCGCTCCGCTTGCCCGCGGGGCTCCGCCCGGGTGCGGTGGGTGCTGGCACGGCCCGGGTGCGAGGTGGCCGGGTGCGAGGGGACTGGACGCGAGGTGGCCGGGTGCGGTAGATGCGAGAGGGCGCGGTGCGGCGGGTGCGAGCACGGAGGGAGCGGCGGGTGCCGCCACGAGTTTGGCTCGGCAGATGCGCAGGCTAGTGCGCCGGATCGCGAGACAGGTCGGGCGCGGTGCGCTCCCCGAACTCGTGCTTGAGCGCGCTGAGGGCCGCGTTCCACCCGGCCAGCCCGTGCACGCCCGGACCGGGCGAGGTGGACGCCGAGCACAGGTACACGCCAGCCAGCGGAGTGCGCCACGGGTCGGGTCTCGCGACGGGACGGCGCAGCAGCTGGCGCACGTCCGGCGTCCCGGCCGCGATGTCCCCGCCCGGATAGTTGGGGTTGCCTCGCGCCACCTCGATCGCCGACCGGGATGCGCTCGCGAGGATCGTGTCGCGGAACCCCGGGGCGAACCGCTCGATCTGGGCGATGATCGCCTCCTCGCGGTCCACCGGCGAGTCCGCGGGAACGTGCGTGTACGTCCACAGGGTGTGCTTGCCCGCCGGTGCCCGAGTCGGATCGAAGAGCGACGGCTGAGAGACGAGCACATACGGGTTCCTTGGATGCCGCCCGCGCGCCACGGCGCGCTCGGCTCCCTTGATCTGGGCTCGACTGCCGCCCACGTGCACGGTCCCGGCCTCGCGCAGTTCGGCGTCGCGCCAGGGAACGGGCTCGCTCAATGCGAAGTCGACCTTGGCCACGGCACTGCCGTAGCGGAATCTGGTGAGGGCCCGCCGATAGGACGCGGGCAACTCGTCCTCGATCATCGTCAGGAACGCGCGCGGGGTCACGTCGAGTAGCACCGCGCGCGAGCGGGGCAACTGGTCGAGCGTGCTCACGTGGACTCCGGTCGTCAGTGCCCCGCCGTGCGCCTTGAGGTCATCGACCATGGCGTCGATGATGGCCTGGCTCCCACCCCGCGGAATCGGCCAGCCGCGCGCATGGGCGTAGGCGGCGAGCGCCAGGCCGGACCCGGCGGCCGCCAGTCCCGGCAACCGCAGGATGGAGTGCGCCATCACGCCCGTGAGCATTGCGGGTGCCACCGGCTCGCGAAAGCGCGCGCCCCACGCCGGGGTGCCCTGCTCCAGCGTCTTCATTCCGAAGCGCGCGGCCATTGCCAGGTCGGGGGGGATGCGGACGAGTGGCCCGCCGGTGAACTCCGCGACGGCGCTCGTGTGCGCGGCGAGCGATCCCATGAGCCGGGCGTAAGCATCGCCATCCGCGCCGAGCCGAGCGCGCGTTCGGCCGAGGTCGCGGTACGCCAGGCCGGGCGGCCGATCGTCGAGCGGGTGCGCGAACGAGAGCTCGGGGACGGCGAACTCAACTCGGCGAGGAAGCTCGAAGGCACGGAAGAAGGCGGATTCGAACGCCAGCGGGTGCACGGCCGAGCACACGTCGTGACGGAAGCCCGGCAATGTCAGCTCGCGCGTCCCGGCACCTCCCCCGGGAAGCTGTTCGCGTTCGAAGACGTGTACCTTCAGTCCGGCCCGGGCCAGGGTCACTGCGGCGGCCAGCCCGTTCGGTCCGGCGCCGACGACGACGGCGTCTACCTCGAAGGGGCCCTGTCGCTCACGCATGGTCGAACCTTCTCACATGCTTGCCTCGTCCGAGGTCCTCAGCGATCGAGTCCTCGGCACCGGCGGCTATCCCCTCCGCGATGAAGGCGAGTCTGCGCAGGGTCTCGGTGTTGCGCCAGCCCAGCGCGAGCGTCATGAGGGGGCGAGGGATGAACTTCGCGGGTCCGCTCACGACGTCCTCCACGATACGCACCAGGCAGCCCTTCTTCGAGGCCTTGGCCTCGATCGTGACGGTCGCGATCCCCACCGGCCACGCGCGAGCATTCAGTACCATGCGTCGCGGCTCGTGCCATTCGATGCTGGTGGTGGAATCGTTCAGTAGCAACGGCCAGACTCCGACCGAATGGCGCAGTTCCGTCCCTGGCTCCGGCCAGGCCGCGTCGACGTCGCGCATGCGAGAGGCGCCCACCACCCAGACGGGGAACAGCCAGCCGTCGCGCAGCACCCGGAAGACGGTCTCCGGAGCGCAGTGCATCTCCCGGACTATGGTCGACATCAGGCTCCCGCGGGATCGGTGGCATGCGGATCGAGCACTACCTTGACGCACCCGTCGGTCTTCCGCTGAAACACGTCATACAGCCGGGCTGCCGCCGCGAGCGGCGCTCGATGGGTGACGAGGTCGTCGATGCCGAACGGATCGGCTGGGTCCTCCACGAGTGGCAGCAGGTCGTCCGTCCATCTCTTCACGTTGCACTGTCCCATGCGCAGCGCGATCTGCTTGTCGAAGAGTGTCTTCATCGGCAGCGGGTCGGCCATCCCGGCGTAGACGCCGCTCAGGGAGATGGTCCCGCCGCGTCGCACGATTTCTATGGCGAGCGACAACGCCGCGAGGCGATCCACTCCAGCGTGTTCCATGAGTGGCCGGGAAAGCGCGTCGGGCAGCGATCCGATGGCGTGCTGAGCCACCTTGACACCAGGGTTCCCGTGCGCCTCCATGCCGACGGCGTCGATCACCGCATCGGCGCCGCGGCCGTCGGTGAGGTCGATCACCTGCTCGGCGATGTCGTCCGTGAGATCGAACGAGTCGATGCCGTGACGGGTGGCCATCGCCCTGCGAGCCGCCTCCGGTTCGATGGCGAGCACCCGATAGCCGCGCCAGGCGGCCACGCGGGCGACGAGTTGCCCGACCGGTCCGAGGCCTATCACGGCGACCGTCCCGCCCGGAGGAACGGCGGCGTACTCCACGCCCTGCCAGGCAGTGGGCAGGATGTCGCTCAGGAACAGGTACCGGTGATCGGGCAGATCCTTCCCCACCTTGACGTGGTTGTAGTCGGCCAAGGGAACCCGGAGCAGTTCGGCCTGCCCGCCTGGCACCTGTCCATACAGTTTCGTGTACCCGAACAGCGCGGCTCCGCTGCCGTAATCGCGCACCTGGGTGGTCTCGCACTGGGATTGAAGTCCCTGCCCGCACATGAAGCAGTCGCCGCAGGAGATGTTGAAGGGGATGACGACTCGATCGCCGACCTGCAGTCGATGGATGTCCGCGCCGGTCTCGACGACGGTGCCCATGGTTTCATGTCCAAGAATGTCTCCCTGGTCCAGGAAGGGCCCTAGGATCTCGTACAGATGCAGGTCGGAACCGCAGATCGCGGTTGAACTGACCTCGATGATCGCGTCCGTCGGCTTTAGGATCCGCGGGTCGGGCACCTCCTGCACCTCGACATTGCGCCTGCCCTGCCATGTCACCGCTTTCATCGTCGCCCCCTGGCTTTAGATCGGGATTCCGCCATGTGCGCGCCCCGCTCCTTCCATCCTTGCCTCATCCGCGCGGAACGGCGCGGCGAACGTATCCGTGCTGGTCGCGGCGGCGACGCGATTCGGCTCAGGTCGCGAGCACTGAGGTTTGCGCGCATTCTGACGGCATGGGCAACACAGCGAAGTCGCGCAGGTCCGGAAGCATGCTCTTCTCGTTCTGGTCGTGGATGACCATCATCGTCCGCCCGCCCCGACTCGCCCGCGTGGGCGCGCGTCCGAGGGATCAGGCTGTGGCTGTATTCGAACTCCCTGCTCATCGTGATGGGCGCGATATTCCTGCTTTCGTGGTTCGCGCAATCCGTTGCCGGACGCGTCGTGGCGAACGAGCAGAACGCGCTACACGGTCAGGCGCCGCAGTCGTGGCTCGACTACGTGATGTCTCCCGAGTTCTGGAACCGCACCCTGCAGAACTGGCAGTCGGAGTTCCTGGCGGTCGGCGCCATGGTCGCCTTCTCGATCTACCTGCGGCAGCGCGGTTCCAGCGAATCGAAGCCAGTGGGGTTGCCGAACCACAAGACGGCCATCGAGTCGGAGTAGCGCTACGGGATGGTCATCGAGTCATCCTTCAGCGGGGGAGCAGGCGGGTGTAGCGTGAGTCACATGGGACTTCGACTGGGCATGATCACCATCGACACGACGGACGCGAACAGCCTCGCGCGCTGGTGGGCAGATCAGTTCGATGGGGAGATCGTCGCCGACAACGACGGCTGGTACGTGATGGTGCGCATTGGCGACGGTTCCCCGATCCTGAGTTTCCAGAAAGTGACGGACCCGACGCCGGGCAAGAACCGCATGCACCTCGACCTCACCGCCCCGGATATCGATGCGGAGGTCGCGCGTCTGGTCGAGGCCGGTGCAAGCGTCGTAGGCACGCACACGATGGACGAGGGCTTCACGTGGACAGTCCTCGCCGACCCCGACGGCAACCAGTTCTGCGTGGCACCGGAGCACTAGGCCCCTCGGCCCTCCTCGACTGGGACGCCGACTCGCCAGGCCTGCCAAACCTCTTCTCGAGATTCCACTGGCCGTGGCGACAGGGGCGAAACGGGCCTTCAAGACCGCCGGTCGTGCACGCCCCCTGGATCACCCGACACCTGCTCCTGGTCTCGGCGTTCGTGAGGCGTTTGTAAAACGTCAGCCGGTGTATTCGACGGCCGATAGCAGGATCGTGCCGGGCCGTTCGGCGACCTGAACCAGGGCGGTTTCCAGGGCCTCGGTGAGGTCGAAGGCATTGTTCTCGGTGAGGATCTCCGGATCGAAGATGTCGGCGCGCGTCACGCACGCGGCCCCGGCGGGGCACCCGGACTGGTCGAAGAGCAGAGTCGTGAGGTTCTCGGTGGGCTCGGGCGGCTGGCCGTCGATGAGCAGGAACTGCTGCGCCAGGTTCTCGGCCGCGGTGAAACTGATCTCCTCCTGCGCGGCGGGCGTTGCTCCGATGATCAGCTGCGGTCCGGCGGCCACGGCGGCCGTGACGGAGTCGCTCAGACCGCTGGCATCGTCCGCCCGGAGCACGGTCAAGACGGCGCCGCTATCGCGCGCCAGGGCCGACAGCGCATCGCCGAGACTGGTCACGAATGGCTGGTCCGCCGCGGGTGCGATGAGGTACCAGGACGCGGGCGTCCCCGGCTCGTTGCCTGCAGTCGAGGAGTGTGCCGCAGGAGGACTCGTCCCCCCATCCGGCGCGGCTACCGCGCCCGACCCCGCCGATGCCGGGCCGCCCGGCGCGCCCTTGTCCGCGGATGAGCACCCGGCCAGCGCCAACCCGACGGCGATCACCGCCGCAAAGAACCTCAAGCCGTGTCGATACTTCACGCGACGAACTCCTCGGGAATGAGTCGTCGTGGGCGGCACCCGCGCGGATGCCGCCCACGACGCGCCAGCGGACTGGCTACTTCTTGACCGGCTTCTTGCCGACCTTCTTGGTCGCCTTCGAGGTCACGGTCTTGGTCGCGTAACCCGGCTGAGAGCCGGTCACCTTCACCGTGATCTTCTTGGCCCGAACCGACTTGCCGAGCTTGAGGCTCGCTTTTGTTGCTCCCTTGATCGCCTTGCCGTTGGCATACCAGCGGTACGTGAGCTTGGTCCCGGCGGACCACTTACCGGTCTTGACCTTGAGCGTCTTGCCGACCTTCACGATGCCGGCGATCTTCGGCGTGGCCGACTTCAGCGCGGCCTTCGCGACCGAGGTCGGTGCCGTGGACACGACCGCGTCGAGGTACCCGTCCAGGACACCCGTGACACTCACCCGCACTGCCTTGCCCGCGAGCGCGGGCGTCAGCTTGAGCGTGGCACCAGTACCGCCGGCGATGGCCGCGCCGTTCGCCGTCCACGTGTAGCGCAACGCCGCTGCGGCGGGCCAGCCGGTCGCCTTGGCCGTGAGCGTGGCACCCACTTTGGACGAGCCCTCCACGGTGACCTTGCCGGGGACGAGCACCCCGGCGGAAACGACAATCGGATCGGAGGTCTGCGTCACGGTGGTGTGACCCGCGAGCGTCCCGGTGATCGCAACGGCGACACTCTTGCCGATCAGGTCCTTGGTGACGGGGAGCGTGGCCGACGCTGGACCCGGGATCGCCGCGTTGTCGGCGGTCCAGGCATAGGTCAGCGCGGCGCCCTGCGACCAGGTGCCCGGCTGCGCCGTCAACGACTCTCCGACGCGCGCTTGACCTGCGATGACGGGCTTGGCGGACGTCAGCGGCGCTCGCACGACGGTGACCGTGCGGGTCTGGGTGGCCTCGTTCCCTGCCGCATCGGACACCGTGTAGGTGAGCGTGTATTCACCGAGCTGGGCGGTGTTCACCGATCCGGTGACCGTGATCGCCGAGGTCAGGTTGCCGTCGACGGCGTCGGTGGCCGTGACTCCGGCCAGCGCGTCGAACGAGGAGCCGTATGCGACCTCAGCGGCCGCCGGCACATTGAGGACAGGGGCGGTCACGTCCGCGCGCTTGAGCACGACCTTGTCCACCACGGTGTTGTCCTCACTGCGGTACGTGGTCACCGTGATCGATGCGTCCGTCACCTCGACGTTGGAGTAGTTGCGCTTGTTCTCCTGGTTGATCACCGCGGCGAAGGGTGCGTTCGGCGCCTTGACGGCGTAGTACTTGCTGCCGGAAGCCGAGTTGGCGGTCACGTACAGGACGTCACCGGGCTTGGCGCTGACCTGCTCCTGCGCGGTGCCGCCGACCTCGACGGGCACGCCGTCGTTCATCAGCCAGCTGCGCGTGTAGCTGTGGTCGTGGCCCATGAGCACTAGGTCGAAGCCGAGGTCCGAGATCGTCTCCGGCATGTTGGCGCGGCGGTCGATGATGTCGGAATCGTCGGTGTGGGAGGCCACCGAGTAGATGGAGTGGTGGAACCCGAGCACCTTCCACTTCACGTCACCGCCCTGCTCCTGGACGATCTTCTCCATATACGCCTTGTGACTCGCGTGGTCGCGACTGTTGGAGTTCAAGATGACGTAGAGGGTGTCGTTGTACTTGAACCAGTAGTTGCCGCCGGATGAGGACGAGGATGACGCCGCACCATACGACGGGTCCCAGTTCGGGGTGTTGAAGTGCTGCTCGTACGCCTTGGATCCGACGTCGTGATTGCCGTTGATGGGGGCGAGCGGCAGGCGGCGGAGCTGTTCGGGGGCGAGGAACGCCTCGTACTGGGACTCGTTCGGTGCGTTCTCGACCTGGTCACCGGCGGAGAAGATGAACTCCGAGCCGGGGAACCGCTGCTCCGCGGTGTTCAGCGTGTTGATCCAGCCGGTTCGGTCATTCCCGACGTTGCCGGAGGCGCCGATCTGCGGGTCGCCCACGAAGATGAAGTTGTAGTCCCCGGTCAGGGCGCCCGTCGTGAACGAGTAGGTGCCGGACCAGCCCTGCGAGTCGCTGCCGACGCGGTACAGGTACTCGGTGCTCGCCTCGAGACCCGTGATCGTGGTGCGCTGCGAGAACTGGCCGTCCGTCGTCGCGCCGCGCGTGGCCGTGAACGTCTGGACCCCCGCGGTCGGGAATTCGGCGGGAGCGCCGGCCGGCTTCTTGGCGACCTGCGCGACCTGCGGCACGTCGATGTCCGTGTACCAGACCAGGTTGCGCTCCTTCTCGCTGGAGCCGATGTTCAGCGCCAAGTCCGTGATCGTCGCGGCGTCTGGCAGGAACTTCGCCACGAGCGAGCTCAGGTTGAAGAAGATATCCGAGCTGCCCGAATCGCACTGGTAGAGCGCGACGGCGATCGTATTCGTGCCGGGTTGCAGCACGCTCGGCGCGACCGAGAAGGTCGACGTGTCGGGGTCGGCTCCGTTGCTGCCGCCGTACTGGAGGTTCTGGGTGATGTTGCCGTCCTCGTACCCGGCGACCTTCTGCCCGTTGACGAAGATGCGCAGCCCGTGGTCGTAGGTCACCGTGCCCTGGAGCTGGTTGAGGTGGTCGATCTGCTCCTGGGTGATCGTGAAAGTGCTGCGGAAGAAGTAGGTCTGCACGTTGAGCGTCTGGCCGGGGATGTACCGGGTCAGCAGCGTGTTGATCGCGTGGCCGCCGCCCATGCCCGAGGTCGTCCCGTTCTTGTGGCCGAAGCTACCCGTGCCCGTATTCCAGGCCGAGTCATCGAATCCCGTCTTGGCCCACACCAGGGTGTCCTGGTTGGTGCCTGCCGGGTCGGTGTTGTTGTCCAGATACTTCCAGTTGGTGGTTCCCGAAGTGATGAGCGGGACATCGGCTGGGGTCGCCGCCTGCGCGACCGGAGCGGCGATCCCGCCTCCGAGTAGCAGCGCGATCGCCGTGGTGACCAACGCTGCGCGAGCGCCGAATCTTGTGGACAGAGCCATGGTTTCCTCTCGATGCGGAATCGACCTGATGGTGGTCGATATCCACTCAAACGGCCCAGCCTGTCGTTGTAGTTGCCTGCGCGGGGCCGTTTCGGAAACTCTTGGTGAGCAACCGGTGGCGGCGTGTCTCGAAGATATAGACGAGCAAGGACGGCGGCTCTACCGCGTTAGATTCCGGTTCACCCCCGGATTTTTCAGTTCGCGAGGCGAAATACATGCGCCCCAACTGAAATTTCATGGTGCGAACCGGGCGAGAGCCCAGCACGCGGCGGAAGTGCGCGCCACCGCGGTGTCTGCAAAGTCACACCACTCCCGGTTTCCCTCACTCGCCCACCGTCCTAGACTTGTACTGACCAGTCAGTATGAAAAGAGGATGAATGTCACCCGACACCACAGCGATCGACCCCGCCGCCAGCGCGGTCATCGCGCGGAACCTGACCCTCACTGGAAAGCGCGGCTACGTATTCGGGCCGCTCGACCTCGACATCGCGCCCGGCACGCTCACGGTCCTGCAGGGGCCGCAGGGCAGCGGCCGTACTGCTCTCCTCCTCACGCTCGCGGGTCGCATGAAGCCCGATCGCGCCACCGAGGACCTATGGGTCCTCGGCCACGCGCTTCCGGACGAGCGCACGAAGGTCCAGCACCTCGCCGCCATCGCAGGTTTCGACGGCATCGACCAGCTGGATGGCTCGGTCACGGTCGGCGATGTCCTGCACGAGCGCATCGGCCTGCTCACCCCCTGGTACAAGCGCCAGCCCAAACTCACGCCTCGCCGCTATGCGCAGCTCGCCGCCCCCGTGTTCGGCGGTCGCCCACTCCCGGCTCTCGGGACCATCGTGTGGGACTTGGACGAGGTCGACGCCCTCCTCCTGCGCATCACCATCGCGCTGCTACAACGGCCCCGACTGCTCGTGGTCGACGACCTGGATCAGGTGCACGATGCCGCGGGTCGCGCCTTCGTCTGGCAGCGACTCGAGGCACTCGCGCGGTCGAGCGAGGCGGCGCCAGCGGAGAACTCGTCCGAAAATCCCGAGCCGACCCCGGCCGGCGAAAACGGCGCGAGCGATGGACCTCCCCCCGCCGGTGAGCAGTCCCAGGCCGGCGAACACGAGCCCGCCGGCGAACAACACCGCGCGGTCGACGATCACGCATCCGGGCTGGGCCTGGCCACCGGGTCGCTCGCGGTGATCGCGGCCGTCGCCTCGGCCACGGAGCCGGCAACCATCGCCTGGGCGAACGGTGCCCCCGCCGTCGTCGCCATCGAGCGCTCGGCCTCCTACGCCGAGCGCATCAAACCGAACTCTCCCTCGGAAGGGAACTGAAATGTCCGTCGCCGCCACCGGCACAGAACTCCGCCGCTTCCGCCGCGGCACCGTCCCGAAGCTGGCCATTCTCGCCCTGATCCTGATACCGCTGCTCTACGGCGCGCTGTACCTGTGGGCATTCTGGGATCCGACGGGCAGGATGGATCAGCTCCCCGTTGCGATCGTCAATGCGGACGAGGGCTCCGTCGTCGGCGACCAACCGCTGAACGCCGGGCAGCAGGTCACCGATGAGCTGGTGTCCTCCGCCGACCTCGATTGGAAAGTGACCACCGCGGCAGACGCCGACCAGGGCGTCCGGGACGGCACCTACTACTTCGCGGTGACCCTGCCGGCGGACTTCTCGCGTTCCATCGCCTCGGCGGCGGGCGACGACCCGCAGGGCGCGAACATGTACGTCACCTACAACGACGCGAACTCGTTCCTGGCCTCCACGCTGGGCCGCAGCGCAATGGAGCAGGTGCAGACCGCCGTGCGGGCGAAGATCTCCGACCAGGCGGTCGAGAAGGTGCTGGTCGGGCTAGGTTCGGCTCGCGACGGGTTCGCGCAGGCCTCCGACGGCGCCGTGAAGCTCACCGATGGGCTGACGGATGCCAAGAGCGGGGCATCGAGCCTTGCCGATGGCGCGTCGAGCGCTGCTGAGGGAGCCTCCGCGCTCGCCGATGGCGCCCAGCAGCTCGATGATGGCGCGCAGGAACTCAAGACCGGGACCGGTTCACTGAGCACTGGCGCGTCCTCGCTGGCCACGGGTGCCGGATCGGTCAGTGCGGGCGCCGACACGTTGCACTCGTCGCTGGGCAAGCTCAGCGCCGGCGGGGTGAAGGTCAACGACGGCGCCGCCACGCTGGCCAAGGGAAGCAAGACGCTCGCGGCGGGCGCTACGCAGGCCTCGTCCGGCGCCTCCGACCTGGCGGACGGCAGCAAGAAACTGGCCACCGGCGCCACATCCTTGCAGGACGGCGCGGTCAAGACGCAGCAGGGCGCCGAGCAGTTGCGCAAGGCCACCGCGACCCTGTCCGGCGCGTTCACCGCGAAGTCGGGCATCCTCGCCGGAGCCGATAGTGCGGCCGCGGGCGCTCAGCAGCTCGCGACGGGGCTCGCCGCCGCGCAGGATCAGGTGGACGCGCTGCCGGACACGATCAGCGACCTCGCACAACTCATCGCGGCGAACGATCAGGCACTCGCGCAGGCCGGGTTGCCAGCCGCCCACCCGCTGCGCGTGAAGAACGCCGCGGCACTGACGGAGTTGCAGCAGATGGCCGGATCCGACCTGGCGGACAACTACGACCAGGCCGTCGCTGGCGCGCAGGCGCTGGCCAGTAAGGACAGCGGCCTGCCATATCTGGCTGCCGCGCTGCACACCGCGTCGGATGGGGTGGAGGCCGTCGAGGCGCAGCTGACCCCCAGCGGGGGCGCGGCGAACTCGTCCACGCCGGCGTCACCCACACCGGCGTCACCCACGCTGCGCGACGGCATCGACGGTGTCGCGGACGGCGCAACCACGCTGGCCGAGGGCACAACGACGCTGTCCAGTGGGGCGAAGAGCCTGGCCGCCGGAACCTCGAAGGTCGCGGACGGCGCGGACAGTGTCAGCAGCGGCGCGAGCACGCTGAAGTCGGGAACCAAGTCGCTGGCCAGTGGCGCGAAGAAGGCGACGACCGGCGCGGGTGACCTGGCCGACGGAGCCAGCAAGGTCGCGGACGGCGCGGGGACGCTTAAATCGGGCTCTGCGAAGCTCGACAGCGGCGCGAAGAAGCTGGCGGACGGCACCGCGAGCGCGACAGACGGCGCGGGCCAGCTCGCGGACGGAACCAAGCAGCTCGCCGATGGTGCTGGCACGCTGAGCAGCGGGCTGACCGATGCCACCGACGGCGCGGGGACCCTCGCGAAGAAACTCAGCGAGGGCGCCGACCAGATCCCGGCCGACGACGCTACCCTGCGCGCGCAACGGGCCACGGCGATCGCCGCGCCAGTGACCGTGAACAGCAATGACATCGCGCAGGCCGAGGGGTTCGGCGAGGGATTCGCGCCGTTCTTCATCTCGCTCGCCCTGTTCGTCGGGTCGCTCATCACCTGGCTGCTGCTGCGGCCGGTGCCGCCGCGCATGCTCGCCGCCCCGGTCAGTGGGTGGCGCATCGCATTCGGCGGGTACCTGCCCGCCGCCGCGATCGGCCTGGCGCAGGTGCTAGTAATGCTGACGGTGATCCACTTCGGGCTCGGGCTGGAGATGGCGAACGCCGTGGGCGTGGTGGCGTTCACTGCGCTGATAGCGGCCGCGTTCGTCGCGCTGCAGCAGATGTTCATCGCGCTCGCCGGGCCCGCCGTCGGCAAGGTGATCATCCTGGCGTTCCTCATGTTGCAGCTTGCCTCCTCCGGCGGCACGTACCCGGTCCAGACGACCGCCGGGTTCTTCCAGGTGCTCCACCCGTGGCTGCCCATGAGCTATTCGGTCACCGGCCTGCGGCAACTGATCACAGGCGGGGCGGATGGCCGATTGGTCACCTCGGTGATCTACCTGGCAGGCTTGCTCCTGGTTTCGCTCGCCGTGACCGCGTGGCGTAGCGGCCGCATGCGGACCTGGTCGCTCGAACGGCTGCACCCGGCGATCTCTATGTGAGTCGGTGAGGCAGCCGTGGCTGGGAGGTGCGGCTGCCGCTCGCGCGGGCTTGGTTTGATGGACGAGTCCTCCGTTCGTCGTTTGGAATGCGGCGACTGGAATGCGGCGACGGAGGGCTCGTCCGCACCGGCCCGGCACGGGAACTAACGAAAGGGAAGGTCAATGGCCAAGGAATCGACGCAGGTCGAGATCCTCGACGCGGCGGCGGCGCTCATTGCCGAGCGCGGGTATACCGCGACGTCCGTGGACGATATCGCGCTGCGCGCGGGCGTCGCCAAGGGCTCGGTGTACTACAACTTCGGGTCGAAGGCGGACATTCTCGAGGCGATCCTGCAGCGCGGGGTGGGCCGGCTGTCAGAGCTGATGTCGTCGGCGCGCGAGGGGCGCGAAGGACTGGACGCGCTTGAGCACATGGCGGCCGCCGCGATCGAGGTGATCCGCGACCGGACCGACTTCGCGAAGATCCTGGCCGCCGAGGTGTTTCGCGTCGGGCGGCAGTGGGAGGAGTCCATTGGAGCCGTGCGCGAGGCCGCGATCAGCCAGTTCGCCGAGGTCATCGCGCCCATGCGGCCCGACCTGGACGCGCACCTGGCAGGCGGCGCTGTGTTCGGATCCGTGCTCGTCGCCGGGCTGGAGTGGATGGTGTTCGAGTCCGACCGGCCGTTCGAGGACGTGCTCGCCGTGGTGAAGGCGCTGCTGGGCGGGCTGGTTAAGGCTTAGGCGGCGGATTGTCTCGTCAGCCGCGCGGCAATCTGAACGCTGCGCGCAGGTCGTCAATCATCGGATAGTGCTTGACGTTGATCGTCGCAAGATCCTCACCGTGCCATTGGCAGGTGGCGGCGATCAGATAGTCGCCTAACGAGATCCCGCTGTGCGCTCCGTGCCACATGCGTCGCAGTTCTCCGGCTAGGCGCGCGATCGGTTCGTCCACTGGAACGATGTCGAAGATTCCCAGCAGTCGATTCGTGATCGCCACTTCCTTTGGTCGCATACCCCCTGTCAGTTCGGCGACACTCACGGCGCTGACGCGTAAGGACTGGGCAGGGCTCACCGAAGTGAACCAGTCGCGCGCCGCGTCAACGCCACGCAAGTGCGCGATGAGGATATCGGTATCAACGATCACGTCAGCGGGTCCTGCCACAGCCCGCCAAGGTACGCGGCACGATCGCCGTCTTCGCGATCCGCCCACTCAATCTCAAATCCGGACAGCGCGCCAAACGTGAAATCGATGACTTCCCTACGTTGCGCGGACTCTCCGTCCCCCGCGAATGATCGATCGATGATGCGCCGGATGATCTCGGCTCGTGACGTGTGCTGAGCGCGCGCGAGTTCGTCGAGTCGGCGAGTCTGCTCCTCGTCCAAGTAGATGTTCGTGCGCTGCATACACCAGAATATACACCGTGGGAATTTGGATGTCTCGTGACGCCGCTTGCCAACGGGGAACCAGAAGCGCCCGGCCGCGCATCCCCTGCAGACCTTGCTTGAACTCGGGTCGCCCCACGGTCAGATGGTACGAACGTGCGCCGCGGCGGCTGCAGTTGCCAACTTCTCGTCGAACGTGGCGAGACTTGCGCCAGTGCTGATTGCTGCGGCCAGCACGCAACACTCGGGCATCTTGAGCCGCGTGGCCGCTCGGACCTCCGCCATGCTCAACGCCTCGGCCGCACCTTGAGGCACGACTTCCAAGCCGGTAGCCAGCAACTCGTCCATGATGCGCGCCGCCCTCCCGAACCGCGCAGGCCCAACCAGCACCTCCGCCAGCGTTAGGGGATGGATGAGCACGCGGCCTTCAAAGACCTTGCGGAGGATCGCGACTGCTCGACCGTGGTGCGCGTCGGATGATTCAAGGAAGGCGAACAGCACGGATGCGTCGAGGACGATCACGTGGACCACTCCTCGCGCAGGTCAGCCAGATAGTCATCACCGAACATGCCCGATCCTGCGCCCGCAAGAGAGTCGAGCCGTTCCAGGATGAGGGCGTTCGTGCGCTGTTCGTCCGCGTGTAACGCATCGGCCCCGACTTGGACGAGCCGCACAAGCAACCGCGACCTGGACTCTCCCGGCCACCGGCACGACACCTGGCTATCCCCATGACATTTCCCCTGTTGACCAGTTGATGACCGCTTCCAACTCGTAACCGCTATTTGTACCGTCCTCGTTTTCCGAAGTCACAGCCAGGCACGAAAACGTCGTTGAGGTCTGCGCAAGATCCTCAATCGACGAACCGGCGACCGCCATGCAACTCGCCTGGCGAACCTTCTCGGAGTAATAGCCGTCTTTCACGCGTTTGCGTGCCGTCTTCAGGACATGTTTCTCGAGTTGCTTCACGGTCTTGGCACGCGATTCTTTCTCAATAGTCGCCTCTTCTTCCTTCCGCGCTACCTCAGCAGCGGCGACCCGTTCCTCCTCGGCGACTCTCTGAGCCTCGTCCACCCGCACTCGCTCGGCAGCGGCGATCCTTTCAGCCTCAGTCACCGCCGCTGCCGCAGCAATGGCTCGACGGTCAGAGCGATCGGACAGGATGATGTACGCGGTGGTACCGCAAAGCACAACGACAACGACGAAAGCAACGAGCGCGAGAGCCCTGCGTGGCGGCCTCTTGCGCGCAACGATGGGTGCCGGTTCACCTTCACCATGTGCAGGCACCGCTGGCGTCAACCATTCTTTGCCATCCCACAAGCGTGTTACCCCATCGGCGTTCGCGTACAAACCGGGAGGAATCTGTTCTGAGGTCACTGCCATCTCCATTCTGAATTGGCACCAAGGCGCCCTGTTGAGGTTTGGTATCTAACACGCACATAGTCACATCACCCTCTGACACGTGTGCTCGTGGTCGCGATTTGCCGCTGCGCTCAGGCCCTGCGCGCTCGCGCGGCCTACTATCGTGTGTGGGGGTGATCGCAGTGCCTAGCAGTCCCGAGGGCCGTTCGATGAGCAACGCGTTCGTCAAGCACGCTTCCGGGCCGGACGACAATCTGCCCGGTGAGGCCGCCGGGCTCACTTGGTTGCGAGACGCGCAGGCCGACGGCGGCGCACCCGTGGTGGACGTGCTGCGAGTGGGCGGCGGAGAACTCGTCCTTAACCGGCTCTCTCCCGGCCCGCCCAGCCCCGAGGCGGCCACACGATTCGGGCGCGCGCTCGCGCATACGCATGCGAGCGGTGCCCCGTGGTGGGGGTGTCCACCGCCGGAGTGGCCCGGGCCGATGTGGCAGGGCTCCTCGCATTCGCCGATGGCATCCCGGGACGAGGCGCCCGCCACCTTCGGCGAGTTCTACGCGCGGTATCGCGTCGAGCCCTTCGTGCGGCGCCTGTTCGACGAGGGCGCAATCGACTCGGGTTCGCGAAGAGCGTTCGACGTGCTGCTGGGACGATTGACGGCGGGAGAACTGGATCACGACCAGCCGGCGCTCGTCACCAAGAACGGTCATGCGGTAGCACGACTCCATGGCGACCTGTGGACAGGCAACGCTTTCTGGGCGCAGCGCGAGGGCGGAACCGAGGTCGTGCTCATCGATCCGATGGCGTACGGCGGTCATGCGGAGACGGACCTCGCGACACTGTCCGTGTTCGGCTTCGATCACTTGAGCGAGGTGTACGCGGGCTACCAGGAGGCCTCTCCCCTGGCGGACGGATGGCGCGAGCGGCTCGATCTTCACCGGCTCGCGATCGTTGTGCTGCACGCTGCAGTGTTCGGCGGTTCCTATGTGCCGAAGGCGGCGCGGCTGGCTTCGGCGTATCGGTGAGAGTGTGGGTTGTCGGTGATCGAGTGCCTTACCCGCATTCCATCGCCGATATTGCTATTTCACAATAGGTAGTGGCTATTGCGAAATAGCAATAATCATGCGGTATCGTGAAATCACGATAGGAGGTCAGCCATGGCCCAACGCACCGCCCGACTACGCACGCCCGCGGACTTCGGGCTCGCCATCCAGCAGGCACGCCTAGCCCAGGGTCTGTCACAAATGGAACTGGCAGAGGCCCTCGACATCCCGCAGAGCACCATTAGTCAGTTAGAAAGCGGGCACTCGACTATCTTTCTGCGCCGGTTTCTGACGATCGCACGGGAGTTAGGCCTCGATCTGGGCGCCACATGGGAGAGCAACGATGCGCCTCGCGATTGAGCTCTACGGGACGATCGTCCGGCACCTCGGTGGGGATCGACGCACCTTCGACTTCACGCCCTCAGCCGAAGGGATGGAACGCTTTGGCGGAAATAGCTCTGTCCTCTCAGTGGCGGTGCCGCTCCAGCACAACCTCCCACGTCACTTTGCGGGTCGGCGTCGCAATTGGTTCATCGAGTTGCTCCCCGAAGGGGACCAATACGAACACCTCCTGAGGCAAGGGAACCTACCTCGCGGCGACACACTTTCGTTTCTCGCGCGATACGGACGGGATGTAGCGGGTGCACTCCAGATTTGGGACGAGGACGATCCCACCGAACCTCCGACGCCGACGTTCGAACCGGTGACGGACGCGCAGATTCGAGAGCTTCTGGAAGATCCCATTGGCTCCCCGCTCGCCAACACCCCAGGCATGGGCAAGACGTCGCTGAACGGCGTGCAGCCCAAGATCGTTCTTGCCCACGATTCTCGCGGGTGGTCGCGGGCACTCGGCGGAGTTCCAAGCACGCACATCCTCAAGCCGCGGCTCGATGGCGCGCGAAGCACGATGGTCTTCGACGAGGAGTACGGCGCGCAGTTCGCCCGCGCGCTCGGACTCGCCGACTTCGACACCCGCATCGTCGACTTCGCTGGACTGCAAACCCTCATTGTCGAACGCTATGACCGCGTTGATGGTACGAGGGTGCACCAAGAGGACTTCAACCAGGCATTGGGTGCCGCGGCCGATCAGAAGTATCAGGAGATGGGCGGAGTTGTCTCGCTGCGGCGAATGGCCGCCGTCATCTCCGCTCACACCTCCGGAGAAGAACTACATCGGCTCGCCCGGCTTACGGTGCTCAATGTGGCACTCGGCAACCTGGACGCCCACACGAAAAACTTTGGACTCGTCCATCTGGCCGATGGCCAGATCACGTTGGCGCCCGCATACGATGTGGTCCCACTGGCCCACGTCGGGGATTCGGACGGGCGACTCGCTTTGAGCGTCAACGGCCAATATCAGCATGCTGCGGTCAGTCGAGATGACCTTGTGGCTGAGATTGCGAGCTGGGGTGTTCGGCGTGCCGAGGGCACGGTTGCGACCACACTCAGTGACATTCGGGAAGCCTTAGAAACGCTCTCACCGCTCGATGGGGCTCACGCCCACGTCGAAGACTTTGTCCGACGTTTCGCCACGAACCTCGCATCCGGACGCGCCGCTGGCGATGTCTAGTTCCTTAGCCCTTGTGGTACCTGCGCAACACCTATTCGCCGTCGCGTGGCGGGAACAGCACGGAGCCAATCTGAGCGCCCGGCTCCGAGGTTGGGGGATCTGAACACTCGCGCAATTCGACCCGTCCATTGCCGACTCGAATGTCCCAAAGGTGAACATGTTTCTCCGTGGGCCGAACGATCTCATCGCTTTCGCGGCTTTCGATCGCCTCGGCACGACGCAGGTCGCCTTCGATTCGGAGCCGAAGCGCAATCTGAGACTCGATCCGATCCGCTAGATCGTGGAAGCAAACATCGCCCGCAGCCCTGACCGCAACTTGGGCGGTGAGAACAGCCCGCTCAAGATCGCCGCATTCAATGACGACTTCAGCGCGACGCGCCTCGGCTTCCGCCACATCTGCCACGTGCCCGCGACCCGCGCGCATGGCTTGGACGAGTTCGTCGGCTATTTCGAGCGCCTCCTGACTAGGGATCAATTGTCTAGCCAACTCGCTGTAGAGACGAAGCGTAGAGGATTCGATGATGCCCGGAAACTCTCCATGATCGTGGGGCACCTGGCGAATGAGTTGCACTCCTCGTTGAAGGGCCAGGAGTCTAAGGTTGGGGTCAAGCTCTACCGGGGCATCAAGGTGAGCCATTCGCATGCCCGAATCAGATCGATGCGGACGACCTGCTCTTCGGTCGCCACCAGAATTTCTCGCACCTCGTGAGCCAAGTCATCGTCCATGACGCTCACCCTAGAGCGAGCATCGGACATGCCATCCCGAGACGAACCGGATGCCTGGCCGCCGGGAGGTGGAGGTCATGGCACCCGTCATTGCTGACGCCGGCATTGAAGGCGAGCCCGTTCTACTTCGAGTCGAGCGGCGAGGTGTAGTAATTCTGCGAATCTGGTCCCGCGGCCGTCTCTTTGAGACCCGACGCTGACGGCGGCACGAGGGCGAGCGACAACCAACTCGGCCATTCAGCCTTTGTCACGCGTGCGGAGTCAACGCAACTGGACTGTTCCGTGCTGGACTTGAACTGACTGTTTGTGCGTAAGTCGTCGCTGTTCTTCGGTTTGGTTTCCCTCTCACGGAGCGCTTTCAATCTCGCTGGCCGCACCTTGGCCGAGCCACTCCGTTTCGGGTTCTTACTCGCTTCGCCACGCTCTTTGGTTCGGGAGCGCCGATCTGGCGATGCCGGCACTCCTTGACTCACTTGCAGCGCCAGAATCTGAGCCCGACACGCGCGCAAGCCTCGCTCCAAATGGTCCAGGACCCGCAGGTCGACGATCACCGCTGAGTCTTGGCTGCCAGCAACCAGGTTCCGCACCTCGCACAGGTAGGTCAGAGCACGTTCAACGATCGGGCCGGACGCAATCTCACCAGTGCTGCCCCTCGATTCAATGGACGCAATCTGCGCCGACACACGAAGCCATTCAGCATTAATGAACCCGACATCATGCGCGCTGAGGTGTCCCTTTTCCGAACGGACCTCCACGTCAGGCAGCCCAGCCAAGCCGCGCCAGTAGCGCCGAACCGAGACTATGCACTTGCACTGCCGCCCATTCGGGCACTTATGCCAAACCGAAACAAACTCAATGGCCATTTCGCCACCTCCTTGTGGTCGACCTGTTTTAATCCTGGTTTCGATCGTCCCACGACGGTCTGACACGGATTAATCACCGTGCGCACGAGCGCGGAAGCCACGTGTCCGACAGCGCATCTAGAGTCGATTTCATGGATGAAGAACTGACTGAAGATCAGCGGCTGGTGTTCATGGCGCTGGACGCTTTCAAAGCCACAGGGCTGGCCTACACCGTCTTGATGCGTCATGGGCAGTACGGCATTCGCGTTGACTCGATTGGACTTGAACTTTGGCTCACGAGCTTGATTGAAGACGCGCTTGAGCTCCCGGAATCGGAGTGGCCGAACCGAATCGACTATTGGCTTGCGACGGTCGTGGAAGTCATCGAACACGGTCCGAACCCCAGGTATTCCGAGGATGAAGTCCGCACGGCTATCCGCACTCGCCTCTTCCGAGCTGACGAGGACCCTGAGGCCTTCTCCTACGCTCGACCATTTGCGGACGGACTAGTGCTCGGACTGGCGCTGGATTCGCCAAGGACTGTCGCCAACGTAACTAGCAAACTGCTCGGCACCCTGCCGCTGGGCGTTGACGCACTATTCGAGTTGGGGCAGGTCAACACGGATCAGGAGACGATTGACGATGCCTTCGAGATCGTCGAAGAGGAATGCCACGGTTTGATTGGCGACTCGCACTTTGTGGCGTCCCGAGCCGCCAACCTGCCATCGCTCCTGCGCGACTACATAGGCAATGCCCCCTATGGCGTTGCGTTCGGCGTTCCCAATCGTCATACGTTGCTCTATCGAACTCTCGACAAAGAGACCTGGCCCGGAGTCACTGGCATCGCGTCGCTCGTCGATGGAATCGCCCACCGCGAAGGTGACCCTAATCCAGGCGGAGTCCTGAGTTCCCATCTGTACTACTGGGCTCCTGAATGCACGATAGAAACTCTCGCTGGCCGGTTCACGGACGTCGACGGGAAAACGACGCTCACCATTCGCCCAGGCAACGCCTTCACTCAGTTCGTGATGCGCGGTTTCGGCTGAGGCACGCAACTCGGGCTGTGCGCGAGTTCATCACGCCAGCGGATTCTCTACGCCCGCGCCAAGAACCGTTCAAATCGCCACGCCAATCGGTCGCGATCCGGACGATTGCTTGCCCCGTGGGGGACCATAAGCGTCCGGCCGTGCATCTCCTGCAGGCCGTGCTTCAGCATCGGGCCGTCCCGCTCGGCCAGCAGATCGTCATCGACGACCACGCGAGAGTCCGCCGAGATCCCGATGAGGTCCTGGTCGTATGCGGCGTGATGGATCTTGCACAAGGCTAGGCCGTTGGCGACCGTCGGCGCGCCGGCTGGTTCGGAATCGGGGACGATGTGCGCCGCGTCAAGCAGCGACCCATGCGCGAGCGAGCAGATGGCGCACCGCTGCGCGTAGGCGACGAGGACACGAGTGCGGAACGCCGGCTGATGCAGGCGCACCTTCGCGAGGCGGCGTGCGTAGGCTCGTTGCGGTTCACTCAGGTGTCGCACGTCCGGAATGAACCGGAAGGCCTCGTCCAAAGCGATGAGGAAGACGCGGCTGTCCTCGTAATCGTCGACCACGTAGACCGGTGCGATCGGGGTAAGGATGTTCGCCTGCTCCTTGCGGAACAGGATCAGCGGGGCACCGCTCTCGATCGCGCTCCGTAGTTTAACGTTTGACCCGCCCCACGGGTCGCCGGATTGGTAGGCGTAGTGGAGCAGGCCGTCGTCCGATTCGGTGTCGTCGTACGGACCGTGCGCGGACTGGACGATCGACAGCGTGGAACTGAATTCCACCGGATTCCTGATCCCACGCGAATAATCGATAATCGGGAACCTGCGGTCGTCGATGTGGAAGTCGAGCAACTCGGCGCGATGAAGGAAACCGCCATTGGACTCCGCCCGGGCAGTCACCCACTCGATGATGCGCATGCGCAGGGCGTTCTCGACGGCGGATTCCACGTGGCCAGCTTCTCACAGGGTGGTTCGAGCGGGTAGGTGTGCGCGGACAGGATCAGCGGCACTGCCGATGCAAGATCAACCACGGCATGCTCTAACAAACGCACCCGGCACAAAGGACGAGGACCCCGCGCAATCGCGGAGCCCTCGTCCATGACAACCGGCGGACCGGGCTAGCTAGCCAACCCAGGTCACCGCGTGGAATGCCTGCGGCCCGAGGAAGAGCGACAGGATCTGGTTCGCGGACTGCTGCCCGTTGGCGCTGTTCCAGAAGATCGCGATGCTCTCGTTCCGCTCTGGGTAGGCGATGAAGAAGGCCTTGCGGTCCCCGTTGTCTCCCCAGTGCCATAGTGCCTTGCCGTTGGCGTTCGTCTGCAGGCCGACGCCCAGGCCCCACTTGATGTAGGGATTCGCCCCGTTGGTGGCGGAGCGCACCGCGTCCGAGGACTCCGTGGTCCACAGCGCGTGAGTCTCCGGCTTCAGACCCTCACCGCCCAGAAGGGCGTGCTGGATGAACTTGTCGTAGTCCGTGGCCGTGGTCTGCAGCGTGTAGGCGGTGTTGCCGTTGACGTAGTTACTAACCGAGCCGGCGACGCCTGCCGCGCTGTGACCGACGATCGTGCGGCTGAAGTTCTCCGGCAGCGTCACGAGCGTGGAGTTGGTCATCCCGAACGGCTCGAACACCTCCTCCTTCATGGTCTGAGCGAACGACTTGCCGTCCAGGTGCTCGATGGTCTGCTGCAGCAGGAAGAACCCATCGCCGGAGTAGCCGTACTTGGTGCCAGGCGTCCACTGCGGTACCAGCGGCGTATCGCTGCCTACGGCACCGGCCCAGTTCGGGAAGCCGGTCGTGTGGTTGAGCACCATACGCGCCGTCACCGTCTTGGCGAGCTCGTTCCCGGCGGTGCGGGGCGATTCGTAGTACTCCCACAGCGGGGTGTCGAGGTCGATGACTCCCTGATCCACGCGCTTGAGGAAGATGTACGAGCCGACGACCTTGCTCAGCGATGCGGCTTGGAAGATCGTGTCCTCCTCAACCGGGATGCCCGTGCGGGTGTTCTGGACGCCGTACTCATACTTCTCGGTGACGCCGTTCTTGGTGTAGACGACCTGGGCGCCGGGGATGGCGCGGCCCGCGAGGATTTCCGCGAGGGTCGATGCCTTGGACGAGACGCCCTCGAGTGCGTCCGCCTCCAGGCGCAGCGACTCGACCTCGGCGAGCAGGCCGTCGAGCTGTGTGGTGAGGCTCGCGACCTCGGTCGACAACCTAGTCTGCTTGTCGGTCAACGTCTTGAGTGAGGCCTGCGCCCGGGTGAGGGTGGTCCGGGCGGTCTTCGCAGCGGAGTCGGCCGTCTTCTGCGCGAGCTTGGCGACGAGCAGGGCCTTGCTCTTTTTGGCAGCCTTCTTCTTGGCCGTCTTCGCGGTCTTGTTCGCCTTGGTCAGTGCCTTCTTCGTCTTAGCCGTCTTCACGGCCGCGTACCGCTTCTTGGCCTTGGCGGCCTTCTTCGTGGCGGCGGCCTTCTTCTTGCTCGCCTTCTTCGCGGCGCTCTTCGCTTTGACTGTCTTCTTGGCCGCGGTCTTGGCCGCCTTTTCGGCATTTGTGGACGAGTTCTTCGCCGCCGTGAGAGCCGCCTGCGCGTCCTGCACGCGAGCCTCGGTGGCGATCAGGTCCTTGTTGAGGGCGGTCCGCTTGTCCTCGGCGGCAGTCGCCTCCGTGCGCTTCGCGGATTCCGATTCGCGCAACGCGGCGATCTTCTCGGCGTTCGTGGGTCCGGCCTCCGATAGGGGCGTCCGGGCGAAGTCATAGACGAAGGTGGCCGCCCGCTGGACGTAGACGTTCGCCTCGGCGAGTGTAAAGGGGGCGGAGAATGCAGTGGTCGCGGTCAGCGCGACCTCGCGACCGTCGATGAGGATGTAGCCGCTGTCGTGCGAGGCGTCACCCAGTTCGCCCGTCTTATTCGCAAGCACGTCGCGGGGGATGACAGCGCCGAACTTGGTGTTGACGAGCTGGCCCTTCATGAGGTCGATGATGTGCTCGCTCGAGGACGCGCTCAGGAAGTCGTGGTCGTACAGACGCACGAGGAAGTCCGTGACCTCGCTCGAGTTGAGCCAGTTCTCCTGCAGCGGTGGTACGGCCGTGTGGATCATCTTGCGGCCCAGCCACATGGTGTCGTAGCCGAGTCCGTCGATGTACTCGTTGATCGCGTCGAAGCCGCCGGCGCGATCGATGAGGACGTTCGTGGCCGTGTTGTCACTCACCTGAACCATCAGTTCCATGAGTTCGCGCACGGTGATGTCGAGCGGGAACTCGCGCAGGCGCAGCGTGCCGGACCCGCCGACGATGTTGCTCGAACCCGCAGGAATCGTGACCGACTCATCGAGCGAGAGCTGGCCCTTGTCGGCGAGGTCCATGAGGAGAGCGAGCAGCGGCAACTTGATGACGCTGGCAGCCTTGTACGGCTCCTGATCACCGACCGTGATGGTGTCGCCGCCTACGACATGGGCGAGATCCGTCACTGAGATGCCCATGCGGACGTTCTTGGTCGCGGCCTCGTCGACCAACCCCTGCAGGTCACGCTTGAGCAGTGTGAATGCCTGCTCGGGAGTCGGGTCGGCGGCGCGCGCGGGCACGGCACCTGCCAGCAGTGCAGCGATAAATGTCAGGGCCGTGAGAAGCGCAATGTGAGCGCGTCTGTCGCGGCCGATGATTCCGTGCAGGAACATTCGATCTCCTCAGTGGGTCATGGGATGTTTACGCGAGCCTGATAGTGCCCCGGTCTATCAAGGATTCGGATGCTCGGGAGACTCGCCCTCATCCAGGCAGATCTAAACGATTCGGCTGGATTGTTTTGAACACTATCGGCACATATTCACGTAGCCGTTGCTGAAGTGTTTCGTGCGGGTTTCGACCGAATCGGGACCGCTTGCGGGGCGGGGCATCGGCCGCCCGGTGGCTCCCGGCAGGCATAATTCGATCGCCGACGCGACTCGATGGCATAGCCGACCGCACCGACGACACAGCCGCGCCAGGGACGCCGCTGCTCCTACAGATAAGTTCCGCGTCGCACCGAGCCATGCACGCTCGACCACAACGATGGCGCGTGGAGCCAAACTATCCAACCCTCCAAATGAAAAGGCGGGTGGCCACCGGGATTCTTCCCAGTGGCCACCCGTCCCTCACCCTCAGCGGGCTTTCTTGGTGACTAGCACCTTCTTCACGCTCTGGTACCCAGCCTTCTTCCCCGTCATGGTCACCCGCAGTTTCTTGCCGCGGTCGCTTGCCTTGACCTTGTAGGTGGCCTTCTTGCCGCTCTTGACGGCCTTCCACTTTCCCTTGACCAGGTGGGCCCAGCGGTAGGTCAGGCGGGTGCCGCTCGTCCATGACTTGGTTTTCGCCGTCAGCTTCTTGCCGACGCGAACCTTGCCCTTCACCGTGACCTTCTTCGCCTTGAGCACGCCGAGTTTCACCTGCACGCCGGCGGACGTCTGTGATACCGCAGCGGCGTTCGTCGTCTGCCCAGTGACGGTCACCGAAATGGTCTTCTTCGCATCGGCGGCCTTGAGCAGGTAGGTGGCCTTCGTGGCACCCGCGATCGGCTTGCCCGCTCGCTTCCACTGGTAGGTCAGTTGTGTGGACGAGGGCTTCCACGTCCCTGGCTTGGCGGTCAGAGTGCTGCCCACTCGCGCCGTGCCAGCGATAGTCACCTTGCCCGGCGTGATGGTGACGACGGGCGGCTCGCTTGGCCCCTCCGGTGCGACCTCGATGGTTCCCAGGTCAATGACATCCGTTGAGGTGATAGGAATGACGGGAGCGTTCGCCTCCGTCGTGCCGCGGGCACCGCCAATGCCAACCCACGTGGTCGCCATGGGGACCGTGCGGTCAACGGTCTCACCAAAGGCCGCTCCGAGGTCGTCATAGAACTTGAGCTTCATCTCAGTGCCGGTCGTCACGCACTGCTTGTACTCACCCTGATCGTCGGTTCCGAACGGGCCCATTTGCGGTAGCTCGAACTCGCCGCTGCCCCTGTTCGTGTAGGGCACAGCACCCAGGAAGTCGACTGGCTTTCCTGCCGGATCCACCACGGTGGCGATGATGGAGGGGTTGTAGTGCTCAACCAGAGTTGAACCGGTCACGGTTTGTCCGGGCGTTAGCACGCCAAGATCGTTCTTCGGGGCCGCGTAGCATCGATCGTCCTCGTCATCCCACTCCCGGTAGAAGTCCAAGGAAACCCCGACACCCGAGGGCACCCCGCGGATCTCGAACGTGCCGTCCGGGGCAATCGGTGGCGAGGGATTGATGTTGGCGGATCCGCCGCCTGGGCGAGCCACATCCACGCTCACGTATCCGCCTGTGGCCGCGGTCCCGTCTGCGAGGGTGACCGATCCCTTCACCGTCGCGCCGATGCGGATGCTGTGGTCCTTCTGGACGCTCGCGCCGTCGCTCAGCGTGAACGTTTCCGCGTCGCCGATGTAGTGGGCGCCGCCGAGCCATTCTTCCGGGTAGTCACTGCACGAGGGAGTGGTGTACGGGCAGTAGTTGTAGAGCACCGAGAATCGGTCGTTGAGGCTGCCCCAGGTCGCGCCTGCGTCATTCGCGGGGATCGAGAACTTGCCATTGTCATCCGTCCACGCGGTCCCGACAGTGTGGTTGGTCGCCGCGTCGCGCAGTTCGATCGCCGCGTGGGCTAGGGGAGCGGTGTCGCCGTTCGCCGCCTTGCCCGTCAGCGTGCCGGTGACCGTGGCGGATGCGGCCTGCGCCGGCGGAGCCGCTGCGACCCCCGCGACAAGCAGCGACGCCGCGGCGGCGATACTCAGCGCGCGCGACCTGGAACGGACTCGTACGGGTGGACTGGTTTCTCGCATGGTGTTGCCCCTCCTGCAAAACGTGCGGCGGGCACGCGGCGCCTTGTGAGGCGCGAGCCCGTTGAGTCATCCAGGCTAGGCCCGCTTCGTGGGTGCCGCGACCGGACGCGTGGTCTCAGGGCGGGGTGCGCCGGTTTGAGGACGAGAGCCCTCGGCTTGGCACTCAAGCATCCCCCACCTGCGCATCGACCTAGGGTCGCCGTCGTACGCGCTAATTTCGATTCAGTCCGAACTGCCGGGTCAGCAACGCTCGCTTGAAGTGCACTTCCGCCATGTCCACCTCGGCTTGCGGCACGTGTGGACCGAATACGCGCAGCAAACTGAATTGGTACTGCTCAGGATGGGCTGGGTCGAGGCCTGCGGCGTCCCTCATAGCAGCGTTGTATCCGTGACCGGTGCGCGCGTAAGCGGCCCACCGCGCCCAGATCCTCTCTTGGCCATCTGCCTTACCGACATACAGTTGCCCAGTCCCCATGTGGGAGATCAGGTAGATGCCTTGCACCGCACTCAACGCAACCTGCCAGTCAACGTATCGGCTGTCGTTGATGATCTGCTTTAAGTCAGGGAAGGTGATAAGCACGTTGTCATAGCCAGGGAAGGGTACCCGTTCCCTATCCGCGATCTCGAGCACGGGGAAAGATGCTGCGGCGGTCCCTAACTTCGCCCAGTTCACCGGGTCCGGCGACCACCGAATCACCAGACGATCCTTGAGTGACCTTGCGGTGTGTGCCTCCGTTAACGCAAAGTACCGCAGCCGGTCGGTGCGTTCTTCGAGAACTTCACCTGCATTCCGGTACACGGCGATGAGTCGCGAACGAAGCCCGGCCTCGCCCAAGAACACGAACCACCATGGCGGCGGCGTGGCAGGAACCTTGTTCACAAGCGACTGCTCGCGCGTGTACCTCAAGAGCCGCTCTGGGGTGAGATCCGTCGGGCCCGTCAGACCCGTTGCGCTGTAGGTGTGTCTGACGACCAGCACCTCCTCCGGTCGCAGCCCCACTGCCCCGAGGATGTCGCCGAAGGTGAGCACATATTCGCCGTCGATGGCAGAAGTCATGCATTAACGGTAGCGGCCATCATTCGACTCACTGCACTCGCTGGCCGTTGGCCTTTCGGATCGCGGCAGCAAGTTCCGGAATCGCATGGGCAGGCGCGTCTAGTGCCGCATCGATCTGCTGCTCTTCCGCGGGGGTCAGCCGAAGGAGCAGATCCTCCATGAGCACGCTTCGCGCTCGATCCAAAGCCGCCCCGAGCACAAAGGAGGTTACGTCTTGCGACTGGGCAGCGGCAGCCTCTCGTAGCGTCTCTAGAGCCTCCGGAGTAATGCGCATGTTGAGGCGCGCGGAGCGGTCACTCACTGGTGACGGTGATGTGGGGGTGGTCACGGTGTCCTCTTTCATATGCGCCCTGTCATATGCGCCTTGTGCATTTTGGCGCCGCCATCTCGTTGTGCATCCACTGTGCGTACATTGGCGACCAGGAGTCAACTCGATTCCGTGAAGGTTGCGCGAAGATCCGCCGTTCACACCACTCCGACCCAGAGGCCGTCGCAGGCGCGGGTGATCGCGACGTAGAGTTCGCGCCTGAGCAGGGTCTCCTTCTCGCGGGTAGCCTCGTCCTTCGCGGTCTCGACCTTGGGCTCGTCGACCGCGGCGGATACGCCGGATTGAGGACGAGCGCCCCGTCCCAACCATTCCGCCCGCACATTGCCGAGCACCCACCTGTCATCACGTCGGTCGCGTATGGCCATCCGATGGAGTGCCAAGATCAAGCGCGGCGGCAGCCTGCGCGAACAGTGGGTTCAGCGCCGACGCCCACTGGGGAAGTGAAACTGACAGCGTCTGCCAGGTCACCTGACGATCGGTGATCGAGTAGTGGTGGGCGAGCTTCTCCCTATTCTTCGCCGCTTCGCTCCAGTTCACGCTATTTGGTGCTTCCAGCCCTCGAGCGGCAAGCGTCTTTGCGGCCTCACCGATCTTGATCATCAACGAGTCGCCAGCTTCCTGTGCGACTTCGTCGGCCTCGTATGCCTCTTTGCCTTTGGCGACGATCGATGCCGAGATTTCCAACCAATGCTGGATGTGTAGCAGTTCTTTCGCGACCCGAGTCTCCATCACAGCAACACCAGTTCACGGAGGATGTCGCGGTCGAGTCGCGAATCGAGCCCACCGTAACTCACTAGGTCGACCTCACGACCGAGGATGGTTTCGAAAGCCTCCTCCAGCCGGATCATCGCAAAGAGATCAGCGCCCGCCGGTGGCTGCACAAGCAGGTCCACGTCAGAATCCGCCTGATCATCGCCGCGCGCTGCCGAGCCAAAAACTGCAAGGTCTGTGAAACCGCGACTCTCGGCTACCTGGCGAAGGACCGCGCCGCCTGCTGCGATGAGATCACTCGGTCGCGCGCCATCCGTACGCTCGCGAGCAACCTGGTAGCTCACCGCGGGCTGCGTCACCCCTAGTTGTTTCGCGAGGTCGCGCTGCGACTGTCCCTCAAGGAGCATCGCGCGCGCAGCGAGCACGCGCCGCAGTCGCGCCCGTTCTGCGTCGCGCGTGGCTTCCTCATACTCCAGAAGCAGGGTCATAAAACGATTTTATCACTCGGTGCTATTGCCGCTCACACGACTCCGACCCACAGCCCGTCGCGGGCGCGGGTCATTGCGACGTAGAGTTCGCGGCGGAGCAGGGTTTCCTTCTCGCGGGTGGCCTCGTCCTTGGCCACCCGTCCGTGGGTGCGCCGGCCGCGGCGGGTGCGCCGTGTTGAGGACGAGCGCCCGGTCCGACCATTCCGCCCGCATCGGCGAGATCCTTGGGGTAGCCGCCCCGCCACTCATCACCAGTACTGCAACTACCGGCCGATCGCCTGCTCGGAATGCTGCAGTGACTGTTTTGCGAGTTGAGGTCTTCCAGAACCTTCAATTTGCAAGACAACGACCCTTGTTCACGCGCCAGGCCATACATGGAAAAGCGGGCAAGGCGTCAACGGCTCGCCGGTTGCGCCTCGCCGGTGAGGACGAGTTCTTCTCCACAGCCACGGAGAACTCGTCCTCGCTGCGCATGCGAAGCGACCGCCGCTCGAGGTGCGCGATGGCGCTGAGGCGATCGTGAAACTTCAAAACCGATAGCGTGAATCTGCAAATTGCGTGGCGTGAATCTGCATTGTGTCGATATGCTCGGCATGTGAATTCACCGCAGCCCTTCAGCCGCCACCTCGAGCCGCAGCTAAGCGAGGCGCTGGCGGATACGCCGGTGATAGTCATACAGGGTGCCCGACAGGTAGGCAAGAGCACGCTTGCGGGATGGCTGGCCGACCAGCGCGAGTCAGTTCTGGTCACACTCGACGACCCTGCGGTTCAGGCGGTCGCATTGTCTGACCCGGGATTCTTTGTCACGCAAGCTGATGAGCGGATGCTGGTGGTCGATGAAGCGCAGCGGGCACCGGGGATCATCTTGCCGCTCAAGGCTACCGTTGACCGCGATCGGCGGCCCGGTAGGTTTCTGTTGACCGGTTCTGCCGACCTGCTGCAAGTCAAGGGGATCGGCGACTCGCTCGCTGGCCGAGCAGAGGCATTCGATCTTTGGCCGCTAAGCCAAGGAGAGTTGGCCAGGCGTACAAACCCTGAAGATTTCGTCACTTGGCTACTCGAAACACCAGCGATTGCCGATTCTGAACGCCTTGTACCCGAGGTAGTCCTACGCGGCGGTTACCCCGAGGTCCAAGGGCGCTCTGAAACGCGGGCTCGCGCCTGGTTCGAATCATACGCAACTCGGCTCGCCGATCACGATGCGCGTGAACTCGCGGGTGGTGGCTACAGTGACCAACTCCGTGCACTGTTGTCGATTCTGGCGGCGAGTGGCCAGCACGAAGTAGTTCGAGCACGCCTCGCGCGGGAACTGAGCGTCGCCGAGAACACGGTTGCCGCCTATCTGCGAACTGCCACGATCATGCGCCTCATCACCCACGTTCCATCATGGGGGCGGAGCCTGCGCGGGCGTGCGGCGAAGCGCCCCAAGACTTCCCTCAACGACACCGGGTTCGCGGCCAGCTTGACTGGGTTCACCGCACGTCATTCGGTTTCGATCGGTGGCCGGGAGTTCTACGGCGCCCTGGTTGAGCAGTTCGTCGCCCTAGAGATTGCGAAGCAACGTGCCTGGAGTGCCACTTCCTACCGAATCCACCATTACCGGGACACCGATGGGCTTGAAGTCGACCTTATCCTCGAACTTGCCGACGGGCGCCTGGTGGCAATCGAGGTCAAGTCCGCTACCGACATCAACGAGAAGGCATGGCGCAATGTCGAGCGCTTTCGTGACCGTTTCCACGACAGAGAGGTCATCGGAGTGTGCCTATACGCCGGAGACCGATCTTGGCGGTTGCACGACTGGCTCCATGTCCTTCCGATCACCTCGCTGTGGCAACACGAAGGGGCTACTCCATGAGCGAACTGTTCCCCGGGGGAAGCAGTGCGTCGACGAGGAAACGCATCTGATTCAAGAAGCGCGCACTATGGTGTGATCGGCTTGCGCTGCGGCGTAGTGAAGGCAGGCGCGAACGTCCTCGCTGGTCAGGTAAGGATAGTCTTCGACGATCTCTTGCTCGGAGGCTCCTGCCGCCAGAAGCGACAGCACGTCCGATACCCTCATACGAGTTCCGTGAATAAACGGGCGCCCGTGTACCACCGCGGGGTCAACAACGATGCGATCCATGTGCGCCATCTGTCAAGCGTACCCATGTAATCCCTGCCTGGGTAGGTTATTGACAACCATCCCGTCACACCACGCCGACCCACAGCCCGTCGCGGGCGCGGGTCATCGCGACGTAGAGCTCGCGGCGGAGCAGGGTCTCCTTCTCGCGGGTGGCCTCGTCCTTCGGGCTCTCGTCCTTGGGTTCGCCGGAGGAGGCGGTTGCGCTCGTTTGTGGACGAGAACTCCCAGCCAACCATTTCGACCGCACATCGGCGAGCAGCACCTGCTTGAACTCAAGTCCTTTGGCCCGCTTGATCGTCCCCACCTTCACCGCGTCCGAACTGCTCCCGTCGTAGTCCAACAGGTCGGCCGAGGCGATCCCGGCACGGTGCAGATCCTCGCGCACGTCCGCAGCCGCACCGTTGCCCACACACAACACGGCCACATCCCCCAGGTTCGTGCCCACATCGCGAGTCACCGCCCGCACGCGCTCCACGACAGCGTTCCGCCGCGCCTTCCACGACCCGAATTGCACTACCTCCGGCACGGGCCCGCTGCGGGTAACCTGCCCGGCCACATCGGCGGCGTTCAGCACCGGCTGGGACGCTACCTCGTCGATGTCGGAGAACTCGTCCCCCACCACCATCCGCCCGGCGAACTCGATAATCTCGCGGGTGTTGCGGTAATTGATGTCGAGGACCGCGGCGCGCCCGGTCACGGCGATACCAAGCTCACTGAGCGTGTACCCGCCGGGGTAGATCGACTGCTGGCCGTCTCCGATGAGAGTGAGCCCGTCGGGCGCGTCCCCGACCAGTGAGTGCAGCATGCGCACGGCCGCGGCGGACAGGTCCTGGGCCTCGTCCACAATGACTGAGGCGTAGTCGCGGCATGGTTCGCGGACGAGTTCTGCCGCGGCGAGCAGGATCATGTCCTGCCAATCGCGCGTGCCGAAATGGCGCAGGTTGTCCTCGTAACTGCGGTACAGGTCCCACACCTCGCGTCGCTGTTCGAGGGTGAGTCGGTGGCGCCTGCCCGTGCGAGCGAGGTCAGCGTACTGGTCGAAGCGGGTGATGCCGCGGGCCTTGATGACGGACGTGACTTCCTCGCGCCAGTAGTCGGTGGTCACGCGCGCCTGGGCGAGGCCGGACTCACGGCCTCGATCGTTCCACGCCTTGTTCCAGGCGTTGTCGATCAAGGTCTTGTTGAGGTGGATGTCGATGCCGCGCTCGTCCAGGATGCGGCGCGCAAACTGGTGGACGCCGCTGAATTCCACGCAGTCTGCCACGTCGGGAGCCATGCGTTCCAGAAGCGACCCGAGTACTTTAGGCAGGGTCCGCACGTAGGTGGTGACCAGGACTTTGCTACCCGGGCGCGTGCGCGCCAGGTACGCGGCGCGGTGCAGGCCGACAACGGTTTTGCCGGTGCCCGCGGCCCCGCGGATGCGCGACGGGCCGTGGTAACTGCGGCGCACGATCTTCGCCTGGGCCGGGTGCAGGAATGTCATCCACTGTTCGATCGGGGCGGCCATCAGGCCCTCGAGCAGTGCGGCTTCGATTTCTTCTTCGCTGACGAGTTCTCCCTGCTCGATCGCTGCAGGTGGCGCCTCGATGACCGGCTCGGGTAGAGCCGCATTGACGGGCGCTGGGGCGCCGACCGGCGGGAGAAAATCAAGCGCTGCGGCCAGGACGGTGTTCACTTGGAGGTCTGTCAGCCGCTGGCCGCACGAGGCGATGTGGCGCAGGATGTCACCGTCGCCGACGACCTCGACCGGGCGTACGCGCGCACTAATCCCGGAGCGGCCCGCGAGCGCGATTGTCGCGTGGACCTCGCCCGGCGCAAGACCGACCTCCGCAAGAGCGCCCTCCACGTCGTTTGCGAGGTCAGCAAGCTTCATGACGTCGTCGGTGACGTCCGCCTGGCCGCGGTAGATGCGGTCGCCGGCGTTCCCCGAGACGATCTGCACTTCGGCCCACGCCTTGGTGTCAACGATGAACACCCCTCCCGGGCCGATCACGACGAGGTCCACCTGCGCACGGCGCGAGCCCAGCCACTGGCGGTCGGCGAGGAAGTGGTAGCCAGCGGCGGCGAGCGGGGCGAGTTTGCGGGCCGTCTCCTTCTCGGTCACTGCCGCAATGCCGTACTTGGCCGCGGTGGCGCGCGCCTGCGCGGCTGCCTGCTCGTGAGCGGCGGCAAGCGCGAGTTGGCGCTGCGCCTCAGTATCGGCTGACTGACCTGCGGACATGAGTTGGGGCCTCCCGTCTCCTGAGGTCGATACTATGGCGGGAGGGCGCGGCGGAGAAACTCGTCCACATCCAATCACCGACGGTTGAGCGCCGATCAAACCATTCGAATCCAATCGAGGTACTACCAATGTCACTCAACGAACGCGAAGTGATGAAACAACTCGGTATCGAGTCCTGGCGCAACTTGTCCAAGGACAAGATGCTCCGATTCGCGGCGCTGATGCCTGATATGGACACAGAGGTCGCCCTCAAGATCGTCGACAAATTCCCAGTGTTCAAGGATTTCGCGCTCGAAACCGTGGCAGAAATGGAAAGAGCACACGAATCGACACTCCAGTCAAATGACAAGAGCCAGGACCAGGTATACGAGGCGTTGCGAGAGATTCGCGAGATCCTCAAAGGTGAACTCGATAAGGATGATCTGAGTTGGGACCAACGAAAGTTCATCATCGAGCAGATCCAGGAGAACGGCCGACTCGTCTTCCAAAAGGATACTGAAGGCAAGCACTTCCTCAATACAGTGCTCGGCAAGGTTGCGGCTTACGGACTCGGTGCGCTCGCTCTCGGCGTTGTCTTCGTCGGAGGGAAGTTGCTGGCAGGACAGAAGGACGAGTCAGAGGAAACCGAGAAATAGAAGACCCAATGTTCAGCCTGCTTCGCGGACATAGGTGACACCGAAGGCGACGACTTGACGGAACTCCTGGCGGCGGGAACCAATGTCGAACTGGCTACCGGAACCCTTCTGGAAAATATCGAGGCCGCGGCCCAGCAGAATCCGCCAGCCGGCGTCGGTGCGGATGGACCGGTCGTGGATGGTCTCATCCCAGGTGACCGTGAAATGGATGCCCACGGTCGCAGCGCTGTCCTGGATATCCTTGAGCATCAGTAGGTGCTGCTGGGCGTACTCGCCGCGGTCTTCCTTGGTTACCAGCGTCACGGTTACCTCGTCGGCAGGGTCCTTGGCGGCGGCCAGCAGGGCCAACAGGTCAACGAGGTTGCGGCCCTGGTGCGGCAAACGAATATACGGGTCGACAATCGTGATCTCTGTGGCTCCACGCAGGTAGGGCATGAGCAACGTGTCATATGACACTCCCCTCTGGTTCTCTTGGAACTCTCGGTGACCTTCGAATAGCGGCACCGCCGCCTCAGTCACAGATGGCACCGCAACAGCGACTTCCGCTGCTCCCTGATCCGGCTCCGCGAGCAACTCGGTGACGCCGTCACCCTCACGGCGACGCGCATGATAGTAGGCGGGGTACTCGTCCTCTTCTAGCGTTGTGACACCGCGCCAGTCACCTGACCGGTCGGTATAGCCAAAATTGACTGCGGCCATTGTGGTGTCGATCCGGAGGATCTGGTCTTTGACGCGCTTACGTCCCTCGATAGCAAAGCGGAGCAGCTCCTCGATTTCCGCAGGCGTGGCCTCGCCACCCGGGTAGATAAGTTTCATCAGTCCCGAGAAGGTCTTGTGGATTCCGTCCCGGTCACGTGTGGAGATATCCGACCCGAGCGTGAAGTGCTGCTGGTAGCGATCGGAGTAGTCAGCATTGCGCAGGTACCGCAACACTTCAGCGATGTAATCGACCACGAAGCCATAGCCGCTCGAGAACATCTCGCTGCGGATCGTGTCTACCTCCCAGCCGGGGATGTAGAAATGCAGCCGGTCAAGGTAGGCAGCATCGTGGTATGCCTCCGGCAACTCATCAAACAGGTCCGAATGCTTCAGCATGTACGCAACGTTGTGCGAGGTATTGCCCACGAACACCATCGACGCTTCCGCCCCGAGCGTCTCGATTCCGCGGGAGAACGACTTGTTGGCCATGTAGTTCTTCATGATGTCGACCAGCGCCTTGTCGGTGCGCTTCTTCTTGCCGGCGAACTCATCAAACGCCACCACGTCCCAGTAGCCGACCAACCCGATGCGCCCATTGGAGTTGTTCACGAAGAGCTTGGGAACAGTGACCTCACCCCCGGAGATCAGCATGCCGTGGGGGGAAAACTCTGAGTAAATGTGCGACTTGCCGGTGCCTTTGGGCCCGAGTTCCACCAGGTTGTAGTTCCTTTCAACGAATGGAATGAGGCGAACGAGCTGCAGCAGCTTAGCCCGTCGTCCGAAAATCTCAGGGTTGAACCCGATGGACTGGATCAGCAGGTCGATCCACTCTTCGGTGTTGAACCCCTTCCGCGACGCAAGGTATCCCCCATAGTCGAAGCTAGACATCTGGATGGGCTTCAGGCTCCCCAGAATCCAGGGCACGACGCGAGCGTCGTCGCTGTGGAAATACTCGATATCGCAGATGCACCATACGCCGCCGACCAGCAGCTTTGGGTTCGCCTTCACCGTTGCAGGTTCGACGATGACGCCGGTGAGCCCGAGGTTGGCGAACGAGGCCTGGTACACGTCCTGCTTGTCGTTCAGGGCCACGGTGACTTTGTCGATGATCCGGTGGCGGCCCTTCTCGCGGATGGTGGACTTCACCAGTTCTGACTCGTTGCGGTGCACATAGTGGTCGGCGAGAATCTTGCGTACCGCGTCGATACCGGCCTGGATCGTCGCTTCGTCGTCGGATGCGGCGTACTGGCCGAGCAGGTACTCGAGCACATAGGAGGGAACGATCGCGTTGCCCTTGACCGCCTTCACGAGGTCTTTGCGCACGACCGAGCCCCCGAACAGCAGGTTGATCTTCCGGTCGAGGTCGCTCTGCTGCGGTGAGCTCATTTCGGCCGTGCGCTCCGCGTCAGAATGGTCTTCAAGTCTGTCCATGTTTCTACATTCCTCGTGGAGTCGTCGGACGAGTATGTCGCAGTTTGCTTGCGTCGAACCCGTCAGGCAGGGGCTTGAACACGTTGTTATCCGGGGAATGAGAGTTATGGTGAGCCCTAAGTGCTTGAATATCAAGGTCCGTTATGGCCACGTAGTTCTCGACCCCTCCCCGAAGGCGGAGCAGGTCGCGCCGCCACTCCTCTCGCATCGGTCCCCGAACCCGGGAGTCTCCGTACGCACGATCGTTGGCGAGGATGACATATGCGTGCATGTCGAGAGCGGCGGATTCGACAAGCGCGCTAAAGGTGCTCAAGTCACGGTTCCACGCGGGCGAAACAAGGGCATCGACTCGTCCACGCAACTGCGATCGGTAATCGATATTCGTCAGTTCGCTACATACAAGCAACGCGAAGGCGAACCCCTCGTGATGGATGACAGGAACTTCATCCCATTTCGCTTCGGGAGCGAGCGTTTTTCCGGCCACCTGATATAGGTTCTCTCGTTCGTGCAGAGCAGCCTTTTGCTTGTCTTGCCGGTGCAAGAAAGTCATGGGAAATTCACCACGTGGAATCGGGAGTGAAGCCCAAACTTGGTTTCTGACGAGATCTCCTTCGGTATGAAGGTACTCCACGCCAGCGATGAGTCCGATGTTAAGAGTGCGGAGTTTATAGGCATATCGCCGGAACCAGGGAGCGGGCACGGAGAGCTCCGGCAGGATGAGGTAGTCAACGCTCCGAGGCGACCTAAGGACATCGCTCAATGTGTCATTTAGAGCTTTGTACCTCGTATGACTACGATCTGGTGTCCCATTAGCGGCCGCTGTCCACGCACTGCCCGAAGTTTTGATCATTCCCAGCGCCACTCGCTTACGTCCAGCAGGAATCTCGGTCTCGGCCGCCAAGACAAGGTCGTTCTTTCGGCAATTCTTGCTGGGAATCTTGGGCAGCAAGCCATCGACATTGTAGCCACGAAGTGCGAGTATTGCGCTCTCAATCAAGCGGAGATCGGCGTCGTACTTCTCCCAGTCGCCGTGGAATGGCTGCACCGAAAGAAACAGGTCGTAAATGCCGAAGGGTCGTGTAGCGAATGTAAACGCGTTGGGAACTCCGACATTCCCTCTGCCTCGCGAGGTCGGATAGTGCCCGACGAGTTCAACCAAGGCGCGCAGGTGTTTCTGAAGATCGAGGCCGAGCATCACGACGAGCTCTGAAGTTTCATCAGCGAGTGACGAGTCCTCCAGATTCGTCTCGACATCGCGCATGTACTTCGCGCGAAACGGGATCTGCGCGAGGTCGGACATGAATAGTCTCTGAAAGAGAGCTTCAAGTTCGTCTACGCTTCGACTAAGCGCTGGGCTAGGCGCTAAAGTAGCGGCTGCATCACGTATCTTTTGCAAGTCACCGGACTGGGGAGCCACGAAGGCTGCGGCGGCTAGATCTTCACCGAATTGATCGACTACTTGTTTCGCCCAGCCACTTGCAACTCGAGCTGCCGAAAGGGTGCTCTTTCGAGCACCCTTCACCTTGACACTCTTCGCGTTCTTGATCTCACGACGGACTTCCGCGAGCTGGTTCAGGATGCTCACGACATGTTCGTAGTCTTGACACGCCACGGCCATTCGCAAGACCCGCGGTACATACTGTGCAAGCTCAAAGTAGCCAGGCAAGGTGACAACGTAGTCGAGGACTGCGTCAAAGAAACTCCATCGGATTCGGGACCACGTCGAGGGTTCGAGGTCTGATGCGTAGGCTTCGTAGTCGCGTAGCCGAAGTGCAAATGCCGAGCGTCGAGCAGTCATCACGTCCGCTCCCCTAAACGAGTCAGCACGCTCGCCGTCGGACTGGAAGACTTGAGCTATATCGACTGAGATTTGAGATGGCTCGTCCGGTATGGAAGGCAAGGAGCGCCACTCGCTTGAGCGCTCTCGAATCGCGGCTTCTATCGAGCCAATCAGTGCGAGACCCGAGCTACCTGACAGGTGGAACACCTTGGTCTTTTCCTGGGAGAACTCTATGCGTGAACCCTGCAGGTAGGGTCTCTCAATTGTCTTGGCGGATGCTTTGAGCTTCAGCATCCCGTCGAGTCGCGCATCGATCCAATGCCAAGGATCCGATCCTTCGACCCCGTGGGGGTCATCTCGCATGACCAGAATGATGTCATCAACGTATCGCCCGTAGTAGAGCGGCTTTACCTCTGATTCCACAAGCCGATCAAGTTCTATAAGCGCGAGATTGGCTACGACCCCTGAAGCGGGAAGACCGACGGGTAGGCCATCAACTCGGAACCCGAGCGCCACTCCTGCGGCTTCTGGCCAATGAAGCAAAGCGTCAACGAACCAATTATGGAGGAGTTCTTCACTAGCATCCATCTGAACGTCCAGGAGAGCTTTGTACTCCGGTTGCAGCAAAAAACTCGGATCGATGCTGTGGTAGTAAGATGCCATGTCGGTAGTAATGACCACGACATTCTGCTTCCCACCTAGCGCATTGCGAGCAGCCTCGAGTCCTTCGTCTCGCCACTTTCGGTACGGTTGAAGATAAGGTCCGAAGCTTCCCGACGCCCAAAGATTGAACTCCTGCGTGACGGTCCGACGCAAACGGTTACCCCGCGCAGACTCCGGTAGCTTCGCTTCAAGCTTGGATCCCACTTTCGCGATCCATAGCGAAGACAGCACATGAAAGTCGATACTACATTTCGCCATCACTCTAAAGGACAGCTCGGGCGTGCCTGCGGTGTATTTCGCCTTCTGCCAATCTTGTCGAGGGTCGGACCAGCGGGCCGCCACGGCATGATCAGTCTCATTTGCGGATTGTTTGCCCGAATCGGTAGCACTCTTGGGCACCAGGTAGGCACCTCCGAGAAACTCGTGGCTCGTAAGCCAGTCCATGTCATTGGCATCGAGTCGATCCAGCAACTGCTGAAGGTTCCATTCAAGTTTCGATTCGTAAGTAAGGAGATCGAGCCTGCGTGCGTTAGATGAGTAGAAGAGGTCGACCTTTGCCTTCCGGTAGGCCATAGCAAGGTCTTCAATCGTGAAGTTCGTCGCGCTCATCTCCTAGAAGTCAAAGTCCGACGTGAATGAGCGCTTGAGCAGGTACTGAGCCCGCTGGTAGACGCGCCATTGGGTAGTGTTGGGTATCTGCTCTTCGAGTCGGAACTCGACCGTGCGGTTGTTGAACTCGTTGGCGTCCTGGCTGAGCAGCATCCGTGCACCCTGGTAGCGGTCGCGCTTGTCCTGGGATGGCTGGTCGAAGATCAGCTCGGTCTGGTTCGAGATCAGGGTCTCGCCGACGTAGATGCCCGCGCGCAGGGTGCGCGGCTGCACCTTCTCGCTCACTGGCTCGGACTGGAAGAGCTTCACGACAAGTTGCCCGGTGGTGATCTTGTCTGTCTCGGGCAGTACCTCGACGTTGACGGGCCGGGTGTCGCTCTTGCGCTTCTTGTTGACCGTGACGACCGGCACCACGACTTCCTGGAGCGAGGCTCCGCCGTGGACGAACCGTGAGCCAGCTCCTGGGAGCTTGAGGCGGTGGATTGACTTGGGAATCTGTACCTCAAGGTCGCTGCTGAGACCCACCTGTTCGGGCTCAAACGTCCGGAAGGCCGGATCGTCCTTGAGGCCCCGCCCGAGCACGTATCGACGGTTGGTGACCACGAGGTCGTCGCCCTGCGGCTTGGTCGAGAGGTACGAGGCGTCGGCTAGTGCGGTGTCCTGGAAGAGGAAGCCGTGGTCGGCGGTGACGAGGATGTTCGTGGCGTTCGCGTTGGTCAGCCGCTTGATCAGGTCCACCAGATCGCGCAGCGCGTCGTTGGCGGCCTCGAACACCTGCCGCTCGGTGGTCGCCTTGTCGCCGATTGCGTCGATCCGGTCGTGGTAGACGTACAGCACCTGGTGTGCACCGTAGAGTTCGCGCAGCTCACCGCGCGGCATCGACAACACTTCCTCGGCCCGGATCGCGAACCCACCCACTGGAGCCAAGACCTTGTTGCGGTTCGCAGTTCCGTCGGAACGCTGGCCGTCAACGAGCACGGGATCGCCACCATGGGAGTGGGCCAGGGTCTTGTGTGGAAGCAGGGCCGCCATGCCTAGCTGGGTGTAGCTCGGCAGCACACCCAGCATCGCGTCGAGTTCCGCGTCGAAGCGGTCTTCCTGCCGGATGCGGGAGCGCAGTTCATCGGCGATCTCGTAACGCAGCGCATCGGAGATGATGACGACAGCCTTCCGGTTGCCCTTACGGATGATCGGCTCAACGTGATCGGTGAAGAACCTGGTCTGCGGGCGTAGCGTCACGGATCGCCAGTCCTGCACAGCGTCGACCTGCTGCTGCCAGGAGTTGCCGAGCTCATACAGGTAGCGGTTCGCATAGTGCTTCTCCACCTCGACGCGGAGAGCTTCCAGCGGTCCTGCATACTCGGTGGTGCGAGCAGCAAAGTGGAACTGTCGATAGAGCTGGTCGATGCGGAACCACTGCTTGCGATAGCGGTCCAGCCCTTCGTCGAACGACGCGATCGCGAAACTCGCGTTGGAGAGTTCGCTCAGCAGGTCCGAGGCGGCGCCGAGCGCCGTGTACAACTCCCGATACCCGTCCACCCAGATGCTGCTCTGGCGCGCACGGATCGTCTCCGAGACCTCCCGCGCGTTCATCGTCCGTTCACCAACTGCCTTGGCGAGGAGACTGATGACCTTTCGTTCTACGTCCTCAAAGAGGTCATTGCCAACAAGGTCGATGAGTTCGGCGTCCTCTATACTGTCCGAGTAGCTCAGGCTCTCCGCTGCCCGCCGCGCCAAGATAGCGAGTGCGTCGGCGCTGCGCCGGTCATTGCGCAGGCTCGCGAAGTCGAGCTGAATGTTGCGCAACGCACCCGGAACCTCCGTGGCGAACCCGTCGGCTGCCTGGCGGAACATCCACAACACGAAGTCATCGACGCTGGGCTCGTTTGCTTCGTAGCCGTAAATCTTGGCAACCCCAGCCCAGTGGAACCCATCGAGCCCCTGCTCAACCAGAGCCTCGTACTTGCTCGCATCACCGCGGGCGTTCTCGATCAGCAACGTGCGAGTGAGTTCCAGCATGCTGTGCTCACGCTGACCAACCAGAACCGCGCACATCTTGGCGCGCAACCTGTCCGCATCGTCGTCGGCCGCGAGTAGGGTCTTGAGGGTCTGCACTCGCTTGGCCGCCCTGAAGAACTTCTCGTGGTCGCGAACCACGTCGTCGATTCCGGCGCCATCGAGCCCAAGGTCCTGTCGCACGAGCGCCGGACGGTCGGCAGTGAACACGCCGTAGGCCAACTCAAGATCGAGCAACCAGTTACCGATGCCGGCGGGAACGCCACCTGCCCGGTAGATGAGGAACTTGCCCGTCGGTTCGTCATGAAGTACGCGATTCTTCACCGCGTACTCGTTGTTCTCCACGCGCAACGTCGTGACATCCCCGAGGTCGAGCGCATCGAGTTCTGCGGCGTACTCGCTCTCCGCGTCGTGCCAGAACACGAGCCGCTGCGACTGGAACCTCTCTTCGACGTAAGGCAGTAAGGCGCTGACCGAGCTCATACGACTACCCCTTTCCACGGAAACAGCTCGCGTAGTGGAAGCCGACCGATTTGTCGCCTCTGCGAGACGACAATCTGCGCAATTTCACTCACTGAGCACCCGCTACCCAAGAAAGCGCTCGAACTAGGACACTGAATAGGTCGCTTCATACGGCTCCCCCTCCTCCGTCCACTGAACTCGAACCCGTGAGAGGTAGGGATCAGCGAGGCTCCGATCCATACTCGCTTCGATACCGTCATGGACTGGCACATCGTGCGGGAGGGAATCATCAAGTAGGAAGAACCCACTTCGCCCCTCGGGGTTGGTTACGTCATCGACGTGAACATCGCTCGCGGTCGCGGACCCAACGTTCACAATCCGTCGCTTAGACCTAGATACCTCTTCGACCTTCCACGCAACCTGCGCTCCGCTTCGCTGACCTTCGCCATCCTTCACAGCAGCTATGTCGCCCACCGATCGTTCAACCTGGGTGGTCCGCTTGCTTGTCTCGTAGATCGCGACGAGCGCCGCCGGACCACCAATACCTGCGAGCCAAAACGGCAGTGTTTGTGTGATTGCGGTCTTGAGCCCACCCTCCATCGCGTAGACAACGATCCAGACAAGCAAACCAACTGCCGCAATGCAGAAGAGGGCATATGCGAACCAGCCAAACCAGCCCAGATCACGATGCTTCCGCACAAACCAGTTTGGGCGTTTGGGGTCTATCTCACTCATCGACGGCCTCCAACCCAGTGATCTTCTTGAGGGCCGGGTAGAACCTCGGGTAGTTCACCTTCACCCCGTCGTCGAGGTCGATGGCGATCTGCTGCGACGCCAGCGGGTAGAGCACGTCGTGCTCATACTCACCCAGCTCCAGCAGCACCTTGCGCAGCCGCTCGGCTTCCTTCAGCGCTGCGGCCTTCTCACGTGGGGTGCCATCCCCGGCGGCGAGACGCTCCTGGTGCTGAAGGTTCGCCTCCAGCTTCGACTCAAACTCCCGCAGGTACTCGTTCAGTACCGTCGAGACCGTGGACGGTGTGTAGCGATGCATGTAGATCAACGCGTTGAACGAACCCTTCGGGCTGGAGAACAGCCAGTAGATCGGGCGCTTCTTGTAACGCTTCACATGATCGTCGTAGAACTTGGATCGCCCAGCGCGGGTAACGAAGTACTCCCGCAGAGCCTTGACGCCGAGCGACTCCTCAACGAACCGCAGATTCTCCTCGAAATGCTCCTCGCCGAACGCCGCCCGCAGGAACTGGCGGAACCGCGCCACAATGTCGTCCTCGAACCAGTCACCATCAACGATCGGCAGCACGTTGTCCGCATCAGGAACGAACGTCGGCCGCGGCACCTTGGCGAGGTAGTCCTGGACTGTCGCGCCTTGGTCAGCGAGAATCAGGCCAGGCTCGTCGAGGCTGTAGCGGCCGAACATGCACCCCACGGCGAAAGAGACAAGGTCAGCGATGATGTCGCCCACCTGAGCATTCCGCTCAGCGCGATCTTGGGCGTCCACTACAAGGTTGTTCAGAGTGACCTTGAGTTCGCCGGAGGACTCCAACCCGTAGGACTTAGCTATGACCGCATCAAGTGCCTTCTGAGCCTCGTCGACCTGTGCAGAGTAAACTCGCCAATCCGCGATATGGCCGTCGACCAGACTCCCAAGGCGGCCATCCCCGCTCCGCTTGACTAGCGCATTCACTTCGTACCCAGGCGCAGACTCGCTCAAGTTCCAGTCTCGCCGGTGAAAGTCAACCAACAGTTCAACCAGCGAAGATATTCGCTCTTTGTCGTCCGCCGGAATCTCCGCAGGCAAGGGTATCTCCCGCAGGGAACCTACGTTGAAGTCCATCGTTGCACCCATGAACTCGAGGAGCTGGCGCGCCACTGACGAGTTCAAGACGGCCAGTGTAAGCGAGCGGGAGTAACTGTCCGCCGGAAACGCGCACGCACCCTTTGCGCTGAAGGTACTGCCGACGCCCGCATAACGCGCGCCGAAGTCGGACGAGGACATAGCCGACCACGTGACTGCATCCTTGAAGTAGAGGTTCCGTGAAGGAAGCTTGTTCCCGAGCTTCGAGAGTTCGCTGAAGTCGTGAGGATTGAAAGCCACGACGTACTCGTCGTTGCCAAACCACTTGCGCAGGGGGCCGCCCTTTAGGTACGGAGCGAATCGGGCCCCACTTGCGTGAAACTCCTCCGTCGACTCGGCGTCGAAGGTCACGCGCCCCCAGGACACTTCGTGCCAGAAACGCATGAAGCGGTCATTGTCTCCTGTCTGAAACCCCTGGCGTACCGGCGCAGCGCTTTCGACAGTTCTCCCAGTTTGGAACGTGGCGCGAAGTGCCGAGGATGCCCAGTAGGCGATGGGGCTTCCCGGAATAGAACTGAGCTCTCGAAGAGATACCTCAGTGTGCCGCGAGTTTGGCACAGGGAACACTCTCGGCTTATCTCCGTCAAGATCAAGCGTCGAAACGAAGGAGAAAGATGAGTTTCCCAAACCCGTGGTTGAACGCCAGACGGCTGCCGCCGTGCCAAACGCTATGCCCATGACTCCGTTCCCCATGTGGACCATGCATTCCAAGTGGCGGTCATTGAGCAGTTGCCGGCGAAGCTCGGCATAGGACTTGAGAAACATCCAGGACTGCATGGTAACCATCGCCGAGAGCCCTCCCGGCTTCACGAGGTCAAACCCTCGCTCCATGAACATCGCGAACAGATCAGATTTACTGTCGGGGAACTGTCCAGACGCGAAGTCGGCGAGCGCGGCTCCCATGTTCTTCGAGCCCATGTAGGGAGGGTTCGCGACAACAACGGCATAGCGGCGCGACAATGCCGTCGCTTGATCGAGCACCTTTGACGCTCGGTCGAGAGCGTCCGACCAGATGAGGTCATTTGCTTCGCTAAGTGCTTCGAGGCGGTGAGACAGCCACTGGGTTGACTCTGGGTCGGATTGGATGAGCGCCCCGAGCACGTCAGCTTCGGCGAACTGATTCCAAAGTGCTTCCTCCGCGCTCTGGTCTCCGTTCCTCGTGAGTAGAAAGCCCAGTTCATCTAGGGTGAACGAGATGGGATCGATGACCTTGATGCCCGGCGCGAGCCGCTTTGTCAAGAACGTTCGCTGTTTGGAGCGTGCTTTCATTGTGAGTGCGAAAGCGGCAAGTGCACCCGCGCGCGGGTCGATCTCGGTGCCACAAAGGTTGTGCGTGAGGATCAACTCGGGAATCTCGGACGGAGCGTATCCCTCTTCCTCGTAGATCGAGTAGAGCAGATCAAACGCGTAGGTGAGCATGTGTCCGGAGCCGCAGGCCGGGTCTATGACCGTCAGTTCTTCAGGGCTGCTGATCTTGAGGAAGCCGGCTTCTTCGCCGACCGGCGCGATGTAATAGTCCATCTGGGCAACGAGTCTGGATGAGGGATGGTTCAGCATCCAGAGCCGGCCAACCGAGTTCTCGACGAGGTAGCGGACGATCCAGTGCGGGGTGAAGAGCTGGGTCGCGGCAGGAATTTCAGCGGCACCTGCCTTCTTGCCTCCCTTGAATCCGTCGAAGACTTCCTGCTTCCGTTCAGAGATGTAGAACTGGTACAGCCAGCCGATCACTTCAACTTCGCGACAGACCTCTTCGGTGAGAGCAGCGGCCGCGCGCGTGAGGATCGAGTCCGCTGCGAGGAGGTTCGCGGGGATGAGGAGTTCGGTGTAGTCACCTTCACGCTCGAACATGAACGGCATGGAGCGGTTCCAGTAACGGCAGTACTCAGCGAGCAGGAGTGTGTAGACCTCACCCTGAGCGTCTGCACTGGGTCGCGTCCCGTCGAGGAGTCCGGTGATCGTGTCGAGGGCGCGCTTGTTGGTGATGACAGCGGGGTCGATGCTGCCTCGCTTCGCGTCGGCGAGTATCTCGGGCTGCCCGACCCGCTGGCCGTGCGCAGGTGAGACTACGCCGATACCGGTGTAGCCGTTGGCGTCCATGAAACGGAGCGCGATGATGCGGTTGAACCAGGTGTAGGCGACCTTGTCGGCGATCGCGTCCTTGCCCTTGGCGCCGCCCCCGGCGGCTGCGATATCGCGTTCGAGCATGGCGACTGCGCGCTGGTTCTCGACCCGTTCCGGTGAGGAGGGGGCGAGTACTGCGGTCAGCCGGGCGCTGACCTGGGTGATGAGTTCGCGCCTAGCCCAGGTGGCGAAGCTCTTCAGCGGTGCGGTTTCCATGTGTGGTGTCTCCTAAAGCGCGATGCGCTTGTCGTCGTTGAGGGCATGGAGCAGCGCGGTGCGGAGCGCATCGAGGTAACGGTCTACGTCGTCTTCGGTCTCCAGTACGCCGTGGATGCCGATGGCGCTAATGCTCTTGACCGAGACGGTCTGCTTCACAGGAACCGGCGAGACCGCCGTGTCGTCGTCGCGAGGACGGGGGTTCTCGGCTAATTGGTCGAGGATGGTCGGGTAGGTGTGTTCCTCGAAAGTGTTGGCGATCTCGCGGACGACGGCGATCTGGCTCTCTCGACCGATCCGGTCGAGGATCGTGTTGACTGTCTGGGTCGCGTTGCGCTTGGCGGCGTCAGTGGCGTCGAGGTAGATCGTGCTGGTCTGGAGGGGCGCCCAACGTGAGTCGATCTCCAGGAGCGCACCGTCGCGGTTCGCGAGAAGCGCCTCGTCGATGCGCGCCTCAAGCTCGACTGCGGCGGCTTTCAACTTGGTCATCCGGTTGCCACGGAAGGCTTGCGGGTCTGCGAGGAGTCCGGCCACCTCCTGGCTGCTCCCAGAGGGCAGATAGTTGAGGTTGTTGGCGTTGGTCGCGAGGAGTTCGCTTGCCTCGTCGTAAATCTTGCGCTGGGCCCCGCCGAGGAAGGCTTGTATGGGGTCGATGATGCCTGTCTTCGCGTCGAGCAGATCATCGGAAGCGGCGAAGTCGGTCAGGTACCAGTCATCGGGCTTGCCCACGACAGAATCCAGCAGCGCGATCGGAGCTTCGAGCTGAGTCACGAAGGGGTACTTGGAGCCGCTGACTCGCGCCTTAAGCTCTTCACTCTTGGCGCGGAGGCGCTCGCTTGTGTGCCGGGCCAGTTCGAGCGGGTCTTTCGGCACGGCGGGTTCATCGAAGAAGTCCGTGCAGAAGGCCCGAAGTGTGGCGACCTTGCGCTGGTCGAAAGTCTTCTGAGGTGCGACGACGGCGTGGGAGTGCTTCTGTGTGTTGCGCAGGGCCGCGGCGACTTCGCTGCGCTTGAGGATGTTCGAGTCGACCGTGAGAGTGATCTTCGAGGTGCCGACGAGCCAGGCGACGACGCACTCGATGGAGGCGAGGTCCCATCCGTAGGGCTTGGCCTGGAAGTGATCGACGATCTTCTTGACGGTGATCTGCTCCCCGAGACGGTCGCGCTGCAGCACGTACGACAGCACCTCATCTGCCGGGGCCGCGAGGGCGTGGATCGCGGAGTCGTCAATCATGGCGGCCTGGTCGGGGTTCGCGAACCCGGCAACCTGCTGCTCGCTGTAGGTGCGTCCACCGAGCAGGCTGAGCTGCGTGTAGGTACGCGCGATGAGGTCTTGGAACCCCTCGGTGATCCGTGTGACTGCTTCCTGCGACCCGGATGTGAGGTCTGCGGCGTTGATCACGAGATCGGCTCGCCCGACGGCGCGGCGGATTCGCTCTACGAGCTCCTTCTCCCGCTGCGCGTTTTGAGTCGCCTTGGCGCGCAGAATCTGCTCCTCGACCGGCGAGAGCGAACTGGTCTGCTTGCGCTTGGTGTACTTCTCGGTCTTGATCAGCAGCCGCAGGTCGGCCAGCACCCGGTCGTCCGGGGCGAGGACCACGCGCAGTTCGTCCTTGCCCGCCGAGTGCATGCGAATCTCCTCCGGCCCGTAGGGGTACTCGGGAGTGATGAAGTGCAGCGAGAGCTCGCGCTGCTGACCGAACGCTTGGTCGTCGAGCTTGTATCCGAATGGGAAGTCTTGCCCGTTCTTCGCGTACCGGAGCTTGGAGGTCTTGACCACGTCACCGGAGAGAACCTTGTTCAGCCGGGTGGAGACCTCAGATGAGTCGATCTCGACGTTCTTGATCTCTTCCTCGATCACCTGCTCTTCGTTGGTCAGGTACTCGTAGACGTTGCCGTTGCGCTGCACGTACGTCTGGGTCTCCAACAGTGTGAGTGCGTCCTGGACCTGCTTGGACAAAGCCGGCAGGTCAAGTCCGAACCGGTCGTAGACCAGAACGGTCAGGTTGCGCGGAGTGGCCTGGAAACTCTCGACGTACTTCACCAGGAACAGCGCCTTGAGCAGTCGCACGGCGAGCTTGGTAACCGACGAGCCGCTGTCGGGCAGGTCGCGCTCGGCGCGGTCAATCGAGCGCTGCGCTGCGGACTTCAGCGACGCGCGGATGCCTGCGAACATGGCGTCGAAGGTGGCAAGTGAGCCGATCTCGACGTCGCCGATGTCCTTGGCGACCTGTTGGACGACGCCAAGCATGGAGCGCTCACCGACGGAGCTGTTGCGGCCTTCAAAGACGTTGTGGTCGGAGATGCCCTCAATGGCTGCTTGGAACAGCGGGAACTGGTAGCTGACGAACGGGTAGGTGCCGACGAAGTGGGTTTCGTCGGTGAAGTTGCGGTAGGTCTTCGCTCCATCGACGAAGTCGAACAGGGTCTTGAAGTTCGCTGACTCCTGCGCGTAGACGGCTTCGAGCACCTGGGTGCCCTTGTCGTTCTTCTCCAGCAGTCGCTTGCGGATGACCTCTTCGACGTCTGCGGAGGTGAGTTTCACTCGGGTCTTGAACCGGGCCTGAATCTTCGAGAAGTCGTTGCCCTGCTGCTTGGTGCGGTCGCCGACGACCTTGTCCATGTCCTCCTGTGAGGTCACGAACACCCAGGCCCGTCCGCCGCACTTCGTGTTGAGCGACTCGGCGATCGTCTGAAGATTCAGCATCAGATGCGTGTTGGAGCCGATGAACTGGCCGACCTCATCGACGAAGAAGTTCAATCGGTAGCCGGCGGGCTGCTTGTCCAGCCAGTCGCGGACCTCGTCGGCAAAGTCCTCAATCGAGACCGAGTACGTGTCCTGGTAGGTCTTCAGGATGTCCGGGGCGGTCGATGCGTCGAGCCCGGTGATCTTGGCGTACGCCTCGTTGACCTGCTTGCGCACAGTCGGAAGCCCGAAGCTCGGCCGACGCTCCACCCAGTCCCGGCCTGACACGGCAAGGAAAGCACTCTTGAACGCGTCAAGCTGACCCTCGTCGTCGAGCTGGCGCTCGAACCGAGCGATATGGCCTTGGTCGCCGTAGTAGCCGCGAGACTCATCGAAGACCTTCACGAACACGCGCAGCAGCGCGTCGGTCTGATCCTTGCTGATCAGGGTGGCCTTCTGATCGATGTTGAACAGCAGGCTCTTCGCAGGGATGCGGTCAGCCTTGTCGAGAAGGGGTGGCAGAAAGGCGTCTGCGGCCTTGGCACGGAAGCTCTCCGAGACCCGCTCGCGCGGGAAGTTGTCACCCTCCACGTCGCCGAGGAGATGTGCGAGCATTTTCAACAGGTGAGACTTACCGGAGCCGAAGAAGCCTGAAATCCAAACGCCGTTCGCGTTGGTGTAGTTCGTGTACGCCTCAAGCAGAAGCTCCAGTCCCTTGGCTGCTTCATTGGTCAGGACGTACTCGTCGACCTCGGTGCCCAGGTGGGCAACGTCATCAGCCTTGATGACGCCCTCGATGGGCCGCTGGACGTCCTTGGCGAAAATCTCAGTGAGGTGCATGGCGGTCACGGTTCCTGTTCCAGAATGTTCTTGGCGCGGTAGTACTGGTCGTCCTTCAACCTGCCGAACAGCACCAGCGATGAGCCGAGCGTGTCGGACTGCTCGTAGCGGCCGGGAAAGAACATGAGCATCGGTCGGCCCACCACGACGCTCTGCAAGTTGTTGAGCACGTTGTGAGAGCGGATGTAGGGGAAGACCTCGCCGATCCCGGTCAGGAACACGATGTCGAAGTCGCCGTCTGCGAGTCGTGCTCGGATCGCTGGTGCGAGGTGCTGCTGCGGGTTGAGCATGGACTGCAACATTTCGGTGAACTCGACCTTGTCCAGTTCGGGCTCGACCTCAAGCACCTCGTCCCAGTCTCCACGCGCCTTGAGCACCTCGACCGAAAGGTCGTAAAGGTTGATCTCGCGGACCTCGATGCCGCTGCTGGCCAGACGGTTCTTGACTCGCTTCTTCGCCTTGGCCACATCGAGAGCATGTTCCGGCTCGTAGGGGTAGATGAAGAACGGGACCTCGTTCGACAATCCCTCCATCTTCAAGAAGCGATCGCCACTGAGCACCGCAAACAGATGCTCTTCCTGGCGGGAAAGTTCGTGGGGCGTCACTCCACTGCCTCGTTGCTGTCACGAGTCGGAAGAAACCGCACATCGTCTGGGCGATGAGCCTGGATAGCACGGCACAGATCGTCGGACATAACGGCACCAAGAATCTCCGTTTCATACAGCAGGCCCGCTTCCTCAAGCATTCGGAAAACGGTCGCACGAAGCTTCTTCATCGTCGACTCACGCAACTCAGTGAGTTCTGGGTGCCAGAGCATCTTGCCGCGAACGAACCTATCGAAGTGCTCATATCGCAAGGTCGGGGTCAGCAACAGGTAGCGCTCACGCACAACTTCCTCCGCGAATTCTCCGATCAGTTGATAGCGTCGACAGGTTGCCAACCACATGACGTAACCACGCTCGGTCGCTACGCTTGAAGACAACAACAGAATCTCAGTAGGTGCTAGAGTCTCGAGTCTCTGAACCGTCTCTCGCACGCGACGGGCTGCAGTCGCCAGAGTCCGGGCACGGAGCAAGTTCTCTGCCCTCGCGACTCTTCGCACTTCGCCCCAGTCGCCAAGCGTCAGGTATGTCTCCGCCAAGATGCTGCCTTCAGGGACCAAGAGTGCGCCGGATGTGAACGACAACGTGTAGCGCGTCGGACCACTATCGCCGTTACCCACAGAACACCTCCTCGTCTTGCAGCATCGGCGTTACTAGGCTACCTCGGGCCTATGACACTGACGCGCTTCAGGCTTTGACGAAACGGGCGACGCCGTCGCATCGTAGTGGGGCGGAGACCAAACTTCACTCTCCGCCCTACGATTACTACTTGTATCCCAATCCAGACAATGGAGTTGGAGGCAGAGGCGCGTCGGTCTCTGACCAACGTTCAATCCCCACAAACGGCGCCCCTGAGGGATGAACCATCGTGTAGTAGCGGGATTCCGGTGCGCGCATACCGGGCTTCAAGCGAATTGGCCGTCTTGTCATCAAAGCTCCTTCTAAGACTCGGACACGCGCAGGACGGCATTGATGGCTTCGGTAGTCACTCAACAGAAACGCCCATTGTCTTGTGCCGTTCAGTCCCATGAACTCACGACCTCAGCAGCGTGTCACAACGCCCCTGCTGGGGTCGTGGTCGTTACCGGCGGGCCGGGCAGCGGCAAGAGTGTGATCGCGCTGTCGCTGCTGGGGGAGTTGTCCCGCCAGGGCCGCACCGTCCTGCACGCCACCGGCTCGCGCAGCTTCACCCAAACGCTGCGCAAGGTCGCGGGCAAGGGCTCAACCCGCACGCAGGCGCTGTTCAAGTACTTCAACTCCTTCATGGACGCCGACCGCAACGGCATCGAGGTGCTCATCAGCGACGAGGCGCACCGCATCCGCGAGACCTCCGCCAACCGGTACACGCCCAACAAGATCCGCGAGCGGGCTCGTCCACAGATCGAGGAACTGCTCGACGCCGCGCGCGTGCCCGTCTTCCTCCTCGACGAACACCAGGTGGTGCGCCCCGGCGAACTCGGCACGGTCGCCGACATCCGCGCCGCCGCGGCCCTGCGCGGCATCAACGTCCGCCAGGTCGACCTCACCGCCGAATATCGCGCCGGCGGCTCCGCCACCTACATCACCTGGGTTTTACGCCTCCTTGGTCTGGCGCCCGGCGGGCCGCTGACGTGGGAGGACGAGCCCTCCTACGCAATTTCCATCGCCGAATCCCCGGAGGAACTCGAAGCCACACTTCGCGCAGACCTCAAGGCGGGACGCACCGCCCGCATCACCGCCGGCTTCTGCTGGCCGTGGTCGGATCCCAATCCTGACGGAGGGCTCGTCCACGATGTCCGCATCGGAAACTGGACCAAACCCTGGAACGTCAAGGGGAACCGCGCCATAGGCGATGCACCGCCCTCGGCGCTGTGGGCGACCAACCCCGGCGGATTCGAGCAGGTCGGCTGCATCTACACCGCCCAGGGATTCGAGTACGCGAGCAACGGCGTGATCCTCGGCCCCGACCTCGTGTGGCGCGGGGATGGGTTCGTCTCCCGGCGCAGCGAGAACCGCGATCCGGACTTCCGCTCCGCCGCACGCGTTTCGGACGAGGACTTCGACCGGCTCGTCCGGAATGTGTACAAGGTACTGCTCACGCGCGGAATGGAGCGCACCGTGCTCTATTCGACCGACGTCGAGACTCGCGCGAAACTGCGCGAGCTGGTGAACCCGGGGTAGCGGCACCGGGCACGACCACAACTAAACACTGCGGAACGACAGGCTTCCGGAAAGGACATGCCTCCCCCGCCCTTCACAGGGACGAGGCATGTCATGACGAGTTGGATCCTGGCGATCGACGCCGACCATCCCCAACACTGGGACTACGCAAAGCGCGACAAGGTGTGGGATCTGCGCGTCAGACCGGCCGCACCCAGAACTGTGGGCAGGTCACAATGCGGGGTGTGCGTGGCTGACCGCAGACGAACTATCGCGCACACCTCACGGCCCCAGCAGCGACAGCGGTACAACACCGATCCCGTCTGGGCGGCGGTAGGCGGCGGGGCCGGTGTTGACAATGATCGCGTCCAAAAGGCGCGATCCTAGGTGTTGTCTCAGCCAATGCAGGTGGCGCGTGTCAGTGTCGTCTACGGTATTGGCGAGCTTCACCTCGATCGCCACCACGCTGTCGTCCTCGCGGACGACGACGAGGTCGATCTCATGGTCGCCGTTCTTGGTTCGCAGGTGCCCAACCGTGGCTTCAGCGGCCTGAGCCGATACACGGACGCAGAGTGTCACGAGCGATTCGAACAGATTGCCGAGCATACTGCCCGTGCCTGCAACCGGACGCCCCACGCCGTCGAGCAGTCGCTCAGGTGTCAATCCCAGCAGGTGAGCAGCCAGTGCCGGATCTGCAAGATGATGTTTCGGGTTGGCTCCCAAGCGAGTGAACGGGGAATGTGTCGGCGTCCATGCTGGCACCGGATCGAGCAACCACATCGAGGCGAGTGCATCTCGATACGCAATGGCAGTGGACCGCGCTGGCTTGTCGTCCTGACCCGGCGTTGCTGCGTCAAGAATTTGGGAGTAGCGGGCCGTCGTGGCCGTAGCCGCGGCATAGGATCGAAGCCACGCCAGCAGCGTGTCGGGCTTGCGAACAGTCACGCCCAGTTCCTCAAGATCGCGATCGACCGCGTTCCGAATGTATGACTCAATTTGGAAGCGCCGGGCCCTCGGGGTCAGGGGGCGGATCGCAGGCAACCCCGAACTGACCACTTCCTCGACATAGTCGGCCAGGTCCGCGGACGAGTTTCCCGCCAGATTCGGGCTGCCTCCCTGAAGCAGACCGGCAAGACTAACGGTCGGGATGGCGCTTCCCCGCTCAACTAGCGTCATTGGGCGCATGCGCAGGCGGCCTATCCTCCCGGCGCCGGAATGCGCTGGCGCATCAGAACGTGGGGTCGCGCTGCCCGCGAGCAGGAACTGGCCACCTGTCGGATTCGAGTCAACCGCACGGCGCACCACGTCCCACACGGCGGGGACACGCTGCCATTCATCAATCAGAAGCGGTCTTGGACGGTCGAGGATCCGCTCTGGGTCCGCGGCAATGACTTGTTGGACAGCACGCGTGTCGAGCCTTACTTGTTCGCGCGCTCGTTGCTCCGCCGTCGTTGATTTTCCAACGCCCTTGGGGCCGTCGATGGCGATTGCCGCAACATGGGGGAACAACTCGTCCAACTCAGTATCGATGGTTCTCCGCATGTATCCCATGCCCCTATGCTACATCTAGCAGGACTTCTATCAGACAACTAGCAGCATTCCTATTGGACGTTTAGCAGGACTTCTATAAGACAACTAGCAGGTTCTGATGAGGTGTTCCCGGCGGCGGTCGAATGGCAGATGGCGCTGAGATACTCTCGAAGCTAGATGGGGCATACCCCGCATCAGCCTTGAAATAACAGGCCGTCAGAAAACGCGGGCTAGTGTCCCATCGCTTTGCCCGCGAGATGTCCTCTTCGAGTCACCCGCCATCTCCGAACACAACACCCAGTCGCACGATGCGGCGCGCTCCGCGCTTAAGCGGGGATGGCCCGACGCGCCACCCGGCATCCGCCCTTCGCTCCCACACCCAACCACCCCGCATGGCACCATTCCCCGTTCGCGCACCCGGGTCACTCGTCCGGCCAGACCTCACCAGCGGAAACCTCAGTCCACTGTCCGCGCTTCGCAACCCGGCCGTCGCCAGATGACCGCCGCCGCGCTCGACGTGTCAGCCACGGCAGCACGTGTTCCCGGTAGTAGCGCAGTTCCGCAGTAGCGCTGCGGAGGGGATCGGACGAGTCTCCCGCGACGGGAGCCGCGACAGGAGCCTCGGCCGTCACGCCCATGCCATTGAGAACCCTCGCCGCGACCCGACGATGTCCCAGCGCATTCAGGTGCAGCCGATCCGCGGACCAATACGGTGCCTTGCGGGTCTCGGGATCGTTGAAGTTGTCCACGAACGAGACATGTCCGTGAAGTTTTGACTCAGCCAGCAGGCTCGCCGTCAGCGCCTGCCCGAGGCGATGCATCCGCCGCCCCGAGGGCAACCGGTCCGAAGGGTCCGGTCCGCTGATGATGACCAGGGCGATCCCCGCGCTGGCCGTTTCGTCGATCACCCGCTGGACGAGCCCGAACAGACGATCGGGGCGGTATACCGGGCGGAGCATGTCGTTGCCTCCGCCGTTGAAGGTCATCACCGTCGGAATCGGGGACAGGGACAACGCCTGCGGCAACTGCTCCGCCACGATGGGCCCCATTCGGCGCCCTCGGATTGCGAGATTCGCGTAATGGATCGGCTCGCCCGCCGCACGTGCCAGTCCCTGCGCCACCAGGTCAGCCCAGCCGCGAACCCCGCCGCCGGGCAAATCGTCGCCCACGCCCTCCGTGAAGCTGTCTCCCAAGGCCACGTACCGCATCAATTCAGCGTAGACCTCGGCGGTCGTACCGGTTCTCTTCCGCGGGCTATCCGACCCGCCCGCTCCCCTTCGCCCGCTTCATGCCGGACGTATCAACGGCCTCGAATGCGGACGATGGAATCGTCTTCAAATCGCTGATCAGCCGCTCGCCCCACCGCTCATCGGCCTCGCCCTGGAAGTACCAGGGCGAGCCGTTGTCGGCCAGCACCAGCCCGTACTTCTTCATCGCCTTGATGACGACCTTGGCGTCGCGCGAATACCCCTTGGTTGAAAAGTTCGCCTTGAGTCGGAATCTCGCGCCCATGGGCGGTCTCGTCTTCGCGGAGCCGGAACCGGCGTCGTGGCGCGCGGGCCAGATGTGCCGCGCCGCCGTCGCGGGCGCGGTGAAGCGAATGGCGTGATCCACTCGTCCGGCCTTCACCTCGCTGTACCGCAGCAGCCCGGGCAGGATCGGCAGCCCGGCGGCGTCGGCCGACGTCCAGGTGTCGGGCCGCAACTTGTTGCTGCGCAGCGACCACGTCGCACCCGAGCCGGCCGTCCACGTGCCACCCCTCTTGCGCAGGTCGTAGAGCTCGTACAACCGGCACGTCTTCGCGTTGACGATGATCGCGTGGCGGTCGCCATCGGCGTTCTTGCCGCCCTCGATCCGAGTCTTCGCATTGAGCGGATAGCGCACGCGGTCGCTCTCGTCCGCGTAGTCGAACCGCACCTTCACCCCGGCCTTCTTGCCCGAAACGACGGTGATCGGGATGCCGTAGGGGACCTCGCCTTTGCCCGCGGGCCCGAAGTCGGGGTGCAGATCACGCTTCCCGATCGCCTTCTTCCACCGCGCGCTATACCGGTGCACCGGCAGCTTCGAGACGTCCGCATTCCAGTAGTTGTCCGCCGGGAAGACGCTGCAGTTCGTCCCGGCGACTGTCGCTCGCCCCGTGCCCTTGGCCGGGAGAACCGCGGCCGGCGCCGCTTGCGCATCCGCCGGCGGGCCAGGCTGGGCGACCAGTGAGAGCCCGGCGGCCAGCGCCAGCGCGGCCGCCAGTGTGATCACGCGTCGTTGCATGCTTCGCTCCGTTCGGTTGGGGCGCGGGGATTCATGGACGAGTTCTCCGTCGCGAGCCTACGACGTCATTATCCTTGCGCGAGGCCTCCCGCACCTCGAACGCCCGTGGCTGGCATCGCAGCGAAGACGTTGGGCGCGCTGATCCCGCCACCAAGCCGGCGCGGATTCCTCGTCCACAAAACCGCGCGCCTGGAACAATGGCCGCATGTCTATCTCCTGGGACACCATGCCGCGCGTCCCCGCCGCGACCCTCGCGTCGGTGCTGGAGACCGTCACCATCCTGCCGTTAAATGTGCTGCGGCCCCTTGATGCCGACCTGGTGCCCCAGATCATGGAATTCCTCGAGGAGCATCGCATCCTCGCCTTCGTGCGTAGTGGAAACGGCTTCGGGATGCCCACCGCCGACCTGATCGACCTTCCCGTGGACACCGCCGCAGGGCGGTGCATCAACGCAGACGCCTTTGGATGGACGAGGCCCGCCATGCGCCCGAGCGAACTCGCGCAAGGGCTGGCAGACCGGCTGGGGCGGCTCGTCGTCACGGACGAACTGTTCGCGTCGATGCCGGGCGGCACCACCGTCGATCTGGCCGCTCGGCCCGAGCACTGGTATCAGGTGTGGCTGGGGCGCCGGCCCACGGAGTTGACCCGGCTCGCACGTAAGGCCGCCGAGCCGGCGCTCGGCACCGGAGTCATGGACAGTTCGCGCTGGGGGTGGCGGCGCGAAATCGGCAATGAGGGGTTGCCTGCGCTCCTCGCGCGCGTATCCGGCGCCGACCTCGTCGAGATGCAGGTGCGCGACCTGACGCTGCTGGCGACCGCGTCCCGGCCGCTCGCCCTGGCGACGGGCGTCAGCGTGCCACCCGAGCGTCGCCCCGTTTACGAACTCCACCGCACGGCGGCTTCCGCGCTTCTGCTGCGTAGCGATCCCGAACCCGGCCGCGACGTCCTGGTCCGGCTCAGCGCGCATCCGGGGCACCACATCAGCGTTCCCCCGGAATCGCTGGCGTCGCGCATCCTGTTCGCGTTGCTGTTGTTCAACGACGTCCCCTTCGCCAGAACGGGCGGCGAACTGGAGGTCAGGGTCGCCGACGAGATCCTGCGCGTGCAGCATGGCCTGCCCCTGGCCGGCCTCCCGGCGCGATTGGCCGCGATCTGCCGGGTCATCGACGACTTCCCCCACGAGATGCTCGCCGAGCCTCCGCGCAACGAGGGCAGCGCTGTCACCCACTTGGCGCCGCGCGATGAGCAGACGGGCAGCCCCGTCGCGGATCCGCGAGCGCAGTGCGCGCCTCGGCCGTATCGGTTCCGCTACGAGGCACCCAGCGGACTGAATCGCCTCGTGCGCCAGGCGACGATCACCGCCGCCTTCCTGATCGGCACCACTTTGCTCCTCGTCTGGTTCCTCTGGGCCAACCTGGAAAGCCCTGGCTGCTACGCCGGATACACCTGCGACCAAAGTCAGTTGGCGTTGTGGACCATGCGGCTGCTCGTCGCGTTCGCCGCCTACCGGGCGACGGTCACCGTGGGTAAGGCGTGGCGTCTCTGGCAGATCTGGGGTCGATCGGGGAGGAGTCCCTACCCGTTCGAGTTCTGACGGGAAGCCCTCTGACGGCGAACGCTCTGGCCCGCCCTCTCAGCGCTTCTTGCGCGTGGACCACAGGGCGGCGGCTACCAGGACCGGCTGGAAGAACAACCGGGCGAAGAGCTTGGTGTCCGTGTCGAGGCCGAAGCCGTCGCGGTGGTGGAGCCACTGCGACACATTGCCGGGGAAAACGGCCGTAAAGAACAGTGCCGCGACTCGGCCGATCGCGGAGCGCCGCTTTCGCGCGAGAAGCAGTGCGCTCCCGAGGGCTATCTCCACGACGCCCGACGCGACCACGGTGGCGTCCTCGTCCAAAGGAACGAACTCCGGCACCTGCGCCTGGAATTCGTCCCGGGCCACCGTCAGGTGGCTCACGCCCGCGCCGACTAGCAGTCCGCCCAACAGCACCCGCACCAGAGATCGCATACCACCATGGCATCGCGCTCTACTGCGATGCGCAACCGGTAGGCGGATGGCGGGCCAGTCCGGGTGGCGGGTGAGGACGGAAGCGGCCCGCCGCCCGCGGCGGCGCGTCTGCAGGACGGCGCCGCCTAACCGATCCATCGTGCTGTATTCCACGCAGACCCGGAAGGGCAAGAACACGCTCGTCTATCAGCTCATAGCGGCCGATGGCAGAGTGCTGAAGACGAGCAAGTGGAAGAACGTTAACTTCGCGCTCACGGCCACACCCGTTGTGGCGGGCAACCGGCTGGTGTGGGTGGATGGCGAAACGTACTGGTCAGGCAATTCCGGCAAGTACGTCTGGTTCCTGTACTCGGTGGACATCAAGAATCCCGCCGCACCCAAGTTCTAGGCCCGCTAACCTCCTGCGACGCGCGGCGGCAAGTCGATCGACTCCCTCGGAACCGGCGCCAAGGCCCGGCCGAGCCTGCGTCCGACTGGACCGGAGATCGACCGGGTCGCACGCGCGACCGACCTCCGCGCCGGCGGGGTACCACCCCCCGCGGGCAAGTCCTCCCCCGGACCAGGCCCCGGCCCGGTCCGGGGGAGTCGTCCACCGTCAGCGGCCGCCTAGCGGACCTTACTCGACTTCACCGACCACACGGACCGGCTCGCATACCCGGGTGCCCCGTAGGTGACTTTCACGCGCAACCTCTTCCCGCGGTCTCCGCTGCGCACCTTGTACGAGGCGACCGTTCCGCGCTTCCCGGCGATTTTCTTGCCGCCCCGATACCACCGATAGGTCACCTTGATGCCGGCGATGCGAGGCCGCGCGGCGCGCACCTTGACCTTCTTGCCGGTCTTGGCCTTGCCGCCGAGTTTCGCGCGCTTCAGGCCGGTGAGATTGCCCTTGACCACGCCGCCCGTCGGCGAGGAGACGGACGACACGCTCGCGTACCCAGCCTTGGCCGCGGTCACGCGCACGGCGATCCGCGCCCCCAGGTCGGCCGCGCCGAGCTTCAAGGTCCGCCCCGTGGCGCCCTTGATGGGCGCGCCACCGCGAAGCCACTGGTAGGTGAACGTAGCGGCCGGCTTCACTGCGGGCGGGGTCGCCGTCAGCACAGACCCGACACGGGCCGTTCCCACGATCCGAGCCGGCGTCTCAGCCTTCAACACCGGCTTGGTGCCCGGATCCGGATCATTAGGTTCCTCGCAGGAATCGTCGCCCGCGCCCCCGCCACGTCCGCCTACCCCAACGTCACACGGATCCTCACCGGGATCCGGATCCGCGGCAACCACGGGACTGGTCGTGATCGACCCGACGAACAGATCGGTATAGCCGTCCTTCTTGAGCGCAACGTTCAGCGTGATCTCGTGCCCCAGCGCCTCGGCGGGCACCACCAGCTTCCCGTCCCACGTCGTCTTCTGGTATTTGCCATCCCAGTGCCAGTCGGACCATATCGCGTCGGGCACGGGATTGGACGTCAGGGTCATCGTCAGCGTCTTGCCGACCTTCGCCTCTCCCTCCAGGCGTAGATCGCTCGCGGTCAGCACCCCCGGCATCACGACGATCTGCGGTGACAGCGGCCCCACATCGGATGTATACCCGTCCAGGACGGCGCGCGTGGTGAACTTCAACGTCTTGCCCACGTCGGCGGCAACCGGGGTGTAGGTCTGACCCGTCGCGATGGCGACGTTGTCCCGCCACCACGTCCCGACCTTCGTGGCCGGGTCGATGGGCTTGAACGTGGCCCACTCGCCCGTCAGCGGCTCTCCCACCCGGCCGCTACCCGAGATGGCACCGCCTGTGACGATTTTCAACCGCGGCACGCCGTACAGGGCGAAGCCCCTGCCGACAGCCAGATTCTCCGGCATGCCACTTACGGCAGGCGGCGTGCCGATCGTCCCGGTCTTGTCGCCGAACACCCGGGGGGTGGAATAGCGCGCGCTCATCGCCACCGACACGTCCACGCCGGCGGCGATCCGGTAGAAGGTGTCATTCCCGTCCGTCGGCACGTTCAACTGGCCGTGCGAATTGCTTCCCCAGGCGTGGATCTGCCCGTCGTTGGTCAGCGCGAGGATGTGCTGCGATCCGGCGGCGATCTGCGTCACCGTCTTGCCGGTGAGGCTCGCGGGCACCACCAACTGCCCGGCGTTGCCGTCACCCCACACTAGAACGCGGTGATCGGCCGTCATGGCGACGTTGAAGTCCCAGCCCGAATCGAATGCGACCACGCCCGCCTGCTGAACCCAGTCCGGGATCGAGCCCTGCTCGTAGTCGTTGTTGCCCCACGCCCAGAGCTTGCCCGTGTCGTCCATCGCGACCGCGTGCCGCAGCCCCGCGCTGATGGCGACGACGTTGCGGGTGGCGAGCGCAGCGGGGACCTTCAGGACATTGCTGATCGGTGAGCCCCACGCCAGCACCTTGCCGTCCTCGGTCAGCGCGAGAGAGAACTGCGCCCCGGCGGCGACCGCCTTGAACTTGCGCTGGGCGATGTCCTCCGGCACGCTGCCCTGCCCGTACGGGGAGTCACCCCAGGCCCACAATTTCCCGTCCGTCGTGACGGCGAGCGCATGGTCGCGGCCCGCCGAGACGTCGGCGATCAGCCGGCTGGCATCCGTGAGTGCCGCCGGGATGGCCGTCGGGGCAGTCGCACCCCAGCCGCTCAGCACCGTGGAATAGACCGGCTGGGCGGCGGCCGTGATGGACGAGTTCTCCACCGCGATCCCGCCTGTCGCTCCCGAGGGTGAACCGGCGGCCTGCGCGACGACGCCTCCCGTCAGTGCCCCTCCGATGCCGATGGCGGCCGCGAGCGCCAAGGTGGGGACGGATCGTGCGGCGCGACGCAGGCCTCGTCCCTGAGCGGCCAGCCCATCTGCGCCGACCTGACCAGCGATGAGCGCCCTCTTCGTCCTCAGCGGGCGAAGCCATGCGGCGAGCCGGCCCCGCGGATTCGTTGCGGTCCGCAGCGCACGCGGCGCCCGCTCCAGGCGGGGCGCGCGGTCATCGCGCGGTAACCCAGCCACTCCGCCCATGCCGGGCAGATCCGGCACGTTCCTGACGCTCAGGTTCTCGCGCAGGCCGCGCTCGAACTCGCCCAGCTCCCACCTCTCACCCGCCGGACCGGTGTGAGTGGCGCCCCCTCGACGCATTCTCATCTCGTGTTCCTTTCAATCGCCGCGCATTGCGCAGAATCTGCCGTTGGTAGCGATCACGCTAGGGTCGGGCGCCGCAGGGCGGCTTAGCCCCCACTTGAGTGCCACTGGCTCCTGACTAAAGAAGTCGGCGAACGGCCTGTGGATACCTTTCCGGGATGCCCTAGAGCGGATACGCTCGACATGGTGAACCTAGGAGTGCTCGGCCCCCTCGTCGCGCAGCGCGATGACGGCTCGACTATCGATCTCGGCGCCCGCAAGCAGCGCCGCCTCCTCGCCGTGCTCGCGATGCATCGCGGCCATTCGCTGTCGATCGGCGCGATCGTCGAGGCTATGTGGGACGATCCGCCGGCCAGCCACGCCGTCGTCCTGCAGGGCTACGTCTCGGGGCTGCGCAAGGCGCTCGAACCATCCCGCGCACCGCGCGCCGAGGCCCGCCTCATCGTGACGACCTCGACCGGCTACATGCTCACACTGGACGCCGCAAACACGGATGCCGGGCGATTCGAAGCCGCCGTGGAGCAGGCGCGCGCCGCGTTCTCCGCCCCTTCCAACCGTCCCTGGCAGCCCGCCACGCCGCCCGATCGGACCGAGGTCGCGCTCGCCGCATCCGCCTTGGACGACGCCCTGGACCTATGGCGCGGCGAACCGTACGCCGAACTCGACGATTCCCTCGCCGCGCACGGCGAACGCTCGCGCCTCGAGGAACTGCGCGTCCAGGCGCACGAACTGCGCGCAGCCATGCGCATCGCCCTCGGGGACGCGCACGGTGCCATCGCAGGACTCGAGTCCCTGGCGAGCGTCCAACAGCACCGCGAATCCCTCGCCATGCTGCGCGCCGTCGCGTTTGCGCAGGCCGGACGCCAGGTTGATGCGCTCGCCACCCTGCGCGCGTTCCGCTCGGACCTGCTCGATGATCAAGGACTGGATCCGTCACCGGCCATCGCCGCGCTGGAGGAGCAACTGCTCCAGCAGCGCCTCGGGGAACTCGTCCTTCCCGGAAGCCACGAAACCGCGGGTGGGAACGGCGACGCCCCGACCGGTATCGCTGGCGCCGTTGCGCAGGGGAGTGGGAAGGGCGCGGCGGACGAGGCCTCCGCCGCTCCTCCCGCCCCCGCATTGGCCCAGGCGGACGCCCCCACGCTCAAGGTCGGCATCGTGGACGACCATCCGATCTTCCGCATGGGGATGGTCGGGTTGCTCGAGAGCCTGCCGGGCCTCAGCGTCGTGGTCGATGCCGACGGGCCGGACACCGCGCGCGAGCAGGTCACAGGGGAGGTGGATGTTCTGCTGATGGATCTCGACCTGGATGGAGCATCGGGAATCGAGCTGACGCGCGAACTCCTGGGCGTCCATCCCGGCCTGAAAGTGCTCGTCATGACCATGCACGACGAACCCGACTGGGTCGATCGCTCGCTGCACGCGGGCGCACACGGCTACCTGATCAAGTCCGCGCAAGCCGACGAGATCGAACGAGCCATTCACACCGTCGCCCGCGGCGGATTCGTCGTGGACAGGGTTGCCGCGCGCGTCGTGCGCGAGGCGCTGTCGGGCCGCCAAGACGACGGGTCGAAGCGGTGACCCGGCCCACGGCGCCGGCTGACGCGCAAGACGACGGGTCGAAGCGGTGACCGGATCTCCGGCGTCAGGGGAGGCCGCGGCGCACCGTCACGCGGACACGACCGGCGAATCGGCGCGGCCGACTCGCGGCTGGACGGTGGCCGCGTGGGCGTTCGCCGGCGTGTGCTGGGGGCTCGGCGCAGCGGCGATCGTGCTGCATCTGGTCACGGGCGACGTCCCGGACATCCTCGCGGACTGGATCATGGACCTGACCGTCACCGCGATCTACCCGATCGTGGTCCTCATCCTCCTGCCCCGCGTGCGCGCCGCGGCGGTGTGGGTGCTCATGGCGCTCGCTCTCGGCTGCGCGCTGGTCGCGTTCGGCGAGCAGTACGACGCGCTGGGCGGCCGCCCCTTCTCCCTGCCGGGCCAGGGCATCTTCGCCTACGGGCGCATCTGGATGTGGATGCCCGGCACCTACGGCCTGATCGCGGTCCTCCCGTGGCTTATCCGTGGCGGCGTCCGGCACCCATCGGCTCCGGAGGCCCGCCCCGCCGAACCCGGCGCCGCGCTTCCGCACACCGAACCCGGCACCGCGCTTCCGCACGGCCGAGCCGGCACCGCGCTTCCGCACGGCGAAGCCGGCATCGCGCTTCCGCACGGCGAAGGGAGACTGCAGACGCGCTCCTGGCGCGAACGTGCGCGAACGCTCGTGCCCGCTGCGGCGTTGTCGATCGCCGCCGTCGCGATCGTGCTCGCCACGGTACGCAACGCGACTATCCTCCTGCCTCCGCCCTCCCCGCCAAATCCCCTCTCAGTGGCCTCATGGCAGGGCTTCACCGGACGCCTAGGCCTGTGGCCCGAGTGGGTGATCACCGGGATCGGCGTCCTCGCCCTCGCCTACCTGATCTCGTGGTGGCGAGCGGAGCGCGCGGCCGGTCGGCCTCGCACCGGCATCGGCTGGCTCATCGCGGCTCAGGCCCTGCTGATCGTCGCCTTCGTCCTCTTCTTGTGGCCCGTCGGCCCCGAACTGGCGGACGCCGCCGCCGAGGTGTCCGGCACCGCCCTCATCATCGCCCAGGCGTTCCTGCCCGGGGCCGTCCTGGTGCTCGTACTCGGGCGCAGGCTCTGGGGCGTGGACGCGACCGTGAGCCGCTGGCTGACCTGGACCGTGATGACGGTGATCGTCGTCGCAAGCTACTTCATCATCATCGGCTTGGTCGGTGCGTGGCTTCCCGTCGACTCGTCCGTTTCGGTGGCCATCGCCATCGGCGCCGTGACGCTGGCCATCACCCCCGCGCGGCGACGCGTTCAGCAGCGCGTGGACCACCTGGTCTACGGCGCGCTCGCTACGCCGCGGCGCGCAAGCACGGCAGTCTGGTCAAGCCTCGACGACGGCACCGGCGACCTCGGGGTGATCGCCGAGTCGCTGCGGGACGGAATGCGGCTCGCGGCCGTGCGCATCAATCCCACGGGCAGCGCGAGTGTGCCCAGCGCGCAGGACGAGGACTCCCTCGCGCTCGTCAGCCGCGGGCGCGAGGTCGGCACGCTCGTGGTCGCATCGCGCCCCGGTGAAAGGCTCGATGCCCGCACCCTGTCGGCGCTGGAACAGGTGGCGCGACTGCTCGCGATCGTCGTCGACCTGCAGCAACTCAACTCGTCGCTCACGACCGCCCGGGCACGACTGGTCGACATCCGCCAGGACGAACGCCGCTCGCTACGCCGTGACCTGCACGACGGGCTCGGTCCCGCCATCGCAGGGCTCCGGCTCGCGGTGGGCGCCGCGATCAACCAACTCGCCGCCGACCCGGACAAGGCGCGCGGCATGCTCGAACGCGTGCACGACGAACTCGCCCGGCGCGGCGACGACATCCGGCTCATCAGCCGCTCGATGGCGCCAGCCGAGCTCGAGGACGGCGACCTCGCGGGGGCACTGGCGCGGCTCGCCGACCGGTTCAGCAGCGGTGCGCTGCTCGTCACCGCTCACGTTGCGCCGGGAGCGGAGCTACCCGCGAGCCACCAGGTGGCGATCTATCACATCGCCGCCGAGGCGCTGATGAACGTCCACCGCCACTCCGGCCCGAGCCGCTGCGAACTGCGGGTGCGCGGCGTCCCCGGTGGCGATGACCTCGGCAGCTCGGTCGTGGTCGAGGTTCGCGACGACGGCCACGGCTTCGCGGACGCGAACGCGGGCGTCGGCCTGAGCTCGATGCGCGAGCGCGCCGAGGAACTCGGTGGCACCTTCGCGATCGTGTCGACCGTGGCTCCCCCCAGCACTGCTGACCCGAACGGGACGCAGGACTCGTCCAATAACCCCCGCGCCGCGAGCATCGGCGCCGAGACCCCCCGCACCGCATCGGCCGGAACCACGATCCGCGTCACGCTCCCGGCTCAGGCTCGAACCCAGGCCCAGGTTGGATCCCCCGCGCGCGAACGAAGCCCCGGGCATGACAAATCCCCCGCCGCGCAGCTGAGCTGACGCGACGGGGGACTCGTCCGGCCGCTACTTGCGGACCTTGACCGCCTTGCTGAAACGCGACTTCGAGGCGTAGCCCGCCCGCTTGGCCGTCACCTTGACCCGGATCTTCTTACCCCGATCCTTCTTGGTGAGCCGGTACGCAGCCTTGGTCGCGCCCTTGATCGGCTTCGAGCCGCGATACCAGCGGTAGGTCACGCTCGTCGGCTTAACGCCCCACGTGCCCTTGCCGGCAGTCAGCTTGCGCCCCACCTTCGCGGTGCCCTTGATCTTGGGCGCTTTCTTGGATGTGATCTTCTTCGCGCCCGTGCCGGCCTTGACCGGTTTGTACGGCTTGATCGTTGCCGCGGACCAGGATGGCTGAGAGCCGCCGGAGATCACGAGCCGCGCCTTGATCGTGGTGCAGTCGCCCGGATTCAGTTGATCGACCACCCAGATGCCGTCGGGTTCCTCCCACGCGAGCGCCTTCGAATCGGCCGAGAACGTGGGGTTCGCGAAGCCCTGTGCCGTGTTCGTGACGCATACCGGTGTCGGGATCGGCGGGCGAGCGCCCGCTTTCGGGTTGCCCGTCACGTCGTACCAGATGATCGAGGACTCATCGAACTCGCCGCGCACGGCGGCCGCGTGCTTGCCGTCGGGGGAAAGCGCCGGATCGTTGAGGATCTTGTCGTCGGGGGTGTAGGAATCCTCGTCGAACCAGAAGAAGTCGCCGCGCGCCAGGTCGTAGAAGCGGATGATCTGCGTCAGCCAGCCATCCACGATCACGCGGGATGGCGACACCCACTCCGGGTTGTCGTAGTGCGTCACCCCATACGCGCCAGGCGGGGAGACCTTGGTGGACGAGGTGAAAGCGGTGACGGCCCGCACGTAGCAGCCCCAGCTGCACGAATAGAAGTGGTAGGTGTACGCGATCAGCGTGCCATCGTGCGAGATGGCGAGCTTGGCCGGGGCGCCGTCGAGCAGATTGCCCGCGGAGTCCTCCAGCGCGGGCAGGTCGAGCGTGTTCAGGACGTTGCCCGATTGGTCCATCCGGTAAACCAGTGGTCCGCGCCCGGCCACGACGATGCCCGCGTTGGACTGCGTCGGCGAGTACCAGGGGTTCGATGACGTGCCGGTCGTCGTGACTGCGCGCGCGTTCCTGCCGTCGCCGTCCGCGATCCAGACGTTGGAGTTCTTGACGAAGAGGATCGACCCGCCGCCAGTGGCCGCGGTGGCCGGCGCGCTCCCGGTGGCCAGGGCGAGGGGCAGGGCGATGACGAGGGCTCCCACGGCCGCGATGAAACGGCGAAAGCGGGTGAGAGTTCCGTCGGAGCGCGGCCGGATCGGCGGCTGCGCGGACGAATGAGATGCGGGAAGGTCTGGCATGTTTCCTCCTTGTTGGTCGAAATGGCTGGCGCGGCAGGTGCCGGTGGGCCCAGTGGCCGGCGACCGCTCGCGAGCGCCGCGGAATATCGGCACCCGGCCGCGGAGCGGCATGTGGTTTCGATCGTGACCGGCGCCGCTATGACGCCACTACAGGCCCGCTTACTCCCACCGGCCACCTCGCTGAAGCGCGCCTCTAGCGGACCTGAAGTTGCAGGGGCGACAACTGATGCATGACCGCCAGGCGCCGCCTCACGGTCAGCCATCAACAGGCCGCGAGGCCACCGACGAGAGGAAGCACCATGACATCGCTGTGGGAGAAGGTCCGGGGACGCGCCGGTCGAATGCAGGACACACCGGGAACTGCGACCCTGCAAGATGCGGGCGGGCGCACCGAGAGCGAACGCGGATTGCAGGCAGAACTCGCGGCGGGTTTTCACACCGGTTTCGAGCACACTCCGGCCGCCGTCGCCGCGCCGAGCGACGTGACCGAGGTCGCCCAGGTGCTCGTCCGCGCGCGTGAGGAAGGGCACCGCGTCACCGTGGTGGGCCGGGGGCACGGCCATCTCGGTCCCATCCAGGACGGCGTCGCGCTGCTGACATCGAGGCTCGCCGGAGTGACCGTCGATCCGGTGGCCAAGACGGCTCGGGTGGGGGCGGGCTCCACCTGGGCGGAAGTGATCTCGGCCGCCGCAGCGCACGCGCTCGCCCCCGTCACCGGCTCGGCGCCGGGCGTGGGCGCGGTCGGCTACACGCTGGGCGGCGGCCTGAGTGTGCTGGGCCGAACCCTCGGCTGGACGAGCGACACGGTACGAGGTTTCGAGGTCGTGACGGGCGAGGGGCGAATCCTGACGGTGTCGCAAACCGAGCACCCGGACCTGTTCTGGGCGCTGCGCGGCGGTGGCGTGCGCGGGGTGGTCGTCACCGCCATGACCATCGACCTGTTCGACATCGCGACGCTGTATGGGGGTGGCCTCTACTTCGGCGCCGACGACGCGGAAAGCGTGGTGCGAACCTTCGCGACCTGGTCGGCGGACCTGCCCGACGAGTTCAACACCTCATTCGCCCTGCTGCGACTGCCAGACATCGAGGCGATTCCCGGACCGCTGCGCGGACGCTTCGTGGTGCACGTGCGGGTCGCGGCGCTGCTGGGCTCCGCCGAGGCGGAGCAGATCCTCCGCCCCGTTCGCGCGGCAGGAACACCGCTCCTGGACACGCTCACCGACATGCCCTTCTCGGCCATCGGGTCCGTTCACGCTGATCCCGATCAGCCGACCACGTCGATGACCGGCGGCATCCTGCTGAGCGACTTCAGCGTCGACGCGGCCGAGGCGCTCCTCTCGGTGGCTGGTCCCGCCTCGCCGCTCCCGCTTCTCGGCGTCGAGATCCGTGTCATGGGCGGTGCGCTGTCACGGGCTGCCGCGGAACCCAGCGCGGTATCCGGTCGCGGTGCGGGTGCGCATCTCTTCGTGGTCACCCCGCCGATCGCAGACCCAAGCGCGGAACTGCCCTTCGCCGGGGCCGCAGGGGCCGTGTTCGTGGCTATGCAGCCGTGGGCGACCGGAGGGACGAACGCCAACTTCCACGGCATGCTCACCGAGCGCGTGTCCACCGCGCGGCCGTGGGACGAGGAGACCGAAGGGCGACTCGTCCACATCCGCGACGCCTACGACCCCGAGGGCCGCATCGCCACCCGGCTATGACCCTCGCCTCCCTGGATGCGGCTGGCCCTGCGCGTCGCGAACGCGCGGCGACGCGCGGCGGGCGTGGCGAGGCGAGGCGTGGCCTACCGGATCAACGTGCGATGAGCGCCTTGCATCTCCATCCACCAGTAACAAACGTGAAAGGGAACTACGTCATGCATCGAAAAGGTTTGCCCGCCTCCTTAGGCTCCATGCTGGCATTGGCGGTCGCGGCAGTGGTCCTCGCCGTGATGGTTGTCGCCAGCGCCGCTCAGGTCGCGCATGCAGCCGCCGGGAGCGGATCGATCGTCTACATCAAGGGGTATAACGTCTGGATCGCTCGAGGCGACGGTTCGGGCCAGCGGGCCGTCACCACGGGCGGTTCGTTCGCCAGCCCGTGGCATTCACCCTCGCAATCGGACGCGGGGCTCGTCGTGGCCGTTCAGGGTTCGCTGGTCTATCAGATGGACCAGTGGGGCACTGTCAAGCGGACACTCGATCCGCCGCAGTTGACCAATTCCGCTGGTCAGCCGATGGACGGCAACATCGCGCAGGCCACGATCGCGCCCGACGGCAGCAAGATCGCGTACACGTACACGCAGTACACCTGCCCCATCGGCGCGAGTTGCCAGTGGCGCTCGGTCACCGGCTACACCGACACGACTGCACTCGTTCCGGCGTCGAAGTACGGCACCACCTACTTCGACGATCCATCGTGGGTGACGAACAGCCGTGCGCTCGTCAGCGGTGGCTACCTGTTCCAGATCAACCTGCACGACCTGGGACGAGGCCAGGCATCTCACTGGTTCGATGATTCGGACATCTACGCGGACGACACCGACCTGGGCAACGCGGAGGTTTCGCGCGATGGTCAGCTGCTCGCCGCAGTGCGTGGGTACGGCGACGATCAGCAGATCATCTGGTACCGGGTCGAGGGCAATGCGCGCACGGGCAGCCCCGGCCTGCCCGAACCCATGTGCTGGACGCAGACCGGCCGTGGAATAACCAACCCGACGTGGTCCCCCGACGGGACCGCGCTGGCGATAGAACAGCCGGAAGGCATAGAGATCACGCGCGACGTCCAGCACTGCGGAGCGATCCCGATGGCGTTGCCTGGCGGTTCGGAGCCCGCCTGGTCGAACGCACAACTCTCCACCAGACGTCCGGTAGCGCCCACGACGATCAAGCGATTCACTGCGAAGAAGAAGCCCAAAGTGATCGGCAAGCCGAAGGTCGGTAAGACACTTCGAGCCACGGCCGGTTCATGGTCACCGTCGCCGAAGTCCGTGACCTTCCAGTGGACCCGCGACGGCAAGCGGATCGCCGGCGCCACGAAGGCGAAGTACAAACTCAAGAAGAAGGACCGCCGTCACCGCATCGGCGTGCAGATCACGATCAAGCGAGCGGCATACGTGACGGTCGTGAAGACGATCAAATTCAAGCGCATACGCTAGGCCTGGCATCACCGGCCACGATGGCAAGGAATGAATGATGACGAGTACCGAGAACTGGCTGCCCGCAAGTTTTGTGCATCCGCTGCGAGTCGACTTCAGCGAGTCGATTTACCTGCGCCCCATCCGGGCGAGCGACGTCGACATCGACCTGATCGCAGTGCACGCCAATCGCGACATGTTGTGGGAACAGTACGGCGAGGCCTGGGGCTGGCCGCCTGTGGACATGACCTTGGACGAGGATCTCGCCGACCTCGCCCGGCACGCCGAGGAGATCGAGCGGCACGAGTCGTTCAACTATGCGATCCTCAGCGGCGCAGAGGGCGGTCCTGATCAGCGCCTGCTCGGTTGCGTCTACATCGATCCGCCGCAGTCGGACGAGCCGGGCGCGCGTCCTGAGGTCTCCTGGTGGTGCGTCGCCGACGCACCGCCCGCACTGAGTGCCGGCTTGGGGGACTTCGTGCGGTCCTGGATCGCGGACGAGTGGCCTCTGTCCGCCCCGGCCTTCCCGTTCAACGGCTGAGGCTCGCACCGCCTGGGGCAAGGCGCGTATTCCCTGCTGATAGGTGGGGAATACGCGCTGCTCGTCCTCGAGTCGCCCCCGGGCAGTGGGGCACTAAGCCAGCGCCCTGATCCGATAGACGGTCACCCCGACCAGGAGGCAGGCGGCCGAGCCGAGCAGGAACCACAGGGTGTAGCCACCCATACCCATGGCGACCCCGGCCGCAAGCACGCTCGTGCCGATCGCGGGGGCGAGCACCTGCGGCAAGACGGCCGCAACGTTCAGCATCCCCAGGTCCTTCGCCGCGTCCGCGGCGTTCGGCAGGACCTGGCTGCCCAGCGCGAGGTCCACGGCGAAGTAGGCGCCCACGCCGAGACCCAGCAGCCCCTGCGCCACGATGACGAACGGCACCGATGGAGCGAACGCCATGAGCGCCAGCGCGCTCGCCATGATGAGCCCGGCCACGGCGAGGAACGGCCGCCGCTTGCCGATCCGGTCCGACAGGGCGCCGGCGATGGGGCTGGAGACGATCATCGCGATCGCGGCGGCGATGTTCGAGTACAGCATGGTGCGCGCCACTCCGGACTCGTCCAGACCGAACGTGTCCGACAGGAAGTAGGGGACGTACGCGGCGATGCCGTAGTAGCCGAACATCGCGCAGAACCGCGTGAGCCACATCCACCCGAAGTCCGGGTTGCGCCGCGGATTGAAAACGAACGACCCGGCGAAGTACCGCAGCGAGAAGCGGCCCGCTGGACGAGTGGTGCGCGGAGAATCCTTCAGCCGTGCCACGAACCAGGCCGCGAGGCCCACGGCGACCAGGCCCGGGAGGGCGAACCGCAGACCGTCGGCCGCCACCAGGTTCACCACGAGCGTGCCGCCGAGTATCGCGAGCGGGCTCGTCATCCCGACCATGCCGGTCACTTTGCCGCGCTGGACGCCCGGAATCTGATCGGCCAGCGTCGCGTTAGTCGCCGCGAACGCCGCATTCACCGCGAACTGGGCCGCGCACCAGGCGAACGCCAGGAGCGGCACCGATGTTGTGAGCCCACCGAGCAGGAGCGCCCCGAGCGCCACCACGGCGCCGCCCAGGATCCAGGGCCTTCGCCGCCCGAAGCGGGACATCGTCCTATCGGAAAGCCGACCGGCGAGCGGGCTCGCCACCAGGGCGGACAGTGCGCCCAGCGACAAGATGAGCGAAAGCGCGGCGGTGGCCTCGTCCTGCGAGACGATGTGCTTCACCTTGAACGACAGCGCGACCATCGCGGGGGTGAAGACGGCGAGGTAGAGGCCGAAGCTCGCGGCGAAATACCCCCGCGCATAGCGATTCAGCGTGCGTGGCGCCAGAGGAGCGGTGGCGGGCGAACTCATGGCTGTTCCTCAAAGGCGTCAGTGCTGGTCAACGAGTGCCCGAGGGCACGCTTCGAACCTACCGCATGGCCGGGGCGGGAAAATCGGCATTCGTCCCCCGGCGCCGGTCGCGACGAACCCGGCGCCGCCCGCAACGAGTTGGCGACGCCGGGTGCCGGGGCGATGGTCGGCCTACGACCAGGAGTTCCAGTTCTCCCACAGCGAGCCGCTGAAGTTGAGCCGGCCGCGCTGGTCCGCCTGCCAGTTTCCGCCCCACTTCTCGATGCTGACGCCGCCCACGCGATACCCATTCAGCTTCAGGCCGCGGGACTGGGTGTGCTCGTTGCCGATCGTGACCGGTGTTCCTGAACCGTCCGTGTAGGCCTCGAAGCGCGAGAACTGGTTGCGGTCGGCTTCCGATCCGGACCGCACCGGGCGATCCCACCCATCGATCGACAGGTTCTTGATGAGGATGTTCTCCGTGTTCGACTGCGCATACACGCTGATGGCGCAGTTGACCGGCCCTTCGACGACCGTGTCCTCAATGGTGATGTTCTTCACCGTCTGGGAGCGGTCGGCGGTGTTGGTCGCGCCCATGTCCGCCCAATGCGAGGACGAGTTCACCACGCAGGTGTTGTACTGGTGATTCCATGGGTGCATCCGATTGTGGATGACCTGCGTTCCGCGCACGGTCACCCCGTCGATGTTGCGCGGTCCCCAGCCCCACTGGATGACCGGACCGTTCTCGAACTTCCACACCACGGTGTTATCGATCGATACGCCCGAATGGTAGATCTTCAGGACATCGTCGTTGGCGTTGACGAAGGAATCGGTCATCCGCGAGCCGGTGTACAGCTCGGGCCCGTCGGTCTGCCAGTACCAGGAGCCGACCTGCTTGAAGTGCTCGACGCGCATTTCGAAGGTGTTCTCGTCGCCGTGCACCACGAACGAGTGGTACGGAGGCTCGGCGATGGTCACGCCGTGCAGGTCGAGATACTGCTGACGGCCGCCCGCGGAACTGAACTGCAGCATCTTCACGCACGAGCCATGGCAGTTGTCGGAACTTTGCGCGCGCCGCTGATAGCCGTTCGCCAGGTCGGAC
>NZ_VFOS01000001.1 GCF_006716265.1 Rarobacter faecitabidus | reverse complement strand
CGGGACGAATGAACGTCGGCCAGGTGCTTGAGGTCCACTTGGGCTGGATCGCCTCGCAGGGCTGGGACGTGACGGGACTCAAGGAATCGGCCAACGAATGGCTCAAAAAGATTCCCGCACACGCTCGCCAGGCGGAGCCCGGCAGCCGCGTTGCGACTCCGGTGTTCGACGGCGTGGAAGAGGACGTCCTGACGGGCCTGCTCGCCAACACGCTGCCGAACCGCGATGGTCAGCGCCTCGTCGGCCCGGACGGCAAGGCCCGCCTGTTCGACGGTCGCTCCGGCGAGCCGTTCCCGGACCCGGTGGCGGTCGGCTACATGTACATCCTGAAGCTGCACCACCTGGTGGACGACAAGATCCACGCGCGTTCGACCGGCCCGTACTCGATGATCACCCAGCAGCCACTCGGCGGTAAGGCCCAGTTCGGTGGCCAGCGCTTCGGTGAGATGGAAGTGTGGGCGCTCGAGGCATACGGTGCGGCCTACACCCTCCAGGAGCTCCTCACGATCAAGTCGGACGACGTCCCTGGTCGAGTGAAGGTCTACGAGGCGATCGTCAAGGGTGAGAACATCCCGGACTCGGGAATTCCCGAGTCGTTCAAGGTGCTGCTGAAGGAAATGCAGTCGCTGTGCCTGAACGTGGAGGTGCTCTCGATCGACGGCGGCATCATCGAGATGAAGGAGTCCGACGACGACGACGGTTACCGCGCCGCGGAGGAACTTGGAATCGACCTGTCGCGTCGCCCGAACGCCGCGAACAGCATCGACGAGATCTGACGTGCGTGTGGCGGCGGCCACGGGCATTGCGCCCCGGCGCCGCCGCCACACCACCACTCAAGGTTTTCCATATTTGCCAGCCCTGCTGCTGGCGACAATTAGGAAGTAGGACATCTTGCTCGACGTCAACATCTTCGACGAGCTGCGTATCGGCCTCGCCGACGCCGATGACATCCGCGCCTGGTCTCACGGTGAGGTCAAGAAGCCCGAGACGATCAACTACCGCACGCTGAAGCCCGAGAAGGATGGGCTGTTCTGCGAGCGGATCTTCGGTCCGACCCGCGACTGGGAATGCTACTGCGGCAAGTACAAGCGCGTGCGCTTCAAGGGCATCACGTGTGAGCGCTGTGGTGTCAAGGTCACGCGCTCCAAGGTTCGCCGTGAGCGCATGGGCCACATCGAGCTCGCCGCGCCCGTCACCCACATCTGGTTCTTCAAGGGTGTGCCCTCCCGGCTGGGCTACCTGCTGGACCTCGCCCCGAAGGACCTCGAGAAGGTCATCTACTTCGCGGCCTACATGATCACCGACGTGGATGAGACCGCCCGCGCCGAGGACCTGCCGAACCTCCAGAACGGCATCGACATCGAGCTCAAGGAGATCGCCCAGCGTCGCGACGGTGACATCGACACCCGCGCCACGAAGCTGGAGCAGGACCTGGCCGCGCTCGAGGCCGAGGGTGCGAAGGCCGATGTGCGCCGCAAGGTGCGCGACTCGGCGGAGCGCGAGATGGCCCAGATCCGCAAGCGCGCGGATCAGGAGATCGAGCGCGTCGAGAAGGTCTGGGACCGCTTCAAGAACCTCAAGGTTTCCGACCTCGAGGGCGACGAGGCGCTCTACCGCTCGCTGCGCGACCGCTACGGGGACTACTTCGAGGGCTCGATGGGCGCCGCGGCGATCCAGAAGCGCCTGCAGTCCCTGGACCTCGCTGCCGAGGCTGACTCGCTGCGCGAGATCATCTCGACCGGCAAGGGACAGCGCAAGACTCGTGCGCTGAAGCGCCTCAAGGTCGTCAACGCGTTCCTCTCGACGGACAACTCGCCGACCTCGATGGTGCTGGACGCCGTGCCGGTCATCCCGCCGGACCTGCGCCCGATGGTTCAGCTCGACGGTGGCCGCTTCGCCACCTCGGACCTGAACGACCTCTACCGTCGCGTGATCAACCGCAACAACCGACTCAAGCGCCTGCTCGACCTCGGTGCGCCGGAGATCATCGTCAACAACGAGAAGCGCATGCTTCAGGAGGCCGTCGACTCGCTGTTCGACAACGGCCGCCGTGGCCGCCCGGTCACCGGACCGGGTAACCGCCCGCTGAAGTCGATCTCCGACATGCTCAAGGGCAAGCAGGGGCGTTTCCGCCAGAACCTGCTCGGAAAGCGCGTCGACTACTCGGGTCGTTCCGTGATCGTCGTCGGCCCGAAGCTGAAGCTGCACCAGTGCGGCCTGCCCAAGCAGATGGCACTCGAGCTCTTCAAGCCGTTCGTGATGAAGCGCCTCGTGGACCTGAACCACGCCCAGAACATCAAGGGCGCCAAGCGCATGGTCGACCGTGCTCGCCCCGAGGTCTGGGACGTGCTCGAAGAGGTCATCGCCGAGCACCCGGTGCTACTGAACCGTGCGCCGACCCTGCACCGCCTGGGTATCCAGGCGTTCGAGCCGCAGCTCGTCGAGGGCAAGGCCATCCACCTGCACCCGCTCGTGTGTGGCGCGTTCAACGCCGACTTCGACGGCGACCAGATGGCGGTTCACCTGCCGCTGAGCGCTGAGGCGCAGGCCGAGGCCCGCATCCTCATGCTGTCGAGCAACAACATCCTCAAGCCGTCGGACGGCCGCCCGGTGACGATGCCCTCGCAGGACATGGTCATCGGTCTGTACCACATGACCTCGCTGCGCGAGGACTCGGTGGGTGCGGGGCGTGCCTTCTCGTCGGTGAGCGAAGCGATCATGGCGTTCGACCAGGGATCGTTGCACCTCAACGCGCCGGTTCGCATCCGCTTTTCGGCGGACTTCGTGCCGCCGGCCCCCCTGCCGGAGGACTGGTCCGCGGAGCGCGCCTTCGAGACGACCCTTGGACGAGCCCTCTTCAACGAGTTGCTGCCTGTCGACTACCCGTACATCAACGCCGTGGTGGACAAGAAGAAGCTCTCGGGGATCGTCAATGACCTCGCTGAGCGTTACCCGAAGGTTCTCGTCGCGGCTTCGCTCGACGCGCTGAAGGACGCCGGATTCCGCTGGTCGACCCGTTCGGGTGTGACCATCGCGATCTCCGACGTCGCGACGCCTGCGAACAAGGCCGAGATCCTGGAGGCCGCTGAGGCGCGTGCGCTGACGGTTCAGGAGCAGTACGACACCGGTCTGATCACGGATGACGAGCGCCGCCAGGAGCTCATCGACATCTGGACCCAGGCGACCGACGAGGTCGCCGAGGCGATGCAGAAGAACTTCCCGCAGTACAACACCGTGTACCGCATGGTCGGTTCGGGTGCTCGTGGTAACTGGATGCAGGTGCGTCAGATCGCCGGTATGCGCGGTCTTGTGGCGAACCCGAAGGGTGACATCATCCCTCGTCCGATCAAGTCGAACTACCGCGAGGGACTGTCGGTCCTCGAGTACTTCATCGCGACCCACGGTGCGCGTAAGGGTCTTGCCGACACGGCGCTTCGTACCGCCGACTCGGGATACCTGACGCGTCGTCTGGTGGACGTCTCGCAGGATGTCATCATCCGCGAGGAGGACTGCGGTACCCACCGTGGTCTGACGCTGCCGGTCGCCATCTCCGATGGAGCGGGCAGCCACCTGCGTCACGACAAGGTCGAGACCTCGATCTACTCGCGCACGCTGGCCACCGACGTCGAGATCGACGGCGAGGTCATCGGCCGCGGTGGTGAGGATGTCGGCGACGTGCTCATCGACAAGCTGATCGCCGCTGGCGTCGAGACCCTCAAGGTGCGCTCGGTACTCACCTGCGAGTCGCGCGTCGGCACCTGCGCCAAGTGCTACGGCCGTTCGCTCGCCACTGGAAAGCTCGTCGACATCGGTGAGGCCGTCGGTATCATCGCGGCGCAGTCGATCGGTGAGCCCGGTACGCAGCTGACCATGCGTACGTTCCACACGGGTGGTGTCGCCTCGGCGGATGACATCACGCAGGGTCTTCCGCGTGTGACCGAGCTCTTCGAGGCCCGTACCCCGAAGGGTGTCGCGCCGATCGCCGAGTTCGCTGGCCGCGTGACGATCGAGGACGAGGATCGGTCTCGCAAGATCATCCTCACCCCGAACGACGGCTCGGAGCAGATCACCTACCAGGTCTCGAAGCGTGCTCGCCTGCTCATCTCCGACGGCGAGACGATCGAGCCGGGTACCCAACTGGTTCAGGGTGCGCGCGACCCCAAGGAGGTCCTGCGTATTCTCGGTGCCGCTCTGACGCAGAAGCACCTGGTGGACGAGGTCCAGGAGGTCTACCGTTCTCAGGGCGTGGACATCCACGACAAGCACATAGAGGTCATCGTGCGCCAGATGCTTCGCCGCATCACGGTGCTCGACTCGGGCGACACGAACCTGCTTCCGGGTGAACTGGCCGAGCGTGGCCGGTTCGAGGATGCCAACCGCAAGACGATCGCCGAGGGCGGGCGTCCGGCCTCCGGCCGTCCGGAGCTGATGGGTATCACGAAGGCGTCGCTCGCGACGGACTCGTGGCTGTCGGCGGCCTCCTTCCAGGAGACCACCCGCGTGCTCACCGAGGCTGCCATGTCGGGCCGTCGCGACCCGCTGCTCGGTCTCAAGGAGAACGTCATCCTCGGTAAGCTCATCCCCGCTGGTACCGGCCTGCCGCGCTACCACCAGGTCACGGTCGAGCCGACCGAGGCCGCGAAGGACGAGCTCTTCCCGAGCTTCGGCTACGACACGGACGCCCAGCTGACCGACTTCGGTCTGGGCACCGGCGAGTCGATCCCGCTGGATGAGATCGACTTCGGCGACTTCAACTGAGTCTCCACTGAGTCCTGACGGCTGGGGCCGGTCGTGCTGGGTTTTCCTGGTGCGGCCGGCCCTTGGCCGTCGCCCCGCCACCGCGTACTCTGGCAGCGGTGGGAGAAACAGGAGGGGCATGTGCGCACGTGGATTGAAACACTCGTCTACACGCTGGTGGGCTGCGCGCTCGCTGCGCATTGGGTCTATCTCTTCGTGGGGGCCTCAGCCCCGAACGGAGAGCAGAGCCAAGATGCGGCTCGATTTGTCCTACGCGGGTTCATCACGGTCGCCTATATCGCGTTGGTATGGCGCTGGCAGCGACGGCGAGAGCGGGAACGCCGTCATGTCTGGGAACAGCAGCAGGCCACGTTGGCGCCGACGCCAGAGGAGGACATCCATGGCGAAGCGCCACGAGCTCTCCATGATAGCCGGAACTGGGACACCCAACCTCAACATCGTCCCAGCTGGGACAGGCGATAGCGTGACTTCTGCGTCTGAGGCGCGTTTCCATGCGTGACCCTAAGCACGGGTGTCAGGTCGCAGACGCTAAGACTTTCCTACAGTGTGCAACTTTATCGTTCTGACGCTTGCGATATGGGTCGTGGGGATGGTCTACGCCACTGTCGCTGCGTCTGTACGCAACAGGCATCAATTCGCGCCAGGCGGCTGATGCAACCTGCCTATTGGCCTATTGGAATACCGGCGCGGCGGTGATAGAGTAGTCAACCGTGCCTGTTAGACAGGCCCATTTTCCGTGCGCGTATGCGTGTCGCACCCCTAGGTGTGCGACTCTGTGCCGAGGAAAAGCTAGAGATACAGTGCCGGCCCAGCCGTGCGCCGGCCTCCACGAGGTGAAGTCTTAGCAGCGGGTCGAACCAGACACACACCGGGCAAACCGCCTTCTTGGCAACCTGCCCGGCCATCGAGCCGGTGGTACGTGGCGTAATGCAGCTCTTGGGCTGCGGCGCGCTGGTGCGCCCAGTTCGACCCGAGAGTTTGGGTCCGCCCCGTGGGCCCAGCCAATGCAGTGACAACCACGAAAGCCCGTTAACAATGACTGGCTCGAACAAACGGAGAAGTAGTGCCAACTATTCAGCAACTCGTCCGTAAGGGACGGACTTCGAAGGTGGGGAAGTCGAAGACTCCCGCCCTCAAGGGATCCCCGCAGCGCCGTGGCGTTTGCACCCGCGTGTACACCACCACCCCGAAGAAGCCGAACTCGGCACTTCGCAAGGTTGCGCGTGTCAAGCTCTCCTCGGGCATTGAGGTCACCGCCTACATCCCCGGCGTCGGCCACAACCTGCAGGAGCACTCGATCGTGCTCGTCCGCGGTGGTCGTGTGAAGGACCTCCCCGGTGTTCGCTACAAGATCGTGCGCGGCGCGCTCGACACGCAGGGCGTGAAGGGTCGCAAGCAGGCACGTAGCCGTTACGGCGCCAAGAAGGAGAAGAGCTGATGCCTCGTAAGGGACCGGCCCCCAAGCGGCCCGTAATCATCGACCCCGTCTACGGCTCGCCCGTTGTGACGCAGTTGATCAACAAGGTTCTGCTCGACGGAAAGAAGACGACCGCCGAGGCGATCGTTTACGGCGCCCTCGAGGGCGTCCGCGAGAAGACCCAGCAGGACCCCGTCGCCGTGCTCAAGCGCGCGCTCGACAACGTGCGCCCCGCGCTCGAGGTCCGCTCCCGCCGCGTCGGTGGCGCCACCTACCAGGTTCCGGTCGAGGTCCGCCCCGCCCGTGCGACGACTCTCGCACTGCGCTGGCTGACCGACTTTTCCCGCGCTCGCCGCGAGAAGACGATGACCGAGCGCCTGCAGAACGAGATTCTCGACGCATCCAACGGCCTCGGTGCCGCGGTGAAGCGTCGCGAAGACATGCACAAGATGGCCGAGTCCAACCGGGCCTTCGCGCACTACCGCTGGTGATTCCGCCCGCCCCGGTCCGCCGGGGCCAACCACCCGCATCCTCTAGAAGACCCTCCAGCGAATAGGCGAGGTAACTTACGTGGCACTCGAAGTGCTGACAGACCTGAACAAGGTCCGCAACATCGGCATCATGGCGCACATCGATGCAGGCAAGACGACTACAACCGAGCGCATCCTGTTCTACACGGGTGTGAACTACAAGATCGGTGAGACGCACGACGGTGCCTCGACGATGGACTGGATGGAGCAGGAGCAGGAGCGCGGCATCACGATCACGTCGGCCGCGACGACCTGCTACTGGAAGAACAACCAGATCAACATCATCGACACCCCCGGGCACGTCGACTTCACCGTCGAGGTGGAGCGCTCGCTCCGCGTGCTCGACGGCGCTGTCGCGGTGTTCGACGGCAAGGAAGGTGTCGAGCCGCAGTCCGAGACCGTTTGGCGTCAGGCGGACAAGTACAACGTTCCGCGTATCTGCTTCGTCAACAAGATGGACAAGCTGGGCGCGGACTTCTACTTCACGGTCGACACGATCATCAACCGCCTCAAGGCGAAGCCGCTCGTCATCCAGCTGCCCATCGGCGCTGAGAACGACTTCATCGGCGTCGTCGACCTCATCGAGCGTAAGGCTCTGGTGTGGCGCGGCGAGACGAAGCTCGGCGAAGAATACGCAACCGAAGAGATTCCCGCGGACCTCGTAGACAAGGCTGAGCAGTACCGCAATGACCTCATCGAGGCCGTTGCCGAGGCCGACGAGGAACTCCTCGAGAAGTACCTCGGTGGCGAAGAGCTGTCGATCGACGAGATCAAGGCGGGCATCCGCAAGCTCACCGTCGCCGGCGAGGCATTCCCGGTCCTGTGTGGTTCGGCGTTCAAGAACAAGGGCGTCCAGCCCATGCTCGACGCCGTGATCGCCTACCTCCCGTCGCCGCTTGACGTGCCCGCCATTGAGGGACACGACGTCAAGGACGAGGAGAAGATCGTCGAACGCCACCCGGACGCCAGCGAGCCTTTCTCGGCTCTGGCGTTCAAGGTCGCGACGCACCCGTTCTTCGGCAAGCTCACCTACGTCCGCGTCTACTCGGGCAAGGTCGAACAGGGCGCCCAGGTGCTCAACTCGACCAAGGGCAAGAAGGAGCGCATCGGAAAGCTCTTCCAGATGCACTCCAACAAGGAGAACCCGGTCCAGGAAGCATCCGCTGGTCACATCTACGCGTTCATCGGTCTGAAGGACGTCACCACCGGTGACACCCTGAGCGACGTGGCTAACCCCGTGATCCTCGAGTCGATGACCTTCCCCGAGCCCGTCATCGACGTGGCCATCGAGCCGAAGACCAAGGCCGACCAGGAGAAGCTGTCGACCGCGATCCAAAAGCTCGCCGAGGAGGACCCGACATTCCGCGTGAAGCTTGACGAGGAGACCGGGCAGACCGTTATCGGCGGCATGGGCGAACTCCACCTCGACATCCTCGTGGACCGCATGCGTCGCGAGTTCAAGGTCGAGGCAAACGTCGGCAAGCCGCAGGTTGCGTACCGCGAGACGATCCGCCGCGCGGCGGAGAAGATCGACTACACGCACAAGAAGCAGACCGGTGGCTCAGGACAGTTCGCAAAGGTCCAGGTGACCTTCGAGCCGCTCGACATGTCCGAGGGCGAGATCTACGAATTCAAGAACGCCGTCACCGGTGGTCGCATTCCGCGTGAGTACATCCCGAGCGTGGACGCCGGTATCCAGTCGGCGATGGAACAAGGTGTGCTGGCGGGCTTCCCGCTCGTCGGTGTCAAGGCAACGCTGCTCGATGGTGCATACCACGACGTTGACTCGTCCGAGATGGCGTTCAAGATTGCTGGCTCGATGGTCCTCAAAGAGGGCATCAAGCGGGCAGACCCGGTTCTCCTCGAGCCGGTGATGGCGGTCGAGGTACGTACACCCGAGGAGTACATGGGTGACGTGATTGGCGACCTGAACTCCCGCCGTGGCATGATCCAGTCGATGGAAGATGCGACGGGTGTCAAGGTTGTTCGCGCTCAAGTACCGTTGTCAGAGATGTTCGGATACATCGGCGACCTGCGTTCCAAGACTCAGGGCCGCGCGGTGTACTCGATGCAGTTCGACAGCTACGCCGAGGTTCCTCGGGCCGTTGCCGACGAAATCATCAAGAAGACCCGGGGCGAGTAAGTCCCACAGGTCGAGAACCTCAACCCAGAAATATCAACCTGTAGTAACGCCCCGCAGGATCAAACAAGGTAAGATTCTGCATCGTTCGGCACAACTACCCTTTCGTCCCCAGGAGGACCCCAGTGGCTAAGGCCAAGTTCGAGCGGACCAAGCCGCACGTCAACATCGGTACCATCGGTCACGTCGACCACGGTAAGACCACGCTGACTGCGGCAATCTCCAAGGTGCTTCACGACAAGTTCCCCGACCTGAACCCCGAGTTCAAGTTCGACGACATCGACAAGGCTCCTGAAGAGAAGCAGCGCGGTATCACGATTAACATCGCGCACATCGAGTACGAGACCGACAAGCGTCACTACGCACACGTCGACGCCCCCGGTCACGCCGACTACATCAAGAACATGATCACGGGTGCCGCCCAGATGGACGGCGCAATCCTCGTGGTTGCCGCGACCGACTCGGTCATGGCACAGACCAAGGAGCACGTCCTCCTCGCCCGCCAGGTTGGTGTTCCCTACCTGCTCGTCGCCCTCAACAAGGCTGACGTCGTGGACGACCCCGACATGATCGAGCTCGTCGAGGAAGAGGTTCGTGACCTCCTCGAGTCGCAGGGCTTCGACCGCGACGCCCCCGTCATCCCCGTCTCGGGCCTCAAGGCTCTCGAGGGTGACCCGGAGTGGGTCGCTTCCGTCGAGAAGCTGCTCGACGCTGTCGACGAGAACGTTCCGGACCCGGTTCGCGACCTCGACAAGCCGTTCCTGATGCCGATCGAGGACGTCTTCACGATCACCGGTCGTGGAACCGTCGTCACCGGCAAGGTCGACCGTGGTGTCCTCACCGTCAACTCCGAGGTCGAGATCGTTGGTCTCCGCCCGCTGCAGAAGACGACCGTCACCGGTATCGAGACCTTCCACAAGCAGATGGACGAGGCTCAGGCTGGTGACAACACCGGTCTGCTGCTCCGCGGCATCAAGCGCGACGAGGTCGAGCGTGGCCAGGTCGTCGTCAAGCCGGGTTCGATCACCCCGCACACCGAGTTCGAGGCTCAGGTCTACATCCTCAACAAGGACGAGGGTGGCCGCCACAACCCGTTCTTCTCGAACTACCGCCCCCAGTTCTACTTCCGCACCACGGACGTGACTGGCGTCATCACGCTTCCTGCCGACAAGGAAATGGTTCTGCCCGGTGACAACACCGAGATGACCGTGACCCTGATCCAGGAGATCGCGATGGAAGAGGGCCTCGGCTTCGCCATCCGCGAGGGTGGCCGCACCGTTGGTTCGGGTCGTGTGACCAAGATCCTCAAGTGATCATCTTGCCGTCCTAGGCCGGGACGGCGGCGGGGGCCGGATGCGTCAGCATCCGGCCCCCGCTTTCGTATTCCACCGTTGACGCCTCCGGTCCATTGCGTATTGGGCTCTCATGTCTGTTGACAGGTCTGCGCCGGGGTGAAAGTATGGCAACGTTGTCGGAATTGTGTGCGTGTGTCCCTCTCCGACCTGCCCCTGTTAAAACCTGAAAGGTCTCCCATGCTGTTGAGCCATCAAACTCCGGCGCATATCCACCGCATTCCGCGTGTGTGGCTGGCACTTCTCACAGTCTTGGCACTCATCGCGACCGCGATGGTCTGGCAAGTGGTCCGCCCCGCCGCATCGCAGGCCGCTGCGGTCAACGAATCGTTTGCGGGTGCGACGCTGAGCGATGCGGCCTGGCAGTTGCTCGGAACGGCATGCCTCACGGATGCGCCGACCGGGAGCGCTAACGCGTGCGCACGCGACACGGACCCGACCTCGTCCACGAGTGCGGCCGGATTCGGCACGCCAGCCGCTGGCAACGACGGCACCGGCTTCCTGCAGCTGACGGACAATGCGCTGAACCGCACTGGCGGGATCGTTTACAACTCCGCCATCGCGGCGAACCAGGGCCTGGCCATCGAGTTCACTCAGTACCAGTACGGTCCCACGCGTAACCGCACAGACCGTCGCCCGGCCGACGGCATCGGGTTCTTCCTCGTCGATGGGTCTGCCAACTTGACGGCGACCGGACCGGAGGGTGGTGCGCTCGGCTATGGTGCACGCAAGGACTCGTTACCTGTGCGCGCAGGCATCAACAACGGATACCTGGGTGTGGGACTCGATACCTTCGGAAACTTCGCGAACCAGGGTCACGTCGGCGGTACCGACTGCGTGGCGCCGGGCACGGAACCCGCCAACCTCTACGGCGGCTCCGGATGGAACACTCTCGATAACGCGAACGCACAGTTCACCAACAACATCTCCCTGCGCGGCCCGGGCAATGGCACGACCGGCTACTGCCTGATCCAGCGCCAGAAACTAGACACCATCGGAACCGCGGGGTCCGTGGCCGATACGTTCACCGGCGGCGCCCAGACGACGGTCGGCTCATGGGGCAGTAGGGCGCTGTGGGCGGGCGACCTGACGACGACCCCGTCGCAGGCCGCCGTGCTCGCTGCGGGACGCAAGATCCGCATCGTGGTCTCCCCGGTGACGAACCCCGGCGACTTCCCCCAGGTCACCGTCTCCATCGACTACACCGGAACCGGCAACAGCTACGTTCAGGTGCTCAACACCACGGCTCCCGCAGCGATCCCCGCTGCCGGATTCAAGTTCGGGTTCGCTGCCTCCACCGGTAACAACACCGGATCTCACCTGATCGGCGACCTGACCATCCTCAACGCGCCCAGCGCGATCGATGACTCGGTGACGTTGAACCAGTGGAACGCGGCATCGTTCAACGCGGCATCGCTCGTCACGCCCGGGGCCTCTCCCATTCCAGCGACCGGGGGCTACGCCATCGAAGACCCCGCCAACCCGGGATCGTTCGGGACGACGTTCACGACGGCCTACGGTACCTGGACTATCAACCCCAATACCGGAGCAACCACGTACACGCCGACTGCGGGCGTTCCGCAGACGGGGCAGACTCCGACCATTACGTTCCGTGCGACCGATGGGGTGGGACAGTCCGCCACCGGCACGCTCGAAGTGATCTACGTGCCGGTGACCGGTGACCTGGAGAAGATCGTGGAGCCTGGCGCCACCGCGACGTTCCCCCAGGCCGAACTGGGTGTCGGACGAGGCTCGGGAACGATCACCGGTGACGGGACTACCCCTGCCTACCAGCTTGTGCACCCGACTTCCGGCGCGCTCGTGAACACCTACACGGACACCCACGGCGGTGTCTGGACGGTCAACCCGACCACCGGTCAGGCGCAGTATGCCGCTGACGCCTCGTATCGGGGGCCGGTTCCCTCGATCGACTATCGCATCACGGACTCGAACGGCGAGCAGGCGACGGGTACGTTGTCGATCATTATGCCGCCGTTGGCGGGGGATCAGACGAAGGCTGGGAATCCTGGTGATTCGGTGTCGTTTGATCCGCTTGCTGATTTGGTTGCGGCGGGCTCCTCGCCGGCGTTGACCGTTTCGTTGGTGACGCCTGATACTCCAGGTGGCACGACCCAGACGGTCGCCGGCCAGGGCACCTGGACGCTCAACACCACGACGGGTGAGATCACGTTCACCCCGGTGGCGGGATTCACCGGAAATCCGGACCCGATCAACTATTGCGTCACCGACGGCAACAACCTCTCCGATACCGCGACGTTGACCGTGACCTACAACGTTCCGCCTACGGCGGGCGATCAGACGGTGACGGTGAATCCGGGTACGCCTGCGACGTTGAACCCGGTGATTACTCCCGGTTCGGATCCCACGTTGACTGTTTCCATTGATGGCTCGGATCCGGGTAGCCCGACTACGAAGACGGTGCCGGGCCAGGGTGTGTGGACGATCAACCCGACCACGGGCGTGGCGACGTTCACCCCGGAGCCTGGCTACACGGGTAACCCGACGCCGATCACTTACACGGTGACCGATGGGAACGGGTTGACCGATTCGGGCACGTTGACGGTGCTTACTTTCACGCCGCCGGTCGCGAAGGACCAGTCCAAGACGACCGAGCCGTCCACGCCGGTGACGTTTGATCCGATCGCGAATCTGATCACTCCGGGTTCTAACCCGACGCTCACGGTCCAGTTCATCGATCCGGCGACGGGTAACCCGACCACGGACCTGTCGGTGACGGTTCCTGGTGAGGGTGTGTGGAGCATCGATCCGGCTACGGGCAAGGTCACGTTCACTCCGGAGGATGGTTTCACGGGCAAGGCCACGATCGGGTATCGGGTCACGGATGGCAACACGCTGTTCGATGAGGCGAACTTGACGGTCACGGTGACGGATTCCAAGGACGAGTCCTCCGAGGATGACGGGGACGACACCGAGGACACTGACGACACCGATAGTGGTTCGGGCAACAATGGTGACGACCAGTTGCCCACCACGGGCGCGGACATCACTGCCGGCCTGGTCGGAGCCACGGGAATGCTGCTGCTCGGTGCTGGCCTGGTGATCATCACCCGCCGCCGCACGCAATCCTGAACGACGACGTAGCCACTCCCAACGGGGAGTAGCACGCCAGTCCACATGGGGCAGGTCACCACGGAATCCCGCGGTGACCTGCCCCATATCTAGTGCGTGGCGAAGAACTCGTCCAAAAACCACGGAAAGCGCAACGCGATTGGGTTGCGCTCGCCTCGAAAGCTGTGGCAAGATGTACAGGTTGCCTGCTGACAGGCGGCCCCGCTATGGGGTTTGACGAATCGAACAGTGTAGTGCGTGATTGCGCAGATCCGGCCATGGGCCCGGATCGAATCAGTGCTGGACCGTCGAGGAGTCATGTCTGAGTGACCTCCGGTCGCTGGAATCGTCAGTGTTGGACAGGTAGAGAGACGTTACGATTCCGTCAAGGCGCCAGCCGAGCTGGTCAGCCGCTTCGGAATCGCCACTCACAAACGACCTCCACGTCCCACCCGGGACAGCGCGAAGATGTGCCGCAACATGCGACACGCCCGAGTGCGGGGGTCGGACAGCAAGCGGTTCAAGAAAGAGAGTCTGACGACGCCATGGCGGGACAAAAGATCCGCATCCGGCTCAAGTCCTACGACCACGAGGTCATCGACAGCTCGGCGCGCAAGATCGTCGACACGGTGACCAACGCTGGTGCGACAGTTGTGGGCCCGGTGCCGTTGCCGACCGAAAAGAACGTGTTCGTGGTGATTCGGTCGCCGCACAAGTACAAGGACAGCCGTGAGCACTTTGAGATGCGCACGCACAAGCGGCTGATCGACATCATCGATCCCACGCCGAAGGCCGTCGACTCGCTGATGCGTCTCGACCTGCCTGCCGACGTGAACATCGAGATCAAGCTCTGAGGCGGGGAGGAGAAATCATGACTACCCACCAGAACGAGCGCCCAGTTACCGCGGTGCTCGCCACGAAGCTCGGCATGACCCAGGTCTGGGACGAGGCTGGCAAGCTGGTTCCCGTCACCGTCGTCGCTGTCGCCCCTAACGTCGTGACCCAGGTGCGCACCGCGGACGTCGATGGCTACGCCGCCGTCCAGGTTGCCACTGGGCAGATCGACCCGCGCAAGGTGACGAAGCCGCTCAAGGGCCACTTCGAGAAGGCCGGCGTTACGCCGCGCCGCCACGTGGCCGAGATCCGTACCCCGAACGCCGCCGAGTTCTCACTCGGTCAGGAGATCACCGCCGAGGCCTTCGAGGCCGGCATCCTGGTCGATGTTCAGGGCACGACCCGCGGTAAGGGATTCGCCGGTGTTATGAAGCGCCACGGCTTTGCCGGTGTGAGCGCCTCTCACGGTGCCCACCGCAACCACCGCAAGCCCGGTTCGATCGGCGCTTGCGCGACGCCAGGGCGGGTCTTCAAGGGTCTGCGCATGGCCGGCCGCATGGGCCACGAGACCCAGACCACCCAGAACCTCAAGGTGCACGCCGTGGACGCCGCCAAGGGCCTGCTGCTCGTCAAGGGCGCAATCCCCGGCCCCAAGGGCGGCATCGTCGTGGTTCGCAACGCCGTGAAGGGTGCGTGACATCAATGACTGACGCAACGCTCACGGTCGACATTCTCGACGCCAAGGGCAAGAAGGCCGGTAAGGCCGAGCTCCCCGCCGAGATCTTCGACGTGCAGACCAACATCCCGCTGATCCACCAGGTCGTCGTCGCGCAGCTCGCTGCCGCGCGCCAGGGAACCCACTCCACGAAGACTCGTGGTGAGGTCTCCGGTGGTGGCAAGAAGCCGTTCAAGCAGAAGGGCACCGGCCGCGCCCGCCAGGGTTCGACCCGCGCGCCGCAGTTCGCCGGTGGTGGCGTCGTCCACGGCCCGCAGCCTCGCGACTACAGCCAGCGCACCCCCAAGAAGATGAAGGCCGCCGCGCTTCGCGGAGCCCTCTCTGACCGGGCTCGTGCCGGCCGCGTACACGTGGTCAGCGGCTTCGGAATCGACGAGGCCCCCTCGACGAAGGCCGCGGTTTCCGTGCTCAAGCAGCTGTCCGAGCGCAAGAACGTGCTCGTGGTGCTGGAGCGCACGGACGATCTAGCGCTCAAGTCGCTGCGCAACGTTCCCGAGGTGCACCTGCTCGTCGCGGACCAGCTCAACACGTATGACGTCCTGATTTCGGACGATGTCGTCTTCACCAAGGGAGCCCTCGAGCAGTTCGTCGCCGGTCCGGCGACGGGTCGTGCGGCTACTGCGGTTGCCACGTCTTCCGAGGCAGAAGCTGAGGAGGCAGGCAAGTGACCGCCGTGCAGAAGAACTACCGCGAAATCCTGATCGCTCCGGTCGTCTCTGAGAAGAGCTACGGCCTGATCGACGAGGGCAAGTACACGTTTATCGTCGCACCTGACGCGAATAAGACCGAGATCAAGATCGCGGTCGAGAAGGTGTTCGATGTCAAGGTCGCCTCGGTCAACACGCTCAACCGCAAGGGCAAGACCCGGCGCACGAAGTTCGGTATTGGCAAGCGCAAGGACACCAAGCGCGCGATCGTTACCCTCGCTGAGGGCGACACGATCGACGTCTTCGGTGTCATTAACTGACGCGGGCCACGAAGGAGATTGAGGACAAACCCCCATGGGAATCCGTAAATACAAGCCGACTACGCCGGGCCGCCGTGGCTCCAGCGTCGCGGACTTCGCCGAGGTCACCCGGTCAACGCCGGAAAAGTCCCTGGTACGCCCGCTGACCAAGTCGGGTGGCCGTAACAACACCGGCCGCATCACGACCCGCCACAAGGGTGGCGGACACAAGCGCGCCTACCGCGTCATCGACTTCCGTCGTCATGACAAGGACGGCGTGCCCGCGAAGGTCGCTCACATCGAGTACGACCCCAACCGCACCGCACGCATCGCGCTGCTTCACTACGCGGACGGCGAGAAGCGCTACATCGTGGCGCCGAACAAGCTCCGTCAGGGTGACTTCGTCGAGGCCGGTCCTGCCGCGGACATCAAGCCCGGTAACAACCTGCCGCTGCGCAACATCCCCACGGGTACCGTTGTGCACGCGATAGAGCTCCGCCCCGGTGGCGGCGCCAAGATCGCCCGCTCCGCGGGTGCCTCGGTGCAGCTCGTCGCGAAGGATGGACCCTACGCCCAGCTGCGTATGCCGTCCGGCGAGATCCGCAACGTCGACGCGCGCTGCCGCGCCACCGTCGGTGAGGTCGGCAACGCCGAGCAGTCGAACATCAACTGGGGTAAGGCTGGTCGTAACCGCTGGAAGGGCAAGCGCCCGACCGTCCGCGGTGTCGCCATGAACCCGATCGACCACCCGCACGGTGGTGGTGAAGGTAAGACCTCCGGTGGTCGCCACCCGGTGAGCCCCTGGGGTAAGCCTGAGGGCCGTACCCGTCGCCCCGGCAAGCCGAGCGACAAGTTGATCGTCCGTCGCCGCCGGACTGGCAAGAAGCGCTGATAAGGAGCCTGACTAATGCCACGCAGCTTGAAGAAGGGCCCCTTCGTCGACGACCACCTGCAGAAGAAGGTGGACGCCCAGAACGATGCGGGTACCAAGAATGTCATTAAGACCTGGTCACGTCGGTCGGTCATCACTCCCGACTTCCTAGGTCACACGTTTGCCGTGCACGACGGCCGCAAGCACGTCCCGGTCTTCGTGACCGAGTCCATGGTCGGCCACAAGCTCGGTGAGTTTGCACCCACGCGCACCTTCAAGGGGCACGTGAAGGACGACAAGAAGGGGAGGCGGCGATGAGCGGCACTCCACGTAACAAGGAGAACCCCTCCGAGCGCCGGCTCAGCCTGCTCGGCGATTCCGATGGTGCCTTCGCTGTCGCGCGCTTCGTTCGCGTGACCCCGATGAAGGCCCGCCGCGTCGCCGACCTGGTTCGCGGCACCTCGGTGGAGCAGGCCATCACGACGCTGAAGTTCGCTCCGCAGGCCGCGGCAGCCGACGTGCTCAAGGTCGTGGAATCCGCAGCCGCCAACGCCACTGAGACCGAGAACCTCTCCCGTGAGAGCCTCGTCGTCTCGAAGGTGTTCGTGGACGAGGGGCCCACGTTCAAGCGCTTCCGGCCGCGTGCTCAGGGCCGCGCCGGACGCATCCTGAAGAGGACCAGCCACATCACCGTGGTTGTCACCCCGCGTGAAGAGAAGGGACGGGCCTGATGGGTCAGAAGGTAAACCCGCTCGGGTTCCGCCTGGGCATCACGACTGACCACCGTTCGCGGTGGTTCGCAGACAGCACCAAGCCGGGCCAGCGGTACCGCGACTACGTGAAGGAAGACGTAGCGATCCGCAAGCTCATGAGCACTGGTCTGGAGCGCGCCGGCATCTCCCGCGTGGAGATCGAGCGCACCCGCGACCGCGTCCGCATCGACATTCACACCGCCCGCCCGGGCATCGTGATCGGTCACCGCGGCGCCGAGGCTGACCGCCTGCGCGGTCAGCTCGAGAAGCTCACGGGCAAGCAGGTCCAGCTGAACATCCTCGAGGTGAAGAACCCCGAGATCGACGCTCAGCTGGTCGCTCAGGGGATCGCAGAGCAGCTCGCCAGCCGTGTCTCGTTCCGCCGCGCGATGCGCAAGGGCATGCAGTCCGCCCAGCGCGCCGGCGCCAAGGGTATCCGAGTCCAGTGCTCGGGCCGTCTTGGTGGCGCGGAAATGAGCCGTTCGGAGTTCTACCGTGAGGGTCGCGTTCCGCTGCACACGCTGCGCGCGAACATCGACTACGGCTTCTTCGAGGCGCGCACGACCTTCGGCCGTATCGGCGTCAAGGTCTGGATCTACAAGGGCGACCTCACCGAGAAGGAATGGGCTCGCGAGCAGGCTTCCCAGGGACCCCGCGCTGGTCGCGGCGGTCGTGGTGGACGCCCGGCGCGTGGCCCCCGTCGCGGTGACCGCGCGGCAGCTCCCGCGGCTGCTGAGGCACCGTCCGCTGGTGGCGACGCCGTGCAGGCATCTGCCGGTAAGGAGGCATGAGAATGCTGATTCCTCGCAAGGTTAAGTACCGCAAGCAGCACCACCCCAAGCGTTCCGGCGCTGCCAAGGGTGGTACCACGATCGAGTTCGGCCAGTACGGCATCCAGGCTCTCGAGCCCGCCTACGTGACGAACCGCCAGATCGAGGCTGCTCGTATCGCGATGACCCGCCACATCAAGCGTGGCGGTAAGGTCTGGATCAACATCTTCCCGGACCGTCCCCTGACCAAGAAGCCCGCCGAGACCCGCATGGGTTCCGGTAAGGGTTCCCCCGAGTGGTGGGTCGCCAACGTCAAGCCGGGCCGCATCGTCTTCGAGCTGGCCGGCGTCGACGAGGCTCTTGCCCGCGAGGCGATGCGCCGCGCGATCCACAAGCTCCCGATGAAGTGCCGTTTCGTGGTGCGCGAAGGTGGTGCGAACTGATGGCAGTAGGTTCCAAGGGGCTTGCCCCGTCCGACCTCGACGGTTTCACCGACGAGAAGCTCGTCGCTGAGCTGGACAACGCCAAGAAGGAGTTGTTCAACCTGCGCTTCCAGTCGGCCACAGGCCAGCTGGAGGACCACGGGCGACTGAAGGCTGTCAAGCGCGACATCGCCCGGATCTACACGATCCTGCGCGAGCGCGAGCTCGGCATCCGTACAGCACCGAGCGCGAGCAAGTGAGGCATTGATGAGCGAAAACAACGACACCCAGGTTCGCGCCAGTCGCAAGACGCGGCGCGGCTACGTGGTGAGCGACAAGATGGACAAGACCGTCGTGGTCGAGGTCGAGGACCGCGTAAAGCACGCGCTGTACGGTAAGGTTATTCGCCGTACGTCCAAGATCAAGGCGCACGACGAGGAGAACTCCGCAGGCATCGGTGACCTGGTGCTGATCATGGAGACGCGTCCGCTGTCAGCCACCAAGCGCTGGCGCCTCGTCGAGATCCTCGAAAAGGCCAAGTAAGAAGTCTCGCGTGGCCCGGCCCTGCACAATCACGGCCGGGCCACGCAAGCATGACATGTATCCGTTCGGCAAGGCTCGCACACTGCGAGAACCGGCACGACGACAGGAGTTCAACACATGATCCAGCAGGAGTCGCGACTGCGAGTCGCCGACAACACCGGTGCCAAGGAGATCCTTTGCATCCGTGTGCTCGGCGGTTCCGGCCGCCGCTACGCCGGTATCGGTGACGTAATCGTCGCCACCGTCAAGGACGCAATCCCTGGCGGTAACGTCAAGAAGGGCGAGGTCGTCAAGGCCGTCATCGTCCGCACTGTTAAGGAACGCCGTCGTCCCGACGGTTCCTACATCAAGTTCGATGAGAACGCAGCGGTCATCCTCAAGGGTGACGGCGAGCCTCGTGGAACCCGCATCTTCGGCCCCGTCGGTCGCGAACTTCGCGACAAGCGGTTCATGAAGATCATCTCGCTGGCGCCGGAGGTGCTCTGACCATGGCAAAGATCAAGAAGGGCGACCTGGTCGTCGTCATTGCCGGTTCCGACCGCACCAAGCAGGGCCGCGTGCTCGAGGTGCTCGTGGACTCCGACCGCGTGATCGTCGAGGGTATCAACCGCAAGACGAAGCACCGCAAGGTCGGCCAGACCCAGCGTGGAAGCCGCACCGGTGGCATCGAGACCATCGAGGCGCCGATCCACATCTCCAACGTGATGCTGGTTGACCCGGAGACCAAGAAGGGCACCCGAGTCGGCTACCGCACCGAGACTGTCGAGCGTGACGGTCGTTCCCGCGAGACGCGGGTCCGTGTTGCCAAGCGCTCTGGTAAGGACATCTGATGAGCACCGAAACCACCGTCGCCACGGCGCCGGCGCTGCCGCGCCTCAAGGAGAAGTACCGCGAGGAGATCATCGCGGGGCTTCGCGAAGAGTTCAAGCACGAGAACATCAACCAGGTCGCCGGTCTGTCGAAGATCGTCGTGAACATGGGTGTTGGGGACGCTGCCAAGGACTCGAAGCTGATCGAGGGCGCTATCCGCGACCTGACGATCATCACCGGCCAGAAGCCGCAGGTCACGCGTGCTCGCAAGTCGATCGCGCAGTTCAAGTTGCGCGAGGGCATGCCGATCGGCGCGCACGTCACGTTGCGTGGCGACCGCATGTGGGAGTTCCTGGACCGTCTGCTGTCGCTCGCGCTTCCGCGCATCCGCGACTTCCGCGGCCTGAGCGCCAAGCAGTTCGACGGCCACGGCAACTACACCTTCGGCCTGACCGAGCAGTCGATGTTCCACGAGATCGATCAGGACAAGATCGATCGCGTGCGCGGTATGGACATCACTCTCGTGACCACTGCCACCACTGATGATGAGGGCCGCTCGTTGCTGCGCCGGCTCGGCTTCCCCTTCAAGGAGACGAACTGATATGGCTAAGAAGGCCCTGATCAACAAGGCGGCTGCGAAGCCTAAGTTCGCAGTGCGTGCTTACACCCGGTGCCAGCGGTGCGGCCGTCCGCACTCGGTGTACCGCAAGTTCGGCCTGTGCCGCATTTGCTTGCGCGAGATGGCTCACCGCGGTGAGCTTCCCGGCATCAAGAAGAGCAGCTGGTAAACAACTACGTCGCAGGTCCGCCGGCTTATAGCCGGATGGATACCCCGACGAGGAAGGGCTAGAGCCCAATGACGATGACTGACCCCATCGCAGACATGCTGACGCGTCTGCGTAACGCCAACTCGGCACACCACGACGAGGTGACCATTCCCTACTCGAAGCTGAAGGCTCGCATCGCCGAGATCCTGAAGGCAGAGGGATACATCACCGGGTGGGACGTCGCCGACGCAAAGATTGGCAAGAACCTCACACTGTCCCTCAAGTACGGGCCGAACCGAGAGCGTTCGCTCGCCGGTATCAAGCGCGTCTCCAAGCCGGGTCTTCGCGTTTACGCGAAGTCCACTGGCCTGCCCAAGGTCCTGGGCGGTCTTGGCATCGCGATTCTGTCCACGTCCTCGGGTCTGCTTACTGACAAGCAGGCTCAGGCCAAGGGTGTTGGCGGGGAAGTCCTCGCCTACGTCTGGTGATTCGGAAAGGAATATCGAACCATGTCTCGAATCGGTAAGATCCCCGTTCCGGTCCCGGCCGGAGTGGACGTCAAGATCAACGGTGACCTCGTCACCATCAAGGGCCCCAAGGGCACTCTCGAGCACACCCTGCCCTCGCCCATCGCGGCGGAGCTGGAAGGCAGCGAGCTGAAGGTCGTTCGTCCGAACGACGAGACCCAGTCCCGTGCACTGCACGGCCTGACCCGGACGCTCCTCGCCAACATCATCGAGGGCGTTACCAACGGCTACGAGAAGAAGCTCGAGATCGTCGGCACGGGTTACCGTGTGACGGCCAAGGGCTCGGATCTCGAGTTCGCGCTCGGATTCTCGCACCCCGTCGTCGTGACGCCGCCCGCCGGCATCACCTTCGCCGTCGAGAGCCCCACCAAGTTCTCGGTTTCTGGTATCTCGAAGCAGCAGGTGGGCGAGGTAGCCGCCAACATCCGCAAGATCCGCAAGCCCGAGCCTTACAAGGGCAAGGGCGTGCGCTACGCGGGCGAGAACGTACGCCGCAAGGTCGGAAAGGCTGGTAAGTGATGGCTGTCGAGATCAAGGGCAAGGGCAAGAGCGTCGCACGTGCGCGTCGCCACTTGCGCCTGCGCAAGAAGATTACTGGCACCACCTCCCGGCCTCGCCTGGTCGTGACGCGCTCCACGCGCCACATCGTGGTGCAGGTCGTGGACGACACTGCCGGCCGCACCCTGGCGTCGGCTTCGACCCTCGAGGCGGACCTGCGCGCGCTGGACGGTGACAAGAGCGCCAAGGCCCGCAAGGTCGGCGAACTCGTCGCCAGCCGCGCCAAGGCCGCCGGGGTCGAGACCGTCGTGTTCGACCGCGGCGGAAACAAGTACCACGGTCGTGTGGCTGCTGTCGCAGAGGGTGCTCGCGAAGGCGGGCTGACACTGTGATCGACTACACCAACATTTCCGTAGCACTCGAGCAAAGGACTATCTGATGGCTGCTGGGCAGCAGGGTAACGCCGGCCGCAGTGCCGGAGATAACAACGAGCGCTCGAACGAGCGCCGCAATGACCGTCGCGGCGGTGGCCGTGGCGAGGGTCGCCGTGGCGACGCCGAGAAGAGCCAGTTCGTAGAGCGCGTTGTCACCATCAACCGCGTGTCCAAGGTCGTCAAGGGCGGTCGCCGCTTCAGCTTCTCGGCGCTGGTCGTCGTGGGCGATGGCGATGGCACCGTCGGCGTGGGCTACGGCAAGGCGAAGGAAGTTCCCGCCGCAATCGCGAAGGGCGTCGAAGAGGCGAAGAAGGCCTTCTTCCGCGTTCCGCGCATTCAGGGCACGATTCCTCACCCCGTACAGGGTGAGGCTGCCGCGGGTGTCGTGTTCCTCCGTCCGGCTCGCCCGGGTACCGGTGTTATCGCCGGTGGTCCGGTGCGTGCGGTGCTGGAGTGCGCAGGCATCCACGACGTGCTGAGCAAGTCGCTGGGCTCGTCCAACGCAATCAACATCGTTCACGCGACGGTTGAGGCGCTGCGTCTGCTCGAGCAGCCGGAGTCCGTGGCGGCACGCCGCGGCCTGCCGCTCGACCAGGTGGCGCCGGCCGCGCTGCTCCGTGCTCAGGCTGCGGGGCGCGCTGAGAAGGCCGCCGCTGCAGAGCAGGTAGGTGCATGATGGCGAAACTTAAAGTGACGCAGATCAAGTCAGGGATCGGTGGCAAGCAGTACCAGCGCGACACGCTGCGCAGCTTGGGCCTCAAGCGTATTGGGGACACCGTCGTGAAAGAGGACCGCCCCGAGTTCCGCGGCATGGTCCGGACGGTCGCGCACCTCGTGACCGTTGAGGAGGTCGACTGACCATGGCAGAGAAGAAGAAGGCTGAGGCACCCGTGAGCACTCTCAAGGTGCACCACCTGCGCCCGGCACCCGGCGCGAAGACCGCTAAGACCCGCGTGGGTCGTGGTGAGGCTTCGAAGGGTAAGACCGCCGGTCGTGGTACGAAGGGTACGAAGGCCCGCTACCAGGTTCCGCAGCGCTTCGAGGGTGGCCAGATGCCGCTTCACATGCGCCTGCCGAAGCTGCGCGGATTCAAGAACCCGTTCCGCACCGAGTACCAGGTCGTGAACCTGGACAAGCTGGGCGAGCTCTACCCCGAGGGTGGCACGGTTACCGTGGCCGGTCTCGTGGAAAAGGGCGCGGTTCGCAAGAACCAGCTCGTCAAGGTTCTCGGCACTGGCGAGCTCAGTGTCAAGCTTGACGTTGAGGTCGACGCGGTGTCCGCGTCGGCAAAGGACAAGATCCTTGCCGCAGGCGGCTCGGTAGCCGACAACTGAGTTGTATCGAAGTGAGGCCGGGCGGCCGTCAAGCCGCCCGGCCTCACTTCACACGAGCCAAGGCTCTTCAGTAACGCTGTTCGCCGTTCGGGAGTTTGTGCTGACGCAAGTTCCCCTGGAGCGACGGATACATGTAAGGTTCACAAGTGCCCTCGTAATTCGCGGCACTCGTAGTGACGCCGGCGCACGGCCGGCATCAAGATAACCCGCATTGCGGGTCCAGGAGGATTCGGTGCTCAGCGCATTCGCCCGGGCGTTTCGTACGCCCGACCTGAGACGAAAACTGTTGTTCACGATCGCCATCATGGCCCTCTACCGGGTCGGCTCGTTCGTGCCGTCCGCCGGAGTGGACTACCAGGCCGTTCGTGCGTGCGTCGAGACGGGACAGGCCAGCGACTTCATTGGTCTCGTCAACCTCTTCTCGGGTGGCGCGCTCATGCAGTTGTCGATCTTCGCGCTTGGAATCATGCCGTACATCACGGCCTCGATCATCGTGCAGTTGCTACGCGTGGTGATCCCGCGGTTCGAAACCCTGCACAAGGAGGGCCAGTCGGGCCAGGCGAAGCTGACGCAGTACACCCGCTACCTCACCATCGGCCTCGCCATCCTCCAGGCCACCACGTACACGACCATGGCGCGCACCGGCGTCCTGCTTGGCTGTGAGGGATCGGTGCTGTCCAACGACGGCATCATGAACCAGATCATCGTCATCTCGGCCATGACGGCCGGCACCGGCCTGATCATGTGGCTCGGTGAGATCATCACGGAGCGCGGCATCGGTAACGGCATGTCCCTGCTGATCTTCACCTCGATCGCTGCCACCCTCCCGACCGCCCTGTGGGGCGTGGCCGGTGGATCCGCTGGCATCGGCAAGTTCGTGATCATCATGGCCATCGCACTGCTGGTCGTCGTGGCGATCGTGTTCGTCGAGCAGTCGCAGCGTCGCATCCAGGTGCAGTACGCCAAGCGCATGGTGGGTCGACGCATGTACGGCGGCTCGAGCACCTACATCCCGATCAAGATCAACATGGCGAACGTGATCCCCGTGATCTTCGCCTCCTCCATCCTCGCTGTTCCCGGGCTGATCGGTCAGTTCTCGGGCAACCCGAACGCCGGCTGGGCCGCGTGGGTGCAGCAGAATATCACCGCCACGAGCTCGCCGCTCCACCTGGCGCTGTATACGCTGCTCATCATCTTCTTCACCTTCTTCTACGTCGCGATCACGTTCAACCCGACCGAGGTCGCCGACAACATGAAGAACTACGGCGGGTTCATTCCCGGTTACCGCGCGGGACGCCCCACGGCCGAGTACTTGCAGTACGTGATCACGCGCATCACCTCGGCTGGCTCGATCTACCTCGCGCTCGTCGCGCTGATCCCGACGATCGCTATGATCCAGCTCGGCGTGACGGCGAACATTCCGTTCGGTGGAACCTCGATCCTGATCCTCGTGGGCGTCGGCCTGGAGACCGTTAAGCAGATCGACGCGCAGCTCCAGCAGCGCCACTACGAGGGACTGCTTCGGTGACCTCGCGACTGCTAATCATGGGTCCGCAGGGCGCGGGCAAGGGCACGCAAGCGGCGCTCCTCGCCGAGCGGTTGCAGGTTCCTGCCATCTCGACCGGCGACATCTTCCGCGCCAACATCAAGGGCGAGACAGAGCTCGGCAAGCTCGCGCAGTCCTACACGGCGCGCGGCGAACTCGTCCCCGACTCCGTCACGAACGACATGGTGCGCAGCCGGCTGGCGCAGGACGATGCCAAGTCCGGTTTCATCCTGGACGGGTATCCGCGCAATGCCGCTCAGGTGGCCGCGCTGGACGAGATCCTCGCCGGGCTGGGCATCGAACTCGAGGCTGCGCTCGTGCTGACTGCCGACCGGGATGAGTTGCTCGCCAGAATTCAAAAGCGTGCCGAGATCGAGGGCCGTGAGGACGACACCGCTGAGGCGATCGCTCGGCGGCTCGACATCTACGACGAGCAGACCAAGCCGCTACTCGACGCGTACCGTTCCCGTGGCCTCCTGGTCGAGGTCGATGGCCTGGGGGCGATCGACGAGGTCGCGGAGCGCGTCGCGAGCGCGCTCGAAGCGAAGTAGGCGCTTCGTCGTTGTTCGGCCGCAGCCGGATCGAATACAAGACACGAGCCCAGCTCGCCTCGATGAGGCAGGCTGGGCTCGTTGTCGATGCGGCGCTGGACGAGGCCTGCGCCGCAGCCACGGTGGGCGTCACCACTGCGCGGTTGGACGAGGTCGTCCGCGCCGCGATCGAGGCCGCGGGAGCCCGCCCGGCGTTCCTCGGCTACGAAGGGTTCCCGGCTTCGGCATGCTTCTCCGTGAATGAGGAGATCATCCACGGCATTCCGAACGACCGGCCGCTACAGGACGGTGATGTGCTCTCGATCGATGCCGGGGCGATCGTCGACGGCTGGTACTCCGACTGCGCACGTACCGTGATAGTCGGCAATCCGAGCGCCGATGACACCGCGCTCGTCGCGGTGGCGCGGGATGCCATGTGGAACGCCATCGCCCAACTGGGGCCGGGTGTGCGGGTGGGCGTCGTGGGCGAAGCCGTCGAGCGGACCGTGGCGGAGCAGGGCGCGGCTGACGGCGCCGAGTATGGCATCGTCGAAGAGTTCGTGGGACATGGTGTGGGGTCCAGCCTCCACCAGGATCCAGACATCCCCAACTTCGCCACGAGACGGCGCGGAGCGCGCCTTCGGCCCGGTACCTGCGTGGCGATCGAACCCATGATCACAGTGGGTAGCGCGGAGATCGCCCTGTGCGAGGACGAGTGGACGGTCGTGACGCACTCGGGTCGGCGCGCCGCGCACTTCGAGCACACGGTAGCGATTCTCGACGGAGGAATCCTCGTACTCACCGCCAAGGACGGGGGAGCGGGGGAACTCGCCAAGCGAGGGATCCGCGTCGCCGAACTGGCTGCACCGTAGCGATGAATGTGTGTTTCGTCGCGTGCGGGCTTTCGTGCGGATGACGGCCCCGTGAGGACAGCATCCGCATGGCGGAGCAGCGAACGATGATGGAAGCCCTCCGCCGAGCGGCGAGCGAACATGGAACCGAGCTGCCTCACTGAGGAAACTGGCGAAACGCGGGGATTCTGCGGTATGCTAGTCCGTCGGGTGTGTGTACACTCATGCCCTCGTGCGCGAGGCAGATCCGGTGAACCGCTGGCATTCGTGCCAGGGGACGCCCACCCACCATGCGTCGCAAGACGCGAAGCCACGAACAGTTAGCGGAGGATATGGCGAAAAAGGACGGTGCAATCGAGGTCGAGGGCTCGGTCGTCGAGGCATTGCCGAACGCAATGTTTCGCGTAGAGCTCGCCAACGGGCACAAGGTTCTCGCACACATCTCCGGAAAGATGCGGCAGCACTACATTCGCATCCTCCCGGAGGACAGGGTCGTCGTGGAGCTCAGCCCCTACGACCTCACGCGTGGACGAATCGTCTACCGCTACAAGTAGGACCTCCCCGGCCGACGGCCAGGGATTCCAGGGAAACTACGACGCCGGCAGGCACGTCTCGTGCTGCGCCGGTACAAGGAATCACGATGAAGGTTAACCCCAGCGTCAAGAAGATCTGTGACAAGTGCCGCGTCATCCGCCGGCACGGCAACGTCATGGTCATCTGCGAGAACCCTCGTCACAAGCAGCGCCAGGGCTAGTTCCCGGCTGTAGGTGATCTAGGTTCACCGAAGTACAACGCACCGCCAGCGTCAGCCCGCGAAAGGGCTCGATGCGCTACCCCCGGTCCGGAGGCCGGGGCTCGCAAATCCGCGAGAGGCGATGTGGAAGACCTCCGGAAGGGTAGTTAAGGAAACCACCTGCTCATGGCACGTCTTATCGGAGTTGATCTCCCGCGCGACAAGCGCGTCGAGGTCGCACTCACGTACATCTTCGGTGTTGGGCGCACGCGCGCTCAGCAGACCCTCGCCGCGACGGGCATCAGCCCCGACGTCCGCGTGAAGGATCTGACCGACACCGACCTCGTCACCCTGCGTGATTACCTCGAGGGCAACTACAAGCTTGAAGGTGACCTCCGCCGCGAGGTCGCTGCAGACATCCGCCGCAAGGTTGAGATCGGCTGCTACGAAGGCCTTCGTCACCGCCGCGGTCTACCCGTGCGTGGACAGCGCACCAAGACCAACGCGCGCACCCGTAAGGGCCCGAAGCGCACCGTTGCGGGCAAGAAGAAGGCCCGCTGATTCATTCAGCAATCCGGTGCTAGCCGCCTAAGCGCGCACCGGTTCGACGATCTCAACTTTAGGAGTAGGACCACCACATGCCTCCCAAGACTCGCGGCGCAGTCCGCAAGCCCCGTCGCAGGGACAAGAAGAACGTACCGCTCGGGCAAGCCCACATTAAGAGCACCTTCAACAACACGATCGTGTCGATCACTGACCCGTCCGGCGCGGTTATCGCCTGGGCGTCGTCCGGCCAGGTCGGCTTCAAGGGTTCGCGTAAGTCGACCCCGTTCGCCGCTCAGCTCGCGGCTGAGGCCGCTGCCCGCCGCGCGCAGGAGCACGGCGTGAAGAAGGTCGACGTGTTCGTCAAGGGCCCCGGTTCCGGTCGCGAGACCGCGATCCGCTCGCTGACCGCAGCGGGCCTCGAGGTCGGCACCATCCAGGATGTCACCCCGCAGGCTCACAACGGCTGCCGCCCGCCGAAGCGTCGCCGCGTCTGATCTTTCCTCAAGCGGTGGCGCGGCTCTCGCCGTGCCACCGCCATCCCGGACAATCGGCAGTCGGCCGCGAGTCCGCCAGTCCGCGAAGCGTCATATAGCGGTCGCTTCAAGCGAAAGGAACACCACCAGTGCTTATCGCACAGCGCCCAACCCTGACCGAAGAGAAGCTCTCGGAGACGCGTTCGCGCTTCACCATCGAGCCGCTCGAGCCGGGTTTTGGTTACACGATCGGTAACTCCCTGCGTCGTACCCTGCTGTCTTCCATTCCGGGAGCTGCCGTCACGTCCATCCGTCTGGACTCGGTCCAGCACGAGTTCGAGACGATTCCGGGTGTCAAGGAAGACGTCACCGAGCTGATCCTCAACATCAAGAAGCTCGTCGTGTCCTCGGACAACGACGAGCCCGTCGTGATGTACCTGCGCAAGCCGGGACCGGGAATCGTGACCGCAGCAGACATCCTGCCCCCGTCGGGTGTCGAGATCCACAACCCGGATCTGCACCTCGCTACCCTGAACGAGAAGGGCAAGATCGAGATCGAGCTGACGGTCGAGCGCGGCCGCGGCTACGTGTCCGCCCAGCAGAACAAGCTGCCCGACGCGGAGCTCAGCCGTATCCCGGTTGACTCGATCTACTCGCCGGTTCTCAAGGTCAGCTACGCCGTCGAGGCGACTCGTGTCGAGCAGCGTACCGACTTCGACAAGCTCGTCGTCGACGTCGAGACGAAGCCGGCGATCACGCCGGCCGACGCTCTGGCCTCCGCGGGCAAGACACTGGTGGAGCTCTTCGGCCTGGCCCGCGAGCTGAACGTCGAGGCCGAGGGCATCGAGATCGGCCCGTCGCCGACGGATGCGGAACTCGCGGCGGACCTGGCGCTGCCGATCGAGGAACTCGACCTGACGATTCGTTCGTACAACTGCCTCAAGCGTGAGGGCATCCACACCGTGGGTGAACTCGTTGCGCGCAGCGAGGCGGATCTGCTCGACATCCGCAACTTCGGTGCGAAGTCGATCGACGAGGTCAAGAAGAAGCTGCACGGCCTGGGACTCGGTCTCAAGGACTCGCCGCTCGACTTCACCCCCGTTGCCGACGAGGACTACGAGGACGAGGCCGGCGACGACCTCGAAGACGTCGAGTACAACTGACTTTCCCTTCGGTCCTCGTCCGCGTGAGGACGAGGCCGGCCATCCAAGGAGTAACCAACAATGCCTACCCCAACCAAGGGACCCCGCCTGGGCGGCGGCAGCGCACACGAGCGTGCCATCCTCGCCAACCTGGCCTCGAACCTGTTCGAGCACGGCCGCATCACCACCACGGTGACGCGTGCGAAGCGCCTGCAGCCGCTGGCTGAGCGCCTCATCACGAAGGCCAAGCGCGGCGACCTGCACGCCCGCCGTCAGGTGTCCGCGGTCATCCGCAACAAGACGCCGCGCCGCTGGGACGGAGAGGGCGACGCCTACACGATCGTCCACCGCCTCTTCACCGAGATCGCCCCGCAGTTCGCGGAGCGCAACGGTGGCTACACGCGTATCACCAAGATCGGCAACCGCAAGGGCGACAACGCGCCCCTCGCCGTGATCGAGTTGGTGACCGAGCCGCTGAGCCCCAAGAAGGCCGTGGTTCGCGAGGCCGAGGGTGCCGCCAAGCGCGGAGCCAAGGAGAAGGCCGCCAAGGACGAGGCCGCCGAGCAGACCGAGGGTAAGACCCCCACTGCCGAGGCTCCGGCCGAGGGCGCGGAGAACCCCGGCGACGACGAGGCGAAGATCGAATCGGCCGAGGCTCCCGCAGAGGGCGCTGACGACGAGACGGCCGAGGAGTCGGACGCCAAGTGATCCGCCCGCGGCCGATTGGTCGCTAGCGCTATTGCAGACGAAGATGGTCCAGGGCCTTGTGCCCTGGACCATCTTCGTCTTTCAGCCAGTCCTCGCGAACCCGTCGCGCCGGAGCCGAGTCACCTAGGGAGGTCGTCGTGCGCGTGCTCATAGATTCGCTGCCCGCTGCGATCGCCTTGGCGACCGCGGTGTGGCTGGTCCCCGGCTGGTCTGTACTGCGGGTCGCGGGGGTCCGCGGACTGGCCGCGTGGGCACTCGCGCCGGGACTGACGGCGGGCGTCGCGGCGTGTGCCACGCTGCTGTTTGGCCGCGTCGGCCTGGGCTGGCAGGCGTCCGGCGCGCTAGTGGTGTGGCTGGTTGCGCTGGCCGTCGCGGGCATCGTCGGGTTCGCCGGCCGCCACCGCATGGCGAAGGAGCGCTCTGCCGCGCGAACGGCGAACGAGCGCTCCGACTCGCGCTTGGCGAACGAGCGCTCCGCCGGGCGCTTGGCGAAGGAGCGCTCTGCTGCGCGCATGGCGAAGGGGCCGGGACGCCCCCTGAACGCGATCCAAACACGCCTCGCACTGGCGGGTGCTGCCATAGCCGGCGCGCTCGTACTGGCCGCAACCGTGCTGGGCATGCCCGACGGCGGCGCGCCGCTGCAGGTGCGCGACGCGTTCGTCCACCTGAACGCGATAGCCGAGATCCGATTGACGGGCAATGCCTCCATGTTCGGGGGCATCGACGCGGTTGTGTCACACACCGGGGCCGATTCCTTCTACCCGACGACCTGGCATGCGATTGCTGCACTGATGCCGCAGTCCCAGGTCGGGCTGGCCGCGAACGGTGCGATGCTCGCCGTCATGCTCGTGATCTGGCCGGTCTCGATGGCGTACCTGACGCGGTGCGTATTCCCGGCCCGCCCGGAACTGATGCCCATCGTCGTGGCGCTGAGCGGCGCGCTGTCCTTCTTCCCGTTCACGCAATCCGTGCTGAGTGCACAGTGGCCGAACGCATTGGGGACGGCACTGCTGCCAGTGGCGCTCGGTGCAACGGTGGTTTGGCTACGCGATCCGCGGCGGCTCGCGAACTGGACCGTACTCGGTATTGCGGTGGCCGGCGCGGTTGCGGCCCACCCGAACACGGCCTTCTCGTGGCTCGCGCTCGCCCTTCCCGCCCTAACGATCAGCGCATGGCGGACGGTCAGCGGGCTGGGCATCCCAGGACAGGATGCCGACCCGCGGACGGCACGAACCGCCGGGCCGTGGGAGGCGGCAATGCGGCGGACACGTCCGTGGCTCGTCCTCGTCGTTCTGATCGCGATGCTGGGGGGCCTAGTCCGGTTCACCCCGCTCTGGAACATCCTCGCCGGCGTCATGGGATACCACCAGACGATCGCGACGCGTTCCTACCCGTTCACCGTGGGTCGCCTGCTTGCGGATATGGCACTTTGGCCGGTGCCCGCAAACGTGATCGTCTCGGCCGCGGTCATCTGGGGCGCCGTGGTGCTGCTGCGTAAGCGGCAGGCACGCTACATCGTCGCCGCGTGGTGCCTGACGATCGTCCTCGCCGCGCTAGCCGGGGGTCCGGAGAACGCCCTGCGCGGCGTGACCGGATTCTGGTACAAGCATGTATTCCGCCTGGAGGCGCTATATCCGATCACCGCGCTGTTGCTCGCCGCCGTCGGCATCTGGGCGGCGGCTAACTGGCTCGCCACTCGAGTTCAGCATGGCGGTGGTGGTGTTGGGGCTGGCCGCGACTCGCCCGGTTACGCGGGGGGCGGGGAGGATGGGGCCAACGGTGGAGCCGGCGCCGTCTCGCCCGGTTTCGCGGAAGGTGGAGCCGGGACCGCAGATGCGGCCACGCCCGGCTCGCCGCTCGCGGCCGATGCGGCGGCAGTGCCCGCCGCCCGTGAGGTGAATGTCGCGCGTCTGGCAGGCGCTCTCACGCTGGCTGCCCTCGTGGTCATGGCGGCCTGCCTGGTTCCGGGTATGGCGAGGCGATCGGCGGGCGTCTACGGCCCGGTAGCGCTCGCGGCTCGCGGCGCCCTGATCGTGGACACCGACGATCGCCTGATGCTTCGCGACATCGCGGACCTGATCCCCGCGGGTGCCGTGGTCATCGCCGATCCCGCCTCCGGTGGCGTGCTCCTGACCAGCTTCGGGGGAGTAGCGGCCGTCTTTCAGCGCACGTCCCTCGACGGGCTGGGTGAGGACCAGCGGGTGCTGGCCCAGCACTTCTCCCGGCTCGCCACCGACCCGGCAGTGTGCACGGCGATCGCCGATCTGGGCGTACGCTACGCCTACCTGGATGAGGATCTCCTGCCTGGGGGCTCGCGCCACGATCAGGCCACCGCGGGCTTCGCCGACGTCGATGTGGCTGCTCCCGGCGCGTTCGAAGCGATCGCCACGCGAGGTTCGGTCACCCTGTACCGGCTCACCGCCTGCGACTGACGCCCCCACTTGTGATCGTCTGCGGGTGCCTCATTCGCGTGCGCGGGTTGCATGCCCGCACGCAAATGAAATGACCGCAGGCGATGAGGAGGACTAAGCGAAGTCGCCGGCCAAGGGCAACGACCAGGCGCGCGCCCCGCCAACCAGCGCGGCCGAATTCGGCACGATGACTATGTCTTCCCCCAGCCGGTCGAGCACCACCCGGGTGATGTTGCGCGAGTTGCCCCCGCCGAGATAGAGGCGATCCCACAGGAACACGGGGCGCAGGCCTTCTACGACGCGCAGGACGCGGCGCGACCACAGCGCATCGCCGAGTCGGCGCCGTTCGATCTCGCCGATGTACTCGTCGTAGATGTTTTGTCGCGTCACCGGCGCACGCGAAAGTTCCAGATGCGGCGCCAGGTGCCCGCCATGGAAGTGCGCGGAGCCGAGGCCCGTGCCGAAGGTGAGTACCAGTTCCAGGCCGGCCCCTGCTATCACTCCCGCAGCGTGCACCTCCGCGTCGTTCAGCACCATCACGGGCATCCGCAGGCGGGCACGCAGGGCCGCGGCCATGTCGAAGCCCGACCACAGCGCGCGGAGGTCCTCGTCCACCCTGGAGCGCGGGCCCGAGCGCGTGATGTAGTGCGGCGTGTGTATCACCACGCCATTGCGGATCATGCCCGGCAGTCCGATGGTCGCGCGGTGCGCATGAGGCAGCGCGTCTGCCAGGCTCGCGATCGTGTCCACCAGAAGTTGCGGCTCAAGGGGGTAGGGGGTTGGCACGCGAACGGGCGCGGCGTGCGCGGTCCCACGCGCATCGAGCACCCCCGCCTTGATGCCGCCGCCACCGCAGTCGACCGAGAGGGTGAGCGATTCGGATGTGACCATGGTTCAACACTACGTCGGTGCCGATTAGGCTGGATCGGGTGAGTGACGACCTGCGAGTGCGCCTCGACATCGCCTACCTGGGAACCGGATTCGCGGGCTGGGCGCGCCAGCCCGGGCTGCGAACCGTCGAGGGCCACCTGAGCGAAGGACTCGAGCGCATCCTGCGCCGCGCTGCGCGGGGGATGGCGCCCGTCACACTGACCGTGGCGGGCCGCACCGACGCGGGCGTTCACGCCCGCGGGCAGGTGGCGCACGTCGACATCGACGCCGACGCGTGGTCGCGGCTGCCGGGGCGAAGCGCCCGTTCCGAGCAGGATGCCCTGGTCGAGCGGCTGTCCGGTGTGCTGGACGACGATCTGGTGGTGACCTCGGCGCGGATCGCGCCCCCTGGATTCGATGCGCGCTTCTCCGCGCTCAGCCGCACCTACCGCTACCGCATCGCGGATGCCGCGGCGCTGCGCGATCCGCTACGCGCCCCGTGGACCCTTTGGCGGGGGCGCCCGCTCGACGTTGGGGCGATGGACGAGGCCACCGCCGCGCTCATCGGCCTGCGTGACTTCGCCGCGTTCTGCCGCCCCCGCGAAGGCGCGACGACCATCCGCGAACTGCAGTCGTTCTCCTGGACGAGGCCTACCGAAGGGCCCGACGCCGGGCTCGTAGTCGGGGAGATCACCTCGGACGCGTTCTGCCACAACATGGTGCGGGCTCTCGTCGGTTCTTCGCTGCTGATCGGCGAGGGCAAGCGCCCCACCTCCTGGCTGGCGGAGGTGCTCGCATCGCGCGATCGGTCACGCGCAGGCGCCGTCGCGGGGGCCCGCGGCCTCACCCTGGAGGCCGTCGCCTACCCGCCGGACGCAGAGCTCGCGGCGCGCGCCGACGCGATCCGGGCGCGGCGACTAGATGAGGAAGTCCTCGACTGAGCAATGACCTAGGCGGGGTCCTCGTCCGAGACGATGTGCACGGCGGCTTCCTCAGCGCTCGCGCCGCCGCCATCGATGCCTTCGTCAACGGCGAAGACGTCGTTCTCGCGTCCGTCCGCGGCGTCCGGGTCGTCGACGAGGCGGCCGGCGCGGTCCTCGTCGCCTGAGTCCGGCGTCTCCCACTCGTCCGGCTCCTCCTGGGCCAGTTCCCGCGAAATACCCAGACCATCCGCGTCCTGTTCTGGAGTGTCGTCGTAGAGGCCAGCGCGCGGGAAGTCGTTCGGCGAGTAGCCCTCGTCGAGTTTGTCCGCGAGGTGGGAACCGGTCAGGGTGTCCTCAACGGGCAACTGGTCACCGTCGGGCTCGGGATCGGAAAGGGGAAACGTGCTATCCGTGTTGCTGCTCATGAATCCATCGTGGCACTCACGGCGCGAATGCGCCGTCTGGCAGGTCACTGTCACGATGATGAGTTCGCCTCGTAACCTAGTAGTCATGGCAACGCACCGCATCATCCTGTTCTACGGCTTCACGCCCATAGCCGATCCGTTCGCGGTCAAATTGTGGCAGCGTGAGCTCGCCCAGCGGTGGAATCTGACCGGCCGCATCATCGTCGCCCCCACGGGAATCAACGCGACCCTCGGCGGGACTGTCGAGGCGCTCAAGCGGTATGTGAAATCGACCAAGGAGTATCCGGGGCTGGGCAAGATCGACGTGAAGTGGTCCGCCGGGACGGGCGATGACTTCCCGCGGTTGTCCGTCAAGCAGCGGCCAGAACTCGTTGCCTTCGGGGCCCCGGACGAGGTCTCCGTCACGACAGACGGCGTCGTCGGTGGGGGCAAACACCTGGCTCCGCAGGAGGTCAACGACCTCGTGGCAACTCGAGGCGAAGATGTCGTATTCTTCGACGGCCGCAACGCCTTCGAGGCGCAGACCGGGAGGTTCCGCGGGGCGATTGTTCCCGATGCGGCGACGACGCACGATTTCATCACGGAACTCGAATCGGGCAAGTACGACGACCTGAAGGGCAAGGCCGTGGTCACCTATTGCACCGGCGGCGTGCGCTGCGAGATCCTGTCAGTCCTCATGAAGAACCGCGGATTCGGTGAGGTCTATCAGATCGATGGCGGGATCGTTCGCTACGGCGAGGCGTTCGGCTCGACCGGGCTGTGGGAGGGTTCGCTCTACGTGTTCGATGGACGAGGCTCCCTGGAGTTCGATGCTGGTTCGACCTCGCTGGGCGCGTGCGAATTGTGCGCTGCCACGACGGATCGATTCTTGAACTGCGCGGATGCCGCGTGCACGACCCAGCGGCTAGCGTGCGAGGACTGCGTCCCAGGACAGGCCTTCTCGGACCGTTGCCCGGCATGCTCGACCGCGCGGGAGGCGTGGCTCCCCAGGACTGAAAAAACCTCTGTTTGACCAAACGGCGCGGCACGCGCTAGGATTGTTAGTCGTTGTGCTTGGCCTACGTGTGCCCGGCTTCGTGCGATCCAGATGTGCTCCCACTCGCGTCTAGAATCCACGACTCGCCAGTCCGCGAACGGTTCGGCAACGCCGGTACACCGGAAATAGCCCAAGCACCGACCACCCTCGCCACAGCAACCTCGCTGTTTGGCGCAGATTCGACCCGAAACGAAGGCTACGACCGTGCGTACGTACACCCCGAAGCCCGGCGACATCCAGCGTGACTGGTACGTCATCGATGCGACTGATGTCGTTCTCGGACGCCTGGCGTCCCAAGTGGCTACTCTGCTCCGTGGGAAGCACAAGCCCACTTTTGCCCCTCACGTTGACGGGGGCGACTTCGTCGTCATCATCAACGCCGACAAGGTGGCTCTTACCGGCAACAAGCGCGAGCAGAAGCTCGCCTACCGCCACTCCGGTTACCCGGGTGGTCTGCGTGCGGTGAAGTACGCCGACCTCCTTGCGAAGAACCCTGATCGGGCTGTCGAGAAGGCCGTCCGCGGCATGCTCCCGAAGACCACACTCGGCCGTCAGCAGCTCAGCAAACTCAAGGTGTACGCCGGTGGCGAGCACCCCCACGCTGCTCAGCAGCCCAAGCCCTTCGAGATCACTCAGGTCGCGCAGTAAGCGCACCGAGCGATCAACCGACCCGAATCAGAGCAAAGGACGCGAGGACACCTACCGTGGCCGAGACCAACGTCGAAAATGACACGCTGGAAGAGACCCCCAGCACCTACACCACCGAGACCCAGGCGCCTACCGGCCGTGGCCTGAGCGCAACTGCCCCCGCGCAGGCGCTTGGCCGCCGCAAGGAAGCAGTCGCTCGTGTCCGCATCGTCCCTGGCACCGGCCAGTGGAAGATCAATGGGCGCACACTTGAGGACTACTTCCCGAACAAGGTGCACCAGCAGATCGCTACGTCGCCCTTCACCGTCGTCGATGTCGAAGGGCGCTTTGACGTCATCGCTCGCATCAGTGGCGGCGGCATCTCGGGCCAGGCCGGCGCGCTGCGCCTCGGCATCGCCCGTGCCCTCAACGAGGTCGACCGTGAGAACAACCGCGCGACGCTCAAGAAGGCCGGATTCCTGACCCGCGACGCCCGTGCGGTGGAGCGCAAGAAGGCCGGTCTGAAGAAGGCCCGCAAGGCACCGCAGTACTCCAAGCGTTAATCAATGCTGGCGCACGCTGCTGCGCGCTAGTCCACAGAGCCCTGAGAATCCAATCGGATTTTCAGGGCTCTGCCTTTTCGTCGCCATTGTTACGCGGATCCGGGCGAGGCGCGGCATGCGAAATTCTCGTGCATTAGCGGATTTGGCTGGTGACTAGATCACGGTTAAATCAGCCATCGGAATTCCGGGATGCGCTGCTGCATCCGAGGTGAGTTTGAGAAAGACTTGCGCCCCCAGGGGGGTATATCAGTGCATGTCAATGCGGTTGCGGCGCATCGTGGGAGCGCGTAGCGTGTGATTAATGAACTCGGAATCCTTACGTCCCGCAAGCGCGACACGACCCGCTCCAGCATCGCGAAGTCGAGTGTTGCTGACTAGCCTTCTCGTCGCCGTTCTGGTTGCGTTCTCAAGCATGGTGGCGCCAGCGAGCAATGCATCCGCTGCATCGTCAGTGACGCTGAGGTTCCTATCCTCGGATGGCTATCCGGCTCCGGGCCTCAAGGTCAAGATCGGCAAGAAGACGGGCACGACATCGTTTGGGGGGGCGGTGAAGTTCGCCGGGCTGAAAGCTGGCAAGCAACGCGTCACCCTGGTCCTGAAGCGGCCCGGCGACGATGCCGAGACCCGCACGTTCACCAAGCGGGTGAGCGTCACCTTGCAGCCAGGGGCGAACGGCACGAAGAGCGTCAGGGTGAGTGACTTCGTCGTGGTTCGCGGTGTGGTTCGCGATAGCAAGGGTAAACCCTTGCGAGGGCAAACGGTGACCCTGGTGGAGGGCGACAGCGGATCCACGACCGGGCGCACGAACTCGCGAGGAGCATACTCGTTGCTCTATGCCATCACGGCAGATAAGACGGCGGAATACCTGGTCACGGTCGCGGTCGAGGTTGAGAAAAACGTGACCGCGTTCGCTCCTGCCACTATCCGCGAAACGAGCGCCCGCAGGTATTCAGCCGGGCGAGCCAAGAGCACACGCGTCAACGTGACTGTGCCCAAGCTGGCATCAGGCGGCGTCACGGGCAAGGTGGTGGCCGCCGACGGCACCCCCGTGAAGAACGCTGTCGTGGGCATCGAGCTCAGCACCACGGCGGGAACCGAGCTGGCGCAGGTCGTCTACACGAAAAAAGACGGGACTTACCACGCGCGGCACCTGATTCCTGGCAAGTACACGATTTCCATCCACGCCAAGAAATCAATCGCCCAACCCAAGGAGATTACGGTCAAGAAGAAGAGCGTCAAAGCTGGCACACACAGGATTCTGGGTACGGGCACCCTGGTGGCAACCATCACGACCGCTGGCGCATCCGACCCGGTATCGACGCTGCTGGAATCCGACCCGGACTGGCTCACCCTCGGCTGGATACAGAGCGAGACCGTTGCCGCCTCGAACTCGCCCGAGAACGTGCAGCACACTGTTACCTACACGAACGTTCCGGCGGGCAAGTACAGAGTTCGCATCAACCGGCCCTCCGGTCCGGTGGGAGAGTGGGTCACCGTCTTGGCAGGCGAGTCGACTAACGCCGGAGCGCTCGTCCAACCCCCTCAGCCGGCCACGACGACGCTGACCGGCACCGTCAAACTCAGCGACGGCAAGGCCACGCAAGCAAACGTTCAGGTGTATGACGCCGACGGCACGCTAATCAGCGCCTACTCCAACAAGTCGAACGCCACAACCGGCAAATTCGAGGTCAAGCGCGCCCACCTCGACGGTACCTACTTCGTCGTGGCAACGAAGAGCCAGAAGGTCAAGATCAATGGCAAGAAGACATTCGTTGCCCAGCAGGGCAGTTCGACCGTGACACTGACCAACGGGACCGTCACGCCGGTCGTGGACATCACGCTGGCACCCGCCGCGAAGGTCACGGTCCGTACCGTTGCGGGCGGCAAGGCCGTCGACGGAGTGCGAGTCGATCTTGTCAGGCTCGATGATGTGGGTCCGTTCGCTCGGGACAGCGTGACAACGAGCTACCCCTGGAGGTCGAACAAGTCGGTTTTCAGGCACGTGTCACCCGGCGTGAAGTACCGACTCCGCTATGTGGATCCCGACGTCACGGGAATCAAGTGGATCGGGCCGACTTTCACTCTCAAGGCGGGGCAGAACAAGACCGTGACTGCGAAAGTTCAGCGATAGCCTTCGATACCGGCCGTCACAGTTGTGATCATTGCGTGTCGATTTCGGTGTAGCGCTGGCCCGAGGCGGATGTGCGGCGTAGTGTCCAAAACAGGCCCCTCGTGGGGCACAGAAATCTCACAGGAGGACAACTGTCCATGAATGGTCATGCCAACACTCGAGTGCGTCGAAGTCGCCTGTTGCGAGTGGCGCTCGTTGGTCTCACCGCAATTGCGCTCGCATTTTCAACGGTGGCGACCCCTGCCAATGCGGCAACGGTTTCGACGGTGACGATCAAGATCGCTACCAAGAACGGCGTCGGCGCTCCCGGGCTGTACGTGGCCCTCGGAGACACGATCAAGAAGACGAAGGCCGACGGCACGGTGCGGTTCAAGCGAGTCAAATCCGGCAAGCAGCGCATCGTCGTGAGCGTCACCAAGGGTCTGGTCACGACCGGGTGGCAGTACTCCGAGAAGATCAAGGTCCCAGCGAAGAAGAAGGCGACCGTCACTGTCCGCACCTCATCGCTGACCGTGGTGAAGGGCAAGGTCACGCGCAAGAAGAAGGCCGTCAAGAAGAAGGTCGTGTCGGTATTCCTGCCGCAGGCCATCTACCAGGCGAAGACGGATAAGAACGGGAAGTACGCGATCGCCGTGCCGAAGCCGTTACGCAGCTCCTACCAGTATCCGGCAAAGATCGCCGTCGATCTCGGTAACGGTCGTCTGGTCTATGCAAAGAACAATCTGCGTGTCAGCACCGCGAAGAAGTACCGGCTCTCCTGGAACGCGGCGAACACCGTCAACATCAAGGTGACCTCAGACCCGGTCAAGGGTGCGATCGCGGGGACCATCCGCGACGCCTCTGGTGCCCGAGCCGCGGGAGTGAAGGTCCACGTTGAAACCGTCAATCCGTCCGGAGTCGTCGTTCGCACCGCCCTCACCGGAGCCAAGGGAAGGTTCTCCATCGGAGGTCTGCCTAAGGCGACGTATCGGGTCTACGCGGTTGATCCCGACCAGTATTCGGACGTGGTGACGAAGTCCGCCGTAGCCACCGTCAAGGTTGGTGCGAAGAAGATTTCCGTCGGCACGCTGAGTTTGCCGAAGGTTGGTGACATCACGGCGCCGATCACTGCTCCAGCTAGCCGCTCGAATGGGGTTCGAATCGTGCTGCAGGACGAGGCAGGGAGCGAAGTCGCCTCGAACTTCACGTACGTGAGCGATCCTCCTGCCGCGACGAATGCGAAGTTCCAGAACGTACCTGTCGGTCGCTATCGGGTGGTACTCGCTGGCATGAACACAGCCTCCGCATACTTCGACGTCGCGGCGGGTGGGGTTGTCACCGCCCCGGCCCTGCTGATACCGACGACGGTCAAGGCGAACGGCAAGGTCACGCTTCCCGATAATTCGGGAATCTCTGCCTCAGTGCAGGCGCTCGACAGCAACGGCACGTGGGGCGAATGGGGCTACTCGTCTACGGACGGAGCCTTCACCATCTCGGATCTCGGGCCGGGAGCCCACAAGATCTATGCCTTCCGGAACGGCACCGTGACCTCCGGGGCAAACAAAGTGAAGTTGGCACAGGTCGCTCCCGTACAGATCAATGTCACCGCTGGCGTGCCCCTGACGGGCGTGAACGTCTCCCTCAACCTGGGCGGGACGGCGACCGGAAAGGTTATCGATGCCAAGACCAAGAAGACGATCGAACGGGTTCAGGTCGTGGCGACTCGTGTGGTAGCCACCGGACATGACGAACTCGATGTCGTTCGGGCGGCGACCACGGCGAAGGGCACCTTCAGGCTTCAGGGACTCGCCCCTGGAGTCGACTATCGAGTCGCCTTCGTGGACGGTGACGGCGTGTACCGGACCTCGTGGTACTCGAACGCCAACACCGCATCCAAGGCCAAACTGCTCAAGGTGAGCGCAGCCAAGTCGGTCACCTTGACGACGGCAAAACTCAAGCGATAACTCGGGCCCCGTCCGAGTAGGGCTGGGGGCGCGGAACCTAAGGATTCCGCGCCCCCAGCCCTTTGATCATTGCGTCAACTATGCTTTGTGGGGCACAAATCCGCTGTCGCACACCCAGCGTTCGGCGAGTGCCCGAGAATTGACTTCGACACCACATTGGAGACTTCGCGCGCCATGGCACGACTTTTCGGTACGGATGGGGTTCGCGGCGTAGCGAACCAGGACGTCACAGTCGAGCTCGCGCTCGATCTGGCGGTTGCCGCTGCGCACGTCCTTGGACAGGAGGGGCGATTCACCGGCCCTCGGCCGAAGGCGGTCATCGGCCGCGACCCCCGCGCGTCGGGCGAATTCCTCGGCGCGGCCGTGAGTGCTGGTCTGGCGAGCGCGGGCGTTGACGTCATCGATGTCGGCGTGGTGCCGACGCCGGCGGTGGCCTACCTGACGCAGACCATGGACGTAGACCTCGGCGTCATGATCTCGGCATCGCACAATCCGATGCAGGACAACGGCATCAAGTTCTTCGACCACTCCGGCTACAAGCTCGACGACGCGGTTGAGGACCGCATTGAGTCGCGTCTGCGCGAACCCTGGCAGCGGCCGCTCGGCGCTTCGGTGGGGCGCCTGTCCTACGACGGTCACGCGATCGACGCTTACCTCGACCACATCGTGACCACGGTCCCGCACCGCCTGGACGGCCTGCGCGTGGTCGTGGACGGCGCCAACGGCGCCGCCTGGCAGATCGGCCCCGAGGCGCTGCGCCGTGCGGGGGCCGAGGTGATCGTGATCGGCGCCTCGCCCGACGGCATCAACATCAATCACGGCTACGGCGCCACCGAGCCCCGCCGCATGGCGGCAGCGACAGTCGGGCACTGGACCAACGCGGGGGTCTCGTTCGATGGCGACGCCGACCGCTGCATCGCGGCGGACGACAACGGGGAACTCGTCGACGGTGACCAGATCATGGGCATCCTCGCCGCCGCTCTCCACGAGCGCGGCGAGCTCAAGGGGGACACGCTCGTGGCCACGGTCATGTCGAACCTCGGATTGACTCTCGCGATGGAGAAGCTCGGGATCACGGTCGCTCGGACATCCGTGGGGGATCGCTACGTGCTCGAGGAGATGCGGGCGAACGGGCACAACCTGGGCGGCGAACAGTCCGGGCACGTCGTAATGCTCGATCACGCATCGACCGGCGACGGCACCCTCACCGCCTTGCACCTCCTCAGCCGCGTGGCGCAGACCGGCAAGTCCTTGTCCGAATTGGCAGCCGAGATTCCTCGCCTTCCGCAGGCGCTGGTCAACGTTCGCGGAGTCGACAAGTCGCGCGCCGCCACGGATGAGGTTCTCAGCCGCGCGGTCGCCGCAGCCGAGGAGGAGCTCGCGGGCTCGGGACGGGTCCTGTTGCGCGCCTCGGGAACCGAGTCCATGGTGCGCGTCATGGCCGAGGCCGCCACCCAGGAGCAGGCGGACGAGGTGACGGCTCGCCTCGCGCAGGTGGTGCGAGACCGCCTGGCGATCTAGCCATGCGCGGTTTCAAGCGGGATACCGGTCATCCCGTGCGCAAGCAGGTCGAGTCCCTTCTGCGCGCCAGCGCCGATGGCATCCTGCCCATCGTCCGCGCGGGCGATCCCGTCCTGCGGGAGCGGACCGAGCCCTATCACGGCCAGCTCGGCGACCTGCTCGACGCCTTCCTGGACGCCATGCGCCGCACCATGCTCGACGCCCCCGGAGTTGGCCTCGCCGCGAATCAGGTCGGTGTTGCGCTACAGATCGCGGTGATCTGGGATCCCGGTGGCCCCAAGAACGATCCGCGGGAGCGCCCCGCGCTGCCTCATCGCACCATCATCAACCCCGCGTACGAACACGTATCGTCGCCCGACACGGGTGAACTGGAGGTGCGATCCTTTCACGAGGGATGTCTATCCGTTCCCGGTTACCAGGCGGAGGTGGCACGCATGCGTGCCGTCCGCCTGCGTTGCCTGGACGAGGCCGGCGCCGCGATCGACGAGGTCCTGGTGGGCTGGCCGGCGCGCATCGTGCAGCACGAGACGGACCACGTGGGCGGCGGGCTCTACCTCGACAAGGCCGATCTCAGATCACTCGCGACGAACGAGTGGCTCGCATCGCACTGAGTACTTGCCGTGGTGCCCCTGCCGCTAGAAGACACGGCGGGCTCGGCTGGCTAGGGCTAGCGTTTGCGCAGATGGATCTGCTCGACTGAGTGCGACGCCCCTTTGCGCAGCACCAGGGTCGCTCGGCTCCGCGTCGGGGCGACGTTCTCGCGCAGGTTCGGGGCGTTGATCTGATCCCAGATGCGCAGCGCCTCACCGGTCGCAGCCTCGTCCGTGAGCGACGCGTAGCGGTGGAAGTACGAGGCCGGGTCGGCGAACGCCGTCTGGCGTAGCGACAGGAACCGCTCGACGTACCAATGCCGGATATCCGCCTCGTCCGCATCGATGTAGATCGAGAAGTCGAAGAAGTCCGAGACCGCCAAGCTGGAGGGATGCTCGGGCGTCGTTCGAGCCGGTTGCAAGACGTTGAGGCCTTCGACGATCAGCACGTCCGGTCGCCGCACGGCGATGAACTCGTCCGGCACGATGTCGTAGGTCAGGTGACTGTAGACCGGCGCGAAGACCTCGTCCGCACCCGACTTCACCTGGGCAAGGAAGCGGATCAGCGCCCGGCGGTCGTACGACTCGGGGAATCCCTTGCGGTCCATCAGCCCGCGCGCCGTGAGCACCGAGTTGGGCAGCAGGAACCCGTCAGTGGTCACCAGCGACACCTTCGGCGTCTCCGGCCAGCGGGCGAGCATCTCACGCAGGATGCGCGACACCGTGGATTTTCCGACCGCCACCGAACCGGCGATGCCGATCACGAACGGCGTTCCGTCCCAGCGTTCGCGCAGGAAGGTGGACGAGGCCTGATGCAGCGTCTCGGCGGCGCCCGCGTAGAGGCTGAGCAAGCGCGACAGGGGGCGATACACGACGTCGACCTCGTGCAGGTCGACGGGGTCGCCGAGCCCGCGCAGGCGGCGCACATCGGCCTGGTTGAGTGGCAGCGGTGTCGATTCCGAGAGGCGGGACCACGATTCGCGGTCGAAGCTCACATACGGCGACGCGCCCTCGAGATCGTCCATGTTCACCCCGTAATTCTAAGGGCGACAGGTCGAGGCTCCGCGCGCTCTGCCGAGGCGAAGGCTCAAAGGTTTGACCCGGCTGACGCACAGGAACGACTTGTGACGGGCGGGCAGGGTGGAGTCATCAGGTAGGAACGACCAACTAGGAGCCACCATGAACGCCTTGCCCATGATCGCGGCAGATCTCGTCGCCATCGGCCTGCTCACCTTCGCTCTGTACTTCCGACGGCATCACCGACGCGACCTGGTCGTGGCCTTCCTTGGCGTCAATGTGGGCGTGCTCGCGGTGTCGCTGCTTCTCAGCGCCTCATCGATCGGCCTCGGGCTGGGTCTGGGCCTGTTCGGTGTCCTGTCGATCATTCGGCTGCGTTCGACCGAGATCGCGCAGCACGAGGTCGCCTACTACTTCTCGGCGCTCGCCCTCGGGCTCACTGCGGGGCTGTCCGCTCAGTTCGACGCACTGGCACTGGCGATGATGGGTGCGATCGTCGCGACGATGTGGGTCGGTGACAGTTCGCTGCTCCTGCGCGGCTACCGCAGTCAGGTCATGGTCCTCGATCACGCCGTGGCAAGGGAGGAAGAGGCCGCCGCGGCAGCCGGTGGCCTGCTCGGTGCGGAGGTGAAGCACATTTCGATAGTGCGCACCGACTACGTCAACGACTCCACCGTCGTTGACGTGCGTTACCGCCTGGGCGTGCCCCGGCAACGCCGCGGAGGGCATGATCCAGAGGAGGCGGCGCTGGCTCGCCTCGTCCAGGGTGAGCGCTCGGCGGTTCTCTCGTGAGCCGCCGCATCGCTCCTGCCGGGCGCGGAGCCCTCGTGATGGAACTCCTGGAGGATTGGGCAGACGATCAGCCGAGTATTGACCTGGCAGCGCTCAACGTGCACGCGCAATTGCTCAGCAGGGTGGACCGGAAGTACCTTCTTACCTCCGAGCAGGCTTTCGACTCGCTCCGGCTCCTCGCGGTGCAGGCGGAGAGCCGGTCCGAGGCGCTCGCGGTCCTGTCCACTGGCCCGGATGCGCTCTCGCGGTACGAGTCGGTCTACTTCGACACCCCAGGTCTGGACAGCTTCCATCAGACCGCTCGCAAACGCCGCCGCCGGTTCAAGGTCCGGACTCGCAGTTACCTGGACTCCGGCCTGCACTACCTGGAGGTCAAGACAGCCGTGGCCCGCGGCGTGACGCGCAAGGAACGGATCGAGATCGCTCCGGGCCTCGCCGGAGATATGGACGTGCGCGCGCTGAGTTTCGTCGAAGCGTGCCTGGCGGATGCTCAGATCGATCCGTCAACCGCGGCCAGGCTCAGGCCGACCATCACCACGACCTACAAGCGGCTCACCGTCCTGCAGCCGGACGGCGTGAGCCGCGCCACCGTCGACGTCGGGCTTGCCTGGAACGGCCAGGGCCGCACGATCCGTCCGGCGGGGATCGTCATCGTCGAGACAAAGTCGGCTGCGGGAACAAGCCCGCTCGACAGACTGCTGTGGCGCGGAAGGAACCGGCCGCAGTCATTTTCGAAGTTCGGGACCGGAATGGCACTCACCATTCCCGGTTTGCCGGCGAACAAGTGGACCCGCGCAATACGGGACGTGAGGGAAGGACAAGACCGATGAAACGCTCATTCACGGCCACGATTACGGCCATCGTCACCTCAACGGCACTGCTAGCCGCGTGCGGATCGGCGGGCGGTACCGCCGCGACCTCCACGTCGCAGGCGGCGGGCACCAGCACGGCGGCTTCCGTCTCGGCAACGCTGGCAAGCCTGACCGGCGCCGAGGTGCTCGCGTCCAACTCCGACCTCACGGTCGTCGACACGTCGAACTGGGCCAGTGACGAGGCCACGCGGATCGTCGCGAGCGGTGAGACGGCCGAGGTCGAGGGCGATACCGCATCGGTGAGCGTCGAGGACGGCACGCTCACCATCACCGAGGCCGGCATTTACGCACTCTCGGGAGACCTGACCGGTCAGGTAGTGATCGCAGCGCCCGACGATGCCACCGTCATCCTCGTGCTCGATGGCATCCGGATCGACTCACAGACGTCGGCCGCCATAGCCGTGACCGGCGCCGACGACGTGGGACTCGTCCTTGCCGACGGCACGGAGAACGCCGTATCGGATGCCTCGTCCTATGCCGAGGACGCCGAGATCGACTCTGCGATCTACTCCGAAGCCGACCTCACGATCGCGGGCACCGGTTCACTGACCGTTACGGCGAACGGCAACGACGCGATCTCGTCCAAGGACGATCTCGTCGTGACTGGCGGTGTCCTGACGATCCGCTCCGTCGATGATGGGCTCGTGGGTAAGGACGCCGTCGGCGTGGCCGGCGGGACCATCACCATCGACTCGGCCGGCGACGGCGTGAAGGCGAGTCAGGACGAGGACGCCGAGAAGGGCTACATAACGATCACGGGTGGCACGCTCGACATCACGGCGAGCGACGACGGCCTGAGCGCCGCGACGGACGTCGTGGTCAGTGGCGCAGAGGTGTCCATCCTGGCCGGTGGCGGGGTCACGGCGGCGGGCGATAGCGCGGAGTCGAGTCCCAAGGGCGTGGACGCCGGCGGTCAGGTCGTGTTCGAGGGTGGCAGCATTACGATCGACGCTGCCGATGACGCGGTGAACAGCGCCGGCACGGTACGCGTCGATGGCGCCACGCTACAGCTGGCGACCGGCGACGACGGGCTCCACGCCGATGCGGCACTCGTGGTCGCTTCGGGAAAGGTCGATGTCACGAGCGCGGTCGAGGGCATCGAATCCTTCGACATCGCCATCAACGGCGGAGAGATCTCGCTGGTCACGTCCGACGACGCGATCAACGCGGCGGGTGAAATCAGCGACGCGTCATCGGCGGCGGCGCAGGAGGACCAGGCCTCCGCAGGCGCCACAGGCGAATCCGCAGCGGTCGACCCCCAAGGGCCCGGCGGGCAGGGTGGCGACGCCGATGGCGGGCAATCGCTGGTCGTCACCGGGGGCACCATCACGGCCCAGGCGGGCGGAGACGTGTTCGATTCGAACGGATCACTGACCATCACCGGTGGCGCGGTGTCGCTGTTCGGTCCGACCTCGAACGACAATTCGATGCTCGACGCGAACGGCGAGCTCGTCGTGTCCGGTGGCACCGTGATCGGAGCGGGCAACCAGGGAATGGGCACGGGCATCAGCACCTCCGGCGACCTCGTGGGCATTGAGGTCAGTCTGGCCAGCGGCGCCGCGGCGGGCGTCGAGGTCGTGGTGTCCGACGAATCCGGCGGGCAAGTCGCGAGATTCACTCCTACGGTGGCGTTCTCCGTCATCGTCTTGGCGAGCGCCACACTCAGCGATGGCGCTACCTACACGGTCAGGGTCGGCGGCGCCGTGGTCGGGACCGCCGTGGCCGGAGCGATCGATAGCGCCGAAGCGGGCGCTGGCGCTGGGCCGATGGGCGGAGGCGGACCGACGGCAGGCGGCGGTCCCGGCGGCGAGGCGCCGGGCGCCGGTGGCCCGCTATCAGGGCAGGGCTAGCGGACGCCGCGGCCCATCGCCGGGTGACCTCGGGGGATCGGCGCACGGTCAGCGGCGGGAGCGGCTGGGCGGCAGTCGGCCGGCCGCCCAGCCGTTTCGGGCCCGCCACCTTGGTAGCCTTGAGTCCATGTGTGGAATCGTTGGCTATGCCGGTCCCGTTGACACCCCCTCGACCCGTCCGCTGGACGTCGCGCTCGAAGGACTCCGCCGCCTCGAATACCGCGGTTATGACTCTGCCGGAATCGCCGTCGTTGCCCCCGACCTGACACAGATCGCCGCCCGCAAGAAGGCTGGCAAGCTCGGAAATCTGGTCGCCGTCCTCGACGCCGAGCCGTTGCCCGAGGCAACGGCCTCGATCGGTCACACCCGCTGGGCGACGCACGGCGGCCCCACGGATCTGAACGCCCACCCGCACATCGCCGATGGCGGACGCCTCGCCGTCATCCACAACGGCATCATCGAGAACTTCGCCGTGCTGCGCGAGGCACTGCGCGCGCAGGGCGTCACGTTCCTCTCGGAGACCGACACCGAGGTCGCCGCGCACCTCCTCGCCAGCGAGTACCGCGCGGCGGGCGACCTGGCCGAGGCCATGCGCGCAACCGCGCGCAAGCTCGAGGGCACCTTCACGTTGCTGGCGGTGCACGCGGACCTGCCGGGGACGGTTGTGGGCGCGCGGCACGACTCGCCGCTCGTCGTGGGCCTCGGTGAAGGGGAGAACTTCCTCGGTTCGGACGTGGCCGCGTTCGTCTCCTCGACCCGCGAGGCGCTCGAACTCGGACAGGACCAGGTCGTGACCATCACCGCGGCAAGCGTCGAGGTCACGGACTTCGACGGCAACGCCGTGGAGACCACGCCGTACACGGTCGACTGGGACGCCTCGGCCGCCGAGAAGGGCGGCTTCCGCACCTTCATGGACAAGGAGATCGCCGACGAGCCGCAGGCGGTTGCCGAGACGCTGCTGGGCCGCACCGACGCGTCGGGCCGGCTGGTCCTGGACGAGTTGCACATCGACGAGTCCCTGCTGCGGACCATCGACAAGATCGTGGTCATCGCGTGCGGCACGGCCGCCTACGCCGGGCACGTCGCCAAGTACGCGATCGAGCACTGGTGCCGGATCCCGGTCGAGGTGGAACTGGCGCACGAGTTCCGCTACCGCGACCCGGTCGTATCCGAGAAGACGCTCGTCGTCGCCATCTCGCAGTCGGGCGAGACGATGGACACGCTGATGGCCGTCCGCCACGCGCGCGAGCAGGGCGCCAAGGTGCTGTCGATCGTCAACACGCACGGCTCGACCATCCCGCGCGAATCCGACGCGGTGCTCTACACCCACGCCGGACCGGAGATCGCGGTCGCCTCGACCAAGGCCTTCCTCGCGCAGCTCACCGCCGCCTACCTGCTCGGCCTGTACCTGGCGCAGGTCCGCGGTACCAAGTTCCCGGACGAGATCGCCGCGGTCCTCCAGGACCTGCGCGAGACGCCCGACAAGATCCAGACGGTGATCGACCGCGGGGATCGCGTGCGGATGATCGCTCGCTGGATGGACTCGCGTTCGGTGCTGTTCCTGGGCCGGCACGTCGGCTACCCGGTCGCGCTCGAGGGCGCGCTCAAGCTCAAGGAGCTGGCCTACATCCATGCCGAGGGGTTCGCCGCGGGCGAGCTCAAGCACGGCCCGATCGCGCTGATCGAGCCGGGTCAGCCGGTGTTCGTCATCGTGCCGTCGCCGCGGGGACGCGACTCGCTGCACTCGAAGGTCATCTCGAACACACAGGAGATCCGCGCCCGCGGCGCCCGCACCCTCGTCATCGCGGAGGATGGCGACGACGCAGTGCTGCCGTATGCCGACGAGGTTTTCTGGGTTCCCCAGACACCGACCCTGCTGTCGCCGCTCGTCACGGTCGTCCCGCTGCAGATCTTCGCGTGCGAACTCGCCACCGCCCGCGGCCTGGACGTGGACCAGCCCCGCAACCTGGCGAAGTCCGTCACCGTCGAGTAGCCGGCGATCAAGCAGGCGCCTACCCATGATCATCGGCATCGGCACCGACATTGTGGACGAGGTGCGCCTCGGGCGGGCGCTCGCTCGCGCGCCGCGGCTGCGCTCGCGGATCTTCACCGAGGACGAGTCCTCCCTGCCGCTGCGTTCCCTGGCTGGCCGCTTCGCGGCCAAGGAGGCCGTCGCCAAGGCGCTCGGTTCCCCCGGCGACCTGTCGTGGCTCGACGTCGAGGTCGTCGCGAACGATGCCGGGGCGCCCTCGCTCGTCATCACGGGCAGGTGTGCCGAGCGGGCGAAGGCGCTCGGGATCGCGGGCTGGCATGTATCGATTAGTCACGACGCCGGTGTCGCGGTGGCGTTCGTGATCGCCGAGGCCCGCGACGCGTAGCGGAAGAACCTTCTCCCGCCGTTCCCACCCCGGCGTCGCTGAAACCCCGGCGTTTCTCCCGCGGGTGTTGCTTCGCAATCGCGAGAGTAGGGTGACCAGGGAGGTGATGCAGCGATGATCGAGGGATACCTGGCGGCGGACGTGCGCGAGGCCGAGAGGCCGTATCTCGATGCTGGCGTGCCACTGATGGAGCGGGCGGCCTTCGGGCTGGCGATGGTGGCGCTCCGCGAATTGCGCCAGCGGCGCGGCACCACCGCAGGCGCCCACGCGGTGATCCTGGCGGGCAAGGGCAACAACGGTGCCGATGCAATGCTCGCGGGCATTCACCTCCGTCGACGTGGCGTGGCGGTGACCGCGCTCCTCGTCCATGAAAGTGGCGTGGAAAGTACCGTGACCGCACTTCGCAACGCGGGTGCGCGCGTCCTCAGCCTCTCGCAGGCGCTGGCGGATTGCACGACCGGCATGCCGTGGCCCGGCATCGCCGACGAGGTGGGTGACTCGCACACACCGCTGGATTGGCTGGTGGGCCGGATCCACATGAGTGACCTCATCGTCGACGGGATCTTGGGCACCGGAACGCGACCCGGGGGTTCGTCGGGTGCGGGAATGCCGGACGAGTTAGCGGAACTGCTGATGCGGATCGGCGGCGGGTGGCTGCCACGCCGATCCGTCGAGGAGCGACGTCCCCTTGTCATCGCCGTTGACCTGCCTTCGGGGATCGACCCCGATACGGGAACGGTCGTCGATCGCAACACCGTCCTCTTCGCGGATGTGACCGTGACCTTCCAGTGCTCGAAGGCGGGGCTCCTGCTTGCCCCGGCTGCCGAGTTCGTGGGGCGCATCGAGGTCATCGATATCGGCATCGGCGAGGCACTGCATGGCGTCGCACCTGCAGTCGCGAGATTCGAACCCGCTGACGAGCGTCTGCGTGTCTACGTGAAAGCTCCCGGCTGGGGGGACCACAAGTACACGCGCGGCGTCGTGGGAGTCGTCGCCGGGTCGTCGCAGTATCCGGGGGCGGGCCTGATGGCGACGGCCTCGGCGGTGCGCGCCGGGGCCGGAATGGCGCGCTACCTCGGGCCAGCCAACGTCGCAGAACTGATCGTCTCCCAGTCGCCCGAGGTGGTTCACGCCCCGGGGCGAGTGCAGGCGTACGTGGTGGGAAGCGGGCTTCCCAGCCGGGACGAGGGCCAGCCCGCCGACATCGGGGAGCAGCTCGATCGGGCGGCGGCGGCGATTGAAGTCGCTCTCGGAATCCCCACTGAGGACGGGCTGTCGCTCCTGGGACTGCCCGAGGGCCCGGCTCGTAAAGTGCCGGTCGTGGTGGACGCCGGCGGGTTCTCGGTGCTCCCGGACGCCCGCGTGCGCCTAACCTCCGACGTGGTGCTGACTCCACATGCGGGCGAGCTCGCCGGCCTCGTGTCGTCGTTCGGCCCGGACGAGGTCTCCCGCGAGCAGATCGAGGCGGAGCCCGCGAAGTATGCGCGCCTAGCGCACGACCTCACTGGCGCGACCGTGGTACTCAAGGGACCAGTGACCGTGATCGCCGACGAGCACCGGTTGTGGTCCCAGACCGGGCCGTCATGGCTTGCCCGGGCCGGATCCGGCGACATCCTCGCGGGGATCATCGGCAGCCTGCTTGCGCAGAGCGACGATCGCCAATCGAGAGCCGAAATTGCGGCGGCAGGAGTGCTCGTCCATGCCACGGCCGCGCGAATCGCCAGCGGCCAGCGCGACGATCCGGCAGCGGTGGGCCGCCCGCCGACGGCCCAAGCGATCATCGACGCGGTTCCCTACGCGATCGGGCGCATCATCGCGGCGTCGTCTTCCTGAAAGATCGGCCACCTGCGGGAAATCTAGCGCGGAATCGCGCACTGCGTGACGATCCGGGCAACGGACGCGAGTCGGTAGCGCGATAGCGGGACAGCGCAGTGGGAGAATAGCCGGGTGAGTGATCACTACTACCCGGCTCGCGCGGTGGTGTACCCGGGCGCAATCCGCCACAACACCTCCGTCCTCGCGGCCGCAGCGCCCACGAGTCAGGTGATGACGATCGTCAAGGCCGATGCCTACGGGCACGGGCTCGTCCCCGTGGCAGAGGCCGCGCTGCTAGGCGGGGCCACCTGGCTCGGCGTGGCCCAGACCTCGGAGGCGCTCGCGCTGCGGGCGGCCGGTATCGATGCGCCGATCCTGACCTGGCTCTACGGACCCGACGCGCCGTTCGAGGAGCTGTTGCTCGCCGGGATAGACATTTCGGTGGCCTCGGTGGATTCCCTGGCGCGCGTCCAGTTCGCCGCGATGAACTCAGGAACCACGGCTCGCATTCACGTCAAGGTGGACACCGGCCTGGGCCGCGGCGGCGTCAGTTCGCTGCAGTGGTCAGACTTCGTTCAATCGCTGGGCTACGCAGTGTCGGGCCAGGGCGTCGAGGTGATCGGCATCTGGTCGCACCTCGCGTTCGGCGACGAACCGGGACATCCGTTCACTCAGCAGCAGGTCGATGCGCTGATCGAGGCGTCGAGCGATCTGAAGCGTGCCGGGATCGACGTGCCGCTGCGCCACATCGCCGCATCCGGCGCGACGCTGCGTGAGCCGAACGCGAGGCTCGACCTCGTGCGCCCGGGCATCGCCACGTATGGGCTCACGCCGTTCCCGGAGGTGGCGAGCGCGGAGGAGCTGGGGCTGGAACCCGCCATGCGGCTGATCGCGAGGCTCACGACGGTCAAGCCCGTCCCCGCCGGCCAGGGCGTCTCCTACGGACATCACTACGTCACGCCGCGCGAGACCGTGCTCGGCGTGGTCCCGGTCGGTTACGCCGATGGAATCCCGCGCCACGTGTCGGGGCTTGCGGGCAACCCAGGCGCTCCGATCCGCGTGCTCGGCCCGGACGCACGCGATACGTCGATAGCCGGCCGCGTCTGCATGGATCAGGTTGTGATCGACCTCGGGCCTCAGGCGCAGGAAATCGCCGGCGACGAGGTCGTCCTGTTCGGGGACCCAGCGCTCGGGGAGCCATCCGCGCAGGATTGGGCGCAGGCCGCCGGAACCATCAACTACGAAATCACCACCCGGCTCGGCCCGCGCATCCCGCGGGTATACGTCGCAGAGACGCCAGAGGGGACCGAATGACTCACTCCCAACAGCCACTTGTCGGCGCCACCGTCACGATCCCCACGGGGGACGCGATGCGGGACTTCGGTGCCGCGCTGGCTTCGATCCTGCGAGCGGGCGACCTCGTCCTCCTCACGGGCCCGCTCGGGGCCGGCAAGACCACGCTGACGCAGGGCATCGGGCGTGGGCTGGCGGTACGCGGGCAGATCGTCTCACCCACCTTCACGATCGCGCGCGAGTATCCGGGGCCGGGCCCTGACCTCGTCCACGTCGACGCTTACCGGCTCGGTGCCATCGAGGAACTGGACGCGCTCGACCTGGACACCTCGCTCGACGACTCCGTCACGGTGATCGAGTGGGGCGAGGGCGTCGCCGAGGTCCTCTCCGAGGACAGGCTCGAGATCAGGATCGCCCGCCCCATCGGTACAGCAGAAGACGAGCAGGGAGACGCGCGGACCCTGACGCTGCACCCCGTGGGGGAACGCTGGCAGGACGCGGTTCTGCCCGCGTTCGGTGCCTAGCGGGCCAGGTTGCGGATACGCTAGCAAGATGCCCACGCTCGCACTCGACACCTCATCGGGGATCGCCGTCGCTATCGTCGGCCAGGACGGGCCGCTCGCGGCCGCGCGACTGGATTCCGACCGCCAGCACGCTGAGCGGCTCTCCCCGCTGATCGCCTCCGCGCTCGCGGACGCGCGCCTCAGGCCAGCCGACATCGACCGGGTCGTCGTCGGCACCGGACCGGCCCCGTTCACCGGCCTGCGCGCTGGCCTGGTCGCCGCCCGCACCTTCGCCTACGCGCGAGGAATTCCCGTGTTCGGCGTGTGCTCGCTCGATGCCGTGGCACTCAGCGCCGCCGAGCAGCTCACGCTGCCGGTTGGAACTCGATTGCTCGTCTTGAGCGATGCCCGCCGCAAAGAGGTGTACGCGCGCCGCTACCGTATTGAGCAATCCGACGATGCCCCGCTCGGCGCAATACCTATCGACGCCGGCCGTTCTTTCGCCCGCGCTGGGGAGCCCTGGGTTTCGCGGCCCGCGGAGATCTCATTCGAGGACGAGTCCTCCTACGTGGTTGCGAGCCCCACGCCCATAGGGGTGCTCTCCGGATCGGGGATCGGCACGGATCGCTCCGATCTCGGCGTCGATCCCGCGCTGCTGGTTCGAGTGGCAGATGCCGATCTGGCCGCGGGAGCCGATCTTCCCGCCGACCCCCTGTATCTGCGCCGGCCCGACGCCCAGGTGCCAGGCCCTGCGAAGAAGGCGGGCTGAGCCGATGGTGAACCAACCCAATCCGAGCGGCAAGTACAGCCTGCGCGCCATGCGGGCGAGCGATCTCGATAGGGCGATTGCCCTGGAAGTCACGCTGTTCGGCAACCAAGCCTGGAGTTACGGGATGCTTGCCGAGGAACTGGGCGGGCCGGGGCGCTGGTACATCGTCGCCACCTATCGCGACCTCGCCTCCATCGGCCCCGAGCCCGTTGTGGGATATGCCGGGCTGTGGTTCGACGGCGAGGTGACCCAGATCATGACCGTGGGCGTTGACCCGCATCACCAGGGTCGCGGAGCCGGGCGACGACTTATTGAGGCGCTTATCGCACGCTCGCGCGAGGTCGGCGCGAGCGCCGTCCTCCTTGAGGTCGCGGTTCACAACGAGGCAGCGCTGCATCTCTACGCGAGTTACGGCTTCGAGCAGTTAGGACTCCGCAAGCGGTACTACCAGCCCGGTGATGTCGATGCGTACACGATGAGGCTCGACCTGGCACCGTAGGTCACGGCGGAACGCGGTCGGACGTTCTTCGCGCGCGCCCACGCTTGAACTTGTCCAGATCGGTACTGCGGCTAGTAGGCTTGTCCGAGTGAGCGAACCCCTTGTCCTTGGTATCGAATCGTCGTGCGACGAAACGGGTGTCGCGATAACTCGCGGTCATGAACTCCTGGTCGATGCCGTGGCAAGTTCCGTTGACGAGCATGCGCGCTTCGGCGGAATCATCCCCGAGATCGCGTCGCGTGCGCACCTGGAGGCGATGATTCCAACGCTGTCGCGGGCGCTGGAGACAGCCGACGTCGATCTCAGCGCGCTCGATGCCATCGCGGTGACTGCGGGACCGGGACTGGTGGGTCCCCTCACTGTTGGCGTGTCCGCAGCCAAGGCACTCGCTATCGCCACGGGTAAGCCGCTGTACGGGGTCAACCACGTCATTGGCCACGCGGCAGTGGATCAGTTGGTGCACGGCGACTTCCCCGACCGATTTCTCGCACTGGTCGTCTCGGGTGGTCACTCGTCGATGCTGCTGGTCGACGACATAGCCACCGGTGTACACGAGTTGGGTTCGACCCTCGATGACGCGGCGGGGGAGGCCTTCGACAAGGTCGGCCGACTGCTCGGCCTGCCTTATCCGGGGGGGCCGCACATTGACCGGCTCGCACGCGCGGGCGATCCGCAGGCGATCCGCTTTCCTCGCGGGCTGACGGCCGCCAAGGATCAGGACAAGCACGCCTATGACTTCTCCTTCTCGGGCCTAAAGACGGCAGTGGCTCGCTGGGTTGAGGCGTGCGAGGCCGAGGGCCGCGAAGTGCCGGTCGCGGACGTGGCCGCCTCGTTCGCCGAATCCGTCGCCGACGTGCTCACCGCCAAGGTTATCGCGGCCGCCCACCGAAACGGCGTGAACACGGTTGTGATCGGGGGAGGCTTCTCCGCGAACTCCCAGTTGCGCGACAAGGCCGCGCAACGGTGTGCCGAAGCGGGTATCGAACTGCGCATCCCGCCCATCAGGTACTGCACCGACAACGGCTCGATGATCGCCGCCCTGGGAATGTCGATGGTCAAGGCCGGAGTGGCGCCTTCGACGCTCGACTTCGGCGTCGACTCGTCGATGCCGCTCGAGATAACGCACGTCTAGGACGTTGCCGGAACCCCGTCCGAACCATGGCGCGAAACGGGAACGTTCCTTCGGGCCCTGATTCGGCCACGCGCGTTTTGCGGGTACATGACAGGGCGGGTGGGCGGCATGAATGCCGCCCACCCGCCTTGTCTGTCGCTACATAGATCTCAGCGAGCTGGAGACCACTGGCGTTTGCCGGAGGTTCGTCCGGTCGTCCGATCGTGCGACTTATTTCCCGCCTTGTCGATGGCGCGGAAGGTGACCTTCTTGATCTTCGCCTTCACCTTGATGCCGGCGGACTTGTAAGTCTTCCACTTGCCCTTGCCGTTGATGCGGTACTGGATCTTGGCGATCTTCGATTCGGCATCCTTCGCGCTGAGTTTGATCACTGTCTTCCCGCGAACCTTCTTGACCTTCGCCTTCAGCTTGGTTGGCGCCTTGCGGTCCACCTTCAAAGTTCGCGTGTCCGAGGGCGATGTGGCTTTACCGGCGACGACCCGGGCGCGGACCGTAGTCTTGCCGTTGGCCACAACTAGAATCCGCCCGGTGTACGTCTGCCACTTGCCCGAGTTCACGCGAATCTGAACGACGGGACGCGTCGAGGCGGGGGCTTCTGCGCTGACCGAGAGCAGAACCGAGTCGCGGAACCAGCCGCCCTGCTGCTTCGGGGCGTTTGCGACGTTGATCGCTGCCGCGAGAGTAGTACCGATGGTTACCGTTCCCTGCGGGTTGGTCTTTCCGTCGGTTCCGACACCAGTATCCGTGTGTGTGCCACCGTTGCCGCTTCCACCTGGGTTGTCGCCCCCGCCAGGGTTCGTCCCGCCGCCGGTGTCGCCCCCGCCAGGTTTGGTGCCGCCGCCGGTGTCGCCTCCGCCAGTGTCACCGCCGCCGGTGCCGCCGCCGGTGCCGCCGCCGGTGCCGCCGCCGGTGCCGCCGCCGGTGTCGCTTCCGCCGGTGTCGCCTCCGCCGGTGTCGCCTCCGCCAGTGTCACCGCCGCCGGTGTCGCCCCCGCCGGGGTTGGTGCCGTGCTCCTGACCAATGGGGTTCGCGGAGCCACTGAACGGATCGAGTTGCAGATACGCGTGAGACGGGTTGCCGATTGCGGTCAGCGATTCGTATCCACCGACGTCATCGAAGGCAAACGCGTAAGCGTGCCCCGTGGCCATCGCCTCATGCACAATCTTGACGTACCAGTTCGTCCACTGGGAGTCGGCGTAAAACTTGTCATTGGTGGTCGGCTGATCCGTGTAGGTCAGCATATTGGATCGATTGAGGCCAGCGCAGAGCGTGCGGGCAACCCAGCCCTCGTGCCCGCCCCCGGTAAACGGCCCTGCGCAGGCGAGCGCCTCCCACGGAGTTGGCTTGTTGATTGCAACCTGCGAGTAGCCAGTAGCGGTGAACCGGAAGACATTGTCGCTCCCCACTCTGCCGGTGAAGACGATGTTGGGGTTGTCGCTAATCGGACGTATGTGCATGTCCGTGCCCTTGTACTTCGTCCAAACCTGGTCGATGTACTGCTGAATGCTCCCCGCGTTGAATCCATCCTTGCCGAGTTTGTGGCTCGGATTGAGCACGCGCGTCACATTGTTGTACGGGCCCTTCTCGATGAGTTTCGCCCATTCACCATGCTTCGCAAGTTCCGTCTGCACATAGCCGAACCCGTCGGTGGTCAGGCGCCCGGTCGACTTGATGTTTCCGCTTCCGTCCGCGATGCCCACTTGGGCGGGCGGGCCGAAGAAGTCGACCTGCGTCGAGTTGTACCACAGCACATTGTTCGCGTCGTAGGTGTATTCGGCGCTACCGTGCAGAATCGACTTGTTCGGCTCGGTGTTGTGGTCTGGGTACACCAGTTTGTCCTGGCGAAGGTCATTGTTGACGTACATGAACTGCAGCGGCTGACCCCAAGAGTAGTAGAGGCGACCCGAATCGATGTGCGGTGTCTGCACCGTTATCGACTGTCCCACGGCTGGCCCCGCGAACATCACGCCATTGAGGTTCTGCGGCGGGTTGGGATATGCCGGAGCGCTTGGGATGTCTTGGAGTCGCCAAGTCGAACCATCCTTGACCAAGTACGCGTCTCGTCCGTTCGCCGGATTGCGCCCCATGATGCCCACATACAGTGCCGCATCTCCGATTCCGGAATTGTTCGTTATCGTGAACGGCACTTTGTCGAGGGCTGCAGTGGCGGCCGGCGCCGTCAAAGCCATCCCAGTGGCGGCGATGGCAAGCGCGCCGGCCGATGCGAGCAGTCTCTTGATCTTCACTATGTCGTTCTCCTCATCGAGATCGTGCCGACCCGATCTCAGTACACGAGAGGTGCGAGGGAGATCGGCCGACTTTAGCGGGGCAACTGGCCCCACCAGCAGACAGCGTTGTCAACGGACTCAGCGTACACAAGGTGACGACCCTTGGCGATAGGGACATGGTTCAGCCCTTGTTCAGTGTTCAAGAAGTAAATTGGCTGTCCGATTTGCACCGGAGTCAGCGGATTCGCAAGAGCTTCCGGTTCGCGATGGATGGCTTCTTGCCCGCCTTGCCATAGCGGATGGTGACTTTGCCGCGCTTGGTGTTGACCTTGGCCTTCACTTTGACGTGTGCGACCCAGGTCCGAGCAGACTTCCGAACGAGTTTCGCCCGTCCGATCGTCTTGCCGATTACGAGGGAGACCTTCGCGTTCGGCTTGAAATCCGCGCTGGTAGCGAATTTGATGGTGACGCGTGCCGCCTTGCGAACTCGGATCGCCTTCTTGGACTTGCGATAGCGACCTTTGGTCACCGTCACCCTCGTGATCTTCAGGGTGCTCGTCTTCGCACCCGGGCCAGGTGTCCTCGTCAGGGGCGGTGCGGGCCGCGTGACCGGCGCGATTGGTGTTTCCGGGTCCATGGGGTGAGCCGGATCGACCGGATTCCCGGGATCCACAGGTTCCTCGGGATCGGGGTCGGCAACGCAGGCGGGCCAGCCCGGAATGGGCACGCTGAGGCCGCGGCCTCCCGGGGCGCTGCCCAGGGTCGCAGCGCTCGGCCCGGTTACCGTCACCTTGCCGCGCGGCGCAATCACCCGTGTGCAGTCGGAGAAGGTCACAGTCAGGTCGGCACCGGACACGTTGGTGACTACGTAGGATTTGGCGCCGTTCCTCGTGAACGCTACCGCGCCCGGATAATTCGCCGTCAGGGACCGGTCCACCCGGCCGAGCGCGGCCAGGTTCGCGATCCAGTGATACGTATGCGCCTTGGTCTCGCCGTGCTCGTTCGTATAGGGCAGCCCGCCGCTCGCGGGCACCGAGTAGTTGCCGAGCTGATTCAGTCCGGCCAGGGCCGCGGGACCGTCCGCGAGCGCGAGCGCGCTGAGGTGGATGTCCCGCCACTCGTTCGCATTCTCACCGCCGAGTCGCGGCGCAGCCTGCAGGGCATCGTAGTTGCGCTGGGCCGCGCCCGCGGTGAGGTACAGGAAGCCGCCTGTGACGGGTAGCGTGTTTATCCCGAACTTGTATGCCCGCTCGCCGTTGCCGAAGAAGAGCCCGCCCGTTCCGCCATTGGTCCAGATGACCGGCACGATCGGCGAGGTGTACCCGGCGGGCAGCGCCTCGCCGTTGTCGTTGAACCAGTAGTCGTTGATGGCCGCGGCCTGGGTCGTGTAGATGTATACGCCTGCGTCGCGGATCGCCTTATTGCCGGTGGCTTCGCCCCACATGATCATGCCGTAGGCGGCGTTCATGGCCTCCGAGCTCGATTCCTGATTGTTGCCACCGTCGTAGGGTGCGGGACCGGCCGCGTAGTCGTGCCCCGAGTACGCATTGAAGTAGCGCAGGTAGGGGAACATCGCGTCACCCCTATCGGGTGAGTTGACGTCGCGGATCAGCATCTCGACCATCGGCCCATAAGAATCGGCCCAGGCCGGATCGAACCGGGCGAGGGTCGCCGCCGCCACCACGTAGTACCCGTAGTGGAAGTGGTGGTCGTTGAGTTCGGTGTCGGAGAAGAAGTCTGCCGGGTAGCCGATCAGGGACGACCACGCCGAGGAATACCGGAAGACCTGCCTGGACTTGCCGGAGGTCGCGGTGAACCAGTCGGTCAGGGTGTCGCGAATGTCCCCGAGCGCCTTATCCCGCACATCGGGTCGACCCAACTGATCGGCGATCTCCGCGATTCGCGCCGTCCGTCCCAGTGCCTTGCCCACACCGTAGGTGGGCGTGTTCTGGGTGCGCAGCGCGTCGGCGAGGGATGTTCCCGTCAGATAGGTGGCGAGTTCGGTCTCGAGTCTGCTGCGCTCGGCCGATCCCGGTACCGCAGTCGCGACGCCCGGCACCTCGGTCAGCACGCCGTGGAACTCGTCCTCGGTCGTGAAGCTCGTGGCCCCCACGAGCGTCTTCATGACACCGCGCGGGGAGGCGTACGTCCGGGCGACAAAGGTGTTTGAGGACGAGGGCTCCGCCGCCACAAACTTACGCCACTGGTGGGGGAGCAGGGACACCACGGTTCCGGCAGTGCCGCCCGATCCGGAAATGGGGTTTGCGGTGATCTGGTAGGTCACTCGGACCTTCCCCGTGGCCTGGTCGTAGACGTAATTCGCCTTGGTGTCGGTGACCGGTGAGTGTGCGTACGGCGCATAACTCTGCGCGAGCGACCAGATATCCGCCGCGGGAGTGGAACTATCGACGGGCAGCGCGGCGATGGCGAAATTGCCGCCCGCGCTGGCTACGAGGTCGTTCCAGTGACCGCTCTCGCTCGACTTGGTCCAGGTAGCTCCGGGCGGTGAATAGGCGGCGTAGTAGCGGCGATCGGTGATCTGCCCGTTGCTATTCGTGGGACCGGAACCGATCACGACGATCGACGATGCGGACGGAGCGGGCTGCACAGAGCCATTGACGATGAAGTCCACGTCCGTCCACGCGTTGAGCGTGATCTTTGCGTTGCCGCCGGTCGCTTTGAGCCACGTGAACGGCAATCCCTGGCCGAAGGTCGCGTCCAGCGTGCGGGTACCGTCCGTTTGCCGGGTCGAGACGGTCCAGTCGCTCCAATTCGACACCTTCACGTCGGTCTGGCCGAGCCCGGCCACTTGGGCGATCACGATGTCCTTGCGCATGTACTGGTGGAAGCTCTGGTCTTGCGAGCCTTTGCCGGCGACGGGCGCGAGCGTTGCACCCGGATGGTACGAAATGTGCACGCCGGGCGTAGCTGAATCGCCGTCGTACTGCGAGGCCTTCTTGCCGTCCTCGACGCTGACCTGGGTCGGCAACGCGGTGAGAGCCAGGTTCTGCGCGCACTGCTGAGTGCCGCTCGCATCCGAGAACTTGAAAACGAGCGACGTCCACCAGTCATTGGTGGGCACTGGCTTGTTCGGCGCATCCGAAGTCAGGTACGCACGCAGGTTCTGCTGACCGCAGGCCCCGCCGGGAACCGCTCCGACGTTGTCAGTCGTGTACGAGCCGGATCCGCCCGGACTCTCGACGGCGGCCGCAACCATGGGAGGTGCTGCCACCGCCGAGGAGAGGAGCAACGCGAGCGCCGCTGCGACGGCTGCGAGTTTGGGTTTCCGAATCACCGGAGCCGCCTTCCTAGCGCACTACTCGCAACTTTGTGTTGTAGGTCGCCTTGACCAGCGCAGTCGAACCGAGGTAACTGACCCTGATCTTTCCCACATTGCGGTTCTTCGCCGTCTTGACGCTCACGGTCGCCACGTACCTGCCTCCCTTGTGGCGTACTTTCGCCTTGCCGAGGACTCGCTTACCGACAGTGAGCCGGACGGTGCCCGTCACCTTTGCCTTGCCGGGTGCGCTCAGCACGACCTTGACCTTGAAGGCCTTGTGGACTTTCAACTTCTTGACCTTGGGCTTCTTGGCGTTCTTGGCGCTGACGAGTTTCGCCTTGCGTTTGATCACCTTTGCGGGGGCGCTTCCCGGCGTGCCGGGGGTTCCGCCAGTGCCGTTATTGCCACCGGGATTAGTCGGTCCGCCCGGATCGGTCGGATCAGTGGGGTCGGTCGGATCAGTGGGGTCGGTCGGATCGGTCGGATCGGTCGGCCCCCCGGGGTCGGTCGGGTCGGTCGGGTCGGTCGGGTCGGTCGGGTCGGTTGGCGTCCCAGGGATCTCGATGCCCGCTCCGCCGGAGCCTCCGTCGCCGAGCGAGACGGTCGATCCGTCCGGTCGGCGGGTGGTGACTTGGCCCTTCGGCGCGGTAACGGTCGCGAGCACGGAACCGGAATCGTCCCGGAACGTGACGGTGATCGCTTTGTTTGAGGCGTTCGTGACTACGTAGGACCGCTGGCCGTTCTTGCTGAACGTCGTAGCGAGCGGGTAGTTGGCGTGGGCGGTAGTGTCGACCTGCCCGAGCGCCGCGAGGGACGTCACCCAGTGATAGCTGTGGGCGTGGGAATCGCCCTGCTCCTCCCCGAAGGTGCCATTTCCGTCCGCGGTGGCGAACTTGGCGAGCGCCAAGTCCGGGTTGGCGAGCGCCAGGTACGAGTACAGAATGTCGTGCCACCACGGCGGCTCGGCATTGCCGGTACGTCCCATGTACTCGTTGTAGGTGCGCTGGACGATCGCCGGCTCGTAGCCCAGATAGAGCGACCCACCCGTTACGGGGAGCATGTTGATCCCGTAGAAGTACTGATGGTCGCCCGGGCCGCCGAACCACAGCGAGTAGTGGGCGCCCGATGCCCAGACCATCGAGGCGTAGTTTCGGTTGAACTTAGCCGACGGGAAGTCGTCCCGCGAATTGAACCAGTACCGCGCGATAGCGGCGGCTTCGGTGGTGTACAAGTAGATGCCGGTGTCGCGGATTTGCGTGTTGCCCCGCACTTCGCCCCACTGCACCATCGCTTGCGCGAGGTTCATCGCCTCGGCGGATGATTCCTGATTGTTCCCCTTGGAGAATCCGCCGTCCCCCGATGCCCAGGAGTGACCGGCGTAGACATCGAACGTCCGCAGGTACGGGAACATGGCATCGCCCCGGTCCGGCGACGCTACATCGCGGATGAGCATGTCTACCATGCCGCCATAGCTCGCGGCCCACTGAGCGTCGTATCGCGCCAGCGTCGCCGCGGCCGCAACGTAGTACGCGTAGTGGAAATGATGGTCGTTCATCCGCGTAAGCGTGCCGTACTGGTCCGTTCCGCCTGGCCCGGCGGGGTAGCCGAGCAGCGTGCCATATTTCTCGGAGTAGGCGAAGACCTTGCTCGTCTTGCCCGATGTTGCGGTGAACCAATCCGTCAATTGCTCGCGGATTTTCGTGAGGGCCTTGTCCCGAGCCGTGGTGTCGCCCACCTGGTCGGCGACCTCGGCGATGCGGGCGGCCCGTCCTATTGCCTTGCCGGTCCAATACGTAGCGTTGCCGTTGTTCGTCATCTGCTGGACGTTGAGCGGGTCATTCTCGGCGGCGTCGAGATACTGCATCAGTTTGGCGTGGTTCGCGCCGCCGGGTGCCACAGAGATGCCGGGGATCTCGGTCAGCACGCCGTAGAACGGCGTAGTCGTGGTGAACCCCGGCACGTTCTGCAGCACCGGCATGCTGCCGCGCGGTGAGGTATACGTTGAGCCCAGGGGAGCCTGCCCATCGGTGCGGTACTGCTCTTGATGCGGGTACAGCGCCATGACAGTGCTCGTCGTGGAGCCGCTGCCCGCCTTGCGCGTGACGCCGATCTCATAGCGCGCCTGAAGTTTTCCGCTGGCCTGCTGGTAGGTGTAGCTGACTGTCGCCGTGGTGACCGGCGAATACGCGAACTGACGCCAGTTCGCGGCGATCGTTGACGCGTTTGCGCCGTTTGGCACGAGCGCCACGGCGTACCATCCAGCGCTCGACGTGAAGACATTCGCGCTGTTCTGCGTCCACTGCGCCCCGTCCGGTGCCCAGGCGATGTATGACCGGCCGTTCACGGAGAGTATCAGCGTGCCGTTGTTGTTGGATTGAATCGACGTCGTGCCCTGCGTTTGAATGCGGCTGGCCGCTCCGAAACTCTGCATCCAAGCGATTGGCAGGCCGTGACCAATGACGGCCCTGACCCCGATGGTGCCCGCGGCATTCTTCAACACCGACTGCACCGTCCAGTCGGTCCAGTCCTCGACCTGCAGGACCTCCCCTACGAACTCCTGGGACGGATTGCTCGCGTTCCCGGAGACCCCCGCGTACACGTCGTGTCCGCTCCAGGTCGGGCCCGCGTATTCGTACCCCTCGCCGGTGAAGTTGGAGATTCCGGTGTCGTTGTTGGTCGCTGCCCCCAGCGTGTTCGGATACGTGATCCCCAGGCCTCGGTTGTGCCATCCGTAGGCCGCCGGATGGGCGTACATGGTCGATCCCAGATCGCATCCCTGCCAGCCGCCGTCGCTCACCCAGTGACGGAAGGCGAGCGTGCTCCACCAGTCGTTAGTGGGCACCGGTGCGTTCTTCGACACCAGCGCGGGGATGGTCTTGCCGCCCCGCGTGAAGCTCTGCCGCGGCGTCGATGTGCAGTACTCGCTGAGTTCTCCGGGCTCGACGCCGATCTTGCCGTTGATGTACCCGCCGGAGCCGACCGAGACGGGGCCTGCGGCCAGCGCTGCCGGGGCTATAGCGATTGAACACGAGGCCAGGAGCGCCAGCACGGCGCCCAGCGCGATGGTCAGCAGGCGAGTGGCCGAGCCGTGAGCGTGATACGGACGTGAATGGGGAGCCATCGTGGGCACGGTAAAACCTCGAATGCGATAAGACATCGTCGTCAGAATCGATATGGGCGGGTGTTCCTCCGCCAGGGTACAAGCGGTCTCAAGATCGAGCCACTTGAGTTGCCACTTCTCGCGCACCGACGCGCAGTCGGTGAATGCGCAGGTCTCCGACCACTTTGCGGGATCTCGCGCGCCCAACCGCGTATCGCCTGCGGGGTCGAGCGGTCTGGCAACGTGAGCGGGGTCGTTCAGGCGGGCAGTGGCTTGCCCGCGTGCATTTCGGCGACGAGCGAGGCCACGACGGCGTCGAGTCGCCCGTTCTGCGCTTGCCACACCGCGCGCTGGCGTTGGTACCCCGCGCCTGTGGAGACGATCTCATGGACCAGGGAGAGCTCGTCCAAACAACCCAGCCGCGCGGCTACGGGCTCGAGCTGCGTGAGCAAAGCCCGCAAGTGGTCGGTGATGAGTTCCTCGTTCCCCGCGCGGTCCAGGATCAGGATCGCGTCCATGCCGTACCGGGCTGAGCGCCATTTGTTCTCCTGGGCGAACCAGGGCGGCAGGGTGGGCAGTTCGCGTCCAGCGTCGAGTTCGCTCGACAGGTATTCCACGAGGCAGTGGTTCAGCGCGGCGAGAGCCAGGAGTTCCTGCAGGTTCGACGCGCCATCGCAGATCCTCGTCTCCAGCGTGCCGAACCGGGGAGAGGGACGGATGTCCCAGCGGATCTCGTCGAAGTGGTCGATGACGCCGGTGTGCATCATGTCATCGACGTACCGCTCCAGATCTGTCCACTCGTCGAACTGGAATCCGAGCCCGGCGGTGGGCAACTGCTGGAACATGAGGGCGCGGTTGGATGCGTACCCCGTGTCGTCGCCGCCCCAGAACGGCGATGAGGCGGCGAGCGACTGCAGGTGACCGAAGTAGGGCAGCAGCCCGCGGGCGATCGGCAGGACCTTGGCGCGGTCCTCGACCCCGACGTGGACGTGGACGCCGTAGATGAGCATCTGGCGGCCCCACCACTGCGTGCGGTCGATCAGCGTGGCGTAGCGGTCCTTGTCGGACACTTTCTGCTGGTCCCAGCGCGCGAACGGGTGTGTACCCGCCGACATGAGATCGACGCGCATCGGCTCCAGGACCTCGCGCATCAAGTCGATGCTGCGCACCAGATCCTGGCCCGCCTGCGCCACGGTTTCGCGCGGGTTCGAGACGATCTCGATCGTGTTGAGCAGCAACTCCTGGCGCACGTTGGGATGCTGGGAGCCGTCGGGGGACAGCGATTTCAGGATGACGGGGGCCACCTGACGCAGGTCCCCGGAGTCCTGATCAACCAGGGCCAGTTCCCACTCGATGCCGACGGTGGATCGCAGCGATGACGCGAAAGGAATTGCGCTCACTGGTCGTTCCCACCCTCCGCCGGTTCCACTACGATCGCGCGATGCTGGCCAGCTATCCGCGTGAGGACCAAAGTGGCCTCGTGATCGCCGCTGAGCCTGAGCTGCCTGCGCACCTGTTCGGGCGTTGCTTCGACTCCGCGCTTCTTTATTGTGACCGAACCTACGCCCCGCGTGCGCAGATAACCACTCAGTTTCTTGATGTGGAAGGGCAGCACGTCCACGATGCGGTAGTTGCGCGAATGGGGTAGCGGCTCATTCGCGGTGAGGTACGCGATGCGCGGGGAGATCAGCCGGGCTCGGCCATTCATGGACGAGTCCCCCGCCGCTTTCTCGGCGAGCGTCCCGAGTAGGTGAGCGCGGATGATGGCGCCGTCCGGTTCGGCCAGGAACTCGCCCAGATCCGCCGCTGTCGCGACATCGAGGCGGGGTGCACGGGAGTCCTCGTCCGGGAAACCCGCGAGGCTGCCCACGGTCAGTTCTGCGAGCGGGTCGCCCTGGGACGAGCGCGCGATCAGTGCCCTGTGCGGCAGGTCCGGCATTCCGCCGGGCGTCCACCAGAGGGTCGCCTCGACCACGTCGCCGTCCACGGATAGCCATTCGGCGCGCGCGTCCGCCGGCACGTCGCGGTGCGCGATGCCAGGCCCGACCTTGACGCCGAGGACGCGGAGTTCTGCGCGCTCCCGCAATGCCCAGACGTCGCTCAGGGGTGGGCCGTACTGCTCGGGATCGTTGATGCGCGCCCCGGATTCGGTGCGCCTGGCCGGGTCGGCGAAGATCGCATCGATCCCGCTCAGATCGGCAGCCAGGCCGTCGCCGTGGAGCACGTGGACGCAGCCGTAGTCGCGCGCGTTGTGGCGAGCGAGGGTGGCGGTGGCCTCGTCTATCTCGAATGCCGTCACCGAGAGACCCGCCGCGGCCAGGGCGAGGGTGTCGACGCCGAGTCCGCACGTGAGATCTGCGACCGTTGTTGCGCCCGAAGCCGCGAAAGCGCGGGCCCGGAGCGCGGCGACCGGCCATCTGGTCGCCTGTTCTGCGCCCGCACGCGTGGCGAGGAAGCCCTCCGACTTGTCACCGAGCTTGGCCCGCAGCGGCGCCCGCAATGCGAGCTGAGTCTGGATGGCCGCGATCAGGTCGCGATCGAGTTCGAGCTTTCGCAGGCGACTCCCGATCTCGAGGGCGCGGTCGCTGTCGTAGTCGGGTAGGTCGCGAATGATGGATGAGACGCTGGGGCTCGTCAGCGCAGCGGCGGTTGCGGGGTCCATGATTCGCGTCCGTGGCTACGCGGTTGGGCTCGTCAGCGCGGCTGCCACGACCAGGGTGGGCAGCTCGGCGGGAGAGTGCGCGATCAACACGGCACCGGCACCGACGAGTTCTTCCGCGTCGCCGTAGCCCCAGAGCACGCCGATGGTGGCGATGCCGTGGGCGGCCGCGCCCAGGACGTCGAACTTGCGGTCGCCGATCATGATCCGCCGGTCGGGAACGGTGTCCGCGGTGTCCGCCTGGTATGCGGCCTCGCTGTGGTAGACGGCCTCGCCGTGGTATGCGGCCTCGCCGTGCAGAGCGTGCGCGATCACGTCCGCCTTGGAGGTGCGCGTGCCGTCGAGCGACGCGCCGTACACGGCGTCGAGGTGCGGGGCGAGGCCGGAGAGTTGCACGATCCGCTTCGCATACGTCTCGGGTTTGGACGTCGCGACGACGAGTCTTACGCTGCCGGTCGCCGACGATTCGAGTTCGGTACGCATTCGGTCGAGCGCTGCGGGGATACCGGCGAATGCGGCCGACTGATGCATGCCTACGTCGTGGTAATGCTGACGATAGGCAGCAACGACACGGTCCGCGGGCTCGCCCGTGATGCCGAGCGCGTCGAGCGAGTAGTAGATGGGCGGACCGAGGAAGCGGCGCAGTTCGGCCTCCCCGGGGCGCGGGACACCCGCCTCGTCGAATGCTACGCGCAGGCTCGCCAGAATGCCGTCCCCGGAATCGACAAGCGTGCCGTCGAGGTCGATCAGGACGAGTGCTCCCTCGCTGGCGGTGACGCGTTGCGCTGAGATGCCCGCTGCGAGGGTGGAATCTATGGGGTTGCCAGGCACGCAAGAAGTCTTCCATAGTCCGGCCGTGGTCGCGGGATCGGGCAGGTCACCACCCGGTAAAACGAAACTGCGCGCATCGTTCAACCCGAGGATGCGCGCGGCCCGACAAGCTGGTGTTTGGCGTGTGGCTGCTTGACCTTGACCTTGAGGTTCTTAACGCCGTCTAGCTTGTAGTAGTCCGTGCCGGTGAGGCGCAGACGGAAGGTGTAGGTGCCCTTGGTGCGCAGTTTTGCGAACCTCACCGTTGCGCGACCGGTCGTGGCGTTGACGGTGGCTGTCGAGACCCTGACCCACTTCTTGCCCGATTTTCGTTCAAGCACGACCTTGCCGGTGCTGGCGGCAACGACGATCTTCCGGGCTGCTGGAATCTTGCCCTTCTTGACCTTGATCGCCTTGACGTTCCAGCCCGTCACCTTGGATGGGATCGGCTTGACCTTCTTCGCGATGTTGGAGAACTCGAGGTTGTCCAGGTCGACTCGCCACGTACCGCCCACCTTGACGAACGACAGGAATGGAGCGGTCGAGCCTTTACTGCGCCACTGGGGGGGCGAGGTCCTGGTGTAGATCTGCGCGGTGTCGGGCCCCACGGCCCACCCGCGAGACGAGCCGATCATGCTACGCCTGGGGGGATCGGATCGGCAACGCAGGCGCAGATCATCGGAATTCCGCACCTGCCTCCGCGGCGCTCGCAACGCTAGAGCCTGCGGCTCGGCCAGGCCGGACGAGGCATGCTCGCCCGGCCCAGGTCCGTGTGCGGGCGCGCTGTGGTCAGCTATGGGTGATCGATGCGGCCTTCGCGTGCCCCCGGTGTTCCGCCTGCCGAACTGCTGAGCACGCTCGTGAGATGCGCCGTTGTTCGCTCGAGGCATACGGAGTGAACTAGCACTCGCCTTGACCGAGTGCTAATACGGATCTACGCTGTTCAGTAGGTCATCACAGCGGGCGCATGCCCCTGCGGTGACGGATGTACTCCAATAATCCGCACGGCACCCGCGACGACGGGCGGACGATGGCGGAGTGCACCTTTGTCAGTGAATTCCAACTCACGAAAGGGGAGGTCCGCAGTGTCGGTCTCCATCAAGCCACTTGAGGACAGGATCCTCGTGAAGACCCTCGAGGCAGAGGTCACCACCCCCTCGGGCTTCGTTCTCCCGGACTCCGCGAAGGAGAAGCCGCAGGAGGGCGAGGTTCTCGCAGTCGGTCCCGGTCGCATCGATGACAAGGGCAACCGCGTTCCGCTGGACGTTGCCGTCGGTGACAAGGTCATCTACTCCAAGTACGGGGGCACCGAGGTCAAGTACGCGGGTGAGGAGTACCTCATCCTCTCCGCTCGCGACGTGCTCGCGATCGTAGGCTGATCCACCTCAGCTCAACGCTAAGGCCGCTGGCCGCCACCTATCGGGTGGCGGCCAGCGGCCTTTTCTCGTGACTTCTAGAGCACCGGTTAGGGTCGCCGGGCAGTCGATATAACGCGCGCGCGGCAGCCCTAACCGGTGCTCTCGAATGCGTGAAGGTTCGAGAGGTGACGTGTCGTTAGACGGCGCGCACCGAGCGGCGCCCCTTGCGGTCCTGCTCGGCGAGGATTTCAGCCCGCTCGTCCTCGCTCATGCCACCCCACACACCGTAGGGTTCGCGGACGTGGAGCGCGTGCTCGCGGCACTGCTGCAGAACAGGGCACTCGGCGCAGATCGCCTTGGCCGCTTCCGCGCGGCGGCGCCGCGCGGCGCCGCGTTCACCCTCCGGGTGAAAGAACACGGTGTCGTCCACATCCCTGCAGGAACCCTTGTACTGCCATTCCCAAAGATCCATCACTGGGCCGGGGAGCCGCGAAACTTCCGTCATTGTTCTTCCTCCTACTGGGACCGGCCGATCGGCGTTGACGCGACCGCTGGACAATGTATGAACAACTTAGCAAGCGTTGCAAGGGTTGTTCAACCCCTCAGGCGATTTTTCTCATTTCCGGTCGTGACGCACTGTTCGCCCTGTTCAGGGCCATGTTCGCCACAAAGACCGGGCAACATGCCGGTTGCATTGGCGTATCGCGCCCAGGATCGGCAAGATTGTCGTATGACCGACACGCCGCGAAGTGACCGCCGCGAGCCCGCTGCGGAATCTGACAGCGGCGATTCGCCCACCGATGAGGCCGCGGAATCGGAAGCGGTGGGGGACCAGAGTCTGCCGGGACTGACGGTGGCGGCGGTCGCTCAGCGGCTAGGGGTGGCCCCGGCAACGCTTCGCACGTGGGACCGCCGGTACGGTCTTGGTCCTTCAAGCCACAGCGCGGGCGCCCATCGCCGCTACTCACACGAGGACGTCGCCCGGCTCGTCATCATGCGACGCCTCGCGCTCGACGGCGTTGCCCCGCAGGACGCGGCTAAGGCGGCACGTCACGCGGATATCTCCACCGTCACTCCCGAGGCACTCGAAACCGACCTCAAGGGTCTTGCATCGCCGCAGGAATCCTCCTCGGACCAGCGTTCGGAGGCCGGGACCCAGCCGGGTGGCGAGCGCTCCGCCTCGATCCTGCACCTTCCCTCCTCGTCGCATCGCGATGCGGTGACGTCGGCGGCCGTGATCGACGCGGTGCTCGCGGGGCGGCTTGCAGAGTGCCTGTCACTGCTCAGCCTCGGCCTGGGCGACGACCCGGTGGTCTGGTGGCGGACCATCGTGCAGCCCGCGATGGCGCAGTTGGCCATGCGCACGGTGCTCGCGCGGCCTGGTGAGACACCTGAATTGTTGCTGGTCAGCGCGGTCCTGCGGTCCATCGCCGCCTACGTCGTTGTACTCGATGAGGAAGCCGCAAGGCAGGGCGTGCCGCACAGCCACCCGAGCCGGAACAAGAAGATGGTGCTCGTCTTCGTCGCCCCCGGGGATCCCCTCTCGATCAGTGCACACGTGTTCGCGGCGGCGCTCATGCAGCACGACGTCGCGGTGCGCATCGTGACCGGCCCCTCCAACGAGCACCGCGTGCTGGAGGTCGTCACGATGGTTCGGCCCACGGCGACCGTTATGATCTCCGACCTGAGCCACCCCGATCTCGGGCTCGTCCGCGCGTTGCACACGGAAAACCCCGACCTGCCGATCTTCGTGGGACTGCCCGACGACACGGCCGTCGGCGATATCCCGCTGGCCACGACGGTGCAACGGATTCGATCGTTTGAAGGACTCGTCCACGAGGTCCTCGCCGTCGTGGCTGCCAGCGCCAAGTGATCTTGCGCACCCCAGCGGGGACGCGGCCGAATCGTCGGTCAAATCAAAGTAGGATTTCTCCATGACGAACCCGGACAACTCGCGCGATCCCTTCGGCTTCCTCGGCCTCACCTACGACGACGTTCTCCTTCTCCCGGGCGAGACCGACGTCATTCCCTCCGAAGTCGACACCGCGAGCCGGTTCACGCGCGAAATCTCGCTCAAGATCCCGCTCTCGTCCGCGGCCATGGACACCGTGACCGAATCCCGAATGGCCATCGCGATGGCGCGCCAGGGCGGCATCGGAATCATTCATCGCAACCTCTCGATCGAGGAACAGGCACGCCAGGTCGACCTCGTGAAGCGGTCCGAGTCCGGCATGGTTTCCGATCCGGTCACCGTCGCTCCGGACGCCACGCTCGCCGAACTCGATGCCCTGTGCGGCCAGTACCGCGTCTCCGGCCTGCCCGTTGTCGACGGTGACGGCACCCTCCTGGGAATCATCACCAACCGGGACCTGCGATTCGTGGATTCCCGCGAGTTCGCCACTCGCCGCGTCCGCGACGTCATGACCGCTCAGCCCTTGATCACGGCTCCCGTCGGGATTTCCCGTGATGACGCGGCGGCTCTGCTCGCGCGCCACAAGGTCGAGAAACTCCCTCTCGTTGACGAGGCGGGTCGGCTCGGAGGGCTCATCACAGTGAAGGACTTCGTGAAGTCCGAGCAGTATCCCGATGCCACGAAGGATGCCGAGGGTCGCCTGGTCGTCGGGGCCGCGATCGGCTTCTTCGGCGAGGCCTACGAGCGAGCGACCGCGCTGGTCGAGGCTGGCGTCGACGTGCTCGTCGCCGACACCGCCAACGGCCACGCGCGCCTCCTGCTCGAGATGATCGCCAGACTCAAGGCCGATCCGGCCATGCGCCACGTGCAGATCATCGGCGGGAACGTCGCGACGCGGGCCGGCGCGCAGGCGCTCGTCGACGCCGGTGCTGACGCCGTCAAGGTCGGCGTCGGTCCCGGATCGATCTGCACTACGCGCGTCGTCGCCGGCGTCGGAGTCCCGCAGGTCACCGCCATCTACGAGGCCTCCCTCGCGTGCCGCCCGGCCGGCGTGCCCGTTATCGGCGATGGTGGCCTACAGTATTCAGGCGACATCGCCAAGGCGCTCGTCGCGGGAGCCGACTCGGTCATGCTCGGCTTGCTCCTCGCTGGTTGCGACGAATCGCCGGGAGAACTCGTCTTCGTCAATGGCAAGCAGTACAAGCACTACCGGGGCATGGGATCGCTTGGCGCCATGGCGTCGCGCGGCAAGGTGTCGTACTCGAAGGACCGCTACTTCCAGGCCGACGTCAACTCGGACGACAAGATCGTCCCCGAGGGCATCGAAGGGCAGGTTCCCTATCGCGGTCCGCTGGGAGCCGTCGCCTATCAGCTCATCGGTGGCCTGCACCAGTCGATGTTCTACGTCGGTGCCCACACAATCCCGCAGTTGCAGGAGCGCGGCAAGTTCGTGCGCATCACCGCCGCAGGACTCAAGGAGTCGCACCCTCACGACATCAAGATGACGGTCGAAGCGCCGAACTACACGGGGCGATGAGGCAAGCGGCTTGAGACGACACCGGGCGGCCAGGCGAAGACTACCGCCCCTGCCGTTGCGCGGCGGCGTCGGCCCGGTGCGCTTGCAGATCCCCTTGGGATCTTGGTCGACCCTGGACGAGTATCTCGCGTGGCGTCTGCCGGATGACCTCGATTCCCTGCCCGCCAAGTTCGCGGCTCGCGAAGTCGTGGACGAACTCGGGCGGCCGCTCAATCCGTCGTCGCCCGCCGTCACCGGCTCCCTCGTGTACCTCTACCGCGACCCGCCTCCCGAGGTGCCCGTTCCCTTCGAGGTCGAGGTGCTGTACCAGGATCCGCGCATCGTCGTCATCGACAAGCCGCACTTCCTCGCTACCACCCCACGTGGCTCCCACATTCGCGAGACGGCCCTCGTTCGGGTGCGCACATTGCTCGACCTGCCCGAGCTCAGCCCCGTGCACCGGCTCGACCGGTTGACCGCGGGGGTGCTCGTCCTCACCACGCGGCGCGAATACCGCGGGCCGTACCAGACGCTGTTCCAGCAGCGCGAGGTCGACAAGACCTATGAGGCTGTGGCGGCCCTGCGGCCCGATCTGGAACTGCCGCGCGTCGTCCGCTCGCGAATGCAGAAGATCGAGGGCGTCGCCCAGGCGTACGAGGAGCCGGGGCAGCCGAACAGCGAGACCCTCGTAGAGATAGACCGCGAACTGGGCGACGGTCTGGCGCGTTACCGGCTCACCCCGCATACGGGCAAGACCCACCAGCTTCGGGTGCATATGGCCTCGCTCGGGATCGGCATCCTGGGCGATCCGCTGTACCCGGAGCCGCGCGAGGTCGCCATCGACGACTTCAGCGACCCGCTCCAGCTGCTCGCCAAGACACTGCGCTTCACCGACCCGCTCACGGCTAGGCAGCACGAGTTCGTGAGCACGCGCCAACTCGCCGTTGCGCAACCTGCCTCTGTCCGATGCGAACCCGATGATCCACGCGGTTGACCGACACATAATTCAGTTCGGCCTATGAAATACACCTGGGCGAACTGAACTATCGTCCCCCGAACCGTCCGATTCTAGCGATCTGAGGGTAGCTTTCCGGCCCACGGAACGACCGTTGCGGTGAGCCTCGCTACTTCGCCTCGGCGTAGTTCTCGACCACGGAGACGCTCAGGGGGAATTCGACGTCGATCTCGCCGAACAGCAACCGGGCCGCCTCCGTCGCCGCCTCGCGCACAAGGGTCGCGACCTCCGCCGCAAAGGCCGCGGGGGTGTGAAGTATTACCTCGTCGTGGAGGAAGAACACGAGCGCCGGGGATCCGCCGGTCTCCGGATCGACGCCCAGCCCGCGCAATCGGTTTCGCACGAGGGCGAGCCAGCACAGTGCCCATTCGGCGGCGGTGCCCTGCACAACGAAGTTCCGCGTGAACCGGCCCCATGACCGGGCTGACGAACGTGCGTGAGCCGCGCCGGAGGGATCGTCCTCGTATCCCTCGCTCTGCGCCGCGTTCCACGCGCTTCCTGGCCGCGGGGATGTCCGGCCGAGCCAGGTCGTGACCTGCCCGCCGCGCTCGCCGACCTCGGCGGCGCGCTCCACGAGGCCGATCGCGTCGGGAAAGGCCCTGCGCAGGTTGGGCAAGACCTGGCCCGAAACCCCCTGCGTACCGCCATACATCGCCCCGAGCATGCCGTATTTGGCCTGCTTCCGGGTCTCGACGGCACCGGATTCGACGATGCCCTCGTACATATCGGCGGACCTGCCAGCGCGCGCCATCGCCGTGTCGCCAGAGATGGCGGCGAGTATGCGTGGCTCGAGTTGCGCCGCGTCGGCGACCACGAACGTCCAGCCCTCGTCGGCCCTCACGGCGCCGCGCACCTGGTGGGGAAGCTGCAACGCGCCACCGCCGTCGGAGGCCCACCGCCCCGTCACCACGCCGCCAACCACGTAGATCGGGCGGAAGCGCCCGTTGCGCACCCACGTGTCGAGCCACCGCCACCCGTTCGCCGTCCACAGCCTGCTGAGTTTCTTATACCGCAGCACCAAGGCGGCGGCGGGATGATCCAGGTCGCGTAGTTCCCAGGATCGAGTCGAGTCGACGTTGAGGCCCGCCCGGCGAAGGCCGCGCAACAAATCTGCCGGGGAGTCCGGATTGACGTCGCCCACGCCCAGGACTTCCTGGATCTGGCGGGCCAGCTCCGCCAGTTTCGCCGGCCGGTATCCATCCGCGGGGCGCGATCCGAGCGCCTCGCTCAGGATCGCGTCATGCAGGTCGGTGCGCCAGGGGATGCCCGCTGCGGTCATTTCCGCGGCGACCAGTGCGCCCGCGGATTCCGCTGCGACCAGCAACCTAAGCCGCTCGCGCGCGCCGGGCGCGGCGGATTCCAGCGCCTCGCACTGGGAATGCAACTCGGACACCAGATCGGCAACGCCGATGTTGGCGGCGGGTGTGCCGGCGACCTCATTCGCCTCGAAGAGAGCGCCATCGGCCTCATGCGGAGGCGGAGCAGGACCGTCCCACGCGCCGGCTGCGCCGGCGGCGAGTGCACTGGTCGCGGTCCACTTAGCGCTGCGCAAGATACGGTGCGCGAGTCGCAGATCGTGGCACCGGCTCACCGTGACCTCCCGCCGCAACAGCTCGGGATAGAGCGGTGCAGTGTCCGCCCAGACCCAGCGCGGAGGTCGGTCGCCGGCCTCGGCTTCCAGCACGAATTGCGCGAGCGAGCCTTCCCCGATGGTTCGCGCCTCGGTTACGTCGAAGCTCGGTGGGCCGTCCGCGCGCTTCGAGCGCCAGGTGACATCAGTGACGGCGAAGGTGTCCGTGCCCGCCGGATGCAGGACGAGATAGCGCGTTTGCATGGGAATATCTCCCCGGCTCGCAGCGACGCCGCCGGTATGGCGATGTCACGTTGGTGGCCCAGGTCAGCCGCGCAGGTCGTCTCCGCGGCGAAAATCGGATTGCTGTGCGCCCGCGAGCAGCAGGCCGACGGTGTCCCCGGCCGATGCCGTATCCAGGCGCTTGCGGAAGGCCTCGATACCAGTGATGCGGTATGTGCCGAGCGCGGCCGGTCCCCGGTGGAGGGTTACGCTCTGGCCGCCGCGTACCTGGCCCGATGCGACCGTACCGGTTACGACGGTGCCGCGACCCGCGATGGTGAAGGCGTCATCCACGGGCAGGGAGAATCCGTGCGCTGACCCACCGTCGGTCGATCCAGTTGCTGCGGGCACCGTCCGAGGCGTGACCGCCGTTGCGTCCTGCAACCGCCTGGCATTCTGCCGCGCAATCCGGAGTAGCAACGGCACCGAGGTCACCGCGACGACCACGAGAAGTGCGGTGCCGATCGTTGGGGGTATGAGCTCAAGCGCGAAAGTCGCCACGACTATCGCCGTAATAATGAGCGCCTCGGCGAAGGCGAAGCGGAGCATCGAGGTGGCATTCGCCTTCTCGGCTTCCTCTCGCGTCAGCGGCAGAGCCGAAGGAGTCGAACCCGGGATAGGGTTTGGGATCTTGGGGGACCCATCGGGGTAGTGCGCCATTGCTTTCCCTTTCTCCGTTCGGATGAGCTGCGGCGCGCGCGCGGGGTTCGGATGAGCTGCGGCACGCGCGTACCGGCGGGTTCAGTCGCGGAAGGTCTCGATGCGAGCGCCGAGCTCTTCGAGGCGCTGCGCCAGTTGCTCGTAGCCGCGGGCGATGATGTCGACGTTGCGCAGCACCGATTCGCCGCGGGCGGCGAGCATGGCGAGCAGGATGACGACAGCGGGTCGAAGCGCCGGGGGACAGATAACCTCGGATCCGACCCAGTGCGTGGGGCCGTTGACGTTTAGGCGGTGGGCGTCGAGCAGGCGGACGTCCGCCCCGAGGCGCGTGAGGTCGGTCAGGTGGATCGCGCGGTTCTCGTAGACCCAGTCGTGCACCAGGGTGTTCCCCTCGGCGCAGGCCGCGATGACCACGAAGAACGGCAGGTTGTCGATGTTGAGGCCGGGGAACGGCATCGGGTGGATCTTGTCGTGCGGGGCGACGAGGTCGCTCGGGTACACGGTGACGTCGACGAGGCGGGTGCGTCCGTTGTGCGACAGGTATTCGGGAGTGAGGCTGAAACCGAGGTTCATCTCGGCGAGCGTCGCGAGCTCGATCTCCATGAACTCGATGGGCACGCGGGTGACGGTGATCTCGGAGTTCGTGACGATACCGGCGGTCAGCAGGCTCATCGCCTCGACAGGATCCTCCGAGACGACGTATTCGACATCCGCATCGAAGGTGGGCTTTCCGGTGATGCGCAACGTCGTCGTGCCGATGCCATCGATCTGCACGCCGAGCAGTTCGAGGTAGAAGCAGAGGTCCTGCACCATGTAGTTGGGGCTCGCGTTGCGGATGACCGTCACGCCGTCGTGGCGCGCGGCGGCCATGATGGCGTTCTCCGTCACCGTGTCACCGCGCTCGGTGAGGATGATCTGCAGATCGGTGGACGCCGCCTGATTGGCGACTGCGTGGTAGGCGCCAGCCTTGGCCGTCACTTCGAGCCCGAAGGGACGCAGGGCGATCAGGTGCGGCTCGATCGTGCGCTTGCCGAGGTCGCAGCCGCCCGCGTAGGGAAGCTCGAACTCCTCCAGGCGCGCCAGCAGCGGGCCGAAGAACATGATGACCGAACGTGTGCGGCGAGCCGCGTCGGCGTCGATCGCCGACATATCCAGGTCGTCCGGCACGTTGATCGTGACGTCGCGGCCATCGGCGGACCATTCGACCTGAGCGCCGATCGAGCGCAGGACCGCGATGATCCGCTCCACCTCGACGATGCGGGCGACGTTGCGCAGCGTCGAGGTCCCGCGGTTGAGCAGGGAGGCGCACAGGAGTGCCACCGCGGCATTCTTGGACGAGTTGACCGCGATGCTTCCGCTGAGCGGTTTGCCACCGAGCACACGCAGGTGCTGGTGCTTGGACGGGCCGAACGAGATGAGCTCGGAATCGAGGGCACCGGAGATGCGGGTGAGCATCTCGAGCGTCACGTTCTGCGAACCCTGCTCGATGCGGGCGACGGCGCTCTGGCTGGTCGCGAGCTTCTCGGCGAGTTGCGCCTGCGTCAGCCCCCGATGGAGGCGGGCAGCCCGCACGAGCGAGCCGATTTGCGCGAGGTTGTCAGCGGGAGCGTCAACAGCAGTCATATCGCTAGCGTATACCTCGAGTGATGTAGATGTTGTGAAAGATCGCGAATTTGTGGTGAAGTGCGCCGATCGATCCGCCGCAGCAACTCATCTGTGAGATAGAGCCGCTAAGCGGGCAGCCATTCCTCGGAAGCGCCCGGGCCTGAAAAGCCCTGCCCTTCTCGCCACTGATTGAAGTTCTGCGCCCACTCCCGGTGGGCCGTGTGCTGGAAGCTCTGCAGGTCCGTGAGTGACTGCTCGCCGAGTTCCGGGAACTTCGCCGCGATCCTCGCCAGGACGTGAAGCGTGACGGTAGCATCGGCGGCCGCGTCGTGCAGAGCGTCTTCGATGTCGATGCCATAGACCTCGGCAAGCACGCCAAGAGTGCGCTTCCCCCGCCGGTACCTGTCGAATGCGCGATCCAACACCAAGGGATCTATCACATGGAGCGGCGCACCCTGCAGGCGCTCAGACAGCGTCGCCAGGCCGTGGTGCCGCAGGTTGTTGTCGAGCAGCGTCAGGTCGTATGCCGCGTTGAATACCACCACAGGGGCGCCGCCCAGTGCGTGGCCGGCGAGCGCCTGGGCGATCTCGTCCAAACCCGCCCTGGCGACCTGCCCATGCTCGCGGGCGTGGGCGGTGGAGATGCCGTGGACGGAGGTCGCGCCAGCTGGAATCTCGATGCCAGGGTCGAGCAGCCAGTGCTTGGTGGCCTCGACCTCGCCGCCGGGAACCGCGACGACCTGTGCGGCCGTGACGATCCGATCGCGGCTCACATCCACCCCGGTCGTCTCGGTGTCGAACGAAACGTGCGGTAGTCCCAGCCAACTTGTCGCCGTCGTCATCGCATCTCCCTCGCATTGCGCCGGCCTGCCTGCCGGGCGCGTCCTGAAGTAGTAGTACCACGATCGTCGGACACCGACGCGACGGCGGCCGTGAGATAGGTGTGCCAGCAGGTAGGCTGGCAGGGTGAGCAATGAAGTGGAAATCGGACGCGGCAAGCGCGCGCGGCGCGCATACTCATTCGACGACGTGGCGGTAGTGCCCTCGCGTCGCACCCGTGACCCCCAGGACGTGTCGACCTCCTGGCAGATCGACGCCTACCACTTCGACCTCCCGATCATCGCCGCCCCGATGGACTCAGTCATGTCGCCCCAGACGGCGGTGCAGTTCGGCCAGCTCGGCGGGCTCGGCGTGCTCGATCTCGAGGGCCTGTGGACCAGGTACGACGACCCCACCGAGCAACTCGCGGAAATAGCGCAGTTGCCGAGCGATGAAGCCACCCGCCGCATGCAGGCGCTGTACTCGGCACCCATTGACCCCGACCTCATCACCCAGCGCTTGCGGGAGATCCGGGCGACTGGCGTCACCGTTGCCGGCGCCCTGACGCCGGCCCGAACCCAGCAGTTCTACAAGACGGTCGTGGACGCCGGCGTGGACATATTCGTCATCCGCGGCACCACCGTGTCGGCCGAGCATGTGTCCGCTAACGCGGAGCCGCTCAACCTCAAGCGCTTCATCTACGAACTCGACGTGCCGGTCATCGTGGGCGGGGCGGCCACCTACACCGCGGCCCTGCACCTGATGCGGACCGGAGCCGCGGGAGTGCTCGTCGGATTCGGCGGCGGAGCGGCGCATACGACGCGCGTCTCGCTGGGCATCCACGCACCGATGGCCACGGCCGTGGCCGATGTGGCTGCCGCGCGCCGCGACTACCTCGACGAATCCGGGGGCCGCTACGTCCACGTGATCGCGGACGGCGCCGTCGGACGCTCGGGCGACATGGTCAAGGCGATCGCCTGCGGCGCCGACGCAGTCATGATCGGCGCCGGCCTCGCGCGCGCGGCCGAGGCGCCAGGCCAGGGCTGGCACTGGGGCCCGGAAGCCCACCACAGCCAGCTACCGCGAGGCGAGCGCGTACGCGTCGGTACGACCGGCACGCTGGACGAGATCCTGTTCGGCCCATCCGGCCGCGCCGACGGCACGCTCAACATCGTCGGTGCCCTGCGACGGGCCATGGCCACGACCGGATACTCCGATGTCAAGGAGTTCCAGCGCGTCGAGGTCGTCGTATCGCCGTATCTACCAGGCTGAGGCGCGGCGGACCATCGATGGCAGTTGAAGGAGACGCCCGCGCCTGGCACGGCGTCGGTGTGGGACGAGCCGGTGCCGTTGGCCCGGTGGTGCAGGTTCGCTCCGCCCCGCGCGTGGCGTCCGACACCCCGGTGCTCATCGATGGCATTCCAGCAGGACGCTGGGCGGTCCGCTCCGTCGTGGCGGACGCGTTCGCCACGGTTGCCGCGGGACTGCGCCAGCGTGCTGCCCGCAGCGACAGCCAGGCACGGCCCATATTCGAATCGGCCGCCGAACTAGCCGACGACAGGGCGCTCCAGTCCGAAGTGCTGGCGCGAGTGGCCGACGGCGAGCCACCGGTCGCAGCGATCGACGCGGTCATCGCCGGATTCGCCAGTTACCTCACCGCTGCCGGCGACTACCCGGCCGCCCGGGAGGCCGACCTCCAGGCCGTGCGCGACCGCGTAGTCGCGCAGATCCTCGGCTATCCGCAGCCGGGCGTCCCCGAACTGATCGAGCCGTCCGTGGTGGTGGCCAGGGAATTGTCGCTTGCGGAGATCTCGTCCCTGAACCAGGACTGCGTGCTCGCCATCGTCACCGAACTGGGCGGGCCCACCAGCCACGCGGCGATCTTTGCCGGGCAACTGGAGGTACCCTGCATCGTCCAGGCCGGGGGAGTGACGTCGCTGCCCGACGGGGTCATGGTTGCGGTCGACGCCACCACCGGCGCCATCACACTCGACCCGACCCAGTCCGAGCGCGATGACCTCGAACGCCGCCGCGCCGCCATGCTCACCCTGCTGTCCGACACGGCCGCTGGCGCAACCCGAGACGGCCACGCTGTGGCGCTCGAAGCGAATATCTCGGCTGTCGCGGATGCGGAACGCCTGGTGGGAAACTCGGTTGAGGGAGTGGGCCTCTACCGCACTGAATCCATGTTCCTCGACCGCATGGTCGCCCCCACGCTGACCGAGCAGTGCGACGCCTACATGCGCGTGCTGGCGGCCATGGACGGCAAGCCCGTGACCATCCGGACCGTCGACGGGGGTGCCGACAAGCCGCTGAAGTTCCTCGGTATCAGCCCTGAGACGCTCGACGGCATGCACCACGGGCTCGGGATTCGCGGCTACCGGCTCACGAGCCTGTACCCCGAGATCCTTGAGGTGCAACTGCGGGCGCTCGCCGAGGCGCAGGAACTCACCGGTCGACCCGTGCGCGTCATGGCACCGATGGTCACGACGGCGCGTGAGGCCCGGGAGTTCGCAAAACTCGCGCGGAATGCGGGTATCGCCCAGGTGGGCGTGATGGTCGAGGTGCCGTCTGCTGCCTTGCGCGCCGGGCAGATTCTCGACGAGGTCGATTTCATCTCGATCGGCACCAACGATCTGGCGCAGTACACGATGGCGGCCGACCGCACGCTGGGCGAACTCGACGACCTGCTCAGCCCGTGGCAACCCGCCGTCCTCGACCTGATCGCGATGGCGACGCGCGCCGGGCGCGAACGCGCGAAACCCGTGGCTGTATGCGGGGAACTCGCATCCGACCCCGTGCTCGCGCTCGTCCTCGTCGGGCTCGGCGCGGGCAGCCTTTCGATGGCGCCGGGCGCTATCGCTCCGGTCCGCCACGCGATTCGTCGGCACACCGCCAAACAAACCCGCGCCATCGCGCACGCGGCTATGGAGCAGGCCGGACCCGCGCAGGCATTTCAGGCCGCTCTGGCGCTCGTAGACCCGCGCGTCCGCGGCGATCTAGGGTTGTAACGGACTCTCTCACGAAGGGGTGACGCATGGGAACGATCGATCTGCACAAGTCTGATTGGAGTGAACTCACCGCCGAGGTCATCGAGACGCAGGAACGAGAAGCGGTGCTACCTCGCTTCTCCGTGCCCGATGCTCACTGGCTCGGCAGGCGCATCGTCGAGCTGTCGAGCGATCTCGCGCCGAAGATCACGGTGAGCGTGCGTCACGGTCGCCGTCAGGCCTTCCTGCTCGCCGGTGAGGAGACAGTTCTCGACAACGAGTTCTGGATCCGTCGCAAGATCAACACCGTGGAGCGCCTCGGCATGGCATCGCTGCGCGCCGGACGCCGCAACACCACGCGCACCGAGGCGGAGTTCTATGCCTATCGCGGGCTCGATCCGCTCGACTACGTCATCCACGGTGGCGCGTTCCCGATCCATGTCGACGGGGTCGGGCTGGTTGGGGTTGTGGCGGTTTCCGGTCTGTCACAGGAAGTCGATCACACCCTGGCGTTCGAGGGCCTGATCGACCTGCGCGATTGGCTTACCAGTCCTCGCCGGGAACCGTCAGTGTGACGGTGTTCGATGTGGCGTACGTCGTCGGCCAATTGCTGTAGAGGCTGTCCACCCAGGCGACTTTCACGTTCGTCGAGAAATCTTCGCTCTCCCAGTTGCGCGCGCAGAACGGAATCCTGAACTGGCGAGAGGTGTTGTTCCGGAGATCGATGGTCTCGCTGTCATCGTCGTAGTCGGAATCCCAGAAGGTCAGCTTCAGGTATCCGTACGGCGCGGATGATCGCCGGGTCACCGTCGCCGTGGCGCAGCCGTAGTAGTCGCTCGCCCGCGCCCGGTCAAGGGTGAGGCTCAGCGCCTCGTTGAGGTACACCGTCGCCGACTTGCTCTGGGGAGCTTGGCTCTTTGTCCCGCTCCAGGATGCGTAGATGGAGACTGTGTCGCTGGGCATGGCGAAGGCGCCGGTGGCCTGGCCCGACTTGTTAGTCTTCAGGACGAATTTGCGCGAGTACGAGGAGTTCCATCCGCTGATGGATACGGTGACCGGCTTGTTCTTGAGCCCTGCGTACTTCTTGCTCTTCTTGACTCTGAGCGAGACGGATACCTTGCAGTTGACTCCCGCATCCGATCGGGAGTTACAGACACTCAGGGAAAGCGCTGTCGGTATGTATTTCCGCGATATGACGGCGCCTTGGTACGCGGATCGGTAGTGCCACTTTCGTCCCTGATACCAGGCGCTGATGGAGACGGCGTTGGAGGGCATCTTTATGACGAGTGCTCCGATGCCCTTCTTGTTTGTGCGAACCTTCTTGGTCTTCCACTTCGTCTTGCCCTTGGCGTCCTGCCACGTGGCGGGCAGCCACTCGATCACAGTGCGGTACCTCGGGGACGCATGGTACTCGTCCAGCGCGACCGCGGCGGCAACCGTGACGGTCACCGCACCGCCCGTGATCGATCCGGCACTGGTCGTGCCAGCTTCGGTTGACCCGGGCCGTCCGACCACGATCACCGGTACGGGTTTCGCGCCGAAGGAGACGGTGACGTTCTCCTGGACGCACGTGCCGGCGCTCACTGACGAGTGGACCGCTACGGCGAATGCCGGCGGGCAAGTCTCGACGGTGGTCACGTTGCCGCGCGCTACTGCTGACGGTAGTTACACCCTGCGCGCGGTGGGCAGCGTGTCCGCCACGCCGATCACGGCCGCGGTCGTGGTGTCAGCTGTGATGCTGGCATCGGAGACTGCCTTCCTGGCGGTTCCCACCGAGCTCAGCACGGAGGATGCGCTGACCGTCCAGGTCGGTGTCACCGAAGGCGCAACGGGCACGGTGGAACTGTTCGACGGAGCGCAGTCGCTGGCGTCGGCAACGCTCGACGAGGATTCGATCGCCACTCTGGGTGGCGGCAAGCTCTCGGCAGGCAGCCACACGCTGACCGTGAAGTACTCGGGTGACGAATGGTACGCGAACAGCGTCACCGGTGCGGTCACCGTGACGGTCACCGCACCGTCTGTGCCCGAACCGGAGGAGACGGTGAAGGTGGCCGTGCCCGTGCTTTCGAAGGCATCGCAGGCCTACCAGTCTGTGACCGCCAAGCGGGCGACCATCAGCACCACGGTCTCGGGCGCGACAAGCGGGACTGTCACGTTCCGCGCGGGCAACACTGTCCTCGGCACGGCACTGGTGGTCAAGTCCGGTTCGGCCTACCCGGCGACCCTGCGCCTGCCCGCTACGCTCAAGATCGGTTCGTACACCAACCTGACCGCGACGCTGGTGACAGGCAAGACGTCAGTCACCTCCACGGCTTCGGGGGCAACGTTCAAGGTCGTCAAGGCGACGACCGCGAAGGTCACGGTCAAGGCCAAGAAGTAACGCTCGCGGTCCCCACGCTACCGGCGCATCGGCGCCGGTAGCGTGGGGCCACAAGCTCTGCGGCTCACCCGCGCGCGCCGGACAACGGCAAGGGGCGGGTGAGCCGCAGTTTTTGCGACGCGGGTAAGGCAGCGCGATTCGCGCGCATCCGCGATATGGACACCCGTTGTACCTTGCGGGATGGAACCAGGCCGACTGGCATACTCTTTCGAGCGCGTAAACAATCATGGAAAGGGCAGCGAATATGCTACGTGAACTGTTTTCGAGGGAAGAGTTCGATCGACGTTCGGCGTTCTGGCGGATTTCTGCCGCAGTGGTGGCAGGCCTGATCGCAGGCGCTATTCTTTCGCAGATCGCCTACGGCTCACCCTTGGGCTGGTACTCCCTGTTCTTACCGGTTGTCTTCGGAATCGCAGAGACGGTGCGCCTCGTGCGCGCGAAACGTAGGGCGAGGCAGGCATAGCCGGAGATCCACCGATTGGCTAGGGGTGACATCCGACTTGAAGTCAGATGGTCGGACGTCACCACCCGGAATTCACTCGCTGCCGATAAGTGCGACGACCTGGCGGGCGATCGCGAGCTCCTCGTTCGTGGGCACGACCATGACGTGCGTGGAGGTCCAATCGCGCGAGATGATGCGCGGCTCCTTGGAGCGCTCCAGGTTGCGCTCCGGATCGATGGCTACGCCCATCGGTTCCAGATCGGCGATCACGCGCGCGCGGACGATGTCATCGTTCTCGCCGACGCCGGCGGTGAACGCGATGACGTCCACCCGGCCCAGGACCGCGTGGTAGGCGCCGATGTACTTGCGCAGGCGGTGGATATAGACGTCGAGCGCGAGCTTGGCGTCCTCGTTCCCCTCCGCGATCAGGCGGTGAAGCTCGCGGAAGTCGTTCTCCCCGCTGAGGCCCTTGATGCCGGACTCCTTGTTGAACAGGTGGTCGATTTCGTCGATCGACATCCCAGCGTTGCGCACGAGGTGGAACACAACGGCCGGATCGATGTCACCGGTCCGGGTGCCCATGACCAGGCCCTCCAGCGGGGTCAGGCCCATCGATGTCTCGACGGCGACGCCGCCCTTGACGGCGGTGATCGATGCGCCGTTGCCCAGGTGCAGCACGATCGTGTTCAACTGCGAGAGGTCCCGCCCCAGTACGCGTGCGACCTTGCCGGACACGTACTGGTGACTCGTGCCGTGGGCCCCGTAGCGGCGGATGGCGTACTTCTCGGCGACGTCCTTCTTCAGGGCGTACGTATAGGCGGCCTCGGGCAGCGTCGTGAAGAACGCCGAATCGAACACCGCCACGTGTGGCACGTTCGGCAACAGCCGGCGGGCGACCGCGATGCCCTGTACGTGCGCTGGGTTGTGCAGCGGGGCCAGGGGTGCGAGCCGCAGGATCGTGGCCTGGACGTCGTCGTCGATGAGCGTGGGCTCGGAGAATACGTCCGCCCCCTGCACAACTCGGTGTCCGACGCCGACCACGTTTGCGCGATCGAGATCCGGACCGACCTCGGCGAACAGCCCGAGAACGATCTCGAGCGCCTCGGTGTGGCTCTTGATCGGCTGGCGTCGCTCGGTCTTGATCCCGGCGAATTTGTGGCTGACGAAGCCCTCGTCCTCCCCGATGCGCTCAACGATGCCCACGGCGACCGGCTCGCCCCCGGCGGGGTTGACGAGCTGGTACTTCACGGAGGAGGATCCCGAGTTCAGCACGAGGACCGTGTCCGAGGCGCCATGCGCGATGAGGCCGTCGGATGCTGCGGGGGATGTCACGATTCGATGCTCCTGGTGGACTGGGCCTGGATGGCGGTGATGGCTACGGTATTGACGATGTCTTGGACGAGCGCTCCTCGGGAGAGGTCGTTCACCGGCTTGCGCAGACCCTGGAGAACCGGGCCGATCGCCACGGCACCGGACGAGCGCTGCACCGCCTTGTAGGTGTTGTTGCCGGTGTTGAGGTCCGGGAAGATGAAGACCGTCGCGCGTCCGGCGACATCCGAGCCCGGCATCTTGGACGCGGCGACGGAGGCATCCACAGCCGCGTCGTACTGGATCGGGCCTTCGACCGACAGGTCGGGGCGCCTTTCCTTGACGAGCCGCGTCGCCTCGCGCACCTTGTCGACGTCGACTCCGCTGCCGGACGCGCCGGTCGAGTAGGAGAGCATCGCGATGCGCGGCTCGACGCCGAACTGCGCCGCCGTCTGCGCCGAAGAGATGGCGATGTCGGCCAGTTGCTCCGCGGTCGGGTCGGGATTGACGGCGCAGTCGCCGTACGCGAGCACGCGATCGGCCAGGCACATCAGGAATACGGACGAGACCACCGACGTTCCGGGGATCGTCTTGATGATCTCGAAACTGGGCTTGATGGTGTGCGCCGTGGTGTGCGCGGCGCCCGAGACCATACCGTCGGCGTAGCCGAGGTGCACCATGAGGGTCCCGAAGTAGGAGACATCGGGCACGATCTCCCGCGCCCGGTCGACGGTCATCCCCTTGTGCTTGCGCAGATCGCTGTATACCTGGGCGAACTCCTCGATGAGGGGCGACGAGGTCGGATCGATGAAGGTCGCGTCGGACAGGTCAAGTCCGAGCGCTGCGGCCCGAGTGCGGATCTGCGCTTCGTTGCCGAGGATGGTTAGATCGGCGACCTGCCGCTGTAGCAGCGTGGACGCCGCGCGCAGGATGCGGTCGTCGTCGCCCTCGGGCAGGACGATGCGCTTGCGCTCTGCGCGCGCGCGGGTAAGAAGGTCGTATTCGAACATCAGCGGCGTGATGACCTGCGGACGCTCGACGGCCAGCGCGTCGAGGAGCGCGGCGCCGTCGACGTTCTGCTCGAACAGCGTCAGAGCCAGGTCCTTCTTGCGCTGCGAGGCGTTCGAGACGCGACCGCGCACGGCGGCGGTGAGGTTGGCCGATTTGAACGTCCCGTAGTTCGTCTTGATGATCGGGAGGCTGAGGCCGAGATCGGCGACCAACCGGCTCACCTGGGGGGCGGGCTCGAATCCGCCGTTGAGGATGATACCGGCGAGCGAGGGGAAGTTGGTCGCGCTGTGCGCCATCAGCAGGCCGAGCAGGATGTCGGAACGATCGCCCGGGGTGATGACCACGCCGCCGTCGGTAAGCCGGTCGATCAGATGGTCGATGTTCATCGCGCCGATGATGACGTCGAGCGCCTCACGGTCCAGTAGTTCGGCATCGCCGGACACGACCTCGCCGTCGACCGCGCCCACGAGCTGGCGCACCGTGGGAGCTGCGAGCAGCGAGCTGTCGGGCAGCACCCACACGGGTGCCTGTGCGGCTGTCAACACGCGGCGCAGCTCGTCCGCGTCCTCGGGGATCGCCTTGTTGACGATCGCCCCTATGAGCGATGCGTGATTGACGTGCAGAACTCCGGCCGCAACGTCGATGAGTTGCTGGATGTCGTCGTGCGAGCGGTGCGCTCCGGATACGACCAGCAGTACGGGTGCGCCGAGGTTGGTGGCGATCTGCGCGTTGAACGACAGTTCGGTGGGACCGGCCACGTCGGTGTAGTCGGAGCCGACGATGACTACGACATCGCATTCGCGTTCGATCTCGTGGTACTTCGTCACGATGCGCGACATCGCGGCCTCGGGGTCGGAGTGCAGGTCCTCGTAGTGGACGCCGGTCGCCTGCTCGGTCGTGAGGTTCACGCCGTCGTGGGCCAGCAGGAGGTCGAGCACGTAGTCGCGGTCCTGGGTCGCGCCGGGGGTCGCGTGCTTGGTCCGGGCGATCGGCCGGAACACCCCCACCCGTTTGACTTCCCGGGCCAGTAGATCGACGACGCCGAGGGCAATGGCGCCCTTTCCGGTCTCACCTTCGGGTGAGGTGATGTAAATGCTCCGAGCGGTAGTCACTCGCGGTCGCCTCCTGGATTGCGCATTTCAGCGTGTAGTACCAATCCAACCGTATCCGGTGGTCGGCCTAGGTGGGACTTACGGGATGCGAGCGGGTGTCATTGGTCACATCTGCGTTCCTCGGCCGTCCCCGGGTTTTCCCAGGCGTCAGGTGCAGCGACTACGGTGGAGTCGTGATGGCGACCGGTGGCGAGGCAGGCGGGCGTAAGCGGACGTTCGTCGAGGTGGCGCTGACCGGCAAGATGCTCGGGCTGCTCGCGGTTATGCTCGTGGTCGCGGTCGGTTGCGGACTGCTGGGCCAGTGGCAGTTGGGGCGCTCGTTCGAACGGGCCAGGCTCGCGAGCGAGCAGGCGCGTCTTGAGCGGGAGCAGGGAGATGCGACCCCGATCGCCCAGGTCATCGCGCCGCAGTCGAAATTCGGCGGTGACCTCGTGGGTCGCGCCGTCACCGTCAAGGGCACCTTTGAGCCTCAGCAGTACTACGTCTCTGGTCGCGCCCTCGAGGGCCGCGCGGGCGTGCTCGCGCTCAACATCCTCCGCGTCAGCGACGACGGTGCCGGGGGAGCGAGTTGGCAGGGTCTTTCCGGGGCGCCCGCGCTCGCGGTCGTTCGTGGCTGGTCCGGGTCGGTGGACGAGGCCTCCGCTTCTCCCGCGCCGACGGGAACCGTCGACCTCACCGTCTACCTGCAGGGCGGGGAGCCGGGGGGTAGTGCTCCGGACGCGAACGGGATTATGTCCACGATCAGCGCCGCGCAGTTGCTGCACTACACGCCAGGCCCCATCTACTCCGCCTATGGGGTGCTGGCCGGTTCGTCGCCGGACGCCGCGGGCGGGCTGGCGCAACTTCCGCGCCCGCAACTCGACGGCGGCAGTTCGGTCAACCTGCGCAACTTCTTCTACGCCATCGAATGGTGGGCGTTCGCCGGATTCGCCGTCGCCCTGTGGATCCGGATGGTGCGCGATGACATGCGGCTCGGATCCTCTGCGGTCTCGCTCGACGACCTCATGGCAGCCTCGTCGTAATTGTCCGTCTCCTCCTATTTGTTCCGCGGGCGATAGGGCCGATAATGGAAAGTGCGGAGCGCCCTCTCTCCGGTTTGCGCACGCGATGGGAGATCGATGATGCGCACGTGGGAACTGAGTGGCGGCAGGGTCGCCCGATCTCTCGGCGCGCTTGCGCTCGCTCTCGCCCTGATCCTCGGCGTCACCTGTGTCACGTCGACCTCCGCGGTGGCCCTCAGCAATTCCGATGGCCGGGCGCGCCTGCTCAAGGAACTCAACGATCTGCTAGTGAAGCAAGGATTGCGGCCGCTCACCCCGAGCCCCGCTCTCACCTCGGTGGCGCAGAAATGGACCGCCCAGCAGTATCGACAGAACACGCTCGCGCACAATCCCAAGGTTGGCTCGTTGATTCCGAAGAACTGGCGTTCTTGGGGGGAGAACGTTGGCTGGGCCCTCGGTTACGCGAACAATGCGGTGACCATTCACCAGGGCTGGGTCGATTCGCCCGGCCACTATGCCAATATGACGGCCAGTAAGTTCACGCATGTTGGGATCGGCTACGTCGAAGGTAAGAATGGTGCCTACGCGACCCAGGTCTTCGCGACGTACCCAGGCTCCTCCAGCCCGGCGGTCAAGAGCGTGAAGCCGAAGAAGGTCAAAGCGGGCAAGACCGTCAGGATTACCATCAAAGGCAGGTCGTTGGGCGGCGTCACCCGCGTCAAGATCGGCGGCAGGCAAGCCAAGATTGTGAAGAAGTCGTCGAAGAAACTGGTTGTTCGCGTCAAACTGCCCGCCGGCAAACTCCAGGTGAGAGTCCGGACCGGACTCGGCTGGTCCGCCGCGACCTCGAAGTCGCGTGTGACGGTGCGCTAACGGGCCGCGCACCCAGTCGCGGCAACTACGATGACTCTCATGACAGGAACTGACGAATCTGCGCCGGCGATCAGCCAGCAAGCCGGGGCCGCCGCCATCAAGAGCGCGACCGGATCCACCCTGCGGTATCGCATCCTCGCCTGGATAACCGGAACCATGCTGCTCGCCCTGTGCGTCGAGATGATCCTCGACTACTTCGTGAAGATCGACGTATCGGCGATCGCGTGGATCCCGTTCGTGCACGGCTGGGTCTACGTCGTCTACCTGGTGACCGTGATCGACCTGTGGACCAAGATGCGCTGGGGGGCAGGCCGGCTGACGACGATGGTGCTGGCCGGCGTCGTGCCGGTGATGAGCTTCATCATGGAGAAGAAGATCCATGCCGAGGCACTGATCAAGATCGAGGCCGCGCGCGCCGCGCTCGGGAGTCGACCGTAAAGGTCCGATTCGCCCACTATCCTTGAGCACGTGACTTCTTCGCCCAGCCACCGCCCTGTCCTCGTCGTTGACTTCGGTGCGCAGTACGCGCAACTGATCGCCCGGCGCGTGCGCGAAGCGCGCGTTTTCTCGCAGATCGTTCCCCACACCGCGACGGTGGACGAGATCATGGCCAAGGATCCCGCCGCCATCATCCTGTCCGGCGGGCCCTCGTCCGTGTACGCCGAGGGCGCGCCAGCCGTCGATCCGCGGCTGTTCGAGCAGGGCGTGCCCGTCCTCGGCATCTGCTACGGCTTCCAGGCCATGACGGTGGCGCTGGGTGGACAGGTGGCCGAGACGGGTCTGCGCGAGTTCGGCCGAACGCCCGTGAACGTGTGCGAGGCCGGTGTCCTGCTGGCGGGCAGCCCGGATGAGCAGGCCACCTGGATGAGCCACGGTGACGCCGTTCACGCGGCGCCGGAGGGCTTCGCGGTGCTGGCGACATCCGCTGGAGCCCCCGTGGCCGCGTTCGAGGATGACGAGCGGCGCCTCTACGGGGTCCAGTGGCATCCCGAGGTCAAGCATTCTCCCCTGGGGCAGTCGACGCTCGAGAACTTCTTGTACAACGGCGCGGGCCTGCAACCCGACTGGACACCGGGCAACGTGATCGCCGAGCAGGTTGAGCGCATTCGCGCCCGTGTGGGCGACGCACGAGTCATCTGCGGGCTCTCCGGCGGGGTTGACTCGTCCGTCGCGGCAGCGCTCGTCCAGCGGGCGATCGGCGACCAACTGACCTGCGTGTTCGTCGACCACGGCCTGCTGCGCGCGGGCGAGGCGGAGCAGGTGGAACGGGACTTCGTCGCCGCCGTGGGCGTCAAGCTCAAGGTGGTCGACGCCGAGGAACGCTTCCTGACGGCGCTCGCGGGCGTGACCGACCCGGAAACCAAGCGCAAGATCATCGGCCGTGAGTTCATTCGCGTGTTCGAGGACGCCGCCCGTGAGGTGGTCGCCGAGGCTGGCGAATCCGGGGGCGAGGTCAAGTTCCTCGTGCAGGGCACTCTCTATCCGGACGTCGTGGAATCCGGCGGCGGCGAGGGCGCGGCCAACATCAAGAGCCACCACAACGTGGGCGGGCTACCGGACGATCTGCAGTTCGAGTTAATCGAGCCGTTGCGCACGCTGTTCAAGGACGAGGTTCGCTCCGTCGGACTCGAACTTGGCGTGCCCGAGGCGATCGTCTGGCGTCAGCCGTTCCCGGGCCCGGGGCTCGGCATCCGGATCATCGGCGAGGTCACGCGCGCGCGCCTCGATATTCTGCGCGAAGCCGACCTGATCGTCCGCGAGGAACTGAGTGCCGCGGGACTGGACCGGGAGATCTGGCAGTGCCCGGTGGTGCTGCTCGCCGACGTCCGCTCGGTCGGAGTGCAGGGCGACGGGCGCACCTACGGCCATCCGATCGTCCTGCGTCCGGTATCGAGCGAGGATGCCATGACGGCCGACTGGTCGCGGCTTCCGTTCGAACTACTCGCCCAGATTTCGAATCGCATCACCAACGAGGTCGCGGACGTCAATCGGGTCGTCCTGGACGTCACGAGCAAGCCGCCAGGCACCATCGAGTGGGAGTGACCTCCCCTCGTGCCCAGAAGAACCGATGAAGGAGCGAGCATGACCGACGGACCGAACTACTACGACCCGAAGGAACTCTTCGGGAACGACTACGGCAATGAGGAGGGCGACGACTACGAGGAGGGACAGATCGAGATCTCGCCGTCCGAGGACGGTGAGGGCTTCGACATCAGCGGCTCGGTCGAGGACGTCCTCGAGTTCTTCACCGCCGGCCTCACGAGCTTCGTGGAGCAGATTGCCGTCGACGGGGAACTGACCGAGAGTCAGGTGTCCACCGTGATCAAGTCGGTTGCGCAGATTCGCGAGGCGCTCGAACTGGACTGACTGCCATCGCTCGAGCGTCGGGCAATCGTCTCACTCCTCGGCGCGCCCAGTCGCGCCTCGCGGTAAGGCTTCGTACGGTTGTAGGAAATGTCCGCCGCAGTTGATGCTGCGGGCCCCGAGGAGGAACAATGTCGAGCAAAGTCACCATCAGCCAATCCAAGGGCGCACGCGTCGTTGGGCTCATCACGATCATTCTTGGTGCCGTCATGATTGTCGCCGGAATCGCCGCTTACTGGCAGGTTTCGGAGCAGCTTCGCGCGGAGAAGATCACGGTTTCTCAGGACGCGTCGTTCCTGGCAGGCAAGCGGGTGGCCGGCCCGTTCACCGCATACGCACAGGCCGAGGTCATCAACAAGCATGCCCTCGAGGCATCGGACGGCAAGACCTATGCCGAGCTGGATAAGGAAGATCCGACGCGTGCCACCGTTATGAACGCGTCATTCCTGCGAGCCTCGCTCTTCACTTCGGTCGTCGCCTTCGGCGTATCGACTTTGGTAGCCGGCTTGGGCATCCTGTTCATCCTGGTTGGGTGGGCACTGCGGCGCATCACTGTGGGCCCGGCGGTGACGGTCGAGACTTTCGACGGTGCCGCGCGCCACGCGGCTGAGGTTCCTGCCGAGGTAGAAGACACCCCCGCGGCTGATGCCGAAACGCCGCCGCCTACGAGAGCCGCCCGCCGCGCCGCCGCCACCGAGGCGGCCGTTGAACCGGGCGCCGTCCAAGCCCCTGTCCGTCGTAGCGGCGCCGACGTCGCAGAGACTCTCAGTCGCCGTGCGCGTAACGGCGACACATCCGTTACCCCGGTTGTCGCCGAGCCTGAACCGGCTCGTGAGGCGACCCCCGTTATCAGCGACTCGGAGATCCCGCCGGCCGCGTCGACGCCTCCGCCGTCGTTCGACTCGGTCGTCGCCGAGCCCGTCGAACCTGCCGAGGATCCGATTCCGATTCCGCCTAGCCAGTCCTGGCAGTCCCCGGTGAACCGGGCGGCCACGGCAGACGACATCGCCGGTGAATCACTCGAGGACGGATCCACCGGCGAGGAGCCGAAGCCCTGATGGCGGACGGGTAGCCGTCGCATCAGTCACGATCGGCTGATCTAGAGCAGTAGCGTTGGGGTCGTCTCCTCGGGATCGTTCGAGGAGACGACCCCCTCGTTCTGATCGCGTTCGGACCTCGTCGCGTGGTCGTCGTCCCTCGACCTGCGGACGGCGGGAACGACGGCCGCGATCAGCAGCAGAACCCCGGCGACGCCGAGAGCGATCGCGAGCACCGCTTTGGTGTTGAACCCGACGCCGATCCCCCAGGCGAGCAGCAAACCCCCCGCCAGGATGATGAGTATGCCCCAGACGATCGAATTTGCGTTCGGCCCGGTCTTGAAGGGCCCGTTTTTGGTATTCATGACTGCTCCTTGATGGTGACGGAACCGAGGCCGCTTCGAACTTCGATGTAGAGCTCTATCGGTTCCCCGAGTTCGGCCGACCTCGTCTTCAGGGTCTTGGTGTTGACCGCGGAACCGGTCAGGGAATCTGCCTCACTGCGCTGCCAGCGCAGGTCGCCGAAGCCCCACTTGGCGTCGACCTCCGCCGATACCCCGGCAGGTAGCGTGATGGTCAGGTTCGACAGCGTCGCGCGCACGGGGATGGTTACGGGATCGATGGCACTGGTCGCGAGGTTCGTCAGGTCGAGATCGGCTTCTGAGGCGACGAACACGAAGCCTTGTTGCGGCATGTCGGACGCGCGCGGGGCGATATCCGAATCGCTGGCGACAACGACTGTGGGATCGTCCATTCCGGTCGTGAGTTGGCCCCATGCCACGAACGGTACGCAGAACACGAGGACGACTGCGGTGAACGAGCCGATCGCGCCCGATCGTCGCCCGAAGGCACCCGACACGATCATGGCCGCGCCGAAGAGGATCAGTACCGATCCCGTGGCGATGGCTGCGAGATTGCCGTCGATCAGTCCGCCCTGACTCGCCGCCAGCAGGCCCGCTACGACCAGCAACGCAAGTCCGAGGATCGCCGCGACGGCCGGCCCCGGGAGCGATCGCCAGCGCGGCGCGGGTGGCCTCGGTGGCGTCGGCGGTGCGGGCGGCTGTTGCCCCGCGTTGCCCCAGTTCTGGCCGCCGTGCCAATCCTGTCCGTGCCAGGGGTGCTGATTTTCTCCGCCGTTCGCATCCGCCCACTGCGGTGAGCGATCGTTCGTCGTCGGGCCCGCCGGCTGATCGGCCGGCGGCACGTCATCCGCGAGCTTGGCGGAGGTGGCATCGCCACGCGAACCCGCGGCTGCCGACGCAGCGGGGGAGGCTTCCGATGCCTCAGCGTTGCTGGCATCGCCGTCCCCGGTCGGCGCCCCTGCTGCGCTGGCTCTGCGAGGCTGAGCTTGCGAATCGCCCTGCTTCGTCTGATGCGATTGCCACGCCTGGACGCTGTACACGACGACCACGACTATCAGCCCAACCGAAAGGAGCGATCCCGTCGTCGTTGCGATCCAGCCGAGGCCGCCGAAGCCGAAGACGCCCGGGCCGATCAGCCAAGAACCGCCCCACCCGGTGCCCACGAGTATGAACAGGCCGACGCCGATATAGGCGCTCGCCCACACCCCGCGAAGGAGTTCCTGGGCGTGGATACGCCCGTCCGACTCCTCGGGGAGCAGCGCCCATGCGGCCGCGTAGGCGATCCAGCCGACACCCGTGAAGAGCAGTAGCAGGCCGGTGATGCAGCGCGCGAGGATCGGGTCGATGTTCCACTTCCGGGCGAGTCCTCCCGCGACTCCGCCGAGCCAGCGGTCGGATGTGCGAACCAACCCGTGGGAGCGGATCGCGTTGAAGAATCCTGCACCGGGGGATGCCGGCTGCGGCCGAGGCGGTGCGCTGGTGTGAGTGTGCTGTTCCATACCCAACATCGTTGCGGCATTGCCGCCCGCCCGCTATTAGGGATCGCCCTGATTCTTATCCGTACCGCCAGGCATCGACCCTGAGCGAACCCTGATTCGCGCCTCTGCAGCGCCATTGAGCACGGCAGTCATGGCACGATCGATGCATGACCTTCCAATGGGGCCCGGCGACCCCCGCCGATGCCTCGCCGCGCGGCGAGGAGGCCTCGTCCCCCAGGCGTCTGCCGCTGCGACGTCCGGAAACGGGCCGCGTCCTCGGTGGCGTCTGCCAGGGGCTCGCCGCGCACCTGGATCTGCCCGTTCAGTGGCTACGGCTGGGGTTCATCGCCGGCGCACTGCTGGGCGGGGCGACGCTCGTCGCATACGTTTTCCTGTGGGTCATGGTGCCCGCGGGCGATCCCGCTGAGCTGGCGCGTGCGCTCGCCGATCCGCGCCGGGCGCGCACCGCGCCGCAACCGGCCGCGCCGCCGGGCGTCAAGTCGCGCTGGCGCCACGTCTCGATAGCCAACCTGGCCGTGGGCGCGATTCTGGTGCTCGTTGCGATCTTCTTGGTCGTGCGCCCGTTGCCATCGTCCATCGGGCAGTGGCTCGTCCCCTCCTTCGTGGTGGTTGCCGGCGCCTTGCTGAGCTGGTCGCAGCTCGATTCGAGGCAGCGCGACCGGTTGATGGGCGCGGAGGCGGCCTCGGACCGCAAGGGCTGGGTGCGCGTGCGGTTCGTGGGCGGGATCGCGCTCGTGGTGATCGGGGTGCTGGCCTTCGTGGGACGAGGCACCGACCCGGCGACCGCCGTCAGTTCGGCCGTCGCGGCGCTCGCGGTGCTTGTGGGCGTGGCGCTCGTCCTTGCCCCCTGGTGGTTGCGCCTCATCAGGGACCTTGCCCAGGAACGCGCGCTACGCGAGCGCGCCGACGAGCGCGCCGACATCGCCGCGCACCTGCACGATTCGGTGCTGCAGACGCTCGCGATGCTGCAGCGGAACTCGTCCGACCCCGCCATGGTCGCCAAACTCGCCCGAACCCAGGAACGCGAACTGCGCCAGTGGCTGTATGCGGACAACGCAGAGGTGGGAACGTCGCTGGCCGCGGTCGTACGCGATCTGGCCGACGAGATCGAGGACGAGTTCTCCGTAGCCGTCGAGGTCGTGGTCGTCGGCGATACCCGTCCCGATGAGGCGGCCGCGGCGTTGCTGCAGGCGACGCGCGAGGCGTTGAAGAACGCAGTGCGACACGGTCGCCCGCCCTTCTCGGTCTACTGCGAGGTCGGCCCGGAATCGCTCGAGATTTCCGTCCAGGACCGGGGCGATGGGTTCGACATCGATGAGATCCCGGAGGATAGATTCGGCGTGCGGGAGTCGATCATCGGTCGGGTCAAGCGCCGCGGCGGTAGCGTCGACATCCGCCAGCGAGGCGACGGCGGTACGGAGATCAGGATGCGCATGACGCGTAACGGAAGCGAGGAGGTGGCAGGATGAGCGGGAACGAACTGCGAGGACAGGGAGATTCCGAGGCGGGCAGCGACGGTCAGGCGTCCGGCGGGAAGCTCCGGATAGTGGTGGTAGATGACCACGCGATGTTCCGCGCGGGCGTCATTTCCACGCTGCCCGATGACTTCCTGGTGGTGGGACAGGCGGGCGATGTGGACACGGCAGTCAGCGTTATTGGCGAGGCCCGCCCCGATGTCGTGCTCCTCGACGTGCATCTTCCCGGGGGCGATGGCGGCGGCGGGGCGGAGGTCGCGGCTCGATGCACCGCGCTCGGCCTGCCCGCCAGGATGCTCGCGCTGTCCGTGTCCGATGCTGCGCAGGATGTCGTGGGGGTCATTCGCGGCGGCGCGCGTGGCTACGTCACCAAGACGATAGAGCCCGATGCGCTCGCCGATGCTGTTCGGCGCGTGCGTGCTGGGGATGCGGTCTTTTCGCCGATGCTCGCCGGCTTCGTGCTGGACTCGTTCGGCGCCACGCAGCAGCAGGTGGCACAGGAGGACGACGAACTCGACCTGCTCAGCGCGCGCGAGCAGGAGGTCATGCGGCTCATAGCGCGGGGATACTCGTATCGCGAGGTGGCTAGCGAGCTCTTCATCTCGATCAAGACGGTGGAGACCCACGTGTCGGCTGTGCTGCGCAAGTTGCAACTTTCCTCGCGGCACGAGATCACCCGCTGGGCGGCGGCGCGACGGTTGCTCTGACGTGCCGTCGTGTAGTCGGGCGTCCGATCGTCCGGCCATGAAATCGCATCGCTGATGGCGCTTCCGAGGGAATTTCCTCGCGCCGGGAGGGTGGTTGCCGAGTGCGCCAGCGGTCGACCCGCGTCGCATTTTCTGACAAAACCCGCTCCGCTGTAATGGTTTTCGACAAAATTCTGTTGAATTCTTAAGGTAGAGGTATGACTGCTCTTTATGACGCTTTCCTCGTACTGCACCTAGTCGGCTGGGCGATCGTGCTAGGCGGGTATATGGCCACGGTCAAGCAGCCCGGTATCTACAAGGGCACGCTGCACGGGGCACTGACCGCGCTGGTGTCCGGTATCGCGATGGTCGGCATCGCCGAGATGAGCGACGCAGTGCGCGACCCGAACATGGTCAAGATCGGCATCAAACTCACGATCGCACTCGTCGTCGTCGCGCTCGCCTTCATCGGCAAGAACCGGGGCGACGCCGTTCCCGCCGCGGTCAAGCACGCCATCGGCGGGCTCACCGTGGTCAACATCATCATCGCGGTGTTCGTGTAGTTTCGCCCCGGCTCTCCCCGGGGCAATCGCCGAGTTGGCGCACTACCCCTTAGGACACCCGTTAGGGTTGCCGACCTGTTGCACGTCGCCCTTGGAACACCCGTTAGGGTTGCCGAGCACACGATATATCGTGTGCTCGGCAACCCTAACGGGTGTCGGCACGGTTGGGAGTCGGGTGTCGGCACGGTTGGGAGTCGGGTGTCGGCACGGTTGGGAGTCGGGTGTCTGCACGGTTGGGATCAGATGACGTGCAGCCCGCACTCCGTCTTTGTCTGACCGGCCCAGCGGCCCGATCGAGGATCCTCGCCGGGGGCGACCTTCGAGGTGCACGGTTCGCAGCCGATGGAGGGGTACCCCTGGGACAACAGCGGATTCACGACGATGTCGTTGGCGGCCAGGTAGGCGTCCACCTGCTCATCGCTCCAACCGGCGATCGGGTTGACCTTCACGAGCCGATTGGCCTGGTCCCATGCCACGAGCGGCGCCTGCGCGCGCGAAGGCGCGTCGGCGCGCCGCACGCCCGAGATCCACACCTCGTAGTCGCGAAGTCGCTCGCGTAGCGGGACCACCTTGCGCAGTCGGCAGCATTCCGTCGGATCGCGGCGGAAGAGTTCCGGTCCGAGGGCCTCGTCCTGCTCTGCCACCGTCCTGGCACCGGTCACCGTCACCACGGAGATCCGCAGCTCGCGCGCCGCACGATCACGGGTCTCCAGAGTCTGCGCGAAGTGGTAGCCGGTGTCGAGAAACAGCACGTCTATCCACGGCTTGTAACTCGACACGACGTGCGGCAGCACGGTGTCGGCCATCGAGCTGGCCACCGCGATTCGATCGCCGAACGTCGCGGTCACCCACGCCATGACCGCCGCCGTGTCGGCCTCGTCGTCCGCCCCGACGCCCGAGCCGTGCAGCAGGGCGCGCCCCTCCTCTGCCAGTGCGCGCAGCTCGTCCTCGCTACGGCGTACCCGCCGCTCGCGCGCGCGGCGCGCGACGTCGGTGGCCCGCTCCTCCTCGCGGGCGCGCTGCCGAGCAGAGCGCAGTGGTGCAGAACCGCCGCGGAAGAGGGATGTGAGAGCCGGATCGGCCTGGACACCTGTCATCGCAAGTCGTCGTCCTCGGCGCGTAGCGCCCACGCGGCGAAGGTCTCGTCCGCCGAGCGGCCATCGACGTAGCGGCGCGTGACGCGCTCGACGTAGTCGGCGATCCCATCGGCGGTGACCTTGAGTCCTCGCACGGTCCGCCCGACGCCCGCCTCGGCGCGCTGCTCGGACACGAGCCCGCCGCCCAGGTGGACCTGGAAGCCTGGTACCTGCTCGCCGTCGTCGTCCAGTACCAGCTGGCCCTTCAGGCCGATGTCGGCCGTCTGGATACGGGCGCAGGAATTCGGGCAGCCATTCACGTTGAGCGTGATGGGTAGCAACTTGTGCTCGTCGGCGTACGAGCCCAACCGCTCCTCGAGCTGATTGATCGCGGTGGTGGCGGTCGCCTTCGTCTCGACGATCGCGAGCTTGCAGTACTCGATCCCGGTGCAGGCCATGGTCGAACGGCGGAAACTGCCCGGCCGCGCCTCGAACCCCAGTTCGCGCAGCCCTTCGACCACGCGCTCCACGTCATCGCCGGGCACGTCCAGTACCAGCAGCTTCTGGTAGGGCGTGAGCCGGATGCGGTTCGACCCGACCGACTCCGCCAACTCGGCGACGCCCAACAGGGCACTGCCGCTCGTCCGCCCGACGTGCGGGGCCGCGCCGATGTAGAAGTTGCCGTCCTTCTGTTCGTGGACGCCGACATGGTCCCCCGAGCGGGTCGGCTGCGGCGGCGGAGGGCCGTCGGGCAATTCGTACCCGAGGTACTCGTCCTGGAGCACCTGCCGGAACTTCTCCGCTCCCCAGTCCGCCATCAGGTACTTGAGCCGGGCGCGGTTGCGCAGCCGGCGATAGCCATAGTCGCGGAAGATCGAGGTCACGGCGACCCACACCTCGGGCACGCGCTCGGGCGCGAGGAACGTGCCGAGCCGCTGGGCCAGGTGCGCCGACGTGCTCAATCCGCCGCCGACCCACAGGTCGAAGCCGATCCCGAGTTCGGGATGAACGACGGGCACGAGCGAGAAGTCGTTGATCTCGGGCACCACGTCCAGGCTGGGGTGGCCGGTGATCGCCGTTTTGTACTTGCGCGGCAGGTTCGAGAACGAGGGATCGCCCACGTACCGGCGCACGATCTCGTCGATGATCTCGGTCGGGTCGATGACCTCGTCCTTGGCGATGCCCGCCACGGGCGAGCCCAGGATGACGCGCGGAACGTCGCCGCACGCCTCCGTCGTCTGCAATCCGACCGATTCGAGTCGCCGCCAGATCTCCGGCATGTCCACCACGTCGATCCAGTGGAACTGGATGTTATGCCGGTCGGTGATATCCGCCGTGTCGCGGCCGAAGTCGCGCGAGATGCCCGCGATGACGCGCAACTGCTCGGCCGTCAGGGCGCCGCCGTCCACGCGGACGCGCAGCATGAAGTAGCTGTCCTCGATCTCCTCGGTTTCGAGTTGAGCGGTGCGACCGCCGTCGATGCCGGGCTTGCGCTGCGTGTAGAGGCCCCACCAGCGGAATCTGCCGTGCAGATCCTCCTTGGGGATCGAGTCGAACCCGCCCAACGCGTAGATCGACTCAATGCGCTGGCGGACGTTGAGGCCGTCGTCCTTCTGCTTGAGCGTCTCGTTGACGTTGAGCGGTTCTTTGCCGTCGACCTTCCACTGACCATTGGGGCGCGCGGCGCGCGCGGGCCGGGCGGGTCGATCGCCGGCGGCGGCGGTCGCGGGGCGGCGAGTGGCGGCGCCCGGGGCGTCCGCCAGCTGTGTAGCACGGGTGCTAGTGGCGGCGCGCTGCCGTTGCCCGCTCTCGGCGGCAGCGCCGTCAGCGGTCGTGTCAGAGTCGATCGAATCCATCGTGGTCCTTGGGGGGCGGGGATCACCGGGCGGTGCCCGCGGGGAAATCTCCCTGCGGACGTTCTGATTACGCTACGGCGGGGCGACCGGGGTCTCTAGCGGGGTTCACAATCTGGACAATTGGCGACAAGGCGGCGCCTGCCGCCCGTCCCCGCAATGTCCTCGCCACCTACTAGGCTTGGTGCATCATGGCTTCCCTTTTCGACACCCTCACCGCGCGCCTGGCCCGCACTCGGCTCGACAGTCAGGGGACCGCGCGCCTTGCGCAGTTCGCCCCCCTGAGTAGTTTTGCGGACGAGTCCTCCGTTGCTGCCTCGGACGGTGACTTCGCGGATGACCGTGAGAGGGAGGCGACGGCGCTGCTGCGCGGACTCAACCCGCAGCAGCGAGCCGCGGTGGAACACGCCGGGGAGCCGCTGCTAATCGTGGCTGGCGCCGGATCGGGAAAGACGCGAGTGCTCACGCATCGCATCGCCTATCTGCTGGCCACGGGCCGTTCGACGCCGGGTCAGATTCTGGCCATTACCTTCACGAACAAGGCCGCCGCGGAGATGCGCGAGCGGGTCATCGAGCTGGTCGGCCCATCCGCCAGACAGATGTGGGTGGCCACGTTTCACTCCGCGTGTGTACGGATACTGCGCTCCGAGCACGACCTGGTGGGGCTCAAGTCGAGTTTCTCCATCTACGACTCGGCGGACTCGTCCAGGCTGATAACGCTGGTGGCGCGCGAATTGGACCTGGACGCCAAGCAATTCTCCGCGAAGGCCCTCGCGCACCGGATCTCGGACCTGAAGAATGAACTGATCACTCCGGAACAGTTCCGTGCCGCCGCGGATGCGGGCAATGGCGATGGTGCCGCGTTCGATCTGGTTCTGGCCAGCGTGTACGAGCGGTATCAGCAGCGACTGAAGTCCGCGAACGCCGTGGACTTCGACGACATCATCATGCTGACGGTACGCCTGCTGCAGGAGAACCCGGCTGTCGCCGAGCACTACCACCGGCGCTTCCGTCACATCCTCGTGGACGAGTACCAGGACACGAACCACGCGCAGTACGTGCTGGTGCGCGAGCTGGTCGGCACTGATGCGAACTCGAAGGTGCCGCCGGGCGAACTGACCGTGGTCGGCGATTCGGATCAGTCCATTTACGCGTTCCGCGGCGCCACGATCCGCAACATCGAGGAGTTCGAGAAGGACTATCCGAGCGCCCGCACCATTCTGCTGGAGCAGAACTACCGTTCGACGCAGACGATCCTGTCGGCGGCCAACGCTGTGATCGCACAGAACAACGAACGCCGGCCCAAGAAACTCTGGACCGACAGCGGCGACGGTGCGAAGATCGTGGCCGATGTCGCGGACGATGAGCACGCGGAGGCACGCTTCATCGCGGAGGAAGTCGACCGGCTCACCGACGCCGAGGGCGTGAAGTACAGTGACATCGCGATCTTCTACCGGACCAATGCGCAGTCGCGAGCGATCGAGGACAGGCTGATCAAGGTCGGCCTGCCCTACCGGCTCATCGGCGGCACCCGGTTCTATGAGCGCCGCGAGGTCAAGGACGCGGTCGCGTACCTGCGGGTCGTTGCGAATCCCGACGACGACGTCTCGCTGCGCCGCATTCTGAACGTGCCGAAGCGCGGTATCGGGGACAGGTCCGAGGCGGTGATCGCGCAGTTCGCGGCGCGCGAGGGCATCAGCTTCTTCGCGGCCCTGCGCCGGCTCGATGAGCTGCCGGGCATGACGGCGCGCACGACCAAGCCGGTCGCCGGGTTCCTCGCACTGCTCGACGACCTGATCGAGTACGCCGCCGGACATGCCGCCGACGAGGTCATCGAGCGGGCGCTCGACATCACCGGTTACCTCGAAGCGCTCCGGGCGAGTGAGGACCCCCAGGACTACCCGCGGGTCGAGAACCTGGCAGAGTTCCATGCGGTCGCGGTGGAGTTCGTCACGGACTTCCCGGACGCGGACCTGACCGATTTCCTCGAACGCGTCTCGCTCGTCGCGGATGCGGACCAGCTCGCCGACACGGACGGCATGGGCATGCTCACGCTGATGACGCTGCACACCGCCAAGGGCCTGGAGTTTCCGGTCGTGTTCCTGACCGGGATGGAGGACGGCACGTTCCCACACTCGCGCTCGCTCGCCGATGACTCCGAGTTGTCGGAGGAACGGCGGCTGGCCTACGTGGGGATCACGCGGGCGCGCCAGCGGCTGTACCTGACGCGCTCTGCCCAGCGCTCCGCCTGGGGTCAGGCGCAGTCCTTCCCGGCCAGCCGGTTCCTGGACGAGATCCCCGAGTCGCTCATCGAGTGGCGTCGCCGGGAGTCGTCGACCGCCTCCCTTCGTAGCTCCGGTTGGGGCGCCTATGGCGGAGGTCGGCGCAAGTGGGACGAGGACGACTTCGCGCCGGCCATCGGCTCCGGATCGAGCGGCTACGCCCGTAGCAGCAGCGGCGAATTGCCACCGGGTGGCTCGTCCACCCCCGTGACCAAGGTGGAGGCGCCGACCATCTCGCTGACCGTCGGGGACAAGGTGACGCACGACAAGTTCGGGCTTGGAACAGTCGTCGGTCTCGAAGGCAGTGGCCGCAATGCCGTGGCTCGCGTCGACTTCGGGAGCGGCGATGCCAAGCGGTTACTGCTCAGGATGGCACCGATCACGAAGCTGTGACCCGCGGGTCAGTGCTCACCGGTCGCGGTCGAGCCGAGGGCGCGTAGGGTTGGGATCATGGCCACATCACTGAATCCGTATCTGGGGTTTGCCGGCGAGGCACGCAGCGCGTTCGAGTTCTACCAGCGCGTCTTCGGCGGTGACCTCGAAGTCAGCACCTATCGCGAAGGTGGTATGGAAGCGACGCATCCCGACTACCTGATGCACGCTGACCTGCGCACTCCCGATGGCTTCAGGATCATGGGTGCCGACATGCACGATGAGGTGACGCCTGGACACGGCATCACCGTGAACGGCGATAGCGCCGCCGCCGATCGCATCAGGCAGATCTGGGCGGGCCTTTCGGAGGGTGCGGAGATCACCTTCCCCCTCGGCACTGCCCCGTGGGGCGGTGAATTCGGCCAGTTGGTTGATCGGTTCGGCATCGCCTGGCTGCTCGCGATCGAAGACTCGTTCGCCTGACCAACCTGAGAATGCCGAGCGTGACTGGATGAGGGCCGCTGCTGAAGCCCGGACCAGGCGGAAGCCGGCAGCATTGGCGCTGAGCGTGGTCCTGATATTCACGGGAGCGCTGATCGCGAGGGCCGCGCCGGAGGCGATAGCCTCGTCCACAATGAAACCGACCATCCGGCCACTGCCCACCGGAGTCAAAGCGGACTACCAGCTCGGCGGCCCGAGCAAGCCGGCCAAGGGAGTCGGTATCGTCGCCCGAGACCGCCTCGCGCACCCAGCAAGGGGCGTCTACAACATTTGCTACATCAACGCGTATCAAACCCAGCCCGGTGCTAAGAAGCTGTGGGAGCGGCACGGGAAACTCGTCCTGAGAAAGGGCGGCAAGCGCGTCAAGGACGCCGACTGGAACGAGTATCTGCTCGATATCCGTACCGCAAAAAAACGCAAGGCACTGCTGCGCATCGTCGGGCCGTGGATCGACAGGTGCGCACGCGACGGGTTCGACGCGGTGGAGTTCGACAACCTGGACTCGTTTACGCGCAGCCGGGGTCTGCTGACGACCCAGCAGGCGAAGAAGTACGCGAGGCTGCTGGTGAGGCGGGCGCACCGCGCGGGCCTCGCGGCCGGGCAGAAGAACTGGTCCACGTTAGATGGCACCCGCCTGGGCTTCGACTTCGCCGTCGCCGAATCCTGCGCCCGTTACCGGGAGTGTGGCACGTACGCGAAGCACTACGGCGGGCGCGTGATCGACATCGAGTACCGCCGGGTCGACTTCCGGCGAGCCTGCGCGGATCAGCGGGTCCGGATATCCATCGTGCTACGTGACCTCGCCCTGAAGCCCCACGGGCGCCGATCCTGGTGCTGACCCGGGGCGCGGCGGCCACGCAGACCGAGGCGACTATGGTCACGGATGCGCTAAAAACGGACTACCCTGGGATAGAAGTCTTGATGTCAAGACAATTTTATCGAGGGAAGGACCAGCGAGGGTGGACCTGTTCGAATACCAAGCCCGTGACGTCTTCGAGAAGCACGGCGTGCCAGTCCTGGCGGGCATCGTGGCGACAACGCCAGACGAAGCCCAGGCCGCAGCGCAGAAACTGATCGACTCCGGATCGGCCGTCGTGGTAGTCAAGGCCCAGGTCAAGACCGGCGGTCGGGGCAAGGCGGGCGGCGTCAAGATCGCCCGCAGCGCCGACGAGGCGCGGGAACGCGCCGCCGAGATCCTCGGCATGGACATCAAGGGCCACACGGTCCACCGCGTGATGATCGCCGCCGGTGCGGACATCGCGCAGGAGTTCTACTTCTCTGTTCTGCTCGACCGTGCCAACCGCTCCTACCTCGCCATGGCGAGCGTCGAGGGCGGCATGGAGATCGAGCAGCTCGCGGTCGAGCGCCCGGAGGCCCTGGCCAAGGTCGAGGTCGATCCGATCACCGGAATCGACGACGCCAAGGCCGCGCAGATCGTCGCCGAGGCCGGTTTCGCCGCCGACATCGCGGACGAGGTCGCCGACGTCATCAAGAAGTTGTGGGACGTGTACGCGGGCGAGGACGCCACGCTCGTCGAGGTCAACCCGCTGGTCAAGACCGGCGACGGGAAGATCGTCGCGCTCGACGGCAAGGTCACGCTCGACGAGAATGCGGCGTTCCGCCACCCGGACCATGCCGATCTGGAGGACAAGGACGCCGCCGACCCGCTCGAGGCGAAGGCCAAGGAGAACGACCTCAACTACGTGAAGCTGGACGGCGAGGTCGGGGTCATCGGAAACGGCGCTGGCCTCGTGATGTCCACGCTCGACGTCGTCGCCTACGCGGGGGAGAAGCACGGCGGCGTCAAGCCCGCGAACTTCCTCGACATCGGCGGCGGCGCGTCCGCCTCAGTGATGGCGGCCGGACTCGACGTCATCCTCGGTGACGCCCAGGTCAAGTCGGTGTTCGTGAACGTCTTCGGTGGCATCACCGCGTGCGACGAGGTCGCTAACGGCATCGTGAAGGCACTCGAGATCCTCGGCGAGCAGGCGACCAAGCCACTTGTCGTCCGGCTCGACGGAAACAACGTGGTCGAGGGTCGCCGCATCCTGGAGGCAGCCGCGCACCCGCTCGTCAAGCTCGCCGACACGATGGACGGCGGCGCGGACCTGGCAGCCCAGCTCGCACACGGCGCCTGACAAGCCCTGAGCAGAAGAAAGAGAACTGATTAATGGCAATCTTCATTGACGAGAATTCTCGTGTCATCGTGCAGGGCATGACCGGCGCCGAGGGGCAGAAGCACACCTCGCGCATGCTGGCCGCGGGCACGCAGATCGTGGGCGGGGTGAACCCGCGCAAGGCGGGCACCACCGTCGGTTTCACGGTCAAGGACGAGGACATCGAGATCCCCGTGCTCGGTAGCGTCGCTGACGCTGTCGCCGCCACGGGAGCGGACGTCTCCGTCATCTTCGTTCCGCCGGCCTTCGCCAAGGGCGCCGTCGTCGAGGCGATCGAAGCGGCCGTGCCGCTGATCGTCATCATCACCGAGGGCATTCCCGTGAAGGACTCGGCCGAGTTCTATACCCTCGCCACCCAGAAGGGCGTTCGTCTGATCGGCCCGAACTGCCCCGGCATCATCAGCCCCGGAAAGTCGAACGTCGGCATCACGCCTGCCGACATCACCGGGCCGGGCCGCGTCGGCCTCGTCTCGAAGTCGGGCACGCTGACGTACCAGATGATGTACGAGCTGCGCGATCTCGGCTTCTCGACCGCTATCGGCATCGGTGGCGACCCAATCATCGGCACCACTCACATCGATGCCCTCGAGGCATTCGAGAATGACCCGCAGACCGAGGCGATCGTCATGATCGGCGAGATCGGCGGCGACGCGGAGGAGCGCGCGGCGGCGTACATCCGTGAGCACGTCACCAAGCCGGTCGTTGGCTACGTCGCGGGCTTCACCGCGCCCGAGGGCAAGACGATGGGCCACGCCGGAGCCATCGTCTCGGGTTCCTCGGGTACCGCTCAGGCGAAGAAAGAAGCACTGGAGGCAGCCGGTGTGAAGGTTGGCAAGACGCCGACCGAGACGGCCGACCTGCTTCGCGCGGCACTCGGCGCCTAGGGGGCGGCGGCCCGCTCCGCGCGGACGCCCCGCTCCGCGCGGCGGCCCGCTTCGCACGGCGGCCCGCTCCGCGCGGACTCCCCGCTCCACGCGAGAACACCGGTTAGGGCTGCTTGACACCCGCAATAGGAGGTGCCGAGCAGCCCTAACCGGTGTCTGCCTGCACCAAGCAGGCATCGTCGGGGCAATCGGAACGACCTCGGCCACGCCTCCGCGGGAACGGTGGCGAAGGGCGGCACGATGTACCTATGCCGCATCGCCCGCAATCTCCCCGCCCGTCTCGGGCGACGACCGCGCGCGGGACGGGCGCTTCTCGGCACCCGAACGGGCAACCGAGGCACGATAAGCAGGCGGCGCGGCGCCCCGAACCTACCCGCCGGCGGCGCGATACCGGTTCGCAAGCCGTGGTGCTCGAACCGGATGAACGCCCTCCCGCATCGACCGCGTCCCGGCGGCGAACGATCGACCAGCAACCTGCCGTGCGTCCGCCCATCCCGGCCTGGATCTCTGGGGCCATCGCGGCGCTGCAGGCCTTCGCCTGGTCGTGGGGCCTGCTCGTAGTTCCCGCGGTGGCTGCCTTCGTCTCTGCTGCGGCTCAGGTCACGACCCAGGACTCATGGCGTTCCGCAGTGGGGGTGGCATCGCGCCTCTGGCTGCTCGGGCACGGCGGAACCGTGACCGTGGACGGGGCAACGATCTCCCTCATTCCGCTGGGGATAGCGCTACTCGCATTTGCGGCCGCATACCTCTCGGCCCGCCGCGCCAGTCGGCACACGCTCACTGCCCTGATCTCGTTTACGATCACGTATTCCCTGATCGCTCAGTTGATCGCCCTCATCATGGGCTCGTTCGGCCCGCGGCTGCTGATTCTGACCGTTATCATCGCGCTGACTGGCGGATACCTGGGCTTTCGGCGTCAATCGGCCGGTGACGCGCTGGTCGTCGCGGCCCCGCACTGGCTCGCGCGCTGGAACCTGCCCGCTCTCCGCGCCGGAGTCGCCGGGGGCGGAGCGTCACTCGCGCTACTACTCGGCATCGCAGCAGTTCTGGTGACTTTGTGGGCCTTTGCCGGACGCGCAGCTGCGAGCGATATCATCGCGTCCCTCGACCCGGACAGCATCGGCGGAATCGTCCTTGGCGGAGCGCAACTGACCTACCTGTTCACGCTGCTCATCTGGGCCGTGGCCTGGCTGACCGGGGTGGGCTTCCACGTGGGGCTGGGCAGCGAGTTCGCGCCCGCTCATGTCGCGCTCGACCCGCTCCCGGCTGTACCGCTCCTTGCAGCGCTGCCTACGGGCGACATGGCCGGTGGCTACACATCGTGGCTGATCTCGCTTGTTTTCGCGGCAGGGATCGTCGGTGGGCTCGTGGTGTGGCGCCGCCTCCGCAGGCTGCATGAGACTGCCGCCGTCCCGTGGCGCGACTGCGCCATTGCCCTCGGCGCCTCGCTTGCCTTCGTCTTCGTAGTCCTGGTCGTCGCGTTCTGGCTGGCGACGGGCAGTATCGGACCGGGGCGGCTGGCCTCGGCCGGCCCCGACGTTCTCGGGGCCGCGCTCAGTGGCTCCCTGCTCATCGCGGCCGGGGCCACGGTCACGGTGACGTTCCTGCATCCGTGGCTGCGTGCTCAGGTGCGGGCGGCTTGGTGGAGCGTGTTCGGACGCTCGGGCAACTCGGAGAATGCGGGCGAACGGCGGTAAGGTGCTTCCCGTGACTAACGAGTTCTCCGGTCCGGCCGGTCAGGAAACCCCGATCCGCGCGGGTGGCCGTGTCGTCGCCCTCATCTCCGGCGCCGGCTCGACGATGGCCGCGGTTCTTAGGGCGCAACAGGACGAGGCCTACGGAGCGCGGATCGTCGCAGTCGTTGCCGACAACACCGGGGCCGGCGGACTGGAACTCGCCCGCGAGCAGGGGATCGCGACCGCGGTCGTGAGCCCTCGCGACTTCGCGTCGCGGGACGAGTGGAACGTCGCGCTCGCGCGGACCGTGGCCTCCTTCGGCCCCGACCTCGTGCTGAGCGCGGGCTTCATGCGAATCCTGGGCGATGGCTTCCTGTCCCGGTTCGGCGGCCGAACCGTCAACACCCATCCCGCGCTGCTGCCCGCGTTTCCCGGCGCGCACGGCGTCCGGGACGCGCTCGACTACGGCGTGAAGGTCACTGGCTGCACCCTCCACGTGGTGGATGAGGGCATGGACACCGGCCCGATCATCGACCAGCGGGTCGTGCGTGTCGAGGACGACGACGACGAATCGAGCTTGCACGACCGGATCAAAGCCACCGAACGGGAACTGCTGGTCGAATGGGTGCCGCGGCTCGCGGTCTCCGGCTTCGCCGTCGATGGTCGCCGCGTTCGCTGAGATAGCTCTTTCCGCGCCTTTGCCGGACGAGGATTTCCGGCACGGTCGCGGACCCCGCCGTGGGCACGGGCGCGGACTCCGCCGTGGGCGTGGGCGCGGACTCCGCCGTGGGCGCGGGCGCGGACTCCGCCGCCGGCGCGGGCACAGCCACGGGCGCCGCCGCGAACGCCGCCACGAACGATGCGGGCGCGTCGTCCGACAGCCGAGAGGCGATAGACTTAGCGGACGCGTGCAACTGGCGTTGGGTGGGGGAACCACCGGGGAGCACGCAATCGATTCCTCTTCGACTGGGGCATGGTCCGCCTGGGTGCCCGGTCACGACTCGTGGTCGCATCGCGCGACCTCCCAGTGCGAATAGCGGGTCATCGAGCTCGCGATCCAAGGAGAATGATGGTGCAGGCGTCCGCCCCCGATATCCAGCTCACCGACGATTCCCGCCGTCCGATACGGCGCGCGCTCATCTCGGTCTACGACAAGACGGGCCTCGCCGACCTGGCTAAGGCGCTTCACGGCGCCGGGGTCGAGATCGTATCCACGGGATCGACCGCGAAGACGATCGCCGATGCGGGAGTCCCGGTGACGTCCGTCGAGCAGGTGACCGGATTTCCCGAATGCCTTGAGGGCAGGGTCAAGACGCTGCACCCCCTCATCCACGCCGGCATCCTGGCGGACACGCGCAAGTCGGATCACATGGCCCAGTTGGCGGACCTCGGAGTCGAGACGTTCGAACTCGTCGCGGTGAACCTGTACCCGTTCACTCAGACCGTTGCAAGCGGTGCAACCCCGGACGAGTGCGTGGAGCAGATCGATATCGGCGGCCCGTCAATGGTTCGCGCTGCCGCGAAGAATCACCCCAGCGTCGCGGTCATCACCGATCCGTCGCAGTACGGGCAGGTCGCAGCGGCGCTCGCGGAGGGCGGCTTCACCTACGCGCAGCGTAAGGCGCTCGCGACCTCGGCCTTCGTCCACACCGCGAACTACGATCTGGCGGTCGCGACCTGGATGGGCACCGTTGTGAGCCCTACCGATGTCGTGGAGCGGGACGGCGAAGCGGTAAGTTCGGGTTTCCCGAGTTGGCGTGGGCAGAGTTTCGAGCGCGCCGATGTGCTGCGTTACGGCGAAAACCCGCATCAGCCGGCCGCGTTGTACGCCACGGTGGGGCAGAGCGGCGGCCTTGCTCACGCCGAGCAACTTCACGGCAAGGCGATGAGCTACAACAACTACGTCGACGCGGATGCCGCCTGGCGCGCGGCGCACGACCACGGTGCCAAACCGACCGTGGCGATCATCAAGCACGCCAACCCCTGCGGAATCGCGGTGGGCGAGAACATCGCGCAGGCGCACGCCCGCGCCCATGCCTGCGATCCCGTTTCGGCATTCGGCGGAGTGATTGCGGCTAACCAGAGCATCACAGCCGACGCGGCACGCCAGATCGCTGAAGTGTTCACCGAGGTTGTCATCGCTCCGGACTTCGAGCCGGAGGCGCTGCGCATCCTCAGTGTGAAGAAGAACATCCGCCTGCTCCGCCTGCGGGACCCCGGATTCGCCGAGCTCGAGACGCGTCCCATCTCCGGTGGGCTACTCGTGCAGAAGGCGGACCGCATCGATGCCACCGGTGACGATCCGGCCAATTGGCGACTCGTCGCCGGCGACGCCGCGGATGATGCCACGCGCGCCGATCTCGTCTTCGCCTGGCGCGCGGTGCGTGCGGTGAAGTCCAACGCGATCCTGCTGGCCAAGGACGGGGCATCGGTCGGCGTGGGCATGGGGCAGGTCAACCGCGTGGACTCGTGCAAGCTCGCGGTCCAGCGCGCGAACGAGCTGGGCCAATCGGCGCGTGCGCAGGGTGCCGTTGCCGCGTCGGACGCGTTCTTCCCATTCGCAGACGGACTGCAGGTTCTGATCGATGCTGGCGTCCGTGCCGTGGTCCAGCCCGGCGGTTCGATCCGCGACGACGAGGTGATCGCGGCCGCCCAGGACGCGGGTGTGACCTTGTACCTCACCGGCACGCGCCATTTCGCGCACTGAGCGGATGGGGAATAGTTGACTCATGAGTGACGGCGAGCGCAGCGATGCGGGGACGGCGGATAGGGCGTCCGCAGGCGCGCGCCCGTGGCCTCGCAGGGCCGGGGAGGACGAGTCCTCCGTCGCGTTCGCGGCGGCCACTGCTGGGGCGCCGTCATCGCCACCGAGGCACGCGACTCATATGGTCGCCTCGGTGGAGTCGGTGGAGTCGGTGGAGTCGGTGGAGTCGGTGGAGTCGGTGGACGCCGGTCACGTCGAGCAGGCGAATGGCCATCAGGCGGACCCGGGCTACGCGCCCGCGCATGCCGTCTCCGTCGACGACGCCGCTCAGGTGAAGGTCGCTAGCGACGCTTTCGAGGACTCTCTGGGAGCCATCGAGGCAGTCCGCCCGCGACCGGGATCGATAGCCTTTCCGCTCGGATCGGGACTCGGGCAGGCGCTGGTCGCGGTGTGCGTCGGACTCGTATGCCTCGCCGCCTGGGCTGCGGGCATCTATACGGCGCTACAGGTGCTTGTGGCCATCTGCCTGGCGTGCGGAGTCCTGCGACTGACGATGCCGGCGAGCAACTTCCCATCTCTCGTCAATCGCGGGCGCGGCTTCGACGTTTCGATGTACCTGGCCTCGGCAGGAGCCATCGAACTGCTGATCCTCTTCGGCCCCGAACTCTAGCCGCCGGCTTCCGAGCTGCACTGGGAGCGCCAGTGGCAGGCCGATACCTCCACCGCTGCCCCGCGGCGAGTGACGGTGGTGCGTGCCTCCTGAGACGATTTGAGGGTGTTCGCCGCGTCCTGCGCAACGAACACCCTCAACGATGGCGTGTCCCGGTGATGAACCGGACTCGACTTACCGTAGGACGGTGTCGCCCTCCGGCTCGTCGTCATCGTTCTCGTCGCCGTTCGCTGCGGTCGTTTCGTCCTCGGCGAGTGCGCTCGCTTCGGCCTCGTCCGCGGAAGCGGTCTCGTTTGTCTTCGAAAGCGTCAGCGGAACATCGACGCTGACGACCTCGTCCACGATGACGTCCTCGAGCACCCACTCTCCGGCCGGGGTCGCTTGATCGCCCGACGCCACGGCGGCCTCGTCCGTGAATTCCGACGTCGGTGCCGTGATCCCCGCCTCGAAGGGCACGAAGTCACCGGAACCCTGGGCCGCAGGGACGATTCCGGCACCGATGAAGGCGTTCGGGGCCGCGAATCCGCGGTAGAACAGCGCCGCGATAGCCCCGCCGAGCAGCGGTGCGACGATGAATACCCAGAGCTGGCCCCACGTCCAGCCACCTGCGAACACGGCGGTGGCGAATGAGCGAGCCGGGTTCAGAGAGCCGTTCGTGAGCGGCATTGCGAGGGCCAGCAGTGCGGCGAGCGAGAGTCCGATGACCACTGGCTGGAACTTGATCTTGGTCCGGGCGTCAGTCACAGCGAGGATGATGCCCACGAACAGCGCGACCGCGACGGTCTCGAGGATGAGCGCGTTAGTCCAGGAGATGTCGAAGGAATCCTTGAAGGTGACCTGGCCGGCCGCGACGGCCTCCTTGATCTGGTCGGCGGTGAAGCCCTGCGCAAGGTATTGCTTGACCTGGTCGGCCGCCGAGCTGTCGAACGCCGGGGAGTGCGCGGCGAAGCCGTTTGCGGCGTTCTGGAAGAGCTCGGCCCGCGAGGTGGAGGAGATGTCCGTCAGCACGTTCACCTGGCGCGGCGTGATAGCCCACAGCACGAGGGTCGCGAAAGATCCGCCGGCGAGCTGCGACACCCAGTAGGGGAGCAGGTCCTTCCAGGAGGCCCGGCCGGCGAGGGTGAGACCGAATGTCACAGCGGGGTTGAAGTGCCCACCCGAGATACTGCCGACGGCGGCGATGCCCGCGATCAGCGCGATGCCGAACGCGAGCGCGACTCCCAGCTGGCCGAAGCCGAGTATCGAGCCGTAGAGCGCGGCGCCGACGCCGACGAAAACGAGAAGGAAGGTGCCGAAGAACTCGGCGCCGATGCGTCCGACAAGTCCGTTACCGATGGCCGCTGGGGCGGGAGGTGCCGGTTCGAAGATCTCGTCCTGCAGGTTAATCGGGCTGTCGTTGTCAAACTCGTCAGCCAGGGCTGCGTCGCCCTGTGCCTGAGTGGTGGCCGGTTCGGTCATGGTGATCCTGTCACTAGTCATTCTCGTGGGATTGGACGCACTTCAGTGCTGTTCCTGTGGGCATCTTCCCACTGATCTCTGGAAATTTCAGGCTCGCCCACCTGGTGAGTGCCTGTGAGCCGAGCTGGCCTGTTCAGAAGTATCTTGACGTCGAGATATCCGGTAGTCTTGAGCCCGCACAACCTCCCCATCGACAGGAGCCTTCCGCATGTCCAAGATCAAGGTCCTCAACCCCGTCGTCGAACTCGACGGCGATGAGATGACTCGTATCATCTGGCAGTTCATCAAGGACCGCCTCATCCATCCGTACCTGGACATCGACCTCAAGTACTACGACCTGTCGGTGGAGAACCGGGACGCAACGGACGACCAGGTTACGATCGATGCCGCCGAGGCCATCAAGAGGTACAACGTCGGCGTCAAGTGCGCGACGATCACCCCGGACGAGGCCCGCGTCGAGGAGTTCGGCCTGAAGAAGATGTGGAAGTCGCCCAACGGAACAATTCGCAACATCCTCGGGGGTGTGGTGTTCCGCGAGCCGATCATCATCTCGAACATCCCGCGCCTGGTACCCGGCTGGACCAAGCCGATTATCATCGGACGACACGCATTCGGCGATCAGTACCGCGCCACCGACTTCGTCGTTCCGACGGAGGGCACCCTCACGGTGACCTTCACGCCGTCGGACGGCTCCGAGCCCATCGAGCACACCGTCTTCAACTACCCGAGCGGTGGTATCGCGCAGGTTCAGTACAACCTGGATCAGTCCATCCGCGACTTCGCTCGCGCGTCGTTCGCCTACGGGCTGCAGCGGTCCTACCCGGTGTACCTCTCGACCAAGAACACGATCCTCAAGGCATACGACGGCCGGTTCAAGGACCTTTTCCAGGAGGTCTTCGACGCCGAGTACAAGGAGCAGTTCGACGCCGCGGGCCTCACCTATGAGCACCGGCTCATCGACGACATGGTTGCGTCGGCGATGAAGTGGGAGGGGGGCTACGTCTGGGCGTGCAAGAACTACGACGGCGACGTGCAGTCGGACACCGTCGCCCAGGGCTTCGGCTCGCTCGGCCTGATGACGTCCGTCCTGATGACGCCGGACGGCAAGACCGTCGAGGCCGAGGCGGCGCACGGGACCGTGACTCGCCACTACCGCCAGCACCAGCAGGGCAAGCCGACCTCCACCAACCCGATCGCCTCGATCTTCGCGTGGACCGGTGGACTGAAGCACCGCGGCAAACTCGACGGGACTCCCGAGGTGACGGAATTCGCTGCCACGCTGGAGGACGTCGTGATTAAGGCGGTGGAATCTGGCAAGATGACGAAGGACTTGGCGCTGCTCGTCGGGCCGGACCAGCCGTGGCAGACCACCGAGGAATTCCTCGCCACGCTGGACGAGGCTCTGGCGGCGCGCCTGGCCTGACAACGTGCCGCAGCGCGGCACCGGAAGCGACGCATCCAGGAGCCAACCGTGACCGTCCGACCAGCAACGACGCTTCGACGCGAGCCAGTTACCATCACGGTCACGGGGGCTGCGGGTCAGATCGGCTACGCCCTGTTGTTCCGCGTGGCCGCGGGTGCCATGTTCGGCCCCGAGGTCCCGGTCAGGCTTCGGCTGCTTGAGGTGCCCGACGCATTGCGGGCGGCGGAAGGCGTGATCCTTGAACTTGAGGATTGCGCCTTTCCGCTGCTTGCCGGCGTCGAGGTCTTCGATGACGCGAATCGCGCCCTCGACGGCGCTTCCGTGGCAGTTCTTGTGGGAGCGCGGCCGAGAACGGCGGGGATGGAGCGATCCGACCTCCTGGCGGCCAATGCTGGAATCTTCGCTCCGCAGGGTCGCGCCATCAACGACCACGCCGCCGAGGACATCCGAGTGGTGGTGGTCGGGAATCCAGCCAACACGAATGCGCTCATCGCGCAGTCGCATGCCCCCGATGTCCCGGCGGCGAGGTTCTCCGCGCTCACCCGCCTCGACCATAACCGTGCCCTCGCTCAGGTGGCGAAGCGAGTTGGCATCGATCCCGGTCACGTGCGCCGCCTTTCGATCTGGGGCAATCACTCCAGCACGCAGTATCCCGACTTGAGCAACGTGACGATTGACGGCGTTGCCGGTCATCCGCGTCTCGCGGATGAAACCTGGATCCGGGACGAGTTCATTCCCCGCGTGGCGGGCCGCGGCGCGGAGATCATCGAGGTGCGCGGCAGATCGTCTGCGGCATCCGCGGCCAATGCCATCATCGATCACGTGCGCGACTGGGCCGGCGGCACCGCACCCGATGACTGGACGAGCGCGGCATTGCTCTCGCGTGGCGAATACGGCGTGCCCGAGGGGATCTTCTGCTCCTTCCCCGTAGTCTCCGCCGGGCAAGACTGGCAGGTCGTGCCTGACCTCGAACTCGACGCCGGTGCACGCAAATCCATCGCTGCATCCGTGGATGAAATCCTCTGGGAGAGGCAAGTGGTGCAGGCGCGCGGCCTGCTGTGACAGTGCCGCTCGGCGGCTGTGTTTATTGCTTGAAGATTCGATTTCATTTGGTTGGAATTGCGCCATGAGAGCGATTACAATACGTTGAGCACGAGTGCTTATTTGAGTTTCACCGACCGGCAAGGATGACGGTGGAGGGCTTGAATATCGTCGGTTTCGGATCAATTGCATGTCAGCGATGACACCAATGACCCTTCCGGCGGCTGCTCGGCGTCCCCTAGTGGTGTGGATGAACGGTGTCGAGTCGGAGATCAACCGGCGGCGCCCTTCGAAATTCAAAGATGGAGAACACGGATGAGTACTAATGCCCACCCTCTGTCGCGAGGACCAGCTTGGTCTCGCCGCGGCCTATCGAGAGGACTCGCGTTCCTCGCAGCGGGAGCCGTCGCCGTCACCGGGCTGGCCGCCCCTGCGCAGGCCGCCCCCGGCGATTCGGGTCTTTCGGATCTCGCACTGTCGGGCACGGCAACCGCGAGCCGCTTCCAGAACAACGGGGACGGTTCCTTCCCTGCGGAGTTGGCCATCGATGGCATCGGCAGCGAACAGCCCTCCACGACCAGTCGTTGGGCAAGCGGTACCGATGACGACACCGATCCCAACGGTACTGGTGGCCCCGTTTGGTTCCAGGTGGATCTCGGTGCAGAAGCCGATCTCGATTCGGTCAGGCTCGACTGGGAGGCATCCGCAGCGAAGGCGTATACCCTCTCCTCCGCAGTATCCGATCCGGAGGAGCCTGAGTCCTGGACCACCCAGGCCACGGTGACCGATGGCATGGGCGGCATCGTCGTCCACGACATCGAGGGAACGCACGCACGTTACCTCCGTCTCGAGATGACCGAACAGATTCCGAACGACTGGGAAATAGAGTGGGGTGACGGTCACACGATCCACTACTACGGGTATTCCCTCTTCTCGTTCGAGGTCTGGGGCGTATCGGACCAGACTCTTGTCGGATTCTCGTCGGCTAGCAGCAATGTCGACGCAGGAACCACGGCCTCCATCCCGGTGCGACTGAGTCAAACCTCCGCGACCGATACGACAGTGCACGTGACCTCAGCCGATGGCACCGCCGTCGCAGGGCAGGACTACACCGCTGTCGATGAGGACGTGACCATTCCCGCGGGTGAAACAACGGTCAACATCGAGAGCGCAATCCCAGCCGATGCGGCAAGCGGGACATTCACTCTCACCTTGTCAAACCCATCCACTCCCACGATTCTTGGCGGTACGGTCACCCACACAGTGAATATCGCAGACGCGCCGCAGCCGCTGCCATCGACAGGTAAGTGGGTCACGTTTGATGACCTGGAAGACGGCTGGCCCGGATTCACCTACGCCGATGGCGATGCGGGTGACTCTGTGACGCTCTCCTCCGTTCCCTCCGACCGGCCTGACGCCGCTGAGGGAAGCAACGCTGTCAGCGCCGACGTGAGCTCGACGAGCTGGTCGGGATTGTTCTGGAACTTTGCCTCGCAGCAAAACTGGAAGGATTACGACGCGCTCGGCCTGTGGTTCAAGGGTTCCGACAGCGGCAAGAACGATCTGTACCTCCAGATCAAGACCGGCCCCTCGGCCGCGGAATCTACCTGGACCACCTACGAATGGCACTTTGCGGACACCGATGAGTGGACGCGACTCGTCTTCGACTTCGATGGCTGGGACAACATTCAGGGAGCGGGTGCGAGTGAGCAACTGCCCTTCAACCCCAAGCAGGTTCGCGGCGTGACGCTGTCCCTGGGCTGGTGGGGCGACCACGTCGCCACCATCGATGATCTCGAACTCCACGAACTCGCGGGTAACATCGAGGACTTCGACACCGACACGGCGGACAACGACATTGTCGACGAGGGCACGATGCCGGGTATCTACCCCTGGGGTGGAGACGAGCCGAGTTACCCCACCATCGCCAAGGTGACGGACGACCGTAGCGGCGACGCTGACGCGACGAACAACGTCCTCGCCGGGACCTACGAGATCACCAGCGGTTCGTGGGGAGGGCTGACGCAGAACTTCTCAGCTCCCCAGGACTGGCGTTTGTACAAGGGCATTCGCTTCTGGTGGTACTCGTCCATGGAAAACAACCCAGCATCGCCAACGGCCGGAAACGATATCAAGTTCGAAATCCGCGCTGGTTCCACAGCTGCGGGCACCTCAACGCTGTTCGACACGTCGTTCAAGGACAACTGGGGCAAGGACGCTCAGGGCAACCCGACGCGCTGGAAGCTCGTAGAGATTCCCTTTAGCGCTATGCGGGTCCGCACTGACTACCAGCAGAACTGGTACAACGGTTCGGGCGTGGAGACGGACGCGACTCCGAACCTTGCCAAAGGTTGGGGTTACTCGGTCACCTTCCCGGCAGGGACTGCTGCCACGGGGTACAAGATCGACAGCATTGAGGCCTACGGCGGCGCGACTAGCGCTGACGACATCGAACTGACGCTGTCACCCGCAGTCACTCTCGTGGACGCTGGTGACGACGCAGTGGTGACGATCGCCGCCACCACGACGGACGGGCAGCCGTTGGCGCAAGACGTTGAGGTGAACTACAACACAGTGGACGGCAGCGCCGTTGAGGGGACTGACTACACCGCAGCGAGCGGCACGGTCACCTTCGAGGCCGGGAGCGAATCGGGTACGACTCAGACATTCACCGTCGAGACGACCGAATCCTCCGCACCCTCCGTTGCCAAGTCCATCAGTGTCCAACTGAACTCGGCCAATGCCTCGGCCTCCGGGGACGGCCGCATCGTCATCAACGCGCACGGCTTCCCGTACCTCAACTCGTCACTCTCGGACGAGGCGCGTGCGAGCGACCTCGTGGGTCGTATGACGAATGAGGAGAAGATCGGACAGATGGCTCAGGCTGAACGCCTGGGTCTGTCGACGAACTCCATCGCCGATCTGTACCTCGGCTCTGTGCTCTCCGGGGGCGGTTCGGTGCCGGAGGACAACACCCCTTCGGGATGGGCCGACATGGTTGACGGCTACCAACGCGAGGCCCTGTCCACGCGTCTGCAAATCCCGCTGATCTACGGCGTCGATGCGGTTCACGGCCACTCGAACGTCGTTGGTGCGACCATCCTGCCGCACAACATCGGACTCGGGGCCACCCGTGATCCGCAGGTCATCGAGGACGGCATGAAGGTCACCGCACAGGAAGTTCGGGCAACCGGAATCCCCTGGACCTTCGCGCCCACGCTGGCCGTCAGCCGCGACGAGCGCTGGGGTCGTAGTTACGAGTCCTTCGGTGAAGACCCTGCACTGGTCAAGACCTACGCAAAGCAGGCGGTCGAGGGCCTCCAGGGAACCGATCCGTCCGATATGAGCGGTGCCAACAAGGTGCTCGCTACGGCGAAGCACTGGGCCGGTGACGGCGGTACGGAGTACGGCACGGGTACCGGATCCTACAAGCTCGACCAGGGCGTCACGAAGGCCTCGTCCCTACAGGAATTCCTCGATCTGCACGCATCCGTCTACGAGCCCGCGCTCAAGGCTGGCGTCGCCTCGATCATGCCGTCCTACTCGGCGGTCCAGATCGGAAGCGGCACACCGGTTCGGATGCACGTCAACAAGGAACTGAACACCGACGTGCTCAAGGGTGACATGGGCTTCAAGGGCTTCCTGATCTCCGACTGGGAGGGCATCGACAAAGTCGCCGGCCTGCCGGTGAACCTGGGGGGCAACGGGAATGCTCCCGGAGCCTACAAGAAGGCCGCGATCGACTCGGTCAACGCTGGTATGGACATGATGATGTCGCCGTACAACTATGCGACCTTCATCGAATCCATCAAGCAGGGTCTCGCGGAGAACCTGGTTGCCCAGACGCGCATCGATGATGCTGTTACGCGCATCCTGACGCAGAAGTTCGCGCTCGGCCTGTTCGAGCAGCCCTTCGCAGAGCGCGACAACGTCGACAACGTGGGCTCGGCGGCAAACCGCAGCGTGGCTCGCGATGCTGCCGCGAAGTCGCAGGTGCTGCTGAAGAACTCCGGTGGTGCGCTGCCGCTGTCCGCCAGCGAGTCGATCTACGTCGCCGGTTCATCGGCCGATAACCTCGGTCGCCAGATGGGTGGTTGGACCATCACCTGGCAGGGCGGATCTGGCGCCACGACGACGGGCACCACGATCGGTCAGGCCATCAAGGCCGTGGGCGGGGACAACGTGACCATCGCATCCAGCAATGCGGTTCCGAGCTCAACGTATGACGTCGGCGTGGTCGTCGTCGGTGAGGACCCGTACGCGGAGGGCGAGGGCGATGTCGGCAACAAGCCGAACATCTCCATGGAACTGAGCGCATCCGACAAGACTGCGATCACCAACGTCGCGCAGAAGGTCGACAAACTCGTGGTCTTGGTCGTCTCCGGACGCACTCAGATCCTGGACTCGGCCCAGTTCAATGGCGTTGACGCGATCGTCGCATCGTGGCTACCTGGTTCAGAGGGCGAGGGCGTCGCCGACGTCCTGTTCGGCACCAAGCCGTTCACCGGTTCACTCCCGGTCACCTGGCCGGCCAGCACCTCCCAACTGCCGATCAATGTTGGCGACGCCACCTACGCGCCCGCCTATCCGTTCGGATGGGGCCTGCGTACCGACACCGCGAAGCAGCGTCTCCAGTCGCTCTCGGGCAAGGTGCCCACCGGCGCGCAGCAACTACTGGATTCGCTGCTTGCCGACAGCAGTCTGTGGGCGCCCTCTGGGGCATTCCAGAACCAGGCGGCGGGCTTGAAGGCGGCGCAGCAACTTGCCGCTCTGCTTGCCGGCGACGAGAACGTCGCTGCCGCCGCCACGGTCGCTTCGATCGCGACGGATGCCGCGGCCAGCGACTATGTGGCGGGTGACGCCAAGGCCTTTGCGCTCGCCCAGCGTCAGATCGTATCGGGAGAACCAGCCCAGGCGATCGTGGCACTGGCAAGCATTGCTGGAACGGTGCTCAACCCGGCGGACTCGGTTCCGTCGGCGAACGCCAACCTGGCGGACCTGAAGGTGAACGGCTCGATCATCGAGGGCTTCAACTCGTCGGTGACGAGTTACTCGATCGAGTTGCCTAAGGGCGCATCGGTGCCGGTCGTCACGGCCACTCCGAGCGAGGTGTCAGCAGTGGTGAGCGTCACCGCGGCCGCAGCCGTTCCGGGTCACACCACCGTCACCGTCACTGCGCCGAACGGTACGGCCACCAAGACCTACACGGTCAACTTCACCGTGAAGGATGGCGGCCCGGATGGTCCGGTGGCGCCGAAGTTCACCAGCCCAGGCAAGGTGACGGTCAACGGGGTCTTCCGATACGGTCGTACGCTGACGGCCAACCTCTCGGGAACCACCCCGTCGGCGGATCTTGTCACCTACGAATGGCTACGCGGCGGTAAGCCGATCTCGGGGGCCACTGGCGCTAAGTACACGCTGACCAAGGTCGATGTCGGCAAGAAGATCAGCGTTCGGGCGACGGCTCACAAGACCGGCTACGTCAAGGCGCAGGCCGTATCGGCTGCCAAGAGTGTTGCCAAGGCCAAGACGACCACGACCCAGAAGGTCAAGGTCAAGGGCAAGAGCGTCACCGTGACAGTGCGCGTCCGGACGGCCGCCACCAGCGCCCCGACGGGCAAAGTCGTCGTGACGGTCGGCAAGAAGAAGAAGACCGTCAAGCTGAAGGCCAAGAAGAAGGGTGTCGTCAAGGTAACCTTCAAGCGGTCCAAGGCCGGCAAGTACAAGGTGACCAGTTCGTATCGGGCCACCAAGGTTCTCGGGAAGTCAAAGGCCAAGAAGGCAGTGACCGCTCGAGTTCGGTGATCCGCTGAACTAGCCGGATTGCCACAGTGGGGGCTATGACCTTTGGGCGGGGTCATAGCCCCCACTGCTATGCGCTACGGCCGTGGCGCGGGACCGCGCACGGATGGCCTCCGTCCGGCGCGCCGAGCGGCCTGGCGAGGGTCGGGCAAGGTCCGTCGGCAATTCCGCAGGCGTGAGTTTCTCGGCCTTGGCAGACGATCCACCCCGGGCGAAGAAATGTCCGCACGCAAGGCCGCGGTGCTGACTTTTACGGCCTTGACGCGGCGCGCTTGGAAACTACCGTCATCCTCGCCAGTTCCGCGGCGCACCCTTGCCTCGTCCTCGGTTCTCGGCCGACGGCCGGTTGCGCCGATCCGGCCGGCTGCTGCGATTCGTCCGTGAGGACGATTGAGCGCTCGGCTGCGCTCGGCTGCGCTCGGCTGCGCTCGGCTGCGCTCGGCCGCGCTCGGCTGCGCTCGGGCCGAGCGGTCCAATGCGGCCTGGCCGGGATTCGACGGCGCGCAGGGGCGGCGAGACCGAGGCTCGCATGCGCGGATAGGTTCGGACTGCACCCGTAACGGGGAACTACGAAGGGGTGGGGTGCGGCCGAATGGCCGCGCCCCACCCCTTCGTCGGCGTGCTACTTGAAAGCGGCCGCGACTGTCGACTGGAATTCCGCCTGGTCGATGCGGCTGGCGAGGAAGTCGCCGAGGGCTGTTGTGATGATTCCCGAGGCGGTGGGCGATGCGGCGGCACCGTGCGCCAGCGAGGCGACGATGGTGTTCTCGGAGAAGTCCTTCAGGGCGCCCTGCTGGTACTCGCTGAACGTCGAGGTGTCCACATCGGTTCGGGCCGGGATGGAGCCCTTTGCCTTGTTGAAGGCGATCTGCCCGGCTGGCGAGGCCACTGCCGTGAGCCACGCCTTGGCGCCGTCCGGGTTGGGGGCTCCCACGGGGAGGGTGAATGCGTCAGCGAGGAAGTCGAAGTCTCCCTCCGTGCCGGGAACCGGGTAGTAGAGGATGTCCGTCCCGAGGGTCACACCCTGGCCCTCGAGTTCCGCGGCAGCCCAGTCGCCCATGATGTTGAAGCCGGCGCTGCCGTCCTGGACCATTCCGAGCGCCTGCTGCCACTCGAGGTCGTTACGGTTCTCGTTCGTGAGCGACATGAGGGTCCGGAAGTTGTCGATGGCGCTACCGACTTCGGCGCTCGTCCAACTCGTCTTACCGTTCCACAGCCCCGAGTACTTGTCGGCGCCTAGATCGGCCAGCAGCGTTGTCTCAAACACCTGCAACTGCGTCCAGGATTGACCGATCGCAAGCGGGGTCTTGCCGATCTTGCGGATCTTGCGCAGCGCCTCGATCCAATCGCGGGTGGTCTTGAACTTCTCCTTCGGGTCGATGCCCGCCGCTTTGAGCACCTCGGGATTCACCCAGACGACGTTGGCGCGGTGAATGTTCGCGGGGATCGAGTAGATCTTGTCATTGACCTTCATGCTGTCCAGCAGGCTTTGGGGGAATGCCTCCTGCAGACCGAGTTCCTCGTAGAGAGAGGTGAGGTCGCGCAACTGGCCGTCCTTCACGTAGTCGGCTGCCTCGGCGCCCGCGTGAAGCTGGAAGCTGTCCGGCGGGTCGAAGATGGCGAGCCGCTCGGCGAGTACTTCGCGGGCATTGGTACCCGCGCCTCCGGCGACGGCGGCGTTGACGAACGTCACGTTCGGTGCCTGCTGAGCCATGACGCCGACGAGCGCGTCGAGACCGGCTTTCTCCGATCCATCGGCCCACCAGGTGAAGACCTCGGCCTCGGTCTTGCTCAGCTCCGCTTGGACCGCTCCGTCGCCACCCGATGAGCATCCGGTCAGCCCTGCGGTGATGGCGAGCGCACTCGCTAGAGCGATAGTCCGTATCACCTTGAGTCGCATGCCTGACCTCCGATGTGTGTGGCTCCGTGGTTCCGCTCGTGGACGCATCGTTGCCTCCACGGGTCATGAACCCAATCCGCTGGCGATTTCCCAGGCTTCCAGCGCAATGATGCTATCACTGTCACTATCGGCCGGGTAAGGGCGCTACCTGAGCGATCCACGCGACTTCTCGACGGTCAGCGGAACACTACGGTGCTACGGCCGTTCAGGAGCACGCGGTGCTCCGCATGCCAGCGCACCGCGCGGGCTAGCACCCGGCGCTCGACATCCTGGCCGAGCGCCACGAGTTGATCCGCGGTACGCGAATGGTCGACGCGTTCGACGTCCTGTTCGATGATGGGGCCCTCGTCCAGATCGCCGGTCACGTAGTGGGATGTCGCGCCGATCAGTTTGACGCCGCGTTGATGCGCCTGGTGGTACGGGCGGGCGCCCTTGAAACTGGGCAGGAATGAGTGATGGATGTTGATCACGCGGCCCCTGAGCTCGGCGCATAGTTCGTCCGACAGGATCTGCATGTAGCGGGCCAGCACCACGAGTTCGACGTCGAGAGCGTTCACGAGTTCCACGAGTTTGCGTTCGGCCTCGTCCTTTGTATCCGCTGACACTGGAATGTGAATGAACGGGATGTCGTAGAACTCGGCGAGCGCACGTAGATCCGTGTGGTTCGAGACGATGGCCGCGACATCGATTGGCAGATCGCCCGCGCGCTGGCGGAACAACAGATCGTTGAGGCAGTGGGCGGCCTTCGAGACCATGATGATCGTGCGCACGCGCCGATCCGCTGCGTCGAGTCGCCAGGACAGCTCGAATTCATCGGCCACGGGCGTCAGGGAAGTGGCGATCAGGTTCGCATCCGAGTCGCTCTCCACCTCAACGCGCATGAAGAAGGTGTTGGTGAGGGGATCGCCAAACTGCTGCGACTCCGTAATGTTGCCGCCACTGGCCGCGAGGACCCCCGTGACGGCGTGCACGATTCCGGGTCGGTCGGGGCAGGAAAGCGTGAGGACCCACTTGTCTTTGGTCGGCTCTTTGGTTGGCGTAGGCACAAGACAAGGTTAGCCGCCCGGCGTTGCCGGTCCTAGGCGGCCGCGCGCTGGTTGCCTCGCGGACGTCATAGATGCATCCATGCCCGTGATGATGCGACGATATATCCATGAGCGAACCCAGAGTCGAGTCGGTCGAGATCAACATTGAACCCGTTGAGGTTGCCCAGGCGGGTGAACTACTCACCCTGCGCCGCGCCGCCTTCGTGACGGAGGCGCAGGCATACGGGGATCCGAACATCCCGCCGCTCACGCAGACTTTGGACGAGTTGCGCGCCGACCTCGCGCGGACCGACGTCGTGACGCTCGGGGCTTGGCTGGGGCACCGCCTCGTGGGCTCTGTGCGCGTCGAGTTCGAGGGCGACAAGGCCACGCTCGGCCGCCTGGCAGTGGCTCCGGACCAGCAAGGACGAGGTGTTGGTACGCAACTGATGTTCGCGATCCTGCCCCACCTGCCCGAGCAGACCACGGAGATCTGGGTGTTCACCGGCAAGGACTCGAAGGAGAACATCGCGGACCTCGACCCCGATCACGCCTACGAGGATCAGCACGACGCCACCACGGGCAAGCTGACCTACGCGTACCTGCGTAAGATTCTCGCCGCCCAGGGCAAGGACTGACCGCGGCCCGCCATCTGTCGTAGCATTGTTAACGGTCGCAACTGGCGCATGAGGTGGATCACCACCGGGGAGCGACTTCGCAAGTGTCAATCGTAGGTCGTTCGCCTGGGCCAACGGTTACGTGTCAGACCAACCCGTCTCATGACCGTGGTTTCCCACGAGAAGACTAATGCGAGGAGATATCGTGAGCGCTAACAATGACTCTGCCCGCGTCCTGAACGAGAACATCGCGGACCTCGACCCCGAGATCGCGGCCGTCCTGGACGGCGAACTCGGCCGCCAGCGCGGCACCCTGGAAATGATCGCGTCGGAGAACTTCGTCCCCCGCGCCGTGCTGCAGGCCCAGGGCTCCGTCCTGACGAACAAGTACGCCGAGGGCTACCCGGGCCGACGCTACTACGGCGGCTGCGAGCAGGTGGACATCGCCGAGGACCTCGCGATCGAACGCGCGAAGTCGCTGTTCGGCGCTCAGTTCGCGAACGTCCAGCCCCACTCCGGCGCCACGGCCAACGCCTCGGTGCTGCACGCCATCGCTCGCCCGGGCGACACCCTGCTGGGCCTCGCTCTCGATCAGGGCGGCCACCTGACGCACGGGATGAAGATCAACTTCTCGGGCCGCCTATACGACATCGTCGCCTACGGCGTCGACCCGGAGACCTCGCTCATCGACATGGACGAGGTCCGCCGCCTCGCGCTCGAGCACAAACCCAAGGTGATCATCGCCGGTTGGTCCGCCTACCCGCGCCAGATCGACTTCGCCAAGTTCCGTGAGATCGCGGACGAGGTCGGCGCCTACCTCTGGGTCGACATGGCCCACTTCGCGGGACTCGTTGCGGCCGGCCTGCACCCGAGCCCGGTGCCGCACGCCCACGTCGTATCCTCGACCGCGCACAAGACGCTGGGCGGCCCGCGCTCCGGCTTCATCCTGACCAATGACGCGGACCTGGCCAAGAAGATCAACTCGGCGGTGTTCCCGGGCCAGCAGGGCGGTCCGCTCATGCACGTGGTCGCGGCCAAGGCCGTGGCGTTCAAGCTCGCGGCCACCGACGAATTCCGCGACCGCCAGCAGCGCACGCTCGATGGTGCCAAGATCGTCGCCGAGCGACTCGTCCAGGCGGATGTCGCCGATGCTGGGGTCGCCGTGCGATCGGGGGGTACGGACGTGCACCTCGTCCTGGTCGACCTGCGGGACGCCGCTATCGATGGCAAGCAGGCCGAGGACCTGCTGCACGAGGTCGGCATCACCGTGAACCGCAACGCGGTCCCGAACGACCCGCGCTCCCCGATGGTCACCTCCGGCCTTCGGATCGGCACGTCGGCCCTTGCCACGCGCGGTTTCGGTGCCGAGGAGTTCACCGAGGTCGCCGACATCATCGCGATCGCCCTGAGCGCTGGCGAGAACGCCGACATCGCCGCGCTGCGTGCGCGCACGGAGGCGCTGTCGGACAAGTTCCCGCTGTACCCCGACCTGCAGCAGTACTGAGCCCGAGGGGGACCGATGTCCGCACAGATTCTGGACGGCAAGGCGACCGCGACGGCGATCAAGGCCGAGCTCGCGCAGCGCGTCAGCGGCCTCAAGGCGCGGGGCATCACCCCTGGCCTTGGCACGCTGCTGGTCGGCGAGGACCCGGGTAGCCAGTGGTACGTCGCGGGCAAGCACCGCGACTGCGCAGAGATCGGCATCGAGTCGATTCGCGAGGATCTGCCCGCGAGTGCCACGCAGGAGGAGATTGAGGCCGCCGTTGCGCGCCTCAACGACGATCCCAGTTGCACGGGTTACATCGTTCAGCTGCCCCTGCCCAAGGGGATCGACACCAACCGGGTGCTCGAACTGATCGATCCGGCCAAGGACGCCGACGGGCTGCACCCGACGAACCTGGGGCGGCTCGTACTGCGGGCGTCGGGCGAGATCGAGTCGTCGCTGCCGTGCACTCCGGCTGGGATCGTCGAACTCGTGGAGCGTCACGGCATCTCCTGGGCGGGTAAGCACGTCGTGGTGATGGGCCGCGGCGTGACGGTGGGGCGTTCGATCGGCTTGCTGCTGACCCGCAAGGAGATCAACGCGACGGTCACGCTCACGCACACAGGCACCACCGATCTGCCGGCTCTCCTGCGCGAGGCGGATGTCATCGTCGCCGCGGCGGGTGTCCCCGGCATCGTCAAGGCGGCCGACGTCAAGCCCGGCGCCGTTGTCCTGGACGTGGGCGTGAGCCGCGTGGAGGATCCGGAAACCGGCAAGGCCAAGGTGGTGGGCGACGTCGAGCCCGCTGCCGCGCAGATCGCTGGCTGGCTTTCGCCGAACCCGGGCGGCGTCGGCCCTATGACGCGGGCGATGCTGCTGGTCAATGTCGTGGAGGCTGCCGAGCGTTTCGGTGCGTAGGTCGCCCTCCCCGGCGGGTTTCGCGGACGATTTCTCCGCAACTCTCGGAGAACTGTCGTAGTTGGCTTAGCGTCGCATCGTCAGCGGCGATCGCCGTCGCTTGCTGCGGTCCAAGAAGCGGCAAGCGCACGAAAAGTCCGCGAACGATTCCGCGAGCCTAACGTTACGGGGGCCGGTGGTGCGAATGCGCACCACCGGCCCCCGCTCGCTTATGCCCCGGGAGGTACCGCTATCGGACCCGGACCTTACCCTTCACCTTGGCGGCCACGTTCTTGTTGCCGCTCAGTTTGAAGGTGACCTTCCCGGGCCTGGCCTTGGTCGCGATCCGGATGGTGGCGATCCACTTCCCGCCGCGCTTGCGGACCTTCGCCGACCCGACCTTGGCCTTGCCCGAATAGGCCCGCAGTTTGCCTTTGAGGTTGACCCCCTTGGTCGACCGCAGGCGAACCGAGAGTCGCTTCCCGGCCGAGACTGCATTCCCCTTGTGGGGAACCGTGACCGTTGCCTTGGCCGTAGCCTTCTTGACCCGCACAATGACCGTGCGGGAGAACTGTGCGTCACCCGTTGGGGCGACGGCGATGCGCACCGGGGTGGGTCCTGCCGCGAGCAGTTTGGGAAGCTTCAGACTCGCGCGACCCGAGTGAAGATTCAGCGACGTGGTGGTACTGCCGAAAGTGAACTTCACGGTCCCGGCGCCGGGTTTGCCGTCCTTGAGGAGGCGCACGCTGACGTTGCCTGCGCGCCCATGGGTCGTTTGTAGTCCGCTCACCGTGACCTGGTAGTCATCGACTTTCCAGGTGACGCTCGGAGATTTCTGCCCATTGCCGCCGTCAGTGCTATCGCCGCCGGTTGCGCCGTTGTCGTCTCCGCCGCCACCGCCGGTGTTGCCGCCGCCGGTGTTGCCGCCGCCGGTGTTGCCGCCGCCGGTGTTGCCGCCGCCGGTGTTGCCGCCGCCGGTGTTGCCGCCGCCGGTGTTGCCGCCGCCGGTGTTGCCGCCGCCGGTGTTGCCGCCGCCGCCTGTGTCACTGCCACCAGTGATTGGCCCGGCGGGAAGCGTTGCGAGTTTGACGTCGAGGGCATTGGGTAGGACATTCGTCGAATCTCCATCCAACTCCCAGAACATTCCGCCACCCAAGTTGTTATCGGCGATGTACTGGGCCTTTTGCTGAATCGTCTGAACGTTGTCATACGACCACCACTCACCCGTTGCGGCGTCAAAGCGCCAAGCGGCGCCAATCGATGCGTCGTAAAAGCCTTGGCCGACGTCCTTGATGACGTCGTAATCGTTGACGCCGGCCTCGTACTCGCCAGGAGCCGCGCTCAGGGCGCCCGCCTGCCATGCGTTCGATGATGTCGCGCCTTTCCAGCCGCGAGCGTACTGGGCCAGCCCTACGCCAAGTTGTGCGGGGTTGACGCCGTTGTTCGTGTACGTCTTGATCGCGGTGTCAATGCTGTAGCGTTCGCCAGCCGGCCGGTTGTCCGCGGGGTCGTCAAACAGATTGCTCTGGTGGCCCGTCTTCGATAGATCCCAAGCGCCCCAGAAGTCATATCCCTGGACGTTGCCGTAGTCGAGATAGTTGTAGATTTCGGGATCGTTCCAGCCGCCGACGGTAATTGTCGAAGGGGCGGCGGGGAGGAACGCGGACAGGAGATAGTGTTTGCCGCCGTTCGCTGTTCCCTTGGCATCGAGTTGCCGACGGAATTCCTTGAGGAACGCCTTAAAGTTCGCTTTGTCGTTGGCCATGTCGATGACGTTTCCGGTATTGCCAGGCGCGGCCGGCCATTCCCAGTCGATGTCAAAGCCATCGATTATGCCTGCACCCCAGCCAGCCTTACCGCTGATATCGCCGTCAATAAACTGCGAGATGCACGACGAAACCAGCTTTTCGCGGTTTGCCGCCGTGGATACGGCGGTCGAAAAGTACTTCGACAATGTCCAACCGCCCAGTGACAGCACAACACGCAGGTGCGGATGTGATGCCTTCAGCTTCTTCAGTTGACCAAAGTTGCCGGCAATGTCGTCGGTTTCCCAAGAATCGGCTACGCCGTCGACCGATTCCGCGGCGGTGAAGTGCTTCTCGAAGTCCGCGTACGTGTCGACCGACTTGCAGGTTGCGTCCTGCGTTACGTCGATGAACGCGTAGTTGAGGTGAGTGAGGTCGTTGACCGACCCGTTCGCGACCATGTCGTTGAGCATGAAGTCACGTCCGTAGATTCCCCATTGCGCGAAGTACCCCACGCGACGGTACCCATTGATGGCCGAATCGGCTGAACCTCCGCCGGTACCGGGGCCAGTCGTCCCGCCACCGTCTCCGGGGCCAGTCGTCCCGCCACCGTCGCCGGGGCCGGTTGTGCCGCCACCGTCGCACGAACCCTGATCTGCCCACGGGTCCCCATTTCCGGGGACGTCCGTCGGCTCGGCCCACCATTTGGCGTTCCAGTTGTGTCCGTTGTGAGTAACCGTGGATCCGCCTGTGTAGCTCTTGGCGGTCCAGGCCTCAGCCGCGCATGCGGCCGAGGTCGAGTAGTCGCTGGATGCGGGCGCGGCGACCGTCATGGCTGCGCCGGTGAGCCCCAATGCGGCAACCGCGAAGAACGCGGCTGCCGTCCTGACAACGTTGCCAGCGTTCCGGCGACGCACTTGTACTGAAGCGTTCATTGATGAGTCTTTCGAGCAGGCGCGCCGGATCTACTCTGATCGTGTGCGCGAAGGTGCTAGGGACATGTGAATGTTCACACGAAAAACTAATGTCTGCCACTTGAACGTGTGACTCCAACTCTCGTGCATGCAAAGTTTGATCGCAACAGCAAATGCGGCAAAGATGGACGGCGTGCTCACCATCGCCACAGTCAACCTGAACGGTATCCGTGCCGCAGCCAAGCGCGGCCTGAATCGTTGGATAGATGCCCGACGCCCGGACGTGCTGCTGCTACAGGAGGTGAGGGCTCCGGAAGAACTCGTCCTGGAGCACCTTCCCGGACTGGAGATCGTCCAGCAAGCCTGCCGCGTCAAAGGGCGGGCGGGAGTGGCCATCGCCACTGCGCTGCCTATCAACGAGGCGCGAGTCGGCCTGGGGCTGGAACTTGAGCCTGACGTCGACACCGGCCGGTGGGTCGAGGCGGACATCACCACCGCAGACGGCAATGAACTCACGGTCATCTCCACCTATATCCACTCCGGGACGGCAGGAACCCCGAAGATGGATATGAAGTATTCGCACCTTGAGCGCGTCACGGAACGGCTGCGCGAACTCGCGGCCTCGGGCAGGCATGTCGTCGTCGCCGGGGACATCAACATCGCGCATCAAAACGTCGACATCAAGAACTGGCGCGGCAACCTGAAGGCGGCTGGCTTCCTGCCCGAGGAGCGTGCCTACCTGGACATATGGTTCGATGAGATCGGCTTCGTAGACCTGGGTCGTCGTCTCGGAGGTCCCGGCCCCGGTCCATACACCTGGTGGTCCTGGCGCGGACAGGCCTTCGACAACGATGCCGGCTGGCGCATTGACTATCAGTTGGCGACGCCCGGACTCGCTGAACTCGCGAGCAATGCGGTCGTCGACCGGGCGGCCACCTACGACACGCGCTTCTCGGATCACGCGCCGCTGCTCGTCGACTACGACCTGTAAGGGCGCGTTCGCGAGACTCCGCGGGTGGACGACCGCCCGTTCGCTCGACGGTTAGTGCGCTTCTCGGAAGCGACACAGCGGTAATTTACCGGCGCGCTCTAACCGCGTGATCGCGGGGCGCGACGGACAAGTCAGCTAGGCGCGCACCGGGGCGATGCCGAGCGACATCCCTGAGAGACCGCGCGGCCGCTTCACGAGTTGAGCGGCGATCGACGTGATCGCGGTCGCCGCAGGCGAATCGGGGTGGGAGATCACGACGGGCCGGCCTTCGTCCGAGCCCTCCCGCAAAGCCACGTCCAGTGGGATCCGGCCCAGGAGGGGCACCTCGGTTTCCAGAGTCTCGCGCAGTTTCTTGGCGACGAGTTCTCCGCCGCCCGCCCCGAACAGCTCTATACGCTGACCGTCGGGACCGTCCAGCCACGACATGTTCTCGATCACGCCCGCCACGCGCTGGGACGTCTGCGTCGCGAGCGCGCCCGCCCGGACGGCCACGTCTGCGGCGGCTGGCTGGGGCGTGGTCACGATGACGAGTTCCGAGTTCGGCAGCAACTGCGCCACCGAGATCGCCATGTCCCCCGTCCCGGGCGGCAGATCGAGGAGCAAGACGTCGAGATCCCCCCAGAACACATCCGCCAGGAACTGCTCCAGCGTCCGATGCAGCATCGGCCCGCGCCACACGACTGCGCGGCCCCCCGGGGTGAACATCCCGATGGACACGACCTTGATGCCGTCCACCATCGGCGGCAGCAGCATCTCCTCGACGCGCGTGGGCTGCCCCTCGACGCCGAGCATACGAGGAATCGAGAAGCCGTGGATATCCGCGTCGATGACCCCGACGCGAAGGCCCGAGCTCGCCATGGACGCGGCCAGGTTGGCCGTCAGGCTCGACTTGCCCACCCCGCCCTTTCCCGACGCTATGGCGAGCACGCGCGTGAGGTTGCCCGGCGCGTTGAAAGCGATCACCGGCGATCCGTCGCCGCCGCGAAGAGTCGCCTTGAGTTGCGCCCGCTGCGCCGCATTCATCACCGAGAACTCGACCGCGACGCTAGCCACTGCGGGCACGGCGAGGACGGCCTCGCGTACGGATTTGGACAACTCGGTGCGTAACGGGCAGGCAGCGGTCGTCAGGTTCACCCCGACTGTGACGGTGGCGCCAGCGTCGGAGGCCTCGTCCTTGATTTCCACCCGCTGGACCATGCCCAACTCGGTGATGGGCCGCCCGAGTTCGGGGTCATTCACGCCGCCGAGGGCGTTGCGAATGGAAGCCTCGTCGGGGCCGACAACTGTCATGGGTCCAGTCTAGTCGCCGGTCGTACCAGAGGATTCTTGACCTGGTTGACGAACCGGGACTTACCCCACTCGGTCGGATACACCCACCCCTTCAACACACCAAAACTCTACGAACTCATCCCCTAGTCGCTGGGGGAACCCGCCCTGGACGCTGATGGTCAGGCCCGTGAGAATGCGTAGGTCGCGGAGTACGATCCTGTACCCGCCCAACCGGTTCCGCCGGACGGACATCACCCAGGTGGCGATCACTCCGCCACGGGCACTACCAGCACGGACGAAATATCGAGGCTAGGTCGTCTTATGTAAACGACGGCAACAATGCCCTACGGCCCAGCCAGCCACTTCCCTGAGTTTGAAGAACAACCCGCATCGTCGAAGTCAATGTTCAGATCACCCCCACTAAACACGACGTCACCTGTGGCGTAGACCTTACCGAAAACCGCGATTGATTCGGCTTTCACCTCTGCCGTAGGAGGGAGCACGAGAAGGTAGTTGTCCCCTTGTGCGGTCTCAACTCGGGGACAATAGGCATCACCGCTCTTTTCGATGCTCAGGTTTCCCTCCAACAGCGCCGCTGGATAGGCCTCAAGTGATGAGATTGTGTGCGGAAAGTTCGCACCGCTGTTTGCTGGTCCCGATTCCTTTGCACAGCCGACTGGCAAGATTAGTATAGAGACCATTGCCATCGTAGCGATTGATAATTGCCTGGTTTTCACGTCATTCGCCTGCTCTCATATGTCTTAAGATGAAGTAGTCAGTACAGCGTAACCAGAGGGTATATAGGTCACCGACTGGAAAATCAGATCTCCCTTTGAAGCGCCAACGGGAATGACTGCTCCACTGGTGAAACCGTAGGCGGTCGATTGAAGGAATACTGGCCCTCCGCTATCCCCGCCCGAGGTTTGCGCTTTAGAACGAATAAATGTGGCATTTCCATTAGCAACATAGCCAGGATTGACCTCCTTGCTCGTAACCTCTCCGCAAGCAGTTGCGATTGTTCTGCCAGCTTTGCAAACAATCGATCCGATTACCGTAGCGTTACGAGTCTTTATGCCGGTGATGCTTTGGGACAACCAAGTTCCAGCAGAGTTCTTATAGCGAAGTCCTGTCCCGACCGTGTTGTTACCATCAATAGTGAGAATCCGCATATCTCTCGAGCCTGAGTAGAATGATTGTTTCAGCGTCGTGCTTATTGCATTTGGCGCTGTTATGTTCTGCGTGCCTGTGCAGTGGCCTGCTGTTGTGAGGAACCGATTTCCTGATGTGTTCACGAGCGGGAGGCCGATAGTGCATTTAGCCGTGTGATTCCCACCTCTTCCTGCAGCGGCTGGCTGCGCGAGTGCTTCCACGACTTGAACTTCTACCAGGCTACGAGGTTCATCACTGTGTGAGACAATTCGAGTCTTTTCAGCCTCCCGCGTCAGAGACTCGATCGTTTTTCTCCCGTCAATGTCGTCTTGCGCAACTTCCGCGAGGATCTTGCCGGATTTCATGTCGCCGGAAAGGTCGGCAATCACGTTTGCCGCTTCGAGTTCTTCGCTCAGTGAAGCCAATACCTTCGCTCTTTCATACATGCTTGATGCCGACTCGTGCACTTCCACCTGATAGGGCTGTTTGTCAGCAAGTAGGGCCTTAACGAGTTCCTGTCCCTCTTTCTCGTTCAACTTCGCATAAACTGAAACGATGGAGGTGTTAAGGTTAATCGACACACCCGATAGCACCTTTGGGAAATCTTCACTCAATTTCATTTCTAGACTTGCAGCGTAGTCACTCATTTCCTGGCTTTTGCGTATCTGCGAGGGAGTAACGTCGAAGTATTCTGCATAAATGTCAGCGGAATCGAGTTCACCTACGCGTGTCAACGCTCGCTGTGGAACTTCTTCATCTGCAATTGCCGCAGTGCTTGCAAAAGCAAGGCTTAGCATCAATGAGCATGCGATAGAGCGTTGGATCGCAATAATACGTGATGAGGCCATTGCGTGTCTCCGTAGTTTCGAGTTTACGTTTCACGATGTCATGGACTTGACATCTTTGTCTCGTCGTTGCTGATTATGGCACCGACCCCAGGCCGGGTCAAGTCGTCGACTTGACTCATCTAAAACCTCCGCTTGGGTGAGGTCTGCCTCAGATCGTGTTCTCCGCCTGGGCACGATCTGGTGTGGAGTTGACGATGAGCCAGCGCAAGGCTGTGACGAAGAAGAAGGCCCTGGCGTACCGGGGTGCGGATCGGGCGGGTAAGTCCCGGATCCTGGACGAGTTGGTGGAGTTGAATGGCTGGCATCGTGACTACGCACGGGTGGCGTTGTGGGACGCGTTGACGATCCGTCCGGTCCGTCCCCGCAACTCCATGCCGCGGACCTACGGCGATGATCTGTTGCCGGGGTTGATCCGCTGCTGGGTGCTGTTGCGCGCCCCGGCCGGGAAGATCCTGGCGCCGTTCATGCCAGTGCTGGTGCCGCTGCTGCGGGCCGAGGGCGCGATCGATCTGACCGATGACCAAGCCGCGTTGCTGGCCGGGATCTCCGCGGCCACGATCGACCGGATGCTCGCCGGTGAACGCCGCCGGATGACGCTGCGGGGCCGGTCGCACACGAATCCGGGATCACTGTTGAAGCATCAGATCCCGATCCGTACCTTCGCTGACTGGGACGAGGCTACCCCCGGGTTCGTGGAGATCGATCTGGTCGCCCACGACGGTGGTGTCGCCGCTGGGGAGTACCGCTACACCCTGACGATGACCGATATCGCGACCGGGTGGACCGTGAACCGGTCGGTATCGAACAAGGCCCGCCGGTGGGTGATCGAGGCCATCGATCACGCCGCTGGGATGTTCCCGTTCCCGATCCGCGGGATCGACTCCGACAACGGTTCGGAGTTCATCAACCACCACCTGCTGGCCTACTGCGAACAGCACCAGATCGCGTTCACCCGCGGCCGGGCCGGGAGGAAGAACGACGGCTGCTACGTCGAGCAGAAGAACTGGGCCCGCGTCAAGGAGTTGGTCGGCTACTACCGCTACGACACCCCAGGCGAACTCGAGTTGCTGAACCGGATCTGGGACCTCGATGACGCGTTCGCGAACTATTTCCTGCCGTCGTTGAAGCTCAAGAACAAGCACCGTGACGGCGCGAAAGTGATCAAGACCTACCACCAGGCCGCGACCCCGCACCAACGCGCCCTGGCCCACCCCGCGACCCGGAAACGGCCCGTGATCACCATGAACGCCCGCTCCAAGAAGCTCCGCCTCGGCGCCCTGCAACGCTAGATCCTCGACCTCACAAGCCAGCTCGAAACCCTCGCCCAAGCCAAGGGCCGCAGCCACCACGACAACACCGTCTAGCGGAGGAAACAACTGAGGCAACGACACCAGCCATCCGAAGATCCTCGCATGAGGCAACGACTACCCCATCCGGAGGTATCGACATGAGGCATCACGGTCGTCGTGGGAGTAACGCAGAGTCGGTTGAAGGCTTCCCGTGGGGTGAGATATCCGAGTGTGGGGCGTGGCCGGTCGCTTATCTCCACTAAGGTCGGCAGCGGCGTCGTAACCGCGGGACTAGTCGCTGCGACTCGCCTGCTCGGCGGCCTCGGCCACTCTTGCCTCGGCGCGTTCGTCCGCGTCCGCCTGGATCTCCTCAAGCAGATTGCGCAACTCGGACCGGACGAAGTCGCGCGTGGCCACCTCGCCGAGTGCGATGCGCAGCGCGGCGACCTCGCGCGCGAGGAACTCCGTGTCGGCCAGGTTCCGTTCCGCCCGCTGCCGGTCCTGCTCGGCAGACACGCGATCACGGTCGGTCTGGCGGTTCTGCGCCAGCAGGATGAGGGGAGCGGAGTAGGACGCCTGCAGAGAGAGCATCAGTGTCAGCGCCGTGAAGCCGTTCGCCGCCTTGTCGAAGCGCAGATCCGGCGGTCCGAACGAGTTCCACGCCAGCCACGCGAGGCAGAAGATCGTCATGTAGACCAGGAACCGGGGGGTTCCCATGAACCGGGCGATCGATTCCGAGACCTTGCCGAAGCCGTCCTCGGTCACGGTGACCCGCGGCAGTAGCGAGCGACGGGTGGTGCGGGGGAGATCAAGGCGGTCAGCCACGGGTCACCTCGCTTTCAGTGTCGGCGGTGTCGGATGCGTCATCGGCACCGCGCCAGTCTTCGGGCAGCATGTGGTCGAGCACGTCATCGATCGAGACGGCACCCAGCAGGTGCCGCTCGGTATCGACCACGGGGATGGCGAGCAGGTTGTAGGTCGCGAGGATCCGGGCGATCTCGCTCAGCGAGGCGTGCGGGCCGACCGGCTCGATATCGGTGTCTATGATGCCGCCCACCGAGCCGTGCGGCGGCTCGCGCAGCATGCGCTGGAAGTGCACGACGCCGATGAACCGGCCTGTCGGCGTCTCGACCGGCGGGCGCACCACGAAGATCATCGAAGCCAGCGCCGGTGGCAGATCGGCGCGGCGGATGCGCGCCAGGCCGGTGGCGATCGATGTCTCCGGAGTGACGATGACCGGTTCGGTGGTCATGAGGCCGCCGGCGGTCTTCTCGTCATAGCTCAGCAGTCGGCGGACATCCTCTGCCTCTTCCGGCTCCATGAGTTCGAGCAGCTCGGCGACCCGCGCCTCGGGCAGTTCGTGGAGCAGGTCCGCGGCGTCGTCGGGCTGCATGGCCTCCAGCACGTCGGCAGCGCGGTCCGAGTCGAGTCGGGACAGGATGCCGACCTGGTCGTCCTCGGGCAGTTCCTCAAGGACATCGGCCAGGCGTTCGTCATCGAGGGCATTGGCGACCTCGAGGCGGCGGGTGTCGTCGAGGTCATGCATCACGTCGGCTAGGTCGGCGGGCTTGAGTTCCTCATATGACGCCAGCAGCGTCTTGGCGCTCTGCTCGGCGCCGCTTCGACTCAGCGAGCGGGCCTCGTTCACGTCGCCCACCCAGGTCTCGCCGCGCCGCCGGAGGCCGAGCGCGCCGGGGGGCGCGTCCTGGCGGCGGAAGGAGATCTTGGTGATCTCCCAGTCGCGGTTGCGCGTCTGCTCCAGCCCGATGTCCTCGATGATCGCCTTGCCCGAACCGTCGCGGAGATCGACCACGCGGTCCAGCAGCTCCCCGACGACCAGTGTCTCCATGGGGCGCTGTTCGAAGCGGCGCATGTTGAGCAGTCCGGTGCTGATCACCTGGCCGGGCGCGATGGAGGTGACGCGGGTGAGCGGCAGGAAGACGCGTTTTCGGCCCGGGACCTCGACGACCAGTCCCACTGCCCGCGGCGCGCCGTGCGCGCGGAGCATGACGACGACGTCCCGCACCCGCCCCACTTGGTCTCCGAGAGGATCGAACACCTTTGTGCCGGCGAGGCGGGCTACGAATACACGTCCAGTAGCGCCACTCACGGGTCAAGACTACCGGCCACAGCGGTCGGAAGTGCGCGATTTTGGGTCGCAGTGGGACGCGACGGGGGCGGCATTCTCAGGGCGATTGGGAGACAATGTACCTATGTCTTTCAACTCGAGTCGAACCCCGCAAGTGCCCATGGCCCCGCAGGGGGAAGAAATCGCGTCGTTCCGGTCCTATCTGGACGCGCAGAAGGCCGTCGATTACCTCTCCGACAAGGCGTTTCCGGTGCAGAATGTGACCATCGTCGGGTCGGACCTGATGATGGTTGAGCGCGTCACCGGGAGACTCACGTATTCGAAGGTCGCGGTCGCAGGCCTGGCATCGGGCGCGTGGCTCGGGTTGTTCATCGGTCTGCTGTTCCTGCTGTTCATCGAGGACGGCGGTCCGGCGATGATCTCCGCCATTGCGGTCGGTGCCGGATTCGGACTGCTGTTCTCCGTCATCAGTTACGCGATGACGCGCGGCAAGCGCGATTTCACCTCCGCCACGCAGATCGTGGCGTCGCGCTATGCGGTGCTCTCACTATCCGAAACCGCGGGGCAGGCCGCGCAGTTGTTGCGTGAGGGCGGATTCCTGCGCAATGAGGTTCCGCTGCGGCGTTCCGCGGACGAGGCCTCCGCCGTTCCCGGCGCGGCGTCGTACCCGGCGGCACCCGCTCAGCCGCTTCCGGCAACCCATGCACCGGCCCAGCAGCCACCCGCTCAGCAGGCGCCCTCGCGCCCGCACCCCAACTTCGTCGATGAGCACGGCCGTCCGCGATATGGCGTCCGCACAGAGGACCTGCAACAGGCTTCAGACCCGGACGCCCAGAGCATGCCGCCGACCGAATAGCTGGCGGCCGGGCCTATTCGTCGGCAGCTCGGCGCCTAAGCCGGGCCTGCACCCACGCCTCGACATCGTCGGGCCGGCGCGGCAGGGCGGCGGATAGGTTCTCGTTGCCATCCTCGGTGATCAGCACGTCATCCTCGATGCGGACGCCGATGCCGCGATACTCCTGCGGCACCAGCAGGTCGTCAGCCTTGAAGTACAGGCCCGGTTCGATCGTGAAGACCATCCCCGGCTCCAGCACGGCATCCAGGTAGAGCGACTGACGCGCCTGCGCGCAGTCGTGGACGTCGAGCCCCAGGTGATGGCTCGTCCCGTGCACCATCCACCTGCGGTGCTGCCCGCCTGACTCGCTCAGTGCCACCTCGGGCGGGACCGGGAGCAGCCCCCACTCGTGCAGTCGCTCAGCAATGACGGCCATCGCGGCCGCGTGGACGTCGCGGAACCGGTTTCCGGGCTTGGCCGCGGCGAAGGCCGCATCCGCCGCATCGAGCACCGCCTCGTAAACGCGACGCTGGACCTCGGAGTAGGCGCCTGACACGGGAATGGTGCGGGTGATGTCCGCGGTGTAAAGCGAATCGACTTCGACCCCTGCGTCCAGGAGGAGCAGATCCCCGGGGGAGACCACGCCGTCGTTGCGAATCCAGTGCAGGATCGTCGCATGCTCGCCCGCGGCCGCGATGGTCTCGTAGCCAACGGCGTTGCCGGTGACGCGGGCGAGCGAATCGAAGGCGCTTTCGACGACCCGTTCTCCGCGCGCGTGATCGAGCGCTCCCGGCAGCGCGGCGAGCACGTTCTCGAAGCCCTCAGCCGTGGCCGCGATGGCCAACCGCAACTGCTCCACTTCGTACTCGTCCTTGACGAGCCGCAACTCGGAGACGGCCTCGGTGAGCTTGGCGTCGCGGGAGGCATCGTCCTCCGCCAGGCCTGCGGCCAGCCGGATCGCCTCGCACGCCGCTTCGAGTTCGGCGTCCGCCGACTGGACGATCGCGAGGGCCACGCCCTGCGCGCCCACGTCCTTGGCGAGCGCGTCGGCGAGGCCGGCGATGTCGCGGGCCTCGATTCCGGTGATCGCCCCAAGTTCGTCGAGGCCAGGTCGCGGCCCGACCCAGAACTCGCCGTAGCGGGCGGACGCGAAGAACTCGTCCGAATCACGCCCGCTCGGCGGGCGCAGGAACAACACCGCGCGGTGCCCGCCGCCCGGCTCAGGATCGAGGACGAGCACCGCGTCCGGCTCCTGATCCGTGCCGAGTCCGGTGAGGTGCGCGAAGGCCGAATGAGGGCGGAAGCGGTAGTCGGTGTCGTTCGAGCGCCGGACCAGGCCACCCGCCGGGATGACGAGTCGAACACCGGGGAAGTGTGAAGAAAGCCGTTCCCGGCGCGCGGCAGCGAACGACGCGGCGCGTCCCACGTGCGGCAATTGCGAAGCGCGCTCGGCCCAGCCAGTGCGCATCAGGGCGAGGAAGTCCTTCGAGTGGGGACGGCGGCTGCGCTGCTCACCGCGATCTGCCAGCGAGGTGCCGGCATCTTCCTGAGATTTCTGCTCGTCAGCGGTCATTTCTCCATTCTCGCACCGAAGGTGCGATGAAAGATGGGCGATGCGTGGGTTACGGTTCCGGTATGACCAACCCGCCGCGCATCGATCTGCACGCGCACACGAGTGCCTCAGACGGCACCGAAACCCCCACGCAGCTGATCCTCGCCGCCGTGGGCGCGGGCCTGGACGTCGTGGCCATCACGGATCACGACACCACCAGTGGCTGGGATGAGGCCGCCGCCTCGGCTGGGAATGCTGGCATAGGTCTCGTGCGCGGAGTGGAGGCATCGACCGTGTACGACGGGATCAAGGTGCACCTGCTCGGGTATCTGTTCGACCCCGCCAATCCGGAACTGGTTGCCGAGTTCGAGCGGGTGCGCGAGTCACGATTGGCGCGCGGCGAGGCCATGACGGCAAAACTGGGCCGCGACTTCCCGATCACCTGGGCCGACGTCCAGGGCCAGGCACCAGCGGGGGCGACCGCGGGGCGTCCCCACATCGCCGATGCCCTCGTCGCCGCCGGCGTGGTTCGCAGCAGGGACGAGGCCTTCGCTGGCATCCTGTCGCAGCACGGCCCCTACTACGTGCACCACCATTCCATCGACACGGTGCACGCCATCCGACTGCTGCTCGCCGCTGGCGGCGTGCCCGTCATCGCGCACCCGGGTGCGGCCAAGCGCGGACCGACGCTGGCGCCCCGGCACCTGGCCGAACTGGCCGATGCGGGTTTGCGGGGCCTGGAGGTCGATCACCGCGATCACACCGACGAGATGCGCTCTCGGTTGCGTGCGATAGCTGCCGAATTGGGTCTGATCGCCACGGGGTCGTCGGACTATCACGGGACGGGCAAGCGTAATCGCCTTGGCGAGAATCTGACGGATCCCGCAGCGCTGGCGCGAATCGTGGACGAGGCCTCCGGCGTGCCGCTGATCTGAGGCACGCCCGCCCGCTACCGGGGCGCGTTCCGTCCCCGCGCTTCCCGCGTGAGCCGGGGAGTGTGCACGCGTTGGGCCGATAGACAAGGTGCGAGCCCGCTTGCTAGCCTGAAGCAGCGTGTGACAACGATGTCATTCTCGCCTGGGTATGCGGCGCCCCCGGCTGCTCGACAGGCGATGACGCCAACAGAGGGACTCTTGATGAAACGTCGAACGCTGACAGCGGCCCTGATGGCCAGCGTGCTCACCCTGACGAGCGGGGCCGCGGTGCCACAGGCTGCAGTAGCGGCGGACACTCCCGACGCTGTGGTCGTCACGACGGATCCAACCACCTTCGTCGATCCCTTCATGGGAACGCAGCATGACTTCGGCCAGATGATTCCCGGCGCCTTCGCGCCCTCGGGCATCGTCAAGTCCACCCCCGTGACCTACCCGAAGCGCGCGCACGGCGGCTACGACTACGCGCAGTCGCAGATCAGCGGCTTCGTTCACACCAACACCGACGGCGCGGGTGGCAACGGAGCGGGCGGCGACTTCCTCGTCGTCCCCACCGCAGTCACCTACACGCAACGCCCCTCCGTCGCGTCCTATGTGAAGTCGTTCAGTCACGCCAACGAATCGGCGTCGCCCGGCTACTACCAGGTCGGTCTTGCCTCGACGCAGGGGACGGACTCACAGGTCCTGGCGGGTACCGGGATCATCAACGCGGAACTGGCCGCGCTCCAGCGAACCGGCGTCGACAGGTACACCTTTCCGCAAGCAGGTCGAGCCTCGCTCGTGCTCGACCTGAACAACAACTTCGACCGCCGCGTCCTCTCGAGACTCGACATCGCCACCCTGGCGGACGGCCGCGCCGAACTAACCGGGGAACTCGTCGGCGTGCACGGCGGCACCTACCGGCTGTACTTCTATGCCCAGACCAGCCGGCCGGTCGCCCGGGTGCAGACGTGGGGCGACACCGGAGCGCTCACCGAATCCCGAAGCCAACAGGGGTGGGACAACGGGGCCGTCCTCGGTTTCGACCTGCCGAGCGCCAATTCGTCGGTATCGCTGGCCGTGACCTTCTCGGGAATCTCCATCGAGCAGGCCCAACGCGACCAGCGGTCCGAACTCGGCGCGATCGGCGCCGCAGGTGCGAGTGCAGCGAACCCGCTCAACGGCACCGCGCTGGACACTGTCCGTCAGGCGACCCATGACACCTGGGCGGCGCTACTGGGGCGTGTGCGGGTCACCGCGAGTGACACGAGCGATCCCACGGGCGAACTGCGCGGAATCTTCTACACCAGCCTCTATCGGATGCATGGCGCCCCCGTCGATGTGACGAGTACGGACGGCACCTACCTCGGCGGCGACGGCGTCGTCTACCCGGACGATGGCCGCGCGCACTACGACTCGTGGAGCACCTGGGACGACTTCCGCAAATACGCGGTCTTCTCGCTGCTGTATCCAGAGCTATACGCGGACATGGTGCGGTCTATGGTCGACATGTTCGCCCAGGCGAACTACGCCGGGGTAGCCAGCCCGCGTAGCCTGATCCATTCGGTGCCGGGAGTCCGGTGGGAGCGCACGGCTGTCGTGGTGGCCGATGCGCTCGCGAAGGGATTCCCGCTGGAACGGCTTGACGAGGCCTATCCGAGCCTCGCCGCGTTCTCTTCGGCCTACCCGAGTATCGATTCTTCCGCGCAATACCTCGCCGATCGTGCGGGCGTGACCGTGGAGGCCGCATACGATGACTGGGCGATGTCCAGTATCGCGGAGGAGATCGGCAAGACCGACGATGCGGTCAGATACCGCCAGCGGGCACTGAACTACCAGAACCTCATCAAACCCAGCGCCTGGACATCCGCGACCGGCACCCAGGTCGGCGTTCTCACACCCCGCAATGGCGCTGGTGCCTGGGCCAGCCCCGATCTGGAGAAATTCGAGGGTGACAACCCCTACCAGGGATCGCTGTGGCAATACCACTGGTATCCGACCCACGACCTGCAGGGACTGTTCACCTCGATGGGCGGAACAACCGCCGCACGTTCCGCGCTCTCGCACTTCTTCGGGGAGGAGGCGCCCGCGAACTGCGCTCGGATGCTCCACTCCAACGCCAACGAGGTCGACCTCCACACGCCCTATCTCTTCAACTACCTGGGCGAACCGAGCAAGACGCAGAAGTGGGTTCGCGAGATCTACACGGCCGAGACCTGCAACCGCTATGTCGCCACGACGGAGAACATCGCCGGCAGCCATAACAAGGGTGAGTTCCTGACCCCTCGCAAGATGCGGGTATATAAGCTGAGCCCCGATGGCTTGCTGCCGACCATGGACGATGACCACGGAACCATGTCCGCCATGTTCGTAGCCGCAGCGGTGGGACTGTTCCCCGTGACGCAGGGGAGCGATCAGTTCCAGATCGGCACCCCATTCTTTGAGAAAGTCAGCATTGCCCACGCGGATGGCACCGAGTTCAGTGTCAACGCCGACGGCGTCTCGCCCACGAGTTACTACGTGCAATCGGCCCGCTTGAACGGTGCCGCGCTCGCCAACACCTGGGTCACCTATGGCGCGATCGCCGGGCAGGGCTCGCTGGCCTTCACCATGGGAGCGACGGCCACCCCGTGGGGTGCCGGCAGCGCCCCCGCGTATTCCATGTCCGATCCCTCGACATCCATCTCCACCACTTCCCGACAGCCCGCCGCAGCCACCGGATCCGATACAACGGCTCAGGTGAGGTCCAGGCTGACTCGTCGGTTGACCGAATCGCAGCCTGCGGTGCGAGGGTCGTACACCGTCGCGTCCTTCTCACTGTTCGACAGGGCGCGCGACGCGGCCGCGGCAGGCCTCGCCGCGTCGGCCACGTCTCGTGCGCGCCTGCTGCAACTCGACGCGCGGCTCGCTAGCGCGGCCGCGGGGCTCGTCCCCGACTCCGGAATCCTGCGTCGACTCGAAGCCGAGGCCAGCAGCGCATGGTCCGGCGGTAGCCTCGCCAGGGAGACCAACGCGTCCAGCGGAAATCTGGGCGGCGTGGCCCCCGGTGCCTGGATCACCTATCCGATCACCGGCACCGACGTCACTCCCGCGGGGATTCAGGTGCGCTATGCCAATCCGTCGGGTTCGGGATTCCACGATGCCTCAGTCGAGATCCGGGCCGGAACCCAAGACGGATCACTGGTGGGCACGGTGGCGCTTCCACCGACGGGCGTGGCGTGGAGCGATTACCGCGTGGCGAGCGCGCAGTTGACGAACCCGGCCGCGCTCGCAGGCGCTGCGAGCGTCACGTTCGTGTTCCGCGGCGCCACTCCCGCGGGTAGATCCTGGGTGTCGAACGTCGACTGGTTGCAGTTCACGAGTTCGCTAGTCGTGGCACGCACGCCCCTGACCGCTGGCAATACCAGTTCTGCGGGCGTGGCGAGCGACGGCGCAGCGCTAAATCTGACGTCAGACCCGTACAAGATTCAGAACATCAAGGACGGCTCCTGGATCCGGTACGGGGCCTCCTCGGCAGCGGGCCGCAGCGCCATCGGTGCCGACCGGCTCCTGGTGCAGTTCGAGAAGCCCACGGGCCGGGCGCCGGAGAATTCCTGGATCGAAGTGCATAGAGGCGCGAGGGATTCGGTCGACTACGACAGGGTGCAACTCCCGTTCACGGCTTCGGGCTGGGGCACGATGGGAACCGTGCAGATCGACCTAGACCCGGCGCGCTACTCGGACGCACAGGACATCTACGTGGTGTTCCGCAGCACGGGCCACAACTCTGATCGGCCGTACGTCGGGAACGTCGTGTCGCTGCGATTCGACGCCGCACCGTCGTCCGTGAACCTCGCGACCGCCTACCAGCAGGCCGTCGCGACCATCGCGTCGGCAACTCCGCGGCTGCCCGCCTATCTGTCCGTCCTGCAACGCGAAATGGCAGCGGCGAACCACCTCATCGCTGTCACTGAAATGACTGGTGAGACGTTAGGACAAGGTGAAGTCGATGAGGCGGCGCTGCGGCTGCGGCGCGCGATCGAGCAGGTAGTGTCGATGGAATGGGTCGATCCGGGTCCCGGGCCTGGCGAGAACCCACCCGGCGGTAACCCGGGCGGCGGGTCGCCGGTTCCCTCGCCGGGTGCGGCTCCAGGGGCTGTGACGACCCTTGCCGCGATCGCCGGGACGAGCCGATACGGCGAGGCTCATCGAGTGACGGTCTCGGTGAGCGCCCGGACGAAGCCCGCCGGTGTGGTGACGGTAAGCGAGGGAGCCAGGAAACTCGGAACGGCGAGAGTCGCGAACGGCAGTGCAGTCGTCCCGCTACCCAAGAACCTGACGGTCGGAACGCACGCCTTGACCGTTGCCTTCGCCCCGCAGGCGACCGCCTGGTCCGCGTCGTCGACCCGAACGACCCTCCGCGTGACCAAGGCGCGGCCACGCGTCGTCAGCGTGAGGGCGAAGCGGCTGCGCGTCGGGCAGCGGGCCGAGGTTGTCGTTCACGTTCGGGGCGTGGCACCGTACACCCCGAAGGGGACCAGGGTTCGGCTCGTCGTGGGCGGCCGAACCATCGGCCGTGCCAAGGTGGTCAAGTCGAAGACGACGTGGGTCGCGGTCATCAAGACGAAGAAATTGCGACGGACAGGCAGCGTGACCGTGAGGTTCTACGGCAAGAGTTCGCTGGCGACATCGACGGTCAAGACCTCCTTGCGAGTCGAGCGCGCGGCGCGGTGAGACGCGGCGAGGGCCGGACAGTACAGCTGTCCGGCCCTCGCCGCGAGATCTACAACGCAGCCGTGTCGCTTCACCGCCATCGCCGATTCACGGCACGCGCGGTGGCTCAACGCGCGGCGGAGCGCCCCACGGTATACCGCAATAGGGGCGCAGCGCGTCCGGGATCGGCTACTCCGCCGCGGGCGCCGCGGGCTTTCCGCCACGCGTGCGGCGACGGTTCCTGCTGCGTCGCTTGGCCGGGTCCACGCCGTCCTTGGGTGACGTCTCGCCCGCGTGTTCACGTGCCGCGCGCGGAGCCTGGGCATGGCCGGCTCCGCCCTGGCGGCCACGCTCGCCCGAGCCGCCTCGGCGATCCGAGTTGCGTCGCTCGCCGCCGCGTCCGTTCCGGGCGGGCGCGGTGCGCTTGCCGGTCTCGCCCAGATCCTCGAGTTGCTCGGCGTCCAGGCCCGCGCGGGTGCGCTGGGTGCGCGGGAGACGCCCCTTGGTGCCCTCGGGGATATCGAGGTCGCTGTAGAAACTCGGCGAGGTGGAGTACGTTTCGGCGGGGTCGGGGTGCCCGAGCCCGATGGCCTTGTCGATGAGCGACCAGCGGGGGACATCGTCCCAGTCGACGAAGGTGACTGCGGTTCCCCGCTGACCCGCGCGGCCGGTGCGACCAGTGCGGTGGAGGTAGATCTTCTCGTCCTCGGGGCACTGGTAGTTGACGACGTGCGTGACGTCCTCGACATCGATGCCGCGGGCCGCCACGTCCGTCGCGACCAGGACGTCGATCTTGCCGTTGCGGAACGCACGCAACGCCTGCTCGCGCGCGCCCTGACCCAGATCCCCGTGGATGGATCCCGCGGCGAAGCCGCGCTCGGTCAGTTCGTCCGACACCTTGGCGGCGGTGCGCTTTGTGCGCGTGAAGACGATGGTGAGGCCGCGGCCGCGGGCCTGCAGGAGCCGCGAGAGCATCTCGATCTTGTCGAGCGCGTGCGTGCGGTAGACGAACTGGGTGATGTTCTTGACGGTCACCGAGTCATCGTGGGGGTCGGACGCGCGGATGTGTGTCGGCTGCTTCATGTAGCGGCGCGCGAGCGCGACCACTGGGCCGGGCATCGTGGCGGAGAAGAGCATGGTCTGCCGTACGGCGGGGGTCTGGCTGAGGAGTTTTTCGACGTCCGGCAGGAAGCCGAGGTCAAGCATCTCGTCGGCCTCATCGAGCACGACGATTCCCGCCCGCAACAGCGTCAGGTGGCCCTGATTCATCAGGTCGATCATGCGACCGGGGGTGCCGACCACCACGTCGACGCCCTTGTTCAGCATGGCGATCTGCGGTTCGTAGGCGCGGCCCCCGTAGAGCTGGATCACGCGCACGGAGCGACGGGAGGAGGCGGCCTCCAGATCGTTGGCCACCTGGACCGCCAGTTCGCGGGTGGGCACGATGACGAGGGCCTGCGGCTTGCCAGGAGCCGGCAGATCGTCGTATCCAGCCTCGCCGGGTGCGACGACGCGGTTCAGTAGCGGAACGCCGAAGCCGAGCGTCTTGCCGGTGCCCGTCTTTGCCTGACCGATGATGTCGTGTCCGCCCAGGGCGACCGGCAGGGTCATCTCCTGGATCGCGAAGGGATGGATGATGCCGACATCCGCCAGCGACTGGACCGTCGCGGGCAGGACGCCGAAGTCGGCGAATGTGGGCTGGGGAGCTTGTACCTCGGGCGCGATGGTGTCAGCGATGGGTTCGTTCACGTAAGGAAATCCTGTCGAATTCGGCGGGCGCACGTCGCGGGGCCCACTTGGCTGGGCAGGGCGAAGTCGCCAACAAATGTCGGGGAAGCCGATCGCGGAATTCCGTGCGTGCCAGCCCAGCAGAGCACTGTTTGCTCTTGGCTGGTGTTCCCAGGTCGCAACGACGACCGGGGCACGCGGGTTAGAAGAAATGCTGCCAGGTACGATCGGGCAACCAAACTACGAACGCCATTTTACCGGTTATGACGGCGATAAGCGACTATTTGCCGCGAACCGGCATCCTGCACCCCATCTCCCCAACCCAGGGAAGCTCGCCGATACCCCCGGAACGGCCACCCGCGCTCCCGGCAGAAGCGCTCCGTCAGCGACGCGAGGTCGGCTGACTTAAAGGACGATCGATCCGATGCTCAGCGGCTCACAGAGCGCCGAAGCCTACGGGGCGCTGCTCTTCGCTGCCTAGCTCGACGAACGCGAGGGCGGCAGCCGGGACGATGACGGTGCGACCCTTGACGTCGGTAAGCGTCAGCGACCGGCCGGATTCGATTGCCGCGCTGACGGCCTTCGAGACCTCCGCTGCCGACTCGGCGACTTCGAGTGCGAGTTCGCGAGCAGTGTTCTGAATACCGACGGTGATCTCCATGGGAACTCCTTCAAGAAATGCGCTGCGCCGTGACCGGTTGTCCTGCTCCGGCGGCGTTCATCGCTGTTCAGCCTAGTCCAGAACCCGCGGCGTTTCAGATTCGTCCGAGAGGGCGGGGAATGAGCGGGCGCGAACGTGCGTTGACTATCAATGTGACCGTCATCAATGCCTTGCCGAATCCTGTCAGTGAGGTGCGTATGCGGCGCCGCGCGCCGGTAGGCTGTACCGCAATGGATACACACCGGGCACCGGCGGCGGAGGCCGACGAGGAGCGTCGAGCGAGATTCGAGCGAGACGCATTGCAGTACCTCGATCCGCTCTATGCCGCAGCGTTGCGCATGACGCGCAATCCCACTGACGCGGAAGACCTAGTGCAAGATGCCTTCACGAAGGCATTCGCGGCCTTCCACCAGTACCGCCCCGAGACCAACCTCAAGGCGTGGCTGTATCGCATCCTCACGAACACCTACATCAACTCGTACCGCAAGAAGCAGCGCGAACCGCGCCAGTCCGGTACGGATGAGGTCGAGGATTGGCAGATCGCCCGAGCCCAATCGCACACGTCCCAGGGCCTGCGCTCGGCCGAGGTCGAGGCGCTGGATCACCTGCCCGACGAGGACATCAAGAACGCGCTGGCAGAGCTTCCCGAGGACCGCCGTATCGCGGTGTATCTCGCGGACGTCGAGGGATTCCCGTACAAGGAGATCGCCGAGATGATGGGTACCCCCATGGGAACCGTCATGTCGCGCCTGCATCGCGGACGCGCTCAGTTACGCGATCTGCTCGCAGACTACGCCGCGGAGCGCGGTATCGCGGGTGCACCCAGCGAAGTAGTGGATCAGGAGGAACGATGACCGATCCAGTGGCAGGAAGACCCGATCGAGCGGGCGGCCCGTGCGGTTGCGACGAGGCCTACGAGCACCTGCTCGAGTACCTTGACTCCGCCCTCGCGCCCGATAGCGCCGAACGGATCCGCGCTCATCTGGCGGAGTGTGACGAGTGCTCGTCCGATGTCTCGACGTCGGACCTGGTTCGCCGCCTGCTACGCCGTTGCTGCGTCGAGCAGGCCCCTGAGCAGTTGCGCGTCAAGATCGTCGACAGGTTGCGTCAGGGCGGGTACGAGTCCATCGCGATAACCGAGATACAGGTCGATGCCGCGCCCTGAGACCTCCCGGCGGGAGACCGCGCGCAAAGCTCCAGGTTGGCCGCGTTAGGGTGACCGGCGGGCCAACGCCCGTATCTCCAGCACGCCACGCCATCTCCAGCACGCCGCGCAAAAAGAGAGCCGGGCCGGACCGCTAGGGTCCGACCCGGCTCTGCCAATCGCCTCAGGCGTTGGGGCGCTTGCCGTGGTTTGCCGCGTTCTTCTTACGGCTCCGGCGCTTGCGACCACGCTTGCTCATGGTGTCTCCTCACGAGGTTTGTGGCACGACTAAGCACACGCGAAGTCGTGGTGTCATCGAACATTGTCCCACAGTTCAAGCGTCCTCGGGAATGTGCCGATAGGGCCATGTGAGTTCAACGGTTCAATCGGTCGGTCCACTGCTTCACGCCCTCGTCTCGGTGGGCGCCTCAGACCTGCATTGCAAGGTCGGTTCGCAGCCGCGGTTGCGCGTCGATGGCCGCCTGCGCAAGGTCCAGGCGCCGGTCCTCCAGCCGACGGATACGATGCACATTCTGACCGAGGTTCTGCCGGAGGAATTCTTCGAGGAGTTCGAGCGCACGCATGAGGCGGACTTCGCCTACCAGCTCGACGGGATCGGCCGGTTCCGCGTCAACGCCTACCAGGCGCGCGGTTACGTGGGCATCGTTTTCCGCCGGGTCGCCGAGGGTGCGCTCTCGGTGGCCGAGCTCGGGTTGCCCGAGGTCGTGGGGGAGCTCGCCCTCGAGCCGCGCGGCCTCGTCCTGGTCACGGGACCGACCGGTTCCGGCAAGACCACGACGCTCGCGGCGATGGTCGATCTGATCAACACCTTCCGCGAGGTCAACATTGTCACGATCGAGGACCCGATCGAGGTGCTGCACACCGACAAGAAAGCGATCATCTCTCAACGCGAGGTGCGCCACGACACCGCCGACTTCAATGTCGCTCTACGCGCGGCCATGCGCCAGGATCCCGATGTCATCCTCGTCGGCGAGATGCGCGACTCGGAGACGGTGCGAGCGGCGCTGCAGGCCGCCGAAACCGGGCACATGGTGATGTCCACGCTGCACACCATCGACGCGCAGGAGACGATCAACCGCATCGTCGACTTCTTCCCGCCGTACGAGCAGCAGCAGGTACGTACCGCGCTGGCCCAGGCGCTGCGCGGGATAGTCTCTCAGCGCCTCGTCCGACGCGCCGACAACAGCGGCCGGCGCGTCGCGGCGGAGGTGCTGGTGAACACGGGACGAACCGCAGACGCGATCGTCGACCCGCTGGGCAACCCGCCGCTGGCCGATCTGATCGCCGACGGCGAGTACTACAAAATGCAGACATTCGACCAGCACCTCTTCGACCTGGTGCGCGACGGGGTCATCACGTACGAGGAAGCCTGCTCGGCGTCCTCGAACCCGCAGGACCTCACAGTCGAATTGCGCAGCGCCGGGATCATCGCCTGATTCGGCTTGGGGGTCTAACCTCACCGGTTCTCGTGAGCGCCGGAACCTACTGATCCTCGGCCAGGCCGAGCCAGCGACGCCAGCCGTAGTGCAGCACGAGCCACGCGATCAGGCCGTAGCCGGCCTGCTGTGGCAGGCCGCTTCCCGAGGATGCCAGATCGTCGAGCCACTGCTGGTGGCGTTCCAGCGGCTTGAACAACTCGATGTAGGGCGCGCGGCGCCGGCTGGCGACGTCGAGGTATGCGGCGGAGAGCTCGGCAAGCTTGCCGGCTTCCTCGGCCGCCCCGGGCGGCGGGCCTACGACTAACGGGTTGAGTCCCTGGGCGGTGGCCTCGTCCAGGATGTTGGCGAGATTGAGGCGGCTACGGGCGAGCGAGAGCCCTCGGCGCACGTCCTCGCGTCCCAGCGCAACGATCAGCCGCGTCTCCACATCCGGCGACACGCGCCGGGCGGCCTCGTCCTGCCAGCGCGCCGACAGTTCGGTCGACGTCTCACCCGGCACGGCGAGCGTGTACACCTCGAGGTCGATTTCCGGCGCGGTGCGAGCGGTCACGCGCCCGAGCCAGCCGATGGCCTTGGGATCGCCCACACCGGCGACAAGCTCGTCGCCGACGGCCAGGATGCGGATAGGTGCGCTACCGTCGGCGCTCATCGGGCGAACGCCGCCTCGACGAGTGACTGCTGCTCCGCGAGGTGCACGCGGGTCATGCCGGCCGCGGGTGAGGCTGATGCCGGGCGCGTGAGGCCGCGAAGCGGCCGGTCACCGATCAGGGGTGGCAGGTTCATGGCGATGAAGGTCCACGCGCCCTGATTCTCCGGCTCGTCCTGCACCCACACGAGTTCGGCGTTGCCGTAGGGGGCGAGCGCGGCGTGAATCGATTCCTCATCCAGCGGATACAACTGCTCGAAGCGGACGATCGCAGTGCGCTCGTCGCCGAGGGCGGTGCGCTTGGCGAGCAGGTCGTAGTACACCTTGCCCGAGCACAGCAGGACCCTATCGACCCCGGCTGCGTTTCCGGCGGCCACCTCGTCACCGATCACGGGTCGGAAGCTGCCGGTCGTGAAGTCCTGGACGGTTGAGCGGGCGGCCTTGAGCCGTAGCATCGACTTTGGCGTCATGACGATCAGCGGGCGGCGCGGGCGCTTGTATGCCTGGTGGCGCAGCAGATGGAAGTACGACGCTGGGGACGAGGGGAACGCCACCGTCAGGTTGTTCTCGGCGCATAGTTGCAGATAGCGCTCGAGCCGGGCGGACGAGTGATCCGGCCCCTGGCCCTCGTACCCGTGCGGTAGGAGCATGACGAGGGACGATCGCTGCGCCCACTTCTGCTCCGCCGAGGCGACGAACTCGTCGATGATGGTCTGCGCGCCGTTCGCGAAGTCGCCGAACTGGGCTTCCCAGAGGACCAGCGCGTCGGGTCGCTCGACCGAGTAGCCGTATTCGAAGCCGAGACCGGCAAACTCGGTGAGGGCCGAGTCGTAGACCCAGAACTTCGCCTGGTCCGAGGAGAGATAGAGCAGCGGGGTCCACTCGGCGCCGTTTTCGCGATCGTGCAGGACGGCGTGCCGCTGGACGAAGGTTCCGCGTCGTGAGTCCTGCCCGGCGAGGCGGACGGGCATGCCCTCGATCAGCAGCGAGCCGAATGCGAGCAGCTCGCCGAAGCCCCAGTCGATGTCCCCCTCGCGGGACATAGCCTCGCGCTTCTCGAGCAACTGTTGAAGCTTGGGGTGCACCGTGAAGCCGGTGGGCGCGTTCAGGTGCGCCGAGCCGATGCGCTCGACGACCCACGGATCGACGGAGGTGCGCCAGCCGATCATCGTGCCGGCGTCCTCTCGCTGCGACTCCGGCCGCTCCAGGCCCGCGATCGGCTCCGTCTCGGCCGGCGGCTGGAACGTGTCGTCGCGCGTCTCGGTGAACACGCGCTCAAGCTGGGAGTGGTAGTCCGCGACGAGTTGCTCGGCTTCCTCAGGCGTGATGTCCTTGCGGCCAACGAGCGCTTCCGTGTAGAGCGTGCGCACCGACCGCTTGGCCTCGATGAGGTTGTACATGAGCGGCTGCGTCATCGATGGGTCGTCGCCCTCGTTGTGCCCGCGGCGGCGGTAGCAGATGAGGTCGATGATCACGTCGCGATCGAACTGCTCGCGGAACGCGAACGCAATCTCAGCCGCCCGCACCACCGCCTCGGGGTCGTCGCCGTTGACGTGGAAGATCGGCACCTGCAGGCCCTTGGCCACGTCCGTGCAGTACATCGTCGAGCGCGACGAACTCGGGCCGGTGGTGAAGCCGACCTGGTTGTTCACGATGACGTGGATGGTCCCGCCGGTGCGGTAGCCGCGCAACTGCGCCAGGTTCAGGGTCTCGGTCACGACGCCCTGGCCCGCGAAGGCCGCGTCGCCGTGGATGAGCACGGGCAGCACGGAGAAGCCGTCGCCGCCTAGATCGATGCGGTCCTGCTTGGCCCGCACGATGCCCTCGAGTACCGGATTCACTGCCTCCAGGTGCGACGGGTTGGCGGCGAGGTAGACCTTGGTCGTCGCGCCAGATTCGGCGACGAACTCGCCCTCGGTGCCGAGGTGATACTTGACGTCGCCGGAGCCCTGGACGGATCGCGGGTCGAGGTTACCGTCGAATTCGCGGAAGATCTGGCTGTAGCTCTTGCCGGCGATGTTGGCGAGCACGTTGAGGCGACCACGGTGAGACATGCCGACGCAGACCTCGTCCAGGCCCGACTCGGCGGCGCGCGAGAGGACGGCGTCGAGGAGCGGGATCAGCGACTCGCCGCCCTCGAGCGAGAATCGCTTCTGCCCCACGAACTTGGTCTGCAGGAACGTCTCGAACGCCTCCGCCGCGTTGAGTTTGCGCAGCGTGCGCAACTGCTCGGCGACGGGCGTCTTCTCGTAGCCCGCCTCGAGCCGCTTCTGGAGCCATTTGCGCTGGGCGCGATCGGCCAGGTGCATGTACTCGAAGCCGATGGTGCGGCAGTAGGAATCCCGCAGCAGCCCCAGGATGTCGCGGAGCGTCGCGCTCTCGGTGCCACCGAACCCGGCGGTGGGGAAGCGGCGCTCGAGATCCCACAGGGTGAGTCCGTGGGTCTGGATGTCGAGGTCGGGGTGGCGGCGCTGCCGGTAGGTCAGCGGGTCGGTGTCGGCCATGAGGTGCCCGCGCGACCGGTAAGCGTGGATGAGTTCGGCGATGCGGGCGGGCTTGGCGGCCTCGGCCGCCGCATCGATCGTGTTGTCGCGGACCCAGCGGACCGGCTCGTAGGGGATGCGCAGCGAGTGGAAGACGCGGTCGTAGAAGCCGTCGTTGCCGAGCAGCTTGTTCGCCATGACCTTCAGGAAATCCCCGGACTGGGCGCCCTGGATGATCCGGTGGTCGTAGGTCGAGGTGATCGTCAGCACCTTCGACACGGCCATGCGCGCGAGTTGCTCCTCGGATGCGCCGGCGAATTCGGCCGGGTAGTCCATGGCACCGACCCCGATGATCGTCCCCTGTCCCTGCATCAGGCGGGGCACCGAGTGAACTGTGCCGATGGTGCCGGGGTTGGTCAGGGAGATGGTCGTTCCCTTGAAGTCGTCGACGCTGAGCGTGCCCTTGCGCGCCTTGCGCACCACGTCCTCGTACGCCTGCCAGAACTGCGCGAAGTCCATGGTCTCGGCCTTCTTGATCGAGGGCACGAGGAGCTGGCGGGTGCCATCGGGCTTGGCGAGGTCGATCGCGAGGCCGACGCCAACGTGGGCGGGGGTCACGACGCCGGGCTTGCCGTCGACGAGCGTGTAGGACGCGTTCATGGCAGGCACCTCTTCGAGGGCCTCGACCAGGGCGAATCCGATGAGGTGCGTGAACGAGATCTTGCCGCCGCGGCCGCGCAGCAGGTGGTTGTTGATGATGATGCGGTTGTCGACCATGAGCTTCGCGGGCACGGCGCGGACCGAGGTCGCGGTCGGAACCGCGAGCGAGGCCTCCATGTTCGTGACGACGCGGGCGGCGGGGCCGCGGAGCTTCGCGGTCGTGTCGCTGGCGGTGTCGTCCTCGGTGTCGCGGTTGCGGGTCGCCTCGGCCGCGTAGGGAGCGGTTGCGGGCTGGGCGGCGGCGATCGGCGCGGCCGGCGCGGTCTCGGCCTGCTCCGGGCGGGCGGGCTGGGCCTTCGGAGTGGACGAGGCCTGCGTCGCAGGCGCGGGAGTCGCGCTGGCGGCCGGCGCGGTGGGCGCTGCCTGTTCCGGAGTCACCGCGGCTGCGCCATCGGAGCTCGCGCGCTTCGCGAAGTAGTCGGCCCAGACTGGGTCTACAGCAGTGGGATCGGCTTGATACTGCTCGTACAGTTCATCGACGAGCCATTCGTTTGCGCCGAAGTCGGAACCAACGTCGCTGATGGGTGAGGACTCAGCATTCGCGGACACGCACTATCTCCCTTTGACTGTTGCGGTGGTCGGGCGGGTGCTTACCCACTAAGCCTAGGCCCTTTTCCTGGTGGGATGGGCCGCGACCAGGCCCCGCAAACCGGGCAATTCGCCCCTCGGTGAGGTATCGGCAAAGGCTGCCCCATGGGCGAGTCTTCCAGGGGTCTTTGCCAGTCGATGGACGGCGTCTAGATGGCTATTTTTCTGACGTCGACCGGGGGAGTGTTACGCGCATCACCGAACCGCGGGTGGAGTCGACGACGCGCACCGATCCGCCGTGCAATTCAACGGCCCAGCGGACGATGGACAGCCCGATCCCGGTGCCCGAACTGAGCCCGGAGCCGTTGGGCTGCGACTGGGCAGCCCGAAGCGGATTGCGCGCGGTTGCCGATCCCGCGGGCGCAGCCTCGCCGCGCACGAATCTGGCGAAGATGCGCTCGCGATCCTGGACGGCGATCCCCGGCCCCTCGTCGATCACGTCGATCACCACACCGCCGTCGACGTCGCGGGCGCTCAGCGTCACCGCGCTCCCGTCAGGCGTATGGCGAATCGCGTTGTCGAGGAGGTTGATGAACACCTGCTCGAGCCGGTCTCGGTCGGCGTCGATCGTCAGCCCCGAAGGGGTGACCTCGACGCGCAGGCGAACGTCTGCCTGGCTGGCCGTGGCGAACACGGAGTTCACGCAGTCCGCGAGGAACGACTCGACATCGATGGTCTCGATATCGAGCGACGAGGCGCCGGCATCCAATCGGGAGAGATCCAGGAGGTACGTCACCAGCCGCGTCAGCCGTTCGGTCTGCCGCAGCGATCCCTCGAGCGCCGCGGGGGTCGGCTCGCTTACCCCGTCGACGATGTTCTCGAGTTCGGCGCGCAGCGCCGCGATGGGCGTACGGATCTCGTGCGCGACGTTCGCGATCAGATCGCGCCGGCCGCGATCGGCCTGGGCCAGTTCGGTCGCCATCGCGTTGAACGCGATGGCGAGCTGACCCACCTCGTCTCGGCTGCTTGCTCGCACCCGTTGCGAGTAGTCGCCCGCGGCCATCGCGCGAGCCGAATCGCGCATCTGCCGCAACGGGGAGGTCATCCCGCGCGCCAGGATTAGGGTCAGCAGGATGGCGACGGCCATCGCGATGGGGAAGGTGCGCGTCGGGCCCAACTGGAAGCGCAGGCCGAGCCAGGTGACGAACGCCGCGCCCGTCACCGAACCGATGACCAGCGCGCCGAGCTTGAGCTTGATCGACGGCACCCAGTCGAGGGGTCGTAGGTTACCCAGGCGCGAGTGGCGCGGCGACACCGAGACTCAGCCGTCCTGGTCGGCCGGACCGGGATTGCCCGCGGGCGGCTCTAGCGCGTAACCCACCCCGTGCACGGTGCGGATCAGGTCGGATCCGAGCTTGCGGCGTAGCGCCTTGACGTGGGAGTCGACGGTGCGGGTGCCGGACGCGTCTGCCCAGTCCCACACCTGTTCCAGCAGGCGCTCGCGGGTGTGGACGGTACGTGCCTCCGCGGCGAGGGTGAGCAGCAACTCGAACTCCGTCGGCGTGAGATGGATCTCGTCGCCGCCGCGCGTCACCCGCCGCTGTGCTCGGTCGATCCGAAGGTCGCCGAGGACGATGGGCGGCTCCGCGGATCCTGGGGCGGACTGCTCCCGCAGGCGCTCCACCCGGCGCAGCAGCGCCTTGCACCGAGCGACCAGCTCGCGCTGCGAGAACGGCTTCGTCATGTAGTCGTCGGCCCCGACCCCCAGGCCGATCAGCATGTCGGTCTCGTCGTCGCGGGCGGTGAGCATGAGGACCGGGACGGGCCGGTCCACCTGGATACGCCGGCAGACCTCGAGGCCGTCGATGCCCGGCAGCATGACATCGAGCACGACGATGTCCGGTTCGAAGCGCCGCGCCACCTCGACGGCGCTGAGGCCCTCGTCCGCGACCTGGACCACCCAGCCCTCGGCCGCCAGGCGCTGGGCCACTGCGGAGGCGATGGCGGGCTCGTCCTCGACGATGAGGGCCTTGACGTGCGATTGTCCGGTAGTGGTCGCCATGACACTACAGTGGCACACCGCGGTCGGCGAGTGACATCTTTCTGCCCGAAACGCGAGGTTTCGGCTATGATCTGACGACCATGGAGTGCGAAAGTACCGAGCCCGGATCCCTCGCCCCGCGCCCGCCAGCCGCGGCGCCGGGAGAGTGATCTGGGATGTCCGATTGGATCGCACTCCTCGTCGGAGTCGCACTCACCGCGGGCACGGCCATCTTCGTCGCCTCGGAATTCTCGCTCGTCACCCTCGATGCCGCGCTGATCGAGAACAAGCGCGCGGACCGCCGCACGCGCACCGTCCTGGCGAGCCTCAAACGACTATCCACTGAACTTTCGGCCTCGCAGGTCGGCATCACGGTCACCACGATCCTGCTCGGCTACATCGCGCAGCCCGCCCTTGCCCGACTGCTGCGAGGCGTATTCGACTCCTGGGCCATAGCGACCACGGTGTCGATCACACTCGCCACGGCACTCGCGCTCGCATTGATCAACGTCTTCTCGATGCTGTTCGGGGAGTTGGTGCCGAAGAACTACGCGCTCGCCGCCCCGCTGACCACCGCGCGCATCGTGGTGCCTATCCAGCGCGTCTTCAGCATCTGCTTTCGCCCGCTGATAGCACTGCTCGACGGCTCGGCCAACGCGATCCTGCGGCGCTTCGGCGTCGAGCCCGCCGAGGAACTTTCGGGCGCCAGATCGGGGCCGGAACTGGCCGCGCTCGTGCGACGGTCCGCGGCGATGGGGACGCTGGATGGATCGACCGCACGGTTGCTGACCAACTCGATCGAGTTGGACGAGTTGTCCGCCGTCGACGTCATGACGGATCGAACCCGCATGGTCACGGTGGACATGTCGGCCACGGCCGCGGACATCGTCGTGCTGGCGCGCAATACCGGGCACTCGCGCTTCCCCGTCATCGCCGAGTCGCGCGACGACATCGTGGGACTCGTCCAGCTTCGCCGCGTCCTGGCCGTGCCGCGGGAGCGCCGGTCGCACGTGCTGGTGACCGGGTTGATGGACGAGGCGCGGCAGGTGCCCGAGACGGTGGCCCTGCGCTCCCTGCTCGTGGGCCTGCGCGAGCTGGGCAGCCAGATGGCGGTCGTCGTGGACGAGTACGGGGGGACGTCGGGGATCGTCACGCTGGAGGACGTCGTCGAGGAGATCGTCGGCGACGTGGCGGACGAGCACGACGCCCGGCGGCTGTCCATCGTCGGTCAGGACGAGGGCACATGGCTGGTCGCTGGGCTCGCACGGCCGGACGAGGTCTTCGAGGCGACTGGCGTGGAGTTACCGGAATCCCCGGCCTACGAGACGGTCGCCGGGCTCATCATGGCGCAGCTTGGACGAGTCGCCCAGGTGGGCGATACCGTGACCGTCGACAGTGGGCGGGCGGGGGAGCGGGCGCAACTGCACGTCGAGGCAATGGCCGCCCGGCGCATCGTCCAAGTGCGGATGCGGCGCCTGGCCGCGCCGGTCGCCGCCGAGGAGCGTGAGCGGGGATGAGTACCAATCTCGCGCTGTCGATAGCGGTTGCGTTGCTGTTCGCCAACGCATTCTTCGTCGGTGCCGAATTCGCCGTCCTGACGGCACGGCGCAGCACGATCGAGCCGCTGGCGCTTCGGGGCAATCGTCGCGCCCGCCAGGCGATATGGGCGATGGAGCGGATCTCGCTCATGCTGGCGTGCGCGCAACTCGGTGTGACGCTGTGCTCGATCGGGCTCGGCGCGATCGCCGAACCCGCAATCGCGCACGCCATCGAGGGACCGCTCGAATCGATCGGCGTGCCAGCGGGAGCGATCCATCCCATTGCCTTCGCCGTCGCCCTGGTCGTCGTGGTCTACCTGCACGTGGTCATCGGTGAGATGGTGCCCAAGAACCTCTCCGTGACCATGCCTGAACGGGCGGCGCTCCTGCTCGCCCCGCCCCTCGTACTGCTCGCGCGGATCTTCGGCCCCATCGTCATCGCAATCAACTGGCTCGCAAACCACTTCCTGCGACTCACCGGCGTCATGCCGCGCGACGAGGTGGCGTCGACCTTCACCGCCGATGAAGTCCAGTCCATCGTCGAGCGATCGCGCGCCGAGGGCGTGCTCGACGACGATCAGGGGCTGCTCTCGGGCGCACTCGAGTTCTCGCAGCGCACCGCGAGGGACGTCATGGTGCCGTGCGCGGACCTGTTCACCCTCGGCTTGGGTCCCACTCCTAACGACGTTGAGGAGGCACTCCGGGAGACCGGCTTCAGCCGCTTCGCCGTCGCGGCCCCCGACGGGGGTCTCGTCGGCTATGTGCATATCAAGGACGTGCTCGATGCCACCGCCCTCACGGCGGACCAGCCGCTCGGCCCCGATCGCATCCGCGCGTTGCCGCTCGTCGCCCCGAATGCCGAGATCGAGGACGTGCTGGTGACGATGCAGCGCACCGGGGCGCACCTGACCCGGGTGGGCGACGACGAAGGCGTGCAGGGGATCGTGTTCCTCGAGGACATCCTGGAGGAACTCGTCGGCGAAGTGCGCGACGACATGCAACGACGCGATGCGGGCGTAGATCACACCGGCTGATCTTCCACAAATGCCCGCAAGCCATTACTATTGGATCTTGTGCCATAGGCCACCGGCGATGCTCGCCGTTGACCGTGGCGCAGCCCCGTAGTCGATCCCCAGGAGTTCATGTGACCGCAGGCGACGTCCAGGCGCGCGAGGCGCTGCCGACGCGGCGGTCCCTGCGGGAGGCGGCACAGCGGGAGACCGCAAGGCGGGGAACTGCTCCCACAGACCCGATTGCCGGGGCGACAGCCGGGGCGATCCCGTCCGCAAAGCCCGCGCAGGTCGAGACGCTCGCAGGTGAGCAACTCGTTGCCCGGACGCAGACCCAGGCGCAGGGCCCCGCCTCTCGTTCGCGCGCAGAGTCCGCCACCAGCCCAGCGTCCGATTCGACGGGTGTTCGGCCGCGGCTAACGCGCGTTGTCCGCCCGGCCGCCGAGGACGAGCTCACGATCACGCCCGCGCACGCGGTGGCCGAGCGGAACGCGCCCACGACCGGTGAGCGCGCAGCGATCGACCTCGAACTGCTTTCCATTCAGCATCTCTCCCGGATGCGCGCCGAGGCCGAGTCCAGCCCCGTGAACAGGGTCGGCCGTCGCCAGCTTTCGCGCGAGGCCCGGGCCAGGGTCCGGGAGCATTCCATGCCTCGCGCCCAGCGTGGCAGCCGGACGTGGATTCCCCGCGCAGCCGTCGTGGCCGCTCTCGCGGCCGCAACGATCGCCGTCCCGGCGACGGGCTCACTCGGGGCGCTGCAGGGTGAGGGGCTCACCAAACTCGTCGCCGAGGCAGATGGCACCACTCAACTCGCGTCGGCGGGCGCGGCGGGCGCGAGCCTGATCGGGCCCAGCACGTACTCCATCGTTCAGCAGGCCGTAGCGCAGCCCTCCACGCCGCCGGAGCTCGCACAGATGCTCAGTAGCGAGGACCGCCGCGCGGCAATGGCGTCTCGTTCGGAACTGCGTTCGTCGCTTCCGGGCTGCGACCCGTCCGTGATCGCTCCCGGCGACAACGGACGACTCACCGAATCGCAGCTCTGCGAGCTACCGCAGGGCGGCGGCTACTACCTTCAGCCCGAGGCCGCTGTGGCATTCGCGGAGATGTCCAACGCATTCGAGATCCGCTTCGGCACCCCGTTGCGCGTGACGTCCGCCTACCGGTCTTACGCCCGCCAGAGCGGTTTGTTCGCGCGGAACCCAGGGATGACGGCGGCTGCCGGAAAGTCCAACCACGGCTGGGGCTACGCGGTCGACTTCGACAAGTCCTCGTACACGAGTTCCGAGAAGTGGCAGTGGCTCAACGACAACGCCGCGCTCTTCGGATTCGGCAACCCGGACTGGGCCAAGGGCGCGCGATACGAGCCCTGGCACTGGGAGTACATGACGGGCGTCGTGCGCGTGGGTAACGAGAGCGGCACGGGATACCCAGAGCGCCTCGCGGCGCAGGCCGCCGCCTCCGCGGCCGCGAACTGACCCTGGTCTTCTGGCCCGGGTCGCCGAGCGATTCAGGACGCGGTTGCCGCTTCGGTGCTGCGAACTCACGTAACGCCGAGCGATTCAGGACGCGGTTGCCGCTTCGGTGCTGCGAACTCACGTAACGCCGAGCGGCACGCCCACGTTCCCTTCGCTTCGCCTCGGGCTCGATTTCCCGTGCTCGGTACGCCGGGTGATTGGACGCACCGGTGATCGGTGGTGCGAATGCCTGAAGGCAGCGCAGAGCGGAGCGGAGAACCGGATGGCCGGACCCACGAGCGTGGGTCCGGCCATCCGGTTTCGTCCCGATGAGGGACCTGCCTGCGTCGCCCTCGTGGAGCGACGCGAGGCGGTTACTTCTTCGCCTTGCGAGCCGCTGCGCGCACGGCCTTGGCCGGTGCGGCATCCGGGGCGGCGGCGGCCGCCGCGCGGTTCGCCTTCACCTCGGGAACCGACACGCCGTAGTAAGCGGCCTCCATGATCGCCTTCATGTCGTCGATCATCGGCAGACGCGGGTTGGCCGGTGCGCACTGGTCCTCGTAGGCGCGCAGTGCCAGGTCGTGCAGTTGCGAGATGAAGGACTGCTCGTCCACGCCCTGCTCCTGGAACGAGGCGGGCATACCCAGCTTGGCGCGCAACTCCTCGATCGCCCGAGCGTACGACTCGACTCCCTCTTCCGGCGTCGAAGCGGGCAGGCCGAGGTGCTCGGCGATCTGCTGGTAGCGCTCCGGCGCGATGTAGCGCTCGTACTTGGGCCAGCTGGTCGGCTTGCCCGGAACGGTCCCGTTGTAGCGGATCGCGTAGGGCAGGAACACCGCGTTGGTGCGTCCGTGGACCAGGTGGAACCGGCCACCGATGGTGTGAGCCATCGCGTGGACGATGCCGAGGAACGCCGACCCGAACGCCATTCCGGCAATCGATGCCGCGTTGTGCATCGTCTCGCGCGCCTTGGCGTGCTCGGCCGTTCCGGGCGTTCCGGTGACCGACTCGACGATGTTGTTGAAGATCAACTTGATCGCGTGCAGGCACAGGCCGTCGGTGTAGTCGTTCGCGTACACGGATACGAACGCCTCCGTGGCGTGGGTGAGCGCGTCCATGCCGGAGTCAGCCGCGAGGAAGTTGGGCTGGCCCTGGGCGAGCACCGGGTCGACGATGGCGACGGACGGTGTCAGCGCGTAGTCGGCGAGCGGGTACTTCTTGCCCTCGTCCGGGTCCGAGATCACCGCGAACGGCGTCATTTCGGCGCCCGTGCCCGAGGTGGTCGGGATGCAGACGAGCTTGGCGAGCTCACCGAGCTCGGGGAACTTGAACGCGCGCTTGCGAACGTCGAAGAACTTCTCGCGCATGTCCGAGAACTCGATCTCGGGGTGCTCGTACAGGAGCCACATGACCTTGGCCGCGTCCATCGGCGAGCCACCGCCCAGGGCGATGATGGTGTCGGGCTTGAAGTCGCTCATCAGGTCGGCGCCCTTGCGCACGGCCTGCACGGTGGGCTCCGGCTCGACGTTGTCGATGATCTGGAGCGATACCTTGTCCTCCCGTCGGTTCAGCACGTCGATGATCTTGTCCACGACGCCGAGGCGAGTCATCGTCGCGTCAGTGACGATGGTGACCCGGTTGATGTGGAGCATGTCCTCGAGGTAACGAATCGCGTTCGGCTCGAAGTACGTCTTGGCGGGGACCTTGAACCACTGCAAGTTGTTGTTCCTCCGTCCGATTCGCTTGATGTTGATGAGGTTGATGGCCGACACGTTGTTCGACACCGAGTTGCGGCCGTACGAGCCGCAGCCGAGGGTCAACGACGGGATGAAGGCGTTGTAGATGTCGCCGATCCCGCCGAGGGCGGATGGCGAGTTCCAGATGACGCGGATCGCCTTGACGCGGGATCCGAATTCGCGGGCGAGCTCCTCGTCCGACGTGTGGATCGCGGCCGAGTGACCGAGTCCGCCGAGCTCGAGCATCTGCTCGGCGAGCTGAATGCCTTCCTCGGAGTTCTCCGCACGCAGCACGGCGAGCACCGGGCTCAGCTTCTCTCGCGTCAGCGGCTCCTGCGGGCCGACGCCGGAGCATTCGGCAAGGATGATGGACGTGTCCTCGGGGATGGTGAATCCCGCCTGCTCGGCGATCCAGGTCGCCTTCTTGCCGACGACGTCCGGGTTCAGCTTCGCACCGGCGCAGTTCTCGGAGTTGGCTGTGGCACCGAAGATGAACTCTTCGAGCAGCGCCTTTTCCTTGGCGTTCACGCGGTATGCGTGGAGACGCTCGAACTCGACCATCGCCTGGTCGTAGATGGGGGAGTCGAGGATGACTGCCTGCTCCGAGGCGCAGACCATTCCGTGGTCGAAGTCCTTCGACAGGACGAGGTCGTTGATGGCGCGTCCGAGGTTGGCGGTGCGCTCCACGAATGCGGGCACGTTGCCCGCGCCGACGCCGAGGGCGGGCTTGCCGCACGAGTAGGCGGCGCGGACCATGGCGTTGCCGCCCGTCGCGAGGATGAGCGCGACACCCGGGTGGTTCATCAGGGCGTTGGTGGCCTCCAGGCTGGGGTGCTCGACCCACTGGACGCAGTCGGCGGGGGCGCCCACGGCGACTGCCGCATCGCGCACGATCTTGGCCGCGGCCACCGAGCACTCCTGAGCGCTGGGGTGGAAGGCGAAGATGATCGGGTTGCGGGTCTTGATCGCGATCAATGCCTTGAAGATCGCGGTTGACGTGGGGTTGGTGACCGGGGTGATGCCGGCGACGACTCCGACGGGCTCCGCGATCTCGACGATGCCGTTGATGTCGTCACGGCTGATCTCGCCGACCGTCTTGAGCTTCGCCATCGAGTTGGTGACGTGCTCGCAAGCGAAGATGTTCTTCGTCGCCTTGTCCTCGAACACGCCACGTCCGGTCTCTTCGACCGCGAGGACCGCGAGGTTTCCGTGCTCGTGCAGGGCGGCGACAGAGGCCTTCTTGACCAGGTGATCGATCTGCTCCTGATCGAAGCGCTGGTACTCGCGCAGTGCACCGAGCGCGCGCTGCACCAATCCGTCGATTTCGGCAATGACCTCTGGGTTCGGGCCGTTGTCTGACATGACTACCCTCTCGTTCTTCTTCTCGTTAATCCGAGGGCCGACGATGGGCTGGCGATCGGATTAGTGGGGCTGAGTTCTGTTTATGATCTCAAGAACAACGGTATGGCGTCGAAAGGCTTGCGCGATGTGTCATTAGTCCCACGTTTGGGGCGGTATCGGATATGTCCGACATGGCGGGTAGTCGAGGGAGCGCGCCCGTGGAGCGGTGATGACCTCGCGTGCAGTGTCGGAGAGCCTGCGGCGGGAATGAGGACGAGGCACCCGTCGGCCCCCGCCCAGCGACTAGGGCGTGAGCCGCGTGAGCCAGGAAGTCGTGAGCGATTCCTCGGCGACGTCGATCTCCCGGAGCATCGATCGCAGCACGGTCTCGTTGACCTCGCCCTTGTCGCGTTCGGCGGCGAGCACCTTGCGCTGTGCCCCCAGCAGATCGTGCCGTACCTGCAGGATCATGGCCCGCTTCTTGCGCATGCGCGCCTGCTTCTGGGCGTTCGTCTCCGCCGCGGTCGCATCCGGCGACGTATCGACTGCCGCGGTCGCGACGGAGGGCTCGTCCCCCGAAACCTGCTGTGGCCCGGGCGAGGTGCTGGTCATGTCGGACACGGATTGCGAGTCGCGGGCGGCCTGGGCAATGGCCGCGCCAGCCGCGATCATGCGGGCCCGGAGCGTGTCGGCGATGGCCGTCGCATCTTCCTCACCCAGCTGGGGAGACCAGCGCTTGATGGCCCGGTCGATGACCTCGCCCTGGGCCTTGGCCATCTGCGCGCGCACGCGGATCTCCTGCTGGGAGTCGATTCGGTGATCCTCCTCGCCGGACAGCCCGAGGCGCCTGATCATCCATGGAAGCGTCAGGCCCTGCAGCAGCAGCGTGCCGATCGCCACGCTATAAGCGGCGAACTGCACGGTCGCGCGCTCGGGAAACACGACGGACCCGGCGAGTACCGGGATCGCGCTCGCCGCCGCCAGCGTCACCACGTCGCGCATGCGTGCGAACGCCGTGATGGCAAGTGCGATGACGACGAACACGATGATGAGGCCCGGGTGTACTCTTCCCTATACCCTTCTCCCATACCGCCGGCCCGGACGGGCCCGGCTGCTACTTTCGACGCGAAATAAGGCTGACGTCGCGGACGGCACCGCGATCGGCCGAGGTCGCCATTGCGGCGTATGCCTGCAGTGCGGGCGAAACGTACCGATCCCGGTTCTTGGGTTGCCATGGGTTCTCCGACGCCTCCATTTTGGCGCGGCGCTCGGCTAGGACGTCGTCGGGCACGTTCACGCGGATGAGGCGCGTGTTCACGTCGATCTCGATCTCGTCGCCGTCCTCCACCAGCCCGATGGTGCCTCCGGCCGCCGCCTCGGGGGAGATATGACCCACGGAGATGCCCGACGAGCCGCCCGAGAACCGGCCGTCTGTGATCAGCGCGCAGACCTTTCCGAGTCCGCGGCCCTTGATGAAGGACGTCGGGTAAAGCATCTCCTGCATCCCGGGGCCGCCCGCGGGTCCCTCGTAGCGCACGACCACGACGTGACCGGGGACTACCTGCTTGCTGAGGATCTTCTCGACGGCCTCGTCCTGGGACTCGACCACGATCGCCTTGCCGACGAAGTGGAACACGTCCGGGTCGATGCCCGCCGTCTTGATGATCGCCCCGTCCTCGGCGAGATTGCCGCGCAGTACCGCGAGGCCTCCCTCCACGGTGTAGGCGTGCTCGGCGTCGCGGATACAGCCGCCTGTCGCGTCCGTGTCGAGCGAATCCCAGCGGTTGGACGTCGAGAACGCCTGCGTGGTGCGCACCCCGCCTGGGGCAGCGTGGAACAGTTCGAGCGCAGTGTCGGTAGCCTTGCCGCCGCGCACGTCCCAGTCGTCGAGCCACTGCTGCAGATTGGCCGTATGGATCGACGTGACGTCGTGGCTCAGCAAGCCTGCCCGGTTGAGTTCGCCGAGCAGGGCGGGGATGCCGCCAGCGCGGTGCACGTCCTCCATGTGGTAGTCCGGGTGGTTCGGCGCGACCTTGGAGAGGCAGGGGACGCGGCGGGAGATCGCGTCGATGTCCTCGAGCGTGAAGTCGATCCCAGCCTCCTGGGCGGCGGCGAGGATGTGCAGGACGGTGTTCGTCGAGCCGCCCATCGCGACATCGAGCGTCATCGCGTTGGCGAACGCCGACCGGTTGGCGATGGAGCGGGGGAGGACCGAGGTGTCGTCGTTGTCGTAGTAGCGGTGGCACAGGTCAACGACGCGCCGGCCTGCCTCGAGGAAGAGTTCCTTGCGGGCGGCGTGCGTGGCGAGGGTCGATCCGTTCCCGGGCAGGGACAGCCCGAGCGCCTCGGTGAGGCAGTTCATCGAGTTCGCGGTGAACATTCCAGAGCAAGAGCCGCAGGTGGGGCACGCGCTGCGCTCGATGGCGCTGAGGCCGTCGTCGCTCACCGCATCGTCGGCCGACGAGTTGATCGCGTTGATCAGGTTCAGGTGGCTCGTGGCGACGCCATTGACGATGACGGCCTTGCCTGCTTCCATCGGCCCGCCGGAGACGAAAACAACGGGGATGTTGAGACGCAGGGCGGCATTGAGCATTCCAGGGGTGATCTTGTCGCAGTTGGAGATGCACACGAGGGCATCCGCGCAGTGCGCGTTCACCATGTACTCCACGGAATCAGCGATGAGGTCGCGGCTCGGCAGCGAGTAGAGCATGCCAGCGTGGCCCATGGCGATCCCGTCATCGACGGCGATCGTGTTGAATTCCTTGGCGACACCGCCCGCCTCGCGTACCGCGCTCGCGACGAGGTCGCCCATGTCCTTGAGGTGGACGTGGCCGGGGACGAACTGGGTGTAGGAGTTGGCGATCGCGATGATCGGCTTCCCGAAGTCGTCGTCGCCCATGCCGGTGGCGCGCCACAGTGCGCGGGCACCGGCCATGTTACGGCCGTGGGTGGACGTCTTAGAACGCAGGGGGCGGGGCATGGAACGGGCTCCTTGGGGGTGCGTATGGCTCTTCACTAAGGGTAACGCCCAGGAGTGTCCGTTTTATTCACGTCGCCCTCGCGTGCTGACGGCATCGCGCACGGCTGTGGGGGCGCGCCGACGATTGCGCGGCACGCCCCCACAGGTTCCGGTCTTGCCGGAATCTGACTAGATTCAGATCACAGGCTCGTCTTCACGCTTCCGGCCAGGAGGGCGTTGTTGACGGCATTGCTGCGTTCGACCAGCTTGAGGTGGAGCGCGCTTCCCTGGCCGCCCTTCGCAACCTTCTTCTTGGTGTAAGAGGAGTTCCAACCGTAGGAGTAGTTGACCTTGGTGGTCTTGGTCTTGCCGTTCTTGGTGACCGTGACGGTTCCGGTCACCTTCATGCTGCCGTCGTCCTTACTCGCCTCGAGCGTCTTCCAGGACGCCTTGAGGAGCGTCTTCTTGCCCTTGAGGACCGAGAAGGAGCCGGTGGTGTTGGATCCGTTGGCCTTGTTGTTCGTCTTGGCCTTGTAGGAGGACTTGGCGATGCGGCCGTTCGACAGCGTGATCGTCGACGCTGATTGCGAACCCGTGTTGCCCCACGTCGAGGTGCCCGTTCCGGACTTGACCTTGTACTTCTTGACGCCGGCGGGCAGGTACTTGGTCTTGTACGTCCACTTGATGCCCGACTTGGACGTCTTGGACGCCATCGTGCGCACGGAGTAGGGCGTGGCGCTGGACGAGTTCGCCACGAAGACCGAGGTGGCCTTGTTCTTGACGGTGTTGCCGTGGATGCCGGCGACCTTCTTGTCGAAGTAGGGAGTGTTCAGGGTGATGCCGTCCGTCTTGGTGCCGTACTTCGCCCAGACCGACAGCGCGGTGTCATCTGAAAGCTTGGTCTCGTTCTCGTTCACCGTCGTGGCGGCGTTCGCTGCCGTCTGCGCACCGAGAGTCAGAACGAGGAGTGCGGCGCCCAGTGCGACAGCGATCTTCTTGCGACCGAACATGATGTTCCTCCGGAAATTTAATGCGGCCCGCAGGCCGGTCAAGGGACGAAATGCCTAGTGGCATGCGTTCAGGCTAATCCGGGCGCGGAGGGTCCCAAATGGGATTCGGCGAAAACTAGGGTCGAATCTGGGGGCGAACCGTACGGCCGGTTCGCTAGGGGCTGGCCGCAGCCGCCTATGCAGGACCGACGTCGGCGACTATGAGCGAGTAGTTGTCGTCCGTGTCGTAGTCTTGCGCGACGGTGATCAGCGCGTCGTGGGCTTCGAGCGCTGTCCGCTCGCGCTGCAGGATGCTGCGGATCTTTCCCGGCGGCACGGCCCGGTGCAGCCCGTCCGAGCACACGAGGTAGCGGGCGCGTCCGGTCTCGCCGTGTTCGAGGGTGAACCGGTGCGGGTCGAGTACCCGGGGGACGCCGCCGAGGTGCTGCGTGACCACCGTCAGCGATCCCTGCGGTTCGTGATCGTCGGTGCTCAGCAGCTCGATCCGGCCCTCGGCCACCTGATAGGAACGACAATCGCCCAGATTGATCGAAGTGGCGTGGGTTCTGGACAGCACGAGTCCGGCGACCGTGGCGCCCATGCGTTCGGTTCCCCAGGCTTTGCCCGCGGCGGCGACGCGATCAGAGGCGTACTCGATGGCCTCGGCCCAGTTGGTGCGCGGAGCCGCGATGCGGATCATCTCGCCCGCAGCGACGAATGCCGCGTCGACGCCGCCCGCGTGCCCGCCGATTCCGTCGATCACGGCGAGCAGTAACCAGTCCTCGTCGGCCATCCAGTAGGTCCCCGCGAGGGTCGCGCCGTCAGTGAGCGCGATAGTGCCGCCCACGACGATCGCATCCTCGTGGTAATTCCGATGACTTCCCTGCATGGTCGTGCCCCAGTAGTTCACGGACCATGTCGCGGGCGGTGTTGTAGCGCCTGGCCTAGGGCTCATGGCGTACCGTCCTTACGCCGGCTAGACCGCCGGTAGGTCTGCAAGACATCGTGCGATCGGCGAACCACCGCACTTGTGCAGCAATGCTGTCATACCGGACGGCGCGTGTCACTAGGGATCGGCGCGCGGGCTTTTGCTCAATGGCTGCCGGGAATTCGGCGGAACGATACGATCGAAGGCGTGCGCAGGCTGATCGGCCTCCTTGCTTTATCAGTGTTTCTCGTCGCGACCGCCCTCGTCGGGCCGGTCGCGAACGCTGCTGCGCCGATCTGGACCCTGCAAGACGCCGCTGTGGCGCGCCAGCTCGCCGTTCCGCCGGCGGCCATGGCCAACCCGTCGTCGCCGACCGGCCAGCCCGAATGGCTTGCCCAGGACGAGGCGTACCGTGGCTACCTCGATTCGAAACTCGCGCTCGCGAATAATAAGGCCAAGGTCAGCGCCAAGCTGACGAAGATCGTCAGGGCAGGGAAGCTCGGGGCGGCCTCGTCCATTCGCGTCATCGATGTCGCCACCGGGCAGGTGGTCTACGACCGCAAACCGGGCAAAGCGCGCACGGTCGCCTCCAACACCAAGATCCTGACCGCCATCACGGCACTCGAGAGGCTGGGAACTCAGCGCACGTTCCAGACGACAATCCGCCGTAGCGGCAAGAGTGCGACCGTCTACTTCGTCTCCGGCGGCGACCCGCGCATGACGAACACAAAGCTGAAATCGCTGGCCCGGCAGACCGCCACGGCGATGAAGCAGAAGACGGGCGGCGCGCCGAAGAAGGTGACGGTCCGCCTGGACGACACGATCTTCTCCGGACCGGCCAAGCACAAAACCTGGCGCAAGGGGGGCTACAACCTCGCCACTATCCAGCCCATCCGGGGCACGGCGCGCGTGGAGGTTCGCTCAGCGGACTCGGCGAAATCGGCCGCGACCGTCTTCACCAAGTACCTGGGAAAGGCGCTCGGCAAGGCCACTAAGGCGGAGTACAAGGGAAAGCGTAAGGCGCCTAAGTCCGCCAGCGTGACGGGATCGGTCCAGTCCGAGACGACGGAGGCGCTCGTGCGGCGAATGCTCACGAACTCCGACAACCAGGTCGCCGAGGTGCTTCACCGGCACGTCGCGCTCGCGGCCGGGTACAAGGGAACGTTCGCGGGCGGTGTGAAGGCCACGGCGAAGACGCTTCGCAAGCTCGGGGTTTCCCTGGCGGGACTCAGCCAGGTTGACGGTAGCGGGCTCTCGCCCCGGAACAGGATGACGACGGCGTTCCTCACGCGCACTCTCAGGGCGGCGGCCAACCCCGACGAGTTGCCGCTGCGGACGATTCTCTACACCGCCAATTCGCTGCCCCTGGCCGGGCGCACCGGCACGCTCTGGAGCGGCTACGGGCGTTTCTCCTCCTCGGAGTCAAAGTGCGCGGCGGGGCTCATCGTGGCGAAGACCGGCACGCTGGACTACGAGATCGCGCTGTCCGGTTACACCGTGGGAGGCGACGGCAGGCTCAAGGCGTTCTCTATCCTCGTGAACGGTGTCAAGGGGGCCAAGCGAACCGCCGCACGCAAGGCAATGGACGCGGCCGCAGCCGCCGTCAGTGGCGGCTGCACGCGGTAAAAGCGTCACCGCTGCGCGGCGCCGAGACCGCGGCCCCCTCGAGGCGCCGGAACCACAGGTCGGCGGCCCACTAACGAGTGGCTGTCGGATCGGTGACCACGGTCTCGCGCGAGGCGCCTGATCGCCGATTGAGTGTGCGCCCGAAGGGACTCGAACCCCCGACCTTCTGCTCCGGAGGCAGACGCTCTATCCACTGAGCTACGGGCGCGCAGCGAGGAAAAGTGCCCTCGCACGGTGAATGAGCCTATCAGGCATCGCAGGCGCGGCGCATCTTGCCTCGACCTGCGAGCCCGATTTCAGACCCGCCCGGAATTGTCCTGTCCGACCACCGGGCGGCTCGGTGCGTCGAAGAACGCCTGAAAGACGTGGTGGATGGCGTTGATCGCGCCGAAGCCGTCGCGGCGCAGCACCGCGTCGACCAGCTCATCGTGATCGTGCTGCACGTTCTCGACCTGGCTGGGGGACTGGAGCGCCACATCGAGGCTCGCCTGCACGTTGGCCTGAATGGCATCGACGAGGTTTTCGTATATCGACGCCAGCAGCGAGTTGTGCGAAGCGGCGACGAGCGCCCGGTGCAGGGCGACGTCGGACTCGACGAGTTCCTCCGTTGCGATCGTCTCGCCGGGAACCACTGCGGCCAGCGTGGCGCGGCGGCGACGTTCGATGCTTCGCAGCGTTTCGGCGTCCTCGTCTGTGTGGCGCTGAGCCGCCAGCCACACGGCCTCGACCTCGATTGCGCGGCGTACCTCTAGCGACTCGAGGTATTCGGCTCCGCCGATGCGCCGATTGAGCGCGGCGGAGAGCTCGTCCTTGCTGATGACGTACGTGCCCGACCCCTGCCGCTTCAGCAGCAGGCCCGCATGCACGAGAGATTGAACGGCCTCGCGAACGGTGTTACGCCCGAGCCCGAGCAATTCCGTCAGCTCGGTTTCCGTCGGGATGCGGCTGCCAACGGGCCACACGCCATCGGCGATCATGCCGCGCATCGTCGTCACGGCGTGTACTGCTCGCGGAGAATGCGTTGCTCCTCCAGCTGACATCGGAGTCTCCTCTTATCCCGTCCGAGCGGTGCGTCCTGGCGAGTACCATGGGCGGGTGACTCCCGAGGAACTCTCCCGCGCGGTACGTGACGCGCTCCAGGCGGCGCTTGCCGCCCTATCAGACACTGTAGACGCCGAATCGCTGCCTGAGCGCATTCAACTCCAGCGCCCCAAGCAACGCGAACACGGCGACTGGTCCACCAACATCGCCCTTCAACTGGGCCGCCGCGTCGGTCTTGCCCCCCGCGCGATTGCCGATGAGATCGCCGCACAGCTGCGTCAATTGCCGTCCGTTGCGAAGGCAGAGGTGGCCGGACCAGGATTCTTGAACATCACGCTTGACGCCGCGGCCGCCGGCGAACTGGCCCGTACGATCGTGCAGCGCGGGCCCGACTTCGGACGCGGGCACTCCCTGCAGGGCCACGTCATCAACCTCGAATACGTCTCAGCTAACCCCACGGGGCCGCTGCACATCGGCCACACGCGCTGGGCTGCCCTGGGCGACTCGCTCGTCCGCCTGCTGCGCGCCGCGGGGGCAGACGTCACCGCCGAGTACTACATCAACGACGCGGGTAGCCAGATGGACAAATTCGGCGAATCCATCGTCGCGCGCATCACCGGCGCCGACGTGCCCGAGGGCGGCTACAACGGCGCCTACGTCGCGGAGTTGGCGAGCAAGGTCGCGGCGGAGGACTCGTCCATAGCCACCCTGCCGCGCGAGGAGGCCATCGACCAGGCGCGGGAGGCGGGCTACCGCCTGCAGCTCGCGGAGATCCGCGACGTGCTCCAGGAGTTCGGCGTGCACTTCGACGAGTGGTTCTCGGAGCGGACTCTGCACGGATCGGGTGCCGTCGCCAGCGCGGTGCAGCGCCTGCGCGATCAGGGTCACGTCTACGACGAGGGTGGGGCGGTCTGGTTGCGAACGACCACGTTCGGCGACGACAAGGACCGCGTGCTGATCAAGGCGGACGGATCGCCGACGTACTTCGCCGCGGACGCCGCGTACTACCTGTCGAAGAAGGACCGGGGCTATACGGAGAAGATCTACCTGCTTGGGGCGGACCATCATGGATACGTGGGGCGCCTCAAGGCGATCGCCGCGTGCGCCGGCGATGACCCAGGCGTCAACATCGAGATCCTGATCGGCCAACTCGTCTCGGTCGGGGGCGCCAAGTTATCCAAGCGCGCGGGAAACATCATCGAACTGGCCGACCTGATCGACTGGATCGGCACAGACGCGATCCGCTACTCGCTCGAGCGTTACCCCGCGGATACCCCGCTGTCCCTGGACGGCGAGGAACTGCGCAAGAAGTCCAATGACAACCCGGTGTTCTACGTGCAGTACGCTCACGCCCGCACCGCCTCGGTGGCGCGCAACGCCGCCGACCTCGCAGTGGCCCGTGTCGACGGGTTCGACGCGTCGCTCCTAGCGGACAGCACGGAGGCGACGCTGCTTGCCCTTCTCGCGGACTACCCGAGAATCGTTGCGAATGCCGCGCAGCTGCGCGAGCCGCACCGCATCGCCCGCTACCTCGAGGAACTCGCCAGCGCTTATCACAAGTGGTACGACGTCTGCCGCGTCACCCCGCAGGGGCAGGAGGAGGTCACCGACACGCACCGCACGAGGCTGTGGCTCAATGATGCTGTCGGCCAGGTCCTGGCCAATGGTCTCGATCTGCTCGGCGTCAGCGCCCCGGAGCGAATGTGACCGCCGAGTCGGCGCGGATCTGGCCGCGCGGAACCAGACTGTCTGAGGCGGGCTCGCTCGTGCTCGGCGAACACGATGTGCGCGATCTGGCGGAAAACTTTGGCACTCCGCTATTCGTGCTGAACGAGGATGATTTCCGTGCCCGGGCGCGCCTTTTCAGGGACAGCTTCGGCGCGGCCTTCGCGGACATCGGGTCGAGCGTGGACGTGTACTACGCCGGTAAGTCGTTCCTGTGCACTGCTATCGCCAAGATCGTTGTGGCCGAGGGCCTGCGGCTCGATACGTGCACGGGCGGGGAACTGGCGGTCGCGGCGCGGGCAGGGGTGCCGGGCGCCAAACTGGGCCTGCACGGGAACAACAAGTCGCTCGCCGAGATCGAGCGGGCCATTGAGATGCGCGTGGGCCGGATCGTCATCGATTCGCTCGACGAGATCGATCTGATCGCCGATGTTGCCCGTCGCGCGGGTCGCCGCGTGCCCGTGATGGTGCGCGTCACCACCGGCGTGCACGCTGGCGGGCACGAGTACATCTCGACGGCTCACGAGGACCAGAAGTTCGGCCTGTCGCTCGCCGACGGGGGAGCCGTCAAGGCGATCCAGAAGGTGCTGGGACTCGAGTCCGAACTCGAACTGCTGGGTATTCACACGCATATCGGATCGCAGATCCAGGACGCGGCCGCGTTCGTCGTGTCGGCGCGCAAACTGCTGTCGCTGCGGGCGCAGATCCGCGACAAGTTCGACTACCTCCTTCCCGAGATCGACCTCGGCGGTGGCTTCGGCATTGCATATACGATCCGGGACGAGCCCATCGACGTGCCCGCGCTGGCGCACGAACTAGCCGGCTCGATCGACGCATTGTGTACCGAGATGTCGATGCCGGTTCCTCGCGTCTCCATCGAGCCGGGCCGGTCGATCGTCGGACCCTCCACCGTGACGCTGTACCGAGTGGGGGTCGTTAAGCCTGTGACGGTGGACGACGGCGACACCAAGGTGCGTACGTACGTCTCCGTCGATGGGGGGATGTCCGACAACATCCGGCCCGCGCTCTACGGCGCGGAGTATTCCGCCAAGCTTGCGAACCGGGCGTCGTCGAAGGTGAAGATCCGTTCGCGAATCGTGGGCAAGCACTGCGAGTCCGGGGACATCGTGATCCCCGACATCGATCTGCCCGCCGACATATCCCGCGGAGACCTGATCGCGGTTCCCGCGACGGGGGCGTACGGCAGGTCCATGGCCTCGAACTACAACCTCGTGACGCGGCCCGCGGTGGTGGCGATTCGTGGTGGGGAGGCCCGGGTGATCGTCCGGCGCGAGACGGAGGAGGACCTGCTAGCGACCGACGTCGAATCGTAGCGAGTTCGCGCCGGCCAAAATGCCCTGGTTTTTTGACTTTTTGTCAGAAAATCAGGGCATTTTTCGCGCCCCGCGTGTGTCGTGAGACACAATTCCGCGCTACTTCGGTTTCGCTGTTGATTTTCGCAACACTTCTGTTGTGGAATGGGTGGTGCCTAAGGTTAGTTAACCAATCCTGGGCGGGATGCGCGCCGCAGCAATCGCTCAGGCGTCGTGGCCGATGCTGGCCATATCAACCGATTATCGTGTGAGAGGGAAGCGCGTGACTTCAGCGACAACAAAGCGATGGCGTGCAGGGGTGGGTGCCGGCGCGGCAATCGTCCTAGCCGCTATCGGCCTGGCACCAGCGGCACAGGCTGCGACCGTGGAGATTTCCGGCGGAACGCTGCAGTGGAGTGTGAGCAACCAGGTTGTGCAGCACTTGTCGGCTCGTACCGTGGCTGGCTCCGCGCTCATCAAGAACGCCACCGCTGGAGTCGTCGCGTTCGGCAACGCCACCGGAACTGTCGATGATGCAAGCGGTGAAGCGACGATTCAGTACTCCGGGTCATACACGGCCGGGTTCGTCTACGGCGGTTCGACGTTGTACTCGGTGACCATCACCGATCCGGTCGTCGAGGTCGAGGCGGATGGTTCCGGAAACCTGTCCGCGACCGTGAGTTCCGATGTGGCCCCCGCCCACCAGTCGAGCCAGGGTCTGCCTACCGCCCCGACGGCGGGCGTGAAGATCGTCGAGTTCACGGGCGCCGCGGTAGCGGTTGCCAACGGAATCGCCTCCTTCACCGCGACACCGAAGTTCGAGAACGTGCTGGTACCGGGATCGCAGGAAGCCAGCGATCTCGGCCTCGCCGCCGAGCACCCCTACGGCGGTCAGTCATTCCGCCCCGAGTTCCTGAAGGCCATCGCGAAGGGCATCCGCGCGCACTTCCTCGCGACCGCCGACCCGGCGGTGGGCCAGGCCGCGAACGAGAAGAAGCGCCCCACCATCATCGTCGGCGCTGGACCGGTCCTGACCACTGGCGTGACGCTCGCCGAGGGCGGTGCGACCCTCGACGTCAAGGGCACCGGCTTCCGCGCGGTGACGAACCAGGGTGACGCGGGCGTCTACCTGGGCGTGGCTCCTGCCGGCGGGCTGCCGGACGTTTCGTCCCCCGCGGGCATGGCGAACTTCGTGACCGCGGCGTACATCCCGGCCGTGCCCTCGAGCGTGGTCACGAAGTCGATCTCGATCCCGGCCGGCGACATTCAGCCTTTGGTCTGCTACTCGCTGTACTCGTGGCAGGCCCACAGCCACTCCAACACCTCGCAGGACGTGGAACTGCCCGTCTCGCTGGTCCCCGCACAGCCCGTCGCGATTACGACTCAGCCCGCGGACGCCGTGGCAACCGATGGCGATTCCGCCGCATACGAGGTTGAGGTCAGCGGATCGTGCCCCTCGTACCAGTGGCAGTCCTCATCCGACGGCGCAACCTGGGCCAACGTCGACGGCGCGACCACGGCGTCCTTCGCCACTCCCGCCACCACGCTCGGCGACAATGGCACGAAGTTCCGTGTCGTCGTCGCGGGCACGGCAGGTAACGAAGTGACCTCCGACGTGGCTTCCCTGACCGTCAACCCTCGTCCGGTGAGCATCAACACGAACCCCGCCAACGCGGCGGTGGTAGAGGGCGAGACCGCCTCCTTCGCCGTCGCCGCTGTGGGCAGCACACTGACGTACCAGTGGCAGTCCTCCGCTGACGGTCAGGCGTGGACGGACGTCGCGGGAGCGACGGCAGCCACCTACACCACGCCGTCGACGACGCTCGCGGACTCGGGCCAAAAGCTCCGCGTGGTCGTCTCCGGCGCCAGCGGCCAGCAGACTTCGACCGCAGCCACCCTGACGGTGACGGCCAAGCCGATCGTCAAGGTGCTGCCGACCGTCAGTGTCACGGTGCCCGCGTTCGCCTACGGCAAGCAGGGCAAGGCCAGCGTCGTGGTGACGGCAACGGGTGCGACTCCCACCGGCACCGTCACCCTCACGGCGGGCGCCAAGAACCTGGGTTCGGCTGCGCTCGTGAACGGGCGTGTCGCGATCACCATCCCCGCCAAGGCGCTTCTTCCCGGGGTCACTGAGATCAAGACCGCGTACTCCGGTGACGCCGCGGTCGAGGCAGGCACGGCAACCAGCAAGGCGTCCGTGACGAAGGCCGCGAGCACGGTCAAGGGCAAGATCGCGAAGAAGTCGATCAAGGCGAAGAAGGCCTCGGCGCTCAAGGTGACCGTCAAGTCGGCCGCCGGGGTATCGGTCAAGGGCACAGTCACCGTGACCTGGAAGGGCACCAAGGGCAAGGCCAAGGGCAAGACGATCACCAAGAAGGGTACCGTCAAGGCGAACGGCACCGTGACCGTGAAGTCCGCGAAGCTGAAGAAGAAGGGCACCTACACGGTGACCGTCTCCTACGCGGGCAACGCCACCGTTGCTGGCGCCAAGAAGGCTAAGGCCGCGAAGGTCGTCGTCAAGTAGTGGCGACTCCGCAATAAACGACGCGCTGCGAGCCGGCATCAACGCCGGCTCGCAGCGCATCGGCATTTCCGAAAACGGCGTTCGGGTGCCGAATCGCAGTGACGAAACTCAGGATATTCATACGTGGAGATGCGGAAGTGATGAATCAGATGAAGCGCAAAGCGGCCGTTGCAGCGGGCCTCGGCGTCCTCCTGGCGTTCGGATCGCTGACCCCAGGAATGGCCGCCGCCGCGCCCCAGGCACTTTCGGACGTGTCTCTCGCGTGGTCCATCAACGATGAGGTCGGCGGCGGAGCCCATTTCGGGGTGTGCAACTTCCTCTCGGCCGGGGTTGCCGGTAACACCGGATCGTCTCGCCTGTGGAGCGAGGCGGACGGCTTTTACCAGAGTTCTGCCGGAAACGTCCGCATCGAGAAGCCGACTGCCGGCGGCGGCTGGAACGCTCCGACCTGGGCAACGAAATGCCAGGGCGCGTCCGGGACGAACGTCACCACCGCGGTGGGGTCGACGAGCGGGAATCGCGTGGTCTTCAATGGGGGGGTCGGCACGCGCGATGTCCAGGCGGGGACTGCGCACATCGCATGGAGCGGTTCTTTCACGTTCGTCTTCTACGGCGGCTTTACGTACTGGAGTATCACGAATCCGATCCTCGACATCGCGAGTGACGGGACCGGCCAGTTGACGGGAACGGCGACCGGGTACGGTGCCGACCGCAATCATCCCGTCACCTGGACCGCTCTTGCTCCGGCAGACATAGTGCTCGCCGACTTCACGGACGTGACCGGTCTCTCCGATGGAATCGTTGCCACGCCGCGGTATCTCGGCGTGACATATGCCAATGCCGAGGCGGAACCGCAGTCCACCACCGGACCGGCGTGGGGATCCTTTCCGGCATCATTCGTGGACTACAACCTGCTGACCGGGCAGTCCTCCTACTGGTATTCCTCGGGCGGAGCGGCCGACCAGAAGAAGGTCACGACCACTGACGGCTTCCGGGTGTCGTTCGCGCGCCCGACCGCGACCGTCTCCAGCGCCACCGTGGGAGGCGTAACGGGGGATCGACCCACGGCGAACGGTATCGCCACTGGCCTGGCACCGTTCGCCTACCAGTGGGAGCGTCGCTCGTCCGGCGGGCAATGGCAGGCCGTCGCCGGGGCAACAGGCGCAACGTACCAGCTTCCCGCGCTCACCCCTGCCGATGCTGGCGGTGCCCTGCGCCTGCGGGTTAAGGACGGCCTGGGCGATGCCGCCGTGTCGCCGGAAATTGCCGTGACGTTCGCCAAGGCATCCGTGCTGTCTGTGACAGCAACCAGCAAGGCGGTCAAGTACGGCGCCAAGGCGCAGGTCGCCGTCAAGATTGCCGGACGGGCGGGCATCGCAGCGACCGGCACGGTCCGCCTGACGGTGGGGTCCAAAATCGTCGCCAGCGACACGTTGAACGCGGCCGGTGCGGCCGTCCTGACGATCCCGGCCAAGGCGCTCGTCGCTGGAAAGCACTCCGCGACCATCTCTTATCTCGGATCGGCGGCCTACAACGCCGGTGCAGGCAAGGTGACCCTGCAGGTGACCAAGGCCGCGACCAAACTGACCGCCAAGGTCAAGAAGACCTCGATCAAGGCCAAGGCACGGTCGGTCGTGACCGTCGCCGCGAAGTCCGCTGGCTCAGCCGCGACAGGTAAGGTGAGGGTTACCTGGAAGGGTACGAAGGGTGCTGCAAAGGGCAAATCCGTCACCGCCACCGCGACTTTGAAAAAGGGCAGGGCCAACGTGAAGACGGCCAAGCTCAAGAAGAAGGGGACCTACCGGGTCACCGTGAAGTATCTCGGCAGCGCGAACAGCAGCGCCAAGAACGCCAAGGCGAAGACCGTCAAGGTCACGTGACCTCTACCGTGCGGTGCGGCCCCGCGGCCGGCTGGCATCGGTAGGAACCAAAGTAAGGCAAGGAAAAGAACCCGGTGAAGTTCACTCACATATCCGCCCCTCGGCGAGCGGCCGCACTGGTCGCGGTCGCCGCGAGCGTGTTCGCGCTGGCGGCATGCGGGGCAGGAGGACCTTCGTCGTCAGGTGGGCAGGACGAGGCCGTCGCCGGCGAGGTGACCGTGACCAATGAGGCGACCCCGCTCGCACAAGCCAGCCTCCTGGCGGATCCCAAGGCCTACACGGGCACCGTCGTCGCGCAGCTCACGAACGCGGGAATCGATCCCGTCGCGCAGAACCCGTCGCCCACGTTACCCGTCACCGTCACAGACGCGCAGGGCACCACGGTCACGATCGACGACACCTCGCGCATCCTCGCGCTCGACATCTACGGGTCACTCTCGCGAATCGTGTTTGATCTTGGCCTCGGATCCAATGTGATCGGCCGCGACACTTCGTCCACCTTCGACGAGATCGCCGGTCTGCCGAACGTCACCGCGAATGGGCACGACGTGAGCGGCGAGGCCATTTTGGACCTCGCACCCACCGTTATCCTGACGGATACGTCGCTTGGCCCCTGGGACGTGTTCCTGCAGATGCGCGACGCTAACATTCCCGTGGTCGTGCTCGACTCCTCGCGTTCGCTCGCGAGCACGGGCGATCTGATTCAATCTGTCGCCGACGCCCTAGGCGTCCCAGATCAGGGCAAGAAACTCGCCGAGCGTTCCGAACAACAGATCAGCGCCAAGATCGCGGACATCGCCTCAATCGCCCCCACCTCGGTCCAGGACAAACTCCGAGTCGTGTTCCTGTATGCGCGTGGCCAGGCCGGTATCTACTACCTCTTCGGCGAGGGGTCGGGCGCGGATGACCTGATCGAGGCGATCGGCGGCTACGACGTTGCCAAGGAGATCAACTGGAACGGGATGAAGCCGCTCACCGCGGAAGGACTGGTCGACGCGCAACCCGATCTCGTCCTGATGATGACCAAAGGGCTCGAATCGGTCGGCGGCGTCGATGGGCTGCTCCAGTCCGTCCCGGCCCTGGCGCAGACTCCCGCAGGTATGAACAGGCGGATAGTGGCGATGGACGATTCGGACATCCTGAGCTTCGGTCCGCAGAGCAGTGACGTCCTCGACGCGCTGGCTCGCGCCATCTACGCACCTCCCGCCCAATGACTTTGAGCGACACGACACTCCCCGCCACGACCACCAGGGACCTCTCTGCGGGTGACTCGCTGCTGATCTCGGAGGCCAGCCCGAGCGCTCACGAAGCGCCCGCCGCGTCGGGCACGGGCACTGCCTCCCAGCGAACCATGAGCGTGCGCCGAGGTCGCACCTGGCTGGTCGCGACCATTGCCGCCATCCTGCTAGCGGTCGTCGCGGTCATCGCTTCCGGCAGCGGACAATTGCACGTCCCACCGGCAGAGGTGTTGGGTTCGGTCATGAACCGGATCGGCATCCATGTGTGGCCCATGCCGTCGCATCCGCAGGGCGATGCGGCGTTGTGGACCATCCGTTTTCCCCGCGTCGTGATGGCGATGCTCGTCGGCGCGGCCCTCGCCACGGCCGGTGCGCTCATGCAGGGGGTATTCGGCAACCCCCTCGCCGAGCCGGGAGTCGTCGGAGTGTCGTCCGGTGCCGCAGTGGCAGCGAGCACGACCATCGTCTTCGGCCTCACCTTCTTCGGCAACTGGACCATCGCCGTGATGGCGTTCCTGGGCGGACTGATCACCGCCATCGCGGTATACCTGCTGGCGCGATCCGGTGGCCGCACCGAGGTCGTCACCCTGATCCTGACGGGCGTCGCCATCAACGCGTTCACCGGCGCGGCGCTGGCATTTCTTACGTTCCTGGGGGATACGCAGGCCCGGGAGCAGATAGTGTTCTGGCAACTCGGATCGTTCAATGGCATCCGCTGGCAGTACGTGGGCGTGGCGGCACCACTGATCGCGGTCGGCTTCATCGTCTCGCTGTTCCTCGCCCGATCCCTCGACCTGATGTCGCTGGGGGACAAGGCCGCGCGCCACCTGGGTGTCCACGTCGAGCGCGTGCGCGTGATCGCGATCGTCATCGTCGCGCTGCTGACCGGCGCGGCCGTAGCATTCTGCGGCATCATCGCGTTCATCGGCCTCGTGGTGCCGCACGTCGTGCGCATGCTCATCGGCCCTGCGCACAGGTCCCTCATTCCGATCTGCGCGCTCGGTGGAGCGCTCGTCCTCCTCGCCTCGGATCTCGTGGCGCGCACCGCGATCGCCTACGCGGACCTGCCTATCGGTATGCTCACCGCGCTGGTGGGTGGTCCGTTCTTCTTCTGGCTCCTGCGCCGCACGCGCAAGACGTCGGGGGGGTGGCGCTGATGGCGGCGTCCGCTCCCGGCGCTCTCGTCCAGGTCAACGATGTTCGGGTGCGACTCGGCGACCGAGACGTGCTGTGCGGAATCGACCTCGAGATATTCCCCGGCGAGGTGCTCGTCCTGGTCGGTCCCAACGGGGCGGGCAAATCGACTCTGCTCTCCGTCCTGTCCGGCGACCGTAAGCCGGACGCCGGCAGCGTCCACTTCGGCGGCATTCCGCTCACTTCGCTGAGCCACGCCAAGCAGGCGCGGCTGCGCGCGGTCTTGCTGCAGGAACAGCACGTGAGTTTCCCGTTCACCGTCCGCCAGGTCGTCGAGATGGGCCGCGCCCCCTGGGCGGGAACCTCGGCGGAGGCGCAGGACGAGGAGGTCGTCGAGCGCGCGCTCGACGCGACCGAGGTCACGCACCTGTCCTCGCAGCGGTTCCCCACGCTTTCTGGCGGCGAGAAGGCGCGCACGGCGTTCGCGCGCACCCTGGCACAGGGCACCGCGCTGCAGTTCCTGGACGAGCCCACCGCCGCACTCGACATCAGGCATCAAGAGGCGGTGCTCACGCGTGTCCGGAAGAACGCCCGCAACGGGATGGCCATCGTCATCGTGCTGCACGACCTCTCGCTCGCCGCGGCCTACGCCGACCGCGTGGCCGTGCTCTCCGACGGGATCGTTAAGGCAGCCGGTCCCGTGCGCGAGGTGATGACCGCGGAGTTGCTGAGCGACGTGTACGGGCATCCGATCGACGTCATCGAACGGCCCGGACAGGCCAGCCCGGTGATCATTCCCAATAGAGAGGCGGAAGCAGTCCTGTGAGGATTACCACGCGTCGCATTCATCGGCCAGCAGGGCGCGTCGTCGCGCTCGCCGTCGCGTTCGCGATTGGTTGCGCTGGCGTGCTGGTGGGAGTTGTCGCACTCGCGGGTCCCGCCGGGGCAGCCGCCAAGCTGGCGGTCGCGAACGAGTTCGGCAAGGCCGAGGCGGACCTCACCTACTCCACGTCGGTGACCGTCACGGGGTCGGGATACCAGTCCGTTAAAGGCGGCTTCGGCGGTATCTACGTGGTGTTCGGCTGGGTGAAGTCCGGCGCCTGGCAGCCCAGCAAGGGCGGATCTGTCGGCAACGGCGACTACCTGTATGTCCCCGACAGCGAATCGAAGGACAACCAGGGGTTCCAGAAGTTCGTCTCGTTCCAGGGCTCCGAGACTGAAGTCGCGGCGAACGGCGGCAGCATCGCCGCCGATGGCTCGTGGAAGACCACGCTGGTCATCCCCGGTCCGACGTTCGAGGCGGTCGCCCGCGACGGCAAGAAGACAGTGATCGACTGCCGCACCGTCACCTGCGGAGTGTTCACGATCGGCGCTCACGGCGTCGCCAACGGCCAGAACGAGGTCTTCACCCCGATCGCTTTCAAGTCGATCTACTCGTCACAGCCGTCCACCACGCCGAGGGATGACACGAGTGGCGAAACGGGGACGGGCGATCCCGCCACGGGCGCTGGCGGAGCTGTCACGCCCGCCAACCCGGAGGCGGACGCGGTTGATACGGGCACCGCCGCTGTCGTCGTCGATCGCGAGACCGCCGTCGTCGGGCGGGTACTGGCCTTCACCGCGACCGGCTTCCAGGAGGGGGAGCAACTCGTCGCCGTCCTGGATGACGGCATCGCGGCGATAGGGCCACTGATCGCCGGCGTGGGTGGTGCCACAGCGGGTGTGCTGCAACTGCCGGAACTGGCCCAGGCGGGGACGCACACTCTCAAGGTGACCGGTGCCGCCTCCGGGCGCTCCGCCACGGCCTCGTTCCCCGTCAGGATCGCTCCTGAACAGGCGACGATCAGTGCCACCCCGGTTGCTCAGAGTCCCGGCGGCTCATCGTGGCCCGATTGGATTCCGCCCTGGCCCATCGTTGTCTTCGTGGGCCTGGCGCTGGCCGTGTTCATTGCCGCGCTCATCTGGCGGATCCTCTCGAGGAGGCCGGTCAAGGCAATGGCGGCGCGCAACAGGTCAGGCCAGGCGGCGCGCGGCCGCGAGGCGGACTCGCAGAGCGCGGGGCAGGACTCGTCCTCGTCCTCCTCGGGCGCCCGGGCCGCAGTACCCCCAGCGCCCTCGCCCCCGAACCCGGAATCCAACACCGCAACGTTCGAATCGGCAAGGAAGGGGGAGTAGGTGAGGCAACCACGCATAAAGCTCGCAGCGATCGCGGCACTGTCCGCGCTTCTTGGCGCGGGGCTTGTCGGGCCGATTCTCGCGGCACCCGCAGCCGTGTCGGCGGAATCGACCGCTCGAGCGGTGACTGGGGCCACCCTCGCCTGGAGCCTCAACGACGAATCGGGCAGCGCGGCCTATTTCGGTGGGTGTAACTTCCTTTCGGCCGGAGTAGCCGCGAATGCCGGAAAGTCGCGTTTGTGGTCCGCGTCCGATGGTCTCTACCGGGTGTCGGACGGCAACGTCAGGATCGAGAAGGCAACGGGCGATGGCTACGAGCCGCCATCCTTCGCGACGAAGTGCCAGGATGCGTCGGGCACGACGGTTACATCCGGCAACAACCGGAGGACCGGCAACCGAGTCGTTATCGCCGATGGCGAGGGGTGGCTCGATCTGGCGGCTGGTACCGCAGAGATCCGCTGGTCCGGGTCCTTCACCGTCGCCTACTACGGCGGCATGACCTACTGGTCCGCATCCGACCCGATCCTTCAGGTGCGGGCGGACGGGAGTGCGCGCCTCACCGCGACGTTGAGCGGCTATGGTGCGGACATGGAAGACGCAACCAAATGGAGCGTCCTACCGCCGCACGTCGTCGAACTCGCCACGTTCCGCTCGACCACCGCTGTCGAACCCGAGTTCACGGCAAAGGCGGACTATGTCGGCGTGACCGTATCGGATCATGCCAGCAGGGTTCCACAGGTCGCGCGCACGGCGGATAACGCGGCCTACTGGGGAAGCTTCCCCGCCTCGTTCATCGATTACCAGACCCTGACCGGCCAGAGCGCCTACTGGTACAGCTCCGGCGGGCTGTCGGATCAGAACAAAGTCGCGCACGACCTCTCCGTTGCGGACATGATCCTGGGCGACGATGGGGTCAAGCCCTCATACACCGACATTCCGATCAAAGCGATTCTCCCATCCGAGAATCCGAAGCCCTCGGATCCGGTCACTCCCACGCAGCCGGACGATGACAAGACCACCAAGGACGATGGCGATTCCCTGACTTCCAAGGTCACCGTCAAGGATGCGGTCCTGCGCTGGGGGCTCAACGCGGAGACGTCGTCGGCTGCCTTCTTCGGAGGCTGCAACTTCCTGTCTGCCGGCCAGGCCGGAAACAATGATGCGGCCAAGGCATGGACCCAGAGCAGTGGACTGTACAAGGCCGCCTCCGGGAACGTAGAGATCCTCAAACCGAACTCGCGGGGAAAGCTGGAGCGCGCCACCTGGGCGACGAAGTGCCATACCCGCACGGGCACGGCCGTGAGCAACGGCAACAGCGCGACCACCGAGTCCATCGTCTCCATCTCCGGGGGAACCGGAACCCTGAACCCGAAGAAGGGCACCGCCAAGATCGCGTGGAAGGGATCCTTCACGGTCGCCTTCTATGGCGGTATGACCTACTGGTACGCCAAGAATCCCGTGCTGACCGTCGCCAAGAACGGCTCCGCCACGCTCACCGCGACCGCGGGCGGTTACGCCTCGTCGATGGATGACGCCACCAAGTGGAGCCCGCTGAAGGAGCGGAAGGTCACTCTCGCGAATCTCACGGGGGTGGATGTGAGCGCCGCGAAGGGCTTCACCATCACCCCCGAATACCTCGGCGTCTCCGTGAAGGCGGGCGGAGGAGAACACTCGGCACAGGCGGCTAAGACTACGGCGAACGCCGGCTACTGGGGGTCCTTCCCGCAGTCGTTCATCGACTTCCACCTGGAGACCGGGCAGAGCGCCTACTGGTACACCTCGGGCGGTTCGCGTGACTGGGCCAAGCCCGCCGCGGCGCTCACCGTGACCTATGACGCAGCCAATGTGAAGAACACGGTCAAGAAGAAGGCCGACAAGGGCGAGGACTCCGGCTCGAGGCCCTCGACCGCGACCGTGGTGCGACCGTCGACGCTACCGCCTGCCTCGACGCCCACCGCAGTGCTGCCGCCAAGCGGGGCGGTGACTGCCGCAGGCGCGACGCAGAACTCGTCCCGACCGTGGCCGACCACCCAACCGGTGGCGCTCGCCGCAACGGCGCAGGCCCCCGTGGTGCGCGCTGAGCTGGCGAGCACGACCGCGCCCACCGACGCGCACGCCGCCCTCACCGGCGGCTTCATCGCGCTGGGCATCGCCCTATTTGCCGGAGCGCTGGCGCTAGCGCCGTTTCCGAGTGGGCGCAGGCGCGGTTGAGCCCCGAACGTGCCCCTCGGCGCCCACTGCGCCGACTACGGAGCGGGCCTGGGCGTTCGATACACTGAGCGGGGCCAGCGAGTTCTTTCGTTCGCCTCACCCCACCGCACCTCAGGAGGACTTCGAGTCGTGACACGCGTGCAGGATAGGTCTCTCCGCATTGCGGTACTTGGCGCCGGGGTCGTGGGAACTGAGGTGATCCGCTCCCTCGTGACGCAGGAGGGCGACCTCTCGGCCCGCGTCGGCAGCGGCCTGGAACTCATCGGCGTGGCGGTGCGAGACACCTCAGCCCCGCGCGACTCCGTCATCGATCCGGCCCTGCTGACCTCGGATGCCGGTTCGCTCGTCGACCGCGCTGATCTCGTCGTCGAGCTGATGGGCGGCCTCGAGCCCGCTCGCACCTTGATCCTGCGTGCATTCGCCGCGGGCGCATCCGTCGTGACCGCGAACAAGGCGCTCGTCGCCGCGCACGGTCCCGAGCTGTACGAGGCCGCGGAGGCGGCCGGCGCCGATCTGTACTTCGAGGCGGCCGTGGCCGGGGCCATCCCCGTCGTGCGTGCGCTTCGGGAATCACTGGCGGGGGACGAGATCTCCCGGGTGCTCGGCATCGTGAACGGCACGACCAACTACATCCTTGACGAGATGACCACGGCCGGACTCGCCTTTGACGTGGCGCTCGGGCAGGCTCAGGAACTCGGCTACGCGGAGGCCGACCCGACGGCCGATGTCGAGGGTCATGACGCGGCGGCGAAGGCCGCGATCATCGCCTCGCTCGCGTTCCACACGCGTATACCCCTCAGCGCCGTCGCCTGCGAGGGGATCTCGGCGGTCACCAAGGAGGACGTCGCGGCGGCGGCCGAATCGGGGCACGTGATCAAGCTGCTGGCCATCGTGGAGAACACCGCTGGCGGCGTTCAGGCGCGAGTCCACCCCGCACTGGTGCCTACCGGTCACCCGCTCGCCGGGGTGCACGGCGCGTTCAACGCGGTCTTCGTCGAGTCGGAATCCGCCGGCGAGCTGATGTTCTATGGACGAGGCGCGGGTGGCCGCCCGACGGCGTCCGCGGTGCTCGGAGACGTGGTCGCAGCCGCGCGGCATCGCGTTCACGGCGGGCTCGCGCCCGCCGAATCCGCGTACGCGGGCCTCGCCGCCGCGCCGTCCGCCGATGCGCTCACCCGACTGCAGATTCGGCTCTACGTGGCCGATCGGCCCGGTGTGCTGGCGCAGGTGGCGTCGGTCGTGGCGAAGCACGGCGTGTCGATCGAGGCAGTGCGGCAGAGCGATACGGCGCAGGCGAGCCAGCGGGACGCTGCGGAACTCATCATCATCACCCATCGTGCGCGCCAGGCAGACCTGGACGCCACGGTCGCCGACCTCGCCGAGCTCGACTCGGTGACCGAGGTCGCATCCGTCCTGCGAGTGATAGGAATCTGATGGCACACATCTGGCGCGGCGTGATCAACGAATACGCCGACCTGCTCCCCGCCCACCTGACGGAGAAGACCGTCACGCTCGGCGAGGGCGGCACGCCGCTCGTCGCCGCTCGTCGCCTGAACGAGCTCACCGGCGCGGAGGTGTACCTGAAGGTCGAGGGGATGAACCCGACCGGGTCGTTCAAGGACCGCGGCATGACCGCCGCCATTTCGGCCGCCGCTGCGCGTGGCGCCAAGGTAGTCGTGTGTGCCTCGACCGGCAACACCTCGGCCAGCGCCGCCGCGTACGCGACGGCTGCGGGCATGACCTGCGCGGTGCTCGTCCCGGACGGCAAGATCGCGATGGGCAAGCTCTCGCAGGCGATCGCCCACGGCGCGACGTTGCTGCAGGTGGACGGCAACTTCGACGACTGCCTCGTCGCCGCCCGCAAACTCGCCGAGGCGTACCCCGTCGAACTCGTGAACTCCGTGAACCCGGACCGCATCGAGGGGCAGAAGACGGCGTCGTTCGAGGTCGTGGACGCGCTCGGGTCGGCACCCGACATTCACGCGCTGCCCGTCGGAAACGCCGGCAACATCACCGCGTACTGGAAGGGCTACCGCGAGTACCTCGCGGCCGGGAGGATCGACCGGCTCCCGCAGATGTGGGGCTTCCAGGCGGCTGGGGCGGCGCCCATCGTCAAGGGGCACCCGATCGACGCGCCCGAGACGATCGCCACCGCGATCCGCATCGGCAACCCCGCGTCGTGGGCGCAGGCCGAGGCCGCTCGCGACGAGTCCGGCGGCGTCATCGAGGCGGTGACCGACGACGAGATCCTCGCCGCGCACCGCATCCTGTCCGCCGAGGTCGGCGTGTTCGTGGAGCCGGCTTCCGCGGCCGGTGCAGCGGGACTGCTGAAACGCGCGGAACAGGGTCTCGTCCCCGCCGGTGCCCGCGTGGTCATCACCGTGACTGGACACGGCCTGAAGGACCCGCAGTGGGCGCTGCGCGGCGCGGACGGCTCCGAGGTCACCCCGCAGCGCATCAGCGCCGACGTGGTTTCGATCGCCGACGCATTGGGACTCTAACGATGCAGCTCCGGTCGGACCACGTCGAGGTTTCCGTCCCGGCGACGAGCGCGAACCTTGGCCCCGGGTTCGACGCCCTGGGTCTCGCCGTGAACCTGCGCGACACGATTCGCGTGCGTGCGCTCGCCACGCCCTCCGTCCAGGTTGACGTCGAGGGGGAGGGGGCCGACGGCGTTCCAACCGACGAACGGCATCTGGTGGCGAGGGCGATTCGAGTGGGCCTGGAGTACGTCGGCGCCCCCAATGTCGGCCTGCACCTGACCTGCCGCAACGTCATCCCGCACGCGCGCGGACTCGGATCCTCGGCCGCGGCGTGCGTTGGCGGGTTGCTCGCTGCGCGCGGGCTCATCTCCGATTCAGGCGCGCTCGACGACGATGCCATCCTTGCGCTGGCAACGCAGATGGAAGGGCATCCCGACAATGCCGCCCCCGCGATCCTGGGGGGCGCGACGGTCGCCTGGATGGGGCAGGATCCCGATGGCTCTCCCGTTGCGCGCGCCACGCGCTTTACCCTTGCCGACGACATCGACCCTATCGTTCTCATCCCGGACACGACGCTAGCCACGAAGGCGGCACGTGCCGCGCTCCCGGCGGAGGTGCCGCACCGGGACGCGTCGTTCAATGCCGGCCGCTCGGCGCTGCTCGTCGCGGCGCTTTCGCAGCACCCCGAGTTCCTGCTTGATGCGACCGCCGACAGGTTGCACCAGGGCTTCCGCGGGGCGCAGATGCCGAGTTCGACGCTGCTCGTCGAGCGACTGCGCTCGGCGGGGCTCGCCGCGGTGATCTCTGGTGCGGGGCCGACGGTGCTCGTCCTGGGCACGCGCTCCGGCCGGGCCGAGGAGGACGAGGCCATCGCGGGGATCACCGGACGATGGGACGAGGACGGCACCGCGCCGGGCGGATGGCGGGTGCTGCGCCCGGGCGTAGCTCACGAGGGCGCGTCCTGTCGCGTTGTCGGCGCTTGAACCGCCCGAGCCCGACCATCCGTGGAATGGGCGGCTATGTGGTGGTATCGTAGTGATGATCGTATGACGCGCCGGCCTTGGGTCGGCGTTGCATGACGGCCCCGGCGCGATTCGCCGAGATCCCGTCAGCAAAGCAGAACGATCCCCCTGCGACTCACCTTCGGACTGTTTAGTGATCGAGGTCTGTTGAGTCACGAGCCAAACCAGGATTCTTGTCCCGGTCTTGCCACAGCAGGAACGAATTACCCAGCCGTCAGTCGCCTCTGACTCCGGCATCAATGATCTCTCGCGCATCGATCGACACGCGAGACCAGCCCCGCATTCCTTTCGCGGGGCACCGAAAAGATGAGAAGGATTCCTTCGTGACACAACCTGCAACCTCAACTGAGACGGTCGGCGGCGCGAGCGATGGCGCCCGTGGCCCACTGGGCTCGCTGAAGCTGGCTGAATTGCAGAAAATTGCTTCCTCCATGGGGATCAAGGGCATATCGAAGATGCGCAAGGGAGACCTCGTCGAGGCCATCCAGGGCCAGCGCGGCGGCGCCGCCAGGTCCAAGAGCGCAACAGCCCCCAAATCCGGCACGCTCCGCGCAAGCAGCGGCGAAGCCGCGGGCGCTCAACTGTCCGTCGCATCGTCCTCGACCGCGCAATCTGTGGCTCGTCAGACCGCCGGCGACGGCGCGGACACTACTCGCGCCGCGCGCGGCAACGACCGCCGCTCCGGGAACCACGAAGGCGATCAACGTCGCTCACGACGCGACGCGCCGGCGGACGGCGAGCAGCGCTCGCACAACACCGACGGCATCCTCGATGACCTCCTGAGCACCGCTGGCAAGAGTCGCCAGGGCCGTCCCGACCGCGACGCGCAGAACCGCGACGGGCAGAACCGCGACGCGCAGAACCGCGACGCCCAGGGCCGCGAGGAGGGCGGCGCCGACCGCGCAGATCGGGCCGCCTCCGTCATCGACGACCTGCCCAGCGCCAGCCGGGGACGCGACGGCGAGCAGCGGTCTCGTCGCCAGCGTCAGCGTGATGGCGAGTCGCGGAATTCGGCCAGTGGCGCTGGCGGTGCCGCGCAGCGTGACGGCTCCCGCCGCCAGGAATCGACCGTGGAACTCGACGACGAGCGCGGCCGCCGCCGGCGCGGTCGCGACCGTTACCGCGACCGCTCCAAACGCGGACGGGGTGCTCGCGGACTCGCGGATGCCGGTCCGATCGAGGACATCGAGATCTCGGAAGACGACGTCCTCGTCCCCGTCGCGGGCATCCTTGACGTGCTCGACAACTACGCGTTCGTCCGGACCTCCGGTTACCTGCCCGGATCGAACGACGTCTACCTATCCCTCGCTCAGGTCAAGAAGGCCGGGCTCCGTCGCGGAGACGCGATCACGGGAGCGATCAAGGCGCCGAAGGATGGCGAGAGCAACCCGTCCAGCAACCGGCAGAAGTTCAACGCACTGGTCCGGCTCGACACGGTGAACGGCCTGAACCCCGAGGCCGCTCGCAAGCGCCCCGACTTCGCAAAGTTGACGCCGCTGTATCCCCAGGAGCGACTGCGCCTGGAGAACTCGGCCGCAACGCGCCTGACGCCGCGCGTCATCGACATCGTGGCGCCGATCGGTAAGGGCCAGCGCGGCCTGATCGTCGCCCCGCCGAAGGCCGGCAAGACGATCATCATGCAGCAGATCGCCAACGCGATCACCGCGAACAACCCCGAGGTTCACCTCATGGTCGTTCTCGTCGACGAGCGGCCCGAAGAGGTCACAGACATGGAGCGCACGGTCAACGGTGAGGTCATCGCCTCGACGTTCGACCGCCCCGCGTCGGATCACACGATCGTCGCCGAACTGGCGATCGAGCGGGCCAAGCGCCTAGTCGAGTTGGGTCAGGACGTCGTGGTGCTGCTCGATTCGCTGACCCGCCTGTCGCGTGCGTACAACCTCGCGGCACCCGCCTCCGGCCGCATCCTGTCCGGTGGTGTGGATGCGTCCGCGCTCTACCCGCCGAAGAGGTTCTTCGGCGCCGCGCGCAACATCGAAGAAGGCGGCTCCCTGACGATCCTCGCCTCGGCGCTCGTCGAGACCGGCTCCAAGATGGACGAGGTCATCTTCGAGGAGTTCAAGGGCACCGGAAACATGGAACTGCGCCTCAGCCGCCAACTGGCTGACAAGCGGATCTTCCCGGCGGTCGACGTCAACGCCTCGGGTACCCGTCGCGAAGAGGTCCTGCTGCCGGCCGAGGAACTCAAGATCATCTACAAACTGCGTCGCGTCTTCGGCGGGCTCGACCAGCAGCAGGCGATCGAGTTGCTCCTGGGCAAGCTCAAGGAAACCAAGACGAACATCGAGTTCCTGTTGCAGGTTCAGAAGACCACGCCTGGCTCGTCCTCCGATGAGAGCGTCGGCCGCACTGTCTAGTCACGCTAGTCACGGCTGAACAAGCGAAGGGCCGCCCCCGTCCGGGGGCGGCCCTTCGTCTTGCCCGCTTCGCTTGCGCACGGGAAATCGCTAGAGACCGAGGTACCCCTTGCAGGTCGCGGCGACCTGGTCCCACGTCCAGTCGCGCTCCACGCGCGCGCGTCCGGCCGATCCCATTCGCGCCGCAAGTTCGGGATTCTGCAAGAGATCCACGATCTTCGCCGCGACGTCGGCGGGATCACGGGGATCGACGAGGAAGCCGGTCTCGCCGTCGACCACGGCATCGGGGGCACCACCCGAGTCGCCGACGACCACGGGCTTGCCGCATGCGCCGGCCTCCAGGTAAACGATGCCCAGTCCCTCGACCTCCAAACCTCCCTTGCGCGTCCGCGAGGGCATGGCGAACAGCGTGCACGCGTCGTAGTACCCCGGTAGATCGGCCCAGGGCACGGAACCGGCGAAGATCACCGCATCCTCGACGTGCAACGTGGCGGCGAGCTTGCGTAGCTTGGCCTCGTCGGGGCCCTTGCCGACGATCACGAGCCGGGCTTCCGGCGCGGATGCGAGCACCGCGGGCCATGCCTCGATCAGCGTGTCCTGGCCCTTGCGGGCGACCAGTCGCCCGGTGACGAGGACGATCGGCGTCCCGTCCGCCAATCCCAGCGACGCGAACGCGTCCCGCGCGCCCACGCCCGGATAGAACCGCCCGGGATCCACCCCGGGTGCCAGGCGAAGTTGCCGGTCCCGACCGGCAGGACTCAGCGCCCGGCTGATCTGGTCGCGGCACCAGATCGATATGTAGGTCAGCGCGTCGACGCTATTGCCCATGCGCCGCAGCAACTGCGCCGTTACCGGGATGCGCGCCCACCACGCCTCGTGCCCGTGGGTGATCGCGACGATCCGCTTCGCGCCGGCCTTTCGCAGGGCGGGGGACAGGAGCGACAGTGGCGCGGCAGCGCCGAACAGCACGCGATCGCAGGAGTACTCGTCCATGATCCGCACCACGGCCTTACGCACGCGCCGCGTGGGAAGAAGCGTGCCCGCCCGGTCGCGGATCACGGGGAAACCAGCCCGCCTGTCGTATTCGGCATCGCCCGGCATGGACGCGGTGTAGACCACGATCTCATCGGGGTCGAACCGCTTGGCCAGTTCTTCGGCGAACGTCTCGATGCCTCCCTGTCGCGTGGGGAAGTCGTTCGTGATCATGAGCGTGCGGGGCATGGGTCCGATCCTAGACGCGAGAGCCCATGAGAGCGTGCAGGCACCGCTGCCCGCTGTTAGCCTTGCCGAGTGTACGACAAGCCCCATGCCCAAAAATTCCCGCGAACAGCGCGGGCGATGGCCATCGCCTGTCTCGTGGCGCTCGCAGCCAGCGCCTGCGGGACCATCCCGACCACGGACGCGCAGAATCCCGTTCTGCGCGCCAAACCGGTCGAGGACGCCATGCGGGACAGCGGCTTCGCGTTGCAGTGCACGAACGAGGACGCCGCCACCGGTGTCGCGCGGGATAACACCTATCCATGGCGTGCCGCCTACTTCATCGGGCGTGGACCGGACATCGGCGCGGCGCTCGACGCGATCACGAACGCGGGTTTCACCTTCAAGGGTCAGCCGCATCGCGATCTCGCGACGCTGCCCGCCGCGGTGCCGGTGCCGCCGGACGAGACGGTCGAGGACACGGCCGTCGCGTGGGACACCGCCACGGGCACCGATGGCGCCGGTTGGTCCATCGGGTATTACAAGGACGAGTTCACCCTCGCGTGCGGTGACGTCGACCGCTGGGGCACCGTGATCCACCTCAGGGCCGGCGAGATCGGGATCGTGACGAACCTGATGCTCCCGGAACTGAACTGAGCGAACAGCCACTGGATTTCGCGGGCTGAAAGTGGCATAATTCTTCGTTGGTCTGACTGGTTCACGCTGCGCAACCCGCGCGGCGACCCAGTAGCCGAGATCACAAGGAGAATCCATGAAGGCCGGAATCCACCCCGAGTACGTCGTCACCGAGGTCACCTGCACCTGCGGCAACACGTTCGTCACTCGCAGCACCGAGACGTCGGGCAAGATCAGCGCGGACGTCTGCAACGCCTGCCACCCGTTCTACACGGGCAAGCAGAAGATCCTCGACACCGGTGGCCGCGTCGCCCGCTTCGAGGCACGCTACGGCAAGAAGGACAAGTAGCTTCTCTCTCAGCGCCGGTGGCATCGACACCGCCAACCTCTCCAGGGGCAGGCGGTGGATGTCACCGGCGCTGAGTCGTTTCCGCAGAAGAACCACTCGTAGGAGAAGCAGCCATGTCCCACCCTCCGGTTGACGCGTCGAATCAGTTCGCCGCCGTCCAGTCGCTCTTGGACGAGTATTCCGAACTCGAAACCGCGTTGGCGGACCCTTCGGTGCACGCCGACCAGGGGAAGGCTCGCTCGCTGGGGCGAAGGTATGCCGAACTGGGTGCCGTCGTGGGGGCGTACCGCGAGTGGGAGAAGATCACCGGCGACCTCGCCGCGGCCCGCGAGTTGGCTGAACTGGACCAGGCGTTCGCCGAGGAGGCCGAGTCGCTTGCCGAGGCGCAGCAGTCGTCTGCCGACCGGCTGCGCCGAGTGCTCATCCCGCGCGACCCGGACGATGCCCGCGACGTCATCCTTGAGATCAAGGCCGGTGAGGGCGGTGAGGAATCCGCACTGTTCGCCGGCGACCTGCTGCGGATGTACCTACGCTACGCCGAGGCACAGGGCTGGAAGACCGAGATCATCTCCGCCACCGAATCGGATCTGGGTGGCTACAAGGACGTCTCGGTCGCAGTCAAGGCACGCGGCAACGTGGCTCCCGAGGACGGAGTGTGGGCCCACCTGAAGTACGAGGGCGGCGTCCACCGCGTCCAGCGCGTGCCCGTCACCGAATCCCAGGGGCGCATTCACACCTCCGCTGCGGGCGTGCTCGTATTCCCGGAGGCGGAAGACGTTGCCGAGGTCGAGATCGACCAGAACGACCTGCGCATCGATGTCTACCGCTCGTCTGGGCCTGGAGGACAGTCCGTCAACACGACCGACTCCGCCGTGCGCATCACCCACGTCCCGACGGGCATCGTCGTGTCGATGCAGAACGAGAAGTCGCAGCTGCAGAACCGCGAGCAGGCGATGCGCGTGCTGCGCGCCCGACTGCTGGCCGCCCAGCAGGAGGCCGCCGCTGCCCAGGCCAACGACCTGCGCCGCTCGCAGGTGCGCACCGTGGACCGCTCCGAGCGCATCCGCACCTACAACTTCCCCGAGAACCGGATTGCGGACCACCGCACGGGCTACAAGTCGTACAACCTCGACCAGGTGCTCGACGGTGCGCTGGGTCCGGTGGTGCAGTCCGCCATCACCGCGGACGAGGAAGCCCGGATCGCGGCGAGCCTGGGGGAGTGACCGTGACGCACGGTTCGCCGCCCGGGGGCGGCTGGCGCGCGGAGATCGATGCGGCCACGGCCTTGCTGGCATCTGCGGGGGTGGCCTCGCCCGGCGCGGACGCGCTGGCGCTCGCCCAGGCCGTTGCCGGGATTCCGCTCGGCCGGTTCCGTGCCGCGCTCATCACGGGTAGCCTCGCCCCGGCGCCCGGTGAGCTCGATCGCTTGCGTGAGCTGGCCGAGCGCCGGGCCCGGCGCGAGCCCCTGCAGCACATTCTCGGTGTCGCCCACTTCCGCGCGCTAACGCTCGCCGTCGGCCCCGGTGTCTTCGTCCCGCGCCCCGAGACCGAGATCGTCGTCGCCGCCGCGCTCGAAGCGATCGCGCCGCTCACCGACGGCGCCGTGGTCGCCGACCTTTGCGCTGGCAGCGGGGCGATCGGCTTCGCGATTGCGGACGAGTTTCCCGCCGCCCGGGTCTGGTCGGTCGAACTGGACCGGCGGGCGTTCGAGTGGACCACGCGCAATCACGCTGCCCTCGATGAGGGGACGATGCGGCGCGTCACGATCCAGCGAGGGGACGCGCGCACGGCGCTCGCCCCGCTCAACGGCACCGTTGACCTCGTCGTGTCGAACCCTCCTTACGTGCCCCCCGGCGCCATCCCGCGCGATGAGGAGGTGGCCAAGCACGATCCGGCTGTCGCCCTCTACGGCCTGGGGCCCGACGGGCTGGCGGTGCCTGCCGGGATAGTGGCCGCGGCCGAGCGGCTGCTGAAACCGGGTGGCACCCTCGTCATGGAACACGCGGAAGTGCAGGCAGAGGCGGCGCGCGGACTCCTCGACCCGGCGCGGTGGACGGCCGTGCGCACCCGCCCCGACCTCACAGGCCGGTCGCGTATGGTTATCGGGCGCCGCACAGCGAACCTTTCACCTGGGGCGAGCCCCGACGAGACGATTGAGGAATCGGAAAAGTGACGTCTTTGCGCGATGTGAGCGACGAGTCCGCCTGGGGGCCAGCACTCGACGAGGCGGTGAATGCCATCGGGCGCGGCGGGCTCATCGTCCTCCCGACCGACACGGTGTACGGAATCGGCGCGGATGCCTTCGACGGCCGCGCGGTCGCCGGGCTCCTCGCGGCGAAGGGGCGAGGCCGGCAGATGCCGCCGCCGGTCCTTATCGCTTCGGCACAGGTGCTGGACGCGCTCGCGGAGAGCGTCCCGGACGAGGCGCGCACCCTCGTGGCGAAGTTCTGGCCGGGGCCGCTGACCATCATCTGCCATTCCCAGCCCTCACTCGCGTGGGATTTGGGCGAGACCCACGGCACGGTCGCCCTGCGCATGCCGGACCACCCGGCCGCGCTCGCATTGCTGCGCCGCACCGGGCCGCTCGCCGTATCCAGCGCGAACAAGACGGGCGGCCCAGCCGCTACGTCGGCACGGGAGGCCGCCGATCAACTCGGCGATTCCGTGGCCGTGTACCTCGACGCGGGCAATTCGCCGCTCGGGCAGGCATCCACGATCGTCGACGCGACGGGACCCGTCCTGCGGATCGTACGCGAGGGCGGCGTGAGCTACGCCGACCTCGCGCAGCTCGTGCCCGGAATCTTGCCGGTAGAGGGAACGCCCCCCGCGCGCGCAGCCGATGACGACGGTGACGCCGGCGAATGAGGGTCTATCTGCTGGTGAGTGTCGTCGCCGCCGTGGTGACGTTCCTTCTCACACCGCTCGCTCGATGGATCGCCACGCGATCGGGTGCGTACACCGCGGTTCGCGATCGCGACGTCCACACCATCCCCACTCCCCGGCTGGGCGGCCTGGCGATGCTGGGCGGCCTGGTGGTGTCCTTCGTCATCGCCTCCCACACCCCGTTCCTCGCGCCCATATTCGAGGAATCGGGCAATACGGCGTGGGGCGTGATACTCGGGGCGGCGATCGTATGCCTCATCGGCGTGGTCGACGACATCTGGGATCTGGACTGGATGATCAAGCTCGTCGGGCAGGTGCTCGCCGCCGGCGTCATGGCCTGGCAGGGGGTGCAGTTGATCACGCTCCCGATCGGCGGCCTCACCATCGGGTCTAGCCGCATGTCCCTGTTCGCCACCGTCCTCGTGATAGTCGTCGCCATGAATGCCGTCAACTTCGTGGACGGCCTGGATGGCCTCGCCGCGGGCGTGGTTGCCATCGGCGGCGGAGCGTTCTTCGTGTACACCTACCTCCTGACCTTCTCCTCGAGCCCGCAGGACTACGCCTCGCTCGCGTCGCTCGTGGTCGCGGCCCTGGTGGGCATCTGCGTCGGATTCCTCCCCTTCAACTTCCACCAGGCGCGAATCTTCATGGGGGATTCGGGTTCGATGCTCATCGGGCTAGTCATGGCCGCAGGGGCCATCATCGTCACCGGGAATATCGACCCCGAGCGCGTCTCCGGCGGCCAGACGCTGCCCGCGTACCTGCCGATGCTGCTGCCGTTGGCGGTGCTCGTTCTGCCCTTACTCGACATGACCATGGCCGTGATCCGTCGGATAGCGCAGGGGAAGTCGCCCTTCCATCCGGACCGTCGACACCTGCACCATCGTCTGCTGGCGCTCGGCCACACCCACCGTCGCGCCGTGTTCGTGATGTACTTGTGGACCGGCGTCTTCGCGTTCAGTGCCGTCGCGCTGGTCGCCTTCCCCTGGCGGGATGTCCTGATCGGCGCCGCGCTCGCCTCCGCAGTATCCCTTGTCCTGACCCTTGGCCCGCTCCGCGGACGTAGCGCATCGGGCCCTCGGGGCGCCCGCCGCGTTCAAGCCTAGAGAGAACGAGACCACAGTGACCCACAGTGAGAACCCGCTCGATCGCCTGGCGGACGGAGCGCCTGTCCGTCGCGCCGCCATCAAGGCACTGAGATGGAATGCCGTCGTCTTCGCCGTCATCGTGATCGTCGCGTCGCCGATCGGCTGGATCGTCGACAGAGGCCAGGGACTGTGGGCGGTGGTGCTGGGCGTGGCCATCGCGATCTTCTTCTCGCTGACCACGGTCGTGTCGATGATCGTCGCCGCGCGCAGGCAACCCGCAGCGATGGCGGGCATCATCCTCGGAGCCTGGCTCGGCAAGATGATCATGCTGTTCGCCATCCTGCTCGCACTCAAGGACGCCGACTTCTACAACAGGCCCGTTTTCGCGATCGTTCTGTGCCTGGCAGTGATCTGCGCGGCGATCATCGATGCCATCGCGGTGCAGAAATCCCGGATTCCTCTTCTCGGATCCTGACGCCGGTCCGCAACCTAAGATGAATGCGCAAGCAGAGCCGCAAGTACGATAGGCTAGCCCCGACCCAAACACGGCGGTGGCCCGTTGCTGCCTATGCGCGGCCGCGCCCGATCTCCCAGGAGTCATGACAGGTCATGATCACGCTTCAAACTCTCCTCATTGCTGAGGGCGGCGCTGAAGAGTTTCACGCACCTTCCCTAGCGGACTTTTTCCCGCCTGCGATCTGGTTCGAGGGCACGGTATTCGAGATCACTCGGCTGCAGCTGATCCAGTTCCTGGCGACCGCCGTCGTATTGACGGTGCTGTTGTTCGCTGCCCGCCGTGCGGTCCTTGTGCCAGGACGGCTGCAGAGCGCGATCGAACTGCTGCTCGACTTCGTGCGCGTGCAGATCGTCGAGTCGACGTTCGGAGCGGGCAAGGGTAAGAAGTACATCGGTATAGTCACCACGATCTTCATCACGGTGCTCGCCTTCAACTTGACTTCGATCGTTCCCGGAATCAACCTGCCGATCAACTCGCGCATCGGTGTTCCGTTGCTGCTCGCGCTCTGGGTGATGGTCGCCTATTGGGCCGCTGGAATCAAGAAGCACGGCCTCTGGGGATATCTGAAGGGGAACATGTTCCCGCCTGGTGTCCCTGTGTTCGTCTATCCGATTCTGGCGCCGATCGAGCTCCTTCAGATTCTGGTCATCCGCCCTGCATCGCTGATCATCCGGCTCCTGGCCAACATGGTCGCCGGTCACATCATGCTTGCGCTGACGTATCTTGCCACTCATTATTTCCTCACGGTCAGTGCGGGCGGGATGAAGGCGATCTCCGGCCTGACGTTTGCGGCTTCACTCGGCATGACCCTCTTCGAGGTATTCGTAGCGGCACTGCAGGCGTACATCTTCGCTTTGCTGGCGGCCGTGTACATCAACATGTCGCTGGAAGAGGAGCACTGAGCTCCGCACCGAGCGACCCATCGCTGAACCAACTCCCACATGATGTCCGGCACAGGGCCGGTCCATACGAAAGGAAAACTCGTGGACATCACGAACCTCGCCGAAATCACCGGTAGCCTCAACACGATCGGTTACGGCATCGCCGCAATCGGCCCTGGTATCGGCCTCGGTATCCTGATCGGCAAGACCGTCGAGGGCATCGCCCGCCAGCCCGAGATCGCAAACCAGCTGCGTACGACCATGTTCATCGGTCTTGCGTTCGTTGAGATTCTTGCGCTCCTCGGCTTCGTTCTTGCGTTTGTCGCCTAAGGATCACCGTGACTGCACAGTTAGCAGCTGGAGGGGGCGAGGTTGAAGGGATCAGACTCTTCATCCCAGAACCCTCCGAGATCCTTTGGTCAGCGATCGTCCTGGTCATCATCGCCGTAGCCATCGCCAAGTTCGTGCTGCCCAAGTTCACCGCAGTGCTGGATGAGCGCGCTGCAAAGATCGAAGGCGGAATCGAGAAGGCCGATGCCGCCCAGGCGGAGGCCGCGGCATTGCTTGCACAGCAGGACGAGGCACTGCGCGAGGCTCGCGCTGAGGCCGCCAAGATCCGCGAGTCCGCACGCGCCGAAGGCGCTGCGATCGTGAGCGAGCAGCGGCTCAGCGCATCCGCCGATGCGGATCGAATCCTCGAGACGGCCCAGCGTCAGATCGAGTCCGAACGCGTCGCCGCATCGGTCGCCCTGCGTGATGAGGTAGGCACACTCGCGACGGAACTCGCATCCAAGATCGTCGGCGAATCGCTTGACGACGCTGTGCGACAGTCGCGTGTGGTGGATCGTTTCCTCGCTGACCTCGACGCCTCCGCGTCCCAGTCCAAGGGGAACTAATGCGTGGAACATCATTGGCGTCGCGCGACGCCGTCCTGGCGGCCATCGAACCAGCGCTGAGCGCTGCCGGTGCCAAGGCGACGACGATCGGCGAGCAGCTCCTGGAGGTCGTCGATTTCCTCGATGACAATGGAGCCGTTCGCCGCGCACTGACAGACCCGGCACGCGAAGACGCAGCCAAGGCGGCGCTCGTTCGCTCGCTCTTCGGTGAGCGGCTCGAAGCCCAGACCGTCGACATCGTTGCCGACGCAGCGGCACGCCGGTGGTCGGGCGCCGATGATTTCGTGGAGTCCGTGGAGCGGTTCGCCTTCGACGCGATCCTGATCGGCGCCAAGAACGACGGGCGCCTCGAAGAGGTCAGCCAGGAACTCTGGCGTGCCAGCCAGGCGATGATCGGCCGAGTCGACATCCGCACCGCGCTCACGGACGCACGCGCGACCGCTGCTGCACGGGCGGACCTGCTCGGCGCGCTTTTCGCGGGCAAGGTCAGTGCGGAAGCACTCGTCCTCATCCGCCGCGTAGCGGCGAAACCCCGCGGACGCCACGTGATCCCGTTCCTGCAGCACCTGTCCGACCTCGGTGCCCAGCTTCGCAACCACAAGGTTGCGCATGTCACGGTGAGCGCTCCGATCAGTCCAGAGCAGGTCACCAGGATCGAGGAGATCCTGCAGCGTCGCCATGGCCAGGACATCCAGGTCGATGTCTCGGTGGACCCCAAGGTCGTCGGCGGTATCCGTATCCAGGTCGGCGCCGATGTGCTAGACCAGACTCTGCTTGCGCGCCTGAAGGACGTTCGCAGAGAAATCGCCAGTTAGGCTGCGGTGGTCGCGGTCCGAGTGCCCGTCCACCATCACATAAGTGAAGCATCAAATTGCGACCGCCCAGCGGTCACGACAGGAGTAGAAAATGGCTGAGCTGACGATCCGGCCCGACGAGATCCGGGCAGCGCTGGACAGCTTTGTAAAGTCCTATGAGCCCACCGGCGCAGTTACCGAAGAGGTTGGCCGCGTCACGCTCGCCGGGGACGGCATCGCCCAGGTCGAGGGACTGCCCGGCGCGATGGCCAACGAGTTGCTGCGCTTCGAGGACGGCACCCTCGGCCTCGCCCTCAACCTCGACGTCCGCGAGATCGGTGTGGTGATCCTGGGTGAGTTCACCGGCATCGAGGAGGGCCAGCAGGTCCGCCGTACGGGGGAGGTCCTTTCGGTTGCCGTAGGCGATGGCTACCTCGGTCGCGTCGTAGACCCGCTCGGTACCCCCATCGACGGTCTCGGGGATATTGAGACTGTCGGACGCCGCGCACTCGAACTCCAGGCTCCCGGCGTCATGCAGCGCAAGAGCGTGCACGAGCCGCTGCAGACCGGCATCAAGGCCATCGACTCGATGATCCCGATCGGCCGCGGGCAGCGACAGCTGATCATCGGCGACCGCCAGACCGGCAAGACCGCCATCGCGATCGACACGATCATCAACCAGAAGGCGAACTGGGAGTCGGGCGACCCGAGCAAGCAGGTTCGCTGCATCTACGTCGCGATCGGCCAGAAGGGCTCGACGATCGCCGCGGTGCGCGGCGCGCTCGAAGACGCCGGTGCGCTGGAGTACACGACCATCGTCGCTGCTCCCGCCTCCGACCCCGCCGGCTTCAAGTACGTCGCTCCCTACACCGGCTCGGCCATCGGTCAGCACTGGATGTACGAGGGCAAGCACGTCCTGATCGTCTTCGACGACCTGTCGAAGCAGGCGGAGGCCTACCGCGCTGTGTCGCTGCTGCTCCGCCGTCCGCCGGGCCGCGAGGCATACCCCGGTGACGTCTTCTACCTCCACTCCCGTCTGCTGGAGCGTTGCGCCAAGCTGTCGGACGAGATGGGCGCCGGTTCCATGACCGGACTGCCGATCATCGAGACCAAGGCCAACGACGTCTCGGCCTACATTCCGACCAACGTCATCTCGATCACGGACGGCCAGATCTTCCTCCAGTCCGATCTGTTCAACGCCGACCAGCGTCCTGCTGTCGATGTCGGTATCTCCGTGTCGCGTGTTGGCGGTTCGGCGCAGATCAAGGCGATGAAGAAGGTCTCCGGTACCCTCAAGCTCGATCTGGCCCAGTTCCGCTCGCTCGAGGCGTTCGCGATGTTCGCATCGGACCTCGACGCCGCATCCCGTGCACAGCTGAACCGTGGATCGCGCCTCCTCGAACTGCTCAAGCAGGGTCAGTACCAGCCGTACCCGGTCGAGGACCAGGTCGTGTCCGTGTGGGCTGGCACGAAGGGCAAGATCGACGACGTTCCGGTGCAGGACGTTCGTCGTTTCGAGAGCCAGCTGCTGGACCACCTGCGCCGCAACACCGAGGTTCTTTCGACCATCGCCTCCACGGGCAAGCTCGAGGACGAGACCGAGGCAGCGCTCGACGCCGCCATCGATGAGTTCCGTCTGAGCTTCCTCACCTTCGACGGCTCGCCGCTCACCGGCGAAGACGCCCAGGAGGAAGAGGCGCTGGAATCTGAGCCCGAGCAGATCGTCAAGCAGAAGAAGGCCTGATCGTGGCCGGTTCTCAGCGGATCTATCGCGCGCGGATCAAATCGACTCAGTCCCTGAAGAAGGTCTTCCGGGCCCAGGAGCTGATCGCCGCCTCGCGCATCGGAAAGGCGCGTGACCGCGCCCAAGCTGCGGTTCCGTACTCCCGTGCCCTGACGCAGGCAGTGTCGGCGCTCGCAACGCATGCGCACGTCGACCACCCGCTCGCATCGCAGCGCAGTGACACGAACAGAGTCGCCGTGCTGCTCGTGACGTCGGATCGCGGTATGGCCGGGGCCTACACGGCGAACGTGCTGCGCGAGGGCGAGCGCCTCATCGAACGGCTGACAACGGAAGGCCGCGAGGTCGACATCTACGTGGCCGGCCGCCGCGGTGTCGGATACTTCCAGTACCGCGGTCGTGAACTCGTCAAGAACTGGACGGGCGAATCGGATGCCCCGTCGCCCGGACTCGCCGAGGACATCTCGAAGGAACTGCTCGCGCGATTCCTCGCACCGGCAGAGCAGGGCGGCGTCGCCGAACTGCACGTCGTGTACACGCGGTTCGTCAACATGGTGACGCAGCAGGCGCGCATCCTGCGTCTGCTGCCGCTCGAGGTCGTCGAGGGTGTTGCCCCCGCCGGCGAGGATGTGCTGCCGCTGTACGACTTCGAGCCGTCGCCCGAGGACGTCCTCGACGCGCTGCTGCCGCGCTACATTCAGTCGCGTATCCACTCGATCCTCCTGCAGGCGGCCGCGTCCGAGCTTGCTGCGCGTCAGCGTGCGATGCACACCGCGACCGACAATGCCGAGGATCTGATCCGCACCTACACGCGGCTGGCCAACCAGGCACGTCAGGCGGAGATCACGCAGGAGATCTCCGAGATCGTCTCTGGCGCCGACGCACTGAAGGCATCGTGATGAACGTGATCACCACCAAGATAAGAATCATTATTGAAGGCGTCGCCGCGGGCGTCGCAGTTTCAGGACTAGAAGAGCGAGGCCAGGAATGACCGCCACCACAGTCGAGAACCCGGCAGCAGCGTCAGCGGCGTCAGCTTCTGGCCGCGTTGCCCGTGTTATCGGACCCGTCGTCGACATCGAATTCCCTTCGGGCGCGATTCCCGACATCTACAACGCACTCACCGTGCCGATCGACCTGTCGAACCAGGGCGAGGGCGAGACGAGCTTCAACTTGACGCTCGAGGTCGCTCAGCACCTCGGTGACAACCTGGTTCGCGCGGTCGCGCTGAAGCCGACCGACGGCCTGGTCCGCGGCTCCGAGGTGACCGACACGGGCGCACCGATCTCGGTGCCGGTGGGCGACGTCACCAAGGGCCACGTCTTCGATGTGACCGGCGAGGTCCTCAACGCCAAGCCCGGCGAGGTCATCGAGGTGACCGAGCGCTGGCCGATCCACCGCAAGCCCCCGGCATTCGACCAGCTCGAGTCCAAGACTCAGATGTTCGAGACCGGCATCAAGGTCATCGACCTTCTCACCCCGTACGTCCAGGGTGGAAAGATCGGCCTCTTCGGTGGTGCGGGTGTCGGCAAGACCGTTCTGATCCAGGAGATGATCTACCGTGTGGCGAACAACCACAACGGTGTGTCGGTGTTCGCCGGTGTCGGCGAGCGCACCCGTGAGGGCAACGACCTCATCGAGGAGATGACCGACTCGGGCGTCATCAAGCAGACGGCTCTTGTCTTCGGGCAGATGGACGAGCCGCCGGGCACGCGTCTTCGCGTCGCGCTGTCCGCCCTGACGATGGCGGAGTACTTCCGCGACGTGCAGAGGCAGGACGTGCTGCTGTTCATCGACAACATCTTCCGCTTCACCCAGGCGGGCTCCGAGGTCTCCACGCTGCTCGGCCGTATGCCGTCCGCGGTGGGCTATCAGCCGAACCTGGCTGACGAGATGGGCGTGCTGCAGGAGCGCATCACGTCGACCCGCGGCCACTCGATCACCTCGCTGCAGGCGATCTACGTGCCGGCGGACGACTACACCGACCCGGCTCCGGCAACGACGTTCGCGCACCTCGACGCGACGACCGAGCTCAGCCGTGAGATCGCCTCGCGCGGTCTGTACCCCGCCGTCGACCCGCTGTCGTCGTCCTCGCGCATCCTCGACCCCCGCTACGTCGGTCAGGATCACTACGACGCCGCGACCCGCGTCAAGCAGATCCTGCAGCGCAACAAGGAACTGCAGGACATCATCGCGATCCTCGGTGTCGACGAGCTTTCCGAAGAGGACAAGACCGTCGTGGGTCGCGCTCGTCGCATCCAGCAGTTCTTGTCGCAGAACACCTACATGGCCGAGCAGTTCACCAACGTGCCGGGTTCGACGGTGCCGTTGAGCGAGACCATCGAGGCCTTCACCAAGATCGCGGACGGCGAGTTCGACCACATCTCGGAGCAGGCGTTCTACAACATCGGTGGCCTCGAGGACCTCGAGCGCAACTGGGCCCGTATCCAGAAGGACTACGGAGTCTGATCGACCGCCCAGCGGTAGTCAGTTGGACCGACAAGTGAGGAATTCTTTCGTGGCCAATCTCAAGGTGAATGTTGTCTCGAGCACCAGCACGCTGTGGCAGGGGGAGGCGAAGATGGTCGTCGCGCCCGCCGCGGATGGTGAGATCGGCCTGCTCGCAGGCCACACCCCGCTGTTGTCCGTGATGCGGCAGGGCGAGGTGCGGATCACTCCGCTGGACGGCGGCGCGCGCGTCTCCGTCACGGTGTCAGGCGGCTTCCTCTCTGTGGATGACGACCAGGTGACGGTTGTCGCCGAAGACGCAGAACTGACCACGACTCGCAACTGACGAACCAGTAGCTCAGCAGGTGGTAGGCGACATTCTCATCCCAGTTGGAACGGTAGCCGGCGTGGCCTTCGTGGTCGCACTGGCTACCGTTCTGCGTTTCCGCTGGCTCGCTCGCCGGCCAGGGTCGCTCATCGCGTCCTGGCGCCCGGCTCGCGAGGGCGCCAAATGGCGCCTGGGCATCCTGCGCACCCAGTCGCAGCGCGTCGACTGGTACGGGGCGCGCTACCTGATTCCGTTCGCCTCGCGGCGCTGGCCTCGCGGCGATCTGGAGATCCTATCTCGTCGAAAGCAGCGTTCGTCCGGTGGCGAGGAACTGGTGATCGTGGTGCTCGTCTGCGCCGGACGGAAGTTCGAACTCCTGATGTCGCAACGGGCGTATGCGGGCCTGGCGTCGTGGTACGAGTCGGCGCCGCCGCAGGCTACCGCGGTCGTTTACTGAGGGATTAGGGGAAACATGCGATTGGTTATCGCGCACTGCGCGGTGCGATACTCGGGGCGCCTCGTCGCCTATCTCCCTCCGGCTACCAGGGTGTTGATGATCAAGGCCGACGGGTCGGTGCTGATCCACAACGACGGTGGCTCCTATAAGCCGCTCAACTGGATGATGGCGCCATGCCAGCTGGCGGTGTCCGAGCCTGACGAGGGGGCGCGCGAACGGGGCGTGACCGAGTTATGGACCGTGCAGAATCAGAAGACGGACGACCGCCTTGAGATCGAGGTCGTCGAGGTCTTCTCGGATGTGCAGCAGGAACTCGGACACGATCCAGGACTCGTCAAGGACGGTGTCGAGGCGCACCTCCAGGAGTTGCTCGCCGAGCAGATCGCCCTACTCGGTAACGGGCACACTCTGGTTAGGCGTGAGTACCCGACGGCGATCGGACCGGTTGACATCCTCGCCCGCGACTCGGCCGGTGGCTCCGTGGCCGTCGAGATCAAGCGACGAGGCGAGATCGATGGAGTCGAGCAACTGACGCGCTACCTCGAACTGCTCAATCGCGATCCGCTACTGCGACCGGTGCGAGGCGTCTTCGCGGCACAGGAGATCAAACCGCAGGCCCGCGTCCTGGCCGAGGATCGCGGCATTCGCTGCGTGGTGCTCGACTACGATGCGATGCGCGGCGTGGACGACGCCGATTCACGCCTCTTCTGAGTTCCTCTCGCCGCTCGGACCCCCAGGCGCAGCCGCATCTTCGTGGTTCGTCTCCGCCGATGGGCGCCACCGCGCGGAATAGCGATTCGACCGCGCTCGACCCGGCTTGACATAGACTAATACGCATCGGTGCGGATGCCCGGCAGGTGCTGCCGGTGAGGGTTCGCCGCTAGGCGTGATACCGCTCGGCCCGCCGATAGTGATTGCATGCAAGCCGGGTTCCGCAACGGGAAAGGACCACCGAAAGTGTCGAACGGAGCATTCCGCTTTAGGGTCATGGCAGCGGCGGTCGCATTGGGCGTTGTGGCGACCACGCTCGCTGGTTGCTCGGGCGAAAACGATACCCCGGATACCGATACCATCGTTGCGGACGATGGCTGCACGCCGGTTATCGTGGCAACCTCCTCGGAGAAAGTAAACCTGATGGAGGATCTCGGTGAGCTCTTCAAGAAGTCTCCCGAGTACTCAAGTCTGAGCGAATGCGCGACGGTGTATCCCGTGAACGTTGCGTCGGGAAAGGCCGCCAAGTACCTCTCCGACTCGACGACGGAGTGGGCGCTCGGAAACGACACCGCGCCTTCGGTGTGGTCACCCGCATCGACGGTGTGGACCGAACGAGTGGCCTCCATCGCCGGCGAGAAGGTCGTCGCGGGAGCCGAGAGCTTCGCCAAGACCCCGGTCGTGTTCGGCATGCCCGAATCCATGGCGAAGGCACTCGGATATCCCGCCAAGGACATCGGCATCGCCCAGATCCACGAACTCATCGAGAATCCGGACGGCTGGGGTTCCGTGGGCAAGTCGCTGTGGGGATCGTTCAAGATCGCCAAGACCAACCCCAACAGCTCGACCACTGGGCTCTCGACGCTGCTGATGCAGGCGTACGCGGCCTCGGGCAAGACGCAGGACCTCACCACCGCGGACGTCGGCGCGGCCGAGGAGTTCTCCCGCGTTTTCGAATCGGGCGCGATTCACTACGGAGACACCACCGGCAAGGTGCTGCAGAACCTCGCCGACAAGACGACGGGCGGCGGCTCCTCATACGTCAGCGCGATCACGCTGGAGGAGACCTCGCTCTACAACTACAACATCGGCAACCCCGACTCGCACACGGTGCAACCCGGAGAGACGCTCACACCGCCCGATGAGAAGCTGGTGGCCATCTACCCGAGCGAGGGCTCGATGTGGAGCGACAACCCTGCGGTCGTGCTGAACGCGGACTGGGTGACGCCCGAGCAGAAGACTGCGGCCACTGCATTCGTCGAGTTCCTGCACACGAAAGATGCCCAGCAGGTACTCCCCGAGTACGGCTTCCGGCCACTCGATGCCAGCGTCGATGTGAGCACGACTCTGAACGGCATTGTTGGAATCGACCCCGCGCAGCCGAAGACGACGCTGCCGCAACCGGCACCCGAGGTCGTCTCGGCGGCCATCGACCAGTGGACGCAGATCCGCAAGCCCTCAGCGATCCTGCAGCTCATCGACGTCTCCGGCTCCATGGACGAGGTCATCGACGGCGGCAAGACGCGTCTCGACGGTGCGATAGCGGGTTCCACCACCACTCTCGGCGAGGTTCGTTCCACGGACGAGATCGGGGTGTGGGCCTTCACCACGGGCCTGACCTCGGAGATCGACGGCACGCAAGCCGAGGGAATCGCCGTCGTCCGGCCGTTCAGCGTTCTCGGCGGCGACAAAGAGGCTATGCGCTCTGACATTCAGGATCTGGCCAACGCCCAGCGCGGTGGCACGCCGCTCTACGACGCGATCGCGACCGCGTACGACTACATGAAGCAACATGCTGAGACGGGTCGCATCAATGCGATCGTGGTTCTCTCCGACGGTGAGGACACGGACTCGCGCATCCAGCTCGACTCGCTGATCCAGAAGATCAACGCGGACCAGAAGGAAGGCGGCAACGACAAATCGGTGCGCATCTTCGCCATCGCCTACTCGTCGTCCGCGGATGTCGAATCCCTCGAGAATCTGGCACGTGCTTCCGGCGGTCAAGTCTTCGACGCGACCGATCCGACGAAGATCACCGAGACGTTCCAGTCGGTCATGAATAATTTCTAGCAGTCGGCTTCTGCCGGCTATAGGTTCTACGCGAATTCGAGGAGACACGGGTGTCCGAGGTAGACCAGATCGTTCAGGCGTGCGGTGACCAGCCGGTGTGCCTGTACGACGGCGCCTCGATTGCGAACCCCACCGAATTGCAGGGGGTTCTCCCGTCCGGGGTGCGGGTGATCGTGATCCCGCAGCCGGATGCCGCGCAGAGCATCCCCACGAACACCATAGCGAGCGGCGTCCGCAAGGCCACGGGGGACGACACCGTCATCGTCATCGAGGACCGGGCGACGGACCGCTTCGTCGTCGACTCGGGCCAGGACGCCGATGCCATCACCGCTTCGCTGTACTCCCAGGGTCAGGCGGACGGCGGAATGGCGGTCGCCGCGGTGGCATCGACGCTCGATCGCGGGCAGCCGTCCAACGCCGCCGATGATGGCTCATCAGCCGGTGGGATCCTGTTCGGGATAATCGGCGTCGTCGTGCTCGCCGGTGCTGCGGCTGGCTTCGTGGCCGGTGTACTCAGGCGGAAGCGGAACAGGACCGAGGGCCGGCGAATCTCCGCGCGCCGGCTGGACAAGGAGCTGAGCGAGGCACTCGACGGCGAGGACGGCGAGTTCGTGCAGGATTCGATCAAACGGCTCGGGGACCGTGCCACCGCACTGCCGGACCTCGGCCCGCTGCTGGCGGGTCTGCAGGGCCACGTCGCGGAGCTCTTCGTGCGAGTACGCAGGCGCGGCACCGACCAGCAGATCCGCCTGCTCCAGTCGCAGTACAAGGACACGCTGGGAAAGCTGCTCAAGGCGCTGGATGACGATTACTACGGCGACGTCCGGGCCAATCCGCAATACTGGAGCAACCCCGACGCGCGCCTGACAGAGGTGCAGCGCGCGGTGGGCTCCGTCGACCGGCAGGCGGTGGAGAACATCAGGCAGGTCAACGAATCGCGCGACCTCGAGTTTCAGGTGGCGCTCGATTCGCTCATCAAGAACGTCGACGAAGCCAAACTCTCGGACGTCTACAACGATCGCGATACGAACTGACCCGCTGGGAAAATCAAGCAACGTCGACCGGCAAGCAAGGCCCACTTACCAAGGAGGAAAGCGATGTCCACGGAAACCATAGCGGTGGATTTCACGACACTGATGGAGCCCGCCGATACTCAGAGCGCCGAGGTGCAGGGGAGTCCGCTAGAGACCGCGATCGCGGACGTGGCCGGTACCGATGTGGACGTATCGCGCCCCGCCGAAGCGGCGTTCAAGTTCCGCAGCCTGCTCACCGAGAAACAGCGCGCCGATCTCGAGAAGGGCGCACCGGGTCTCGCGAAGAAGTTCGTTGCCGACGTGAACCAGATCGTCAGCTTTGGCGCCCCGATCATGCGCAAGATGAACGATGCCTCAACTCAGTTGCTGGAGGCGCAGCGCGATATCAAAGTGCCCGAGGCAGACGTGATCGTCAACGACATGCTCCGGGAGATGGACGGCTTCGAGAAGAAGTGGCGCTCCGTCAAATTGGAGAGCGCAGTCGAGTCGATCAAGAGCTGGTTCAAGAAGGGCAAATACACGCTCAAGACGATGGTGCGCGAGTCCAAGCCCCTCGTCGCGAAGATCGATCTCGCCGAGGTAAAGCTGCAGGAGATGGAAACGGCACTGGCCGACAACATCGCGCGCGGGCAACTGCTGCACAAGCAGACCCTTGCCCACATGGATGACGTGGTGGCGGTGCTCGCAGCGCTCGAGCAGGTTATCGAGGTGCTGCGCGCGGACTTCGACGCTGCCGATGCCACCCTGCGCGCCGCGGAGGCCGCGGGGGCAGATTCGGTCGAGTACAACGGCGAGACGATCGCGACCAGTGAGTTGCGTGAGATCCACGCGAACCTCTCCTTCGTGCTCTCCGAGACTGAGAAGACCTGGTCCGACTGGCGTTCGCAGTTCTTCCTCGGCTTCGCGCACGCACCCGCCACACGCAACCTCGTCGTCACCACGTTCGCGCTCCGTCGTCGCCTCGCGGCCTTCCGGACGATGGGTCTGCCGTCAGCCCGGCAGTCGCTCGCGCTATGGCAGCAGGCGGCCTTCGCGAAGGAGGGGGCAGAGCTGGGCGTGGCCGTGCAGGACGGCACCAACAAGCTCATCCAGGGTGCGTTCAGTGAGGCGGCATCGTCGATCGAGGCCGTGGCCAATGCGGCACAGGCGCCCATCATCACGGAGGAGACAATCTGGGCGGTCATCGATTCCGTGAAGTCTCAGTGCGCTTCCATCGTGCAGGCCGACAAGGCGGGAAGGGCGCTGCGCGCGCGCAATCTGCGCGCGCTTGAGGCAGGCGAGAGCAAGATCGAGGATGCAGTGATCGCTTCGCAGCGCGCCATCGCCGACGCGAGCCGGGGTGCCGCAGCGCAGGCCTCTCCGATCGAATAGCCAGATCGGCAGCCGATCGACCATCGATTGCGGGTCTCTGGTGCGTATGCCGCTCGCGTCGACCTCTTGCGAATGAACGCAATCCCTGCACCCGATTCGGCGAGGCGTACCGAGTCACCCCCCAGCGTCACGCCCAGCATTAACCCTGGGGTCGACTCTGGGGATTTCACGCAACCTCCCCGGGTGACAATAGGGACATATCCCCGTTGCGCCCGTTGCGTCAGGGGCTCTTGACTCGGAGGTCTTCAGCATGTCGTCGGAGCGAACCCAGGGCCAGTCGCTGCGCCACTTTGCCGCGCGCTTCCGCGAACCAGCGGCGGGGAAACAGCGCCGCCCGGCGAACCACGCGGTCAGCACGGCTGTGGTACTCGCCGTTGTCGTTGCCGTGGCGTACTCGGCCATTTCGATAACCCCGGCCACGGCCGCTACTCGCTTCGCAGACGCATGGACTTCGGCCATCGAGCCCGGGATCACGGCCGGTTCCCGGGTCACGTCGGAGGTTGCCTGCTACAACACCACGCTGAAAATCACCGCCAGTTCCTCGGAGCAGGACAAAGACGACGCGTTGAGTGCGGTCCGATGCCTGCTGAACAATGAGCGCCTGGCGTGGGACCTGCCGGACCTCACCCCCTTTGCGATGCTGGACGAGGCCGCGCGGGTGCACAATGCCTGGATGGCGGGCACGCACGTCTTCGACCATCTCGAGACCGGCGCAGGCTCGCTGCCCACGCCGCCGGATCGCGTCGCCGCGGCCGGGTACAACTGGTCCTTCGTGGCGGAGAACATCGCGGCGGGCCAGACAACCGCGAGATCGGTCGTCGATGGATGGTTGCACAGCGTTGGGCACTGCAAGAACATCCTGTCGCCCAACCCGACCGACTTCGGTGTAGCGGTCTCTACGGGCTACGTGTCCGTCGGCGCATCGAACGTGAGTCCGATCTGGACGAACGTTTTTGCGCGATGGTCCGGGGCTCCGGCCCCCTCGTCCGAAACCGCCGGCATGCTCGCGTGTGACGCGGGACTCGGCTTCGAGCCGAGAAGCGGCGAGCTGCGTAACCAGGCCGAACCGGCGATCACGGTGACCGATGGTGCTGGCCATCCGGTGGCGTCGAGCGTCAACGAGACGCACAACCCCGGCTACGGCACGGAGATGGAGCGCATCTTCACGCTGACGAACACGAGCGCAACCGCGATCGTCAATCCGTCCTTCGTAGCCACGATGACGGACCGACCGCTTGATCAGCCGTGGCTCGGGATCGGGGACGTGACGTGCGTCTTCGATGATCCGGACACGCCACAGGTAGTACTGGTCGAGCAGGACTGCATGGGCACGGGTGAAGGCGACGGTAGGCTGTACATCCCAACGACGATCTCACCCGGCGAGTCGGTCAAGGTGAAGGTCGGCAGCTACAACGGCCCGAGCTTGGAGAAGTTGACTGGCAACGTTACCGGATTTCAAGTGACGTTCGGCGGGCGCGTCACGGAATCGGGGAGTTATGTGCCCTCGGCGACGGGCGACCGCGTCTTCTCGATGCGCTGGTCGTGGGTCATCTCCCGCACCTCAGTCGGATTCGGCATTCCCAGCGTGCAGGACAAGCCCACCGCCGATCTGGTCATCGGCGCGAACGGGACGACGACGTGGCGCGTCCCGGTGTACAACAAGGGCGCAGACACGCTTCCGCTCGCGGCAGTGATCTTCGTGAGTGCGGCGCGCGGAGCGAAGATCGTATCGGCCAGCCTGCCCGGGGCGAGCTGCGTCGCGGGCAAGAGCTACGCGGACAGCAGCAACGGCGTCCGCTGCACACTTCCGGCGGGCACGCTGACCTCGAATGCGACCCGGCAACTCACGATCGTCGCTCGCCCTAAGACGGCAACCAAGGCGAAGGCCGGTGGCAAGTACCTGGATCGCGGCGCGATCGGCGTCGCTATGTCCATCGGATCTGACAAGTCCCTGCTCCTGGCTTTCAAGACGGATGTAGCCGTCGGGGGACCGTTCTTCGACACGCTCCCGGCGGATTACCTGGGCGTGAGGAAGGGGCGCGTCAAGCCGGACAGCAACCTCGACAACAAGATGCGAGCCGCCGGATTCTGCGTCAAGGGGAATGACTGCGATCTCAACCTGAATGGTCAGTGGGATTCGCAGGAGGGTTCCAAGGCAAAGGGCGGCACGCCATCGAAACTGACGGTCAAGGCCAAGGGGGCGAAGCGTAAGGTCTTCTTCGCGGTGAAGGTCACGGCCAAGAAGAAGCCCGCAAAGGGCTACGTAACGGTCTCGCGCGGCAAGAAGCTTCTGAAGATCGTCGTCCTCAAGAAGGGCAAGGCCAGCATCACCTTGGCCAAGCAGGCCAAGGGCACCGGCAAGTACACGATTACGTATCGCGGACGCGGTACCGTCCTGAAGTCGACCAGGACGCTCACGGTCAAGATCCGCTGAGACTCAGCCGAAGCGGCCGTTGACGTAGTCGTTGGTCCGCGAGTCCTGCGGCGAGTTGAACATGGCGTCGGTGTCGCCCCACTCGACGATAACGCCCGGCGTTCCCGCCTCGGCGAGGAAGAAAGCGCACTGATCCGACACACGGGCGGCCTGCTGCATGTTGTGCGTGACGATCACCACGGTGACGTCCTCGGTCAGCTCCGTGATGGTCTCCTCGATGCGCCGCGTCGACGTGGGGTCGAGTGCGGAGCATGGCTCGTCCATCAAAAGAACCCGCGGGCGAATCGCAAGCGAGCGCGCAATGCACAACCGCTGCTGCTGCCCACCCGATAGCCCGCCGCCTGGCTGGCGCAGGCGATCCTTGACCTCGTTCCAGAGTCCGGCGCGGCGCAGCGAGGTCTCGACTAGTTCCTCCTTCTCGTCCTTGCTGCGCTTGGTTCCGGTCAGCGCGAGCCCGGCTATCACGTTGTCCTGGATGGACATCGCGGGAAACGGGTTCGGTTTCTGGAAGACCATGCCGATGTCGCGCCTCGCCTGCGTGACGCGCAGTGCCGGGTCGTAGATGTCCTGGCCGTCGAGCAGCACGGCCCCGGCGAGCGCGGCGCTCGGCACGAGCTCGTGCATACGGTTGAGGATGCGCAGGAACGTCGACTTACCACAGCCCGACGGGCCGATCAGGGCCGTGACCTTGCCCTTGGGCATGCTCAGCGATACGCGATCGAGGACCTGATGGGTGCCGAACCACGCCGAGATCGACTCGGCGCCGAGTTCTCCGGCGTTACTCTCCTTGGCGGGCCTGGAACCCTCTGGTGTGACCCGGGGGAATACGGCCTCTTCCTGGGCTGTTGAGGACGAGTCCTGAGCTGCGTTCTGCGGGAGCGTGGCACGCTGGGGCGCGGATTCGACGGGGCTCGGTACATGCGGCCGGGCACCGCGGGCCGGCGCATGCTGCGGCTGGGCGGAATCGGTGGCGGAAAGCGTCGACGAAGTCACGGGCTCACATTTCCATATCTTGTTGACGTGAAGGTGAACTGGAGGGGGACATTCGGTGCCGCGGCTCAGATCAGATTGGGCAGCACGGCGAAGAGCGATTGCGTCAGCAGGTAGCTGATGAGGACGAAGACTGGCGCCCCCACCAGATAAGCCTGAGCGCGCCCCCACCAGTTCCGCAGCCAGATGACGACGGCGACGACCCCGGCCCAGACCGCCAGCCAGATGATGACCCACGGCCACGCGGCCTGATCGGACGCGAAGGCCTGCTCATCGTCACTGAGTTCGGCGGTCGAGATCACCGAACGGGGAGTGGGAAACGCCTCGGACGTGAGGTCCGCGTCGACTCGCAGCACTCCGGTCGGTAGGTACGGCGTGCCCGATGCGGTCACGAGCGTGAGACGGCCTCGGCCCGCGCCGAGCGAAGCGGGGAGCGGGTCGCCCGCCCGTCGGAAGCCCGCGATGGTGTAGATCGCCGTGCCCTGCCCAGTGGTGACGGTGATCTCGTCCCCGATCGCGAGAGTTCCGATTTTGCGGAACGGTCCGCCGAAGGTGGCCTGCCGGCCCATGACGACGCTCGCGCCGAGCTGACCTGGCAGGACGGTGTCTCGACGGTGCCCAGGGCCGGACTGCAGGATGTCCGAGGTGGTGCCGGAGAGGAATACCTCGTCCAGGCCGAGTTTGGGGATGTGGATCACCCCGATCGGGGTACCGGGCGTGATCAGGCGATCCGAGGTGGTGAGCTGGCCGACTGGGCTGGTGCCGTTGGCCAGCGCATAGCGCAGGTCGTTGTAGGCGATGTGCTGGGCCCGGTGGTGCTGAAGGGGCGAGAAGAGCAGTACCTGCACGACAACGCTGAGCAGAAGCAGTCCGAGCGTCTGCAGCACGAACCCGAGGATGCGCGTGCGGTCCTCGCCATCGAATTGCGGCATCGCGGCCGTCAAGGCGGCGCGACGCTCTCGCGGTTCGGCCTGACGGGGCGCGTCGTAGCGCGCGGACGGCGCGTCGGCATGCGACGCGACGGGTTCCGGGGTGGGAGATGCCGCCAGGACCGCGGGTGGCTGCTCAGTGATGGTCACGTGGACGTTCTCTCGTTCTGCGGGAAAAAGTGACGGGGGCGGGAACGGTGCCGCGGTAGTGCGACACCGAGTGGTGCCGCACTACCGCGGGGCAGCGAGTGACGAGGCGCGAGATCGGAGCGCCTCGTGAGGCGCTACTTCTTGGCGGTGATGGACTTGCTCGAGCTCGCCTTCGCGACGAGCACTGCGCCGCCGTAGGTGAACGTCACCTTGTTCTTGCCGGCCTTGAGCTTCTTGAGCTTGAGGGTGGCCTTGCCGTTCTTAACGGTTCCCGTGCCGACCTTTTTCTTGCCGACCTTCGCAGTGATCTTGCCGGCGGCCTTGACGCCACTGACCTTGACGGTAACGGCGACCGTAGCGCTACGCTTGCCCGCCTTGACCTTGCCGACCTTGACGGCCGCCTTGGCCTTGGCGACCTTGACCGTGGTCGCCGCGTTCGATGCGATGGCGGCGCTCGTCGCCGGGGTGAACACCGCGCGAATCGAGTACGACAGCTTGCTCGCCTTGAACGTCGTGCTGGCCGTCTTGGCGCTGGCCGCGACGGTGACGGGGTTGCCGAGTGCCTTGGCGCCATCGAAGAACGTGACGGTTCCCGCGACGGAAGGCTTGGTGATCGACGCGGTGACCGTGACGGTCTTTCCGGCGGTCGGCGCCTTGCTCACCGTCAGAGCGATCGAGGTCGCGGCGGGAGCGGGGACGCTCGCCGCGCTCACGGTGATCGGCGATGCAGGGGAAACCGCCGCGCCGACTCCGGCGAGGTTCGGGACGAACTCGGTGGTGATGTCCATGCCGCCGGACGCCGCTGGCGTCCACTGCGCGGAGGCCGTGTCCTGCCCCTTGGCGATCGTGGTGCTCGCGAGAACGGTCGAGCCGTTCTTGAACGTGAGCGTGCCGCCGCCGTTTCCGAACGAGGTCACCTTGGCACTGAGCGTGCTGGCCTTGCCGACCTGCGCGGAGGCGGGGATCGTGGCGGCGATGGTGGCCTCGGAGGGGGCGTACGCGCGGATCGTCGTGTCGCCGCAGTCCGTGGTGGTGCCGAATCCGAAGGACTGGATGACCGCAGTCTGCTGGCAGACGGCCGAGTTCGATCCGACGAAGGTGGCGCGGATGACGGAGTTCGGGTCGTCAGCGTACTTTGAGGGGACGATGTTGTACACGGTCCGGTTGTACGCCTTGAAGTTGGGGTTGAGGGCGTAGCTCGTCCCGCTCCCGATGGTCGGTGTCTGTAGCGTGCCGGCTACCGTCACGCCGCCGAGCTGCGCGTTCGCCCGGTGGTCGGTGACCTTCCCGTTCGCCTGCGAGATCCACTGAGCGATCGAGAAGGGCACGATCGTCGCCTTCTGCTGCTCCGCGTTGCCGGTGACGAGCGCTGCGCCCTTGTGCTCCTGCACTGGAGCGCCGCCGAGGTCCGTGGCCTTCAGGTTCGGGAAGGTGTTGTTCGAGATCTGTGCCTCGCTGATGTCGACCTGGCCCAGCCAGTACGACCGCGTGCCGGACCCGGCCTGCGGGATGTAGGTGGTGATACCCACGGACGTGTAGCCGGCGGGTACGCTGTCGGTCTTATCGAGGAGCTGGCTGGCTTCGCCGGTCTTGTAGGCAACTCGGTCGATCGCGCCCTTGTAGATCGAGATGAGCTGGTCCTTGGTCAGATCCTTCGGCAGGACTGAGGTCGGGGACACCGCGTACGTCACGGCATCAACCGCGAACGGCACGTATGTCAGCACGCCGCCCGCGACGACGTTGCTACCGGCGCCGGAGGAGGACCGCGCGAAGTCGATCTGCCCCGCCACGGCCGCGGTCTCGACCGAGACGGTACCGCTGCTGAACGTCGATACGGAGGCGGAACCGGTCTGCCCGATGGCTACGCGCAGAAGGTTCACGCCCGCCCCGGAGCCGTTGGCGCGGGGAATCGCGGTTCCGCCGGCGCGGGTGACGACGGTTCCCGACCCGGTCGCGTCGTAGGACGCGACGAGGTTGCCCGGAATCGCACTGGCGATCCCGTTAAGCACGTCCTGGGTGGTGTCGGATCCGAGGCCGACGAGGGTCCCGAACGCGCCCCCAGCGGGGTCAGCGTGGACGGGAAGCGCAGCAGCGGCGAACAGGAGTGCGCCAGCACCGATGCCTGCGGCCACGTGGGCCGTCTTCTTGGCAATCATCGAGGGAGTTCCTCTCGTTTGATGAGTATGAGGTGTGTCATTTCGATTGACGTGATCATCTACGCAGTCCTGAGCGACATCGAGGTCGCAGTCAGGCGTCCGAAAAGCGAATTTCAGGCATCAGGAAGGCAAACCTCGGGCCCGGCGTACCAGCAGCGGGCCGAGAATGGAGCACGGCAGCCCCAGCGACATCGCGCCGATGGCTCCGGTCCGCCACCCTCGGGTGGACACGGCTGCGGTCAACACGGGTTCGGCGGCGGCCGTCTCCACCGCTACGGGTGCCGGCTCGGCGGGCGGGGGCGCGGTATCCTCGCTGGGTTCCGCCACGGGAGTCTCGACCGCAGGGGTCGGTGTAGAGGCCGAAGGGGCCGGCGCGGTCGGAGGTGCCGGTTTCTCCCGCTCGTCCTTCTTGGTGTCGTCCTTCTTGACGTTCTTGTCGTCCTTGGGCTTTTCCGCCGTCACGGGGCAGAGTTTCTTTATCCCGGCCGAATCGGTCAGCAGAGCGGACAGCGTGGTCAGTGAGTTCTTGTCGGCGGCGGTGAGGGGAAGGTAACCAAGCGGCAACTGCCCCTTGGCGGCACCACGGGCCTGTCCTGCGCCCGCCGCATAGGTGAGGAAACGCGAATAGTCCTTCAGTTCGGCGGTACTGGCGCGGCACACGTTCACGGCCGCGTAGCTCATAGTGGCCAGGGGATACGCGCCTAGCGTGCGCTGCGTCGGGTCGTACACCCGGACGGTCTCGTCTGCAGCCGCAGCTACGAAGGAATCCAGCCCCTTCGTGACCGCGGACTCGCTTGCCGCCACCTTCTGCCCTGCCTCGTTCACGAGCGACGCCGTGCGCAAGCCGAAGCGGTGGGCGGAGGTACGGTCGGTGAGCGCGAGCTGGAAGCGGTGTCCAGGAAGTTGCGCGCCCGAGGCAACGAACGACGACGGCTGACGGAACTGATCCCAGACGATCTTCGAACCCGATTCACCGCGCTGGGCCCGCTGCGCGGCATCGAGCATATCGGTCATGTAGGGGCGCAGGTCGAGCGTGCCGAAGCCGGGCTCGGGCACGATGCTGGAGGCGCGATAGGTCGTCAGGTCGGCCTTGGGGAAGGAATCCGTCGGTGTGTTCGCCAGATCGAGGGTCAGATAGGCGGGATTGATCTTCATGCCGTGACCGTCGTCCTCGCCCGAGAGGAACGCGCGGGCGTACGGGTCCGACTGGAGCCACTGCCACACCTGCGCATTCGCGTCGGACGAGCCCAGGGACACGAGCAGGCCCTCGGGTGCCGTCGCGGCCATGAAATCGGAGAACTCCGGATTGAGCTCCACGAACTCCGGATCGGTGACGATCGAGTAAGGGTTCGACGTGATCGGGGCGGTCGTACCGCCCCCCGGGACATCGGCCCGATACGACTGCGTCAGGAGTTTGGCGATCAGTCGCGCGTTGAGAGTCAGGTCGGACACAGGGGTGCCGCCGAGTTCCCTGTGCGTGGCGCTCTGCTTGAGATCGCGCTCAATGTTGTAGCCGAACACGATCGCGCTGCGCGCTATTGGCGCGTAGCGCAGCACGTTTCCCGTCGCCTTCTCCTTCGACACGGGATCGGATATCACGGCCAGGCGGGCGGCGCCGTCGATCGGGGAGAGGAGCTGAGTGCGGGCTTCCTCGTCGCCGATCTGCGACCAGCCGTAGGTGGTGCCCGATCCGCACAGGTTCGACTGCCACGAGGTCATTGCCTCGGAGAACAGCTCATGCCCGACGAGACGCCGCTCGGCATTGCCGAGGGGGCAGTTGGTTCCCACTGCCTGGAAGGACAGGTCGAACACCATGCGGTCCGCCCAGTTGGTAGCCGTCAGTGGGGATCCGTTCAGCATGCCGTCGTCCAGGTCGTCGACGTTCGTGCCGCCAGCGGTGGTGTCCGCCCGCGGTACGACGACGAGCCAGCACCCGCGCGGTTTGCCGCCGGTGACGGCGCCGCACCCCAGGTGCGGCGCGTCCATGGCGTTGAGGGTGTTGAAGACGATGACGCCGGAGCCATCCGCGCTGGTTCGCGCCGCGGAGACCTCGTTGGTCGTGGCCGAGGTGTAGTAGGGACTGACGTCGGTGACGCGGTCACCGTCCACCGTTTCGAACGGGACGGAGTAAGCGCGCAGGTAGGGGTTGGACGCAGGCGGGGGGACGAGGTACTCGTCCGAGTACTGCTGAGCGGGATCTTCATTGAGCCGGAGGGTTCGGCCCCCGACCCGATCCCCGAGCATGGCCGCGATTCCTGTCGACGGTGTTCCCCACATGCACTGCTCCGGCGAGGGGCCGGCGTCTTCGTCTCCCCAGCACTGCATGACCTGAAAGAACGACTCCGAGAATCGGCTCACCGGGGTCGGGGCGGCCCCGGACCACGAAACGGTGATGCCCTGCGTGGTCAAGTCCTTGGTCTGGCTCACCGTGACGGTGATGCCCGCAAGCGCGTTGTAGGAGGCTTTCGCGGGATCACGTTCGCCCAGGAGAGCGGGATCGGCCCACTGCTGGGTCACGGCCGAATCGGTGGTCGCACCCCAGTCATCGTCACTCGCCGTGACCGACCGGCTGCCCGCACCATTCGCGGTCGTTGATGCGATCAGCAGGACGCCCCCTAGGGCGTTGGCGGACAGGCCGACGACGCCGAGGACGATGCCGACCCTGCGCAGGACGCTCACGCGCGACCCGCTTTCCCAGCGCGCCGTCATCGGACGCCTCCCTTGGCTGAGTACGAGCCGTTCCTGCGGCGAGCGAGGAAGGCTACCAGGGACGGTGCGGCGATAGCGAGGGCCGCCGCGCCGATGGCCAACCACGCCCCAGCCGGAACCACCGGCGCCGCTGAGTTCTCAAGAGTTACCGGCTCGGCGATCACATTCATGCACACGCCGGTGTCCGGTTCGCAGACGACGGGTCCGCCGCCAAAGTCGGGCCCCACGACGGAGCCTCCCGCGTCGCCGCCCCCGGTGACCGTGTTGTCCGTATCGGCCGCGCCGCCGTCGGTGCCCGCATCGCTGGCTCCATCCGTGGCCGTGTCGGCGCCGCCACCGTCCGTACCACCGCCCGATTCTGTCGACGTCCCACCGCCAGTCGAACCCGTCGTCCCGGAACCTGTGGTCCCACCCTTGGTGGTGCCGCTGGACGTCTTGGTGACTGCGGTCTTCGTCTTCTTCGCACCGCCGGTGCCCTGGGTGCACTGCTCGACACCCTTCTTGTCGCAGTTGTCTGGCATCGGAGCGTTCTTGGCTAGCGTGTTCGTCCCGTCGGGGGAGAAGGTGGGGTTGTTGCATCCCTTCAGGTCGATGGATTGCGCCGCGACTCCGGGAATCGCCCGCACCTGTTCTAGTCCCGCCTTGACGAGGTTGATGGGCAGCGGCGAGTAACCGAGCACCTCGGCCTGCTGCTGGCCCTCGCACAGGAAGTAGTAGGAGAATGCACCGAGCGTCTTGCCCTTGGCCGTCGTGAACCCCGATTGGGTACCGGTCGGGACGATCAGGTAGCTGTACGAGGACAGGGGATACGTCCGCTTGTCGTCGCTGCGAAAGACCCCGGTGAGCTCCTGGGTGAGGTAGCTAGGCGAGTTCTTGTCGGTGTTGATTTTGGCGGACAACAGCCCGACGGCGACGTTCGAGGCGGTCGGCTCGACGTAGTAGCCGGCGTGGTTGAGCACCTTGGCGACCGGGTATCCGGTTTTCAGCGCGTAAGAGTACTCGACGTAGGTGATGGTGCCCTCGTTCGCTCGCTGCGCGACGTAGCCCGCGACGCCCTGCGAATTGGGCTGCGCGACGAAGCCCTTGCCCGCGACCGTGGGGTAGTTGGAGGTGACGCCGCACGGCGTGGATCGTCCCGCCGCCTTGCAGTAGTTGTCCCACAGCGACTGATGCTCGGACGCCATCCACGTCGTGAACTGTGCGGTCGAGCCGGAGCCGTCGGAGCGGACCACCGGCACGACCTTGCGCGCCGGCAGCGACAGGTTGGGGTTGTCCGCCGCGATGGCGGGATCGTTCCACATGGTGATGTCGCCGGTGAACAGCTTGGTGAGCACATCGCCCGACAGCCGCAGGTTCGTGACCTGCTGTCCGCCGATGCGCAGGTTGTACATGAAGGCGGTACCGCCCGCGACGATGGGCATATAGGCGAAGCCTCGCGACGGCGGGGTATCGACGACCCCGCCGTCCTTGAGTCCGTAGGGGATCTCGGAACTCGCGAAGTCGATGGTGCCTGACTTGAACTGGTTTCGCCCGTCGGAGGAACCGGTGGACGCGTAGTTGACGCGCATGCCGTACTGCTCCACGTTTCGGCGCCACTGATCGATTGCGTTGGCTGACCATGACGATCCGGCACCGCTGATCGGGACGTAGGTGTCGGCGTTCGCCGCTGGGGCGAGCGCGAGGGCGAGGCTGGCGGCGAAGCCGCCCGCCAGGACGAGTGCCGCGACCTTGACGAGGTGGCGTGCCGGTACTCCGCGGCGGGCCTGAATGGGGTTCGACATCACTGTTCCTGGATGGTAGGCGTGGAGGTGGGAAGGTGGGACTGTTGGGCGGCGGGCGAGCGCGCTTCGTCGGGCTCGGATGCGGGGCGATCGCCGCGCCCGCGCCGCGCCCGAGTGGCGCGGCGAACGAGGCCCGTCAGGGTGTGCAGCACGGCCTCGCGCCGGTCCTGGCGCCGGGCCTTCTTGGCGGGACTGTCGGCGCCGATGACCCGGGCGATCACGAACAAGGTGACCACGAGCGCCATGAGCACCGCTGCCGTGCCGAATCCACGGGCGATCATGTTCGGCTCTGGGGACTTGACGAACTGGAAGATGGCGAGCGGTAGCGACACCATGGGGCCCGACAGGGGATTGGTGTTCATCGCCGCGGTGAATCCGGAGGTCAGCAGAACCGGAGACGTCTCGCCGATCCCGCGGGCGGTGGCGAGGATAATCGCCGTGGTCAGGCCCGACCGGGAGGTGGGCAGCACCACTTGCCAGACGGTCTTCCACTGGCTGGATCCCAGGCCGTACGCGGCCTCCTTGAGCGTGTGGGGAACAAGGCGGAGCACCACGTCGGCAGACCGGATCATGATCGGCAGCATCATGATCGAGATGGCCAGGGCGGCGGCGAATCCGGACTTGTCGAGCCCGAACATGTAGATTGCCGTGGCGTAGATGAACAGGCCCGCGACGATGGAGGGCAACGCGGTCATCGCCTCGACGACCGTTCGGACGAACCTGGCGAACGGTCCCGGAATCTCCGAGAGGAACACCGCGGTGGCGAGACCCAGCGGAATGGTGATCGCCAGTGCGATGCCGATCTGGATCATGGTTCCGGTGATCGCGTGGAGAACGCCTCCGACGTCCAGCGGGTCGAGTGGCCCGGCGAGTGACATGTCCTGGGTGTAGAAGTTCGGATGCGGCAGCGCGGGGAGCGCTCGAGCAACCGTGAACACGACGATGAAGACCAGCACGAGCAACACCGCGAACGCGAGCGTGTGCACGACCACCATCGCGACGCGATCACGCACAGCGGGGCCGTTCTCGGTGATCGCGGCGACCGCCGCATAGATCCCGACGAACACGATCAGTGTCAGGGCGATGAAAGCGGGAGCGCCGCGAACGGGTGCGAGCACCAGCGAGGCGAATGCGGTCAGCGCGAGCGAGGCGATTGCCGAACCGAGGAGGGCAAGCACGTCTCCAACGCGCGTGTTGGACAACTGCCGTCGCACTTGGCTCGCTGTCACGTCGGGCGCCTGGTCGATGCGGACCTGCGTGGCGATGGTCATGGGAGAACTCGTCCTTCAAATCGAACTGGGGGGCGCGCGCTCACGAACTCGCCCCGGAGCGGGAGCGCGCCACGACGGTGGACGCCGCGAAATTGACGACCAGGGTCATCAGGAACAGGGCCAGACCCGCGGCCATGAGCGCAGACATGCCCATGGGCGTCGCCTCGCCGTAGCGCAGGGCGATGAGGGCCGAGACGGAGTTGGTGCCATTGGCCAGGATGTGCGGCTGGATGACGAAGACGGGCGAGATGATCATGTACACAGCGATGGTCTCGCCCAGCGCCCGGCCCAGCCCCAGCATCGTGCCGCCGATGATCCCGCCCGCCCCGTATGGCAGCACGACCGAGCGGATCATGCCCCAGCGGGTCGAGCCGAGTGCCAGCGCACCCTCGCGTTCACCCAGGGGAGCCTGCATGAAGACCTCGCGCATGATCGAGGTCATGATCGGGGTGATCATCATCGCCACCACTATGCCGGCGATGAAGGTCGAGGACGTGTAGACGGTCGAGCTCGCGAGCGGATCGTGCGGGTCCACGCCGTCCACGCGCAGCAGGGGGATCCAGCCGAACACCGTGGAGATCCACCGGGCCACGGGGACGATCTTCTCCTGCAGGAAGAACACCCCCCACAGGCCGAACACGACCGACGGCACGGCGGCCATGAGATCGACGATGGTGATCAGCGTTTTACGCAGGCGCGGTGGGGCGTACTCGCTGATGTAAAGGGCGGTGCCCATCGCGAGGGGAAGCGCGACCGTGACGGCCACGCCGGCTATCAGGATCGTCCCGACGATCACGGCCGCGATGCCGAAGTTGCCCGAATCGGGTTCCCACGCCTGGGTCGTGAAGAAGCCTGGGCCGGCTACCCGGAGGGCCTCCCAGGCGCGGATGAGGAGGAACACGCCGACGAACGACATGATGAGCAGCACGGTCGTGCCGCTCGCGCGGACGCTACCGCGGAAGACGCGGTCTGCGGTTTCGCGCTTGGTAGTCAGGCGCCGAGGGGTGATGACGGTGTCCACGTGGTTGTTTTGGCCTGTCGTGTCGAGAGGTCGGGGGGTCAATCCCTCATGGTCCAGGCAGATAGCGACCGGTGATCGACGGTCAGGGGAACGAGAGGTGAATCGTTGGTGGCGACACGCCGGTGGGAAAAATCTTCGAGTCGTTATCCACCGCCCGTGGACGAGTTTTCCGGGACGATGTGGAGGCCGAATCGGCGGGTTGTCGCGGCCCAGTGGGCCCTCGTGGCGAGTCATGCGCAGGTTGTCCACAGCCGAACCGATGCGACGCGCAAACACTATCCCTAGTAGTGCAGGCGAGTGTCCGCCACTAGGTGTAGTGTTGGATGAGCAGGGGATGAGCGAGGGAAACCACGCCCCGTTGCGAATGACAACAACGTAATTTCAGCAGTGTCAGCACTTTGCGCCCGACCCGGTTTCGGGGCGAGCCGGGCGGGTGCGAGCGAGCAGGAGGAACTCGTCAAAATGAGCATCACGGTCTACAGCAAGCCGGCTTGTGTGCAGTGCGACGCGACGTATCGTGCGCTGGACAAGCGGGGCATCGAGTACTCGATCGTCGACATCAGCCAGGACGTCGAGGCGCTCGAGATGGTTCGTTCACTCGGGTACCTTCAGGCGCCCGTCGTGATCGCCGGTGACTCGCACTGGTCTGGTTTCCGTCCCGACCAGATCAGCCAGCTCGCTCAGCAGGTCGCGGCGAGTTCCGTAGTGGCCTGACGCAGGCTCTGGCGTGGCCAGCCTCGTCTATTTCTCGTCGGTTTCCGAGAACACGCGGAAGTTCGTCGACAAGGTCGGCCTGGCAGCCTTGCGCATCCCGCTCCGGCGATCCGACCCGGATCTGCAGGTCGGCGAACCCTACGTCCTCGTGACACCGACTTATGGCGGCGGGGACCACGGCGGGGCGGTCCCGCGGCAAGTCATCAAATTTCTCAACGTGCCCGGCAACAGGGCACTCATCCGCGGCGTCATAGCCGCGGGCAATACAAACTTCGGCAGCGGCTATTGCCTCGCCGGTGACATCGTCTCCGCGAAGTGTCAGGTGCCATACCTGTACGCATTCGAACTCATGGGGACACCGCAGGACGTTACTCGCGTCCAGGAGGGCTTGGTGCGATTTTGGCAACGACAACCGAGGTCGATGTGACGACCGGCTTGGACTATCACGCGCTCAACGCGATGTTGAATCTGTATGGTCCCAACGGCGAGATCCAGTTCGACAAGGACAAACTCGCGGCGCGGCAGTACTTCCTGAGCCACGTCAACCAGAACACGGTGTTCTTCCACTCGCTGCGCGAGAAGCTGGACTACCTGGTCGAGAACCACTACTACGAGGCCGCGGTTCTGGATAAGTACGACCGCGACTTCGTCAAGGCGCTGTTCAAACTCGCCTACTCGAAGAAGTTCCGGTTCGAGACGTTCCTTGGCGCCTTCAAGTACTACACCTCGTACACGCTGAAGACCTTCGACGGCAGCAGGTACCTGGAGCGTTTCGAGGACCGCGTGTGCATGGTCGCGCTGGCGCTCGCCGACGGCGATGAGCAGTTGGCCGCGGACTACGTGGAAGAGATCATCTCCGGTCGTTTCCAGCCGGCGACTCCGACGTTCCTGAACCTCGGCAAGGCGCAGCGCGGCGAGGCGGTCTCGTGCTTCCTGCTGCGCATCGAGGACAACATGGAGTCGATCGCCCGCGGCATCAACTCCGCCCTGCAGCTCTCGAAGCGCGGCGGCGGTGTGGCCCTGCTGCTGAGCAACCTGCGCGAACAGGGTGCTCCGATCAAGAAGATCGAGAACCAGTCGTCGGGCGTGATCCCGGTGATGAAGCTGCTGGAGGACTCGTTCTCCTACGCGAACCAGCTCGGCGCGCGCCAGGGGGCCGGAGCGGTATACCTCCACGCGCACCACCCCGACATCATGCGGTTCCTTGACACCAAGCGAGAGAACGCGGACGAGAAGATCCGCATCAAGACGCTCTCGCTGGGCGTCGTGATCCCGGACATCACGTTCGAGTTGGCCAAGAACAACGACGACATGTACCTGTTCAGCCCGTACGACGTCGAGCGCGTCTACGGCAAGCCGTTCGCGGACGTTAACGTCTCCGAGATCTACCACGATCTCGTCGACGACGGCAGGATCCGCAAGACGAAGATCAACGCCCGCGAGTTCTTCCAGACCATTGCGGAACTGCAATTCGAGTCCGGCTACCCGTACGTGATGTTCGAGGACACGGTGAACCGGTCCAACCCGATCGCCGGCAAGATCACGCACTCGAACCTCTGCTCGGAGATCCTGCAGGTCTCGACCCCGTCGACCTACACCACGGACCTCAACTACGACCACATCGGCCGCGACATCTCCTGCAACCTGGGCTCGCTCAACATCGCCAAGTCGATGGACTCGCCCGATTTCGGCAAGACCATTGAGACTGCGATTCGCGCGCTGACCGCCGTTGCGGACCAGACGTCGATCGACTCGGTGCCATCGATCCGCCGCGCCAACGCGGAGGGCAAGGCCATCGGGCTGGGCCAGATGAACCTGCACGGCTACCTGGCCCGCGAGCGGATCCACTACGGCTCCGAAGAGGGCCTGGACTTCACGAACATCTACTTCCTCACGGTCGCGTTCCACGCGATCCGGGCATCGAACAAGCTCGCGATCGAGCGTGGTACCTCGTTCGGTGGCTTCGCCGAGTCGAAGTACGCTTCGGGGGAATACTTCGACAAGTACACCGACCAGGTGTGGGAGCCCGCCACCGAGCGCATTCGCGAACTGTTCGCCCAGGCGGGCGTCGCGATCCCGACCCAGGACGACTGGCGCGAACTCAAGGCGTCCGTCATGGAGCACGGCCTGTACAACCAGAACCTGCAGGCGGTCCCGCCGACCGGCTCGATCAGCTACATCAACAACTCGACCTCGTCCATCCACCCGGTGGCCTCCAAGATCGAGATCCGCAAGGAAGGCAAGATCGGCCGCGTCTACTACCCGGCGCCGTACCTGACGAACGACAACCTGGAGTACTACCAGGATGCGTACGAGATCGGCTACGAGAAGATCATCGACACGTATGCCGCCGCGACGCAGCACGTCGACCAGGGCCTGAGCCTGACGCTGTTCTTCAAGGACACGGCAACCACCCGCGACCTGAACCGCGCGCAGATCTACGCATGGCGCAAGGGCATCAAGACGCTGTACTACATCCGTCTTCGCCAGATGGCGCTCGAGGGCACCGAGGTCGAGGGCTGCGTGTCGTGCATGCTGTGACCTGGCCGGTTGCCGACACGACTTCGAACTCGCCAGCAGAATAAGGAAAGCACATGAGCCCCACCGGCAAGATTAAGTTGATCGATCGCGTATCGGCGATCAACTGGAACCGCCTCGAGGATGACAAGGACCTTGAGGTCTGGGACCGCCTCACCGGCAACTTCTGGTTGCCCGAGAAGGTGCCGCTGTCCAACGACATCCAGTCGTGGGCGACGCTCACCGAGGCCGAGAAGCGCATGACGACCCGCGTCTTCACCGGGCTGACGCTGCTGGACACGATTCAGGGCACCGTCGGCGCAGTCTCGCTGATCCCGGACTCGCTGACCCCGCACGAGGAAGCCGTCTACACGAACATTGCGTTCATGGAATCGGTGCACGCGCGGAGCTATTCGTCCATCTTCTCGACGCTGATCTCGACCCGCGAAATCGATGACGCGTTCCGCTGGTCGGAAGAGAACGAGAACCTCCAGCGCAAGGCGGAAATCGTCCTCGACTACTACCGCGGCGACGACCCGCTGAAGCGCAAGGTCGCCTCGACCATGCTCGAATCGTTCCTGTTCTACTCGGGCTTCTACGCGCCCATGTACTGGTCCAGCCGGGCCAAGCTGACGAACACGGCCGACCTGATCCGCCTCATCATCCGCGACGAAGCGGTCCACGGCTACTACATCGGCTACAAGTTCCAGAAGGGACTCGAGCTCGTCACGCAGCAGGAGCGCGACGACCTCAAGACGTACACGTTCGATCTGCTTTTCGAGTTGTACGAGAACGAGGTCGAGTACACGCAGGACCTCTACGACGAGATGGGCCTGACCGAGGACGTCAAGAACTTCCTGCGCTACAACGCCAACAAGGCGCTGATGAACCTCGGCTACGAGGCGCTGTTCCCGAAGGCGGACACGGACGTGAACCCGGCGATCCTGTCGGCGCTCAGCCCCAACGCGGACGAGAACCACGACTTCTTCTCGGGCTCCGGGTCTTCCTACGTGATCGGCAAAGCCGTGAACACCGAGGACGACGACTGGGACTTCTGACCAGTTGACTCGCAATCGTGAAGCCCCGCCCAGACCGCAAGGTTTCGGCGGGGCTTCATTGGGTTAGCGCCGGACGCCCCTTCCTAGAGCAGAATCGTGAAATCCCTAAGTGGTTTTGCGGTTACATCCCCGGCGATACGGCGGGTGCCAAGCCCCGGTGAGCGACCGCTCGTCAAGAACGTGCGTCGCGGACTTGTCGATGTTCTACACCGTTGCAGTCGAAAGCCGCGACTGCTCGCGGGCCTCAGCGTTCCGATACCTCTCAAGGCCAAGTTTCGTGGAGCGCTTGGCTTCGTTCGGCTTCTGGATAGGCTGGGCACTGAACTTGAGGATGACGGAGGTCAGTTTTTTGCGTCTAGCAATACGAGGCGAGCCGAGATGGCACTGGAGCGTTAGCGGTCGTTGTCGCCAGTTCACAGTTGGTGCTCAGCCTCGTCGACCCATACGCGTCGTTGGTGCGCGAGTTCACGTCGGCGTTGCTTGTTGGCGCGCACAAGGGTGGGGACGAGGTCGAAAGCTTGCTCGATGTAGCCGGGGATGAGTTCGCGATCACCACCGGTGGCATCGAGAAGGACCGCGATGGTCTCTACGGGGTCCGCGCCGTGTTCGAGCAGCCGGTCGATCTCGCGGGCGTCTTTCTCGCCCTTTTCTGTATCGGGTCGGTCAAGCAGTGCGGCAAGCTTGGTGGCTGTGTGGGCATGGATGTTGAGCAGACGCCAGCCGTTCATCGGTGCAGGCTCTGTGTGCTCAATCAGCTTCTCCACCTTGAGCCGCAGTTTGGTCCCTAATGCGGATTCCCACGGAATGTAGGCATCGACGTGGACGCCGTCTTTGGTGCCGCGTCCTTTTCTGCCGCCGCTGTGGATTGCGTTTTCGCTGTAGTCGGGGAGGACTTCGCGTAGCTTCTGCCGCGGCCGGGTCTGCCCCGGGTTTGGTTGACATCTGATGTGTGAGGATTCGTCCTCACTGGAAGGATGTATTCATGCCCAAGCCCTATCCGAAGGAGTTCCGTGATGATGTCGTGGCCGTGGCACGTAAGGCGCAGGCCCCGTTGTCGCAGATCGCGCGTGACTTCGGGATCTCTGAAGCCTCCTTGTTCAACTGGTTAAAGAAGGCTGATGTTGAAGACGGGCGTGCGCCGGGCCTGACCGAGGACGAACGTAAACAGCTCCGCGAGGCGAACAAGCGGATCCGACTCCTCGAGCAAGAGAACGAGGTCTTGCGGCGGGCGGCCGCGTATCTATCCCAGGCGAACCTGCCGGGAAAATAGTCTTCCCGCTCGTCCGAGAGATGGCTGCGGCCGGCGCCCCTGTGAGGGTGCCGGTCGGGTCCTCGGCCTCTCCAGGCAGGGGTATTACCAGTGGCTGGAACATCCTGCCTCCCAGCGGGACTGGGACGATGCGCACCTCATCGATGCGCTCTACGACCTCCATGCGGACGACGCTACCCTTGGCTACAGGTTCCTCACCGATGAGCTCGAGAGCGAGCACGGGATCACCGCGAGCGAGAACCGAGTGCACCGACTCTGCCGGATCGCGGGGATCCACGCATCGCACCACCGCAAGCGCAGCAAGCCCGGCAGCACGGGACCTACGCCGCACGACGATCTCCTCGCGGTCGTCGACGAGCACGGTGTCATCCGGCACGAGTTCGTCGCCGACGGGCCGAACAAGGTCTGGCTGTGGGACATCTCGGAGCACCCGACCAAAGAAGGCAAGCTCTACATCTGCGCGTTCAAAGAAGTCTGGTCGAACAAGATCGTCGGGTACTCCATCGACACGCGCATGCGTTCTTCTCTCGCGAGAGCCGCGATGTGCAACGCGATCGCGTTGCGTTCACCCGAGGGAACGGTGTGCCATTCCGATAGGGGCGGCCAATTTCGTGCGAAACGCACCCAAACCCTGCTTCGGAACAATAGCTTGATCGGCTCTATGGGGCGCTCTTACGGTGCCGGTGACAATGCGAGTATGGAGAGCTTCTTCAGCCTGCTGCAGAAGAACGTGCTGAACACAAGGCGCTGGGACACCCGCGCCGAGCTCCGCCTCGCGATCGTGTCCTGGATCGAAACGAAGTACAACCGGAGGCGCCGGCAACGTGGCCTCGGCAAACTCACTCCCGTAGAGTTTGAAACGATCTACACGGACGCGAAAGCGGCCTGATCACTCTCAACCCCGACTGTCAACAAGACTCGGGGCAGACCCCTTGACCCCCCACGGGACCGTTCCAGGCGTTGACCCACAACGACCAGGCCGAGCTCATCGAGCCGAGTGAACGTGGTCAGGTCAGGGCAAGCGAAGGTAGCGTTAGACACGTCGAGGCCTTTCGAAGGGACAGTGTGAGAACTTCCATCATCGAAAGACCTCGACCCTCAATCCCGCAACGACGCGCCCACCACTCCTACACCCTCAAATCGGAAGAGCCCTTCACGGAGTTCCTCGAGACATTGGGTGAAGTCGAGTCCGGTTCGTCAAGACTTAAAGCGTCAGAAACAAGTAAAGTTGCACAAACTATGCGGTTCGAGTACTCTGTCACAGAGCCTTGAAGGTTCCCTCATCAACTAGTTCAAAAAAATTGAGGTTCACAAACATGCGGCACCAGCCAATTTTGTTACGCTTTCTGCTGGCTATCGCCCTTATCTTCGTCGGCGTGCCGAGTGCACAAGCCGCTGTTCCTGGCGTCCCGACAAACATTCGAGTCACTCTGTATCCTGCGAAATGGGTGACGGTAACGTGGGATTCCGTATTGAGTGCTACAAAGTACGAAATGCGTGTTTATGATACAAACGGAACTGTATTAGAGGACGGTGTATTCGTACAAACGAACCTTAACCGCAGTGTGTATGGACTACAGGCGGGTACGTTATATCGAACTCGAGTGCGAGCCTATAACTCTACTGGATGGGGTGCTTGGTCTAATCCAGTTACTTTCGTAACATTGCCCGATATGCCTGATGTTGAATTGGAGGAAGATCTTCTCACCAGCACATCAGCGGAGGTCTCATGGGCAACTGTAAATACTGCTACTGAATATAGAATTACTGTGAAACAGGGATCGAATCAAGTCCTGGCTCTTAAGGTGCCGACAGGTCTCTTGTCATACTCGATTCAAAACCTAATTGCTGCGACGACATATACCGTCACGCTAAAAGCCTGTACAGCTAGTGGGTGCTCTGTGGAGTCAAATCCGCTTTCGTTTACTACGTATCCAGCGCCCCCCGCAATCCCCTCGGGGCTTTCCGGCAGTGCTTTTTCTTCAGACTCTCTTAGGCTTACATGGAAGTCCGTGGTGGGGGCAAAAAAATACGAAGTACGTGCAATCGATGAGAAGTTGAGCTTTCTGGACAACGAGGATGACGTACGCACCATGGAGTCGACGACCAATAGTATCATATTCACAGGATTGGTTCCGGATTCCCAGTATCGTGTGGAGGTCGCTTCTGTAGGACAATCGAAGAGCGAGTATTCTTCCAGTATTTTAGTCGCAACAATGGCTGAGGCGCCTGACGCTGCTCTAGTAGAAGAAATTCAGGCAAATTCAGCCGTTGCAACATGGGAGGACGATTTGAACGCTCAGGCCTATATTGTCAGTATCGTCGACTCAAATCTGAAAACTATATCGTCAAAAGTTACACAGGGAACTTCAGCCGGATTCATCGGTCTTCGGCCATCTACTCGATATAGGATTAAACTTCAATATCGAACTTTCACCGGTCGTCACTCTGAACCGACATTCACTGCATTTACTACGAAGACGTTACCTCCCAGACCATCCATGGTCAAAGGAATCAAAATTAAGCGATTGAGCAAGAAGTCATTTCGCGTCTCCTGGAATAAGTCTCGGGGCGCTACATCGTATACGATTCGTGTACTCGTCGGTAATAAAAACCTAGTTAGCAAAACGTTTACGAAACGACGAGTCCACGTCAAGGGAATTTTTGTCAAGAAGAAGATTACTGTCATTATAATTGCAAGGGGTATTGGAGGAGAGAGTCAAACTTCTATAAAAACGCTTCGCGCAAAATAGAACTTGTCATTTTGCAATACTGATCGAATGACCGAAAATAAGCAAAGGACGTGCTCATGAGATTGAAATCGATAATCGCCGCCGGGCTTAGTTTAGCCTTGCTTCTGTGCGCAGTTTCTGCAACAGTCGCTGAAGCGAAACCCGTCCGAGCGCAGGATTTGCCGTGTTGGCATGTGCCGTTAAAAACAGGCAAGGCATATTTGAAATGGCGCTCCATTAAAAAGAAACCAGTAATTCTTGGATCGGAATTATATGAGAATGAAACGCTAGAGTCTGCGACTCGAACTGAGTCGATTTCTATCGACAAGACTATAGCGGCGAGCGTTGATGTCAGTTACGAGGGCGGTCTTGAGGCTGGTTTTGCACTTGCTAAACTATCGGCCAAAACTCGCTATAGCCTTAAGGCTGAGGGTAAGAAAACTAAGAGTAGGAGTGTTTCTGTAACACATAAGCTTCGTCCCAAATCTCGTACCGTTTTTTATTACGGGACTACCAAAGTCAGCGGGTCATTTGACTACTACTATCCTGCTTGTGAGAAATCGCGTTTTGAGGAGAATTCGCGTCTTGTGTGGAAGCGCAATAGGGGCGCAGTCATGTCTTTTACTGTCGAAACTAAAGGCGCAGTAGATTGTCGAGTGAAACCGAGTAGAAGAAGCCTGGCTTTCTTTGCAAGAAAGGCCTGCTAGTGACGTCTTGCATTTATTGACTATGGATCCGTGGGATGGACTGTCCCTTGAACTAGTGTCGCAGTTCGGACAACTCTGCTGACCCATCTTGGCTTCTTGAGTTGAGCCTAGACAAAACAGTGGACCCAGACTGGAGTAATAAAATTCGACTAAGTCACTAAATGATTGATTCTGTGCAAGCACGATGCAACCGTTGACGATAACAGACGGAACGGGATTCGGTCCAAGACAGTGCTGACCGAGGTCGCTGTGGTACAGATCGATTCGCCCGGCCGATAGAGAAGGGTCATTTAATCTGACGATCGTGCGCAACCAGAAGCGTGGGTGGAGGGTATCCCTAGGATCGTTTGACTGCGCGTCTCTCGCAACTGCAGGTCGCGGTGTACTTCGGCGATGGTCGTGAGAGCACGTAGTTCTGGCTGGGCGCGTTTACCGGGATCAAGAACCATGGTGTTGAGGACGTGTGCATCGTCGTCCGTGAAGGGCTCAAGTTGCTTCGTAGTCTGATCGCCACGACGCGTGAACTCGTTGCGGCACAGAACTGCACTATCCATCTGATCCGTCACACGTTCAGGTGTGCTTCGAAGAAGTAGTGGGACCGGACCGCGCTGCGACCTGAATCCCGACAATACTGCCCCGAACGAGGTCGTATGAAGCGAGAGGTTCGAGGACTTCGTGGAGAAGTGGGCGATCCGTTATCCCGCGATCTGCAAAATCGGGGCGAAGGAGTGGAGCGAGTCCATCCCGTTCCTGGACTATGACGCCCCAGTCTGTCGGATCATCTGCTCGATGGAACGCGATCGAGTCCTCAAAACACCCACTCACTCCCGCCGCGCTTGAAGTGTCTCTACTTCGTGACCCAGCCCTCGACCCCACCGGGCGGGTCAGGCACGCTAGGTGGCCAGGTGGATTCCCGCACGCAACGCCTTCGCGATCACCTTCGAAGGTCGACCCAATTGAAACGCGCCAGATTAGATCTACCGTCAATCTGAAACACCGAATTTGTCAAGATCGCAGAACGTCGTCAGGTCAGGGCAAGCGAAGGTAGCGTTAGACGTGTCGAGGTCTTGTCGATGGCCGATGTTGGAATCTCCGTAGTCGGACGACCAGGTTTATCACGCATCTCTAACGACGCGCCAATCAGCCTTACACCTTCAAAGAAGCAGGTAACGCTTGCCGCAATCCTCAGTTCATGGCTGCAATGCCGGTGCGGTGAGTGTGATCGAACCTTAACGATTTTAGATAGGGCCTTGACCCGTGATCGTGGACACGGTGTTGGTTCGGCTATGCCGCTTCCGTGAGGGTAGCGGACGTGGTCGCCGCGTAGGTGTTCGGGGTGATGTTTGCCGATCGCTGAGTGGCGTCGGCGGGTGTTGTCGCGGCCCGCCCATCGGAACACGGCCCGATACGCATGGCATGGTCCGGGAACACCGACTCTCCGGCGAGGAGCTCGCGTTTCAGCGCCGCGTTCAGGCTTTCGGCCAGGGAGTTGTCGGCGCTTGTGCCGACCACTCCCATGGACTGTGTCACCTGCAGCTGCTCGCAGAGCTTGGCGTAGGCCTTCGAGGCGTAGACGCTGCCATGTTCGGAATGGAAGATCGCGCCGGCCAGCGACCCGCGGTCACAGGCCCCAGCACGCAGAGCGTCCCCGACGAGTTCGGTGCGCATGTGATCGGCGACCTGCCAACCAGCGAGCTTCCGGGAGCCGAGATCGATACAGGTCTCGAAGTAGAGGTTCGACCCAACCGCGATGGGCAGGTAAGTGATGTCATCGACATAGTTGCGGTTCGGCTCACCGATGGCGAAGTCCCGCCCGAGCAGGTCGGGAAACGTATGTCCGGGGACTGGTCCGGGATAGTCGTCTTTACTCGGCGTCGCAGCCGGATACCGGCGAGCTGATGCTCACGCATCACGCGGGCGACCCGTTTGTGGTTGATCCGCTCGATCGGTGCGACGCCGTCGTTGAGGTCAGAGGTGATCTGCGGCGCCCCGTAGGCACGGTCACTGCCCTTCGTAGGGTCCTGGAGCACCCGGATCCGCGCCGCTAACAACTTATCCGCGGCCTGCCGCTCAGCCCGTCCTGGTGCGGCTGCGAGCCACGCGTAGAACGACGACCGGGTGATCTCGACGACCTCACACAACCGCTTCACGCCGTAGGCATCCTTGTGGCCTTCGACGTATTGGAAGCGGTTCACCAGTTCGTCTCCCCGGCGAAATACTTCGCCGTCTGACGGAGGATGCCGCGCTCCGTCTCGAGCTTGACCCGCTCCGCCTTCCAACCTCGCGTTCTTGGCCTCCAGGCGGAGAACCTTCGCCGTCTGCGACTCCACCCGTCCGGGCATGGGCGGCGACCCCGCGTGGGCGGGCGTGGTCCCGGAGCCGTACTTGTCGACCCGCTCCTTCAACGCGCCGCGAGAGACCCCCAGATCCGCCGCGATGCCCTTCAACGTCGCCCCAGGCGTGGACTCGTACAGGTCCACCGCCCGCTGCCGGAACTCGTCCGTGTAGTTCTTCCTAGCCATCCCTTGAATTCTCGCTTCCCCAGCACCGTGCTGGAATCAGCGTGTCCAAGATCAGGGGTCAAGCGCCATATGACTGGCGCCCTGGCCATATGCAGCGTCATCAGGGATCGGATGCACCACTAAGAACATATGCAAAAAGGTGGTCGACCCAAGCGGGGGTGACCACCTTTTTGCCGAGGGTTCTTCGGCTGATGTTGCGAGACTCGTCAATAATCCAAATCGTGAGGTGTAGCAGCCTCCGGGAAACTACTCAATGCCTCGCGATGCGTGAAGCGGATGCCCCCTTTTCTTCGGGTTACGAGACGAGTGCCTCGACCTTGACAACGAATACTAGAGTCTCCGCCTGAAGCTCGTGACCTTCATTAGCCCCGTAGCCGAACTCCGGTGGAATGACCAATAAAACAGTCGAGCCAACCTTTACCCCGGAAAGTCCCATGGTCCAGCCCGAGACGACCTGTTGAAGTGAGAACTCGATAGGCTCTTCTCCGTGTGACCACGACGAGTCAAACGTGCTTCCATCTGAGGCTTTGACTCCGAGGTAGTGAGCCTTGATCGTGTTACTGGACGTGACAACCTCCCCATCGCCTTCGGTGAGAATCGCGCGCTGAATAACTGTAGGGGCCTTAAACTCCTTGGGGAGTGTGATGGCGGGAACTCCGGCATCGTCGAACTTGACCTGTGGGGTGCCGGGAGCATCGGGAGCGATGTCGTCAAGGAGGCTTTCGACCGACAGCACCTCGACGGCGGCGACCGAACCGGGCTGGGCCTCCGTGCCGGATGCCGCGTCAGCCGCCGTACCGGGGGCCCCGAGCAGGACGCGCACGCCCACCTTCTGGCCGACGAAAGCGTTCAGAAGCTTCTCGTTGAGCTGACCCTCAGTCAGGGTAAGCGGCTCGGGCTCGCCGGTGTAGGAGTTGTACGACTCGGTTCCGGTGTCGGCGGTGACCTGGTACACATTCACGGTGATCTTCTGCCCCGCCTGAATCTCATCGCCCGTTCCGGGGGAGTAGATCTTCACGGCGAGGTCGGAGAATGTCAGAGGACCTTCGAACTCGATCGTCGGCTGAGCACCCGCCTCGCCAGTCACGGTGACCTTGTCGAGCTGCGCAAGGTCCGCGGCGCTCGTCTCGGACGAGCTGCCGTCCGCCGGAGCGGATGCGCTCGGCGCGGTCGAGGCGTCGGTGCTGGGGGATGACGAGTTCGAATCGGAGCAGCCCGCGAGCACGAGCGCTGCCGCGACGACGATGCCCGCAGCGCGGAAGGTGACTGACTTCAATGTGTGTCCTTACGAATCTTGTGGTCGAGACGCCGGCCGGCGAGATCGAATTGCCCGCAGGGCGCATCGCTAACCAGTGAACAGGGCCGCCGCGAGTCTGGCGCACTCAACGTTACCGCCTGTTCCTGGCATTTGGCCGCGAACCAGCTTGGCGTGACAATAGAAATGTGCCCAGTAGCCGCCGTTCCAGCCGCCGTCCCTACGGCAAGCCCGCGCCGGAACTCAACGTCGATCGCGCAACGGGTGGACGATCCAGTGTGACTCGTGACGGCGAGGAGTGGGTGGTTCAGCAGATACGGCACTCCGAGAAGCAGTACACCTGCCCAGGATGTCACCGCGTCATAGCGCCGGGCGAGGCGCACGTGGCTGCGTGGCGTGCCGAGACCGTCCTCGGCGCCCGCGACGGCCTTGAGAGCAGGCGCCACTGGCACGCGGCCTGCTGGCGCATCGGCCACTGACACGCGGCGACCGACACCCCCGCACCGACACCGCCCGGACGGTCACTATCCTGGTGTCATTATGAGTCACGAGATTCGAGCGACATCGGTCCTGCCCGCCCACCGCGAGGACATCGAGCTGCGCACCTCCGATGGCCTGCGATTAGTTGGCGAACTGGCGTTACCGGCCACCGCGCCGGTGAGGGCCACACTCCTAACGCTGCATCCGCTGCCCACCCACGGCGGCTACATGGATTCACACGTCTTGCGCAAGGCGGCGTGGCGGCTTCCTGCGCTCGCGGACATCGCAGTGGTCCGGTTCAACACGCGCGGAACCTCGTCACCGCGCGGCACGAGCGATGGCACGTTCGACGAGGGTGCGGGGGAGCGCCACGACGTTGCCGCCCTTCTCGAATTCGCACAGGAGCGCGGGCTGCCGCGGCAGTGGGTGGTCGGCTGGTCCTTCGGTACGGAGTTGACGCTGAAGTACGGGGCGGATCCGCGCATCGAGGGCGCGATCCTCCTTTCGCCGCCGTTGCATCGCGCGACCGATGAGGATCTGGATCGCTGGGCCGCCTTCGGCAAGCCGCTCGTGATCCTCGTCCCCGAACTCGACGACTATCTACAGCCGCCGGAGGCCGCCCGCCGCTTCGCCCGCGTCCCGCAGGCGGAACTCATTGCGGTGGACGGCGCCAAGCATCTCTGGGTTGGCGAGAAGGCGGTGCGCCGCGTGCTGGACGAGATCGTCGCGCACGTCGCTCCCGAGTTCCCCACGCCGTTGCCGACCCAGTGGGATGCTCCCGTGCAGTAGGAAGCCCGGCAGGCACGAGGGGGCGCCGCGCACTGGTTGGCGTTCGCATCGCGCGAACTCGATGGTGACTACTCCGCTACCTCCGGAGCGATGGTGCTTTTCAGCAAAGTGCGCAGGTCCTTGAGGTGGCCGGAGATCGCATCGCGCTCATCGCGGAGGGAATCGACCTCGGCGCGAATCGAAGTGAGTTCCTCGGCCGCTCGTTCCGCCGCCTCGGTGCGGATACGTTCGGCATCGGCCCGCGCCGCGTCCAGGATGCCCTCCGAACGCTGCTCGGCCTCGGCGAGCGCGGACGACCGCAAGTGCGCCACATCTGCCTGGACCTTCTCGTACTGCTCGAGGGCGGCGGCGGCACGTGCCTCCGCCTCAGCCGCCTGGGCCGAAGACTTCTGGACGAGATCCCCCACGCGCTGGCGCGCGGCCTCGGCCTCGTCGCGAATAGCTGCCAGGGTTTCGTCGCGCTCCTTGGCCACGGCCAGCTCAGCCTCGCTGCGCTGGCGTCGTGCAGCGCTGTGCATCTCTTCCGCCTGCTTCCTGGCATCCTCGAGACGTTCGCGTGCGGTGGCGAGCAGGTCGGCGGCGTCGCTACGTGCCTTATCCAACTCCGACTGGGCCGCGGTGCGGGCGTCGGCGGCCTCGGCCTGGGCGACTGCGAGTTCGGCCTGCGCCTGACCGCGGATGATCGCGGCGTTCTCGTTGGCCTGGTCGAGTGCCGATTGCGCTTCGGCACGAAGCGAATCCGCGTGGGCACGAGCGGACGCGAGTTGTTCCTCTGCGGCCGTGCGTGCGTTGTCCCGGTCGGACTTCGCGGCGCCGGCGGCCTGGATGCGGAGCTGGTCCGCTTCCTGCCGGGCGGCGTCGACGATGCCCTGTGCCTCGGTGCGCGCGCTTGTGACCAGGTCGGCGGCCTCGCGCTGAGATGTGTCGCGTAGCTCGGCGGCCTCGGCGTGAGCCGCCGTCAGGAGATCGGCGGCCTCGCCCTTGGCCTCCTCCAGGATCGAGGTCACCTCCGCGTTCGCCTGCGCGCGCTTGCTTGCGATCTCAGCCTCGAGCGATGACCGATCCGCGACCGCAGTCGCATCGGCTTCGAGCCGGACTCGTTCGGCGTCGCGCGCTGCGGCTTCCCGCGCTTCGGTGGCGGCGAGTTCGGCGGCCTCGAGCCTCGTCTGGCTCTCCTGCTTGGCGCTTTCAACGATTTGTGAGCTCTGGCGGCGGGCTTCCGACAGCATCTGATCCGATCGCTGATGGGCATCCGCGAGGAGCTTCGTCGATTCCGCCTCCGCCTCATTGCGCGCGGCCTCGGCCTGCTTGACGGCGGTGGAGATGAGCGTGGCCGACTGCTCCTCTGCGGAGCGGAGCAGTACTTCGACGCGCGCCCCGAGGCCCGCGTAACTCGGCTGGTCTATCTCCGCGATGCGCGCCTGCGCCTCGGCGGCGGCCAGTCGCGACTGGGCGATCTCGCCTTCGGCGTGCAGAATGCGCTGGTCGAGTTTCGCGATGCGAGAACGCGCCTCGTTCAACTGGTGTTCGCCCCGTGCGACCTGTTCGCGTAGCGTCTGCAACGCGGCATCCACCGGCTCGCGCTCGTAGCCGCGGAAGGTCAGGGGGAAGGGGGTCGTCTCCTGCGTCATCGGTTCTCCTGTAGCCGTTTCCTCACACTATCCACCACCCTACTTGGACCAGGCTGAATGGTCAGGCCATGTCCACGTTCTTGTCAGCCCAATTCGTCCCGCAGCCCGGACGATTCCGGCACCAAGTACCGCCCAATGGCAGCACCATCCGACGATTCGAAGGTTCAACAGTTAGGCTTGCCGAGCAATGCATAGACAACATCTGACTCAAAAGCTGCTGCCTCTCGCCCTCATAGCGGCGGGGCTCGTCGTGGCGGTCCTCGGGGTGGGAACCGCCACCTGGTGGCGCCCGGATGGCAGGATCACGCCGGTGGCCTCGTCCTCCTCGCCCATGATCGTGACCGATCGCGGTGTGCTCAGCGCGGGAGCCGACTCGGTGCTCCTCACCGCCCAGGCGAGCGACGCGAACACGGCCGTGATCGTGCTCGGCAGGCGCGCGGACGTACTCGGCTGGATCGGCACGGCGCCGCACGCGACGGTGACGGGATTGACGAGCAAGACCGCGCTCAGAGTGGTCGAGCAGCCGGGCGACGCTGCCGCGTTGCCGACGCCAAGCGGCAGCGATATGTGGCTGATCGAAGCGGACGGCTCACCGGCCGCTGAGTTGAGTTGGACCTCCACGAGCGACGAGATCGTTGCGCTGGCGGCATCCGTGGGGCCGGACGGCACTCTCGCGGGCACCGTATCACTGAGCCTCGAATGGAACGTTCCCACTCCGCAGACGTGGCTCGTTCCCGGGCTGACCGTAGGCGGGCTCCTCGTCCTGGCCGGGCTGGTCCTGGCGCTCGTGTGGCGCCGTTCCGCGCGCCGGGATGCTGACGACGATGACTCGAAGGAATCCTTGCCCGAAGCCGCGCCCACAGACACCGACCTCGCCGGCGAAGTGCCCGATGGGGTTCTCGTCGCCGCGAGTGACTACAGCCCGCACGTAGCGCCGGCCTACGAGGGCGTAGATCGGCCCGACCCCGCCGACGCGCCGTTGCCATCCGCATTCGCCCCGCGCGCTGAGGACGAGTCCTCCGTCGCTTCCCATCACGCCGCACCCGGGGTCGAGGCCGCGGATCTGGACACGGAAGTGTCCGGCGACGACTCGGCCATCGAGGTGGTCTCCATCGGCGCACTGCCCGCCTCGCCGTTCCGCGACGCGCCCGCCGCCGACGCTGAGCCAGCCGACGCGCCCGCCGCCGACGCCGAGCCAGCTGCCGACGCTGAGCCAGCCGACGCGCCCGCCGCCGACGCTGAGCCAGCCGACGCGCCCGCCGCCGACGCTGAGCCAGCCGACGCCGAGCCAGCCGACGCGCCCGCCGCCGACGGTGAGCCAGCCGACGCGCCCGCCGCCGACGCTGAGCCAGCCGACGCGCCCGCCGCCGACGCTGAGCCAGCCGACGCGCCCGCCGCCGACGCTGAGCCAGCCGACGCGCCCGCGAACGAGGGCAGGTCGGAGCATGCGGCCGACGAGGCCGCTGCGCGGCATCGCTCGGAAGTCGATGCGGCCTTGAAGGGTTCGGACCTGCCCGCCAGGCGGCAGGCACCTGCCGGGGAATCGCAGTCGACTGGGCTCACGGTTCCCGCCGCCCAGCAGCCCATCCCCGGCGCGGGCGATCCGTCGTCCGATTGGTCGCCTTTCTCGCAGCCGCAGGACGCGTACGAGTACGTTCCCCAATTCGCTCCTCCCGCCACGGCGGAGGGCGCGTTCGAGGCCGAACAGGAGTCTGAGGCTTCTGCGGGCGAACCCCCCATCGATGGGGTCCCGGCCGCTGTTGCGGCCGACACGGTGTCGCCTGCGTCGCCCGACGCTCAGGCAGGTGCAACGGCCCCAGAGTCGGTGCCCGCCTCGTCCAACCCACCCATGACCCGCCGCCGATTGCGCGAACTGAGAGAATTGGGCCAACTCCCGCCGGAGTACTCGGACTGGGGGAAGAAATGAACAAGTCGCTTTCCAGGCTGAGCGCCCTGGGCATTGCTCTGGCGTTGGCGGCGGCGGGATGCTCGTCCGCCCTTCCCCAGCCCCACCCGACACCGGTCCCGGCGACGGTCGAGGCGGTCCTGACGCCGTCCCAGGTCCAAGCCGTGGCCGGGCGGATCGCCGTTGCCCTGGGCACCGCGGACGTGGCTCGCGACGCGGGCGCCCTGGCGCAGGCCGCCTTCGGTCCAGCGGCGAAGATCCGCGCCGCCCAGTACACGATCGCGACCGCCACAGGCGATAGCGCGCAGATCACGGCGATACCCGCCGGGATCCAGTCGTCATCCGTGAGCGATACGGATACGTGGCCGCGCTCGTCCCTGCTGGTGACGGAGCAGCCGGAGGACCTTCAACCCCAGCGGCTCGTCGTCGTGACGCAGCCGAGCGCTCGCGAGAACTACGCCATGTGGGCCTGGGTCCGGCTGTTCCCGGGCGCCGCACTCAGCCTGGCGACCCCTGCGGCGGAGATCGACCTCGCCGGCGCGGACGGAGAGGCCATCAACGCGGCCGTCGACGGGTACGTCGACGTTCTGAACAATGGCGCTGGCGCTCAATCCGCATCGCAGTTCAATGCTGAGGACGAGCTTCGCGCGTCGATCGAATCACGCCGTGCCGAGTTGACCAAGGGACTCACGGAGGTGAAGGGTACCTACTCCTACGCGATCAGCCGTCCGCCATCCGAGGAAGCCACGACCCGCGCCTGGAGCCTGGCCGATGGCGGCACCCTCGTCGTGACTGCGCTCACCGCCCGCGAGACAGCCGCGGCCCCGAAGGGCGCGAAGATCACGCCTGACGCGATCGACACCGCGCTCCTAGCAGGCAAGACCGTGACGAACCGGCTCGTGACGGACCGGCAGATCGTCGTGGCCATGGTCCTGCCCGTCGACGAAAGTGCGATCCAGGTGGTCGGCGCGGAAAACGCGCGCATCGCCGCTAGCCTTAAGTGACACCCTGAACGATCTCGAGGAGCAGTAATGTCTCAGCCAGCTCAGCCGCAATTCTCGCTGCGCGGAGCCGTTGACCTTTCCAGCCTTGGCAAGCCCGCCCCCGCGCCCGTCGAGGGGGCTGCGCACGGCGGCAAGTGGGTCGTCGACGTGACCGACACGAACTTCCAGCCCGTTGTCGAGGGGTCTGCGAACTACCTGGTCCTGCTACTCGTGTGGCTGCCCAGCGACCCGACGTGCCAGCAGGTCGCCGCGCATCTCAGTCAGATCGCCGACGAGAAGGACGGCGCCTTCCAGCTCGCCCGCGTCGACGCCGAGACGTCGCCCAATATTGCGCGAGCGCTGCAGGCGCAGGGCGTTCCGTACGTCGTTGCCGTTCTGGGAGGTCAGCCCGTTCCGCTGTTCCAGGGCACGGCTGAACTGGATCAGATCCGCGACGTCGTTGACCAGGTTCTGCAGGCCGCCGCCGCGAACGGGGTCACCGGCAAGGCGCCGAGCGACGAACCCGTCGCCGAGGACGAGGCCCCCGCCGTCGCCGACAAGCCACTGCCGCCGCTGCACCAGGAGGCGTTCGACGCGCTGGAATCGGGAGACTTCGCGGGCGCGGTCGCTGCGTATGAGAAGGCGCTCGCGCAGGATCCCCGCGACCAGGACGCCGCTGCCGGCTTGGCGCAGACCAACCTGCTACTGCGCCTTGAGGGCGCGGATGCGGCCGCGATTCGTCGGGCTGCTGCCGATTCACCCGACGACGTCGATGCGCAACTGGCGGTCGCCGATCTGGATCTGGCCGGGGGCAAGGTGCAGGATGCGCTCGATCGGCTGATCCAAAGGATCGCCACTGTATTCGGGGACGACCGTGACAAGTTGCGCACCCGGCTCATCGACTACTTCGCCCTGCTCGGCGCGGACGATCCGCGCGTCGCTCCCGCGCGCCGTGCTCTCGCCGCCGCGCTCTACTAGGCGCCCCGGCCCTCAGCGCCCGCGCCACTCGTTCGCCGCCGCGCTCTACTAGGCGTCCCGGCCCTCAGCGCCCGCCACCCCTCGTCCGAGCAGGCGGCTTCGTTGAACGGCCAGCCCAGCAGGGCGAGAAGCTGCCCGGTTCCGCCGAGCTAAGCCTGCCGGACCAGGAATAGGCCGCCCAGTGGTGGCACCCGCAGCGAGACCGAGTGCGCCTGGCCGTGGCACGGCGCGCGTTCCGCCTCAAGCGGGCCCGAATTGACCACGCCCGAGCCGCCGAACGCGAGGTCGTCCGAGTTGAAGACCTCGCGCCAGGTGCCGTCCTGCGGGAGCCCGATTCGGTAGCCCTCATGGGGGACGCCAGCGAAGTTGACCACCACCACGACCTCATTGCCTTCACCGTCGCGCCGGATGTAGGACAGCGTGTTGTGGTTGCCGTCGGATGCGTCGAGCCACTGGAAGCCTGCTGGATCGTGGTCCAGTTTCCATAGCGCGGGGTGCTCACGATATACCCGGTTCAGTTCGCGAACGGTCTTCTGGACGCCCTGGTGGGATGGGTAGTCGAGCGTGTACCAGTCGAGGGGCGTGGACTCGTTCCACTCTGTGCCCTGGGCGAACTCGGTTCCCATGAAGGTCAACTGCTTGCCGGGGTGTGACCACTGGTACGTGAACAGCGCGCGAACGCCGGCGTGCTGCTGCCAGTCGTCGCCCGGCATCTTCCGCAGAAGCGATCCCTTGCCGTGCACGACCTCATCGTGGCTGATCGGCAGGATGTAGCGCTCCGAATACGCGTAGACCATCGAGAAGGTGATCTCGCCGTGGTGGTAGCGGCGGTTGACGGGTGATTCCGCCAGATAGCGCAGGGTGTCGTTCATCCAGCCCATGTTCCACTTGAGCCCGAAGCCCAGCCCTCCACCCGAGGTGGGCGCAGTCACGCCGGGCCAGGCCGTGGATTCCTCGGCGATCATCATGATCCCCGGTGCGCGGCGGTAGGCGGTCGCGTTGGCCTCCTGCAGGAACTGTATGGCGTCCAGGTTCTCGCGGCCGCCGAACTGGTTGGGGCGCCACTGACCAGCCTCGCGCGAATAGTCGAGGTAGAGCATGGAAGCCACGGCGTCGACGCGCAGTCCGTCGATGTGGAACTCCTGGAGCCAGTAGACGGCATTCGCGACGAGGAAGTTGCGAACCTCGTTGCGGCCGAAGTTGAAGATGTAGGTCCCCCAGTCGGGGTGTTCGCCCAGGAACGGGTCCGGGTGCTCGTACAGCGCCGTTCCGTCGAAGCGCGCGAGGGCCCACTCGTCCTTGGGGAAGTGCGCTGGCACCCAGTCCAGGATGACGCCGATGCCGGCGCGGTGAAGCGAATCGACCAGGAAACGGAAATCGTCCGGCGAGCCGAAGCGCGAGGTCGGGGCGTAGTAGCCGGTGACCTGATATCCCCAGGAACCGCCAAAGGGGTGTTCAGCAACGGGGAGGAACTCCACGTGCGTGTAGCCGAGGTCAACGACGTAGTCGGTGAGCTGGGACGCCAGGTCGCGGTAACTCAGGCCCGGTCGCCACGAGCCAAGGTGTACCTCGTAGATGCTGATGGCACCTGTGTGCGGGTCTCGCGCCGAGCGGTCGGCCAGCCATTCGTCGTCGCTCCACGTGAAGTTGCTGTCGACCACGATCGAGGCTGTCGCCGGTGGCACCTCCGTGCCGCGGGCCAGCGGGTCCGCCTTCTCGCGCCACGCCCCGTCGGGGTGGCGCAACTGGAACTTGTAGCGCTGCCCCGCTCCGACGCCGGGGACGAATAACTCCCACACACCGGAACTGCCGAGCGAGCGCATGGCGTGACTGCGGCCGTCCCAGCCGTTGAAATCCCCGACGACGCGGACGGCTTGCGCATTGGGCGCCCACACGGAGAAGGCCGTTCCGTGCACGTCCCCGAGGGTCGATTCCACCGTGAGCACCCGCGCTCCAAGCGCATGCCACAATTCCTCGTGGCGGCCCTCGCGGATCAGGTGCAGATCGAGCTCGCCCACAGTGGGCTGGTGGCGATATGGATCGTCTGCCAAGGAGACGTCTGCGCCGTAGCGAGTGCGCACTCGGTAGTCCCATGACGCGACGGGCACGATGGCGTACCAAACACCGGCATGCTCATGCACCGCGCGATACTCGGCATTGCCGGTGACGATCGTCACGTCGTCGGCCAGGGGCCTTCGCACGCGTACGGTCGCCGTCACGCCGTCGGGATTGGGATGAAACCCCAGGACCGAATGCGGATCGAAGTACGACCCGTCCGCGACGGCCACCAATTCGGCCTCGGACTTCGGCAGCGGCGTCGACGACGGTGTCATTGCGGTGCTCATTCTCTTACCTTGTCACAATCTGGGCGTTACGCGGAACCGCGACGTGCGGTTTCGTCACCTATCGGCCGCGATGGGCGCGCTGACCGCGGCGGATAGCCGTCATCGCCCGCGCCGCCACCGCGAGGGCGCGCTTGATCTCCGGCAGATCGCCCGCCGGAGCGCTCCCCGCGGCGGGTGCCCACTCGGATCAGCCTCAGCCGAGGCGGGGGCGCCTCGCGCCTGCCGCGCCGTCCCGCCCGGCACGAATGGAGCGCCTGGAGCGACGTAGAATTGACGCATGTCTTCTCCTTCCCCGGAATCACCTGTGCCCGCGACCGCTGCGTCCGCAATCGCGGCGGAGCCCTCGTCCACGCCCGCAAGCCCGGTGCGCGTGCGCTTCTGCCCGTCACCGACCGGCACGCCGCACGTCGGCATGGTCCGTACCGCGCTGTTCAACTGGGCGTACGCGCGGCACACGGGGGGCACGTTCGTATTCCGCATCGAGGACACCGATCCGGCACGCGACTCCGAGGAGAGTTACCACCAGCTCATCGACTCGCTGAAGTGGCTGGGGCTCACGTGGGACGAGGGTGTCGAGGTGGGCGGTCCGCACGAGCCCTACCGGCAGTCACAGCGCTTCGACCTGTACAACAAAGTGGCTGCCGACCTGCTGGCGGGCGGCTACGCCTACGAGTCCTTCTCCACCTCCGATGAGATCGAAGCGCGTAACGTTGCCGCGGGCCGCCCGAAGGCCTTGGGATACGACGGCTACGACCGCACCCTGACGGACGAGCAGAAGGCGGCATTCCGCGCGGAGGGCCGCGAACCCTCGATCCGCCTCCGGATGCCGGATGAGGACATCACCTTCACTGACCTGGTCCGCGGCGACATCACGTTCAAGGCGGGCTCGGTGCCTGACTTCGTCATCGTACGATCGGGCGGGCACCCGTTGTACACCTTGGTGAATCCGGTCGACGATGCCGCGATGGACATCACCCACGTGCTGCGCGGCGAGGACCTCCTGTCGTCCACGCCACGGCAAATCGTGCTGTACCGCGCGCTGATCGAACTCGGCTACGCCAAGCAGATCCCCGCCTTCGCGCACCTTCCTTACGTCATGGGGGAGGGGAACAAGAAGCTGTCCAAGCGCGATCCGGAGTCGAACCTGCTGTTGCACCGCGAGAACGGCTTCATCCCCGAGGGTCTACTCAACTACCTGGCGCTGCTGGGCTGGTCGATCTCGCCGGACAATGACATCTTCACGACCGATGAGCTGATCGCCGCGTTCGACGTCTCCGACGTCAACCCCAACCCCGCAAGGTTCGACCTGAAGAAGGCGCAGGCGATCAACGCGGCGCACGTGCGCATGCTCGAACCATCCGACTTCGTTGCACGCCTGGTGCCGTACCTTGCCGCGGCGGGCCTCGTTCCCGCTGACACCTACGCCGAGTTGTCGGACGCGGATCGGGCCCGGCTCGACGCGGCCGCGCCGCTCACCCAGGAGCGCATGGTCCTGCTGGGTGAGGCCCCGGGCATGCTGGGGTTCCTCTTCACCGCCGATGGCGATCTGGTGATCGAGGAGGATGCCCGCGCGCAGTTGCGCGACGATGCGGCCCAGGTTCTCGACGTCGCTGTCGACCGGCTCGGGGCTCTCGACGACTTTACGACCGACGCCATCCAGGACGCGTTGCGGACCGCGCTCGTCGACGAGTTGGGTATTAAGCCGCGCTTCGCGTTCACGCCCCTCCGCGTGGCGCTGAGTGGCCGCCGCGTCTCGCCCCCGCTGTTCGAGTCGATGGAGATCCTGGGCAAGGAGTCCACGTTGGCTCGCCTGCGAGCACTGCGGTCGAGCCTGTAGCGTCATGGGTTCATTCAAGGACGAGCCCTCCGTTCCACTGCGAGCCGTCATCGTCGACATCGACGACACGATCGTGGACACTAAGGGCGCGTTCGCTGGCGCACTGAGTGAGGTTGCACGGACCTACCTGCCCGATTTGGCTGAGGCCCGCCACGGCGAGGTCGTGGCCCTATGGCGGCGGGACCCGAACGGCTTCTACCGGGCTTTCACCCGCGGCGAGATGGGGTTTCGTGAACAGCGCCTCGCCCGGGCCGAGCAATTGCAATCCCAGTTTGGCGGGGCTGGCATCGGCACGGATGGTTTCGATGCCTGGAACGAGGTCTTTGAGGCCGCGTTCCAGGCGAACTGGCGCCCTTTCGCCGATGCTGCGCCATTCTTTGCGGCCATCGCGGGTGCGGGCCTGAAACTCGGCGCCGTCTCGAACGCGGACACCGCCTACCAGGAGAAGAAACTCGAGGTGGTGGGACTGGGCGGACACATCCAGACCCTGGTCGGGGTGGATGTGCTCGGCTACGGCAAGCCCTCGCCGCGCGTATTCGAGATCGCCTGCGACCGGCTGGTCGTCGCAGCTGCGGAGACCCTGTATGTCGGTGACGAACTGGACATCGATGCTCGCGGGGCGCGGGCGGCTGGGCTCAGGGGAATCTGGCTCGACCGGCCGGGTGCCCGCCGTGGCGGCCCCTTCGATGAGGATCGCGAGGCAGCGCTCGCGGACGGTATCGCGGTCGTCGAATCGCTAGACGAGTTGGCTGCGGAGCTGTCCCTGGTTCCACAGGTTCGCGATGAGTCCACGGCGAGCTGAGCGCTCCGTCCACGAATGCGGTGAGGAGGACTCCTGCTCAGATAGGGGCGTTCGCGTCGAATCGTCCTGCCGCGTGTCAGACGTCGCGGGTATCGGCCAGTGGAACTCGCGACGCGACTGCGACCAGCGACGATAACCTGAGGTGATGAAGCCTTTTCTCCTCCTCGCCACGCGCTTCGACGATCCGGTCGCCGACGCGGAGTACGAGGCATTTCGGAGTTACGGCGGCCTGAGCGACGGAGAACTCGTCCGAGTGCGTCTTGAGCAAGCACCTATGCCCGCGATCGAGCTGGACGACTATTCGGGCATCATCATCGGCGGCGGACCATTCAACGCATCGGATCCGCAGGCGTCGAAGAGCGGCGTGCAGGTTCGCGTCGAGGAGGAACTCGGTGCGTTGGTGGACCGGATCGTCGAGGCAGACTTCCCGCTGCTCGGAGCCTGCTACGGCGTGGGCGCGGTCGCGACGCGCCTCGGAGCAAAGGTTGACACGCGGTTCGGAGAGCCCGTCAGCGCGGTGCCGATCACGCTGACCAAGGAGGGCAAGGAGGACGATTTGTCCGCCTCGCTTCCGGAGACCTTTCTCGGATTCGTCGGTCACAAAGAGGCGTGTTCGGAGCTTCCTCCCGGGGCGGTGCTGCTGGCATCGTCGCCGCTATGTCCGGTGCAGATGTTCCGGTACGGGCGGAACCTGTATGTCACGCAGTTCCATCCGGAGCTGGACACTCCCGGCATCGTCCAGCGCGTGCGTACGTACCAGGACGAGGGCTACTTTGACCCGGCCGAGTTGGAGGCCGTGATCGCCAGGGTCGAGGGCGTGAAAGTCACGGAGCCGAGCAGGCTGCTGGCCGCGTTCGTCGCGCGGTACGCGCGCTAGCGAAGAATCGCTGATCGGCACGCGTGAGCGGATGCCACCGACACTGATCGGCAGCACGCGGTCCCGTGGTGGCGATCGCGCCGATTAGCGGGTCGCCATGATGGCGATGAGGGGTACGGCAAGCGCCGTGACCGTGCCGGTCAGCGCGGCGATCCCGGTCGTGCGCCAGCGACGCGCGAGTGCGGAGATGGAGATATTCGCCCCAATTGCGACCATGGCGCCCGCGATCATGGCCGTGGATGCCACCGGCGCGGCGCCCTCGGCTTGCTCCGGTAGATCGAACACCGTGCCGAGGGCGATGCAGGCAATGAAGCCGATAACGAACAGCGGCACGATCCTCGCCTTCGAACCAGCCCGCCCCGTTCGGCGCCCGCGCAGTAAGCGTCCGGAGCCGGCAGCGCCCACGATGAGGACGAGCGGCGCAAGCAGTGCCACGCGCAGCAGTTTGGCGACGGTGGCGATGGCGAGAGCCTCGGGCGAGACGAGGTCGCCCGCCATGACCACGTGAGCGACCTCCGGCAGGCTGGCACCCATCCACAAGCCCGTATCGGCATCGCTGAGGCCGAGGCTCGCTGACATAAAGATCGTTACTGGAATGGCTACCAAACCCAGAACGCACACCATCGCTATGGTCGCGGCGGAGTACTCGTCCATCATTGACCGGCGCCGCGAACCGGAACCGCGCTCTGCCAGCGCCCCGGCCATGGTCGAGGCGGCCGCGGCGCCGCAGACGGCGAAGCCCGCCGCGATGGTCGCCGAACCGTCGGGGTCGTTGCCGTAGCGTCGAGCGACGATGCGGGTAACGAGGAATGTCGCTATCAGCGTGAGCGCCGCGATCGCCATCCCCCGCGGACCCAGCGTTCCTAAGTCGCGCAGTGTGAAGCGAATGCCGAGCAGTGCCACGCCGGTGCGCAGCACCGTACCGGCGACCGAATTTGCGTCAGCCAGGATGCGCGCTGGATCGCCGGGCAGGCGAAGGACGACCGGGCGTGCCGCGATGCCGACCGCGAGACCGAAGACGATCGCGGAGACCGCGGGAACGGCCGCTTGCGCCGCGACACATCCCAGGCCGAGACCGGTGAGGATCACCCCGGTGAGGATCGCTCTGGCGGGCGTGCTCTTGCCGCGGCCGAGCTCCCTGCTGGCGCCGTCTTGTAGCGCTCCGGAGTCGCACGATGCGGAGGTGCCGCCGGGCTGACGAGGTCCTCGCAGCGGCGTGGTCGGAGTTGTGCTCACGCATTCCACCCTGCGCGTCCGGAGCTGCGTCCGGAAGGCCCAACCCGCGATAGTGATATAACTTTTAGTTATGGCATGGCGAGGGGAGCGGGTGTCGCTCGCGAGTTTGCAGATCATCACGGCGATCGATGAATACGGATCGATCAGCGCTGCTGCCCGCGCACTCGGGCTCTCGCAGCCCGCAGCATCGGCGGCGGCCCGCCGCCTTGAGCGCAGGGTCGGTGCGCGGCTGCTAGACCGCGGCGCCCGGGGGACCTCCTTGAGCGAGACCGGCCGGGCCGTCGCCGCCTGGGCGCGCGGGGTCATCGACGCATCGGACGCATTCGAGACGGCCGTGGCCGCACTCGGCCAGACGCATGACGAGCGGGTGCGCGTGGCGGCATCCATGACAGTTGCCGAGTACCTGGCGCCGCAGTGGCTGGCACGATTGTCCGCCAAGCATTCCGGCTATGACGTGGAACTGATCGTCCGCAACTCCCGCGCGGTTATGGAACTGGTGCGAGACGGCGAGGTGGAACTCGGATTCGTGGAGGGGACCGACGTCGACTACGGGCTGCGCTCGCGGGTCGTGGCGCGCGACGAACTCGTGGCCGTCGTCGCGCCAGGACATCGCTGGGCAAGGAGGCAGGCGGTCTCGCTGGACCAGTTGCTCGACGCGGAACTCGTGGTGCGCGAGGTCGGATCGGGAACCCGGCAGGTGCTCGAGCGCACGCTGCGGGACGCCGGGCTCGCACTGCCGGACCACCTCCCGCACCTCGGCTCGACGGCAGCCATCAAATCGGCGGTGCGGCACGGCGGGTCGCTCGCCGTCCTGTCCCGGCTGACAGTGAGCGAGGAGATCGAGCACGGCATTCTGGTGCCCGTCGAGGTCCTGGGTGCCGATCTGGCGCGTGAACTCGTGATGGTGTGGCGCGACGACACGGTCCTGGGCGCCGCGGGGTTGGAGCTTGCTGCGTTGGCCGTGCGGGGAAACTGAGGCGAGTCGGTGGGGGAGCGCTAGCGAGCCTACTCGCAGCCGACCCCGTCACCGTTCCGGTCCAGATGGGTGCCGTATCCCGGGTCGCCCCGGTAGACCGGTGCCGCACCCGCGTTTCGGGCCGCCGTGCAGTTTTTGTAGTAGACATCCGCTGGCGGGGTGAAGGACTCTTTGACCGTGGAGGAGCCCTTGTCCGCCTTCGGTGTCATCTTGCTCGGCTCGCTCTTGGTCTTCGGTCCGCTCTTGGTCTTCGGTGAGCGGTCCTTCGGGGTCGTGACGTCCGTGGGGATCGTCTGCCCGGGGCAGCCTGTCAGCACCTTCTCCATGGCCGACCGTTCGGCCTTGGTCACCCAGAGCCGGTACTCGGCTTTGACCGCGATCTGCCGGGCGACGTATTCGCACCGGTAGCCGCGATTGGGCGGCAGCCAGGTGGCGGCGTCTCCGTCGCCCTTCTGGTTGTTGAGCGGTCCATCGACCGCCAGCAGGTTGAGCGGGTCATTGCCGAAGTGCTTCCTGGTGTCGCCGTCCCAGGACTGGGCGCCCTTCTGCCACGCGTCAGACAGCGCGACGACATGATCGATCTGCACCTGCGCCGACGTGTCCTGGCCGCGTGTGAATGCGATCTCCTCGCCCGAGTACGGGTCGGCGAGCATTCCGCTGAGTACTACGCAGCCGCCCGTCCCGGTTTGCAGCACGACTTTCGTGAGGTCGCGGCGCAGCACGTCGTTGCGAACGTCGCAGCCGTTGCCGTCCGCATCGAACGAACGGTAGGCGAAGGAATCTCGATCGTAGCCCGTCTTCGGAGCGCGGCCCTTGGTGGGCAGAGTGGCGAGGACTGCGAGCGCATCGCCCTCGGCGGCGAGAACCGTGCCGTCGTCGGGCGATTGAGGGTCTGGGGTTCCGCTGTTTTCGCCCTGCGGTGCTTCTTCGTCATCGGATGCGGCGGGTTCGGTCTCCTCGATTGCCGGTTCCGCGGAAGGCTGCTTTACTCCGTCTTCGTCTGTCCGATCCGGCGCTGCAGATGGAGAGCCTGCCGATGGCGATGGGCTCGTCGTCCCGAGGGGAGCCGGTTCCCCGCTTCCAGCGTCGGAGACGGCACCGCCGAACACGATGACCGCGACAGCAGCCGCCGCCACCACGCCATTGGGAATGCCCGCAGCCGCAAGGACATTCTTACCCCGTGCGGCCTTGACGATCACCCAGCACAGAGCGGTGATGCCGGCAAGGACCAGTGCTCCTCCAATTCCTTGGAACAGGCCGAACAGGGCAGCGAGGCCCAGAGTTATCCAGAAAGGCTTGGCGGAAGCTCTCATCGTTCGCAGGCGATGCCATCTTTGTCGCGGTCCAGGTGCTTGTTGGCCTTGTATATCGACCGCGACACCTTGGGACGGTACTTCGACGGAGCAGTCACCTTGCGTCCGCCTACAGTCTTGGTGTTCGTCGCCTTCTTGGACTTCGCGACGCCGCCGGGATATGCCCGCTGGAGAACGGCGCAAGACTTGTACTTGGTTGCCGCTGATGCCGGTGTCGTTGTGGCCAGGCCAAGGAGCAGCAGGCTCGCTACGGCGAGCAGGACGCCGAATTTCTTTGTCATGTGGACACAGTATCGCGCGCCCGGCTCGCGGCCTTAACTGCCTAGGACCGCGAAGTCGTTCGGGAGGCGGGCGGTACGTTCCGTAGCCCGTGCTCGCACAGGGAAGCACTTGAGAAAACTGAAACGACCGCCTGACGTTCCCACGTTTTCGCAGGTCAATCAGACGGTCGTATGCGTACCCCCAAGGGGATTTGAACCCCTGTTACCGCCGTGAGAGGGCGGCGTCCTAGGCCGCTAGACGATGGGGGCCAGGACTGGTTTTCGGCATTTTGCCGTTCACCGGTGAACCACTGTACACGATGATCATCGCGAAGCAAATCGCATGTGATCGTGCGCTGGGGTACCAGGACTCGAACCTAGACTGAGAGAATCAGAATCTCTAGTGCTGCCAATTACACCATACCCCAAGGGGTATCACCCTCGGCCGAGCCGAAGAGCGTTACCGTCGTGGAACATTACCCGATCTTTTGGCCGGACTCAAACTGGCCGGTCGGGCAAACCTGATCCCCTCACTCACCGGCGCGGCGCAGCACCTCTGTGAGGCGATTCGCCGCGGCTACTACCGAGGGCGCGTGCAGGCGTCCAGGCTGACGGGTCAGGCGCTCGACCGGCCCGGATATGGATACTGCCGCGACGATGCGCCCGGATGGGCTGCGGACGGGTGCGGACACGGACGCAACGCCGGGCTCCCGCTCGCCAACGGACTGCGCCCAGCCGCGGCGGCGAACGCCGGACAGGATCGTGGCGGTGAATTCCGCTCCCTGGAGGCCGCGGTGCAGGCGATCCGGTTCCTCCCACGCGAGAAGAACCTGGGCCGCGGAACCGGCCTGCATTGTCAGGGCGGCTCCGACGGGGATCGAGTCGCGCAGCCCGACCGGGCGTTCGGCCGAGGCCACGCAGATGCGCTGATCTCCCTGGCGGCGGTACAGTTGCGCGCTTTCGCCAGTGTGGTCGCGCAGAGCGGTCAGCACGGGATTGGCCGCGCCGAGCAGGCGGTCCTCGCCGGCCGCGGTCGCGAGCTCGTTCAGGCGCGGCCCGAGCACGAATCGTCCCTGCATGTCGCGCGCCACCAGCCGGTGGTGCTCGAGCGCCACGGCAAGCCGGTGGGCGGTCGGCCGGGCCAGCCCCGTGGCGGTGACCAGCTGGGCGAGTGTTGCAGGGCCCGACTCAAGGGCGCTCAGTACAATCGCTGCCTTGTCCAGAACGCCAACTCCGCTAGAATTGTCCATAGGTCGATATTGCCGTCTCGCACTTCGAGATGCAACAGATGTCCACATTCTCGTTTTACGAGGCAACTTTTCGACGACTTTCAGTGAGAGAATGCTGTTTTACACCGCCCGTTTGGGCGCAGCATGAGACCCCCCAGGTCACCGAGTGACCGCCGTCCGTCACGCGCGAAAACGTGATGGGCGTCAGCAATAAATGCGAGAGGACGACAATGGCCGGCACGCTGGCGGAAAAGGTCTGGAACGATCACCTGGTTCGACGAGGTACCAACGGTGAGCCCGACCTGCTCTACATTGACCTACACCTGTGCCACGAGGTGACGAGCCCGCAGGCATTCGAGGGCCTCCGCCTCGCCGGACGCCAGGTGCGCCGTCCGGAGCTCACCATGGCGACGGAGGACCACAACACCCCGACGCTCGACATCGACCTGCCGATCGCGGATCTTACGAGCCGCACGCAGATCGACACTCTTCGCAATAATGCGAAGGAATTCGGCGTTCGCATCCACTCCCTGGGCGACGCGGACCAGGGCATCGTTCACCAGGTCGGTCCGCAGCTCGGTCTGACCCAGCCCGGCATGACGGTGGTCTGCGGCGACTCGCACACCTCGACCCACGGCGCCTTCGGCGGTCTCGCGTTCGGTATCGGCACCTCCGAGGTCGAGCACGTGCTCGCGACCCAGACGCTGCCGCTGCAGCAGTTCAAGACCATGGCGATCAACGTCAACGGCGAGCTGCCTCCGGGCACCACCAGCAAGGACATCATCCTCGCGATCATCGCGAAGATCGGCACCGGCGGCGGTGCGGGCTACGTGCTCGAGTACCGCGGCGATGCGATCCGCAAGCTCTCGATGGAAGCCCGCATGACGATCTGCAACATGTCGATCGAGGCGGGCGCGCGCGCGGGAATGATCGCCCCGGACGACATCACGTTCGAGTACATCAAGGGCCGCCCGCACGCACCCGAGGGTGAGGACTGGGACGCCGCGGTCGAGTACTGGCGGACGCTCAAGACGGACGATGACGCCGTCTTCGACGTCGAGGTCGACCTGAACGCCTCGGACCTCGAACCGTTCGTCACCTGGGGCACGAACCCTGGTCAGGGCCTGCCCCTGAGCGCTACGATCCCGGTTCCAGAGGAGATTGCTGACGAGAACGAGCGGGTCGCCGCCGAGCGCGCAATCGAGTACATGGGCCTGACCCCGGGTCAGCCGCTGCGCGAAATCAAGGTCGACACGGTCTTCATGGGATCGTGCACCAACGGGCGCATCGAGGACCTGCGTTCCATCGCCAAGGTCATCAAGGGCCACAAGAAGTCGGACGATGTCCGCGTCCTCGTGGTTCCGGCCTCTGCTCGCGTCCGCCTGCAGGCCGAGGCGGAGGGGCTGGATCGGATCTTCAAGGACTTCGGAGCCGAATGGCGCAACGCCGGTTGCTCGATGTGCCTTGGAATGAACCCCGACCAGCTGGCTCCAGGGGAGCGCAGCGCGTCGACCTCGAACCGCAACTTCGAAGGCCGCCAGGGCAAGGGGGGGCGCACGCACCTCGTCTCGCCGCTGGTCGCCGCGGCGACGGCGATCCGCGGAACGCTGTCGTCAGTTGCCGACCTGGCCGCCACGGACCCCGCTTTCGCTGACCTCGACATCGACTCTATCGACGGCTCGCCGCTCGCGCCGCTGGACCCGAACCTGATCGTTCAGGTCTAGGGATTTAGGAGACTTTAATCATGGAGAAGTTCACCACTCACACCGGAATTGGCGTTCCGCTGCGTCGCGGAAACGTCGACACCGACCAGATCATTCCGGCGGTATACCTCAAGCGCGTGACGCGTACCGGCTTCGAGGATGCTCTCTTCGCGGCATGGCGCAGCGACCCGGAGTTTGTCCTGAACCAGGACGCCTACCGCGCTGGCTCCGTGCTCGTCGCCGGCCCCGACTTCGGGACCGGCTCGTCCCGCGAGCACGCCGTGTGGGCGCTCAAGGACTACGGCTTCAAGGTAGTCTTCGCCTCGCGCTTCGCGGACATCTTCCGCGGTAACTCCGGCAAGCAGGGCCTGCTTGCAGGCCAGATGGCTCAGGAAGACATCGAGTTGCTCTGGAAGATCCTGGAGACCAAGCCGGGTACGAGCATCACGGTGGACCTCGGCGAGCGCGTCGCGACCGCCGATGACGTGACCGTGCCGTTCAACATCGATGACTACACGCGCTGGCGCCTGATGGAGGGCCTGGACGACATCGGTCTGACCCTCCAGCACGAAGAGGAGATCACGGCCTTCGAGGCGAACCGGCCGTCGTTCAAGCCGAAGACCCTGCCCGCCAAGCACTTGCCCAAGGTCGACATCGAAGCTGCGCGTCCGGTCTAATACGACCATGCCGAGAACTCGACCTGTACGAGGGATCACGCCAACATACCGTGCCCTGGTCGCACTCCTGCGACCAGGGCTCATGGCGCTCACCAAGCGTGAGTGGACCGGCGGCGAGAACATCCCCAAGTCCGGTGGCTTCATTGCCGCGGCGAACCACATGAGTGGCTTCGACCCGGTGACGACCACGCACTACCTACACGATCACGGCGTTGCGCCCAAGATCATGGCCAAGGACTCACTGTGGAAGGTGCCGTTGCTCGGGGCCTTCCTACGCGGCACGAAGATGATTCCGGTCTCGCGCGGAACGCGGAACTCGTCCGACTCCCTCGTGGCGGCGCAGAACGCGCTCGAGGCGGGCGAAACGGTGCTGATCTTCCCCGAGGGGACCCTCACCAAGGACCCCGAACTGTGGCCGATGGCGGGCAAGACTGGCGTGGCGCGCCTCGCGCTCACGTCCGGCGCGCCGGTCATCCCGATCTCGCAGTGGGGCGTGCAGCGGATCTTCAAACAGCACGGCAAACTGCTGCGGCTGATCCCGCGTAAGACGGTCCAGGTGCACACCGGCCAGCCGGTCAACCTCGATGACCTGCGCGACCAGCCGATCACCGCGAGTGTGCTGCAGGAGGCGACGTCACGCATCATGCGCGCGATCGCGGATGGCGTCGCCGATCTGCGCGGCGAGACGGCTCCCGAGCAGTTGTACAGTCCCGGCTCGGCGAAGAACTCGTCCAAGGAGAAGCAATGATTGCTGCAGTTCTCGGGTCGGGCGCGTGGGGAACCACGTTCTCGGCGGTGCTGGCCGATTCCGGCTGCCGGGTTCGTCTCTGGGGGCGCGATGAGATCGTGGCCGAGCAGATCACGACGATGCGCCGCAACGACAAGTACCTGCCCGGCATCACGCTGCCGGCGGGGGTGAGCGGGACGACGAGCGCGCGCGACGCGCTCTCGGGCGCCAAGATCGTGGTCGTCGCGATCCCCTCGCAGAGCGCGCGTGCGGTGCTCGAACCGCTCGCGGAGTACCTCGATCCTGATGCGGTCGCCGTGTCCCTGATGAAGGGCGTCGAGCTCGGCACGGACAAGCGCATGAGCGATGTTGTCGCGGAGGCGCTGGGCATCCCGCTGAGTCGCGTCGCCGTCGTGTCCGGTCCGAACCTCGCGGGCGAGATCGCGGCGCATCAGCCGACGGCGACGGTGGTCTCGTCCACCGACGAGGCGACCGCGGCCCTCGTGGCCGAGGCCTGCTCGTGCGACTACTTCCGCCCCTACACGAATCCCGATGTCGTCGGGGTCGAGCTGTGCGGCGCGGTCAAGAACATCATCGCGCTGGCCGTGGGCATCGCCCAGGGCCAGGGGATGGGCTACAACACGACCGCGACGGTCATCACGCGCGGCCTGGTCGAGATCACGCGGCTCGGGCTCGCGCTCGGCGCCCAGGCCGAGACCTTCGCTGGCCTGGCAGGCATGGGCGACCTGGTCGCCACCTGCGCCTCCCCGTCGTCGCGCAACCACACGCTCGGGCGGCACATCGGGCAGGGTAAGACGTTGGACGAGGCCATCGTCGCGACTCGCGGAACCGCCGAGGCGGTGAAATCTTCCCGATCGGTGCTCGCGCTGGCTCGCACTGTTGGCGTCGAGATGCCGATCACCGAGGCCGTGGTGGGCGTGTTGCACGAGGGGCAGTCGGTCACCGAGATGGCATCGAAGTTGCTGAGCCGGCCCCGCAAGACCGAAGGGCTCTAGCGGCGCCACTGTCACTGTCACTGTCACTGGCGCCGATCCGGGGCCGCGCCATCGTTTGCTCGGTTTGTGTTCGGATGCTGCGGTTTAGGTGACCGCATCCGAACGAAAACCGCGCACGCGATGCTTCATAAGGATGCGCTTTTCCGCATCAAAGTTGCGTGATGCGGAAAAGTGGATCACTCGTGCGATCGGATGAATTCCGCACCGTGGTCTTTCGCTGACTCTCGATCATCGTTTGCTCGGGTTTCGTTCGTATGCCGCGGTTTGAGAGGCCGCATTCGAATGAAAATCCCGCACGCGATGCGGATCGGTCGCTTAACCCGGCACGGAGTAGTGAGTTTCCCGCCCGCTAGTTTGGCATTTTATGGGGGCAGCCGGGTTTCCTGCGCCCTAGAGCCGGTCCAGCCCTAGAGCCCATCCAGCCCTTGCGCCAGGTCGGCCCAGAGGTCCTCGACGTGCTCGATGCCCACGGACATTCGGATGAAGTCCTCGGGCACGGTGGGGGATTCGGAGGTGAAGCGGCGGCGGCGCTCCAGCGTGGACTCGACCCCGCCGAGCGAGGTGGCCGGAATCCAGACCTTCAGCGCATCGATTAGCGCATCCGCCCCGGTAGCCCCGCCGCGCGGCCGCAGACCGATCACCGAGCCGTAGCCGCGCATGATTCTGGTGGCAACCTCGTGCCCCGCATCGCCGGGCAGGGACGGGTGACGGACTTCCACGACGTTCGCATGCGATTGCAGGCGCAACGCCAGTTCGCGGGCGTTCTCCTGCGCGCGCTCGACGCGCAGGGCCAGGGTACGCAGGCCGCGCAGGGCGAGCCACACCTCCCACGGCCCGGCGATCGCGCCGTGGTGCGTGCGGTGATGCCACAGCCGTTCGCGCAGTGCGCTGTCGCTTGTGAGGGCCAATCCGAGCACCACGTCCGAGTGACCGGCCAGGTACTTGGTGACCGAGTGGACAACGACGTCCGCGCCGAATTCGAGCGGGCGCTGGACCAGCGGGGTGGCGAAGGTGTTGTCGACGGCGACCAGCGCCCCGGCGGCGTGCGCGGCCTCGATGATCACGGGCAGATCCGCCACCTCCAGCATCGGGTTGGTGGGCGATTCGATCCAGACGAGGTCCGCGCCAACCACCGCCGTGGCCACCTGCTCGGTGTCATCCACATCGACCTGGCGCACGGTCACCCCGTGCCGCTGCGCGAGTTCCTCGGCGAGGATGAGCGTGGCGTGGTAGGCGTGGCGCGGCACCACGATCGTGCCGCCATCCGGCACGAGCGAGATGACGGCCGAGATCGCCGCCATGCCGGAGGAGAACACTAGCCCGGGGAGATCGGCGCGTTCGAGTTCGGCGACGGCCTGCTCGAAGGGATGCCACGTCTCGGTGTCCCACCGCGTGTACAGCAACTCGTCGCTCGACGGCGTGCCCGTCGAGACATAGGTAGAACTCAGGACTACCGGCGGATTCACGGGGGCGCCCGGAGTCGCGTCCGGCCTGCCTGCGCTCACGACGATCGTCGATGGATCAAGCTCGCGTTCAGTCATAGGACCAATCTAACGCCGCAGACGAACCGGCAGAACGTCGTGACCACGAGTCGGAACGACAGGGCCGCATGAGATGGAGTCGGCGCCAATCGGGAACGACATTGGATCCGCGAATGTATTGGTGCCGACCTTCGCTTTTGGCTGCCCGCGAGTCTTTATATCCTAAGGACTACAGTTGCTTGTGTTCAGGCAATGTCATCGATGCCGATCGGATGCACCATGGTGAACCTTCATCACAATCCCGCGGGAGTGCGTCTTCGTCGCGCCGTAGACCCTCCGTTCCGGACGTACCTGGTCGCGTTCGTCAGTGCGTTGGCACTCTTGTGGGCCGTGGCAACCCCTGTGCAGGCAACAACAGCTATCTCACCCGAAGTGAAGGACGCCTCGTCAATACTCGGTGGTCGTGTGGTGCCGTTTGGTGGCATGCCCGCCACCGTTCGATCGGGCGAGTTCATCTCTGTAGCGGCGGGTTTAAGGCACTATCTGGCGCTTCGTGCGGATGGCAGCATCGTCGCGTGGGGCGACAACCGCTACGGGCAGACGGACGTGCCCGCGGAACTCACCGGCGAAACGGTAATCGCGGTCGCTGCGGGTGATTGGTACTCGCTGGCATTGACGGCGAACGGCCAGGTTACTGCCTGGGGTGACGATTCGGCGGGTCAGATCGACGTCCCGCAATCATTGGCAACTACGTCCGTCGTGGCTGTTGCCGCAGGCGAAGCGCATTCCCTCGCGCTGACCTCGGACGGTCACGTAATCGCCTGGGGCTCTCAGACAGAGACACCTCCAGCGCTCACTGGGCGAACCGTGACGGCAGTGGCGGCCGGGGGCGACCATTCGATGGCGCTCCTGGACAGCGGGGAGATCGTATCGTGGGGTTGGATCGTCGACGGCATAGCAGACGTCGCAGAGACCCTGGGTGGCAAGACCATCACTGCGGTCGCTGCAGGCGTCGATCACTCCCTGGTGTTGACCTCCGATGGGGAAGTGATGGCGTGGGGCAGTGACGCTAAGGGGCAATCGAGCGTTCCGCCGTCACTTGAGCACGTGACGATCAGCGGTATCGCGGCCAGTGGCGATCACTCCCTGGTGTTGACCTCCGATGGGGATGTTATCGCCTGGGGCGATAACGACTATGGCCAGACGGCAGTGCCTGCCGGATTGAACGGTTCGCATGTCAGTGTCATTGCCGCTGGTCCTCGGGGCTCCATGGCACTGTCTTCCGCTGGGAAGCTCACCGCATGGGGTGCAGATTTCAACGGTCAGGCGGACGTCCCTGCCTCACTCGCGGGCAAGACCGTGACGGCAATCTCCGCCGCGTATTTTCACTCGCTGGCGTTAACCTCCGACGGTAAAGTCCACGCGTGGGGCTCTGACTTCGCCGGGCAAACCGACGTACCGGAGTCCCTAGACGGCAAGGAAGTGAGTGCGATAGCGGCGGGTGGTTGGTTCTCGCTCGCTCTGACATCGGACGGAAAAGTCATCGCGTGGGGCGCGAAGGGCGGGCCTCAGATCGATGTACCAGCGTCCCTGGATGGCAAGATCGTTACCGCGATAGCCGCGGGAGAGGACCATTCGCTCGCAGTGACAATGGACGGCAAGGTGACGACCTGGGGATACGGCGTCGCTGGCGACAACGCAGTGCCGCCCGCAGAACTGGCGGATGAATCCGTTGTCGCTGTTGCGGCGGGCCAGGATTTCTCGCTCGCTTTAACTACCGATGGACGAGTTCTCAGCTGGGGCGATAGCGCGGCGAATCTTGAGGTGCCCGGCTCCCTCACGGGGAAGACCGTGATCGCTATCGCGGCTGGCGACCTCCACGCCCTAGCTCTGACGTCCGATGGCCACGTCACGGCGTGGGGAGCGGACAACTTCGGGCAAACGGACGTGCCGACGTCCCTGAATGCCACGGCGGTGAATTCCGTAGCCGCGGGGGCATCGTCCTCCTACGCGCTGACGTCCGATGGTCGGGTTACGGCATGGGGCGCCAACCAGTTCGGGCAAACGGATGGGACGGATGGGATCCAGGGAAAATTCGTGACCGCCGTGTCGGGTGGTGCGTATCACGCCCTCGCAATCGTCGCCGATGGGCTCCAAACTCCCGCAATCCAAGCAGCCACACTCGCCTCAGGTCAGGTCGGCACAGCGTACGACTCGCCATTGGTCGTGAGTGGGACGCCGCAGCCCACCCTCGCAATCACGGCCGGGCAACTCCCGCCAGGGCTCGCGTTGACTCCAGACCGCAGGATCGTCGGAACCCCCACGAATGCGGGAACGTACGCCTTCACCGTGACTGCGACGAACGTTCTCGACTCAGCATCCGCGGGATTCACGATCTCCATTGATCCGGCCACCATACCTCCGATTAGACCACCAGGTCAGCCGTCAGCCGGCGGTGGGTCGGACAAGGCTGGCGGCACACCGACTCAGCCCGGCAACAACAGTGGCAACGTTGTAAAGGCGACCGCTAGAGTCACGGCCAAGCTGAAGCGAAAGACCGTGACCACTCGTACTCGGGCACACGTCATCATCCGCGTCCAGACCAAGAACGCGACGCGTCCCACAGGCACGATCACGGTCAAGGTCGGGAAGAAGAAAGTCACCAAGAGACTTAGAGTCAAGAACAACGGCCGGCTGACCATCATGCTTCCGAAACTTCGCAAGGGCGGTTACAGGATCACCACGAAGTTCAGCGGCTCACGGACAGCGAAAGCCGCCAGCGCGAAGAAATCACTCAAACTACGAGTCGTCAAGGCAAAGCCGAAGGCGCGCTGACCAGCCGGGCCCGTATTCCTGCCAGTTTGGGGTTTGGATGCGTCCAGGTGTGCATCATCGACGTCCGTAGGCAGAGGCGTATCGGCACACGGTCGTGTGGTCGCATCAGGCGACGCCAGGCGAGTACGATCTAACCGATGTCTTCTTCGCCCAAAATCCGCGTCATGATCCTCTTCGGGGGACGCTCCGGCGAGCACTCGATCTCCTGCGCCACCGCCGCCGGCGTGATGCGCGCCATCGACCGCGCCAAATACGAGGTCGTGCCCGTGGGCATCACCCGGCAGGGTAAGTGGGTCGAGGCGGACGAGGATCCCGCCGCGTGGGAGATCATCGACGGGAAACTGCCCGAGGTGACGGACAACGGAGGCGGCGAGGTCACGCTGTCGCTCGACGTCGGCACCTCCGAGGCGCGCGTCGTGACCCCGGGTCAGCCAGTGCGATCGCTCGGCCACATCGACGTCGTCTTCCCGCTGCTGCACGGCCCGTTCGGCGAGGACGGAACCCTACAGGGGCTGCTCGAACTCGCCGACATCCGCTACGTCGGCGCGGGTGTCCTCGCGAGCGCGGTCGGTATGGACAAGCACTTCATGAAACTGGTGCTCGCCGGGGCGGGCATCCCGATCGGCGCCTACGAGTTCTTCACCGCGAGCGAATGGGATCGGGATGCGCAGACTCTGCTCAAGCGGGTCGAACCGCTGGGGCTGCCGCTGTTCATCAAGCCGGCACGGGCGGGCTCGTCCCTGGGAATCAGCCGCGTGACCAGCCTCGCCGACCTACCCGCCGCCATCGCGGAGGCGCGCAGGCACGATCCGCGGATCATCGTCGAGGCCGCGATCACCGGCCGGGAGATCGAGTGCGCGGTCCTGCAGGGGCGGGCAGGCCAGCCGACGCGGGCGTCCTCGCCCGGGGAGATCGTCGTCAGCGGCGGCACCCACACCTTTTACGACTTCGAGGCAAAGTACCTCGATGAGGCCAGCGTCCAGTTGTCGTGCCCGGCCAACCTTCCCGCCGATGTCACGCAGCGCGTGCGCGACTACGCCGTCAAGACCTTCGACGCCTTCGCGGGCGAGGGCCTGAGCCGCGTCGACGTGTTCGTGACCGAGGCCGGCGACGTGATCGTCAACGAGATCAACACGATGCCCGGCTTCACGCCGTTCTCCATGTACCCGCGAATGTGGGAATCCTCGGGACTCGACTACGCCTCGCTCATCGACGAACTGCTCACCCTCGCGCTGGAGCGCCCGCTCGGACTCCGGTAGCCGCTCTCGTCGGTCATCAACGCACCACTTGCTAGCGCGCCACTGAACAATCCAGCAGTGCTTAACCCGCACCGCCCGCCAGATGGTCGTTGACGGTCGACACCGGATTGACCCGGCCGCTCCTCACGTCCGACTGACGAGCGCCGCCCCAACTGCCGCTGCCGGGGTGTTCTCCGGCAGGAACTGCACCCTCTCGGGCAGCTTGAGGTCCGCGATGAACGGCGACGTCCCCGACCATTCGCGGAGCGTGGCCCCGAGGGCCTGCCGCAGGGGTTCGCCGAGCCGGCTGAGGCCGCCCCCGATCACGATGGTCTGCGGGTCGATGCTGAGTGCGAGAATCCGCACGCAGCCCGCCGCGCCGCTGACGAGCCCCTCGAACGCGCGCCGCGCGTCGGCATCCCCCGACTCCATGGCCCGCACGAGCCCGCGCCCGGGGTGGGCCCCGCCGGCGGGCCACGCCCGGCGCAATCCGGCGCCGCTGGCAATAGTCTCCAGGCAACCCCTCTGCCCACAGGGGCACTCCAACCCATGCGGGTCTACGGGCAGGTGGCCGATCTCGCCAGCTGCGCCCGCCTGCCCGCGCCACGCAACACCATCCACGACGATGCCCGCCGCCAATCCCGTCCCCAGGTTGAGGAACGCGACGGTGCCGGACAGTGACATGAGGTGCGCGGCTCCGGCGGCTGCGGCGGTCACGTCGTTGTCGATCTCAACCGGGATACCGAACCGCTCCCGCAGCGCGGGTCCGAGTTCGAGCGAGCGCACTCCGAGGTTCACCGCGTTGCGCACTCGCCCGCCGACGCGGTCGACGTGGCCGGGGATGCCGATTCCGATGGACGAGAATTCCCCCAGTTCGCGTCCGGCCGTGGCGGCCAGCGCCACGACTGACGAGGTGGTCGTCGCCAGGACGGCATCCTCGCCGCGCATGGTGGGCAGCGTTACGCTCGCGGCGATCTCGCCCGAGTCGGCGAGGGCGACCGCCTGCGTCTTGGTTCCGCCGATATCGATACCGACGCGCATCATATGACCGCCTCCGCTTCGAGCAGGTGGATCAGTGCATCCCCGACAAGCCTGGAGGCGCCGTAGGTGGCGAGTACGGGCGCATCCGCGAAGACCGATGGCCAGCCCATCTCGACGACCAGGGTCGGGATTCCGCTCGCCGTGAGCTCGCGTAGTCGGTCGGCGGCGGCTCCAGGACGAGTGATCCCGCGTCCGATCACGATGGCGGCCGGGGGCCGCTCATCGAACTGCCAGGGGGACGATGCCTCGGCATCGACCGACGTGAGCGGGCGCTCGGACAGCCAGCCACGGCGGCTATCGGGGGTGAAAGGTCCCCACGGCGCATCGCCCACGGCCATGTTGGCCTCACTGTCGGCGCGGACTATCCACGCCTCGCGATGACGCGCGATCCATTCCCCGGCGGCGTCCACACCGTCGAAGGCTTCGATGACCTGCTCAACGTCCGGTCCGGCGGAGACCTCCTCCTCGCCAATGCCGGTCGGTAGCTCGGCTATCGTCGCCCGCACGCGCGCCGCGGCCTCGCTGACCCGCCCCAAGGTCAGGCCGCCGCGCTCGATGGCGGCCTCGATCTCGGCGGCGATCTCGTCCACGAGGGCGGGGGTGGTACCGGTGCCGAGGCACAGCAGATCGCAGCCGGCCGCGAGCGCGCGCACCGCGGCGCGCGGAATACCGATGCCAGCGCTGGCCCCCTGCATGTCGAGCGCATCGGATACGACGATCCCCGTGAAACCGAGTTCGCCGCGAAGTAGGTCGGTCACGATCGCCCTGCTGAACGTCGCGGGCGCGGTGGCGTCCAGTGCGCGGACCACGATGTGCGAGGTCATGACGGCCTTCACGCCAGCCTCGATAGCGGCGCGGAAGGGGACGAGTTCGCGTGTCGCGAGCTCGTTCGCGGGCACCGAGATCGTGGGCAGGCCGAGATGCGAATCGGCGGACGTGTCGCCGTGTCCCGGGAAGTGCTTGACGCATGCAACGGCGCCCGCGGCCTGAGCGCCCGCCACCCAGGCGGCCACGTGCCGCGCGGCGATCTGCGGATCCGCCGAGAAGCTCCGCGTTCCGATGACGGGGTTAAGCGGATTGCTGTTGACGTCGGCCACGGGCCCGAGGATCAGGTTGAATCCGGCGGCTAGGACGTCCCGCGCGACCTGGCTGGCGACGCTCGCCGTCAACTCGACGTCATCGATGCGCCCGAGAATGGCAGCGCCCGGATATGGCGATCCCTCGCGATAGTGCAGCCGGGTAACGTCGCCGCCCTCCTCGTCGATGGCGACCAGGATCGGCCGGTCCGCCTCTCGCAGGGCGCTTCCTATCGCGCCCAACTGTTCCGCATCGCGCACGTTTTCGCCGTACACGCAGACGGATTCAATGCCGTCAGCCAGCCCTTGCATGACCCATTCGGGGACCACGTGGCCGGTGAATCCTGGCTGGAGTGTGGCGAGAATGTCTCGCCTAAGCGCGTGATCGCTCATCCCTTGACCGCCCCTGACACCAGCCCCGAGGTCATGCGGCCCTGGACGAGGACGAAGAAGAAGATCACGGGCACCGCCACGAGGGTGGACGCGGCCATGACCTCGCCCCAGTCGATGGCCCGCGCGCTCGACTGCTGGATGAAGGTGCGCAGCCACAGGGGCAGGGTCGCTTGCTCGGCGGGCAAGATGACGAGGGCGATCGTGAACTCGTTCCAGGCCTGCAGGAACGCGTAGACCCCGGAGGCGATGAGTCCGGGCGCCAGCAGCGGGAAGGTGATCCGGAGGAATGCCCTGGTGCGGCTCAGGCCGTCTACCATCGCGGCTTCCTCGAGTTCTATCGGAATTCCCGCAACGAAGCCGCGCAGCATCCAGATCGTGAACGGCACGACGGCCGCGATGTAGAGGATCGATACGCCGATGATGTTGCGCATCTCGAGTGATCCCAGCAGCTTGTACTGAGCGATGAACATGCCCTCGGCCGGCAGCATCTGCACGAACAGGACGGCCAGGACGAAACTGCGCCGCCCCTTGAACCGGAAGCGGCTGAGTGCCAGCGCAGCGAAGAAAGCAAAGATGAGGCAGACGACCACCGCGATGCCGGCGGCGATCAGGCTCATGCCGAGAGCGGATGCGAACGATCCGTCCCGAAGGACGGCGCGGAAGTTGTTCAGAGATCCGCCGAAGGGAACCAGGGTCGGGGTGGTGCGCTCCAACGTGACGCCAGGCAGGAATGATGAGTTCAGCATCCAGTAGACGGGGAACGCCCACAGTAGCGCGACGATGATGCCGAGCGCGGCGAGGGCAAATCGGCCGAAGCGCTTGCGCGCGCTTCGCCTCGATGCCGACAGTGCAGGGCTCTCGGACGAGGTCTCCGGCGCGGCCGTACTGCCTAGCGGAATATCGCTCTCGTTGCTGCCGAGAAGGGCGGAGTCGATGGTCATGCGGGTTCATCCTCCCTGACGAGGTTGCGCACGTAGGCCCAGCTCAGTGCGATGGTGAGAAGCAGCACGAAGATCGACATGGCGCTGGCCATTGCGAAGTCCGACGATCCGACGCCGAGTTGGTAGATATAGGTACCCAGCACGTCGGTCTCGCTGGCGAGGGAGCCCCGGTCCTGCAGGAGCTTGATCTGCGTGAACACGCGCAGATCCCAGATGATCTGCAGCAGCATCACGATACCCATGACGGGCTTGACGAGGGGAAGGATGATGTAGCGCAGGCGCTGCCACGGCGTTGCGCCGTCGATGGCGGCCGCCTCCAGGACCTCGCCGGATACCTGGGTCAGCCCGGCGTAGATGGAGAAGGCCGCGAAGGGCACCGACATCCACACCACGATGACCATCGCCACGAAGAAGAATGACAGCGGATTCTCGAGCCAGTTGTGACCGTTGAAATCGAAGCCGAGGTTGGTGAGGAGCCAGTTCGCCAGGCCCCTGCGCCAGTCGAAGAACCAGTTCCAGATCGTCATCGCGGCCACCACGGGAGTGGCCCACGCGAGGAGGAGGGCGATCTGCATAGTGAGCCGCACGCCCTTGTTCGTGGCCTTCATCAGTAGCGCGATCGCCAGGGCGAGCACCATGGTGACGACGGCGGTGACGAGGCAGAAGGCGACGGATCGCCCGACCACGAGCCACGTCGCCTTGGATGTGAACAGGGCCACGTAGTTGTTGAACCAGACGAACTCCGGCGGCTTCCCGAACTGCTGCGCGAGGCCGAACTTCTGCATCGACGTCCGGACCTGCCACAGGATCGGGTAGGCGAGTGCGACCAGCATGATCGCGATGGCTGGCGTGATCAGTACATAAGGTGCGATCCGCCCGCGACGTTTGGGGGAGCGCTGTGCGCGGGCAGACGAGGGTGCCGTGGTCACTGGTGACTCATCTCGTGAGGGCGGGAAGGGCGTGTGATGCCCGGCCCGGGGTCGCGGCGAGGCTGCCGCGACCCCAGGCCTTCGAGCGGTGTTGCGTTACTTCAGGTTGAGCAGGGCGTCCAACTTGCCGTTGTACTCCTGCGCGAGGGCCGTGAGGTCCTTGGCGTCGCGAATCTTGGCGAAGAACTCCTCCATGATGTTCTGCGACTCGATCGCGGCCCAGCCGGGTGCGGCGGGCGTGAGCTTTGCGTTTTGCGCGGACTCGATCAGGGCCTGGGCGAACTGGTCGTCCCCGAGCGAGGACACGTAGTCGGAGTTGGCCGGGCCGAGCCCTGCCGCGCCGAGCATGTTCTGGTACTCCGCGGAGAAGATGATCCGCATGAGCTCCTTGGCGAGTTCCGGCTCCTTGGACGTGGCCGAGATGCCGATGTTGGATCCGCCCGCGAAGACCGGGGCGGCCCCGCCATCGACGCCCGGGAGGGCGAATACGCCGAACGTGTCGTCGTTCCATTCACGAGCCGGCTGACCGTCATCGCCGGTCACGAGGTCGCCGATGGACCAGTGAGCCCAACCCGGAGCCATGATCGTGGCCGCGGACAGCGAGAGCTTGTCGGTGACCTTGCCGTCTTCGTCCTTGACCTCGTCCGAGTCATTGATGAACTGGTACTGGTTGGCGTCCTTGGCATCGTTCGGCGCGTTGGACGCGTTCTTGTACAGTTCCTGCAACTGCTGCAGGCCCTTAAGGGATTCGGGGGAGTCGAGGGTGGCCTTCCACGTGCCGCCCTCGTTCGTGGCGATGTCACCGCCATTGGCGAAGATCCAGGAGATACCGTTGCGCCAGTCCTGACCGCCGAGGTAGAAGCCCGAGAACTTGTCGATACTCTTCGGGTTCTCCTTGGCGATAGTGGCGACGGCGGAGTCGAACTCGGCCAGCGTCGTGGGCACCTCGACGCCCGCGGCCTTCCAGATGTCTTTGCGATAGAACACGTAGCGGGAGCCGAAGTAGTACGGCAGCGTGTAGTTCTTCCCGTCGACCTTGCCGGCCTCGACGAATCCCTGGAGAAGCTTGTCACCGCCCAGTTCCTCGTACATGTCGGAGATGTCGAGGAACGCGCCGACGTTCGTGAACGTGGGCGACTGCGTGTTGCCCATCTCGGCGACATCGGGAGTGTTGTTCGCGTCAGGCAGTGAGGTCGTCAGCTTCGTGACGAGGTCGCCCCAGCCCTGCTCCTCGATGACCAGCGTGGCGCCGGTCTTTTCGTTGAACGTGGTCTTGAGGTAGTCCCGCAGTTCGTCGTTGGTGTCGCCGCCGGCAAGCCAGAGCTTGATCGTCTTGCCCGCGTTCGCACCGGGATCGGGCGATTCGCTGGTCGTGTTGCCCGGCGCGGAGGACGAGGTTTCGTCTCCGGATCCGCAGCCGGTCAGGAGCAGTGCAGACGCCGCTGCCAGGGCGGTGAGGCCCGTGAGCACTTTCTTCATCGGATTTCCTTTCGGTGTGCGTAGCCGGCGTCTGCCGGTCGCAATTGTGGGGCGGAGAGGCCGTCAGCTCACTCCGAGTCGGTCCTGCAGGACGAGGGCGGCCGCACCGCGTAGAACGAGATCGCGGCCTTGCGAGCTTGAGCGGATGGTGAGGGTGTCGTGAGAGTCGGGCATGGTGCGGCGCCGGACGATCTCCAAGGCCGCGTCGGTCAGTGTGCCCTGGACGAGTTCCTCGGGTCCCGCGATGACGACCTCGGTGAGGTTGAGGGCGCCGACCACGGGCGCAAGCGCCACCCCGAGCCGCTGACCGGCCTCCCGCAGGACCGCTTCGCGGCCCTGCTCCCCGGCCGCCGCGAGCGCCGCCGTGAGGTTGGGGACCGACAGCCAGTGCTCCAACACCTGGTCGCGCGAGTAGGGCGCGTCGAGGCCGAGGTCGGTTCCGACCATGACTTGGCCGATCTCACCGGCAGCGAACCGGCTACCGGGGACGAGTTGCCCGTCGACGATGATGCCGGAGCCGAGACCGTGGCCGATCGCGATCAGCATGAGGTCATCGCTGGCCTCGTCGGCGCTGTGCTCGGCGAGGGCGGCGGCGTTGGCGTCGTTCGCCACGACCGTCGGAATCCCGGTGAGCTCCTCGAGTAGATCCTCAAGCGGCTCGTCTTTCCAGCCGAGGTTGGGTGCGGTGCGTACCGTGCCCAGATCGTCGACGACACCGGGCGTGCCGACGCCCAGGCCGAGGATCGGGACGGTGGTGTGGCTCGCCAACTGGTTGGCGAGCCGTGCCGCGAGCTCCGTAGCCTCACGGCCTCGTTCGGTAGTGAGCGGAACTTCGGAACTGTGCAGGATCCCGCCACTGAGGTCGAATACCGCGCCGCGCAGGATGCGGTGGTCGCTGAGATCCAGGCAGACGACGGCGTGGGATTGGCGGGCGATGTCGATGAGGACCGCAGGTTTTCCGGGCCCGGACGATTCCTGGGTGCCCAGGGTGCGAACCAGGCGTTCGACCATCAAACCGGAGACGAGGTCGGAGACCGTCGCCTTGGTCAGCTTGGTCGCGCGGGCAACGTCCGCCCTGCTGATCGGTCCCTGGCGATATAGCGTTTGCAGAACCAGGGTGCGGTTGTGCCAGCGGCTGTCGCCGGGGAGGGACTTGGTCCTGAGGCGATTGCGCCGCGCCGCACGGGCCGCGCGGGAAGCCTCGTCAACGGGGCTGAGTTCGAACTGGGTGCTGTCATGTGTGACCTTCGTCATGTAAGTTAGTACAGCGCACAAACTAATTGTCGGCAAGCCCAAACCGAAAAGTTCTTCGGATCGGATGCGAAATCATGCCAGAATCCGTCGGCAACGGCCCGGGTGCTGCCGAGGCGTGGACGTATTCGGGCGACCAGGCCCGCGTCCCATCCTGAGGAGGAGCCATGCAAGTCGTGATCGTCGAGCAACCCGGTGACGTGGCAAGCTTCGCGGCCAGCCGGATCTCGGACGTCGTCGCCCGGGTCGCAGCGTCGGGAAAACGCGCCGTACTCGGCGTCGCCACCGGCTCGTCGCCGCTGGGGACGTACCGGGCGCTCGCCGAACTCGTCTCTCGGGGCCACCTCGACACGACCGGGGTCAGCGCCTTCGCCCTGGACGAGTATGTGGGGCTCGACTACGCGCACCCGGAGAGCTACCACAGCGTGGTGACGCGCACCGTCACCGAGCCGCTCGCGCTCGACCCGCGGCGGGTGCACGTTCCGGATGGACTGGCGGACGATCTCCCGGCCGCGTGTTCCCGCTACGAGGAGCAGATCCGCGCCGCCGGGGGCATCGACGTCCAGTTGCTCGGCATCGGCGCCAACGGGCACATCGGCTTCAACGAGCCCACCTCGTCCCTGAACTCGCGCACGCGTCTCAAGACGCTCGCCAAGCGGACCCGGGACGACAACGCGCGATTCTTCGATTCCCCCGATCAAGTGCCGATCCACTGTCTTACCCAAGGGCTCGCGACCATCCTCGATGCCCGCCAGGCGCTGCTCGTCGCACAGGGCGTGGGTAAGGCAGAAGCGATTGCGGCCGCGGTCGAGGGGCCCGTGTCCGCCATGTGCCCCGCCAGCGTGCTGCAGTTGCATTCACATGCGACCGTGGTCGTGGACGAGGCAGCCGCATCGCGGCTGCGGCTACGGGACTACTATTCCTACGTGCTCACCAACCTGCCGTCCGGCGACCGGTAGTCCGCCATGTCCTCGCCGAGAACCATCATCCGGGCCGCGCGCATCGTGGGATCGGACGCGATCTACGAGCCTGGCTGGATAGTGAGCGAGGGAGGGCTCGTCCTCGAAATCGGGACCGGAGACCCGCCAGCCGCGGATGCGGAACTGCTGGACCTGCCGGGGGCGACCCTGGTGCCGGGGTTCGTTGACATCCACACTCACGGCGGCGGTGGCGGAACATACGCGGGCAGCGATCGCGACAGCGCGGTCCTCGCGCGCAGCGCCCACCTCACGAACGGGACCACGACCACCATGGCCTCGCAGGTCACCCAGAGCCCCGCGGAACTCCTGGCAGGCGTGCGCATGCTCGCGGATCTGGCGCGCGAGGGCGTCATCCGCGGGATTCACCTGGAAGGCCCCTGGATCAGCCCCGCGAAGAAGGGGGCCCACCCGCTCCAATTCCTGCGCGACCCCGATGCGCGCGAGATCGACGCGCTGCTGACAGCCGGCGATGGGGCGATTCGCATGGTCACCCTCGCCCCCGAACTCCCGGGCGCGATCGCGGCCATCGGGCGGTTCGTCGAGGCGGGCGTGCGCGTGGCGATCGGACACACCGACGCCGACTACGACACGACCCGCCGGGCCATCGATGCCGGAGCCACAGTGGCCACGCACCTGTTCAACGCGATGCGACCGCTCGGCCACCGCGAGCCCGGCCCGATCCTCGCACTGCTGAGCGATCCGCGGGTCGTCGTGGAACTGATCGCAGACGGCGTGCACACTCATCCCGACCTCGTCGCCTGGGTCCGCCGGATCGCGGCGCCAGGCCGTGTCGCGTACGTGACAGATGCCATGTCGGCCGCCTGCATCGACGACGGGGACTACCTGCTCGGTGCGCTGGACGTCGAGGTGCGCGGGGGCGTTGCGCGTATCGCAGGGACGGGCACGATCGCCGGCAGCACGACGACCATGGCGGATTCCTTCCGCGCCGCGCTTCGCGCTGAACCCGGTGCGGCCACCGAGAACGAGTTACTCGCCGCCGTCCGCGTGACCGCCACGACGCCCGCCGCCGCGATGGGCTGGGAAGACGTCGGGGACCTTTTCCCCGGCAAGCGCACGGACGCGGTTGCGCTGGAACCGAGCGGGCAGGTGCGGACCGTCCTCCTTGGCGGGACCGTCGTCGAATAGCCGATTCCCGGCTTGCTGAGTGCCGGTGTCCGTCCCTTCCGCTACTGTCGTTTTAGGAGGACAAAACGGACATGACTGAACTTGCAATCGAGGCGCGCGGGCTGGAAAAGATCTTCGGCTCCACGCGAGCGGTGGACGGGCTCGACCTGGCGATCGCGCGCGGGGGAGTCCACGGGATCCTGGGCCCGAACGGCGCGGGTAAGACGACGACGATGCGAATCCTTGCGACGCTCCTGCAGCCCGACGGCGGTCAGGCGCGAGTGCTGGGACACGATGTGGTGCGCGAGGCGGGCCGGGTGAGGCGCGCGGTTTCGATGACCGGCCAGTTCGCCTCGGTCGACGAGGACCTGACCGGACGGGAGAACCTGGAGATACTCGGAGCGCTCGCCGGGCTCGACCGGGCCGTAGCGCGCCGCCGCGGCATCGATCTGCTCGACGCATTCGGCCTGGGCGACGCCGGCGATCGGCAGGTCAAGAAGTACTCGGGGGGAATGCGACGGCGGATCGACATCGCTGCGAGCATCGTCGTGACCCCCGAACTGCTGTTCCTCGATGAGCCGACGACCGGTCTCGACCCGCGCAGCCGCGGCGAGGTGTGGGACATCGTGCGCGCTATGGTGCGCGCGGGAACCACGGTCATCCTCACGACCCAGTATTTGGACGAGGCCGACCAGTTGGCCGACACGATCTCCGTGATCGATCACGGCAAGGTGATCGCGGAGGGTACGCCAACGCAGCTCAAGGCATCGGTCGGCGCCGGTTCGGTCACCGTCCGAGTGGTGGACCCGGCCGATCGCGACCGCGCGCAGCAACTGCTCGCCGAACAGTTCGGTGCGCAACCGGACCTGTCCGCGGACCCGCATGCGCTGAGCATCAACGTGGGCAAGAACAGGGGCGTGTCCGCCGCGCTCGGTGCACTGGAGTCCTCGGGCATCCAGATCGCCGAGTTCGCGTTCGGCCAGCCGACCCTCGACGAGGTGTTCCTCACCCTCACCGGCCACGCGACGGCGAAGGACGCTGACCAGGAGGACGCAGCATGAGCGCCGAAAGTGCCGTCGACGACGAGGCGCAGGTCGCCTCGGCGCCCAGCCAGGCAGCCATCGCCAACGTGCTCGCCGCCGGAATCCGACCCGAACCAGCGGGTCCCTTCCGGGCATCCCTCATCTTCGGCCGCCGGGCCCTGCTGAAGATCAAGCACGTCCCCGAGCAGCTCTTCGACGTGACGGTGTTCCCGATCATGTTCACCCTGTTGTTCACCTTCCTGTTCGGCGGGGCACTCGCGGGCTCAACAGGCGCGTACATCCAGTTCCTCCTCCCGGGGATCATGGTCCAGGGCGTCATCATGATCACGATGTACACCGGCACCACGCTACGCACCGATGTCGAAAAGGGCGTCTTCGATCGGTTCCGCTCCCTCCCGGTCTGGCGACCCGCCGCTTTGGTGGGCATGCTGCTGGGCGACGCGGTCCGCTTCACCATCTCCGCCGCCGTCACGTCCTTGCTGGGCCTTGCGCTCGGTTGGCGGCGCGGCGGCGGATTCGCAGGAGTGGTCATCGGCGTGCTGCTGATCCTGATCTTCGCATTCTCGCTGGGGTGGATCTGGACGTTCCTGTCGTTGCTGCTGCGCACATCCAACGCCGTCATGGGCGTGTCGATGATGATCATCACGCCGCTGACGTTCGGCTCGAACATCTTCGTCGACCCCGCCACGATGCCCGGCTGGCTGCAGGCCTTCGTCAACGTCAACCCCGTCTCCCACCTGGTCAGCTCAGTGCGGGCGGTCATGGGCGGCACGCCGGTGGGTGACCATGTGTGGCTCGTCCTGATCTGGTCCGCCGCGCTCGTCGCGGTGTTCGGCACCCTGTCCATGTGGCGCTATCGCGACGTCCGCTGACCTGCCACGATAAGGACCATGACCGATCCCAGCGCCACCGGCAGCGAGTTCGCCGCGATCGAAGCCGAACGACTTCTGACGGCACTCGAGGCGGCGGGCACTCCACTGACGCGGCTCGAGGTGGCGGCGGAGGCCTCGTCCACGAATGCGATCCTGCTCGCCGGGATCGCCGCGGAGGGCAGCGGCTGGATCGCCCCCTGCGCGTTGATCGCCGAGCACCAGTTCGCCGGGCGCGGCAGGCACGACCGCACCTGGGTCACGCCTCCGCGCGTCGCGCTGACCGCATCGGTCGCCGTGCCCGTTCCATCCGGTCTCCCACCCACCCTGCTGCCGCTGATCGCCGGTCTGGCGACCTGCGGGGCGGTCCGCGAGGCGACCGCGCTGCCCACCGGGCTCAAGTGGCCCAACGATGTCCTGATCCAGCCCGCGTACGCCGCCGATACGCCGTCGTTCGGCCGCTGGCGCAAGGTCGCGGGCATCCTGGTGCAGTTGGCTCCGGGTCGGCCGCGCGATTCCGCCATCGCGGTTGTCGGCATCGGCCTCAACGTGCACCAGGCGCAGGCCGAATTGCCCGTCCATCATGCGACATCGCTCGACGCGGCCATGGAGGTCACGCCCGGGGCTGCCTCGCCGCGCCGCGCCGACCGGACCTCGCTCGCAGTGGGGGTGATCGGCCGGCTACTCGATCTCCTCGGGACGGCGCGCGAATTCGGCACGGATCCCGTGCTCGACCTGCTTGCGGCCGAGACGCTGACCCTTGGGCAGTACGTCCGAATCGAGGCGGTGGGAGGCGAACCGCTGGCGGGGCGGGCCATCGGGCTCGGGCCCGCGGGTGAGCTGGCGATTCGGCTGCCCGACGGGGCGATTCGCACCGTGTACGAGGGCGACGTCCACCACTTGCGATGACGCCCTATCCGGGTTTCGGCGCGCCCAGTCCGTTCGTGATCTGGATCACTAAACAATGCGGCGTGCCCTAGACTTCAGGGTGTGCAGAACTCAGATCCGCTCGACTCCGCCGAACTGTCTCAGGCGTCGGCGCGGCGGATCGCATCGAGGCTGGACCAGGAGATTCTGGGTGAGCAGCGCGTGCTCACTGCCAGCGAACTCGCCGAGAGCGCGGGGGTGGATGAGCGCTTCGTCCGGGACTACTGGCAGTCGCTCGGGCTACCGATCGCCGGGGAAAATCGCGTCGCATTCACGAACGCAGACGCCGACGCCGTACGCGAGATCGCCGAGGCCGCGCGGGAGCAGGGGTGGGACGAGGCTACCGTCCGCACGCTCGTACGTTCCGTCGGGCACACGATGGACCGCATCGCGCTGTGGCAACTCGAAGCGCTGGTAGACAACGTGGCCCGCATGGAGGGCCTGACCGATGTCGCCGCCCGCTTCAAGGTGATGCACAACCTGCCCGACCTGCTCCCCGTGCTGGAGTCCCAGCTCACTCACGCATGGCGCCGCCAGTTGGCGGTCTGGGCGGGGCGGTACGTGATCGAATTCGCCGGACAGGACTCGTCCACGAACCTCGACAGCGAACTCCCGCTCCCGCGCGCGGTGGGATTCATCGACATCGTGCAGTTCACGCAGCGCACCACGCAGCTGGGGTCGCACGACCTCGCCGTGTTCGTGCAGAACTTCGAGGCGAAGGCGCGGGACCTGGTCACGGACCATGGCGGACGAGTCGTCAAGACCATCGGCGACGCGGTGATGTTCATTGCGGACGAGGCGCGCCAGGGCGCGGAGATCGCGCTCGCCCTCGCGGAGCGGTGGCGTGAACCGCACCTGGAGGTCGACGGCAAGCCGGTTGCGGTGCGCATCTCGCTGGTGTGGGGGCGGGTGCTGTCCCGATTCGGCGACGTGTTCGGACCATCGGTGAACCTGGCCGCGAGACTCGTCGCCCTCGCCGAGCCGGGTGACGTACTCATCGATCCCGAGACCCGTGATGTGCTCGCGGGCAATCCTGACTACCTGCTCACGGCGGGGCAGCCGCAGTCGGTGCAGGGCGTGGGGATCGTCACGCCCTGGTCCCTGGCGCGGTCGTAGGCGAGCGGATGGCGACGCGGCGTAGCGCACGCCGTCCCATCGGACGGGAATCCGCACGCGACGGATTCGTCTACCATTTCCGCGGCCGCACTATCACCGACCCCCGGGAACTCGAGCGAATTGAATCGCTGGCGATTCCCCCCGCCTGGCAGCAGGTCGAGATCGCCCGCTCACCGAAAGCCAAGGTGCTGGCCGTCGGGATCGATGCGGCCGGTCGGCGGCAGGCAATCTACAACCCCAGCTTCCGGCGCCGCCGGGATCGGCAGAAATTCGCCCGCATGATCGACTTCGGTGAGGCGCTGCCTGAGCTGCGGGCCCGGGTCGACAAGGATCTCGCCAGCCGCCGCCTCTCCAAGGCCAAGGCGGTCGCGTGCGTGGTGAAACTCCTCGACGAGGAGAACTTCCGCGTCGGGAACCGGCAGTATTCTCGCCGCCACGGATCGTACGGCGTGACCACGCTGCGGCGCGAGCACGTGCGCGTCACCAGGTCGCGCATCTATTTCGACTACACCGGCAAATCGGCCAAGCATCACCAGCATTCGCTGCCCGATCCGCGCCTGGCGCGCGCGGTGGGCAGGCTGCTGGAACTGCCTGGGGAAGCCGTATTCAAGTACCGCACCCGCAGTGGCCGGATCAACGAGGTGACGAGCAAGCACATCAATGCCTACATCAAGAAGCACGCCGGATCGCGGTTCTCGGCCAAGGACTTCCGGACGTGGGGGGCGACGCGTCTGGCCGTCGAGTTCATGCGCTCGACGCCGGTGGCTGAGAAGGACGAGGCCTACGCCGCGCACATGGTGGCGTTCGTGGCCGATCGACTCGGAAATACCCCGGCGGTGGCGCGGGGTTCCTATATCCATCCAGTCATGCTGCAACTCGCCGAGGCGCAGGACGGTCCCGCGCAGGTTGCGGATGCGGGTCGCAAGAGGCGCGCGCGCAAGCGCTTCAGCGTCGCCGAGCAGTGCGCGCTACAACTCCTGGGCGAGCACTCGACGTAGGAGTCTGCCGCGGCCACCACACTGCATGTCGCGAGGTGCAGGTTCCGGTCCGACAGCCACTCCCGTAAGTCACCGATCCGACAACTGTCGCTATCGACGCCGTCCGCCCAGTCTCGCGGCGATGAGGCGGTTCACGGCTTCATCGATTGTCGTCTCGTCCTTCACGAAGGTGAAACGCAGCAGCGAGCGGAACGGCCCGTCCGAGTCGCCCGGCCGGCACAGCGCGGAGACGGGAATGGCGGCGACGCCGGCGAGGGCCGGAAGGCTGCGGGCGAGTTCATCGCCATCCGCAAAGCCCAGAGGCGCGCCGTCCGCGACGATGAAGTAGGTGCCATCGGGCTCGATCACCGAGAAGCCCGCCTCCTGCAGGCCCGCGCTCAGCACATCGCGCCGATGCTCCAGCGACGCCGCTAGCGCCGCGGGGAACTCGTCGCGCCCCAGACCCCAGGCGATCGCGGGCTGGAACGGCGCGCCGCCCGCGAAGGTCGTGAATTGACGGACGGTCTGAACCGCACCGACCAGGTCCGCGGGCCCGGTGACCCAGCCCACCTTCCAGCCGGTGAACGACATCGTCTTGCCAGCCGATGAGACGGTCAGAGTTCGTTCGAACATTCCTGGTAGCGAGGCGATGGGCAGGTGTTTTGCCGCGCCGAACACCAGATGCTCATAGACCTCGTCGGTGATGACCAGCAGGTCGTGGCGCGCCGCGAAGTCGGCCAGTCGCATCAGTTCGTCCGGGGTCAGCACCATTCCGGTCGGATTGTGCGGGGAGTTGAGGAGCAGCACGCGGCTGCGCGCGGTCGCGGCCCGTTCAAGCGCGGCGAAGTCGATGGCGAAGCGCAATGCGCCATCCGTGCCGGGTTCGTCTGCGCGCGCGGGGCGCAGTGTCAGCGGTACCGCCACGTGCACGCCGCTGGCCATCGCGATCACCGCAGGGTACGAGTCGTAGTACGGCTCGAAGGTGATGACCTCGTCGCCAGGTTCGACCAGTGCAATGACGGCCGCCGCGATGGCCTCGGTAGCTCCTGCCGAGACGATGACCTGCGTGGCAGGATCGAGCGCGAGGCCGTACCGGCGCCCTTGATGCTCCGCGATGGCCTCGCGCAGGGCGGGAACACCGGTGGCGGGCGGGTATTGGTTGCGGCCATCGTCGATGGCGCGCTTGACGAGATCCTTGACCTCGTCCGGCCCGTCGGTGTCCGGGAAGCCCTGGCCGAGGTTGATCGCACCCGTCGCGTTCGCCAGCGCGGACATCTGGGCGAAGATTGTCGGTTGCGGATCCCCGGACGGGCTCAGCAGGCCAGCGGCGGCGGCCACGCGCTGCCATCGCTGGCCCATCGGAACGCCGCGGGATGTGGCGCCGGCCGCGCCGGGCACGAGCCCGGCCACGGCTAGTCGGCCTCGTCCGGGCTGGGTGCCACGTACACCTGCATGCTGAACGGCGCGACCGTCACGGTCGCGCCGCCGGGTATGCCTGGGGCGGCCGAATCGATGTCGGACGGGCGCTCCAGCGCCGAGTCCCAGGCGAGGGACCATTCGCGGACGGTGACGGGCTGACCGGCCAGCGAGACCGAGATCTCGTCGAGGGAGCCGTTGATCACGAGCAGAACGTGCGCGTCGTCGCCTACGCCGCGCCGCAGCATCTGCAGGGAACGCAACTCGGACGAGTTCCAATCCTGGTGCGTGAGCGTCTTGCCGCCCGCGCAGTACCAGGTCAGATCCACCTGATGCGGCATCTCACCGTCGCGCGGAGCACCGAGGAAGAAGTTGTCGACGCGTAGCGCCGAGTGCGTGCGTCGCAACGCCGAGAGGTGGCGCACAGTGGCAAGCAGATCGCGCTGCCAGTCGCCCAACTCCCACGACACCCAAGAGATGTCGTTGTCCTGGCAGTAGGCGTTGTTGTTGCCGCGCTGCGTGCGACCGAACTCGTCGCCGGCCGTGATGAGTGGCGTTCCCGCGGACAGTAGGAGCATGCCCCACAGGTTGCGCAGCGACTTGCGGCGGGCGGCCGAGACGTCGGCACCCTCCGCGCTGCTCGACTGCGCGGCGACCGGTCCCTCGGCGCCATGGTTCCAGGAAAGATTGTTCGTGGTCCCGTCGCGGTTGTCCTCGCCGTTGGCGAGGTTGTGCTTGTCGTTGTAACTGACCAGGTCGCGCATCGTGAAGCCGTCGTGGGCGGTCACATAGTTCATGGACGCGACGGGACCGCGTAGTAGCGGGGGATCGGACATGCCGAACAGGTCGGCGGATCCTGCGAGCCGGGTCGCAAGTTCGCGGAAGCCCGAGGTCGGCCCGTCGTGGGTGGCTGCGCCGAGGTCGTGCAACCAGAAACCGCGCACCGCGTCCCGGAACCGGTCGTTCCACTCGGCGAATGGTGGCGGGAACTGGCCCGTGCGCCAGCCGCCGGGTCCGATGTCCCACGGCTCGGCGATGAACTTGGTGCCGGCGAGGACGGGATCGGTCTGCAAGGCGACCAGGAACGGGTGGTAGCGGTCGAATCCGTCCTGACCGCGCGCGAGCGTCACCGCCAGGTCGAAGCGGAAGCCGTCCACGCCGATCTCGTCCACCCAGTAGCGCAGCGAGTCCAGCGCCAGTTGTACTACGCGCGGGCGCCGAAAATCGAGGGAGTTGCCGGTTCCCGTCACGTCGGCGTACCGCGATGGCGACCCGCCGTCGTGCAGGTAGTACATCTCGTTGTCGAGGCCGCGCCAGCCCAACGTCGGGCCATCGACCCCGCCCTCGCACGTGTGGTTGTAGACAACGTCGAGGACGACCTCGATGCCCGCCTCGTGTAGCAGGTGGACCATTCCACGGACCTCGTGTAGCACGGCGGTCGCCCCGCCCGCCTGGGCCTCGGCCGTGGCGTAGCCGGGATGCGGTGCGAAGAACCCCAAGGTGTTGTAGCCCCAGTAGTTTGCCAGGCCCAAATGGTCCAGGTGCGTCTCGGACGCGAAGGCGTGGATCGGAAGTAGTTCCAGGGTCGTCACACCGAGCGACTTCAGGTGGTCGATGACAGCTGGGTGCGCCATGCCCGCGTAGGTGCCGCGCAACGGCTCGGGAACGGCATCGAACTGCTGAGTGAAGCCCTTGACGTGCGCCTCGTAGACCACGGTTTCGGACCAGGGCACACGTGGGTGGTGAATGTTCTCGTGAGCGGCCAGCGGTTCCACGATGACGCTGTGGGGGACGAACTCCGCGCTGTCGCGCGGGTCCGCCTCACCGAACGGGTCACCCTTGCCGACCTCCGGCGTCACGAAGTCACGCGTCTCCGGGGCGTTCACCAGGTCGCCGGCAAAACCGCGGGCGTAGGGATCGATCAGCAGTTTTGCTGGGTTGTGGCGTCTGCCTTTCGCGGGATCCCAGGGGCCGTGAACGCGGAAGCCGTATCGCTGTCCGGCCTCGATTCCGGGGATGTGACCGCTGAAGACGCCCCAGTCGCGGTGCGGCAACTCGAAGCGGCGCTCACTGACCTCGCCGTCCGTCACGTCGATGGCGCAGAACTCGACCTTGGTGGCGTGGCTCGCGACGACCGCCACGTCGACTCCGTCCTCCGACAGGTAGGCGCCGAGCCGCGGAGCACGGTCGTGAGTGGGCAAAAACGCTTCAGACATACCGACTATTGTCCCGCATTCCGACATTGCGCCCGAACTGAGCTCCGCCGAACCCGGGCCAGGTCCTATTCGCGGTATCGTTTTGGGTGATACCCCAAGGAGTTATAGCGATGCGTGTGCTCGTACCGGTGAAGTACGTTCCAGACATTCAGGCTGACCGCCGATTCGGTGAGGACGGTCGCGTGGTGCGCACCCTGTCGGAGGGAACGCTCAACGAACTCGACGAGGTCGCGGTCGAGGCCGCGCTCCGAGTCGTTGAGGGCATTGCGGGCACCGCCCGCGAGGAGCACGAGGTCGTCGCCCTCACCGTGGGTCCGCAGGACGCGGATCTCGCCTTGCGCAAGGCGTACCAACTGGGTGTCGACCGGGCGATCCGCGTGACCGATGACCGAATTGCCGGGTCGGACTACTTCTCGACAGCGGCAGTCCTGGCCTCCGCTGTGCGTTACGTAGATGGGCAGACCCCCGTCGATGCCGTGATCACCGGCATGGCAGCGCTCGATTCCCTCGGTTCCGTCATTCCCGCCCTCCTGGCCGCGGAATTGGACTGGCCGCAACTGCTCCTCGCCCGCAGCCTCAAGATCGAGGGCGGCAGCGCTGCAATCGAGCGGGAGCTCGACGGCGTTACCGAGTCACTCACGGCCGAGCTCCCCGCCGTCGTGTCCGTGACGGATCACATCGCGGCACCCCGGTACCCCAATTTCTCGTCGATCATCGCGGCGCGCACCAAGCCGATTGACTCTCTTTGCGTTGACGACCTGGACATCGATCCCGCGCTCGTCGGCGACACTGCGGCCCGCACGAGTGTGACTCGAGCCGCGCCGCGGCCCGAGAAGGAGCCTGTGATCATCCACATCGACAAGGGAGACGGCGGGCAGGCGCTCGCCGACTTCCTCATTGCGCGCGGCCTCGTCTGAGACGGCGCGACCCCCACTAGATCTTTGCCAAAAGGAATCTCACGAAGATGACGAGCCAGCACACCGTCGCGGTACTGATCGATCACGCCGACGGGCCGTTGCACTCCCCGGTACGCGAACTCCTGACGATCGCGCGCGAACTCGGCCACCCCGTCGCCGTGAGTTTCACGCCGGTGAGCGACGAGGCCCGGCGGGACCTCAGCACCCTGGGTGCCGAGGAACTCGTGATCGTCCAGCTCGATGCCTCGCATCACCTGACGCCGGTCGCGGCCGAGGGCCTCGCGGCCGCGGTCACAGATATCGGTGCCGACATCGTGCTCGCCTCAACGACGTTCGAGAACCGCGAGATCGTGGCCCTTGCCGCGCGGCAGCTCGGTGCCGGACTCGTGGCCGATGCGAGGCCCGAGTTGACCACCGACGGCAAGATCGTCGCCTTCAAGCGCGTGTTCGCGGGCACCTGGGACGTGTGGGCCGAGTTCAGCACCGGCATCGCCTTCTTCACTGTGCGCGCGAACACCGTCCAGGCCAGCGAGATAGACCCCGTGCAGTTTGCGGAGCGGACGATCCAGGTTGCCTCGTCCTCCCGCGCGAAGGCGGCCCGGCTGGAAGCGCGCGAGTACCATCCGGGACACGGCGAGGCCGGCCCCGCGCTCGCGGAGGCGGCGTACGTCGTGGCTGGCGGCCGAGGAACCCTGGGCGATTTCGAGCCGGTTCACGACCTTGCCGACGCACTCGGCGGGGCCGTGGGCGCGACCCGGGACGCGGTCGACGAGGGTTGGGTCGATCACGATGCGCAGATCGGCCAGACCGGCGTGACCGTGGCGCCGCGCGTCTACATCGGCGCTGGTATCTCGGGCGCCCCGCATCATCGTGGCGGCATGCAGGCCTCGCAGACCATCATCGCGGTCAACACCGACCCTGAGACTCCGCTGTTCGAGATTGCCGACTTCGCCGTCGTGGGCGACCTTGCCGACGTCTTGCCGCAGGCCGCCCGCGCAATCCGGGAATACCGGACGCGGAAATAGTGTTGATGACCGTGCCCCGTCCGCGCCCTGGCGCGCGACTTCGCCGGATACCGAAGCGGTAGCAATGACCCCCACGTACCTCGATCACGCGGCCACCACGCCCATGCGGCGGGCCGCCATCGAGGCGTACGCCGAGGCTGCCACGCTGGCCGGGAACGCCTCGTCGCAGCATGCCCAGGGCCGCCGTGCGCGGCGCGTCGTCGAGGAGTCCCGCGAGCAGATCGCCGCGCTCCTCGGATCGCGGCCGTCCGAGATCATCTTCACCTCGGGTGGCACTGAGGCGGACAATCTCGCGATCAAGGGCGTGTTCCTCGCGCAGGCGCAGCGCGGCCGTAAGCGGGTTGTCATCTCCGCGGTCGAGCACCACGCCGTCCTCGACCCCGCGCGCTGGCTCCAGGTGCACGAGGGCGGCGAGGTCACGATCTCGCCTGTGGACGCCGCCGGCCGACTCGACCTTGACGAGTTCGCCGCCACCCTTCGCGCGTCGTCAGAGCGGACCGCCGTAGTTTCCGTCATGTGGGCCAACAACGAGACGGGGACTATTCAGCCGATTCCAGCCGTCGTGGACCTGGCGAGCCGCTATGGCGTGCCCGTTCACAGCGACGCGGTCCAGGCTATCGGCACGCAACCTGTGGACTTCGGCGCGAGCGGGCTGAGCGCGATGACCGTCGGGGCGCACAAGGTCGGCGGGCCCGTCGGCGTCGGGGCACTGGTGGCGCGCCGCGACCTGCCACTGACAGAACTGACCTCGGGCGGGGGCCAGGAGCGCTCGGTGCGCTCCGGCACGCTGGACGTCGCCGGCGTCAGGGCGTTCGCCGTCGCGCTGGAGGAGACGGTACGCGAACGCGCGGCCGAGGCCGAGCGCGTGGCAGCACTGCGCGACCGCCTTATTGCGGGTGTCCGCGAGCAAGTCTCCGGGGCGCAGTTGCGCGGAGTGGATCCCGCTACGGACCCCACGGGGCGGCTCGCTTCGATCGCTAACTTCACCTTCGCGGGCTGCGAGGGGGATTCCTTGCTGTTCTCCCTGGACTCGCGCGGGATCTGCGCATCGACCGGCTCGGCCTGCCAGGCTGGCGTGCCGCAGGCGTCACACGTCCTGCTGGCCATGGGCATCGACGAGGATACGGCACGCGGCGCCCTGCGCTTCTCGCTCGGTCACACCTCGACTGAGCAGGACGTGGACGAGTTGCTCGCCGTCCTTCCCGAAGCCGTCGCCCGCGCCCGCAGCGCCGGCCTGACCACGCGGGCCAACAAGCCCCTGACAGCGGTGGAGTCCTGATGCGCGTCCTAGCTGCAATGTCCGGAGGCGTCGACTCGGCCGTCGCCGCCGCTCTCGCCGTGGAGGCGGGCCACGATGTCGTCGGCGTCCACATGGCGCTCAGCAAGAACCGGAACCAGTTCCGCACCGGCTCGCGCGGCTGCTGCTCGATCGAGGATGCCTCGGATGCGCGCCGAGCCGCGGACATTATCGGCATCCCGTACTACGTGTGGGATCTGTCCGATCAGTTCGAGGAGACGGTCGTCAAGGACTTCCTCAGCGAGTACGCGGCCGGCCGCACGCCTAATCCTTGCGTCCGCTGCAACGAGCACATCAAGTTCGAGGCGCTGCTGGACAAGGCGGCCGCGCTCGGCTTCGATGCCGTCGCCACCGGCCACTACGCCCGGGTCGAGACGGTTCAGCGCGGCGATGGCTCGGTCGAGCGCCAGCTCCACCGTTCCCCGAACGAAGCCAAGGATCAGTCATACGTGCTGGCCGTGATGGGCCCGGCCCGGCTCGCCAAGGCGATGTTCCCGCTGGGCGGCTTCGCCACGAAGGACGAGGTCCGCGCCGAGGCCGCGCGCCGGGGCCTGTCCGTGTCCAACAAGCCCGACTCGTACGACATCTGCTTCGTGGCCGACGGCGACACCCAGGGCTTCCTGCGCGATCGCCTGGGCGAACAGCCCGGGGAGATCCTCGACACCGACGGCAACGTGCTGGGGGAGCACCGCGGCGCCTACTCGTACACGGTCGGCCAGCGCAAGGGCCTTGCCATCGATCGCCCTGCGGCAGACGGCCGCCCGCGGTACGTGCTCGGCGTCGAGCCGTCGCGTGGCCGCGTCATCGTCGGGCCCGCCGAGTTGTTGACCGTCAACACGATCGACTGCGACGAATCGTTCTGGTTCGCTGGCGATCTCGCGGATCGCGCCGTGACCGAGCCGGTGGGTGGCCTCGTCCAGATCCGCGCACACGCCGAACCCGTCCCAGCCGAGGTCCGCGTGACTGGTGAGGGCCGACTGACTGCGCGCCTGACGGGGCAGACGCTCCGGGGTGTGGCCGCGGGCCAGTCCCTCGTGCTGTACGACGGCACGCGCGTCCTCGCGCAGGGCACGGTTGCGGCCGCGCGCCGCGAACCGTGATCCGCGTCACGGGGCTGGGTCTGGTGCCAGGCGCCGACCCGCTCGAGGCGCAGTTGGCGGTTCTGGACGAGCTCACCCACGCTGCCGCCGGGCAGGGGATTGGCCTGCCGTTCGAGGTCCAGCTGGCCCGCAGCGCGGACGATTCCGTCGCTGCCGTCGCGCGCGCTTGCGCGATGCTCGACCAAGTGTTCGCCGAGCGAGGTCCGCATGGATGGAAACTCGCCGATCGTCCCGGACTCGATCTTATGAGCGAGCGTCGCTGGCTCGACAGTCAGGACGAGGCCGTTCAGATCGCCCTGTCCGGATATGACGGCGGGCTCTCGGTATCGGGCCTCGGTCCGATCACGCTCGCCGCACGGGTCTACCTGGCGCGGGGCGACCTCGCGGTCTCGGATCCGGGGGCGATCAAGGAGATCGCGCACGCCTACGCCGAAGGGCTCGCGACGCATGTCGCACGGCTCCGCGAACACGTGCCCGGTGCCGGTCCGATAGAGGTGCAGTTGGACGAGCCGCTCCTTGGCGCCGCTATGGCTGGGGTGCTGCCCAATTTCTCGGGCATGGCCAGGATTCGCAGATTGTCCAGGGATGTCACCGACCAAATCCTGCACATCGTGACCGATCGGTTGTCCGAACCGGTGACGGTGCACCTCGGTGAGTCAATGGTGGGTCTGGACGCGGTGCGTACCGCGGGAGTCGCGGGCGTTGGGCTCAACGTGGGGCAGTGGGACCCGGCGCGCTGGGCCGCCATTGCCGAGTGTATTGAGGCCGGGACACCCGTGTCCTGGGGAATGCCGGCGCCGCGGTTCTCCCAATGCTCTGGCCCGCAGATCGTGGAACTGGCCGACAAGTTGTGGCAGCCGTGGCGACGAATCGGCCTAGCGGTTTCGGGCCTTTCCGCGTGCTCCATGGTGGATCAGGCGCGAAGCCGGCCGCACACCCTCGGGCAGGTGCGCGACCGGCTTGCGTCGCTCGTCAAGGTCGCGGAGATCCTGACGGAGCGGCTCGACTGAGTCCCGCCGCGGCGAGGCCGGCGCGCCCCGCGCCCGAACTCACGCGATGGCGACGGAGAACTCGTCCCCTCCCGTGAAATCGGGCGCGGGCCCCTGGATTCCAGCGCCTCAGATGACGCCGAGCGCGAGCATGGCGTCGGCTACGCGAACGAAGCCCGCGATATTGGCGCCGAGCACGTAGTTGCCGGGCGCGCCGTACTCCTCCGCGGTCTCCTTGCACTGGCTGTGGACGTTGATCATGATCTGCTCGAGCCGGTCTGCGGTGTGCTCGAACGTCCAGGTGTCGCGCGACGCGTTCTGCTGCATTTCCAGCGCTGACGTCGCCACACCGCCCGCGTTCGCGGCCTTGCCCGGCGCGAACAGGATGTCCGATTCGTGCAGCAGGTTGACGGCTGCGGGAGTGCAGGGCATGTTCGCGCCCTCGGCTACCGCGAGGCAGCCGCCGGCGATCAGCGATCGCACGTCGGCCTCGTCGAGCTCGTTCTGCGTGGCGCAGGGGAGGGCGACCTTGACCCCGCCCGGCTCCCGCGCGACATCCCAGACCTTGCCGGTGGTGCGCAGTTCGGCACGTCCGCCGCGGCGGACGACGTAGTCGGCAATGCGCCCCCGCTCGATCTCCTTGATCTGCTTGAGCAGGTCGAGGTCGATGCCGTCCGGGTCGTAGACGTAGCCCGAGGAATCGGACACTGCCACGACGGTGCCGCCGAACTGCTGGACCTTCTCGATCGCGTAGATCGCGACGTTGCCGGACCCGGAGACGATGACGCGGGCACCGTCGAATGACGCATTGCGCGTCGCGAGCATCTCGCGGGCGAAGATGACTGTGCCGTAGCCGGTCGCCTCGGTGCGCGCCAGCGATCCGCCCCACGCCGGTGATTTTCCGGTGAGGACGCCTGATTCGTAACGGTTCCCCAGGCGCTTGTACTGGCCGAACAGGTAGCCGATCTCGCGGCCACCCACGCCGATGTCGCCGGCCGGGACGTCCGTCTCGGCTCCGATGTGACGGTGGAGTTCAGTCATGAAGGACTGGCAGAAGCGCATGACCTCAGCATCTGATTTGCCCTTGGGGTCGAAGTCGGAGCCGCCCTTGCCGCCACCGATGGGCAGTCCGGTGAGTGCGTTCTTGAAGATCTGCTCGAAGCCGAGGAACTTGATGGTGCCCAGGCGGACGGAGGGGTGGAAGCGCAGGCCGCCTTTGTACGGACCGAGCGCCGAGTTGTACTGAACTCGGAAGCCGCGATTCAGCTGGACGCGACCGGCATCATCAACCCACGGCACGCGGAAGATGATCTGGCGCTCGGGTTCGCAGATGCGCTCCAGGATGGCCGCGTCGAGGTACTCGGGGTGACGCTCGACGACCGGCGCGAGCGAGTCCAGGACCTCCTTTGCGGCTTGGTGAAACTCCAGTTCTCCGGGGTTCCGACGTAGGACTGTGTCGTACGTGGCGGAGACGGACTGGGCGGCAGTGGACATCTTTGATCCCTTGACTTGAAGGAGCCTCGCCGCAGTTGGCTGCAGCGAGGCAACGTGACAGTAACTTTGTTGTAACGCGACTGTAATTTTCGCCGCTGGGAGGGCGGGGGTCAAGTGCGCCGCTAGGCGCCGCTCGCCGATCGAGGCGTGGGCGCGGCGGGTCCCACTGCGCGTTGATATGATGAAATTATCAATTCATCATTCTGCTGAGCTCCCGCTCGAACCTGCCCGTGAGGCCCACTCGTGTTCCAAGACTCCGAACGACCCTTGTACGAGATCAAAGCGAATCTCTTCAAGGGCCTGTCCCACCCCTATCGCATACGAATTCTGGAGATTCTGGCGACCGCGTCCCTCGCCGTGAGCGGGCCTGGAGAGGTGGCTGTCGCAGACATCCTCACCGAAACTGAACTGGAGGCCTCCCACCTGTCGCAGCACCTGTCCGTACTGCGCAGGCACCGCCTCGTTAGGTCGCAGCGCCGGGGGTCAACCGTGTACTACCGGCTTGCGTTTCCGGAGGTCGCGGATCTGCTTCGGGTCGCTCGTTCGCTGCTCGGCGAGATCCTCGAAGAGACGAAGGACCAGCTCGATACCGCCGGAGTTCTGCGATGAAGCAGTTTCTCACGGGCGCCTCTGCCATGCTCCCGAACCGGTCCGACTATGCGGGTCTGGGCCGAACCTGGCGCAGTGACGTCGTGGCGGGGATCACGGTGGGCATCGTTGCCCTGCCGCTCGCCCTGGCATTCGGGGTGAGTTCGGGCGTGGGCGCCGAGGCGGGCCTGGTCACCGCGATAGTCGCGGGCATCGTCGCGGCGGTCTTCGGCGGGTCGAACGTGCAGGTCTCGGGGCCGACGGGCGCGATGGTGGTGGTTCTCGGCCCGGTCGTCGCCGCGCATGGAGCCGGAGCCGTGGTAATCGTGGCGGTGCTGGCCGGCATTGTGGTGTGCGTTGCCGGGGTGCTTCGACTAGGCCGGACGGTGACGTACATCCCGTGGCCGGTCATTGAGGGGTTCACCGCGGGAATCGGCGTCATCATATTCCTGCAGCAGGTTCCCACGGCGCTCGGAGTGGGCCCCAGCGGGCATCACTCCACGAACGCGGGAGTCGCAGCGGCGCAGTCCGTGTCGCAGGCGCGCTGGCCGGGAGTTTTGGTGCCGCTGGCCGTCGTGGCCGCGGTGGCGATTGTCATGGGGCTGGCGGCGCGTCTGGCGCCCAAGGCGCCGGCATCCTTTATCGCCATCGTGGTGGTTAGTGTGGCGGCCATCGCATTCGATCTGCCGCTCGCGACGATCGGTGAGTTGCCGCAGTCACTGCCCGCGCCGCAGCTGCCGGCCGTCAACCTCCACATGATCTCGTCGCTCGCCGGGCCCGTGTTTGCTGTCGCGGCCCTCGCCGCGATCGAATCGCTGCTCTCGGCCCGAGTCGCCTCGTCGATGTCCGATACCGGTCCGTACAACGCGGATCGCGAACTCGTGGGACAGGGGCTCGCCTCCGTCTTTTCGGGCATCTTCGGTGGAATGCCCGCCACGGGTGCGATCGCGCGCACCGCGGTGAACGTGCGCTCGGGCGCCCGCACGCGGCTCGCGGCTGTCGTGCACGCACTGGGGCTTGTGGCGGTCGTCTATCTGGCTGCGCCACTTGTCTCGCGGATCCCGCTCGCCGCACTGGCGGGAGTTCTGATGGTCACCGCCTGCCGGATGATTGAGATCAGCGTCATTCGACAGGTGCTGGGCGCAACACGCTCGGCAGCGCTCGTATTCGGGGTGACCGCGATCGTGACCGTCGGCTTCGACCTGATCGTGGCCGTGGCGATAGGGGTCGCGGTCGCTGCCTTCTTTGCTTTACGAGCGCTCAGTCGCACCTGCGGAGTGCGCCGCGAGGAGATTCCTGGGCCTGCTCGGTCGGGGGACGAGCGCATCGCCATCTTCCGCCTCGATGGGTCGCTTTTCTTCGGGGTCGCGGACCGCGTGATGCAGCGCGTGGCCGACCACGGGGGCGTGGACATCGTCATCCTCCGGCTGTCGCACCTGCAGCACGTCGATGCGACCGGGGCCCATACGCTGGCAGAAATCGTCCAAGCCCTGGAGCGTGCGGGCGTGACCGTCTTCATCAAGGGGATCAGGCCCGGCCACCTGCAGGTGATGACGCGCGTCGGCGCCCTTGACGCGCTGCGGCATCCGAATCACCTGTTCGATGATCTCGAAGCGGCGGTTGCTGCTGCGCGCGGTCACCTGGTGCACACCGGCTAACCAGCGCGCGGCCGCCGTGGCGACTGACGGCCACCTGCGCCAACACGCGCGATGGGCCGCCCGCCTCGCGAAGCCCGCGCTACTCATAAGTCTGTAGACTCATATGTGGCGCGTGCGTGACCGTATGGGTGTGACCGGAGAACTGCAACGTACCGTGGGACAGAACCTGCGCAAGTACAGGCAAGAACGTCAACTTTCGCAGGAAGAACTCGCCGAGGTGCTGGGCGTCCATCGGACCTATATGGGCGGTGTGGAACGCGGAGAGCGCAACTTGACGCTGCAATCGGTCGAGCGCATCGCCACCCGGCTGGGTATCGATCCTCGCGAGTTGTTCGAGAAGGGGTAGTCCGCGACGGCGCGCCGCCTCGATGTCAGAGGGTTGGTACACAATGCACCAACAACCTCGCACGAAAAGGAGCCGACGATGCACTCCTCCGCACGTAGAGCGTCTTGGCAGCGCACCGACTGCCCGACTTGGTGCGTCGTCAACCATCACGACGACGACCACATCCATGATCACCGCCACCAGTCCGAGTTCCTTGAAATTCCGGTCCTCGCGGTGACGGAGGGCCACGGCGGCCACCTGGGCGGCCGAGACAATTGGAACGCCACCGAACTGGTCATCTGCCTCCAACTTCGTGACGGCGCGGACCACACTGAGGTCTACATCGGGGACGGCATGGAACAGCGGATTGCCGTCGATGTACCCAGCGCGCTACGGCTCGCCGACAACCTCGGATCCCTTGTCCGGGCACTCACGGCTTCATGGAGCCGCGAGACCGGCGTGACCGATCAATCCCGCCCCGGGGGCTGACCTCGCCCGACGGCTACCGGGCCTCACTACGAAGGCGCTCGCGAATCATCCGCGCTGTGGTCCTGTCCACGCGGCCGAGGGATCGGCGGAAAGCGCGCCTGTGTACGGTGATCAGCGGAGACGAGCCATCCGGCTGGGCCACCCGAATCCAACTCTGCTTGCGTCCCACCGCTCCCGACCAGTTCTGACTCGGCAGATACATGAACTGTCCGGGACGCGCCGACTTGTCCTGCGAGGTGACATAGAGAACGCGGAGTCGGCGAGTGCTACCGCCAACGATGAGGCATGGCCGATCCTTGGCACCGGTCCCGTCTTCGAAGGGGACCTCTGCCATCCAGAACTGTCCGGCTCGCGGTTGCCTACCCCCGGGGCGGGTACTCACGACCACCAGGCCGAAAATCGCGCCTGCGATCGTGAAACCGATCAGAGTTTCGGGCTCGCGGCCCAGCAGCGATTCCACCGTTGCGTATCCGCTGGCTGTGCCGATCAGTTTCCGCGCTACCCCGAGGAGTGCGAGGAGAATCACTGTAGTGGCGGCAAGAGGGACGACGCTACGCGCTGACCAGGTGACCGCGCGGAGCCACAGCAACCACGTGGCAAGCGCGGCAGTGAATAGCCAGCCCATCGCGATGAACAGCGACTGATCGGTGCCGATCGCGAGGCTGGCGGCGGCGTAGCAACAGGTGGCCATCACCGCGGCGAAATAGATGGCTGCGAGGCATGCCTTGTCGAATTTTGACCCACTGAGCATGGCAACGATGGTACTGACTTGCGACGACCGGGGGATCGCGAGTGCGATGCCCCAGGAACTTGGCAAGATGTACTCATGACGATTCCTGCCTCGGACCAGCCCGGTTCAGAGCCCACCGACCCGCTCGTGCCTCCCGCAGCGCCGGCCCCTGCGCTCCGTCCGGCGAGTCCTGAACAACAGGCCCGGTGGGCCGAATTGGCGGACGAGATCGACAAACTCAGCTTCGCCTACTACGTCCAGGATTCACCACGAGCCTCCGACGCCGAGTACGACGCGAAGCTCCGGGAACTCGAGGAATTGGAGGAGGCCCATTCGGACCTGCGCGTACCGGAATCGCCCACGCAGCGCGTCGGTGGCACGTTCTCCACGGACTTCGCGCCGGTCAGGCACCCGCAGCAGATGCTGTCATTGGTGGACGTCTTTTCGGTGGACGAGGTCTCCGCGTGGGTGTCGAAGACGGCGGCCGACCTGGCCGGCCGTGACGTCACTTTCCTCACGGAAGTAAAGATCGACGGCCTCGCGCTCAATCTGATCTATGAACATGGAAAGTTGACGCGCGCGGCCACGCGCGGAGACGGTGTCACCGGCGAGGACGTCACATTGAACGCGCGGACGATCTCCGCGATTCCCCAGGTGCTCGCGGGAGATCCGGACGATCATCCGGCTCTGGTCGAGATTCGTGGCGAGGTGTTCATCCCGGTCGCTCAGTTCGCGGAACTGAATGCGGCGCAGGTGAAGGCGGGCAAGCCGCCCTTCGCGAACCCCCGCAACGCTGCGGCCGGTTCGCTGCGCCAGAAGGATCCTCGGGTCAGCGCCGCTCGTCCCCTGCGGTTCTATGCCCACGGCCTCGGCACGCTGCGCTGGGAAGCCGGCCACGTCGGCGAACTCGTCCGGCAATCCGAGGCCTACGACCACTTCCGTACCTGGGGCATCCCGGTCTCCGGCCATAACCGCGTGTGCGCGACTATCGACGATGTGCTCGACATGATCGCCTATTACGGCGAGCATCGGCACTCCATCGAGCACGAACTCGACGGCATTGTGGTCAAGGTGGACGAGATCGCCCTCCAGCGGGAACTCGGGACAACCAGCCGGGCGCCGCGGTGGGCGATCGCCTACAAGTACCCCCCCGAAGAGGTGAACACCCGCCTGCTGGACATCCAGGTGGCGGTGGGGCGAACTGGCCGCGCGACTCCCTATGCACTGATGGAGCCGGTGTTCGTGTCCGGGAGCACCGTCCGCCAGGCAACCCTCCACAACCAGGATGTGGTCAAGGTCAAGGGAGTGCGCATCGGCGACATGGTCGTGCTACGCAAGGCGGGAGACGTGATCCCCGAGATCGTCGGCCCCGTCGCGGCGCTCGAGGATGACGGCTTTCCGAGGCGCGACTTCGTGATGCCCCTCAACTGCCCCGAATGCGGCACGCCGCTACGGCCCATGAAGGAGGGCGACATCGACCTCCGCTGCCCCAACGCCCGCTCCTGCCCCGCGCAGGTACGCGGGCGCGTGGAGCACATCGGCTCGCGCGGTGCGCTCGACATCGAGGCGCTGGGGGAGGTTACGGCTGCGGCGCTCACGCAGCCCGAGTCGCCGTCGACTCCACCGCTTAGAACCGAGGCAGATCTATTCGGTCTCACGCTCGAGCAGTTGCTCCCGATCGAGGTCGTCGTCCGCGACGCCGAAACCGGTCTGATCAAGGAGGACGAGGACGGACGAATCCGCCGGCGGACCCCCTTCAAGAAGGTGTCCAAGTCGTACCCTCCGGGCTCGGAGCGCATGGATGCCGCGCAGCGACGCAAGGCCGGTATCCGCAAGGACTACGAGGTCGTCGAGCCCTCCGCTCAGGCACTAACGCTCCTGGAGGAACTCGAAAAGGCAAAGACCAAAGACCTGTGGCGCCTCCTCGTCTCGCTCAACATTCGGCACGTCGGACCCGTGGCTGCGCGCGCGATCGCTGCTCGATTCGGCTCGCTCGACGCCGTACGCGCCGCCGACGTGGACCAGTTGGCCAGCGTCGAGGGCGTCGGTTCGATCATCGCGGAATCGCTCCTTGAATGGTTCGCGGTCGACTGGCATCGGGACATCATCGACGCGTGGACCGCGGCGGGAGTGCGGTTTACGATCCCTGGACACCCCGGTCCCGATGCTGCGCCCGCACAGGACGAGGAGCCGGGTCTGCTGACGGGTCTGACGGTCGTGGTCACCGGCTCGCTAGAGGGCTTCACCCGAGATTCGGCGAAAGAGGCGATCGTTTCGCGTGGCGGTAAGGCCGCCGGTTCGGTTTCGAAGAAGACGGACTTCGTCGTGGTGGGGGAGAACGCGGGTAGCAAGGAGGCCAAGGCTCGTGAGCTCGGTCTGCGCATTCTGGACGAGGACGGCTTCGCCGCACTCCTCGACAGGGGCCCGGCCGCATTCGACGAGGCCTGAAGCTATACGGCGTTCCCGGGACGAGGAAGGGCAAATGTGGCCCACGTCACTCAACCCATTTTTCGACCATCGTGGCAGATCAGGCCAATATTCCGAGGTGGAGCGTTGAAATATCAACGCAACCCCCCGCCCGAAATGCCGATTTGACCTGAGCGAAACAAGTCGCGTAATGTTTCACATGTCGCCCGGACAGGGAGAGACGGACAAGCTGAGAAGCGCAAGGCGCCTCGAAGCGAGGACGGTCCCGCGGGCAAGTCACTCACTAGAAATCCTTAGGGATTCGTGTGCGTGGCGCCTCACTCCGAACAACGCAGGTCAGAGCGATTTGACTGGTGGTTGTGGGGGGTGTAGGTTTGAGAGGTTGCCCTGCTGCGCTGGCTTTGGTTGGTTGTTTGGGTGTGTGGTGGTTGTTTGAGAACTCAATAGTGTGTTTGATAGTTGATGCCATTGATGTTGGGGTGGCTGGGCTGGCTTGCCTGTTGTGGGTGGGTTTGGTTTGGTTGTTTTGACATCTTTTTGTTTGGTCCAGCATTTGCCTTTTAGGTGGGTGTTGGTTTTTTGATGCCAGTTTTGGCGTAATTTGTATGGTTGTTACATCTGCCTTTGTGGTGGGTGTGGCGTTGTACTTTTACGGAGAGTTTGATCCTGGCTCAGGACGAACGCTGGCGGCGTGCTTAACACATGCAAGTCGAACGATGAAGGAGAGCTTGCTCTTTGGATTAGTGGCGAACGGGTGAGTAACACGTGAGCAACCTGCCTTCCACTTCGGGATAACATTCGGAAACGGGTGCTAATACCGGATATGACCTTGGGACACATGTTTTGGGGTGGAAAGTTTTTCGGTGGAAGATGGGCTCGCGGCCTATCAGCTTGTTGGTGGGGTAATGGCCTACCAAGGCTTCGACGGGTAGCCGGCCTGAGAGGGCGACCGGCCACACTGGGACTGAGACACGGCCCAGACTCCTACGGGAGGCAGCAGTGGGGAATATTGCACAATGGGCGAAAGCCTGATGCAGCGACGCCGCGTGAGGGATGACGGCCTTCGGGTTGTAAACCTCTTTCAGTAGGGAAGAAGCGAGAGTGACGGTACCTGCAGAAGAAGCGCCGGCTAACTACGTGCCAGCAGCCGCGGTAATACGTAGGGCGCAAGCGTTGTCCGGAATTATTGGGCGTAAAGAGCTCGTAGGTGGTTTGTCGCGTCTGGTGTGAAAACTCACGGCTCAACCGTGAGCTTGCATCGGGTACGGGCAGACTAGAGTGCGGTAGGGGAGACTGGAATTCCTGGTGTAGCGGTGGAATGCGCAGATATCAGGAGGAACACCGATGGCGAAGGCAGGTCTCTGGGCCGCAACTGACGCTGAGGAGCGAAAGCATGGGGAGCGAACAGGATTAGATACCCTGGTAGTCCATGCCGTAAACGTTGGGCACTAGGTGTGGGGCTCTTTCCACGAGTTCTGCGCCGTAGCAAACGCATTAAGTGCCCCGCCTGGGGAGTACGGCCGCAAGGCTAAAACTCAAAGGAATTGACGGGGGCCCGCACAAGCGGCGGAGCATGCGGATTAATTCGATGCAACGCGAAGAACCTTACCAAGGCTTGACATACACCGGAATCGGCTAGAGATAGTCGCGTCTTCGGACTGGTGTACAGGTGGTGCATGGTTGTCGTCAGCTCGTGTCGTGAGATGTTGGGTTAAGTCCCGCAACGAGCGCAACCCTTGTCCTATGTTGCCAGCGGGTTATGCCGGGGACTCATGGGAGACTGCCGGGGTCAACTCGGAGGAAGGTGGGGACGACGTCAAATCATCATGCCCCTTATGTCTTGGGCTTCACGCATGCTACAATGGCCGGTACAAAGGGTTGCGATACTGTGAGGTGGAGCGAATCCCAAAAAGCCGGTCTCAGTTCGGATTGGGGTCTGCAACTCGACCCCATGAAGTCGGAGTCGCTAGTAATCGCAGATCAGCAACGCTGCGGTGAATACGTTCCCGGGCCTTGTACACACCGCCCGTCAAGTCACGAAAGTCGGTAACACCCGAAGCCGGTGGCCCAACCCTTGTGGGGGGAGCCGTCGAAGGTGGGACTGGCGATTGGGACTAAGTCGTAACAAGGTAGCCGTACCGGAAGGTGCGGCTGGATCACCTCCTTTCTAAGGAGCTTTTGATCATCCCGGTAGGGATGGTGGCCATCTTTCGGTGCCGAGTGTGTGCCGGGGTGGTTGCTCATTGGGTGGAACATCAACTCTTGGCTTGCTGCTGTATGTCATTGCTGGTTTCTTAGTACCGCTCTTGTGGGGTGTGGAACGGGTGCTGGTGGTGGTGGCGGCGGGTATCGGACACACTGTTGGGTTTTGAGACAACGACCTATGTTGTTTCTGGTACGGCGTGTATCGCGACTCTCCCCGGTGGGGGGTGGTTGGTGGTGGATGTCCGTTGGTTGTTTGAGAACTGTATAGTGGACGCGAGCATCTTATTTTTGTGTGATCGAGAATAGATTTGTTTCTTGGTTTTTGTTGTTGAAGTTTTTAAGGGCACAGGGTGGATGCCTTGGCACTAGGAGCCGATGAAGGACGTTGTAGCCTGCGATAAGCCTCGGGGAGTTGGCAAACGAACCGTGATCCGAGGATGTCCGAATGGGGAAACCCAGCCAGAGTTATGTCTGGTTACCCTCACTTGAATATATAGGGTGAGTGGAGGGAACGCCGGGAAGTGAAACATCTCAGTACCGGCAGGAAGAGATATTCCGTGAGTATTGGCGAGAGAAAGCGGATCAGGCCAAACCATACGCGTGTCAAGCTGTCAGGCGTTGCGCGTGTGGGGTTGTGGGACTCGATGGACCTATCTGACAGTGGGTCAAAGAGTAAAAAAGTTGCGTGGATAGTCGAACGGTATTGAAAGACCGACCATAGAGGGTGGCAGTCCTGTAGACGAAATTCCGTGACCTCTTTTCGAGGATCCCAAGTAGCACCGGGCCCGTGAAATCCGGTGTGAATCTGCACAGACCACTGTGTAAGCCTAAATACTACCTAGTGACCGATAGCGGACTAGTACCGTGAGGGAAAGGTGAAAAGTACCCCGGGAGGGGAGTGAAATAGTACCTGAAACCGTGTGCCTACAACCCGTCGGAGCCTCCCTAGTTGGGGTGACGGCGTGCCTTTTGAAGAATGAGCCTGCGAGTTAGTGCTCAGTGGCGAGGTTAACCCGTGTGGGGAAGCCGTAGCGAAAGCGAGTCCGAATAGGGCGATACAGTCGCTGGGTCTAGACCCGAAGCGGAGTGATCTATCCATGGGCAGGTTGAAGCGCGGGTAAGACCGCGTGGAGGACCGAACCCACCAGGGTTGAAAACCTGGGGGATGACCTGTGGATAGGGGTGAAAGGCCAATCAAACTCCGTGATAGCTGGTTCTCCCCGAAATGCATTTAGGTGCAGCGTCACGTGTTTCTTACCGGAGGTAGAGCTACTGGATGGCTAATGGGCCCTACAAGGTTACTGACGTCAGCCAAACTCCGAATGCCGGTAAGTGAGAACGTGGCAGTGAGACTGCGGGGGATAAGCTTCGTAGTCGAGAGGGAAACAGCCCAGATCACCGGCTAAGGCCCCTAAGCGTGTGCTAAGTGGGAAAGGATGTGGAGTTGCACAGACAACCAGGAGGTTGGCTTAGAAGCAGCCACCCTTGAAAGAGTGCGTAATAGCTCACTGGTCAAGTGATTCCGCGCCGATAATGTAGCGGGGCTCAAGTACACCGCCGAAGCCGTGACATTCATACTTATAGCTAGGCCTTCGTGGTCCAGGCGTATGGATGGGTAGGGGAGCGTCGTGTGGGCAGTGAAGCTGCGGGGTGACCCAGCAGTGGAGCCCACACGAGTGAGAATGCAGGCATGAGTAGCGAAAGACGGGTGAGAAACCCGTCCGCCGGATGACCAAGGGTTCCAGGGTCAAGCTAATCTTCCCTGGGTAAGTCGGGACCTAAGGCGAGGCCGACAGGCGTAGTCGATGGACAAGCAGTTGATATTCTGCTACCGGCGAAGAACCGCCCATACCAAGGCTTGTGATACTAACCACCCCGCCCCACCTTGGGTGTCCTTCGGGACATCTGAACGTGATGGCGGGCTGGGACCTGAACTTGTAGTAGGTAAACGTGTTAACAGTGGTGACGCAGGAAGGTAGTCCGAGCCTGGCGATGGTTGACCAGGTCTAAGACTGTAGGGCGAACGGTAGGCAAATCCGCCGTTCACATGCCTGAGAGTTGATGGGGAGCACCTACTGGTGCAACTCGGGTGATCCTATGCTGCCTAGAAAAGCCGCGACGTGAGGTTCTAGCCGCCCGTACCCTAAACCGACTCAGGTGGTCAGGTAGAGAATACTAAGGCGATCGAGAGAATCGTGGTTAAGGAACTCGGCAAAATGCCCCCGTAACTTCGGGAGAAGGGGGGCCCGGACCGTCAACCCACATGCTGGGAGAAGCGGGTAAGGGCCGCAGAGACCAGGGAGAAGCGACTGTTTACTAAAAACACAGGTCCGTGCGAAGTCGCAAGACGATGTATACGGACTGACGCCTGCCCGGTGCTGGAAGGTTAAGAGGACCGGTTAGCCCCTTGTGGGCGAAGCTGAGAATTTAAGCCCCAGTAAACGGCGGTGGTAACTATAACCATCCTAAGGTAGCGAAATTCCTTGTCGGGTAAGTTCCGACCTGCACGAATGGCGTAACGACTTCTCCACTGTCTCAACCACGAACTCGGCGAAATTGCACTACGAGTAAAGATGCTCGTTACGCGCAGCAGGACGGAAAGACCCCGGGACCTTTACTATAGCTTGGTATTGGTGTTCGGTCCGATTTGTGTAGGATAGGTGGGAGACTATGAAACAGCCACGCCAGTGGTTGCGGAGTCAACGTTGAAATACCACTCTGATCGGGCTGGGCCCCTAACTTCGGACCATGATCTGGTCCAGGAACAGTGCCTGGTGGGTAGTTTAACTGGGGCGGTTGCCTCCCAAAGAGTAACGGAGGCGCTCAAAGGTTCCCTCAGCCTGGTTGGCAATCAGGTGTTGAGTGTAAGTGCACAAGGGAGCTTGACTGTGAGACTGACAGGTCGAGCAGGGACGAAAGTCGGAACTAGTGATCCGGCCACGGCAAGTGGAAGCGTGGTCGCTCAACGGATAAAAGGTACCCCGGGGATAACAGGCTGATCTTGCCCAAGAGTCCATATCGACGGCATGGTTTGGCACCTCGATGTCGGCTCGTCGCATCCTGGGGCTGGAGTAGGTCCCAAGGGTTGGGCTGTTCGCCCATTAAAGCGGTACGCGAGCTGGGTTTAGAACGTCGTGAGACAGTTCGGTCCCTATCCGCTGCGCGCGCAGGAAACTTGAGAAGGGCTGTCCCTAGTACGAGAGGACCGGGACGGACGAACCTCTGGTATGCCAGTTGTCACGCCAGTGGCACGGCTGGTTAGCTACGTTCGGAAGGGATAACCGCTGAAAGCATCTAAGCGGGAAGCCTGCTTCAAGATGAGGTTTCCATCCCACACAAGTGGGGAGAGGCACCCAGCAAGACCACTGGGTAGATAGGCCGGACGTGGAAACAGGGACCAAAGACCTGTGGAGCTGACCGGTACTAATCAGCCAACAACCTCAACACACCACACCAAAAAATGTGCGCGTCCACTATACGGTTCCCAGAGAACCAACACACCCACGTGTAAACACTCTGACAACGTTACGGCGGCCATAGCGAAGGGGAAACGCCCGGACCCATACCGAACCCGGAAGCTAAGCCCTTCAGCGCCGATGGTACTGCCCCCGCCAGGGGGTGGGAGAGCAGGACACCGCCGAACACCCATTCAACGAAGGCCCACCACCACGGTGGGCCTTCGTCATACCCCCAACACACCAAAATCCTTCGTCGTAACCCGCGGCCGTTCGTCGCCGACCTACTTCGCGCCAAGCGCGTTGACGCACCAACCCGCCGCGAAAGTTGTCGGCGGGCGGCCCGTGCCAAGCGTGTCGGCGGCTCCAGGGTGTCGGGGGCTCCAGCGCATCGGTGGCCCAGGTGCTCGGGCCTCAGCGCATTGCTGGCCACATCCCGCACCGAAGCCGTCGCTGGCCTAGCGCGCGGCGAAGGCATCGGCGGCGCGACGCAACGCCGTGCGTACGGCCACGACGCTCGGCCGGGCCGCGGTCGCCAGCCGGGCGGAAGAGAATATCTCGCGAACCGGGGAGTGGGGAAGCTCACTGAGTCTCACCTCGGGCTTCTCGCCGGCCCAGACGAGGTCGGGCAGCAACCCCACCGCATTCCCGTTTCTCACCAGCTTCACCTGTGCCACGAGGTCCGCGGTGTCGAACCGCACGTCGGGTTCAAAGCCCACCTGCCGGCACGTCTGCAAGGCCCATTGCCTGCTCGCAGTTCCGAGTGGTTCCATGACCCAGGGGCGATCAGCAAGATCGCCAATAGACAGTGGTGCTTCGCTGCCCAATGCTGTCGCCACGTGTATCCGGTCCTGCGCCAGCGGAATGCGATCGAGTTCCGCGACGATCGGGCGCGTATAGCCGGGGTACTGCTCGGCCAGCACCAGGTCGAAGTCACGCGCCGCGACTCGCAGCAGGGCGGCCTCTGGATCCAACTCGGTCACCTCGACCCGCAGTTCCGGGTAGTCGGCGGCGAGCTCCGACAGCGCGTGCGGGACCATAGAGTGTGAAGCCGATTGGAACACGGCGAGCCGGACGGTACCGCCCACGGCCGTGCGCGAGGCTTCAACGGCCGCGGCGGCCTCGTCCATCAAATCCAGGATCCGGGCGGCGTATCCGACGAGCACCTGCGCTTGCGGCGTCAACTGCAGGCGACGCCCGGCAGGAATGATCAGTTCGCAGCCCGCCTCGCGCTCGAGAGTGCCTAGTTGCTGCGAGATCGTGGACGGACTGTAACTCAGCGCCCGGGCCACCTCGGCGACCGTGCCGCGACGATCCAATTCCAACAGCAGTCGCAGCCTATGTGCATCGAACACGGCGCCCCCATCGTTCGGTTTTCTCGAATGTAATCCTGCGTAAACGTTTGCTTGTTCGAAAGTAGCGTGCGGAGCAGACTGGATTCAAGTAGTTCTGCGATGACCGCCGGCATACGCTGGCAATGATGAGGCGGAGGATCCGATGCTCGCTCCCAAGAAGAATCAGCCGGAGAAGATTCACCAGGCCGTGGGCAAGGTGCTAGCAATCGACAGCGCGCGCCTCGAACTCGCGGGCCACCGCCCGGACGCGCCACCCGTCGCGATCGATTCGGCACGGGTGACCGACCTCGTTCACCGCTGGCTCCGGGAGGCACAGTCCTACCCGGAGGACGTTTCGGCCCAGCGCCTGGCTGGAGTGCTGAAGGACGACAACGGACTAGCCTTCACCGTCGGGTTCGTCGATGGCGTCATGCGGCCGGAGTCGCTCAAGGTCGCGGCTAGGAATCTCGCCAAACTTGGCGGAATCACTCCCAGGTTCCTGCCATGGCACCTGCGTGTCGCCATCAAACTTGGCGCCGCCGTCGCCCCGACAATCCCGGGCATAGTGATCCCGATCGCTCGTCGGGTGCTACGCGCCATGGTTGGGCACCTCATCCTCGATGCTCGTCCGGATCAACTCGCGGGCGCGATACAGCGCCTGCGAGCCGACGGCAACAGGCTGAACCTCAACCTTCTGGGCGAGGCGGTGCTGGGGGAGTCCGAGGCGGACAAGCGGCTCACCGGCACGAGGGACTTCCTCGCCCGCGACGACGTGGACTACGTCTCCATCAAGGTGTCTGCGGTCGTCAGCCAACTGTCGATGTGGAGTTTTGACGAGGCCGTCGCCAAGGTTGTTGAAAAGCTGACGCCCCTGTACGAACTGGCTGCTGCTTCACCGACCCCGAAGTTCATCAACCTGGACATGGAGGAGTACCGCGACCTGGATCTGACCCTCCGCGTCTTTACGGCGATCCTCGACCAGCCTCAATTACGCCGCCTCGAAGCGGGAATCGTCCTGCAGACGTATCTGCCCGACGCCCTCGGCGCCATGATCGCCCTACAGGAATGGGCGGCGCGGCGCGTCGCTGACGGGGGCGCACCGGTCAAGGTGCGCGTGGTCAAGGGCGCGAACCTGGCGATGGAGCACGTCGATGCCGTCATGCACGATTGGCCCATGGCCACCTACGATCGCAAGGTCGATACCGACACGAACTACCTGCGCGTGCTGCACTGGGCGATGACCCCGGATCGCGTGGCCAACCTCCGGCTGGGAATTGCGGGCCACAACATCTTCGACATCGCGCACCTCTCGCTCCTCGCCGGCGACCGCGGCATCGAAGACGCCATCGACTTCGAGATGCTGCTCGGTATGGCTACGGGGCAGGCGGCGGCGATTCGCAAGGATGTCGGACAACTGCTGCTCTACACGCCGGTCGTCCACCCGGACGACTTCGACGTCGCCATCGCCTACCTCGTTCGCCGACTCGAGGAGAACGCGAGCAGCGACAACTTCATGTCGGCCGTCTTCGACCTCCACGACAGCGAGGATCTCTTCGGGCGGGAGCGGGGGAGGTACGAGGCCTCCGTCGCGGCGCTCGAAGACCCAATGGTGGTGCCCGCCCCGCGTCGTGACCAGGCGCGCCCCGCAGCAGTACAGGCGCGCCCCGCAGCAGCGTCCGAACTCGGCGATGCGGGGGACTTCCGCAACGAACCCGATACCGATCCCGCACTCGCCCCGAATCGCGCGTGGGGCCGGTCTATCCTGGCGCGCGTTCCTCGCAGTACCCTCGGAAATGACACCTTGGCCGCCTGCGCGGTGACGTCTGCGGACCAGGCGGTCGCCCTGGTCACCCGGGTGCGAGAGGCCGCTCCCGCCTGGGCGGCTCGTCCAGCGAACGAACGGGCGAGCGTGCTGCTCGCCGCCGCCGACCAACTCTCAGCGCGGCGCGCCGACCTGATAGAGGTGGCCGCCAGCGAAACCGGCAAGATGATCGCCGAGGGCGACGTCGAAGTCAGCGAGGCCATCGATTTCGCCCGATACTACGCGGCCAGTGCCCTCGATCTGGAGCGCGTCGACGGGGCGCAGTTCGTGCCGTCGCGCGTCACCGTGGTCGTTCCCCCGTGGAACTTCCCTGTTGCGATCCCGGCGGGCGGAGTTCTTGCCGCCCTAGCGTCCGGCTCCGGTGTCATCATTAAGCCAGCACCGCAGGCGCGCCGCTGCGCGGCGGTGATCGTCGAGGCGCTGTGGGCGGCGGGAGTCCCCCGCGAAGTGCTCGTCCTGGCCGACGCGCCCGAAGGCGACGTCGCGCGTGCCATCATCGAGCATCCTGCCGTGGGCCGCGTCATCCTCACCGGCAGTTACGACACGGCATCGCTGTTCCGGTCCTGGCGTTCCGACCTGCCGCTGCTCGCCGAGACGAGCGGCAAGAACTCGATCATCGTGACGCCTTCGGCGGACCTCGACCTTGCGGCAGCCGACATCGCGCGCAGCGCGTTCGGACACGCCGGCCAGAAGTGCTCAGCGGCATCGCTGGTCATCCTCGTGGGCGAGGCCGCCCGGTCCGAGCGCTTCCGCCGCCAGCTCGTCGACGCCACGACTTCGATGCGCGTCGGTTGGCCGGATGACCCGACATCGCAGGTGGGCCCGGTCATCGAGCCGCCCACCGGAAAACTTCTGCGCGGCCTGACGAAGCTGGGCCCGGGAGAAAGCTGGCTAGTACAGCCGCACAGCCTCGACGAATCGGGCCGGCTGTGGTCGCCGGGCATCCGCGACGGGGTGCGACCGGGTAGCGACTTCCACCTCACCGAGTTCTTCGGACCGATCCTCGGCATCATGACCGCGGCCACCCTGACGGAGGCGATAGCGTTGCAGAACGCGGTCGAGTACGGACTGACGGCGGGTTTGCATACGCTCGACCCAGCGGACGTGCGCGTCTGGCTCGAGTCGGTCCAGGCCGGCAACCTTTATCTGAATCGGGGGATCACCGGCGCCATCGTCCGGCGTCAGCCGTTCGGGGGCTGGAAGAAATCGGCGGTCGGCGCGGGGACCAAGGCAGGCGGTCCCAGTTATCTGTATGGCCTCGGCACGTGGGCGCGGGCGGATCGCGATCGTCCCGCGACGGCGACGCATCCTCCGGGGCCGGTCGTCGAACTCCTCGCGGCCCTCGACGGAGTAGTGCCCAGCGAGATCATCGACGAGGCATTCGCGGCCGCCGCGCACATCGAGGAGGACTACGCGCGGACGTACGCCGCAGGCACCGATCCGAGCGCACTCGGCGTCGAGCGGAACATACTGCGGTATGTACCCACCGCCGCCACGATCCGGCTCGGCGCGGATGCCCCGTTGGCCGATTCGCTCACGGTGATCGTGGCCGGACTGCGCGCGGGCGGTGAGCTCGCCGTCTCGGCCGAGCCCGACCTGCTGCCCGGCGCGGTGGTGGCAGCGCTTCGCAGCCTGGGTGCTCAGGTGCGCGGCGAGGACGAGGCATCCTGGCTCGCGAGGCTGGGCTCGGCGGCCGCGCGCGGGCAGGCACCAGCGAGGATTCGCCTGGTGGGAGAGGTCAGTGGCCCCGTGTGGGAGGCGGTCAAGGGTGAGCCGTTGGTCGCAGTGTGGGATGCGCCGGTCACGGCCAGCGGCCGCATCGAGGTACTGCCCTTCGTGCGCGAGCAGGCCGTGTCGATGACGAATCACCGGTTCGGCAATCCGACGAGCCTGCTCGATGGCATCCTGCAGGATGAATCCTGAGACGGGTATCGAGGGGTCGTAGCGGCGGGTCCGCGGTAGTTGCGACCGCGTAGACTGGGACCATGTCTACCATCTCATCCGACGAGGTCGCGCGCGTCGCGGCGCTCGCCCGCATTGACCTGCGCCCCGATGAGATCGCGCGGCTAGCCGGAGACCTCGACACCATCGTCGACTCGGTCGCTCAGGTTAGCGCCGTCGCCGCGGATGTTCCGGCGACGAGCCACCCGCTGCCGATCTCAAATGTGTTCCGTGAGGACGTGCCCAGGCCGCCGCTCACCGTCGACGAGGCGCTCGCTGCGGCGCCCGCGGCGGAGGACGACCGATTCGCCGTGCCGCAGATCCTGGGCGAGGAGTGAGATGACGAACGACGTAACAAGGCTCAGCGCGGCTGAGCAGGCGGAACTCTTCGCTCACGGCGAGGTGTCGAGCGCCGAACTCACCTCCGCGCACCTGGCCCGTATCGAGGCCGTGGAATCGAAGCTGAACGCCTTCATCGAGGTGAGCGGAGAGCAGGCGCTCGCTGAGGCGCACGCGATCGACGCTCGCCGCGCTGCGGGCGAAGAACTCGCCCCACTCGCGGGCGTGCCCATCGCGGTGAAGGACATCGTGGTCACGAAGGGCATTCAAACCACGGCTGCCTCGAAGATCCTCGAGGGCTGGATCCCGCCGTACGACGCCACAATCGTCGAGAGGATCAAGGCCGCTGGCCTGCCCATCCTCGGAAAGACGAACCTGGACGAGTTCGCGATGGGCTCGTCCACGGAGCACTCCGCGTACGGCAACACCGCGAACCCCTGGGATCTCGAGCGGATCCCCGGTGGCTCGGGCGGCGGATCGGCTGCCGCGGTGGGCGCCTACGAGGCCCCGCTGGCGATCGGCACCGACACCGGCGGTTCGATTCGCCAGCCCGCCTCGGTGACCGGCACCGTCGGCGTCAAGCCCACCTACGGCGGCGTCTCTCGCTACGGATTGATCGCCATGGCCAGCTCACTCGATCAGGCGGGTCCCGTCACGCGTACGGTGCTCGATTCGGCGCTGCTCCACGAGCTGATCGGCGGTTACGACGACCGCGACTCGACCTCCATCAACGAGCCGCTTCCCGCCCTCGTCGAGGCGGCGCGCCAAGGTGCCGCAGGCGACCTCAGCGGCCTGCGCGTCGGCGTCGTCACGGAGCTCAGCGGCGATGGCTATCAGTCCGGAGTATCCGCCTCCTTCAACGAGGCGCTCGACCTGCTTCGCGGCGCTGGCGCGCAGATCGAGGAGATCTCGTGCCCGAACTTCCCGCTCGCACTCAGCGCCTACTACCTGATCATGCCGTCCGAGGCCTCCAGCAACCTCGCCAAGTTCGACGGCATGCGATTCGGGCTGCGAGTGGAGCCCGAGGACGGCCCGGTCACCGCTGAAAGAGTCATGGCAGCGACCCGCGGGGCGGGTTTCGGTGACGAGGTCAAGCGGCGCGTGATCCTCGGCACCTATGCCCTGTCCGCCGGCTACTACGACGCCTACTATGGCAGCGCGCAGAAGGTCCGCACGCTCATCCAGCGCGACTTCCTCGCCGCATTCGAAAAGGTCGATGTGCTCGTCTCGCCCACCGCGCCCACTACGGCGTTCAAGCTCGGCGAGAAACTGGACGATCCGCTGGCGATGTACCTGAACGACGTCGCGACGATCCCCGCTAACCTCGCCGGTGTGCCGGGCATCTCGCTGCCCTCCGGACTGTCGGACGATGGCCTGCCCGTCGGATTCCAGATCCTCGCGCCGGTCAAGGCCGACGATCGCCTCTACCGGGTGGGCGCTGCGCTGGAGAAACTACTCGAAGACAAATGGGGCGGAACGCTGCTCGCGCAGGCGCCAGAGTTGGAGGTCCTGTAATGGCGGCCACGTTCGATCTCGTCGACTACGACGAGGCCATCGCGAAGTACGACCCGGTCCTCGGCATCGAGGTGCACGTCGAACTCGGCACCAAGACCAAGATGTTCTGTGCCGCGGGCGTGAGCTTCGGCGCTCGCCCCAACTCGGAGACGACTCCCGTGTCGCTCGGCCTGCCGGGCTCCCTGCCGGTCGTCAATGGCACCGCCGTCGAGTACGCGATCCGCATCGGCCTGGCCCTCAACTGCCAGATAGCCGAGACGTGCCGGTTTGCCCGGAAGAACTACTTCTATCCGGACGTGCCGAAGAACTATCAGATCTCCCAGTACGACGAGCCGATCGCATTCGATGGTCACCTCGACGTCGAACTCGATGACGGGACGATCTTCCGCGTCGAGATCGAGCGCGCGCACATGGAAGAGGACGCGGGGAAGAACACGCACGTCGGCGGCGATGGCGGCCGCATCCACGGCGCCGCGTACTCGCTCGTCGACTACAACCGGGCCGGCATCCCGCTCGTCGAGATCGTCACCCGGCCCATCGAGGGCGCCGGCGCGCGGGCGCCCGAGGTGGCGAGGGCCTACGTGCAGACGCTGCGCGACATCTTCCGCGCACTCGGGGTTTCCGAGGCAAAGATGGAGCAGGGCAACGTCCGCGCAGATGTGAACCTCTCGCTTCGCCCCTCTCCCTCCTCGCCGCTGGGTATCCGCTCCGAGACCAAGAACGTGAACTCGTTCCGCTCGATCGAGCGGGCCGTTCGCTTCGAGGTGTCCCGCCAGGCGGGAATCCTCGACGCGGGGGAGAAGGTCATTCAGGAGACGCGGCACTGGCACGAGGACACGGGAGAGACCTCACCGGGACGCGTGAAGTCGGACGCCGAGGACTACCGGTACTTCCCGGAACCCGATCTTGCTCCCGTCAGCCCGAGCCGCGAGTGGGTCGAGGAGATCCGCGAGTCGCTACCCGAGCTTCCCGCTGTGCGACGCAAGCGGCTGCAGGCCGAGTGGGGATACTCGGATCTGGAGATGCGCGACGTCATCAACGCCGACGCCACGGAACTGATCGAGGCGACGGTTGCGGCTGGCGCATCCGCCGCCGGGGCCCGCAAGTGGTGGATGGGTGAATTGGCGCGCGTCGCCAAGGAGCAGGAGGTCGGCATCGCCGATCTGGCTATCACTCCCGCCCAGGTCGGCCAGCTCCAGGCGCTGGTCGAGGCTGGCACCATCAACGACAAACTCGCCCGCCAGGTGCTGTCGGGCGTGCTCGCCGGTGAGGGCGACCCCGCCCAAGTCGTCAAGGATCGCGGCCTCGAGGTCGTGTCCGATGATGGACTGCTGCTCGCCGTGATCGATGAAACGCTCGCCGCGCAGCCGGACATCGTCGAAAAAATCAAGAGCGGCAATCTCGGACCGATCGGCGCTATCATCGGTGCGGTCATGAAGGCCACCAAGGGGCAGGCCGACGCCGGACGCGCCCGCGAACTCGTCCTGGAGCGGGTGAACGGGTCATGACCTCTGGGCCCACGCTCGAGGGGGAACTGATCTGCCTGCGACCACTGCGCTCGTCCGACCGGGACGCGCTCTGGGAGGCTGCCCAGGATCCCGTCACCTCGCGCCTGACCGGGCTCGTCCCGGCGGCCACGCGTGAGTTGTTCGACGCGTGGGCCAGCAGACTCGCCGACCGCAGCGACCGGGTCGACTTCGCAATCACGACGCCGACCTGTGACGATCTGATCGGTCACGCGGTGCTCACCCAGATCGACGAGAATGCCGGCCGCGCCGATATGCGCATGTCGATGCTGCCGGGTTTCCGCGGCCGCGGATACGGCCGTGAGGCCGTGTTCCGCATCCTCGAACTCGCGTTCGCCGGACGCCCGGAGGGGTTTGGCCTTCACCGCGTCGGTCTCGTCGTGCTTGCGCTCAACCCGCGCGCCAAGGAGTTGTACGAGTCCTTCGGGTTCAAGGAAGAGGGCGTGCTGCGCGACTACGCGCGCGACGACGAGAGGTACACGGACGGCATCGTCATGTCCCTGCTGGCGGATGAGTTCCAGCCGGATGCCGCGATTTACGCACCGAGACTCTCGGCGCCTCGCGGCGCGCAGTAGCCACGCCCGCATAGCGCAGCCACGTAGCGCATTCGCCAGTCGAGAACTAAAGGTGGTGGGGCCCGCACTGAGAATCAGTGCGGGCCCCACCACCTTGTTACGACGTCCATCCCGCTTCACCAGTTGAATGCCGTAGGAGGAATCGTCCTCCTACTCGATCGAGCTAGGCGACTGCGACGGGAGTGGTCTGCGCCACCGACTGGATCCTTTTCGCGTGGCGGAAGCCCAGGAACGACAGGACTCCGAGGCCGACTGCTCCGGCGTAGGCCACTCCGGCCGCGATGAAGGCGATCTCGCCGATGGTGCCGAACGCGTAGGCGGTCAGCAGTGTGCCGCGCAGGGTGTTGCCCATGAACAGAGTCTGGCGAAGCGCGCCCAGCGCCTGGCCATCCTCAGACGCCTTCTCCTCATCGCTGAGCTTGGTGTACTCGCCGCTGACCTCTTCGTAGGTGCGGCCGCCAGACGAGGCGTTCATGTGAGCAAGGATGTAGTGGTCGGCGAAGGCCTGCGCCTGCCTGGGGCCCTCGAGCGGCTGCCCGGCGAACGGCTCAAGCGCCTTGCGATCCGCCTCATTCTCTAGTTTCGCAATGGCGTCGCCAGCCGGCATGGTGATCCGCTGGGCAGTGAGTTGGTTGCTCACCTGCGCGTTCACGAAGCCGCCCGCCCAGGTGAGCAGGACGCCACCGATAAGGAGGACGACGGCAAGGACGGCGCCGGTGGAGGAGATCAGTTTGTCGAGTGTCTTGCGGTCCATTTCCATGGTCCTTTCAGCGTCAGTGCATTGGAGTTGTGCAATGTCGTGCGACCGGCGCTATGCCCTAGTCGATGTCATTGGCGACACGACAATCATCTCGATTCGGACAGGCCCCAAATCGGGCGGAAAGTCCCATATCCGCCGAGATCGCGCAAATGTCGCACGAGTCACAAATCCCATCCCGCGTGTTTCAGGTATGTGACAAGTCGCGGCAAAGGGCGTAATGTAAGGCACTATGCAGACAGCGGTACTAGTAGTAGTAACTGAGCGCGCAGCGTAAGCTGCCGATCAGCCAACGTCTGCGCGCTCACCCCTCGAAATGTCCTCACCGGGAACGAGGGGTTTTTTCATGTCACAAGGTTCGCGCCACCCCATGCGATTCCTCGTGACACGGGTTGTTCACAAGACACCTTGCACTCGGTGCCAAAGCCGGCCTAGCCGCTGTGGCGGGTCCGGCAACTATTCCGCCGGCCCGGCAGGCCCGTCGCACAGACACACGTGAGGACCAGGAGCCAAGACATGACAAACCAGGCGACAACGAGGCCACGCCCAGGCCCAGCGACGCCATCGACGCCATCGACGGAAGTCTCGGAGCAGGTGACCGGAGCGCAATCGCTCGTGCGGTCGCTGGAGGCGGTAGGCACGGATGTTGTCTTCGGCATCCCCGGCGGCGCGATTCTGCCCGCCTACGACCCGCTGATGGACTCGACGAAACTCCGTCACATCCTCGTTCGCCACGAGCAGGCGGGCGGACACGCCGCGTCCGGCTACGCGCATGCGACAGGCCGGGTCGGGGTGACCATTGCCACGTCGGGCCCAGGAGCCACCAACCTCGTGACGCCGCTGGCCGATGCCAACATGGACTCGATCCCCATGGTCGCGATCACTGGACAGGTCGGGGCCAGCCTCATCGGCACTGACGCCTTCCAGGAGGCCGACATAGTCGGCATCACCCTCCCGGTGACCAAGCACAACTTCCTCGTGACCAATCCGGACGACATTCCCCGCGTCATCGCCGAGGCCTTCGAGATCGCCGCGAGCGGCCGTCCCGGCCCCGTGCTCGTCGACGTCGCGAAGTCCGCGTTGCAGTCGCAGACGACTTTCAAGTGGCCGCAGGCCACCGCGCTTCCCGGCTACCGTCCGGTCACCAAGCCGCACGGAAAGCAGATCCGCGAGGCGGCGAAACTCATCGCGACGGCCAAGCGCCCCGTGTTCTACGTCGGCGGCGGCGTGATCCGCTCCGGCGCCTCGGAGGTGCTGCGCAAGCTCGTGGACGAGTCCGGTGCCGCTGTGGTGACCACGCTCATGGCCCGCGGCGCGCTGCCCGACTCGCACCCGCAGAACCTCGGGATGCCCGGCATGCACGGCACGGTCGCGGCCGTGGCGGCGCTGCAGAAGGCGGACCTCGTGGTGGCCCTGGGTGCCCGCTTCGACGACCGCGTGACCGGAAAGCTCTCGAGTTTCGCGCCGAAGGCTGCCATCGTCCACGCCGATATCGACCCGGCCGAGATCGGCAAGAACCGCACGGCGGACGTGCCGATCGTGGGTGACCTCAAGGAGGTCATCGGCGACCTGCTGCCCGAGCTGGCGCGCGAGCACGAGATCCAGGGCAAGCCGGATCTGGGCGCCTGGTGGCGCCAGATCGATGACTGGCGCGAGACGTATCCGCTGGGCTACACGGCTACCGAGGACGGACTGCTGGCCCCCCAGCACGTCATCCAGCGGCTCGGCCAGCTTGCGGGCCCGGATGCCATCTACGTTGCGGGCGTGGGTCAGCACCAGATGTGGGCATCGCAGTTCATCCGCTACGAGCGACCCAATACGTGGATCAACTCGGGCGGACTTGGAACCATGGGGTACAGCGTTCCCGCGGCCATGGGTGCCAAGGTCGGACAGCCCGACCGCGAGGTCTGGGCGATCGACGGCGACGGCTGTTTCCAGATGACCAACCAGGAACTCGCCACGTGCGTGATCAACGAGATCCCGATCAAGGTCGCGCTGATCAATAACTCGTCGCTCGGCATGGTCCGCCAGTGGCAGACCCTGTTCTACGACAAGCGCTACTCCAACACCGACCTGCACACCGGGCACGGCACGCGTCGAGTTCCGGACTTCGTGAAGCTGGCCGCGGCCTACGGCTGCGCGGGTATCCGCGTCGAGAGCGAATCCGAGGTGGACGCAGCGATCAAGCGCGCGCAGGAGATCGACGACCAGCCGGTGGTGATCGATTTCACCGTGTCACGCGACGCCATGGTGTGGCCGATGGTTGCCGCCGGAGTCTCGAACGACGACATTCAGTACGCGCGCGGCATCTCGCCCGCTTGGGACCGAGAGGACTAGGAAACCGCCATGACTCGACACACTCTCGCCGTGCTGGTGGAGAACAAGCCCGGCGTTCTCACTCGCGTTGCCGGCCTGTTCGCTCGCCGCGCCTTCAACATCCATTCCCTTGCCGTCGGACCGACGGAACACGAGGGCTTCTCGCGAGTCACCGTCGTGGTGGACGTGGACGAGCAGCCGCTCGAACAGGTGACGAAGCAGCTCAACAAGCTCGTGAACGTCATCAAGATCATTGAACTGGACCCGGTTGCCTCGGTTCAGCGCGAACTCATGCTGGTCAAAGTCCGCGCCGACGTCGCAACCAGGACCTCCGTTCTGCAGGTCGTGGAGCTCTTCCGGGCGCACGTAGTCGACCTGCAGCCCGACGCTCTGACCATCGAGGCCACCGGTAACCCCGATAAACTGGCCGCGTTGCTCGCTGCGCTCGAGCCCTTCGGGGTCCGCGAAATCGTCAAGTCGGGTGCCATCGGTATCGCTCGTGGTTCCCGCTCAATGACCGAACGCGCGCTCGAGCGCGCACCTCGCACTGCCTAACCGCTAACTGAATACCCAAGGAGTACACCGTGGCTGAGTTGTTCTACGACGACGACGCAGATCTGTCCATCATCCAGTCCAAGAAGGTCGCCATCATCGGCTATGGCAGCCAGGGACACGCTCACGCGCTGAACCTGCGCGACTCCGGCGTTGACGTGACCGTCGGCCTGCGCCCCGGCTCGTCCTCGCGCGCCAAGGCCGAGGAAGAGGGCCTGCAGGTCGCCGACATCCCCGACGCTGTTGCGCAGGCGGACGTCGTCATGATCCTCGCGCCGGACCAGCACCAGCGCGGCCTCTACGCCGAGCAGATCGAACCGAACCTCAAGCCCGACGCGGCGCTGTTCTTCGCGCACGGCTTCAACATCCGCTTCGGCTACATCAAGCCGGACGCGACTCACGACATCGCGATGGTCGCGCCCAAGGGCCCCGGCCACACGGTTCGCCGCGAGTTCCTTGACGGCCGTGGCGTTCCGGTCATCGTCGCCGTCGAGCAGGACGCATCGGGTAACGCCTGGGCGCTCGCACTGTCCTACGCCAAGGCGATCGGTGGCCTGCGCGCCGCCGGTATCAAGACGACCTTCACTGAGGAGACCGAGACCGATCTGTTCGGCGAGCAGGCCGTCCTGTGCGGTGGCACGTCGCAACTGATCCAGTACGGTTTCGAGACGCTGACCGAGGCCGGTTACCAGCCGGAAATCGCCTACTTCGAGGTCCTGCACGAGCTCAAGTTGATCGTCGACCTCATCTGGGAGGGCGGCATCACGAAGCAGCGCTGGTCCGTCTCCGACACCGCCGAGTACGGCGACTACGTCTCGGGCCCGCGCGTCATCGACCCGAGCGTCAAGGAGAACATGAAGGCCGTTCTCGCGGACATCCAGTCGGGCGCCTTCGCGGAGCGCTTCATCAACGACCAGGACGCCGGTGCGCCGGAGTTCAAGGAACTGCGTCAGAAGGGTGAGAACCACCCGATCGAGGCCACCGGCCGCGAACTGCGCAAGCTCTTCGCGTGGCGCAACTCGCGCGACTCCGACTACGTCGAGGGCTCCGCAGCGCGCTGATCCCGCGCACTTTGCGGGCAGTCGTGGACGAGTAGCCAAACGGCTGACGTTCAATATCGAATGGGCCACCCGGATTCCGGGTGGCCCATTCGTGTGCGCGGCGTCCGTATGCCGCGGGATGCGTGTCAGTATCCGACCTAGAGCCGGGCGAGCTTACCGCTCAGCGAAAATGTCACTTCCTGCATTTGTATGCGCAGTACCCCGGGATGGTCCATCCGTGTACCCAGATGAGGGTGCAGGCGGTGCCTATTGTGAAGGGCACCCATGTCCAACTCGACAGCACGCCAATAAGCGGGAAGTCGACCACGCGACTGAAGAACGTCACGATCCCGGTGATCCACGTAATTAGCTGGAACACCAGCCGATGCCACGGTGAGAATGCCTTCCGCGTCACCGGGACCCGGTGCGGCGTTACTTGCATCGCGAGTCCCGTGTTGCTCTCGAGCGCCATAGTGTTATGCCCAATCCGATTGGGTATCCGGCAAACCAGCCGGAAAACAACGTCGCCGCGAATGCGGTGTTGGGGTTCCAGAGCAAACCGGCGATCAGTACGAGTCCCATGACGCTGTGGGTCGTCAGCCCTAGCAGCGCGCGTGGATGCCGCCAAGTTAGGTCACCTGGAGCGTGGATGTTTTGGAGGCTGATAGCGGCGAGGCACAACCCCGCGGCCAAGGAAATGGCATACGCCGTCACTTGCAGTAGCCCTCTCTAAAGGTTGAACGACCACTGTCGCGTCAGTGTTGCTGCTGTAACTGATAGTTCCATCGGCAGCGACTTCGGCTTCCTCAATGTCTGCAAGAGCGGGTAACGAGACAGCGATGTCGGGCGCCGTTAGCGCCACGCCGCTAGACGGTGTCACATTGCTCGGGACGCCGTCAGCGACGCTGAGGGTAAAGGGGTCGGGTGGGTCGAGCGGGATCGTCACTGTCCCTGTTTCAGTGATGGCGAGCAGATCGCCCGTCGACAATTCTTCCGACATGACGACGTTGACGGGAGCCACCTCATCAATGACGATCTCGGTCACCTCCGCGGGCACGACGGGGTCCTCGGCATGTGCCAATCCCCCCGAATGTAACGGACGACAGGACGGCCAGAAACAGGATTTTGGTCAGAGTGCGGGCCTTCATTGATCTCCTTCGTTGTTGAGAGGTCGAAGGGGAGGCCTCTCGACGGCGCTGGTGGAACTTCCACACCGTATAGCGTCGCAATGAGTTCTGCATCTTGGGTCCGCAAGGTGTGAGTGAATCAGGTAGCGTGACACCACGCAACTACCCCCTTATGAGTCAGTCGCTGCATCCGCAACTGCGGCACGCACTAGCGATGAAACCGCATGAGTTCGCGGCCTTGCGAATCCACCGCGACCAGTTCCTCATCGTCCGCCGTGATGGCAAGCGCTTTGACCGAGGACCAGCCTTCGTTCCGCTCGGTGTCTATGTCGCAACCCACCAGCGTTGATTCCATGACAGTGGTAAATGCAATTATTCCCGCGTCATCGATAACCCAACCGCGACTCGACTCGTTGCATGAATCGAAGGCAGTCTCCACGCCGTCCTTACCGAACTCGTTCCATGACTCACCTCGTTCGCCGGAAGGTCGTTCGATGGCATACCAGCGCCGGCTTGTGAGCAGATCTTGCGTCACCGGGCGTAGCCCGTCCGGCAACGATGCCGAGAATTCGGCGATAACCTTACTAGCAATGTCGTCCAGGGGATCTTCAGCGCCATCAACGGCCGCGGCCGAGTCGTCGCGATCGAATAGCGCGAGCGTGTTGCCCTGGAGATCCTCCAGCGCAAGGTGCCCGTCAGTGAGGGAAAACCGCCCTTCAATCGGTATCGCTGGCGGTTCGTCGCAGGTGTCGAGCATCCATGTCCGTCCGGTAACGAAGCGGCCGTCGGCGGTCAGGAGATAGGCAACGCTGGCGCCGTTGTCCCAGGCGTCGCAGGGACGACTCACCACAAGGTCCCTTCCGATTGTCAGCGCCATTCCTTCGCCGTCTCGTGATTCGGTCCCTACCCACTTGCCCACCAACTGCTTTAGCAGGCCAACGGCATCCGGGCTCGTAGACTGCTGCGATTTGGGGTTCGGGTGGCCCACGTAACGGGCGGCCTGTTGCCCCGCTTCGTCGAAGAAGAGCAGGGCGCTTCCGTCACCGGTCACAGCCATCGCGTGCGCCGACATCAGGTCGGCATCGGTTTCGACTCCAGGACAGCCGACCTCGTTCTTGCCTCCGCCCGTTGCACGGAAGGCTCCCGTACTGTCATCCACTAGCCAGAGGCCTACCATGCCGTTGCATCCGTCGGACGTTTCATAGCGGCCATCGGCGCGCAGGTCGATCCAGGATCCGCCCGGATCCTCTGGTGCGGGATTCTCGGGATACCACCGGTGGGCCGACAGATCCGCGGCGGTTGCGACCCGCGCATCGTCCGGCAGCGACAGGTTCGCGGGCGCAAGCAGCTGGACTGCCGCCGCCAGTTCCGCGGAGTAGACCGGCTCCTGGGCCAATTCCGGTGAGGTGTCCCCGGTGACGTGCGGCTCGCCACCGCGAGTAAGTTCCGCAATTGTGGCGGAGGACTCGTCCACGATCTCAAGGCGATCGCCGACGAACCGGAACTTCCCGCGCTCAGGGATGAAACTGCCCGGGCCGCAGTCTTGCGTGTAGCCTCCGTCGCTCGCGACGAAGTCACCGTTGGGCTTGATGATGTACGAAACCAGGCTGTAGCCGCATTGCCGCGACAGCGCGAGCGACCAGCCGATCTGCAGGATCGCCCCGTCGGCATCGGTTCCGGAGTCGGCGACCGTCCAATTCCCGATCGCCGATTCCAGATCGAACGACGCGGGGGCCTCGCCCGGCGACGAGGGCGTCGTCGGAACGCACGCCCCGAGCAGCGCGATTACGGCTACTCCGACGGCTGCCATCGGTATCTTCATCGTTGATTCCCTCCACGAGCGCAATGGTGGCGGGACCGGCCCGCTCCATAGTCCTATGTGCCGAGAGCCCGCGAACTTGCGCCGGGGGAGTTATGGACGAGTCCTCCGCCGCGTTTGTCAGCCGTCCTTCTTGGGCTTGCGGCTCTTCTCCTTGGCCTCGGACCTGGACAGCACCTGGCTCGCATAGTCGGGGACGAAGTTGATCTCCTCGCGCGGTGGTCGCACGTAGCCGCCGGATTTGGGGCGCGGCGGGATATCGATGGGATCGCGTTCGACGTCGGTGTAGGGGACCTGGCTGAGCAGGTGAGCGATCATGTTGATCCGGCCGCGTCGCTTGTCCTCGTTGTCCACCTCGAACCAGGGCGATTCCGGGATGTCGGTGTGGACGAGCATCGTGTCCTTGGCGCGCGAGTAGTCTTCCCACTTGGTGATGGAGGCGACGTCGTTGGGGCTGAGCTTCCACCGGCGCATCGGGTCCTCATTGCGGGAATGGAAGCGCACCTCCTGCTCCACGTCGGAGATGGAGAACCAGTACTTCAGCAGCAGGATGCCGTCCTCGATGAGCATGCGCTCGAATATGGGCGCCTGGCGCAGGAATCGCTGGTATTCGGCATGCGTGCAGTAGCCCATGACGCGCTCGACTCCCGCGCGGTTGTACCAGGAGCGGTCCATGAGCACGATCTCGCCCGCCGCGGGCAGGTGCGGAATGTAGCGCTGGAAGTACCACTGTGACTGCTCGCGCTCGGTCGGCCTCGGCAGCGCGACGGTGCGCGTGACGCGGGGATTGAGATACTGCGAGACCCGCGAGATGGTCGATCCCTTGCCCGCGGCGTCGCGGCCCTCGAAGATGACCACCACGCGGGCACCGGAGGCCTGAACCCATGCCTGCATGTCCACGAGCTGCGCCTGTAGCTTCTTGAGCTCGCGCGCGTAGACCTTCTTCGGAAAACGTGTGCTCATTCGTGAAGCGTACTGCGGATGAGGGGGAGGCAACACCGGCCGGTTCATCCGACTCGCTCCACCGGCGTCGCTCAGCCCGCGTGAGTCACGAGCCGCACCGCGATCGCGACCATCACCAGCGCGACCGCGCCGTCGAGAACCCGCCAGGTCCAGCGACGCGCGAAGAGCGGGGTGAGGTAGCGGGCACCGAAGCCGATCGTGCTGAACCAGATGACGCTTGCCGCTATCGCCCCGAGCGTGAAAGCCCACGGTGCCGCGGTGGCGAATTCTGGGGGCACCAGCATCGCCTGCGCGACGCTGATCGATCCCAGGAGCAGGACGGTGTCGATGTACACGTGCGGGTTCAGCCACGTGAGTGCGGCCGTCGTGGCGATGGTCTTGCGCCGGGAGGTTGGCGGTGCGTCGCTCGGGGCGTTAAGCGTGCCGGGCTTCACCGCACGGACGAGGGCCTGGATCGCGAGGAACGCGAGGAAGGCAGCGCCACCCCATCGCGCGATTTCGCTGATGGTCCGCGACTGTGCGACCGCCTGGCCGAGCCCAGCAGTGCCGGCGACGATCAGGATCGCATCCGAGACGATGCACACCAGCACGACGGCGCCGATGTGCTCGCGTCGCAGTGACTGGCGCAGGACGAACGCGTTCTGCGCCCCGAGGGGAACGATGAGTCCTAGTCCTGTGGCGAATCCCGTCCACATGGGTGCGAGGAGGGTGGCAGCGTGCATCCTGCCACGATATGCACGTTAATTAATAAAGTCGAACGAAATATTCTTGATAATATTAAGATCATCTTATGGTAAATCTATCGGTGGAGCAGCTGGAGACCCTGGACGCGATAGCGCAGACCGGCAGCTTCGAAGCTGCGGCGCAGTTCCTGCACATCACGCCATCGGCAGTCAGCCAGCGAGTCCGCGCACTCGAAACCGCGGCCGGGAAGGTGCTCGTCCAGCGCGGTAGGCCGGCAGCACTCACCGCAGCGGGCCGCGAAGTCGCGAATTACGCAAGCAACCTCCTCCTCCAGCAAGCCGATCTGTTCACGGCCCTTGGCATCGCGACTGAGCCGAGCGGGAGGGAGAACTCGTCCTCGAGACCCAGGCTCACGGTCGTCATCTCCGCGGACGCACTCGCGACATGGGCGCTGCGTCCCTTGGCTGATGTCGGGCAGACGGCGGACATCGAGATCCTGCGAGAGGACGAGAACCACTCTCTGGACAAGATTCGCGAAGGGAATGCCGTAGCGGCGATCTCGACAGTGGCTGAACCGGTCCCCGGATGTCGGGTGAGCTTTCTCGGCAAGATGCGCTACCGCGCCTGGGCCAGCCAGGACTTCGTAAACAAGTGGTTCCCCGATGGGCTCGGCGCACCGGCCCTCGCACGTGCGCCCATGATCAATTTCGACCGTCAGGACGGCCTCCAGGCCCGTTATCTGCGCGATCGCTGGGGACTGCGCGCCGAACGTTGGGTCAGCACCTCGAGCGATGGAGCTGACGGCTTGAAGACCATCGCGCCGCCGACGCACTACGTGCCGGCAAGCGCGGATTTCAAACGAGCGATCGATGCGTCGATGGGCTGGGGACTCATTGACGATCTGCAAGCCGATCAATCCCGCAACCGGCAGGGCGAGGGCGGGCGGCAGAGTGGGGTAGGCGAGCAGGGCGGGCTCGTGGACATCGATCCCGGCGAGCACATCGACGTGCCGCTTTACCTCCAGCGCCAGCGACTGCATTCGTCCTCGCTCGACGCCTTGGTGGAGCGCATCGCAGAGGCGGCCAGCGAGGCCCTACGGCGCTGAGACAACGAAGGAGTGCGGAGATGGGACTCTTGCGGGCGTGAGGAGCGCCTTTATCGCAACGAATTTGTGTCGAATCATGAGATCGATGTGTCCGAGGGGCGGACTTACGACTATGCTCTTCCCATGACCCGCAACATCAAACTGGCAGTTATCCCCGGCGATGGCATTGGCATCGAGGTTGTAGAACAGGGCTTGCGGGTCCTTGAGGCGGTGACCGCGAACAGCGGCGTGACCATTGACCAGACCAAGTTCGACCTCGGCGCCGCCCGCTGGCACCGCACCGGCGACACCCTGACGGACGAGGATCTCGCCTCGATCCGCGAGCACGACGCGATCCTGCTCGGCGCGATCGGCGACCCAACCGTTCCCTCCGGTGTGCTGGAGCGCGGGCTGCTCCTGAAGTTGCGATTCAGCCTCGATCAGTACGTCAACCTGCGCCCCGCCAAGCTGTACCAGGGAGTCAAGTCACCGCTGGCCAACCCGGGCGACATCGACTTCATCGTAGTTCGCGAGGGAACCGAAGGACCGTACGTCGGTAACGGCGGCGCGATCCGCGTCGGGACGCCGCACGAGGTCGCCAATGAGGTTTCCGTCAACACCGCCTTCGGTGTCGAGCGCGTTGTCCGCGATGCGTTCACCCGAGCCGCGGCCCGCCCAGCCAAGCACCTGACTCTCGTGCACAAGCACAACGTCCTCGTGCACGCCGGCCACTTGTGGCGCCGGACCGTCGAGGCCGTGAACGCCGAGTTCCCGGACGTCACGACCGACTACCTGCACGTGGACGCGGCCACCATCTTCTTGACGACGAACCCGTCGCGGTTCGACGTGATCGTGACCGACAACCTGTTCGGCGACATCCTGACGGACCAGGCCGCGGCGATCGTCGGCGGTATCGGACTTGCCGCATCGGCCAATATCAACGCCGACCGCACCGCCCCGTCGATGTTCGAGCCCGTGCACGGATCAGCGCCCGACATCGCGGGCCAGGGCAAGGCCGACCCGACGGCTACCGTGGCCTCGGTCGCGCTGCTGCTCGATCACCTCGGTCTGACCAACGAGGCGGCAAAGGTCGAGGCGGCTATCGCCGCCGACCTGGCCTCCCGTGGCGACCGAGTCCGCTCGACGACCGAGGTCGGATCCGACCTGGTCGCCCTCCTGCGCGACTAACGGTCATCGCGGCACCATGATCCCGGTGCCGGATCCACGTTCTGGCTCCCCATCAGGAACCGAACGTTCACCTCGGTCGTCCTCACCAGATAAAGTCGTACCTGGGGAACCCAGCCGCGAGCTGCACCCCGGTTCTTATGGTGAAAGGCCAGAAACAATCATGAGTACTTCATTGGACCTCGGCGAACTAGCACGCTCGTTCGAGGTGTACCCCACATCGAACCCCACCTCTGCTGAGGAACGCGCCGCCGAACTGCGCGCACCGAGGTTCGGCACCGTATTTTCGGACCACATGGCCAGGATCACCTGGAACATCGACGGCGGTTGGCGGGACCGTCGGGTGGTGGAATACGGCCCCCTGCTCCTGGATCCCGCGGCAGCCGTCCTGCACTACGCGCAGGAGATCTTCGAAGGGCTGAAGGCTTACCGCCATGCGGACGGCTCGGTCTGGACATTCCGCCCCGAGGCGAATGCGGCGCGCTTCCGCCGCTCTGCGCGGCGCCTGGCACTCCCTGAACTCAGCACCGAGGACTTCATAGGTTCTCTCGTCGCGCTGGTACGCCAGGACGTCGACTGGGTGCCGGACGCGGAGGGTTTCAGCCTCTACCTGCGGCCCTTCATGTACGCCTCGGAGACCTTCCTGGGCGTCCGGGCGAGCCACGAAGTCGAGTACCTGGTCATCGCCTCGCCGGTCGGCTCGTACTTCGCCGATGGCGTCAAGCCCGTCTCCATCTGGATCGCCCAGGACTATCACCGGGCGGGCAAGGGCGGAACCGGCGCGGCCAAGTGCGGCGGGAACTACGCCGCTTCCCTCCTGCCGCAGATCGAGGCATACGAGCAGGGTTGCGAGCAGGTGGCTTTCCTCGACGATGTCACCGAAACGTACCTCGAAGAACTCGGCGGCATGAACCTCTTCGTCGTGAAGTCCGACGGCACCGTTGAGACGCCGGAACTGACCGGCACGATCCTCGAAGGCGTGACGCGTTCCTCCATCCTGCAACTCGCACGCGACCGCGGTCACCAGGTCGTGGAACGCAAGATCGCCCTGTCGGAATTGATCGCAGGCATTCAGGACGGCTCGGTCGCCGAGGTTTTCGCGTGCGGCACTGCCGCCGTGATCACGCCGATCGGCGGGTTCAAGAGCACCGACATCGACGTCACCGTCGCGGACGGCGGCGCCGGACAACTCACGATGGCCCTGCGCGAGGAACTCACCGGTATCCAGACAGGCAAGGTCGAGGACCGCTACGGCTGGCTGACGCGATTGGCGTGATCGGACGATCGCGCTTCGCCTGACTGCCGAATGGGTGCCGGCCCGGGCGTGCGAGTGTCGTTTCCGGCAAGCAAAAAGGCGGGGCGGATGAACGTCTAGTTCATCCGCCCCGCCTTGCTGTTTGGCGTCAGTACATGCGCTTGATCTTCTGCGACTTGAACTTGTAGGCCTTGGCGTACTTGTTCTTGCTCACCTTGACGTAGGCTCGTCCACCGACGCGCAACTTCTTGCTCTTGAGCGTCACGGTAACGCGCGAGTACTTCGCCTTGGTGAACTTCTTCTTCGCGACGACCTTGAACTTCTTCGCTCCCGGCGCCCGGTAGTAGAGATACGCCTTGGCGCCCTTCTTGAACTCGGGTGCGCGCACGGTGATCTTCGCCGTCTGACCGGTCTTCCATGTGTTGCTGCTGTACGAGGTCTGGCTCTTGCCCACCGCTGCGGGTGCCACGATCGTGACCGTCTTGGTTACCCACCTGGTTACCTTGGTGGTGGGGTCATAGCCGACGGACTGGCTCTGGGTGATCGGAACCGAGACGTTGTACTTGCCCGGCGTCGTGTACGGGGAGACTCGCAAGGTGAATCCTGCAACCGTGCCGGTTGCGAACGCCGTGGTCGGGCCCCAGATCGTCGGCTGAATGACGTTGGCCTTCTTCACGACCGTGCTGACTCGCGTCGCCTTGTACCAGCTCGAATAGTCGGCGGTAGTGGCGCGGTAGGAAACGTACGCGCCATCGCCGTTGGAGTCCGTGTATCCGGCGTCGGCCGGGGTGCCGGTGAGGCTGACGGTGAAGGCATGCTCCTTCGTCGACTTCGTGAGTTTGATGGTCGAGGGGAGCTTACCGATGCTCGATACTGCGAAGGCCCCTGGTGCGGGTGCTGCGGTTGCTGCGGGCGCGGCGGCCAGCCCGAGGCCGCCGGCCAGGGCGAACGCCGATGCGATGGCAGCGAATTTGATGCGGTGGGTATTCATCCCATTCTTCCTTTCCTGGGGCTGAGGCATGGTCAGACTTGGCGCTGGTATGGCCATTCCTGGTTCGCCTCGGCGTGCGAGCGGCCCACCCCGGTCGGGATTCCTGCGGGGTGCAACCACGGCGCTCGTGCTTCGTTCCGTACTCCTCCAGGTTGGGGGAAAACGCCTCGCCGTGCACGTCGAAAGCCTACGAACTGCCGATCTGTGAAATAAATCACATTGCTAGAGTTGTTGGATGTCGAGTACTATTTGCGGTTGTTTCCGCAAACGTTTCGCGCCCGCCACTCACTCGAGAACGCTGCTGATCCAGTGCGTATGGGGCGGGGAGCGTTGCACGTATCCCCGCGCGCGTGTGACAATGAACGGGTGAGCAACGAAGCCGTGGTCATTATTGCCGAGCGCGTCTGATTCCAGTTACGGAATCGGCGCGCCAACCTCCCATGCTGGGGGGTTTTTTTGTTGCTCGCACGCCCGACTAAGCCAGCCAAGGCACGATTCGAAAGAGACCCGCCATGAACTTTCAGGTCTACGACACGACGTTGCGCGATGGTGCGCAGCAAGAAGGCATGAACGTCTCCGTCAATGACAAGATCGCCATCGCAACTCTCCTGGACGAATTGGGCGTCGGGTTCATCGAGGGTGGCTGGCCGGGTGCAATTCCCAAGGACACCGATTTCTTCTCGCGCGCTCGGCGTGAGCTCAAGTTCCGCAACGCCGTGCTGGCAGCATTCGGGGCAACGCGCAAGGCCGGGGTGAGCGCCGACGCGGACCCGCAGGTTCGGGCGCTGCTGGACTCTGAGGCACCCGTTGTCACCCTCGTTGCGAAGTCCGACATCCGCCACGTCGAGCGCGCGCTCAAGACCACCCCGGATGAGAATCTAGCGATGATCCAGGACACGGTTGCGCTACTGCGTCAGCAGGGCCGGCGGGTCATGGTGGATGCGGAACACTTCTTCGACGGATATCGCTTCGATCCTCGCTACACCACGCGCGCCGTCGAGGTCGCCTTCGAGGCGGGCGCCGAGGCCGTGATCCTCTGTGACACCAACGGTGGCATGCTGCCCGAATGGGTAGGCGAGATCGTCGCCGAGCTGCGCGAGGCGACCGGCACGGGAACCCCGGAGACCATCCTCGGCATGCACGCGCACAATGACACCGGGTGCGCGGTCGCAAATACGCTCGCCGCCGTGAACGCAGGCGCCCGCCACGTGCAGGGAACCGTCAACGGCTACGGGGAACGCACCGGGAACGCCGACCTCTTGACCGTGATCGCAAACCTCGAGGTCAAGTACGACCTGAAGACCCTGGCCGGAGACCTGGCCAACGCCACGCACGTCGCGCATCAGATCTCCGAGATCACCAACATCACGCCCTACGGCCGCCAGCCATACGTCGGCGCGAGCGCGTTCGCTCACAAAGCCGGTCTCCACGCGAGCGCCATCAAGGTCGACCCCGACCTTTATCAGCACATGGATCCGACGCGCGTCGGCAACGACATGCGGATGCTCGTCTCCGAGATGGCCGGCCGCGCCTCTATCGAACTCAAGGGTCGTGAGCTCGGCTTCGATCTGGCCGGCCGTTCGGACGTGCTGACGGCGATCACAAATAGGGTCAAGGACGCGGAAGCCAACGGCTACGTTTTCGACGCGGCCGACGCGTCGTTCGAGCTTCTCCTAGTCGAGGAACTCGAGGGCACTCGCCCCAAGTACTTCGCCGTGGAGTCCTGGCGTGCGATCGTGGAGCGGGTCGGCCCTCGCGGCACCCAGGCCAGCGCCGAAGCCACGGTCAAACTCGTGGCCGGCGGTGAGCGAATCGTCACCATCGGGGAGGGCAACGGACCGGTCAACGCTCTCGACCACGCCTTGCGAGTGGCCTTGGAGCAGGTCTACCCCGAGATCAACAAGTTCGAACTCGTGGACTTCAAAGTGCGCATCCTCGACGAGACGCACGGCACAGACGCGATCACCCGCGTCCTGATCGAAACCACGGACGGCGTGAGCACGTGGTCGACGGTGGGCGTAGGCCCCAACGTGCTCGAGGCGTCATGGGAAGCGCTGACGGACTCCGCCATCTACGGCCTGCGGCGCGAGGGCATCGATCCGCGCTAGGCCGATGCCAGGCCGGTGAGCGCTAGGCCGATGCCAGGCCGGTTAGTGCTAGGCCGGTTAGCGCTAGGCCGATGCCCCGCTACTGAGGGTGAGTCTCGTCGGGACGGCGCCGTACCTGCGCCATTCGGGATCGCTGCTGCAACGCCGCCCGTGGCGGGATGCGATTCGCTCGCTTCGACTCGGATTCTTCCGGCCCGCGTCTCAGGCGCTGGCGAACTCGACGCAGAGCGTGACCTTCGTCTTCCTCAGCGCACCTCGGAGCGTGGATTCCACTGCGTTGACGCGGCCGCCTTGCGGCGTGCCCGGCTGCAGAATCAGGTGGAGGTCGTAGGTCTCGGAACCCCGGACATCGTCGGGCACCAGCCCCTGGGCCGGGGCGGACGCGATGGCGGCGAGACCGCTGTTGAACGCGGTCTTCATGAGCCGAGCCACCCGTGCCTCGATGCTGGTCTCCGGCAACGCGACCTTGATGACGAGCGACTTGGCGGCCTCGTCCCACGCGAGTTCCGCGGCACCCACCTCGGGGTCGCTGTCCGGGTCGTCCTCCTCGACATCCGGCACCGAAGTTTCGGCGACCTCGAGCGGGATCGAGGAGCCCAGCGACTCGCGCAGAATGTCGACGGTGTGACGTTCCAGGTCGCCGAGCCCCCTGCGCTCGGGCTCGACGAGGATCGCGACGGTGGCCTCGGTCACGCCATCCGGAATGGACGAACCCACGTCGCCGGCCTGCACCGCGCGGACGGCGTGCACGATCGCCTGGGAGAGTTCTTCCGCCGTATCCGATGTCGCGGGAGACGCGGGCGCGAATGGGACGTGGAGGAGTACGCGGTGCGTCGCAGCGTCCCATGACTCGTGCCAGTTGGGGTCGACGGGGCGCGAGCGCGAGAACCATGCCATGAACCCGACTCTCGCCTACAACCCCCACCCGTAGCAAATTGACCCGCTGGTGGACATCGGTTGTCCGGTGGAGTGCGCGGGCATACGATTCGAAAATGGTACAAAACACGCAAGACTCCGCGTGGCGGAAAATAGCGACGGCGATTGCGGTTTCAGCGCTCGCCACAAGCGCCGGTATCGTCGGCGCGACCACCTCCCACGCCGGCACCAACGGCACCTGGACGAGGGTCACAAACGACGACGTGTCAATCACAACGACGCCCTCGATTCTGCGCCAGGGAAGCGACCTCCTCGCGGGGTGGCAGCAGGGTAGCGTCGGTAACTCGGCGGTGAAGGTCGTTCGCATCAATGCGAAGGGCAAGGCCATCAAGACGTCTACCGCGGTCAGCGGCTGGATGTCGATTGAGCACGATCCCGCCCTTGCCCGATTGAGCAATGGGCAGGTCATCGTCGCTTATTCGGGTGTGCGCACGAGCGAGCCCAGTGACCCGTTCAGCCAGACTGTGGCGTTCTCGCGCCTCGGCGCCGGGGACAACTGGGCGGTCGCCACGAATGAGTCACTGTCCGATTCCTACAGCAGCTATCACTCTGCCTACGGCCTGGCCGTGGTCTCCTCTGGCTCTGCGGTCGTGACCGGCCGGATCCCCACCTCGACCAACCGCGTGACCTTCCGAATCGGGATCGCGCCGACTATCGCTGCCGCGTCCGGTGATTTCCACGGCCGGGAGGCGGCACTCGGAGCCGACTCCTACAACCTGTCCCTGGTTCGCGACAACGCGTCGGGCGCCGTCGTGGCGGGCTGGTTCATCGGGGGAGGTTCCGACGAGGGGGTCTGGCTGCAGCAGGTCTGGCCCACAGTGGGCCAGGCCGTGCGGGCGCCCGGATCCGGTCCGAACGCCTACTGGTCCGGGGGCAACATCGGTCTTGCCAGCCCTAAGTCCGGTGGTGTCTACGCGGCCTACGCCACGAGCCCTTCCACGATCGCGCTCTGGAAGTTCGGCGCAACCAAGGCAAGGACGGTGACTAACAAGGCCAACTACTTCAGGAGCGTCAAGGTGGCAGCCGCCCCGACGGGCAACCGACTCTGGGTGTCCTGGCTGGAGGGCCGCGAACTACACGTTGCCTCCACAAATCCGACGGGCACCAAGATAGGCGCCGTGCGCACGGGACAATCGCTGAAGTGGGGGAGCGAGAACGCCTACCTCTACAACCTCGAAACCGACGCGTACGGACCGGGGCTGGACGCCATCCTGACCGCCGGGCACGCGACGACGGCCAACCAGGCGGACCTGTTCCACGTCCAACTGCTCCCGGCGCTCTCCGTGAAGGTCAGTCCCAAGAAGGCCAAGGCGAAGAAGGGCAAGAAGTTCACGGTCACCGTGACGGACGCCGGGAGCCCGGTGAAGGGCGCCAAGGTGAAATTCCTCGGAAAGTCCTACCTCACCAAGGCGAACGGCAAGGTCAAGGTCACGCTGAAGAAGAAGTCCAAGGCCAAGACTGTGAAGATCACCGCGGCCAAGAAGAACTTCGTCTCGGCGACGGCGAAGGTCAAGTTGACCAAGTAGGGACGCGCTCGCGGCCGGCGATCACACCGTCGGCCGCGAGCCGAACACTGCAGTTCCCGGCCGCACGATCGTCGCGCCCGCGGCGATCGCCAAGTCAAGATCGCCGGACATGCCCATCGACAGTTCCCTCGCGTGGGCGTGCCCGCGGTCGATCAGGCTCTCGCGCAGCGTTCGCAATGACTCGAACGCGGCGGTCGTGACATCGCGGTCGCGCGAGCGCGGGCCGATGGTCATGAGGCCCACCAGACGTAGCGTGGGATGGTTCGCGATCTCCTCGGCCAGATTGGGCAGTAGCGCCGGCTCGATTCCGCGTTTGAACTCGTCCATAGCGGTATTGACCTGGATCATGACGTCCAGGGGTGCGTTGCCCTGGCAGCGCGAGGCGAGCCGCCTCGCCAGGGAGGCGGAATCGACGGTCTGAATGCAGGCTCGGCCCGCCGCGTGCGTGGCCGCGGCGAGCGCGGCGAGCGCGGCGTTGACCTTGTTGGACTGCAACGGTCCGATCAGGTGGATGTCGGTACGCAAGCCGGCGAAGTACCCCGCCTTGGCAACGAGTTCCTGCACCCTGTTCTCGCCCACCAGCACGCTCAACTCGTGTGCGCGTGCCGCGTCGATGGCCTGCGCGATGCCGTCCGTGTCCTGCGTCTTGGTCGCGAGCAGCACGCGTACCTCAGACGGGACGCGCCCAGCGGCGGTTGCTGCGCTATGGATTCGCTCGGTCAGCGCCGCCACGCGGGACGCGATAGTCGCCGAAGCGGTCATTCCCGTCATGCGCTAACCCCGAGCGATCTGGGCGCCGACGGCATCGAGTACTCGGACCAGGTCCGCGGGAGCCACCTCAATATCCATGCCGCGCCGCCCGCCCGATACCAGGATCGTCTCGAATCCACCGGCGCTCGCATCGATGACGGTGCGCAGTCGCTGCCGCTGGCCGAACGGGGATATCCCGCCGAGCACGTAGCCGGTCGATCGCTGCGCGACCGCGGGATCGGCCATCTCGGCACGCTTGGCCCCCAATGCCTGGGCCATGGCCTTCAGATCGAGTTGGCCGGTCACCGGCACAATGCCGACGGCCAACGCGCCGTCGGCGCTCACGAGCAGCGTCTTGAACACCTGCGCGGGATTCTTGCCCAGCGCCGTCGCGGCCTCCAGTCCGAAACTCAGGTCGGAGTGCGGGTCGTGCTCGTACGTGTGGACGTGGAAGGCGACGCCCGCCTTGTCGAGTGCCACGGTGGCGGGCGTGCCGCCCGGCTTCTTGCCCTCTGCTCTCTTGCCCTTAGCCACGAGATTCCTCCCAGGGGCCGACCGACAGGATGTGCAGGACCACCTGGCCGGCCTCGTCCGAGGCATCGAGGTCTACTTCCGCGACGATGGACCAGTCTCCGGTGTGGTCGGGATCGTCGATCACCTGCCGGACCCGCCAGGTGCGCGCGCCCGGGCTGTCGCCGGTGTCGATGTGGACGAGCGCCGCGCTGCGCGCCGCGCCGTCGATGCCGATCGCGTCGTCCCCGAACTCATCGAACAGGGGATCGAGCGCATCGGCCCAGGCGCGCGCGTGCCAGCCGTCGCCGCTGTCAAGCGCGCCGAGCGCCGAGTAGTTCTCCCTGGCGGCAAGTTCGACGCGGCGGAACATCGCCCCGGCGACCATGATCCGGAAGGACCGCGCGTTGGCGGTCAGCGGTCGTACTGGAGCGGATTCGCCCGTCCCCGACAGCGGCCCGTCGCCGGTCAGGGTGTCGGCATCGTCGTCCACGGGATGGGAGAGGCGCTCCCACTCGTCCAGGAGGGACGAGTCCACCGACGCGATCATCTCGCCGAGCCACACGACGATGTCCGCCAGGTGCTCTGTGCGGTGCTCGGGGGCGACCGTCTTGGACAGCGCGCGATACGCGTCTGCCAGGTAGCGCAGCAGCACGCCCTCGGTGCGGTCCAGCGAGTAGCGGCCCACGTATTCGCCGAAGGTCGCGCCCGTCTCGACCATCTCGCGCACCACGGATTTGCAGGCGAGTTCCGCGTCGGCGACCCACGGATTCGTGCGGCGGTACGTCGCGAAAGCGGGCTCCAGCACGTCGGCGAGGGGCCGGGGCCACTTGATTTCCTCAAGCGCGGCCATGCGCTCGTCGTAGTCGTATCCCTCTGCCTTCATGGCCGCGATGGCCTCACCCTTCGCGGCGCGCTGCTGCGCGTACAGCACCTGGCGCGGGTCGTCGAGCGTCGCCTCGATGGTGGAGATGACGTCGAGCGAGTGCGTGGGTGCCTCGATGTCGAGCAGTTCCTGCGCGGCGAGCGCGAAGGGCGAAAGCGGTTGGTTGAGCGCGAAGTGATCGGGCAGGTCCCGCGTGAGCGTGACGCGCGCGTGCAAACCCTTCGCGTCCCGGTAGGTCGAGTGCTCGATCAGCCCGGTCTGCTTCAGGGAGCGGTAGATCTGCAGGGCACGGCGCACATGCTCGCGCTTGGCTGCTGCCGCATCGTGGTTGGCGGTGAGCAGATGCGCGAGGATCGCGACCGGGTCGGCGCGGAAGTCGGCGCGCGTGCGGCCGAGTACGTTCAGCACCATCGCGTGATTGATCGCGAAGTTGCTGGTCAGCGGCTCCGGATCGGCATCCCGCAGCCGCTCGAAGGTCTTGTCGGTCCAGTTCACCGACCCCTCGGGGGCCTTCTTCCGGACGATCTTCCTGAGCTTCTTCGGGTCGTCGCCCGCCTTTTGCAACGCTTTGCGGTTCTCGATGACGTGCTCGGGCGCCATGACCAGCACCTCGCCGAGCGTGTCGTACCCGGCGCGGCCCGCCCGCCCCGCGATCTGGTGGAACTCGCGCGCCGTAACGTGGCGCATCTTGACGCCGTCGAACTTCACGAGCGAGGTGATCAGCACGGTGCGGATGGGCACGTTGATGCCGACGCCGAGCGTGTCGGTGCCGCACACGACGGCGAGGAGGCCGAGCTGGGTCAGTCGTTCGACCACCCGGCGATACTTCGGCAGCATGCCCGCGTGGTGAATGCCGATTCCCGCTCGCAGCAGCTTCGACAGGGTCGACCCGAAGCCGCGGGCGAACCGGAAGTCGCCAAGTTCGTCGACGATCTGTTTCTTCTGTTCCGCTGAGATCAGCTTTGTGCTGAGCAGCGCGGTGGCCCGGTCGATCGCATCCTTCTGCGCGAAGTGGACCACGTAGACGGGGGTGCGGTGGGTGTGGACGAGTTCTTCGATGACCTCGGTGATGGGCTCCACGACGTACTCGAAACTCAGCGGAACGGGTCGGGTGGTCGACGTGACCGTCGCGATCGGGCGCCCGGTGCGCTGCTGCAGATCCTCTTCGAAGAACGAGGTGTCGCCGAGTGTCGCCGACATCAGGATGAACTGGGTGCTCGTGAGCGTCAGCAGAGGCACCTGCCACGCCCAGCCGCGCTGCGGATCGGCATAGAAGTGGAACTCGTCCATCACCACCTGCGCGATGCGCTCGCGGCCCTTCGGATCGTCTCCGCGGCGCAGCGCGAGGTTCGCGAGGATCTCCGCGGTGCAGCAGATGATCGGCGCCTCGGGATTGACCGCCGAGTCTCCCGTCATCATGCCCACGTTCTCGGAGCCGAATAGCTTCACGAGGGCGAAGAACTTCTCCGAGACCAGTGCCTTGAGCGGGGCCGTGTAGTAGGTGACGCCGCCGTCGCCCGCAGTGCGCGCGGCCAGTGCGGCGAAGTGGGCAGCCGCGGCGACCATCGATTTGCCGGAACCCGTCGGGGTCGCCATGATCACGTGCGAACCGGAGACAATTTCGAGGAGTGCCTCCTCCTGCGCCGGATACAGCGTGAATCCCGCGTCCTGCGCCCACGACGTGAAGCCGTCGATCACGGCCTCGGGGTCGGCGCTGGGAGGACTCGTCCTTGAGGCGTCGAAGGCGGGCAGGTAGTCCTTGAGAGCGGCGGGCATGATCCCTAGTCTGCCAGGGCGAGCAGCGCAGAGGTGACCTGCGAGAGGCGAGCACGAAGAACCTCCGCGCGGACGAAGACCTCCCGCTGGCGGCGGGCGTACTCGGCGCGACCGCGGGCGGATTCGATCGGCACGACCCCGTAGCCGCGCGACGTCACGTCGTAGGGTGAGGCTTCCATGTCGAGCACTCGCACGTCGCGCGCCAGCTCGAAGCAGTCCAGCAGCAGGTCGCCGGGAACGGCCGGGCCTAGTTTGGTCGCGTGCCGAAGCAGGTCCATGTTGGCGTGCAGACAGCCCGGCTGGTCCATGGTCACGCGCGACTCGGGCGTGGGCTGCAGCGCGTTGAGCGGCCTGGCCGCGGGGGTGAAGAAGCGGAAGGCGTCGAAGTGGGAGCACTGAATGGACGAGCCCTCCACCAGCGCATCGGTGGCCTCCTGCCCGAGGCGAAGCGGGAGGCTGTGGCGGTGGGCGTCCTGCCGGTACACCATCGCCCATTCGTGGAAGCCGAAGCAGCCGAACGCCGGGCGCCTGCCCGCGGTGCTCGTCAGTACGGCGTGGATCCACCGCACGGCGTCGATGCGGTCGGCCAGGAAGGCTCGGGTATCGAGGCCGACTGCCATCGCGATCGGCTGCCGATCGGCGCATTCCGCATCCTCGCGAAGGCTTGCGCTCGGGTCCTCAGAGCGGCGCTGCGCGCCATACCAACGGCCAGCGACCCACTCGGAGGCCTCGTCCTCGCTGTCCACCACGAGCGCGATGCCCACACCGGGATGCCAGCGGCGCAACTGGCCGGGGCGGACCGGGTAGTAGGTGAACAGGAAGTCTTCAACCTCGTCCTTGGTGCCGGCTGCCGTGCGGGCCCTGCGGGCGGCCGTCAGCGAGTCCGCTCGCTTCGCGTGGTCCGCGGCAGCCGCCCGCCAGGTCGGCGCGTCGAGCAGTACGGCCTCGCTCTGTACGGCTGCGGATGGCGGCGAATGCGTCACGGTCCTATTGTGTCGCGGTTTCCCTGTGGAAAACGAACGAGTGCCCCATCGAGATCGGTAATGTCCAGCGATACGCGCGTACGCGCTAAGGCACGGGGAAGGAGCAGTCGATGGCGAACGTGCGGTGGCAGGTGATCGGTGAGCGGGGCCAATGCGTCGCCTTGCAGATCGAGGCCGACGACTGCGCGCCGATCGGGCAGATCGCTCACGCCATCGCCCGTGAACTGCGGCCGGTACCCGGGGAAGGTCACTCCGGACCGCTGACCCTGTGCGAGATCTTGCCGGGGGGAGACCAGCGCGTCGAGCATCCGGCCACACCGCTTGCCGATTCGGGTCTCAGGAGCGGGCGAACGATCGCGATAGTCGCGTTCGGCAGCATCGGTTCGCCTGACGTCGAGCGTCACCGGCCGCCGGCATGGGTCACGTGCACCAGTGACCGAATGCCGGCGATCACATATCCGCTGCTGCTGGGCTCCAATGCGCTGGGTCGAGGCTGGCGGAATCGCATTCGGATCCCGGACGCGAGGACGCCGCGCATCAGCGGCGAACTCATCTTGCGCCGCGTGGGGCGCGGGGGAGTTCTCGAGGTGGCGATGCGACACGAGGGCAACGGAGACGAACGGCTGGCGGACCGGCGCGCGCATTCACTGCCCGCGCGGCTCGAGTTGGGGCACCTGTCCTTACTGATCGAGTCCGCACGCCAGGCGCCGAGCGCCGGTGTAGCCACGCAAGCAGTGGCGAGGGCTCCGAGCAGTGCCTCGACAGCGACGATCGACCGCGGGCGGGAGTCGCTAGGAGCCGGCGGGCTCACCATCGAGCACCTGCCATCACCGAGGGTGCAATCACGCTTCGCGCAACTCGAACTGGCCATGCCAGAGGTACCCGACAGGGCTCCCAGATCACGTATGGGAGTCCTTTCCGCGGTCATTCCGGGCCTGCTCGGTGTCGGTGCATGGGCGGTTACGGGGCAGACCGCGATGCTGTCGATGGTCGCGATGTCGGCCGTGATGGTCGCCGGAACTTGGGCGGATCAACTGGTCGGAGCGCGCCGCAGGGGCAAGCGGGATCGAGCCCGATTCCGCCAGGCTTTGGACGATTTCAGTCACTCTCTCGCGGACCTGCAACAGGGGGCAATCGATGCGCTCCAGGGGCAGTTTGGGTCCGTCCAGCGCGCCGCGGCGTCCGTCACCACGCTCGATGACGAATTGTGGAGTCGCCACGAGGGTCCGGAATTCCTCACCCTCCGCGTGGGATCACAGACGCGGGATGACCTCGTGCTCGTGAACGGCCCGACGCAGCACTCGTCCTATCCCGAACTTCGCCGCGAACTAGCGGAACTCTTACGCCGGGAACTGCCGGTGCGCAACGTGCCGGTCGGAGGATCCCTCGTATCCTGGGGCAACCTGGGTCTGGCGGGTGCCATGGCTCGCGATACCGCCAGAGCCCTCGCCGTGCAGTTGGTAGCGGGGCATTCGCCGCGTACGCTGGCGGTCTACTGCGCGACCTCGCCGTCACACGCGGACGATTGGGAGTGGCTGCAATGGCTGCCGCACGTTCGCGATACCGGGCACTTGGCCGGTGACGGCGCCGCGGTCCAGGACCTGGCCAGCGCGCTTGATCGGGAGCGGGCGACGCGGCGCCTGCTCGATGGGGCGCCTTCGGGAAACCGGCTAGCCATCGTGCTGATCGTCGATGGGCCCGCTGGTGGAATCGGCCCGTGGCTGCGGTTGGCCGCTGCCGGGCCGCCATTGGGCATCTACGTCCTCTGGGTAGCCGATGAGGTTCATGGACTCCCGGCAGAGTGCGCCGCGTTCGTCGAATGCGGGCCCACGACACGATTCGTCGATGCGCGCGCTGGCAGGCAGATCGAACTGACCCAGCTCGAGGTCGCTAGCGCCGGTGAGTCGGCGCGACTTGCGCGAGCGCTGTCACCGCTCGACGATCCTCGCGGGACCGAGGGCGCGGACGCTCAATTGCCGGGTATGGTGCGGCTACCGGCGATCCTCGGTGAGGATGTTGCCGACGCGCAGGTGATTGAGCGCCGGTGGCGCGAGGCCGACGACGATCTCGCATGCACGATAGGCCAGGGCAGGTACGGCCCCGTGCGGGTGTCCCTGCGACAGGACGGACCGCATGCGCTGGTGGGAGGTACGACCGGTGCGGGCAAATCCGAGTTCCTGCAGACGTGGATCACCGCGCTCGCGGCCACGTATGACCCCGCGCACGTCAACTTCCTGCTGGTCGACTACAAGGGAGGTTCCGCGTTCGCTGAGTGCGCTCGTCTGCCGCACGTGGTGGGGCTCGTGACCGACCTGTCCGGCGGGCTGGTCACGCGAGTTCTCGTATCCTTGCGCGCCGAGTTGCGGCGTCGCGAAGGCATCCTGGCCGACTGCGGCGCCAAGGATCTCTCCTCGCTTGCGCGAGGAAACCCAGAGGTGGACCTTGCGCCCCTGATCATCGTCATCGACGAGTTCGCCGCACTCGTGACAGAGGTACCCGAATTCATCGATGGCGTTGTCGACATCGCGCAGCGAGGGCGCTCGCTCGGGCTCCACCTCATTCTCGCGACGCAGCGACCCGCGGGCGTGATCCGGGACAACGTGCGAGCGAATACGGCTATCCGCGTCGCGCTGCGGATGGCTGACGACGATGACTCGCTCGACGTAGTCGGCGTGCGCGATGCCGCTCGCTTCCGCGCCGATGCGCCCGGCAGGGCTCTCATCCGTCGTGGAGCGGCGTCGCTCACCGAGTTCCAGTGCGCCTACCTCGGTGCCACGGCTTCCGGAGATCGGGAAGTGACGATCAAGCGCCTCGGATTCCATGCGAGCGCGCCCGTCGTTGCGTCGGTGCGTCCCCGGGCGGTCCGCTCCGACATCCAGCGTCTCTGCGCCGCCGTCTCGCGGGCGATGGGGGATCGGCCGCGACCGCGACGCCCATGGCTCGATCCGCTGCCAGAAGTCCTGAGGTTCGAGGATCTGGACGCTGTCGCGCAGGCACGGTCGATCGGCTTGGTCGATGATCCCTCCGATCAGCGCCAAGTGCCCCTGCAATGGAGCCTGACGGAGGGCAACAACCTGCTCATCCTCGGGCCGCCGGGCTCGGGAAAGTCCGAGGCCGTCCTGACGGTGCTCCTGCGGCAGGCCGAGGCGGACATCGCTGTGGGAAGCACCGTGGAATGTCACGTGCTAGATCTCGCCAGCGCCTTGCCGGCGAGCACGGCTACCCTGGCCGGGGTCACGAACCTCGTGACCGGCGGCCAGAATGAGCGGCTCCAACGCCTGCTCGACTACCTATGCGGCCTCTGCGATCGGCGCGAATCCGGCCGAAGCCCGGCCCAGCCGATCTTGATCGTGATCGACGGGCTCGGCCTGTTGCTCGAACGATTCGAAACGGACCTGCACGGCACCGTCGAAACGCAGATCGCCACGATTCTGCGCGCTGGATCGCTTGGTTTTCGGGTCGTTGCGACCTCCCTGGGCGAGCGAGGCATCCCGGCGCGTATCCTGCAGCAGTTCGGGCTGCGCATCGTTCTGGGGTCACCCGACGAGGACCCGGATCGCCGCGTTGCGATTCCTGGTCGCGGCTGGGTGGATGGATTGGAGTGCCAGATGGCGGTCGCGGCCTGCGATGCGGCAGGCAGGTTCGATGCGCTGGGGCGCCTCGCGGGCCTCGGTGAGTCCCAAGGGCTGTTCGCGGTGGGATGCGAGATCGAGGATGCGCCGGAGTCGCTGACGTGGGCGGACCTGACGGCACGGATCTCGCGGTCCTCCGAGCGCGTCTCGGATCTATCCGGTGCTGAGCGTGAAACGGATCCCGCGCCCGCTTCCGACGAATCTCCGGCGATTCCCGTTGGCATTGATCTGGCCCACTTCGACCCGGTGACGGTGGATGTCCGGGGAGTAACGATAGTGAGCGGCGGGTTCGGCGGCGGCATCACTACGACCCTGCGCACGTTTGCCGCGGCGTATTCACGGGTGAATCCCGAGCGCACGACTGCCCTTCTTAGCGCCACCCCGGATCGAGAACTGTCCGAGCAGATTTCCTGGACGCACCTGAGCACCGGAATCGAGCAGTGCGCCGCGACCGCCAGATCGATCCTGGCGGGCGAACTGGCGATTGATTTCCTCGTCATCGGCGGTATTGCCGATTTCGCCGACACGGACTGCGATGAACTCCTGGCATCGCTCATTCGGGTTCTTCCCGCCGTCGTGGTCGGGGTGGAACTTCCGAGCGGAAGCCGCGCGTGGCAGATTCACGCGGAACTTGCAGCCGCGCGGCGAATCCTCGCGTTGAGACCGTCGGATGGGGACGTGCCGGGCCCCATCCCGGTGTCGTTGCCAGCGAATCTCGTCGGAACTCAGTTGAAGCGTCCGGGACGTGGGGTGCTGGCGCAGGCGGACACGATCCGCGGGATCCAGATCGCATTGCCACCTGATCCGGGTAATGCCTGACCTCGGCTAATGTGGTTTGATCCAGCCTTCGATTCCCAGCGCCGGCAAAGGTCATCGTGGATAGTTACGCAGAACTCGTCCAGTATCGTTCTCTGGCTGCGCTCCTCACGGCGGATCCGGGACTGATGGAGCAACTGGAGTGCCTTGCGCCTCACCAATCGGCTTCGATACCCGATCTGACGCCTCGCCGTTGGCTCGTCACCGTGCAATGGCTTCGTGACAACGAGGTGGCTGTCGCCGTCGCAGCGGACGACGATGCCCGCGATCTGCTGCACTGGCTGGGTGGGCATCCGCTTGTTTCGCCTGCCACGACCTTTGGCGATATCTCGCCGAGGATGCCGCAACTGCACGCGGCACTACTGGTCACAGGTCGATTGGCGGCTGTGGGCCTCGAACTAGTCAGTCTTGAGGACGGTACGGGCAAATCGACCTATGTGCTCCTGCCTGCGGCGCAGATTCCGCTCTTCAGGTTCCTGGTCAGCCAGGTGAAAGGGGCCATTGAACCGCTGACTCTGGCGGAGGCGTCGCTTTACGGTCCTGTTCCAAGGGGCGCTCGGGAACCCGCCAGTACGGCCGCGATCAGCGCGATGGGCTTCCAGGAGCAAGTGGTGGATCCTCCGCCAGATCCCGCGGAACCCGTCTGGTATGTGCTGCGGCGACGTGCGTGGTGGCTAGTAGCCCTGGGGATCGTGCTGAGCCTTTCCAGCCACTTTCTGCACGGGTGGGTGGCGCGGCTCATTCGTGAGGGGGACACGGATATCACCGCCATCGCGGCGATGGTGCTCATTCCGACGTTTCTGCTTGTCGTGTGGATTCGTACGCTCATCCGGCGCCGTAGGTTCCGAGTGCGGCTGACGCGGGCGGCCAGCGTTCCCGGCGCTGTTGTCGTCATGGGCCATTCGCGCCCCAAAACGATGCAGGCACTGGGAGCGGTTCGCGACTGCCTCGCTGACGGTGGCGACTCCGGACCGTTGGGTAGCGCCTACGTCGTGGCGGTATCGCGTGACGGACTGCGGCTAATTCCTGGATACCGCGAGCCTTCGGAGGGGTTCTTGATCGATGCCACACAAATCCGCTCGATCCACACCGTTCGGTCAAAGGGCGGCGAACTGAATATCGCATTCGACATCGTCTCGGATGACGGGCAACGGATTGTTCCCGTGAGCTTCCTCGTCTCTAGGAAACCGATGCTTCTGGTTCGCACGCCCCGGAGGTTCGTTCAATCCACTGCCGCCGAGATGCGCGTTCAGCTGGGATTGAATCCGCTCGAGTAGGTGCGCCAACACGCCGCGACCAGATTTGCCTCTCAACGCTTGTGCGCTCTGCTGTGGGCGCTGATTCACGGCTTGGTGTGAGGCTTCGCCGTGGCGTTGGCGGGCGGTGCGCGCGCTGGCGCGTGGGGCTTTGCCGTGGCGCTGGCGGGCCGTGAGGCGCAGTCGCTGGCGCGTGGGGCTTCGCCGTGGCGCTGGCGGGCCCTGAGGCGCAGTCGCTGGCGCGTGGGGCTTGGCCGTGGCGTTGGCGGGCCCCTGAGGCGCAGGCGCTGGCGCCGACAGTCGCGTTGAGTGCTGGCCGCCGAGCAGGGCGTGGTGTGAGTTGGCTGACTGGTTTTTGTGCGATGCAGTCGGGATGGTGCGCGGTCATTCGGTCACCGCCCACGCACCACGTAGTGGTCATGGGCGGTGACGCGATCACCCCCCTTGGCGAGGAAACGCTGAACGCTGCCGTGCCGCGCATAGGCGGCCTGCTGGTCGAGTGCGGTCTCGGCGTAGTCGGCGGCGCTGTGGCCACCGGCTCGGCCCCGCACTGTCTTGTGCTGCTTCGTCTCGTTGTTCCTTTTCATGTCCAGCCGGGGCACGACCTTGTCGCTGGCGTTCTCGAAACTCAGCGCGGAGACGCCTTCCGGTAGTGGGATGCGGGCGACGGGAGCTCCCGCAGTGACGACCTGTTTGATGGCGAAGTCGCGATGGTAGCGCTGGGCGAATCGGGCGGCGGTGATTCCGCCCTGACTGAATCCCGCCACCATGACGGCCACGGAAGATGGATCCAGGCGGAGATCCTTCATCGTCGACCGCAGAGCGTGCTCGGCCGCCCTCAGCAGTGCGGAATCCGCGCCGGCCATAATGGCAATGTTGGACGCGAGATCGTTGGGCACCTTCGACGTGCTGTACCAGTCCTTCGTGCTCGGCAGGATCAACGTTAGAGTCACTGGCGGACCGTGATTGACCATCACGCGGATGACGGCCGCACGGTTTTCGCCCAGAGCATCGATCTCACCCGCATTTGCGAAGACATCGCCGACGGTGCTGAGTTGCCCATACCGGTTTGAGAGCCGCGGATGGGCGGCGCGCAATTTCGCACGGTAGCGATCCCGCGCGGCGTTCATCTGCGCCCGCTGTGCTCGATTCGGCGTGACGGAGCGGATCGACCTGTCGGATTTCCCGGTAAGCGTCCAGGCATTGGAGAACAAGGCGAGGATCGACTGGTATGACAGCAGCCCGGTATCGGGAAGCGTCCGCCCGATTCCGTCCTCGATGGCGTCAGGGTCCAAGCCGTCCTTCACGTTTCGCAGTATCAGTGCGGCGCCGCGCAGCCACTCCGAGGGGCTGTCCAGGGCACCGGGGTCGGTGAGGATGCCGCGACCAAGTTCGCCGGCGGCATTCCGCAAGGAGCGCTCGACCGATGCCACTGTGCCACTTGCTAAGGCCGTGGTCGAGCCGAGCAAACCCGCGGCCATGGCGGCCCGCCAGCCAGTCACGTAAGTCAGACCGCCCACGATCGAGAGCGCGGTTGACGCGGGTACGGTCAGCAATCGGCCCGCGATACGCACCTGCACTCGTCCAATCCGGATCGCAGTGGCCGTGCCGGCTGCGGCAGCTCCGTATGCAACATCGAGGCTAAGTCCTATCACATCCTCGGCGGCCTGGACTGATGCCGCGATGCGCGTAAAAACGGGCAGAAGCCAGCGTCCGGTGTGTGTTAGGCCCTTGATCGTGGCGGCTCCGGCAATGGCTGCGGTGAGCACGGCCTGGCCCGTGACCGCGCTCAAGGCCATCGATCGGATCATCGCCCCATCCGTGGGTAGCCTCCCGAGCGTCCCCGCAATCGCATCCAAGTCATCGAGGATCTCATCGAGTCCGCGTTCGATTTCGCGCAGCGCCGAGATCGTCAGCCGGAACTCCCTCGCGGTGCGTGCCGCGCGCCTCTGAGTACGGCTTGCGATTTGCGAACTTCGCCTTGCCAGTTCGTCCGCGGCCGCTGTGGTTCCGGAAGTGACGTCGCGGGCGGCAGCCTTGGCGGATTCGTCCGGTGTTCCGAGTGGACCGCTGAAGGATTTCGCGCCCTGATGCGCAGCGTCGACCTGGCCCCGAACCAGCAGGTCCCCGAGGATGTCGCGGTCGATTCCGCCGTCTGCGCGCGCCATGAGTCAGTTCCAATAGCGAGCGAGAACGGAGGGAACAGACAGCCAGGCGAGTGCGCCGGGCGGCGGAATCGCTGGAATCCGCTGGGCGATCGAGAGTGCCCGGCCGACGCGACCAGGATCCACGCAGGCGTTGCCGTGCTCGTAGTAGTTCACGCGCACCTCATCGCTGCCCGGTGCAAGGGTTCCGAGTACCGTCATCCACGGGTTCACTCGGGTGATCGGGATTACTCTGTCGACCCGGCGCGCCTCCCGGGCAAGGCGCAGCGCGCTCTGCAGGGCGTCGGACAGCCCAGTCTCGACGCGCTGGATCGCACGCTGCACTCGCTCCGCGGCCACCCGGTGCGCCGCCACGAGCCGGGCTACGGCCTCGATCGTTGTCGCTGCCCCACGGCATCCAGTCATGAGGGCATCGACCTGACCTCGGAGCGCGATGCCTGTCAGTGAGGGGAGATCGGCCTGCGCGAGTTGCCGCGTGACGTTGGCCGCTTTCTGACGGAGCGAATCGGCGAGAGAGGCGAGTTCCCGCTCATAGGTGCGTAGTCGCTCAGAGTCTGAAGTCATTGCGCACTCTATCGAGCGATCTTCGCGGCCAGTTGGCGGTCAACCTCGGCCAGCGTCTTTGCAGTATTAGTTAGGAAGTCAGCGATGCCATCCAGGCTCGCGATCGTCGTGCGCGCGCCGCGCGTGAACTCCCGGTAGTGCGCCTCGAATGCTGCCGAGGTCCTGTCGGTGACAAAGCCCTGCGTCACGAGCGAGGCGATCTCCCGCTGCAGTTTGTCGAGTCGCCGGACGATCTCGGTGCGCTCACTGCGCAGCGACGAGGCCTGCCGGCTCAGGTCCGCGTAGGACACATTGATGGCGTTCTTCATGGTCTCCTCCTTGTCCACGTCCTGCCCGTAGCGGGCTGGTGGAGGAGACGTTACGCATTCTGCGGTCTCGGCGACCGTTATCCACAGGCTAGAACAATGCGATCTTCGGCGGCGCTGGGAAGATGTCGCCCACTCGGCCGACGATCTCCGGGTCGAGCCGAACCGCGGCGCGAGCGTTGGCCTCGATCTGCGCGGGAGTAGTCGCGCCAGCGATCACGGACGTGACCGGGGATTGTGCGGCGAGCCAGCTGATCGCGAGTTGCAGCGGCGTGAGCCCTGCACTATCGGCGACGGCGAAGAACTCGTCCAACTGATCCCACGGCGCCGTCTCGAGCAGGTGCGCTTTGCGCCCGGCCAGCCGACTGCCCTCGGGCGCGGCCTGGCCGCGGCGGTACTTGCCGGTGAGCAGGCCGTTGGCTAGCGGGAAGTAGGGGAGCACGCCGAGTCCGAGTTCGAGTGCGGCGGGCAGCACCTCGAGTTCTGCGCGGCGATCGAGCAGGTTGTAGTGACTCTGCGATGAGATGAAGCGGGTCGCGCCGATTTCACGGGCGACGTAGTGGGCCTGGGCGATCTGCCAGCCGGAGCGGTTCGAGTGGCCGATGTAGCGTACCTTGCCCGCATGCACCAGATCGTCGAGTGCGCTGAGTGTCTCCTCGATGGGCGTTAGCGGGTCAGGGGAGTGGTACTGGTACAGGTCGATGTAGTCGGTGCCGAGGCGCGTGAGGGAGGCCTCCACGGCGGCGATGATGTAGCGACGCGATCCGCGCGGTGCGTTGATCGCCGCCTGTTCGCCCATGTCGAGGCCGAACTTGGTCGCGAGCACGATCTCGTGGCGCCGCTTGCCGAGTGCGCGTCCGAGCAGTTCCTCGCTGGCGCCATTGACGGTGCCGTACATGTCGGCGGTGTCGAAGAGGGTGATTCCGGCATCCAGTGCGGCATGGACGAGTGCGTCCGCCCCCACCTGATCCCCGGCGGGTGTTGAGGTCGAACCGATGTTGTTGCAACCGAGGCCGACCGGAGAGACGGTCAAACCACTGGTACCCAGTTGGCGGGGGGCGAGGGGCGAAGGAGTCATGTCCAAGACGCTACGCCGGTCGGTTGACCGGGGCAAACAGCCCGCGACTCGGGCGAATTTCCCGTCCACATATCGAAACTCGAGTCTCGCATGATGGTCGGCACAGGCTACGATCAGGCCATGAGCGCTCCCAATCGAAGCGATCTTTCGCTGGAATCCGAGTCCTACACCCACGGTCACCACGAATCCGTGCTGCGCTCACACCGTGCGCGCACCGTGGCGAACTCCGCACAGTATTTGGAGTCGCACCTTTCTGAGGGAGCGTCGCTGCTCGACGTCGGCTGCGGGCCGGGGACGCTCACCGTCGACCTGGCCAGGCGGGTGGCTCCGGGACGAGTCGTGGGCGTCGACGCCTCGCAAGACGTGCTCGAATCGGCGCGCGAGTACGCGCTCGCCGAGGGAGCTGCCGTCGAATTCGCGCAGGCGAACGTTTATGAACTGCCCTTCGCCGATGACACCTTCGACGTGGTTCACGTCCACCAGTTGCTGCAGCACCTGTCCGACCCCGTTGCCGCGATCCGAGAGCTGCGCCGCGTGGCGAAGCCCGCCGGCATCGTCGCCGCCCGCGAGGCCGACTACGCCGCCATGACCTGGTTCCCCGACTTCGACGGACTGACCGAGTGGAACATCCTCTACCACGAGGTCACGGCCGCGCATGGCTTCGAGGCCGATGCCGGACGCCGCCTGCTCGCCTGGTTTGAAGAGGCGGGCTTCGCCGTGGACGAGTTGACCGCCAGCGCATCGACGTGGTGCTACGCCACTGCCGAATCGCGCGACTGGTGGGGCGGACTGTGGGCACAGCGGTGCCTCGAATCCAACTTCGCGGTCCAGGCCCGCGAGGCCGGGCTGGCGGATGATGTCGCGCTGGAGGCGCTGGCCCACGACTGGCACCGCTGGGCCGCCGATCCGCGGGGCTGGTTCTCGGTGCTGCACGGCGAGATCCTGGGCCGGGCCTAGGGGGCGCTCCGGCTCCATCGGGTGTGTCGACTCGATACAGTAGTGACGTGCGCATCGCGAGATTCATTGAGGGAGAAAATCCCCGGTACGGATTTGTCCAAGGCGAGCCCGGGGCGGAGTACCTGGCGGTAGTGAGCGGCGATCCGCTGTTCCAGCCCGTTGCCCCGACCGGAGAGCGAGTGGACCTCGACACCGATGGGCTCCGGTTGCTCGCGCCGGTGATTCCTCGTTCCAAGGTGGTCGGCGTGGGCCGCAACTATGCGGATCACGCGGCCGAGCTCGGCAACGAGCCGCCGATCGAGCCGTTGCTCTTCCTCAAGCCGAACACCGCGGTCGTCGGACCCGACGATCCGATTCAGTTGCCGTCGTGGTCTCGTGAGGTGCACTACGAGGCCGAACTCGCGGTGGTGATTGGACGAGTCGCCCGCAACGTCGAGCCCGAGGACGCGCTGGGGCACGTCCTTGGTTACACGGTGGCCAACGACGTCACCGCCCGAGACATCCAGAACTCCGACGATCAGTGGACGCGCGCCAAGGGATTCGACACGTCGTGCCCGCTCGGCCCCTGGATCTCCACGGACGTCGACCCGGAGGATCTGCGCGTCACCACGCGCGTGAATGGCGAGTTGCGCCAGGACGCGACGACGGCGGACCTGATCTTCGACGTGCCGTTCCTGGTTTCGTATATCTCCAAGGTATTCACGCTACTGCCGGGGGACGTCATTCTGACCGGCACTCCGGCCGGTGTGGGCTCCCTCAAGCAGGGCGACGTCGTCGAGTGCGAGATCGAGGGCATCGGCGTGCTGCGCAGTCCCGTGGTCTCGATGGACGAATAAGCCCGCCTGATCGGTTCGATTGCATGCGCGGGCGGTACCCTGTCGCCGCGCACGCTCGCGGCGGCTGATCGCCGGTCTGGCACTCGGCTAATTGTCGAAAGCAGCTACGGCTAATTGTCGAAAACGTGGTCGGCTAGATGTTGAAAATATCGTCGGCTCACTGCTGCTTGGTGCTACGGTGGTGGCATGATTACGCGCATCGAGCGACGCCTTCTGCCGGTCGTTCTGGAACGCATCCCCCAGACCCCGGTGCTGCTTCTGGAAGGTCCACGCGGCGTCGGCAAGTCAACGCTGCTCGCCGAGGTGGCAAGCACGATTCCCGCTGCGCGCCTGTTCGATCTCGATGACCCGGCGGTCCTCACGCTCGCGAAACAGAACTTGTCGCTACTCACCGACGAGGCTCTTCCCGTGCTCATCGACGAATACCACGCTGCCGAGGGAACCTTGCAGGCAATCAAGGCGCGGCTGAACAAAGGCACTCACTCGGGCATGTTTGTCCTCGCGGGGTCGGCCAGCTACGACTCGCTGCCTGCGGGAACACAGGCACTGACTGGCCGCATCCAGCGTCTGCCCGTGATGCCCCTCACCCAGACCGAAATCGACGGCACTGGCAATACCTTCATCGCCCGGGCATTCGACGGTGACATCCCGCACACGGCTGATATGGCGAGCGCCGCTCGAATGGACTACGTTGATCGAATCTTGCGCGGTGGAATGCCGCTGGCGCTGGCACAGCCGAACGAGACTGCCCGTGGACGATGGTTCGCGGGCCATGTGCGCCAGTCTTTGCAGCGCGATGCTGGGCAACTCCGACGGCTGAACCGGGCAGCAGTGTTGCCTAAACTCTTCACCCGCGTGGTAGGTCAGACAGCCGGGCTGCTGAATATATCGAAGGTTGGCGAAACGCTGGAAGTCTCTCGCAGTACGGTGACGTCCTATGTGGAACTGCTCGAATCGATCTTCCTGATCGCCACCCTTCCTGCCTGGGGAACGACAGTGGCGTCACGGAGCGTGGAAGCCCCGAAAGTCCACGTCCTCGACTCCGGCATCGGCGGTCACATGCTGCGACTCACGCGGTCGAAACTGGAGCGGGGCGACCCTTCGGCCTTGACTGAGTACGGCCACCTGGTTGAGTCATTCGCGGTACAGGAGGCTATTCGTCAGTCGACCTGGATGGACGACATCATCACCGCGGGGCATTGGCGTACCCGCGACAACGTCGAGGTCGACCTCGTGCTCGAACGTCATGACGGTGCGGTGATCGGCATCGAGGTCAAAGCCGGTGACCAGGTTCCCTCGAAGCAACTGACCGGTCTGCGTCAACTACGTGACCGTCTCGGAGAATCGTTCATCGCGGGGATCGCCTTCCACACGGGCAGTCGCGGTTACCCGGTGGAGGATCGTATTCATGCCTTGCCGCTGGAGAGACTGTGGACATGATCGGCGCCCTTGTGAGGGCTTGTCCGCAAGTCGTGGACACGACCCGCACAACTACCCCGAGCGTGCCAGCAGTTCACTAGGCGTGTGCCAGGTCACCCCAGGGAACCTGCTGAAGTCGTTGTCGTATGACGCAATGCTTGCCCGGTGCTCCAGGGACAGCGCGGCGAGGTGCGCGTCGTTGGTGAGATTGCCTCCGCCTCCGGTACGCGTGAGCAGGGTGCTCAGGTGGTGCTGGTGCGCGGGGCCGGGTGAAACGAGCACGGCATTGGGCGAGCTGAGCCACAGATCGGCCTGCGCGATGGCGTCAGCCGAGGAAAGCGGGGTCGGCAACAACGCGTGGTGGGTTGAGATGCGAATAAATGCCAGGAGCACGTTCCATGCAAATCCGACGCGATCGCCACCACCAAGGGCGGTGTCCAGCCATTGCCGGGAGTCATCGTGGTGCGGAGTCGCCGAGTTGCTTGCGTAGAGCAGGACATTCGCATCTACGACCCTCATTTGCCGAGCCGCATCTTACGAATGATGTCCGCATCCTCAAGATCGTCGGCAACGCTGAGCGCCTTATCGAAATCGATCCGTGGCATACCCAGATCGCGCGCGATGGTGTAGGAGCGTGGCCCGCTATCGTGCGGTTGCAGTCCCGCCCGGATGGCATCGTTCAATGCCTGCTTGAAACTGATGTTGTTGTCATGCATGGCGCGGCGCAACGCGGCTTCGACGTCGGCGTCGAGTGTGACGGTGGTGCGCATGGTGACAGCATAGCATCACGGAGAGTGACAGCATGCTGTCACTACGCTAGCCGCCCGAGGCAGCCAGGATCTGCGCCATCAGGATCTTGGCGATCATCGCCGCCGGGTAGAGCAACGCATACCCCACGGCGACGCGCGGATCGTGCCGGGTCTTGGCATTGGCGAACGACAGGACGGCCGGGTTGGTCTGCGCACCCCCGATCAGCCCAGCGAGCCTAGTCCCTCCCGACTTCCACACGTACTTCATCAGCAGATACGTGGCGACGGTCAGGAACATGGTCATGACGACGCCGAGCAGGGCGTCACGCGTGACCTCGCCGGTCTCGATGGCGTGCAGGATCAACGATCCCGCCTTGGTCCCGGCGTAGGCGAGGAAGATGAACAGCCCGAGTTCGCTGACCACGCTCGCGGATGTTTGCGGCATCGAGACGGGAATCCGCCCCACGCGACCGACCTTCCCCAGCACCAGTCCGGTGAGCAGCGTTCCACCCGCGGCCCCGAGGGAGAACGTGAGCGATCCGAGCGGGAAGGTGATCAGCCCTATCGCCAGTCCCGCGGCGATGCCGAGCCCGAGCGCGACGGGCGTCAGCTCGGTTAGCCCGCGCGAGGAGTCGCCCACGTAGTCGCTGACCTCGCCCAGCCGATCGGGCTGCCCCACGATCCGCAGCCGGTCACCGAGTTGAAGCAGCGTGTCGCTGGTCGGCAGCAGGTCGATATCGCCCCGGCGCAGCCTTACGACCTTGGCCCCGAATCGTTCGGTTAGCCCCAACTCGCCAACAGTGCGTCCCACTAGGTCGTGCCGGGACACGATGATCCTCCGGTAGGCGAGGCTGGTCTGGTCCTGCCGAAGATCGTCGGCGCTGCGCTGGCCGATGGCGGCGACCAGCGCGTTCACCGCGACCTGGGTTCCCACGAGCGCGATCTGGTCACCCGCGCGCACGGTCATCTCGTCCGTCAGCGCGACGACGGGCCCGCGACCGCCCGGCCGAATGCGCGTGAGGATCAGGTCGGGGCCAAATTGCTCCTGAAGCGCGGCAACCGATATCGACTGCTTGAACACGTCGATCGTGCAGTCCTCAAGCGTGGGCGGCGCGTCCACGTCCTTATGTGCCGATCGCAGCGCCAGTACGGCCAGGAACAGCGTCCAGCCGGTCGCGAACACGTACGTCGATGCGTAGCCGACCGTGGCGGCGGGCGTCCCGCCGGCCGCGGCGAGTGACGGCGTGTTGGTGAGCGCCCCGGCGAATGCCCCGGCAATCGTCTCGCCCTCGATCCCCATGGCACGGCCCACGAACAGGCCGATCACCCCGGTCGCGACGACCACCCCGGCGATCGCGAGCATCGCGGGCCAGGAGCGGCGCAGGGCGGCGAAGAAGCCCGGCCCGGCCAACATGCCGGTGGTGAACGCGAACAGCACGAGGCCGATCGATCCGATCACATCCGGCAGAACGAGTTCCAGCCCCATCGAACTGCCCCACGCCGTGATCCCGAGCGCGGTGAACAACACTGCGGCAGGCCCCAGCGATACCTTCCGGATCGAGATGGACCCGATGGCGGCCCCGAGCCCGATCACGAGCGCGAGGAAGATCAGTGGGTTGTCGGCAAGTAGTTTCATAGGAATCGCCCCAGAATCCGCATCAGGGCATCCGTTGGCACCCATTCCCACTGCTGCCGGTGCCGATGCTCGTATCCGACCTCGTACGCCGCGCGATCCAGCTCGAACGCATCCAGCAGCGATCGCCGTGCCTCGTCGCCGATGTGCGGCGTGCGCTCATCGACCGGCCCGAGGTGGCTGTAGTAGCCGGTGAGCAGGGCGTCGCGCGCATCCACCCGCCAGGCCTCGCCAGCATCGGTGAGGGCGGCGGCGTAGTCGATCGAGCGGAGCATCCCGGCGAGATCACGTTCCGGCAGGTCGGGAGTGATGCGGTCGGCGAGCGGTCGCAGGGGCTCTCCCTCGAAGTCGAGGATCCACCAGCCGTGTGGCGACCACAGCGTCTGCCCGAGGTGCAGATCCGAGTGCAGCCGCTGAACGGTGACGGGTGAATCGGGCAATTGGCGCCGCAGCGCCGCCAGGTAGGTGTCGATCGGCCCCAGCAGGTCCGCGACCGCTTCGCTGCGTTCGGCTGAGTCCTCGATGCGGGCGCCGATCGCAGCCAGCACTTCGTGGATGGAACGGGTCTCCGCTGGGAACGCCCTGCGCAGTGCAACGTGCATATCGGCCAAGTCGGCCCCGAGCGCGGCCAGGTCGGCGGTGAAGGGCAGATCGGAGGCGGCCATTGCGCACGCCCGCGTGAACCCGTCCTCGGCGTCGGCCACGAGCTGGGACACGATCCCGAGGGTGGCTTGCCATCCCGCCAGGAAGCGGCCGTCGTCCACCACGGCCTCCAGCACGGCGTACGTGCGAGGAACGTGCGCGAAGCCCGCGGAGGCCAGCGCGTTGGGGACGTCCAGGTCCGGTTGATTCCCGTCGACCACGCAGCGCAGCAGCTTGACGATCACTCCGTGGTGGACGCGCGGCATGATGATCGAGGTGTTGGACTGCTCGACGGCGAGCACCGCCCCGAGGCTTTGTGAGTCGTCCTCGTCCGCTTCGACCCCGCCGGCCCCGGGCCGTTCGTCCTCGGGCTCGGGGACGAGCATCCCGCCGGACTCGCGGCGAAGCCACGGCTCCACAATGCGCGACTGAGTGAGGAGCGCCCGGTGGAAGCGGTCGTCGTGGGCCGCGTCGACCAGGAATCTGTCCCGCCCATCGACTCGCACCTCAGCGATGAGTCCCGGCGGCCGCACCACCGGGCGATGCGAAGCGAGGGAGATGACTCCGGGCGGTGCCGCATCCGGAACCGGCAGCAGGGCAAGTGGCACCTGGACGGTTACCTCGCTGGGCGTGCGGAGCAACCAGATCGCTACGTCGTCGCCCAACTCGATCTGCGTCGCAGACTCCCAGCCTTCGTCCCCTGGCCACCAGCGTTGCCGCAGCAGCCATTCGCGAAGCGCGGCGGCGAACTCGTCCGGGATCTTCGCGGATCTGGCGACGAGCATCTAGTAGCGCCGTAGGTGTAGGACGTGCGCGACGCGCTCATTCGGATCGAGGCGCACGTAGGGGATTGCGCCCCATGCGTAGGACTCGCCGGACAACTCGTCGTATGCGGTGATCGTGCCGTCGCCCAGGTCGGAGAGCCCGATGGCGCCGAGGTTGAGGTGGACGAGCCCGTCATGCGCCTCGTGCGGATCGAGGTTGACGATGGTCAGCACCGTGTCGGCGACGTGAGCCGGGGTGTAGGGCGCGTCGAGGTGATGCGAGAAGGCGACGATGCTGTCATTCGTCGTGGGATGGACCACGAGGTTGCGCAACTGCCCCAGCGACGGATGATTGCGCCGGATCGTGTTGAGCCGGGTGAGCAGGTCAGCAACCCCGTAGTGCGAGGTCAGTGCCCAGTTCCGCGGCTTGAGCTCGTACTTCTCGTTGTCGATCTGCTCCTGAGCGCCGGGGCGCGGCACGTTCTCGACCAGTTCGTAGCCGGAGTAGATGCCCCAGGTGGGGGACGAGAGCGCCGCCAGCACGGCGCGCACCTTGAAGCCGGCGACGCCGCCGTGCTGCAGGTAGGGCGGCAGGATGTCGTGCGTGGTGGGCCAGAAACTCGGTCGCATGACGCTCGCCTGATCGCCGGCGATCTCGGAGAAGTACTCCTCGATCTCCCACTTGGTGTTGCGCCAGGTGAAGTACGTGTACGACTGGTGGAAACCTATCGTCGCGAGCGTGCGCATCATGGCGGGGCGGGTGAACGCCTCGGAGAGGAAGATGACCTCGGGGTTCGATTCGCGGATCTCGCCGAGCAGACGCTCCCAGAAGTCGAGCGGCTTGGTGTGCGGGTTGTCGACGCGGAATGCCTTAACGCCGTGACTGATCCAGAGGCGCAGAATGCCGGCGATCTCGGCGTAGATGCCCTCGGGGTCGTTGTCGAAGTTCAGCGGATAGATGTCCTGGTACTTCTTCGGCGGGTTCTCCGCGTAGGCGATCGTGCCGTCCGCGCGCGTGGTGAACCAGTCGGGGTGTTCGGAGACCCACGGGTGATCGGGAGAACACTGCAGGGCCAGGTCGATAGCCACCTCAAGACCGAGCTCGGCGGCGCGGGCGACGAACGCGTCGAAGTCCGCGAACGTGCCGAGTTCGGGGTGGATGGCGTCGTGGCCCCCGTCCGGCGAGCCGATCGCGTAGGGCGAACCGGGATCGTCCGGCCCGCCGCCCAGGGTATTGTTCCTGCCCTTGCGCTCCGTCAGGCCGATCGGATGGATGGGGGTCAGATAGACGGTGTCGAATCCCATGCCCGCGATGGCAGGCAACCGCTCCGCGGCCGTCGCGAACGTGCCCGAATGCCAGGTGCCGTCATCGTCCTGGAACGCACCCTCGGAGCGGGGGAAGAACTCGTACCAGGCCGACGCTAGAGCCGCGGCGCGGTCGACGCGCAGCGGATAGTTCTCCGTGGGGGATACCAGGTCGCGCAGGGGAGCCCGGTCGAGGACCGCTGTGATCGGAGGCGACACCAGCGCGGCGAACCGCGAGGAGACACTGAGGGACGCGTCGAGGGCGGTATCTGCCGCATTCACGAGCATCGCGGCATCGTCCTGGTTGCGGAACTCCTCCGCCGCGGCTCGGCGCAGCACGGCCGCACCCTCGGCCAGCATGAGTTGGACCTCCAGGCCAGCTGCGATCTTGATCTCCGCGTTGTGCCGCCACGTGCCGTATGCGTCCGACCAGCCCTCGATGCGGAAGGCCCAGTCCCCAGCGGCGTCGGGGACGAGGTTACCGCGCCACTTGTCGAGCCCTGAACCGACCTCGTGCATCGGCGCGCTCGAGTGGACGTTTCCGGCGGGATCGATCAGGACGGCTGTCGCCCGGTGCAGATCGTGTCCCTCGCGGAAGACGGTCGCTGTGATGGGCACGACTTCGCCGACAACAGCCTTGGTGGGCCAGCGGCCACCCTCGATCACCGGCTGCACGTCAACGACCGGAATGCGTCCGATACCGGGTCCGCGCGGGGCATTGAGTCGCTTGTGGTCGAGCTTGCCCGAGGTCGGCGCTGGTGTCTGTTGCTTCGGGGCGCGCGTCGATCGGGGGACAGACGTCTTCGATGGCTTCTGCTCGCGGTTCACACAGTCGAATCTAGTCCATCAGCCCCAAAACACCGGTTAGGGCTGCGGGGTGTGCGGTATGCCGGGTGTCCGGGAGCCCGGACCGGTGTTCTCCTGCGAGGTGCGCGTCGGCAGGCTCGAACAGATGGGCCATTTAGAATGGCGCAGGTGAGTCAGATCGAGTCGGAACTGCCGTCGCGCGCATCGCGCCGTCGCGAGCGGGATCGCGCCACGCGGCGGCGTGCCTCGATCCCTGCGCGCATCGCCGGCGTCGTTGGCGAGTTGCTCATCACGGCGGGAATCGTCGTCCTCGGCTACGTCGCATGGCAGGTCTGGTGGGACTCGAACGCCGCGGTCGCGGTAGCGCAGGAGCACATCCAGGAGTTTGAGCGGGAGATCACCCCGCGGGTCCTGGAATCCGCCGAACTCGTCACCGAGGGCGAGCCGCCCACCGTTGAGCGCGTGGCCGAAGGCGAGACATTCGGGGTTCTCATCGTTCCCAAGTGGTACGAGAAGACGGACAACAACATGCCGATCCGCGAGGGTACGACTGCGGCGATCCTCGATCAGGCGGCGGCGGGGCACTACACCGATTCCGCCATGCCCGGCGAGGTCGGCAATTTCGCGCTCGCGGGGCACCGGCGCACCCACGGGAACTCATTCCGGTTCATCAACGAACTCGAAAAGGGGGACCAGGTCATCGTCGAAACCGCGGACACGTGGTTCGTGTACGAGGTGTACGACGAACAGATCGTGACGCCCGATCAGGTGGACGTCGTCGCCCCCGTTCCGGGTGATCCCGGCGCCGAGCCGACTCGGCGCCTGCTCACGCTCACGACCTGCCATTCCCTCAGGCTGGGCGAGTGGGGAAACGATCACCGCTGGATCGTCCACGCGGAACTTCTCGGCTGGATGGCACGTGCCAATGGCACACCCGACCAAGTGCTGGAGACCAAATAATGTACGGATTCCTGTGGCGCATCCTGCCCGGCCCGACCTGGCTGAAACTCATCGAGGCGGCGATCATCATCACGGCTGTCGCCTACGCGCTCCTGAACTGGGGCTATCCGTGGATCAGCGACCGCATCGAACAGAATCCGGTGATCGGGAACTGACATGGGCGGACTCGACATCCTTCTCGTGATCGGGCTGCTCGCCGCGATCGCGTTCGGCATTCGCCGAGGTCTCGCCGCTACGCTCGGGCTCATCGCCGGGATGGTGGTCGGCGGCGTCGTCGCCTGGCTCTCCATGCCGTGGCTCACCGGCCTGCTCCCGTCCGCCCAGTGGCGAATGCCCGTGATCGTATTCCTCGCCGTGTTGCTCCCCGTGCTCGGCGGTCGAATCGGGGGCTATGCGGGACTCGTCATTCGCCGCGGTGTCGACGCCACGCCGTTGCGGCTGACGGATCGCGTGCTCGGCGCCCTCGTGTCCCTGGCGGGGGTCGCTATTGCATACAGCCTGGTCGCGTCGCTCGTCGTTTCCCTCGGGGTTCCGGGAATCGCTCCGGCGGTGGCCTCGTCCAAAATCGTCACCACGATCAATGGCCTCATCCCGGCACCCGTGGAACGAGCGATCGCCGGGATCCGCAATTTCGAGCTTCCCGCCGGACTCGCTGGGCTCGGCGATGTCTTCGGCGTGGGAGAGCCCACCACAATCCCGGACGTCGACACCGGCACCCCGGAGATCAGGGCGGCGGCAGGTTCGGTGACCCGCATCACCGGGGTCGCCCTCGCGTGCGGCATCTCCTCGACCGGTAGCGGCTTTGTGGTCGGCCCCGGAATGGTGATGACGAACGCGCACGTGGTGGCGGGGGTCACCAGCCCCGTCGTGCAGGCGCCCGGCGGGTTCGCGAGCGATGGCGAGGTCGTGTACTTCGACGACGAGACCGACATCGCCGTCATTCGGTTGGCGGACGAGGGCCCCGCCGCGCTTCAACTCGTCGACAACCTTGTGAAAGGGAATGACGCCATCGTCGCCGGGTATCCGTTCGGCGGTCCGCTCACGATCGGGGGAGCCCAGGTGCTGCACGTGGGGGACGTGCCTTTCACCGACGTCAACGGGACGCCCGCCGCGCCGCGGCAGATGTACGCGCTCGCTGCGAACATCCAGCCAGGAAACTCGGGCGGTCCGTTGCTCACGCAGGCTGGGAAAGTCGCGGGAATGGTGTTCGCACGTTCGGCCGATACCCCGCGTTTGGGCTACGCGATCACCGCGGACGAATTGCGGCCCGTCGTCAAGTCGCTGGGGTCGCTGCGAGAGCCCGTGGCCACAGGCAGGTGCACCTCCGACTAGGCCGACGTCGGGGGGGTGCTCTATCGGCCCGAGACATACATGAGGTGGGCCCGAACGGAAGAATCCGCTCGGGCCCACCTCACGATGCGCTACTCATCGCCTACTTGGTGATCTTCACCTTGGTAGTCTTCGTAGCTTTGTTGACCTGGGCGTTGCCCCGGAAGGTCACGGTGACTTTCTTGCTGCCCTGGAGCTTCTTCGGGAGCGCGATAGTTACCTTGCCCTTGGACTTCGCGGTCAGCTTCCCCGTCACGGTCTTCTTGCCGATCGTGATGGCCACGACGCCCGTAACGGTCTTGATGCCGGCCGCCTTGACGGTGACCTGGGCCTTACCCTTCTTGGCCTTCTTGGCGATTGAGACCTGGGCGTTGGCCTTGGCGACCTTGCCCGTCGGAGCTGTCACGATCGACTTGGAGGCGAAGCCCGCGAGGACGGGGGTGATCTTAAGCGACAGTGTCTCTGCCGTGGCCGATAGCGAGGAGACTCCCTCAAGTTAGAGCGCCATCGAGTCGCTGAGCCGCGGTTATCTTCGCCCAGCGTTGTCAAGTAGCCTTGACGGTTGTGGCCACTACAGACTTTTCGACAGAGATCGAGCAACTGCGCTCGACGTTAGCGTCAATCTCCGCGGTTTCAGATCCCGATGCGCTGCGGGCCAGGATCGCCGAGTTGTCGGATCAGGCTGCTGCGCCCGACCTCTGGGACGACCAGGACAAGGCGCAGGCCGTGACGACCGCGCTCTCGCAGACCCAAACGGAGCTGGAACGCATTACGTCGATGGAGTCCCGGATCGACGACCTTGAGGCACTGGTGGAACTCGCCGCCGAGGAAGACGACGCAGATACGCTCGCCGAGGCTGAGTCGGACCTCTCCGTGATCCGCAAGGACCTGGACGCGCTCGAGGTTCGCACGCTCCTGAACGGTGAATACGACGCGCGTGAGGCAGTGGTGACCATCCGCTCCGGCGCGGGCGGAATCGATGCCGCGGATTTCGCCGAGATGCTTTTGCGCATGTACCTGAGGTGGGCCGAGCGCCACGGCTATCCCACGGCTGTCTTGGACACGTCCTACGCCGAGGAAGCGGGATTGAAGTCCGCGACGTTCGAGGTCAAGGCCCCGTACGCGTTCGGCACGCTCTCGGTCGAGGCGGGAACCCACCGCCTCGTGCGCATCTCTCCGTTCGACAACCAAGGGCGCAGGCAGACATCTTTCGCCGCGGTCGAGGTCGTTCCGCTCATCGAGCAGACCGACTCGATCGAGATCCCCGAGTCGGAGATCAAGGTGGATGTGTTCCGCTCGTCGGGTCCCGGTGGCCAGTCGGTGAACACGACCGACTCGGCGGTTCGCATGACGCACATCCCGACCGGCATCGTCGTGTCGATGCAGAACGAGAAGTCGCAGATTCAAAACCGTGCTGCGGCGCTCCGCGTCCTCCAGTCCCGGCTGCTGATCGAGCGCCAGGCGGAAGAACGGGCCAAGAAGAAGGAACTCGCCGGCGATATCAAGGCATCCTGGGGCGACCAGATGCGCTCGTACGTCCTGCAGCCCTATCAGATGGTCAAGGATCTTCGAACGGAGCACGAAGTGGGCAACACGGGGGCGGTGTTCGACGGCGATATCGACGATTTCATCGAGGCGGGCATCCGCTGGCGCCGCTCCGCTGAGCGGGCCGAGGCCTAACCCACTCCGGCACCGGATCGACCCGGGTCGGCGTGTCAGCCCTCCGGTCCCAGGTACCGCTCGTACGCTCGGTAACACCTATCGCGTCCTTTCCACGCGATCGAATGCCAGCCTGAGGGGGCCTCTGCGAGTGATCCGATTCGACAATGTCACCAAGGTGTATGCGCGCGGTGCGCGTCCCGCACTCAATGACATCTCCCTCGAGATCGAGCGGGAGGAATTCGTCTTCCTCGTGGGTGCGTCAGGCTCCGGGAAGTCCACCTTCCTGCGGCTGGTGCTGCGCGAGGAGCGTGCCACCTCCGGCACCATGTTCGTGGCAGGGCACAACCTCTCGACGCTGTCCAACTGGAAGGTGCCATCGCTGCGCCGCCAGATCGGCGCGGTCTTCCAGGACTTCCGGCTGCTGCCGACCAAGACGGTGTTCGAGAATGTCGCCTTCGCATTGCAGGTCACGGGCCGGCCCCGGCACCAGATCCGATCGACGGTGCCGGAGATGCTCGAACTCGTCGGTCTCGCGGGCAAGGAGAAACGCCGCCCGCACGAACTCTCCGGCGGTGAGCAGCAGCGCGTGGCCATCGCCCGGGCGATGGTGAACCGCCCACCCATCCTGCTGGCGGACGAGCCGACGGGAAACCTGGACCCCACGACCTCGCTCGGCATCATGCGGCTCCTCGACCGCATCAACCGCAGCGGCACGACGATCGTGATGGCGACGCACGACGACGAGATCGTCGACCAGATGCGCAAGCGCGTCATCGAGTTGGAAACCGGTGACCTGATCCGAGACCAATCCCGCGGCGTCTACGGCGCTTCGCGGTAGGAGTTATCACTGTGCGTTTTCAGTTCATCGCGTCCGAAATCTGGATCGGCCTGCGCCGCAACCTGTCGATGACGATCGCGGTCATCATCGTCACGTTTGTCTCCCTGACGTTCATCGGTTCCGCCGCGCTCATCCAGGCCCAGGTGGGCAAGTTCAAGGACGACTGGTACGGCAAGGTCGAAGTGTCGGTTCTGCTGTGTCCCACGAATTCGGCCAAGCCCGTATGCGCGTCGGGGGAGGCCACGACCGAGCAGATCGCCGAGATCGAGGGCCTCCTGAAGTCGCCGGAACTCGCCCCCGAGATCGAGACGTTCACGTTCGAGTCCAAGGCCGATGCCTGGGCCTCCTTCTCGGATCGCTTCGAGGGGCAATGGCTGCTGTCGCAGGTCACCGAGGACGACATGAACGCCTCGTTCCGCATCAAACTCGTCGATCCGCAGAACTACCAGGTCATCGCGGACGTCCTTACTGGCCGGCCGGGCGTCGAGGAGGTCCAGGACCAACGCCAGGTGCTCGAACCCATCTTCCGGGTACTCAATGGCGCCACCTTCGTTGCGGCCGGACTGGCGGCCGTCATGCTGCTCGCGGCGGTCCTGCTCATTACAACGACGATCCGCCTGTCGGCGCTGAGCCGTCGCCGTGAGACGGGCATAATGCGGCTCGTGGGCGCCTCGAACTTCATCATTCGGCTTCCCTTCATGCTGGAAGGCGCGATAGCGGCGCTCGTGGGCAGCGCCTTGTCGCTGGCCACGCTGTGGGGCGCGGTTCGTTATCTTGGACGAGCAGCCCAGTCCAGTTCGCTTCAGTGGGTGCCGGTCATCACCGTTTCCGAGGTATGGGCGATCGCCCCCTACCTCGTCGTGGTCGCAGTCGCTCTGGCGATGGTCGCGTCCGCGCTGACGCTTCGGAAGTTCCTCAAGGTCTGATCACCATGCCATCAACTAGGTTTCTATCCCGGATCTCCAAGGCGGCTTCGGCGCTCGTAGTGGGCGCACTCCTCGCCGCTACCGCGGTGACTGGCGCGCACGCCGACGATCTCGCGGACCTCGAGGCGAAACTGTCGAAAGCGCGTACCAACGCCAAGACGACCAAGTCGCAACTGTCCTCGGTGATGGAGGACCTGGAGCACTCGGACGCCGAACTGGCTAAGGCCTACGAGGAGCTGGAAGATACGCGCGCCCAGATCCCGGTGGCCAAGGCAGAACTCGAGAAGGCGAACGGCGAATACGAGGTCGCGCAGCGCGAAGCCGACACCATCAAGGGACGATTGGCCAACGCCCGTGAGGAGCGGACGTCGATCGCGACGAAGATCACCGAGAACGAGGAGAACACTGAGCGCGCGCGCCGGGGGATCGCCCAGATGGCTCGCGACTATGCCGCGGGCAATTTCAAGGTCACCTCCGTGGAGATCATGGTCGGTGCCTCCGATTTCTCCCAGGTCATGGCCGACTACAACCTTTCCCAGACCGCGCTGCGAACCGAGGCGGATGCGATGCGGGCGCTGCGGGAGGCGAACGCCATCGCCACCAACATGCAGGTGCGCCTGGACGCGACCGAGGAAGCGATTTCCGCCCTGCAGGAGCAGGCGGCCGAGAACGTCGTCACCACCAAGACCGCAGCCGACGCGGCAAAGGCAGCCAAGGACAAGCTCGAGAGCCTCGAATCGACCCAGACTAAGGCCGCGAACCAGATCGAGGCCCGCAAGCAGGCTGAACTGGATCGCCAGGCAGAACTCGTCGCGGAGCAGGATTCGCTGACCGACGACATCCAGAAGCTCATCGGCCTGACCAAGGCCGAGCGCGACCGCATCAAGAAGGAACGCGAGGAGGCGCAGCGCAAGGAGCGCGAGCGGCTCGAGCGGGAGCGGAAGCAGAACGGCACCACTAGTGGAGGCGGTTCCTCGTCGGGCGGCGGCACCTCCACCGGGGCGAAGGGCCGCGGATTCCTCGGATACCCCACGGCCAACCCACACATCACGTCGAGTTACGGGCTTCGCTATCACCCCGTTCTTCACTACTGGCGGCTGCACGCCGGCACGGACTTCCGTGCCTACTGCGGGACTCCCATCTACGCAGCGGGCAAGGGAACCGTCGAATGGGCCTACATGCGGGCCGGCTTCGGAAACCAGGTCATGATCAATCACGGCACCGTCGACGGGGCCAACCTCATGACGAGTTACAACCACCTCTCGCGATTCGCGGTTCACTCCGGCCAGAGCGTGAAGAAGGGCGACCTGGTGGGCTATGCCGGGGCCACCGGGACGGTCACCGCGTGCCACCTGCACTTCGAGGTCTACGTGAACGGTTCGACCGTGGACCCCATGACCCGCCTCTGATCGGTTCGGGAGGGCGGCGGAGGTCTCGTCCATAAATCGCGTGAGCGCGAGGTTCACCTGAAGTAGGCTTGATTGCCGGTCACGAGTCGAATGGATGAGGAGGACAGCCGTGGCGAAGAACCGTATGTACAACGTGGGCTCGACCCCGTCCAAGAAGACCCCGGAGCGAGTTCCGAAGAAGACGCTGATCGCATCGAACAAGCGCGCACGTCACGACTACGCGATCGACGACGTGCTCGAGGCGGGCGTCGTGCTGACCGGCACCGAAGTCAAGGCGCTGCGTGCCGGACGGGCATCCCTGATCGACGCGTACGTAGCCATCGATCGCGGTGAGGCGTGGCTCGAGGCGGCGCACATCTCGGAATATGCCCAGGGCACCTGGACCAACCACGCCCCGCGCCGGAAGCGCAAACTGCTGCTGCACCGTACCGAGATCGACCGACTCGATCAGCGCACGCGGGAGAAGGGCTTCACGATCGTGCCGCTCTCGCTCTATTTCCTGGACGGCCGCGTAAAGGTGGAGATCGCGGTCGCCCGCGGTAAGCAGGAGTGGGACAAGCGCCAGACTCTGCGCGAGCGGCAGGACAATCTCGAGGCGCGCCGCTCGATGCGCTACCGCGAACTCGGCTGATCTGCGCGGCCGGAAATACTGGCGACACCCGGGCTGTTGAAAGGATAGACTGGACGAACCCCGCTCGCGGGGCTTTGACAACTGAACACGGGGGTGATCGGTTTCGACGGTGGTCGTGATTCCACGCGAAGCGGGTCGAGGATGCAGGCTTATCTCGTTAACGATGTCTGCAAACCAATAGGTGCCGATTCCAAGCGCACCGACTTCGCCCTCGCTGCCTGATAGCGAGCGCATAGGAAGTCCGTCAGCCCGGGGTTGCTTCTGCTCCGGATCCTGGCGTCATCTAGGAAGCCACTGCTGTCCGTCCTCGTCGGTGGGGCGGGCGGGACTCTTAGCCGACTGAGCCTGTCAACGTCTTGTCTGCGTGAGCGTTGGGGCTGAGAAAATCGTCAGCAGACTGCACCCGGAGAATTCGTGGGTGACCGTCACCGGACCGGGGTTCGATTCCCCGCACCTCCACCATTAGTACTAAGAAGGGCCTCTGACCTGCGAAAGCGTTGCAGGTTGGGGGCCCTTCCCCACGGAAACCACACGATAATTCATCGTCCGAGTTAGCCAAGGATGCCCGAACATCAGGGATTGAATGCTGTTTTGCAACACAGTGACGCTGGGTGTTTCGTCGTTGGAATGGCCTAACGAGTTGTGCGGCATCGTAGGTGGTGCGGGCCACGAGTGTTGCCACTGTCTTGCGCAGAATGTGTGTGGTCTTATCTTCCCAGAGTGTGCCCTTCGCCACCACGAGACTTACAGACGGTTCACGCTGGACTACAGGGCATAGACCCCATCAGCCCTTCCGTGAGAATTAGCGCTGAGAGCATATACCGCCGGGCAAATCGACACTACGTATAGGTATCTGCTTGAAGGAGCCAGACGAATAATCAAGGATGATGGCTTTCCCTTCTTGAGGGGTGCTTTCGAAGAAGATCGAACTAGAAATGTATGAGTCCTCCGTCTCTGAATCCCTGACATAGGTCTGAACGTAAAAGGGAAGGGTGGGCGGTAGAGGCATTGATCCAGCTGAGTCAATCGTCACATACGACGGCAAATTAGTAAATGGTATTTCCAGCAATCCCAAGGGTGCCTTGGTGAGTTTCAATAAGGTTGGGTTCTTATCGTTGAAGTCTTTCCCGTGGCCAATCTCTATTTTCGTTATTTGGTAACCGCTCTCGCAATTATTCTGTATCAAGATTTGTGATTCGTCGTTTGTGGGCTTCGCAAAAGAAATCACATATCCATCTGCTTGGCGAGGCTCCGCAACGAAACAGCCTCCGAGGAGTAGGAGAGAGCACAGCACGAGTAATCGAAGGAGAGGATTCACGATACGGCCTCCATTGTCTATGTCGTTGGATTATTTTGACTAATGACAGCCGCTGTCGGCTCCTTGGTTGGAGAGCGCAGGTACGATTGCCGTTGAAGTCGAATCCTTACGATCTTACAGTCCGTGGGCTATCACAGGTGTCATCTACGGAAGTCAGTCGATCTACTTCTTCATATGTCAATGTCTGCTGACGCGTCTCGCCCGGGGCATTGGGACCAGATTGGACTGAGATTCTTCTTGAATGTCGTAGCCGGTTTTCCGTGATGCGAGAGTCCCAACGGATGAGGGATATGTGATGCCAGTTGTTTGGCCGGCACGGTCATTGGAGTTTGTGCGGATGCGCATCGTCGCAAAGTTCTGGATCATTGGGCGTCCGCCTGCGTCGTAGGTCGAGTTGAACTGGCCAGAGCCGGAAATGTTCTTGGACGTCACAAGACCTCTGTGTTCGGTGAAGCTGTCGTACGGGTCCGCAACCGAAGCGAACTGTCCAGCCGTGGGATAAGTCGTTGTCCTTAAGAAGTCATCCCTGTCGATATAACTGGTCTGCCTACCCCACAGCCGCATCCCCTCTGAACCACGCCACCCGATGCCTCGATGCCCGTGTGATCTAGGTGAGCAAACCACTCGCCGAGTCATATGTATTGGTCGTTGGAGACACAGCCGTGTAAGAGGAAAGCCCGGTACGCTCGTTGCTGAGGTTGCCGGTCTGGAGGCTGCGTTAAGAGTTGCAGTGTTGGTTCGAATTGTCCTGTGGGGCGGTTCTGCCCTGACGTCCAGTGCTCCCCATGCATTCTCGAGGAGGGATGCCCGCTCCCGTCGAATACGCGGGTCCGCGTAATCTGGGACCATGCCGCCGCATCATCGAATCAGTACCGGACATCAGGGTGTCGACGCCATCGTCGATGGCCTGCGTATCGGCGACAACGTCGTTTGGCAAACAAGCGATCTGGCCGACTACCGCGAGATGGTGGGCAACTTCGTCGCTCAGGCGCGGATGGACGGTCGCCGCATCGTCTACATCCGTTTTGCCGCGCATGAACCCGTCGTCGATGACATGACGGGTATCGAGTTGTACCACCTCGATCCGGCTCCGGGATTCGAGAGCTTTGCCTCCACGGTTCACCAGATCATCACTCGTGAGGGCATAGGGGTCTATTACGTATTCGACTCCCTGACGGATCTGCTCGATCGCTGGTATTCCGACCTTATGGTCCTGAACTTCTTCAAGGTCACGTGCCCGTACCTCTACGACCTGGATACGGTTGCCTACTTCTGCCTGCTTCGGGGCAAGCACACCTTCAGCACCATCGCAGGCATCCGGGAGACGACCCAGCTCCTGTTCGACCTCTACAACGTCGAGGGTCAGACCTACATCCACACCCTCAAGGCGGCTGACCGATACGCGCCGACGATGTACTTTCCGCATCGCGTCGCCGCGGATCGCGCCGAGCCGGTAACGGCAAGCGAGGAGACCTCACGGCTATTCGGCCAGGTGGCCGGGCAGCGCGAACCTCTCGACCGCTGGCGGACCCTCATCAGTGATGGATCGAGGGCACTCCACGACGGCGACGTGGCCGAGCAGCAGCGCATAGCCGACACCCTCGCGCGGCTCCTGCTGGGCAGGAGCGGGCGAATGGTGGCACTTGCGCGCCAGCAATTGAGTCTGCAAGATCTGCTGGCCATCGCCGACCGCGAGATCGGCACCGGATTCATTGGCGGAAAATCGGTGGGCATGCTGACGGCCGGGGCAATCGCCGCCAGCGTGCCGAGCCTCGCTCGGCGGCTTGAGGCTCATGATTCGTTCTATCTCGGATCCGACCTTTTCCTCACCTACATCGTCGCCAACGGGTGGTGGCGCGAATGGATGGCGCAGAAGACGGAGGAGGGCTACTACGAGGTCGGGGCGAGACTGCACGACCGCCTCGCTCACGGTCAGTTTCCGCAGGCAATCCGCGAAAGGTTCCTACGCCTGCTGGAGTACTACGGGCAATCGCCCATCATCGTTCGATCCAGCTCACTGCTGGAGGACAACTTCGGCAATGCCTTCGCAGGCAAGTACGAGTCCACGTTTTGCGCGAACCAGGGAACTCCCGAGGACCGCCTGCGTGCTTTCGAGAACGCCGTGAGATCCGTCTACGCGTCGTCCATGAGCGAGGAGGCACTCACCTATCGCGAAAGGCGGAACCTCAGCACCTCGGACGAGCAGATGGCCGTCCTCGTCCAGCGCGTGTCCGGGGATCACCATGGGGAGCTCTTCTTCCCTCACGCGGGTGGCGTCGGCAACTCGCACAACCTGTACGTGTGGGGCGAGGACATCGATCCGGCGGCGGGCGCGCTGCGCCTCGTTATCGGGCTCGGCACCCGAGCGGTGGACCACCTGACGGACGACTACGCGCGAGTGGTCACCCTCGACCATCCGCTGCGCAGTCCGTTCTCACTCGAGGACGCGGCGCGATACGCCCAGCGCAAAGTCGACGTGCTCAACCTGCGGCGAAACGCCCTACTCACCGTTCCGCTCACCGATGTGCAGTCGTTGCCCATGGACTGGAGCCTGTTCCTCAGCCTTGATCGCGAGCAGTTGCGGCGGTTGCGCGAACTCGGCCGCTCCGCGCCGATCACCCCGCTGACCTGTGATTTTGCCGGACTTCTGCACTCCGAGTTCGCGGCCTACATGCGCGAGTTGATGTCCATGCTGGCGGCGGCCTACGAGTATCCCGTCGACATCGAGTTCACCGTGAACCTGTCTCGTGAGGGTGAGTTCCGCGTCGGCCTGGTTCAATGCCGTCCCCTGCAGACCAGGGGACTGGGAGATGCCATTGAGATGCCGGACGAGGACTCCGGTCGCGCGATTCTGCGCGCAGCCGGCGGATTCATGGGCGGCAACGTACGTTTGCCGATCGACGTCGTCGTGCTCGTCCGACCGCAGGCATACCTCGCGCTCGGCCAGCAGGAACGCTACTCAGTCGCTCGCGAGTTGGGCGAGGTGAACCGCGCACTGGCCGGTCAGCGCATTATGTACATCGGGCCGGGACGGTGGGGTACAAGCACGACGGAGCTGGGGGTCCCCGTCCACTTCGCCGAGATCAACAACGCTGCCGCGCTGGTCGAGGTCACGGATCCGGCAGCGGACTTCAGCCCTGATCTCAGCTTCGGCTCCCACTTCTTCCTCGACCTCGTCGAATCGAACATCTTCTTCATCGCACTCGACCAGGCCAAACCCGATGCGCTATTCGCGCCGGCGCTGGTGACGGAAGCGCCCAACCTGCTGGCGAGCCTCGTGCCCGGCACCTCGCTGGAACACGTCATCACCGTGGCACGGCTACCCGGTCTGACGCTCTACTCGGACGTCGTCAGCCAGCGCGTCGCCTGTCTCTGACCTTGAGGGCTTCGCCGCGCGTCGGCGACCTAGTCTGCGACGAGCGAGGACAGAAGGAGCGGCAGATCCCGCCGCGACTTGATCCCCAACTTGGGGTAGGCGCGCCACAGATGCCATTCCACGGCCTTGACGGTCACGTACAACTCCGCCGCGATCTGGCGGTTCGTCATACCCTTGGCGGCGAGTTCGCACACGCGCACCTCGGATGCGGTCAACGATGCGACCGGATCGTTGACGCGCTCGGTCGGATGGCGTTCCCCGAGATCAGCCAGCAGCGTGCGCGCCCGTTGCGCCACGGGGATCGAGCCGATGCGCTCAGCCTCGATGATGCCGCCCCGCGCCAGCGCGATAGCCTCGGCCACCTGCGCGTCGCCGCCGAGTTCGGCCAGATGGTGCGCTAGGCGGACTCGGCCCTCTCCTAGTTCAAGCCGTCCCTCGTGCAGTTCGAGCAGCCTGATTCCCTCGCGAAGCAGGACGATGGCCTCGTCCTGCGGGTACGCGGCCGAAGCCATGACGAGCGTCCGGCCCAGGGTGCGGGGGGCGCCGAATGTGCGGGCTCGTTCAATGGCTTGAGCGGCGACGTCCGACGCCAACTCACGATGTCCGAGCACGACTGCGGATCGGACGAGGGCGAGCGGCGGGAGGCCGTACGTCGGTCCCGGGCAGTACTCATTGGTGATTTCTGTGGCAGCCCGCAGATATTCGAAGGCTCGCTCGTGGTCGCCCTCGCCCTGAGCGACAAGGCCCACGGCGTGCAGCGCCATCATCTGAGGCAGCGCCTCGGAGCGCATGGCGTCCGAGTAAACGTCCAGATCCGCGACCGCGGCCTTCGCCGCGTCCAGGTCGCCCTGCGCGAGTGCCACGCGCGCGAGCACCAGTTTTGCGGCAGCGAGGTATGCACCCCAACCGTAGTCGCGGTGCGTGCGCAATGCCGCCTCGGCATCCTGGCGCGCCCGCCGAAGCCGACCGCGGTTCATGTGGACGTACGCGCGGCAGTACGACATCGTGCCGTAAGCCATCACGGAGCCCGAGATGCGGGCGCGCCGCAGCGCCTCGGTCATCAGCGCGAGTGCCTCGTCGTCGCATTCGGCTCCATTGAGCGCACCTGTGAGCATGGAGAGGACCGGCCCGTCGATGCCATCCTCGGACACGATTGCGAGGTTGTGGGCCGCGCGGCGAGCCAGGTGGGCCGCTCGCGGCGCATCTCGACCGAGAATGGTCAGTTCGAGTGCAGCATGACTCAGGAGGGCTCGTTCTCCTAGCCCGTCCAACGACTCGTCCTGTGCCAGGATCGCCTCGATCTCCGATTCTTCGAGAGGTTTGCCTTCACCGACAAGCCATGCGACTGCCGCGAGCCTCGCTATGGCGAGGCGCCGGTGGCCGAGGGAGAGACGGATGGAATCATCCTCCAGCATGGCGAGCGTATCGAGGAAAGCTTCGCGCGCGAGTTCGGTCTGTCCGCTCGCGTAGTAGGCATCGCCGATGTCCATTTGGATGTCGAGCACCTGCGACGCGTCGGCGCCGGCCATCGCCGCGCGCCAGGCTCGGACGGCACCTTCCACATCGCCAGCGAGTACGAGGGACTTGCCGTCGAGGATCTTCAGCCGGTGGGTGTCCTCGTCGCTCGTCGGAGGCTCGAGTCGCGCCCGTTCCACCAACTCGCGAGCGGTCCTTTCGAACCCGAACGTGATCGAGCGTTCGATAGCCGAAAGGAGTAGGGGGAGCACGCGAGGATCCTGCTGCGCGGGCGTCGCGATCAACCACGCCCCGACCTGCTCGACAGAGGCTTGATCACCGAGGGCGAGGGCTGCCTTGAGGTAGATGGGCGCGGTCAGGTCTGCGTTCTCGAGTACGACCTCGGCGAGTAAGGGGTGAGCGGCCACGGAGACGCCGTCCGCTCCGTCGAGAAGGTCGAGGCGCGTCGCCTCGGCGATGAGTTCGGCGGCGGCGTGGGGCGCGATCTCCAGCACGGTTGCCACGTTCGCGGAGGTGGCGAAGGAGTCGAGCACCGCCACTGCGGCCAGAACCGGCAGGAACTGAGGAAACCCCGCAAGGTACTGCCGGCCGATCGCGAGTAACTGCCCGGGCGCCGTGGGGGTCCGCGGCGTGCCGTCCGGATTCAGCAGGGTCTCCATGACCGCCGGATCGTGGACAAGGGGGGCGATGAGCAGCGGCAATCCGCCTGTGACGGCGGCAACGCGGCCAACCTCTTCCTCGCTGAACTTCGCAAAATCCGTGGCGCGCAGCCACTCGGCGATGTCCGGACGCGACAGCGCGGTGAGCTCGGAGAACGACGTTCCCGGCCGCCCGATCAAGGGCTCGAATTCCGGCGGTAACTCGCCTGCGCGCGCGGCGATGACGACCACGACCCGCTGATCCGTCAGCGAACTGATGGCCGATGCGATGGCCTGCAGCGAGGCAGCATCCCCCCAGTGGGCGTCGTCGATGACCAGGAGCGTGGGTCCGGCGGCGGCCAGCGTCTCGATGGTCCAGGTGAGAGCCACGGGAATGCCACTTGTGGGAACCACCTTCCCCAGCACGAGGTCGCTGATCGAGGTTCCGGGCCCATCGAAGGGCTCACTGCCGGCGGGAATGCGCGTGGCGAGTCGCACGAAGATTCGCGTCAGTATTCCCCACGCCTGGTCCGGGCCGCCCGCCGGATTGCCGGTGGCCGCCAGAACTGTCCAGCCCTCACTCGTCGCGTCGTCGCGGATGGCGCGCAAGAGGGAGGTTTTTCCCACGCCGGCCATACCCGTGATGAACCAGACCGAGCCCGCACCCGCCGTCGCCGCGGCGCGCAGGCGTGCCCACTGCTCCAGTTCCGTGCTGCGTCCTACGAGTGGCATGTTCTCGGATACTCCTTCGCGCAGGGGTCAGGCCAGCGCTTCACTGGAATTGTCGCGCCCTGGTGCGCAAATACCAAGGGACGATCCTGAAAATCTGGGGTCTCGGGGTCTTGTATGTCGAGCCGATCAAGTGTATCGCCGCCGCCATGCGCCGTCATTCGTTGGAGGGTATCCGTCCGATGCGCGACGTAGGATTGTGCCCATGACCGATCCCAACCTGCCACTTTCCGAGCCCGCTGCGGACCCTGCCACCCAGGGTGGCGCCACGGCGGTCCTGGAGCGCGCGGAGCAGACGCAGGATGCCGAACCAGGGGACCATGAGCGGTTCAGCCACTACGTGCGCAAGGAGAAGATCCTCGAGTCGGCGCTCTCGGGCAAGCCCGTTGTCGCGCTGTGCGGCAAGATCTGGGTTCCGGGCAGGGACCCGAAGAAGTTCCCCATCTGCCCCGTCTGCAAAGAGATCTATGAGGGTCTGCGCGACCCGCAGGACGATGGCGACGGCAGCGACGGCGGTGACGCCAAGTCGTGAGCATGACTCAAGACTTTGACGGTAGCCAGACACTCTTCGACGCGCTGGGAGCCACCGAGGAAAGCCCGGAGGTTCGGCCGATTCCCACGCCTGGGGGCGACCTGGAATCGGGCGCACCGGCCCACGTGCCAGCGCGCCGTGCCGGTTCCGTGGCCGCCGCCGAGCACCTCCCACCGGCCTTCCCGCTCCGTGCGCCGTGGGGCACCGTCACGAAGTTGCGTGCCTGGCAGGCCGAGGCGCTCGAGCGCTATCAGGCGGCCCGCCCGCGCGACTTCCTCGCCGTGGCCACGCCTGGCGCGGGGAAGACGACCTTCGCGCTTCGCCTCGCGACGATGCTGCTCGATGAGGGCGTCGTGAACCGCGTCACCGTCGTGGCACCCACGGAGCACCTCAAGCACCAGTGGGCCGAGGCAGGCGGGCGAGTGGGCATCAAGCTCGACGCGAATTTCCGCAACTCGCAGGGCGCCCACGGCGCTCACTTCCACGGCGTCGCGGTGACGTATGCCCAGGTGGCCGCCAACCCGGAACTGCACCGGGCCAAGACGGAGGCTCGCCGCACCCTGGTGATCCTGGACGAGATCCACCACGCGGGCGACGCGCTGTCCTGGGGAGATGGCGTGCGCGACGCGTTCGAACCCGCCGCGCGCCGCCTCGCCCTGACGGGCACGCCCTTCCGCTCGGACACCGCACCCATCCCGTTCGTGACTTACGAGAAGGGCGACGACGGCATCCGCCGTTCCCGCGCCGACTACACGTATGGCTACGCCGAGGCGCTACGCGATCACGTGGTGCGCCCCGTCATCTTCATGTCCTATTCGGGGCACATGCGCTGGCGGACGAAGGCGGGGGACGAGGTCTCCGCGCGCCTCGGGGAGCCGTTGACGAAGGACATCACGGCGCAGGCCTGGCGCACGGCCCTCGATCCCTCGGGCGAGTGGATCTCGCAGGTGCTTCGCGCCGCCGACACTCGGCTCACGGAGGTCCGCCGTTCGGTTCCGGACGCGGGCGGGCTCGTCATCGCCTCGGATCAGACGGATGCGCGCGCCTACGCCAAGCAGCTACGCGCGATCACCGGGCAGCCGCCGACCGTGGTGCTCTCCGACGACACGGGCGCATCCGAGCGCATCGAGGAATTCGCCAAGGAACCTAAGAAGCGCTGGATGGTGGCCGTGCGCATGGTCTCGGAGGGGGTCGATGTGCCTCGCCTGGCGGTAGGTGTTTATGCGACCTCGACGTCGACCCCGCTGTACTTCGCGCAGGCAGTCGGACGATTCGTCCGGGCGCGCAAGCGCGGAGAGATCGCCTCGTTGTTCCTGCCGTCCGTACCGCACCTGCTCGGCCTCGCGAACGCGCTGGAACTCGAACGGGACCACGCTCTGGACCGCCCCGAGACCGCGCAGAATCCCGATTTCGTGCCCGAGGACGCCCTCGTAGCTGCGGCGAACCGGGAGGAGAAGGCATCTGGAACGCTGCTCGATGAGGGCGCATTTCAGGCGCTTGAGGCGCAGGCATCGTTCGATCGCGTCCTGTTCGACGGCGGCGAGTTCGGGACGGCGGCCGACCCCGGATCGTCCGAGGAAGCGGATTTCCTGGGCCTGCCGGGCTTACTGGAACCGGATCAGGTCTCGACGCTGCTGCGCTCGCGGCAGGCCGATCAGTTGCGTGGTGGGCGCGGCGGTCAGGCGGACGAGGAGTTCGACCACCGTCGCGCCGCGGAACTGCGCAAGGAACTGCAGAAACTCGTCTCCGCGTGGTCTCGCAGGTCAGGTCAGCCGCACGGCTCGGTGCACACGGCGCTGCGCCGTGCCTCAGGTGGTCCCGAGGTGCCCCAGGCGACGGTCGCGCAGCTCGAAGCGCGCATCGCCACGCTCCGGAAGTGGTTCGTCGGCAAACGCTGAGCCGGGGGCACCGCCCGGTTCGGGCATCACCCGGTTCGCACCGCCACCCGGTTCGAGCCACCACCTGGTTCGCACCGCCACCCGGTTCGCACCGCCACCGGGTTCGCGCCACCATAGTGCAGTTCGACCTATGAAATACATGCCGGTGAACGGTACTTTCATACAGCGAACAGCGAACAGCGAACCGCGAACCGCAAACCGGGGATCAGGCGCGCACCGCTATACGCGCACGGTCACAGAGTTGCAGTGCGGACGGGCAGTGCGGGCTCGCCCGACGAGAGTCGCAGCGCCGTCAGCGGCAACTCGTCGCGGGCAGAGCGGTGGTGCTCCGCCGCTCGGCGCAGGCCCCCAGCGCCCAGGTGGCTCTCGTCGATCTCACCGTCGCGGACGTACGTCACCGTGAGGTCGCGCGCGGGCTGGGACGGCACGAAGGAGGCGACGGAGGCCTCGTCCCCGATCGCCACCAAGTCGGCGCTTGCTCGCCCCTGGTCGTCTACCTCGCGGAAGAGTCGCTTGAACCCGCCGACGCTCGGCTTGCCAGCGGATGCCTTGGCGACCGGGACCATCGAGCCGTCCGCAGCCTCGCGCGCCGCGAGTTTGTAGACCATAGAGCACGTGGGAGCGCCCGATCCCGTCACGAGCCTGGTGCCGACGCCGAACGAATCGACCGGCGCGGAACTGAGTGAAGCTATCGCGTACTCGTCCAGGTCTGAGGTGACCGTGATCTTCGTCTCGGTCGCCCCGGCCGCGTCGAGTTGCGCGCGCACCTCGCGCGCCAGGATGCCCAGATCGCCCGAATCGATGCGCACCGCGCCGAGTTCCGAACCCGCTACCTCGATGGCGCGCCGCACCCCGAGCGGAATGTCGTAGGTGTCGACGAGTAGCGTCGTCCCAGGACCGAACGCGGCCACCTGCGAGGCGAAGGCCTGCTCCTCGTTGTCGTGCAGCAGCGTGAACGCGTGCGCCGCGGTCCCGATCGTGGGGATCTCCCACAGCGCCCCCGCGGCCAGATTGGACGTGCCCGTGAACCCTCCCACGACGGCGGCGCGCGCGGCCGCGAGCGCCGCGTCCTCGTGCGTGCGCCGCGCGCCCATGTCCAGGCAGGGACGAGTCCCCGCGGCCGACGTCATTCTGGAAGCGGCGGCGGCCACCGCCGAATCGAAGTTCAGCACCGATAGCACCAGCGTCTCGAGGACTACGGCCTCGGCGAACGTGCCGACGACACTCAGCAGCGGGGTACCGGGGAAGTAGACCTCGCCCTCGGCCAGGCCGCTGATGGTGCCGTTGAAGCGGTAGTTCTCCAGGTAGGCGGCGGTGGGCTCGTCCACGATCCCGCGCTCGAGGAGGAATCCGAGTTCGGCCGAACTGAAGCGAAACGCCGCCAACTGCTCAAGGAAGCGGCCGGTACCCGCCAGCACACCGTACCTGCGCCACGACGGCAGGCGGCGGGTGAACACCTCGAAGCGGCAGCGGCGCTCGGCGGTGCCGTCGGCGAGGGCAGCGCGCAACATCGTGAGTTCGTACATATCCGTGCGCATGGCCGGGGAGATCCGGCGGGGGTCGGCGGGAATCACCCCATAACGGTACGTCCGAACCGACTAGAGTGGGCGTATGGGCGACACACACGCTACCGGCGGGTCGACCGCGCTGGCGTCGCAGGCCGCCGCTTCGCGGGCCGCTGCGGAGAACCCCAAATGGCAGGTCGTCGTCTGGGATGACCCGGTGAACCTGATGAACTACGTGGAATACGTCTTCCGCAAGCACTTCGGGTACACCCAGGACCACTCGCGCACCCTCATGCTGCGGGTTCATCACGAGGGCAAGGCCGTCGTCGCGACGAGGTCCAAAGAGCGCGCGGAGGCCGATGTGCAGGCGCTGCACGGCTACGGGCTGCAGGCGACGATGCGGCCAGAGGCTCGCGGATGATCCCGTTCGAGGTCGAGGAATCGGCCTACGTCGCATGGCTCGACGACATCGAGGTGTTCCTCGTCATCGGTGCGATCGAGCAGACGATCGAGGCGCTGAGCGGCGTCACGGCAGTCGTCGTGCCCGGCGCGGAGGAGGCTGGCAACGGTCGGTCCGGCGCGGACGAGCCCGGCGCCGCTCGGCCCGGGGCGGACGAGCCCGGAACCGACGAGGGCACGAACCCGCTTGCGGAGATGCTTCGACTGCACTCTGCCGAGATCGAGGCGATAGCGCGGCCAGCCGATAGCGCCGTCCTCAAACTCCTGCCCGACGGCAGCGAGGACCCCGACGTAGCAGACCAGTTCCGCCGCCTCACCCAGCTCGACCTCGCCGAGCGGAAGGTGACTCGGCTCGTACGCCTCCACCAGCAATTGCGGGCTTCGGGGGAACTGGGAATGCCGCAGGCGGCGCATCGTATCGAGTTGCAGCCAACGGACGCGGCGGAAGTTGCGTCCGCGATCACCGACGTCCGGGTTCTGCTCGCCGATCGACTCGGGATCGCCGATAGCGATCAGGTCGAGGAGGTCTACGAACGAGTCATGGACCTGGCCGACGATACGGTTACGCCGCCCGACGAGGCGTTCGAGCCGGCGGCATCACCCGACTCACTGACGCAAGAACCGGACGAGGGCGCGCCCTGGCCGGATATGAATCGCGTCGCCTTCGTGCTGCTGGGGTTGCTGCAGGATTCGCTGGTCGATGCCATGCTGGACGATCTGCCGGAGGACGGACCGGCGTAATAGCCCGAGGCGGGTACCATAAGGGACGTGAATGACGCGCCGATCGGTATCTTCGACTCTGGTGTGGGCGGGCTCACCGTGGCGCGCGCAGTGCTCGATCTCCTGCCGGGCGAGTCGATCCTCTACATCGGCGACACCGCGAATTCCCCCTACGGTCCCAAGCCACTGGCAACGGTGCGATCACTGGCTATGGAGGTGATGGACCGGCTCGTGGACCAGGGCGTCAAGATGCTCGTCATCGCCTGCAACAGCGCGTCCGCGGCCGTCCTGCGGGACGCGCGTGAGCGCTACACGATCGGCCGCGGGCTGCCCATCGTCGAGGTGGTGCTGCCCGCCGCCCGCCGCGCCGTCGCCGCGACCCATTCCGGTCGCATCGGCGTGATCGGAACCCAGGCCACGGTCGATTCGCGCGCCTACAACGACGCGCTCGCGGTGGTGCCCGGGATCGAGATCTTCTCCCAGGCCTGCCCCGAGTTCGTGGAGGTCGTTGAAAATGGCGTGACGACGGGCCCCAAGGTGCTCGCGCTCGCCCATGAATACCTTTCTTCGCTGCGGGAGCACGAGATCGACACGCTCATCCTCGGCTGCACGCACTATCCGCTGCTGGCGGGCGTCATCAGCTACGTCATGGGGGACAAGGTCACGCTCGTTTCCTCGGCCGATGAGACGGCTCGCGACGTCTACCGGACGCTGATCGCGCAGAATCTCCAGCGCGACCCGGCCGCGGGTCCGCCGCGCCACCGCTTCGTCTCCACCGGCGACAACGAGGTGTTCCAGCGCCTGGCGCGGCGATTTCTCGGACCCGAGGTGGATCAGGTCGAGCGCGAGGTCCGAATCGGGCTGCCCGTGGGGGACGCGTCGTGAAACTGACCGTCGTCGGCTGCGCGGGCTCGTATGCGGGACCCGAGAGCGCGGCCTCGTGCTACCTGGTGCAAGCGAGCGACGAATCCGGTCGCGTTTGGAACCTGATCCTGGACCTGGGCTCCGGCAGTTTCGGGTCGCTGCAACGCCACATCGAGCCGTCCGAGCTTGATGCCGTCGCGATCTCGCACATGCATGCGGATCACATCGCCGACATCACCGGCCTCGAGGTATACCGCAAATACCACCCCGAGCGGGCGGAGCGGATCGGCGCCGGCCCCGCGGATCGCGCCGAGGCGCTCACGGTGCTCGGGCCCTCGGGCATCGCGCGCCGGGTGGCCCGGCTTAGCGCGAGCGAGGACGAGTCCTCCGCCACTCCCGCCGGCGCCCTGACAGGGGAGCCGTGCACCTTTCGCTTCGTGGAGTGGGAGACGGCCACGACGTACCGGATCGGCCCGTTCACCATCGAGGCGTTCGACGCTCACCACCCGATCGAGGCATACTCGATCCGCATCTCGGGACCGAGCGATTCGGGAGCCGCCGAGCCGGTGGTGCTCGCCTTCAGCGGCGACACCGACGACTGCGCGGGCGTTCGTGCTGCCGCCAGCGGCGCCGACCTGTTCCTGTGCGAGGCCGCGTTCGTGTCCGGCCGCGACGACGCGATCGACGGCGTGCATCTGACCGGCCAGCGCGCCGGCCGGATCGCGACGGATGCAGGTGTCCGGCAGCTCGCGCTGACGCACATTCCCGCCTGGAACGCGCCGGGAATCGCCCGGGATGAGGCGCGCGTCGAATACGCCGGGCCCTTGAGCGTGGTCCGTCCCGGTGACACTTTCGTCCTGTGATAGCGCGACCTGGGGCCGCGCTACGAACCGCCACTTCTTCTACCGAGCCCGTTCAAGCACCCGACCGTAAGGCACTCACCCCATGACGACAGTCTCCGACCCCACCTTCCAGCGCGCCGACGGCCGCGCGGCCGACCAACTGCGTCCCGTCCGGATCACGCGCGGCTGGCTCGATCACGCCGAGGGCAGCGTGCTCGTCGAGTTCGGTGCAACGCGGGTACTGTGCGCCGCCTCGTTCACGCAGGGCGTGCCCCGCTGGCGCAAGGGCTCCGGGCAGGGCTGGGTCACCGCGGAGTACGCGATGCTGCCGCGCTCGACCAACACGCGATCCGATCGCGAGTCCGTGCGCGGCAAGATCGGCGGTCGCACGCACGAGATCTCGCGGCTGATCGGGCGCTCACTGCGAGCGGTCGTCGATGTGGATGCGCTCGGCGAGAACACGATCGTGCTCGACTGCGACGTGCTGCAGGCCGACGGGGGAACCCGCACCGCAGCTATCACTGGCGCGTACGTGGCACTCGCGGATGCGGTTCGCTGGGCGACGCAGCGCGGCGTGATCGCGCCGGGCCGGCAGGTGCTGCGGGATTCGGTTGCGGCCATCAGCGTTGGAATCGTGGATTCCACGCCGGTCCTGGACCTGCCCTACGTCGAGGACGTGCGAGCCGAGACCGATATGAACGTGGTCGTCACCGGCTCGGGGGCCTTTGTCGAGGTGCAGGGGACCGCCGAGCACGCGCCGTTCAATCGCAATGAGCTGAACTCGCTGCTGGACCTGGCGCTCGCGGGTACCAGCGAACTGGCGCGGATCCAGAGCGAGGCGCTCGCGGCACCGCTGCCCGGTGGAAGGGCGCCGCAGGCATGACCGCGGTGCCCGGAAACGCCCGCCTGCTACTCGCGACGGGCAACGCCCACAAACTGGGCGAACTGCGCGCCATCCTGACCGGTGAGGACGGGGTGCCCGGGCTGCGTCCCGACGAGATCATCGGATCGGGCGAACTAGGCCTGCCCGAGCCAGTCGAGGACGGCGCGACCTTTGCCGAGAACGCGCTGATCAAGGCCCGCGCACTCGCCCAGGCGACAGGTCGGCCCGCCATCGCAGATGACTCGGGAATCGCCGTCGACATCATGGGCGGCGCTCCCGGAATCTTCTCCGCCCGCTGGAGCGGGCGGCACGGCGATGACGTCGCCAACCTCGACCTGCTGCTCGCCCAATTGGCCGACGTCCCCGATCGGCACCGCGGGGGTGCGTTCGTCTGCGCGGCCGTGCTCGTCCACCCGGATGGTCGGGAGATCGTGCGCCTCGGCGAACTGCGGGGCACGATTGCTCGCGCGCCCCGTGGCGAAGGAGGGTTCGGCTACGACCCGATCTTCATCCCGGAGGGGATGAAGGTCTCGTCAGCCGAGTTGAACGCCGATGAGAAGAACGCGATCTCGCACCGGGGGCGGGCATTCCGCGAACTGGCGCGCGACATCGCCGCTGGCATCGCCTAGGGAACGGGCCATTCCTGCGGCCGTCCCAGAGCGCCGAGTTCACACGCGATTGTCCGACTTCCAGGACGCATTGCTGTGAACGTGCGCCCTGGCTAGTGGGGCCGCTGCCGGCAGGGTGGTCCCGGCCAGCGGCCTCGGTCGATGGGGCGAGGCGGGTTACTCCGCCTGCGCCGACTTTGCGGCGGCGCGAGCCAGGAGGCGCCAGCCGAGGATGAGCAGGGCGAGGACCACGACGGTGATAGTCGTCATGGTCCAGTGCGGCGCCTTGCTCTGCACGACCGCGTAGATGCCGAGCCCGACGGCGCTCGTCGCCGCCCACACGCTCAGGCCCACGGGCTTGAGACTGGCCGGGGCGCGCCAGGCGCGGGCGGCCAGCCACGCCACGGCAAGCGCGGGCACGAAGATCGCGAGGAGTTTCGCGATGTCCGCCGGCCCTTTTCCGTGCGCCAGGGCGGCCAGCAGCGCGAATACCACGACGCTCACGAAGTCTGAGATGGCGGCGCGCACGACTTGCTGGCGCGCGGGCGGGGCGGGCACGGGGCTGGGGGAAACGCTCACGTCAACATCCTAACCGGCTCCAAAGTCGCGGGCGGCAGCCAGCTGCGTTCCGCCGGGATCGGTCTCGACCGCACACCACCCGCGAAGCAATGTTCGCCGTGGCGAACATTTGTTATCAGGCACGGCGAACACTACTATCGGGGCATGCGCATTCCCCGCACGGCTCTGCGTGCAGTTTCCCTCATCGTGGTCGTCGCGCTCGCGGCGGGGTGCTCGTCCTCCGCCCGTAAGGCCACCGATGACCGTCCGCTGGTGCTGACCACCTTCTCGGTGCTCGCCGATATCGCGAGCAACATCGCGGGGAACAGGGTGCGGGTCGAATCCATCACCAAGGTCGGCGCCGAGATCCACGGCTACGAGCCGACGCCCGGGGACCTGAAATCCGCCGAGGACGCCGACCTCATCCTCGTGGGCGGACTCGGGCTCGAGGCGTGGTTCGAGAGGTTCGTCGCCCATTCCGATGCCCCGCGCGTGATCGTGAGCGATGGCATCGTGCCGATCGACATCGCCGGTGGCGCATACGAGGGCAGGCCGAACCCGCACGCCTGGATGAGCCCGGCGAACGTGCAACTCTACGGGGATGCCATCGCGGCGGCGCTCGCCTCGATCGTCCCGGAGCATGCGGACGAGTTCACCGCCAATGCCTCCCGCTACCGCGGCGAACTGCAGCAGGTGCGCGACGATCTGGCGGCCGCGCTCCGAGCCGTGCCGCAGGAGCGCCGAGCCCTCGTGACGTGCGAGGGCGCGTTCTCGTACCTCGCGCGCGATGCGGGACTCACGGAACGCTACCTGTGGCCCGTCAATGCCGAGCAGCAGGTGACGGCGCAGCAGATCACCGCGGTGATCGAGTTCGTCCGCGACAACGAGGTGCCGGCGGTGTTCTGCGAGTCGACGGTCTCCGATGCCGCGATGCGGCAGGTCGTCGAGGCCACGGGGACCAGTTTCGGCGGCACGCTCTACGTCGATTCGCTGTCGGCGAAGGACGGTCCGGTGCCCACGTACCTCGACCTCATCCGGTACGACGCGGAGTTCATCGCCGCGGGCCTCACGGGAGGAACGCAGTGAGCGCGGCCATCGACATCGACGGCGTCTCGGTGCGCTACGGGGATCTCGTCGCCCTGGACGATGTCACCGTCCGGGTCGAGTCCGGCGGAATCTGCGGGCTCGTCGGCATGAATGGCGCGGGCAAGTCCACCCTCATGAAGGCGGCGATGGGAGTGATCCGGCCCGGTGGGGGAACCGTTCGCCTCGCCGGGCGTGCCCCTGGCGAGGCGAGACGGGCGGGCGTCGTCGCCTACGTCCCGCAGAGCGAGGCCGTGGACTGGGATTTCCCCATCTCGGTGCGCGAGGTCGTGACGATGGGACGATATGGCTTCATGCGGCCCGGCCGGCGGGCGTCGCGGGCGGACATCCGCTGCGTGGACGAGGCCATCGAACGCGTGGAACTGCCTGACCTCACCGAGCGGCCCATCGGGCAACTCTCGGGTGGTCAGCGCAAGCGGGTGTTCGTCGCCCGCGCCATCGCGCAGCGAGCGAGCGTCCTGCTGCTCGATGAACCCTTCGCGGGCGTCGACAAGCGCACCGAGGCCACGATCACGCGGCTACTGCGAGAACTCGCGGCGGGCGGCGCGTCGGTCCTGATCGCGACGCACGACCTCGCGGCTCTGCCGGAACTCGCTACCGAGGCCGTCCTGCTGGCGCGCAGCGTCATCGCGCATGGCACGCCGGTGGACGTTCTCGCACCCGCCAACCTCGCCCGCGCCTTCGGCATGGATCCGCTTAGACGGGACGAGCAGGTATGACCGTCATCGAGTTCCTCACCGAGCCGTTCGCCTACGACTTCATGATGCGCGGGCTCGTGACCTGCCTCATCGCTGCCGTCGTGTGCGCGGTGCTGTCATGCTGGCTCGTGCTCATCGGCTGGTCCCTGATGGGCGATGCGGTCTCGCACGCCGTCCTGCCCGGGGTCGTGCTCGCCTACATCGCCGGTGTGCCCTTCGCGCTGGGGGCGATCGTGTTTGGACTGCTTGCCGTCGGGCTGATCTCGGCGGTGCGCTCCGGTTCGGGCATCAAGGAGGATGCGGCGATCGGGATCGTCTTCACGACGCTGTTCGCGCTCGGCCTCGTGCTCATCTCGGTGACGCCGTCACAGACCGACCTGAACCACATCGTGTTCGGGAACGTGCTGGGCGTCGCGAACGCGGACTTCGCGCAGATCGCCGGAATCGGAGCCGTGGTGCTCGCCGTCCTGGTGTACAAGCGCCGCGATTTCACCCTGTTCGCGTTCGATCCCGCGCACGCCTTCGCCATCGGATTGAATCCCAGGCGCCTCGCCGCGATCCTGCTCGGTTTGATTGCGCTCACTGCGGTCGTCGCGCTGCAGGTCGTGGGAGTCGTGCTCGTGGTGGCGCTGCTCATCACGCCGGGTGCGACGGCCCGGCTGATCACCGATCGATTCAGCCGGATGCTGGTGATCGCCCCGGCAGTGTCGATCGGTGCGACCTTCGCTGGACTGTATGCGAGTTACTACGCCGACGCGGCGCCGGGCGGCTCCATCGTCCTCGCCCTGGGGGTTGCCTTCGCGTTGGCGTACCTGTTCGCCCCGCGCGCCGGGCTCGTGGTGCGAGTCGTGCGCCGCCGGTAATCCGAGCGTCGACGGCGGTAACCACGATCCGGGCGTCGACACCGGGTAGGGCTACCGAACACCCGATATACCCGGTGTCGCGCAACCCTAACCGGCGTCGGCAGTGGACTGTGCGGGTAGGTGGTGTCGGCAGTGGACTGTGCGGGGCTATGCGTCCTCGGCTGCCGGCGCCGGAGACACGAATATCGCGTCGGCCGCCTGCGCACCGAGCGGGATCTTGCCTCCGCCCGGAAGCGAGACCTGGACGGCATCCGAGTAGGGGGCGGCCTCGCCGATCGTCAGTTCCGCCCCTAGACCTATCCCGCAGCTGTCGAAGAACTGAAGCATGGCGGGATCCTCGTCCGAAATCCGCTCCACCACAACGCGGCCTACCGGACCGGCCTGGCTCAGACGCACGGCATCGGGCACGCGCACTATCCCCTCCGCGTCCGGGATCGGGTCGCCGTGCGGGTCGCGATCCGGATAGCCGAGTAGCGCGTCGATCCGTTCGACCATGAAGTCGGACACGGCGTGCTCCAGCGTTTCGGCCTCGTCGTGGACCTGATCCCAGGTATAGCCAAGCGTCGTGACCAGGAACGACTCGATCAGCCGATGGCGGCGAACCATCTGGATGGCGTAGCGACGCCCCAGCTCCGTCAGTTCGACGGCGCCGTAGGGCGCGTGCTCGACCAGCCCTTGGCTGTCCAGTTTCTTGATCGCATCGGAGACGGAGGACATCTTCAGCCCTGATTTATCCGCGATCAACTTGGGGGTCACGGGATCATCCGACCACTCGGCGAGGCCCCAGATGACCTTGAGGTAGTTCTGGGTGCTGGCGGACAGATCAGATACGGACACGTGCTCAGTCTAGGGAACGGGGCATCCTCCCGTCGTGTCCGCAGGGCTGGGGGTTAACCCCCAGCGAATTCGGGTGGCAGCAGGGTGTCGCCTCGCCTCGGCAACTGAAAGCATGGAGAACATGACAGATCAAGTGACCGCTGCCGGCTTTCCCGATCTCGGCGAAGCGCCGATTCGCTCGGCGCTCGCCTCGGCGCCGTTGTTTCAGGAACGCCGTTCGCCCCTGCTCGGGCTCTTCCAGGGGACGACCTGGAGCGCATTCGGCTACCTGTTCACGACGATGCTGCTGGCACCGGTTGGCTTCGCCTATGCGATTACTGCGATCTCGCTCGGCCTGCCGATCGCCGTGTTCATTGTCGGACTGGTCGTATCGGCGGCTTTGATCCTCGGCGCCCGGGGAATAGGAGCGGCCTACCGGCTTCTTGCCAACGGCATCCTGAGGACGAGTATCCCGGCACCGATGCCGCCTCGCAGGCGGGCGGGCATCACCGGGTTCGTCAAGATGGGCCTGACGGATGCGGCGGGCTGGCGCGCGCTGGCGCACTCGGTCATCAGCTTCGTCACCGCGCTGATCTCGCTCGTCCTGACCGCGACTCTGCTTTCCATCGGCCTGGGTGCCACGACCTATGGGCTCTGGCGTCCGTTCCTGCCGGCGCAGGAGGCGACGGACGGCACCTGGCATAGTGGCGCGCAGTTCGGGGACGCCTATTTCCTCGACACCCCGGGGCGCATCGCCCTGTCCACGATTGTCGGCCTCGTGTTCTTGGTCTTAATCTGGCCGGCCGTCAACAACGGGCTCGCCCGCTTGCAAGCCATCCTCGCCGCGAGTCTGCTCGGTCCCACCGCCTCGTCGATCGCTCGCGCTCGTCTTGAGGCGCAGCGCGACCAGGCGGCATCGGTCACGACGGACAGGATGCGCTCCATTGAACGCGACCTGCACGATGTCACGCAGGCTCAGCTCGTCGCCATCGCCATGAAACTCGGCGATGCGCGCGAACGACTCGATTCGGGCGAGACCCCCGCATCCGTCGCGGCCAGCATCGCCGCCGCTCACGACACGTCCAAGGACGCACTGGCGGATCTGCGGTCGCTGGTGCGTGGGATCCACCCCGCGGCGCTCGACGCCGGGCTCGGCACGGCCCTGCAGACGCTCGCGTCGCGCTCCGCGCTGCCGGTATCGCTCGATCTTAGGATTGAGGACGATCTCACCGCGACAGTGGAGAGCGTCGCCTACTTCTGCGCCGCGGAACTGCTCAACAACGTCGCCAAGCACTCGGGCGCGGATCATGCCGAACTCGTAGTGCGGACAGCCGATCAGCGGCTGCTGCTGACGGTGCGCGACGGCGGGCGGGGAGGCGCGCGCGGGCTCACCTCGGTGCGCGGGCGGGCCGGCAGCATCGGCGGCAACGTTACGATCGAATCACCAGAAGGTGGCCCGACCGTGGTGACAGTGGACCTGCCCCGGATCCTGACGTCGGCCTGACCTGGAGTAAGCAATCGGGGGACGTAGATGAAACTGGCCATTGCCGAGGACTCCGCGATCCTGCGGGTGGGACTGAGCGAACTCCTCAGCGGTCGCGGGCACGAGGTGACGATCGCGGCAGGCGACGGCGACCAGTTGTTGCGCGAACTAGAGCACGCCGGCGTGGACGCCGTCATTATGGACGTGCGGATGCCGCCCACGTTCGTCAGCGAGGGCATCGAGTGCGCGCTGAAGGTCCGGCAACGCTGGCCCGATACGGCCGTCCTGGTGTTCTCCCAGTACGTCGAGACCCAGTACGCGGCCGAGCTGCTCGCGGGTGACCCGAGCGGCGTCGGCTACCTGCTCAAGGACAGGGTGGCGGAGGTGGGCCAGTTCCTTGATGCTCTCGCGAGGGTGGCGGCCGGCGAGACCGTGCTCGACCCCGAGGTCGTCAGCCAACTCATCGGGGCCTCAGCGACGCGGCAGGGCATCGCGTCGCTGACGGCGCGCGAGCGGGACGCCCTCGAATTGATGGCCCAGGGGCGTTCCAATGCGGCGATCGGCCAGTCCCTGCACATCTCGCTGGGGACCGTGGAAAAGTACGTCTCGGCGATCTTCGCCAAGATGGGGCTCGAACAGGCGGGGGAGGACCACCGGCGCGTGCTCGCCGTCCTGCGCTATCTCGACGTGACCGCGTAGGCGGAAGGTTCTTCTCCATTGCGTCGTCATCCCGGCGAGAGGCGACTCCGCAACCCCGAGTGACAGCCGTGCCGCGGACTGCTGTCCTGAACTCGGATGACTGAGTACGATCGATGCTATGAGAGTTTCCCGGCGCATCGCGGCTATTTCGTTGCCTGTCATCCTCATGTTCGGCACGATCACCGGCGCAAGCTCGGCCGTGGCGCAGGAGCCCGCATGTTCCACCGCCAATGCGGAGGCTCTGCTCGTGGGCAACGGAGTGAAATTCGATGTGCGCAAAAGCGCAGGCGCCTATCTCGACAAGCGCGAGCGCAAGACGATCTGCGTGGTGTGGATGGCGGACCTGGAGAAGGGCAAGTCATCGGTCCGGCTCTCGCTGAGCAAGAACACCAAGACCCTCTGGGTCAAACGCACGGAGAAGACCGCGAAACGGGCGTTCACATCGGTTGAGACCTTGACCAAGGCGGGACGCAAGGCGCTCGGGGTGAAGACAGTGCGATTCACGCACAAGACCACGACTCGCAAGAATGGCAGCAAGCAGGTCACCTCCTACCGCAACGTGGGCGGTAGTGCTGGTCGCAGGATCGCCACGGTCAAGAGCAGCAGTACCGCCTGGTCGAACAAGGTCAAGATCACCCTCACCGCCAAGAACGGACGGACCACGAAGATCGTGGTCGGTGACACTTGCCGGGTCAACGCCGCTAAGCCGCGGTGCACCGGCTCGCAGTCCAGCAGCAGCAAGTCGTACCGGGGATCGTTCAACGTCGTGCTGAAGGAGAAATCCTCCGATGACCTGCTCGTAAGCCACGGACTTGCGCGTAGCGGTCAGGGTGCGGGGCGCTACAACAAGGTCTATCGGCTGGAGCAGTCGCGATTCGGGGCGGAACGCAATGGATACGCGCGTGGCCGAGGCTAGCCGCTGCATCACCTGATGATTGCGACTTCCTGGAAACGCTCGATATAGGCGAGTAGGGTCGATGGATTCGCAGGCCGGGATTCCGGTCACCAGCCGTGACCACGCTGGAAATCGTGGATCAGCAGGAGGAATCATCGTGAATCTTGCGCCTATCGAGATCACCACGCTCAAGGGTGACCGAACCACCTTCGGTGAGCTCACCGGCGGCAAGGTTGCGCTTGTGGTCAACGTAGCCTCCCGCTGCGGACTGGCTCCGCAGTATGCCCAGCTTGAGGAACTGCAGAAGACCTACGCCGACCGCGGGTTCACCGTCATCGGCTTCCCCAGCAACCAGTTCCTCCAGGAGCTCAGCTCGGAGGACAAGATCGCCGAGTACTGCTCGATGACCTGGGGTGTCACCTTCCCCATGACCGAGAAGGTCAAAGTCAACGGGAAGCATGCGCACCCTCTCTACCGCGAACTCACCCAGACCCCTGACGAGGAGGGCAAGTCCGGGCGCGTCATATGGAACTTCGAGAAGTTCCTGGTGCACCCGGACGGGCGGACCAAGCGTTTCCGGCCGACGGTCGTCCCAGACGATCCGAGGATCGTCGGTGCCATCGAAGATTGGCTTGACGAGAAGTAGGCAGGCAACCGGGTCCCCGCGAATTGAGTAGGCGGGCAACTGGGGCGCTGGCCCCCGCGAATTGCCCGTCGGCTACGGCGGGCTATCCGACGCCGGAGGGGCGGGTTGCCGCGATCTCCTCGGCCTGGATGACGGCACCGAGCAGTCCGGGGAAGCGCGTGTCCAGATCGTCGCAGCGGAGCGCGTTCAGGATCGCCGTGCCCTCGTACCGCTGCCTGATCACCCCCGCCTCGCGCAGGACGCGAAAGTGGTGGGTCAGGGTGGATTTGCTGACGGGTAGCTCGAATGCGATGCAGGCGAGTTCGTCATGCCCCTGGGAGAGTTTCAGCACGATCTCCCGGCGAACCGGATCCGATAGGGCGGAAAGCATGTCGGTGAGGGAGACGTCGGCGATGTCGGGGTGCATCAGTTCACGCGGCATCAGTTCTCCTTCGAGTGGTGGGTGCGCGGGCCGGTGGTCGCGGACCACGGCGTCCGCACCTAGTCTACCTTGTACGTAATTTATCGTAGTACGATCATCTACGTACAAATCAGGCTGTTGTGTTGAGGAAGGTGCCGTCTTGTTATTTGAACCGCTTCAGATCCGTGGGCTGTCGATCTCGAACCGCGCGTGGATGCCGCCCATGTGCATGTACAGCGCGGATCCCGCGCCGGGGAGGGCGGGCTTCCCGACGGACTTCCACGTAGCGCACTACGCGGCTCGCGCAGCGGGTGGCGCGGGCCTCGTGACCGTCGAGGCGACCGGCGTCTCACCCGAGGGGCGCATCTCGCCGTATGACCTGGGCCTGTGGGACGACGCGCAGATCTCGTCCTTCGCTCGCTTGACCGCGGGTATTCGGGCGGGCGGCGCCGTGCCGGCCATCCAGCTTGCGCACGCCGGTCGCAAGGCGGCAACCGACAAGCCCTGGCTGGGCGGGGGCTCCGTCAGCGAAACGGATCTGGGCTGGCTACCGATCGGGCCCAGTCCGCTGGCCTTCCCGGGCCTACCTGTGCCGGCTGAGCTTTCCAGGGACGAGATCTCCGCCGTCGTGGCGCAGTTCGCCGCGGCGGCGCGGCGGGCGGATGCGGCGGGCTTCGACGTGGTCGAGATCCATGCCGCCCACGGTTACCTGCTGCACTCGTTCCTGTCGCCGATCTCCAACAAGCGCGCGGATGAGTACGGTGGCAGCCTCGAGAACCGTGCGCGGATCGTGCTCGAGGTCGCAGGCGCGGTGCGCGCGGTGTGGCCGGAAAGCAAGCCGCTGTTCATGAGGGTCTCGGCGACCGACTGGATCGAGGAGAACCCGCACGATTCGCGGGACGCCTGGACTGTGGAGCAAACCACGCAGTTGGCGCGCTGGGTCGCCGAACTCGGAGTCGACCTCATCCACGTCTCCTCGGGAGGAGTGGACCAGGTGCCAGTGCCGAACGACGTCGACTACCAGACGCGCCTCGCGGCCGAGATCAAGCGCGACGCGAATGTCCTCGTCGGTGCCGTAGGCCGCATTACGACGCCCCAGCAGGCCGAGCGGCTCCTGGCCGAGGGGGAGGCGGACGCGATCTATGTGGGCCGTGAGATGCTCCGCACGCCCTCGTGGGCCAACGATGCCGCGATCGAACTGGGTGCGCGCCCGCGTTTCATCGAGCAGTACGCATATACCCAACCATCCGCTCGTGCCTGATTCGGCGCCTCGGCGGGGCTTGGGGTCCTGATTCGGCGTCTCGGCGGGGGCTATGCGCACCCGCCGAGGCGCTCACCTGCGCATTCGGCGAAATCTTGGTTGTGTCCGTAGATGGCCCTACACTGAACTATCGAACAAGTGTTCGATTGAAGGGGTGGGTGCCGTGGATGCAGAGATGTCGACCAATCAGGTTGCCGAGCAGGTTTGGACCACGCCGGATGGCGCCCCCGCGCGCTTCATATGGAACCAGCGCAGGTTTGTCGCCTGGGCGAAGCCACTCCCGTGGATTGCCCGGATCCCGTGGTGGGAGGTCGACGCTGACAGGGGTCCGAACCCGGCTGACCGGGGGGTGGAGCAAGCGATGTGGCAGGTGGAGGCGAAGGCGCTCGACAACGGCGAGATACTCATCTTCGACCTCGGCCTCATCGATCCCCCGCAGTGGCGGATCAGAGCGGTATTCAGTTAGTTGCCCGCCTCAGTTTTCACACACCTGAATGTGACGTCCTGTTTCACGGCGCATCACGGGACCGCGCATCCGGAGGAACTCGTCGCCGCCGCGGCCGCGGACGGGGCCACAGCGGCGGCGATCACCGATCGGGACGGCATCTACGGGGCGATCCGCCATATCCGAGCCTGCCTGGGCGCAGGCATCCAGCCGATCGTCGGAGCGAACCTTCAGATCCACGATGTGCAAGGTGAACTGGCCGCCATCACGGTGCTCGCCCACGGGCGGAACGCGGGCGCCGGCTGGGCCGGCCTCGTCCGCCTCATCTCCGCCGCTCATTCACCGCGCGGCCGCAAACGCGAAGTGCACGGCAGTGCCCACCGCGCCGCGCGAATCGCCCCTGACCAGATTCCCGCCTTCATCCTCGGTGAGGACGGGCTGGTCGCCACCGTGCTCCTGGGACCCGACTCCGACGTGGGCCGGGCCGTGCTCGCCAGCGACCACAATCGCGCTCGCACCCTTCTCGGAGACTGGGCATGCCGCCTGCCCGGAGGAGTCGCTGTCGAGGTCGTCTGCCACCACAGCAAGCCGGGGACCGTCGCGAGCCTGCAGCACGCGGGGGACATGTTGCAACTCGCCCGGACAGCGGGCGTACCCGCAGTGCTGACCAATGCCGTCCGCTTCCTGCAGCCGGACGATGCGATCACCGGCGATCTGCTCGATTCCACCGCCCTGCTGCAACCGCTCGGCTCGTTCGAGCAGCAGTCGGCTCAGGCCTGGCTCAAGCCAAGGGCTGCCATGCACGCCCTTGCGCGCGAGATCACCGAGTACGCGGGCCTGCGCCGGGACGTCTGCCTCGACCTGCTCAATCACACGGAACGAGTGGCCGATCGATGCCGACTGGACCCGGAGGGCGACCTGCGGTGGCGGCAGCCCAAAGTGCCGGAACTAGAGGCGATCGGCCTCGCTGGAGCCGATCCGGTACGAGTGCTCCGCCAGCGGTGCGAAGCGGGAATCATTGATCGATATCCGCACACCAGCGGGGCTGAACTCGTCCGCGTTCGCGATCGGCTGGACGACGAACTCGCCACCGTGGGGCGCTTCGGTTTCGAGTCGTACTTCCTGACGGTCGCCGACGTCGTTGATCACATCCGTGAGATGGGCATCCGCGTCCAGGCGCGGGGAAGCGGCGCCGGGAGCCTCGTCAATCATCTCCTGCGAATTTCCGCCGTAGACCCCTTAGAGCACCACCTGCTCGCTGAGCGATTTCTCGGAAATGCGCGCCTGACCCTGCCCGATATCGATATCGACGTCGAGGCCACGCGCAGGCACGACATCTATCAGGCCGTGTTCGACCGGTACGGGCATCATCGGGTCACGCTGCTGTCTATGCAGTCGACCTACCGTGCCCGCGGGGCGGTGCGTGACGCTGGTGCGGCCCTCGGCCTTGCCCCGGAACAGATCGACCGCATCGCCGAAAACGTGTGGCGATTCAACGCGAAGGACTTCGCAGCGGCTCTCGCGACTAAGCCGGAACTTCGCGACATCGCGGACCAGATCGCCACCGATGCGCAACTGGCTCTGCTGGTCGATCTCACGGCGCGACTAGACCGGCTCCCGCGGCACATCTCCATGCATCCGTGCGGCGTCATCCTGGGAGACAGCAACCTGCTGTCGCTGACCCCCACCCAGCCATCGGGCATGGGGCTGCCCATGTCTCAGTTCGACAAGGATGACATCGACGACGCAGGCCTGCTGAAACTGGACATCCTGGGCGTCCGCATGCAGTCGACGCTGGCCTACGCCGTCGAGGAGATCGTTCGCGTCAACGGCGCCGCCGCGACCGCCGAAGGAGGGCTGCCCGTGGACGCCCCCTACGTGTCCCCCAGGGGCCGGATAGACCTCGACGAGATTCCGCGAGACGACGAACCGACCTTCGAGCTGATCCGCTCGACACATACGCTCGGCTGCTTCCAGATCGAATCCCCGGGGCAACGGGAACTGGTCGGCAAACTACAGCCCGATCAGTTCGAGGACCTCATCGCCGACATCAGCATGTTCCGTCCCGGCCCCATGAAGGCCAACATGATCGAGCCGTTCATCAACGCGAAGCACGGTTTCGACTCGATCAAGCCGCTGCATCCACGATTCCGCTCGTTCCTGCTGGAGACCTACGGGGTGGTCATCTACCACGAGCAACTCATGCGCATCCTCGCCGACTGCATGGGGATCACGCTCGCCGAGGCTGACGAGGTCCGCCGCGCCCTGACGAAAGGCGCGGATTCCATCGAGTCCAGGTTTCGCGAGCTGACCGCTACTCGCGTAGACGACCGCGGCCGGCGCCTGTTCAGCGCCCGAGAGGTGGATCTCATCTGGGAGAACGTCAAGTCCTTCGGCTCCTTCGGCTTCTGCAAGGCGCACGGCGCGGCCTTTGCGCTTCCGACCTATCAGAGCGCCTGGCTGAAGACGCACTTCCCGGCGGAATTCCTGGCCGGGATCTTCGAGCACGATCCCGGGATGTACCCGCGCCGGCTCCTCACCGCTGAGGCGCGCCGCATCGGCATCCCACTCCTGCCGGTTGACATCAATGCCTCTACCGATAGTTATTACGTCGAGCGGATATCGCCCGAGGAGAAGGCGATCAGGTTCTCCCTGCGGGACGTGGCAGGGATCACTGACGCCGAACTCGTCCGCATCCTGGGCGGCCAACCCTACGCCTCGATCACCGACGTGTATCAGCGCGCCAGGCCCTCGCGGCCGCTCATGATGCGACTGGCGCGTATCGGAGCATTCGATAGCCTCGCGGTGGGTCATGACGGGCAGCCGCATCGCGGTGGGATCATCGCCTATGTTCGTCACCTGACGGCGCGGCCGCGTAAGCCCACGGCGGCGCCATCGCCCGGTCAGGCGTTGCTCTTCGAAGACGATCTCCTGATCGACATGAATATCCCCGACCCCAGTGCCGAGGAGCGGATCGCCACCGAACTCGACATTCTTTCCACCGAGGTGGACGGCCATGTTCTGGAGCTTTACCGTCCCATGCTCGATGATCTGGGCGTCACTCCCGCGGAGGAACTGCTGAGCTTGCGCTCGGGCACCGAGGTCGTCGTCGCCGGGGTGCGCGTCGCGACGCAGACCCCTCCCATGCGCTCGGGAAAGCGCACGGTATTCATCAGCGTGGACGACGGCACCGGTTGCGTCGATGCGACGTTCTTCACGGAAGCCCAGCAGCAGACGGGATCGGCGTTGTTCACCACCCGGATGCTGCTCATTCGCGGTCGAACACGCCGCACGGGACAGCGGGGCATGTCCCTCCAGGCGGAGGAGGCCCGCGACCTCAAGCAGACGTGGCTCGAGTGGCAGCGGATGCACGGCCAAGCCGGCTGAGAGCATCCGCTACCACGCCGATCATCCCCGGGCCGCTACTTCCGGCTCGCCTTCGCGAACCGGGTGTCGCCCGAATAGGTGAGACGCACCTTGCCGCTCTTGCGGATTGTCTTGGTGCGCACTGTCGCGATGTAGCGCTTGCCCACCTTCTTCACGCGAGCCTTACCGACGGCGGCCTTGCCAACCCGGATGGTGATTTTGCCCTTCACCTTGAACGCGCCCGAGCCGGTGATGCGCACCCGGACCACGGCGCGCTGGCCGGCGCGCAGCTTGCCCTTCACGACCTTGGGCTTACTTACCTTCACCCGTCCCTTCGTCACGTTCAGCGTGAGCTTGGTGGGCGTGCGGGGCGCTATCGCCCTACCTGTAATTGAGGCCGTGTATTCGATCGAGAGTGCGTGCCGTCCCACCTTCAACGACTTTGGCAGCAGCACCGTGGCTCGACCGGCCGCGAGTTGCTTGCTCGCCAGCACCTTTGACCCTGCGCTGACCGTAACGATTCCCGTGGGGACGATGCCCTTGGCGGTCACCGTGACGTTCACCTTGGCCGCCTTGCCGAAGCGGGACGCCTTGGCGCTTGCGACAACGGTTGCGGGCACATCCGCATTGCCCGGGTTCGTCCCCGGGTCGGTGCCCGGATCAGTCCCCGGGTCGGTGCCCGGATCAGTGACGGGGTCCTCCGCGCCCCCGCTGCCGGGGTCGGTGCCATCGGCGTTGCAACGTTCCGGTAACTCGGGTCCGGGCTCGGTCGGGGGAATTTCCGCGGCGGGAAGCGCATAGGGCACAGTCACGTAGGAGCCGGAACCCGTCGTGATGGTCAGCGCAGCGGTGCCGATGGCGGCCCATACCTCCAACTTCACCGTGCCGTTGCTGAGCGCGGCGATTGCCGAGCCGGTCACCGTCGGCGTGCGGCCCACGTTCGTGTACGCCTCCGTGCCCGCCACCGGGTCGGTCGCGAAGTAGCCGTAGGTTTCCGTGCGATCGAATACGCCGTCCCCGGTGAAGTCGTAACTCACGCGAGCCTGGGCTGCCGCTCCAGGGTTGTTGCCGGCGTCGATCAGGACGCGGAACGCGGTTTGCGCGCTTGTGCTGGCACCGGTCAGGCCGGTCGCGGTGAAGCTCGCCGGCTCGTGGGGCGTGCCGTCGTAGTTCGCGCCGCCCGCCGATGAGATCTGCACCGTGCCGGGTGATCCCGCCAGTGCGGCGAGCGTTCCGTCGGCACTCAGTTTCAGGGTGTTGCTGTCACCTGCCGGGTCGCCCGGGGTGTTGTTTGGATCGGTGGGAGCCGCGCATGCGGCATTGCCTCCCCGCCAGGTCACCCCGCCCTTCGTGGCCGTCTTGCCCGCCTCGACGGCCAGCGTCGTGCCGTCGGAGAAGTGGACCGTCATGGTTGCCGTTCCAGGGTTGGTCGCCACGTACGTCTTGACGCCGTTCTTGCTGAACACCTGGTAGAGCGGCGTGTCGGCCGTCACCGAGGTGTCCACAGTGCCGAGGGTCGCAAGGTTCCGGATCCACTGGAACGTGTGGGCCTTGGATTCGCCCGCCTCGGAACCGAACCCGGAATTTGCCCGGAATTTTGCGAGCGCCTGATCGCCGTCACCGAGCGCATAGAACTGCCACAGGATGTCCTGCCACGACGTCGGACCGCCGCCCTTCAGCGCCTCCATCTGCGCGTAGAGACGGCGCACGGTCACCGGGTCGTAGCCGAGGTAGAAGTGGGAGCCAGTGACGGGCAGGTAGTTAATGCCCTGAATCTGCTCGGGGCCGCCCTCGAACCAGATCGCGTAGGCGCCGCCGTCGCCCCACACCATTCCCACGGACTCACGCGCGAAGCCGGCCGGGAACGTGTCGCCGCTGGCGTTGAACCAGTACCGCTGAATCGCGGCCGCCTGCGTGGTGTACATGTACACCCCGGCGTCCCTGATCTCGGTGTTCCCCGTGGCTTGGCCCCACTCGATCAGAGCGCCGGCGAAGTTCATGCCCTCGGACGAGGATTCCTGGTTGTTCCCGGCGTTGAAGGCACCGTGGCCCGATGCCCAGTCATGCCCGGCGTAGATGTCGAAATCGCGCATGTAGGGGAAGCGGTCGTCGGCGCGATCGTAGTTGTTCGCGTCGCGGATCAGCAGATCCACCATGCCGCCGTACTGCTGCGCCCACTGCGGGTCGAACCGGGCGAGCGTCGCGGCCGCGGCGATGAAGTAGCCGAAGTGGAAGTGGTGGTCGTTCACCTCCGTGTCGGAGAAGTACGAGGCGGGGTACCCGGTGAGCAGGCCCCAGTCGGAGTTGTAGGCGAACACTCGCGATGCCTTACCTGGGCTCGCGGTGAACCAGTCCGTCAGCAGTCCCTTGATCTTCGCGAGCGCCGCGTCCCGCTGGGTGATGCGCCCGAGCTGGTCGGATATCTCGACGATGCGGGCGGCTCGTCCCAAGCCCTTGCCGGCCCAGTATGTGTCGTCTGCGCTCGTGCCGAACGGGTCGGCACTCACCGCATTCAGGTCGGCCTCGAGCTGCGTCCGGTCGGCACCGGAGGAGGTCGCTACGCCGGGAATCTCGGGGAGCACGCCGTGGAATGTGTCCACCGTCGTGAAGCTTGCGGCTCCCACGAGTGCCTTCATCTTTCCGCGCGGAGATGTGTAGGTCTGCGCGATCGGGGTCGCCCCTGCCAGGACCGACCACTGGTGCGGATACAGGGCAAGGACGGACGCCGTCTGCGTGGATCCCGAACCAGCCCAGGGTGTCGCCGTCACTGTATAGGTTGCCGTGACCTTGGCGTCGGCGACGTTGTAGTCGTAACTGACCTTGCTGCCCGTCACGGGGGAGTAGGCATAGGGCGCGTACTGGTTCGCAAGCGCGGCGCGATCGGCGGTGGCGGCATCCGGCAGCACTGCCACGGAGAATTTCCCCGGTCCGGCGGTGAAGGTCGTTCCGCTCGCCGTCCATGACGATCCGGTGGGGGCGAACGCCACGTAGTGATGCCCATTGACCGTCAGCCCGAGCCTGCCGCCTGCGTTGAGCCAGACCTCGGGAGTGGCCGATGCGGTGAGGACGGCGTTGCCGCCAGTGGCCTCGTACCAGGAGAAGGGGAGACCGTGGCCGATGGTCGCCCGCAGCGTGCGGGTCCCGTCCGACCACCAGGGGCTCACGGTCCAGTCAGTCCAATCGTCCACTTTTACGTCCGCCGAGTTGAGCCCGGCAACCCCCGCGAGTAGGTCCTGGTGGTAGCCGAAGTGGTATTCGCGCGTCAGCCCGGTGCCGCTCAGGATTGCCTGGGTCGTGTACGAGATTCCCAAGCCCGCTGCTCGCGGCAGATACGAGGCGGGGTGCGCGTGGAGCGGCACGCTGTACTTGCAGGTGTTCTCGATGCCGTCCGCGGTCCACCGCTTGTAGACGAGTGAACTCCACCAGTCGTTCGTGGGTATCGCAGCCTCGGGAGCATTCGCCGTGACGTATGCGCGCGGATTGGCGATGGGGGCATTGGCGGTACCGGCCGCATTGCATCCTTCCGGCACCGCGCCCACCACATCGGTGGTGTAACTTCCGGCGCCGACCGGGATCACGGCGGCGCTCGCGGCCGGTGCCTGCACGGCGATCAGCCCGGCAACCGCCAGCGCCGTGGCTGTGAGTGCAGAAGTCGTTCGACGAAAACTAGATAGACGCATGACATGCCCTCCGTTGTGCTCGCGGGCCGCAGAGAGGCCAAGGGACGAGCAATGTCAGTTCCGGCGAGAAGCCGGGGTTTGGTTCCGGCGACGATGCCGGAGTGCGGACGAGCGCCACGCGACGTCGAGTGGCGGCAATTGTTTAAGAAATGAAGCGTGAGCGATGATCGCGCTCTCTTCACCTTCCTGGGAACCTACTCCCCATTTAGTGCGATGTCTAGACGCCCGGCGCTGCAAGAGGCACGATCGCCAAAATCGGTCAATACGAAGGCATTGACTGTGCGCTTTCCGCGGTGATTGCCGTTATTGCATGAACGCAAACACATTACTCGTATGGCGACCGGTCGGCAGCGATCGATACGCTAAGCATCGGCTCATCCCGGATGTTGCTAGCCGACTAGGTCAGACAACTCCAGCCACCGCTCTTCGAGCGCCGTGGCCTCGTCCTCGAGGGCGGTGATCTTCACCATCTCCGCATTCAGCAACGCGTAGTCACTCTGGTCCAGATCGGCGAGGCCGGTACGGGCCTTGGCCGCTTGCTCGGTGAGCTTCTCGATGCGTCGTTCGAGTGCGGCGAGTTCCTTCTGTGCGTCGCGCAGTTCGCGGCCGGTCAGGGAAGAACCCTCGGACGAGTCCTCCGCCGCAGTCGCTGCGTTCGCGCTCAGGGGGGAGTCGGGTGCGGGGTTCGATTCCCCGCCCCCTGCGATCCGCAGGTACTCGTCCACGCCGCCGGGCAGGTGTCGCAGGCGGTGGTTCCAGATGGCGTACTGCTGGTCGGTGACGCGCTCCAGCAGGTAGCGGTCGTGCGAGACGACGATCAACGTCCCGGGCCAGGAATCCAGCAGGTCCTCCATCGCGGCCAGCATGTCCGTGTCCACGTCGTTGGTCGGCTCGTCGAGGATCAGCACGTTCGGCTCGGCAAGCAGGATGAGCAGAAGTTGCAGGCGCCTGCGCTGACCGCCCGACAGGTCTCCCACGCGCGCCGAGAGGTGCTCGCGGGAGAACCCGAGCCGTTCGAGCAACTGCGCCGGAGTGAGATCCTTGCCATCGACGTTGACCAGTGTCTTGGTACGCGCCAGGACCTCGCGTACGCGGTCAGATTCGATCTCGGCGAGCTGCGAGAACTGCTGATCCAGTACGGCGAGTTCTACGGTCTTGCCGCGCTTGATGCGACCGGAGGTCGGCGCGAGGGTGCCAGCGATCAGGTTCAGCAGCGTGGACTTTCCCGCGCCGTTGGCCCCCAGGATGCCGGTCCGCTCGCCGGGGCCGATTCGCCAGGTGATGTCCTCGAGGACCACCTTGTCGCCGAAGGTGACGCCGGCGTCGATGACGTCGACCACGTCTTTGCCTAGGCGCGCGGTGGCGAGCTTGGTGAGGCTGATCGAGTCGCGCACGGGCGGCACGTCCTCGATGAGTTGGTTCGCGGCGTCGATCCGGAATTTGGGCTTCGACGTGCGCGCGGGCGCGCCACGCCGCAGCCAGGCGAGTTCCTTGCGCATCAGGTTCTGGCGCTTGGCCTCGACAGCAGCGTTCTGCCGATCGCGCTCGACCCGCTGCAGCACGTACGCGGCATAGCCACCCTCGAACGGCTCCACGATGCGATCGTGCACCTCCCACGTCGAAGTGGAGATCTCGTCCAGGAACCAGCGATCGTGGGTGATGATCAAAAGCCCGCCCGAGCCACGCGACCAGCGCGTGTTCAAGTGGCGGGCCAGCCAGGAGATGCCTTCGATGTCGAGATGGTTGGTGGGCTCGTCCAAGCCGATGACATCCCACTCGCCGGTGAGCAGCGCGGCGAGCGCGACTCGGCGGCGCTGGCCACCACTGAGCGTGCCGATCGTCGCGTCCCACGGCAGGTCGGAGACGAGTCCGGCGATGACGTCGCGTACGCGGGAATCCGACGCCCACTCGTGATCGGCGGCATCGCCCACGACGCTGTAACCCACGGTCGCGGCCGGATCCAGCGAATCCTCCTGCGTGAGCATGCCCACCCGCAGCCCGCCGCGGCGCGTTACGCGACCGGCATCGGGGGACTGGGCTCCCATGAGCATGCGCAGAAGCGAGGACTTGCCGTCGCCGTTGCGTCCGACGATGCCGATGCGGTCGCCGTCGTTGATGCCGAGCGTGACGGAGTCGAAGACGACGCGGGTGGGATATTCGAGGTGGAGGCCCTCGGCCCCCAGGAGGTGCGCCATGAACTACGCAAGCCTCCCGACGTGGGCAAGCGCCTGACGCAGGAGTACGTCCTGACCGCCCGCCATCTCCGAGAGCACATCGGGGTGCATGGACTCCTCGGGCGTGAGCCACGACAGTTCGATGGCGTCCTGCTGCGGGGCGCAATCGCCGCGTACGGGGACCACGTAGGCGAGCGAGACGGCGTGCTGGCGGTGATCGAAGTAGGGCGTGACCCCCGGGGTGGGGAAGTACTCGGCGACCGTGAAGGGCTGTGGGCTGGCCGGGATGGTCGGCAGCGCCATTGGACCGAGGTCCTTCTCTATGTGGCGCATGAGCGCATCGCGGATCCGCTCGTGGAACAGTACCCGGCCGGAGACGAGCGCGCGGTTGATCTGCCCGCCCTCCGTGACGCGCAGCAGCAGACCCACCTGGATGACATCGCCCACGTCATCGACGCGCACGGGAACGGCATCGACGTACACGATGGGCAGGCGCGAGCGGGCCTGGCGCATCTCGTCCTTGGTCAGCCAGTTCGTGTCGGGCCTGTGCGGCCTGTTCGGCGGGTCGAACTCGGGGAAGTCCACGGTCTCAGTCATGCGAGGTACTCGTTTCTCGTGCGGTCGCCTCTATTGTGCAACGTACGGGCAGGGGACTACCGGCGCACCGCCGCGAAGTCGGCGACTCCGCGGCCCTCGGCGTGGGCTTTCTGCTCGAACCTGGTCAGCGGACGCAGGTCGAACCGGTCGGTCCTGCCGCCGTCGAAGTCTTGCGAGGCCGTGAGAACGCGATCCACCTGGTCGGCGTAGTCCGGCCAGTCGGTCGCGATGCGCCAGATGCCGCCCGGCTTCAGCACGCGCGCGGCGAGGCTCGCGAACTCGTCGTTGATCAGGCGGCGCTTGTGGTGACGGGACTTGTGCCACGGGTCGGGGAAGAACACCCACAGTTCGTCGAGCGAACCGGCGGGCAGGACGTACTCCAAAAGCGCAGTCGCGTCGGCGTGGACGAGGCGGACGTTCGTCAGTTCCGCGCGGCCGACTCGTCCCAGAATGCCCGCGACGCCGGGGGTGTAGACCTCGCAGGCGAGGTGATCGCGCTCGGGCCGCTGCTCGGCCCCGTGGGCGATCATCTCGCCGCGGCCGGAGCCGATTTCGAGGACGAGCGGCGCTACGCGCCCGAAAAGCGCCGACGGGTCGAGGGCTGCTCCGGAAGCGATGCTCATGGAGGCCTCCTCGTGCTCGATCGGCACGAGGTAGGTCGGGGCGAAACGGTCCCAGTGACCCTGCAGGCGAGGGCCGAGCCGCGAGGATCGCTGAACGTAGGAGCGGATGCGGCGATGAGGCCGCTCGGCGGGATCGGTGGAAGAAGTCATCTAGGGAAGCCTACCGAGAACTTCGGTGTCCGCGGCGGGGTAGGCTTTGCGGAACTGCTCTTATCGAGGACATTCCATCCATCGCACTCAAGGAGGCGCTATGAGCGACGGCCCCGACCACGTCGAGTTCCAGATTGAACTTCCCGGCAAGGTGGAGACCGGTGTGCCCGCCGATTTCGCCTCGCTCTGGCACACGCCTACATCGTTCGTCATCGACTTCGTGGCGACCAAGGGGCCCGCGCAGATCGGCGAGGACGATGAGGGGCAGCCCGTGCAGGTGATTCCCGCCAAGGTCGTCTCGCGCATCCGCATCCCCCCGGAGCAGGTGTTCGAGCTCGCCAAGGCACTCACCCAGCAGTTGTCGATGTGGGAGAACGAGACCGGTAAGACCGCCTCGGACGAGTGACCTCGTTCTCGCTTTCGTATTGACGGACGCCCGGCCTCGCTTCGCGAGTGCTGGGCGTCCGTCTTTGCGGTCAGTCGCTTTCCAGCGCGTCCCTGAGTCGCCGCAGGTCTTGACGGACGAGTTCTGCGTCGCTCTCGTACTCCCGGTCCGTGACGCCGGGCAGTCGATACAGGGTGAACACCACCTCGCTCGCAGCATCGTTGCTGAGGACGCGCAGCGGGTTATGGAACCGGGTGCCATCGGGCATGATCACCTCGTGGTCGAGGACCCCCCATCCGATTCCATCGGTGAAGACGACCTCGACCGGGCCCATGGGGGAGTCGGCGAGCCAGCGGCCGTCTTCGTTGCGGATCCCCGGCTGAGCCCGGCCGCCCACAGCGGCAGGTTCGCCGGATTCCCGGCGAACGCCGCGACAGCGGACGGGGCCGCCTCGATGGTCCGGGAGATATGGCGCGCCTCGAAGGTCATGCCACTAGTTGATCACGGCCATTCATTCGATGCTCCGAGGCATGCGCCCGCAAAAATGCTGTGCCGGGGCATCCTTAAATCGACGCCCCGGCACAGCACATGGGTGCGCGAGGTGGGACTCGAACCCACACGTCCGAAGACACTAGGACCTAAACCTAGCGCGGCTGCCAATTACGCCACTCGCGCGCGACAACGATTGTAGCCTGGTTGGCAGTTCTTCCGCGCCGGATACGCCGGTTCAGGCGTCGATGCCGAGTTCCCTGCGAAGACGCGCCACATGGCCGGTGGCTTTGACGTTGTACTGGGCGAGTTCGATCTTGCCGTCGGCGTCGATCACGAACGTCGAGCGGATCACACCGCGGGTCAGTTTGCCGTAGAGCGTCTTGTCGCCCCACGCGCCGTAGGCATTCAGGACGTCCTTGGACTCGTCCGACACCAGCGGGAAGGTCAGAGCCTCGTCCTGCGCGAACTTTGCCAGTTTTTCCGGAGCATCGGGCGAGATGCCTACGACGGTGTAGCTGTGCGCCGTCAGCGACGCCAGGGAGTCACGGAAATCGCACGCCTGCTTGGTGCACCCGGGTGTGCCAGCGGCGGGGTAGGCGTACAGCACGACGCGCTTGCCGCGCAGATCGCTGAGCTTGAGTCGACCGCCGTCACCGGTGGGCAGATCAAAGTCCGGGGCTGGGTCGCCGACTTGCAGTTTGACGGTCATAGGTGGCCTTCCGAAGGGGATACTCGTTCCTCAACCGTACCGCGGGCGCGCCAGCGGGTAAGGTGCAGTGGGGCAGATCCGGCTGGCTGCGGCGACGGAGGCCTCGTCCATAAGCGGTCAATAATCTGGAGGGATCATGGCTGGTCACGGCGGCACGAAGGCGATCATTGCAGCGCTCAGCGCCAACCTCGGCATCGCGGTCACGAAGTTCATCGCGTACCTGCTGACGCACTCGTCGTCGATGCTCGCGGAATCGGTCCACTCCGTCGCCGACTCCGGCAATCAGGTGCTGCTGCTCATCGGCGGCAAGCGCGCCCGGCGGGCGGCGGACGAGGAGCACCCCTTCGGATACGGACGAGCCCGCTATCTCTATGCGTTCGTCGTGTCAATCGTGCTGTTCAGCCTGGGCGGGCTGTTCGCGCTTTACGAGGCATGGCACAAGTGGGCAGACCCGCACGGCATCGAGGGACGATGGTGGTGGGTGCCCATCGCAGTGCTGGTCGCGGCGATCGCCATGGAGGGATACTCGTTCCGGACCGCCATCCACGAGGCGAATCCCGCGCGCGACAAGCAGAGCTGGGCGAGGTTCATCAAATCGTCGAAGTCGCCGGAACTGCCAGTGGTGCTACTCGAGGACTTCGGCGCACTCGTCGGCCTGACGCTCGCACTCGGCGGCGTGGGGATGACCCTCGCGACCGGGGACGGGCGATGGGATGCGGCGGGCACCGCTTGCATTGGCCTGCTGCTCGTGGCCATCGCCTGCGTGCTGGCGGCGGAGACCAAGTCGCTGCTGCTGGGCGAATCGGCGACAGCCGAGGACGTGGTCCGGATTCGCAGTGCTCTGGTGGGTGAAGGAGTCGATTCGGTCATCCACCTCAAGACCCTTCACCTCGGGCCGGAGGAGCTGCTGGTGGCGGCGAAGATCGAGGTGTCTGCTGCGCGGTCCGCGGCCGATGTCGCGGCGGCGATCAATGCCGCCGAGGCGCGCGTGCGCGCGGCGGTGCCGATTGCCCGAGTGATCTATTTGGAGCCTGATCTGCTCGCGTCATCCGATCCGGCGCCGGCTTCCTGACCATTATCGCCCGCGGCGGTGGCGTCAGGTGTGACCGCGCCGACGGGTGACGCTTGGGCACTGTCGTCGGGGATGGTGACGGAGCTGTCGGCGGCCGCGCGGACCTTGACGGTGCGACGCAGGAGTATCCACGCCGCGTTGCCGAGGACAAGGGCGCCGATCGCGAGCCAGAGCACCCACAGGCTTGGCACGCCGAGCAACTTGAGACTTGAGGCGAGAAGCAGCACTGCCAGCGCGCGTCGGATGATGCCGCCCGGCGCGCGGCTCGACACCTGGGCGCCGAGCCAGGCCCCGGGGATTGCCCCGATCAGCAACGTTCCGGTGACATCGAAGTGGAAATCGCCGAAGGCGATGTGCCCCAGCGCTGCCGCCCCCACGAGAGGAATCGCCTGCACGAGGTCGGTCCCGACGAGCTGCGATGCCTTGAGCGTCGGGTAGAGCAGCAGCAGGGCGATGATGATGATCGAGCCGGCTCCCACGGACGTGATGCCGACCATGAGGCCTGCCACGGCACCGAGCGCCACGGTGCGGCCAGGCTTGATGGCGATGCCGCTGGGCGCGGTCGGAACGGCGGGGCCTTCCCCGAGCGGGGTGGCCCGCTGCAGCATTCCGTGAACGGCGCGTAGTACGAGACCCGCCGTGGCGATGAGCAGGGCGATGCCGAGGAATACCTTGAGCAGGTGGTCGAGTTCGGCGCCCTGTGGGAGCGACTGGGTGAAGACGGCACCGGCGAAGGCGGCGGGTATCGAGCCGACGCAGAGCCATTTCACCAGTTGCCAGTCGACCGTTTTGCGACGAATGTGGACAATAGCGCCGGCCGGTTTCATGAACAGGCTGACGACGATATCGGAGGATATGGCGACGAGGGGGTCGACGCGGAAGAAGAAGACCAGCATGGGTGTCATGAGGGCGCCGCCGCCCATTCCGGTGAGTCCCACCAGAAATCCAACGATGAGCCCGCCGATCATCAGTCCATAATTCACGCGAAAGTCCCTTAATTGGTAAAACTCTATAGAGTTAGGCGTTATTGAATTCGCTGGATTTATCATATCGATTTCACTCGGAATTTGATCGCGGCCCAATCTTCGGCGTTCATTTTGCCGGACAGACGCACCTTGTCGAGCGTGGGGGAACATATCGGGCGCATGGGCTGTTACGAAAGATGGGATGTTTTCCGGTGACTGTGAGGTCGCGGGTCGCCCATATCGAGGCACGACTGAAAGGACGACAGATGACGGAGACAAAGGTCGCATTGGTGACCGGGGCGGGACAGGGCATCGGCCGCGGACTCGCCTTGAAATTGGCGGGGGACGGGTTCGACATCGCTGTCGTGGATCTGCCGTTTCAGACAGATAAGGGGCAGAGTGTCGTCGAGGAGGTCAAGGCACTCGGCCGTAATGCGTTGTTCGTCTCCGCCGACGTGTCTAAGAGGGCCGATATCGTCGCGGCCGTAGAAACTGCGGCCATTGAACTGGGCAGCTTCGACGTCATGGTCAACAATGCCGGGATTGTGCAGGTCAAGCCGATCGAGGAGATCACCGAGGAGGAACTGAACAAGATCTTCGCCATCAACGTGAACTCGGTCGTGTTCGGGATTCAGGCGGCATCGGCGAAGTTCAAGGAACTGGGCAAGCGGGGGAAGATCATCTCCGCCGCGTCGATCGCCGCCATCAAGGGCTTCCCGATTCTCGGTGCCTACTCCGCCTCGAAATTCGCCGTACGCGGGATCACCCAGGCCGCCGCGCAGGAACTGGCGCCAGCGGGGATCACGGTCAACGCGTACGCTCCCGGTATCGTCGGCACCGGCATGTGGGAGGTCATCGACCAGCGGCTGCACGAGATCAACGGCAAGCCGCTCGGTCAGAACCTCAAGGAGAACGTGGACAGTATTGCACTCGGCCGCATTGAGACGCCCGAGGACGTCGCGGGCGTCGTCTCCTTCCTTGCCTCGCCCAACTCCGACTACGTGACGGGACAGGTCCTCCTGGTCGACGGCGGCATGCTCTACAACTGAGCCGCATCGTAGCGCAGTCTGGGTCTGGCACTGGGACCTGCCGCTCGGGCGACGCTACGGCTGTGAAACGACGGGGTGGCCCGCGCGATCTCTCGCGCGAGCCACCCCGTCTCAGCAGCTCCTGGCAGGAACTACTTCCTCTTGACCTTCTTGGTCTTCACCTTCTTCGTCACGGTGGTGTATCCCGGCTTGGACACCTTGACGGTGAGCGTGACCTTCTTGCCGACGTACTTCTTCGTCAGCTTGAAGGTCGCCTTCTTGCCGGTCTTCTTGCCGGCCTTCCACTTGTAGGTGACCTTGGTGCCGGCCGCGAGGCCGGTAACCTTTGCCTTGAGTTTCTTACCGGCCTTGACCTTGCCGGTCACCTTGACCTTGACGGCCTTGGCGAACTTGGCGGCAGTGACCTTCGCCGTCGGAAGGCTCACCTTCGTGACGGGAGCGTAGCCCGTCAGCGTGCCAGCAACCGAGACGCTAAGCACCTTGCCGAGGTCCGCCGCCGTCGCGGTGTAGGTCGGCTTGGTGGCGCCGGGGATAGGCGTTCCGGCGCGGAGCCACTGATAGCTGAGCGTCGTACCGGATTGCCATACGCCGGGTGCCGCGGTGAGCGTGCCCTCCACGACCGCCTTGCCTGAAATGGTCGGGGTGCTGGCGGTCACTCCTGGACCGGTCGCGACCGCGACGGTTTCGGCGCTGGTCTTGGTCACGGTGCCGAATCCGGTCAGCGAACCGGTGACGGCAACGCTGATCTTCTTGCCCAAGTCGGCGACGGTGAGCAAGTATGTGCCCGATGTTGCTCCCGCAACGGGTGCGCCATCACTCAGCCATTGGTAGGTGAGTTCAGCGCCCGTTTGCCAGGCGCCGGGTGCTGCCGTCAGAACACCGTCAACCGCCACGGTGCCGGAGATGGTCGGGGTGTCGGAGACCACATCCGGGCCATCCGCGACGGTCAGTTCGGCGCTGCAGGCAGACGTGCACCATAGGCCCGTGGTGGTGGTGGATGCGCTGGCGTTGAGCGTGGACCAGCCTGCGTTCGCGGCGATGCTCGCATCGAGCGTCACGGACGCCGAGGTGCCCACGGCGACGGAAGGTACCGTCCATGTCGCGCTCGTACCGGTAACGCTGACGTCCGCCGGAAGCGGATCGGCCAGGGTGGCATTGTCGAGCACATCGGCCAGATCCAGGGTTACGACCGCGCCCTCAAGCGCCACCTTGCCGGTGTTCTGCACGGTGAGCGTGTAGCTCACGTCGCCGCCGGGTTCGACGGTGACCGGGTCGGCCGTGGTGCCCAGCGACAATTCCGCGCGAGCCGGCCATGCCGGCTTACCGGCCTCATAGATCCAGTCCTGGAATAGGTCGTCCAGGTCCTGTCCGGAAATTTCCTCGGCCAGCGCCTGGAATTCGACGCGTCCGGCGCTCTTGCCGCCGTAGCGCGTCTGCCATTCGAGGACGAACTCGAAGAACGCCTCGTCCCCGAGGCGGGTGTGCAACGCCTCCCAGAACTGGGCGCCGCGCGTGTACGTCTGGTAGTCGTACAGCGTCGAGGTGTCGGTCATTCCGGCGGGCGGAATGTTCCAGTCGGCGCTGGACGCGGCCTTGTTGTTCCACGAGTTGAAGTAGGAAGTCTCGACCGCGGCGGGGTTGGTGCCGATGATCGCGTTGTTGTAGTAGGTCGGACCCCACGTGGCCATTCCCTCGTTGATCCAGATGTCGTTCCAGTCCTTGGGGGAGACATTGTCGCCGTACCACTGGTGAACGAGTTCGTGGATCAGCGTGTTGCCGTTCGCGCTGGACGCGCTGGGGAAGAACGACCGGTCCTGGGTCTCGAGCGCGTAGCTGATTCCGCTTGGCACGGCGTCGATGACGATGCCGGTGCTCTTGCCGGGGTAGGGCCCGTAGATCGATTCGAGGCCCCGGATGATGGTCGGCAACTTACCGCGCGCTGTCAGTGCCGTCGTCTTGTTCGCCGTGCTCAGGTCTGAGTCGTAGAAGGAATACTCCGGAATAGTAGACCCGTCGGTCAGCGTGACGGTGGACTGCACCATCTCGTACTTGCCGATCGTGATGAGCGCGAGTTCGGTGGCCATTGGCTTGGTCTCGTTCCACACCCAGGTCTTGCTCGTTCCGTCCGCGCTGGGGATGACGGAGACGAGTTCTCCGTTGCTCACAGCCGCGGCGCTTCCCGTGCCGGCGCTCGAGGTGATGGTGGACGGCACGTTGAGGCTGAATGTGTAGGTCGCCTTGTCGCCGGGGGTGTTGTTGTTCGGGTAGCCGGTCATCGCGCCGATGGGCTGGCCCATGAAGATCGAGCCGTTCGTGGTGGGGACCCAGCCCTCCCAGCTGCCGTCGGCGTCGGTGTGGCGGCTCGGCGTGCCGTGGTACGTCACTACTGTCGTGAAGTCTCCCTCGATAGCCGCGGCGGGAGTCACGACCAGCTTGTACTTGATCGAGGCCGCATCGATGTCGCGCACCCAGGTCGCGGGCGCGCCGTTGACCGTGATCGAGTCGATCTCCAGTCCCTCGAAATCTAGCGAGAAGTTGCTCAGCGGATAGTCCGCCTTTGCCTTGATCGTGGTGGTGGCTTGGATCGTCGCGTCGCTGAGCGTGGGAGTGACAATCGAGCCGGGCGTCCAAGTCAGGGCGATGTCGTAGTGCTGAACGTCGTAGCCGCCGTTGCCGACATTCGGGAACAGCGCGTCTCCGGACGTCTGCGGGCCGGGAACCGGGTCGACGGCGTGCGCGGGCGCGACCGCGAGCGACATCGAGGCCGCAAGGGTGAGCGGGAGAAGGAGCGTGGCGGCCTTGGAACGTAGTGGTCGCCGATGCTGGGAGGCTGAATGCATTATTGCCGCCTTAGTCACATCAGTAGGATCCTGACACGGGCGATGTCAGGCTTATTCCACCGTAGATATGTCGTGTTTCGTAATGTTTGCTTGCTGATTGCACTCGATGACGAACTCGGGGCGGCGTCCAGGACACGTACGCTTCGGGTATGCCATTTACGGTGAGCCATGTTTGCGGTGCTACCGATCCGAAGATTGCCGTTGCCGATGGCCGCACTCGCCGCCGGTAGCATGAGCCCGGATCTGCCATACTTCGTGACCCCGCTGGCAAGGCTCGACGTCGATACCCACACCGCGGCCGCGATCGTCTCGGTCAACGTGGTCTTCGGGTTACTGATGTGGGGAGTTTGGCGGCTGTTGGCCACCGGACTGCATGCGCTTGTCCCATCCGACGTTCGCGAACGATGGGTGTTGCCGACGTGGCGCGACTTTCCCTGGTGGGCGGTCTGCGTGGCCGTGGCCGTAGGTGCCGCAACGCACCTGCTGTGGGACGAGTTCACGCACTTCGGCCGATTCGGGACTGAGCACATTCCGATGCTCACAGCCGAGTTCCCTTCTCCGCTGGGACCGCTCATGGGCTACCGCTACGCCCAGTACTTCAGTGGCATTGCAGGGCTCCTGGCCGTAGCAATCGTGATCGTGCGATTGCCCAGGCGCGCTGCGACGCCTACGGAGTCGCGATGGGTCACCCCCGCAGTCGTTCTGGCATGCGTCCTGTCCGGCATCGCAGGATCAGTGATCAAGGTGATGCTCGCCGGGGGAGTGGGCATCGGCGTGAGGGCTATCGCATTCGAGGGCATCACTGGCGGGATCGCTGCGATTGGGCTCGTCCTCGTGTTCGACGCGATCACGACGATGTTGCTCGGCAAGCGTGGCAGCGCGGATCATGGCTACGCGGGAGTTGTCCCGAACGCGCCCAAGGAGACCACGCAGTCCCGATAGCCTGGTCCCGAGGCTTCATCGCCCCGGCGTTGTGCGGCGAGCAAGACTGTGGACCTATCATGCAGGGCATGACCTTCGACGCCGAACCATCGGCCCCGCCGACCGTTTCACGTCTGCGCAGGTTCCTGCGCCGCCGGATCATCCGCTGGGCTCTAGTGGTAGTCGCACTGGCAGTCGTCGTAGTGGTGAGCGCGATCGTCTGGGTGCAGGGCTCCGGGAGAGGCGGCATCTACGACACGGCGGACGTTCCATCCCGGCCGGTGGCGCTCGTCCTCGGTGCCGGCCTGCGGTCCGACGGAACGCCCACGCTCTACCTGGCGCGGCGACTCGAGATTGCGCTCGACTTGTACGACCGTGGCGCGATCCGCGGTGTTTTGGCGAGCGGGGACAATTCCACGACCAGTTATGACGAGCCCTCCGCGATGCGCGACTGGCTGGTGTCTCGGGGCATCCCGGACGACGTGGTTGCCCTCGACTACGCAGGATTCGACACGCACGATTCATGCGTGCGCGCCCGTGAGATCTTCGGCGTCACTGCGGCGACCGTGATCACGCAGGACTATCACTTGCCGCGGGCGCTGTTCTCGTGCCGGCGAGCCGGGGTCGATGCCGTTGGAGTGGGCGCGTCGTCGGGGAACGGTACCGTCGGCAGGTATCGGGCTCGCGAACTGGCTGCGTCGGTCAAGGCCGCCTGGGACGGCATGACTCATCGCAAGCCCAAGTTCCTGGGCCCGCACGAGCCCGCACTAGACGGAATCCTCACGAACTGATCGCGGTGCCAAATGTTCGATGGATGCGTTTGAACGGTCGTGTGTCAATACCTACTACGAGATCACGACCCTCGCGCAGCCATACATGGCGGCACGAACGAATGCACCGTACGGCACCAACTATGACGCAACTAAGGGCTTCCGGTATGAAGTCGCAGCGGACGGTCAGGATGCGAGGACTGCGCTAGCGAACTGAGAATGGCGAGATCGACAGTCTGTCAACGCGGTCGTAGACTCGTTGCAGAAGCGCTTCGGTGGAGGCGTTGGATCACTCAACGATGAGGGACAAGAAGCATGAAATCACGCAACGATTGGTTGAGATATGTAAAGACGGGGCCGAGCGCCGCTGTGCAAAGGCGAGTTACCGCGCTTGCGGTTTCGCTGGTGCTCGCCGCGACGGCGGGCGTGGCGACTGCAGGCGCTTCGTTACAGGCCGCCGCCTCCGTGGGATCAGTGGCGTCATCCGAGATCGTGCAATCTGCCACTACTACCTCGGCAGGTCTCACCCAAACGGGTCCTGACCAGCAGCGATGGCTGTCCGTTCCGAACTCCCGCATGGTGCTTCATCCCTACGACTATCCACACGGTGGTCCAGAACTGGATCAGCACAACGGGCCGACATTCCCGATGGACGTCGGTACCTTCGCGTACGACGACGCGATTCGGGTCAACAACGTCCTGCAGATGTTCCACACGGACGACACCGCTCCACCGCCGACCCAGACCGAGCCGACGGTGACGGCGTACAACAACGACTTGAACTCCGCAGATGGCTGGGCGGTTGATCAGGTGTCCACTTCGGCATCCGGCGGCCGCGTGACGATCGCCACCGAAGCGGGCAAGGAGTGGGGGAGCATTATCAGCCCCACCATTCAGGTCAATGACATCGCCGTGGCCCGGTACTTGACCGTGAAGGTCACGAACGTTTCGCAGAAGTGGAACGTCAAGATCAACAACCCCGCCACCGGCAACGACTACGACACGCTGTTCCAGCCCGATTCGACGGAGATCGGCACCTTCACCTTCGATATCGCGAAGACTCTGGGGTGGACCGGAGCCAAGTCCCTCAAGGTGCGGTTGTGGGCAACCGGGGGATCAGGTGCGTCAGTGACCTTCGACTCGGTGACCATCAGCGACTACTACGCGCCGTTTGCGGACAGTTTCGGTTCGGGTGGTTGGGCTTCGTCTGCCAACGGTGTGACGATTGCGGGGGGAACGATCACCAACGGCGGTTCGAGCGGGTGGGGTGCCGTCGCGAAGACAGTGACGATCCAGAACATCGAGAACACGCCACTACTCACAGTCGATGTTGCCAACACCACCGCGAAGTGGGCGCTCAAGATTCGGCGCGGCTCATCTGGCAACGACCTCTCCCCGTCGCTGATTCACGACACAGATCAGACGGGGAAGATCACGGTTGACCTTGCGGCGGCGTACAACCTGACCGGTAAGCAAACGTTCGAAGTCCGCTTGTTCCAGGTTGGGCCGCAGGGATCGACCACAGTGTTCAACTCCATCGCCATTCACACGGGCGAGTCGTGGCTTCAACCCGCAACGGGGGTCGCGAATTCCTGGGCGCCGCACGAACTCGCGTTCACTGGCACCTACGGGTCCGATGGCCAGGTTGTCGGTCGGGACCAGTTCTCCGGTCCTGATGCGTTCGCGCGCGTGATCGACAGCAGTGGGCTCACCCGCGGCCAAGTCGTCGTCACCGGCCACATCGGCAAGAACGCGGCCTATGACGCAACGACGAACACGATCACCTACACCGCCGATGGCAAGTCCATTTCCAATCAGGTCCACACCGATGCTCTCGCGGTGGCCGTTGCGCTTCCCGCTGGGGTCGTGCCGACCTTTGACGGTGCAGCTACGCCCGCTGCGCAGGGTACTAGCCGTTGGCTGGCAATCTTGCCGGAAGGCTCCGTGAGGGCCGTGGGTGTGGGGTTCATCGCCCGGACCTCGACCACAGCGGCCGCGGTGATGGCTGCGCGCGCTGCGGCAATCGCCGCGATCGCCGATCCCGATGCTGACCGGGACTACTGGGAGACGTATTGGGACGAGTATCTCTCTCGAGTGCCGGTTCCACAGGACTTCTCGCTGTACCATGTCGAGGCTGACGGTGTGACACCGGCACAGGTGGAGCGCATGTACTACCTGGGTTGGATCACGATGGACATGAACGTGATGCCGGCGACTCCCGAGACGGGAAACAACTTCGCGAGCTTGGGTACTGGTATGGCGTCGCTCTACGACACCGGAACCATTGGCGTGTCCAACTCCGCAAGCTGGGACTCGCTGCTGGGTATCCAGCAACTCGTTCACGTCGACCCGGAGAACGCATGGCAGACCTACGAGGGCATGATGGCCCTCGTTGCTGAGGATGGGATGCTCGCCGGGGAGTCCCTGCCGTCCCGCAAGGCGCAGACCGCGTGGATCCTCTACCAGGTCACAGGCGACAAAGACCGCCTCGCGGCGACCTACGACGACCTGATCCGGCACTTGCGCTGGGAAGAGGACAACATGCGGTGGATGTCCACCGACCACGACGAGCCGGATGAGGTTGACAGCGAGTTCACCGCGTCTCTCTACTTTGACCTGACCTACGCCGAACGGATCTCAAAGCTGCTCGGAGAAGATGCGCACGTAGCGGAGTGGGCCGCGACCAAGACTCGTCTCGCTCGGAACTACGAGGAGTGGTTCTTCCCCGCGGAAGGCCGTACCCGCGGATTCCCCACGGTCCAGAAGATCTATTTGAATACATCGCGGACGAGTGCTCCGAGCGGAATATCCGTGTTCCGCGACCCTGCAACTCAGCGCTGGACCGATTCGGGCCACCAGTTCTACACGTCCACCGCGATGGTGATGGATCAGTTGGCCGATCAGGAAATGGGCTGGGTCGTAGAACGATTCATGCAGGAGTATGACCCAAACCGTCAGTTTGCGGGTCTGGCACGTATCGCGCAGAAAGCTCCCGACGCGCAACTGATGACCTATGGGCTCATCGACCGAGGTGACCTCGAAAAGGCTAGAATCTTCACCAATGCGACAATCCGTGACACCGTCCGGTCGAAGTGGTTTGCCGAGGTGTATCACGAGGCAGGTGGCACACGCGAGGGGACGCCGCGCGTGAGCGGCGTGCGGCCATCGATTTTCGGGATTACGAACCTGATCGAGAACATCTGGCTCAACAACGGCTACCGGATGGACCTCGGCAACCTGTCGGCAATTCGGCTGTCTGACTCGATGCAGGGTGGAATCGCCGGGCTCATGAACCTAGGTCAGCCCTTAGACCTCGACTTGACCGCCGACGGTGCGTTGCTGAGCGGCCCGGGAGCAGAGAACATCGGCTGCCGGTTGATTCTCCTCACCTCGGGAGAGACGTCGGGGCTGGACGACTGTGTGGGCAAAGACGCGCAGATCACTGTGCCTACTACCGCCGTGAAACAGGGGGAAACTCTTACGGTCTCCGGCACCGGATTCGGCGCGAACGAGGTTGTGCAGTTCTCGATCGGCGCCACGGGGGTGGGCAGTGCCATCGCGAATCCGGCTGGTGCGTTCGCCGGTAGTGTGGTCGTTCCCAAGGTTACGGGTGCTCAGACGTTTGTGGCGGCGGGGCCATATTCTTCGGCATCGATCGTTCTCACTGTGACCGCGCCGCCCGACGTCCCGCCGCCTGGTGGCGATAAGAGTCCAGTGACACTGGAGGTGTCCACCTCACCCGCCAAACCTCGCGTGGGGCAGCAGGTGACGCTCAAGGTGTGGGCCCGCACGACGGGAATATGGAAGGCCGCTAGGGTTAAGGTCACTGTGAACGGAGAACAGGCCACCGTGTCGGTCCCTGCCTCGGGTGTCGCCTCCGTGAAGTTGGGGCGCGCGACAAGTACGCAGGCGTTGTCTGTCAATGTGGCGTTCGCGGGGACCGATTCCCTGCTCGCCGCGAACCGGTCACTCGTTGTGAAGGTGGCGAAGGCTAGGTCCAAGGTGAAGATCACCGCGAAGAAGAAGTTGAAGACGGGCAAGCGACTCACTTTGCGTATTCGCGTGTCGGGTCCGTCGGACGTCAGCCGTGCAGGAAAAGCTTGGGTCCTCATCTCCGGAAAGCGCGTACGTACCGTCAAGGTGAGCCATTCCGGCAAGGTCACTGTGAAGGTGAAGGTCAGCAAGACTGGCATCCAGAAGGTCCAGGTGCGCTATGTGGGCAACAAGAATGTGGCCAAGTCGCAGCGGACGGTGAAGGTTCACACGCTGCGCTAGCTAGCACCCCGGCAGGTGGTGCAGTGGAACGCAAGCCCGTCGCTTGTGTCGTCTCTCGCGCGAGGGCCGCTGTTCAAAGTATGGTCGTGGGTTTCCACAGCTGACCTGCCGGGCAGCGGCCCTCCTTGTTTTTCCGCAAGAGGGTACGGGCTGGGTCTGTGCCGCATCGGCCTGCCCTTGTAGAATCCCGCAAGCGGGCGTTTCTCCGTAAGGGAGTTAAGGCGGGGTCTGTGCCGGGGCGGTATCTCTCACGGAGAGCATCCAAATACATCGACGCCCCCACGAATTCGCGGTACGTGAGTCGTGGGGGCGTCGGCCAATGCGGACCAGTGCGGCTAGCGGATGACGCGCAGCTTCGTGGTGTAGGTCCGTGCCGCCAGATTGGCGTTGCCTGTGTAGATGACCTCGATGCGGGTCGCCTTCTCGATTGTCCGGGTGGACTTCGCCGACACGCGGATGGTGGCAAAGTAGCGGCCGGCCTTGGTGCGCTTCACTGAAGCCTTGCCGATCGTGCGCTTGCCTGCCTTCAAGGTCACGTGTCCGGTCGGGTTCGCGCCCGAAACGGTGGCCAGGCGCACCTGGATTCGGACGGCCTTCTTGCGTTTGATCGAGCGCGCGGCCTTACCAGACTTGCCGGCCTTACCTCGGGTGACCTTCGCCGAGACGAGCTTGGTACGAGCCTTCTTGATCTGAACTCTGACGGTGGACGAGGAACCCGAGACAACCGCAGCGTTGGCTGGCTCGAATGAGACCTGCACGCCGTACTGACCAGCGCCCTAGTACTTCGGCAGAACCAGTGTGGCACGCCCGCTGGGCGCGGAAGCGTCGTGGAACACATCCAACGGCGGAGTGAAGTTGTGCGTCTTGCGGTCCTGATTCCCGACCGTCTTTGAACCAAGTTGTAACACGGGCTGATTTTCAGCCGCAAACGCAAACGGCCCCGACCCGGGTTTCCCCAGGTCAGGGCCATCTTTGCGGGTGCGCCGTCAGGGACTCGAACCCCGGACCCGCTGATTAAGAGTCAGCTGCTCTAACCAACTGAGCTAACGGCGCGCGATTAAGAACTCTAGCAGTACCCTCACCGCACTTCCAAATCGTTGCCGTTAACCGCGCAATTCCGCGGATCCGAGCACGTCGAGTGTCCAGGCCAGCTCAAATGCGACCTCGCGCCATTGGGCGTACCGGCCCGACACTCCGCCGTGACCGGCCGACATCTCGGTCTTCAGGAGCACGTCGGCGCCGACTTCCCGCAGGCGCGCGGTCCACTTCGCGGGCTCCACGTAGAGCACCCGGGTGTCGTGGAGCGAGGTGACCGCGAGGATGCGCGGATACTTCACCCCGTCGCGCACGTTCTCGTAGGGCGAGTACGACTTCATGTACTGATACACCTCGGGGTCGTGCAGCGGGTCGCCCCACTCGTCCCACTCGACGACGGTCAGCGGCAGCGAGGGGTCCAGGATCGAGGTCAGTGCGTCCACGAACGGCACATCGGCCACCGCGCCGGCGAACAGCTCAGGCGCCAGGTTCACCACGGCCCCGATCAGCAGGCCGCCAGCGGACCCACCCTCGGCCACCAGTCGATCCGGCGTAGTCCAGCCCTGCTCGATCAGGTGACGCGCGCACGCGATGAAGTCGGTGAACGTGTTCCGCTTGCTGCGGAGCCTGCCCTCCTCGTACCAGTGCCGCCCCAGCTCGCCGCCGCCTCGCACGTGCGCGATCGCGAACACTACGCCGCGGTCGAGTGCGGACAGGCGCGGAATCGATAGCCCGGGGTCGATCGACGCCTCGTACGCGCCGTACCCGTACAGCCGCAGGGGGGCGGCGGATTGCGGGACGCCGGCGTCGTCGACGGCAACGGCATCCCTGCGCCACACGATCGAGATGGGCACCTTGGTGCCATCGTCGGCGGTGGCCCACAGCCGCGCCTGGGCGTACTCGTCCGGGTCATACCCGCCGAGGACTGGCTGCACCTTGCGCACGTGCGCTGTTCGCGCGGCCACGTCGTAGTCGAGCACGGTGGCCGGGCGAACGAACGACGACACCCCCACTCGAACCAGCGGCTGGTCGAATTCACCGCCCGCGATTCCGACGGCGGTGAGCTCGTCCCCGAATTCCAGCGGACTGAGCCGCCACGGGATCTCAGCCGAAGCGCCGAGCGCCTCGTCCACACCAAGGAGCGCAACCGCGGGCACGGCACGATCCCGGTACGACACGGCCAGGAACGTGGCGAACGCGTCCACGGCCTCGATGCGCTGGCCGGGCTCAGGAGCGAGGACGAGTTCTCCCTCGCCCATAGCAAGCGGTACTCCCGCAGGCACGGGAGTACGGGTGATCGCGAAGTCCTCATGGTCGATGTTGTGGCAGATCAGCAGCCACTCCTGCGCTCCGGACGTCGCGTGCTCCACGCTGTATTCGACGCCATCGCGGCGCGGCCACACGATCACGGGTTGTCCGGTGGGCTCGTCCACGCTGATCAGCGCGGTTTCCGAGGTGATTTTGGACGAGGCCTCCACCAGCACGTACCGGTTCGTGCGGCTGAGGGATATGCCGACCCAGAACCTCTCGTCCGGCTCGTGCCACACGAGCGCGTCCTCAGTCGGATCCGTGCCGACGCGGTGACGCCATACCCGGTCGGGCCGCCAGGCGTCATCGACGGTCGTGTAGAAGACGTACGCGCCGTCGGGCGTGATGAGCGCGCCGCTGGAGGTGTTCGCGATCGTGTCCGCCAGATCCTGGCCGCTCGTGAGGTCGCGGATGCGCAGCGTGTAGCGCTCGTCGCCGACGACGTCGGTGGCGTAGGCGAGCCGCGTTGCCGAGTCGTCGAGGCTGAACGACCCGACCGAGAAGAAGTCGTGTCCGTCCGCCTCGGCGTTCGCGTCGAAGATGACCTCCTCGCCGGGGAGCATGCGGCCCGGCTCGACCGCAGGGGGAGTCCAGCTGTCGCCAGTGACCGGCACGCGCGACTGGGTAGAGTACTGCTTGCCCTCCTCAGTGCGAGCGAAGTACCACCAGTCGCCCCGGCGGCCCGGGACAGACATGTCCGTTTCCAGCGTGCGGCCCTTGATCTCCTGGAAGATCTGCTCGCGCAGCGGCTGCAGATGCGCGGTGCGTGCGCGGGTCCAGTCGTTCTCGGCCTCGATGTACGCGATCGTCTCGGGGTTATCCGCGTCGCGCAGCCACTCGTAGTTATCGATGAATTCGTCCCCGTGATGCTTGCGCACCGACGGCCGGCGCGCGGCGCGCGGGGGCGTCACGGGATCGCCGTCTGCGTGGGGCTTGGGGGAGAAGTCGGTGATGGGGTCCTCAGTACTCACGTTGCCCACGGTACGCCATACGTTCGCGACCTCTAAGATGGAGAAATGCCGCAGAAGAAGATCGCCCTGGTGACCTGCTCCGACCTGCCAGACCTCGACGGGGACGACCAGCCACTCATCGGTGCGCTGGCCGCCAAGGGAGTCGAGGCGTCGGCCGTGGTGTGGGATGACGAGGCCGTCGAGTGGGACTCCTTCCATCTCGTCGTCGTCCGCTCGACCTGGGACTACGCTCACCGCCGCGACGAGTTCATCGCCTGGGCGGCGCGCGTTCCGCGACTGGTCAATGCGCGTGAGGTCCTGGAATGGAACACCGACAAGCAGTATCTGAAGGACCTCGGGGATCGCGGCATCACGACGATCGACACCCTGTGGCTAGATCCAGCCAAGCATCTGACCAGCCAGGCGATCCACACCAGGTTGCCCGCATTCGGCGACTACGTCATCAAGCCCACGATCTCGGCAGGCGCCCAGGACACCATCCGCTACCGCGAGTCGAGTGCCGAGGCCCGCGGAAACGCCATTCTGCACGTGCGCGACTTGCTCCGCGACGGGCGTCACGTCATGGTTCAGCGCTATCTCAAGCGCGTTGACACGGTCGGTGAGACCTGCCTGATCTTCATCCAGGGCGATTTCTCCCACGCCGTCCGCAAGGAAGCCATGCTCCAGCGCGACGTCGTGCCGGCCAAAGGGCTGTACCAGCGCGAGGTCATGACCGCGGCCGAGGCGAGTGCCGAGGAGTTCGCGCTCGCGGAGGAGACCATGGATCAGACCGCGGCAATCCTCGGCATCCCGCGTGAGAGTCTGCTCTACGCCCGCGTCGACATGCTTCCGGGCGACGACGACAAGCCGCACCTGCTCGAACTCGAACTCACCGAGCCGTCGCTGTTCTTTGCGCAGGCTCCGGGTTCGCTTGACAAGTTCGTCGACGCGATTCTCGCGCGGCTGGGCTGAGCCCCGGCGGGTTTTGAGTCTGTCAAGGCTGAGCCTATCGCGGGTGGACCGTGAGGACCGATGCGGATGCCCGTACGCGTGGTGGGCGGTCTTCGCACTGGCGTCCGGGAGTTGTTGCGCACTGCAGTGTGGACTCGACTCCGAATAGGGGTAGAAAAGAGATATGCCGCAACCCCGACAAGTCGACGTTGCGGCACATCGCATCAGGGTCCCTACGTGAAAAGTTCGCAAACTTTCCCCCTCGAACGAAAGCCTGGTAACACGGTGGTATCGCGGTGCTTACCGGGAGTCGCGGAGGCTGTTCGGACCGCCGTCGAGGGATGCTCGGGGACCGATAGTGCGGAGAATCGAGACGACTCGAACTTTTCTCACCGCCGCCGAGATCGACAGCTTGGTCGGCGATTACCTCGCAGGAGCAGGCGCCCAGGAGTTGGCCGAGCGATACGGGATTCACCGGGCGACGGTGTTCGCGCACCAACGTCGTCGGACCCTACGGGCTTGGGTGTTCATGAGCAGGCCGAAGCCGCCAGGTTCTACCGGGACGGTGTCTCGATACGGGCGATCTCCCGCCGCATGGGAGTGGTCCGCAAGGCTGTCCGCACATCCTTGGTCCGGGCGCAGGTCGTGATCCGGAATTGACTCGCCACTTTGTCCCGTCTCAGATTGCGGGGCCTATTTTGGTTCTTGCTTCGTGCTAGACGTACGTGGTCGGTCTAGTCCCGGATGGTGGTGTAGCGGTCGGTGATCCTTCGACTGGTGATCTTGGTTAGGGGCTGAGTTCGAGGACGGTTTGGTCGGGTACCTCCTTGCTGCTGGTATCGGGGACGAGCGTGAGACGACTTTTGGCGAGGATGTCGAGGCCGAGGTAGCGGCGTCCTTCGGCCCATTCATCGGTCTGCTCAGCAAGGACTGCCCGACAAGGCGGATCGCCCGCACGGCGCGCCGGTGCCGGAGCTCGCGGCGCGGGCTTTGTGATGCCCGAGCCGTTCGATGTCCTTGCTGCGCTGATTCGCGTGGATCGTTCGCCGAGCCTGGGGCTCGCGGCGCGGAGCCTCGCGACGGCTGGCGTGCCTGTGTTCCCGTGCCTCGTCGAGGGGAAGCGTCCGCTGACTCGCCGTGGGTTCCTCGACGCGAGCAGCGAGCCGGAGCAAGTTGCCGAGTGGTGGTCGCGTACACCGGACGCGAACATCGGCATCCCGACAGGCGCGGCATCGGGCGTGGTCGTCGTCGATGTCGATGTGCGCGAGCGTTCTTCGGCGGGCCGACCGTCCCGAACTACCCCTCACCGCGCGGCCTGCTCGATATCCCCGGCTGGCAACAGATGGACCTCGGCGAAGCCGCCTGAGCCGTCGAAGTGTCCGCCTACCCCGACCGTTACCGCAACTACGCGCCCGCCGCAGACAGCATCCCCGCTGCCCTCACCACAGGCGGCAGTGCCGCTGGCGGCGCGGGTGGCCCGGCGGTCTTGTCGTCGCGGGTGGTGTTCCCGCTGCCCGAGGGCACCTGGGTGCTGTCCTCGCCGTTCGGGATGTGGGTGCACCCGATCACGGGCGAGCGGAAGATGCACACTGGCACCGACTTCGCCGCGCCCGACGGCACCCCGATCCTCGCCGCCGCGGACGGCACCGTCACCGTCGCGGAGGTCTCCGGCGGGTACGGCGGCCTCATCGTCATCGAGCACACCATCGCCGGCAAGACCGTCGCGACCGCCTACGCGCACATGTGGCAGAGCGGCATCCACGTCCGCCGCGGAGACCGCGTGAGCGCCGGGCAGCACATCGGCGATGTCGGCTCCTCGGGCATGTCCACCGGCGCACATCTGCACTTCGAGGTCCGCCCCGGCGGCACGAACGGCGAGGCCATCGACGCCGCCGCCTGGCTCAACCAGCACGGGGCCGCGAACCTGCCCACGGCGACCAGCGGATCACCCGCCTCCTGCAACAACACCACCGCCGGTGCGCCGACCGGCGTCGATGGAGACCCCGACCGGCTCGTCGACGATCCCACCAGCTCGGGCAAGATCACCGCCCGCATGCTCCACCTCTACCAGCAGACCCTCGCCGCGTTCCCAGACACCGGCTGGGGCTGCTACTCACCGCGCCCCGGCACCAAGTCCGAGCATCCCCTCGGCAGAGCGTGCGACATCACCTTCGGCAACCGCATCGGCCAGCGACCCACCCCGGCCCAGCTCGACGTCGGCTGGAAGGCCACCAACTGGATGAAGGACAACTCCGACGTGCTCGGCGTCGAGTACCTGATCTGGCAAGGCCAAATCTGGTCCGCCGCCCGCGACGCCCAGGGCTGGCGACCCTACAACGGCGGAGGCATGCACGACCCCACCTCCATCACCGGAGGCCACTACGACCACCTCCACGTCACAGTCGGGCCGTAATGTCGGAAATTGCGTCTAGCGCAGGATTCCTTACGCCACTGCAACGTTCGGTGACTCAGCAGGACGAACCGGTACCAGCGCGCGACGCCTGCGGATCGAGCACGCCGGAGAGCATCGCCAGCGTCTCAGGGACGAGCGTGTAGTAGGCCCACCTGCCGCGCTGCTCACGGGTGACCAGGCCGGCGTCGACGAGCTGCTTCATGTGATGCGACACGGTGGGCTGGGACAGGCCGACTGGCTCGGTCAGGTCGCACACACATGACTCGCCGCCGGACTGTGTGGCGATCATCGACAGCAGCCGCACCCTGGTCGGATCGCCCAACGCCTTGAACACCCGCGCCAGCCGCTGCGCGTCCTCCACGTCCATCACGCCCGCGGTAACCGGCGCACAGCACCCGGACGCATCCGTGGTCAGCAGAGGCAGCAAAGTCGTCATGGTGCCCACTCTACCCCCACGTATTGACATCTGTCGATGCATCGACCATCATCAATATGACTTGATCCATCCGACACGAACGGAGCACGCCATGACCGAGAACACCACCGACACAGCCGAGCTGCGGGAGCAGGTTCGCGCCCGCTACGCCGGAGCCGCGACTGCGGTCAAGGCGGGCACCCGCAACGCGGACCTGCTGGTCGAGGATGGCTTTCGGAGTACGTCGTGTTGTGGTGGTACACCCGACGGACAGGGCGCGGTAACGCCGAAGATTGAGCAGGCCGAGTCGTCGTGCTGCGGCGACACAAGCGCGGCGGAGCGGAGCTTCGGCGCGGGCCTCTACGACGCCGCGACCACCGCCGGGCTGCCGATCGAGGCGGTCGAAGCGAGCCTGGGCTGCGGGAACCCGACCGCCGTGGCCGAGCTGCACGAGGGCGAGCGAGTCCTCGACCTCGGCTCCGGCGGCGGCATCGACGTGCTGCTTTCCGCCAAGCGGGTCGGCCCCACGGGGTTCGCCTACGGGGTGGACATGACCGACGAGATGCTGGACCTCGCCCGCGAGAACGCGGCCAAAGCCGAAGCCACCAACGTCGAGTTCCTGAAGGGCACCATCGAGAACGTGCCCCTGCCCGATGGCTCGGTGGACGTGGTGATCTCCAACTGCGTCATCAACCTCTCCACCGACAAGCCCGCCGTGCTCGCCGAGATGTTCCGCGTCCTGACCCCCGGCGGACGGATCGGGGTCTCCGATGTCGTCGCCGAAGACCACCTCACCCCCGAGCAGCGCGCCGAGCGCGGCTCCTACGTCGGCTGCATCGCCGGAGCCCTCTCCAAGAGCGAATACATCGACGGGCTCGCTGCAGTCGGGTTCACCGACGCGAGCGTGGAGTTCACCCATGAAGCCGCCAACGGCATGCACTCGGCGATCATCCGCGCCACCAAACCCGCCGCGTGACCAGCGCAAACGGCGTGAGCACAGCGACGGCCCCGGCCGTCGTCGGGGTGCGGCGGTTGTCGACGCTCGACCGATGGCTGCCGGCCTGGATCGGCCTCGCGATGATCGCCGGGCTCCTGCTCGGCCGCTTCATCCCCGCCCTGGCCGACGTGCTCACCCGCATGGAGGTGGCCGGCATCTCGGTGCCGATCGGCCTGGGTCTGCTGGTGATGATGTATCCGGTGCTGGCGAATGTCCGCTACGACAAGGTGGCCGCCGTCACCGGCGACAAGAAGCTCCTGGTGTCGTCGCTGGTGCTGAACTGGCTGGTCGGCCCGGCGGTGATGTTCGCCCTCGCCTGGGTGTTCCTGCCCGACCTGGCCGAATACCGCACCGGACTCATCATCGTCGGCCTCGCCCGCTGCATCGCGATGGTCGTGATCTGGAACGACCTCGCCTGCGGCGACCGCGAAGCCACCGCCGTGCTCGTTGCGATCAACTCGATCTTCCAAGTCATCGCGTTCTCGTTCCTCGGCTGGTTCTACCTCACCGTCCTCCCCGGATGGCTCGGCCTCGACACCCAGGGCCTCGACGTGTCGGTCGCCAAGATCGCGCTCAACGTCCTGGTCTTCCTCGGCATCCCGCTCATCGCCGGGTTCGCCTCCCGCTGGATCGGCGAGCACCGCCGAGACCGGGCCTGGTATGAGGACACGTTCCTCCCGCGCATCGGACCCTGGGCGCTCTACGGACTGCTGTTCACCATCGTGCTGCTGTTCGCACTCCAAGGCGAAGCGATCACATCGAACCCGCTCGATGTGGCCCGGATCGCGCTGCCGTTGCTGGTCTACTTCGCCCTCATGTGGTTCACCGGACTGCTACTCGGCAAGAGCCTCGGCCTCGGCTACGCCCGCTCCACAACCCTCGCGTTCACCGCCGCAGGCAACAACTTCGAACTCGCCATCGCCGTCGCGATCGGCACCTTCGGCGCCACCTCCGGCCAAGCCCTCGCCGGCGTGGTCGGCCCCCTCATCGAAGTCCCCGTCCTCGTCGCCCTCGTCTACGTCTCCCTATGGGCGGCCAGACGCTGGTTCCACACCGACCCCTACCAACCCGAAACGAGCCCACGATGACCACCACGCCCAAGCCGACCGTCCTGTTCGTCTGCGTCCACAACGCCGGCCGTTCCCAAATGGCCGCCGGCCTCCTCACTCACCTGGCTGGGGACCAGATCGAGGTTCGCTCCGCCGGGTCCGAACCCGCCGACCAACTCAACCCCGCCGTCATCGACGCCATGCGCGAGGTCGGCGTCGATATCACCGCCGAGCGCCCCAAGCTCCTCACCACCGACGCCGTGAGAACAGCCGATGTCGTCATCACGATGGGCTGCGGCGACACCTGCCCGATCTTCCCCGGCAAACGCTACGAAGACTGGCAGCTCGACGACCCCGCCGGACAGGGCATCGAGGCCGTCCGACCGATCCGGAACGAAATCGAGGCCCGCATCCGCGACCTCATCACCCAACTCACCTGACCCAGCCCGCCGTCCCAGGAGCGCCCGACGCACCTGCACAGCATGAAGCGCGCACCACTCACCCGGCTCCACCGAAACCCAGAACCCCGGCACTTCGATCATCCGACTTCGCTGGTGAGGTGATCGGCGATGGGTGTCTTTCCCGACTTCGACGGGCTCGGCGGCATCGGTGACCTCCGTGCCGTGGTCGGTGCGCTCCTGACATTCGTCCTGATCGTCGCCGTCCTCATGCTGATCGTCTCGGCGATCGTCTGGGCGATCGCGACGGCCCACGGTAACTACACGACCGCCAGCAAAGGCCGCATCGGTGTCCTCGTCTCCGTCGGTGCCGCCGTCCTCGCCGGAGGCGGCGTCGCCTGGATGAACTGGCTCCTCAACCTCGGCCAACAGCTCTGACGTCGAACATCTCTGAGCTTGATGCCCACGTCCTCGCCGACGTGGGCATCGTCGTCTCCGCTTCGGGGGGTCACGGGGTGCACCTGTGGCGTGTACCCCGTCTGCGAGTTCGTGGGCGGGCCGCCCGTCGCCAAGGAGACTCACCGTGTTCGATCTGCTCGCCAACGTCATGTCCGCGCCGCTGCTGGTGCCGATGGACATCAACATCGACCCCAACACCAACGGGTTGCCGGGGATCAACCAGCTCCGTACCATCGTCGGCGCGGTGATGACCATCGGCCTCATCCTGTCCGTGCTCGCGCTAATCGTGTCCGCGATCGTATGGGGCTTCGGCGCTCACTCCTCCAACCCGCACCTCGCCTCGCGCGGGAAGATCGGCGTCCTCGTCTCCTGCGGCGCAGCGGTGATATGCGGTGCGAGCGTCACGCTCGTCAACTTCTTCTGGAACGTCGGCCAGTCCGTCTGACCCGCCTGTCGTCGAGAGTGCTGGTGTTCGTGATGGGTGTGTGCGACGTTCCCGTGATCTCCTCGGTCTGCGATGCCGTCGGCGAAGGGGCCGCTTCTCTGGTGGCGGCCCCGTTCGATTGGCTCGCCCAGGCGATGGGTGCCGCCGCGGGGTGGGTGTTCGAGGCGATTTGGTCGGTGTTCGACACCACGACGCTGGTGGATGTCACCAAGCCTGGCTACATCTGAAGCGCCCTGGGTTTGTTAGAGACTCAGCTCATTCGATTTGGGTCTGCTGCACGGCATCATGTCCTCGATCGCCGAGTTCTACTCACGCAACCTCGCTACCGAAACAGTGAAGGGGCTCACTCAAAAGGCCGCGCAGGGTGGCACCACGAATCGAGCACCGATCGGCTATGTGAATGCGGGTGTGCGCGACGAGCGCGGCCGCGAGAACCGCACCGTACAAGTCGACGAAGAGCGTGCGCCGCACATTACGTGGGCGTTCCAGGTGTACGCATCCGGCAGGTGGCAGCTCTCTCAGATCCATCGCGAACTGATCGCCCGTGGGCTCACCACCCTGCCGACACCGAAGCGCCCCTCGAAGCCGATAGCGATCTCAACCCTGCACCGGTTGCTGTCGAACCCGTACTACAAGGGCGATGTGAGGTTCAAAGGCGCAACCTACAAGGGCAGCCACGAAGCGATCGTGCCGAAAGAGGTCTGGTATCAGGTGCAAGCGGTGACAAGTCAGCTGCTGACGCGACCCAAGTGCATGACCACTACTTGAAGGGCTCGGTCTATTGCGGCCAGTGCGGCGAACGCCTGATTATCAACAATGCGAAGAACCGGCACGGGAACATCTACCCGTATTTCGTGTGCTCGGGAAGGCACTCGGGAAAGACCGAGTGCACCCGGCAGGCGATGCTCATCGAAGATGTCGAGCGGCTCATCGAGAAGTACTACGAGATGATCGAGGTGTCACCCGCTCTGCGGCAGGACCTTGCCGGGAAGATCCACGCCGACTTCGACCTGCTCATGGCGAATGAGACGAAAGAGCTTTCGCGGCTGACGGGCGAGCGCGACCGTCTCGATGATGAGCGAATGAAGCTGTTGCAGGCTCACTATGCGCGGGCGGTGCCGATCGACCTGTTGAAGCAGGAGCAAGATCGCATCGCGAACCAGATCGGTGACATTCAACACCGGCTTGAAGCGCATCACGACGAGTATGCGTCAGCACGGGCGAACCTCGATGATTCGCTCGGGCTGCTCGCCAACATAGTGAGTGTGTACCAGCGCGCCGATGACGCAAACCGGCGGCTGTGTAACCAGGCGTTCTTCCATCGGATCTTCATCGAGGAAGACGGGGATGTGTGGGTCGAGTACGAGCGACCCTTCGGGTCACTCTGCGACACGGAGGAGCAGATGAACGCACTCAACTGGGCGGCTGACGCGAAAAAGAAGGGAGAGGTTCAACCCGGACAAAGAGTGGTGACTCTTGTCGAGGGTTTGACCCTCTCCCATTTGGGGTGGCTAACGGGACTCGAACCCGCGACCCCCGCGACCACAACGCGGTGCTCTACCAACTGAGCTATAGCCACCATCGCCGTTCCGCATGAGGCGGAAGGACTTCCCACCGCAGTGGGCCGCAGACGATTCTAGCCGGTCATCCGCGAATTGCCGAATCGTCCTTACCGCTGGGCCTTGCCGGCGGTGATCGTGCCCGAATAGGACCCCGCGGCGATCATTGAAGCGATCGAACGTGCCGTGTTGGAGTCAGGTCCGGCATCCGACGGGAACAGCGCGGCACGGTAGTAGCGCAGCTCATCGATGCTTTCGAGGATGTCGGCGAGCGCACGGTGGCCACCGTGCTTCTCCGGCGAGGCGAAGTAGACCCGCGGGTACCAGCGGCGCGCGAGCTCCTTGATGGACGAGACATCGATGATCCGGTAGTGCAGGTGCTCGGACAGGAGCGGGAAGTCGCGCTCCAGGAACGCCTTGTCGGTACCGACGGAGTTACCCGCCAACGGAGCCTTGCGTGCGTCTGGCACCCACTGCTTCACGTATTCGAGGACCTGCCGCTCGGCCTCGGCCAGGGACAGCCCGCCATCCAGCTCCGTGATCAGCCCGGACGTGGTGTGCATGTTGCGCACGAAGTCGCCCATGTTCTCCACCGCCGCGGCGGGCGGCTTGATGACCACGTCGATGCCTCGGTCAAGCGGAGTCAGATCCGACTCGGTCACGACGGCAGCCACCTCAATGAGGGCATCCGACTCAAGATCGAGGCCGGTCATCTCGCAGTCGATCCAGACGATGCGGCCAGCGGGGGCTTGGTTGTTTGACACGCTGTTTAGCCTATCGCTGATTGGGGGTACCCCACCTGACGCGTCAGGTCGGAGATTTCGTTACAGGGGCCATCGGCGCCAAGCGAGGCCGCGATGCTGGATATCACAGCGCTGGGCGTCACAATGCCGTGAGGATGACCGGGCCATCCTCGGTGACGGCAATGGTGTGCTCGAAGTGCGCGGCGCGGCGGCCGGTGGCGGAACGGATGGTCCAGCCGTCGTCGTCATAGGTGTAGTTCGCGTTTCGGCCGGCGATGAACATCGGCTCGATAGCGATGGTGAGGCCCGGAGCCAACTTCAAGCCCTTGCCGCGGCGGCCCTCGTTCGGGACGAACGGATCCATGTGCATTTCGCGCCCAATGCCGTGGCCGCCGTGATCAGGCAGATTGCCGAACCGTCCCCGGCGGGCAACGGCATTGACCGCGTGGCCGATGTCGCCGATGTGGCCGCCGACCTGCGCGGCCGCTATGCCGTCAGCGAGTGCCTGCCGGGTGGCATCGATCAGCGCTAGGTCCTCGGCGGACCCGTCTCCGACGATGAAACTGATCGCCGAATCGCCGCACCAGCCATCGAGCACGGCCCCGAAATCGAGTGACACGAGGTCTCCGTCAGCGAGCACCTGCTTCGTCGGAACGCCATGCACGATCGCGTCGTTGACCGAAGCGCAAACCACGCCCGGGAACGGAGACGGCGCCCAATTGGGGTGGTATCCCAGGAACGGGGACGTGGCGCCAGCGGACTTCAGGACTTCGCGGGCGGCCTCGTCCAAGTCGAGCAGCGATACCCCCGGCGCGCTCACCCTGTGCATCGCATCGAGGGCGCGTGCCACCACGCGCCCTGCCTCGCGCATGCCCGCGATTTCGCTTGGCGTTTTCAGGTCAACCATGCCGACAACCCTACCTGCGCGGGCAGCAGGCGATGAAAAGGGAGCTGAATCCGGCGTGCGGGGACGGCTGCCGCACGCCTCATTCCCCGCCGGGCACCCGGGCACCGTGAGTGATTCGTGAACAAGGTCTTCGCGGATTAAATACCCTCGCTAGAGTGTTATGCAGCGTGAAGGACAAGAACTGTGCAGCGCAACGCGCGCGATAAGGGGTAAGGGAACTGCATGTCGACCATTGAGATCACCAAAGAGAACTTCAGCGACACCGTTCGCGATAACGACATCGTGCTCGTCGACTTCTGGGCGGAGTGGTGCGCGCCGTGCCGCGGCTTCGGTCCCGTCTTCGAGGCGTCGTCGGAGCAGCACCAGGACGTCGTCTTCGGCAAGCTCGACACTGAGGCGCAGCAGGAACTCGCCGCGGCCGCGGGAATCACCTCGATCCCGACCATCATGGCGTTCCGCGAGGGAGTCCTTGTCTTCTCCCAGCCTGGAGCGCTCCGCGCACCCCAGCTCGAGGAACTGATCGGATCGATCAAGGACCTGAACATGGAAGAGGTCCACGCGAGCATCGCCGCAGAGCAGGCAGCGAGCAACTCCGGTTCCTGACCGGCGGGCCCGGAGGGGGACGATGGCGGGAGCCGAAATGACGAAGACTGCGCCACAGCGCAACACCCGGCAGCGCACCGCCGTGCGAACGGCGCTCGGTCATCAGCCCGGCTTCGTGTCCGCCCAGGATTTGCACGCCAGCATGCGCGCGGCGGGGGAGACCGTAGGGCTCGCCACCGTTTACCGTGCGCTTGCCGACATGGTGCGGTCGGACGAGGCCGATTCGATCCACACAGAGGATGGCACTCAGCTGTTCCGAGCGTGTGAGGACGCCGATGGCCACCACCATCACCTGATCTGCGTCGATTGCGGTGCCACCATCGAGATCGACCCGCCGATGGAATCGTGGGTCGAGCAGGTCTGCGCCGAGAATGGGTTTACGCCGGTGCGGCACGTCCTTGACGTGTTCGGTCGTTGCCGCGACTGCCAGGGACTAGCGGCCCACGCCGAATAGCGTCGAGGACCGTTCCTCGCTTCGCAGCCACCGCCGGTCCGATCGTCCCGCGAACCAGCGGTCGATTCGCCGGTACGCGTCCATTCGCGCGTCGTGGTGCGACAAGAAGACATCGTGCAGCGCGCCGTCGATCCGTTCGATGTTCACCGAACTGCCGAGTTTCAACGCGGCGCGGGCGATCTCGTCCACGGTGAGGACGCTGTCCGCCCGGGTCAGCGCGTCGGACCACCTGGTGGGCACCGCGGAGCGCGCGGACAAAAGGACGCAGATCGGCACCCGGATATTGAGCCCACCCTGCACCTGCGCGTGTCCGGCGAGGATGGCGTTGAGCCATCCCGACCTGACCGGCATGGTGTGATCCGGGCGCCACTCCTCGTTGATCGTCATGGGCTGAGAGGGATCCGCGCATTCTCGCACCGCGCGCGCGTAGAACCCGAAGTCGACATTGGGGGCGGTGTCCTGCGGGCGTATCGCGGCCTGGAGGCCGACCAGCGGCGTGATGGCGGCCCGGACCACTGAACTGAGCTGGAATTCGAGCCACGGCGAGTTCAGGATCAGGCCGTCGGCGGCGCCCGGGTGCCTGGCAGCCCAGAGGCTGAAGATGAGACCTCCCGTGGAATGCCCGAGCAGAAACAGGCGGCGCCGACCCTCGAGAGTTGGATCCGATCGGCGAATCTCGGTGAGCGCTGCCTCGATGTCGTCGTCGTATGTGGCCAGATCGGTGATGAATCCCGGGGTTTGCCCTGCGAGCAGGCTACGGCCGTACTTGCGCAGGTCGAGCGCGAAGAAGCGGGCGCCCCGCTTGGTGAAGAATTCCGCCAGCGGCGTCTGGAAAAAATAGTCGGACCAGCCGTGGACATACAGAACGTCCACGTCCTCCAACTCGCGCGGAAGCTGGCGGAGTCCCCGCCGCGGAGTTGCCGCAGGCAGGTGCCGAACGAGCGTGGCGACGACCGGGCCCTCATCGTCCTCGCCGAGGGGCATGACCAGCGACTCGTAGCCGTCCCCGAGGAAATCCGGCTCCCAGACATAGGGCGGGTGAGCGTCCATGAGCTCTAGTGTGGCATTGAATGGGGCAGGGACGAGCGCCCCGTCGCGACGGAGGGCTCGTCCCTGCCCAGGATTCCGCCGGGTTAGGAGCCCAGGACCTCGGACTCCAGGCGGGCGTAGCTCGCCTCCATGCCCGACACCATTCCGGTGTCGAGGATCATGTCGCGCATCTCAGCGTTGTCGTACGTGATGACGAACGTCAGAAGCGTGCCCTCGGAAACCGGTGCGAGGGTCAGTTCATTGAGCGTGGCGGGCCCGGGGGCGCCCTCCATCGACTCCGTGGTGACCGCTCGGTAGGGCGGTTCGGCGGCCAGCAGCTCACCGATGAGCGCGAAACCGGCGTTACCCCCTTCTTGCCGCCAGGCGTAGCGGTAGTGCTCGCCCGGCGTGGTCGCGACCTGACAGTCGCTCATTTCCCAACCGTCAGGGCCCTTCAGCCAGCGCCGCAGGAGCGCGGGCTCGTGGTGTGCCTTCCAGATCTGCTCGACGCTCCCGCGAATGATGCGCGAGATACGCACCTTTGTGTCGCTGAGTAGCTGATGTGAGGTGGCCAGCGAGGCGGCGTATGAGGTGAGATCGGCCAGGATGTCGTCGATCTGCCCCATGGCGGCGGTCATGCCTTCCTGCATGCCCATCGCCAGCAGCTTCTCGAGTTCCTCGGCGGAGTTGAAATAGGTGATGGTGGTCAGGCGCGATCCCTGCGGGGTCGCCTCGAAGGAGAACGTCATCCGCATGGAGGGCATGTCGGTCTTCGGCTCGCCGTCATTGGTCGCGAAGCCGTCCTCGACCTCGAAGGACTCGCCGTCGGTGACCGTGAGGAACTTCCAGTAGCCGTGTGATTCCTCGCCGTCGGGTCCCGTCATGTAGTAGTCGGAGCGGCCGCCGGGGGCAACGTCGTGGCGGGTGAAGGTGGCGGGCCACTGCGGGGGACCCCAGAACTTCTCGATCTGGCGCGGGTCGACGTAGGCGTCCCATAGGCGGGTGACCGGCACGGCGAAATCGGCGACGACGGTCAGGGTAACTTTCTCGGGGTCTTTGGTGACGGACGTGATGGGCATGGAACTTGCCTTTCGGGACGGAGGTCGGCGGAACCTCGAAGGGTCTGAGATCTGTTGTGCGGCGAGCTGGATCGACGGGGTAAATCGTTGTCGAGCCGGGTCGACACGGGTCAATCCTCGGCGAGCAGAGCGTCGAGGCGCTCGATGCGACCGCGCCAGATCTGTTCGTATTCGTCGAGCAGGCCACGCACCTTGCGCAGCATGCTGGGATTGGCTTGGACGAGGCGCGCGCGGCCATTGGCGTGCTTGGTGATGAGACCGGCTCCCTCCAGGACGGAGACGTGCTTGTGGACCGCCGCGAACGACATGTCGTAGTCCGCGGCCAGTTCGGTCAGCGATTGCTCCCTTGTGAGGGTCCGCTGGATGATGTCGCGGCGCGTGGCGTCGGCAAGGGCGTGGAAGATCCGATCGACCTCGTCGTCGGTCAGGCGCTGCGACTGTGTTTGTATAACCATTTGGTTATACGTTAAGGCGCTCGTGGGCTTTCATCAACCGGAGCGAGCCGGAATGCGCCGTCACTTTCGATGGAATCGAGTCCGGCAGGTTACCGGCAGCGCTGGAACTCAGCCGCCTTCCGGGTTTGCCACCCCCGTCGCTGGCCGCCCAGGGGATTGGCGCCCAGTGTGTGACGGCATTGTGCTAACGAAGAACGCATGGACTCCACACCACCAGAAGTTCTTCGGAACGCGGCTGCGACACTACTCACACGCGGCTAGGCGCCGCCCACACCTTCCTTCGGGAGGCTGGGACGGTCTTCTCGTGCGATGCTCGTCTCATGTGCGGTCGCTACGTTCAGCCGAAATCGGTCGGCGATCTCGCGCGGATCTTCGGCGCTGTGGTGCAAGCACCGGCCGACCTCTGGGAGCCGTCGTGGAACATTCCCCCCAGCAGTTCCATACCGATCCTCCTCGAGTCGGTCGCCGGTGAGGCGGAATTCCAGCGGCGCATCGCACTGGCGCAGTGGTCACTCACTCCACCGTGGTCCAAGACGCTCACGTCTCGATTCGCGACCTTCAACGCGCGCATCGAATCCGCGTCCGAGAAACCAGCCTTCAAGGCTTCCGTGAAGTCCAAGCGCGCGATCATTCCGGCGAGCGGATACTACGAATGGGTCGGCGAGGGGGCGTCTCGCCGACCGCACTATATCCATCTGCCCGACGGGGATCTCGCGCTCGCAGGCCTCTACTCGTGGTGGCGCGACCCTGCTGCCGACAAGGACGACGACGCCCGCTGGCACCTCACCGCGACCATGCTCACCTCGGACGCCGTGCACACAATCGCCGACGTGCACGACCGCGAGCCAGTGCCCCTCCCGCGCGACCTCTGGGATGAATGGCTCGACCCGACAGTCGCCGGAGATCAGGAGTTGCTCGACCGTGTTGCCGCCGCGTCACTCCCGATCGCACGCGAGCTTGTCCATCACGAGGTTGCGCCGTTGCGTGGGGACGATCCGGCGCTGATCGAGCCGCTTTCGTGAGACTGGTTGCGCCCTTTTTGCGCCCTTGCGCAGCACTGGAAAGTGAAGATTTCGCAATGACGCCTGTTCAGTGAGCGCCCCCGACAGGATTCGAACCTGCAACCTACGGATTAGAAGGCCGTTGCTCTATCCCTTGAGCTACGGGGGCACCGTCGATCTTACCTACTCCGGAGCCGTTCCTGGCGTCATGCCGCGATGCGCGGAACTTTTCCACAACGGCTTTTTGGACGAGTCCTCCGTCGCCATTTGCGGAAACATTCCTGGCACGGCGCGCACCTGGCGCGCCACGACCTTGGAGGTTCACATGACTAACCGCCGCTCAGAGCTCACGATCCACGGCTGGGCCGGTACGACTCCCGAGCTACGGGAGACCGCCAATCACAATAAGGTGGCCAGTTTCCGCATCGCCGATTCTGTTCGGCAGCGCGACGGCGAGACCGGCAACTGGATCGACGCGAAGACCACCTGGTACACCGTTCGCATGTGGGGACGGCTCGCCGAGAACGTTGCCGAGTCGGTCCGAAAGTCCGATCCGGTCGTCGTCACCGGCCACCCGTGGCTGGAGACCTGGACCAACGCGGATGGGGAACCGGTCACGCAACTGGTGATCGATGCCTACTCGATCGGACCCGATCTCAACTTCGGAACGTCGCGTTACTCGCGCACGGTGCGCATTGTCGAAGAACTCGGCAAGGGGAACAACGAGGCGGCCGAGGCCGCAGTCGACGACGTAGCCGGCGACAGCGACCGCCGGGTTGACGCCGAAACGGGGGAGTTGACGAACGCGGGCGACGAGGAACTGGAGGTCGACGACACGCTTCGCGTCCCCGTGTGATCGGAAAGGATGAACGGCCCTCGGCCCACGGCGCAGTCGTGCCGTTCTAGCGCGTCCGCCTGCCAGCGCGGACGGCCCGGCGAATGTTCAACCTTCGCCGGGCCGTTCAGCGTAGAATGGGCGGCTGGATCAACGGTCGCCCCGAACCGGGACCTGCCCCGGGACCGCGCCTCGTGCCACGCACGAGGATCGCGTTCGGCGACTTCGGCACGACGCCCCGGATGAAGAGACGAGAAATCATTGGCTGAGTTCATTTACTCGATGTACAAGGCGCGCAAGGCGCACGGCGACAAGGTCATCCTCGATGACGTTTCGCTGAACTTCTTGCCTGGTGCCAAGATCGGTGTCGTTGGCCCCAACGGTGCGGGAAAGTCAACGATCCTCAAGATCATGGCGGGCCTGGACTCGCCGTCGAACGGCGAGGCGCGCCTCTCGCCCGGATACACGGTTGGCATCCTGCAGCAGGAGCCGCCGTTGAACGACGACAAGACCGTCCTGGGCAACGTCGAGGAGGGCGTCGCCGAGATTAAGGGCAAGCTTGACCGCTTCAATGAGATCTCCGCGCTGATGGCCGAGCCCGATGCCGATTTCGACTCTCTTCTCGCCGAGATGGGCACGCTGCAGGAGGACATCGACGCGGCGAACGCGTGGGATCTGGACAGCCAACTCGAACAGGCGATGGACGCCCTGCGCTGCCCCCCGCCGGACGCCGACGTGAAGGTCCTGTCGGGTGGTGAGCGACGCCGGGTCGCACTGTGCAAGCTGCTGCTCGAGAAGCCCGACCTGCTCCTCCTCGACGAGCCCACGAACCACCTCGATGCCGAGAGCGTGCTCTGGCTCGAGCAGCACCTCGCGTCCTACCCCGGCGCCGTGCTCGCCGTGACCCACGATCGATACTTCCTCGATCACGTCGCCGAGTGGATCTGCGAGGTCGACCGCGGACGCCTATACCCGTACGAGGGCAACTACTCGACCTACCTCGAGAAGAAGGGCGCCCGCCTTGAGGTTCAGGGCAAGAAGGACGCGAAGCTCGCTAAGCGTCTGGCCGAGGAACTCGACTGGGTCCGTCAGAGTGCCAAGGGTCGACAGGCGAAATCCAAGGCGCGTCTGCAGCGTTATGAGGAGATGGCCGCCGAGGCGGAGCGTACGCGCAAGCTCGACTTCGAAGAGATCCAGATTCCAGCGGGGCCGCGCCTTGGAAGCGTCGTGCTCGAAGCCAAGAACCTCGAGAAGGGGTTCGGCGACCGAAAACTGATCGATGGGTTGAGCTTCACGCTACCGCGCAACGGCATCGTCGGCGTCATCGGCCCGAACGGTGTTGGAAAGACGACGCTGTTCAAGACGATCGTCGGCCTCGAACCGCTCGATGGCGGCGACCTGAAGGTCGGTGAGACCGTCCACATTTCATACGTCGATCAGTCGCGCGGCGGTATCGACCCGAAGAAGACCCTGTGGGAGGTCGTCTCCGACGGTCTCGACTTCATCAAGGTCGGAAACGTCGAAATCCCGTCTCGCGCCTACGTGGCCTCGTTCGGATTCAAGGGACCCGATCAGCAGAAACCCGCAGGCGTGCTGTCCGGTGGTGAGCGCAACCGCCTCAACCTGGCACTGACCCTCAAGCAGGGCGGAAACCTGCTACTCCTCGACGAACCGACAAACGACCTCGATGTCGAAACACTGGGCTCGCTCGAGAACGCGCTGCTCGAGTTCCCGGGCTGTGCCGTGGTCGTCAGCCACGACCGGTGGTTCCTCGACCGCGTGGCGACGCACATCCTCGCCTACGAGGGCAACGAGGAAAACCCGGCCAACTGGTACTGGTTCGAGGGAAACTTCGCCTCGTATGAGGAGAACAAGGTCGCCCGCCTCGGGGCGGACGCGGCCCGCCCGCACCGCGTCACCTACCGCAAACTCACCCGCGACTAAGACAACCACGCCCGGGCCGCCGAATCCGGCGGCCCGGGCGGCACCTTCGGAGGAGTCATGGCCAAGCTCACCGTCAGAGTCCCCGTTCGCTGGAGCGACCTCGACCCCTATGGGCACGTCAACAACGTCGCGATGCTCACGCTGCTGGAAGAAGCGCGCGTTGCCGCCTTCTGGAATGGGCGGGGCAACGGCGTCGATGCCGAACCGACCGATCCCCACACCGCTGTCATCGGCGCTGGTACCAGCGGCGAGACGCTCACCTTCGTCGCCAGCCACCGCATCGAGTACCTGGCGCAACTGGGTCACCTCGCCGAGCCCGCGCGTATCCAACTCTGGATCTCCGCGATCGGCGGCGCCAGCTTCGATATCGACTACGAGGTGTTCGACGGCGAAACCGTCTGCGCCCGGGCACGCACGACGCTCGTTCTCATCGATCCCGAGACCAAACGGCCGCGCAAGTTCACGGCCGAGGAGAAGACCGCGCTCACGGGTGCCCTGGCGCCTCCGCTGACTTTCCGCCGCTAGCGCGCCGGGGCGAGCGACCCGGTCACGTGCTGGCAACGTCGAGATCCAGGCACACGCGGCCCGTCGTTCCCCCAAGTCGGCTGCGGACTGGGCCAGCAGACGTTGGCGACAGCCGACCCGCAGGCTACGGCACGCGCAGCATTCCCTCCTGGTTGATGGTCGCAACGAGCGTGCCGTCCGCGGCGAAGACGCGAGCCGTCGAAAGGCCCCGCCCACCGCTGGCCGAGATCGCGGACAACTCGAAGAGCAGCCATTCATCGATGCGTACGTCTCGGTGCCACCACATGGCGTGATCGATGCTGGCAAGGTTGAGCCCCGGAGTGATCCAGCAGATGCCACTCCCGCGCATCACCGGTTCCAGGATCAACTGATCGCAGGCGTAGGCGAGCGCCGCACGATGCTCAAGTTGCGACGCCTCGACGCGCCCCTTGGAGCGCAGCCACACGTGCTGGTGTGGAACCTTGCGCGGGTCAGGCCGCAGGAACAGAGGCGCGTCGACGTGACGGATGTCGAAGGGTGAATCTGTGCCCCAGAACGCGGCAGCGGGATGATCGATCCCTGCGAGATGCTCGGTGGCCGTCGGCAGTTCATCCGGCCCTGGCACCTGCGGCGCTGGCACAGCGAATTCAAGGCCCGGCTGCTGCAGTTGGAACGAGGTGATCATCGACAGGATCGGCTCGCCCTCCTGGTAGGCGTGCGTCCGGCGCGCCGAGAACGACTTCCCATCTCGTAACTTCTCAACGCCGAAGAGCAGCGGCTTCTCGACGACCCCCGGGCGCATGAAGTAGCCGTGAATGGAATGCGGTAGCCGCTCCGGCACCACCGTCGCGCCTGCGGCGAGCAGCGACTGCGCGAGGACCTGGCCGCCGTAAACACGCCCGGTCGGCTGATGGAGCGACGTGCCTGCGAACACGGAACTGTCCGCGTGACGCCCGTCGGAGGCGAGCGTCGGGACGAGGTTCAGCACCTGCCATAGCTGCTCGAGCGGCCTGGAGGGCTCATCCTGAACGGTGGGCCGATGAGTGTCGCCGGGCGATGTCATTCCGCGTTACCTCCGGGGACCGGGGGAGTGGGTTCGAAGGTGTTGATCAGGGAGTGCGCGGCGCGTTCCAGATAGTCCCACAGGATCGCCTCGTCGGCGGGGGCTAGAGCCAGGGCCTCGACGGCGGCGCGCATGCAGGCGAGCCAATGGTCCCGTGCCTCGGGATTCACGTGATACGGCTGATGCCGCATGCGCAGGCGCGGATGGCCGCGCCGCTCGGAGTACGTCGTGGGCCCGCCCCAGTACTGCTCGAGGAAGAGCTGGAGGCGCTCTTTGGCAGGTCCGAAATCACGTTCGGGATACATGGGGTTGAGGATCGGGTCGGCGGCGACGCCCTGGTAGAAGAGTTCGACCAGCCGGCCAAAGGTCTCGTGCCCGCCAATACGATCGAAGAACGATTCGGGCAGCCCTGGTGCGGGGTCGGGAGCAGGCAACTTCATGTTGGACATTATCCCCCCGCTGACGGCGGGTTACGCGAGCAGGCCGGGCGGCACGTCAGGTGCGAGTGCAATGCCGCGCTTCTCGATCTCGCGGTTGACGGCCAGGCGTAGCGCAGTTGCCACATCGAACACGCGGTCGGGGTCGGTTCGGATCGCGGCGCGGATCGTGAGCGAGTTCGAGGTCATAGATTCGATGCCGCCGATCGTCGGTGCGCCTTGTATGACGGTCGAAAGTACCTCGTCATCGGCCACCTGCTGCGCGGCCTCGCCCAGCGCCTCATACAGCGACTCCAGGTCGCAGTCGTGCGGCACTCGGACTGCGACCGAGGCGCGCGACCAGCCCTGGGAGGTATTTCCGACCTTGAGGATCTCGCCATTGCGGATAATCCAGAGCACGCCATCGACATCGCGCACGCGGGTAACGCGCAGGGCCACGGATTCCACCGTGCCCGTCACCTCGCCGATGCGCACTACGTCGCCGACGCCGTACTGATCCTCCATGAGCAGGAAGATGCCCGAGAGGAAGTCCTTCACAAGCGTCTGCGCGCCGAAGCCGAGCGCGACGCCGACGATTCCGGCCGACGCGACGAGCGGGGCTATGTTCACTCCGATGATGTCGAGGATCATCAGGATCGCCACAGCGGCGACGATCAGGTTCGACGCGGAGCGCAACACCGTTCCGACGGTGCGGGCGCGCTGCTCGCGGCGCGGTGAATCCAGCGCCGAGACCTGCAGCAGAGCCGCACCGATCTCAGTCTTCGCTAACGCTCCCGTCGCCGTTCCTCGGACGATCTTGTTGGTTGCGGCCTTGATGATGCGATGCAGTACGGCCAGGAGGATGATCGACACGGCAATGATCGCCAGAATGTGCAGCGGCGCTCCGACGAGCCAGTTCAGAGCCTTCGTGACCCAGGACTCCGCCTCCTCGCCCAGGTCGGTCCCCGCGGCGGCGAGAACGATCGAGTGCGCGTCGCTGACGTGGGCGCCGGGTGCAACCGGCCCGGCTGCCATGGAGAAGATCGATGCGACAGACATAGTGTCAAGGCTACTTGTCCGGTGTGTAAAACTCTTCGAACCGGCGCGCGCCTTCGCCTTCGACGAGGCGCGGCATCTGGCAAGATTCTCAGAGTGGAGCAACTCGTATCGCCAGCCGGTCCCGCCGAGCCCGCATCCGACCGCCTGCTAGCGCTCGCCGCGCTCCACGGCATTCAAGACTCCTATCAGGGGCATTCGGGCAGTATCGAACGCGTTTCCAGTTCGACGCTGCGCGCCGTGCTTGCGGCGCTGGATGTTCCGGCAAGCAGCGGCGCCGAGGTGGAGGAATCGATTCGGCGCGCGCAGGACTCCGCGTGGCTGCGGCGGGTACCGCCGAGCATCGTCGTGCGGCAGGGCGAAGCGCGCGAGTTCCCCGTCCACGTGGACCACGGCAGCGCCGTTCAGGTGCACATCGATCTGGAACAGGAGGGTGGACGAGTTCTCCCGGCCCAATTGGATCGGTGGTTTGATCCGCGTGAGGTGGCCGGTCGGCTGATCGGACGCGCAACCTTCGAGGTTCCCGCGGAACTCCCGCTCGGGTACCACTCGCTCGTGGCCACCAGCGAGGGTGTGACAGTGGCGGGGACCATCATCGTCGTGCCGCCGCGGGCACCGCTGCCTGCGGAGCAGAGTTGGGGCGTCACCACGCAGCTGTATTCGATCCGTTCGCGGCAATCGTGGGGCGTCGGCGATTTCGCCGATCTGGGAGATCTTTGCCACACGGTGGCTCGTCGCTTCGGAGCCGACTTCGTCCTTATCAATCCCGTGCACGCCGTTGAACCGACCTCGCCCCTGACGCCGTCGCCCTATCTGCCGACCTCCCGTCGCTTCGTAAGTCCCTGGTACATCCGGGTCGAACAGATTCGCGAGGCCGCCTATCTCGATGCCAGCGCTCGAGCCGAGGTCGAGGCGCTGGGAGTGGGCGTGAACCGAGCCGTGGGGCAGGCCTCGGGCGGCGATTTCTCCCGTCAGTTCGTGGATCGAGATTCGGCCTGGGATGCCAAGCTGCAGGCGCTCTGGCTGGTCTACCAGGTGCCGAGAGTTCCCGCTCGCCAGGATGCATTCGACCAGTTCTGCGAAGACCAGGGGGCCGCGCTCGAAAACTTCGCGCTGTGGTCCGTGCTCTACGAGCGATTCGACGGAATCGACTGGCCCGACGGTTTCGATTCGCCTACGAGTCCCGCAGTGCTTGAGTTGGGCAAGCATGTGGGTAAGGAGATCGGATTTCACAAGTGGCTGCAGTGGGTGGCCGCCGAGCAGCTTGCCGCGGCGCAGCGTAGCGCCCTTGATGCGGGCATGTCGATCGGTGTCATGCAAGATCTCGCCGTGGGGGTGCATCCGCACGGGGCGGACGTCTGGTCGCAGCAGGACATCATTGCGCGCGGGGTGAGCGTGGGGGCCCCGCCGGACATGTACAACCAACTCGGCCAGAACTGGTCGCAGCCACCGTGGCGCCCCGATCGGTTGGAGGAAACAGCATACGAGGCGTTCCGTGGCATGCTTCACAGCGTCTTCCGCCATGCGGGGGCCGTGCGCATTGATCATGTGATCGGGCTGTTCCGGCTCTGGTGGATTCCTGACGGAGCCCCGCCCAGCTCCGGAGCCTACGTGCGCTACGACCACGAGGCGCTCATCGGCATCCTCTGCCTTGAGGCCCAGCGCGCTGGCGTCGTCGTGATCGGTGAGGACCTGGGTACTTTCGAGCACTGGGTTTCCGACTACCTCGCCGACCGCGGCTTACTCGGTACATCCGTGCTCTGGTTCGAGCGGGACTGGGACGGGGCGATCAAGCCGCCCGAACACTATCGCCCTGCGGCGCTGGCATCCGTGACCACTCACGACCTCCCACCGACCGCGGGCTACCTGCAGTACGCGCACGTCACGCTGCGCGAACAACTCGGACTGCTCACCGTTCCGGTCGAACGGGAATTGGCTCAGGCGGAGGCAGAGATCGCGGGCGTAGAGCGGCTGCTCGCGAGTCGCGACCTGATTGAACTTCCGGCGAGCCGCGAGGATGTGGTCGTCGCTCTCCATGCGCTGCTGGCGCAGACGTATTCTTTGCTCCACGGCGTGGCCCTCGCGGACATGGTCGGGGAGGACCGCACGCAGAACCAGCCGGGCACGGACCAGGAATACCCGAACTGGCGCGTTCCACTCGGGGACGGCAAGGGCCACGAAGTGTGGCTGGAGGAACTGCCGGATATCCCACTCGCCCAGCGCATTGCGGCCATCATGCGCGAGGGGCGCGGCTAGGGCCTACCCGCACCTGCCTAGCTGCCTACCCGCACCTGCCGACCCGCACCTGCCGACCTGGCCAGCGCGCTCGCTGTGCCGCCGCCACTGCGCCCCATCGTTTGCGGGTTTCCGATTCGCATGCCGCGTATTGAACCGCCGCGAACGAACAGAATTCGCGCAAACGATGAGGCTGCCAGGCCGCGTTAGTTGAGGAAAGTCAGCGGCGTCTGCCAGACCGCGTCTCCGGCGTCCATGGCGTCGATCAGCGCGACCTCGTCGGCCGAGAGCTCGAACCCGAACAGGTCGAGGTTCGATGCGATCCGTTCGGGCGTCACCGACTTGGGGATCACCACCGTGCCGTGCTGAATGTGCCAGCGCAGGACGACCTGTGCGGGCGTCACCCCGTGTGCCTGGGCGATCGTGGTGATCGGCTCGCTCCCCAGCACCTCTCCCTGGGCGAGGGGCGAGTACGCCTCGGTGACGATGCCGTGCTCGTCGTGGTAGGCGCGCAGCGCCGGCTGCTGCAACGTCGGGTCGAGCTTCACCTGGTTGATGGCGGGCGTCACTCCCGTTCGCTCGATCAGGTCGCTCAGTAGTTCAGGGGTGAAGTTGGAGACGCCTGCCTCGCGGATGAGTCCCTCCTCGCGTGCCTTGAGCACTTCCTCCCAGGCACCCACGTACGCACCGCGGCCGGGAACCGGCCAGTGCAGCAAGTACAGGTCCAGGTAGTCCGTGCCCAGCAGCGACAGCGATTTCTCCAGCGCGGGGCGCACGTCGGCGGCCGCGAAGTCGTCCGGCCACAATTTCGACGTCACGAAGATGTCGCCGCGGGCGATGCCGCTGCTTGTCAGCGCCTGGCCCACTCCGCGTTCGTTCCGGTAGATCGCGGCGGTGTCGATGTGACGGTAGCCCGCTTCGATGGCCGTCTCGACGGCGGCGGTGGTTTCCTCGTCGGGGATCTGGAACACGCCGAAACCGACCTGCGGGATGGTCACCGAGGCGGAGAGGCGGATGTCGGGAATGGTCATGATTTCGTGTCCAATCTTTGGTGGTGAGGTTTAGTTCGCGGCGTCCACGCGCTGCGCGGTGAGCGCGCGCTCGGTGGAAGACACCTGCTCGCGGACGTAGCGGCGCAGCGCCGCCGGAACGTCCGGGTGGGCGTTCAGCCAGGCGGTCCCGCTATCGGCGAGTTCCCGGGTAGCCAGCGCCGCCGGGAAGAGCCCTTCGATGAGCTCATCGGCGATGTGGAACGAGCGGTCCCGCCAGATCTGGGTGATCGCGTCGTAGTACGGTTCGACGAGCACATCGAGCAGTGCGGGGTCCGTTGCGTGACCGAGCCCGGCTGCGGTGTGGCGGATGATCGCGTTGGGTGCATCCCTGTCCGCGATGATCGCTTTCAGGGTGGCGAGTTTCACCTCCCGATCCGGCACCGTGGCGCGCGCTCGGGCGGCGAACTGTCGACCGTTCGCGGTATCGTCCGCGGCGAGCTGGGCCGCGATCTCTGCCTCTCCGGCGGCGCCGGTGAGGACGAGCCCGTCCAGCAGCTCCCAGGTGAGGTCGGTGTCGATGGCCAGGCCTTCGAGGACGAGTTCGCCCGACTTCAGATTCGCGAGCACTTGCGCGTGGGTGTTCGTGGAGGCCACGGCCGCGAAGGTCTTCACGAATTGAAGCTGCTGATCGCTGCCCGCCGGAGCAGCGGATGCGAGCTCCCACAACCGATCGGCGACCTTCTCCAGGGTTGCCGCGCGCTTCTGTGGCGCGACGAACGTGCGAGCGGTGATCAGCAGCTGGCCGAGTACGGTCCGCAACGTCGTCGACTGGTCCTCCACGGCGACGTTGTCGAGGATCAGGTCGATGAAGCGGCTGGCGGGGAACTCGCCGTCACGAGTCGAGTCCCACGCCGAACCCCAGATCAGGGCGCGGGCCAGGGTGTCCTCGACCTTGGACAGGTGGGCGATGGCAGCCTCCCACGAATCCGCGTCGAGGCGGATCTTCGCGTATGCGAGATCGTCATCGTTCAGCAGTACGAGTTGCGGGCGCTCAAGCCCGACCAGTTGCGGCACGGCCCTGCCCGGGCCGTCGATGTCGAGTTCGACGCGGTGGACGCGGGCCATCGACTCGTGGCCGTCCTCGCCGGGGACGAGTGAGTAGAAGCCGACGGCGAGGCGGTGTGGGCGCAGCGTTGGCTGCTCGGCGATGGCGGTCTGCTCGATCTCGAACGAGGTGATGATGCCGTCGCCATCGATCTCGATGAGCGGCCGCAGCGTGTTGACGCCAGCCGTCTCGAGCCACAGCCGCGACCAGGTGGACAGATCCCGCCCCGAGGAGGCCTCGAGCTCGACCAGCAGGTCCTTCAGCTCGGTATTGCCGAACGCGTGCTTCTTGAAGTACGCGGAGACGCCGGCGAGGAACTCGTCCAGACCCACCCACGCGGCGAGTTGCTTGAGCACCGAGCCGCCCTTCGCGTAGGTGATGCCATCGAAGTTCACCTGCACGTCGTCGAGATCGTTGATCGGCGCGACGATCGGGTGCGTCGAGGGCAACTGGTCCTGGCGGTATGCCCACGCCTTCTCCATTGACGCGAACGTGGTCCACGCGTCGTGCCACTCGGTGGCCTCGGCGGTCGCGAGGGTGGACGCCCACTCCGCGAACGACTCGTTGAGCCACAGGTCGTTCCACCACTTCATGGTGACCAGGTCGCCGAACCACATGTGCGCCAACTCGTGGAGAATGGTCACGACGCGCCGCTCGCGGATGGCATCGGTCACGTTGGAGCGGAACACGTACGTCTCGGTGAACGTCACGCAGCCGGCGTTCTCCATCGCGCCCATGTTGTATTCGGGGACGAACAACTGGTCGTACTTCTCGAACGGGTAGGGAACGTCGAACTTCGCCTCGAAAAACGCGAACCCGCGGCGCGTCGTCTCCAGGATGTAGTCCGCGTCCAGGAACTCGGCGAGCGAGGTGCGGCAGTACACGCCGAGCGGAATCGTCCTGCCGTCGGAACTGGTTAGCTCGCCGCGCACCTCGTGGTACGGGCCGGCGACGAGCGCTGTGATGTACGTCGAGATGCGGGGGGTCGGGGCGAAGGACCACGTCGCAGTGCCGTCGCCGTGCTTCACCGGTGCGGGCGCGGGGGAGTTGGAGACGACCTTCCAAGCCTCGGGCGCGCGCACGGTGAAGGCGAACGTCGCCTTGAGGTCGGGCTGTTCGAACGTCGCGTACATGCGACGAGCGTCGGGCACCTCGAACTGGCTGTAGAGGTAGGCCTCGCCGTCGACCGGGTCGACGAAGCGGTGCAGACCCTCCCCGGTGTTGGTGTACGCGGCGTTCGCGACCACGCGCACGGTGTTGTGCGCCTTCAGGTCGCTGAGCGCGATACGGGAGTCCTCGAAGATCGCATTCACGTCCAGCGCAACGCCGTTGAGTTCGATCTCGCGCAGACGAGGCGCGACCAGATCGAGGAAGGCCGATCCACCCGGGGTCGCGTCGAACCGGATCACCGTGGTCGATTCGAATGTCTCCGGGCCCTGCGTGAGGTCAAGGGTGACGTCGTAGCTGTGCGTGGTGACGGTGGCCGCGCGCTGCACGGCCTCACTGCGGGTCAGGTTCTCCCCGGGCATGGTGCTCCTCAATGTGGCAACTGATGTAGGTCGGGATCGGTTTAGATCACTCAATCAATCTTTCCACGCATTCCTGCCGGATTCCTATCCACTCGTCCGCGCTCGCCGTCGAAGCACGCCGAACGCGCCCCCGGGCGCTGGCGATGCGCCGGACGTGGGCTAGCGTTGGATGTATGGCAGAGAACGCATCCGGCGATTACGCCGATTTCTGGTTCGACCCGTCGTGCCCTTGGGCATGGATGACCTCACGTTGGATGGACGAGGTCACCGCCGTCCGGCCGATCAAGGTCCGCTGGCACGTGATGTCGCTGGCGGTGCTCAACGAAGGGCGGGATCTGCCCGAGAAGTATCAGGCGATCATGAAGCGCGCATGGGGACCTGTCCGCGTCATCATCGCTGCCCAACTGAAATTCGGCGACGACGTGATCAAGCCGCTCTACGACGCGATGGGCCAGCGCATTCACCCGGGTGGGCGCACCGACTTCGACGCGATCATCGCGGAGGCACTCGCGGAGGCGGGCCTCCCGGCTGACCTCGCCGAGGTGGCGCACACCGACGAGGTCGATGAGCAGTTGCGAGCCTCACACCAGGAAGGAATCTCCCTGGTCGGTGAGGACGTCGGCACGCCCGTGGTCGCCTTCGACGGCGTGGCGTTCTTCGGTCCGGTCGTCACCCCCGCGCCGAAGGGAGAGGCCGCCGGACGCCTGTGGGACGGCTGCGTCCTGGTCGCGACCACACCCGGCTTCTTCGAACTCAAGCGCACGCGCACGCAGGGCCCGATCTTCGACTGAGAGGGCCGGGAGAGTAGGGCTCGGAATCACCGCGGAGCGGCTGACAACGGCCCGCGTGCCGGAATGTTTGACATAGTTGCCCCATGGCGACATCGAGCGCACCACAGGTGATTATCGGCGCGGGTCCAGTCGGAACGGCGCTGGCGGCTCTGCTAGCCCGCGATGGGCAGCGCGTGCGAATTCTCCAGCGCGGGGCGCGCCACCGGAATCCCGGGAGTCGACTCGGTCGCGGTTGATGCGTCCGCCCCCGACGCGCTGACAGTGCAAGCGAGCGGAGCCGAAACCCTGTACAACTGCGCCAACCCGGGTTCGTATACCGAGTGGGAGCGGCTCTGGCCGCCGCTTGCGGCATCGATTCTCACCGCCGCGGAACGTTCCGGTGCCGTGCTGGTCACGGCGAGCAACCTCTATGGCTATGGCCCGCCCGACGGGCCGATGACTCGAGAGACCCCGCTGCGACCGTCGGATCACAAGGGCGAACTGCGGGCTCGTATGTGGCAAGAGGCGCTCGCGGTGCACGAGGCCGGGCGGGTTCGCGTCACCGAGGCGCGGGCGTCGGACTACATCGGCCCGACGTTGCCCGTGAGCAGCGGCCTGCTCGCCATGTACGCGAAAGCCACCTTGGCGGGTAAGACGGCATCCGTCTTCGGTGACCCAGATCAGCCGCACGCGTGGACGGCAATCGACGACGTGGCCGCAACGCTTGCGGCAGTCGGACGGGACGAGAAGGCGTGGGGATCGGCGTGGATCGTGCCGTCCGCGCCGCCCCGCAGCGCTCGGCAGGTGCCCCGGGCGCTGGGAGAATCCGTTGGGATGGGGGAGCCGAGACTGCGGAAGATACCGACATGGACGCTCAGAGTCGGGGGCTTCGCGCTGCCGATTCTGCGGGAGGTGACTGGGGCGCTATACCAGTTCGAGCGGCCGTATATCGCCGATGGCACCGAGACGACCGAACGGTTCGGGGTTGACGCCACTGAGTGGGAGGAAACCATCGCGTCCACCGCTAGAGCCTGGCGCGCCCGCCTATGAGCCGGTGGGCCAGAGCGCGCCACCGGCCGGATCGAGGATCGTCACCGGCTGGCCGCCATCCAGGTCGATGATGACGTCCAGGTAGTCCGCGCCGTTCGCGGATCGGGTTCGATAGGCGTAGTGGGTGTTCTCCAGCCGGAGCGTCTCGGTGGTCGCGGTAGTCAGCCACGGGTGACGGCGGCGCAATCCGATGAGTTCCTGGTGAGCCCGATAGATCAGCCAGCCCTCTGCCGCGAGCTCGGCGGGGGTACCCGGGAAAGCGGGCCGGACCTCGTCGTCACCGCCGGCGCGCTCCTCCTTGATCCCAGTGAAGCCTTGCTCGTCGCCGTAGTAGATCGACGGAATGCCGCCGACTGTCATGAGGATCGCTAGCGCCGCCACGGCGCCACTAGGCCCCAGCGTGCTGGCGATGCGAGTGACGTCGTGATTCCCGATGAACGTGTTGGGGATGAATCGTTGGAGGAGGTCGTTGTGGCGATGCAGCGTCCAGTCCAACTCGAAGAGATTCCTGTCGCGCAGCGATGACCAGATGGCCTTCCACAACTCGTACTGCGTGACCGAGTCCAGTGCCGACGCGGCCACGAAATCGGAGTAGTCGCCGTGGATAACCTCCCCGAGGAACCACGCGCCGGGATGGGCGGCGCGAACCCGCTGCAGCACTCGTGCCCAGAAGTCGGGCGCGACCGAGTAGGCGGCGTCGAGTCGCCACCCGTCGACACCGCGATCCAGCCAATGCGTCATCACTTGGACCGCATAGTCGGCCGTCCGCTCGGTGGCGTGGTTCAGCCGGACGAGGTCGCCGTGCCCCTCGAACACCCGTGGCGCGGGGCCGCCCGGGGCATCCCAGTCAATGTCGAAAAGTTCGGCGGGAGCGCTCGTCCTCCCCTCGATCAGGGCGGGCTGCAACTCGGGGTGCTGCACGCCCACGTGACTGAACACCCCGTCCAGGACCACGCGCAGGCCGCGCTCGCGGCATGCGGCCACCAACGAATCGAAGTCCGAGTCGTCACCGAGGCGGGCGTCGATGCGAAACTGATCCACGCTGTCGTAGCCGTGGGATTGCGCGGCGAAAATCGGTCCCAGAAGGAGCCCTGAGGCCCCCAGCTCAATGGCGTAGTCGAGCCAATTCAGCAGGTGTCGCAGCCGGTGCGCTGGCACGGGAGCCGCATCGCGGATCGGCGCTCCGCAGAACCCCAGCGGATATACGTGCCACCAGATGGAGTGTTCGATCCAACCCATCGCGATCTCCTCACCGAGAACTCGTCACCAATCGGCGGGAATCGAGTCCTTGCCGTCGAGCCACAGCCGATCGGACGCGTCCGAGTGTGCGCCGCCCGTTCCGACATGCTTGGTCGAGATCCGATCGCCCTTGGTGATCACATGCACCATGGCCATGGCATGCCCCCGGCCGAGCCCGTACTCGTCCTTCAGCCATTCGATGATCGGGGTGGCCCTGCTTTCCGGCCCGAAGCCGCGATCGCGTGCTTGCTCAAGCAGTTGCCGCGGGGTGAGACCTGTCTTGGTCTCTATCGCGCTCAGATACGCCTGGAAGGACATGCCCGTTCCTATCGGTGATCGTCCTGCCGCAGCAGGATGCGGTTGGTGAACTTCTGGGTCCACGGGGAGTGGGCCGTAACACCACACTAGTGGCCGCAGACGCGCACCAACGCGCTGACGGGGATGGCACGACCCCACACGCGCCCGCTCGTGCCCGCATCGAGTGCGGCCGAGCGGTGCGGGGCATGGTGAACGTCGCCGCAGCGCAGGACCACCGGCCCTGGTTGTGCCTACGATGACCACGTGACTAGCGCGGAATCCGTGGACGACGACGGCAGGCTGGAAACCCCGAACCAGCGCGCCGATCGCAACTGGAACGAGATTCTCCAAGAACTGCGCGTCGCCCAGACCGGAACACAGATCGTGAGCGGTTTCCTGCTCGCCGTCGCGTTCCAGCCGAGATTCGGCGAACTGGACCGATACCAGTCGACGCTGTACCTCGTCCTCGTCGGTCTCGCCGCCATCGCGACCGCGCTGGGGCTGGCTCCCGTCAGCCTGCACCGCATCTACTTCGGGCGCCGGCAGAAGGCGCGTGTCGTGCAGGTCGGCAGCCGCCTCCTCGTGGCGAACATGGTGACGGTCGCCGTGCTCGCGGCGGGGGTGACGAGCCTCATCGTCGACTTCACCGTCGGTCGGGTTGCGGGGTGGGTCGCGTTGGGCGTGGGAGGCGTGCTATTCACCACGCTCTGGGCGCTCGTGCCAAGGCTCGGTGCGGGCCGTCTGGGCGCGCACCGCAGTGAGGACGAGACCTCCGCCGCTGCCCGCTGACGAACATCCTTTGGCGGCGTTCATCCGTCAGCGCGGCGCAACTATCTGGCGAGCGGCGCAACTATTCGGGAGTAGCCCAAGCTGCTACCAGATCTTGACGCGCTTCGCGGGGTCCAGGTAGAGGCCATCGCCCTGCACGACACCGAATGCCTCGTAGAACGCGTCGAGGTTCGACACGATCCCGTTGCACCGGAACTCGTTCGGGGAGTGAGGGTCCACGCTGATGCGCTGGATCAGCGCCTCGTCGCGGATCTTCTGCTGCCACACCTGAGCCCAGGAGAGGAAGACGCGCTGCACTCCGGTCAGGCCGTCGATCACGGGCGCCTCGTCCAGCGAACCTCCGAGCGAGATCTCGTATGCCTTGAGCGCGATGGTGAGGCCGCCAAGGTCGCCGATGTTCTCGCCGATCGTCAGTGCGCCATTGACGTGGACGTCGCGCCCCGACAGTTGCGCGGGGATGAACGCGTCGTACTGCTCGATCAGAGCCCTCGTCCGGGCCTCGAACTCGCCGCGATCGGCTGAGGTCCACCAGTCGATCAGGCGGCCGTCGCCGTCGTATCGCGATCCCTGGTCGTCGAATCCGTGACCGATCTCGTGGCCGATCACGGCACCGATTCCGCCGTAGTTCGCCGCGTCATCCGCTGTCGCGTTGAAGAAGGGCGGCTGCAGAATCGCGGCGGGGAAAACGATCTCATTCATGCCCGGGTTGTAGTACGCATTCACCGTCTGCGGGGTCATGAACCATTCGTCGCGGTCCACGGGCGAAGTCAACTTCGCCAGTTCGAAGGCGTGGTCGAATTCGTTCGATCGGCGTACGTTGCCGACCAAGTCGTCGGAGGCGAGTTCCAGGCCCGAGTAGTCGCGCCACTTATCCGGGTAGCCGATCTTCGGCGTGAACTTCGACAGCTTCTCCAACGCCCGCTTGCGCGTGTCCGGCCCCATCCAGTCGAGATCCTCGATGGAGGCGCGGTAGGCCTTGATCAGGTTGCCGACCAGCTCGTCCATCCGCTGCTTGTGCTCCGCGGGGAAGTGCCGCTCCACATAGAGTTGCCCCACCGCTTCGCCGAGGGCTCCCTCGACGAGGGATACCCCGCGCTTCCATCGTTCGCGGACCTCTGTGGCTCCGGTGAGGACTCGGCCATAGAAATCGAAGTTCAGGTCCACTGCGGCGCCGTGGAGATACGGGGAGAACTTGCGAATCGTGTGGAAGGTCGCCCACGATTTCAGATCCGCGAGTTCGGAATCAGCCCAGACCTGGCTGACCCCGGTGAAGAAGTCCGGCTCGCGCGCGATCAGGCGCTCGTGCGCGATCGCGGGAATTCCGACCGCGTCGGCCCATGACCGCCAGTCGAAGCCGGGCGCACTCGACACCAACTCGGACAGGGACATCGGGTTGTGGGTCGCTTGAGCGTCGCGATTGCGGACAGCGTCCCAGTGATGGCTGGCTATCGCCGTTTCCAACGCGACGATCCGGTCCGCCGTGACTTCTGGCTCAGCCGAGAATCCGCGTGCGAGCGTGGCGGCGATGTGATCCCGGTAGGCGACCAGCGTCTCGGCGTGGCTCTCCTCGCGGTAGTAGGCCTCGTCCGGCAGGCCGAGGCCCGCCTGCATCAGATAGAGGGTGTATGCGGTGGGATCGTCGCGATCGGTATCGACCCAGAACCCTGCGATAGCTGGGCCGCCAGACCGCTGGTGGGAACCGAGCAGCTTAGTCAACTCCGCGTGGGACGAGGCGGAGGCAATGGCATCAAGGTTCTCGCGCAAGGGGCCGTAGCCAGCCGCTTCGACGCGGTCGACGTCCATGAAGCTCGCGTACAGTGCTCCGATCGACTCCGCGACGCTACCCAAAGTGGCCGAGTCCTGGGCTTCGGTGATGATGTCCCGCACTTGCCGCTCGGCCTGGTCGGCGAGTTCGCGGAAAGCGCCATCGGCTGCCCGGTCCGCGGGGATCTCGTGCGAGGCGAGCCAGCGCCCGTTGACGTGATGGTAGAGGTCGTCCTGCGGGCGGATGTTTTGATCGATGGCGGCTACATCGATGCCGGAAACTGCTGCGCGGCGCGGGTGGAAATCTGATGGCATGTCATACAGCGTAGGTGCGATTCATGACAGATTCGGCTCACGTCACCGAGTGTCCGAGGATCGAAACGGTTCTGTGGACAGAAGGACGAACAATGTGATCATTCCGTGTGCGTGGCCTTCTCCAAATGCGAGTCGTGAGGATAAGTGCCTATGTTGAGAGCACCGTGCAACCGATAGGAAGCAGAGATCAAGAGATGACACACGTACGCATACGAAAAGCAAGAATCGGAATTCTGTCCCTGGCGGCAGTGGGAGCCGTCGCATTCGGCGGATCAGCTCTCGCTGTGGCTGCTGACGATCCCGCAGTACCCACCGTCACGTGTAACGGCAAGGAAGCCACCATCATCGGAACCGATGGCGACGACGTCATCAACGGAACCGATGGCGACGACGTGATCGTGGCGCTCGCCGGAAACGACACCATCAACGGCTTGGCCGGAAACGACACCATCTGCGGCGGGGATGGGAACGACGTCATCACGGGCGGCGACGGACAGGACTATATCTCCGGAGACGCCGGTGACGACAAGATCAACGGCAACGCTGGGGTCGACACCATCTACGGCGGCGCCGGCAAGGACTGGATCCACGGAAACCAGGATGACGACATCCTCCATGGGGGCGATGACGATGACACCATCTATGGTGACACCGGTAACGACACCATCTACGGCAATGCCGGCAACGACTGGGTGGCTGGACAGTCGGGAAATGAGACGATCAACCTCGGCGCCGGGGACGACTTCGCGAAAGGCGGGTCAGGGGATGACCTGATCGAAGGCGCATCAGGTAACGACACCATCCGCGGAAACAGTGGCAACGACACCCTTCGCGGCAACACCGGCGATGACAAGATCAGCGGTGCGGGCGGCAAAGACCGTATCAACGGCGGCGCAGGTGCCGACCGCATCGACGGCGGTGCATCAGATGACAAGATCTGGGGTAAGGCTGGCGCCGACGTCATCTTCGGTGGCAAGGGCGCGGACTACATTCATGGCGGCACGGGTGACGACTTCATCGAAGGCGGAACCGGGAAGGACCGACTCGTCGGCGGTGCCGGACGCGATGAGGTCTACCAAGCCGAACAGCCCTCCAGCTGACGAGGGAGCGTCCAACTAAGCGAGGGTTGGCCGGAGTCTGGATACCAGCAGGGATCGGGACCCCGGCCAACCCCTTCGCGTTTCATAGGGCAAAATGGTCGCATGCGCGTTCACATTGGTACCGACCACGCCGGCTTCGAACTCAAGGAGTACCTCCGCGAGCAGCTGGCAGCTGATGGTCACGATGTCGTCGATCACGGCTCGTTCGAATACGACATCGAGGATGATTACCCGGCTTTCTGCTTCGCAGCGGCCGAGGCGGTTGTCGCCGAGGCGGGATCGTTGGGGATCGTCATCGGCGGTTCCGGAAACGGCGAACAGATCGCGGCAAATAAGGTCAGGGGTGTTCGTGCTGCCCTGGCCTGGAGCGTCGAAACGGCGCGCCTGTCGCGCCAGCACAACGACGCCAACGTCGTGGCGGTCGGCGCTCGTCAGCACACAGCGGCCGAGGCCCTGGAGATCGTGCGCGCGTACCTTGCCGAACCCTTCACCGGTCTCGCGCGACACCAGCGCCGCATCGATCAGGTCTCAGCGTACGAGAATGCCCGCTGAACACAGGCATTGAGACGGCGGCAACCGGCGGCCTAGATGCCCGAGGGACACACGATTCACCGGCTCGCGAACACGATGAGTTCGTTGTTCGCGGGTCAGGTACTCGAGGTCACTAGCCCGCAGGGACGTTTCGACGCGGGCGCGCGCCTGCTCACCGGCCGCCAATTGACCGATGCTGAGGCATGGGGGAAGCGCCTATTCCTGAGCTTCAGCGGGGACGAGCCCCTTTACCTTCATACCCACCTCGGCCTCTACGGCTCCTGGACCTTCGCCGGAGATGGCGAACTCACCGTCGCGCACGCGATCGGCGCGCCCCGCCTTCGGATGAGCGAGCGCGAGAACGCACTGCCAGGAGGCGCCGAATTTCCTCCGCCACCCCGCGGTCAGGTGCGAGTGCGGCTCATGAGCGAACACGCCGTCGCAGACGTGACCGGGCCGACGGTATGCGAGGTCATCGATGCCGAGGAGAGGGCCCGAGTGATCGCGAAGCTCGGCCCGGATCCCATTAGGGGCGACGCCGTCTCCGCCCGGTTCGTCGGCGCGCTCAAGAAACGTCGGATGCCCGTCGGGGCCGCGCTCATGGACCAGTCGATCATCGCGGGCGTCGGCAATATCTACCGGGCGGAGGTGCTCTTCAGAGCAGGGCTCGATCCGCTGATTCCCAGCGCCGAAGTGAGCGAGTCCGTGGCGAGGCGGCTGTGGGATGACCTCGTACTGCTGATGCGTCAGGGGGCCGCGACGGGGCGCATCGTCACCACCGTGCCATCAGACCGCGGCGACGGCGAATCGGCGCCGCGCGGCCCTCGGCAGAATACCGATCTCGACGCCGACGCCGTGCCCAGCAGTGAGGCGTTTTATGTGTATCACCGCGATGGCCGGCCTTGCCGGCTGTGCGGGACGCCCATCGGGCTACGCGAACTTTCGGGGCGCAAACTCTACTGGTGTCCCACCTGTCAGCGCGGAAAGGGAACTCGCCCGCGCGTTACCGGCTCGCCCCTGTAGCGCTGTTCGGCCACGGAGGTCGGCCGCGATCAGATGACGTACTCGATCAGGAGCGCGGGGTCCTGGATCGGACCGCCTGGTTCATGGCGCTTGGCGGCTCGGAGTGTAGCCGGTACGCCTACGGCGATCATGCCGGCGGGCACGTCCTTGACCACGACGGCGTTTGCGCCGATTTGCGACCCATCACCGATCCAGACGGGGCCTAGCACTTTGGCGCCCGCACCCACGACGACGCAGTCGCCCAGCGTTGGATGCCGCTTTCCCCTCGACATGGAGCGGCCGCCGAGGGTGACATTGTGGAACAGCACCACGTCGTCCCCGATCTGCGCCGTCTCGCCAATAACAACGCCCATCCCGTGGTCGATGAACAGCCGTTTGCCCAACTGGGCACCCGGATGGATCTCGATTCCCGTCAGCGCGCGGTTCACGTGCGAGATCAGACGGCCGAGTAGCTTGCCCCCAGGACGTAGCCACACGGCGTGGGCGAGCCGATGTCCCCAAACCGCGTGCAGGCCTGGGTAGGTGAGGACGATCTCGAGCGTCGTGCGGGCGGCCGGGTCGCCGCGGCGTACCGCCTCGATATCGCCACGAACAGTGGTGAAAAATCGTGACTTCTTAGACGACACCGAATCCTCCAGATAACAGTGAGATGGCCGGGCGATGCTTGCGGTTCCCGTCGGTCGGATCTTTCGATCGGCTCTGGACCCGCCATCCGACTTCCGTCGTTGGTCGGGTTCGTCAGGACCCAAGCGGATGCTGGCGACGGCTTCCGCCGCCAGCATCCGAGTGGCGCTTAGTCGGACAGACCCTCGAACAGCGGCGTCGACAGGTAGCGCTCGCCGAAGTCGGGAACGATCACGACGATCGTCTTGCCGGCACTCTCGGGGCGTGCCGCGACATCGAGGGCGGCCCGGATCGCCGCACCGGAGGAGATGCCGACCAGCAGACCCTCCTTGGCCGCGGTCTCGCGGGCCGTGTCAATGGCTGCCTGAGAGGAGACATCGACAACCTCGTCATAGAGATCGGTGTCGAGCACCTCGGGGACGAAGTTGGCGCCGATTCCCTGGATCTTGTGAGGCCCCGCCTGACCCTGGCTCAGGAGCGGCGATTCGCTCGGCTCAACGGCGACGAGCTTAATGTCGGGGTTGTGCGCCTTCAGCGCCTGGCCCGCGCCGGTGATGGTTCCGCCGGTCCCGATGCCGGAGACGAGGATGTCGACTTTGCCGTCGGTGTCGTCCCAGATCTCTTCGCCCGTGGTGCGCTTGTGAATGTCCGGGTTGGCCGGGTTGGCGAACTGGCGCGCGAGGATCGCACCGGGACGCTCCGAGGCGACCTTCTCTGCAGCGGCTACCGCGCCGCGCATACCCTCCGCGGCAGGCGTGAGAATGAGCTCAGCGCCGAGTGCGCGCAGGAGTGCCCGGCGCTCCTTCGACATCGATTCCGGCATCGTGATCACGACGTTGTATCCGCGAGCCGCACCCACCCAGGCCAGGGCGATTCCAGTGTTGCCCGAGGTTCCCTCGACGATGGTGCCGCCCTCTTTGAGTTCACCCGACTTCTCCGCGGCGTCCACGATGGCGACTCCGATGCGGTCCTTGACCGAGTTGGCCGGGTTGTAGAACTCGAGTTTGGCGAGCACGGTAGCGTTGACGCCCTCCGTGACGCGGTTCAGCCGGACGAGCGGGGTGCGCCCGATCAGTTGGGTAGCATCGTCGTAGATCTTTGCCATGGTTTTTCCGTTCTTCTGTGTTGGGAGGGGGCGTGGCCTCGACGCTGAGGGTGAGAGTGCCACGGGTACTGCGGAAAATAGACGCGCGGAGGCGCTTGGCCAGTGGGCCGCGGCCCGGACCAATAAGGTCAGCGGCTTGAGGGACAGCAACAACAGGGGAGGGCGCGGTAACTGAGCGTGGCTCGGATGCTACGCATGTCAACCCTCCTGTGCTGGTCGGTCGCGGAAATCGCGTTATGCCCATGATAGGCACGAAAGTGCGGGCATTGTCTTCGATATCGGAGGATTCGTCGGCGACGACTACCAGCAGGGGTGCCTGTCAGAGGTAAATGGCGAGCCAGATCACGACGCTCGCGGCACTGGCGGCAGCGATGACGATGCGCAACGCGGTAGCGAGCCGTGTGTGCGGGCGGCATGGCCGTGCCTCGCGCGCCGCCCGTCGGATCTCCTTCTTCAATGCGCGCCGCTCGGCGCGGTTCAATCCGGGGCGGCCGCCTGGGGCGCCCGGCATCATCTTTCGAGTGTCGCGTACCTTGAACTCCGTGGACGAGTCCTTCCCCGTCCCGCCCAGGCGATTAGCCATCCAAGGATCCATCGGACCATTGTTGCAACCGATGGCGGTCGAATCCAAGGGCGGGCGGTACTTGCCGTTCGTTGACAGGCTCCTATTGTGAAACGCGCGGCGTAGGTGCCGGTGAGCGTCCCTGGGTGACGTCTTCGAACCGCCACCAATTTCGCCAGAGGCGCACCCAATCATCGCGCACGGCTAGTTGACGGATCGCCGGTGCCGCGAAAGTGTCGGGGCGACAGGAGCCGTCACTCGCTGACGCTCGCTCCTCCCAAATCCTGGCCAAGTTCAATAAAATCAGTGAGGACCCAGCTACGCCGGGCCCTCACTGATTTTGTCGGGGCGACAGGATTTGAACCTGCGACCTTCCGCTCCCAAAGCGGACGCGCTACCAACCTGCGCCACGCCCCGATGCCGGACAGAGCCACTCGTCCATGCCCCGGTCCGCAGCACAGTCTAGCCATGCCACGCGACGGAGGGCGAATTCGGACGTTGTGAAGTTCGCCAGGACGCGCGGAGTTGCTATAGTGGTCCGTCGGACAGCCCGAAACGGATGTCCCACGCGGATGTAGCTCAATGGTAGAGCCTCAGTCTTCCAAACTGATTACGCGGGTTCGATTCCCGTCATCCGCTCCATTTTTTCGCCCGCGGGACGCAGTGGCGCTCCATCAGGCGGCGTGCCTTAGAATGGTGTAGTTGTGCCCTCAGCGTGGCCACGCAAAGTGCGGCTCCCCTCGGATTCGCCACTGCCGCAGCGACACGCGCCCGGGCGACCATCATGCCAGTCACCGTTAGCGCCGCCCATCGCAAGGCGCATGACACCCGTTGGAGAGAACCGAAGTGAAGAGCACTGTCGAGTCACTAGAACCCACCAAGGTCAAGCTCACGGTGGAGGTGACCTACGACGAGCTCAAGCCGAGCATCGACCACGCCTACAAGCACATCGCCGAGCAGGTGCAGGTTCCCGGCTTCCGTAAGGGCAAAGTTCCTGCCCGCATCATCGACCAGCGCGTCGGGCGCGCGGCAGTGCTCGAACACGCCATCAACGAGTCGCTCGGCGGCTTCTACTCCGAGGCGGCGCGTGAGAACGAACTGCGCCCCCTCGGCCGTCCCGATGTCGACGTCACGCGCGTGCCCGACACCGACGACACCAGCGGGGAACTGCACTTCACTGCTGAGGTGGAGATCCGCCCCGAGGTCGAGCTTCCCGATCTGTCCTCGATCACCCTTACCGTCGACGACCTTGAGGTCACGGACGCTGAGGTCGACGAGCGCGTCACCCTGCTTCGCGAGCGCTTCGGCACCCTCGTGGGCGTTGACCGTCCGGCAGCCGACACGGACTTCGTAGTGATCGACCTCGAGGCGAAGGCCGATGGCGAGGTGCTGGACTCGGTGAAGGGCATCAGCTACCAGATCGGCTCGGAGTCGATGCTCGATGGGTTGGACGAGGCGCTCGACGGTCTTTCGGCCGGTGAATCGACCACGTTCACCTCCGCCCTGGTGGCGGGCGAGAACGCTGGCCGCGACTCGGAGATCACGGTGACCGTCGAGCAGGTCAAGGAGCGTCAACTGCCTGAGGCGGACGACGACTTCGCTCAGCTCGCCAGCGAGTTCGACACGTTCGATGAACTGGTTGCCGACCTGCGGGAGCAGGCCGGTCAGCAGAAGGAGCAGGGACGCGTCACGCAGGCACGCGACCTGCTGCTCGCCGAGTTCGACAAGATCGAGGTCCCGCTCCCCAGTGGCGTCATCGAGACCGAGGTCCACTCCCACCTCGAAGGCGAGGGACGCCTGGAGGACGAGACGCACCGCGCCGAGGTGACCGAGGAGGTCAAGGAGGGCCTGCGCCGGCAGATCGTCCTCGATACTCTCGCGGAGAAGCTCTCAGTCAAGGTCGGCCAAGGCGAACTCCTGGAGTTCCTTCTCAACGCTGCCCGCCAGTACGGTCAGGACCCGAACGAGTTCATCCGCAACATCGATTCCTCCGGCCAGATCCCGGGCGTCGTGGCCGAGGTCGCCCGATCCAAGAGCGTAGTTCTCGCCCTCCGCGACGTCACCATCGTCGATGGCGCGGGCAACTCGGTGGACATCTCCGAGTACCTCGCCGTCCCGGAGGACACAGAGGACGACGAGGCTGCAGAAGGCTCCGAGGACTGAGTCCGACACATTTTCGTAGACCGTCGCCTCCGCGACGGTCTACCGTGTGGGGCGGCACCGAATTCGACGGTGCCGCCCCACACGTGTTCTCACCCGCGGCGCGAGAGAAACGAGACGCCGCCCGCTCGGGACGGGCTCGCACGCATGCCTGGACGGGAGCGGGAATCGATGGCGGTGCGCCGACAGCGAAACCGGGCGCGAATGGCACTTTTTTCGTTTCCCGGCGCGCTAATGTCAATACACGCGGCCGCAGCCTCGGCCGCCGACAATCAGTCCCACCGGTTGCGCTCAAGCGTGCCGGTTCGTGAGTTGAGGAGACGGCGTGACTGAACTTATGCCACAGGCTGCCCGTGGCGAATCGGGGTCGTTCGCATTGAACGACAGCATTTACAACCGCCTGTTGAAAGAACGAATCATCTGGCTTGGCTCGGAAGTGCGCGACGAGAACGCGAACGCGATCTGCGCTCAACTGATGCTCCTCGCTGCCGAGGACCCGGACAAGGACATCTACCTCTATATCAACTCGCCCGGCGGCTCGATCACCGCTGGTATGGCCATCTACGACACGATGCAGTACATCAAGCCCGACGTGGCAACCGTCGCTATGGGGCTTGCCGCGTCGATGGGTCAGTTCCTGCTCTCGTCCGGCGCGAAAGGCAAGCGCTACGCGACGCCGCACGCCCGCATCATGATGCACCAGCCCTCCGGTGGCGTAGCCGGCACCGCGACGGACGTGCGCATCAACGCCCAGCTCATCCTCCACATGAAGCAGGTGCTGTCGCAGTTGACGGCTGAGCAGACCGGCCAGCCGCTGGAGAAGATCCTGAAGGACAACGATCGCGACAACTGGTTCACCGCGCAGGAGGCGCTGGAGTACGGGTTCATCGATCAGGTCGTCGCCAGTTCCCGCTCCGTTGCCGGCGGTGGCGGCACCGACAACAACTCCTAACCCCCTTACGCACCGAAAAGAGGAATTTCCGTGAGTATTGAATCGCAGTTCGCCTCCACGGCGCGTCGGCTGGCGGGGGACCGTGGACTGAACGTTCCGTCTGCACGTTACGTTCTTCCGCAGTTCGAGGAGCGCACCGCGTACGGCATGAAGCGGCAGGACCCATACACCAAGCTCTTCGAGGATCGCATCATCTTCCTGGGTGTCCAGGTCGATGATGCGTCGGCCGATGACGTGATGGCGCAGATGCTCGTCCTGGAGAGCCAGGACCCTGACCTCGACATCAAGATCTACATCAATTCGCCCGGCGGATCGTTCACCGCCATGACGGCCATCTACGACACGATGCAGTTCGTGAAGTCACGAATCCAGACTGTCTGCCTCGGCCAGGCCGCGTCCGCCGCTGCCGTGCTGCTGGCGGCCGGCCACCCAGGGTTGCGCCTAGCGCTGCCCAACGCTCGCGTGCTCATCCACCAGCCGGCGATCTACGAGGGCTCCTACGCGCAAGCGACCGACATCGAGATTCAGGCCAACGAGCTCGACCGCATGCGCAACTGGCTCGAATCGACCATCTCGGCCCACACCGGAACGGACATCGAACAGGTTCGCCGCGACATCGAGCGCGACAAGATCCTCTCCGCTCAGCAGGCCCTCGAATACGGCATCGTCGATCAGGTGCTCGAGAGCCGCAAGCCCGTGGCAGTCAGCCTCTGACGCACGCTTTCGCGTGTCAGCCCGCCGCTCCGTAATCTGATAGTCATCGTGTACGGGGCGGCGGGCTGACTTTCGTATCCGAGTAGTGTGGAATAGATGAAGTGCTCGATTCGCGGAGAGTGACCAAGGTTGCCTCGCTCGTCGAGGGATCTCGTCGTGAATCGACCCGGCCCAGGAAGGAACGTGATCACGCGCATGTCCGAAGGCGGAGACCTGCTGAAGTGTTCGTTCTGCGGCAAAACCCAGAAACAGGTCAAGCGGCTCATTGCTGGTCCTGGAGTCTATATCTGCGACGAATGTATCGAATTGTGCAATGAGATCGTGGACGAGGAACTCGGTGAGGACACCACCGATGACGAGATGGAACTCCCGAAGCCGCAGGAGATCTACGCGTTCCTCGAGCAATACATTGTCGGACAGGATGGGGCGAAGAAGGCTCTCGCCGTAGCCGTCTACAACCACTACAAGCGTGCCCGCGCCGAGAACGCCTCACGTTCAGTGGGTGAGGATGACGGCGTGGAGATCGCCAAGTCGAACATCCTTCTGCTCGGCCCGACGGGCACGGGCAAGACCTACCTCGCGCAAACCCTCGCGAAACTGCTCAACGTCCCCTTCGCCATCGCCGATGCGACAGCCCTCACTGAGGCGGGCTATGTCGGCGAGGACGTCGAGAACATCCTGCTCAAACTGCTTCAGGCCGCGGACTTCGATGTCGCACGTGCGCAGCGGGGCATCATCTACATCGACGAGATCGACAAGATAGCTCGCAAGGCGGAGAACCCGTCGATCACTCGCGATGTCTCCGGGGAGGGCGTGCAGCAGGCACTCCTGAAGATCATTGAGGGCACCGTTGCGTCGGTACCGCCGCAGGGCGGGCGCAAGCATCCGCATCAAGAGTTCATCTCGATTGACACCTCCAGCGTGCTGTTCATCTGCGCCGGCGCCTTCGCGGGCCTCGAGGAGATCATCGCCCAGAGATCGCGTAAGCGGGGCATCGGATTCGGCGCACCGATGTACACGAAGGACGATGGCGACATCTTCAGCGAGGTCAAGCCTGAGGACCTGCACAAGTTCGGACTGATTCCCGAGTTCATCGGACGGCTCCCTGTAGTCACCAACGTCGAGAAGCTCGATCGTGACGCCCTCGTCAGCATTCTGACCGTGCCTCGCAATGCACTGGTGCGCCAGTACCAGCGCATGTTCGAGCTTGATGGCGTGGAGCTCGAGTTCACGGACGAGGCGATCGCCGCGATCGCCGATCAGGCGCTATTGCGCGGCACCGGGGCTCGCGGCCTGCGTTCCATCATGGAGGAGGTCCTCCAGCAGGTGATGTTCGAGGTTCCCAGCCGCACCGATGTCGAGCGCGTCGTCATCACGGACGAGACTGTGCTCGAGAATGTCTACCCGACCATCGTGCCAAAGGAGACCAAGCGCCCCCCGCACGAGAAGAGCGCCTAGCCCCCAGTCAGCACGCCGCCCGGCGTCACCATCGCTGTTCCGCCCGGCGCGCCAGCGTGACGGGCAGTCAAGAGGTGTCGTCCGAAACGATTCGCCGCGGGGAGTCAAACCGGTTTGATTCGTGGTATGTTGTGACTGACCCAAGTCTCACGGATACCCACGTCAACGAAGACGAACCGTTTCGGTTGTCCCGGTAGGTAACCACAAATCTCCTGGAGAACGTCATGCGCATCTTCTCGCGTAGATCGGCAATCGCGTCGATCGCCTTCCTGAGCGCGGCAGCACTCGTCGCCCCGACAACGTCCTCTGCCTCGACCTTCGTGCAGGCGGAAATCACCGGCGTCAATGCCTATCCGGCGGCGCCGCAACCCGCGTTCGGTAATTTCAGCTGGATCAACCGCGCCCAGGCCTTCGACGACTTCGCCTACGACTGGACCGATCGAGGCATCTACACCACGATCCGCACCGACAGCACCGCCCTGAACATGCCGGGCGGTAAGCCCACGTACAAGATGCCGGCCTACTACGGCGATCAGCGGGTGCAGACGGCCGGCCCCAATAATGGCGATGGCTATCAGGAGTCCGTTACCCAGCTGGCATCCGTGATCAGCGCAACCCTGATCGGCATCGACAAGTCGAACCAAACGTGTGGCATGCCGACCGCAGTGAACGGCAAGTGCAACTACGTCGACATGCTGCAGACCTTCTATCGCGGGAGCACTACCGGTGTGGCGGGCAACACGCCCACCCCGGGTGGGTCGGGCGTACCCGGCACGAACGACGGCTGGTACCAGTTCCTTCCCAACGCGCTGTACTCGATCCTCGGGGAGATGTACCCAGAGGCCGAGAACATGACGACCATTCAGCGCAACATCGGCGATAAGTTCTACGACGCTGTGGTCAACCTAGGCGGGGCGAACGCGAATTTCGACATGTGGGACTACAACTTCGCGACCGGCCAGAAGTACCTCAACGGCACCAAGTATCAGTCGGCTGAGCTGGCGACCGTTGTCGCGTTCGTACTGATCAACGCCTACGAGAAATTCGGAGACCAGAAGTACCTCACTGGTGCGAAGTGGGCGATGGACTCGATCGAGCGCTCGAACGACAACACCTACTACGAGATCACCGTTCTGCTCACGCCGTACATCGCGGCCCGCATGAACGCGCTCTACGGCACCAACTACGACGTCACCAAGCCGTTGCGCTGGCTCATGGAGGGCTCGAAGGTCCGAAACAACTGGGGCACGCTCGGCGCGCTCGCGACCACCCCCGTCAAGTGGGCTGGCAAGGACGTGTCCGGACTGCAGGGCAGCTTGAGCGACCGAGGTCCGAGCGGAGACGGTGAACCGGGTTATGTGTTCGCCATGAACTCGTTCGCATCGCCGTGGTTCGCCGCGACCGCGAAGTACGACACGTCGTACGCGAACCTCGTCGGGAAGTGGCTCCTGAACGTCAACAGCGCAGCGCGGCTGTTCTTCGCGGACCAGCTCTCGGCAAGCCAGCAGTACTACGGCTCCGACTTCATCGATGGCGTCTCGGCCGGCCAGTCGGGCTCAGCAACCGGCTGGGACAAGGACGACCGCGCGTCCGCCATCGCCTACGAGGCCCTGCAGTCCAAGGCCAACGACGGAATTCGCGCGCTTTCGGACGTGCCCGAACGATCCACCAACTGGGGCGTCGGCTCCGCCGCTCGCGGCCTGGGCATGTATGGCTCGGCATGGATCGGATTCATGTCCGTGATCCACCCGACCAATGTTGACAACGTCCTGCGCATCGACCTGAACGCGCTCGACACCTACGGTGAGAAGACGTACCCCACCTCACTGATCTACAACCCGACGGGCTCCGTGCAACAGATCCAGGTTCCGCTCGCGAGCGGCGCTAAGGACCTCTACGACTCCGTCTCGGGCACCTTCCTGGCGCGCGGTGTCAGCGGCAACGCAACCATTCCTGTGCCCGCCGGGAACTCCGTGGTCGTCGTCGAGTTGCCCGCCGGGGCGACCCTGACGCACAGCGGAAGTACCCTGCTCGCCAATGGTGCGGCCATGGCCTACGACGTGGCCGACCTCGGAGACGTAGCCCGCGACAAGTCGGCAACCTACGAGACGGCTGACCCCGCCACATCCGTCCCCGTGGCGCCTGTCGTCGATGGCGACGCAACCACCGGCTTCGCCTCAACTCAGGCTGTGGCTCGCAGCGTGACGGTGGACACCGGCACGGTGCGAGAGCTCGGACGAGTTGCCCTGAACTGGGGGGCCAAGCACCCGTCGTCCTACACGTTGAGCGCTTCTGTCGATGGCACCAGTTGGTCAACGGTCGGATCGCCCATAACCTCGCTCGGCGGCATCGAAGACATCACGTTCGCCCCCGTGAATGCCCGATATGTGCGAGTGAATGTAGCCGCCGGCGCAGGGGAGTTCACGCTCCGGTCGTTCGAGGTCAGCATCGCCGACCTCGCTCGGAGCAAGCCCGCCAACGCGTCTTCCACACAGCCGGGCAAGGCGCACGATGCGTTCCAGCTGACCGACGGATCGAGCGGCACCCGCTGGGAGTCCCGAACCCAGGACTACAACGACACCGAGAAGAACAACCAGAATGTCGTCATCGATCTCGGCAAGAAGATGCCGCTCGGCGGCGTCCGTCTCAACTGGGAGGGCGCATTCGGCAAGACCTACACGTTCGATGTGTCGGACAACGGTACGGCGTGGACGACGGTCGGCACCGAGTCGAACAACACCGCGGCGGGGATCAAGAACTACACGCTGAACCCCGGAGCGAGCGGTCGCTACCTCCGTTGGTCGGGAACGGCGCGCGGCACCACGTACGCCTACTCGCTGTGGGACTTCCAGGTGTTCGGTGCACCCGGCCTCACGCGAACCGGCCAGGCCTACACGGACGTGGAGTCCGTCAGCCCGGGTGACGACATCGCTCTGACCGGAGCGGGCTATCAGCCTGGGGAACAGATCCAGATCACGATCGACGGAATCGTCGTCAAGACGATCAACGCGGATCCGTCGGGAGCCTTCGCCACATCCGTATCGGCGCCGAACACCACCGGCCCCGCAACGATCGTGGCAACGGGAACCGCATCGGGCTCGTCGACTCAGTTCGTCGTCACGGTGGAGGTTGCGGACGCGACCACCACATCGCTTGCGCTGAACGGGACCAAGATCGTCGCGGATTCAACCGATTCGGTGGTTGCGACGGTCAATGTCGCCTCCGCTGGCTCGACGACTCCGGAAGGGACCGTGGTGCTCACCGGAGGAGCCCGCGAAATCGGCCGAGCCACTGTCGTGAACGGCGTCGCCCAGATCACCATGGGCTCGGATCTTCCCATCGGTTCGTACAACCTCGTCGCGAGCTTCGAGAGCGCTAACGCGTCCAAGTGGACTGACTCCGCGTCGATGGCTCGCCAACTCGACGTTGCGATCGCGTCGGTCACCATCAAGGCATCCGTGCTGAACGTGCGAGTCGGTGTCCAGCCGGTGCTCGACCTCACCGTGACGACGCCTGGCAAGTGGGAGCCCACCAATGTCTGGATCGCCCGCGCTGGGGGCGGGCAGTTCGTGACCGTGCCCGCGTCGGGCAAGGTCAAGGTGAAGCTTCCCTACGCTTCCGTCACCGGCACCCAGAAGGTGACGGTGACCGTCCCGGCCGCGCAGCGGCGGGCAGCGAAGAGCGCTTCGGTCACCTATTCGGTCGCCAAGGCGGCGCCAAAGATCAAGGTGGCAGCCAAGAAGAAGGTGCGTAAGGGCCAGGCGCTGAAGCTGACCATCAAGATCACGGCACCGGCTCGGACCGGAACGAAGGCGGCCAAGGCGAAGATCTTCGTCGGTTCCAAGCGCGTTGCCACGGTCAGCGTGAAGAAGTCGGGCAAGGCCAGCGTCAAGATCCGCATCTCCAAGACCGGCACCAAGAAGGTGCAGGTCAAGTTCCCCGGGAACAAGACGCTCAAGGCGGTCAAGAAGACCGTGAAGGTGCGCGTCATCCGCTAGTTAGACGAGCAAGCAACAAAAGATGGGCGGTCCTCATAAGGAGGGCCGCCCATCTTGCGTTGTGGGGCTAGTTGATCAGTCCAAACGCGAGACCAGATGTGTCGACAGGCGCAACTGAAGTTCTCGCTCCAACGCCCGCAACGGTGCAGTGCAGTTGTAGCGATTTCAGCAATTTTGATTGTGAAAAGCATATATCCATATCTGACATCGTTGTCGCCCCCCCCTTTGTTGATTGCGAAAGTGATTACTTTGTTTGGGGGTGAGTGCTCAAGTGCATTCGCGGCCATAACTAATTCAGGCAAGCAAGCGGTTCTCTCAATGTGTTACCGAAGAGGGAAGGAGATGCGAAGATGTATGACCTATGCGGCTGTGGTAGGTTGAACACTCCCCCCCAAGTAGACGAGGAAAGCGCGTGAAATTTCGCAAGATCGCATCCATATTGACGCTATTGAGCGTCGTAGTTGTCGTGAGCGTGACCGCAACTCCAGCGCAAGCGGCGATTGCACCTGGGGTCAACGTCATGGAGTGGAATGTATGTCACTTAGACCCGGAGTGTGGAAATGCGGGGGTCTACTCGAAAAACCTGGCGACGGCTTCTGCCCGAATTGTTGAAGAAAAGCCTGCCATCTTTCTCGCCATCGAATTCTGCCAAAAATTGATGGGTGATTACCAGAAGATCGGTAACAAGTGGTTCGCAGGATCTGTGTTCTATCCCAAGCGCGACTCGGGAAACTCTAAGTGTGGCAAGGTAGGAACTGCCATCTTCACGCACCGTCCACTGACCGATCTTGGTTTCGTCAAGATTCCAGTCAGGGTCCAAAGTGGAGCGTTGGACACGGTCGGTTGTGCATTGACGCAAGTTGGTAGCAATAAGATTTCGGTGGTTGCGTGTGTCACACACCTTGACAACTCGAGTGATGTGACGGTTCAAAAGGCCCAGCTTCAAGGTACTAAGGCAAAAGGGGCCGCGCCAGGGAGTCTTACCAACGGGACAACCAAATGGCAGGGCGCAGCTGGTTGGGCTTTGGACAAGGCCAACGGCAAGCCCATGGTCTTTGGTGGAGACCTAAATCTGAAGCACGACAGTGCGGCGTTAAGTCACATGTATAGCAATGTGATCGAGGACGGGAACGTATCGACTGGACAGCGTTTTGCCGAGGTCGATCAGGTTGGCAATGGCGTGACTCACGGCGCCGACACGAAGGGGAAGAAAATCGACTACATCTTCTTTAAGAAGGGGTACTCTTCACGCTACAAAGTTGGGCAGCACGCTCCGGAAAAATTCGCTGCCTCGGATCACCGCATGCTTTATGGTGAAGTTCGACTTTGCAGTGATCCCTCTGAGTGTTGATCCATGACTTTGTGGCTTAGAGGTATTCCGTCGTGGACGGTTGCGTGGTAACTGGCAGGCTAACTCGGTTGGCATGAAACCAGTGCGGTGGCCGTCGCGCGGGACTAATTTCAACGCGCGACGACCACCAGACGTGGTTTGGCTATGCCTGGCGCCGGGCCGGTGCCTCGCCAAGTTCGACCGCAGTCACGGCAATGCCGCCCTGGACGGATGGGTCGGTTGCGCCAGCGTCGACCGCGGTGATGTCTACCGTGCCGATGGCCCGTCCACCATTGCGGACATCGACAATGACGGCCTCCAGCGCGGCCACCGAACCGGCGGGAACATCGAGCGTTACTGCCAGGATCGGCGTCTTCATGGATACCTTCGCCTCGGTCTTCGTCTTGCGTAGCGCGGCAAGGGCGTGACCGGCAACGGTCAGCAGACTCGGATCCGTGTCGCCCGCCGCCTTGCGTAGCGTCTCGGCGCTGGGCCAAGGCGAGGTGTGGACCGACGTGTCGTTGTACCAGGACCAGACCTCCTCGGTCGCGAACGGCACGAAAGGCGCCAGCAGGCGTAGCAGCGTGTCGGTCGCGATCGCGAGGGCGGTCCGCACGGATACGGTCTCACCCGAGACATCATCGGTTCCGGAACCGTAGGCGCGATCCTTGACCAGTTCGACGTAGTCATCGCAGAACGTCCAGAAGAACGTCTCTGTCAGTTCCAGCGCGCGCGTGTGGTCGTACGATTCCAGCGCCGCCGTCGACCGCTCGACGACCTCGGCTAGACCCGCCAGCATGGCCTTGTCCAGGGCCACCGTCACCAGCGAAGGGTCGAGCGAGATCGAACCGGTGCCGTCCTCCTGCACGCCGTACGACAGCGCGAGCTTGGCGGCGTTCAGCACCTTGATGGCGAGCCTGCGGCCGATCTTCATTTGCCCGACCTCGAAGGCAGCATCTGTGCCGAGTCGCGCGGAGGCCGCCCAGTAACGGACGGCATCCGAGCCGTACTCCTCGAGCAGGCCCATCGGGGTCACGACGTTGCCCTTCGACTTCGACATCTTCTTGCGGTCCGGGTCGAGGATCCAGCCCGAGATCGCAGCATCGGACCAGGGCAAGCCGCCGAATTCAAGGTGGGCGCGCACCACCGTGGAGAATAGCCACGTGCGGATGATGTCCTGACCCTGGGGGCGCAGGTCCATCGGGTAGACGGCGGAGAAGAGCTCCGGTTCTTCGAGCCAGCCGCCGGCGATCTGCGGCGTCAGTGAGCTCGTGGCCCAGGTGTCCATGATGTCGGGATCACCCAGGAAGCCGCCGGGCTTGCCACGCTGGGACTCGTCATATCCGGCGGGAACGTGACTCGACGGGTCGATAGGCAGCTCGTCCTCGGTCGGAGCGAGGGGATTCTCCCACTGCACCTCACCCTCGGCGTCGATCGGATACCAGACGGGGAAGGGGACTCCGAAGAACCGTTGGCGCGAGATCAGCCAGTCCCCATTGAGCCCCGAGACCCAGTTCGCGTAGCGCACCCGCATGAAATCGGGGTGGAAGTTCAGTTCGTCGCCATCGGCGAGGAGTTCGGCGCGTAAGTCTCGGGAAGTGCCGTCCTCCTTGACCCAGTCGCGGCCGCCGTTGCGCAGGTACCACTGGCGCGACGTCACGATCTCCAGGGGCTTGTCGCCCTTCTCGAAGAAGTTCGTCATGCGCTGGGTCGCCTTCGGCTCGCCGTCCAGGTCGCCGCTCGCGCGCAGGGCATCGACAACGATCTGGCGCGCCGAGAACGTGGTCTTCCCGCCCAGTTCCGCGAACGTTTCCCGGCCACCCTCGTCCGTGATCCACTCCGGGACCTCGGCAACGATGCGACCGTCGCGGCGAATGATGGAGCGCGTGGGCAGTTGCAGTTCGCGCCACCACTGGACGTCGGTGAGGTCGCCGAACGTACAGCACATGGCGATTCCCGCACCTTTGTCCTTCTCAGCTGCGGGGTGCGCGAGCACGGGCACCTCGACGCCGAAAACGGGGGAGGTGACGACCTGGCCGAATAGGTGCTGGTAGCGCTCGTCATCGGGGTGGGCGATCAGCGCCACGCATGCGGCCAGTAGTTCCGGGCGCGTGGTCTCGATGTAGACGGGTGAACCGTCGCCCTGGTGGAACGCCACCCGGTGGTAGTGGCCGGGATACTCCCGGGCCTCGAGTTCGGCCTGCGCTACGGCCGTCTGGAAGGTGACGTCCCACAGCCCCGGCGCCTCGGCCTGATAGGCCTCGCCACGAGCAAGGTTCCGCAGGAAGGCCGCCTGCGCGACCTTCTGTGCGCGCCTACCAATCGTCTGGTAGGTGTGGTCCCAATCGACGGAGAGCCCCAGTCGGCGCCACAGCGCCTCGAACTGCTTCTCGTCCTCGACCGTCAGCCGCTCGCACAACTCGACGAAGTTCCGGCGCGAGATCGGCTGCTGATCCGCGGCCTTCACGCTCTTGCCCTCGGCCCCCTGGAGCGGCGGCTCGTAGCCCTCGATGTAGGGCAGCGACGGGTCGCAACGCACGCCGTAGTAGTTCTGCACGCGACGCTCGGTCGGCAGGCCGTTGTCGTCCCAGCCCATCGGGTAGAAGACCTGCTTGCCGCTCATGCGCTTGAAGCGCGCGATCACGTCGGTGTGCGTGTAACTGAACACGTGGCCGACGTGAAGCGAACCGGAGACGGTGGGCGGCGGGGTGTCGATCGAGTAGACATCGGTCCTGGGCGACGAGCGGTCGAACGAGTAGGTCTGCTCGCTCGTCCAGCGCTCGTCAAACTTGGTCTCCAGGCCGTCCGTGCTGACTCGGTCCGGTACGCCCTTGACCGCCGCGGTCTTGCGTGTTGCGGGCGCGTTCGAGTCAGGCGTGTGGGGGGAGTTGCTCATAGCCCTATATTCTTCCACAGCGGCGCGCTCCGGCAGCTCAGGATCAGCGTCCTCAGCCGCGGTTCACGATGTGAGATTTCTCGACCATCCGTTGTCGAGCGAGTACCGTCGCGCCAGGATGGATGCATGAGCGCATCACACATGACGAATGCAGGCGGCCACCCGCCCGTCTCGTCGATGCGCCCCCGAATGCTCTGTTGTTGATGAAACGGCCGCCCTTCCAGGCCGCACGCGCTGACCGCACCCCCATCATCGACAACCTCAGGCAGGCATTCCATGACTACTTCCGCACACCTTGAGCGCTACCTCGCGACCTTCGTGAAATCCGCTCGCGCGGGCAGGCTTTCCCAGGACGAGGCCTCCGTCGCCGCCGCTGACGTGATCATCAGCATCGAGCACCTAGTGGCGCGCGACATCGACGCCTATTCCAAGCGCGCGCGCCTCGCGACCGCCTGACGATCCGATAGGCTTCGTCGCGTAACAACGTTGACGCGCACGGAACCTGGCGCGTTGCTTCTGCCGCGACGTCGGCTCAGGCCTTGCCGAGTTCCTGATCGCGGTCGATGGTCGCCTTCACTCCGGCCACGACGGCGGCGAAGAAGCCCTCGTCCTCCAGTTTGAGCAAGCCCGCTACGGTGGTGCCGCCGGGGGATGAGACTATGTCGGCCAACTCCCAGGGGTGAGTGCCGGATTCGAGCAGTAGTTTGGCGCTGCCGAGCACGGCCTGGGCGGCGGCTTCCGTCGCCACGGCCTTAGGCATTCCAGCCGCTACGGCCGCTCGAGCGAGCGCATCGATGTAGACAAAGGTGAACGCGGGGGAGGAGCCGGCGATCGCCGTGAACGCGGAGAACTGCTTCTCATCTAGTTCGATCACGCGACCCACGGCCCCGAACACGTCGAGCGCTGCCGAGCGCTGGGCTTCGGTCACGAATTCGTTGCCGGTCAGGGCCGACATCGAGGCGCCGACGGTCGCGTTCACGTTCGGCATCACCCTGACAATCGCGGCATCGGCACCCGCCAACTCGGTGAGCCGGGCGAGTGTGAGGCCCGCCGCGATCGACACGATCGCGCTGCCGCGCTCGGCGACGATGGTACCGAGTTCGGGCAGGACGCTGGCGACGACATTCGGCTTGACGGCGATCACCGTAAGGTCGGCTCGCTGAGCGATCTCGGCGGCACTGTCCAGCACCTGGGCGCCGCCCACTGACTCGGCCAGCGCGACTGCCTTGTCGCGGCTGCGGTCAACGAGCAGCACGTCAGCGGCGGCAACGATGCCATCCGCGACGATTCCCTTCACGATCGCGCTCGCCATGTTGCCGGTGCCAATGAATCCCACGGTTGTCATAGGGACTACGTTACCGTCGCCCATGCGCGGACTGGTGGCTATGGCGCGACCTGCGCCGGCCGCCCCGGCGATGCTTTGACCGACTTGGGCGAGGCGCGGTTTCCGTATCAGCGTGGTGCGCCCCACCCCTTGGCGCCGGCGCCGGTTCGCCTAGCGGGGGTCGCGGATAGCGGCGTAGAACAGCGGCCAGCCCGTGCTGTCGTGGTTGATGGTGAACAGGAAGGGGCGGTCGAACCGGATCTCCCTGACTTGGGGGGCCTCCATAGGGGCACTTCCCGCGAACACACCCAATTCGGTTACCGCTGCGGCTATCGTTCCTGCCTCGTTCACGCGAAGCACCACTTGCTGCGCGGCTTGCTGCACGCACAAGTCGCCGGGGCTCAGCGCAATACCGGAAAGATCCACGTCGGGGTTACCGCACAGGATCGATCCGATGCCGAGGCCGCCAATCGCGCCACCCTGAATCAGATCGATCTTGTCCTTGAAATCAATGGTCGGCAGCCACACGCTCGCTGGTGCAGGCTGAGCCGCCCCCAGTTTCTGCGCCGCCTCGGCAAGAAGCTCAGGGCTCGCCTCGGCCGGGTCGGTGCCCGCTGGGGGAAGCAGAACATCGGCCACCGCGCCGGACGTGTAGGGGAGACGCACCGCTACCCAGCCGTCAGTTAGGTCCGCGTAGGCGAACGGCTCATCGTGGATCGACATCGTAGGAACCGCCACGCTGCCGCCGGTTCCCAGGGTGAATGGCAGATCCACTGTTCCCGCCGATTCGAAAGGCGTGGCCCAGCGGGCGGCGAACAGCACGGCATCCTGAATGACTAGCCGAAGATCCGCATTCGGTTCGATGGCCGACTTGGAGATAAGACCACCCGTGTGGTGCTTCACCCACTCGTCGAGCACTTTCTTGCTTGCCGCCGACGTAAGGTCGGCCCGCTGCACCCCCGTGCCGAAACCATCGGCAAGAGCCCGGAGGAACTCGTCCCTGACCTCGAAGTCGTCGTGGACGACCAACCGATTCGCCAGGTGTATCAGCGCATTCTCGGGCAGTTCGTCGCCAGTGGCATCGCTCGGATCACCGTCGAATTCACCGATCACGGCCCGAAGCGCCGCAAACGCGTCCCGGCGGTCCTCGCCGGTTGCGCCGAGCGCCGCCTCCAAGTCCGACAGGGTTGCGCCTTGTGCGCCCTCGGTCAGCATGGCCAGCGCGGAGGCGAGGCTGGCTGGCGAGACGACAACGTTGTTCTCCCTGTCGGCCCCGCTCAACACTGTGGTTCCAACCGCCCGGGAGGCGTTCACGATATCGCCGAGCGCGCTAGCGTCGGCCGGGGAGACGACCCGCATCGACACGCCCTCGGCGCGCACCATATCCGCATCCGGTCCGCCCCCGCACGCGGCGAGGCCGATCAGCATCGGAATGATTGCGCCCACGGCCAGTGTGCGTATGGCGTTGGACGAGTTCGGCCGAACGTTACGGCGACTACTAGACTGTGGATGCACGCCTCCAACGCTACCCCGCCGGGCGTCTCCGTGCAGGGTGGTGTTCGCTGCCCAACGGCTGGCGAGCTTTCGACGCGATACTGATTGCCTGCTTCGAAAGGATCCCCGTGCTCACCGCCGATGATGTCCGTGCCACACGGTTCAAGAAGGCCAAGCGTGGGTCGCTCTACGACGTAGCGCAGGTCGATGCTTCCTTTGCCGAGGTTATCGCTGCCCTTGAAGCCAGCTGGCAGTCCGGCAATACATCACAGCCGGGCACTAGCTGGTCGTCGGGTACGAGCTGGTCTCCGTAGTCCCCGTGAATCTCGCTGGCGAGGATTGCCCGCCGCGTGAGCAAGTGTCCGCGCGACGCCCGTATCGATGCGCGATATGGCACCCTCGAGGGTCTCTGCGGCACAGCAACGCGATTGAGCATTCCGGTCGAGTAATATGGTCGGTTAGAGACATCGACCCGGCAATCACCGGTGAGTCTCCGGAAGAACGGCCCCCGCGTGCCAGCGCAGTTGACGCTCAGCAGTCCATTGCCTCGTGGCCACGCGGGCGGCCTAGTAGAACCGGACGGGCGGGCCCGTGACAGCCTGGCAATGAGTGGCCGCGAAGAACTCGTCCAAAAAATCCGGACGGAAGAAGACGCGGCAAGCGGGGTGGTACCGCGGGCCACGGGGAGACCCGGGCGCTCGTCCTCGTAGCGTCGTTCGTCAACCGATCGCGCCGACCGCGACACTCAGGACCAGGAGAGACATGGCCTACCCCCGCCACCGCGCCGAGGAATCCGTACCGGCGTCCCCGCGTTTCCCCGCCATCGAGGAGCAGATCCTCGCCTACTGGGAGCAGGACGGCACGTTCGCGCAGTCCATCGCCCAGCGGCCCGCGGGCGAGAACGGCTCCAACGAGTTCGTGTTCTACGACGGCCCGCCGTTCGCGAACGGACTGCCTCACTACGGCCACCTCCTTACCGGCTACGCCAAGGACGTGATCCCGCGCTACCAGACGCTCCGCGGCAAGCGCGTCGAGCGCCGGTTCGGCTGGGACACTCACGGCCTGCCCGCCGAACTCGAGGCCGAGCGCGAACTCGGCATCCAGGGCAAGGCCGACATCGAGCGCGTCGGCATCGACCGCTTCAACGAGGCCTGCCGGTCCTCCGTTCTCAAGTACACCCGCGAATGGCAGGACTACGTCACGCGGCAGGCCCGCTGGGTCGACTTCGACAACGACTACAAGACCCTTGACGTCACCTACATGGAATCGGTGCTCTGGGCCTTCAAGCAGCTCTACGACAAGGGCCTCGCCTACGAGGGCTACCGCGTGCTGCCCTACTGCTGGAACGATCAGACGCCGCTGTCGAACCACGAGCTTCGCATGGACGACGACGTCTACCAGAACCGGCAGGACAACACCGCGACCGTGGGCGTGCGCCTGGACAGCGGCGAACTCGCCCTGATCTGGACCACCACGCCGTGGACGCTCCCGTCCAACCTGGCGATCGCGGTCGGCCCGGAGATCGACTACGTCACAGTCGCCCCGGCGGACGGCCCGCTGGCCGGTGAGCGCGTCATCCTCGCCAAGGCTCTCGTCGGGTCCTACGCCCGCGAGCTGGGGGAGGCGCCGCAGGTCGTCGCCGAATTCGCGGGCAAGGACCTGGCCGGCCGGCGCTACGCGCCGATCTTCGACTACTTTGCCAATCGTGGTGAGGACGAGGCGCCCGGCGCGGCGGCCTTCCACATCCTCGCGGCGGACTTCGTCACCACCGAGGACGGCACAGGGCTTGTCCACCTGGCCCCCGCCTTCGGTGAGGACGACATGGCCGTGTGCCGAGAGGCCGGTATCCGCACCGTGCTGCCGGTGGACGACCGGGCCGTGTTCACCTCTGAGGTTCCCGACTACGCGGGCTTGCAGGTGTTCGACGCCAACAAGCCGATCATCACCGACCTGCGCGACGGCTCCGGGCCGCTGGCACGGCGTCCCGAGACCGACCGCGCCGTGCTGGTGCGCCAGGCCTCGTACGAGCACTCGTACCCGCACTGCTGGCGATGCCGCAAGCCGCTCATCTACAAGGCCGTGACCAGTTGGTTCGTGGCCGTGACCACGTTCCGCGACCGGATGGTCGAGCTCAACCAGCAGATCGACTGGACCCCGGACAACGTCAAGGACGGCCAGTTCGGCAAGTGGCTCGAGAACGCCCGCGACTGGTCGATCTCGCGCAACCGCTACTGGGGTTCGCCGATCCCGGTGTGGGTCTCGGACAACCCCGACTACCCACGCACTGACGTCTACGGCTCGCTCGCCGAGATCGAGGCCGACTTCGGCCGGTTGCCCCGCAATCACGAGGGCGAGGTCGACCTGCACCGACCCTTCATCGACGAACTGACCCGCCCGAACCCGGACGACCCGACCGGCCAGTCCACCATGCGCCGCATCACGGACGTGCTAGACGTCTGGTTCGACTCCGGCTCGATGCCGTTCGCCCAGGTCCACTACCCTTTTCAGAACCGCGAGTGGTTCGAGGACCACTACCCGGGCGACTTCATCGTGGAGTACATCGGGCAGACCCGCGGCTGGTTCTACCTGCTGCACGTGCTCGCCACGGCGCTGTTCGACCGCCCCGCCTTCCGCTCGTGCGTCTCGCACGGGATCGTGCTCGGGAACGACGGCCGCAAGATGAGCAAGTCGCTGCGCAACTATCCCGACGTGCGCGAGGTGTTCGACCGCGACGGCGCCGATTCGATGCGCTGGTTCCTCATGTCGAGTTCCATCCTGCGCGGAGGGAACCTCATCGTCACGGAGGAGGGCATCCGCGAGGCAACTCGCCAGGTGCTGCTTCCCCTGTGGTCCACGTATTACTTCTTCACCCTCTACGCGAACGCGGCAGGCGGGCAAAACAAGCGCGTAACTGACCCGATCGAATACCGCAATGCGGCGAACTCGACTGGCGACGGCGCCGGATATCAGGCGAAGCGCCTGGACGCGGCGGAGGTCGCCAGCCTGCCCGCGATCGACCGCTACCTCCTGGCACGCACCCGCACCCTCGTGGAGCAGGTACAGGCCAGCCTGGACGAGTTCGACGTTCCCGCCGCCTGCGAGGCAGCGCGCGACTTCGTAGACGTCCTGACCAACTGGTACGTCCGCACGCAGCGCACGCGCTTCTGGGACGAGGACACCGCCGCATTCGACGTGCTCTTCACCGTGCTGGAGACATTGACTCGCGTCATCTCCCCGCTCGCACCGCTGATCACCGAGGAGGTGTGGCGCGGCCTGACCGGCGAGCGCAGCGTCCACCTCACGGACTGGCCGGACCTCGACGGCGAGTTGGGTGGCATCCTGGTGGGTGACGATGAACTCGTCCGCGTCATGGACGAGGTTCGCGCGATCACCTCGTCCACGCTCTCCCTGCGCAAGGCGCACGGGCTGCGCGTGCGCCAACCACTGGCCGCGCTCGCCGTGTGCGTCGACGATGCGGACCGCCTTGAGCCCTATGTCGCGCTGCTGCGTACGGAGCTCAACGTGAAGGACATCGTCCTGACGGAGCACACCGCGGAAGCCGAACGGGAGTACGGCATCTCGCAGCGCCTCACGGTCAATGCGCGCGCCGCCGGGCCGCGCCTGGGCCGCGGCGTGCAGGCCGTGATCAAGGAATCGAAGTCCGGTAACTGGCACCTCGATGAGGCCGGTGCGGTCGTGATCGACACCGAGGGCGGGCCAGTGCCGCTTGAGGCACCCGAGTATCAACTCGAGACGGTGGTCGAGTTCGGCGACGGCGATGGCGAGCAGACGCGCGCCGCGGCCGTGCTGCCGGCCGGCGGATTCCTGGTGCTCGATATCGAGTTGACCGACGTTCTGCGCGCCGAGGGCTTCGCCCGAGACGTCATCCGCGAGGTGCAGGAGGCGCGCAAGAACGCCGGCCTCGATGTGGCCGATCGCATTGTTCTCACGCTCGAGGTTCCTCGTGACCAGGCCGACGCCGTGCACACCCACAAGGACCTGATCGCGGCCGAGACCCTCGCGACGGCCATCGATGTCATGCCGGTCGACGGCGACGCGATTGCCGCAGGCGTGGTCAAGGCGGGCTCGTGAGCCAGCCAATGGAGCCGCACGTGCGCGAACGCCTGGCGGAGGTCTATGCCGCGATTCTCTCGCGCGCACCGGAACACGACATCGACCCGACGCTGGATCGCGTCCGGGACGTCCTCGATCTGCTCGGCAACCCGCACCTGGCGTACAAGGCCATTCACATCACGGGCACGAACGGCAAGACATCGACCGCTCGCATGGCGGAGGCGCTCATCCGGGCGCACGGCCTGCGCACGGGACGTTTCACGTCGCCTCATCTGTCGAGCGTCACGGAGCGCATCGCCATCGACGGCGAGCCGATCAGCCCCGAGCGGTTCATCGATACCTATGACGACGTGATCCCGTACGTCGAGATGATCGACGGCCGATCGCAGGAGAACGGCGGGCCACGGCTCAGCTTCTTCGAGGTCCTCACGGTGATGGCCTACGCCGCGTTTGCCGATGCGCCCGTGGACGTAGCAATCGTTGAGGTCGGGCTCGGGGGGCGCTGGGACTCAACTAACGTGATCGAGGCGGAGGTGGCGGTGCTGACCCCCATCGCCATCGACCACACGCGCTGGCTCGGCTCCACGATCGACGAGATCGCGTTCGAGAAGTCGGGAATCATCCACGCCGGAGCGACGGTCGTGAGCGCGCGACAGCCGGAGGCTGCGGCCGCGCTGATCGCCGATCGCGCTTCCGAGGTCGGCGCCGTGGTTGTCCGCGAGGGTGCGGACCTTCGCGTGCTCGACCGGAAGGTCGCCGTCGGTGGCCAGATGGTCACGCTGCAGACGCCAGCCGCCACCTACGAGGATCTGCTGATCCCGCTGCACGGCGAGTATCAGGCGCACAACGCGCTACTCGCTTTGACCGCGGCAGAAGCCCTGCTCGGCGGAGGCCGCTCGCTCACGGGCGACGTGGTCCAAGAGGGGTTCGCAGAGGTCACCTCGCCGGGGCGCCTAGAGGTCGTGTCCACGTCCCCGACCGTCATCGTGGATGCCGCGCACAACCCCGCCGGAGGCGAAGCCCTAGTGGCCGCGCTGGCCGAGGCCTTCGCCCTGCAACGCGTCGTGGCGGTCGTTGCCATGATGGCCGACAAGGATGCGGAGAGCTTCCTGTCGGTCCTCGAACCCGAGATCGAGGCCGTCGTCGTCACGACGATGCCCACCGAGCGTGCCTACGAGGTCGATGACCTCGCAGAGATCGCCCTCGACGTGTTCGGCGAGGACCGCGTCTACCGGGCCGAGAACCTGCCCGACGCCATCGAGGCGGCCGCCGCGCTCGCGGAGTCGGGTTCGGACGAGTCCTCTCCGCTTACCACCGGGGTCGTCGTGACGGGCTCGGTCGTGCTCGCGGCGCACGGCCGCACGTTGTTCGGTCGCGACGAGCCGAAGGAGACCGCGCCGTGAGCGAGAACAGGCCGAAGAACCCGGTGCCACGCCCGGGCGACCGGATCAGGGCGAAGCGCAGCGCGAAAATGCAGTTCGCCCAGGCCACGCTCATTCTCGAGGCGTTCGTCATCCTGTTCGCGACACTCGTCGTCAACACCCTGCGCAGCGTTCCGAGCGTCTGGCAGGGCGATCCGCCCACGGCCGCGCGCGTGTGGATCGCGGGCGGCGCGCTGGTGCTGATACTGATCCTCATCTCGCGCTACGCGGGGACGTCGACGGGGGATATCGCCGGTTCGGCAGTGCAGGTTCCGATCCTGCTCAGCGCGCTTGTCGTGCCGATGATGGTCGTGCTCGGCATCGTTTTCACGGTCATCTGGATACTCTCGCTGTGGGTGGGCGGCAGGATCGATCGAGAACGAGCGGCCTACGACGCGGCCAACCCGGATACGGCCCCGAACGTCTGACTGGCCCGATGCCCATGCCGGTCAGGGCCGCGTTGATGTGCTCGGCGGGCACGTTTTCCTTCCCCAAAAGGTTCTCGGGTGGCCCGCGCCACGATGAGGCCCTCGATTGGCGGACTCGGGCACCCGCACGCCTATTAGGCTTATCACCATGACTGTCACAACTGAACGCACGCTCATTCTCGTCAAGCCCGACGGCGTCGCGCGAGGCCTCGCTGGTGAGGTCCTGCGCCGTATTGAGGCGAAGGGTTACGTCCTTGAGGCCGTCGAACTGCGTCGCGCACCGCGAGACCTGCTCGAACTGCACTACGCGGAGCACGCTAACCGTCCCTTCTTCGCGCCGCTCGTCGACTTCATGAGTTCCGGCCCGGTGCTCGCCGTTGTCGCCAGCGGCGAGCGCGTCATCGAGGGATTCCGGTCGCTCGCGGGGACGACCGACCCGACCACGGCGGCTCCGGGGACGATCCGGGGCGACCTCGGACGCACGTGGGATGCCCCGGTGCAGCAGAACATCGTTCACGGTTCGGATTCGGTCGAATCGGCCGAGCGTGAGATCTCCATCTGGTTCCCCTTCCTGGTTCGCTGACCGCGAACTGGGGTTTCGAAGCCGAAACTGGGGTAGATGGCGCTATTGGGCAGCGCCTTTCTCGCGCCAAGATGGATGGACGAGCCGCGCGAGCGGCTCGTCCTGGATAGGGCGGAGAGGTCAGTATGCGGAAGGTCATCGGAGCGGTCATTGCCGGACTGCTCGCCACAGTGACCCTCGTCGGCCCCGGGGCCGCTGGGGCGAACGCCAAATTGAAGGAATGCGACAGAACGGGCAAGGTGACGGCGGGCAAGATCGCCCGGTTCGGCCAGGACGTCACCGAATACGCGCAGGTCGCCGAACTGGCCAAGCAGTTCTACACCAAGGGCGAGACGTTCAAGAAGTCCAAGACCAAGTCGGGCTTCTACGTGGAGACGTACGTGGCGGTGAAGAAATCCAGGGTCAAGATCGGCGGAAACACCTACACGCTACCTAAGAAGACGGTCTTCTTCGTGGAGTGCTACGGGCAGTCGAAGGCGGGTCCGTTGTACTCGTCCCTCAAGCCGATTGCCGTCTTCGCCAAGAAACTCACGATATCGGTACAGACGACCGCCAAGAACCCGGGTGGGGTCGTTACCCGGTACGCACTTATCAACCCCATTGGCAAGAAGTCGCAGACCTACAAGGTCACCGTTTCCGAGACCGAGACTCGCTTCTCGTCGACCGAAAAGCTGAACGTCACCCCATACGTTGGCAAGAACGCGGGTAAGTGCTTCTACCCCCGAGCGGGATACGTGAACAGCAAGGGCAAGTCGGCGACCACGAAGAAGTAAGCGCCATTCGGCTCGATATCGTCCACATCCCGCGGCGTCCCGGTTAGTCTTTTGGGGTGTACCTCAAGACGCTGACCCTGCGCGGCTTCAAGTCGTTCGCGTCAGCGACGACCCTGCAACTCGAGCCCGGCGTCACCTGCGTCGTCGGCCCAAACGGTTCGGGAAAGTCGAACGTCGTCGACGCTCTCGCGTGGGTGATGGGGGAGCAGGGGGCTAAGACTCTACGAGGCGGCAAGATGGAGGACGTCATCTTCGCCGGAACATCGGGCCGAGCCCCGCTCGGCCGCGCTGAGGTGTCACTCACGATCGACAACGCCGACGGGGCGCTGCCGATCGACTACGCCGAGGTCACCATCTCGCGCACGCTGTTCCGCAGTGGCGGCTCCGAATACGCGATCAATGGATCGCCGTGCCGGCTCCTGGACGTGCAGGAACTCCTCTCCGACACTGGCATGGGCCGCCAGATGCACGTCATCGTCGGGCAGGGCCAGCTCGATGCGGTGCTACGCGCGACCCCGGAGGAACGCCGCGGGTTCATCGAGGAGGCATCGGGCGTCCTCAAGCACCGGCGTCGCAAGGAGAAGGCGCTGCGCAAGCTCGAAGGGATGGCGACAAATCTCACCCGCCTCCAGGACCTCACGGCGGAGATCCGGCGACAACTCGGTCCGCTCGCCAAGCAGGCGCAGGTCGCTCGGCGAGCTTCGGTGATCCAGGCCGAGGTGCGCGACGCCAGCGCCCGCCTGCTTGCGGACGATCTGGCGCAGGCCATCGCTCGACACGAGCAGGAGGCCGCGGACCTCAGCCAGATCGAGGCGAAGCAGGCGGAACTCGAAACTGAGATCAAACGGGCCGACGCGCAGGTGGCCTTCGCGCAGCATCGGATCGCCGACGCCAGCCCGGCCGCGGATCGGGCGGCGGAGACCTGGTACCGGTTGTCATCACTGCGAGAACGCTTGCGCTCGCTGCGCGCGTTGGCTACCCAGCGCGTCCAATTGCTCAGCGAGGTGCGGACTGCCCAGTTCGGCGCCGACCCGGAGGAACTACTCGCCCAGGCCGAGCGGACGCGCGTCGCCGAGGCCGAGTTGGCAGCCGAGGTGGAGGCGGCGGCGACATCGCTCGCCGCGATGACCCAGGCAAGGGAGATCGCGGAGGCGAAGGCGCGTGAGAGCGCCGATGAGGCACGCGAGCTACAGCGGGCAATCGCTGACCGTCGGGAGGGCATGGCGCGCCTCGCCGGTCGGGTCGAGACCAGCCGTGGCAAGCTCGAGGCGAGTGAACTGGAGATCGCCCGCTTGGATGCGGAGATCGCCCGGCTCACCGCGGAAGTCGCGGAGGCGGAGCGCAGTTACCGCTCCATCGAGATGGAGGTCGCGGACGTCGAGGCGGGCGAGATCGACCTGGATGCGGCATTCGAGGCGGCGCGCGATCGCCTCGAGCAAGTGCAGTCTTCGAGCAGGGATCTCGCCGACTCGATCCAGCGTGCGAGCGGCGAGATCGCCACTCGCAGCGCCCGGCTAGAGGCCCTGGACCTCGCGCTCACCAGGAAGGACGGTGTCGGCGCCCTCCTTGCCGATCAACCGGCCAACGTGCAGGGATCACTGGCCGCGGCCATCGTGGTGGAGCACGGGTTCGAGGAGGCGATCGACGCTGCGCTTGGGCCCTACGCCAACGCTGTCGTGGTGGCGGACGACGAGTCGGCAACCGCGGCGTTGCACTGGCTTCACGAGAACGATGCTGGACGCGCCGCGATAGTCATCTGCGCAGTGGGAGACGAGTCCGTCGTCGTGCCAGCCGCGACGGGCGACGGCGTGCGTCGTGCGCTCGATGTCATCTCAACCTCGGCCGCGATCACGCCGGCACTCACGGCACTGCTGGGAGACGTGATCGTCGCCCCCGATCTCGCCACGGCCCGCGCGCTGCGAGGCCGGTTCCCGCAACTGCGGGTGGCGACGACGGCGGGCGACCTGCTAGGACCAGCGCACGGCTGGGGCGGGTCGAGTTCCTCGCCGTCGGTCCTGCAACTTCAGGCAGACTACGACGACACGGCGCGCGACCTTGAGACGGTGCGCGCCACCCTGGCCGAACTCACGCGGCGGGAGTCGGATGTGCAGTCGGAGGTGGCATCGGCGCAGGCGGAACACGATGCGGCGCTCATGCGGCTGCACGATTCGGACGCCAAGATTTCTGCGGTCGCAGCCAAACTCGCGCGCATCGGCGAGGAGATGCGCCGAGCGCAGGCGAACATCGAGCGGCTGACCGCCAGCCGCGCCGAACGTGAATCGGGTATGGAGACCATGCGGGCCGACCTCGCCGAGGCGGTTCAGCGATACGATGCCGCCCAGCAGGATCCGGCGGAATCGCAAGGGCGCGTCGAAGAACTCGTCCAGGAACTGAGCGCATTCGAGGAAACCGCAAAGCGTGCCCGGGGCGCAGAAACCGACGCCAAACTCGTGCTGCGTACCGCCCAGGAGCGGGCGCGAGCGCTGGCAGGCAAAGCGGAGGCGCTTACGCGCACCGCCGATCAGGAGCGCCAGCGCAGGCGCGAGGCCGCGCAGGCCGAGGAAAATCGCAAGCAGGGCATCGAACGCGCAGCGGATGTCGTGACGGGAATCGATACGGCGCTCACCCGGCTGGAGGCATCGCTGCAGCAGGCGGCGGCCCATCGAGATGAGACGAACGCCCAGCGCCGCGAACTCGAACGCGAGGCCACGCGAGCGCGGGACAAGAGGGAAGAGCTTCGAGCGGAGGCAGCGAAACTTCTCGATGCTGCGCACCGCGAGGCACTCGCACAGGCTCAGCACGAGGCCAGGCTCGAACAGGTCCGCCAGCGCGCCGCCGACGAGCTGGGCATCGATCCAGACGTTCTCGTGGAGGAGTACGGCCCCCACCAGGGGGTCCCCGTCGTCGACGAGCCCGACGAGTCGGACGAGGACGGCGGCGAGCCCGAGCCGCGGCTGATTCCCTACGTGCGCGCGGAGCAGGAGAAGCGGCTGCGCGCCGCCCAACGTGCCATGTCCCTGCTCGGCAAGATCAACCCGCTCGCGATGGAGGAGCACGCTGCGCTCGAGGAACGCCACCGATTCCTCACGGAGCAGTTGGCCGACATCAAGCGATCGCGCCAGGACCTGCTGCACATCGTCCATGAGGTGGACGAGCGCGTCGAGAAGGTCTTCGCCGAGGCTTTCGCCGACACGGAGCAGCAGTTCGAGCGGGTTTTTGCCCGACTCTTCCCGGGTGGTGAGGGGCGGCTCGTCCTGACCGACCCCGCCGACATGCTGAACACGGGCGTGGAGGTGGAGGCGCGTCCAGCGGGCAAGAAGGTCAAACGACTGTCGCTGCTCTCCGGCGGCGAACGCTCGCTCGCGGCCGTCGCCATGTTGGTCGCGATCTTCAAGGCCAGGCCAAGCCCGTTCTACGTGATGGACGAGGTCGAGGCGGCGCTCGATGACGTCAATCTGGGGCGGCTCCTGGAGATATTCAAGGAACTTCAGACCGACTCGCAACTCATCGTCATCACGCACCAGAAGCGCACGATGGAGATCGCCGACGCCCTTTACGGCGTGACCATGCGCGGCGACGGCGTGACGACCGTCATCTCCCAGCGCCTGACGGCCGACGCCTGACGGCCGACGCTAGTCGACCTCCCCGAGCCCGCCCTCGAGAAAACACCGGATAGGGCCATCGAGCACCCGATATAGGGCGCACTCAGCAGCCACAACCGGTGTTCCCTCGTCTCGCGGATCCTGACGGCTACGGCAGGCGAGCCGGGCTCCGCGTGGCAGACTAGGGCGCGTGAATGATCTGTTCTCCCCAGCCGTGATAGTTGCCGCAGTCCTGGTGGTCGTGGCCATCGTCGCCTCCATCGTGCTCATCTCCCGAAAACGACCGGGCAAGCCCTTCGAGCCGCCGTCGGAGCCGTCGGAGACTCCCGTCCATGAACCCGCGGGCATCGACCAGTTCGGTGGCCAGGCGGAGGCGCCGGCCGGTTCCTCGGCTGAGGACGAGTCCTCCGCCGTCGCCGTGCTGGAACGTCCCGAGCCGGTGCTCGGCCGGTTCGGGCGGCTTAAGGCACGGCTCGCGCGGTCCGGCTCGCCGCTCGGCGTCAAACTGCTCGCCGTGCTCTCGCGCGATTCGCTGAGCGAGGACGACTGGGACGAACTGGAAGAGACGCTCCTACTAGCGGACATCGGTGCCGGTCCGGCGATCGAACTCGTGGAAGATCTGCGCAATGAGGTGCGCGTGCGCGCCCTGGCGGAACCCGCGCAGGTGCGCGCCCTGCTGCGTAGCAAGCTAGTCGATCTGGTCGATCCGACGCTCGAGCGCACCCTGAACCTGTCCAAGCACATCACCGAGGACGGCGCTGAGAAGCCAGCCGTCGTCCTGGTGGTCGGCGTCAACGGAGCCGGGAAGACCACGACCGTCGGCAAGCTGACGCGAGTCCTGGTCGCCGAGGAAAAGAAAGTCCTGCTCGGTGCCGCCGACACGTTCCGCGCCGCCGCTGCCGACCAGCTCACCACGTGGGGCAACCGGGTCGGCGTGGAGACCGTGCGATCCGACCGCGACGGCGCCGATCCGGCTTCGGTGGCGTTCGACGCCGTTAAGCGCGGATCGGCCGAGGGCGTGGACGTGGTGCTCGTCGATACTGCCGGCCGACTTCAGAACAAAACGGGCCTGATGGACGAACTGGGCAAGGTGTCGCGTGTCATCGAGAAGGAGGCGCCGCTGAGCGAGGTACTTCTGGTGCTCGACGCGACTACCGGCCAGAACGGATTGGCCCAGGCGCGAGTGTTCACGGAGGTGGCCGGTGTGACGGGCATCGTCCTCACAAAGCTCGACGGCACCGCCAAGGGCGGGATCGTCGTCGCCGTGCAGCGGGAACTCGGCCTCCCGGTCAAACTCGTGGGACTGGGCGAAGGGTCGGACGACCTCGCGCCGTTCGATCCTGAGCAATTCGTCGACGGGCTACTCGGGGAGGCCTGATCGTGCTGCCTCGAGTGGGCGCCGCGGTGGCGATGGCGGCGGCTTGCCTCGTCTGTACCGCGTGCGGGCCGCACTCCGGTGAAAACGACGAAGCGAACGCGGTTAGGTCGGATACCGTCGAGGCGTCGGTCCTTGGCAGTCGGTGCGAGGACCCCATCGAGTGGCGAGGTGCCGAGCCGGGCTGGTGGAGGGGCCTGCGAAACGGTGACGCCCCCACCGGCACAGTCACCCTCTGCGCCTCGACGTCCGTCCTCAAGGACGACGACCCGGACTTCGACTACTACTCGGTCACTATTTCGTCGACATGGGAAACGAACAAGGCCAACGATACGGAGGCGCCGGCCACACAGTCCGTGTCCTCATCACTTCCCGCACTGGACGGCGTGTACTCGGCGACTCCCACCTTCACCTCGCTGAGTGGGTGTGATTCCGTCTCTCGAATTCCCACGGGTGCCGGGTGGCCGTCTGCCATCGTGCGTGCCTGCAGCGGCGCGACCCTTGAGTCCATCGCCAGCGATGAGGCTGGCGCGACCTGGGAGACGGCGCGAGTGCAGGACGTTCCGAAGTTTGTCTCCATTTTCAGCCAAAAGCTCGAATCCGGTGTCGTTCCTCGGTTCACGGCATCGTTCCGTATTCCAACGTATGTAGATGGCGAACCGCGCTGGATCGAAAAGAACCTCCAGTTCTGAGCGATCCAGCCCACGCGGGACGCGCCGCGTAACACAGCATTTACATACAGACGCGTCGCGATACAGAAACGAAATATTCGCGCACGATGGGTGAAATCCCCATGCGTCAGGGTTGATCTTGAGGTTAGTCGAACGGCTGACCAAAGATGATGACCGGCCTGGCGCTGGTGGTTCAGAGAGGCGACCCATTCATGGATGAGTTTGTGTTGGATAGCGGTAACACCGCGTGGCTGATCGCATCAGCCTCGCTCGTGTTGCTGATGACGCCGGGACTGGCGTTCTTTTACGGCGGCATGGCGCGCTCAAAGTCGGTGCTGAACATCATGATGATGTCCTTCGGTGCGATGGGCGTCGTGGGCGTCATCTACGTTCTGTGGGGATACTCCATGAGCTTCGCAGACGGAAACCCGATATTCGGTAACCCCTTCACGTGGTTCGGACTGTCGGATCTGACGGATGCAGATGCGCTGCTCGGCGGAAGCGGTGTCCCGGCACTGGTAGGCGTGGGTTTCCAGGCGACGTTCGCGATCATCACGGTCGCACTCATCAGCGGCTCGATCCCCGACCGCGTCAAGTTCGGCTCCTGGATGACCTTCGTTGCGCTCTGGGTCACGCTGTCCTACTTCCCGCTGGCCCACATGGTCTGGGGCGGAGGCTGGCTGGCTGGCGAGGGCATCACCAAGAGCCTGTCCACCCCGCTCGACTTCGCTGGTGGAACCGTCGTCCACATCAACGCCGGCATCGCCGGCCTCGTGCTCGCCCTCATCATCGGCAAGCGCAAGGGCTTCGGCAAGGAGCCGATGCGACCGCACAACCTGCCGTTCGTCATGCTCGGCGCAGCACTCCTGTGGTTCGGCTGGTTCGGATTCAACGCTGGTTCCGCTGGTGCTGCTGATGCACTCGCCGGTCAGGCCTGGGTCACCACGACTACCGCCACGGCAGCCGCGATGCTCGGCTGGCTTATCACGGAGAAGTTCCGCGACGGACACGCCACCTCGCTCGGTGCCGCATCCGGTATCGTCGCCGGTCTCGTCGCCATCACTCCGGCGGCAGGGTTCGTTTCGCCGGTCGGATCGATCTTCATCGGCATGATCGCAGGCGTCCTGTCCGCACTCGCCGTCGGCCTGAAGTTCAAGTTCGGCTACGACGACTCGTTCGACGTCGTCGGCGTCCACCTCGTCTCTGGCCTCTGGGGAACCGTCTCCATCGGACTCTTCGCCACCGCGGATGACCTGTGGGACGGCTCGAAGGCCGGACTGTTCTACGGCGGCGGCTTGACGCAGATCGCTACGCAGACGATCGTGGCTGTAGTGGCCGTACTGTTCGCCGGTATCATCACCGCGATCATCGCCTACGCCATCAAGGCGACCATCGGATGGCGCGTGAGCGAAGAAGTTGAGGTCGCCGGAATCGACCTCGCTGTGCACGGAGAATCGGCCTACGAGACGGTCTCGGCGGGTCGCGTTGTTACGGAGGTGAAGTGATGAAGCTTGTGACTGGGGTTATCCAGCCGCACCGGCTCGACGACGTGAAGTCCGCACTTGAGGCGGCAGGCGTGCGAGGCATGACGGTATCGGAGGCCAGCGGCTACGGTCGGCAGAAGGGCCACACCGAGGTCTACCGTGGTGCTGAGTACACCGTCGACCTCGTCCCGAAGGTTCGTATCGAGGTGCTGGTGGACGACGAGGACTCGTCCGCTGTCACCGAGGTCATCGTGAAGGCCGCTCAGACCGGCAAGATCGGTGACGGAAAGGTGTGGACGGTGACGGTGGACGATGTCGCCCGGGTCCGCACGGGTGAGCACGGCGCACAGGCGCTGTGATCAGCCCGACACCTTGAAGTTCGACCTCACAAAACAACATCGCTGACGCAGGGAATCGAAGGAGGGCCAAGATGGATCACTCCGGAACCCAGCACAGCGAGGTACCGAAGGCCCCGCACACTGATGGCGTGCGGGGCCTTCGGGCTGCGATGCTCGAGGTCGGGGCGCGGTACTCGGGGCCGGACGCGCTTCCGGCGGCCGACGGCATGACGCTCGGCCAGACCCGGCGCCACGTACTGGTCGAAACGATCGCTACCCGACTCAAGGTCCTGTGGGATGAGGCGATCGACGGCTCGGCGGAAGGCGTTGCCCTCGCCGCGGTGGGGTCGCTCGGACGTGGCGACATGGGCCCGGTGTCCGACCTCGACCTCGTCCTCGTCCACGAGGGACGAGGACACAGCTCAACCGATCTGTCGACGCTCGCCGAGAAGCTCTGGTACCCACTGTGGGACGAGGGAATCGACCTCGACCACTCCGTGCGGACGCTTGCCCAATGCCGCCAGGTGGCAGCGAAGGATGTTCCCGCGGCCGTGGGGATGCTCGACATGCGAGCGCTCGCGGGTGACACCGTGATCGTGCATCGCGCCAGCTCAGTCGTCCTGAGCGACTGGCGATCGGCGGCCCGCCGCCGGCTACCCGAGTTGCTGTCCTCGATCAAGACGCGCGCCGAGCGGTTCGGCGAACTCGCCTACCTCATCGAGCCCGACCTCAAAGAGGCGCGTGGCGGCATGCGCGATGCCGTGGTGCTCGACGCGCTCGCCGCCACCTGGCTCACCGATCGCCCGCACGGGGCGGTGGACGAGGCGCGAGAGGTTCTCCTGGACGCCCGCGATATGCTGCACCTCGTCAGCAAGCGCCACACCAACAAGCTACTCCTGGCCGATCTGGACGAGGTCGCTGAACTCAGCGGCTATCCGGACTCCGACGACTACCTCTCGGTGCTCGCCGAGGCGGGTCGCGAGGTGAGTTACGCGCTCGACTCCACCATCCGCCGCGCTCGCCAGGCATTGCAACGGCCATCGCTCGCCGCGCGCCCCTTCATCATCCGTGGCCGGCGCACGGCGCCGCGGCTACGTGCGGTCGCAGACGGACTGGTCGAGCACGACGGCGAACTCGTCCTGGCCGTGGATGCCAAGCCCGCCAACGATCCGCTGCTACCTTTGCGGGCGGCCGCCACCGCGGTACGTACCTCCCTCGCGCTGTCACCGGTATCGGTCGCGAGCCTCGCCAAGTGCCCGCCCCTGCCCGAACCGTGGCCGAAGACGGCCCGCACCATGCTGCTGTCCCTGCTCGCCAGCGGTCCGGCGCAGATTCCCGTCTGGGAGGCGCTGGACCTCGCGGGCGTCGTGACTTCCTGGATCCCCGAGTGGCAGGGCGTGCGCAACCGGCCGCAGCGCGTGGCGGCGCACCGGCACACCGTGGACCGGCACATCGTCGAGGTCATCTCGAGATGCCGCCCCACGCCGGACATGCCGCGCCCCGAGATCCTCTATCTCGCCGCGCTCCTGCACGACATTGGCAAGCGAGCCGGTGCCGACGACCACTCAATCACGGGGGCCGAGCTCGTCCCCGGGATCCTGCAGCGCATGGGCTTCGACGACCAGACCATCTCGGATGTGACGCTGCTGGTCCGCCACCACCTGTCGCTGTCGAAACTGGCGCTAAACAACGATCCGGAGGACCCTCGGACCGTCCGCGAGCTCATCGACCTGGTCGGCGGGCGCGAGGACCTGCTCGGCGTGCTGCGAGCCCTAACCGAGGCTGACTCGTCCTCGCTCGGAAAGCAGGGCTGGACGGCGTGGCGCGCCACGCTCGTGAACGGGCTCGTGGAGCGTGCGATCAGCGCACTGAGGGCCGGAACCGGTACCCTGTAACGAGATTTGTGTACGCCGATCCGCTGGCGCGCACTCGATGCCAGTAGCGAAGGAACTCGTTTCGTGTTTGGGACCCTGTCAGACCGGCTGACTTCCACTTTCAAGAACCTGCGATCCAAGGGCCGGCTCACCGAGTCGGACATCGACGGGACCGTCCGCCAGATCCGTCGTGCGCTGCTCGATGCCGACGTCGCCGTCCCCGTCGTGCGCGAATTCACCGGGCGAGTTCGCGAACGCGCATTGTCGGCCGAGGTCTCCGGCGCGCTCAATCCGGCGCAGCAGGTCGTCAAGATCGTCAACGACGAACTCGTCGGAATCCTCGGCGGTGAATCGCGCGCGCTCAACTTCGCCAAGACGCCGCCGACCGTGATCATGCTCGCCGGGCTCCAGGGTGCCGGTAAGACGACGCTGGCGGGGAAACTCGCCAAGCACCTGCGAGAGCAGGGGCACACGCCGCTACTGGTCGCCGCGGACCTGCAGCGCCCGAACGCGGTCACCCAGCTGCAGGTGGTCGGCGAGCGCGCGGGCGTCCCCGTCTACGCCCCGCACCCCGGCATCGCCTCCGAAGCGGAGGTTCCCACCGGCGACCCCGTCGAGGTCTCGCGCGGGGGCGTAACCGAGGCGAGGGCGAAGCTTCACGACGTCGTCATCATCGACACCGCCGGCCGCCTCGGCGTTGACCAGGAACTGATGCGGCAGGCCGCGGACATCCGCGAGGCCACGCAACCCGACGAGGTTCTGTTCGTCATCGACGCGATGATCGGTCAGGATGCCGTCAACACGGCCAAGGCGTTCCTCGACGGCGTCGATTTCACGGGCGTCGTGCTGTCCAAGCTGGACGGCGACGCGCGCGGCGGGGCGGCGCTCTCGGTCGCATCGATCACCGGGCGCCCCATCCTCTTCGCATCGACGGGTGAGCAACTCACCGACTTCGAGCCCTTCCACCCGGATCGCATGGCCTCCCGCATCCTCGACATGGGTGACGTCCTATCGCTCATCGAGCAGGCCGAGAAGGCGTTCGATGCCGACCAGGCCGCTTCCATGGCGCAGAAGATCGTCTCGGGCGACGGTTTCACGCTCGAGGACTTCCTGGTCCAGATGCAGCAGTTACGCAAACTCGGGTCGATGAAGAAGATGCTCGGAATGCTGCCCGGCATGGGACAGATGCGCGACGCCATCGACAACTTCGACGAGCGCGAGGTGGACCGAGTCGAGGCGATTATCCGATCGATGACGCCCCAGGAGCGCACGAGCCCGAAGATCCTGAACGGCTCGCGTAAGGCCCGTATCGCGCGCGGTTCGGGCGTGACCCCCGCCGAGGTCAACCAACTGCTCACGCGCTTCGAGAGTGCGCAAAAGATGATGAAGCAGATGGGCCGTAGCGGGGGACTTCCGGGTATGGGAGGCATGCCCGGAATGGGCGCACTGCCCGGCTCCGGTAAACGAGCCGGAGCGCGGACCCCGTCGAAGGGCAAGAAGAACAAGGCGGCCCAGCGTAAGGCGTCCGTGCAGGCGATGAAGGCGCGCAAGGCCGCGCTCGCTCCCGAGACAGACGCGGCCCCGGCGGGCTCGTCCTTTGGACTCGGCGCCGGGCCGGGACAACCCGCCAGCGTCGAGGATCTTCAACTGCCCGCGGACCTGGAGAAGTACCTCAAGGGCTGACCATGACCACGATTCACCTGACCGGACGCGTCATCCTCTCCGACGAGATCGAGGTAGGCGAGGCGTGGGTGGTCGGTGGCAGGCTGACCCTCGATCGCCCCTCGTCGCTCGGAACCGATGTGGTTCGCGTCGATGGGTTCGCCCTGCCGGGCCTGGCCGACGCTCACTGCCACGTCGGGCTCGGGCCGCTCGGCTCGGTAAGCCGTGACGAGGCGCTCGCCCAGGCCCGAACCGATCGCGACAGCGGCGTGCTGGCGATCCGCGATGCGGGTTCTCCTGCCGATACGCACTGGCTGGATGACCGCTCCGACATGCCCCGCATCATCCGGGCGGGGCGCCATATCGCCCGACCAAAGAGGTATCTGCGCCACTATGCGGTGGAACTCGCCGAGCCGTGCCAACTCGCATCGGAGGTGGCGCGACAGGCAGAAGCCGGGGACGGTTGGGTCAAACTCGTCGGCGACTGGATCGACCGCACGGAGGGCGACTCGTCGGATCTGCGGCCGCTGTGGACCCGGGAGCAGTTGACCGAGGCCATGAGCGCGGCGCATCGCCTCGGTGCGCGGGTGACGGTCCATACCTTCGCTCACGAGGCGATCGACGACCTGCTCGCCGCGGGAATCGACTGCATCGAGCACGGCACGGGCATCGCAGAACGCCACCTGTCGACGCTCGTTGAGCGAGGCATACCCGTGACCGCCACGCTGCTGCAGATCGGCCAGTTCGAGGCCATCGCCGCGCAGGGCGCCGCAAAATATCCGGTGTTTGCCGCTCGTATGCGCCGGCTATACGAGCGCCGCTACGAGCACGTGCGCATGCTGCACGAGGGCGGGGTCCAGCTCCTGGTCGGCACCGATGCCGGCGGTACGATCGGGCACGGAACAATCGCCGCGGAGTGCGCCGAGATGGTCGCCGCCGGGGTCCCGGAGCCAGCCGTCGTGGCCGCAGCATCGTGGCGCGGGCGGGCTGTCATCGGCGCGGAGACGATCGGCGAGGGCACCCGGGCGGACCTGGTCGTCTTTGACGAGGATCCACGCCGCGACATCCGTGCGCTTGGGGCTCGGCCCACTGTGTTGCTCGGCGGGGAGATCGTAGCGCCGGGGGCGTAGGACGGGTTCGTGCCCGCATCGCCGTCGTGAGTGGCGCGAGAGTCGAAAACCTGGCACAATGGTCCGCTGTACTCGGCGCGTTCCGGACCCTCTCACCGGAGTGGCGCTCAGTGAAGAATCTCACCGCGATGCGGCCCCACCGCGAGCGGGGTGCGATTCACCCAATCCAAGCTAGGAGAGACCACAAAAGTGGCCACCAAGATTCGCCTGAAGCGGTTCGGCAAGATCCGCGCCCCGTACTACCGTGTCGTCATCGCCGACTCCCGCGCCAAGCGCGACGGTCGCGTGATCGAGGAGATCGGCAAGTACCACCCGACCGAGGAGCCCTCGGTCATCGACATCAACTCAGAGCGTGCCCAGTACTGGCTCGGGGTCGGCGCACAGCCGACCGAGGCCGTCCTCGCGCTCCTCAAGGTGACCGGCGACTGGCAGAAGCACAAGGGCCTGCCGGGCGCTGAGGGTACCCTCCGCGTCAAGGAAGGCGCCTTCGACGCGCAGGCAGCCATTGAGGCGGCCAACAAGGAAGCCGAAAAGCTCAAGGCTGACGCTTCCGCTGCCAAGGCTGCCGTTGCCGAGGCACCGGCCGCGGACGCTGAGTCGGACGAGCAGGCCTGATGGTCGCGGACGCGCTGGAGCACTTGGTGCGGGGGATCGTCGATCACCCGGATGACGTCACCGTCACACTCAAGCGCTCGCACCGGCTCGAGATCCTCCAGGTGCGGGTGCATCCCGAGGATTTGGGCCGCGTGATCGGGCGTGGCGGGCGTACGGCCCGCGCGTTGCGCACGGTCATCAACTCCATCGCGCCGAGCGGCAATGTCCGCGTCGACGTCGTGGATGTCGACCGCGGATAGCGACGGCGCGTCGCACACCTCATCGGCATTGGTCCGGCTCACCGACTCAGGCGAGCCGGGCCTTTGCTTTCCCCAGCAGTAATACTCTGTGCCGGATCTCGGCGAGTCAGCCGACCGGTGGTTCTCCAAGGAGACGACGTGGAACTGAACATTGCGAGGATCGACCGGGCACAGGGCTTGCGCGGCGAGGTGGCGCTGACGCTATTCACTGACGATCCGGACAGCCGGCTCGCCGTCGGAACTCAGCTCGAGACGGACCGCGATGACGCGGGATCTCTGACGATCGCGTCGACGCGCATCTACAAGTCACGGTGGTATGTGCGTTTCGAGGAGGTGCCCGATCGGACTGCGGCCGAGGCGCTTCAGGGTACGATCCTGACGGCCGATATCGAGGGCTCGGACGAGGAAGACGCGTGGTACGCCCACGAACTCACCGGGCTACACGTCGAACTGGCGGACGGTACGGTGGTGGGCACCGTGATCGGCTTGGAGCACCTGCCCGCTCAGGACCTCCTCGTGGTCGCCGAACGACCGGGTGGCCGCACGCTCATCCCCATGGTGTACGAGATCCTGCTCGACGTGGACATCGCAGGCAGACGCATCGTCGTTGATCCCCCGGGCGGGCTCCTGGAACGCGACCAGATCGAGGGTCAGGAGGACGACGCCCTGTGAGGATCGACGTCGTAAGCATCTTCCCCGAATACCTTGCGCCACTCGACCTGTCCCTCGTGGGTAAGGCTCGCCAGTCGGGACTCGTCGACATCACGGTGCACGATCTACGCGACTGGACCTCCGATCGTCACCGTACGGTGGACGATACGCCGGTGGGCGGCGGCGCGGGCATGGTGATGCGCGCCGATGTGTGGGGCAGGGCGCTGGACGAGGTGCTGCAGCCGGGTGCCACGCTGGTTATACCGACCCCGTCCGGACGGACCTTCAACCAGCGCGAGGCCGAGGACCTAGCGAGGCGCGAGCGGATCGTATTCGCCTGCGGTCGATACGAGGGCATCGATGGACGAGTCGCCCGGCATTATCGCGGGGCCGACTATCACGTCGAGGAACTGTCGATCGGGGACTACGTCCTCAACGGCGGCGAGGTTGCGACGCTCGCGATGATCGAGGCCATCGCGCGGCTCGTGCCCGGAATGGTCGGAAACCCCGAATCGCTGGTCGAGGAGTCGCACGGTGCCGCGGGCCTGCTTGAATATCCCGTGTTCACGCGCCCCACTACGTGGCGTGGCCTCGACGTGCCCGAAATTTTGCTGAGCGGACACCACGCGAACATCGAGCGCTGGCGACGCGACGAGGCTCTCGAGCGCACCGCTCAATTACGTCCCGATCTGATCGCAGCGCTGGCCAAATCTCAGGGACTGAGCGCGCGCGATCTGCGGGCGCTCAGCGACGCGGGCTTCGAGAATCCCTCCTGAGCGCTTCCTCCCGGGCACCTGAGCGAACAAGGGTGGGCCCGCGCAGACCAGTGAGTTGGACCGCCCAATCCATGATTGACGCTACCGCTCGGGCGTTCGTACGATGCAGGGATGCGAAAGAGAACGCTCGTGGCCGCGCTCGTGACCGCCGCGCTGGCGGTACCAGCGCTTTGCTCCGCCGCGTACGCCGATGACCCCGTTCCGCTCAAGACGGCCGTCAAACTGAAGCTCATCGACGAGAACCGCTGGCCGGTGCGCGGTATCGACGTGACCGCCACTGACGGGAATCTCCTGGTCGAGGACGCGACATCGTCCAGCAACGGCGCGGTCAACCTCGTCTTCGACTATGCCGAGACCCGAGACGTGACCCTCACGCTCGTCGATGGATACGGCGAATCAGCCGACTCGTGGCGCACTTTGACGCTCCAGGCGCTGCATCCGGGAGAGACGCGCGACCTCGGAACGATCACGTATCGGGTTCAGGCGAAGCCTGGCAAAGCGAGCACCGCGATCAACACGTCAAGTAAGGCGGCCGTGGCGAAGGCCTACCGGAGCCAGTACAAGAAGCAGTTGCGGAATGAAAAGCCGGTCAAGGTCAAGGGCTGCAAGGTCGGCAAGACTCCGGCCGCGCTGCAGAAGCGTGTGCTCACCAGCGTCAACTTCGTCCGTTCCCTCGCTGGTGTCGAGAAAGTAACGCTCGACAAGAAGATTTCGGCCCGCGCGTCCAAAGCGGCTCTCATTCAGTACAAGCAAGGGTGGCTCGAACACTTCCCGAGCAAGAAGGCAAAGTGCTGGTCCAGCGTCGGCGCCGACGAGTCGGGCAAATCGAACCTGTCGGGCGGCACCATTGGCGCGGCGAACGTCAGGGCGTACATGGACGATGCAGGCGGGAACAACCTCGACGCCGGGCACCGCGGATGGCTCCTCACGCCTACGCTGAGCAAGATCGGCGTCGGCTACGCCGGCGACTTCGGCGCGTTACACGTCGTGAACTACGGTGATGGGCAGCGCGTCGACAGCGTGAAGCAACCGCTGTGGACGAGTTGGCCGACGGCGGGGTATTTCCCGAAGCAGTTGGAACCGCAGGGCCGTTGGTCGTTCAACACCTCGCGGGGTGACATCAGTTTCGCCAAGGCGAAGGTCAAGGTGCAGGTCGGCAAGAAGACGGTCAAGCAGAAGGTCGTGTCCAGGGGTGACGGCATCGTGTTCGATCTCGCCAAGACGCCCTACAGTACCGCGAAGAAGTACAAGAACAAGGTGGCCTCGGTGAAGGTGACGATCTCGGGCATGCGGTTGCGCGATGCGACGACGTTGCCTCCTTACACCTACACCGTCAAGTTCTTCACCCCGTAGTGGTCGCACGCGAGCGGGAATCAGCACAGCAGCGCCTGCAGGGTGACGCCTGACGTTTCGATCGCCCCACGCGAGCGGGAATCAGTACGTCGTGTTGAGAACGGCGAACGGGGTGGGGTAGAGTGAATCCTTGGTCTGCGCCGCCGTCTCTGCCTCAGGGGAGTACGCGGGCTCTGGCCACCGGCTTCGACGGTGGCGCCGCAGTTCCACACCCAAGACAAATGGGACCCGTGAGGTCCACGATCGTGCCTGACCTGTGGCAGGTACTGGAGAGAAACATGCAGACGCTTGACCATGTTGATGAAGCTTCGTTGCGTTCCGACATCCCCGCGTTCCGCGCGGGCGACACCGTCAAGGTGAACGTGAAGGTCGTAGAAGGCAACCGTTCCCGCATCCAGGCGTTCCAGGGCGTCGTCATCGGACGTCAGGGCGCTGGCGTCCGCGAGACCTTCACGGTCCGCAAGATCAGCTTCGGCGTGGGCGTCGAGCGGACCTTCCCGCTCCACGCTCCGACGATCGAATCGGTCGATGTCATCACCCGCGGTGACGTCCGCCGTGCGAAGCTCTACTACCTGCGCGCTCTTCGCGGCAAGAAGGCGAAGATCAAGGAGAAGCGCGAGCAGGCTCCCGCTAAGTGAGCAACGTAAGCGATGATGTGACGCCGGCGGCGGGCGACCCTCAGGGTCGGCCGCCGTTGGCGTCCGACCAGAAAGCGGCGGACGTGGCCTCACCGATCGAGCCGGAGAGCGGCGAACAGCAGGACGACAGCGCCCCGAGCGGCGAGGCGAGCGAGCCCGTCGAGGAAGCCGGAAACGCCCCGCTCACGCGCAAAGAGCGCCGCGAGCGCTGGCGTCGGGCACATCCCACCGCGAGCCACGTACTCGACTTCTTAACGGTCATCGTCGTAGCGCTCGTCCTCTCCTTCCTCATCAAGACTTTTCTCGCGCAGCCGTTCGTGATCCCTAGCGAGTCGATGGAGGATACCTTCGTCCGCGGTGATCGAGTCGTGGTCTCCAAGTTGTCGACGTCCGTTTCCCACGTTCGGCGCGGCGACATCGTGGTGTTCCGCGACGACGACGGCTGGCTGGCTGAGCCGGTGGACGTTGACCGCAATGCTCTTCGCCGCGGACTCGAGGCGGTGGGGCTACTTCCCGAGACCGAGCATCAGTACCTGATCAAGCGAATCATCGGCGTCGGCGGAGATAACGTCGCGTGCTGCGATTCTCAGGGAAGGGTGACGGTCAACGATCAGCCGATCACCGAGCCATATCTCAAGCCAGGCTCGATCCCGAGTCAGATCCCGTTCTCCGTGCAGGTTCCGGAAGGCAAGCTGTGGGTAATGGGTGACAACCGTCAGAACTCGGGCGACTCGCGGTTCCATATGGGCGATCCCGGCGGTGGATTCGTCGACGAGGATCAGGTTGTCGGGTCTGCGTTCGCGACGGTCTGGCCGCTCAACCGGTTAAGTTGGCACAGCAACCCCGAGTCGGTGTTCGACCAGGTTCCAAACCCGTAGCACGATGGCCGCAACCAAGCTCCCGCAGGCGGACTTCGTTTTCGAGTCGGGGCTCACCGCCCGGGGCGGCGTTCTCGCGGGGATGGACGAGGTTGGCCGCGGTGCGCTTGCCGGACCGGTTTGCGTGGGTGTGACGGTCGTATTGGACAGGTCCGTTCCCGTGCCGGTCGGTCTGACCGACTCCAAGCTACTGACGCCCCGGCGCCGGGCGGCCCTCGCCCAGGAACTGCGCGCTTGGGTGGATGCCTGGGCGGTGGGGACAGCGACGGCCCGCGAGATCGACGCGGTGGGAATCATCGGCGCGCTCCGTCTCGCAGGCGAACGGGCGCTCGAGAAAGTAAGTGCGACGATCGACGACGTGGAACTCGTCCTGCTCGACGGAAGTCACGACTGGCTCACTGGGCGTGCGCGGGACTCCGGTGAGCTAGACCTGTTCGGCAGCGCTTCCGGCGCGCGTTCGCCTAAGGTCGTGACGAAGGTTAAGGCGGACGTATCGTGCGCAAGCGTTGCCGCCGCATCCGTCCTGGCGAAGTGTCATCGTGATGCGATCATGGCCGAGCTCGACGCGCACTATCCCGGCTACGGCTGGCTTCGCAACAAGGGATACGGCAGTGCCGATCATCGCGAGGCGATCGGTCAGCTCGGGCCGACTGGTCTGCATCGCCGCTCGTGGCGTCTCAACTGACACGTATCGCAGCAAGATAGGACATGATGATCTAGTGAGCGGCGAAGAACTCGAGAACTACGAGACCGACATGGAACTCGCGCTGTATCGCGAATATCGCGACGTGGCGCGGCTCTTCTCCTACGTCATTGAGACGGAACGGCGGTTCTACCTGGCGAACTTCGTGGACCTGCAGGTGCGGTCCGCCGCCGGCGAGGTCTACTTCGAATTGCGGCTCCAGGATGCGTGGGTTTGGGATGTCTACCGGAGTAAAAGGTTCGTCAAGTCCGTGCGAGTGGTCACCTTCAAGGACGTCAACGTCGAAGAGCTGGCGAAGACGGACATCGACCTCTAGGCGGATGCCTGAGCGCTCGATCCGCCATTAAGTTCTCCACAACCCCGCTTTCGACGCGTGCCCAGCGCGCCGATTCGCCACCCTTGAAGCGTGAACAACGCACCGAGGACCGCACCCCCCGCTCAAGCCAAGACGGAGGCGATTTCGCGCGACGATGTGGCGCCGACGCCTGACACCAGGCGGATCGAACTCGGCCGCCGTGGCGAGGACACCGTCGTTGCGCTGATCGAGGACTGGGGATGGACGCTGCTCGACCGCAACTGGTCGTGCCGGTTCGGCGAGATCGACATCGTGGCGATGGACGGCCATGAGCTGGCGATCATCGAGGTCAAGACGCGCAGTTCGCTGAATTTCGGGCACCCTGCCGAGGCCGTCGATGACCGGAAGCTGCAACGCTTGGGCAGACTCGCGGCACAGTGGCTGAGCGAACACCCGGACGTTCGCGCGGGAACCGTACGCATCGACGTCGCCGCAATTCTGCAGCAGGGGACATACCTCGACTGCGAGTACCTTCACGGGGTGACACTGTGACCGCGACGGTGTCTGGCGAGGCTCGCATCCGCGGAAAGCTCGGCAGATCGCTCAGTGTCGGATTAGTGGGGATGTCGGGCCATCTGGTGGACGTCGAGGCGCACCTCGCCAACGGCGTTCCGGGCTTTGTCATCGTCGGGTTGCCGGACGCCTCCCTCGCAGAGGCTCGCGACCGGGTTCGGGCAGCCATGTCGTGCTCGGGGTTGCGATTGCCCCAGCGCCGCATCACCGTCAACCTGGCACCCGCTTCTCTGCCCAAGCGTGGCTCCGTGTTCGATGTGTCTATCGCGGTCGCCATCCTGGCGGCGGGACTTGTGGTTGACCCGGAACGCGCCGCCACCACCGTATGTCTCGGCGAACTGGGCCTGGACGGTCGTGTGCATCCGGTCAGGGGCGTTCTGCCCGCGGTCTCAGCGGCCATGGCGTCCGGGCCGGCGAGGATCATCGTCCCCGAGCAGAACGCCGCAGAAGCCCGGCTCGTTCCTGGCGCCGAGATAATCGGGGTGAACTCCCTGCTCGAGGTAGCGGCGAGGCTGGGCGCCGATGTCGAGCCTCCGGCACCGGAGGCCGTCGCTCCTCCCGGTGCGCCCGTGGCACGACCCGCGCATCGTGCACCGGACCTGGCCGACGTCGTCGGCCAGCACGAGGCCCGCCACGCGCTCGAGATAGCCGCGGCAGGGGGCCATCACCTCTTCATGGTCGGCGCGCCCGGGACCGGAAAGACGATGCTCGCGCAGCGGCTGTCGACGATCCTGCCGGACTTGAACGACGAGCACGCGGTGGAGGTAACGGCCATCCATTCCCTCGCGGGAACCCTGGATGCCTCGGCAGGGCTGATCCGGCGTCCGCCGTTTCAGTCGCCTCACCATACGGCGACGGCTGCCGCGCTCGTGGGCGGGGGCAGCGGGCTGCCCCGGCCAGGTGCGGTATCGCTCGCGCATCGCGGCATATTGTTCCTCGACGAGGTTCCGGAGTTCGCCGGACGCGTCTTGCAGACCCTGCGCCAGCCGATCGAGGCCGGAGAATTGACCATCCATCGTAGTGGCGGAGTGGCGCGCTATCCGGCGCGCTTCCAACTCGTGATGGCAGCCAATCCGTGCCCGTGCGGCAAAGCACTCGACGATTGCGGCTGCACCTCGCTGGTTCAGCGCAGGTATTTCTCTCGCCTTTCCGGACCACTGTTGGACCGGGTGGATCTCCACTGTCACGTCAGCCCTACCGGAATCGGGACGCTGCATGGAACTGGCGGCGAGAGTTCCGCCGCTGTCGCGCAGCGAGTGGCGGAGGCCCGCCGAGCCGCTGCGGAGCGCCTGCGGGGAACGGAATGGACACTGAACTCGCAGGTGCCCGGCTCCTGGCTACGCGAACGGTGGGCGGCCGATCCGAAGATTCTGCAGCCACTGCATAACGCGATCAGCCTCGGACACATATCCATGCGGGCCGCCGATCGAGTGGCGCGGGTTGCATGGACGATGGCCGACCTGGCCGGACGAGTGTCCCCGGGACGCGAGGAGATCGATGCGGCCCTTGCGATGCGCTCGGTGGGATCGATGCGATGACTGGGCCAATTCCAGCCGCTGCGCCGGACGAGCGTCAGGCGAGAATGTCATGGGCCATGGTCACGGAGCCAGGGGAGATCCGCGCGATTGCCCTCGTCCAGCAACTAGGTGCCATGGATTCCTGGGAGTGGCTGCGCGAGCAGGGGCACCGCCTAGAATCTGGCGGCAACCATCACGTGCCCGCATCGCTCCGCAGGAGCGTCAAACGCTGGTACGAGCATGCCCGGACAATAGATCTCCCCGGCGTCCACCGGGCAATTGAGAGCGTTGGTGCGCGCACGCTCGTACCCGGCGATTCCGGGTGGCCGGTCAAGCTCGACGACCTCGCGGACGAGGCGCCGTTGTGCCTCTGGGTCCGAGGGAACCCGGATCTCGGGGCTGTCTCGCGCTCTGCCGTCGCAATCGTCGGGGCGCGGGCCGCGACCGCGTATGGCGTGGGGAGGGCGGGGGAGATGTCCGCCGATCTCGCGAGCCAGGGTATCGCCGTGGTCTCGGGTGGAGCGTTCGGTATCGACGCCGCGGCGCACCGAGGGGCATTGGGAGTGGGAGGCCCCACGATCGCTTTCCTGGCGGGTGGGATCGATCAGTTCTACCCGCGGGCGAACGCAGCCATGCTCGCCGCCATCTGCGAGCGCGGGGGTGCCGTCGTGAGTGAACTAGGTCCCGGTGCCCAGCCGTTGAGATCCCGATTCCTGAAGCGGAATCGCCTGATCGCTGCACTCGGGGACGCGACGGTCGTCGTCGAGGCTGGCCTGCGGTCGGGAGCGATGTCCACCGCGAGGCAGGCATCGAGCCTAGTGCGCCCGCTCGGCGCCGTGCCAGGGCCGGTGACATCGCGGGTCTCTGCGGGCTGCCACGAACTGATCCGCAGCGGCATGGCCGTCCTCGTGTCGAGGGCACAACACATCGTGGAGTTGGTGAGGCCGTTCGGGGATTTGGCGGCGTCCGATGCGGATATCGTGATGGCTGGCGTGCAGGGTGAGTTGCGCGAGCCTCAGGAGTCCGCGCCGACGTGGCTTACCGACGCCATGGACGTGGTGCGCAGTGCGTTGCGCGCGCGGCGGCGGGGAGTGAGTATCGACGAGATCGTCGAAGTCACCGGGCTCGCGACCAACACGTCCCTCGCGGTGCTCGGTGAACTAGAGGCGCGGGGCGAGGCAACCTGGCGGGGTCGAGGGTGGGAGTTGATTGATTCGAGCAGGTGAACGGCAGATTGCCGGTGGTTCCGTCCGGCCACAGGAGAGTAACGAAATTCATCCGACGACCGAGCGAGACTTGCTTTTCCGAACATAATGGACAACGGTTGCCACATGAGTGTGACTCAGGCAACAGGTCGCGAAAGCGCGCACCGAGCTGCGCCTTCGTGCCTCGATCGCTTCGAGGAGTACTTGCGAAGCAGGCGCGGGTTGTCGGAGGGGACCGTGCGCGGCTACCTAGCGGATCTGCGGACGTACCGGGATTTCCTCGCAGTACCGGACCTCACGGCCGGCGAAGTGACCGTGGCACATGCGCGCCGCTGGTTGGCTGCGGGGACTCGCAACGGGCTTGCCAAGTCAACGATTGCGCGCCGCCGCGCAAGCATCCGCGCATACAGCGACTGGCTGGCGCGAACCGGCGAGGCACCGTCCGGTATCGGGCGGATTCCCGCCCCGTCCCTCCCCAGCCGCCTTCCTGCGGTCCTGCACGTCGAGGCGGCCGCCACGCTGCTGAACACCGCGCGGGCGGACTACGACGAAACGCAGGCTCCGGAGGAGTTGCGCCTGTGGGCCTGCCTCGAACTCATGTACGGCACGGGAGCGAGGATCGCCGAGATCGCCGCGATCGACGTGGACGACCTGGATCTCTCCGGTCGATTCGTCCTGCTACACGGCAAGGGCTCGAAGGACCGGGTCGTTCCCCTCGGGGCCCCAGCGGCCAGCGCATTGCAGACCTGGCTGACAGCGGGCCGCCCCACGATGGCCTCCGCTGGCCGAGGCACTACCTCGCATGCGTTGTTCCTCGGCACGCGCGGGGGCAGGTGGGGAGTTCGGCAGATCCGCGAATCGGTGCATCGGGCCTGCATTAACGCGGAAATCACTGACATCTCGCCCCACGCCTTGAGGCACAGCGCCGCCACCCATTTAATTGAAGGCGGAGCTGACCTAAGATCAGTTCAGGAGTTACTGGGACATTCGAGCATTGCAACGACGCAACGCTACACGCACGTCTCGGTCGAACGACTGAAGTCCATCTACCGCCAAGCGCACCCGCGTGCGTGACGGTCTGTTGAAGGGAACTCTCCGAATGAACGCTGCCAGCATGAATGCGACAGAGGTGGAAGGCGCGACTCAAACCGCTGCGACCAGGACCACGGCTCGTTCGGGCCTGTTGTTTGCGCGGCGGGACGAGCGAGCGAAACCCGTCCACGAGGTGGCGCTGCGCGCCGACCCGAGCGATGCACAGGTGGTTGACCTCGAAAACGGTGAGATCCGGGACGTATGGACCTACTACCGCATGACGCGCGCGTTGGCCGCTCGCGAGAAACTGATTCTGTTCTACAGCCCGCTCGTCGGCCAGGTGGCCACGCGCATAGGCATGCGGCTGCCGAACACGGTGGAGCAGGCCGACCTCGTCTCCTACGGCATGTTCGGACTCATCGACGCGATCGACAAATTCGATCCAGATCGGGACATCCGCTTCGAGACCTACGCCCAGACGCGCGTGCGTGGCGCCATCATCGACGGACTGCGCTCAATGGACTGGGTGCCGCGCTCTGTTCGAGCGAAGGCGCGAAGCCTGGAGCGGGCCGTCGAAGAGCTCGAGGCTAGGCTGCGCCGGGCCCCGTCTCGCGAGGAACTGGCCGATCACCTGGGTATCGCGCTTGGCGAACTTCATCACATCGAGTCTGCGAATTCGAGTTCCTCCATCGTGGCGCTCGATGAGCTCCTGGCCCTCGGGGATGGGATCGAGCAGCGCCTCGCCCCGTCGCAGCCGTCTCACCACGACGTTGACGATCCGGCTGGTAGTTACGAATCAGGCGAGCAGCGCCGCATTCTTTTCGATGTCGTCAGCCGACTCGGCAATCGTGACCGACTGATCCTGATGCTCTACTACTTCGAATCCCTGACGCTCAGCGAGATCGGCGCCATCCTTGGCGTCACCGAGTCCCGCATTTCGCAACTCCACTCCGGGGCGATGAAGCAACTCCGGTCTCAGCTCACCGACATGGGAGTGCGGTAACCCGAGCTGCCGTAAGCGGTTCGCGTTCCGGTGCGGGCAGGCACGCACCGCGAGGGTGACGTGCCGCGCAATACCGGAAGATCGAACTGCGCGTCAGGAGGGATGCGGGCTCAGGAGGGATACAGGCGGATTGCGATGACTCCCAGGAGCATCAGCGGATTGAGATAATCGCCGCGCGGGTTGCGCACGCCCCAGTGCAAGCATGTGGCCGCTCCGCGGCAGTCGTGTCCGGTCGCAACCTCGCCAACCGACTGTCCACGCACGACAACTGTGCCGGAGGACAAATCCGACTCGACGGGTTCGAGCGTCGACCTCAGGCCGTCCTCGTGCTCGATGACAATGAGCGGCCTGCCCGCAACGCGTCCGTTGAACGTAACGGTGCCCCCCGCCGGAGCGCTCACCGCCGTCGCCGCTTCGGCCGCCAGGTCGACCCCTCGGTGCCCGGCCGCATAACGGTTTGCTGGCGCCTGGAAGCCGCGTATTACTAGGGAGGCGATCGTTCCCGGTAGCGGAAGCTCGTATCCTCGTAGTGATTGCGGCTCTTCGTTCGGCTGGTGGGCGAGAGGATCCTGCGCGGAGGACGAGGCCCACGGTGCGGCCATCGGCGCAGGAGCCACACTGGCTACCACGGCCGACGCCAGGACGACTGCCAGAATTCTCTTCATGACAGCACTCATACCCGCCGTCTACTACCACCGCACGCCAGCACGAGGGTTGGGGATAACTCGTCCCAGCCGCCGCGTGAGTGGCCGGCGCGAAATCGGGTAGGATGGTCCAAGCAGCTGACCTCGTCGGCTGACTTCGCGTGCCAGCATTCACCGGTTCCACCGGTGAGGCGCGGTTTCCCTCCGGTCCATGAATCAAGATTCATGGCGGGAGCCCGGCTGGCACCAGGGGAGGCATCGCACGTTGCCTCCGACAACCACCGCGGCGTTCACGTCGCCAGATTGATGGCGCTACTCCATGAGTTGCGCCCGAAAGGACCACCATGGCTGTGGTAACCATGCGCCAGTTGCTCGAGAGCGGCGTCCACTTCGGACACCAGACTCGCCGCTGGAACCCCAAGATGAAGCGCTACATCTTCACCGAGCGCAACGGCATCTACATCGTCGACCTGCAGCAGTCGCTGTCCTACATCGACAATGCCTACGAGTTCGTCAAGCAGACCGTCGCGCACGGTGGCTCGATCCTGTTCGTCGGCACCAAGAAGCAGGCACAGGAAGCGATCGCCGAGCAGGCGACCCGCGTTGGCATGCCATACGTGAACTACCGCTGGCTTGGCGGTCTGCTGACCAACTTCAGCACCGTGCACAAGCGCCTGCAGCGCCTCAAGGAACTCGAGCAGCTCAACTTCGACGACGTCGCCGGCTCTGGCTACACCAAGAAGGAACTGCTCGTCCTGCGCCGCGAGCGCGACAAGCTCGCCCGCACGCTCGGCGGTATCCGGGACCTGAACCGCGTTCCGAGTGCGGTGTGGATCGTGGACACGAACAAGGAGCACCTCGCGGTTGACGAGGCTCGCAAGCTGGGCATCCCGGTTGTCGCGATCCTCGACACCAACTGCGACCCGGACCTGGTCGACTACCCGATCCCGGGTAACGATGACGCGATTCGATCGGTCGCCATGCTAACCCGCGTGATCGCCGACGCCGCAGCCCAGGGGCTCATCGAGCGCGCTGGCGCCTCGTCCTCCACCACGGAGGCGGCACCCGCTGCCGAGCCGCTCGCCGAGTGGGAGGCCGAACTGCTCGCCGGTTCCGCCGACGCTGAGGCGCCGAAGACCGAGGCACCCGCTGCTGAGGCCGCTCCGGCTGATGAGGCACCCGCTGCTGAGGCCGCTCCGGCTGATGAGGCACCCGCCGCCGAGGCGCAGGCCTGAGCCTGACTCAGTTTCCAGACTCTTACCACACAGGAAAGAAGCAAGACGTTATGGCGAAGATTAACCCCGCCGACATCAAGGCCCTGCGCGAGCGTACGGGCGCTGGCCTGCTCGATGTGAAGAAGGCACTCGTCGAGGCTGAGGGCGACCCAGAGCGCGCGATCGAGATCATCCGCGTCAAGGGCCTCAAGGGCGTTGCCAAGCGTGAGGACCGCTCCACCTCGGAGGGCCTCGTCGCGCTCAGTGTCCGCCAGTCCGAGGAGGTGGAGGGCGAGGTCGGCACGATCATCGAACTCAACTCCGAGACCGACTTCGTCGCGAAGTCCGACCCGTTCATCAACCTTGCCGCCCGCGTACTCGACTCCATCGTGGCCGCTGGTGCCTCGAACGAGACCGACGCGCTGACCGCCGATGCCGATGGCAAGACGGTCAAGGAGGTCATCGACACGACCGCCGCGACGCTGGGCGAGAAGGTGGCGCTTCGCCGCGTCGCTCGCGTTGCAGGCGAGCGCGTCACGAGTTACCTCCACCACACCGCCGCCGGCCTGCCGCCGTCGATCGGTGTCTTGGTCGCGACGAACGTCGCCGGTGCCGCTGTTGCCAAGGACATCGCGCAGCACGTAGCCGGCCTCTCGCCGCAATACCTCAGCCGTGAGGACGTTCCCGCCGATGTGGTGGAGAACGAGCGCCGCATCGTCGAGGAGACGGCCCGCAATGAGGGCGGTAGCAAGCCGGATCACATCATCGCGAAGATCGCGGAGAACCGTCTCAACAAGTTCTTCGAGGATGTCGTCCTGCTCGAGCAGCCGCTCGCAAAGGATCCGAGCAAGACCATCGGTCAGCTCCTCAAGGAGGTTGGCGGAACCCTCACCGAATTCGTTCGGTTCCGGGTAGGCGCCTGATCTTGCAACTCGGCCCGGTCCACTTTCTCAGTGGGCCGGGCCGAGCCGCACCCGGGTAGTTTCAATCCTGCGATACATAGCAACTCACATGAAGGGCAACGAGGATGACAGTTGAGCAGAGCACGAGTGAGCCGCGTCGGGTACTCCTGAAGCTGTCCGGAGAAGCGTTCGGCGGCGGGCGTGTCGGGGTCTCACCCGATGTCGTGCGCCGAGTCGCCGGAGAGATCGCTGCGGCTGCGCACCAGGGCGTGCAGATCGCGATCGTCGTCGGCGGTGGGAACTTCTTCCGCGGGGCCGAGCTCGCGCAAAACGGACTGGACCGCTCACGCGCCGACTATATGGGCATGCTCGGTACGGTCATGAACTGCCTGGCGCTCCAGGACTTTCTGGAGCAGGCAGGGGTCACCACGCGTGTGCAGACCGCCATCACCATGGGGCAGGTCGCCGAGGCATACATACCCCTGCGCGCGGTGCGCCACCTTGAGAAGGGACGCGTCGTAATCTTCGGTGCCGGTGCCGGAATGCCCTATTTCTCCACAGATACCGTCGCTGTCCAGCGACTGCTGGAGATCGGCGGCCAGGAGGTCCTCATGGCGAAGAACGGCGTCGATGGCGTTTACACGGCCGATCCGAAGGTCGATCCCACGGCCACGCGACTCGACACGCTGGGCTACAACGAGGCCCTGGTCAAAGGCCTTAAGGTTGTAGACGCTACGGCCTTCAGCCTTTGCAAGGATAATGACGTTCGCATGCGGGTGTTCGGCATGGATGAGCCAGGCAATGTCACCAAGGCTCTGCTTGGGGAGAATATCGGAACGCTGGTAAGCGCCGACTGATTGACGCGACAGCACAAGCATCGCGAACGAGATGGGAGATGGATCGGTGATTGACGAGATCCTCCTCGAAACCGAGGAGAAGATGGACAAGGCGATCGAGGTCGCCAAAGAGGAATTCAGCGCGATTCGAACGGGCCGCGCGAACCCCGCGCTGTTCTCGAAGCTCGTCGCCGACTACTACGGCGCCCCGACGCCACTGCAGCAGCTCGCATCATTTGCCATTCCCGAGGCCCGCACCGTCGTCATCTCGCCTTTCGACAAAACCGCGATCGCCGCTATCGAGAAGTCGCTACGCGATTCCGACCTGGGTGTGAACCCCACCTCCGACGGTAACGTGATCCGCGTGTCCCTTCCCGCCCTGACGGAGGAGCGGCGCAAGGAATACGTCAAACTCGCGAAAATCAAGGCTGAGGAGGGGCGCGTCTCCGTTCGCGCCGTGCGCCGCAAGGCCAAGGACTCGCTCGACAAGCTCGAGAAGGACGGCGACGCCGGCGAGGACGATGTCGCTCGCGCGGAGAAGGAACTCGAGGCTCTTACCAAGGCGCACGTGGATCAGATTGACGTGCTCCTGGCGGGCAAGGAGAAGGAACTTCTCGAGGTCTAATGACCGACTCCGCCAGCCCCGCCGAGGCCGAGCCCAGAGCACGTAAGGGCGGACGCGATCTGCGCGTCGCCATACCTGTGGGGCTCGGTCTGCTGGCGCTTGTCGCGGCCGGACTGTTCGTACAGAAACAGTTCTTCATCATCGTCGTGGCTATCGCGCTCGCGCTGAGCATGTGGGAACTTGATCAGGCTCTTGCCAAGAAGGGCATCCGAATCCCGGTTGTCCCGCTCGCGGTCGGCTCGGCCGGCGTCAGCATCTCGGCATATCAGGCAGGCACCGAGGGCCTGATGATATCCATAGTCCTGACGATCTTCGCCGCGATCGTCTGGCGACTGATGGAGGGCGGGGGCCCGGCGGCGCTACGAGATTTGACCGGCATCGCGTTCGCGACGGCCTATCTGCCGCTCATGGCAGGATTCGTCGTGGTCATCCTGGCCAGCGACAACGGTCAGCATAAGGTCGCGTTGTTCCTGCTGCTCGCGGTCGCCTCTGACGTGGGTGGGTTCTTCGCGGGCGTCTTTCTCGGCAAGCATCCGCTCGCTCCGTCGGTGAGCCCAAAGAAGACCTGGGAAGGGCTCGCGGGATCATTCGCCTTGACCATCGCGGTTGCCACGGTGGGGGCGCGAATTCTCGGACTGGATCCGATCTCGGGCGCGATGCTCGGCCTTATCGTGCCGATCACTGCAACTCTGGGCGACCTCGGAGAGTCGCTCCTGAAGCGGGACCTCGGCCTGAAGGACATGGGCTCGCTGCTGCCGGGTCACGGGGGAGTCCTGGACCGCATCGACTCGATGCTGCTCACGGCGCCATTCGTGTACGTGGTTTTCGTCGTCGCCGACCGCATGAGTGCGGCGGCGGCCTGACCGTAGGGAAGTTCTTCATGGCCGTCCGCCCGCAATCGCTCGGGATGCCGCTCGATTTTTCGGCCCGAACCAAGGGCCGGCGAGGTAAGCCGCCTCGCCATTTCGTCGACTTCTCGCAGGACGAGGTCTCCGAGTTCCTCGCCGAAGTCGGTCAGCCGAAGTTCCGCGGCAAGCAACTCGCGACGCACTATTTCGAGCATTTCTCGAACGACTCGAGCGAGATGACTGATCTGCCGGCCGCGATTCGCGAGCGGATCCAGGAGACCCTCTTTCCCGCGCTTCTCACCGAGGTACGCGAACTCACGGCCGATGGCGGCACGACCGTCAAGACCCTGTGGAACCTGTTCGACGATGCCAAAGTCGAGTCGGTCCTGATGCGTTACCCCAGTCGCAGCACGCTGTGTATCTCCAGCCAGGCCGGCTGCGGGATGGCTTGCCCCTTCTGCGCCACCGGCCAACTCGGCCTGACGCGCAACCTGACCACGGCGGAGATCGTCGAGCAGGTACGGGCCGCGCAACGCGCCCTGCACGAGGGACGAATCCCTGGCGGGCCCACCTCGCTCAACAACATCGTGTTCATGGGCATGGGTGAACCGCTGGCGAACTACAAGGCGATCATGGGGACCGTGCGCGCGCTAGTCGCCCCGCGACCGTGGGGGATGGGGATGTCCGCCCGCAACGTCACGGTCTCGACCGTCGGCCTCGTCCCGGCCATGCGCAAACTGGCCGATGAGGGGATCCCCGTGACCCTAGCGCTGTCGCTGCACGCGCCTGACGATGACCTTCGCTCGGAGTTGGTGCCGATTAACACGCGATGGTCGGTGGGGGAGGCGCTTGACGCCGCGCGCCACTACTTCGAGGTGACCGGCCGCCGGGTGTCGATCGAATACGCCCTGATCAAGGACATGAACGATCACGCATGGCGCGCCGACCTGCTGGCGAAGAAGCTGAACGCCCGCGGCAAGGGCTGGGTCCACGTAAACCCCATCCCGCTGAACCCGACCCCCGGATCGATCTGGACCGCGCCTGACAAGGACGTGGAACGCGAATTCGTCGACCGGCTGCGCGCCGCCGGCATTCCGACGACGATTCGCGATACTCGTGGAAGTGACATTGACGGTGCTTGTGGTCAACTTGCCGCCGCTAAGGAGGAAAAGTCAGCATGACGACGGCGTTCCCAAGGTCAAACTGGTTCCGATTCGGCTACGATCCCGAGGAGGTTGACGACTTCTTCGACCTGGCCAGGGCATCCTACGAGGGTGATCCCGCGGCCCGGCTCAGCGTGGACGAGATTCAGAGCGTCGCTTTCGATCAAGTTCATCGCGGCTACAAGTGCGATCGCGTGGACGCCGCCCTGGACCGACTGGCCGCGGCCATGGTGGTCAAGGAGCGCGCGCAGATCGTGGAGGCGCTCGGCCAGCAGGACTGGAATCAGCAGCTGGCGCAGCGCGCGACGACGCTGTACAGCAGGCTCACGCGCCCGGAGAGGGAACGCTTTGCGCCACCGAGGGGACGACGCGGATACGATGCCGCGCAGGTGGATGCCCTGCTCGATCGATTGACCGCCTTCTTCGACGAGGGAACTCCCATCACCGCCCGCGAGGTGCAGCAGGCGACCTTCAAACGGCGCGGTCCCAAAAAGGGGTACGACGAGGCCTCGGTCGACGCCTACCTGCGCCGCGCCGGGCAGGTTCTGCTCGCCGCCGTATGAGCGCACCAAGCGACGGGCCGCGCTCTCTCGCACTACTCGGCTCGACGGGGTCAATCGGCACGCAGACCCTAGACGTCGTCTCGCGGAACCCCGACCGATTCACCGTGGCCGGACTGGCCGCATCGGGTTCGAGCCCGGACGAGCTCGCGGCCCAGGTGGCACGCTTCCGCGTCCCGGTTGTTGCGATCGCGAATCCCGACAACGTCGCTCGGGTGCGCGCCGCGCTACAGCAGCGCGGGATCAGCGGCGTCGAAATCCTCGCGGGCCCAGGAGCGACCGCGGAACTGGCGGCCCGCGGTGCGGACGTGGTCCTGAATGCGGTGGCCGGATCGATCGGTCTCGGCGCAACCCTTGCTGCACTGCAGGCCGGATCCACGCTCGCCCTCGCCAACAAGGAATCCCTGGTGGCCGGCGGGAACCTCGTCCTCGAAGCCGCCAAGCGCCCAGGTCAGCTCGTGCCCGTCGACTCCGAGCACTCCGCCATGGCGCAGGCGTTGCGCGCTGGACGGCGAACCGAGGTGGCGCGGCTCATACTCACGGCATCGGGTGGCCCCTTCCGCGGCTGGCCGGCGGAAAGTCTGCGGGATGTGACCGTGGAACAGGCGCTCGCGCATCCGACCTGGTCCATGGGGCCGGTGGTCACTATCAACTCCGCAACGCTCATGAACAAGGCGCTCGAACTCATCGAGGCGCACGTGCTCTTCGGCGTGGATCCGGACGAGATCACCGTCGTCGTCCACCCGCAGTCGATCGTGCACTCGGCCGTCGAGTTCGTGGATGGATCGACCATTGCCCAGGTGTCGCCACCGGACATGCGCCTACCCATCGCCGTCGCCCTCGACTGGCCGAACAGGCTGCCCGACGTGATTCGGGGCTACCCGTGGGACAAGAGCGTCGACTGGCACTTCGAACCGCTAGACGACGTGACCTTCCCCGCGATTGCGATCGCCCGCGCAGCAGTCGGCGCCTCCGCCTGGCACACCGCAGCTCTCAATGCCGCCAATGAGGTGGCGGTCGAGCGTTTCCGCCGCGGTGAGCTCCGCTTCCCGCGCATCGCGCAGATCGTTGCCGATGTCGTGGCCGCGGTGGAATCCACCGGCATCACCGGCACTGGTCCCGCCAATTTCGATGAGGTCCTCGAGATCGAGAACTGGGCCCGCGCGTACGCGGCGGAACTCTCAGATCGATAGTCCACAATGGATGAGCCGCCACGACGCCCCACGTGGCCGGTGGATGGGAGAACCACATGGATTCGGCGCTCGGGATCATCGTCATCGTGATCGGACTGCTAGTGTCGATCGCGTTGCATGAGGTGGGGCATATGCTTCCCGCCAAGAAATTTGGCGTTCGCGTGAGCGAGTACTTCGTGGGTTTCGGTCCCAAGCTGTGGTCAACAAGGCGTGGCGAGACCGAGTACGGCCTTAAGGCGATCCCGCTGGGCGGGTATGTGAGGCTCATCGGCATGTACCCGCCGGCGCGTCCGGGGCAGAAGCAGCGCAAGGGTCGCCTCGCCGAAATGGTCCGCGATGCGCGCATGATGTCGCAGGACGAGATACTGCCGGGCCAGGAACCACGCGCCTTCTACAACCTGAGCGCGCCAAAGAAGGTCACCGTGATGCTGGGCGGGCCCGTGATGAACCTTCTCATCGCCGTGGTCCTGATCGCCATCGTGCAGGTCGGCTTCGGCGATCTGGGGCCATCGACGAAACTGGGAACCGTGCAGGCGTGCGTCGGCGCGGCCAGCGTGCAAGGGGGCAACGACGAACAGCCCTGCACCGACGGTGCGCTACCCGGGCCGGCGATGTCGGCGGGCTTGCGAGTGGGCGATGAGATAGTCGCCGTGGACGGGGTCCAGATCGCATCGTGGGATCAGGTTCCCGCGGCGATTCGCGATGCCGCGGGCGCCGTTTCCATCGACTATCTGCGCGACGGTCAGCAGTTCTCCACGACCATGACCCCCGTCGAGGTCTCCTCGACCGGCGCGAACGGTAAGACCCTGACCCGCCGCTACATCGGGATCGCGCCCGAGGAGCAGTGGCAGTCGCAGCCGATCTCGACGGTCCCCGGTATCGTCTGGGGTCAGATGACGTCCATGGCCGGGATCGTCGTGGAGCTGCCGATGAAGGTGTACCAGACCGCCACGGCCGTCGTTTCCCCGCGCCAGGAGCGGGATCAGGACTCCGTGATCTCCGTGGTGGGCGTGGGACGCATCGCTGGCGAGATCACCTCTGCACCCACGCAGGACCTGCCCTCAGGGTTCAGGGTCGTCAGTCTCCTCAGCCTGTTGGCTGGCCTGAACATCGCGCTGTTCGTGTTCAACCTGATTCCGCTCGTCCCGCTCGACGGCGGACACGTCGTCGGTGCCCTGTACGAGGGCCTTAAGCGACAGATCGCCCGGCTGCGACGCCGTGAGCGTCCCGGCCCGGTGGATACCGCCCGCATGGTGCCCGTCGCATTCGGGATGTTCATCGTGCTGATCGTCATGGGGGCGGTACTTATCGTGGCGGACATCGTTGATCCGATCAGCCTGTTCGCGGCCGGATAGGCGAGCTGGCGCTGCGGGGGTGTGCTGCGGGTATCTGGCGGCGCGCCTTAGCACGTGACTGATGGACGCGCACAGAGACAGGCGCGTGACGTTGCCGCATTGTCGTATCCGATCTGGCCGCGTTCGATGCCCGGCGCGTGATCCGTTCGTGCGATGAGTGTCACACTCGAGAACGCGACGGGCGCGGCCGCACCCGCCGTTAATCCAGCAAGGTGGGGGATAATGAAAAGCGTGAGTACGCCTCTGAACCTCGGTATGCCTTCTGCCCCCGCTCAGGTCCTGGCGCCACGCCGCAAGACCCGCCAGATCCGGGTGGGTAGCGTCGCCGTCGGGGGCGATGCGCCGGTGTCGGTCCAGTCGATGACGACGACGAAGACGACGGACATCAACGCCACTCTCCAGCAGATCGCGGAGTTGACCGCCGCCGGCTGCGACATCGTCCGTGTCGCATGCCCCTCCCAGGACGACGCCGAGGCTTTGCCGATCATCGCGAAGAAGTCGCAGATCCCGGTGATCGCGGATATCCACTTCCAGCCGCGCTACGTGTTCGCGGCGATCGACGCCGGCTGCGCCGCGGTGCGCGTCAATCCGGGAAACATCCGCAAGTTCGATGACCAGGTGGGGGAGATCGCGCGCGCCGCGAAGGACGCTGGGGTGTCGATCCGCATTGGCGTGAACGCGGGATCCCTGGACAAGCGACTCCTGGAGAAGTACGGAAAGGCCACGCCGGAGGCGCTCGTGGAATCAGCCGTCTGGGAGGCCTCACTCTTCGAGGAGCACGACTTCCACGACTTCAAGATCTCGGTTAAGCACAACGACCCCGTCGTCATGGTCCGCGCCTACGAACTGCTGTCGCAGCGCGGAGACTGGCCGCTCCACCTCGGCGTCACCGAGGCCGGTCCCGCCTTCCAAGGCACGATCAAGTCCGCCACGGCGTTCGGTGCGTTGCTGTCGCAGGGCATCGGTGACACGATTCGCGTGTCGCTGAGCGCGCCTCCGGTCGAGGAAGTCAAGGTCGGCATCCAGATCCTGCAGTCGCTGAATCTGCGCGAACGAAAGCTGGAGATCGTATCCTGCCCGTCGTGCGGGCGCGCGCAGGTGGACGTCTACACGCTCGCCGAGCGGGTGACCGCCGGGCTGGAAGGCCTACCGGTTCCATTGCGCGTCGCAGTGATGGGTTGCGTCGTTAACGGCCCTGGGGAGGCGCGCGAGGCGGATCTCGGGGTCGCGTCGGGCAACGGCAAGGGGCAGATCTTCGTCAAGGGCGAGGTCATCAAGACGGTCCCGGAATCGATGATCGTTGAGACGCTCATCGAGGAGGCGATGCGCATCGCCGAATCGATGCCCGCTCAGGATGGTGCCGCGCCGACCGTCACCGTCGGCGCCTAGCGGGCCCCGGCCGGAAACCTGTCTGGGCTTGCGATGCGGCAACTCTTCACGGGACTGAGGCTCCTTCGGGAGGAGGATCTCGCTGAGGCGCTGAAACTGTGCCGGGTCGATCCTGCGGCATCCATCCTCGCGGCCGCCCGAATCGAGGGCGCGCTCCGCTCGGGCCTGCGAGACGGCGGCGGGATGTTGCTGGGCTATCCGCGCTTCGGTGAACTGCAGGCGTTCGCCTGGGTCGGATCGAATATCGTGCCCGTCAACCCCTTCGGCCTCGCGGACTTCCGCCCGGCCCTCGCCGATGGCCTGTCGAGGCACGGCACCGCCGTCTCGTCCATCGTGGGCGCGAGCGATGAGGTGCTCGGCCTCTGGCGGATGCTGGTGGACGATTGGCCCGCCCCGCGCGACATCCGGCCAGTCCAGTACTCGATGGTGCTGCGCGGGGCTCCGCGCGTCATGCCCGACACGACGGTACGTCTGGCCGAGCCATCCGAACACGGTGAGCTGCTACCGGCGTGCGTCGCTATGTTCACCGAGGAGGTCGGTTACTCTCCGCTCAAGGCGGCTCCGCACTCCTATCCTGAGCGCGTGCGCTGGCTGATCGATTCCGGTTCCGCCTGGATATCGCGCGGCGAGGTCGATGGGCGCTCGAACGAGATCCGTTTCAAGACGGAGGTGGGCGCGACCACGTCCGAGATGGGGCAACTCCAGGGCGTCTGGGTGCACCCGAGCCTGCGCGGACGAGGCCTGGCGGCACCGGCAATCGCGGCGGTCGCCGCGAGCGTTGCGTCGCAGGGGAGGACCCCATCGCTGTATGTGAACGACTTCAATGCCCCGGCCATCGCGGCATACGAGCGCGTCGGCTTCGAGCGCGTCGGCACCTACGCGACCATACTGTTCTAGGTTGCTCTGCGCCGGGAACGGGTCGCGCGGCCGTCACGAACCTGCTCCGCTGTCCTGCGCGATGCGCGATTTCCCATGCCGCTCGCGTTCCTGCGCGCTGCGGCTATGGTCCCAGCCGCACTCGTATTGCGCGATGCGAGCGGTGCGTGGCCACGCCCACGGCGATGATCGACACTCCGCAGGCGGCGAGCCCAGCCGCGAGGCCGATCTTGACGAGGAGCGCGCCGGCCGCCGCGCCGGCCGCCAATGCCAGCAGCGCCCCGGTACGGCGACGCCAGCGCCTGTTTTGGCCGGCTCCGATGGACGAGTCCGCCGCCAAGCCCGTGAGCGTCATCGTCACCACAACGGTGGATACGTCGGCCACGCCGAGGCTCCGGGCGGCCGCGGCCTGCGCGCCCATCGCGAGACCCAGTGTCGCGGTGACGACTAGCGCCCAGCGGCTTCCGTGCTGTGGTGGGCTCAGCAGAACCGCCAGGGCCGTGGCGGAGACGAGCAGTCCGGTTGCCAGCAGCGTCCTCGTCGTCGTGCTCGTCCACCCGCTACCGGCGCCTCGATGCGCGCGACCACTGAGTGCTGCGCCGAGGAAGAATCCGGCGAACGCTACCAGGGGGCCTGCCACCGGGAGGGCGGCGCCGCCGGCGACGCCGATCGCGAGAATCACGACGTTCCCGGTCATGTTGGCGGTGAACACCCGGTCCAGGCCTAGGTAGCCGATGGCGTCGATCATCCCAGTGGTGAAGGTGAGGAGCAGTGCAGCCAGAACGTTGAGCCGGCTGTGCCCTAGTCTGTGCAGCGCGGTCCCAGCCGTCATGTCTTCCCGCTCTTCCCTAACGTCGACATCGTCATTGCGCACGACTTTACCCGCCGATTAGCCCTGCGCCGGATCCGATGGGCCGGTGCGAGGCGCACGCCATGTGGGCTGCATCCCACAATGTCCGGTGCATCGCACAAACTGAGTAATCTGTAACCATGCTCATCCGGATGTCCACCCTTTTCCTGCGCACTTTGCGTGAAGACCCCGTCGACGCCGAGGTCGCAAGCCACAAGCTGCTCGTGCGCGCCGGCTATATCCGCCGCGCCGCGCCTGGCATCTACACCTGGTTGCCGCTCGGCCTGCGCGTGCTCGGCAAGATCGAGCAGATCGTCCGGGAGGAGATGGCGGCCGCCGGTGCGCAGGAGGTGCACTTTCCGGCACTGTTGCCGCGCGAGCCCTATGAGTTGACGAACCGGTGGACCGAGTACGGCCCGAACCTGTTCCGCCTCCAGGATCGCAAGCAGGCGGACTATCTCCTCGCCCCCACGCACGAGGAGATGTTCACGCTACTCGTGAAGGATCTCTACTCGTCCTACAAGGACCTGCCGGTAACCCTCTACCAGATTCAGACGAAGTATCGGGACGAGGCGCGCCCTCGCGCGGGCTTGCTGCGGGGCCGCGAGTTCATCATGAAAGACGCCTACTCATTCGACATCGACGACGAGGGCCTCAACGCCTCATATCTCGCTCAGCGCGACGCCTACGAGCGCATCTTCGCCCGCCTCGGACTCGACTACGTGATTGTCACCGCCACCTCCGGTGCGATGGGTGGTTCGCGTAGCGAGGAGTTCCTCTCGCCCACCGCCATCGGCGAGGACACCTTTGTCCGTTCTCCTGGCGGATTCGCCGCCAACGTCGAGGCCGTCACGACGCATGCCCCCGCGCCACTTCCGTTCGAGGACGCCCCGGCCAGCCGCGTGGTGGACACGCCGGACACCCCGACCATCGACAGCCTCGTTGAGCGGCTGAACGAGATCGCCCCGCGCGAGGATCGCGCGTGGCACGCCAGCGACACCCTTAAGAACGTCGTCTTCGCGCTGACGGGAGTCGGCGGCGAGCGCGAGCTTCTAGTCGTCGGCGTGCCCGGCGATCGCGAGGTCGACGTCAAGCGGCTCGAGGCCGCGGTATCGCCCGCTGAGGTCGAGCCTGCCGGCGATGCCGACTTCGCAAAGCATCCTGAGCTCGTGCGTGGCTACATCGGGCCGCAAGCCATTGGTCGTGCGCAGACCGGGAACGAGGACGGCATCCGCTACCTCGTGGACCCGCGTATCGTCTCGGGGACGAGTTGGGTCACGGGCGCTAACGTGGCGGGGAAGCACGTGGTGGGCCTCGTGGCCGGCCGCGACTTCACGCCCGATGGCACGATCGAGGCCGCCGAGGTCCGGGCCGGGGATCCATCACCGGATGGTTCGGGACCGCTCGAGCTTGCTCGTGGCATCGAAATCGGCCACATCTTCCAGCTAGGCCGCAAGTACGCCGACGCGCTCGGCCTCAAGGTGCTAGACGCGAACGGGAAGCAGCAGGTCGTGACCATGGGCTCCTACGGCATCGGCGTTTCGCGCGCCCTGGCCGCGCTCGCGGAGAACTTCCACGACGACAAGGGCCTGGCATGGCCGGCGCACATCGCGCCCGCGGACGTCCACATAGTCGCCACCGGCAAGGACCCCGCTGTGTTCGAGGCGGCAGGTGCTCTCGCAAACGAGCTGAGCGAGGAGGGGGTCGAAGTTCTTTACGATGACCGACCCAAGGTTTCGCCCGGCGTGAAGTTCGCCGATGCCGAACTCCTGGGCGTGCCGCTGATCGTCGTTGTCGGGCGTGGCCTGGCAGGCGGCACGATCGAGATTCGATCACGCTCGGGCGATTTCCGCGACGAGGTGCCTGTCGCCGAGATAGCTCAGCGGGTTCGTGACGAGGTTCGCTCGCGAAACTAGCTCCCTTGGCGGGCGCGTGCGCACTTGCGCGTATGCACTCGTGCCGGCGTGCGTTGGCGCGTGCCGCTGGGTCGGTCAGGCACTCGGGGCAAAGCGTTGACATGCGCTCGGCACCGCGGCGGGCAGAGTCGCGCTGGCCGCGGCAAAGCGAGAGGTGTCTGGGCGGCGACCTCTCGACTTCGATCAGTCGGCTGAACCGGTTGCGGAGGTATCGGCCTCGTCACTCGACTCGTCGGCACCCTCTGCGTCGTACTCGCTGAGGCCGGGCAGCGCGGACGGCTCTGCGCCGAGCGCCCGTTCTGCGAGGTATGCCTCCGTCGCGAAATCGAGTAGCGACTGGCGCTCGTCCGCCCCCACGCTCGCGAATGCGGCGAGGAAACGGTGGGTTTGATCGGCGAACTGGTCGCGCGCGAACCGCTTGAGGATTCGGGGCGCAGGGCGTCCTTCGCCGACGACGTAGAATACCTCGCGAGGGTCGGCGTCCGTTCCGGCGATCCCCGCCGAGATGGCCCATGCGCGTGCGCGCGAGCGGTCGGAACGTGATTGATCGAGAATCTTGGTGCCGCTCTTGCTGGACGTGTGCAGACCCCATTGCTCCCGCGCGTACCCCACGGCGTCGAGGCTCGCGATGGCGGCAATGGCCTCGTCCTGGCTCAGCCCGGGGGGAAGCGTGGCCGACGCGGTGGCGGCAACGGCGGACGAGTAGTCGGTTGCGGGCAACGTCACCTTGAGTTCCGTTTCGACACCCACGCTCGCGGCGGTCACGAGGGTCACGGCGGATTCGTAGTCGCTGAGCGCGATCGAGGCGTAGAGGCGTGCGCGCAGGGGATCCTCGACCGTGGGGAGGGTGCCCCGGGTTCGATTCGCCGAATCGGCGAGAAGTTGGATCAGCGACTCCACCGTAACCGGAGTGGGCGACGGGGTCGTGATGGGAACGGAGCGGGATACATAGTCCGGACCGGGATCGTAGGTTCCCCCGAGCGCCGTGATCTGGGTGGCGGTGTCGCTGGCGATTCTGGTCAGAACCGTGGCGACCTCCTGCGATGCGGTGCCCGCCGCGCCCAGTTGGGCCGCGCTCACCTGGATCATGAGGGCGTCCGCGACCATCGCCTCACGCAGTACCTCAGCGGCGTCGGGTGCCGGTGCCGTAGGTGCTGGGGTCTCGATGCGCACACCGCAGCCTGCGCCGAGCGTGAGGGCGAGGATCGCGGCGAGGGCAGTCGCGCATCGAAACATTTTGCGCGCCGAGCGGGTGAGGTGCGCCCGCCCGGTAGTGGCGGTCGAAGTTGGCGAAGTCATTGCCTCCGATCATGTCACGATGACGGTGAATGTAGTCGCAGCCGTTCCGTGGGCGGCGAAAATCCGGATAGGCTTGGATGCAACGGCTTGCGCCACGCTCAATTTCACATGGGGTCTCGTGCGCAGTCGCCCTGCAACGAAAGGCGGTCCCGTATGGCGCGCGGCGCACACAATGGCCGTAATCGGCACGCCGGCTCACGCCCGAGCAAGCCCCAGCAGTCGCATCAGCCGGCGGCGAACCACGATGAGGTGCTGGCGTTGCTGGCTCCCGTGGCGGCTGCGGATGGCGCGTACCTGGAGGACTTATCGGTTCGGCGCGCTGGCGGTACGACTCTCGTGCGGGTCACAGTCGATCTCCCCGACGACCAGGTCGGATCGATGTCGCTGGATCAGATCGCCGTGGTTTCCCGGTCGATCTCGGATGAATTGGATCGCGCCGACGTGATCGCCGGGGCGTACACGCTCGAAGTCTCGACCCCGGGCGTTTCGCGACCGCTCACTGAGTTGCGGCATTTCAAGCGAGCCCGGACGAGGCTCGTGACGATCGTGCTCAAGGATGGTTCGACGCGAGCGGGAAGGCTGACAGACGCCGACGAGTCCCGACTCGTGCTGGCCGGCGGTATCGAGATCCCCCGGGAGCAGATCGTGCGCGGACAAGTAGAGGTAGAGATGTCATCGGCGGCGAAGGCCGACTTCGGTGACGAGGAAGGGGAGGTCTGACATGGACATCGATATGGCGGCGCTGCGGGCGCTCGAACGCGAGCGCGAACTGAGCCAGGAGATGATGATCGATGCTATCGAACAGGCGCTCCTGCTGGCGTACCAGAAGAACTTCTCGACGCATCGAACGGCACGCGTCGAGGTCGATCGGTCCACTGGACACGTCGTGGTGTGGGCTCGCGATGTGCTCGAGAACGAGGTGCCCCTTTCCGCGGATGAGATCGAGGCCCTTCGTGAGCAGAGCGAGGATGACGAGGCCGAGATCCCCTCGACCCGCATCGAGCGTACGCTCGGGCCCGAATACGACGACACGCCGAGCAACTTCGGTCGCATCGCCACCGCGACGGCTCGCCAGGTCATCGTCCAGCGCCTGCGCGAGGCGGAGGACGACCAGGTGCTGGGCAGCTTCCGCAACAAGCAGGGCGAACTCCTGGCCGGGATCATCCAGCAGTCACCCGATTCGCGCAACGTCAAGGTGGACGTGGGCGGCACGGAGGCGATTCTGCCGTCGCACGAGCAGGTGTCCACGGAGCGTTATCCGCACGGTGAGCGCATCCGCGCCTACGTTGTAGAGGTCGCCCGCGGCCCCCGCGGGCCGCAGATCGTACTGTCGCGCAGTCATCCCGAGCTCGTCCGCAAACTCTTCGAACTCGAAGTGCCCGAGATCGAGCAGGGGAGTGTCGACATCGTGTCGATAGCCCGCGAGGCCGGGCACCGCACCAAGGTCGCGGTCAAGTCCAACGTGGCCGGCCTTGGCGCAAAGGGCGCGTGCATCGGGCCCATGGGGCAGCGGGTTCGGGCAGTGATGGCCGAGATCGGCGGCGAGAAGATCGACATCGTTGACTTCAGCGAGGACTCCGCCCGCTTCGTGGCCAACGCGCTGTCGCCCGCCAAGGTCTCGTCCGTGACGATTGTCGATCAGGAGGCGCGCACCGCCCGCGTCGTCGTGCCCGATTACCAGCTGTCGCTCGCGATCGGTAAGGAAGGGCAAAACGCCCGCCTGGCGGCGAAACTCACCGGATGGCGCATCGATATCAGATCCGATGCGGAGCAATCCGGGGCGTGATGTCGGAAAACGCCACGAGTCGCGATAGAATGGACGACGGCCCGGATATAGGTTCCGGGCTTGACACCGGCGAATCAGCGCGTTCGCAGCCGATCCGAACTTGCATCGGATGTCGGGCACACGACGCGCAAAGCAACCTGATTCGCGTCGTCGCGACTGCCTCGGATGGCACGACGCGCGTGGAATTCGACCGCGCGCGCAGGACCCCCGGAAGGGGAGCCTGGCTCCACGAACGGTGTCTTATGCGAGCGATTTCGAAGCGCGCCTTCGGGCGCGCCTTCCGAGTGGTGGGGAACGTCGATACGTCGGCCCTGACACGCGGCGCTCACCAGCACGGGACGAACCAGTCCCACAACGTCGATTTGGAAAGCGGGTTGGAAGCCGATGGGCACCCGATGAGCACCCAGCGATGAAGTTCTAACGACGGTCCACCCTGTCCCGGGCGGGCCGAGACAGGAGAAATGTGGCTAAGGTCCGCGTTTACGAGCTCGCCAAAGAGCTCGGAACCAGTAGTAAGGACGTGATGGCGAAGCTCACCGAACTGGGTGAGTTCGTTCGTTCCGCATCGTCCACCATTGAACCGCCCGTCGTGCGTAAGTTGCGCGACGCATTCCCCGCGCCGGCCCAGGCCGCGCCGGAGGCACCCGCCGCCAAGGCTGAGCCGAAGAAGCCTGCGGCCAAACCTGTAGCGAAGGCTCCCTCCGAGGCGAAGCCCGCGCCGGTGCCCGCCGATGCGGAGCAGGCACCTGTGCGCAAGCCGGCGGCTCCCACTCCGGCGCCCGCGGCCCGCAAATCGCCCGAGCCCGAGGCACCTTCGGCGAAGCCGGAACAGTCCCCAGCGCCGCGAAAGGCCAGCGGGGGCCCCGCTCCGCGTCCATCCGGCCGCGTGGGTAACAACCCTTACGCCTCTACGCAGGGCATGCCCCGTCCGCGTGCGGGCAACAACCCCTATGCCTCCACGCAGGGCATGCCCCGTCCGGGCAGCCAAGGTGAGCGCAACGACGCACCCCGGCCCCAGGGCAGCGGTGCAGCCGGGCCTCGTCCTGGCGCGCCCCGACCCGGTGCTCCTCGTCCCGGAGCCGCGCGTCCCAACCCCGGCATGATGCCGGGTCGCGCCCCAGGCCGGCCCAGCGAGCGCACCGGAGGCGCTGCGCCGGGTCGCGGCGGAGCGGGCGCTGGCCGCGGTGGTTTCAACAACGGCTTCCGTCCCGGCGCCGGCGGAACCGGGGGAGCCCCCGGGAACACCGGTGGTGGCTTCGGCGGCGGCCCTCGTGGCGGTGGCCGCGGTGGTGCCGGTCGAGGATCGACGCAGGGCGCCTTCGGTCGCCAGGGAGGACGTCCGGCACGCGGGCGCAAGTCGAAGCGCGCGAAGCGCCAAGAGTTCGAGGCAATGCAGGCACCCTCGCTGGGTGGCGTGCAGGTGCCTCGCGGTGATGGCAACACCGTCATCCGGTTGCGCCGTGGCTCGTCCCTCGCGGACTTCGCCGACAAGATCGATGCCAATCCCGCCAGCCTCGTAACCGTGCTGTTCCACCTCGGTGAGATGGCGACGGCCACGCAGTCGCTCGACGAGGACACCTTCGGCACCCTCGGTGTCGAGCTCGGATACGTCATCGAGATGGTCTCCGCCGAGGACGAGGACCGCGAACTCCTGGAGGCGTTCGACATCGACCTCGAGGCCGAGGAGGCGGGCGAGTCCGACGACGTCCTGGAGCCGCGTCCGCCGGTCGTGACCGTCATGGGTCACGTCGACCACGGTAAGACGAGGCTGCTCGACGCGATCCGTCACTCCGACGTCATCGCGGGCGAGGCCGGCGGCATCACGCAGCACATCGGTGCCTACCAGATCCACCACGAATACGAGGGCGAGAGCCGCGCCATCACGTTCATCGACACTCCGGGTCACGAGGCGTTCACCGCCATGCGTGCCCGCGGTGCGCAGGTCACGGACCTCGCGATCCTCGTGGTCGCAGCCGATGACGGCGTGATGCCGCAGACGATCGAGGCGCTCAACCACGCTCAGGCGGCGGGCGTGCCGGTCGTCGTGGCGGTCAACAAGATCGATAAGCCGGAGGCCAACCCGGCCAAGATCCGCCAGCAGCTCACCGAGTACAACCTGGTGGCTGAGGAGTACGGCGGCGACACCGTGTTCGTGGACGTCTCCGCGCGCCAGCAGCAGGGAATCTCCGAACTGCTCGACTCGGTGCTGCTCGTAGCCGATGCGGAGCTCGACCTGCGGGCGAACCCCGACAAGGATGCACGCGGCGTCGCGATCGAAGCGAACCTCGACAAGGGGCGTGGCGCGGTCGCTACCGTGCTGGTCCAGTCCGGGACGCTCGCCGTGGGCGACTCGATCGTCGCCGGTACCTCGTACGGACGCGTCCGCGCGATGTTCGATGAGCACGGCGAAAACGTCGACGTGGCGCTCCCGTCGCGCCCTGTTCAGGTGCTCGGCCTTACGTCCGTGCCGCGGGCCGGCGATACCTTCCTGGTCGCGCCCGAGGATCGCACCGCCCGGCAGATCGCTGAGAAGCGCGAGACGGCCGAACGCGCGGCAACGCTGGCCAAGCGTCGCAAGCGCGTGTCGCTGGAGGACTTCACTCAGGCACTCGAGCAGGGCAAGGTCGAGACGCTCAACCTCGTTCTCAAGGGCGATGTCTCCGGTGCCGTCGAGGCACTCGAGGACGCGTTGCTCAAGATCAACGTGGGCGACGAGGTCGAACTGCGCATCATCCACCGAGGCGTCGGTGCGATCACGCAGAACGATGTCAACCTCGCCACGGTCGACAACGCGATCATCATCGGCTTCAACGTCAAGCCCGCTGAGCGCGTCGCTGAACTGGCCGACCGTGAGGGAGTGGACATCCGCTTCTACTCGGTCATCTACCAGGCGATCGACGACGTCGAGGCGGCGCTCAAGGGCATGCTCAAGCCGGAGTACGAGGAAGTCCAGCTCGGCACCGCTGAGATCCGCCAGATCTTCCGCTCATCGAAGTTCGGCAACATCGCCGGTTCGATGGTCAAGAGCGGGCAGATTCGCCGCGGAGCCAAGGCACGCGTGCTGCGCGACGGGGTCGTCGTGGGGGACAACCTCTCGATCGATTCGCTGCGCCGCGAGAAGGACGATGTCACCGAGGTTCGCGAGGGCTTCGAGTGCGGTATCGGCCTCGGGTCGTTCAACGACATCACCGAGGGCGACATCGTGGAGACGTTCGAGATCCGCGAGAAGCCGCGGGCATAGGCCCGGTCATCGGTTCGTGGGGTCCGCACTTGTGCGGGCCCCACGGCCGTATCATCAAGAGATAATCGTCAGAGATAAGGAGAACGTCCGTGACTGAAAACCCAAGGGCGGGTCGCCTCGCGGAGCGTATCCAGCAAATCGTTGCGCGGCTCCTCGAATCGCGTATCAAGGATCCCCGGCTCGGCTTCGTGACGATCACCGATGTCAAGGTGACCGGCGACTGCCAACACGCATCGATCTTCTACACGGTCCTCGGGTCGGAGGAGGACCGCGCGGGTAGCGCCGCGGCGCTCGCCAGCGCCCGCGGACTCATCCGTTCCGAGGTCGGCAAGCAGACCGGATTGCGGCTCACGCCGACAATCGATTTCCACCTCGACTCTGTACCGGAGGAGGCGCAGCACCTCGCGGACGCACTGGCCGAGGCGCGCGTCCGGGACGCCGAACTGGCCGAACTGCGCCGCGGGGCTACTCCCGCAGGCGACGCGGACCCCTACAAGAAGCCACACGAACGGTCGGACGACGACGAGTGAGTGAAGCGGTATCCCGCGTCGCCGTCATAGGCATGGGCCAGGCCGGCCTTTCGGCGGCCTACCACCTGCAGCGGCGCGGGATACCGTCTCTTCTGCTCGACTCCGAGCAGGGCCCCGGCGGGGCGTGGCGTCACCGGTGGGACTCACTCACGATGGCCACCGTGAATGGTATCTTCGGCCTACCAGGTATGCCGGTGCCGCCCGTCGATCCGGCGGAGCGCAGTTCGGTCGCCGTGCCGCGATACTTCGCCTCCTACGAGCGCGAGCGGGCATTCGATATCCGCCGGCCGGTCCGCGTCGAGCGAGTGGAGCGTATCGCCGGCGGCTTCGAGATCTTCTGCCCCGGCGCTTCCTGGCGTGTCCGCGCCCTGATCAATGCAACCGGCACGTGGACGAATCCCTACACCCCGGTCTACCCGGGTGCGGCGGAATTCCGGGGTGCCCAGCTCCATGCGGTGCAATACCGGCGAGCCGCCGACTTTGCCGGTAGTCGGGTCGCGATCGTGGGTGGCGGGATCACGGCCGTTCAGTTGCTGGACGAGCTCTCCGCCGTCGCCGACACGCTATGGTTCACTCGGCGCGAGCCGGTGTGGGTGGACGAGTTCCGCCACGAAACCCTAGGGCGAGAGGTCGAGGCGAAGGTGGCCGCGGACGTCGCCAATGGAGAGCCCGTCGGCTCGATCGTCTCCTACACCGGCCTGGTGAAGAGCGCGTACACGCAGCGGGCTGCGGCGCGCGGCGCGCTGGTGCGTCATCCGATGTTCGTCGCCATCGAACCAGACGGCGTGCGGCTCGCAGCCGGGAGGTTCGAGCCGGTGGACGTGATCCTGTGGGCGACTGGCTTCAGGGCCGCCCTCGACCACCTGCGCCCGCTGGGGCTGGATCCCGCTCTCGGGATCGCCATGGACGGCACGGCCGTTGCAGGCGAGTCGATGCTTCATCTGGTCGGGTACGGCCCGAACCAGTCCACGATCGGAGCGAACCGGGCCGGGCGCCACGCCGTGGCGGCGCTGGCGCGCAGCATGGCGACGTGATTCTGCCTGTTGACGTGCCTGTAGACACACGACGCCGTCAAGCCTCGGAAGTGCCCCCAGAGCCGCGGCGAGAGGAGCTCGGACCTGGTCGCCCGACGAATCGTCGCCTCGCTTTTCCTCAGCTCGCAGCCACCCACGCCGAGATCCCGGCCGCGATCGCGCGGGCGTAGCGCCGCTGGCCCTTGGCGCTGCGCATGACCGCTACGTCGCGGGCATTGCGCATCTCGCCCAGTTCAAGCATGACGACCGGCTTGGCCGACCAGTTGAGCGTTCCCAAATCGTTGCGATACGACGTAGCGCTGCGGATAGTGCTCGACTTCGCGAAGCCCTGGTCTTCGAGCGAACCGATCAGTTGCTTAGCGAGCGCACGGCTCGGCTTCCCCTGCGCCTTGTTCAGCGGCGTTCGGGTGACGATCGCGAAGAATCCGCGGACTGAGGTGTTCACGGAGCCGTTCGCATGGATGGAGACGAGCAGATCGGCATCGTGATCGCCGGCGAACCTGCCGCGCACGTCGACGCACGGGCCATTTCCGGTGTCGGAGTTCCTGGTCAGAATGACTGTCGCCCCACCCTTGCGCAGGATCGTGCGCGTGCGCTTCGCAACGAGCCAGTTGAAGCGATGCTCCGAGATACCTGCCCCACCGGTTCCGGAGGTGTTGCAGGTCTTGCGGCTTCCGCGGCCGTCCGGGGCCGCGGCGCGCTGGGCGGCCGCGTTCTTTCCGTTGTGGCCGGGATCGAGAGCCACGATCACGCCCGCGAGGGGAAGGTCCCCCGAAGTTGCGGTTACGGCGCGGGTAGAACTGCGAACAGTGCGCTTGCCAGTCTTCACGGAGGCCCGGTATTCGAGGCCGCGCTTCTGATTCGTGGACGTGCGGTATCGGCCCGACGAATCGGCACGGACCGTCCTGTAGGTATGCCAGTTCGCCGCACCGATCCGCCTCTTCTGGATCACGACGCGGGCATCTGCTACACCGCCCTTGGCAGCATTGCGGACGCGGCCGGTCAGCCTGATCGTGGTGCCGGGCGCCGCGTTGCGCGACGATGAGGTCAGGCTCACGTTCGCCGCGACGGTCCCGGTTGCGCGCATGACTCCGGGGTCCGAAACCACCGCGGCACCGGGTAGATTCGGTGCCGCAAGAGTGCCGGGAGCACTCGTCCACAACGAGCCAGCCACCAGGGCGAGCGCGAAAGCGTGACGGAATCGCATTCGATCAGTGTCGCACGGTGATAACGTGACTCGGCGTGAAGACTACCCGCATCGATACGCGCCCCTGGGGCCCGACCGAGAACGGCATCGTCGTCGTCGACAAGCCGCAGGGTTGGACGAGCCACGACGTAGTCGGCAAGATCCGTTCCCTCGCGAAGAACCGCAAGGTGGGGCACGCGGGCACGCTCGACCCTATGGCGACCGGCGTGCTTGTCGTCGGGATCGGTAAGGGCACGAAGCTCCTGCAGTACATTGTGGACGCCCCCAAGGAATACGTCGCCACCATCAGGCTCGGGGTTGCCACAGTGACGGAGGACGCGGAGGGCGAGGTGACGGCCACACCCGGATTCGCCGATACCGACCTGACCAGGTTACGAGCGGTCGCCGCGGGCTTCGTGGGGGACATCCTGCAGGTACCGTCCGCCGTGAGCGCCATCAAGGTCGATGGCAGGCGCGCCTACGACCGTGTTCGCGCCGGCGAGGACGTCGAACTGGCGGCGCGTCCAGTACGTATCCACGCAATCGACATCGTCTCGGCAATCACCGAGGTCACGGCCGATGGCGTGGCTGTGGTCGACGTCGAGGCGAGGATCGAATGCGGGGCGGGGACGTATATTCGCGCGCTTGGGCGTGACATCGCCGCCGAACTCGGCACGGCGGCGCATTTGACGGCTCTGCGCCGGACTCGCATCGGCGGTTTCGCTGTGGCGGACGCGCGGACCACGGCTCAGCTCGAGGAGATCACCGAGCGCGATCTCGCGCTGCCGGTCCAGCAACTCGCCGCGGCCGCCGGAGCCGTGCTGCCGGTTCGGCGACTCAGCGGGGACGAGGTCACCGAGTTGGGCTTCGGCCGCGCGATCGAGGCCAGCGGGGTTCCGGGGCCCGTTGCCGCGATTGGCGAGGACGAGTCCCTCGTCGCGCTCGTGCAGGACTCCAAGCGGCGCGGAGAAACCAAGGCGTGGCCGCTCGCCGTCCTGGCTTAGCCTCGAGGAATCGGCTCGATGCTCGTCTGGATGGGCGGGCTATGATCGTTTCTGAGCAGCCGAAATCGCTGCCCGTCTCCGAGTCAATGCCGACCCCAAAGGAAGCGCGATGTCCGCAAACGTGCCAGCCATTCCATCCGAAGCAGGATCGCTTGTGCCCACTCACTGGTACAACATCGCGGCGGACTTTCCCGAGCCGCTGCCCCCGCACCTGCACCCCGGAACCGGCGAACCCGTCACCGTCGAGGACCTGATCGGGCTGTTCCCGCGGGCCCTCGCCGAGCAGGAGCTCAGCGTGGAACGCTATATCGAGATCCCGCAGGAGATACGCGACGTGTACGCGATCTGGCGCACGACGCCGCTCGTGCGCGCGACGCGACTGGAGAAAGCGCTCGGCACGTCGGCACGCATCTTCCTCAAGTACGAGGGAGTCTCGCCCGTCGGGAGCCACAAGCCCAACTCCGCGGTCGCGCAGGCGTACTACAACCGCAACGAGGGTGTCACCAAGTTGACGACGGAGACCGGCGCCGGCCAGTGGGGATCGTCGCTCGCCTTCGCGGGGGCCCTGTTCGGCATCGACGTCGAGGTGTGGCAGGTTCGGGCCAGCTACGAGTCGAAGCCGTACCGCCGCTACCTCATGGAGCTCTACGGCGGACGGGTCCACTCGAGCCCTTCCGAGCTGACCGAGGCGGGCCGAGCCATCCTCGCGGCCGATCCAGAAACGACGGGTTCGCTCGGTATGGCGGTCAGCGAGGCAGTCGAGGTCGCTATGCGCGATGATGCCACCCGCTACGCACTCGGTTCCGTGCTGAACCATGTGGCACTGCACCAGAGCGTGATCGGGCAGGAAGCCCTCGCGCAGTTGCAGGCCGCGGGCTTCGACGGCGCCGACGTAGTCTTCGGCTGCGCTGGCGGCGGCTCCAACCTGGCGGGACTGTCGTTCCCGTTCCTGCGCGAGGTGCTCGCACACGGCGCGAAGACCCGCATCGTTGCCGCCGAGCCGGTCGCGTGCCCCTCGCTAACGCAGGGCGAGTACCGGTACGATTTCGGCGACTTCAGCGGTATGACGCCGCTACTGAAGATGTACACGCTCGGCAAGGACTTCGTTCCGGATCCCATTCACGCCGGAGGCCTGCGCTATCACGGCATGGCGCCCACGCTGAGCCACGCGGTGAACCTCGGCCTCGTGGACGCCGTCGCGATTGAGCAGGACGCCGCCTTCCACGCGGGAATCCTGCTCGCCCGGACCGAGGGGATCGTTCCTGCGCCCGAATCGACGCATGCACTCGCGGCCGCGTATCGGTACCTCGCAGAATCCGACCGTGACGAGACGATCGTGATCGGAGTCTCCGGACACGGCCAGCTCGACCTGCCGGCCTACGGCGGATTCTTGGACTCGTACCCGCGCTGAGTACCCTGGAAGGCGCACACATCGCGCCTATAGATGAGGAATGCAGTGCAGGTCTTTAACGGTATCGGCGAGGTGCCGGCCAATTTCGGTCCGTCCGTGGTGACGATCGGCAACTTCGACGGCGTTCACCGAGGGCATCGCAAGGTGCTCGAGCAGGTCGCCGCCATCGGGCGTGCCAACTCGCTCACCTCCGTGGCCATGACTTTCGACCCGCACCCGGCGGTAGTGCACAATCCTTCGGCGGCGCCTGAGCCGATCTGCGACCTGCCGCAGCGGCTCAGGCTCCTCGCGGAGACGGGGATCGACGCGACGCTCGTCGTGCCGTATGCGCTGGACTTCGCCCGGCAGACCCCGGAGGGCTTCGTACTGACCTACCTCGTGGGCGTGCTCGGCATGAGAACCATCGTCGCGGGCCGCGACATCCGATTCGGATGGCAGAACGCGGGGGACATCGCCACGATGCGATCCCTTGCGGACGAGTACGGGTTCGACGTGGTGGAGATCGCCGACGTTGGATCGGCCGATGCGGGTGACCGATGGTCGTCAACGAAGATTCGCGAGCTGATCGCCACCGGAGACGTCGCCCGGGCCGGAGAGATGCTCGGCCGATCGCCGTTCGTCGAGGGCGAGGTCGTGCATGGCGATCATCGCGGACGCGAACTGGGGTTCCCGACCGCGAACCTCGGCCAGGTCCGCGGGCAGATCCCTGCCGATGGCGTGTACGCCGGATGGCTGACCGCTCAACACGAGACGCAGGCCCGCGAGGACGTCCCCGGCCGCGCGGCGGTCAACGGTGCCGACATTGCGGACGGCAGGCTCCCCGCGGCCATCTCGGTGGGGACGAACCCGACTTTCGGCGAGAACGCGCGCCGCATCGAAGCCTTCGTGCTGGACGCGACGGGTCTGGACCTGTACGGCCAGGACATCGTCGTCGAGTTCGTGGCGAAGGTGCGCGGGCAGGCGACGTTCGCCTCGGCGGCCGAACTCATCGAGCGGATGCACGCCGACGTCGCCGAGGTCAGGCGGATCCTCGGCTAGCACGAACGCCCTGTCCTCCCGCGCTGTCATCCCGCGCTGTGGGCGGCCGGTGCTGGCGAGGGCGACCTGCCACGAGGTCGAAGCAGTGAGGGTGGTGCCTGTGGTAATGTGGTTTGTTGCCGTCAGAACGGCCGCGGACTTGAGAGCGCCCGGATGGATCAGCCCCGGAGCACCGCGCAACGAGAAATCATAAGGAGAACCGTGCCCCTCGACACCGCCACCAAGGCGCAGATCATCAAGGAATATGGAACCAGCGAGTCGGACACCGGTTCGCCTGAGGTCCAGGTCGCCCTGCTCACGCAGCGCATCAAGGATCTGACCGAGCACCTCAAGGAGCACAAGCACGACCACCACTCGCGTCGTGGGCTCCTGCTCCTCGTCGGTCAGCGTCGCCGTCTCCTCGGCTACCTGCAGAAGATCGACATCAACCGCTACCGTAGCCTCATCGAGCGCCTCGGTTTGCGCCGCTAATCATTCTCGCCAGCCAGCCCGGGCCGCATTGCGGCACCGGGCTGGGCTGCAGAAGCGGCTCATTTCAACAATCACCCATTCGCTTCCCTCCTGACCACCCTTCGTTTTCGGTCCTCGGTAGTGACTTCCGCCACGCGGCACGCGTGCGTGAGTCTCGATCGAAGACCGGCGCGGGACATCGAGGGCGAGTGACACACGAAAGGACAGGTACCCATGGCAGGTACTGAATTCGCCACCGAGGCCACAATCGACAACGGTCGATTCGGCACTCGCACCATTCGTTTCGAGACCGGCCGCCTCGCTCAGCAGGCAGGCGGCGCAGTGCTCGCCTTCCTCGACGGCGAGACCACCATTCTCTCGACAACGACCGCGGGCAAGCACCCCCGCGATCAGTTCGACTTCTTCCCGCTCACCGTCGACGTCGAAGAGCGTCAGTACGCGGCGGGCAAGATCCCGGGCTCGTTCTTCCGCCGCGAAGGCCGTCCGTCGACCGACGCGATCCTCGCGTGCCGCCTGATCGACCGCCCGCTGCGCCCGCTCTTCGTCAAGGGCCTGCGCAACGAGGTCCAGGTCGTTGAGACGGTCCTCGCCATCCACCCGGACGACGCCTACGACGTCCTCGCGATCAACGCCGCCTCGGCCTCGACGCAGATCTCCGGTCTGCCGTTCTCGGGCCCCGTAGGCGCGGTTCGCCTGGCTCTGATCGACGGTCAGTGGGTCGCGTTCCCGAAGTACTCCGAGAAGGAGCGCGCGGTCTTCGAGATCGTCATCGCCGGTCGCAAGATCATCGACAAGGACGGCAATCCCGACATCGCGATCGCCATGATCGAGGCCGAGGCCACAGAGGCCGCGTGGAACCTCATCAAGAACGAGGGCGTCCAGGCGCCGAACGAGGCGATCGTCGCGCAGGGTATCGAGGCATCCAAGCCGTTCATCCGCGCCCTGATCGATGCTCAGGAGGAGCTCGCGGCGGGTGCCGCCAAGGAAATCCAGGCGTTCCCGCTGTTCCCGGACTACCAGGACGACGCCCTGGCAGCCGTGGAGGGTGCCGCAACCGAGCGCCTGACCCAGGCGCTCTCGATCGCGGACAAGCAGGATCGCGAGAACCGCCTGGACGAGATCAAGGCGGAGATCCTCGGCGAGTTCGCCGATTCCTTCGAGGGCCGCGAGAAGGAGATCAGCGCCGCCTACCGCGCAGTGCAGAAGGCGATCATCCGTCGCCGCATCCTGACGGACGGCTTCCGCATCGACGGCCGTGCGCTGTCGGACATCCGCTCGCTGGCCGCCGAGGTCGACGTGCTGCCTCGCGTGCACGGTTCCGCGCTGTTCGAGCGCGGCGAGACGCAGATCCTCGGCGTCACCACGCTGAACATGCTGCGTATGGAGCAGCAGATCGACTCGCTGAGCCCCGAGACGCGCAAGCGTTACATGCACAACTACAACTTCCCGCCCTACTCGACCGGCGAGACCGGCCGCGTCGGCAGCCCGAAGCGCCGCGAGATCGGTCACGGGGCACTTGCCGAGCGCGCCATCGTGCCGATCCTGCCGAGTCGTGAGGAGTTCCCGTACGCGATCCGCCAGGTGTCCGAGGCTCTCGGATCCAACGGTTCGACCTCGATGGGCTCCGTGTGCGCCTCGACGCTCGCACTGCTCAACGCCGGTGTGCCGCTGCGCGCACCCGTTGCCGGCATCGCGATGGGTCTGGTCTCCGGTGAGATCGACGGCGAGACCAAGTACGCTGCCCTCACCGACATCCTCGGTGCCGAGGACGCCTTCGGCGACATGGACTTCAAGGTTGCCGGTACCTCGGAGTTCATCACCGCGATCCAGCTCGACACGAAGCTCGACGGCATCCCCGCGTCGGTGCTCGGTGCCGCGCTGTCGCAGGCTCGCGAGGCGCGCCTCGAGATCCTCGACCTGATCAACGACACGATCGATTCGCCGGACGAGATGGCCGACACCGCTCCGCGCGTGATCAGCGTCAAGGTTCCGGTCGACAAGATCGGCGAGGTCATCGGCCCGAAGGGCAAGATGATCAACCAAATCCAGGAGGAGACCGGCGCCGACATCACGATCGAGGACGATGGCACCGTTTACATCGGTGCCACCGATGGTCCGTCGGCTGAGGCGGCTCGCGCGCAGATCAACGCGATCGCCAACCCGACGGTTCCCGAGATCGGCGAGCGCTACCTGGGCACGGTCGTGAAGACGACCACGTTCGGCGCATTCGTGTCGCTCACCCCCGGCAAGGACGGCCTGCTGCACATCTCGCAGATCCGCAAGCTCGTCGGTGGCAAGCGCGTCGAGAACGTCGATGACGTCGTATCCGTCGGCCAGAAGATCCAGGTCGAGATCGGCGAGATCGACGCTCGCGGCAAGCTCTCACTCCTCGCGGTCACCGCGGAGGATGAGGGCGGCAAGAGCGATGCCGAGACGCAGAACGCCGAGCAGAACAGCTAGATGCCCTGGCAACTGCCACTCGTCGCCGCAGGTTCACCTGAGGCGACCTTAACCGCCAGGCAGGATGGAGCGACCATTCGCCGCTCCGTCCTGCCTGGCGGCGTCAGGGTCCTGACCGAGTACGTTCCATCGGTCCGTTCCGTGACGCTCGGGCTGTGGGTTCCCGTCGGATCGCGAGACGAGACCAAGGGGCACTTCGGCTCCACGCACTTCCTCGAACATCTGCTGTTCAAGGGCACGGCGACCCGCACGGCCGCGGAGATCGCTGCCTCGTTCGACGAGGTCGGCGGGGAATCCAACGCGGCCACCGCGAAGGAGCACACCTGCTACTACGCGCGCGTGCTCGACTCCGATCTCGACATGGCGGTCGGGGTCCTCACCGACATGATCACGGGCGCGGTCATCGATCCCGGCGAGTTCGACACCGAGCGCCAGGTCATCCTCGAGGAACTCGCGATGAATGAGGACGACGCGGCGGATGTAGTCCATGAGCGCTTTGCCGAGCACACCCTTAGGCCAACGTCGCTGGCCCGTCCGATCGGCTGCACACGCGAGACCATCACGGCCGTCCAGCGCGACGACGTCTGGGAACACTATGTGGCCCACTATCGGCCCCACAACCTCATCGTCACCGCCGCCGGCAACGTAGACCACGACCAGCTCTGCGACCTCGTCCTGCATGGCCTGAGCGCCGGCGGCTGGCAACTCGATGAGAAGACCCAGCCCAGCGCCCGGCGAGCCTCGTCCGCTGCCCTGCCGCCCGCGACCGAGGCGCGCGTGCAACTGGCCAAGCCGGGAGAGCAGGCGCATCTCATCGTGGGATCCCCAGGGATCGTCGCGGGCGACCCGCGCCGTTTCACCATGTCCATGCTCTGCACCATCCTGGGCGGCGGTTTGTCCTCGCGCCTGTTCCAGGAGATCCGCGAGCGGCGGGGATTGGCATACTCCGTGTACGCGTTCTCGTCCTCCTACAGCGACGACGGATCGTTCGGCATGTACGCGGGGTGCGCCCCGCGAAACGTTGCGGAGGTCGAGCAGCGAATGGCGGACGAGTTGCGCGCTCTCGCGCGCGGTGAGATCGATGCCGATGAATTACGGCGAGCGCAGGGTCAGCTCACGGGCGGGCTCGTTCTCGGGCTCGAAGACACCGCATCGCGGATGAGCCGGCTCGGGCGGGCCGAGATCTCGATTGGCGAGCTCTACTCGATCGACGATTCACTCGCTGCCATGCGCGCGGTGACTCTCGACGACATCGTCGCGCTGGCGGACCAGCTGGCGAGCACGCCACTAACGACGGTTTCCGTTCAGCCGTAGGCTCTCAGTTGGTCGAATGCGCAGCGCCCACGTCCGCAAGTCTGGTCAACGATCACAGTTGGGATTGGTAGGGTGCTTCGGTGACTTCCTCAACCGCCCCTGATACCCCAGAAACGACGAATCCCCTCCGCGTAGCCGTGCTCGGCGCGCAGGGACGCATGGGAAAGACGGTCTGCGATGCGGTTGAGGCCGCGGACGGGCTTGAACTCGTTGCACGCGTCGATTCGGGCGAGGACCTCGCGACCGTCCTCGAGCGATCGAAGGCTCAGGTGGCAGTGGACTTCACCGTGCCCTCGGTGACGGAGGCGAACGTCCACGCCCTGATTGATGCCGGCGTGCACGCGGTCGTTGGCACCACCGGGTGGGACGAGGCTTCCCTCGGTCGCCTTTCGGAGCACCTGCAACGCGCTCATAACGGCGTGAGTGTGCTGATCGCACCCAATTTCTCGCTGAGCGCGGTTTTCGCCATGACGCTCGCCGCGAAGGCGGCGCCCTATTTCGAATCCGTCGAGATCGTCGAACTGCACCACCCCGACAAGGTCGATGCTCCATCCGGCACCGCTCGCCACACGGCGGCTGCGATCTCAGCGACGCGCTCGGCCGCCGGTCGCGGATCCTCGCCGGATGCGACCGAGACCGGTCACGAGGCGCGCGGTGCCGTGGTCGATGGCATTCACGTGCACGCGGTGCGCCTGCGCGGGCTGACCGCGCACGAGGAGATCCTGCTCGGAAACCCCGGCGAACAGTTGTCCATCAGGCAGGACTCGTTCGAACGTACCTCGTTCATGCCCGGCGTGGTGCTGGCCGTGCGCAAGGCGCCGTCGAGGCCGGGCCTGACCGTCGGCCTCGAGAACCTGCTGGAGATCGGCTGATGCGGCAGTTTAAGGCGATCACCCCAGTGGTCCTCGTCACCGTGCTGCTGGCGATCTACTTGTGGGCCGTGACCGGCAGCGCGATCGCGCTGATCAAGACCGGCGAATGGCACGGCATCGGGATCGGCGTCGCCGTGCTGGCCTTGCCCGTCATCGTGGTCTTCTTCGTGATGCGCGAACTCATGCTCGCGTCGCGCGTGCAGGCGATGGCCAATGAGCTCGCCCGACTCGATGAGTTGCCGAAGGACGAACTGCCTCGTTCGCCCGGCGGACGGATCGACCGCAAGGCGGCCGACGAGGCGTTCCTGCACGTTCGCGAGGTAGTGGCCGAGGACCCCGAGAACTGGAAGAACTGGTACAACCTGGCATTCGCCTACGAGGCCGCCGGCGACCGCTCGCGGGCCAGGCAGTCGCTGCGCAAGGCGGCGGCTATCAGGCGGACGCAGCGATCCGAGCGGGGCGCAGGGACTGTTGCTCCGGCCAACGCGGGGCCGGAGCAACAGTCCGATCAGTGACCCTTGGGCTGGGACATCTTGTCGATCCAGGCTAGTGCCAGAGCGGACACGACGAAGGCCAGGTGGATCACCGTCTGCCAGAGCATCGTCTCGGACGTTACGCGCCCGGAGTTCGATTCGATGAATGTCCTTAGCAGGTGGATCGAGGAGATTCCCACGATACTCATCGCGAGCTTGGTCTTCAGCACGTTCGCGTTGACGTGGTTCAGCCACTCGGGCTGGTCCGGGTGGCCATCAAGGTTGATGCGCGACACGAACGTCTCGTATCCGCCGATGATCACCATGATGAGCAGGTTCGAGATCATGACGACGTCGACGAGGCCCAGCACGAGCAGCATGGTGCTCGACTCAGTGAGCGCCTCGCCGTGGCCGAACGCCCCCTCGATCAGGTGCCACAACTCCTTGAGGAACTGCCAGACGTAGACGGCCTGCGCGACGATGAGTCCGAGGTAGAGCGGGGCCTGCAACCAGCGGGAGGCGAAGATCGCCATGCCGATGGCGGAACGCTGCCGGGGTGTCGGGCCGTTCGCAGCGGCTGCGATACTCGAATGATCCGGGCTGTCGGGGGTGACCGTGGTCATGGAAGAACTCCTTGCGGGGTTTGGCTCGCGGAACCGATAGACAGTGCTCCGGAATAATACTCGGTGAAAGCGACCTGATCCTGAGTACGCGTGCGCTGCGGCCCGTGAACCGACCGCTTCCGCGGTTACGATGGTGAGGTGACCGAAACCACGCCTGCCACCCCGTACGAGGATCTCCTGCGCCACGTCGTCGAGCACGGTACCGCGAAGTCCGATCGCACCGGCGTGGGAACCACCTCCGTGTTCGGCCACCAGATGCGCTTCAATCTGCAGGAGGGATTTCCGCTCGTCACCACCAAGCGGGTCTTTCTCAAGGGCGTGGTGGGGGAGTTGCTGTGGTTCCTGCGCGGTGATTCCAACGTCCGCTGGTTGCAGGAGCGCGGAATCAAGATCTGGGACGAGTGGGCCGACGCCGACGGCGAACTGGGTCCCGTATACGGCGTCCAGTGGCGCAGCTGGCCCACTCCCGACGGCGGTCACATCGACCAGATCGAGCGGGTGCTCGAACAACTTCGGGCCAACCCCGACTCACGGCGCATCATCGTCTCGGCCTGGAACGTGGCCGACCTGGATGACATGGCGCTTCAGCCGTGCCACGCGTTCTTCCAGTTCTATGTGGCCGATGGCAAACTCAGTTGTCAGCTCTACCAGCGGAGCGCCGACCTGTTCCTCGGCGTCCCGTTCAACATTGCCTCGTACGCACTGCTCACTCACATGGTTGCGCAGCAGGTTGGCCTCGAGGTGGGTGACTTCATCTGGACCGGCGGCGACTGCCACATCTACGACAATCACCGGGAGCAGGTGGCGGAACAGCTGACCCGAGAGCCGTATCCTCTGCCGACGCTTCGTCTGCACCAGGCGCCCAGCTTGTTCGACTACGACTTCGCCGACGTCGAGATCGAGAACTACCAGCACCACCCGGCGATCCAGGCACCCGTGGCCGTCTGACCCCGAGACGACCCTCGACGAGGGTTGATGCGTGGGTTTGCTGGCGCGCGCTTTTTATCTGTTGCGGCGCTCGGTCCCGTTTTTCCCAGTTAGCGCCCCCGGTCGGATGTAAATTTGCCACTTTACGTCTGTAAAGAAGCATATAAACCGGAAGTCGAATTGCATATATGACCATTCCTTCGCTACTCTTGCCTTTACACAGTTAATGGAAGTCTCGCCCGATGCGGGGCGGACTAAAACCAGGGACAACTGACGTCCCGCTGAATTGCCTCAAAGGAGATGCAATGCGTCGACTGACGACTACCCGAATTGCGACATTGTCCTTGGGGGTGTCACTGGCTGCGGGTGCCATTGCCGTGGCGCCGCCGGCGACTGCGAGCAGCAGCGCGACGGTCGATCCGTGCGCCGTAACCGAACCCGTCGGGGAGTACACCGATGGAATCGACGGCGCCACGATCCGCGTGCTCGCCACCGATCCGGTCACATGTCTGCGCAGCTATCGCCTCACCAGCGACATGGGCGTGACCAAGCAGTTCAACGAGACCCCCGGAGACCCGCTACTGCGCACCGGATCCGCGGTCCTCGACGGGATGTTCGCATTCGCTCTGCACGAGGAGAAACTGTTACAGCGCGATCGGATCAACACCGACAACTACAACGCTGGCGCATCGATCGACTGCAACCCCCAGGGAATCCCTGATGCCGAACGCGTCGGCTGCTACATCACCGGCAAGAACTGGTCGTACATCTGGACTCGCGACCTGGCCTACGCAGCAGACCTGGGTCTTGCCGCAGTCGATCCCATCCGGATGCGCAACACGCTGGACTTCAAGCTTTCCGAGCGTCGCGTGGACGGTGTCGCTGGCGGCGGCGGCATCGCTGGTGACCTGCAGATCCTGCAGGACACCGGCACGGGCGGCAGCTACCCGAACTCGACGGACCGCGTGTCCTGGGCAACCGGCGCCGACGAACTCCTCAATTGGCTGCCCAGCGCCCAGCGGGCGAGTTTCGCCAGCCGTTCGCTCGAAGCGGTCAAGAACACCGTCGATCACGACCGTGCGGTGATCTTCGACAGCGAAACCGGCCTCTATCCCGGTGAGACCTCCTTCCTCGACTGGCGCCAGCAGACGTACCCCGAGTGGACGGGATCTGACGTCACCGATATCACGGAGTCCAAGTCGCTTTCGACCAACGTCACCCACTGGATAGCGATCGATCTCGTTGCGCGGCTCTCCGCGGAGGCGGGGCATACTGCCGATGCGGCCAAGTATCGGACATGGGCCAACGATCTCGCCGCCGCCATTCGGGACAACCTGTGGTTGCCCGAGCGGCAGCAGTTCTCCTCTGTTCTGTCGAACGCGCTGAACCCAACGCCAACGGAACGCTATGACGCGCTCGGCACGGCGCTCGTCATCCTGAGCGGAATCGCGACGGACGAGCAGGCCAAGGCCGCGATCGCGAACTATCCTCAAACGTTCACCGGACCATCGGTGATCTGGCCGCAGCAGCAGTTCAACGGGACCTACCACAATGAGGGGGTGTGGCCGTTCGTCACGGCGTACATGCTGCGCGCCGCCGCGAAGGTCGGCAACGACACGGCCGCAAGCCGGCAATTCGAATCCATGCTGCGCACGCCGGCACTCTTCGGCTCCAACTACGAGAACCTGAACATCCTCACGACGAGCGTCGACACTCGACTCAACTCGCAGTACCAGACTTGGTCCGTCGCCGGCAGCATCGGCATGATCCGCGACGTGATGTTCGGCGTGGAGGCCGAGTCGGGTGGCCTGCGCATCGCTCCGTTCATCACAGCCCAGATTCGCCAGCGATACCTGGCGGGAGTCGACAAGATCTCCCTGAGCAACATCGACTACCGGGGCAAGAAGGTCAACGTCGTGATCGATCTGCCGAACGACGCCGCCAGCATCGGGGCATATCCGGTGGACGCTATCAAACTGGACGGCGCGAGCGTGCCGACGGGTGAAGTCATCGGGGAGGGTGCCCTGACTGCGGAGTCGAACATCGAGGTGAGCCTCGGAAAGGCCAGCGCGAGCGTCGGAGCGGCTCCGATCGCGAATACCCACAGCAAGGAAGCGATCTACGGCCCCAAGACTCCCGCGGTGACGCTCTCGACGACGGGCAGCGGAACGGACAAGCGAGTGCGGCTCGGCATCAACTACGCCGGTGAGGACCCCGCTCGACTCACAGTGGACGTACTGCGCGATGGAGTGGTAGTCGCCAAGGACGTTCCCGCCGCGAGCACGTGGACCGACCCGGATTCCGCGGCATTGAACAGCGTGTCCTACTGTTACGCGATCCGCGCGACCTACGCCTCGAGCGGAAACGCTTCCCAGGATTCGAATCCGCAATGCTATTGGGGCGACGCGTTCGAGCGAGTGCTTAAGGTTCCCGCCAGTCAGTTCGTGGACGTTGTCGCTGGCGGGATTCCGGCCAGCGGTGCGACCACGCACTACTCCAACTGGGGCACCAACCCAGCCGACCAGATCACCGCAAAGTTCTCTCCCACGGTGACAGGGACCTACCTGCTCCAGGCCGACTACGCCAAGGGCAACGATCTGCGCAACGGCGTGGATTCCGGGATCAAGAAGGTCACCGTAACGCAGGAGGGCTCGTCCGACGATGTCGCGGATGGCTTCTTCGTGATGCCGCGGACGTACGTGGATCCATCGGAAGGCGGCACGCTCGGAAACTGGCAGGCGCGGCAAGGCTCGACGTTCGTCAAAGCCCGTCTTGAGGCGGGAAAGACCTACGAGGTACGCGTTCATCACGACCCGCTAGCCATCAACATGAGCTACTTCCAGGCAAACAAGTGGCACAACGAACAGACCGCCGGGGCATCCAACTACGTGGACATCTTCGAGATCAAGGCACTGCTGAAGAAGGCCGACGTCGGCGCCTTCGCGGCGGCGATCGATGACGACGCAACCGATGTTGAGGCGGAGACCGGCCAGAACGTGACCGTATCCGCCACGATTACAGGCGGGGCCGCTGGCAGCATCTCGGGCGTCACGACCCGCACGGTCGACTTCGGTGACGGCACCGTCAAGCAGGCTCGACTGCTCCCTGACACCGACGGCACGGGATACATCGCGACGGCGTCGCACCAGTACGCGACCGCAGGTTCGTACACCGCAACGCTGACCGCTGGCACCCCCGTCGACGCAGACCAGACCGACACCGTCGGCGTAACCGTGCGCGGCGCGACGACCGGCGCCCTCACCCCGGCGACGCCGAACGGGCTCGCCGGGTGGTACACGGCGAAGCCTGCCCTGTCCGTCAACGGTCCCGCCGGTGCCACCTTGCAGTACAGCACCGACGGCGGCGCCACCTGGTCCGCGTACGCGGCCGGCGCGACGATCGGCGACGGCCCGTCGGATGTCGCAGTGCGTTCGATCGGCGCGCAGGGCCGTACCGGCGATGCCCACAGCGTCGCTGCTGTCAGCGTGGACACGACGGCTCCGAGTGTCTCGGCGAGCGTTGCCACGGGAGCCCGGAGCGCGACGGTCACCCTCACGGGCACCGACGCAGCGTCGGGCATCGACCGGGTCGAATACCAGTTGCCCGGTAGCGCGGCGTGGGCCACCTACACCCTCCCCGTTGACGTCGCCCTGACCGCGGCGAACCAGGTCGTGGCGTACCGCGCCGTCGACATCGCCGGTAACGTCAGCGCAGCGGAAACCGCCAACACCGGCACGTTGCCCAACCCCGCGGACAAGGACCAGCCTGCCGGGTCGGTCAAGGTCTCGGGCAAGGTCAAGGTCGGCAAGAAGCTCACTGCCAAGGCGTCCGGCTGGCTGCCGGGCGCGACGTTCACCTACCAGTGGCGCGCGGGCGGCAAGAACATCGCCGGGGCCACCAAGGCTACGTACAAGCCGACCAAGGCGAACCTGGGTAAGAAGATCACCGTCGTGGTCACGTCATCCGCGGCCGGGTACAAGAAGGTGACGAAGACAGCGAGCGCCGGTAAGTGGAAGATCACGGCCGGCAAGGTCGCGATCGCTGGCAAGGTCAAGGTCGGCAAGACGCTCAAGGCCAAGACCAGCAAGTGGAGGCCGAAGGGCGTGAAGCTCACGTACCAGTGGTACGCCAAGGGCAAGGCCATCAAGGGAGCGACCAAGAAGAAACTGAAGGTGACTTCGGCTCAGCGAGACAAGCGCATCACCGTGAAGGTGAAGGCAAGCAAGAAGGGATTCGCCCCGGCGACGCGAACTTCCAAGGCGGTCTCCGCCTCCTGACCCGCCAGCGGTGGGGCGGCCCAGCGCCCCACCGCTCCAGCCACCTGACTTGAATCAAAGGACAAAAAATGACTTCACATGACACCGGTACGAGGTCCTGGCGCCGTATGCTGCCAGTCGGCTTGGCCGCCGGATCCCTCGTCGTCACAGGCGGTGCGCTGGCAGTGGCGCCTGCCGCGCTGGCCGCACCTGCACCTGCCGTCGTCGTCGTGGGCGACGCCACGACGTCGCCCGACGGCACGATCGCCATCGGCGTTGACGTAGACGCGGATGGACAACTCGTCTACTCCGTGACCAAGGACGGCGAAGAACTCGTCAGCGAATCTGCGCTCGGACTGAACCTCGTCGGCGGTGAGATCCTGGGGGACGACGCCGCGATTACGTCGGCCTCCGCGCAGACGACCACGGACGAAACGTGGGAAACGTACGTCGGCCGCGATGCCGAAGTGCGCAACCACTACACCGAACGCACCTACGCGGTCACCGACAACGGCTACGCGTTCTCCGTGATTGCTCGCGCCTACGATGACGGGGTCGCGTTCCGCTACGACGTGCCCAACCAGACCGGGCTCGCGGATCTCGAAATCATCGACGAGGTCACGCAGTTCAACCTCACCGGTAACCCCGACGCGTGGTGGACACCGCAGAACTTCGACGACGACGAGGCGCTGTGGCAGCAGTCCACGTACGCCACGATGGGCAGCTCCAACGCCCCCGCCACCTTCCGGTACGCCAACGGTGACCACCTGTCCATCCACGAGGCCGACCTCGATGACTATTCGGCGATGACGCTGAAGAAGGAACCGACAGGGCTGCGCGTGGAACTCGTCCCCTCCATGACGCGCGATGCGGCCGTTGTCCGCACGGGCGCCGGGCGCGACGAGCCCACCCCGTGGCGCAGCCTGACCATCGCGGACAACGCGGGCGGACTGGCCGACTCCTACCTCCTGGAGAACCTCAATCCCGCTCCCGACGCCACCTTGTTCGCGGACGCGCAGGACTGGGTGAAGGGCGCCACCTACGTGGGAATCTGGTGGATGCTGCAGCAGGACCTCGCCTCCTGGGAGGAAGGCGACCACCACGGCGCGACCACCGAGCGGCTCAAGGAATATATAGACTTCGCCGCAGCCAACGGCATCCAGGGCGTGCTCGCCGAGGGCTGGAACAAGGGCTGGGACGGTCACTGGAGCGATCAGGATTTCGACGCTCCGACGGACGACCTGGACATCGATGAGGTCCTGTCGTACGCCGAGTCCAAGGGTGTCGAATTCATCGCCCACAATGAAACCGGATCGAACCCGTGGGGCTACGAGACGCAGATCAACGACGGACTGTTCGAACAGTACAAGGACTGGGGAATCCACTACCTCAAGACCGGCTACGTCGGTTCCACCCCGTCGATCCCCAGCCGCGAGGATGCAGACGCCGTCTACCCCGGCTCGACCGGCGACCTGACGCCCAAGCACCACCGCTACGACCAGGAGATGGTCAACCACTTCCGGTTCGTGCTGACGGAGGCCGCGAAGAACCAGATCAACGTCAACTGCCACGAATGCGTGCACGGCACCGGCGAGATCCGCACCTTCCCCAACGCCATCTCACGCGAGGCGATGCGCGGTCAGGAGTGGGACGCCTTCTCGGGGGTCGGCAACACGCCCGAGCACCAGTTGATCCTTCCGTTTACGCGCGGCCTTGCGGCGCCTATGGACTACACGCCAGGCGTGATGGACGTCGCCTACAACAACAGGCAGCCGGGCAACTGGCGGGTGAAGACGACTGCGGCCAAGCAGCTAGCCATGACGGTCAACTACTTCTCCGGGGTCCAGATGGCCGCGGACATGATCGAGCACTATTCGATCAACCGGGGCATCGAGTGGTACGACGGCCTTCCGGCGCAGTGGGATGAATCCCACACCCTCTCGGCGGACATTGGTGATCACCTGGTGACGGCGCGGCGCAAGGGTACCCAGTGGTGGATCGGCGCCATGAATGCCGACCAGCCGCGCGACCTGTCGTTCCCGTTGAGCTTCCTGGGCACGGGCCAGTGGGTAGCTGAGATCTTCGCGGACACCGCCGCTACGGACTACGACGCGGACCCCAGTTCGCTCGACGTCACGCGGGTGCGTGTGACGAGCGCGGACACCATGGTGGCGCAGCTCGGCAAGAGCAGCGGGCAGGCGATCCGCATTCGCCCTGCCACTGCCTCGGATGCGTCGCTTCCCTCCTACGGGCAGCCCGCGCTGACGGTGCAGTCGTTGTCTGCTCCCGCGAGCGCAGAACGCGGCGACATCGTTCCCGTCGTCGCGACCATCGTGAACAATTCCCCGCTGACGGCGCGCAAGTCCTTTCAGGTGAGCGTGAACGGCCGGCCAGGGGTCGCGCAGGAGGTCGTCCTCGAGCCGGGTGGCTCGACGACCCTTCGATACTCCGTGCGCATCGTCGGCAATGATCCCGTTTCCGTGTCCGTGGGCGGCGTGACGGTTAACGTCGCGGTGACGGCTACCGTGCCCGTGCCTCAGAACGTGCGCCTGGTCTCGGTGACCTCGACCTCGGTGAACATCGCCTGGGACCCGGTCCCCGGCGCGAGTTACGAGATCTATCGGCGAGCGGACGTAGGCGTCTATCCGGCTACGCCCCTGGCATCGCTTCCTGTGGGAACGACGACATGGACGGACGCGAAGCGAGCGAACGGCAACAACTATGTCATTCGGGCCGTGCTCAATGGGGCGCGTTCGGCGGCATCGAGCGAGGTCAGCCAATTCGGTACCCTCGTCGGAACGCTCTCCGATCCCACCGGTGACGACAACGGTCCGGGCACCTACGAGTACCCGAAGAACGGCGTGTATGCGCCGGGCTCGTTCGATCTGACGGGGGTGAGGGTGTACGACACCGGAAACGGGCTGACGTTCGTGACCGCCATCAACGCACCGATCGACAACCCGTGGGGCTGCGACACCATCTGCCTTCAGCACGTGGAAATCTACCTCGGATCCGGAGACGGGAGCGCCGTGCCAGCACGCGCTGGCACGAACCTGTCAGCCTCATCTCCGTGGTCCCGGGCCGTCGTGATCGATGGCCGTTGGAACGGCGGCGTCTACAGCGCTCCCGGTTCGGCGAAGGTAGGCGATGTGTCACTGTCCAAGCTCGCGACTCGGGGGGAGATCGCGGCGTCGATCTCGAAGAGCGCACTGCCTGCTGGCTTCAACATCGGGCAAGCACGAATCGGCGTGGGCATGTTCATCAATATCGAGACGCCGGACGCGATCAACAACATCCGTCCCGTCCTTAACTGGGATGACCCGGGCAACACGGACGGTTGGATTCCCGATTGGCGCCCGGGCGGCGGACTCGGCTATGCGGACTTCGGATCCGCTGCCAAGGACAGCGACACCAGGGATGGGAACGCCCTCGACATTATCGTCGACGAATCCACGCAGTCCCAAGCAGATCTGCTCAACTGGACGGCACATTCGCCAGTCATCCTGCCCCTCGTCGCGCTCCAGCCGCCGGCCGCGGAAACCGTGGCCGAACTGATCCGAAACGGAGGCGCAACGGAGGTGGTGGAGCAAACGCCAGCCGCCAATCCGCAACAGGGTGTCACGGCGCTCACCGCGTCGGGCGATCGAGTGCCCGGACTGGCCGTCAGCTTCACGCTTACCGGTTCCGCGACCTTCGCGGCGGGCGGCCAGGTTGCGGTGGTGACCACCGGCGCGGACGGCAAGGCGGATGTGCCGGCTATTCGGACGAGTACCGCGTTGGGCACAGTCAAGCTCAGTGCAACCGCAGGTGACATCTCGCAGGCGCTGGCGGACATCACCGTGGTGCCAGCCCGGGTCACCGTCGCGAAGCCGTCGTTCTCGAAGCGCTCGCAGACGTACGGTCACAGCTCCGTGGCAACCGTGACGGCCGATGTCTCGGGCGCGATCCAGGGGGTCGTGACCTTCCGCAATGGCGGTCAGGTGCTCGGATCGGCGCAGCTGGTTCGCCAGGGATCCTCGTACCGAGCGAGCATCAAACTGCCGCGCACGTTGGCGGCGGGCGTCTACAAGCAGGTAACGGCGTCCCTGGCTTTGCCGGATCGTCCTGGTGCCACCTCGGTGCCCGCAGTAACGTTCACGGTGGTCAAGGCGCGACCGGGCAAGGTGACCGTGTCTGCCAAGCGGTACAAGCGGTCGGCGAAGCCGGTCGTCACCGTGAAGGTCGCCAAGCTGAACAACGGCGCTCCGGCGATCGGTTCCGTCGCCATCTCGGTGGGGAAGAAGCGCGTCAAGACGGTGTCCCTGCCGAAGGGCGGCACGGTCAAGGTCAAGCTCGCCAAGAAGTTCTCGGCCAAGAAGTCGCTCAAGGTTCGTGCGGTCTTCCTGCCGAAGGACGCGAGGAACGTCGCGAGCAAGACATCGAAGTCGGTTACAGCGAAGCGCCGCTGACGCTCGATCAACGGGACGGGGACGGCAACGCAATGCGTTGCCGTCCCCGTCTGTGTTCTGCAGCGCAACGGCAGGTCGATATGGCATGCGTTTGAATGAGTCGGAACTACGCCGGGTGGGGATTTCATGTGCCGGATTGTGGCCATACCGAATGCTCCACTCGGTCGAGGCTGATCTGCACAGAGTGGAGCAGGGCCGAGCCGATCCGCCCAACGGCGAGCTGAGCGGGGCCGAGTCGAGCGGGGCCGAGCCGATCTGCCCAACTACGGGTCGATCCGCCCTACGGCGAGCCGGGCAGGGTCGAGCCGCCCAACTGCGAGCCGAACTGACCTTGCCGAGACTGACCCGGTCCGGCGGTGCGCACGGTGGCCGAATCGCGCTCCAACCCGTCGGCACACTTGACAGTGGGCTATGGAGTGCGAGTGTGCCCCGGGGGTAGCCGCGAGGGCGCCATTTGCCCCGGGGTGGGCCGCGGGGCGCGGGCTCCGCCGGAAGGTCGCTGCCAGGCGCCCGCCTCGCGATTGGCCGCACGCCGGGAATCCATCTCGCACGGCCGCTGACTTCTCACCGCGATCCCGACGACGCCCAGGGGCAAAGGGCGTCAGCGCAGCGTGACAGTGACCCGCCGGGACGTGGCACGCGTCGTGTAGCGGGCCAGCTTCTTGGCGGGCGTGAACTTGGCGGTCACGCGCGCCCGCCCCGCCGTTGCACGGCTCACAACGGTGACTCGTCCGCGGTCCTTCGCGCGGACCTTGACGCTGATGAGCCTGTTGCCAATGCGCACCCTGAGTTTCCCGGCTGGGCGCTTCGTCGCCGCAGTGGCGATTCGCACTCGAATCGTGTGCCGCGCCCCCGCCCTCGCGGCACTGCGCTTCACGGTGACTTTCGTGAGCGCCTTCGCGCCGCGACGAGGGGCCGATTGGGCGTTCCCACTCGCGTAGCCGGGCTTTGTCGCGCTCACCCGTACCCGGACGAGTTTTCCCGCGTCCGCATTCTTCAGGGTGTATGCGGCCCCGGTCGCTCCGGCGATGGGCTTACCAGCGCGTAACCACTGATATCGAACCGTAACGCCCGGCTGTGACCACGTCCCAGACGTTGCCCGCAATCGCTTTCCGACGCGCGCCGTGCCGGTCAGCGTCGGTATGGTCTTGCTGCTGATCTTCACCGGGGCGGTTGACGGGCCGCCGGGCTTCGGATCGTTGTCATCCGGGCCGCCCGGGCAGTCCGCGGCGCCACACGGCTCCCCGCATCCGGGTGCCGCCGCATCGCACGGATCGGGGTCATCCGGGCAGTTAAGGCCCGAGTGGTTCACGCTGTCGTCGCCGCAGGGATCGGTGAGGCCCGCGGCGGAGCCGGTGGGGAAGGGGACATCCGGCGCGCCAGATGCGCGATACACGTCCCACGATTCCCACGGCAGGCCAACGTAAAGCCGACCCAGTTTGTTGTCATGCCAGTTTCCCCAGCCACCATCGTCACGCCGGCTCTCCACGTAGGCGTTCCCGACCGCGTAGTTCTGGATCGTCACGCCGTGCGGGTTGGTGCCAATGACGACGGGTAGCGATGATTGCGTGCTGTCCTTGTCGGCGGTGAGGTGGCTGGCAAGTCGCGTGCCGGGTTCGACCCAGCCGTCGACGTACATGCCCTTGATCGTCAGGTCTGACGTGTTCGACAGCGCGTATATCCGGGCCATGCAGTTCACGGCGCCCTCGACGTACGTGTCCTCGATCGTGACGTTCGCGATGTTCGCCGCACGCGAGGCGCGGTTGTCGTCGCCGCTGAAGTCCCAGTGGCGCGAGGAGTTGAGCACGCAGGTGTTGATCGTGTCCCACTGCATCTGGTTGTGGATCACGTAGGTTCGCGAGACGCGGACGTTGGCGATATTGCGTGGGACCCACCCCCACTGGATGACCGGCCCGTTGGGGCCCTTCCAGACGACCGTGTTGTCGATCGTGACGTTTGAGTGGTAGATCTTCAGCACGTCATCGTTGGCGTGGATGAAGGAATCTCGCATGGTCGATCCGTCGTATAGTTCCAATCCGTCCGTCTGCCAGTACCAGGCGCCGACCTGGTGATAGTTGCGCACGTTCATGGCGAAACTTGACTCGTCGCCGTACACGACGAACGAGTGGTACGGCGGCTCGGCGATCGTGACGCCCTGGAGGTCTAATGTCTGCGGAACGCCCGAGGCGGAATCGAACCGCAACGGCTTGACGCATGCGGCGTGACAGTCGCTGTACTGCGAGGGATCGCGACGGGTAAAGCCGGGATTGCGCGTGTCCGCCTCGTACACGTACTGCTCTCCGGACAGGACCCCGAAGCCGGTGATTTTGTAAGACGTCGTGGCGGCGTTCGAGGGGAACTCGAACGCGCCCTTCACGTAGGCGCCGGGCGCGAAGTAGATCCACCGCACGCGGGGATTCAGCACAGCCCGGTAATCGGCGCCCATGTGGTAGGTTCCGGGTTCGAAATAGAGCACGTCCGCGTTGACCGTATGCAGATTGCGGATTTCGCCGGGAGTCGGCCGGTAGATCTCGCCATCATCCGGACCCGGAATCGATGCCTGGGCTTCGTCTCCGCTCGGGATCGCCTCGGCGAATACGATCATCGCGTTGCGGGGTTCGATCATGCGGCCCACGGAGACGTCCGGCTGGGCGGGGGCAGAGTGCCAGTAGTCACGATTCGCCCCCACCACCTCGGTGAGTTGGGGCGCGAACTCGACCGAGAATCGGTAGCCGTCGGGGGAGTACGGCACCAGAATGCGCACGGTGGACGAGTTGACCAGATACCTAACGAAGTCGAGATTCCGCGGCCGGAGTTGGACATCGTCGATGGACTGCACCGATTCGCCCGTGGCGAGGTGGACGTCGACCCAGGTCGCGGCGGCGTACTCGAACGTGGTCCAGCTCATGGTGTGATGGGCGTTGGTGCCGCCGATCTCCTCGGCGTTCTCCCAGACGTTCTCCGCGCCATCCTGGTGGTACCCGCCGTCGGCGGGATCCTCGTAGCCCGGCTTTCCCTTGCCTGAGCGAGGGATCGTCAGGTACGTGAAGGAGTCGTACCACGTAGCGCGCGCGGTGTCGGAGGCGACCTTGACTGTGTAGAAGGTGGATTGCCGCACGTTTTGTGCCGCGACGGGGACGTCCGCGTTGGCCTCGGCGTTCATATGCCACCAGGTGCGCAGCGAAGGAGTGTGCGCCGTGGACGGGGCGGCTACGCCCAGCGAATGTAGCGTGTCGCCGGCGACCGCTGCCGCTGGTGTTTCGGTGCGAGGTGTGGCGGCCGCGTGTCCGCTGGTGAGAATCAGGCCGGCAAGGACTATGAATGCCGTCGCCACGGCTCGGCGTCGTGTGTGGGGTGTGCGGTGTGGAGTCGTCATTGACAATAACCTTCATTATGGACGAAATAGGAGCATTTCATCTGGTTCTGGTTCCAGTGTAACTTGCAATTTTGTCCATGCGTTGACGGCCGGGAAATCCGGATATCGGCATGCGATCTGCCGTGCGGCGCCGCTCCGCGATGTCTCGCACCATCGCGCCTGTAGTCCCGCAAATCGCTCTTATTCTGGGGAATTATCCGGAAGACGTGGCAACGGGATACTCGACGACAGTGGCGCGCCGAGGTTGCCGCATTCAAGGTTTGAACCCCACAACGGTCGCCTGATTGACTGTCAGGTTTTGCGTCCATAGAATCGAAAAGCAGGAGTTGCGCCGTCGCATCTCCCACGCCGCCAATCAATCGCCGTCTCCAGCAGACCGGAGTCGAGAATGATGCGGCGCGGTGCAAAGCAGCACCGCGCATTCCACGCACGTCCCGATGGAGGATCCCATGCACCGTCCAGTCCACCCTGTCGAACGGACAGACTTGCAGCGTCAGCGCATGCCGAGAATCGTACGTACGCTACGTCGCATCCTCAGTGGCACGGCCATCGCCAGCCTCGCGATTGCTGCCGGGCTGACTCAACCGTCAATGGCGCTCGGTGCGGACCTGCAGGATCGAACCGTCGTCTCGGGCGACGCGCGCTTCGAGGTGCTCAGCGACACACTCTTCCGAGTGGAGTACGCCCCGGGCGGAACGGACCTCACCGACGCCGCGACGTTCAACGCCATCGGGCGAGACGACTTCACCCCAGTGAGCTTCGAAACGACGACCGCTGGCGGCTGGCTCACGATCACCACGGATCGCGCCGAACTCAAGTATCGGGTCGGCACCGGAAAATTCGCGGCAGACAACCTGCGGCTTACCGTGGATGGCACCGAGGTCCGCCCCACGTTCGGACGCGTCGATCAGTGCCAGATCGATCGGATCTGTGAGGCCGAGGAGGGCCAGCTCTACAACCTTGGGGTCGAGAGCGAGCATCTGGGCTTCACCGGGCGCGGATTCGTTGCAGGCTGGGGCAATAGCACCACCCACGGGGCATATCAGTTCGTGGCTCCTGCCACGGGGATTTACGACCTCCACGTCCGTTACGCCAACGGCGGCGCTGCGAGCCGAACCCTGAGTTACACCTTCGACAACGCGCCGCTGAGCCGCGTCACGCTGCCAGCGCTCACCGCGCAAGCGCCCGAGACCAACAACTGGAAGGCATGGGGTACAGCGGTCATCGAGGATGTTCCGCTGACGGTGGGACCGCACAACTTCTATCTGGTGCGCACGGGAAGTGACACCGGATCGGTCAATGTGGACGCGTTCGCCCTAACCGCGCCGGGGGCGCCCTATCCGGCTGCGCAGCCGGCGTCCTGCTCCTTCGGAATCGCTTGCGAGGCGGAAGCCGGCACGATGTCCGGAGCGGTCAAACGGGAGTACGACCACGCCGACTACAGCGGAAGCGGGTTCGCGGGCGGATTCCTCGCAACCGGGGCCAAGACATCGCTTGCCGTTACGGGCGTCCCCGCCGCAGGCCGCTACTGGGCCCACGTGCGCTACGCGAACGGGCCGACGACGCTGACCACCGCAGTCGACCGCGCGGTCACGATCGGTGGCACGCGCGTCGTGCTCCCGTCCACGGGCAGTAACGACGCAGCTTGGGGCAACTGGACCGACTTCAGCTTCGAACTCGAATTGAACGCCGGGACGAACCCGCTGGATATCGAACGCACGTCAACCGACGACGGGTCGGTCAACATCGACTCGATCGCCATCACGGATTCCCCGACGCCGCCGCCCGCGCACGTCCAGATCGGCGGTTACGTCCGCTCGCTCGACAATGTCGACAAGCAGACCACCCTGGCTCCGGGACTGCTGTACCGCGACGGGTGGATGCTGTTGGACGACACGGTGACCTCGCTGTGGGACCCGCAAGCTCTCTCGGCGACCGATCGCAACATCCACCACGCTGACTACCAGGACGGCTACCTGTTCTCGTACGGACACGATTTCAAGGCGGCGCTGCAGGACTTGCGAACGCTCACCGGCCCATCGAAGCTCCTGCCGCGCTGGGCGTACGGTGTGTGGTTCTCTGAGTACCGAGACTTCTCGCAGGACGACTACGAGCACAACATCATCGACAAGTTTGCCGCAGAGAACGTTCCGCTTGATGCCCTCGTCAGCGACACCGACTTCAAGAAACTCAACAAATGGAATGGATGGGAGTTCGACGAGGCGCGTTTCCCCGACCCGCAGGGATTCTTCGAGTATTCCGCGGATCGTGGAATTGCCAACGTGCTCAACATTCACGCGACCATCGACACCCGCGACCCGCTGTACGAGCAGTACTTGGACGACGTGGACGCGGCAGGCGGAAACAGCGCGAACGTGAAGCTGGACGAGCCCGGCGAAGGCTGCCGGATGTTCGGGTCCTACCCGGCCAGCGTGAAGTGCGCGACCTTTGACTGGTCCGACCCCGCGCAGCTCTCGGCCTATATGAAGCTGCACGACGGTATGGACGATCTAGGCGCCGATCTGTGGTGGCTCGACTGGTCCACGGCGGACTACTCGTCCGCGTCAGGCCAGGGCTACGGCGACGACGCGTTCATCAACGAGCAATACGCGGGCCAGAAGGGCTACCTCGTCAACGTCGCGGACGACACTCCCTCTTCTGCGACCGCGCGCGGCTTCGGATTCTCCCGAACCTACGGCGACAACCTGACGCCCCTTCAGTCCGGGATCTGGAACGACCCGAGCAAGGTGCCGGTCTACGGCGCGAACGGACCGAGTTACGGCGCCGTGGTAGGACCCTGGGCGGACAAGCGTTCAACCGCGCACTTCACGGGGGATGCGCGGTCGACGTTCAACTCCCTGCGCTCCCAGATCTCGTTCACTGCCGATGAATCCGCCACCACCGGCATGTCGGCGGTGAGTCACGACATCGGCGGATTCCAGCAGGCCGATGGACTGTTCCAGGTCGGGGACGACGCGCAACGGCGTCTGTGGGACGACCTCTACATCCGCTGGCTGCAGTTCGGGGTGTTCCAACCGATCCTGCGCCTTCACGGCGATCATTCGGCGCGCATGCCGTGGCAGTACACGCCGTCCTCGGTTCCCGCAGCCTCCGCCGCGGTGGAACCCGCAGCCAAGGACTTCCTGCGCCTGCGGAACCGCTTGATGCCGTACATCTACACCGCCGCCAAGCAGGCGGAGGACACCGGGCTTCCCGTGGTACGGGCCATGTATCTGGAGCACCCGCAGGAAAATCTCGCCTACCAGTACTCCAAGTCGCAGTACTACTTCGGGGACGATCTGCTGGTTGCCCCGATCACCGGCGTGGGCAACCCTGCATCGACCACGGTGTGGTTCCCCGCGGGAACGTGGACGGACTTCTTCACCGGCGAGAAGTTCACCTCGGACGGGACTCGCACTGAGACCATCACGCGCAGCTTCGCTCAGATGCCGGTGTTCATCCGTGACGGCGGAATCGTGACTACGCGGTCGACCGCCGTGACCAACGACCACCTCAACCCGCTCGACCAGGTCACGGTGACGGTGGGGTCTGGATCGTCCGGCGAGGCTGAAATGTACGAGGATGACGGCGAGACCGCCAATCCCACAGCGTCGGCCCGCACCGGGATCACCTACGCCGAGTCCGCCGCCGGGGCGTCGCTCGACGTCGCCGCGACCCAGGGCACGTTCTCCGGGCAAGTGGCGAACCGGGCCTGGACGGCCGTGTTCACCGGATTGGACGAGGCACCCGCCGCCGTTTGGCTCGACGGGCAGCAGGCGGATGCCGCGCAGTGGACATTCGACGCCGCGAGCGGTCGCCTCACGGTTCAGGCCGGGACAAAGTCACCGTCCGCGACCACGACGGTGCGATACACGCGACACGATGCACCAGTGGCGACCGTCAACCTCACGGTTTCCGGCGGCAGCCATCTGGTCGGAGACACGGTGACCCTCACCGCGTCTGTCACTCCGAACACGGCTTCCGGGGAGATCACCTTCCACGACGGAACCCAGATCATCGGCCATTCGCCGCTCAATGCGGGCATTGCTACGCTGCCGGTGACTCTCACCGCGGGCTCGCATCAGTTCCGCGCGACGTACGCGGGCTCACCGGACGTACTCGCTGGCTCGAGCCAGACGGTGACGGTCGTTGCCGCCGTCGCCTGCTTGGCAGGCGCTGCGATACCGCCTTGCGGACCAGATGGTCCCGGAAGCGAGACGCCTGCGGTGAGCGCGGCCACCCTGTCGGCGACCAAGCAGACGTACGGCGCGAAGCGACCGGCCACCATCACCGTGGTCACCACCGGCACAACTGGCGGAACGCTTCGCGTGAAGCTCGGGAGCGACTCGCTGGGCACGAAGCCCGTAGCCGCGATCGGCACCAGGAAGGGCGCGGTGTTCGCTTTGCCGAGAACCCTGGGAGCAGGCAAGTACGCGACGCTCTCCGTCGAACTGGTGCCGAGCGGCAAGACCACGACGGTGAGGCGGACGTTCGCCGCCAACTTCACGGTCGTCAAGGCTAGGCCGGCGTCCATCAAGGCGAAGCGCCTCGCATCGCCGGCCAAGGCGGGACCGCGCCTTCGCATCACGGTCAAGCGACTGACCAATGGGTCGCTGCCCGCCGGACGGGTTCAGGTTCTGCGGGGAAAGAAGGTCCTCAAGAGCGTGAAGCTCCCGGCTAAGCGCAAGGGGAAGGTCACGATCACCCTGGCCCGCAAATACGCCAAGGTGAAATCGGTCAAGGTCCGGTTCATGCCGACCAACAAGGACAGCCGGAACATCGCCAAGGTGACCTCCAGGAAGGTAGCGCTGCGCTAAATCGGCACTGAGCCCAAAGCCGGGGCGCATCGCGGCATCCGCGGTGCGCCCCGGTCGCTCACGGCGAGCGCCCTGCAGATACGATTGGCGGCATGACAGGAACGACGCCGGAACCGGCTTCCGCATCCGCCTCGCGCGCCACGAGCCCTGTAATCGGGATGATCTGGGCGCAGGCGGCGGGCGGCGTCATCGGTGCGAACGGAGATATGCCCTGGCACCTGCCCGAGGATCTCGCCCACTTCAAGCGCGTGACGGCGGGGAGTCCGGTCGTGATGGGGCGGGCGACCTGGGACTCGCTTCCCGCGCGCTTCCGCCCGTTGCCCGGCAGGGCCAACATCGTGGTGTCCACTACCGAGTCGGCCCACGACGGAGCCGATACCTTCCCGTCGCTTGATCGGGCACTGGCGGCCGCCCGCGGGGAGTCGACCACCGGCGAAGTGTGGATCATGGGCGGCGGGCGGATCTTCGCGGAGTGCGAGCCGATCGCGGACATTGCCGTCGTCACCTACATCGACCTGACCGTCGAGGGGGACACCTTCGCACCGGACCTTTCGCCCAGATGGGCCGTGGAGCAGGAATCGGCGTGGGAAAACTCGTCCACGGGCCTGAAATACCGGATCGTGCGCTACCGGGCGACGCCGGCGTAGGTTCCAGCCGGGGTACCGTAGAGGCATGCCCTTGACACATGATGCTGCGCTGCCGTTCGGAGCGCTCCTGACCGCCATGGTCACACCGTTCACCGAAGATGGTGACATCGATATCGACGCAACAGTCTCGCTCGCCAGGCGACTCGTGGACGAGGGCAATGACGGCCTTGTCCTGCACGGCACGACCGGGGAGGCGCCCACTACGCACGCACCAGAGAAGTTCGACGTGATTCGCGCGGTCGTGGCGGCCGTGGGGGATCGCGCGACCATCGTGGCAGGTGCCGGATCGAACGACACGAAGCACGCCGTCCGCATGGCCGAACAGGCGGCCGAGGCCGGAGCCGACGGCCTGCTCGTCGTCACGCCCTACTACTCGCGTCCGTCCCAGGCGGGTGCGCTCGAGCACTTCAAGGCCGTGGCGGCGTCCACGGATCTTCCCGTCATGCTCTACGACATCCCGGGCCGCACCGGCCTGCGCATCGGACCGGCCACGTACGACGCGCTGGCCGCTCTCGACAACGTCGTGGCCGTCAAGGACGCCACCGGTGACGTCTATACCGCAGGACTGACCCAGCATCGCACCGGGCTCGCGCTGTACAGCGGCGACGACGGTCTCTATCTGCCCTTCCTCTCCGTCGGCGCCGTCGGCCTCGTCTCTGTCGTCGCGCACGTCGCGACCGGGGCCTTCGTGGCCATGCGCCAGGCCTGGGATGCCGGCGATCACGCCGCAGCCCAGGCACACTTCCACCGCGCCATCCCGCTCATAGAGGCGATCATGGGTGGCGGAATCGGAGCCGTCATGGTCAAGGAGGCGCTGTTCGCCCTTGGTCATCTGCCGTCGGCCGCGCTGCGCCTCCCGCAGGTGCGCGCGAGCGAGGACGAGCGCTCCGCCCTCATCGCAGAACTAACGTCGGCCGGCTTGACGGGCTGATACCCATCGGCCGACACCCAACCACACAGGAGTCAGATTGAGTCTGTCCACACCAGAACTACTGCCACCCCCGCCGCTCGAGCCGGGCACGCTGCGAATCGTGCCGCTCGGCGGACTCGGCGAGGTTGGTCGCAACATGTCCGTCCTGGAGTACGAGGGCCGGCTGTTCATCATCGACTGCGGCGTGCTGTTCCCCGAGGAGCACCAGCCGGGCGTCGACCTGATCCTGCCGGACTTCGACTACATCGCGCACCGACTCGGCGACGTCGAGGCGCTGGTCCTGACGCACGGCCACGAGGACCACATCGGGGCCGTGCCCTACCTGCTTCGGCTGCGGCCCGATATCCCCGTCGTCGGCTCCACGCTGACGCTCGCCTTCGTGACCGCGAAGCTCAAGGAGCACCGGATCAACCCGCGCACCGTCGTGGTCAAGGAGGGCGAGACTCACAAGTTCGGCGCCTTCGAGTGCGAGTTCGTCGCCGTCAACCACTCCATCCCGGACGCACTGGCCGTCGCGGTCACCACACCGGCCGGCACCGTGCTCAACACGGGCGACTTCAAGATGGACCAGCTCCCGCTCGATGGCCGCATCACCGACCTGCGTTCGTTCGCACGCCTCGGCGAACGCGGGGTTGACCTGTTCATGGTCGATTCGACCAATGCCGAGGTTCCGGGATTCGTCACGCCCGAGCGCGAGATCGGCCCCGTCCTCGACCAGGTCTTCGCCGAGTCGTCCAAGCGCATCATCGTCGCCTCGTTCGCGTCGCACGTCCACCGCGTGCAGCAGGTGCTCGATGCGTCGTACGCGCACGGGCGCAAGGTGGCGCTCGTCGGACGCTCGATGATCCGCAACATGAAGATTGCGGCCGACCTCGGCTACCTGCGGGTGCCTGAGGACGTCCTGGTCGATCTCCGCTACGTCGAGAACCTCCCGGACGACGAGATCGTGCTGATGTGCACCGGCTCCCAGGGGGAGCCGATGGCGGCCCTGAGCCGCATCGCGAACGGCAATCACAAGGTGTCCGTCGGCCCAGGCGACACCGTCGTGCTCGCCTCGTCGCTCATCCCCGGTAACGAGAACGCTGTCTTCCGCGTCATCAACGGCCTGACCAAACTCGGCGCTCGCGTGGTGCACTCGGGCAACGCCAAGGTGCACGTCTCCGGGCACTCGGGCGCCGGTGAACTGCTCTACTGCTACAACATCGTGCGTCCTCGCAACGTCATGCCGATCCACGGCGAGACCCGCCACCTCGTGGCCAACGGGGCGCTCGCCGTCAAAACCGGTGTGCCGCCCGAGCGGGTCGTGATCGCCGAGGACGGCATAGTCGTGGACCTCAAGGACTCCAAGGCGCAGATAGTCGGGGCGGTGCCGTGTGGACTCGTGTACGTGGACGGCTCGTCCGTGGGCAAACTCACGGATTCCGAACTCCAAGACAGGCGCGTACTCGGCGAGGAGGGCTTCATCTCCGTATTCGCCGTCGTGGACAGCAAGACACGCGAGATCGTCGCCGGCCCGATCGTGCAGGCGCGCGGCGTCGCCGAGGACGACTCGGTGCTCGAGGGTGTCGTGGACCAGATCCGCGAGTCGCTGCTCAGCGGCCTGGCCGAGAACGTCGGCCGCCACCAGTTGCAGCAGGGCATGCGTCGCGTGGTGGGCCGATTCGCGTCAGGTCGCCTACGCCGCCGCCCGATGATCCTCCCGGTCGTCGTCGAGGCCTGAGTACCGACCTTCAACCTGCCCGAATCCCAGCGCGCCTAGCGGCGCCGGGGGTTCGGGCGGCGATAGATTGACTCATATGTCTGCTCGTTCGCACAACAGTGACGCGCGAGGGCGTGGCGGGTCCGGTCGGCAGTCCGGTCGGAACGCTGAGTCCTCGCTGTCTTCGTCGCCGCCGACCACGAGTGGACGCGCGCGCGCGCAGAGGGCGCCGGGGCAGGACGGCGGGTCAGGCTCAGCCGATCATCGCGGTTCCGCTCGTGCGCAGAAGAACTCGTCCAAGCCCGCGCCGCGAACGCAGGCCAAGCCACGCGTCAAGACCGCGGAGCCGGTCAAGCCGCCGTGGATCGTGCGCGCCGTGCGCGGTTTCTTCCTGGGAATCGCGCACGTGATCGGCGCGGGAGTCCGGCGCATGGGCAGGGACGTCAAGGATCTCGATCCCGCGCATCGCCGCGACGGCACCGCGCTGCTGCTGCTCATCGTCGCCCTGCTCACGGGAGCGGCGGGGTGGTTCGGCGGGGGAGGTCCGGTTTCCACCTGGGTCTACTTCGCCTTCGCCTTCGTCTTCGGCCTGCTCGCCAAGTTGGTTCCGCTGGCTCTCATCGCCGGTGCGGTGCGACTCATGCGCAACCCCGTTCGCAGCGAGCACTCGGGGCGTTTTTCCATCGGAGTGACGGCACTTATCCTTGGCGCGAGCGGCCTGATCCACATCGTGCGGCACTCGCCATCGATCCACTCCGAGGCCGATGGCTGGCACAGCGCGTCGGCCGCAGGTGGCCTGATCGGCTGGGCATTGTCGACTCCGCTCGTGGCGGGGCTAACTGCTTGGCTGGCGGTCCCCGTGCTGATCCTGCTGCTCGTGTTCGGGCTGCTGATCGTCGCAAATCTGTCCGTGAGCGATCTCGGCGCCGTGCTGCGGGGGCAGTCATCGGACCGCCCTGACGACGAGGACGAGTCACCCGACGCGCTGCTCCTGGCCGAGGGCGTTGACTCGCACGATCTGCCGGGAACCTCGCCAGCCGCCGCGCCCTCGCCTCGGCGCCGCATCTTCGGCCGCCGTAAGAGGGATGCGAACCCTGACGACCCAACCGAAATCCTTCCCGAGGGCTACGTCGGAGACGAGGCCTTCGTCCAGGCCGCCGAGCGTATCGCCTCGGACGACACTGGACCGATCCCCGCCAACTGGTACGACCAGGACGAGCAGGACGCCTACGATCAGGACGATGCCGACGCGGTTCGAACCGCCGACGACGCCGTCGAACGGGAGTCGAACGACGCGGAGACCCAGCTACTGCCCACAGCCGATGAGGAGGACCGCGAACTCGTGGCCCCCGAGACCCGCGGCGTGCCGCAGGGCGAGCAGCCGGTGCTGGGCGGCGACATCGTTTACCTGCTGCCCACGGACGACATGCTCATCGCCGGCGCGCCGCACAAGGCGCGCAGCGCGGCCAATGATCGCGTGGTCGAGGCGCTGACAACCGTTTTCGAGCAGTTCAACATCGACGCCCGGGTCACGGGCTTCAGCCGCGGGCCCACGGTTACGCGGTACGAGGTCGAACTGGGCATCGGGGTCAAGGTCGAGCGGGTGACGGCGCTGGAGAAGAACATCGCCTACGCCGTGGCCAGCGCGGACGTGCGCATCCACTCCCCGATCCCGGGCAAGTCCGCCATCGGCGTGGAGATCCCGAACGTGGACCGCGAGACGGTGGTGCTGGGTGATGTGTTGCGCTCCGCCAGGGCGCGCCAGACAGAGCACCCCATGGTCATCGGCGTCGGCAAGGACGTGGAGGGCGGATACGTCCTCGCCAACCTCGCGAAGATGCCCCACCTACTGGTCGCCGGTGCGACCGGCGCCGGTAAGTCGAGCTTCGTGAACTCGATGATCGTGTCGATCATGATGCGCTCGACCCCCGACCAAGTGCGAATGATCCTAGTCGACCCCAAGCGCGTCGAACTCACGATCTACAACGGCATCCCGCACCTGATCACCCCGATCATCACGAACCCCAAGAAGGCGGCCGAGGCGCTGGAGTGGGTCGTTCGGGAGATGGATGCGCGCTACGACGACCTTTCGGCGTTCGGCTACAAGCACATCGACGATTTCAATGCCGCAGTGCGGTCGGGCAAGGTCAAGCCGCTGCCGGGCTCGGAGCGCAAGATCGCCCCGTACCCGTACCTGCTGGTCGTCGTGGACGAGCTGGCCGACCTGATGATGGTGGCGCCCCGCGACGTCGAAGCGTCGATCCAGCGCATCACGCAGCTCGCGCGCGCCGCCGGTATTCACCTCGTGCTCGCCACCCAGCGACCGAGCGTCGACGTCGTCACGGGACTGATCAAGGCCAACGTGCCTTCGCGCCTGGCCTTCGCGACATCGTCGCTGTCCGATTCCCGCGTCGTCTTGGATCAGCCGGGCGCGGAGAAACTGATTGGGCAGGGCGACGCCCTGTTCCTACCCATGGGGGCGGCCAAGCCCATGCGCGTGCAGGGCGCGTGGGTGAGTGAATCCGAGATCCACGACGTCGTGGAGCACGTCAAGACCCAGCTGAAGCCGATCTACCGCGAGGACGTGGCGGTCGCCTCGTCCAAGAAGGTCGTGGACGATGACATCGGCGACGACCTCGACGTGCTGCTGCAGGCGGCGGAACTCGTCATCACGACCCAGTTCGGATCGACGTCGATGCTGCAGCGCAAGCTCAGGGTCGGATTCGCCAAGGCCGGCCGGTTGATGGACCTGCTCGAATCGCGCGAGATCGTCGGCCCATCCGAGGGCTCTAAGGCGCGCGAGGTGCTCGTGAAACCCGACGACCTGGCGGGCACGCTCGCGCTGTTGCGTGGAGACGGGCCCGGGGCGAGTCCCGCAGTCGCGGACGATCCGATCGGCACGCACGTCTACGACGACGATGAGGAAGACGGCTCCGAGGACGCCTGGCAGCTCACCGACCGGGGCTGACCTACTGGGCTGGCACTGCCCGAATCATCCACGCTTTTCTACCGTCGGGGCCGGCCCAGTCGGTACAGGCGCCTCCTTGATCTCCTTCGCCTCGTCGCCCACCTCATCCGCGACCCGCGCGTGACGTGCCTTCATTTCCGCTGCGCTCAGCGTCCCCGCGCCGGACTTGAGGTTGCCCGCGAAGGGGAACAGGTGATGCTTGCCGCGGCGATCCACGGTGATTCCCTGCCAGCGCACGTCCGTGACGGCGGCCGGTTGGCCCTCTGTCTTGGTCACATCCGCGACCATGAGCAGCCCGGATTCCGTGCCAGCCACGCAGCAGCTCGAATCCTGGTTCGAGAGCATGTTGCCCAGTCCGTAGGCGACCCACATGCCGTCGCCTCGCGGTCCGCCCGCGAGTTTCGCCATGGGCTGCGGGATGTGCGCGTGGTGGCCGATCAGCAGGTCCACCGCCCCGGAATCCGCAATCTCCTGGGCGATCCGCAACTGGTCGTCGGTAGGGGCCACGCGGTACTCCTGCCCGAAGTGCAGGCTGACCACGACCAGGTCCGCACCGTCCTCGCGAGCCTGCTTCGCCTGCGCAACTATCTCATCGACATCGATGAGGTTCACGGACCATGGCTTTCCCGCGGGCACCGACAGTCCGTTGAGTCCGTAGGCGGCGGCGATGTGCGCGATGTCGATGGTCATGCCCTCGCGCTCCAATGTGTAGCGCTGCGGAATGCGTTGCATCTTCTCGCTGGTCGCGGTGCCCTCGAAACCCAGGCCCTCGTCCCGCATCGCCGCGATCGTGGCCTCGATCCCGCTATACCCGCGATCCACCGAGTGGTTCGAGGACAGGGAGCAACCGTCCCACCCCTGCTCGGCGAGGGCCGTGACGATCTCGCGCGGCGCCCCGAACATCGGGTACCCGCTGGGCTTCGTACCCTCGGGGGCGATGGGGGTCTCAAGGTGACACAGCGCCAGGTCGGCGCCCTGCACCCACTCGTCGATGCCGGCTAGAAGCGGGTTGAAATCGTAACCGCCAGACACCCGAGCGGATGCACTGACGGGAGTGTGCACAAGGACATCGCCGGCCGCCAGAATCGTGAATTTCGCTACTGCTGGCGGAGGCGGGGTGGTGGGTGCCACCGGCTTGGGGGTGGTGGCGGGGTCGGCTGGCGTGGACGAGGCCTGCGTCGCCGGCCCCGGGGTCGTTGACCCGGCAGTGGCGGAGGGCTCGTCCTTGAAGGGCCTCCAAGCGCCGACGGCGATGGCCGTACCCAGGCCCGCCACGGCGACGACGCAGACCAGGATCGCGATCCCCGCGATCCGGACAATGGGATTGCGTGGCGGGCGCGGAGCGGCGTGACGGGGCATCACAGCAGAATACTGTGCGGCGCCAAAGCGCGCCGCGAATCTCGATCTGGGACCAGCACGGCCTAGGCTAGAGGGGTGAACCAACCCAGGCCGCTGTTGCTCCAGTGGAATGCAGCGAATGCAGTGACCGCTATCCGGGTTGTGCTGGCGCCCGTACTTGCCGTGGTCCTCGCCATGGGTGGCACCGAACCCGCGTGGCGCTGGATCGCCGCCGCGCTTTTCCTCGCCACCGCGCTAACAGACCGCCTCGACGGGCACCTCGCCCGCAGTCGCAATACGGTCACCGACCTGGGTAAGTTGCTCGATCCCATCGCCGACAAACTGCTGATAGGCGTCGCGCTGGTGGCCCTCAGCGCACTTGGGGAGCTCTGGTGGTGGGTGACGATACTGATCCTCGCTCGGGAGTTGGGGATCACCTTCCTGCGGTTGTTGCTGGTGCGCATAGCGATCATTCCGGCGTCGCAGGGCGGCAAGATCAAGACCGCGTTGCAGGTGGCGGGGATTACGCTCGCACTGCTGCCGCTGTGGACTCTTCCCTCCGCGGTGCGATGGAGCGCGCACCTGCTGTTGGCGGTTGCGGTCGTGGTGACGGTTGCTACGGGTGTGCAGTACGTCGTGGACGCACTGCGATTGGCGGCGGCCAATCGCCGCGAGGGTGGCGAGTAGGCCGATGCCCGACTCGCGTCCCCTCGCCGCGGACCTGGTGGGAGCCTGCTCGGCTCGAGGCATCTCGATCGGCACGGCGGAATCGCTGACGGGCGGGCTGGTTGCGGCGGCCATCGTGGACATCCCTGGCGCCTCGGCAGTGCTGCGCGGCGGTATCGTTGCCTACGACCTGCAGATCAAGGCTGGCGTCTTGGGGGTTTCGCACGACTTGCTTGCCGCGCGCGGCGCCGTCGATCCGGAGGTGGCCGCGCAGATGGCGGACGGCGCAGCCCGCATGCTCGGAGTTCGTCTCGCGATCTCCACCACCGGCGTCGCCGGCCCCGGCTCCGACGGCGGGCACTGCGCCGGCGAGGTGTACGTGGGCCTGCGGCTGGCAGACTCGGACGACCACGTCACGCAGCGGGTTCTGCGGCTGCGACTGTCGGGTGACCGCACGCAGGTCCGTGCGCAGGTCGTTCGCAGGGCATTGTCAGAAGCATTGTCTATGGTGAGGTCCGGCGAGTCGGGAGAGTGAGCGTCGCGACCGATGATCTCACCGGCTGGAATAACACGGCCCCGTCTCGGGTTGTACACAGCGATGAAATATGGTGGAACTAAGGTTGGTCGCGAGGCTGGCGTGGAAATCCGCGTCGCGAGCGTCCGTCAGCCGAGTAAGCGCACGGGACACACACAAGGAGGACGCACGATGATTCTGCTTCGTCAAGAAATCGGTGACGTGCTACGTGACCTGCGCCAGCGTCAGGGACGCACGCTACGCGAGGTGTCCTCCAAGGCGAGCGTGTCCCTCGGCTACCTCAGCGAGATCGAGCGCGGTCAGAAGGAGGCCTCGTCCGAACTGCTGAGTTCGATCTGCGAGGCCCTTGATGTGCCGATGTCTACGGTGCTGCACCAGGTGGGTGACCGTATCGCGGTTTCCGAGGCCCTCGAGGTCCCCGACACGCTTCCCGCGGACTTCACCATCGGTGCGGTTTCGGATGCTCCTAGCGGCTACCGCACACTGACCTCCGTCGTCTGACGGTCGCGAGGCACAGCGAACTCGATGGACCTGCGCGAATTCTGGCAGTGCGTTGACACCGTGTTCGGAGTCGGCCACGGCCGCACCATCGCTAGCGAGCACGTGGTGCTTGATCTGGGAGGATCAACCCCGCAGGATGCCCTGGGCCGCGGAATCGATCCGGGTGCGGTGTGGCGTGCGATGTGCGCGGACTTTGACGTGCCGTACGAGTATCACTGGGGCCTTCCCGAGGCGCGCCGGTAGCGGCGTGTCGACCTTTCGTAGAACACTTGTGCGATAGGCTGAGCGGGTTAATGTTGATCCGCTTCCACGCGCGGGGCCGTGAGTTTTCCACATCGCGACCGTCGGCGAGAGCAATCGGCAAAGATCTGATGATGTCAGAGGTAGACCCTAGGGTCGACCCTGACCACGCTGAGCGGCGACCGCCTCGCCCTCGGCTCGACGGATGGAAGGTTCTCTCATGGCCGCACCGGCAGACCGCGAAAAGGCGCTCGAAGCAGCTCTCGCGCAGATTGACCGTAACTTCGGCAAGGGCTCCGTTATGCGCCTTGGTGCCGAGGATCGGGTTCCGATTGAGGTGATCCCGACCGGCTCGATCGCCCTGGACGTGGCCCTTGGCATCGGCGGGCTACCTCGGGGGCGCATCATCGAGGTCTATGGACCGGAGTCCTCGGGTAAAACGACAGTCGCCCTGCACGCGGTTGCGAACGCCCAGCGGGCGGGGGGAGTGGCGGCTTTTATTGATGCCGAGCACGCGCTCGATCCCGAATACGCCGGTAAGTTGGGTGTCGACACCGATGCGCTGCTCGTGTCGCAGCCCGACACCGGCGAACAGGCGCTCGAGATTGCGGACATGCTGATCCGCTCCGGCGCTATCGACATCATTGTGATCGACTCGGTCGCGGCGCTCGTTCCGAAGGCCGAGATCGAAGGCGAGATGGGTGACAGCCACGTTGGCTTGCAGGCGCGACTCATGTCGCAGGCGTTGCGCAAACTGACCGGAGCGCTGTCGGGTTCGGGAACCACCGCCATCTTCATCAACCAGTTGCGAGAGAAGATCGGTGTGTTCTTCGGATCGCCGGAGACGACCACGGGTGGCAAGGCGCTGAAGTTCTACGCGTCAGTGCGGCTCGATATCCGGCGCATCGAAACCCTCAAGGAGGGGACGAACCCCGTCGGGAACCGAACGCGCGTCAAGGTCGTCAAGAACAAGATGGCGCCGCCCTTCAAGCAAGCAGAGTTCGACATCCTGTACGGCGTCGGAATCTCGCGCGAGGGAAGCCTGATCGATCTCGGCGTCGAGCAGGGAATCGTGCGCAAATCCGGATCCTGGTTCACCTACGAGGGCGATCAGCTCGGTCAGGGCAAGGAGAACGTCCGCAACTTCCTGCGCGACAATCCGGATCTCGCCGATGAGATTGAGCAGAAGATCAAGTCGAAGCTGGGCATCGGGCCCGCGGGCGCAGATAGCGACGAGTAGTGGCGGGCAGGGCGCGCGATGCGCGTTCATCCCGTTCTCAGGGGGCGAACTCGGGGATGAGCAATACCGGCTCGGACTCCACAGGCCAGCGCGCCGATCGGTCGGACGAAACAGCGGCCGATCGGCGCCGCGGGCCGCGCCCCCCGGAAGACCCTGGGAGCATCGACCTTGCGCGCGAGGCTGCGCTCCGCATTCTGACGAACGCTGCGCAGCCCTCAGCCGTGATTGCCGCCAAATTGGCGGCCAGGGGATTCGAGGAGCAGGCTATTTGGGCCGTCATCGACCGATTCACCGAGGTCGGCCTGATCAACGACCTCGACTACGCACGATCTCTGGTCCGGAATCGTCGTGACAGCGCTGGGCGGTCGCGCCGGGCGATCAGCGAGGAAATGCGGACGAAGGGAATCGAACCCGGAGTCGCCGAGACCGCGCTTGAAGAGTATGCCCCCGAAGGCGAACTCGAGGTCGCCGCGGCATTCGTCGCGCGCAAGCTCCGCCGAGGGGAGGACCTATCAGACGCCAAGACCGTCCGCAGGATCTTCGGCGCCCTCGCACGACGCGGATTCAGTCCCGACGTCATCGCGCGAGCCCTGCGGGCGCATTCCTCGCAATAGAATGGGTATCGTCGTCGATCCCGTCCGTGAGCGTGGGGTGCGCGCGACGACGACCGGACAGCGGTTCGCAACCGGACGAATCGGACAGAATCGGTCGTACCGGACACCTTCCCCGATGCGGATGTCGCGAGTTCCCATCGAATTCGCGTAATGTGCACTTTCACAACGATGTAGCGGAGGTGGCGACATGTTTGGCGTACTTGAATGGGGATATGTCCTCGCGTTGCTCTCCGCCTGCCTCATCGCACTCATCCTCGTGCTGGTCGCCCGCCGAGAGGCCGCGGCGGTACGCCGGCAGGCCAAGGAGGACTCGCGTGAACTTCGCGACCACCTCCGCGACCGCTCCGCAGAAATCCAGAGCAGGCAGGCGCAACTGCGCGACGAGGAGCGCGACCTAGTCGAGGAACGGCGGGCGTTGCGGAAACAGCGCATGCGGCTACTCCGACGCGAAGAAGCCCTCAAAGAGGCTCAGGAGAGACTCGAGGCTCTCCACCTTGACGGAGCGTCGAGAATCGAGGAAGAACTCGGGCGCATCTCCGGAATGAATCGGGAGGCGGCCAAGTCGGCGCTCGAGCGTAGGCTCGCGGACGAGGCACGCCGCAGCGCCGCCGCCACCATCCGCGCCATCCAGTCCGAGGCGCGCAGCGAAGCCGAGGACCGGGCCAGGGAGATCATTGTTTCCGCGGTAGAACGCCTCGCCGTGTCCGCGAGTTCGGCAGCCGCGGTGACGACCGTGGCGCTGCCATCGGAGGAGATGCGGGGCCGGATCATCGGCAAAGAAGGGCGCAACATCCGCACCTTCGAGGCGACGAGCGGTGTCGACGTGCTCATCGAGGACAGCAGTTCCGTCGTGGTGCTCGCCTCCTTCGATCCGACCCGACGGGAGATCGCCGAAGTGGCCATGTCCGAACTCGTGAGCGATGGGCGCATCAATCCCCAGCGGATCGAGGACGCTCTTGCCCGCGCCGCGAACGAGATCGAGTCGCGAACCCTTCAGGTGGGCAGGCAGGCAGCCGAGCAGATCGGCGTCCACGGACTCGCCGAACCGATCATTGAAGTGCTCGGGAAACTCCGCCTGCGAACGTCCTTCGGTCAGAGCGTCCTGGCGCATAGCCTCGAGGTGGGACAGATCTCGGCACATCTCGCAGAGCAACTTGGCGCAGATACGGACCTCGCTCGCCGCGGCGGCCTGCTACACGACATCGGCAAGGCATTCACCGGCGACATCGTCGGCACGCATGCGGCCGTCGGCGCCGAATTCCTGCGGGACAACGGGGAGGACGAGGTAGTCGCGTCGATCGTTGCCGCGCACCATGACGAGATCCCCCACGAGACTGTCGAATCGGTCATCGTCCAAATCGCCGATGCGATTTCGGCGGCACGGCCCGGCGCGCGCCGCGACGAGGCGGCGCACGTCGCTCAGCGACTGGAACTCCTCGAGAAGGTTGCCGTCAAGGTGCCCGGCGTTGCAAAAGCCCTCTCCCTGGCCGCCGGTCGCGAACTTCGGGTGATCGTCGAACCCGCCGCAGTGTCCGACGACGACGTGGCGCGGATCGCCGCCGAGGTTGCGCGTCAGATCGAACTCGCCTCGTCGAACTCGAGCCTCGTCACCGTGACCGCGATCAAGGAGCTACGCGCGGTCGCAACCACCGGTACCGCTGTTGAGGACGATCCGATCATCGGCGCCCTCACCGATCACTAGCGCGCGGCCAGCGGGCTCGACGACAGGTACCTGCGGGCCGACTAGAATGTCCCTGATGTCTAGCTACGCGCCCCTCCCGACGACGGCCCCCCGCCCCGGCCCCACGTATATCGTCAAGACCCTCGGCTGCCAGATGAATGTGCACGATTCAGAGCACCTCGCCGGCATGCTCGAATCCGCTGGATATTCGCCTGCGTCGCCCGCTGAAGAGGCTACGGGCGCGGCTGACGTCGTCGTGATCAACACGTGCGCGGTACGCGAGAACGCTTCCTCCCGGCTCTACGGCATGCTTGGACAATTGGCATCGAGCAAGGCCGCGCGGCCGGGAATGCAGATCGCGGTGGGCGGGTGCCTGGCGCAGAAGGACAGGTCGGGCATCGCCGAACGCGCCCCGTGGGTCGACGTCGTGATCGGGACGCACAACCTCGACGCGCTCGTGCCGCTCCTGGACCGGGCCCGTCACAACCGGCGCGCTGAAGTTGAGATCGCCGAGTCCCTGCAGGTTTTCCCCTCGACGCTTCCGACGCGCCGTGAATCCGTCTACGCCGGCTGGGTCTCGATCTCCGTGGGCTGCAACAACACGTGCACCTTCTGCATCGTGCCGCACCTGCGGGGCAAGGAGCGCGACCGGCGTCCGGGCCAAATCCTCGCCGAAGTGCAGTCGCTCGTCGACGACGGAGCAGTCGAGGTGACGCTGCTCGGCCAGAACGTCAACTCGTACGGGGTCGAGTTCGGCGACCGCGGAGCCTTCGCCAAGCTACTGAGGGCTTGTGGCGAGATTGACGGCCTGGAACGAGTCCGCTTCACCTCGCCGCACCCCGCCTCGTTCACCGACGACGTCATCGAAGCCATGGCGCAGACGCCGAACGTCATGCCAAGCCTCCACATGCCCCTGCAATCGGGCTCCGATCGCATCCTGCGGGCCATGCGCCGCTCCTACCGCGCCAAGCGATTCCTGGCGATCCTCGACAACGTCCGCAGTTCGCTTCCGGACGCCGCGATCACGACAGACATCATCGTCGGCTTCCCCGGAGAGACGGAGGAGGACTTCCAACAAACCCTAGACGTCGTCGAGCAGTCGCGCTTCACCTCCGCCTTCACGTTCCAGTACTCGCCGCGCCCAGGAACGCCGGCCGCGACCCTCGACGGCCAGTTGCCCAAGGAAGTGGTGCAGGAGCGCTACGAGCGCCTTCTCGCGCTGCAGGAGCGCATCAGCGCGCAGGACGGTGCCGCCCAAGTCGGCCGCGCGGTCGAGGTTCTGGTCACGGAGGGATCGGGTCGCAAGGACACGGATACCCGCCGTGTCTCCGGCAGGGCGCGGGACAACAGGCTCGTCCACGTGCAGGTTCCCGATGGGCTCAGCCACGGCTTCTCGGCAGCTCGCGAGGTCATGGCGGACGATCCGCGGTTGCGCGACGACATCGACCCGCGCCTGCCGCGTCCCGGCGACGTCGTGACCGCGACCGTGACGCGCGGCGCGCCGCACTTCGTAGTCGCCGACTCGGTGACTCACGGAGGGCGCTACGAGGTCCGGGGCACACGCTCCGGCGACGCCTGGGTGGCGCGCGAGCGTGCCCGGCTACTGGGCGGCGGGCACGATCATGCAGCCGCCGCGCAACCCGGCATTCCGATCACCCTCGGCATGCCCACACTGCGGGCCGGTCGGTGACGGCGGGCAGCTCGGCGTCGCAGCGTGTCCTGATCGCAGTCGTCGGGCCGACAGCTGCAGGCAAGTCGGAACTGGCGCTCGACCTCGCCGACGTGCTCGGCGGGCCGGGCCACGTGGAGATCGTGGGTGCGGATGCCTTCCAGTTGTACCGCGGCATGGACATCGGTACCGCCAAGCTTCCCGTTTCGCAGCGCCGGGGCTACCAACATCATCAGATCGATGTGCTCGCGCTGGGCGAGGAATCCTCCGTCGCCGATTTCCAGGCTACGGCCAGAGCCGACGTAGCGGGGGTCGAACGCCGTGGGCGTCGAGCGATCGTCGTCGGCGGATCCGGCCTCTACGTTCGGGCACTCCTGGATGACATCGACTTCCCCGGCACCGACCCGCGTGTGCGCGCGCGGTTGGAGGACCGGGTGAGGGACGAGGGCTCCGCGGCACTATTCGACGAACTGGCCAGCCTCGATCCCGTCGCCGCCCGTGCTATGGACCCGGCGAACCCCAGGCGGATAGTCCGGGCGCTCGAGGTGATCGAGCTGACGGGCGAGCCGTTCAGCGCGCGACTGCCGCGACCGTCGTACACCCGCCCGGCAGTTCAGCTCGGAGTCGACTACGGCCGTGAAGGACTCGACGAGCGCATCGAACGGCGCGTGGATGCGATGCTCGCCGATGGCCTGCTCGACGAGGTCGCCACACTCGCGGGGGGTGATGCGCAGGCATTCTCGCGCACCGCTGCGCGCGCCGTCGGCTACCGGGAGTCACTGGCCCACCTGCGTGGCGAGATCGATCTCGCCACCGCGCGCACTCAGATCATCGCCGCGACGCGACGGCTCGCGCGCAAGCAGATGGGCTGGTTCGGTCGTGACCCCCGCATCAAGTGGCTGCGCGCGGACACCCAATCCGGCGCGGAACTGGTCGATCGCGCCGCCGAGTTCGTTCGCGAGGCGCAGGCGGATCCAGCGGCCACGCTGAACCCCGCTGAGCGCTTCGCCTTGCCCGTTAGCGAACCAGTGCGCCGTAGGCTTGGGTCATGACGACGATCCGCGCCTACAAGGGCCACGGGACCCGGAATGACTTCGTGCTGATCTACGATCCGCAATCCGAAGTCGACCTGAACGATGACCTTGTTCGCGCGCTCGCGGACCGGCGCGGGGGCATCGGCGGCGACGGGGTGATCAGGCTCGTCTCCTCGCACGCGCTCGATGATCCTGCCGCGCGCACGGCAGCGGACGCGGGTGCCGACTGGTTCATGGACTACCGGAATTCGGACGGCTCGATCGCCCAGATGTGCGGCAATGGGGTGCGCGTTTTCGGGGCGTTCTTCGAACTGATGGGGCTTGGCGACCTGAGTGGTGGGCCGCTGGCACTCGGAACCAGGGCCGGTATCAAGACTGTGAGCAGGGACGCTGTCACCGGATGGTTCACGGTCGGCATGGGCCCTGGAAATCTCGTCCACTCGACCGAGGCCGCAATCGCCGGATCGGACAGTGAGGTGGCGGCTGCAGGGCTGGATCGCCCGCGCCCCGCGCTCAGCGTCGATATGGGCAATCCGCACACGGTCGTTGCGCTGGCGGACCCGGACGAACTGGCCGGGCTCGATTTGAGCCGCGCCCCGCAGGTCGAACCGGCGCCACCCCACGGCAGCAATGTCGAGTTCGCCGTTCCACTGGGGGAGATAGCGGGCGAGAGTGGCCCCGTGGGGCGGGCCGCCATGCGCGTATTCGAGCGCGGCGTGGGGGAGACGGAGTCCTGCGGGACCGGCGCGTGCGCGGTCGCCGTCGCCTTGAACCTGTGGGGCGGGCCGGCCGCGCCAGCCAAGTGGCTCATCGACGTGCCGGGTGGCCAGGTCGGCGTGGACGTCTCGGACCTGACCGCGATCACACTGTCGGGGCCCGCCGTGATCCTCGCGCGGCTCGATATCGAACGCGAAGGCCTTAGCGGGTAGCGCGTCGCTTCCGGATTGCTCGCCAGCGCTTGGGGTCATTCGCGACCTCGCGACGGCATGAGGTGCCAGTTCGCGGCACTTCCTCCGCCGCGAAGCATCGCCGCTGGCCGGTCCTCCGGTGGCTAGGCGTTCCGCCGGACGCGCAGGATGCGGAAACCCTTCGCTGTCTGGACGCGCCCGACCTCGCCGGACACCGGCACGCCCTCGGCGCTGAGCATAGATCCGCTGCCGGGAGCGAACTGTTCGGTCAGCCATCGCTGCAGTGAATCGGCCCCCAGGTGTTTGGCGACCACCAGGTACGCGGCCCCGCCCACGCGCAGCCGCGGCAGCCACGCGGTGAGGATGCCGTGGAGGGCCGCCTTGCCGATGCGGATCGGGGGATTGGAGACAATGAGATCGAACGAATCGCGGGCGCTCGGGTCCTCGGCGCGCATCGGCTCGATCTGCGGCAAGGCGTGAATGCTTGCGTTGCGCCGCGTCAGATCCAGGGCGCGGTCGTTGATGTCCGCGGCGACCACCCGCCACGGCTGCGTCTCGCCGGCACCATCCACGGCATTCTTGCGCGCGAGCGCCAGATACAGCGCGATCGCTCCCCACCCGCAGCCCACGTCGGCCGCCGACTGGAAGGTCAGAGGCGCCTCCAGTTCGTCCACCGTTCGCAGCAGGATCGATGTACCGATGTCGAGATGCTCGTGCGAGAACACGCCGCGTGCCGTTGCAACCCGCGTATGGAACGGGCCGAGGGTGACCTCGCGGTACTCGATCTCGCTCTCGGCCGCCGGAGCCATTGCCGTGAAGTAATGCGAATGTTCGGGCTTGCCCTCGTTGATTGACACCCGATCATCGTAGTCGGGGACGAAAAAACTCGGGCTTTCAGTCGCGGAGCGTGGGAAAATGGAAACTTCAGTCGGCGATGCCTCGTCGCAGAGGATCGCACGCAGGATTAAGGACAGCATGACCCAAGACTTCACCCCCCATGATTCCGAACTCGAAGATGCGGCGGGAAGCGATACATCACGCACGGACAGCGATCGGGCGAACGACGCCCTGGCCAGGGACGTCGTCGCAAGGATCCTCGCCCGCGGCGGCACCGCGCTGGACGAGGGGGCTACCCGCCACACCAGTCGCGATGGCGAGCAACTGGAGCTGCAGGAGCGTAGCGCGCTACGGCGCGTGCAGGGACTGTCAACCGAACTGCAAGATGTCACCGAGGTCGAGTACCGGCAGTTGCGCCTTGAACGCGTGGTTCTCGTTGGGCTCTACTCCGGACAGCGGGCCACCGAGGCGGAGCACTCGCTGCGCGAGCTCGCCGCCCTGGCGGAGACCGCCGGCTCGCAGGTCCTTGACGGCATGCTGCAACGGCGCGACAACCCCGACCCGGGGACGTATCTCGGCTCAGGGAAAGCGGCGTCGCTCGCCGACATCGTCGAGGACGTCGAGGCGGACACGGTGATCGTCGATTCCGAACTGGCGCCCTCCCAGCGACGGGCGCTGGAGGACATCGTCAAGGTCAAGGTGATCGACAGGACGGCCCTCATCCTGGACATCTTCGCGCAGCACGCCAAGTCCCGGGAGGGCAAGGCGCAGGTGGAACTCGCCCAGCTCGAGTACCTGCTTCCCCGTCTGCGAGGCTGGGGAGAATCGATGTCCCGACAGGCCGGTGGCCAGGTCGGTGCGGGGGCTGCCGGTATGGGCTCGCGTGGTCCCGGTGAGACCAAGATTGAGCTTGACCGCCGTCGCATCCGGACTCAGATGGCCAAGCTCCGACGCCAGATCGCGCAGATGGGCCCCGCTCGAGAGGCCAAGCGCCGTGCGCGGCGAGGGGCGGAGATCCCCTCGGTCGCCATCGTCGGGTACACGAACGCTGGCAAATCATCGCTCCTGAATGCCATTACGGGTGCCGGGGTTCTGGTAGAAAACGCCCTGTTCGCGACCCTCGATCCGACAGTGCGGCGTGCCCGCACCAAGTCGGGCCGTGAGTTCACCATTGCCGACACGGTGGGCTTCGTTCGCAACCTGCCCACGCAACTGGTGGAGGCATTCCGCTCGACGCTGGAAGAGGCAGCCGACGCGGACCTGGTGCTGCACGTCGTCGATGCCTCGCACGCCGACCCGGTCGGCCAGATCAGCGCCGTGCGGGGGGTGCTCTCGGAGATCGAGGGGATGTCGCAGATCCCCGAGCTCGTGGTGCTCAACAAGGCCGACGCGGCGACGCCCGAGCAGGTCGCGGAGATCCGCCGGCAGGAGCCGGGGGCGCTCGTCGTGTCCGCTCACACGGGGGAGGGGCTGGAGACGCTCATCGAGCAGATCGCAGCGTCGCTGCCCGAGCCGCGTATCCACATCGATCTGACCGTGCCCTACAGCCACGGCGATCTGGTCTCGCGGGCCTATCGCAACGGCGAGGTCGCCACCGTGGAGCATCGTGAGGCGGGCACGCGCATAGTGGCATTCGTGGACGAGAAACTCGCCCGGCAACTCAGCGCGGTTGCGGTTGGCGATGATGCGGGTCGGTAGACTCGTTCGATGATCACGCCGCGCACAGTTCTCGAACGAGTCGTGGGCGCGATGGGCGGGCAACCGCGGGCGGGGCAGCAGGACATGGCCGATGCGGTCGCGGAGGTCATCACCGACGGCGGAACGCTCCTCGTTCAGGCCGGAACGGGTACGGGAAAATCCCTGGGCTACCTGATCCCGGCCATGCTCGCCGCGCGCGAGCCCGGTCACCGAGCCGTCGTCTCGACCTCGACGATCGCCCTGCAGCGGCAACTGCTCGCCAAGGACATTCCCCTCGTCGCCGAGCAGATCAAGGAGCTTCGCGGCGGCGTTGTAACCTCGTCCGCCCTCAAAGGCTGGAGCAACTACGCGTGCCGCAACAAGGTCGAGGGTGGATACCCGGACGAGGAATCGTCCCTGTTCGACCTGCCGGAAACCAGCACCGCGGGAGCGACCAGCGCACTGGGCGCGGAGGTCACCAGGCTTCGCGAATGGGCCGCCGATACAACTACGGGCGACCGCGATGATCTCGATTGGTCGGCCTCGGATCGCGCCTGGCGCCAGGTGTCGGTTTCCACGTCCGAGTGCCTGAACAACAGGTGCACCTTCTGGGAGGAATGCTTCGCCAAACTCGCGCGCGAGGACGCGAGCAGGGCCGACGTGGTGGTCACCAATCACGCCATGCTCGGTATCGCCGCGGCGGGCAATGAGAGCATCATTCCGCCCCACTCGACGCTGGTGATCGACGAGGCGCACGACCTTGTCGCGCGGGTGACCTCGTCCACCACGCAGGAACTCTCGGTGGGCACGGTGACCTCCGCGGCCAAGCGCCTGCGCCGTCACGGGACGCCGGGCGCATCGAAACTCGATGAGGCGGCCCGCTCGCTTGCCGAGCAACTGGTCCAGTTCGATGCCAGCCGGCTCACCACAGGGCTTCCCGATGAGCTGGCAAGCGCCGTGGAACTCGTCCAAACAGCGGCACGATCCGCGCTCAGCGACCTCAAGGATGGAGACACGCAGGCGGTCACGCACAAGGTGGCCCGGGCCGCCGTGACGGACATCTTCGAGATCGCCGAGCGCCTCCTGGTGGGCGGGGAATGGGACGTGCTCTGGACTGAGCGGCGCCCGGGCGATGCCACCGCCAGTCTGAAGATCGCCGCCCTCGACGTGTCCGCAGCCATTCGCGAGCAGATACTGAAGTCCCGCACGGTGGTGATGTGCTCCGCCACGCTTATCCTCGGCGGGGCATTCGAGCCCTTCGCGCGGACAGTCGGCCTCTTCTCCGCACAGGAGGAGGGGACCTGGGCGCCCTTGCCGGCCGATTCCCGGTCCGATGACCTCGAATCGGCGCCCCCCACGGCATCGAGCAGATGGCGCGGCGTCAACGTCAGCACGCCATTCGACTACCGCAGGCAGGGCATTCTCTTCATCGCCCGTCACCTGCCCGAGCCTGGCCGCGCCGGACTCACCCCGGAGCAACTCGACTTGATGGCCGAATTGATCGAGGCCGCTGGCGGGCGCACGCTCGGCCTGTTCACCTCCAAGCGCGGCGCCATTGAGGCCACCGAGGCCATGCGGGATCGACTCTCCCTGCCGGTCCTGAGCCAGGACGAGGGCTATGTCCCGGAACTGATCGCACGGTTCAAGCAGGAGGAGCAGACGTCTCTGTTCGGAACAATGAGCCTGTGGCAGGGCATCGACGTGCCGGGCGACTCGTGCCGGCTGGTCATCATTGACCGGATCCCGTTCGCTCGGCGCGACGACCCGATCGTCTCGGCTCGGCTGGAACGCGTGACGAAGAAGGGCGGCAATGGCTTCCAAACCGTCGCGTTGCCGCACGCCGCGCTGCCGCTCGCCCAGGGCGCCGGTCGCCTTATCCGCAGCAGCACTGATCGCGGGGTCGTGGCGATCCTCGACCCCAGGCTCAGGACGAAGGGCTACGGGTCCTACTTCATCCGGTCCCTGCCGGGCTTCTGGCAGACCGACTCACTCGAGAAGGCCGCCGGGGCGCTGCGCCGACTCGGAAGTGGCTCCTGACGATAGGCTGTATCCGTACTCCGATTCACCCCTAACCAGGAGCGATATGATCATGGCAGAACCGGCAACCGAGCAGCAGGCAACCGCGTCGACGGGATCGACCGTGCGCAGGACGAAGGTATCCGTCGTGGGAGCCGGGGCGGTTGGAGCGACAATGGCCTATGCGCTGCTGACCCGCGGGGTCGCGCGCGAGGTTGCGCTGTTTGACATCAACCGAGCCAAGGTGGAGGCCGAGGCGCTCGACCTGGCCCACGGCATTCAGTTCACCGCGCAATCCGAGGTCGTCGGTTCGGACGACGTGGAGGTCGTCCGCGGTTCCGATGTGGTGATCGTGACCGCTGGCGCCAAGCAGAAGCCGGGACAGAGCCGGTTGGAACTGGCCGAATCGACGATCTCGCTCATGGGCAAGATCCTGCCGTCGCTGCTCGAGGTTGCCCCCGACGCCATCTACCTGATGGTCACCAACCCCGTGGATGTCGTCACCTATGCATCCTTGAAACTCACCGGGCTGCCGCCGAACCGACTGTTCGGCTCGGGTACCGTGCTCGACAGCTCCCGCCTGCGCTACCTCGTCGCGCAGGCGACCGGGGTCGCGGTTCAGAACGTTCACGCATACATGGTGGGCGAGCACGGTGATTCCGAGATTCCGCTGTGGACGTCCGCCACGATCGGCGGAGCCCCGCTCCTCGACTGGCAGGGACTGGAGGGGCGCGGCCCGCTCGGGGACGCCGAGCGAGCGGCGATCGCCTACGAGGTCGTCAACTCTGCCTATCGCATCATCGAAGGCAAGGGTGCGACCAACTACGCGATCGCCCTCGCCGGGTCGCGCATCGTCGAGGCGTTGCTGTACGACCAGCACGCCGTGCTGCCGGTGTCGTCTCTTCTCAAGGACTACTACGGGATCTCGGACGTCTGCCTCTCGGTGCCGTCGGTCGTGGGCAAGGGGGGCGTGCTGCACCAGATCGAGGTGCCGCTATCCGCCGCTGAGTTGCGCGGACTTCAGGCGTCGGCCGAATCGATCCGCAACACGGCGCGTTCGTTCGGCCTGTAGCGCCCCCGGCATTGTTCGTGGGACGAGTCCTGCGTCGCTCGCGGCGCTCTTGCGCTCGGGACGCGACGGAACGCCGTCGTAGCAGGCGGAGCGGAGCGCTTCACGAGCGATAGAACCGAGTCGCGTCGCCATCGGGATACTGGGCAGCTCCCCGTTCTGGAGCCACAGGCTTGGCGACCAGCCAATGTGCCCCTGCCACAGGCTTGGCGACCGGCCGATGTGCCCCTGCCGCCAACGCGACGGGTCTCAGAGCGCGCGCAACACCGACACAACGCGGCCGACGATGGTTGCGTGGTCTCCGTTGATAGGGGAGTACGCGGGGTTGTGCGGAAGCAGCCAGACGTGACCGTCCCTGCGCTTGAAGGTCTTGACCGTCGCCTCGTTGTCGAGCATGGCGGCGACTATCTCCCCGTTCTCCGCAGTCTGCTGGCGACGCACCACGACCCAGTCGCCATCGCAGATCGCGGCGTCGATCATGGAGTCTCCGCTTACGCGCAGGAGGAAGAGTTCCCCTTCGCCCACGAGTTGCCTAGGCAGAGTGAACACATCCTCAACGTCCTGCTCGGCGAGGATGGGCGAGCCCGCCGCGATGCGCCCGACCACGGGGACGATGGCTGGCTTGGGTGTATTGCCGGGCTCGTCGTCGTAGGCGAACGAGTGGTCGGGGTCGAAGGCCGTTACCTGCGCGGTACCGTGGGCGCGACCGGGGCGCGACGGCGTGCCGCTCACAGCCGTTGACGAGTCGACTCCGAGCGGGGTGAGCTCCATGGCCCGCGGCCGGCGCCGGTCGCGGCGGAGATAGCCCTTTTCCTCGAGGGCGATCAACTGGTACTTGACGCTCGACGGGGAGACCATCCCGACCGCCAGGCCGATCTCCCGCATCGAGGGCGCATAGCCGCGTCTGTCAAGCGACTCACGAATGACCTGGAGGATCTCGCCCTGGCGTGAGGTCAATGCCGTGCTGCCGTGAGTGTCGCCGCCTCCCGCCGAGTCTGTTCGATTGCGCTCGGCGATCTTCGACCAGGACACGTCGGGCTCTCTTCGCTGCTCGGGGCGTTGCTCGTCGGCTGCCATCATTCGCTCCAATCGTGGGAATTCCGCGGCGTGTCAGAGGCTCGTGTTGGTATTGCTTCCGCTGTACGAGTGAGTCCCACTCTACGCGAGCGTCCAGTGCATTTGCGACAGGTGTTCTAACGTGTCGTACAAAAACACTGGCACACGCGTACTATCCATCGTACACTTGTAATAAGTACACGTGTTCGATGCGGGCGGACAATCGGATTCGCGCCGAGTCAACGAAGTGCGGAGCCTGATCCGTGAGATCAGGCGCCTGGCGGATGGAGATCGAGATGACTGTTGTGGCTGTTGGACCTCAAGGTGTACGTGTCCCTTCGACGCGTCGTGTCGCGCGCGCGTCGGACGAAGTCGCGCGGCGCAACCGCCCGAACGGGTTGTCGTTCAGGCGAGTCCGACTGGCGCTCGCGATAGTCGCCCTCCTCGCCGTCCTGGGTGCATGGGCGGCCCTTACAGGCGGCGGGCAGGCGACCGCCGACGGTCCTGGCCGTCCGCTCGCGGTGACTGTCCACACGGTCATGGGCGGGGAGAGTCTCTGGTCGATCTCGGCGAGTGTTACCCCGGCCGGGTCCGACGTTCGGGACGTGTTGTTGGACATTGCGAAACTCAATAACCTCGTGGAGAGCCACATTGAGCCGGGAATGACGCTGGTCCTTCCCGCTCGGGCCTGAGCGCCACACCGCCTGACCGCACCGATGCCGTCCCGACCATATCGTGAGACACTCGACGCCACGACTTGCACGTGAGGTTAGCCTTTCCTAAATTGTTGGATGTCGCACCGACTGACTGGGGGGTCCATCGGCGCGACCGACACCGGTCCTAGACACGGAGTCACACAGCGTCGCCAGCGGTTCGGCAGTTGACACACTGCGCTTGATGCCACTGAGGTGGCTCTCACACCCGGCGATGGGGATGGGGCGTCCCGACGGGGAGCGGCTGAGGACGGCCGCTCCCCGTCCTCGTCTTAGCCGGATCACGTCGCTGCTCGCAGTAACGGTCGGTACCATGTTGCCTGCCGCCATTCGCGGTGCCCATCGAGTTCAGAGCCGATCCTGCGAGGAGAACCGTGCACTGCCCATTCTGCCGACACCCAGATTCGCGCGTCGTTGATTCACGAACGTCTGAAGACGGACTCGTGATCCGACGCAGACGACAGTGCCCTGAATGTGGTCAGCGATTCTCGACCCTGGAAACGTCCAGTTTGATGGTGGTGAAGCGCTCCGGAGTCACGGAGGCATTCAGCCGGGAGAAGATCGTGAACGGCGTGCGAAAGGCCTGCCAGGGGCGCCCCGTCAGTGACGACGATCTCGCGCTACTGGCGCAGCGAGTCGAAGAGACCCTGCGCGCATCGGGCAGCGCAGAACTCGACTCCCATGATGTAGGTCTGGCCATCCTCGGCCCGCTGAAGGACCTCGATGAGGTCGCGTTCCTGCGCTTTGCAAGCGTCTATCAAGGTTTCGATTCACTTGATGACTTCGAGGCCGCCATCAATCTCCTGCGAATCGAGCACGGCCAGTAGGGGACCAACAGACGACGAAGGCGGGGCTCCCATCACGTGGATGGGAGCCCCGCCTTCGTGCTCGGCCACTACTGCTGCGGCGCGCCCCAGAGGACCTGCAGGCGAACCGTCTGCTCGATCGCCTGCAACGCGGTGATCGTTTCCGGTTCCAGGGATGAACCAATATCCGTCACCACGTACCCCAGGTCTCCGCGGGTGGCCAGCAACTGACCTTCGATGTTCTCGCCGTGCTCGGCGAGGATGTTGTTGACGCGCGCGAGCACACCGGGCGTGTTGCGGTGCAGGTGCGCAATGCGGGCTGCGCCGGTCGTCTGCTCGAGGGCTAGATTCGGAAGATTCACGCTCAACGTCGTCGAGCCGGTCGAAAGGTAGTCCACGATCTTGTGCGACACGAATTGGCCGATCGCCTCTTGAGCCTCCTCGGTGGAACCTGCCGTATGCGGCGTGAGGATGACGTTGCTGAGTCCCTGCAGTGGTGACGAGAAGGGATCTCCCTTGCGCTTGGGCTCGGTAGGGAAAACGTCCACGGCCGCGCCGGAGATGTGACCGCTCTGAAGTGCGTCAGCCAGGGCGGCGACGTCGACAACGAATCCGCGCGCCAGGTTGAGGAACACTGCTCCTGGCTTCATTGCCGCGAAGTGCTCGGCACCAAAGATATCGTGATTGGTCGGACGGCCATCCACATGCAGCGTGACGACGTCGGACTTCCGAAGCAGATCCTCAAGGCTTTTTGCGCGGCGCGCATTTCCCAGAGCGAGCTTCTCGGCAATGTCGTAGAAGATTACCGACATGCCGAGGTTTTCCGCGAGCACCGACAACTGCGTGCCGATGTTGCCGTAGCCGACGATGCCAAGCGTCTTACCGCGCACCTCGTGGGCGCCGATCGCGCTCTTGTTCCAGATCCCTGCGTGCATCTCCTTGTCGAAGACGGGTTGCCGGCGCACGAGGGAGATGATGTTGGAGATGGCAACCTCGACCACCGAGCGAGTGTTCGAGAACGGAGCGTTGAACGCCGCGATGCCGCGCGCTGCCGCCGCCTTCAGATCGATCTGGTTCGTTCCGATGCAGAACGCCCCGATAGTGGTCAGATCCGGAGCCGATTTCAGCACGCGTTCGGTGAGCTGTGTCTTGGATCGGATGCCGACGATGTTGACGCCCTGGAGGGAGTCGATGAGTTCGTCCTCGTCCAGGGCGCCGGTGCGCGTGACCACTTCGATGCCGCGGCTCGCCAGGATCTTGGCGGCGTCGGGGTGAAGGTTTTCTAGCAGGAGAGCTTTTTGCACTCGACCATCGTGCATCGCCGAGGCCGACAAGTCCAAACCGGACACGTCGGCCTCGTTCCCGTGCGGCGGTCTTCGCTACTGGCTGAAGCCGCGAGGCAACGGATCGCTGTGGACGACGATCAGCCGCTGAGTGGGTCGCGATAGCGCGACGAACAGATCCGCCGCACCGTTGCCAGCCGAGAGGATGCGCGCGGGTTCGTGGACGACCACGACATCGAACTCCAAGCCCTTGACCTGCCCCGGAGTGGCGATGGTGAGGCGCTGTTTTCCATCGCGGGCGGTGAACTCGTCCGCGTGTGCGGCCAGCCAAGGAGCAGCCAGTTCCGGCTCGAGGGTGACGATCGCGATCGTTCCCTCGCTACGCGAGTTCGCTTCGGTCAGTGCGCTATCGAGCGCCACGCTCAGCGAAGCGCCCCGGCTCGTCCGCTGGATCTCCAGGCAATCGGGCACATCTCGGGCCGACGTGAGCGGACTCACAGGCAGGCCGGCGTGCCGAGCGACGGACATCGCCAGGTCGCTCACCAGTCGGGGCGTGCGGTAGTTCACCGTTAGCGATTCCAGGTGGAGGTGCCGTCCGAACATGGCGCCCAGCCGCGCACGCCAGTCGCGTGTTCCCGCCGCCGAACTCGCCTGCGCGACGTCGCCAACGATCGTGAAGGATCGCGTGGGGCAGCGCCGAGCCAGTGAATGCCACGCCATCTCGGACAACTCTTGAGCTTCGTCAACCACCACGTGGCCGTAGACCCAACTCCGGTCGTGGGCCGCCCGCTCGGCGAGGTCGCCGCCGCCGCGGGACTCCGCGAACCGCTCTGCGAGGGTCTCGGCGTCCACGATCCCCGCTCCTGCGCCCGACGACTCCAACACCTGGCGGGCGTATTTCACTTCCGCCGCGCGGCCTCGCTCCGTCTCGTCACGCTCAGTCGAGCCGTCGATGGGCCCAAGCAGGTCGAGCGCCTCGTCCAACAGCGGGATATCACCGATCGACCAACCCGCCGAAGTCGGCCGGAGCAGCGCTTCGCGCTGTCTCGGGGATAGGAACGGGGCCGCCTCAGCGAGCCGATGCGGCTTGGCGAAAAGGTCCTTGATGAGTCGCTCTGCGCTGATGGGGAACCACGCGAGGTTGAGTTCGCGGCGTACGGTCGGATGAGAACGCAGATCCTCGGTCGCCAGGGAGCGGAAATCACTGTCGAGATCCTGCCCGGTAGCCAGAAGGTACTGATCCGTGAGGCGTCGCAGCATGTCCCGTACGAACGATTCGCGGGCTTCGTTGTGAGGGCGGTGGGTACGCCGTGCGCGAGCGATGGCGTCGCTGACGTCCCCCCGCCTGATCACGAGCCCGTGTCCGTCGAGATCGAACGGGACATCGACCTCAGGAACGCGCTGGCGGGCACGAACCGCCCGCTCGATCGCCTTGACCCACTGCCTGCTTCCCTTGGCCTCGGCAGCGAGAGGGCTGTCGGTTTCGGTCGCCCTGAGGTGGGGGATGAGGCCCGCGATGGTGGTTGACACCACTCCCGTCTCACCGAGGGAAGGCAGCACCTGATCGATGTAGCGAAGGAACGTGCGTGAGGGGCCCACCAGCAGCACGCCGGAACGCTCCAGGCGAGACCGATGCGCGTAGAGCAGGTACGCGGCGCGGTGGAGGGCAACCGCTGTCTTTCCCGTGCCAGGTCCGCCCTGTACCACGAGCGCGCCAGCTAGCGGGGAGCGGATGATGCGATCCTGCTCGCGCTGGATGGTCGAGACAATGTCGCGCATCTTCTCGGTGCGCCCGCGCGCCAGAGCCGCCATGAGCGCGCCCTCGCCGGCTAGCTTTCCGTCATCCTCACGCTCGAGGTCGAGCAGGTCGTCCTCGATGCCGGTGAGTTTGCGGGACGATGTCAGCAGGTGGCGTCTGCGCCACACGCCGTCGCGCTGCTCGGCGGTGGCCTGATAGAACGGTTCCGCCGCCGGAGCCCGCCAGTCGGTCAGGATTGTGTGGTGACCCTCGTCGGTGAGCCCGATGCGGCCGACGTAGCGCGAGTCGCCCGAGTCGAAATCCAGCCGGCCGAAGCACAAGCGCTCCTCCACCGATTCCAGGTGGGCGACCCGATCCTCGTACATCGTCGCGAACGCGTCGCGTTCGGATCGATTCTGGGGGGATCCGCTCGGACCTGCGCGGCGGACCTGCGCGAGTTTGTCCCGCAGCGTGAGCCGCAGGTGATCCAGCCGCTCGTAAAAGCGATCGATCGCGCGTTGTTCCCGGTCGAACTCCGTCACATCGGACACGTCGGCGACCCCTTCCTCAGTGACTGCGTAGCGATACGAAAAACCGGCCTACCATTATCCACGAAACTTGGCCGGACGTTCGGGAAGTTATCCGCCTGCGCGCGCGTTGTGATGAGTACACCGTCGCGCTTCCGTGCGCGAGCGGGCGGAAGAAGGGACTCGGGCCACGAGCATGACGACGTCAGGGGAGCACGACGTGATCTACACGATCAACGATGCCGCTGAGCGGGAACTCGCCGAGTTGACCGCCGGGGCAGGAGTGGCGATGATTGTCGCCCTCGAGGGGTACATCGACGCGGGCCAGGCCGGGAAACTGCTTTCCGACGATCTGCTGCGCGCAAGTCGCCGGCTCGTAACCTTCGACACCGATGAGTTCATTGATGCCCGCTCGCGCCGCCCGATGGTCACATATGACGATGGTGCCTACTTCGACCTGAAGCGTCACGTGTTGGCCATGGACGTATGCCAGGACGCTCAGGGTGTCCCGTTTCTGCTGCTGCACGGGCTCGAGCCCGACTATCGCTGGGATCGCTTCGTCACCGCTGTGCTGGCGCTCGCCGAACGCTTCGGTGTCGATCTGACCATCAACGTGCACGGGATTCCCGTGGCGGTTCCGCACTCTCGCCCGTCCAAGTTCACGACGACGGCTACGCGCGGCGATCTGGTCGAGGACACGGATCAGTGGTTCGACCGGGTCACATTGCCCGCCGCGCTCGCGACGGTGCTGCACGTTCGGCTGGGGGAGGAAGGGCGCGATGCGGTCGGCATCGCGGTACACGTTCCGCACTACCTGGCGCAGATGCCGTACTTCCCCGCCGCGCTGGGTCTCGCCGACCGGATTGCGTCGCTCACCCGGCTGGAGCTCGATACCGCAGTCCTTGAGGACGAGGCCACCAAGACAATCGACGAGGTCGCCTCGCGGGTGACTGCGTCTGCCGAGCTCACGCAATTGGTGGCATCGCTTGAGGGGCAGTACGACGCGGTCGAGGCGGGACGCTCCGAAGCCTCGCTACTGATCTCTGATCTCGACCAATCGGCGAATAACCTCGCGGACGAGGTCGAGCAGTTCCTTGCGCAGCAGCGTCCGGAGCAGAAGTAGCCCTCTTCGCATGCGCGGAGGTATGCGCCCCGAATTTCGTGGCACCCACTATCTGCCAGGCCGCCCTCGCATACGCGGAGGTATGGGAGACCGGCAACCCGTGATCCGCTAGTCGATGATTGCAGGTGCGCCCGCGCTGAATGCGACCGCCTCATGGTGCAGCAGCACGCGCACGGGCGTCGGCAGGGTACGCAGCGGGCGCTCTATCGCCGCCAGCGAGTCCCATCGTTCCCGAGCGCCGTTCGTCTCAGCGGCCCACGGTTTGGCGACGACCATAACGATGTTGCCGTAGCGCCTGCCCCGAAGAATGCCCGGCTCGGCGGCGATCGCCAGTCGAGCTTGATGTCCGAACCCGGCAATAGCGCTTGAAATCTCGCGCTTGACGAGCGAGAGGGGTGGCTTGTCGGCGATGTTGGCCAGCAGGATTCCGCCCGGCGCCAGCACCCTCGCCGCCTCGGCGAAGAACTGCTCGGTCGTCAGGTGCGCCGGCGTCGTATCGCCGGCGAATGCGTCGCGCACGATCACGTCGGCGCTTTCCGACCGCATCCCGGCGAGTGCCGCGCGTGCGTCTCCGGTTCGGATGCGCAATTGGGGAGAGCGCGGGAGGTCGAGCCATTCGCGGGCGAATGAGGCGAGCAACTCATCTATCTCGATCGCGATATGCACGGAGTCGGGCCGCTCGGCGCAGAGCGTGCGCGCCAGGCTGCAGGCGGCGCCGCCAAGGTGCGTGACGCGGATCCGCCCGGGGTGCAGGGCGTCGATTATCGCCTGCATGATCTCCAGGTATTCGAACCCCAACCGCGTGGGGTCGGCAAGGTCGATATAGCTGCTCGGAACGCCGTTGACGAAGAGCGTGAAGGCGCGCGAGGCATCGCGATCGGGCTCGATATGCGCGGTTCCGTGCGACAGCTCGATCGTCTCCCCCTGCAATGTCAGAGGGTCACGCGATGCTGTGGAGGTGGCGGGCCTCGCCGGACGGCGGCCGCGGCCTGAGGAACGTGGGGGCATCGACACACTTTATCGCGACAGGCTTGCGCCAATAGAACAAGTGTTCGATAATGGGAGTGTGGAGGTGGTGACGATGGTCGAATTGACGCAAGCGGAAGGCGCGGCGCGCGTTCGCCCCATGCGGCACGTCCCTGTGCGGCGTCCGGGCTTTGATCTCGTGCGTCGGGCGGAGGACGAGTTGACCGCTGCGCGCTCAGCCGAGGACGCCGAGTCGGCGTACATCTACGGCCACCTCGCCGCGCTCCGGTACGCGGCTGCGGTACTCGCCGCTCTTGGGCCCGCGCTAAGGCGGTCGCGAAGCAAGTCGGTCTGGGTGCAACTGGCGGATCGGGCGCCGCAGTTCGCGCACTGGGCAGCCATCTTCGAGGAGTCTTCTCGCACGCGTTCGGCGCTCGAGGCCGGCCTCGCTGTCGACCTGAGTGGTGATCAGGTTTCACGCTGTCTGCGCAACGCTGACGAGTTCGGTGCCGAGGTGACGACATTCGTGGACGTTCTCTCTCACTCGGGCGAAGCCTCGGTTCCCCACTGGTCCAGAGAGCGATTCGCGTCGTGAGAACACCACCGTGTGGACGCCGCTGCAGGTATGCCACCGTGTGGAAGTGGCTGGGTCGAAGTCACGGTGTCACCTGCGCCGTGAGGATGCCGCTATCAGGACTGTGCCGTGAGTAATGCGCCGAGGGCCGCAGGTGTGCGCCGCGATTGGGGTGGTGCCGATGACTCGTGCACCATCCTGCACGTCGACATGGATGCCTTCTACGCGGCGGTGGAGATAGCCGATGCGCCCGAGCTCGCAGGTCTGCCGATCATCGTGGGCGGAAGTGGCCGCTCCGTGGTGTTGTCCGCCACCTACGATGTGAGGTCGCTCGGTGTCCGTTCCGCGATGCCAATGGCGAGCGCACGGCGCCTGGCGCCGGGTGCCCTGGTGATCCCGCCACGCATGCACCGATACCGTGAGGTGTCGCGGGAGGTTATGGCGATCCTGTCCGAGATCACGCCCATCGTCGAACAGGTCTCGGTCGATGAGGCGTACCTCGATGTCTCCGGGGTACGCAGACATTGGCGCAGCGCGAGCGAGATCGCCCAGCACCTGCGCGAGCGGATCGCCGCGGAGTTGCGCGTCACGTGCTCGGTAGGGGTGGCGCCGTCGAAACTCATCGCCAAACTCGCGTCAACGAACGCCAAGCCAGACGGCCTACTGGTGATTCCCAGGAACGCTGAGGTCGAGTTCGTCCAGTCCCTGCCGGTAGGGGCGTTGCCAGGGGTCGGGGCTCGAACGCAGGAGGCGCTTCGCGAACGGGGGATTGAAACCGTTCGCGAACTGGCTCAATCGGATCCGGCATCGCTCAGGTATTGGTTTGGCCTGCACGGCGGAAACCTCTACGATCTGGCGTGGGCGCGCGATAGGCGCGGCGTTGACCCCCGCAGGGAGGAACTCAGCATCGGGTCCGAACGTACGTTCGCAGCCGATACATCCGATGAACGCGAACTGGATCGCGTGCTCGTCGCGCTGACCGACCGGGTCGCTGGAATCCTAAGATCCCGCAAGGTCATGGGCGGGGTGGTCGTGCTGAAAGTGAAGGACGCCGAATTCCGGGTGCTGTCGCGATCTCGACAGCTCCCGCATCCATCGTCGGATGCGGGGATACTCATCGATACGCTGCGTCAACTCTGGCGCGAATCGCCAGCCAAGGGACGGCTTATCCGCCTCGTCGGAGTCCGAGTGGAGCAACTTCACGCGAGCGCGGTGACGGGCGTGCAGGGAACCCTGGACGATGAACTGGCGCAGACGTCCGTGCCGCGCGAACTGGTGGCTTCGGCGGTCGATTCAGTACGCGACAGGTTCGGCGGGCATGTGCTCGCCCCCGCGAGCGGCTTGCGCCGGGGCTAGGTGCAGTCTCATTGCCCAGGAACTCAACTACCAACCGGACCCGTTGCGGACTATCCTGGTTGTGTTGCATTGTCACGCACCGGATGGAGGTGTCTCGTGCCTCTTTCAGAGTACGAGCAGCGCGTTCTCGATGAGATGGAGCGCTCGCTACGCGGAGACTCGAGTGAGCCGGCCACCGAATCGAGCGCGCCGCGACGCGTTCGACCCCGAAAGTACTCGGTGGCCATCGCGGGGATCATCGTCGGACTCGTCCTCGTCGTGCTCGGCGCGGTTCAATCACTGGTCGTCGTCGGCATCCTTGGCTTCCTGATCATGCTGAGCGCAACCATCTACGGCTTCGGCCGTCCCGCCAACTCTCGGACCGAAGCGCAAGGCGGTCGTGGAAAGTCCGAAACGGACAAGGCGCGACGCGCTTCGACCCCCAAGGCCAGTTTGAGCGAGCGGCTCGCTGACAGGTGGGAACGCCGCCGTCGCGGCGAACTGTAGCGCGCCCATTCACTACGCCGCTTCCCGCGCCTGGTGCGCGGCGAAACCTGGCGAACCCCTAACGCACAAGAGGGAGCGCCCCGGCAACTGCCGGGGCGCTCCCTTTCTTAGTGATGCGGTCATTCGCCGCCCACAGGCGGCTGGACTGCCCCGCATGCACGCTCGCCAATGGTGGGGCCGAGGCGGAACCCATCTCCACCACTTTCCTCCACATCGTTTGCTCACATCCCCTCCCGTTCGATCTGGCCCTACGCCGTGTCATACGATGCATGCGCCACTGAGGGGACCAAAACATTGATATTTCAATGAATTCAACGCTGAACTGAACTCGCGGACACACCACGCCAGCGGTTGGGTGACCGCCATGGGAAGCCCCCCAAACCGCGCTATGGCGCATTCAGGCAAAACATCGCCACTTTGCACCACGGGCTTGACCTGCAGTTATGCACCAATTTCTCTGGAATCTCCCCAAATGACGCGACAGAGTGGAGTGAAGTGGAGTACTGTGGTGCCACTGGGTTGAGGAGAGGAGGTGACTTGATGTCCGAGGAACTTGGCGGGCTGCCGAACTTGTTGCTAGGCACCTACACGCCGTTACTCGATGACAAGGGTCGCCTCATCCTGCCCGCGAAGTTTCGCAACCAGCTCGCGACCGGATTCGTCATGACTCGCGGTCAGGAGCACTGCCTCTATCTGCTGCCGCTGGACGAGTTCAAGCGGATGTACGCGAAGATCAGCCAGGCCTCCGTCAACAGCAAGGGCGCACGCGACTACATGCGCGTCCTGATGTCGGGTGCCAGCCAGGAACTCCCGGACAAGCAAGGCCGGGTATCGATCCCGCCGCTCCTGCGCAAATATGCCGGCCTGGAGCGCGAACTCGCCGTGATCGGCGCGGGCAGTCGAGTGGAGATCTGGGACCTCGCGGCGTGGGAGCAGTACCTCGCTCGCACCGAGGGCAGTTATGCGGATACCGAGGAGGAGGTGCTCCCCGACCTCAGGTTCTGACAGGCATCCCCTCTTGTGGCCTCCTCCCGCAGTTCTGACGCACTTCCCCGGCGCCAGCACCGCCGCGGTGGGAGACCTCAGGGGAGGAACCTCCCACCAGCGTGTTGCGGCACGCGTCTAAAAACCCAGCGGAGAACGGATGAGAAAGGACGCACGTGTGACCGCTTCTGAACGGCAAGCCGACATCTCGGCGCGGCACATTCCCGTCCTGCTCGATTCCGCACTCGACCTCCTCGGTGCCGCGCTCACGACGGACAGCCCGGTGCTCGTAGACGGCACACTGGGCCTGGGAGGGCACTCCGAGGCGTTCCTGACGGCTTTTCCACACCTCAAGGTGCTCGGAATCGACCGGGATACGAGCGCTCTTGAACTGGCACGCAAGCGGCTGGCGCGATTTGGCCCGCGCTTCGTCGGAGTGCACACGACTTACGACCACGTGGATGAGGTCGCGTCCGAGTACGCCAACGGGGCCGTGCAGGCGATCCTGCTCGACATCGGGGTGTCATCCATGCAAATCGACGAGCGTGAGCGGGGATTCTCCTACAGCCAGGACGCTCCGCTGGACATGCGCATGGACAACACGCAGTACCTCACGGCGGCCGACGTCCTCAATACCTACCCGGTCGAGGAGCTCACTCGCATCCTCAAGGAGTACGGCGAGGAGCGATTCGCCCGGCGCATCGCCGAGAAGATCGTGGCCCGTCGAACTTCGCGTCCGTGGGAAACCAGTGCCGATCTCGTAGAACTGGTGAAGTCCTCGATTCCCGCCGCACTTTGGAAGGGCGCGGGCAATCCCGCCAAACGGACGTTTCAGGCGCTCCGCATCGAGGTGAACGCCGAACTCGACGTGCTGCGCCGGACCCTTCCGGCTGCGATCAACTCGCTGGCGATCGGCGGGCGCATCGGCGTCATGTCATACCACTCCCTCGAGGACCGAATCGTGAAGCAGTCATTCGCATTGGGAACCTCGTCCAGAACCCCGCCCGGAATCCCCGTGGAACTGGCGGGCGACGAACCCTACCTGGCGGCGATCACGCGAGGTGCCGCCAAAGCCTCGGCTGGCGAGATCGCCGACAACCCGCGCGCGGCTTCAGTGCGCTTCCGCGTCGCTGAAAGAACACGTAGCACCCCCGCCCAGATGCCCCAAGGAGCGACTCGATGAGCCTCGCACAGCCGTTGCCTCCGGCACGCCCACAGCGTCGAATCGATCGCACCGGATCGACCCGCACATCCGTGCGTCCGCCCGCCGCCGAGCGGCCTCACCTGGAGGTCATCCCGTCGACGGTTCCCGATAGCGGCCGATTCGTATTCCTCATCCTCTGCATGATCCTGCTCGGACTCGGGCTGTTCGGATCGCTCGCCCTCAATACCATGATGGCTCAGGGCAGTTACCAGCAGGCGTCGCTTCAACGCCAACTGGCAGACGAGGCGCAGTCCAAAGATATGCTCCAGACACACCTGAACTTTTTGAATACCCCGGAAAACCTCGCAAAGTCTGCTAAGAAGTTGGGTATGTCCCAACAGCAGGCACCGCTGATGATCCGGCTCCAGGACAAGCAGATCATCGGTCTGACGGAGTGACGGCGGATCCGGCAACGATATGACTGACTCAGGCAGGAACGCGGATCGTCCAGTAACGCGCCGGCGGCCCACCGGCGGCAGCGGTTCCGGGAGCCCGTCTCCTGACGGCGCGACGCGACGCTCCGGTTCCGGTAATCGGAGCTCAGGATCATCGAGGCAGGCCGGCGGCGCGTCCGGGCGGGACGCAACGCCGTCGCGTCAGTCGCGCGCCTCGGGCAGTGAGGCTACCAACTCGGCACGCAAGGCGAAGCCGGGTTCCACGGCGCCGCGGAGTCCCGGTACTCGCGCCGGAATCCAGCCAAGCGGGGAGGGAACCCGAACGACCGACGTCACCGCCGAGCGAACCGCCCGGGGGCGTGGCTCGAGCCGGGCCCACGGCCGTGGCGACGATACCGGGCGCGTCACCAAGCCGCGAGGGGCAACCACGGCCAACTCCGGATCTGGCGCGCCCTCAGTATCCAGCGGACGCAGTGCAAAATCGCCGCGCCCTTCGAGCGGCAACGGTCGCAGTCGAGCCGGCGGGCAGGCACCACGGACTGCCGGCACGCGCCGGGCGTCGACGCGCAGCGCGTCCTTGCGCACGTCGTCGTCGCGCAGCTCGTCCTTGCGCACGTCGTCGACGCGCACCTCGTCCACCAGCGAAGTCAGCGGACTCAGTTCCGCGCCGGGGAGATCCCGCAGGGTCGAGGAGGCGAGGGTCGTCGAGTCGGGCCAGCGGCGGCATGGCCGCTGGCGAGCGCGCGCCGGACGCCCATCGGTGCGCACCAACTGGCTGGTGGGAATGGCCGCTGCGGTCCTCGTCCTCTTCGTCGGGCGCCTCGTCTGGATCCAGGGCTTCGAGGCTTCGGCCCTCGCTGCCGAGGCCTACAAGCAGATCACGTTCACGCGGGAGGTCCAGGCCAGCCGCGGCGACATCACCGATGTCAACGGGGTGGTGATGGCGACGTCGGTCAAGCGGTACAACCTCACGGTGAATCAGCGTGAACTCGCCAAATGGACCCACAAGAACGAGGCGGACATCGAGGTGGGCGGCCCGGCCGAGGCCGCGCGCCTGACGTCGGATCTGCTCGATATGAACGAGGCCGAACTCGCCGCCATCTATACCGGCGATCGGATGTTCAAGTACGTCAAGAAGGGCCTGCTGCCCGAGGTGTGGGACGCCATCTCGTCACTGCGCATCGCTGGGCTCTACTCCGAGGAGACCTCGCAACGCGTCTACCCTGCGGGAACGGTTGGCGGCAACATCGTCGGCTTCGTCGGCTCGACCGGAGAAGGGAAGGCCGGTATCGAGTCCGCCTTCAACGAGCAGCTGACCGGAACCCCTGGATCGCGCACCTACGAGCGCTCCGGCACCGGGCACGTCATCCCCGCCGGCAAGCAGACAACCGTCGCCGCGCAGCCGGGGGACAACATCACGCTGACCATCGACCGGGACATCCAGTACGTCGCCGCCCACGCGCTCGCTCAGCAGATCAAGAAGTACGGCGCGAGCGGCGGCTCGGCGACGGTCGTCGACATCCCCACGGGGTCGGTCCTTGCCCTGGCGGAATCAGGATCCGTTGACCCGAACAAGCCGGGCGCCACGGACGAATCCAACCGCGGAGCCAAGTCGGTGTCCGACGTCTTCGAACCCGGCTCGACCGCGAAGGTGATCACGGTGGCGGCGCTGCTGGAGACAGGGCTGGCGACCCCCAAATCCAAGTACACGGTGCCCGACCGCTACACCACGAGCAACAACCAGACCTTCAAGGATTCGCACGATCACGAGAAGGAGAAGTGGACCCTGACGGGCATCCTCTCCAACTCCTCCAACACCGGCACGCTCATGGCCGCCGAAGACCTGCCCACTCAGGTGCGATACGACTACCTGCGCAAGTTCGGGTTCGGGGAGAAGACGGGCATCGAACTGGCCGGCGAATCGCGCGGCATCCTGCACGATGTCGACGATTGGGATGGACGAACCAAGCACGCCGTGCTCTTCGGCCAGGGCGTGTCCGTTACGGCGCTACAGGCCGTCGACGTGTTCGCGACGATCGGCAACGGCGGCAAGCGGGTCTCGCCGCACCTCGTTCAATCGATCACCTCGGCTGACGGCACCGTCACCACGAAGGACGCCGGAGAACAGACCCAGGTCATCAGCAAGGAGGTCGCTGATCAGCTCCTGCGGATGCTCGAATCCACGGTGATCGACGGCACGGGCAAGCCCGGTGCGATCCCCGGCTACCGCGTCGCCGCCAAGACCGGAACGGCGCAGGCAGCGGATGCCTCGGGGCAGATGAACGACATCGTGTCGTCGTTCATCGGCGTCGTGCCGGCCGAGAAGCCGCGCTTGGCGATCTCGGTCGTGATCAACAACCCCAGCGAGCGAATATCCATCTACGGTGGCCCCGTGGCGGGTCCGGTATTCGCCGAGGTCGGTTCCTACGCGCTGCAACGCCTCGGGGTCGAACCGAGTACAGAATCCCCGAAGCTCTACAAGGAGGAGTGGTGAGCCGAGTCGGAGAAGGTGACTCGCGAGCGGTAGATTGGCGATCATGACTTCGGACCAGGGGCGGCTTCGCCCTGCCGCGAAATATGCCCGTAGCCTCGGAGAACTCGTCGATCACTACGCGGACTCGCTCGTCCTGCTCGACCTCACTGCACGCGAGATTCAGTTCACCGGCTTGGCCGTGGGAACCTCGGATCTGCTGCCGGGAGACGTCTTCATCGCCTTCCAAGGGCTCAAGACCCACGGCGCTAGATTCGCCGTCGATGCGCAGCGCGCCGGGGCCGTGGCGATCATCACCGATGACGCGGGCGCGACGCTGCTGCGGGACGAAGGCGGGGCCTCGATCCCCGTGGTCGTCCTGCGCGAGACATCCACCCAGCGTGCCCTGGCCGGAGACATCGCGGCGTGGTTCTACAACTATCCGTCGCGTGGCATCACGACCGTCGGGGTCACCGGGACGAACGGCAAGACGACCACCACGTACTTCATCGACGCCGCGCTGTCCGGAGGCGATCACACGACCGCACTCCTCGGCACGGTGGAACTGCGGGTGGGGCAGGATTCGATCCCGAGCCCGCGCACGACCGTCGAGGCTCCCGTGCTGCAGGCGATCACGGCCATGGCGAGCGAGCGAGGTGCAACCGCGCTGACCACGGAGGTGTCATCGCACGCCCTCGCGCTCGACCGCGTCGCGGGGGCCAAGTTCGACGTCGTCGCCTTCACCAACCTGCAGCGCGACCACCTCGACTTTCACGGCACCATGGACAACTACTTCGCTGACAAGGCGAGGCTTTTCGCACCGGGGCTCGCCCGGCACGGGGTGGTGTGCGTCGACGACGAGTGGGGAGTCCGACTCGCCGACAACGCGCCTATTCCCGTCGACACCGTCGCATCACGGCCCGGATCCCCGGGATACGAGACCGCCCAATGGCGGGTCACTCAGGCGACGATCGGGCTCGACAACGTCGGATCGTCCTTCCGGCTCGTTGGACCCGGCGGCATCGAGGTCACCGTGCACAGCCCGCTACCAGGCCTCGTCAACGTGTCGAACGCGGCGCTCGCCGTCGTCGTGGCGTATCGGTCCGGCGTGGAACTCGCCGCCGCGGCTCGCGGCATCGAGACGATTACAGCGATCCCAGGTCGCATGGAACGCGTGGTGGACGATGCCGACCATCCGCTCGTCATCGTCGACTACGCGCACACGCCCGACGCGCTCACGCTCGCCCTCGAGGCGGTGCGGCCCATTACCGCGGGACGCCTGGTCATCGTCTTCGGGTCCGACGGCGATCGCGATCAGGGGAAGCGCCCCATCATGGGCGAGATCGCCGCCCGGCTCGCAGACGTGCTCGTCGTCACCGACGAGAACCCGCGTTCAGAGGATCCTGCCGAGATCCGGTCGGCGATCCTCGCCGGGGTCGGTCGCGTGCGGCCGGACCTGTCCGACGTTGTCGAGGTCAGTCCGCGGTGGGATGCCGTGGCACGCGGCATCGAACTGGCCCAGCCCGGCGATACCGTGATCATCACCGGCAAGGGCCACGAGCCGACCCAGGAGATCGCCGGCGTCTTCCATCCGTATAACGATCGCGACGCCGCCCGCGCGGCAGTCTCCGCAGATTCATAGTTCCGTCATAATTAGATGCTGATACACATCGCCGATGCTGCCGCCGCCCGAACGGGCCGGCCAAAGGAGAATCTCGCGTGAACAATCTGTCCGCCGCTACGATTGCCGAATTCGTCGGTGGCAGCCTGCGAGGGACCGACGCGACAGTGACCGGCCCCGTCGTGACGGACTCGCGCGAGGCCATCCCGGGCAGCCTCTTCGTCGCCCTCAAGGGCTCGGCGGCAGACGGTCACGACTTCATCGACGCCGCGGTCGCAAACGGCGCCGTTGCAGTCATCGCCGAGCGTGAGGCGGAGGGCGCTTCGACGATCGTGGTCCCCGACGCGCTCGCGGCCCTCGGAGCGCTGGCACGGGCGTGGCTCGCGAGACTGCGCGATTCCGGCGACATCCGGGTCATCGCCGTGACCGGCTCAGCCGGGAAGACCACGACCAAGGACCTGCTCCTTCAGATGCTCAGCTCGCGCGGACCCACCATTGCGCCCGTCGCGTCGTTCAACAACGAGGTGGGCCTGCCCCTTACCGTGCTACGGGCCGATGAGTCCACGCGCTTCCTCGTCCTCGAAATGGGGGCCAATCACCTGGGCGAGCTCACCTACCTGACGTCCATCGCGCCGCCGGACATCGCGATCGTGCTGATGGTCGGCCAGGCGCATGTCGGCGAGTTCGGCGGGATCGAGGCGGTCGCGAAGGCGAAGGCCGAGCTCGTCCAGGGTCTGCGCCCCGGCGGCACCGCCATCCTCAACGCCGACGACCTGCGGGTCGCGGCCATGGCCGACCTCGCGGACGGCCCCGTCGTGACGTTCGGCAATGTGCGAGGAACCACCCTCATGGCCCGCGACGTCTCGATCAGGCCCGACGGCGGCGCCGATTTCAACGCCTACGATGCGCGGACCGAGCTGAGCGCCCCCGTGAGCCTGCGCCTGATCGGCGCGCACAATGTCTCGAACGCCCTCGCGGCTATCGCAGCAGTGGGCGAGGTGGGCATCGATGTGGCCGACGCGGCGGCCCTGATCAGCGATGCCACTGCCATGTCGCCGCATCGGATGCACGTCACCACGCGTGCTGACGGCGTGACCGTCATCGACGATTCGTACAACGCGAATCCGGACTCGATGAAGGCTGCCCTGCGGACGCTCGCGGTCATCGCAGGGCGTAAGCGGCGCACCGTGGCGCTCCTGGGCGAGATGCTTGAACTGGGTGACGCCTCACGCGCTCATCACCACGACATCGGGCTGCTTGCCGTCCGGCTCAACATCTCGCTCACCATCGTGGTCGGCCGCGGTGCCTCGAGCATCTTCGACGGCGTCACGCAGGAGGGCTCGTGGGGCGATGAGGCTCGCTTCGCAGAGACGCTGGACGAGGCCCGCGAGATCCTGTCAGCGCAATTGCAGCCGGGCGACGTGGTCCTCATCAAGTCCTCGCATGGCGCGGGCCTGTGGCAACTGGCCGACGAACTGGCCACGGAAGGGAGCTTCGCGTGATCGCCATCATCGTCGGCGCCGCGGTCGCGCTACTGGTGTCGATGGTCGGCACCCCGTTGTTCATCCGGTTCCTGGTCAAGCGCCAGTACGGTCAGTTCATCCGGCAGGATGGCCCTCAGTCCCACCAGGTCAAGCGCGGCACGCCCACGATGGGAGGCGTCGTGATCATTGCGGCGACCGTCATCGGCTGGATGAGCGCGTCGATCGTCATGGGACGCCCCCCCGGCATGTCGGCCATCCTGGCTGTGGGCCTCATGGTCGGTCTGGGAATAGTCGGTTTCCTCGACGACTACACGAAGATCCGCAAGGAACGTAGCCTGGGGCTCTCGCCGATCGCGAAAATGATCGGCCAGGGCGTCGTCGGGGTCGCGTTCTCGATCCTCGTCCTGCAGTTCCGCGACCAGCACGGGCGAACACCCGCGTCCATGAACATATCGTTCCTGCGCGACACGCCGCTCAACCTCGCCCATTGGGGGACGGGAATCGGCATCGTCCTGTTCATGATCTGGGCGAACTTCCTGATCACCGCCTGGTCCAACGGCGTCAACCTCACGGATGGACTAGACGGGCTCGCGACTGGCGCCTCGCTGATCTCCTTCGGGGCGTACGTGCTCATCGGGCTGTGGCAGTTCAACCAGGATTGCACGTCGCCTACGGCGCTGGCCTCCACCTGCTACCAGGTGCGAGATCCGTACGATATGACGATCGTCGCGGCGGCGATAGCAGGCGCGTGCTGCGGCTTCCTGTGGTGGAACGCCTCACCCGCGAAGATTTTCATGGGGGACACCGGATCGCTGGCGCTCGGCGGCGCATTCGCGGCGATCTCTATCCTGACGCGCACCGAGGTTCTCGCCGTGGTCATCGGCGGGCTGTTCTTCATCATCGTGATGTCGGACGTGATCCAGATCGGCTTCTTCAAGATGACGGGCAAACGAGTGTTCAAGATGGCACCGTTGCACCATCACTTCGAGCTGAGCGGCTGGCACGAGGTGAACGTCGTGATCCGTTTCTGGGTCATCGCGCTGCTGTGCGCCGCTGCCGGACTCGGACTCTTCTACGGGCAGTGGGTGGCTTCGTCGTGACCACCGCTGTTCCCGCCCTCGCCGATGCACACGTACTGGTGGTCGGGCTCGGCGTGACAGGTACGGCCGTGGTCGAGGCCCTTACCGGTCGGGCTCGCGCCATCACCACGCTCGACGCGGGCGGTGGCGCGGACTTCGCGGACGATTCCGCCGTCGACCTCGCGGACATCGACGTCATCGTCGCCTCGCCCGGGTGGCAGCCGCGATCGGATATCTTCGTCCGCGCCGATCTGCTCGAGATCCCGATCTGGTCCGAGGTCGAGCTCTCCTGGCGGCTGCGCGTGGCCGGTACGCGGACGGGAAAGCCTGCCGCATGGCTGGCCGTGACCGGAACGAACGGGAAGACAACGACGGCCCTGATGACGGGCGCGATCCTTGACGCCGCGGGCGTCCCGCACGCGGTGGTTGGCAACGTGGGCACGCCCCTGATCACCGCCGCACTCGATCCGGCGCTGGAGGTGCTGGTCGTCGAACTCTCGAGTTTCCAACTCCACTTCACGCATTCCCTGCAAGCGCACGCAGCGGCGGTGCTCAACCTCGCCGAGGACCACCTCGACTGGCACGGATCCATGGCGGCGTACGCCGCGGCGAAGGCCAAGATCTTCGCCGGCGTCACAGGCGCCCTGGTGTATCCCGTGGGAGACGAGGCCATCACCGCTATGGTGCGCGAGGCGGACGTGACCGATGGCGCCCGCGCCATCGGCTTCACCCTCGGGGCGCCGGGACCCGGCGAGATCGGGCTGGTGGAGTCGATCATCGTCGACCGGGCCTTTCATGCGGATCCCGCAGATCCGCTCCGTCATCGAAGCAGCGAGGAGATCGGCACTCTCGACGACCTGGGTCATCTGGGGGGCGCCGACGGGTCGATTCCATCGCACGTGATCAGGAATGCGCTTGCCGCGGCCGCTCTCGCCCGCAGCGTGGGCGTGCCCGCAGGGGACGTCAGCGAGGGACTGTCGTCGTTCCATCCCGGCCACCACCGGATTGAGACGATCGCCGCGATAGGTGGCGTTCGCTATATCGACGATTCCAAGGCGACGAATCCGCATGCCGCGCGTGCCGCGCTGCTCGCGCAAGTGGATGGCTCGGCCGTGTGGATCGCAGGCGGCCTGACGAAGGGGGTCAGCTTCGACGACCTGGTGATCGAGGTCGGGCGCAAACTGCGAGCCGCCGTGGTCATCGGCCGCGAACGTGGGCAGATCGTGGAGGCACTTCGCCGACACGCGCCGCATATCCCCACCCTCGAGGCGGATGACAGCGACACTGACATGGTGATGAGTAGTGCGGTCGAACTTGCAGCAGGCGTGGCCAGGCCCGGCGATGTCGTGTTGCTTGCCCCCGCGTGCGCATCCATGGATCAGTTTCGCTCGTACGCGCACCGTGGCCAGGCGTTCGCCTCGGCAGTGAGTCGGCTCGCGGAGGCGACAGGGGCGCGGTAGCAGATGACACGACTTGATGCCCACGCTCAGGCCGCGCGTTCCGCAAACAACCCTCGTCCGCATCGCGACGCATCTCGTCAGCCCGGGTGGTGGGCGACGGTCTGGGATTCCCCGCTCACCAGTTACTACATGCTGGTGGGCGCCACGACGATGCTCCTCGTTCTGGGGCTCGTCATGGTGTTGTCCTCGTCCTCCGTGGATGCGCTGGGCGATGGGCAGTCCGTGTACTCGGTGTTCCTCAACCAGGGCATGTTCGTGCTCGTGGGACTTATTCCCATGCTGCTGGCCACCCGCATCCCCATCGGCTTCTACCTCAAATCCGCCGGCGTCCTGCTGATCGTGTCCTTCGTCATGCAGTGCCTGATCTTTACGCCGCTCGCGCGTGGGCAAGGCGGCAACACCAACTGGGTGCACATCGTCGGCGGCATAACGGTTCAGCCGTCTGAGTTCATCAAGCTCGCGCTCGCGGTATGGCTCGGCTCGATCATGTTCCGCAAGGAAAAGTTGCTGGATCACTGGCTGCACGCAGCGATCCCGGCGGTGCCCGTCATCGGCCTGGCGGCGATGCTCGTCATTGGCGGTCACGACCTGGGGACGGCGGCTATCCTGCTGCTCCTGTCGGCCGGGGCGCTCTTCGTGGCGGGGATCCCCATGCGCATCTTCTCCGTCGCGGCGGCGGGCATCGTCGTTTTCGCCATCGTGTTCGTTGTGTCGGCCCCGAACCGCGTGCAGCGAGTCCAAGCGTGGCTGGGTCACGCGGATGTTGCCGATCCCCAGGGAACCTCGTATCAGACCAAGCACGGCCTATGGGGCCTGGGTACGGGCGGATTCACGGGAGTGGGCCTGGGCGCGGGCCGCCAGAAGTGGTCCTATCTGCCCGAGGCGCACAATGACTTCATCTTCGCCGTTATCGGCGAGGAACTCGGACTCGTCGGCACGCTCTGCGTCCTGGCGCTCTTCGCGGCACTCGGTATCGGCATGGTTCGCGTGATCCGCCGACACGAGCACACCATGGCACGGGTGACGACGGCTGCAATCGCGTGCTGGATCATCGGGCAGGCGCTGATCAATATCGGCGTCGTTATCGGCCTGCTACCGGTGATCGGTGTCCCGCTGCCCCTGGTCTCTGCGGGAGGATCGGCGCTGATCGCGTCAATGACGGCGCTAGGCATCGTCATACATTTCGCCAGGACGGAACCCGGGGCTGCCGAGATGCTGGCGGCGCGGGGATCGGTGGTGAAGAGATCCGTGGCAGTCGTCAGTCGGGTCAAGCGCAGCGTCAAACGTGGCGGGCAGGGAGGAAGCGGATCATGGTGAAGGCGATGTCGGTGCTGCTCGCTGGCGGTGGTACGGCCGGGCACGTCAACCCGCTGCTGGCTACGGCGGACGGTTTGCGGCAGAGCAACCCGGCGACGCTCATCACGGTACTCGGCACGGCGACCGGCCTCGAGGCTGAACTGGTGCCGGCACGCGGCTACGACCTGCGCACGATCGCCCGCGTACCGCTCCCGCGCAGGCCCTCCAAGGAGTTGCTGACGTTGCCGTCCCGATTCCGCGGCGCTATCCGAGACGTCAAGGACATTCTCCGGCAGACCGGCGCGGACGTCGTCGTGGGGTTCGGCGGATTCGTCGCCACCCCGGCGTACGTGGCTGCTCGCCGGCTCGGCATACCGATCGTCATCCACGAGCAGAACGCACGCCCCGGGCTGGCCAATCGCCTCGGCGCGCGCTGGGCCACCGCCGTCGCCACCACGTTCGCAAGCACACCGATCAGGGGAGCACATCAGGTCGGCCTGCCATTGCGTTCGGAGGTGGAGCGGCTTGCGAGCGCCCGGCTATCGGGATTGGACGAGGCCTCCGTCACGGCCGCGAAGGTCGAACTGGGCCTCGCGGCGAATCTTCCAGTGCTACTCGTCACGGGGGGCTCGCTCGGCGCCGCTCGTCTCAACGCGGCGGTGGTCGGCGCGCTCGCCGATCTGGTTGGGCACACCAACATCGTGCACCTGACGGGCAAGGGGAAGTCGGTTGAGCCGCTGCGTGCCAGGGCGGGCCTGCCCGAGGACCTACGCGGCCGGTACCTAGCGCAGGAGTATTCGACCGACATCACCTCTCTGTTCGCCATCGCGGACTTGGTCCTTGCTCGCGCCGGGGCCGGCACCGTCGCGGAACTGACCGCGCTCGGCCTGCCCGCGGTGTACGTACCGCTTCCCATCGGCAACGGCGAGCAGGAGCGCAATATCGCAGATGTGGTGGCAGCGGGCGGAGGAGTACACGTGCGCGATGCACAGTTGACGGCCGACTGGATTCGTGACGAACTGGCCCCGCTGATCGGTGACCGGATGCGGCTCGCAACAATGGGACGGGCAGCTCGGAGCACGGGCCGCGTCGACGCCACAGCCGAGCTGGTCCGCATCGTGGAGCGAATCGGATCCGGGGATCGGGGGCGGACATCGCCGACCGCCGACGACGCGGAGGATCCGAAATGACCGGCGTCCGCGAGCAGCAGGATAGCGCTCGATACGACGCGGCCTGGTGGGGAAGGGTTCATCTGATAGCGATCGGCGGCGCGGGCATGAGCGTCATCGCCGCCATGCTGCTGGAGCAGGGGGTATCCGTCCAGGGCAGTGATGCCAACGACTCCGCAGGACTACGCGCGCTCGGAGAGGCGGGTGCCACGACTTGGGTCGGCCACGACGCTTCCCACGTCGACGGCGCCGACACCGTCGTGGTCTCGAGCGCGATCAAGGAATCCAACCCGGAACTTGCGGCGGCGCGCGCGCGAGGCCTGCGGGTGCTGCATCGCTCGGAGGCGCTCGCGGCATTGGCGCGTGGAAGGTCGCTCGTAGCGGTCGCCGGCGCGCACGGAAAGACCACGACCTCGGCGATGATCGCGACTGCGCTGCGCGGACTCGGCGCGGATCCGTCGTTCGCGATCGGTTCGACGATCGCGACGGCGACGGGAATGGCCAGCGGGGGGCATTCGGGCAGCGACGCGCTCCTTGTCATTGAGGCCGACGAATCCGACGGCAGTTTCCTGAACTACTCCCCGACGATCGCGGTGGTCAATAACATCGAGCCCGATCACTTAGACCACTACGGTACGGCCGAGGCCCTGTACGCGGCGTTCGACGCGTTCGCCGAGCGTGTCGTCGCGGGCGGGACGCTGGTTCTGTCAGCGGACGATCCTGGCACCCGTGCCCTTGCCGAGCGCTCGCGGGCGAGGTGGGCAGGTCAGACTCCGACGCATCGCCGCGTCGTCACGTTCGGCACCGATCCCGCGGCAGACTACGTCATCTCCTTCTCCGGGAGCGGTTCAGACGTGCATTTCGGTGACCGTGTCACTCGCCTGGAACTGACTGTGCCCGGCGAGCACAACCTGCGCAACGCGACTGGTGCTCTCGCCGCAATCGTCGAACTCGGATTCGATGCGGACGAGGCCGCCGCCGCGATTGGTGCCTTCCGCGGCACCGGGCGCCGGTTCGAGTTCCGCGGCGAAGCGAACGAGGTGCGCGTGTTCGACGACTACGCGCACCATCCGACGGAGGTGGCCGCGGTACTGGCTGCCGCGCGGCAGGTGGCGGGGGAGGGCCGGGTGATTGTGCTGTTCCAGCCGCATCTGTATTCGCGGACGGTGGCCTTTGCCCGCGAGTTCGCCGAGGCACTGCAGCTTGCCGACGTGGCGGTCGTGTCGGACGTCTACGCTGCCAGGGAGGCGCCGCGCTCCGACGTCGGCGCCCGGACCATCACCGATCTCGCGACGCCGGGCAGTGGCGTCGCTGCGGTGCCCGACCTGGCGACCGCCGCCCGCACCGTGGCCACCGAGGCCAGCCCCGGCGACCTCGTCCTCCTCGTCGGAGCAGGGAGCGTCACGGCTATGGCCGGCGAGGTCCTGCGCACGCTCGCGGGGGACGAGGGCTTGTGAAGCCACCCTCACGGCCGCGACCAGCACCGGATCGCGCCCCGCCAAAAACTCCCGAGCGCTCGGCGGGCCGCTCGTCCGCGCCGGACGCGGCCACCCAGGAGCGTGGGCGTCGCCCCGTGTCCGATGGGGGGTCGTCAAGCACGGCTGGCGCGACTGCTGCGCAAGGCGATGCGGCTCGCAAGCCCACCTCACGCGACGATGCGGCGCGCGCGACGCGGGCGCGCGCGGGCACCGAGCCGCGCACGGAGAGTTCGACGGCGACCAGCCATCCCGGGACCTCGCAGCGGCACCTGCCTGCCGTGCCGCCGCCCCCCGAGAGCTCCGACGGGGCGATGGAACAGAAGTCCGGTGTGCTCGGCCCGCTCACCGGCGCGCAGGCGCGAGCCAAGTCGCGGTCGGTCGTTTCGACCGGATTGCAGGCTCGGCTGGCGGAGAAGCGCAGCATCGAGCGGGCGCGACGCATGCGGCGATGGTCCTGGATCGGTGGCAGCGTCGCGCTGTTCGCCGTGGTCATGTGGGTCATCTTTTTCTCGCCGTTGCTGGCGCTCGATGCCAACCGCGTGACGATCGAGGGCGCTTCCCAGACAGTCGACGAATCCGCCGTGGCGGAACTCGTGGACAGTCAGATCGGGACGCCGTTGCCGCGACTCAACACGACGGCACTGCGCAACGAAATCAAGAACGTGCGCGGGGTTCGCGACGTCACCCTGCGCAGGCAGTGGCCGAGCGGCCTGGCAGTCATCATCGACGCTCGCCAGCCCGTGGCGGCGGTCGCGGACGGGTCTGCAAGCGGCAGCTACGTCCTGCTCGACTCCGAGGCGGTACAGGTCGGCCGGGCGAAGAAGGTTCCCAAGGATCTGCCGGTCATTGACATCCCGCTAGGTCAGGACAACAGCGATGTGCTGGAGTCCGTGCTCGTGGTCCTCGAGGCCATCCCCGAGGATCTCAGCACGCAGCTCAAATCCGTGAGCGCCAGCACCAAGGACGACATCCTGCTGACGCTCAAGGGTGATACGGAGGTCAACTGGGGAGACTCGTCCAACAACAAACTCAAGGCGGCCGTGCTGGAAGTGCTGCTGGCGGACGAGGCCAATGCGCAGGTGAAGAAGTTCGACGTGTCGGCACCGACGGCGCCGATCACGTCCTAGGGGACGACGCGGAGGTCAAGTTTCCGACACGCGCCCGATGTCGTTGCTCAGCGGCCACGTGACCCCTAGCGTCTGGGTACCAGTTGAACCTGACATAACAATAACCTTCAAGTAGAGGGTTAAGGAAGACCGAGGGGTACCGTCGTGGCCGATCCACAGAACTACCTGGCAGTCATTAAGGTCGTCGGCATCGGCGGCGGCGGCGTCAACGCCGTGAACCGCATGATCGAGGTGGGATTGCGCGGTGTTGAATTCGTCGCGATCAACACCGACGCGCAGGCGCTGCTGATGTCGGACGCCGACGTCAAGTTGGATGTCGGGCGAGAACTGACCCGGGGCCTAGGTGCGGGTGCCGACCCTGAGGTCGGGCGAAAGGCGGCGGAGGACAACGAGGACGACATCGCCGAGGTCCTGCGCGGCGCCGATATGGTGTTCGTCACGGCCGGCGAGGGTGGCGGTACGGGAACGGGCGGTGCTCCCGTCGTCGCCCGCATCGCGCGCAACCTCGGGGCGCTCACCATCGGAGTCGTCACCAGGCCCTTCAACTTCGAGGGCCGTCGTCGAGCGACGCAGGCCGATTCCGGCATCGAGGCGCTCCGCGACGAGGTCGACACCCTGATCGTCATCCCGAACGATCGTTTGCTGCAGATGTCCGATCGCAGCGTCTCAGCGCTTGATGCGTTCCACTCGGCGGACCAGGTGCTGCTCTCCGGCGTCCAGGGCATCACTGATCTCATCACCACTCCCGGCCTCATCAACCTCGACTTCGCCGACGTCAAGTCGGTCATGCAGGGCGCCGGCAGTGCGCTGATGGGCATCGGAGCCTCGCGCGGTGACGATCGAGCGGTGCAGGCCGCAGAACTCGCGATATCCTCGCCCCTACTCGAGGCGAGCATCGACGGCGCCCACGGCGTGCTGCTGTCGATCCAGGGCGGCAGTGATCTCGGCCTCTTCGAGATCAACGAGGCGGCCCGGCTGGTGCACGAGGCCGCGCACCCCGAGGCCAACATCATCTTCGGTACAGTGATCGACGACGCACTCGGGGACGAGGTGCGCGTCACGGTAATCGCCGCGGGATTCGACCAGCCGATCAATTCGTCGGACCTGCCATCGCCGTCGCGTTCCGCCAGCCACGCCCCGCAGCCCGCCACGCCACAGCAGCCGATCGCGGCCCAGCCCGCTGCCCGGGCCGCTGCACCCTCCCCGGAGCCCGAGCAGCAGGAGTTCCGCTCGCGGCGCTCAGCCGAGCGGGCGCCCGTGACGGGAGCCCACGCGACAGTGCGTCCGGTGGTTCCGCTCGAAGACGATATCGACGAGACCGGTGGGCAGCCGGCGCAAGAGCGCAACGGCGAGGCGCCGGCGGTGACGGCGCAGCAGGCAACGCCCACCACATCGGCTCATACCGGTGCCATCGAGCTGCCTCACATCTTCGACGAGCAGCCGTCGCGGCCTAAGGTCTCGGATGAGCTGGACCTGCCCGATTTCCTGAAGTGAGTTCATGGCGCCCGGTTGGATAGCTGCTCCATTGAGCGGTGTCGTTGCCGGATTCACGACCAGATTCGGCGGCGGCTCCGCGTTTCCGTACGACTCTCTCAACTTGGGTCTCAACGTCGGCGATTCCCCGGAAAACGTCGCCGCGAACCGAGCGGAAGTCGCCGCCGCGACCCGCGCGCCCCTGCGTTACATGAAGCAGATCCATTCGGCGATCGCCATCGAGTTGGGCAGCGACGAAGATGGCTTGGCGGAACCCGAGGCCGACGCCTCGATCACTCGTTCTGACGCATTCGCCCTTGGCGTGTTGGTCGCGGATTGCGTCCCGATCATCCTTGCCGATGCAGAGCGCTCGGTCGTGGCTGTCGCGCATGCGGGGCGAGCAGGCATCCAGTTGGGCATTATCGGTTCCTGCCTGGCTGCGATGCGCACTGCTGGCGCCGAGTCCATCTCGGCTGTGGTGGGTCCGGCGATCTGCGGAAGGTGCTACGAGGTACCCGAGGCCATGCGCGACGATGTCTCTCGCGTGACCCCGGCAGCGTATGGACATACGCGCGAAGGTACACCGGCGCTCGATCTGCCAGCCGCCGCAGTGGCGCAGCTCACCGCCGGCGGCGTGTCGTCGGTCACGGCACTGGGGATCTGCACGTATGAGGACGATCGCTTCTACTCGCACCGCCGAGCGACACACGAGGGGCGCTCGGCGACAGGGAGATTCGCGGGTTTCATCGCGCTGGAGCGCTGATCGGCGTGTCGGCCGAACGCGGCAAGTCCAGCGCGTTAGCGTGTGATCAGAGCAGGTGGGTGCAGACGGCGCTCACGGGTATGAACAGACGGCGAGAACGGAGTCAGTGATGGCCTCAGGCGCACTTCGCAAGACCATGCAGTACTTGGGCCTTGGTGACGCACGTGATGACCAGGAGTTCCAGGAGTACGACGACGTGGACGGTTACTACGAGGACGACGCGCGCGAATACGACGCGCCCGTCACGCCCATCCGCCCAGTTCATGAGGCGCCCGCCCAGGGTGAACTGAGCCGGATCACCACGATTCACCCCCGGTCGTACAACGACGCGCGGGCGATCGGGGAAGCGTTCCGCTCCGGCACGCCCGTCATCATCAACCTGTCCGACATGACCGACGCCGATGCCAAGCGACTCGTCGACTTCTCCGCCGGGCTCATCTTCGGTCTTCGCGGCTCGATCGAGCGCGTCACGGCCAAGGTGTTCCTGCTGACCCCGACCTTTGTCGAGATCGCGGGAGACCAAACCAACCGCGAGGGTTCGCGCGCCGGTTTCTACAACCAGAGTTAGCCGATGCACGTCGTATGGTGGCTACTGTCGTGGCTGCTGATGGTCTTCCTTCTGCTCCTCCTGGTACGCGCGGGCCTGAGTTGGGTGCAGGTTCTCGCCAGGGACTTCCGCCCTCGCGGGGTGGCACTGTTCGTGGCTGAGATCACGTACACCGTCACCGACCCGCCGCTGAAGGTCGCCCGTAAGGTGATCCCAAGCATTGCGCTGGGACGGATACAATTCGACTTGAGTTTTATCGTCGTGTTCTTCCTATGCTCGATACTCGTGCAGGTGTGTTCCGTGCTTGCGGCCACCTGAGCGAATAGGTGAGCATGGGTGTTCAGATCGCGAGAATTTCGCGCTTGGTCACGCTCATGGTGCGCCAACTGCGATCATTCCGCTAACGTAGTGCCAGCATGTGGTTCTTTGCCACGCAATCCGCTCTAATTGTTCGAGGTGAAACGATGGAACTACTGACACCAGAAGACGTCCTTAACAAGACGTTCCAGACGACGAAGTTCCGTGACGGCTACGACGTCGAAGAGGTCGATGACTTCCTTGATCTGGTGCTTGGTACGCTGCGCGATCTCTACGCGGAGAACGAGCAACTGAAGGCACAGGCCGGTAGCGCCCCCGCCGCCCCGGACAACAGCGAGCAGATCGCGGCGCTCGAGGCCGAACTCGCGGCAGCGCGCGAGCAGGCGGCCACAGCAGCGGCCCGTGCCTCTGAGGTGGAAGCGAGCGCGATCAGCGCCGACGCACTGAACTCCGCCCAGGGCGAGGCGGACGCGCTCCGCGGCGAACTCGAGAGCCTTCGATCAGAGCTGGCCAGCAAGGAACAAGAACTGGCCGACAAGGCCGCCGCTCTCGACGCTGCGACCGCGGCCACGCCGGTAGCCGAGCCCGAGGCAGCTGCGGGGATCATCTCGCTGGCCCAGCAACTTCACGACGATCACGTTCGCCAGGGTCAGGACGAGGCGGCGCGACTCGTCGCCGAAGCGAACTCCGACGCGGCACGCATCGTCGGAGAGGCGCAGTCGAAGTCCGCGCAGATCCTCTCGGATCTGGAGCGCGACCGCGGGGTCCTCGAGGGCAAGATCGAAGACCTGAAGGCCTTCGAGCGGGACTACCGTGGCCGCCTCGAATCGTCCCTCAACGGCTTCCTCAGCCAGCTGCAGAACGGGCGGACGCCCGGCGCGTCGGCCTGACGGGTCGGCTGAACGCAACCGTTTCGAAGCGGTGCGGCACCATCGTCGATGGTGCCGCACCGCTTTTCGCATTCCGTCGGAGCCTTGCCGCACAATCGACGCGAAAGCGTGTAGTGTAGGCCGACAGCCGAGTGCTCCACCGCCGAGTGATTGGACTAGCGCGGATGGTGCCAACCCGTGAACGATGAAAGTGACGAAGATGACGACTAGCGAAAGCCAGATCGGTTCAACTGCCGCGGAACGATTCCCGCACCTTCGCACCGACGCGGCGGAGTTCGTGGTTCGCGAAGGCGAGAAGCCATGGACGCCTGAGGAACTCGAGAAGATCGCCGATGATCTGCTGACGGCCAATGCGCGTGTCTCCGGCGAACTCAACGACGCAGACAGATTCCTCGGCGAGCTGCTGCGCAACTCCGGCGACGGTGCGGGCGACGACCAGGCGGATTCCGGCTCGTCCGCCTTGGAGCGTGAGCACGAATTGTCCATGATCAACAACCTGCGCGACCTGCTGGCGCAGAACAACCGCGCGCTCGAGCGCATCGACAACAAGACGTACGGCCAATGCGAACAGTGCGGCCAGGCAATCGGCAAGGCGCGCCTCCAGGCATTCCCGCGCGCCACGCTGTGCGTCACCTGCAAGCAGCGCGAGGAGCGTCGGTAGTTGAAGCCAGCAGCCAAGTCGGTACCGATCGTCGTTGGTGCCGTCGGCGCCGTCACGGTCCTCATCGACCAGCTCACCAAGTGGTGGGCACTGTCCACCCTCACCCCGAACGCCGAACCGATCGAGATCCTCGGCAGGTTCCTCGGATTGCGGCTCGTTCTCAACCCCGGGGCGGCGCTTTCGCTCGGAGCGTCCAGTACCTGGATCATGACCTCCCTGGCGGTGGCCATCACCGTAGCCGTTATTGCCTATTCGCGGCGGGTAACCTCACGACGATGGGCCTGGGCGCTCGGGTTCATCCTGGGGGGCGCCGTGGGAAACCTCATTGACAGATTCTTCCGCGCACCGGGTTTCGGCCAGGGGCACGTCGTTGACTTCATCGACTATCAGGTATTCGTCGGGAACGTGGCGGACATAGCGCTCGTGGGGGCGGCGGTGTACGTCGTGTGGCTGAACCTTACTGGCGTCCCGCCGCACGCGCAGACGCCCCGGCAATCCGTGTCCTCGGCGCCGCTTCCGGCCTCGTCCACAAGCCAGGCCGATCCGCGCCCGGGGCGGCCGAGCGACGAGGACGTCAGGTGAGCGCCGCGCGTGGCCTCTACATCCCCGACGGCATCGCCGGAGAGCGCGTCGACACGGCACTGAGCCGCATGCTCGGATTCTCCCGCGCCGCCGCGGTGGAACTGATCGCCGAGGGGAGGGTGAACCTCGACGGGCGTTCGGTGCGCAAATCCGACCGGGTACCGGCAGGGGGATGGCTCGAGGTCGACCTGCCCGAGCCTGATACGCAAGTGGGCGCGGCACCAGAGCCGATCGAGGGCATGGACATCGTGTACGACGACGACGATATCGTCGTCGTGAACAAGCCCGTCGGCGTGGCCGCGCACACCTCACCGGGATGGACCGGCCCGACTGTGCTGTCCGGCCTCGCCGGGGCGGGCTACCGGATCGCCACCTCTGGTCCGCCGGAGCGGCAGGGGATCGTGCACCGGCTCGACGTCGGCACCTCCGGACTGATGATGGTCGCCAAGTCCGAGCTCGCCTACTCCGTGATGAAGCGAGCGTTCAAGCAGCGCACCGTCACGAAGGTGTATCACGCACTAGCCCAGGGGCACTTGGAACCGATGGCCGGCACTGTTGACGCGCCGATCGGGCGCCACCCCGGCCGCGATTTCAAGTTCGCCGTGACATCGGATGGCAAGCCCTCGATCACGCACTATCAAGTCATCGAGATGTTGCCCGGCGCCTGCCTGGCCGAGGTCCACCTCGAGACCGGCAGGACTCATCAGATCCGGGTCCACATGGCGGCACTCAAGCATCCGCTGGTAGGCGACCTGACGTATGGCGCTGATCCGACGTTCGGGCGTCGAGTCGGGCTCGAACATCAGTGGCTGCACGCCGTGGAGCTCGGTTTCGCGCACCCGCGAACTGGGGAGCCGATGCGGCTGACGAGTGACTACCCGGCCGAACTCGAGCGCGTGCTGGAACAACTGCGGCCCTAGTTGTCGGCCGGCGGACGCGCGGGGAGGCCCCGACACCCGCCCTCGTACTGAGCCCTTCGGCACCGCCCGACAACTAGGATGGTGACCATGCCAGCGCCGAGCGACTTCGTCCATCTCCACGTCCACACCGAGTACTCGATGCTGGATGGCGCGGCGCGAATCGGGGACCTGATCGCGGAGGTCGCCCGCCAGGAGCAGAAGGCCGTCGCGATGACGGATCACGGCTACCTGTTCGGGGCGTTCGAGTTCTGGAAGAAGGCGACTGCGGCCGGTATCAAGCCGATCATCGGCCTCGAGGCCTACCTGACCCCGGGCACCAGCAGGCACGATAGAACCCGCGTCCAGTGGGGCGGCCCGGGAGACAACCGGGACGACGACGTCTCCGCGCGCGGCGCCTACACGCACATGACGATGTGGGCCGAGAACAACGAGGGTATGCACAACCTGTTCCGCCTCGGCTCCCACGCGAGCCTTGACGGGCAGATGGGCAAGTGGCCGCGCGCCGACCGTGAATTGCTGCAGACGTACTCCAGGGGCCTGATCGCGTCGACGGGATGCCCCTCCGGCGAGGTGCAGACCCGCCTACGGCTCGGCCAGTGGGACGAGGCGGTCCGCGCCGCCGGCGAGTTCCAGGACATCTTCGGCAAGGAGAACTTCTACGTCGAGCTGATGGACCACGGAATCGACATCGAGCGGCGCACCTTCCGCCAGCTGATCGAACTGTCGAAGGTCATCGGCGCCCCCCTCCTGACGACGAACGACCTGCACTACGTCAAGAAGGAGGATGCGTACTCCCAGGAGGCGATGCTCGCGGTCAACTCCGGTGATCCCCTTACGGAGCCCACCAAGGCGCAGGGCGGCAAGCGCTTCGCGTTCGACGGCGAGGGTTACTACGTCAAGTCCTCGCAGGAGATGTACGCGCTCTTCCCGGAATTCCCGGAGGGCTGTGCGAACACGGTCGAACTAGCGGAGCGCTGCGAGGTCACGTTTGACACGAACGCAAACTACATGCCGAACTTCCCCTGCCCGCCCGGGGAGGACGAGACGAGCTGGTTCATCAAGGAGGTCGAGACCGGCCTGGGCCTGCGCTACCCGGGGGGCATTCCCCAGGACGTGCGCAAGCAGGCCGAATACGAGACGGACATCATCGTCCAGATGGGTTTCCCGGGTTACTTCCTGGTGGTCGCCGACTTCATCAACTGGGCCAAGAAGAACGGCATCCGGGTGGGGCCGGGACGAGGATCCGGCGCGGGCTCGATGGCGGCCTATGCCATGCGCATCACCGACCTCGACCCGCTCCAGCATGGGCTCATCTTCGAACGATTCCTCAACCCCGAGCGGGTCTCGATGCCCGACTTCGATGTCGACTTCGACGAGCGCCGTCGCGGTGAAGTCATCCGCTACGTCACTGAGAAATACGGCGAGGATCGCGTCTCTCAGATCGTCACCTACGGCACGATCAAGACCAAGCAGGCACTCAAGGACTCGGCACGGCTGCTCGGCATGCCCTTCGCGATGGGGGAGAAGCTCACTAAGGCCCTCCCGCCCGCCATCATGGGCAAGGACATCTCCCTGAGCGGAATCTTCGACTCCGCCGACAAGCGCTACAAAGAGGCGGGGGAGTTCCGCGCCCTGCACACGGAGGACCCGGACGCCCAGCGCGTCGTCGAGCTGGCCCGGGGCATCGAAGGACTGAAACGCCAGTGGGGCGTCCACGCTGCGGGCGTGATCATGTCGAGTCATCCGCTCATCGACATCATCCCGATCATGCGCCGGCCGCAGGACGGGGCCGTCATCACGCAGTTCGACTATCCGACCTGCGAGAGCCTCGGCCTGATCAAGATGGACTTCCTCGGGCTCCGCAATCTCACGATCCTGGACGATGCCCTCGACAACATAGTGCGCAACGGCAAGGATCCGCTGGTCCTGGAGGACCTCGCGCTCGACGACGAGGAAACCTACGCACTCTTGGCCCGCGGCGAAACCCTGGGGGTGTTCCAGCTCGATGGCGGGCCGATGCGGTCGCTGCTGAAATTGATGAAGCCCGACAACTTCGAGGACATCTCCGCCGTCCTGGCCCTGTACCGGCCAGGGCCGATGGGCGTCAATTCCCACACCAACTACGCGCTGCGCAAGAACGGCCTGCAGGCGGCAGACCCCATCCACCCTGAGCTAGCGGAGCCCCTCGCCGAGATCCTCGGCGGCACCTACGGCCTGATCGTGTACCAGGAGCAGGTGATGGCCGCGGCCCAGAAGCTCGCCGGCTTCACGCTCGGGCAGGCGGACGTGCTGCGCCGGGCCATGGGTAAGAAGAAGAAGGAGGAACTCGATAAGCAGCAGGCCGACTTCTTCGCGGGCATGACCGCACAGGGCTATTCGCGCGAGGCGCAGGAGACCCTGTGGAAGGTGCTCGAGTCCTTCGCCGACTACGCGTTCAACAAGGCGCACACCGCCGCCTACGGCCTCGTGTCCTACTGGACCGCCTATCTGAAGGCCCACTATCCGGCGGAGTACATGGCCGCGCTGCTCACCTCTACGCGCGGCGACAAGGACAAATCGGCGATCTACCTCTCCGAATGCCGCCGCATGGGCATCACGGTGCTTCCGCCCGACGTCAACGAGTCGGTGGGCCTTTTCACCGCGGTCGGCAGGGACATCCGCTTCGGGCTGTCGGCGGTCCGCAACGTCGGCGCGCAGGTGGTCGAGGAGCTCGTCGCCGCGCGCACCGAGCTGGGGGCCTACACGAGCTTCAACGACTTCCTCGACAAGGTGCCGGCGGTGGTGTGCAACAAGCGCACCATCGAGTCGCTGATCAAGGCGGGGGCGTTCGATTCCCTCGGTCACGGCCGCCGGGCGCTCGTGACTGTGCACGAGCAGGCGGTGGACGCGGTGATCTCCGTGAAGCGCAAGGAGGCGGAGGGCCAATTCGACCTGTTCGAGGATCTGGGCGGCGACGACGGCCCCGGCTTGGCGGTGGTAGTGCCGAACGTGCCGGAATGGCACAAGAAGCAGTTGCTCGCGTTTGAACGGGAGATGCTCGGCCTCTACGTCTCCGATCACCCGCTGTACGGGCTGGAGCAGGTGCTCGCGCGCGAGTCCGATGCGACGATCGCCTCGCTCATCTCGGATGACGAGCGCGCCGATGGATCACAGGTGAAGATCGCGGGACTGATCTCCCAGGTCCAGCGCAAGATGTCGAAGAAGGGCGAGCAGTTCGCGACGGTGACCGTCGAGGATCTGGACGGCTCGATCGACGTGATGTTCTTCGGCGACACCTACCTCGCGTACTCGACTGCGCTGGGCGAGGACCAGGTGGTGACCGTGCGCGGCCGGCTGCGCAGGCGTGAGGACGAGGTCTCCATGCAGGCGTTCGAGTTGACACTTCCGGACGTCACGACGATCGGCGATGACTCGCCGCTGGTGCTGTCGGTGGGCTATTCGCGGTGCACCAAGCCGGTCGTGGACGAACTCCGCGACATCCTGCGCGCTTATCCAGGCGGTTCTCCCGTGCACATGCGGCTCTCACAGCCCGGCCGAACGACCGTGATGAAACTCGAGGACGGCTTGCGCGTGGAACGCACCGCCGACCTGTACGGCTCGCTCAAGGCGCTGCTGGGACCGAACTGCGTCGCCTAGGCTCGGCTGCGCGATGGGCCACGTAGAATGGTTGGCGTGATCAGGCGAATTGACCTCCGTGGCCAGGCCCTGTCGAACCGCGCACTGGTCGACGCCCTTCCGCGCCCGGAACTGAGCGTTGACAATGCGGCCGAGATCGTCGCGCCCATCCTGGCGGACGTCCGCGTACGGGGTGCCGCGGCACTGCGGGACCTGTCCGAGCGATTCGATGGCACGCGCCCTGAGTACCTCCGCGTCCCGCAATCGGCGATCGATTCGGCGCTGCGGGACGTGGACCCCGAACTCAGGCAGGCACTGGCGGAATCGATCACGCGCGTGCGCGCGGTCCACGAGGCGCAGCGACCGGCCGACTTCTCGGTGTCTGTGGCGCCGGGTGCCGAGGTTCGCCAGCGGTGGATCCCCGTGCAACGCGTCGGCCTGTACGTCCCCGGCGGGCTGGCCGTCTACCCGTCGTCGGTGATCATGAACGTCGTGGCGGCCCAGTCTGCGGGGGTGCCGTCGCTCGCGGTCACCTCGCCGCCGCAGGCGGGTAGCGGCGGGCTGCCGCACCCGAGCATCCTTGCGGCGTGCGCGATGCTCGGGGTGGACGAGGTCTACGCCGTCGGCGGGGCACAGGCGATAGGCATGCTTGCCTTCGGCGCGGCGGGTGAAACGGCGACCGATGGTGACGTGCTGTGCGAACCGGTCAACGTGATCACCGGCCCAGGCAACGTCTACGTCGCGGCCGCCAAGCGACTCGTGCGCGGGAGCGTCGGCATCGATTCGGAGGCGGGTCCCACGGAGATCGCCATCCTTGCCGACTCGTCGGCGGATCCCGAGTTCCTCGCCGCGGACCTGATCTCGCAGGCCGAGCACGATCCCAATGCGGCCGCGGTGCTCGTGACCGACGACGAGGCGCTCGTGGAACAGGTCGAGGAAAGGGTGGCGGCCCGTGCCGCTGACACCCCTAACGCTGAGCGGGTCGGCACCGCACTGGGCGGCCAGCAGTCTGCGATCGTCCTGGTCGATTCCATCGAGGACGGACTGCGGGTAGTCGATGCGTACGGTGCCGAGCATCTCGAACTTCACACTGAGAACGCGGCCGAACTAGCGACTCGCGTGAACTCGGCAGGCGCGATCTTCGTCGGCCCCTACTCGCCCGTCTCGCTGGGCGATTACATGGCCGGGTCGAACCACGTCTTGCCCACCGGGGGGGTCGCGCACTACTCGTCGGGCCTGGGCGTGCACTCGTACCTCAAGGCCGTACAGGTCATCGAATACTCCGACCGCGCGCTCAGCGAGGTCGGGGAGAAGATCATTGCCTTCGCCCGCGCCGAACACCTGCCCGCCCACGGCGAGGCCATCGAGGTCCGCCTCGACGCCACGGTCTGACGCGGCGGCACCGACCTCCTGGAGAATCGTGACTACCGAAAGCCAGCGAATCGCGGGCGCGCTTCCGTTGCGCCCCGAGTTGCGCGACGAGAAGCCGTACGGCGCGCCGCAACTCGATGTTCCCGTTCTCTTGAACGTCAACGAGAACCCCTACACGCCACCACCTGCGGTGATCGAAGACATCGCTGCCGCAGTCGCGGACGCCGCCGGTTCGCTCAACCGCTATCCCGATCGGGAGTTCCTCGGCCTGCGCAAGGGGCTGGCCGACTACCTGGGGCGCGAATCGGGAGTGCACCTGGTACCCGAGCAACTATGGGCGGCAAACGGCTCCAACGAGGTCATGCTCCACATCATGTCGGCCTTTGGCGGACCTGGCCGCACGGCGCTGTCCTTCGCCCCCACCTACTCGATGTATTCCGAGTATGCCCGTAACACGCACACGGCGTGGCTGGCGGGTCCGCGGCGTGACGACTTCTCGCTCGATGCGGGCGAGGCGGCGAACCTGATCGAGCGGGTGCAGCCGGCGATCATCCTGCTGACCAGTCCCAACAATCCGACCGGCACCGCGCTGGAGCAGGGCGTGCTCGCGAGCGTGCTCGAGGCGGCCGGCCGGGTCGATATCGACGGCGCGCCCGCAGTCGTGGTCGTGGACGAGGCTTACGCCGAATTCCGCCGGGAGGGCGTTCCATCGGCGCTCGAACTGCTCGCTTCCCACCCGAACCTCGCCGTGACTCGCACGATGTCGAAGGCGTTCGCGGCCGCAGGGCTTCGCCTGGGTTACCTCGCCGCAAGCCGCGACTTGGTCGATGCGTTGCGGATAGTCCGCCTGCCCTATCACCTTTCGGCGATCACGCAGGCCGCGGCGAGCGCGGCCCTGCGGCACGCCGACGTCCTGCTGGCTCAGGTCGAGGAACTGCGCGCCGAACGTGATCGCACGGTCGAGTGGCTCCGACAACGTACAGTAGATGGCACGCCGCTCCGCGTGGCAGATTCCGATGCGAACTTCGCCTACTTCGGCGTGTTCGAGGACCGGCACCGGATCTGGCAGGGGCTGCTCGAACGGGGAGTCCTGATTCGCGAGGTGGGCCCGGCGGGCTGGCTACGCGTGTCGATCGGCACGGCGCAGGAAATGGACGCGTTCAAGAACGCCTTGGTGGAGGTAGCAGGACTATGAGTGAAGCACCCGCGCGTCGCGCGCGCCTGGAGCGATCCACATCCGAGTCGACGGTCACCGTCGAACTGAACCTCGATGGCAGCGGGCTTGCCGACGTTCAGACCACCGTGCCGTTCTTCGATCACATGCTGGGCGCCCTCGCACGGCACTCGCTGATCGATATGGTCGTGAGATCCACCGGGGACACGCACATCGATGCCCACCACACGGTGGAGGACACGGCTATCGTCCTCGGGGAGGCGCTGCGGATCGCGCTCGGCGACAAGGTCGGAATCTCGCGGTTCGGCGATGCCACGGTGCCGCTGGACGAGGCCCTTGCGCAGGCCGTCGTCGACGTCTCCGGGCGGCCCTACTTCGTGCACACCGGAGAGCCCGCGGGCCAGGAGTATCACCTGATAGGCGGGCACTTCACCGGATCGCTCACGCGCCACGTGCTCGAATCGATCGCACACCACGCGGGTATCTGCGTGCACATGCGTGTGCTCGCGGGACGCGACCCCCACCACATTGTGGAGGCCCAGTTCAAGGCGCTCGCGCGCGCACTGCGGTTCGCGGTGGCGCGCGACGAACGCGTGGTTGGAGTTCCCTCGACCAAGGGAGCGCTGTGACGGAGAAGGATGCCTCGCGGCTCGTGCCCGGTGGCGCGTCTGCGCGGGCTCCCCAGCCCGCGATCTTGCTCACCCAGATCGCCTCGGCTGAGGCGCTCGCGGCGACCTGCGCGCTGCATGACCTGGAGATACTAGCGTTCGATAGCGAGCTCGGGGCATTCGGCGTCACTGATGCCGACAGCGCCCCGACGGTGGCCAGGACGCTCAGCGCGGCCGTGTCGTCCGTGCCTTTCCTTGAGTTGAGCGTGCGCGACGACAGGCTCTCGGCTCACCGCTGGGAGAACGGCGAGCAGGGTGAGGATGTGCCTGCCGCCCTGATCCTCGACTCGCTACCCGAGCGGGTGGAGCAGGTCCTCCTCGGACAGGCCACCGATGCGGACCTGAGCGCGGGAGTGCGCGCGAGTTCGCTGGGCCGATGGAAGACCATGCGGATCCTGGCGAAGTCTTCGAGGCGGTCACGAGGTGACCGGGAGGTTGCGGATGGCTAGCTCGGTCGTCGTCTTCGACTACGGTTTCGGCAACGTCCGCTCGGCCGTGCGCGCCCTCGAACGGGTGGGTGCGCAGGTCGAGTTGTCGAGCGATCTGGATACGGCGATGGCGGCCGACGGGGTCGTGATCCCGGGCGTGGGCGCCTTCGCCGCATGCGCGTCCGCTTTGCGCGCGGCCCGCGGGGACTGGGTCGTGGAACGTCGCCTGGCGGGTGGCCGGCCGGTGCTCGGGATCTGCGTGGGAATGCAGATCATGTTCGATTCCGGCATCGAGCACGGCGAGGCGGCTGAGGGGCTCGCTCAGTGGCCGGGGACCGTGGACCGCCTCGAGGCGGACGTGGTGCCGCACATGGGTTGGGACACGGTCGATGCGCCCTCTGACTCCGTATTGTTCCGCGGACTCGGCGACGAGCGCTTTTACTTCGTTCACTCGTATGCCGCGCGCAGCTTCCCCCTGTCGGACGAGCCCGTTTCCAGCGCCGCCATTCGGAGGCCTGCCGTCACGTGGAGCGACCACGGAGGACGCTTCGTGGCGGCCGTCGAAAACGGCCCGCTGAGCGCAACCCAGTTTCACCCCGAAAAGTCGGGGGACGCCGGGGCGCGCCTGCTCGAGAACTGGCTGACGACACTCTGACAGGCTCGACGCCTGAAACGGATTCCACACGACCCGGCGACAACGCGCCGGCACGACCGCGCGAAGAAAGTGAGTTCCACCATGCCCGATCAGACCCAAGAGCGGCTCGTCCTCCTGCCCGCCGTAGACGTCGCTGGTGGGCAGGCGGTCCGGCTCGTTCAAGGAGAGGCAGGCTCCGAGACATCCTATGGTGACCCCATTCGTGCCGCGCTCGACTGGCAGGACGGTGGCGCCGAGTGGATTCATCTCGTCGACCTCGATGCGGCTTTCGGACGCGGATCCAACGCGGAACTCCTCGCTGACGTGATCGGCCAGCTGGATGTCGACGTCGAGCTTTCGGGCGGCATCCGAGATGACGAGTCGCTCGCCAGGGCGCTCGCGACCGGTTGCCGCCGCATCAACCTCGGCACCGCCGCGCTCGAGAACCCCGAATGGACCGCTCGCGTGATCGCTGAGCACGGCGACAAGGTCGCGGTCGGCCTCGACGTACGCGGAACCACGCTCGCCGCCCGCGGCTGGACCCAGGACGGCGGCGACCTGTGGGACGTCCTCGCACGGCTCGACGCCGCGGGCTGCTCGCGGTACGTCGTCACGGACGTCACCAAGGACGGCACCCTGCAAGGACCCAACCTCGATCTCCTGGCCGAGGTCGCTCGTCGCGGCAACGCCCCAGTGGTCGCATCGGGGGGAATCTCCTCGCTTGAGGACCTGCGCAACCTCCGCGAGCTCGTGGGCCAGGGTGTCGATTCGGCGATCGTGGGCAAGGCGTTGTACGCGGGTGCCTTCACACTGCCGCAGGCGCTCGACGTGGCAGGACGCCCGTAGGGGAGAGGAACGTGGGTTTTCGTTTCTCCCGAAAGTCGTCCCCGGTGCGCGACGACGGCGGTTCAGCCACCTATGACAGCCGCGACTGCACGACGGGCGATCCCGCTGACACTGGTTCCGGAGGTTCGTGCAGCGATCACGGCGCGAGCCATTCCCATGCGGACGTCCCCGGCGGTAAGGCGCTTCCGCCGGGCTCGTCATTCGCCGCGGATGACGGTTCCGCGGATCCGGCCTTCGCCGCGATCGTCCGCCAATTCAGCGAAGGCGACGCGCCCCTGTCCGCGGTGATCGAGGCACTCCGGGACACGCGCGTCCTGATCCCCATGCTGGCCGAGTTGGTGTCCGAGGATCAGACGGCGACCGGCTTGCGCGTCGACAAGGAGGCCGCCACGGGTGTCGTTGCCATCGCCACGCCCGATGGTCGCAAGGCACTACCGGCATTCACCAGCGTCGCCACGATGGCGGCATGGCACCGCCAAGCGAGGCCGGTGCCCGCGGTGGGCGCCCGAGCGGCGCTCGCGGCGGTGGCCGAGGACTGGTCCCTGCTCGTCGTGGATCCCGCCGGCCCGCACCGGGTGATCATCCCGCGCACGGCCGTGTGGGCGATGGCGCAGAGCGAGCCGTGGCGCCCGGCTGTGCGCTCGGGCCGGGTGGACGAGTCCGTCGCTACCGCTATTCGCACGGCGATCCTGGCGCAGGCCGAATCCGTGACGGGCGTCCGGTTCTCGACCATCCCCGGTGACGACGAGACGCTTGTCGTCGAGGTCGTGCTGCAGCCGGGGCTGGATCGTTCGAGGTACGAGACGACCCTCGCGTACGTGAACCGGGCGCTCGCCTCGATCGCGGAAGTCGCCGAGCGAGTCGACGCTATCAAGATCCAGGTCCGGCCGAACTAGCCCTGCTTACCTGACGGGCCCCGTCAGGTCCTCTCCTGGCCCCTGACCGATCGGGTCGGGATACGCAGAGGCCTCGCGGAACGCGAGTTGTAGCGACCTCAGCCCATCCCGAAGCGAGCGGGCATGCTGCGACCCGATGTCCGGCGCGGCCGCCGTGACGAGTCCGGCGAGCGCCTGAATGAGTTTGCGTGCCTCGTCCAGGTCCTTGAAGGTCTCGGCATCGGAGCCCTCGGACAGGCCGCACTTGACGGCGGCAGCGCTCATGAGGTGGACGGCCGAGGTCGTGATGACCTCGACTGCCGGCACCTCCGCGATATCGCGAGTTGCGCCCGCCACGCTCTCATCGGGCGGGGCGGGATCGCCGTGGGGCAATGTCATCGATTCGTCGGTCACCGCTCCATTGTCGCCGATGCCGCGGCTGGATTTCGCGGTGCCGGTGTGAAGGCTCCCCGAAACTTGCTGCGATGGCCTTGTCCTCGGCCCGGAACGTGCCGAATATCACTATGGATGCGGCCACCGGGCGAATCCGGCAAGTCGTTGGTGAGCGAAAGGACCATGCGTGCAGTCTTCAGTCATTCCAACTGGAATCGTTCGTGAAATTCCCGCCGGAACGGTCCTGTTCTCCACGACCGACGAATCCGGCAAGATCACGGGAGCGGGCAAGAGTTTCTGCGAGATATCGGGATACACCGCCGAGCAGTTGGTCGGTTCACCGCACAATATCGTCCGCCATCGCGAGATGCCTGGCGGATTGTTCCACCTATTCTGGGCCCAATTGGCGACGGGCAAGCCGATCGCCACCTACGTGCTGAATCTCGCGGCGGATGGGGCTTCCTACTGGACACTCGCGTGCGTCTCGCCCGTCAAGGACGGAACGTACTTGTCGGTTCACGTGCAGGTGTCCCGCCAGGATCACCACGAGAATCTGCGACACGCGTACGACACAGCACGTGCGACTGAACGCAAGATGCGCGCCGCCGGGATGAGCGCCCGCGATGCCGCGGCCGAATCGAGCAGCATCCTCGAAGGCCTGCTGGTGGAGCGCGGCTACGGCGGCTTCGCCGCTATGGCGGCCGTGGTCCTGCCTGATGAAGTCGACGCTTGGGACAAGCTGCCCCGGCCGCAATTGCCGGCGGCGTTCGTCAAGGACGGCCACGATGTCGGCCGAGTCCTCGGCGCCACGAGGGAGATCGACGAGGAACTCGCGGTGCTGCGCGCCCGGTTGGTGGAGTACACGGCACTCGCGCGGTCGTTGTCGACGGAGGCGGAGAGCCTGCGCGGCTCGGTCGGTAACCTCTCGCGCACGGTGACGGCCGCTGCGGCGGCTTCCGAGGAGGTCGGGGGCTCGGCTCCCGTTCTGGCGCGGGCCGCGGCTGCGGCCGCGGCCTTGTCCGACGAGACGTCGGCGCACCTGCAGGCGCTGCCTGCCCTGCTGCAGGCGACGCAGGCTGAGCTGATGCAGTTGCGCGTCGTAGTCGCCATGTGCGTACTCCACTCGGCGGCAGCCGAATCGTTCGCGGTCGAGATTGCCAAGGGCGAGGCGTCGGGCGACGCGATGGGCAGTCTCGAACTGCTGTGTGCCGCTATCGAGCGGACGGTCGCAGCGGTCGAGCGGGAGTGGAACTCGGTGGGGGTTCGCGTCACGGAGGCCGCGGATCACATCGAAGAGGCGGCCGACCGGCTCGCGAAGTTCCAGCGCATGCTGCTGGACTGGCGCAACCTCGTGGTGCGCTTCCGGCTCAGCGGGCAGCTGTCTGGCATGCTCGGGGACATCGACGGCCAGGAGGTCCGAAGTCGGGCGCGAATGAAGTCGTTGCGTGACCTCGCCGCAGAATGCCGCGATGCGGCCAAGCCACTCGACCTCAATCGGCTTCGCCAGGCAGTATCCCGCGTCAGCATCCGCTGATGCGTAGCGTTCCCTCCTAGGTGCCGGGCGTCGTCTGTGGTAGATTGTTAGAAGGTCCGAGTGCGTAAGTGTGCCCTCGGTATCCAATCGAAGCGGAGTTCGGCTCCCACCTTGGATGCGACTGCGGCTGGCGCCGCGACAGTTTCCGGGTTCCTCACAGCGAGGTGGCGCATTTGCGCCGCCCTTTTCGTGTGGTGTGGTAGGCCTTCGTTTCGTATGCAACGGAGGCCTTTTTCGTTGCCGAAGCAGACCAGACAGATGTGAGGAGATCACCATCAGCGAGCCGCGTATCAACGACCGGATTCGCGTACCCGAGGTCCGACTTGTGGGCCCCGGCGGCGAACAGGTAGGGGTCGTCCGTATCGAAGTGGCGCTCAACCTTGCCCAAGAGGCGGACCTTGACCTCGTCGAAGTTGCGCCGGATGCACGTCCGCCGGTCGTGAAGCTCATGGACTACGGCAAGTTCAAGTACGAGTCCGACATGAAGGCGCGCGAGGCTCGTCGGAACCAGACGAACGCGCAACTCAAGGAGATCCGCTTCCGGCTCAAGATCGATGATCACGACTACGAGACCAAGAAGGGGCACGTGGTCCGCTTCCTGTCCGCAGGCGACAAGGTCAAGACAATGATCATGTTCCGCGGTCGTGAGCAGTCTCGTCCGGAGATGGGCGTTCGCCTGCTGCAGCGACTCGCGGATGACGTGGCCGAGTTCGGCACCGTCGAGTCCATGCCGAAGCAGGACGGCCGCAACATGGTGATGGTTCTCGCTCCGACGCGCAAGAAGACCGAGAACAAGGCTGAACCGAAGCGCGCGCGGTCGAGCCGCGGCGGCGACGAGGTTCCGGCCGAATAGGCGCTGCTTCGCCGCGCTTTCAACTGAATTTCCAGATAACCAGCAAAGTGTGCCCGCCATCGGGCGTGCACCACGACGATGTCGCCCGGCGCTCCCGGGTGACCAGACACGAGGAGAGACGGCAGTCATGCCGAAGAACAAGACACACTCCGGTGCTAAGAAGCGCTTCCGGACCACGGGAAGCGGCAAGCTGATGCGCGAGCAGGCGAACAAGCGACACCTGCTCGAGCACAAGTCGTCGCGGCGCACCCGCCGACTGAGCCTGGACAAGGCCGTTTCGGCTGCGGACACCCGCACGATCAAGAAGCTGCTGGGCAAGTAAGCCCTGGTGCTCACGCACCCAAGACCCCCTTTCGAATCACTACTGCAAGGAGCATCACGTGGCACGCGTGAAGCGGGCGGTCAACGCCCAGAAGAAGCGTCGTTCAACCCTCGAGCGGGCCAGCGGCTACCGCGGTCAGCGCTCGCGCCTGTATCGCAAGGCCAAGGAGCAGGTCACCCACTCGCTCGTTTACGCCTACCGCGACCGCAAGGCGCGCAAGGGCGACTTCCGCAAGCTGTGGATTCAGCGCATCAACGCGGCAGCTCGCGCTGAGGGCCTGACCTACAACCGTTTCATCCAGGGCCTCAAGGCCGCTGAGGTCGAGGTCGACCGTCGCGTGCTCGCCGAACTCGCGGTGAGCGACCCGACGGCGTTCAAGGCTCTCGTCGACATCGCGAAGAAGGCCCTCCCGGCCGACGTCAACGCGCCGAAGGCGGCCTGACCTGCACCCTTGACGGGGCTCGTCAACATTCGCTGAACGCCCGGACAGGCAGGGTACGGACTCTCATGATCACCAATGTGCGAAGTGATCGCGTCCGTGCCGTGAGCAACCTGTCCGGGCGTTCAGCGCGTCTGCGTGGCAATCGTTTCCTGGTCGAGGGGCCGCAGGCCGTCCGCGAACTCGTCCGGTACGCGACGGACGACGTCCTCGATCTCTATCTGACGGCCGCGGCCGCGGAGCGCTACGCCGATATTGCGGACGCGGCGGATCTAGCCGGCGTCTACGTGCATCAGGTGTCGGACGAGGTTTCGCGCGCCATGAGCCCGGATGCCCAGGGGATTCTGGCGGTTGCCGAACGCACGCGGTACTCGATGGCCAGCGATGTCGCGCTCGGTCTGCTCGCAGATGTCGCGCGCGATGGCGCGCTCATCGCGATCCTGTCTCAGGTGCGCGATCCCGGAAATGCGGGAGCCGTCATCCGCGCATGCGACGCCGCAGGAGCGGATGCCGTGGTGCTCACCGATTCATCGGTGGAGATAACCAATCCAAAGGTCGTGCGGTCCACCGCCGGATCGATGTTTCACCTGCCCGTCCTTGGGGGAGTCGACTTGATCGAGGCGGTGGATGTCGTTCGCGCCGCCGGCCTGCAGGTGTTGGCCGCTGATGCAAGCGGCTCGACCCTCGCGCAGTTCGATGGGGAAGGCGGGCGCCTCGCGCGTCGAACCACCTGGATCTTCGGCAACGAGGCGTGGGGCTTCACTCCCGATCAGCTCGCGCTCGTGGACGAGCCGGTGGCGGTGCCGATTTTCGGCCGCGCCGAATCCCTGAATCTAGCGACCGCCGCAGCGGTGTGCCTCTACGCGTCGGCGCTCGCTCGACGTTCTGCTTTCGGCGCCTAGGCGCTGACGGGACTTCCCGACGATCATCTCGCGACGATCATCTCCGGGCGGTCATCGCGGCAGCGTCAGGACGCGTGGGCCCTCCTCGGTGATGGCGATCGTGTGCTCACTGTGCGCTGTGCGGCAACCGGTCGCGCTCCGGAGCGTCCATCCGTCGCCATCGGTGACTAGTTCGTCTGTGTCGGCCATGACCCAGGGTTCAATGGCCAGGAGTAGTCCCGGGCGCAACTGGTAGCCGCGGCCCGGCCGCCCGGCATTGGCGATGTGCGGATCCTGATGCATGGTGGATCCCACCCCGTGTCCACCGAATTGAGTGTTTATGGGATAGCCGGCGTCCGTCAGGACGGTGCCGATGGCGTGGGAGATGTCGCCGACGCGGGCCCCAGGAACGGCGGCGGCGATACCGGCCGCCAGTGCTCGCTGCGTCGCGGCGATCATGGCGAGGTCCTCGCTGCGGGCGGACGAGCCGACGACGAAGCTGATCGCCGAGTCGGCGACGATGCCGTCGAGGGACACCGCGAGGTCGAGCGTGAGCAGGTCGCCATCGCGCAGGGCGTAGTCGAATGGTTTGCCGTGCAGCACGGCATCGTTGACGGACGTGCAGATGTAGTGCCCGAACGGCCCTCGACCGAAGGAAGGCTCGTAGTCGACGTAGCACGACTGCGCGCCGGCCTCGGTGATCATGGTCCTGGTCCAACGGTCGATGTCAAGCAGATTCGTGCCGACGGTCGTGCGTTCCCTGGCGGCCCGGAGAATGCTGGCCACCAGTTCGCCACTCCTACTGGCGCGATCCAATTCCACGTCGTTCAAGACCTCGATCACGCGTTTCCCCTCCCGCAATCGGCCGATAACTATGCCGGCCATGCTACCGGTATTATAATTGGATTCATGGTGAGACTACCGCTCACACCGGGCGAACTGGCCCGCGGGCAGCGCCTTGGCGAGTTGTTGCGTCGTTCGCGTGGCGCGCAGTCCATCCCCGAGGTCGCCGCTGCGGCGGAGGTGTCGCCGGAGACCCTCCGGAAGATCGAGTCCGGCCGTATCGCGACCCCTGCCTTCACGACGATTGCCGCGATCGCCGCCGTCCTGGACATGTCCCTCGACGGGTTGTGGGGCGAGATCAGCCGCGTGAGCGAGGAGACCGGCCCCGACGAACCGTCCGCCGCTTCGGGAGGCCCCCTGGCGTCGTGATCCAGGGGTCAGGGCTGTCCTAGAATGGTTCGATGGCGCGGCCGAGCGCCACCCCGAGCATCGACCGGAAGGCAAGCATGCCCACCACCGACGATTCGACGATTTCGCCCCTGGACGAGGTCGCGGTCGGCGCCGCAGTCGCGGCGGCCCTCGCAGACATCGCAGCGGTCACCTCTCTAGAGGGACTGAAGGCCGTCCGCCTGGAGCACACGTCCGACAAGAGCGCACTCGCGCTCGCCAATCGGGCCATTGGCAGTCTTCAGGGCGCCGATAAGGCCACCGCCGGAAAACTTGTCGGGCCCGCTCGGGGCCGGATATCGAAGGCGATCGCGCAGCGGCAGGCGGAACTGGAAGCGGAACGCGACGAGCGGGTCATCCGCACCGAGCGCGTGGACGTGACCGTTCCCACGGACCGGCGCCCGCGGGGCGCCCGTCACCCCCTGGAGACCATGCAGGACCGCGTTGCCGACTTCTTCGTCTCCATGGGATGGGAGATCGCGGAAGGCCCCGAACTCGAAGCCGAGTGGTTCAACTTCGACGCGCTCAATATCGCCGTCGACCATCCATCGCGCCAGATGCAGGACTCGTTTTACGTCGATTCCGGTGCCGAAGGTCGGGCATCCGGACTGGTGCTGCGCACGCAGACGTCGTCCGTCCAGGTGCGCGAGCTCCTTGCGCGAGATCTCCCGCTCTACATTGCTTGCCCCGGCAAGGTGTTTCGGGCGGACGAACTCGACGCCACTCACTCGCCCGTGTTCCACCAGGTCGAGGGTCTCGCGGTGGACAAGGGCCTCACGATGGCTCACCTGAAGGGCGTGCTCGACCGCTTCGCTCAGGCGCTGTTCGGTTCTGAGGCACGCACGCGCCTGCGCCCGAGTTACTTCCCGTTCACCGAGCCGAGCGCCGAGATGGACCTCTGGTTCCCGCAGAAGAAGGGCGGAGCCGGCTGGATCGAGTGGGGCGGCTGCGGGATGGTCAATCCGAACGTCCTGCGCTCCGCGGGAATCGATCCCGAGGTGTACACCGGATTCGCCTTCGGCATGGGCATCGAGCGATCGGTGATGCTTCGGCACGCGGTGACGGACATGCGGGATATCGTCGAGGGCGATGTTCGCTTCTCGCAGCAATTCGGGATGGAGATCTGATGCCGTACGTCATCAAGGACTGGCTGGCTGAGCACGTTAAGGTGCCCGCGGACATGACCGCGGAGGAACTCGCGCGGGCACTGGTTAAGGTCGGCCTCGAGGAGGAGGCGATCCACAGCTCGGACGTGACGGGGCCGGTGGTCTTCGGACGAGTTCTCAAGGTCGAGCCGGAGCCTCAGAAGAACGGTAAGACGATCAACTGGTGCCAGGTCGATGTTGGCGCGCACAACGTCACCGACGAAACCGGTGAGCCCGTCGCGCCGCGCGGCATCGTCTGCGGCGCGCACAATTTCGAGCAGGGGGATCTGGTCGTCGTGTCGCTCCCCGGCGCGGTGCTGCCCGGTGGTTTCGCGATCGCTTCGCGTAAGACCTACGGGCACGTGTCGGATGGCATGATCTGCTCCGCGCGCGAGCTGGGCCTAGGGGACGAGCACGACGGCATCATCGTGTATCGGAAGGCGAACGAGCAGTCCGAGGCGGATCCCGCGCCCGGCACAGACGCGCTGGGCCCGCTCGGGTTGTCGGACGAGATTCTCGAAATCAACGTCACCCCCGACCGCGGATACTGCTTCTCGGTGCGCGGCGTCGCGCGCGAGTTCGCGCTATCGACTGGCGCCGAGTTCACCGATCCGGGCCTCCCCGCGGCGCCATTGCCCGGCCCCACTGCGGACGGCTTCGAGGTCGAGGTCGAGGATGGCGCCCCGGTGCACGGTGCAGTGGGCTGCGATCGCTTCGTCACGCGCATCGTTCGCGGCATAGACCCGCAGGCCCCCAGCCCGCAGTGGATGCAGGAGCGCCTCACAAAGGCTGGTATGCGGCCGATCTCCTTGTCGGTAGACGTCACCAACTACGTCATGCTCGACCTGGGGCAGCCGCTGCACGCCTACGACCTGAGCAAGGTTTCCGCACCGATCGTCGTGCGCCGCGGACGCGAAGGCGAGGGCCTGACCACGCTTGACGGCGTTGAGCGCCGCCTTTCGACCGAGGATCTGTTGATCACCGATTCGCCCGCGGGCCAGCGTGGTTCACGTGTGCTCGGGATTGCGGGTGTGATGGGTGGGGCCTCGAGCGAGGTCTCCGAGACGACGACGGATGTGCTCATCGAGGCTGCTCACTTCGATCCGGTTTCGATCGCGCGCTCCTCGCGCCGCCACAAACTGCCATCCGAGGCGGCCAAGCGATTCGAGCGCGGGGTCGATCCGAAACTCGCCCCCGTGGCGGCGCAACGCGTCGTTGAACTGCTGGTCGAGTTCGGTGGCGGTGTCGCCGACGCGGCCGTCAGCGATCTAGACGACACGACGGCGCCTGCGCCGATCCAGATGCGCCTGAGCGAACCGCAGCGCCTGGTCGGCGTCGCCTACACGCGCGATCAGGTAGTCGGCGTGCTCGAGGCCATCGGCGCGCGCGTTGAATCGGCGGGTGAGGACGACGTCACCGAACTACTGCGAGTCACGCCTCCCACCTGGCGTCCCGATCTGACCGGCCCGGCCGAACTGGTCGAGGAAGTCGCGCGCATCGTTGGTTACGACGAGATCGTCCCGGTGCTGCCGAAGGCGCGGGCGGGACGAGGGCTCACCGACAGTCAGCGATTGCGCCGATCCGTCGCCAGGTCGCTCGCCGAACAGGGCCTCGTGGAAACACTGTCCTATCCGTTCGTGGCACCGGATGTGAATGACATCCTGGACGTACCTGCGGGTGACCAACGGCGAGGCGTGATCAGCCTGGTCAATCCCCTTGGCGACGACCGGCCGGATCTGCGGACATCCCTGCTGGCCACGCTGCTCGACACGGCCAAGCGCAACCTCGGCCGCGGTGCGAGCGACCTGGAACTGTTTGAGATCGGGCAGGTCTTCTTGCGGGGCGATCATTCATTGGCCGCACCGTCGCTTCCGGGCGGAACGCGTCCTAGCGATTCCGATCTCGACGAACTTGCAACCGCAGTTCCTGATCAGCCACGGCACGTCGCGGGCATCCTGCTTGGGAACCGCGAACGCTCCGGCTGGTGGGGCGAAGGCCGGGCGGCGGATTGGGCGGACGCCATCGATCTGGGGCGGACTGTCGTCGATGTGGTCGGGATCCCAGTGTCGGTCTCGTCTGCGGAATATGCTCCGTTCCACCCCGGACGATGCGCATCGTTCACCGTCGAGCAATGCAACGGTGAGGACACGATCGTGGCAGGCTACGCCGGGGAACTACACCCGAAGGTGCTGGAGCGCCTGGGCCTCCCACCGCGCTCCGTAGCGTTCGAACTCGATCTCGATGCCCTCATCGAGCAGGTGACTGGCACGCCAGTCGAATCCGAGCCCGTATCGGCCTACCCCGTGTCCAAGGAGGACCTTGCGTTCGTCGTGGACGAGGGCGTGCCAGCGGAAGCGGTAGCCGCAGCGCTCCGGGTAGGCGGGGGAGACCTGGTCGAATCTGTGCGGTTGTTCGATGTCTACCGCGGCGATCAACTCGGCGAAGGCAAGAAGTCGCTGGCGTTCGCGCTCCGCCTGCGCGCGGACGATCGCACGCTGACCGCGCAGGACGCGGCCGCTGTCCGCGAGTCCGCTATTACGGCTGCCGCGGTAATCGGGGCGACACTTCGCGTCTGAGTTCGGCGGAAATTGTCGATTATCCAAAACTGGTGCCTGATCTGGGGTGATTCATCTCTTTTGTTCCATCTGGTCGACGTGTAGCATTTGGACCTGAACATTGCTTGCGTGTGATCCGTGTGCCGAGATTGAGGACAAAATTCATGAGTGCTGACCAGTATGTCCGGCGGGGAAATTCCGTGCGTCATCGCATCCTGTCGGTGCTGACGGCGCTGCTCATGATCATTGTTGGGACTGTCGTCGTGGCTCCCGGCGCTCACGCTGCGACGATCATGATTGATGACTATGCGGGCACGGTGCTCGGTAGCCGGAGCGCATCCACCGTTGGGAGCGGGAGCTTCACGCAGTCCGGTGGGCTCGGGGTATTCACAGCTCAAGGTGCCGGCAATACGGCAGGTTCTGCCACAATCAGTTACGCCATTCCCACTCGCGACCTGACCGATAGCGGACTGAACAAGCAGTTCTTCCTGGAGTTCACCGACATCAATCGGACCAATCGTCCCAATGCTTGGGACACTGCAGCAAACATCAGCATTTCCGTGACGGGCGGCGGTATAACCGGCGTTTACAGCAGTGGCATCGCAAACACAGACGGGCCGTTCAATTTCGTTTTTAACATGGACTGCAACGTGACGGGCGGCGCCTGCTTCAGTCCCATGCCGAATTTCACCAGCGTCACAGCCATCAGCGTGACAGTGGCCTACCCGAGGAACTATGACACGTCCGGTGGCGTACTTACCGCCAAACTCGATCAGATTCGCACCACACCCCTGGGTGGTGGAGTGCCAGCTGCCCCGTCGGTCAGCATCTCGCAGCCGACCGGCAATCCTGTCTACGTCAAGCAGGGTGACACGCTTACGTTCCCCGTGACAGTGTCGCTGGGCCAGGGAGCAACGCTGGTCAATGGCCTGGCGTCGAATGAAGTGAGCCTGTCAGGGACGGCAGGCGGAACGATCTCGTCAGTCACGGGGTCGGGGACCTCCTACACGGTGACCGTGACCGGGATATCGACGAGTGGCACGGTCAAAGTCAACGTCGTCGCTGGCGCGATTGTGGACAGTTGGGACCAGGTGAACGCCGCTTCCTCGTCCAACTCCGTGAACGTCGTCTATGTTGTCCCGCCGGTGTTCCGGCCCCCGGCATCGTTCACCTGGGTCAAGGGCCAGGCGGCCACGGGCAGCATCAACGTTCAGTCTGCTGACCCCAACGTCGCCTACGCACTGGATACCGGAAGTCTTCCGACCGGTGTGTCCCTCAATTCATCGACCGGAGCGCTCACCGGAACGCCGACGGCCACAGGGTCGTTCTCACCCCAGATCAAGGCGACAAATATTGCAGGAAGCGCAACAGCCTCATTCTCGATCCAGGTCAACGAAGTACCCGCCATAACCTCGACCAGTACCGCAACCTTCATGGCAGGCCAAGCGGGCAGCTTCTCTGTGACAGCAACAGGAATCCCGCAATCCAGCATCACGATCGGATCGCTTCCGGCAGGGCTGAGTGTCGCCACGCAGAGCGGATCGACTCGCGTCATCAGCGGAACGCCGACGACTCCCGGCTCCACCGTCGTCAGCGTCGATGCGACGAACTCGGCGGGATCCGTCCACCAAGACCTGACAGTCAATGTCAATCAACGCCCCATCTTCGGCGTCGCGCCGACATCGCAGAACCTCCTGGTCAATCAGGCTGCAGCGGTGGATCTGCCCTTCACGGCATTTCCTGCGCCGACCGCCAGCCTTGCCACCGGTTCTCTGCCCGCAGGCCTGTCGCTGTCAATCGTTGGTGGGGTCGCCCGGATCTCCGGCACCCCTTCACTTGCCGCGGCTGGTACTCACACCTTGACCGTTCGTCTCACCAACGCGCATGGCAGCGCCGACCACGCCCTCACGCTGAATATTGGAAGCCCGGCGGCGATCACGTCGGCGAACACCAGCACCGTCACGGTGGGTCAACCAGCGAACATTGCTGTGACGGCTAGTGGCGTCCCGACTCCCGCAATCACGGTGACAGGGTTGCCGACGGGCCTCACGTGGACAGACAACGGCACAGGCGCTGGATCCATCACAGGTTCGGTCGCGACCACCGGTACCTATAGTGCGACGGTCACGGCCGCGAACTCGTCCGGACCAAACGCCACTCAGAACCTCACGATCCGCGTTGTTCAGGGGCCCGCGATCACGAGCGCGGCCGCCGCCACGCTGACGCAGGGCACGGCAGCGTCCTTCACCGTGACCACGACTGGCTACCCAACGGCCGCGATCACGCGCACGGGCACCCTGCCCAGTGGTATGAGTTTCATTGACAACGGTGATGGGACGGCAAAGCTTTCGGGGACACCAACACAGTTCGGTGTATTCCCACTCACCATCACCGCGACGAATCCTGACTTCCCGGCGGTCACTCAGGTTCTTACGATCACTGTTCACGGCGCGCCGGTGCTGGCCGCAACTCCGGATAGGACCGGGACAACCGGAACTAGCCTCTCCTTCAACCTGAGCGCGACGGGTCTCCCAGTGCCATCATTGACCGTTGCCGGTCTGCCGTCGGGACTGTCGAGTACGGACAACGGCGACGGAACCATCACTGTCAGTGGAACCCCAGCGGCATCCGCAGGTGGCGTCTACACCGTCACCGTGACCGCGACCAACTCGGTGGGAACCGTGAACCGTGACTTCACTTTGACGGTATCGCAGGCCCCCGCCATCACGAGCGCAGCAGGTGCAACGCTCACCCGCGGGATCGCCGGGCAGTTCCAGTTCGCCGCCACGGGATACCCCGCGGCGGACATCGCCCTCACGGGAAGCCTGCCGACGGGTCTGACACTGGGAACCTCCGCCAATGGCACGCGCACACTCTCGGGCACGCCGTTACAGCACGGCGTGTTCCCGCTGACCGTCACCGCCTCGAACGGAGTCGGCGTCGAGGCCACGCAGACCTTCACCCTGCGAGTCGAGGGCGCACCAGTCCTCGGCACGGCTCCTGATCGGACCGCCCAGACGGGGATATCTACCGATTTCGCCATCACCTCGGACGCGCTGCCCATCGCCTCGTTCGACGTGACTGGACTGCCCAGCGGGCTGGCAGCCTCCGAGGAGAACGGCACGCTCACGATCAGCGGCACTCCGGCTGGGGGCACCGGAGGCAACTACGACGTGAACGTCACGGCAACGAACTCAGTCGGATCCGTCGGCACATCGTTCACGCTCACGGTGAGACAGCCTGCGGCAGTGACAAGCGCAGCAGCCACGACGCTGACGCGCGGATCGGCCGGATCGTTCACGGTACAGACCACCGGGTATCCCGCTCCGGCACTCGACACGACGGGAATGCTACCGGCAGGAGTGACCTTCCACGACAACGGCAACGGCACCGCCACGCTGTCCGGCTCGCCCACCGAGCACGGGACCTTCCCGGTCACGATCACGGCCACTGGCGAGGTCGGGGAACCTGCGGTTCAGTCCTTCCTCTTGACCGTCGAGGGTGCGCCCATCATCGAGCAACCGGCGGATCGCGTCGCGCAGACGGGAGTGCCGACGCAGTTCAGCGTCGTGGCGAGTGCGGTGCCCGCCGCGACGCTGAACGTCACCGGGCTGCCCGCAGGTCTCGCCTTCGCCGAGGCGAACGGCGTCGCCATGATCAGCGGTACGCCGAGCGCGGGGGTGGGGGGAACGTACCAGGTCTCCGTGACCGCCACGAACGCACTCGGCACGGATGACTCGTCCTTCACGCTGACAGTGAATCAACCCCCGGCCATGACGAGTGCTGTTTCGGCGACCTTCACCCGCGGCGTAGCCGGTTCGTTCACGCTGAGTTCCACGGGATACCCGGCGGCGACACTGACCATTGCGGGTGCGTTGCCGAACGGGCTCACATTCGAACCCGGAGCCGATGGCACCGCAGTCCTGTCCGGGACGCCGACGGAGGATGGGACGTTCACGCCGCAGGTCACGGCAGGCAATGGCATCGGAACGGCCGTGCAGCAGACGCTGACCGTCACCGTCAACGGGGAGCCGGCGGTCACCGGCGGTGTCGTGATCGAGGGATCGGGCAAAGCGGGCGAGCCGCTGACGATCGACTCGGACCTCGCCTCGAGTGTCGCGGGCGCCCAGTTGAGCGGGCACTGGTTGCGCGACGGCTTGGTCATCCCGGATGCGGACGAGGCCACCTGGACGCCGTCGAACTCGGATGCAGGGTCGCTGATCACGTACGAGGTCACTGTCACGGCACCGGGCTTCGTGCCGCTGACTGTCCCGTCCGTCAACGATGTCGAGGTGATCGGCATCATCTCGGCGGAATCGCTGCAGGTGACGGGAACTCCGCAGGTGGATGAGCTGCTCTCGGCCGACTTGGCTGGCCTCGACCCGTCGGACTCTTCGGTGACCTTTTCGTGGAGCATCGATGGCGACGTCGTCGCCAGCGGCCCCACCTACTCCCCGCGTGCCGCCGATGTCGGGTCTTCCATCGATGTGACAGCGTTCGTCACGCGCCCGAACTTCCAGGACCTCACAGTCAGCGAGTCGCTGTCTCCCGTCGTGGTCGCGCAGTTCGCGACGGCACCAGCCGTAGCCTGGACCGGTACGGCACAGGTCCGGCAGCGCCTGACCGCAGTGACGCAGGACTCAGTGCCAGCCGCGGAGGCGACCGCTCTGCAGTGGTATGCCAACGGAGAGCCGATCGCCGGTGCGACGCAGGACGAACTCGAACTGTCTGCGAATCTGAAGGGAAAGAGGATCTCGGTCAAGGTCACGGTTACTCGCCGGGGATACGCCGAAGCCATCGCGACCAGCACGGAGAGCGGCCCGGTCGCGACCGACAGTGCTCCGGCCATCACTCTCCGTTCTAACGCCACATCGCTCCGCCGCGGAGCTGCGGCGCGCCTCACCTGGAGCACCAGCGAAGCGACCAGGGTGTACGCGGGCGGAGCCTGGCGCGGAACAGTCGCTGCGTCAGGCAGTGCCGCGGTGACCCCAACCTCGATCGGTGCGAACGTCTACTCGATCTCGGCGAGCAACCACATCGGCACGACGACGGCGCAGGTCGTGGTCAAGGTCCGTCGCCCCAAGGCCAAGGTCGCGATCAGCTTCCCCGATCGGTTGTACGGCGTGACGACCAAGGTCCGCGTGAAGATCGGCGGCTTGGACGCGGGCGAGGCGTTCAAGGTGCGCATCGGGGGCATCGTCGTCGGCAAGGGACGTGCCGACGCCAAGGGTAAGGCGACGATGGCCGTGCGCGTTCCCAAGCGCCGCGCTGGCGGTAGCAAGATCATCAACCGTTCGCATATCCGTGTGTTCGGCGAAGAGAAAGACCGCCAGGGAATCGTCAAGTTGCGAGTCACGCGCCACAACCTCCTTGCCAAGAAGGCGCTGAAGGTGCGACTCGGGGCGAAGCGCGTCCATGCATCCGACTCCCAGACAATCGTTGTGCGAGGACTGGGCAGGCGCGAGCCCGTGACCGTCGTCGTCAACGGCATCCGGGTCAGCAAGCCGAACGCCAAGGCGGACGTCAAGGGACGCTATCGCGTCGTGCTGAAGAACGTGGGGCGGAACTGGGGCACCAGGGTGGTAAAGGTCAAGGCCCCGCTGTCAGCACGCTCCAAGTCGGTGCGCTTCACCGTGTCCGCGGCTTCGTAGCGGCCACGAAGAACCGGAGCACGCATACCCCCCTCAGCGGCTGAAGTCCTGAGGCCGCGGAGCGGGGGGGTATGGCGTTCCGGACTATTCGGGCTCGACCGAGGGGTTTACGGCGAGCACGATCTTGCCCGTGGATCCCCTCGACTCGAGTAGTTCATGCGCTGCGGGGGCCTCGTCCAGTGCGAACTGCGCCCCAATGCGAACCGTCACGTCACCGCCCTTGATCCACGCAAACAACTCGCGGGATCGCCGGAGCAATTCGTCCCGGCTCGCGACGTAGTGCCACAGGCTCGGCCTGGTCAGGTACAGGGACCCGCCGGCGTTTAGCCGCTGGATGTCGAACGGCTCGATGGGGCCAGAGGCCGCGCCGAAGGCCACCAGCATGCCGCGGGGGCGGAGGCTAGCGAGCGAGCCGTCGAACGTTGCTCGCCCCACGCCGTCGTACACGACGGTGACTCCGCGCCCGCCCGTGAGGGCCTTGACGGCACGGGGGAGTTCGGTGGCGAGGTCATCGAACGCCGTGTAGTTGAGCGTGTTCGACGCTCCCGCCTGACGGGACAGTTCCGCCTTCTCCTGCGTGGAGGTGGTCGTGATGACGCGCGCGCCGTGTAGGTCCGCCATCTGCGTCAGCAGCAGGCCGACGCCGCCCGCACCCGCGTGGATCAGGACGTCATCGCCGGCCGCGAGCGGGAAGGTCGATGTCGCCAGGAAGTGGGCCGTGAGGCCCTGCAGCGCGACCGCGGCGGCCGCCCGCAGCGAGATTCCGGCGGGGACAGGAATCGCGCGCTCGGCTCGGAGCACTGCGAACTGCGCGTAGCTCCCCGCGGCGTCGACCCAGGCGACTCGGTCACCGACCTGCACCTCGTCGACGCCCGCGCCAACCGCCTCGATGATACCCGCGCCCTCGACGCCCGCGATGGCGGGCAGTTCCACCTGGTACAGACCGGTGCGCCGGTAGACGTCGATGAAGTTGACCCCCGCGTACGCGACGCGCACCAGGACCTCGCCTGGTCCGGCGGCGGGCGTGGGGGCGTCGACGGGGACGAGTGCTTCCGGCCCGCCCGTGCGGGCTACTTGCATTGCGCGCATGGGGCTAGCCAATCACCTTGCCGGCCCCATTTCCAGCACTATGCACCCAGGTGTATGATTATGCGCATGACGTTTTCCGTGGCTGTGACCGGTGCGAGCGGTTATGCGGGCGGTGAGTTCCTGCGCCTTGCGCTGCAGCACCCCGAACTCGAGATCGGTGCGCTGACCGCCAATGCGAGCGCCGGGACCACGCTCGGCGAGCACCACCCGCACCTGCGCGCCCTCGCCCCGCGAGTCATCGAGCCGACCGACGCGGCGCGGCTCGCCGAGCACGACGTGATCGTGCTCGCGCTACCGCACGGCACCTCCGGCCCCATCGCGGGCCAGTTGCCCGATAACGCCATCGTCGTCGACCTGGGCGCCGATCACCGCCTCGAATCGGCCGCCGACTGGACCACCTACTACGGCGGGGATCACCCCGGCACCTGGGCCTACGGCCTGCCGGAGCTGATCCGGGCAGCGGGCGACCGCCAGCGTGAACGCCTCGCCGAGGCCCGCCGCATCGCAGTACCCGGCTGCAATGTGACCGCCGTGACCCTCGGCATCCAGCCGGGTGTCGCTGCTGGCATCATCGACCCGTCCGATCTGGTGGCCGTGCTATCGGTCGGCTACTCCGGCGCGGGCAAGTCGCTGCGGCAGAACCTGCTGGCCTCCGAGGCGCTGAGCAGCGCTGCCCCCTACGCCGTCGGCGGGACGCATCGCCATATCCCCGAGATCGGCCAGAACCTGCGCGCGGCGGGCGCGGGGGATGTTCGCCTCTCGTTCACGCCGGTGCTCGTCCCCATGAGTCGCGGCATCCTCGCCACCACGACGGCACGCCTCGCGCCGGGGTTGAAGGGTGTCGACGCGGCCGAGCTACGCGCGGCGTGGGTCGACGCGTACTGCGAGGAGCGCTTCGTTGAAGTACTGCCCGAGGGACAGTGGCCCACCACGGCGATGGTGCAGGGATCGAACACGGCGCTCGTCCAGGTCGCCTACGACGCCACTGCCGGGCGCATCGTTGCCGTGAGCGCGATCGACAACCTCGTGAAGGGGACGGCGGGCGGCGCCATCCAGTCGCTCAATCTCGCACTCGGCCTCCCTGAACATCTCGGACTTCCAGTGAACGGAGTCGCACCATGACCGACTATCTCGCCGGGCCGCACGACGGCGTCGCGGTCGACGGCCAGGGGCCCACCGCGGCGGCGGGCTTCCGCGGCGCGGGCGTCACCGCAGGCCTCAAGGCGTCCGGTCGCCCCGACCTGGCGCTCATCGTCAACGACGGCCCTTCCCAAGCCGGCACCGCAGTCTTCACCACCAACCGCGTGGTCGGCGCGCCGGTCATGTGGTCCCGCCAGGTGATCACGGACGGCAAGGTCGCGGCGGTGGTGCTCAACTCGGGCGGTGCGAATGTGTCGACCGGTCCCGAGGGCTTCCAGGACACCCACGCCACCGCAGAAAAGGTCGGCGAGGTGCTGGGCGTCTCCGCAGGCGACGTCGTCGTGTGCTCGACGGGACTGATCGGCGAGCGGCTACCCCGCGACCTCCTGCTCGCCGGCGTCGATGTCGCAGCGGCCGAACTGCGCGCGGACGGCGGCCGGGATGCCGCCCTCGCGATCATGACCACCGACTCGGTGCCCAAGCTCGCGCAGATCACCGTTACCACCGATGCCGGCACCTTCACCATTGGCGGCATGGCCAAGGGCGCCGGAATGCTTGCGCCGGCAATGGCCACGATGCTCTGCGTCATCACCACCGACGCCGACCTGCCGTCGGATGTGCTGGCGCGCGCACTGCCCGCCGCGACCTCGGTAACCTTCGACCGGGTGGACTCCGACGGTTGCATGTCGACCTCCGACACGGTCGCGCTCCTGGCGTCGGGCGCGTCCGGGGTCACCCCCGCTGAGGACGAGTTCATCGCCGCGCTCCGGAAGGTCACCGGATCGCTCGCACGGCAGCTGGTGGCCGACGCCGAGGGCGCGAGCCACGACGTCGCCGTCAGCGTGTCCGGCGCGAGCACGCAAGAGGCCGCCGTGACCGTCGCCCGCGCGATCACCCGCTCCAACTTGTTCAAGGCGGCTATCTTCGGCAACGATCCCAACTGGGGCCGGGTCCTGGCACAGGCGGGCACAGTCCCCGAATACATCGCCCCGTTCGACCCGCTGAACGTGGACGTATCGATCAACGGCGTCATGGTGTGCCGAGGATCTCGTCCATACGCGGACCGCGCCGAGGTCGATCTCGCGTCGGAACGCGAGGTCATCATCGACGTCGATCTGCACGCAGGCGCAGAATCCGCCACTGTGTGGACGAACGACCTCACCCACGATTACGTCCACGAGAACAGCGCGTACTCAACATGACAGATCAGCCCAACGAGGCGACCGAGTTCGTCTTCGACACCGCACGCGACCTGCGGCCCGACCAGAAGGCCGAGGTCCTGGTTCAGGCGCTCCCGTGGCTGCAGCAGTTCAACGGAGCGCTCGTCGTGGTCAAGTACGGCGGCAACGCCATGGTCGATGACGAACTCAAGGCGGCGTTCGCGCAGGACATGGTGTTCCTGCGTCAGGTCGGCCTGCGGCCAGTCGTGGTCCACGGCGGAGGCCCGCAGATCTCCGAGATGCTCGCGAAGCTCGGAATCGAGTCCGAGTTCCGGGGCGGCTTCCGGGTCACGACGCCGGAGGCGATGGATGTCGTGCGCATGGTGCTCACGGGCAAGGTATCGCGCGAACTGGTGGGACTCATCAACGCCTACGGTCCGTTCGCCGTCGGGATGTCCGGTGAGGACGGCGGGATGCTGCGCGCGCGCCGGCGCCGGGCCATCGTCGATGGCAAGTCCGTGGACATCGGGCTCGTGGGCGACGTCGTCGAGGTCGACGTGCGCGCCGTGCAGGATCTGCTCGATTCCGGCCGTATCCCCGTCATCTCGACCATCGCTCCAGATGTCGAGGACCCCACTCAGGTGCTCAATGTCAACGCCGACACTGCGGCAGCCGCGCTCGCGGTCGCGCTCGGCGCGCGCAAGATCATCGTCCTGACTGACGTCGAGGGCCTCTACCTCAACTGGCCCGACCGCACGTCGCTGATCCGCCAGATATCCACCGCCGCGCTCGCCGACCTGCTGCCGTCGTTGGAATCCGGAATGGTCCCGAAGATGGAGGCATGCCTGCGCGCGGTGCACGGGGGAGTGCGCCAGGCGCACATCATCGACGGCCGGATCGCGCACTCGGTCCTGCTCGAGGTGTTCACCGAGCAGGGCGTCGGCACCATGGTGCTGCCAGAATCCGACGGTCGCCTCATGTCGAAGCACGGCATCGACACGACCGGTGCGATCAAGACCGTGGAGGACCAGATATGAGCGATCTCGCGACGGACGACGCCGGTCAGGTCGCCGCCTCGACCGGCGGGCTGGCGAGCGTCTCGGGTTGGACACAGCGATACACTGGCGCGCTCCTCGACGTGTTCGGCCCACCGCAGACGGTCCTCGTGCGCGGCGAGGGCGCATACGTGTTCGATGCCGATGGTAAGCGCTACCTCGATCTCCTCGCGGGGATAGCGGTCAATGCGCTCGGCCACGCCCACCCCGCTCTGACGGGGGCGGTCTCGGCTCAGCTCTCGACGCTCGGACACGTGTCGAACTTCTTCGCCACTCCCACCCAGATCGGCCTGGCGGAAAAACTCCTGGAGGTCTCGGGCGCGCCCGAGGGCTCGCGGGTCTTCTTCACGAACTCGGGCACCGAGGCCAACGAGGCGGCGTTCAAACTCGCGCGGCGCAACAACGAATCGGGTAATCGCACGAGGATACTCGCCCTCACACAGTCCTTCCACGGCCGCACGATGGGCGCGCTAGCGCTCACGTCGAAGGCGGCGTACCGGGAGCCGTTCGAGCCGCTTCCCGGCGGAGTCGAGTTCATCGAAGCGGGCGACATCACGGCGCTCGAGGCCGCCTTTGCCAACGGCGAGACCGTGGCGGCCGTATTCCTGGAGGTCATCCAGGGCGAGGGCGGAGTCCGCCAGCTGCCGGTCGATTACCTACGCCGCGTCCGCGAGCTGACTCGCCAGCACGGCGCGCTGTTCGTGGTGGACGAGGTCCAGACCGGCATCGGGCGAACCGGGAATTGGCTGGCGTTCCAGGATCCAGTTATCGGCGGCGGGATCGTGCCCGACGTGGTGACCCTCGCCAAAGGGCTGGGGGGAGGGATTCCGATCGGCGCGCTAGTCACGTTCGGCCCTGGCCCATCCGGGCTGTTCTCGCGTGGGCAGCACGGCACGACCTTCGGAGGGAATCCCGTGGCCGCGGCCGCAGGGCTCGCGACGCTCCACGTCATCGAGCGCGACGGACTGCTTGACTCGGTGCGCGCGCTAGGTGCGTGCCTTGTGGACGAGTTCTCCGCTCTGGCCGCGAACGCCGACACGGTGGTGGCCGACGTGCGGGGAGCGGGCCTGCTGCTCGGAGTCGAACTGACCGGTGAGTGGGCGGCCGCAGTCGTGGCGCTCGCCCGCGAGGCTGGTTTCATCGTGAACGCCGTCACGCCATCGACGATCCGGATAGCGCCACCGCTGATCGTGACCCGGGAGCAACTCCAGACCTTCATCGATTTCGTAGTCGGCCTCTCCCCGGAGCGCCTGGCCGAGGAGAATCCCGCATGATCTCGAAGCACTTCCTCCGCGATGACGACCTCACGCCCGAGCAGCAGGGTACGGTTCTGCGGCTCGCACTCGCCTTTCGCCGGAACCGCCAGGAGCGCACGCCGCTGGCCGGCCCGAAAGCGGTGGCGGTCATCTTCGACAAACCCACCCTGCGCACGCAGGTCTCCTTCACGACCGGAATCGCCGAACTGGGGGGGTACCCGCTGCTCGTCGACGGCAACCTCGCCAAGATCGGCGTGCGGGAGTCCATCTCGGACACAGCTCACGTCCTGGGCCGCCAGGTTGCGGCGATAGTGTGGCGAACCTTCCATCAGTCGTCCCTGGAGGAGATGGCCGCGGTGGCCGGCGTGCCGGTGATCAACGCGCTCACCGACGACTTCCACCCGTGCCAGATCCTTGCCGATCTCGCGACGCTCGCGGACCACTGGGGTGGCGTCGGCGAGTTGCCGGGGCGGACGCTGACCTACCTCGGAGACGGCGCGAACAACATGGCGCACTCGTATCTCCTGGGCGGGGCGACCGCCGGACTGCATGTGCGGATCGGCGCGCCGAGCGAGTTCCACCCGCGCGCCGACATAGTTTCCGCCGCCGAGCGGATCGCAGCGGCTACGGGCGGTTCGGTTACCGTGACGTCCGACCCGAGGACGGCGGTCGCGGGCGCGGACGCCGTCGCAACCGACACGTGGGTGTCCATGGGCCGCGAAGAGGAGCAGGATCTTCGCTCCCAGCCATTCGTGCCGTACCGGCTCGACTCGGAATTACTCGGATCGGCGAGGGACGGAGCGCTCGTCCTTCACTGCCTGCCGGCGTATCGGGGCAAGGAAATCACCGCCGAGGTCCTGGACGGTCCGCAGTCTGTCGTATGGGACGAGGCCGAGTACCGACTGCACGCGCAGAAGGCGTTGCTCACCCACCTGCTCGAGACGAGCCAGGGCTGCTGATGTCTCGCAAGCAGTCGCTACCGACCACGAAGGCCGCCCGCCACGCGCGAATCCGTCACGTCCTTGCGCATCAGGAGATCAGCTCGCAGGGTCAACTCGTTCAGGCGCTCGCGCACGACGGGCTCTCGGTCACCCAGGCCACGCTCTCGCGCGATCTGGTCGAGCTGAACGCGCTGCGCGTGCGCAGTTCCGGAGGCACCCTCGTCTACCGGATAGCCGAGCCGGCGGATCGCGGACACGACGTCAGCGGTGTGGCCGAACAGATAGCGTCGCGCCTGGCCAGGGTGTGCACCGAACTCCTCGTCTCCGCCGAGGCCGCGGGAAATCTCGTCGTGCTGCGAACTCCGCCAGGGGCCGCCCAGTACCTGGCGTCGGCCCTGGACGACTCCGTGTTTCCCGACGTGCTCGGGACTGTGGCCGGCGACGATACCGTGCTGGTCGTGGTCCGCGATATCGTGGGGGCGCGCGACGTAGCCGGGCGACTCATCGGCCTGGCAGACCGCTCCGATTCTTGACTTTCCATCAACCCCGTTCCCAGACCGGAACACGAACAGCTAGAAAGAAGAACGCAGATGACTGAACGCGTGGTGCTCGCCTACTCGGGCGGACTGGACACCTCCGTGGCAATTGGTTGGATCGCCGAGGCGACGGGCGCCGAGGTCGTGGCTGTTGCCGTCGACGTCGGCCAGGGCGGAGAAGACCTGGAGGTCGTGCGTCAGCGAGCTCTCGCCTGCGGCGCGGTCGAGGCCTACGTGGCGGACGCTCGCGAGGAGTTCGCCTCGGAATACTGCTTCCCGGCGCTCAAGGCGAACGCGCTCTACATGGACCGCTACCCGCTCGTCTCGGCGCTCTCGCGCCCGGTCATCGTCAAGCACCTCGTGCGCGCAGCGCGGCAGTTCGGCGCGACGACGGTTTCGCACGGCTGCACCGGCAAGGGCAACGACCAGGTGCGCTTCGAGGTGGCGACGACCTCTCTCGCGCCGGAACTCAAGACAATCGCACCCGTGCGCGACCTCGCGCTGACGCGCGAGAAGGCCATCGCCTACGCGGAGAAGAACGACCTGCCGATCGCGACGACCAAGAAGAACCCGTTCTCGATCGACCAGAACGTCTGGGGACGCGCCGTAGAGACGGGCTTCCTGGAGGACATCTGGAACGGCCCCACCAAGGACGTCTACAACTACACGGACGACCCGACGTTCCCCCCGGTCGAGGACGAGGTGACCATTCGATTCGAACGAGGCATCCCTGTCGCAATCGACGGCGTCGAGGTGACGCCCCTGCAGGCAATCCAGGAGATGAACCGGCGCGCGGGCGCGCAGGGCATCGGCCGTATCGACATCGTCGAGGATCGCCTCGTCGGCATCAAGTCGCGCGAGATCTACGAGGCGCCGGGCGCGATCGCCCTCATCGCCGCGCACGCCGAACTCGAGAACGTCACCATCGAGCGCGAGCAGGCTCGGTTCAAGCGGACGGTCGATCAGCGCTGGACCGAGCTCGTCTATGACGGCATGTGGTTCTCGCCGCTCAAGAAGTCCCTGGACACCTTCATCGAGGACACGCAGCGCTACGTCACGGGCGAGATCCGCATGACGCTGCACGGCGGGCGCGCGACCGTCACCGGTCGCCGATCGGACTCGGCACTGTACGACTTCAACCTCGCGACCTACGACGAGGGCGACTCCTTCGACCAGTCGCAGGCCAAGGGCTTCATCGAGATCTTCGGCCTCAGCGCCAAACTCGCCGCGGCTCGCGACGAGAAGTTCGGCAACGGCGTCGACTTCGGCGTGGGGAGCCTGTAACCATGGCGGACGCTCCGGACGCAGCGCCTGGCAGTGACGCGACCCATCCTTCCGACGAGGCTGGCAAGTCCACCGCACTGTGGGGTGGGCGCTTCAGCGGTGGCCCTGCGCAGGCCCTCGCCGCGCTGAGCAAGTCGACGCATTTCGACTGGCGGCTAGCGCAGCTCGACATCGCGGGATCTAAGGCGCACGCGGGCGTCCTGCGGCGTGCCGGGCTGCTCTCGAGTGACGAGCACGCCGGCATGGTAGAGGCCCTCGATTCGCTTGCCGCCGACGTCGAGTCCGGGGCGTTCGTCGCGGCCGAATCGGACGAGGACGTGCACACGGCGCTCGAACGCGGGTTGATCGAACGGGCGGGAGCCGAACTCGGCGGCAAACTGCGCGCGGGTCGTTCACGCAACGACCAGATCGCCACCCTGATCCGCTCTTATCTGCGCGAACAGGCGAAGGAGATCGGCCACCTGACGCTCAACGTCGTGGATGCACTGCTGGATCAGGCGGAGGCCGCTGGCGACGCGATCATGCCCGGGCGCACGCACCTCCAGCACGCCCAGCCGGTACTGGTTGCGCATCACCTGCAGGCGCACGTGTGGCCATTGCTGCGCGACGTGGACAGGCTCCTTGACTGGGACGCGCGCGCCGCTCGCTCGCCGTACGGTTCCGGCGCGCTCGCCGGCTCCTCCCTGGGACTCGATCCGGCGCAGGTCGCCGCCGAACTCGGCTTCGACGGACCGGTCGAGAACTCGATCGACGGCACCGCCGCTCGCGATGTCGTTGCCGAATTCTCTTTCGTGGCCGCGATGCTCGCCATCGATCTCTCCCGATTCGCCGAGGAGGTCATCCTGTGGAACACCAAGGAGTTCGACTTCATCAAACTCGATGACGCATACTCCACGGGCTCGTCGATCATGCCGCAGAAGAAGAACCCAGACATCGCCGAGTTGACGCGCGGTAAGGCGGGACGCATCATCGGCGACCTGACAGGGCTGCTCGCGACGCTGAAGGCCCTGCCGCTCGCATACAACCGTGACCTGCAAGAGGACAAGGAACCGGTATTCGATCAGATCGACTCACTCACTGTCCTGCTACCCGCTATCGCTGGGATGATCGCCACGGCGACGCTCAACCTGCCGCGGATGGCCGAACTCGCTCCCCAGGGATTCTCGCTCGCGACGGACATCGCGGAATGGCTGGTGCGCCGCGGCGTGCCCTTCCGGGACGCGCATGAGATCTCCGGGGCGTGCGTGCGTGAGTGTGAGTCGCGGGGGATCGAGCTGTGGGACCTCACCGATGACGACCTTGCCGCCATCAGCCCGTCGCTGAACAGCGAGGTGCGTGAGGTGCTCTCGGTCGAGGGATCGGTCGCATCGCGGGACGCGGTGGGCGGAACAGCGCCGGTTCGCGTCGCCGAGCAGCGCGCAGATGCTCGCGACAAGGTGATCGAGTATCGAGTCTGGGTCAACGGCTGATCGGCCATAGCCAGCGCATCGCCCGCATGGGGCACAATTGATCTCGGCGTGCGCCGGGCCGCCTCGGCGGCCCGGCGCACCTGTAGTGGCAAACTAAACCGAGCGGTACAGAAGGGTGATCCGGTGACCGGCGACATCATCGACGAGTTAGCGTGGCGCGGGCTTGTCTCGCAAATGACCGACGAGGAAGCGTTGCGCGCGCGCCTTGCTGAGGGGCCAATCACCGTCTACGCCGGCTTCGACCCGACCGCTCCTTCGCTACATCACGGGCACCTGGTGCAGTTGGTCCTGCTGCGGCACCTTCAGCGGGCGGGGCACCGGGTGCTGCCGCTCGTCGGCGGCGCGACGGGCCTGATCGGTGATCCTCGGCCGACGACCGAGCGTTCGCTCAACACCAGGGACGTCGTGGAGCAGTGGACCGAGCGCCTAGCCCGGCAGATCTCGTCCTTCCTCGACTTCGAAGGGGACAACCCGGCGACGATGGTGAACAACCTGGAATGGACGGCCGGGTTGTCCGCTATCGATTTCCTGCGGGACATCGGCAAGCACTACCGCCTGGGCACCATGCTCGCCAAGGACATCGTGGCACGCCGGCTCGCGAGCGACGAAGGGATTAGTTTCACCGAGTTCAGTTACCAGATCCTGCAAGGCATGGACTTCCTAGAACTGAGTCGGCGATACGGCTGCGAGCTGCAGACGGGCGGCTCCGATCAGTGGGGCAACCTGCTCTCGGGCGTCGAACTCGTCCGCAAGGCCGATCAGAAGCGCGTCTTCGCGCTCACGACGCCGCTGATCACCAAGTCCGACGGAACGAAGTTCGGCAAGACCTCCGGGGGAGCGGTGTGGCTCGACCCGTCGATGATGTCGCCGTACGCCTTCTACCAGTTCTGGATCAACTCCGGCGACGAGGACGTGATCGGCTGGCTGAAGACCTTCACGTTCCGTACCCGCGAGGAGATTGCCGAGCTTGCGACGGCCGTCGCGGAGCGGCCGTTTGCGCGCGAGGCGCAGCGCACGCTCGCGCACGACGTGACCGCGCTGGTCCACGGCGAGGAGGCCACCTCGCAGGCGATCCTCGCCTCGCAGGCGCTGTTTGGACGAGGCGACCTGAGCGAACTGGATCGCCCGACACTCGAGGCGGCCGTCTCGGAGCTGCCGCAGGCGCGCGTCGAGCCGGGGACGAGCGTCATGGACGCGCTCGTTGCCTCGGGCATCGTCAAGGGCCGCAACGAGGCGCGGCGCGCCCTGGGAGAGGGCGGCGTGTACCTCAACAACGTCAAGGTCGCCGACCCTGACGCGATCCTGACCGATTCCGACTTCCTGCAGGGACACGCCGCGATGCTGCGCCGCGGTAAGAAGTCCCTTGCCGCGGCGATCGCCGAAGCCTAGCGGGGCGCGGCGAAGCGCCGCAGGCGCTCGGTGAGCGCGAACTTCACGGTGGGCCATTCGTTGTCGAGAATCGAGTAGACCACGGTGTCTCGCACGGTGCCGTTCTCGAAGAGCACGTGCTGGCGCAGCACCCCGTCCTGCTTGGCCCCCAGCTTCTCAATGGCGCGGCGCGATTGATGATTGTGCCAGTGGGTGCGCAGCTCCACTGCCATGCATCCCAGGTCCTCGAAGGCGCGCGTGAGTAGGAGCAGTTTCGCCGCGGGATTGATGGCCGTGCCCTGCGCGCTGCGCGCCAGCCAGGTCGAGCCGATCTCCAGACGCCTGTTCTCGGGATCGAGGTGAAGGTACGTCGTCATGCCAACGGCGCGCGAGGAGGCGGCGTCGATGATCGCCCACGGGGCGAGGGTGCCAGCCTCCTGCTGGGCCAGTCGTCGCACGATCTCGTTGCCCATGTCGCGTGGCGCCGGCACATGCGTGTACCAGACCTCGTGCAGGTCGTCGGCTCCCGATGCGTCGGCCAAATCGTCGCGGTGAGCGAGCGATAGCGGTTCGAGCGCGACGAATCCATTGGCGAGCCGGGGTGTGGAGCTGAATCCCATGACGCGATTCTATTAGCGCGCGCCTACGCGATGACGGGCTGTGCCGCTGAATGCGACAGGGCATTTCGGCGGAATATCAACGAAGTTGCGCGGACCGGAAAGAGTGTGTAATGTTTTACCTCGTTGCCCGGAAGGGAGACACGGACAAGAGCAGGAACCTCGGTTCCGATGCGAGGCCGGTCCCACGGGCAAGACCCCACTTGATGCGCGAGGCAATCGCGAGTATAGTGGAGTGCCTGCTGAAGGAGCGCGAAGCGCCGATTCGGAGGCCTCGACACAACGACCGACAACGTCAAGTTGAAGGGGTTTGACTTTGGTTGTGGGTGTGTGTAGGGTTGAGAAGTTGCCCTTGGATGGCTGGCCTGGTGGTTGGTTGTTTGGGTGTGTGGTGGTTGTTTGAGAACTCAATAGTGTGTTTGATAGTTGATGCCATTGATGTTGGGGTGGCTGGGCTGGCTTGCCTGTTGTGGGTGGGTTTGGTTTGGTTGTTTTGACATCTTTTTGTTTGGTCCAGCATTTGCCTTTTAGGTGGGTGTTGGTTTTTTGATGCCAGTTTTGGCGTAATTTGTATGGTTGTTACATCTGCCTTTGTGGTGGGTGTGGCGTTGTACTTTTACGGAGAGTTTGATCCTGGCTCAGGACGAACGCTGGCGGCGTGCTTAACACATGCAAGTCGAACGATGAAGGAGAGCTTGCTCTTTGGATTAGTGGCGAACGGGTGAGTAACACGTGAGCAACCTGCCTTCCACTTCGGGATAACATTCGGAAACGGGTGCTAATACCGGATATGACCTTGGGACACATGTTTTGGGGTGGAAAGTTTTTCGGTGGAAGATGGGCTCGCGGCCTATCAGCTTGTTGGTGGGGTAATGGCCTACCAAGGCTTCGACGGGTAGCCGGCCTGAGAGGGCGACCGGCCACACTGGGACTGAGACACGGCCCAGACTCCTACGGGAGGCAGCAGTGGGGAATATTGCACAATGGGCGAAAGCCTGATGCAGCGACGCCGCGTGAGGGATGACGGCCTTCGGGTTGTAAACCTCTTTCAGTAGGGAAGAAGCGAGAGTGACGGTACCTGCAGAAGAAGCGCCGGCTAACTACGTGCCAGCAGCCGCGGTAATACGTAGGGCGCAAGCGTTGTCCGGAATTATTGGGCGTAAAGAGCTCGTAGGTGGTTTGTCGCGTCTGGTGTGAAAACTCACGGCTCAACCGTGAGCTTGCATCGGGTACGGGCAGACTAGAGTGCGGTAGGGGAGACTGGAATTCCTGGTGTAGCGGTGGAATGCGCAGATATCAGGAGGAACACCGATGGCGAAGGCAGGTCTCTGGGCCGCAACTGACGCTGAGGAGCGAAAGCATGGGGAGCGAACAGGATTAGATACCCTGGTAGTCCATGCCGTAAACGTTGGGCACTAGGTGTGGGGCTCTTTCCACGAGTTCTGCGCCGTAGCAAACGCATTAAGTGCCCCGCCTGGGGAGTACGGCCGCAAGGCTAAAACTCAAAGGAATTGACGGGGGCCCGCACAAGCGGCGGAGCATGCGGATTAATTCGATGCAACGCGAAGAACCTTACCAAGGCTTGACATACACCGGAATCGGCTAGAGATAGTCGCGTCTTCGGACTGGTGTACAGGTGGTGCATGGTTGTCGTCAGCTCGTGTCGTGAGATGTTGGGTTAAGTCCCGCAACGAGCGCAACCCTTGTCCTATGTTGCCAGCGGGTTATGCCGGGGACTCATGGGAGACTGCCGGGGTCAACTCGGAGGAAGGTGGGGACGACGTCAAATCATCATGCCCCTTATGTCTTGGGCTTCACGCATGCTACAATGGCCGGTACAAAGGGTTGCGATACTGTGAGGTGGAGCGAATCCCAAAAAGCCGGTCTCAGTTCGGATTGGGGTCTGCAACTCGACCCCATGAAGTCGGAGTCGCTAGTAATCGCAGATCAGCAACGCTGCGGTGAATACGTTCCCGGGCCTTGTACACACCGCCCGTCAAGTCACGAAAGTCGGTAACACCCGAAGCCGGTGGCCCAACCCTTGTGGGGGGAGCCGTCGAAGGTGGGACTGGCGATTGGGACTAAGTCGTAACAAGGTAGCCGTACCGGAAGGTGCGGCTGGATCACCTCCTTTCTAAGGAGCTTTTGATCATCCCGGTAGGGATGGTGGCCATCTTTCGGTGCCGAGTGTGTGCCGGGGTGGTTGCTCATTGGGTGGAACATCAACTCTTGGCTTGCTGCTGTATGTCATTGCTGGTTTCTTAGTACCGCTCTTGTGGGGTGTGGAACGGGTGCTGGTGGTGGTGGCGGCGGGTATCGGACACACTGTTGGGTTTTGAGACAACGACCTATGTTGTTTCTGGTACGGCGTGTATCGCGACTCTCCCCGGTGGGGGGTGGTTGGTGGTGGATGTCCGTTGGTTGTTTGAGAACTGTATAGTGGACGCGAGCATCTTATTTTTGTGTGATCGAGAATAGATTTGTTTCTTGGTTTTTGTTGTTGAAGTTTTTAAGGGCACAGGGTGGATGCCTTGGCACTAGGAGCCGATGAAGGACGTTGTAGCCTGCGATAAGCCTCGGGGAGTTGGCAAACGAACCGTGATCCGAGGATGTCCGAATGGGGAAACCCAGCCAGAGTTATGTCTGGTTACCCTCACTTGAATATATAGGGTGAGTGGAGGGAACGCCGGGAAGTGAAACATCTCAGTACCGGCAGGAAGAGATATTCCGTGAGTATTGGCGAGAGAAAGCGGATCAGGCCAAACCATACGCGTGTCAAGCTGTCAGGCGTTGCGCGTGTGGGGTTGTGGGACTCGATGGACCTATCTGACAGTGGGTCAAAGAGTAAAAAAGTTGCGTGGATAGTCGAACGGTATTGAAAGACCGACCATAGAGGGTGGCAGTCCTGTAGACGAAATTCCGTGACCTCTTTTCGAGGATCCCAAGTAGCACCGGGCCCGTGAAATCCGGTGTGAATCTGCACAGACCACTGTGTAAGCCTAAATACTACCTAGTGACCGATAGCGGACTAGTACCGTGAGGGAAAGGTGAAAAGTACCCCGGGAGGGGAGTGAAATAGTACCTGAAACCGTGTGCCTACAACCCGTCGGAGCCTCCCTAGTTGGGGTGACGGCGTGCCTTTTGAAGAATGAGCCTGCGAGTTAGTGCTCAGTGGCGAGGTTAACCCGTGTGGGGAAGCCGTAGCGAAAGCGAGTCCGAATAGGGCGATACAGTCGCTGGGTCTAGACCCGAAGCGGAGTGATCTATCCATGGGCAGGTTGAAGCGCGGGTAAGACCGCGTGGAGGACCGAACCCACCAGGGTTGAAAACCTGGGGGATGACCTGTGGATAGGGGTGAAAGGCCAATCAAACTCCGTGATAGCTGGTTCTCCCCGAAATGCATTTAGGTGCAGCGTCACGTGTTTCTTACCGGAGGTAGAGCTACTGGATGGCTAATGGGCCCTACAAGGTTACTGACGTCAGCCAAACTCCGAATGCCGGTAAGTGAGAACGTGGCAGTGAGACTGCGGGGGATAAGCTTCGTAGTCGAGAGGGAAACAGCCCAGATCACCGGCTAAGGCCCCTAAGCGTGTGCTAAGTGGGAAAGGATGTGGAGTTGCACAGACAACCAGGAGGTTGGCTTAGAAGCAGCCACCCTTGAAAGAGTGCGTAATAGCTCACTGGTCAAGTGATTCCGCGCCGATAATGTAGCGGGGCTCAAGTACACCGCCGAAGCCGTGACATTCATACTTATAGCTAGGCCTTCGTGGTCCAGGCGTATGGATGGGTAGGGGAGCGTCGTGTGGGCAGTGAAGCTGCGGGGTGACCCAGCAGTGGAGCCCACACGAGTGAGAATGCAGGCATGAGTAGCGAAAGACGGGTGAGAAACCCGTCCGCCGGATGACCAAGGGTTCCAGGGTCAAGCTAATCTTCCCTGGGTAAGTCGGGACCTAAGGCGAGGCCGACAGGCGTAGTCGATGGACAAGCAGTTGATATTCTGCTACCGGCGAAGAACCGCCCATACCAAGGCTTGTGATACTAACCACCCCGCCCCACCTTGGGTGTCCTTCGGGACATCTGAACGTGATGGCGGGCTGGGACCTGAACTTGTAGTAGGTAAACGTGTTAACAGTGGTGACGCAGGAAGGTAGTCCGAGCCTGGCGATGGTTGACCAGGTCTAAGACTGTAGGGCGAACGGTAGGCAAATCCGCCGTTCACATGCCTGAGAGTTGATGGGGAGCACCTACTGGTGCAACTCGGGTGATCCTATGCTGCCTAGAAAAGCCGCGACGTGAGGTTCTAGCCGCCCGTACCCTAAACCGACTCAGGTGGTCAGGTAGAGAATACTAAGGCGATCGAGAGAATCGTGGTTAAGGAACTCGGCAAAATGCCCCCGTAACTTCGGGAGAAGGGGGGCCCGGACCGTCAACCCACATGCTGGGAGAAGCGGGTAAGGGCCGCAGAGACCAGGGAGAAGCGACTGTTTACTAAAAACACAGGTCCGTGCGAAGTCGCAAGACGATGTATACGGACTGACGCCTGCCCGGTGCTGGAAGGTTAAGAGGACCGGTTAGCCCCTTGTGGGCGAAGCTGAGAATTTAAGCCCCAGTAAACGGCGGTGGTAACTATAACCATCCTAAGGTAGCGAAATTCCTTGTCGGGTAAGTTCCGACCTGCACGAATGGCGTAACGACTTCTCCACTGTCTCAACCACGAACTCGGCGAAATTGCACTACGAGTAAAGATGCTCGTTACGCGCAGCAGGACGGAAAGACCCCGGGACCTTTACTATAGCTTGGTATTGGTGTTCGGTCCGATTTGTGTAGGATAGGTGGGAGACTATGAAACAGCCACGCCAGTGGTTGCGGAGTCAACGTTGAAATACCACTCTGATCGGGCTGGGCCCCTAACTTCGGACCATGATCTGGTCCAGGAACAGTGCCTGGTGGGTAGTTTAACTGGGGCGGTTGCCTCCCAAAGAGTAACGGAGGCGCTCAAAGGTTCCCTCAGCCTGGTTGGCAATCAGGTGTTGAGTGTAAGTGCACAAGGGAGCTTGACTGTGAGACTGACAGGTCGAGCAGGGACGAAAGTCGGAACTAGTGATCCGGCCACGGCAAGTGGAAGCGTGGTCGCTCAACGGATAAAAGGTACCCCGGGGATAACAGGCTGATCTTGCCCAAGAGTCCATATCGACGGCATGGTTTGGCACCTCGATGTCGGCTCGTCGCATCCTGGGGCTGGAGTAGGTCCCAAGGGTTGGGCTGTTCGCCCATTAAAGCGGTACGCGAGCTGGGTTTAGAACGTCGTGAGACAGTTCGGTCCCTATCCGCTGCGCGCGCAGGAAACTTGAGAAGGGCTGTCCCTAGTACGAGAGGACCGGGACGGACGAACCTCTGGTATGCCAGTTGTCACGCCAGTGGCACGGCTGGTTAGCTACGTTCGGAAGGGATAACCGCTGAAAGCATCTAAGCGGGAAGCCTGCTTCAAGATGAGGTTTCCATCCCACACAAGTGGGGAGAGGCACCCAGCAAGACCACTGGGTAGATAGGCCGGACGTGGAAACAGGGACCAACGACCTGTGGAGCTGACCGGTACTAATCAGCCAACAACCTCAACACACCACACCAAAAAATGTGCGCGTCCACTATACGGTTCCCAGAGAACCAACACACCCACGTGTAAACACTCTGACAACGTTACGGCGGCCATAGCGAAGGGGAAACGCCCGGACCCATACCGAACCCGGAAGCTAAGCCCTTCAGCGCCGATGGTACTGCCCCCGCCAGGGGGTGGGAGAGCAGGACACCGCCGAACACCCATTCAACGAAGGCCCACCACCACGGTGGGCCTTCGTCATACCCCCAACACACCAACTCAAATCTGAACATTGGCACCCTCACGACGGAGAGATCATGAGCGAATCTGAGCACGACTCGCAGCGCAACGGCGCAGGCGGGCGTTCACGCGACAACCGTGGAGGGAAAGCCGGTGGCGGCCAGCGAGGTGACCGTCAAGGACGCGACAGTCGTGGCTTCGACCGCGATAGCGGCCGTGGATCGGATCGAGGGGCACAGTCCCGCGGTGGCTACACCCGAGATGTCCGCGGCTCGCGCGATGACCGCGATAGCGGCCGTGGATCGGGTCGAGGGGGACAGTCCCGCGGTGGCTACACCCGAGATGCCCGTGACTCACGCGATGAGCGTATCCGCGGGGATCGAAACGACAACCGCGGTGGCTACCGCGACGGATACGGTCGCAGCAACGACCGCGGCGATAGCCGCGATGCAGCAGGCTCACGCGACGGCAACTCCGGAAGCGGTCGTCCCCAGGGCAACCGATATGGCGGTTATTCCCGGCCCGCTCGCGACGACCGCGATCGCGGCAGCGATCGTCCTCGCCGCGAAGGTGGCTACAGCCGGGATGACCGTGGTGGCTACAGCAGGGATGACCGTGGTGGCTACGGCCGGGACGGTCGCAGCAACGGCAATTTCCGTCGGGACGACCGTTCCGGCGGTTCGTATGAGAATCGCGAGCGCTTTGGCGGGCGAGACAACTCCGATGGGCGCGGCCGCAGCGATGGCGTCAAGCGGAGTAGTTTCCCGCGCGATGGTGAACGTCGTGGTGGATACAACGGCGACTCCGGCCGCGGTGCAGTTCCGCAGCGCGATGGTGAGCGTCGCGGGGTGGGCCGGCGCTTTGATGATCGCCGCGATTCGCGCGGCTTCAACGGATCGCGTAACGGCGAACGTGACTACAACCGCGAGGGCCAAGCATCCGGCTCGCGGCGCGGCGGATACGACAGCAGCGCAGAAGGAAGCGGCGGCGACTCCCGTTTCGAGGGTCGCCGAGACGATCGTCGATCCTACGGTGGGCGTCACGATGACCCGCGCGACGATTTCCGGCGTGGCAGTGGCGATCGCGGCGGCTCCCAGCGTGGCGGTTACGATCGCTGGCGCGGTGAATCGGCGGATGGCCGTGGACAAGACGTCAAGCGCGGCGGCGACTATCAACGTGGCGGGTACGATCGTCGCGACGATCGCGGCGCGCAGGGTCGCGATTCTTCCGAGCGTCGCGGTTATCAGAGTCGCGATAGCGACCGCGGGCAGTCGTTCGAACGTCCTGCCAGAGGCGATGATCGAGGTCCTCGTAGGGATGGACGGCGTGACTCGTTCCGGACTGATTCGTCCACTCCCCATTCTTCCAGGCACGATTCCTTCAAACGCGGAGGCGTTGCCGGCGACGACCGTGGCCGGCCCGAGCGTTCGAAGCGCCCGGCTTACGGTTCCGGGACGACTCGTTCGGGTGGCGACTATGGCGGCGACCGTTCTGACCGTGGCAGCAGCCGCGATGGTGGCGACCGGTCCCGCAGCGGCGAGCACCGCGGTGGCGAGCAGCACCGCGGCCATGCGGATAGGGGGCAGCAGGATCGCGGCTACCGGGGGGACCGCCCCGGACGCAGCGACGGGCCACGCGAGCAGCGTGGCTTCGAGCAGCGTGGCTTCGAGCAGCGCGGAACACGCGCGCAGTATCGCGGCGACTTCCCCGAAATTCCCGAGGACTTCACGATGTCCATGCTTGATCGCGAGGCGCGGGAGCGCTTGCGCGGCCTGACCAAGGAGAACGCCCAGTTCGTTGGCGCTCACCTGGTTGCGGCGGGCAGCGTCATCGATGACGACCCGGAGCTCGCGTACAAGCACGCGCAGGCCGCGGTCAGCCGCGGTGGACGCGTGGATGTGGTCCGCGAGGCCCTGGGGATCGCCGCGTATCGCACCGAGCGGTACGCAGAGGCGATTCGAGAACTGCGAACATTCCAGCGCATCAGCGGTTCGCCCGAGCACCTGCCCATCATCGCCGACAGCGAACGAGGCCGCGGCAATCCTCGCCGGGCCGTCGACCTGTGGCAGAGCCCCGACGCTGCGAAGCTCGCCCCGGCGGACTACATCGAACTCGGCATCGTCGTAGCTGGAGCCCGCGCCGATCTCGAAGAGTACGACGCAGCTCTCCAGGTCCTGCAGGACTTCTCGGAGGCGACCAAACTCCCAGCCGACATTCGCCTGCGCATTCTCGAGGCGCGCGTCGAGATCCTGCGCCGGGCCGGGCGCGACGAGCAGGCCGACAGCCTGGAATCGAAACTTCCGCAGCCGAAGACCCAGCCCAGCGACGACAACATCGTCGTCTTCGAAGTGGACGAGGAAGCCGATGAGGCGGGCGAGACCGGCGGCGCGGCGGCGCCTTCGGGCGACATCGAGAGCGCGTTCGCGCACGAGGCCGACGCTTCGGATGACGGGTTCGCCGGCGAGGCCGGCGATTCGGATGACGAGTTCGCCCACGAGGCCGACGCTTCCGGATCGGCTCGGGACGCCGCTCTCGAGAACGACCAGGTAGGACGCGAGCCCGCCTCGGAGGCACCGGTCACGAACGCGCCGCGCGAGGAGCAACCACCGGCGCACGCATCGTCCTCGATCGGTATCGCTGACATGTCGACCACCGACAGCGTCAACGAAGCGACCACCGGAGGTCAGGACAGCGATGAGTGACGCAACGCAGACGGGCGCAGGTCTTGCGCACGTCACATCCCCGCTCATCGACGTCTGCGACATCGCCCTGATCGATCTGGACGGCGTCGCCTACCGCGGCCATCAGCCGATCGCGCACGCCGCGGAGGGGATCGGCGAGCTCCGAGCAAACGGCGTGACGACCATTTTCGTGACCAACAATGCATCGCGTCTGCCCGAGGAGGTCGCCGCCCAACTCACGGCACTCGACATCGAGACCCGTCCCGCGGAGGTGCTCACCGCCGCCCAGGCGTGCGCGCGGTACCTCGATGAGTTCATCGAACCCGGAGCCAGGGTGCTCGTCGTCGGCGCGAAGGGATTGCGCGTCGCTGTGGCCGAGGCGGGATACGAGCTCGTCGCCACCGCGGAGGACGAACCGGCCGCTGTCGCGCAGGGCTTCGGCCCCGACCTCGGCTGGCGGGACCTGGCCGAGGCTGCCTACGCCATCCAGCGCGGGGCCCGTCACATCGCCAGCAACCTCGACCTGTCGCTGCCCACCGATCGCGGTTTCGCGCCGGGGAACGGGTCGCTAGTTCGTGCCGTCGTCGCCGCAACGGGCGTCGAGCCGGAAAGTGCGGGCAAGCCGTCGCCGACCATGTACGACATGGCCGTGCGAGCGGCGGGCGCGACTCGCCCGCTCGTGATCGGCGACCGGCTGGATACGGACCTGGCAGGCGCCCGCGCCGGCGGTTACCTGGGGATCCTCGTCCTGACGGGAGTGTCCTCGGCCCGCGATGCTGTGCTCGCCGAAGCCGCTATGCGCCCCCACATCATCCTGGAGAACCTCGCGGCACTACGCGAACCGCACCCCGCTCCCGCGCGGGACGCCGCCGGCTCGTGGTCCTGCGGCGCGGCTGCGGCGCGCATCGAGGGCGGACGACTCGTCTTGACTGGCTCACTGTCGGACATCGACACGGTGCGCGCCGCCGCCGCGGCCGTGTGGGCCGCGACCGACGGCGGGATCACCGTGGACGAGGCCTCCGTGCCGCACTTCGACCTCGGATACGTCTCCTGACCGTTCGATTCGAGAACGCGCGGAGCGCGACGGTGGCATGAGGCGCCCTCGGCGTGTGGATAGCGCTCTTGGGGCAGCGTCGCGCGGTACGGTGGAGATCGAAGCGGAGATACCCACCCGAGTTGCTACCAGGAGGCCGATCATCATGTCCAGACAGATCATCGCTGATGCCATAGCGGGCGAACTGGAGCGACTCGAGGATCTGCCCATCGGCGAGCATGCTCCGGTCTATGAATCGGTATACGCGATGCTGTCCGACAGCCTCGATGCGCCCGCACACGCCGGTGAGTAGCGCGACGTTGACGCATGGCGTGGGCGAAGGCGAGACATCCGCCGTGCAGCGGCCAGAGCGTGGGGGCCTTCGTCTGGACGCTGCGCTGGTCGCGCGTGGGATCGCGAGCTCGCGGACGAGGGCTCATGCGTTAGTCAAGCGCGGGGCCGTGCAGGTGGGCGGCGAGATCGTTACGAGGGCCTCGCGCCTCGTGCGGGAAGACGATCCGATCGTGCTGCTTCAAGGCGAGGACGCATACGTCTCGCGCGCTGCGCATAAACTTCTCGGCTTCCTCGCGGATCTCGGCGATCGCGCACCGCGCATCGAGGGGACGGCCTGCCTCGACGTTGGCGCATCGACGGGCGGATTCACGCAGGTCCTGCTCGAACGCGGCGCCCGCGAGGTCGTGACTCTCGATGTCGGACACGGGCAACTCGATGGACTTATCCGAGCGGATGCTCGCGTGCGTAACATCGAGGGTTTCAACGCGCGGGACCTCGCGCCTGCGCACCTGCCGTCCGCACCCGGCCTGATCGTCTCGGACGTGTCGTTCATCTCCCTGACCTACCTGATCGCTCCGTTGCGGAATGTCATCGAGCCGGGCGGACGGGCGCTGCTGCTGATCAAACCGCAGTTCGAGGTCGGCAGGGCGAATCTCGGTTCGGGTGGCGTCGTTCGCGATCCCGAGTTGCACCGGCAAGCCATCGTTACGGTCGTAGAGTGCGCAATGGCCGCGGGCTTCGCCGTGGGAGACATCGCCCCAAGTAGGCTCCCAGGTCCGGCGGGGAACATTGAGTACTTCGTGGATCTCACCGCCGCCCATGGCGTCGAGCGCGATGGACAATCCGAGCGCCTGCCACCGGCTGACGCGAGCGCTGATCTGGCACGACGCATCGACCGCGCGGTGGCGATGGGAAGCGGACACCCAGGCAAGGGAGTGGAACGTTGACTCGCAGAATGCTGGTGGTGACCCACCGCGGGCGCCCGGAGGCGATCCACGCCGAGCAGACGGCGTTGAGCGTCCTCGCCGCCGCGGGAATCGAGGCCGTGATCGCAGATGACGCGCCCGGCGGCGCAGCCGACGCCGTCGAGGCCGTAATCGTCCTCGGTGGCGACGGCACGATCTTGCGCGCCGCGGAACTGACGCGGGGGACCACGGTGCCGATCCTCGGCGTGAACCTCGGCCACGTCGGATTTCTTGCCGAGGCCGAGATGGGGGATCTGCGCCGCTCGGTCCAGCGCCTCATCGAAGGCAAGTACACGGTCGAGGCGCGCCCCGCGCTCGATGTGACGATATGGCAGGGCAGCACGGGTGATCCGCTACGTTCCTGGGCGCTCAACGACGCGACCATAGAGAAGTTCGATCGCCGCCTGATGATCGAGATCGAACTGGACATCGACGGCCGCCCCCTCACGTCATATGCCACCGACGGGCTGGTCATGGCGACATCGACGGGATCGACCGCGCATGCCTTCTCGGCGGGCGGTCCAGTGTTATGGCCGGACGTCCAGGGAGTACTCGTCGTGCCGCTCGCGGCACACGCGCTGTTTGCCCGTCCACTGGTGGTCGGCCCCGCGTCAACCGTCGGAGTCACGATCACGGCCAGCGCCGCCGCGGAGGCGATCGTCACCATGGACGGCCGCCGGGCATTCGAATTGGAACCCGGTGCCCGGATCGAGGTAACAGTGTCGCCTGATCCGGTCATCCTGGCTCGTCTCAGCACCGCCCCATTCGCCGACCGGCTGGTCAACAAGTTCAACCTGCCCGTGATCGGCTGGCGCGCACGTGCGCGGGCCGCGGGAGCCGAAGGCGCGAAATGATCCGGGATCTGCGAATCGTCAACCTGGGCGTCATCGCCGACGCGCGCCTCGAACCCGGGCCCGGCCTCACCGCCATCACGGGGGAGACCGGCGCGGGTAAGACCATGCTGCTGCAGGGGCTCGACCTCCTGCGCGGGGCACGCGCCGACCTGTCGCTCATCCGAGCGGGGCAGGACGAGGCGGTAGTCGAATGCGAGGTCGAGATCCCGGACGAGCGCTTGCGCGCCGACATCGACCAGGCCGGAGGACGACTCGAGGAGGACGCAACGGCGCTGATCGTCCGAAGCGTGCGCGACGGAAAATCGCGCTTCCTCATCGGCGGTCGCGCCGTTCCGCGGTCAGCGGTCGCGGATGTGCTGGGCAAACTCCTCACTGTGCATGGACAGTCCGACCAGATCCGGCTTCGCGACGCCGCGACGCAGCGTGACACGCTCGACCACTATGCAGGAGCGAAGCACCTGGCCGCGCTGGAACGATACCGGGCGCTATGGCGAGAGCGCAGCGAGCTCGCAGCTCGTCTGGAGGAACTCGTCTCGAACCAGGCCGAGCGTGCCCGTGAGGCAGAACTGCTCAGACTCGGCCTGGAGCAGGTGGAGGCCGTAGCACCGCAAGCCGGCGAGGACGCGGAGCTCGACGCCACGGCGGAACGACTGCGACACTCCGAGGATCTGAGCGGCTACGTCTCCGCCGCATACTCGACCCTCGGCGGCGACGGCGGGGAGGCGTCTGCGAACGCCGCGGGCGCCGTCCACGAGGCACTACGACAGGTCGCCAGGGCGGCGAATCATGACCCCTCGCTCTCTCTCGTGCACGAGGAACTGACGGATGTCAGCTTCCGACTGGGTGAGGTATCGTCTCGGCTCGCCGGGTACCTCTCCGACCTGATCGTGGAACCGGGCAGGCTCGACGCGATCGAGGAGCGTCGTTCGCAACTTGCGAAGCTCATGCGGAGTTATGGTCCTACGCTGGCCGACGTGCTCGCCTGGGCGGACGAGGCGGGGCGTCGCCTCATGGAACTGGACGGTGATGGCGACGCCACCGTGGAGCTACGCGATCGCCTGGCCGAGCTCGATGCCGAACTCGGCAGTGCGGCGTCAGAAATCACGGCCGCTCGTGGCCGCGCCGCCCGTCGGCTGGAGCGCGCGGTGAAGGCCGAGTTGTCCGAGCTGGCGATGGCCTCGGCAACGTTGGCGATCGAGGTTTCCCCGCGCGACGGCCTGGGACTCAGCGGCGGCGACGACATCACTATGCTCTTCAGCGCTCACCCCGATGCCCCGCGGCGGCCGCTGGCCAAGGCGGCATCGGGGGGCGAGTTGTCCCGCGTCATGCTCGCCCTCGAAGTAGTGCTCGCGGACAGCGGCAGCGCAGGCAAGCGCCTCGTGATGGTCTTCGACGAGATCGATGCCGGCGTCGGGGGAAGGACGGCGACGCACATCGGAAAGCGACTCGCCCGGCTCGCAGAACTTCATCAGGTGATCGTGATCACCCACCTGGCTCAGGTCGCGGCGCTCGCGGGCACGCAACTGGTCGTGGGTAAGGACTCGGTTCCCGGCCGGTCCGTTTCAACGACCGTGACGACAGTGACAGGCGATGCCCGGGTGGTCGAACTGGCGCGCATGCTGTCGGGTGAGCAGGACTCGCACACGGCGCGCGCGCACGCCAGCGAATTGCTCGCGGCGGCTGGTAGGGGAGAATAGCGCGAGTGAGTTTGTTTCGAAGGCGGACCGCCCCGCTGGCACAGGCGGGGGGAGAGGTACGCGGAGCCGCCAGGGTCGACCGGCGCACCAAGGACCTGGTACGCCGGCTCGCTCCCGGCGACATCGCGATCATCGATCACGTCGACATCGATCGGGTGGCCGCCGAGGGACTCGTCGCGGCCAAACCGGCAGCGGTGCTCAACGCGGCGAAATCCATCTCAGGACGCTACCCGAACCTGGGACCGTCGATCCTGATCGAGGCCGGCATTCCCCTGATCGACGACCTCGGCCCCGACGTCATGACGATCCGCGACGGCGCCTGGGTGGACATTGACGGCGGTGAGGTCGCCACGAACGGCAGGCTCGTCTCCGAGGGAACGCCGCAGGATGCCGCCAGCATCGACGCCGCGCTCGAGGAGGCCCGCGAAGGCCTCTCCAACCAACTGCAGCTCTTCGCGGCCAACACGATGGAGTACCTGGAGAAGGAACGCAATCTCCTCTTCGACGGCATCGGCGTCCCCCAGGTCCGTACCCGGATCGCCGGACGTCACGCGCTTATCGTTGTCCGCGGTTACCACTACCGCGAGGACCTGGTGGCGCTGCAGCCGTACATGAAGGAATTCCGGCCGGTGCTCGTCGGAGTGGACGGCGGAGCCGACGCGCTGCTCGAGCAGGGATGGAAACCCGACCTTATCGTCGGCGACATGGACTCGGTCTCTGACACGGCGCTGAGATCGGGGGCGGAGATCGTCGTGCACGCCTACCGCGATGGCCGCGCCCCCGGCCTGGATCGCGTCAAGGAATTGGGACTGGACGGCGTTGTCTTTCCCGCAGTGGGGACGAGCGAGGATGTCGCGATGCTCCTGGTGGACGACATGGGCGCCGACGTCATCGTCGCAGTGGGCACGCACGGCACGCTGATCGAATTCCTCGACAAGGGACGAGCAGGAATGGCTTCGACCTTCCTGACGCGGCTACGCGTGGGCAGCAAGCTCATCGACGCCAAGGGCGTGTCGCGGCTTTACCGCCACCGGATCTCCAACTGGCAGATCGCGTGGCTGATCGGTGCGGGGGTCACGGCAATTGTGGCGTCGATGGCGGCCACCAGCGCAGGCCACGTCTTCCTCGGTCTCATCGGCGCGCGCTTCGATGACGTCGTCTCGTGGTTTTCCCGGCTGTTCGGGGGAGGCTAGGGTGAATCGCGCAGTAACTACGGCGGGAAAATTCGCGAAGATCGGAGCGCACGTTGATTGACATTCGATACCACCTGGTCTCGATCATCGCCATTTTCTTCGCGTTGGCCATTGGCGTGATACTCGGTGCTGGCCCGCTCAAAGAGACGATCGGCAGTCAGCTCACCGGGCAGGTATCGCAGCTTCGCGAGGAGAAGCAGCAGCTTCGCGATGAGTTGGATGCGGCCACGCGCGAGGCCACGTCCACGAACCAGTTCATTGAGCAGTCGGCAGGCGCCATCCTGGATGGCACTCTCGCCGAGCGGCGAATCGCGATCGTCGAGGCGGAGCCGGTTGACGCTGCGCTCATCGACCAGGTGACCGAACTCGTCGAGCAGGCGGGCGGGCGGGTAGCCTCGCGCGTGCAACTCAACGAATCCTGGTATTCGCCGGATTTCGCTGACGCACGCCAGTCGTACGCGCAGAGCCTGAAGGACTACCTCCCCGCCGACTTCTCGGGGACATATGACCAGGCGCTCGGACGCGCGTTGGCAGTCGCGATGTCAGGAGCCAGTGACGAAATAGGCAGCTCCTACTCGACGAGCGCGAACCTCGTCCGCGACATCCTCGTCTCCGCCGGCCTGATCAACGTGGCCCAGGAGGGAACCGCCCCCGCGGACGCGTACATCGTCCTGGAAACTCTAAGCACCACGCCCGTGGCGGAATCGGACACCACGCAGCAGGAACTGGCGCCGCTGGAGCAGCAGGCCGCAGTGATTGCGCGTACGGCCCAGGAACTTTCCGGCGCATCGGAAGGGGCAGTCGTGTCCGGACCGGCGTCTAGCCCTGGTTCTGTCATCGCGGCTCTTCGCGCCGACACGTCGCTGCGGTCCACGGTCTCTACGGTGACCGACGACGACGTCAGTTCCGGCAGGGTCCTGACAATCCTCGCGCTCTCGGATCAGGTGTCGGGCACGAGCGGACACTACGGACTCGCCGAGACTGACCAGGCGTTCCCGAGCGGCTCTGCGCTCGACGCTCCGATACGCACCTGGATGGCGGAACTCGGAACGAATGACGCGGGATCCGCCGGGACGGACGAGTCGGACACCAGCCAGACGGACTCTGCTCCCGCAGATGGCGATTCGGGCGCCACGGACTCGACTGGGGAGGGTGCCGACCAGGAATCCGGGCAGCAGAACGAACCGGACACCGATCCCGCCGCAGGCAATGGCTAGCGCGGCTCGAAGCATCGCTGCCGCCCTCATTGGTGCAGGCGTTGCAGCGGTAGGAGCGCGAGCGACCCGCCGGTTAATTGCCCAACGGAGCTGCGCCTCCCAGGAGGCTGCCGCTCGCTGGCATCGAAGCAACTTCGCTGGCGAACAGGTCAGCCTCACCGAAGGCCCGGCACTCGCGGCAGGATTAGTCGTCGGGCAGTTGGCCAGGGGCGCCGTGACCGGCAACCGACTGCCGATCGCCACCGCCGCGAATACGGCCATCGCCGGCGCGCTCGGGCTCATCGATGATCTCGCGGAGGCCGACCCGAATGCGGCGAAGGGCCTGCGCGGACACCTCGGAGCGCTCCGTCGCGGCACGCTCACGACGGGCGCCGCCAAGCTCATCGGAATCTCGTTGTCATCGGCCGCGACAGCCGCGATCATCGCGCGCGCTCGGCGGCGAACCCGCGGTAGCGCTGCGGCGGCCATCGTCGTGGACACGGTGCTGATCGCCGGAATGACGAATCTCGTCAATCTCTTCGACCTGCGGCCCGGCCGCGCGCTCAAGGTCGGCGCTTTGCTGGCGCTGCCCCTGGGCGCCGAGGCGTTTCCCCTCGCGGGCGCTGGCGGCGCGGTTGCGTCAGAGGATCTGCGGGGAGGTTCGATGGCGGGAGACGCTGGCGCGAACGCTCTGGGTGCCGCGATCGGTTGCACCTGGGCAATGGCGATGCCGTTGCCGGTCCGCGCTGCCGCCGCAGTCGGTGTCACGGCTCTGACCGTCGCGAGCGAGCGCATTTCGTTCAGCCGGGTCATTGCGGGCACTCCTATCTTGGACCGCATCGATCGCCTGGGCACCGCGCGGGTCGCGCCGATCGCGTCGCACGATTGATGGTGATCCGATGAGTGCGCGCGTACGTCATTCGATAGCGGCGGGCGCTCTGGTCATGACGATCGCGACGATCGTCGTGCGCGTGCTCGGCCTCGTGCGCTGGGGCGTGCAGGCATCGGAGGTGGGGTCGGTCGGCATCGCCGAGCCATACGCTGCTGCGAACGTGATCCCCAACCTTCTCTTCGAGGTGGTCGCCGGCGGCGCGCTGGCAGGCGCGATCGTCCCTCTGCTTGCGGGTCCATTGGTGGACAGGGCGCGCGAACGCGCCAACCTCACAATCTCCGCCATGCTCACGTGGACGGTGACGGTCCTGACCGCGCTCGGGGGACTCGTGGCCCTCCTCGCTCCCAGAATCGTGGATCTCATCCCGCGCGTCGGAGAGGGCGAACTCAGCGATCTCGCGGCATTCTTCCTGACCGTATTCGCCGTCCAGTTGCCGCTCTACGGCATCGGCGTCGTCCTCACCGGCGCGCTCCAGGCGCAGCGCCGGTTTCTGTGGCCGGCATTGGCTCCCGGCTTCAGCTCCCTCGTGGTGATCGCGACCTACCTGAGATTCGGCCAGCTCGCGGGCGGCGCACAGGCGACGCCGGGGCTGGTGCCCGATTCGGCAGTTCAGATCCTCGCCTGGGGAACGACGGCGGGCGTCGCGGCGATGAGCCTGCCGCTCCTCATCCCCTGCTGGGGTGCGGGCATCCGGCTCCGCCCGCAGTGGCGTATGCCGGCCGGCCAGGTGCGACTGTTCTTCGGGCTTGCGGGAGCAGGCGTCGCGAGTCTCGTGGCGCAGCAGATCAGCATCGGCGTCACCCTCGTGCTCGTGAACGACAACGGCGGCCCTGGCGCCTACCCCATCTGGCAATACGCGCAGGCCGTGACGATGGTGATCTACGGGGCGCTGGCCATCCCGGTCGCCACGTCGTCGTTTCCCGCCCTGTCCGAGCAGTGGTCGAGCGGCCGACGGGCAAGGTTCGACGACACGGCCTCGTCCTCGCTCCAGATGATGACGGTCGTCTGCGTCGGCGGGGCGGCGGCCGTCGCGGCGGCCGCCGGACCGATCGAGGCGTTCTTCGGCTTCACCGCCGGGGGAGTTGCCGGGATGGCAACGGCGGTGCGATGGCTCGGAATCGCCATCGTTCCCATCTCGTTGAACTTCTACCTGGGCCGCGTGCTGTACGCAGCGCGAGCGCCACGGGCCGGGGCGGCGGGAACGGTGACGGGCTGGCTCGTCGCTGCGTTCCTGCCCATCGTCGCCGTTCGGCTGGTCCAGAGCGGCAACTCGGACGAGGCCTTCGCCGCGGTGGCGGCCAGCAGCGCGATCGGTCTGGCTCTGGGTACCGTCGTGCTGTTGATGTCGGTTCGGGCGAAACTCGGAATCGCGGCGCTCAGGGGATTCGCGAGGGTGCTCGTTGCCACCGCGCTCGCCGGAGCCGGCGGATATCTGCTGGCGCTCCTCGTGACCCCCACGACTCACGAGATGACGGTCCTGACGGGCGCGACGTGGACGGTCGCGATCGGCGGCGGCGTTGGCCTCGCGTGCGCGGGTGTGGGACTGTGGACTGCAAGGGGCGCTTTGCGAGCGTTCCTGCGACCCGCACCGCTCAGGGAGGAACCGTGACACCCGCCGTTCTCATCGTGGTCGGCCGCGCGAGCGGCGGAGTTGCCCAGCAGGTGGGGATGCAGGTTCGCGCGCTGCACGAGCGGGGTATTCCCGTCGAGGTTTGGGGTCCGCATTCCACCCTGGACAGCCTCGGTGGTATTCCGAGCCAGGTGCAAACCCAGGTGGTCGACGTCGGCGAGCGCCCAGCACTGCGCGACGTCGCCACCGTGCGGAGGCTGCGCCGCGCCTGGTCGCGTTTCGCCGTTGTCCACGCGCACGGGGCCAGGGCCGGGGCACTCGCCGCCCTCGCCTCCGTAGGCATCAACCCGGCCGTCCGACGAACCCGATTCGTCGTGACGCTCCACAATCGCCCCATCGGATCCCGGCCGGTCAGGTTCGTCGGGTGGCTGCTCGTCTGGCTGGTGGCCCAGCGCGGGGACGCAGTGCTCGCGGTCAGCCCCGACCTCGTTCGGCGCGTCAAGGTGCTCGCGGCCGGCCGCTACGCATTCTCGCTCGTAGCGCGTCGTCATCGTCCGCTGGTCGACCTCGCCATCGTTGCCGCACCCATTCCGGTGGACGAGGTTCCCGCCTCGCTTGAGGAGGCACGTCGTCGCGCGACTGCCACCCGCTACGTACTGGAGTGGCCCCAGGACGAGTTCATCGTCGCCACCGTGGCACGCCTCGCGCCGCAGAAAGGCCTCGATTCGGTCATCTCGGCGGCCATCGAACTCGCTCAGGGTGCCTTCAGCGGCCGCCGGTGGCGCTGGCTGGTCATTGGAGACGGACCACTGCGGGCGCAGCTTGAGGCTGCCGCGCGTGACAGCGGCGTGGCGGCCAACGTCGAGTTCCTCGGGCGGCGCAGCGACGCGGTCACGCTGATGCGACTGGCCGACATCGTGGTGTCGCCCGCCCTGTGGGAGGGGCAGTCCGTGGCGATCATGGAAGCTCTCGGCGTCGGGGCCGCGCTCGTTGCGACGGACGTCGGTGGGACACGAGGGGTCACCGGGAGAGCCGCCAGGCTCGTCGCCCCCGCGCGCCCGGATGCTTTGGCCGATCAGATCGCGGCGGTGGCCTCGTCCACAATGCTGACCGACCAACTGCGCACGGCAGCGATCCGCCGTGCCCGCACCCTCCCGCGGGTACCCCAACTGCTCGATCAACTGCGAAGGGCGTACGATTCGACGATCTAGTTCGCGGGTCGACGGCCCAAAATGGCCACGCGACTGTTACAGTGGAGTTCCGTGGCAGATGATCAGAACCCCGGCGAAAAATCGCGACTCGACGACATCCTGGGGCTCAGCCCCGTCAAAAATCAGCGACTGATCTCGTCCTTGGGGCGCGGAGATCACATCACCCGCCAGGTCTTCGTGACCGGCGGCGTGGCATCGTCGCTCGGAAAGGGCCTCACGGCATCCAGCCTGGGCCGCCTGCTACGCTCGCGCGGACTGCGAGTGACTATGCAGAAACTGGATCCCTACCTCAACGTGGACCCGGGAACCATGAACCCTTTCCAGCACGGAGAGGTGTTCGTGACCGAGGACGGCGCCGAGACGGATCTCGACATCGGCCACTACGAGCGATTCCTCGATGAGAACCTCGGAGCGCTCGCCAACGTGACCACCGGCCAGGTGTACTCCAACGTCATCGCCAAGGAGCGCCGCGGCGAGTACCTGGGGGACACCGTTCAGGTCATCCCGCACATCACCGACGCCATCAAAGAGCGCATGCGGGCACAATCGGGGACGAACGTCGACGTCATCATCACCGAGATCGGCGGAACGGTGGGTGACATCGAGTCGCAGCCCTTCCTCGAAGCCGCGCGCCAGGTGCGCCACGAACTCGGCCGCGACAACGTGTTCTTCCTGCACGTGTCCCTCGTTCCCTACATCGGCCCGTCCGGTGAGCTCAAGACCAAGCCCACGCAGCACTCCGTCGCCGCGCTCCGCTCGATCGGCATTCAGCCGGACGCGATCGTGCTCCGCGCCGACCGTGACGTGCCCGAGGCGACCAAGAACAAGATCGCCCTGATGTGCGACGTCGACACCGAGGCGGTCGTGACCGCCAAGGACGCACCGAGCATCTACGACATCCCCCGAGTGCTGCACTCCGAGGGCCTCGACGCCTACGTCGTGCGCCGACTCGACCTGCCCTTCCACGACGTGGACTGGGACGGCTGGCGCCAGTTGCTCGAACGCGTGCACTATCCCGAGCGCACCGTCACCGTCGCACTCGTCGGCAAGTACATCGACCTGCCGGATGCCTATCTCTCGGTCACCGAGGCGCTGCGTGCCGGCGGCTTCGCCGCAAATGCGAAAGTGAATATCCGCTGGGTCGCCTCCGACCAGTGCGAATCGCCGGAGGGCGCCCAGCAGGTGCTCGGCGGGGTCGATGCCGTGCTCATCCCCGGTGGCTTCGGTGTGCGAGGCGTGGACGGCAAGATCGGCGCCGCCCGCTGGGCGCGGGAGAACAAGGTCCCGACGCTCGGTATCTGCCTCGGTATGCAGGTCATGGTGATGGAGTACGCGCGCAACATCCTGGGCCTGGCCGGCGCGTCATCGTCGGAGTTCGACCCCGAGACGAAGCACCCGGTCGTCGCGACCATGGCGGAGCAGCTCGCCTTCGTGGACGGCGAGGGCGATCTCGGTGGCACCATGCGCCTCGGCGCCTACGACGCAGAACTCAAGGCGGGATCGGTACTGGCCGAGACATACGGCTCCACGAGCGTCTCGGAGCGTCACCGGCACAGGTACGAGGTCAACAACGCCTACCGCGACGCACTTGAGGACGCCGGGCTGTCCATCGCCGGTACATCGCCCGATGGCTCGCTCGTGGAGTTCATCGAGCTCCCGCGCGAAACCCACCCCTACTACGTCGCCACGCAGGCACACCCCGAGTTCAAGTCCCGTCCGACCCGCGCGCACCCGCTATTCGCCGGGCTGATTCGGGCGGCCCTGGACGGGCAGGGGCTGCTGCTCGAGGACGAGGAAGTCGACCGCGCCGTAGCCGACGAGTTGGCATGATGGCCGTCGTCGCGTTGACGACCGGCGCGCAGGTACCGCTCACGGACGTCGAGTTCCGGGCGGACCTGCTCAGCCGTAAGGCGTTGTACGAGGGCCACGTGTGGAACCTGGTACAGGACCGGGTGGACCTCGGGGAGGCCGGGGTCGTGACTCGCGACCTGCTCGATCACCCCGGCGCGGTGGGAATCATCGCGCTGGACGACGATGGCCGAGTCCTAGTGCTGCAGCAGTACCGCCATGCGGTGGGCCGGAAGCTGTGGGAGGTCCCCGCGGGACTGATGGATCACGCCGGTGAGGACCCGCTGGCCGCTGCCCAGCGCGAGCTGGCCGAGGAAGCCGATCTCGTGGCCGGAAGCTGGCACGTCTTGTCGGACTTCTACACTTCTCCAGGCGGCTCGACCGAGCCGCTGCGCGTGTTCCTTGCCCGCGACCTGGCGCCCATCCCCGAGCACGATCGCTACGAACGCGGCGAGGAAGAACTGGACATGCCGACCGGGTGGGTTCCGCTCGATGATCTGGTCGCCGCGGTACTGGCCGCAGAGGTACACAATCCGACCCTCGTCGTCGGGGCCCTCGCGGCGTTCGCTAGCCGCGCCGGCGGCTGGTCATCCCTGCGGCCCGGGGACGTGCCCTGGCCCGAGCAGATCAAGCGACGCCTCATCGAGGATGCCGACTAGTCGAGCCGACACTCGCTGGTCAGGCCGATGCTCCTATTTGGCCACCAATCCTTGGTCGAGCCGACACCGGTTATGGCTGTCAGGCACCGGATACATCGGGTGCTCCACCGCCCTAACCGGTGTCCGGCAGCGGTAGTTGGGCGGCGACCTGTGTGAAGGTAGGTGTCCGGCGGCGGTAGTCGGGCGGCGGTTGCTGCGCCTAGTTGCGTTCCCGCGCGGCCGTCAGCACGAAGATGCCGGCCGCTGTGATCGTGGCCGCGAGCAGCATGTGCAGCGCCACGAGGGCCGCTGGCAACCCGGTGAAGAACTGCACGTAGCCGACGATCCCCTCCGCCGCCACGATGGCCCATAGGGTGACCGCCGCTCGCCGCGAGCGTGCCGGCGCGGGTTGCTGCCGCTTGAACAGCATGACCGTGAGCACAGCGAGCGAAAGGACCAGCACCCACACGGTCATGGAATGCAGGCGCGCGGCGTGCGTCGGGTCGAACGAAAACCGGTACGCGATCTCATCGTCTCCCGAGTGCGGGCCGGAACCCGTGGTGAGGATCCCGAGCATCACAACGGGCAGCAGCCACGCGGCCACGAACCTGGACACTAGCGTGGTCGGCCGGTCGAGGGAGGCCACGGGCGCGCCATCCCCTTCGGCCTGCCGCGCCACCAGGTAGGCGGAGGCGGCGACGAGTCCCACCGAGATCAGCATGTGCCAGCCGACGATCGCCGGGTGCAGATCGATGAGCACCGTGATCCCGCCGATGACGGCCTGAATGATCACGCCCACCAACGGCACCCAACCGAGCAGGCGGTAGGAACGCGAACGCGATCTGTCGGACCAGACGGCTACCAGTACGGCAATTCCCAGCAGCGACAGGACCCCGGACATCGTCCGGTTCCCGAACTCCACGAACGGGTGATAGCTCACTGCCTCGTGGAACACGGGCGTGAACTGCCCGGGCTCGCAGTTCGGCCAGGTCGAACAGCCGAGCCCGGAACCCGTGAGCCGGACCAGTCCGCCAGTGAGGATGATCAGGATCTGGCCCGCCAGATTGGCCCATACGGCGAGGCGTGCATTCCGGCGCAACCAGCTGGCGATCCGGCCGAGGGGGGAGGCTTCGAGGGTGACGGGGGAGGCGGGTGAAGGGGTCACCGGGCAATCGTAGCCCGTGGTTTGATGGAGTCTATGAACTCTTCGGCTCATGCTGCCGGCCACGCAACGGACTATGCGGCCGATCTCGGCCGATACATCTTCGCGAGCCCATCGAGCTACCACGCGGTCAGCGAGGCGGCGCGTATGCTCATCGCGGCCGGATTCACGCAGCTCTCCGAACGCGAGGCCTGGCGTGACGTCTCGGGCAAGCGCTTCGTGATCCGGGACGGGGCGCTGATCGCGTGGCAGGCGCCCCCGGGCATACCGGTTGGGGCGGGGTTCCGCATCGTCGGCGCGCACACCGATTCGCCGGGTTTCAAGGTCAAGCAGGATCCGACATTCGGGCATCTCGGCTGGCGCCAGCTCGCCGTCGAGGTCTACGGCGGCCCGCTCGTGCACTCGTGGCTGGATCGCGACCTGCGGGTGGCCGGGCGGCTCGTTGATCGAGGGGGACGAGCCCTCCTGGTCGAGTCCGGGCCCGTCGCTCGCATCCCGAGCCTCGCGATCCATCTCGATAGGGACATGGCGGCGGGCGTCACGCTGGACCGCCAGCGACACACGCAGCCCGTCCTCGACCTGGACTCGGAAGGCGGGGCAGAGCTCGTCCAAGCCCTGGCCCAGGATGCCGGCATGGCCCCGGACGACGTCGCGGGCTTCGATCTGTACCTCGCAGACACGCAGGCTCCGGCAGCCATCGGCCTGGGGGGAGACCTCCTGGCGGCCGGGCGCCTTGACAACCTGTCGTCCACCTTCGCGGCGTTGCGGGCGCTCATCCGCGCGAGCGACCACGGGGACGGCACGGGATTCATGAGCATCGTCGCACTCTTCGACCACGAGGAGGTCGGCTCGGCATCCAGTTCGGGGGCCGCCGGGCCGGTCCTGGAGGACACTGTTCGGCGCATTGCGGTTGGGCTGGGGCTTGGGGAGGACGAGTATCGAGCCGCGCTCGCGGCTTCGATCTGCGTGTCAGCCGACGCCGGGCACGGCATCCACCCGAACTACCCCGAACGTCACGATCCGACGCAGTGGCCGCACCTCGGTGCAGGCCCGATGCTCAAGGTGAACGCCAACCAGCGCTACGCCTCCGACGGGATCGGCGCGGCACTGTGGCGCGGCTGGTGCGATGCGGCGAACGTCACCACGCAGGCGTTCGTGTCTAACAATGCGATCCCATGCGGGTCGACCATCGGTCCGATCACGGCCACGCGGCTGGGCATCCGCACGATAGACGTGGGCGTCCCGCTCCTTTCCATGCACTCGATCCGTGAGCTCGCACACGCAGACGATCTCCAGGGTCTGGCGCTCGTGCTGCAGGAGTTCCTGACTGGCGCCAGCTAGTCGCCTGGCGACCGCGGGGGCCACGAGATCGCGCCGCGCAACGCGCCACGATGACCGCTTGCGGACTCGTCCGAAACGGGACCAAGGGCCCAAGACGACTCCGCGGGTAGCCGCGAACGTTGGAACCGCAGGCTGTCGCGGTTACTGCGGGAGCCCAATTGTGACCTAGATCGCATTATCGGAATGTCCCCTTCGGGCCGATGGTCCCATGCGCGTCGGCGGTGCCGGCCCTAATGTTGTTCGTAGATCACATCCGATCTACTGAGCCTAGGAGAGGGTCATGACCATTACGTCCGAGTCGACCGACCAGGTAGTTGCCATTGAGCCGTGGCGCGGATTCGCCGGCGGTGTCTGGCAAGAGACCGTGGATGTCCGCGACTTCATTCAGCGCAACTACACGCCGTTCACCGGTGACGCCTCGTTCCTCGCAGGCCCGACCGCCAAAACCCTGGCCGTCTGGGACTACCTTGAGAAGAACTACCTATCCGTCGAGCGCGAGCGCCGCGTCTACGACGTCGACACGCACATCCCCGCGGACATCGACGCGTTCCCCGCCGGCTACATCTGCGAGGACGACGACGTGATCGTCGGCCTCCAGACCGATGTCCCCCTCAAGCGCGCCATGATGCCGTACGGCGGCTGGCGCATGGTCGAGACCGCGATCCGTGAGGCGGGCAAGGAGCCCGATCCCGAGATCAAGCGCATCTTCACGAAGTACCGCAAGACCCACAACGAAGGGGTCTTCGACATCTACACCCCGCGTATCCGTGCCGCGCGGTCCTCGCACATCATCACCGGCCTGCCCGACGCGTACGGCCGCGGGCGCATCATCGGTGACTACCGTCGCGTGGCGCTGTACGGCGTCGACTTCCTGATCGAGCAGAAGCTCAAGGACAAGGACGCGATTGCCGACCAGCCGTTCTCCGAGAACTGGGCTCGCTACCGCGAGGAGCACTCGGAGCAGATCAAGGCGCTGAAGAAACTGAAGAACCTCGGCGAGCAGTACGGCTTCGACCTCGGTCGCGCGGCCACGAACTTCCAAGAGGCCGTCCAGTGGACCTACCTCGGCTACCTCGCCTCGGTCAAGAGCCAGGACGGTGCCGCCATGAGCATCGGTCGACTCTCGGCTTTCTTCGACATCTACTCGGAGCGCGACTTCGCGGAGGGCACGCTGACCGAGGACGAGGCGCAGGAGATCATCGACGCGCTGGTGCTGAAGCTGCGCATCGTGCGCTTCCTGCGGACCATCGACTACGACCAGATCTTCTCCGGCGACCCGTACTGGGCCACCTGGTCCGACGCAGGCTTCGGCGACGACGGGCGCCCGATGGTCACCAAGACCTCGTTCCGCCTGCTGCAGACGCTCCGCAACCTCGGCCCGGCACCGGAGCCGAACATCACGATCTTCTGGGACCCCGAACTGCCGGACGGCTACAAGGACTTCTGCGCAGCGATCTCGATCGAGACCTCGGCCATCCAGTACGAGTCCGACGCGCAGATCCGCCAGCACTGGGGCGACGACGCGGCCATCGCATGCTGCGTGTCCCCGATGCGCATCGGCAAGCAGATGCAGTTCTTCGGAGCGCGCGTCAACGCCGCCAAGTCCTTGCTGTACGCGCTGAACGGCGGGCGAGACGAGATGACCGGCAAGCAGATCGTGAAGGGCTACGAGCCGATCACGAGCGAGGAACCGCTCGACTACGACGAGGTGTGGGCCAAGTACGACGCCATGCTCACCTGGGTGGTCGAGACCTACGTCGAGGCACTGAATATCATCCACTACAGCCACGACAAGTACGCCTACGAGTCGATCGAGATGGCGCTGCACGACAATGAGATCATCCGCACGATGGGTTGCGGCATCGCCGGCCTGTCGATCGTGGCCGATTCGCTGTCCGCCATCAAGTACGCGAAGGTCACCCCGGTCCGCGACGAGTCCGGCTTGATCGTTGACTACGTCACTGAGGGCGACTTCCCGGTCTACGGCAACGACGACGACCGTGCCGACGAGATCGCCCAGCTGGTGGTCAAGACCGTCATGGACAAGATCCGCAAGATCAAGCTCTACCGCGACGCGGTGCCGACCCAGTCGGTGCTGACGATCACGTCCAACGTGGTTTATGGCAAGGCGACGGGAAGCTTCCCCTCGGGGCACGTCAAGGGCACGCCGTTCGCACCGGGGGCCAACCCCGAGAACGGCATGGACACCCACGGCATGGTCGCCTCGATGCTCTCGGTCGGCAAGCTCGACTACAACGACGCGCTGGACGGCATCTCGCTCACCAACACGATCACGCCGTCGGGGCTCGGTCGCGACAAGGATGAGCAGGTCGGCAACCTGGTCGGCATCCTCGATGCGGGCATGGGTGAGGGTCTCTACCACGCCAACATCAACGTGCTGAACCGCGAGACCCTCGAGGACGCCATCGAGCACCCCGAGAAGTACCCGAACCTGACCGTTCGAGTCTCGGGGTACGCGGTCAACTTCGTGAAGCTCACCCGCGAGCAGCAGCTCGACGTGCTCTCGCGGACGTTCCACCACTCGGCGTAGGCGAGTAGTCTCTTAAGTCAAGGACGGTGGCCGCCGGCGGATCGAATGCGCCGGCGGCCACCGCTTTCATTTGGAGGGAGTCGGTCACCATGCCGGAAAAGAGTCAGGGCGGTTCGGACGGCGGTTCGATCATGCTGGGCATCCCGCGCGGGATGTCGCACGGCGTGGCGGGGGCTGCGCCGCGGGATCAGGATTTCGAGGCGCCGCAGCGGCGGACCATGGGCGCGGGCACGACCGGTCTGGCGGTGGTCGACGTCGAACACGGAGATCGCCTCGCCATGATGCGGGACGGGCAGCTCGGCTCGGTCCACTCGTGGGAACTCGTCACGGCGGTGGATGGCCCGGGTACTCGCCTGACAGTGTTCATGGCCGGCTGCCCCTTGCGCTGCCTCTACTGCCACAACCCGGACACGTTCAAGATGAAGGACGGCGAGCCCGTCACGGCAGAGACGTTGCTGAACAAGATCCGGCGCTACCGCGGAGTGTTCAAAGCGACAGGCGGGGGCATCACGCTGTCCGGTGGTGAGGTGCTCATGCAGCCGCGCTTCGCCGCTACGATCCTGAAGGGCGCCCACGACATGGGCATCCACACGTGCATCGACACTTCCGGTTACCTCGGTGCCAACTGCACGGACGCGATGCTCGACACGATTGACCTGGTGCTGCTCGACGTCAAGTCCGGCATCCCAGAGACCTACAAGCGCACGACGGGCCGTGATCTAGCGCCGACGATCGCGTTCGGCGACCGGCTCGCGGAACGCGGGATCGAGGTGTGGGCGCGGTTCGTGCTCGTGCCCGGACTCACTGATGACGTCGAGAACGTCGAGGCGGTCGCTGACATCATCGAGCGCTGGCAGGGAAACGTGTCGCGCGTTGAGGTGCTGCCGTTCCACCAGATGGGCCGGGACAAGTGGGATGCCCTGGGCTATGAGTACAAGCTGGAGGACACCGAGCCGCCCAGCCAGGAGCTCGTCGAGCGGGTGCGCGGCCAGTTCCGCAGCCGGGGCTTCACGGTCAAATAGCGCGTTCGTCGCTGGCGTGGTCGGCCTCGTCCACCTTTTGCGCGATGATCGGGCCTGCCTGTTCTATCTGCCACGGCCGGGCGCCACGCCCAGCCAGGAACTCGGCGACGCGGTCGCCGCCGATGGACTCGTCCCAGCACAACCTCCGCAGTGTGTCTGGCTGCAATAGGTTCTCGACCGGCAGGTTCAATTCCTCCGCGCGGGCGATCACCGCCGGGCGGGCGGCCTCCAACCGGGCGGCGGCGCGTGGCGCTCGCTCCGCCCAGCTGCGGGGGGCGGGCGGGCCGTCCGAAGCGGGGCCTCGCATGGACGGCAACTCATCCTCGCGCAGGGCGAGAGCTCGCTGGATCGCGGCGAGCCACTGCGTGGCCCGGTTCTGGACGCTCCTGCCCGCGAACTCGCGCAGGGCGAGCAGATCGGGAACGGAACGCGGCAGCACCTGCGCCGCCTTGATGATCGCTCGATCGGGCAGCACCCTGCCGGGGGATACGTCGCGTCGCTGCGCCACGTCGTCGCGTTCCTGCCAGAGCTCGCGCGCGATTGCCAGCGCGCGCCGAGTGCGCAGATCGGTGATGTGCGATGTGCGCCGCCATGGATCCACCCGCGGCGAGGGCGGCGGCGCGGCGAGCACGGCGGCGAACTCCTGGTGCGCCCATTCGAGTTTTCCCGCATCGGCGAGCCGCTCCGTCAGCCGGTCGCGTAGCTCTACCAGTACCTCGACGTCGAGCGTGGCGTACCTGAGCCAAGACTCGGGCAATGGGCGTTTCGACCAGTCGGCCGCGGAGTGCTCCTTCGCGAGCCGCAGGCCGAGGATGTCCGCGACCACCGCGCCGAGCCCCACGCGCGCCATGCCGAGAAGGCGGGCGGCCAGTTCCGTATCGAAGATCCTGCGCGGCTCGAGCCCCTGCTCGCGCAGGGGATGTAGATCCTGGCTCGCGGCGTGAAACACCCACTCGTCATCGCCGATCGCGTCGTTGAAGGCGCTCAGGTCGGGTAGCTCGATGGGGTCAATGAGAACTGTGCCGGCACCCTCGCGGCGCAACTGGACGAGGAAGTTGTGCTGCCCGTATCGATAGCCCGACGCCCGCTCGGCGTCCACGGCCACCGGGCCGCGCGCCGCCGCGAAGGCATCAACCGCGCGGCGCAGTTGGCTTTCGGTCGTCAGGACGGGTGGGATGCCACCTGCGGGCTCCTCCAGGTCGATCAGTTCCGGTTCGCCAGCCGGTTGGGTGGGGTTCGCGGACGAGGTCTCCGCTGTCATTTGATCACCGAAATCCTGGCCGCGGATGGTTCGAGTCCGGCGGCCATGCCTAACATGTCGGCCCACGCGCTCAGGTGCGCGGCCATGTTGTCGTCGGATGGCGTCCACGACGCGCGCAGTTCCACCTCGACCTGTTCGTCGGCGTCCTCGAGGACGCCGAAACTGTGCGATAGCGCGCGGGTCACAGTGCCGCCGCGCGCGGATTCGGTCGCGCCGGCGGACGAGAGGGCCTCGTCCAGCCAGTCCCACATCACGGTCGGCAGCATGGGATCGCCCGCGAGCTCGGGGTCCATCGTGGCCCGCACCAGGACGACTACCCGGAAGTTGCCCTGCCACGAGGACTGGCCATCGGGGTCGTACATCAGCACGAACCGGCCATCGCAGGCGTGCAGATGCGTGGGACGGCCAGGTCCGGCTACGACGCCATCTGGCAGAATGTCCTTGACGTCTCCGCTCAGTGCCACCGCGTAGGGTGCGATCTGGCCCGGCGCCCTGATCTCGGCCAGTTCGATCTCCGGCCGGATCGCGGCATCGCGCAGTGATCGCAGCGCGGCCAGGAACTCGGCGGGCGCCTCGCGCGGTAGTTCTTCCCTCACTTTGCCAGGATAGGCGGGCTGGGGTCGCTGACCGTGCAAGGCACGCTGGGCGCCCGAAAGCGCACTAGGCTATACGGGGACGAAATGCCAACACCAACGAATGAGGGGACTATTTCGAATGTCTGACTTGGCACAGATCGGAGTGACCGGTCTTGCGGTCATGGGGCGCAACCTGGCGCGCAACATCGCGCGTCACGGGTACTCCGTCGCCATCCACAACCGCTCCTTCGGCCGCACGCAGTCGCTCGTTGCCGACCACGGCGACGAGGGCACGTTCATTCCTTCCGAGTCAGCGGCGGACTTCGTCGCCTCGATCGAGCGTCCCCGCAAGATCATCATCATGGTCAAGGCGGGTGCGGCGACGGATGCCGTCATTGACGAACTCGTGCCGCTGCTGGATCAGGGCGACATTCTGATCGACGCGGGTAACGCGCACTTCCCCGACACGATCCGCCGCGAGAACGCGCTGGCAGCACAGGGCATCCACTTCGTGGGTATGGGCGTCTCCGGCGGCGAGGAGGGTGCGCTGAACGGGCCGTCGATCATGCCCGGCGGCGCGCCAGAGTCGTACACGACCCTCGGCCCGATCCTGGAGGACATCTCCGCCAAGGTGGACGGCGTTCCCTGCGCCACCTACGTCGGCCCCGACGGTGCCGGCCACTTCGTCAAGATGGTGCACAACGGCATTGAGTACGCCGACATGCAGCTCATCGCCGAGGCGTACGATCTGCTCCGCCAGGGCCTGGGTATCTCCGCGGCCGAGATCGGCGAGATCTTCGCGCAGTGGAACAACGGCGACCTCGAGTCCTTCCTGATCGAGATCACGGCGGACGTCCTATCGCACATCGATGCCGAGACCGGCAAGGCGTTCGTGGACATCGTGCTCGATCAGGCCGAGCAGAAGGGCACCGGCCGCTGGACCGTGCAGAACGCGCTCGACCTCGGCGTTCCGATCACGGGCATCGCGGAGGCCACGTTCGCCCGCGCCCTGTCCGGCTCGGTCCCGCAGCGCACCGCCGGCCGCGTACTGCCTGCCAACGCGGGCGAGTGGAACGTCACCGACCGCGATGCCTTCATCGAGGACGTCCGCCAGGCGCTGTACGCGTCCAAGGTGGTGGCCTACTCTCAGGGGTTCGATCAGATCGCCGCCGCGTCGGCCGAGCACAACTGGAACATCGACCGCGGGGCCATGGCCCGCATCTGGCGCGGTGGCTGCATCATCCGCGCCCGCTTCCTCAACCGCATCACGGAGGCGTACGAGCGCGACGCCGACCTGCCGCTGCTGCTGGCCGACCCGTACTTCACGCAAATCGTCGGCGATGGCGTGTCCGCGTGGCGCCGCATCGTGGCACTCGCCGCGACGAACGGCGTCCCGACGCCGGCGTTCTCGTCCTCGCTTGCCTACTACGACGGCGTGCGCGCTGCCGGGCTGCCCGCCAACCTGATCCAGGCGCAGCGCGACTTCTTCGGTGCCCACACCTACCGTCGTACGGACAAGGAAGGCACCTTCCACACCGAGTGGTCCGGCGACCGCAGCGAGATTCAGGAGTAGCCGATTCCGGTTCGCGGATTCCGGCGAGGTCGGAATCCGCGAACCGATTGGCCAGGTTTATGAGTGAGACAGCAGTAAACGCGTCAGCCCTCCGAGTGGTGGTCGTCCGCGACCGGGTCGAATGGGACGGCCACGTCCGAGACCTCGGCGGCCATCCCCTCCAGTTGTGGGGATGGGGTGAGGTCAAGGCGCACGGCGCCTGGCGTCCGTTGCGCGTGCGAGTCATCGGGGCCGATGACGCCACCGTCGGGGCCGCGCAGATCCTGGTTCGCCGCCTTCCCTTCCCGTTCCGTTCCCTCAGCTACGTGCCACGCGGGCCGATGCTTGCGGAGGGGGCGGACGGCTCTGCGGTCGCCGAGGCGATAGCCGCGTGGGCCCGCAGGGCGATTGCGGGCATTGCGATCTCCTTCGAGCCGCAGTGGCCGGTCGGCACGCCGGTGCGGATCAAGGGTTCGCGGATCTCCGAGAACGACATCCTGCTGCCGCGCACGCTGCTCATCGACCTGACGCAGACCGAGGACGAGTTGCTCGCCCGGCTATCGCGCACCACCCGCCAGGGCGTCCGGCGCTCATCGCGCACGGACCTGGTCTATCGCGAGGTGACAACGGACGAGGATATGCAGCGCTGCCTCGACGTGTACGAGGAGACCTCGCGCCGCGCGGGCTTCCAGTTGCATGACCGCTCCTACTACGAGCAGGTCTACCGCGATCTGGGTCCGAACTCGGCGCTGTACGCGGCGTTCGACGGGGACGATCCGGTCGCGTTCCTGTGGCTGGCCGTCTCCGCGGCGACGGCGTTCGAACTTTACGGTGGCTCGAACGATCATGGACGCAAACTGCGCGCCAACTACTCCCTGAAATGGCTCGCCATCACCGACTCCAAGCGGCGTGGCGCGCGCACCTACGACGTGAACGGCCTGCTCAACGACGGCATCTCGGACTTCAAGCGCAGCTTCTCCGATCACGACGACGATGTGTTCGTCGGCACTATCGATGTGCCGTTCTCCCCGGTCCTCTATTCGCTGTGGACCAGGTTGCTGCCCCGGGCCAAGTCGATCCTACGCTCGATCCGGTCGCGCCGGTCGGGGAAGCCAGAATGAGCTCCGACTCCGCGGCGACCGCGCGTCTGCGGGCCGAACTGGCCGCCGTGACCGGCACGAACGGCGAGGACTGGTTCTTCGTGTTCAAGGCCCGTTACGGGATGCAGGCTGTCTTCGATGCGCTACGCGCCAATCGGGCGGGAACCGAGGTCCTGACGCAGGTCCTCACGTGTTCGACGGCCATCGACCCGATCCTGGCGGCCGGACTCACGCCCCGCTACGGTGAGGTCGCCGAGGACACACTCGCCCTCGATCCGGCCAGCGCCGTAGTCGGATCCGCAACCGCGGCCGTCGTCGTGCAGCACACCTTCGGGATCATTGCGGACGAGGCCACCGCCGCGCTGCGCGAACGTGCACACGGGGCGGGCGCGCTACTCGTCGAGGATAGTGCGCACTGCGTCGCGCGCCTTGCCCGCGATGCTGGGGGCGAGCCGCTGGCGGACGTCTCGGTGCACTCCTTCGGCGTCGACAAGATTCTGCGCACCCGCTTCGGGGGCGCGATCTGGGTCAATCCGGAACTCGCGGATCGTTCGCTACGCGACGGTTTGCGAGCCTCGCTCGGCTCCCTGCCGGGGCTATCCCGCCGGCTCGACTGGGTGACGCGCATCAACCGCGGGCAATCCGCCGTCTTGAACCGCCTGCCCGGTAAGATTGGCGGACCACTTCGGTCGGGCCTCGCGCGCGTCGGTCTCTTCGAATACGTGGTCTCGCCCATTGAGCAGCGCGGACGGCTCCCGTACGCGCCGATGGCCTCGTCCCCGTGGATCGATGACCAGGCCCGCGCTCACCTCGAATCCCTCGCGCCGAACGAGGCCCAGCGGCGCGCGGCCGTGGCGGTCTACCAGCGCGAACTGGCGGGGCACATCGACTTTCCTGCGATCCTGGGAGGGGATGCGCAACCGCTGGTGCGTTTTCCGATCCGCGTGCCTCAGGCCGAGGCGCTGATCTCGAATCTGGCATCGCAGGGGTACTTCGCGGGACGCTGGTATCGCCCAGCCATCTTCCCCGGGCCGGTCGATGCGTCCGCCTACGGCTACGCGCCGGGCACCTTGCCGCGCACGGAGCGGATCATCGACGAGATCGTGAACCTGCCCACGAACGTCCCTCCCGAGGCTGCCGCTTCGATCGCCGCGCGGGTCCGCGACTTCCTCCGCTAGACCTTCTCGGTAACCGCGTCCGCGATCTTTTTGCCAGTGCACCGGTTAGGGCTGTGGAACACCCGCTATAGCCGGTGTTCCACAACCACAACGGGTGTTCTAGGTCGCGTTCGCAGGGACGCGGCTCGTCAGCGGGCGTTACGCGTGCGGAAGTACTTGAAGTAGGCCAGCGTCTGGCGCAGGTCGATGCGCGCCACCTCGATCGCGCGGCGCGGCGAGAAGTCGCGGCGATAGCGCAGCGTGTGGACGGCTGGGCGGCGCAGTGCGCGCAGCGCAGCACCCCGCATCGACTTCGGGATGAAGATCAGCGCGATGATGAGCGGCAGGTTGATCCACAGCCGTTCGATGCCCACGACGGTCCACGGCAACTGCTTGCCGTACACAAGGTCATCGACCGCGCAGCGCGTGATGTTGCCCTTCCCGGCCATCGTGTAGAAACTCGTCGCGCCCTGGCGGAGGTTGATCTCGAGCAACTGCGAGGTACCGTCCCGGCGGTCGAACATGATGTCGAAATTGGCGTAGCCCACGTAGCCCAGGCCGTCCAGCAGCGTCTGCAGCGATTCCGTCAGGGCCTCGTCGGCGGTGGAGATGATCGCGTTGTTGTTCCCGATCAGCGCCGGGTCGTACTCGGTGAGAGCCACCTGCCCGACGCTGACGAAGCGCAGGCGGCCGCTCGCATCGGAGTAGGTGTTCGCGACCTGCATCACGGACTCGTCGCCGGCGATGAACTCCTGCACCACGATCTCGTCCTCGTATCCGGCCGCGAAGATCCGTGACACTACCGACTCGAGTTCGCGCCGGTCCTTCACCACGTAAATCTTCTGCTTGCCCGCGAACTGCAATCGTGGATAGGTGTCGGTGTTGGACGGCTTGACCACTACGGGAAACGAGAACGGCAGGTCGCCGCCGAGACGCTCCTGCGCGTCCTCGGGTGCGACGATGACGCTCCTGGGGTGCGGCACGCCGAGGCGCTCGCAGGTCGCGTAGAAGTCGGTCTTCGTCATGATCTGGTCCGCGAGTTCGCTCGACACGAGCGGAATAAGGAAGTCCGCGAGCCGGTCCCGGTTCTCCAGCACGACGGTGGCGTAGTACTCGATGTCGGGGTAGAGCAGTAGTTTCCGGCCGGCGAACTCGCGGGCGATCTCCTGGAGAGTCTCGACGATGAACTCCGGGTCGTCGAACTCGCGGTAGGCGCGGACTTCCACGATCTTCGAGTGCGCAGTCTCGCGCAGCGCCGCCCTGCCGAGTGCGAGCGAGCGGACTCCAAACGCCTCGTGGAGCGATCGCGCCTGGTTGTACGCGTTGAGGTTCGTCCCCAAGATCACGGGGACGAAGTCGTCGTTTCCCAGAGCGTGTGGCACCGAATTCTGCTTTCGTCGATACGCCGGCGGCGAGGCCGGATGGTCACCTGCACATGCTACCGGTCGCCGCGTGACGCGATCGGATCGGCGAGAGCGCGGACCCTCGGCGCGTCTTCGTCGGCGGACGCCCGTACTCAACCGCGACAGGGCGGACGTAGGATGAACTGTGACAAAAGTCCTCTCGACCTCTCTGGTGGGCATTAGGCCGCAGGTGTCGCCCCAGCGACTACTCGACGAATTCGTGCCACCCAAGCACTTCGAGAACGCATCGTTCGCCACCTACGTTCCCGACTCTCGTCACCCCAGTCAAGCCGCCACTCGCGACCGTATGGCGGCCGTCGGCCGCGAACTATCGCAGTCTCCCAAGAAGTCGCTGGCGGGGATCTTCCGCGGTCGCGCGAAGCCCGCCGCGCTCTATCTCGACGGCGGCTTCGGGGTCGGCAAGACGCACCTCCTTGCGTCCCTGGCGCACGCAGTAGGCCCGGCGGCCTGCGCGTTCGGCACGTTCGTCGAGTACACCAATCTGGTCGGGGCGCTCGGCTTCCGGCAGACGGTCGAAGCGCTATCGCAATACCGCCTGGTGTGCATCGATGAGTTCGAACTCGACGATCCCGGCGACACCGTCCTCATGTCCCGACTGCTTCGCGAACTGGCCGACGCGGGGGTTTCGCTCGTGGCCACCTCGAACACTCTGCCCGAGGCACTCGGGGAGGGCAGGTTCGCCGCCGAGGACTTCCTACGGGAGATCCAGGCACTCGCCGCCCGCTTCGAGGTTCATCGCATCGATGGCGAGGACTACCGTCACCGGGAGGCCGTCACCGATGGCCTCATCGTCGCCCCCGACGAGGCTGCGCGGCTGGCGCGGCGGCTATCCCCGGCCAGCGGCACTGTCACGTCGGACGAGTTCCCCGACGTGCTCGCTCACCTCGCCCAGGTCCACCCGAGCCAGTACGGAGCGATGCTGGATGGCATCGGCGCCGTGGTCATCAGCGGCGTCACCACGATCGAGCACCAGCACGACGCGCTGCGGTTCGTCGTCCTGGTGGACCGACTCTACGATCGGGATATCCCGGTCGTCCTCGGCGGTGACGAATCCGCCGGGATCTTCACTCCTACGATGCTGGCGGGCGGCTACCGCAAGAAGTACTTCCGAACACTATCCAGGTTGGGCGCCCTGACCAGAATGGCTGCCGACGACTAGGCGCTTGCCGCTCAAGCCGAGGTTCCGCGCGTTGTGCGTGCTCGTGCACGTTGATGCCGCCGCTCGCTAGTCGCTCAAGCCGAGGGAGCCTCTGGTAGGCGGGACGGCCTGCGGATCAGTCGGTCTTTGCGCCGAAGACGATCTCGTCCCACGTCGGCATCTGTGAGCGACCTCGCCGTCCCTGTTTTGGCTTACCGGTCGGCTCGTTCTTCACCGATGCCTCACTAGTGGCGGAACCTTGAGTTGCTGGCGGGACGGCCTCCGCCGACGGACCGCTCGCCGACCCAGAGCCCACCCGCGAAGCGTTCGCGGACGCCACGCGCGGCTCGTCGATAGCGCCGAGATCGAACTCGGGCTGGCTCGCGCCATCTTCGCCCGTCCTCAGGGCACCGAGCCCGGCGCCGCCGCGGCGGTCGGAACCGCGCTCGTCGCCGCCGTGCTCGTCGCCGCTGGGCTCGTCGCAGCTGTGCTCGGCGTCGCTGACTCGGGGATCACCGGGCGGATCGCTAGGCAGGCTAGTGCTAGACAGCGGGGAGGCCGCACCGGCGATCTGTTCCGTGACTGAACCGCCACCCTGCTGGAAGTCGACGATGCGCGCGACGGAGGCCTCGTCCCCGGGGACCTGTCCGCCGTCCGACTGGCTGAGCGCCGATGATCCCGAACTGATCGAGGAGGGCTCCGCATCGGCGTCGAAACCCTGCCGCACCCCGCGGCGCGCGGCGAGGTCGTCGAGCAGCGCATCGGTGTCCACGACGACCTGCTGGGCGCCGGTCTCGAGCGAATAGACGGGCGCAACCTCGGATTCGGCCGGTTGCGCATCGCGAACCGAACTGAGATGGCGCCGCGGGATCGGCTCATCGGCGATCTCCGTTTCCGACAGCCAGCGAGCCTCGTCCTCCAGTGCCTGGAGCACCTGGGTGCGCGGGTGGAAGCGCCATCTCGCGGTTCGCTCGGAACCGCCCGCCTCGAAGTTGACGGATACCTGCCAGCCGCCCGTCGCGAGCTTGATCGCGTCCCAGGCCAATTCGGAAGTCTCCACGTTCCGGGCCGCCAGCCGGTCGGTGACTAGATCGCCGAGCGCGGGGGCGTCGGCCGTGTTGCCCAGCCGCGCGGCGCGAGCCTGGCGGGCGACGAAGGCCCGCTCGTCCAGCACCGTGCGCTCGTAGCGCTGAACCTGCGCGAGTGGCATGCCCGCGCTCGCGGCGATGTGCTCGGCGGTCTCGCCCGCGCGCACGCGCCCCTGGATCTCGCGCGGGCTCAGCGCAGCCGAGGATTGCAGGAACTCCAACCGCGACCGATCGCCGCGGATCGCGGCCTGGAGGGATTCTGTGATCGGTAGCACGAACTTGGTGTTGCCAGCGGTTCGCAGGATGATGTGCTCTCCGTCGGGGTGGAGGCCCACGAGGGACAGTTCGATCGCGGTCTCGGCACCTGGCACGCGCCCGGAAGACGAGTTGTCGTCGTTCGTCATGACACCTCCGATTCCTGGCTCCGCAACATGGTGCGCGGGCGATTCGCGGTGCGGCGCGCGGGCGGGTGCCGCGCCAGCCACAGAGTCAAGAGTGCCACCAAATGCCCCGCTTCGCGTGGAGCGCGCGCGGTGTGGCGCGAACCGCACCATTTCCTTGCGGCGGCTACCATGGCGCCATGAGTGTCACCCACGAAAACCTCGACCCCGCGGACATCGAAGCGCTAGCGGCGCTGGCGAGGACGGTGGCGGTGCGAGCGGGCGACCACATCCGGAGGAATTCCACCGATGCCGTCGAGGTCGCGGCCACGAAATCGTCACAGACCGACGTAGTCACAGCGATGGACCGGGAGGTCGAAGGGCTACTGCGCGAGTGGATCCTGGCCGCGCGGCCCGATGACGGCTTCCTCGGGGAGGAGGACGGCTCCGTCGCCGGCACCTCGGGCCTCACCTGGGTCCTCGACCCGATCGACGGCACCGTCAACTACCTCTACGGACTCGACTCGTACGCGGTTTCCGTGGCCGTCGTCAGCGGAGAGCCCGACCCGTTGCACTGGACGGCCGTGGCGGGCGCCGTCCATGACGTGCCCCGCGAGCGTACGTGGTGGGCCGGGCTCGGACGCGGCGCCTGGTATGGGGAACGCCGGTTGACGATTCCTCCTGCGCAGCCGCTCGGGTTCGCGCTCGTGGGAACGGGATTCGGGTACGACGAACGCCGTCGCAGGGTCCAGGCGGAGGTGCTGCTCGACGTGCTGCCGCGCGTGCGCGACATCCGGCGCATCGGATCCGCCGCCCTCGACTTGTGCCGTGTGGCCGCGGGACAGCTCGATGCCATGTTCGAGCGCGGCCAGCAGCCATGGGATCACGCCGCTGGCGGGTTGGTCGTAACGGAAGCCGGCGGCGTCGTCGTCGGGATCGACGGCGCGGCCCCGAGCGCCGACATGCTGATCGCAGGGCCGGCCGAAACCGTTGAGTCTCTGCGGAGCATCCTGGCCGTTGCCGATGCGACACGACCTGACATCGATGTCTAATTCCGATGACGAATGTGCATTTCGTTCCGCGATCGTGCACAATTGCGGGCCTTAGGGAACAAAATTGCGCGCCCGTGCCTTACACCGGGGGACGGTGGCGTAACATGTCCTGGAATCAGCACCGAAATGGAGTGTGATAGAGCTAATGGCAACGGATTACGACGCACCTCGCAAGACAGAAGAGGATCTGTCCGAGGACTCACTTGAGGAACTCAAGGCCCGCCGGTCCGACAAGAGCTCGGGCCAGGTCGACGAGGACGAGATCGAGGCCGCAGAAGGGTATGAACTTCCCGGTGCGGACCTTTCCGGCGAGGAGCTTTCCGTCCGCGTCCTGCCGCGTCAGGCAGACGAGTTCACCTGCACCAGTTGCTTCCTGGTCCACCACCGCAGTCAGCTTGCGTACGAGAAGGACGGCCAGCAGGTCTGCACCGAGTGTGCTGCATGACGTCCGCCGAGGTCCTCGTGACCATCCTGGACGAGGTTGCCGCGCCGCCCGCGTACGCGCATCCCGGTGATGCCGGAGCGGACCTGGTGACCACGATCGACGTCGTCCTGCAACCCTTCGAGCGCGCGCTCGTACCTACGGGCATTGCAATCGCGCTACCCGACGGCTACGTGGGACTCGTCCACCCGCGCTCGGGCCTGGCCGCCAGGCACGGTTTGACCATCGTGAACGCGCCCGGCACCGTCGACGCGGGCTACCGCGGCGAGATCAAGATCTCGCTGTACAACTCAGATCCGAGCACGCCGATCGAGCTCAAACGAGGCGACCGTATCGCTCAGCTGGTCGTCCAGGAGTACGTCAAGGCGCGCTTCGTGGTGGCGGAGAAACTGCCGGGATCGGACCGTGGCGAGGGCGGGTTCGGCTCGTCCGGCGGCTGGGCGGCGGCCCAGCCGTAGCGGAAATCTTCCCGGACCGGCGCTCGGTGTGACCACCGGGTTGGCGGGCCGGTCCACAATGACCGTAGGCTAGCGGTGCCGGAACGGCATATGGCGGCAGGCAACACCTTGTCGCGGACAGTTATCAAGGAGATTGCGTCCCGTGGGAATTTTCAGTCGGAAGAGCAAGGGCGAGTCGTCGACGCCCGAAGCGGAGCACGAATCCGCCGAGTCGACGCTCAGCGGGGCCGCTGACGAGGAGTCGCGGGGCACCGAACGTGCAGCCACGGGGCCCTGGGATGTGACGGAGCGTCCCGAACCCGGCGAACTCATCGACTTTGGCGCTCTGCGCGTTCCCGGCGTCGATGGAATGTCAGTTCGCCTGCAGGCTGACAGCCAGGATGTCATCGGCGGCATCACCATTCAGATCGACCAGTCCTCCCTTCAACTCAACGTGTTCGCGGCACCGCGCAACTCCGGTGTGTGGGACGACGTCCGTTCGGAGGTCGCGGCGTCGATTACGCGCGACGGCGGCGTTGCGGATGAGGCGCAGGGACCGTTCGGTACGGAATTGCACGCCCGCGTGCCCGTGAACACCCCGCGCGGCGGAAGTCACGGGCTAGCCCCCGCGCGATTCATCGGCGTCGACGGCCCCCGTTGGTTCGTTCGTGCGGTGATCACCGGCAAGGCTGCCGTGGACGAGGCCGCCGCGAAGGACCTGGAAGGCATCATCGGGGGGATCGTCGTCGTTCGCGGAACCGAGGCACGGCCGCCGCGCGAAGTACTGGCGCTGACCGCACCCAACGTCGTGGCGCCCGCACCCGCGACACCCGAGGCGAAGCCGGACGACTTCAATCCCCTGGAGCGGGGCCCCGAGATCACCGAGATCCGCTAGCCTCCGCAAAGACCCACCCTCGTGACCACCCGCGCCGCAGATGCCGCCGCATCCGAACAACCGAGCCTTTCGGGTCGCCTCAAGTCGCTCTTCGACTCCCGCGACGACATGGCCGCGGCCGACAGTCGCGCGCTGGGACGTCGCGAACCCGGAACGCAAACCTGTGCGCAGGCGGCGCGTCGCGGGGAGGTAACCCTGATCGGGCGTATCCGCTCCGTCCTGGTCCAGCCGCGCGGAAGCGCACCCAGTCTCGAGGTGCAACTGGATGACGGGACCGGAATGGTCCGGCTGGTGTGGCTTGGTCGCCGCCGAATACCGGGCATCGAGGCGGGTAGGGAACTGAAGGTGCGCGGCTTCGTCAATCGCTCGGATTCGCTGATGACCATCTACAACCCGCGCTACGAACTGCGCGCAGTCCCGGGGGAACGATGACTAACGAGACCGGAATCAAGTCACTGACGGGGGACAAGTTCCATCCGCTCGCGGCGCTGGGGGGGATCCGCGGCATCATCGAGGCGATGGCGCCTGGTGCCGTCTTCGTGATCGTCTTCGTGGCCACCCGCGAACTGCTCGCCCCCGTGATCTCGGCCGGGGCGATCGCGCTGATCGCGGTGATTGCGCGCCTCATCCAGCGCACGCCGATCACCCAAGCGTTCTCCGGTGTCATCGGCGTCGGTATCGGCGTGATCTGGGCGTGGCGCTCCGGTGCGGCCGAAAACTATTACCTCTGGGGACTGCTCACAAACGCGGCCTATCTGTTGCCGATCCTCGTATCGATTCTGGTGCGCTGGCCGGTGGTGGGGCTGATCGCCGAAGGGCTCAAGGCCGGATTGACCGATGCCGGCAAGATCGAGCGGGGCGAGACCAAGGGCTGGACCTCCTGGCGTCGCAACCCGGAGATGATGCGGCGCTATCAACTCGCCACGTGGCTCTGGGTGGGACTGTTCGGCCTGCGCCTCGTGGTGCAGGTGCCGCTGTACCTCGCCCAAGAGGTCGGCTACCTCGGCACCGCGCGGCTCGTGATGGGTGTTCCGCTATGGGCCGTCACGCTGTGGCTGACCTGGATGCTCGTCCGCACTCCTGACGAGGATCCGGTGGACGATGTCGCTGCCGGTCGTGCCGTGGGCGTTGCTGATTCCACCGAAGTCGCTGCCGGTCCTGGCGTGGGCGTTGCTGATTCCACCGACGTCGCTGCCGGTCGCGCCGTGGGCGTTGCTGATTCCACCGATGTCGCTGCCGGTCGTGCCGTGGGCGTTGCTGATTCCACCGATGTCGCTGCCGGTCGTGCCGTGGGCGTTGCTGATTCCACCGATGTCGCTGGAGACTGAACCGCTCGCGATCCCCACTCCACCGCTGGCGGGCACCGGTTAGGGTTGCTCAGCACCCGATATAGCCGGTGTCGAGCAACCCCAACCGGTGTTTCATCGAGGGGAATAGCGCATCGGCACCCCAGCACGCTGCAAAATGCGTGCGAACCTCGCCGCATCGATGACGTCCCGCCAGGCAACACGGATCACGATAACCCCCGTGCGCCGGATGCGATCTTCCCGGAGTTTCTCGTCAACCAGGACTTCCGATGGGTTGCGACCACGCAGGATCGACTGGTCGATGTACTTCACGTGCCCGTCAAATTCCAGGAGGATTTGTGCATCTTCCCAGTAGAAGTCACCTCGACCTATGAATCCATCAGCATCGTAGAAGGCGTGCTGCAACGACGGCTGTTCGAAATGGAGTTCGTGGATGCGCGCGCGGCAAAGGGATTCCCCGACTGACTCGACTCTGGCGTCTGCAAGCCGTGCAACATCGCTTGCCCTGGAGAAACCAGTACGGTGCTCGTTCTCGCTGATGATGCCCAGCAATTGTCGCCTGGTGACGCGGCGATCGCGCAACGCCGCGTCCGCGCACGCAAGTCCGACCGCAAGGGGTTCGGCGCAGGCCACATCCAGGAGCGTCCTGGCAACCGATGTCACACGAAGACCGTCGACCGTGGTGGGTGCCGGGTCGAACCCCACTCGTCGACGTTGAATCACGGCTGATGACCGAGCTCCACCCTTGCGATGAGTGTTCACTTGCGCCTTCGAAGGAGGGGAGGACAGCCACGGCAGCCCGTGGAGCAGGGCGGCGGTTGCATGGCTGAACTGCAAGTCATCGGACCGTCGTGCCACCGCACGAGCGAGTTCTAGGTGCCTCCCCTCTGGCGTCAGGTTCTGCCAAACCTCGATGGCCGCGTAGTACCCGTATGCCACACGCACAAGCGTGCCTCGATCTACAAGTGAGCGCAGTTGCCCGCGCGAATAGGGTTTCTGACGTAACTCGGATGCGTGGGCGACGCAGAAAAGCGGTCTGCCCAAAATCGCGATGCCGGGTTCTGCCATCTGCGGTGCGGTCGACGTTGGGGCCATACGGACAGAATGCTCGAAAACGCACCTTCGAAGCCGCGCTGTGGGCGTATGTGGAAAACTGTGCGCGATGCCGCCGCGCGATAACACCGCTTGGGGTTCCCAAGCACCCGATATAGCCGGTGTTGAGCGACCCTAACCGGTGTCCGGCAGGAGGGGTGCAGGGATGCCGCCGCGCGATAACACCGGTTAGGGTTCCCAAGCACCCGATATAGCCGGTGTTGAGCGACCCTAACCGGTGTCCGGCAGGAGGGGTGCAGGGAGATCGCTCGGGCAGGAGGGCGCGTAGCGCGCAACGCGGTGCTCGGCCAGGAAGAGCACCGGGCCCGCGGAACTCGCAACGCGGTGCTCGGCCAGGAGGGTGCAGTGCCCGGAGAGCCGCAACCCGGCAGGAGCCCGCGCCGTCCCGGGAGCCCTATCCGGCCAGGTCGTCCGGATCGGGGGCGCCCGCAACCAGCAATGTCCGCAGGGCCGCCTGATCGGCGTCCGGACTGGAGACGAGCAGCAACTCGTCACCGACCTCGAGGGTGTCGTCTGCATCCGGCGTGAACGGCGACCGGTCGCGCACCACAGCCGCCAGCACGCATCCGGCGGGCCACGAGATGAGCCCCAGGGGCACGCCCACCACGGGCGAATCCTCCGGCAGGGTGATCTCCAGGATGTCGGCGCCCGACTGATGGAACGTGAACACGCGCACCAGGTCGCCGACGGATACGGCTTCCTCGATGAGCGCCGTCATCGTGCGCGGCGTCGACACGGCGACGTCGACTCCCCACGCGTCGTCGAACAGCCACTCGTTCTTGGGGTTGTTGACGCGCGCGACCGTGCGCGGCACCCCGAACTCGGTCTTGCACAGCAACGAGATGACGAGGTTCGCCTTGTCGTCACCGGTCGCCGCGACGACCACATCGGCGCTCTCGACCTGCGCCTGGGTGAGCGCCGACAGTTCGCACGCGTCCGCCAGCAGCCAGTCCGCCTCCGGCACCTGTGCTACCCGCATCGCCGAAGCCTGTCGGTCCAGCAGCGTCACCTCGTGCCCGTTGCCGACGAGTTCGCGTGCGATCGAACGTCCGACCGATCCGGCCCCCGCCACGACGACCTTCATGAGGTCGCCTTCTTCGGCGGGTTGGTCATGATGCGCTCCACGTGGCTGACCTGATCGATCGGCATTAGCAGATGGAGGGTGTCGTTCTCCTGGAGCACGGTGCTCGGCTGGGGGAACACGCCCTTGCCGTCGCGGATCAGATAGGCGGTCCGCGCGCCTGTCGCGCGTTCGACGCTCGTCAGTGCGATGCCGTACCACGTGGGGTGCACGTCGACCTGGTTCAGAGTGATGGTCCCGGACGGATCAACGAAGTCCTCCGTGGCACCCATGGGCAGCATGCGCCGCAGCACCTGATCGGCCGTCCACCTCACCGTGGCAACGGTGGGAATGCCGAGACGCTGATAGATCTCCGCGCGGTGCCGGTCGTAGATGCGGGCGACGACGTTGTCGATGCCGAACGTCTCGCGGACCACGCGGGCAGCGAGGATGTTCGAGTTGTCGCCATCGGACACGGCCGCGAAGCCGTAGGCGTCGCTGATGTCCGCCTGTTCGAGTGTGTCCCTGTCGAACCCGATGCCTGTCACGCGCTTGCCGCCGAAGTCGGTGCTCAGCCGCCGGAAGGATTCGACGGCCTGATCGATGATGGCGACCGAGTGCCCGTGCTCCTCCAGGGAGTCGGCGAGCGTGGCGCCCACGCGCCCGCAACCCATGATCACGAAGTGCATAGTTGCCAACGGTATACCCGTTCGCCGTAGCCGGGCGACACGCGCGCGCGGCGGTGGTGGACGGGCAGTGGTACTACGCTTTGCATGTGCCGAATCTTGGTGCCGCGGTCAAGCGGCTTATCGTCGGACGACCTGTTCGCTCTGACCGTGCGGGCGGCGCGCTGCTGCCCAAGCGCCTGGCGCTGCCGGTGTTCGCTTCCGACGCCTTGTCGTCGGTTGCGTACGCCCCGGACGAGGTCCTCCTCACTCTTGCCGTCGCGGGCGGCGCGGCGACCCTGATATCGCCATGGATCGGGGTGGCGGTGGCGATCGTCCTGGCGACGGTCGTGGCCTCCTACCGGCAGAATGTCCGCGCCTACCCCTCGGGTGGCGGCGACTATGAGGTGGTCACCGATAATCTCGGAGACAAGGCCGGGATGACCGTGGCGAGCGCGCTGCTGGTCGACTATGTGCTCACGGTCGCGGTGTCCGTGTCGGCCGGCGTGCTCTACGCTGCCAGCGCGATACCCGCGCTGCGCGGGCACGAGGCGATCACCGCCGTTGGAGCCATTCTGCTCCTGGCCGTGGTGAACCTGCGTGGCTTGCGCGAATCGGGTCGTGTCCTCGCCATTCCCGTGTACCTCTTCATGGGCGCCGTTGCCTTGACGGGAGTGGTTGGGTTTGTCCGGTTCGCGACCGGGACGTTGCCCGCGGTCGAGAGCGCGAACCTGGAGATCATCCCCAGCGCCGGCTACGAGGCTGGGCTGGTCGGGCTGGCGGGTGTCCTGCTGGTGGCCCGCGCCTTCGCGTCCGGCGCCGCCGCGCTGACGGGCGTTGAAGCCGTGAGCAACGGCGTTCCCGCCTTCAAGGAACCCAAGTCGCGCAACGCCGCGACGACCCTCGCGATCCTGGGGGGCGTGGCGATCACCATGATCGTGAGCATCCTGGTCCTCGCCCACGTGACAGGCGTCAAGTACGTGGAGAACCTCGACCAGTTGCGCAGCGCCGACGGTGCGTTGCCCGACGGCTACGTGCAGCATCCCGTGCTCGTGCAGTTGGCGAGCGCGTCCTTCAGCGGCGTGCCCGTCATGCTGTACGTCGTCTCGGCCGCGACCGGCCTCATCCTATTCCTCGCGGCGAACACGGCGTTCAACGGGTTCCCGATCCTGGGCTCGATCCTTGCCCGCGACGGCTACCTGCCGCGCCAGTTGCACACGCGCGGCGATCGACTCGTCCTGTCCAACGGCATCATGATCCTCGCCGCCATCGCTGCGATCCTCGTTTTTGCGTTCGACGCATCCGTGACGCGGCTCATCCAGCTGTATATCGTCGGCGTCTTCGTCTCGTTCACGCTGTCCCAGCTCAGCATGGTCCGGCACTGGACGCGCAAACTAGCCACGGCGACGGACTCGTCCGAAAAACGCCGGATGCAACGCTCCCGCCTCGTCGGTGCGTTCGGATTCCTGCTCACGAGCTCGGTCCTCGTGATCGTTCTGGTGACGAAGTTCACGCACGGCGCCTGGATCACCCTGCTGCTGATGGCCGGCACGTTCGCGTTGATGCGCTCCATTTCCAAGCACTACGCGACGGTGGGCGGTGAGGTGCGCTACGAAGAGGACGATCCCACGGTCCGTTCCCTGCCCAGCCGCGTGCACGCCATGGTGCTCGTCGCGCGAGTGCACAAACCCACCATGCGCGCCATTGCCTATGCTCGTGCCACGCGCCCGTCCCAGATCGAGGCGGTGACGGTCGCGGTCGACCCGAGCGAGTCTGCGAAACTGCTCCGGCAGTGGGATGATCTGTCGATCCCGGTACCATTGCGGGTGCTGGATTCGCCGTTCCGGGAGATCACCAGGCCGGTGCTGGGGTACATCAAGTCGATCCGGCGCTCCTCTCCGCGCGACCTGGTGGTGGTATTCATCCCCGAGTACGTGGTCACGCACTGGTGGGAGCAGCTCTTGCACAACCAGAGCGCGTTGCGCCTCAAGACGAGGCTGCTGTTCGTGCCGGGCGTCGTCGTGGCGTCCGTGCCGTGGCAGTTGGGCGATTCCGGCCACGGGGACCACACGGCCCCCGGAAACAGAACGAGGCCTCCACAGGGCCGGATTGGACACGAGTAACGATGACGACCACGCAGTCGGCGGCGCACTATCCGGGTGACCTGATCGAGGTGACCGTCGGCGCTCCGGCTCATGGCGGGCACTGCGTGGCGCGCCTCGACGGTCGCGTGGTCTTCGTCCGGCACGCCATCGAGGGTGAACGCGCGGTCGTGCGCCTGACCGAGACGGCGCGCAAGGGGTTCTGGCGCGGCGACGCCATGCAGATACTCGAACCCTCGCCCGACCGGGTCACTCCGGCGTGGTCCCATGCCGGTCCCGATGGCGTGGGCGGTGCCGAACTCGCGCACGTGGCCCCCGCGGCGGCCCGGGCATGGAAGTCGCGCGTGCTCACGGAGCAGTTCAAGCGGTTGGCCAAGATGGACGTCGACGTGCCGGTCGCGGCGATCGATGGCGACGATGAGGCGCGCTCCATGGGGTATCGGACGCGCGTACAACTCGTAGCGGGGGAGTCCGGACGCGCGGGCATGCGCGCTTTCCGTTCGCATCGCGTGGTGGAGTTGGACGAGATTCCCCTCGCCACTGAGGCGGCCTCTCAACTGCTGGCCGAGGAGGACGTCTTTGGCCGCGAGTGGAAGCCTGGCACATTGATCACCGCTGTGGCCCCCGCTGACGGTAGCCCGGGAATGATCCTGGTCGATGACGTGCCTTGGCATCACGGGCGTGCCGACCGCAGGCCGAATGCGCGGCAGACCGTAGCGGAATCGGTGCGGGTGGGGGAGGACGATTTCTCCTACCGCGTAGCAGCAGCAGGATTCTGGCAGGTGCATCGGGCCGCACCCGCAACGCTCGTCGATGCTGTGCTGGACCTGGCTGGCCGAGGTGAACTAGCCGGTGAGGACGTCATCGATCTCTATAGCGGGGCGGGGCTCTTCACGCAGCCGCTCGCGAGGGCGGCGGGGTCGGCGGGCAGCGTGCTCGCGGTCGAGTCCGGCCAGCGTGCGCTGCGCGATGCCCGGCGCAATCTTCGCGAGTACGGCAACGTTCAGTTCGTCGAGGGGCGCGTCGAGCAGGTGTTCTCGGCCGATTCTCCGGCCCGAGCCGACCTGGTGGTGCTCGACCCGCCACGCGCCGGGGCCGGGCGGCACGTGGTGGATGCTATTGCCAGCGGTGGTGCCCCGAGCGTCGTATACGTTGCGTGCGACCCCGCGTCACTCGCCCGCGATGTCGCCACCTTCGCCGAGCATGGGTACCGACTGCAGGAGATGCGGGCCTTCGATATCTTCCCAGCAACGCATCACTTCGAGTCGGTAGCCTTGCTGGTGCGGGACTAATCGGCTCGGTCCCCCGCTCGCCCGTTCCGCCGGCTCGCTCGGAACGGCTCGGGTAAACCTGACCACTCGGAGCGCGAGCGGATCGCCTCCAGCCAACGACAAGCGCCCCGGGAGGGCACATGCCGAAGACGAACGTGTTGTCCCACGAAGACGGTTTGACCTCATCCGAAGTCGCTCAGCGGGTAGCCGAGGGCAAGGTCAACGCGTTCGACGATTCGACATCGCGTTCGATCGGCACCATCCTGCGTGCCAACACGTTCACGCTGTTCAACTTCATCCTCGCTACCGCGCTCGTCGCCGTCCTCATCACGGGGCGCTGGCCCGATGCCGTGTTCGGCTTCGTGATGCTCATCAACATCGTGATCGGCGTCGTGACCGAGATCCGCGCCAAGCGCACGCTCGACTCGCTCGCCATCCTGTCCGCCCCGCACGCGGTCGTGACCCGCGACGGCCGGCAACTCAATGTGGGAGTGCACGAGGTCGTGCTCGACGACATCGTCACCGTTAGCACGGGCGATCAGGTCCCAGCCGACGGGGAGTGCCTCACGACGGTCGGACTCGAGGTGGACGAATCGCTCCTGACAGGGGAGTCGAAGCCGGTGCGCAAGCAGGTGGGGGACGAGTTGCTCTCGGGTTCCGCGATCGTCGCCGGCACGGCGACGTACCGCGTGAACCGGGTCGGCGCCGACGGGTACGTCAACAAACTCACCACCGCGGCCAAGAAGTACTCGCGCGCCCGCTCCGAGCTGCAGGAGGGGATCAACAAGATCCTCAAGGTCATCTCGATCATGCTCGTGCCCATCGCCATCCTGCTGGCCAACAGCCAGTTGCGCGCCACGGGCGGCTGGTCCCAGGCGTTCGTGGATGACAATTGGAAGGACGCCATCGTCGCTGCCGTCGCAGGCGTGGTCGGGATGATCCCCGACGGACTCGTGCTGCTCACCTCGATGAACTTCGCGCTCGCGGCCGTACTGCTGGCGCGCTCCAAGGTCCTGGTGCAGGAGCTGCCAGCGGTCGAGGTACTAGCCCGCGTCGATGTCCTCTGCCTCGACAAGACCGGCACCATCACCGACGGCACTATAGCCCTGAGTGAACTCATCGATCTAGCGGACGAGCCCGGCGCGGCCGCCGCGCTCGCCGCGCTCGCGCACCTGGGGGGAGGGAACGCAACCTCGGATGCGCTCGCGGCAGGACTGCCAGACGTGATGCCCGCGCATACTACGGACGCGGTGCCGTTCTCGTCCTCGCGAAAGTGGAGCGCCGTTGCCACGCCTGACTCGGCTTGGATCCTCGGCGCGCCCGAGATCCTCCTCGCGGGCCGCGAGGATGAGCCCGCGCGGAAGGCGATGGAAGCCGTGCGCACGTCGGCTTCGGCTGGTGCGCGCGTCATTCTGCTGGCGGCGTGTGACACCCTGCCGGATCCCGAGTCGCCGCTGCCCGGCGACTCGCGTCCCGTACTCGTGGCGGTGCTGGGCGAGCATATCCGCGAGGATGCGCTCGACACGCTGGCGTACTTCCGCCGCCAGGAGGTGGGCGCCAAGGTCATCTCTGGTGACAACCCCGAGACGGTGGCGGCGATCGCCACGAAGGTCGACCTGCTCGGCGACGGCCAGCAGTTGACCGGATTCGATGCCCGGGACCTGCCGGAGGATCTGGACGAGTTGGCCGACGTGCTGGAGCAGAATCATGTGTTCGGACGCGTGGTTCCCGAACAGAAGCGCGCGATCGTCCGTGCGTTGCAGAGCCGCGGTCATACGGTAGCGATGACAGGCGACGGCGTGAATGACTCGCTCGCGCTCAAGGACGCAGACCTCGGGATCGCCATGGGCAACGGGGCGGCCGCTGCCAAGGCGGTTTCCCGCATCGTCCTGCTCGACGGCAAGTTCAGTCGTCTCCCCGGCGTCCTAGGCCAGGGTCGGCGCGTGATGGCAAACATGGAGCGGGTATCGACCCTGTTCCTGACGAAGTCGGTGTATTCCTTCGTGCTGGCGCTCACGGTCGTGCTGCTGAGTTGGCCCTACCCGTTCCTGCCTCGGCATCTCACTCTTGCCAGTTCCCTGACGATCGGCATCCCCGCGTTTCTGCTGGCCCTGCCGCCGAACAATCGCCGCTACGTGGCGGGCTTCCTTGGACGAGTGCTCTCGTTCGCGATTCCGATAGGTGTCATTCTGGGGGCGGGAATCCTGACGAGTTATACGCTGCTCGGCGGGAACGACGATCCAGCGATGGCTCGCACCGCGACGACTGCGATGCTGATCACGGCCGGCCTATGGATCGTCGGCGCGCTGGCGCGTCCCCTCGTGCACTGGAAGATCGCGATGCTCGCCGTGCTCGCCGGTGCCGGCATACTGGCGTTCCAGATCCCGTTCGTTCGAGAGTTCTTCATGATGGAACCGGTGAACACCGAGCACTGGGTGATGGTCGCCGCGTGCGCCGTCGGCTGCTGGATCCTCATTGAGGCCGTCTACCAGTGGCATCAGCGCTATTGGCGTTCTGCGACGAGTCAGCATGGCGTCGAGTAGCGGCACACGTTATTGCCGCCGTTCGGTCATTGTCGACCGCCCCGCAAATTATCTTGACGTCAAGATATTGCGGTAGGCTGAGGTGTAACCCCTCATGTGCGTTGCCACGCCCCGGTGGCGCACCGCGTCCTTGAAGTAAGGAGCCCACTTGTGAGTCACGTCGATTCATTCGGTGCCAAAGGAAACCTGACCGTCGGTGACAAGTCCTACGAGATTTACCGACTTGCGTCGGTTCCAGGTCTTGAGCGTCTGCCCTACAGCCTGAAGATCCTCGCGGAGAACCTGCTGCGAACCGAGGACGGCGCGAACATCACCGCCGATCACATCAACGCCCTCGCGAAGTGGGACCCCACCTCGCAGCCGAGCACCGAGATCCAATTCACCCCGGCGCGCGTGATCATGCAGGACTTCACCGGCGTGCCCTGCGTCGTCGACCTTGCGACAATGCGCGAGGCAGTCGCTGACCTCGGTGGTGACCCCGCGCGCATCAACCCGCTCGCGCCGGCAGAACTGGTTATCGATCACTCCGTGCAGATCGACGTGGCCGGACGTGCCGATGCGTTCGAGCGCAACGTCGAGATCGAGTACGAGCGGAACCACGAGCGCTACCAGTTCCTGCGCTGGGGCCAGACGGCGTTCGACGACTTCAAGGTCGTCCCGCCGGGCACCGGTATCGTCCACCAGGTCAACATCGAGTACCTGGCGCGCGTGACCATGACCCGCGAGGTGGGCGGCGTCGTCCGCGCCTACCCAGACACGTGCGTCGGCACCGACTCTCACACGACGATGGTCAACGGGCTTGGCGTACTCGGCTGGGGCGTCGGCGGCATCGAGGCAGAGGCCGCGATGCTCGGCCAGCCCGTCTCCATGCTGATCCCGCGCGTGGTCGGCTTCAAACTGATCGGATCCATTCCGTCCGGCGTTACGGCTACGGACGTGGTCCTCACCATCACCCAGATGCTCCGCCAGCACGGCGTGGTGGGCAAGTTCGTCGAGTTCTACGGCGCGGGCGTCGCCGAGGTCCCGCTGGCGAACCGCGCGACCATCGGGAACATGAGCCCCGAGTTCGGCTCGACCGCCGCGATCTTCCCGGTCGACGATGTCACGCTCGACTATCTGCGCCTCACGGGCCGTTCCGACGATCAGCTCGCGCTCGTCGAGGCCTACTCGAAGGAGCAAGGCCTGTGGCACGACTCGGCCCACGAGCCGCAGTTCTCGGAGTATCTCGAACTGGACCTCAGCACGGTCGTTCCCTCGATAGCGGGGCCCAAGCGCCCGCAGGACCGGATCGAACTCTCACAGGCCAAGCAGCAGTTCCTACGCGACCTGCCGAACTATGCTCCAGAGGCGACGAACAAGATCGACGAGGCCGAGAAGGAATCGTTCCCGGCTTCCGACTCCCCGGCCATAGTGCCCGGTGAGGGATTCCATGCCCGTTACCCCGTCACCACCGCGGAGGGCGGGACATACGATCTGTTCCATGGCGCCGTCGCCATCGCCTCCATCACTTCCTGCACCAATACCTCAAACCCGTCGGTCATGCTTGCCGCTGGCCTGCTCGCCAAGAATGCCGTGGCGCGCGGATTGACGGCGAAACCGTGGGTAAAGACGTCCATGGCGCCCGGCTCTCAGGTCGTGACGAACTACTACGAGAAGGCGGGTCTGTGGCCGTATCTCGAGAAGTTGGGCTTTCACCTCGTCGGCTACGGTTGCGCGACCTGCATCGGCAACTCGGGTCCGCTCGCGCCCGAGGTCTCGGATGCCGTCAACGAGCACGACCTCGCGGTCGTTTCTGTGCTCTCGGGTAACCGCAACTTCGAAGGGCGAATCAACCCCGACGTCAAGATGAACTACCTGGCGTCCCCCCCGCTCGTCATCGCCTACGCATTGGCGGGCACGATGGAGTTCGACTTCGAGACCGAGCCGCTCGGCTTCGACGAGGCGGGGGCACCGGTATTCCTGCGGGACATCTGGCCGAGCCCTGCCGAGGTTCAGTCGACCATCGACTCGTCCATCAATCGTGAGATGTTCACCTCCGACTACGCGGACGTGTTCGCCGGCGATGACCGCTGGCGTTCGCTCGATACGCCGACCGGATCCACGTTCGAGTGGGACACGGAATCGACGTACGTGCGCAAGCCGCCGTACTTCGAGGGGATGGGCCTCACGCCGGCGCCGGTAACCGACATCGCTGGCGCGCGCGTGCTGGCGAAGCTGGGCGACTCCGTCACGACGGACCACATCTCACCCGCGGGTGCGATAAAACCGGGAACACCTGCCGCGCAGTATCTGGAAGCGCATGGCGTGGGCCGCCGGGACTTCAACTCGTACGGTTCGCGTCGCGGCAACCATGAGGTCATGATCCGCGGAACTTTTGCCAACATCCGACTGCGCAATCAGTTGCTGGAAGGCGTCGAGGGGGGCTACACGTTCAACTTCCTCCGTTCCGAGCAGTCGTTCATCTACGACGCCGCGCAGGACTACGCTGCGGCGGGTATTCCGCTCGTCGTCCTGGGTGGAAAGGAATACGGCTCCGGATCTTCGCGAGACTGGGCAGCAAAGGGGACGAGCCTGCTTGGTGTCCGTGCCGTCATCGCCGAGTCGTTCGAGCGCATCCACCGCTCCAACCTGATCGGGATGGGCGTGCTGCCGCTCCAGTTCCCCGCGGGGGAGTCAGCCGACTCCCTTGGACTGGATGGGACAGAGGTCTTCGCCATCTCAGGTGTTACTCAGCTCAATGAGGGCGTGACTCCGGACACGCTGAGCGTCGTGGCGACGCGGGCCGATGGCTCGACGATCCAGTTCGACGCCGTGCTACGTATCGACACTCCGGGTGAGGCGGATTACTACCGGAATGGTGGAATCCTGCAGTACGTTCTGCGCTCGCTGGCGTCCTCATGATGCTTATTTCCTGAGAGTTGCATCGTGATGGCGGGGCCGCTCCCGCGGGTTTGATTTGAACCCGCCGGGGAGTGGCCCCGCTGCCGTTTCCGATTAACACGAAACTGGTGGCCGTGCATCTTGACCCGGTCGTTCCGCTAGCCGTATGGTTCGGATGTGACAGCGTTGTCGGCTCCGGACTATTTCGGGGTGACGGTCACGCCTGAGTTATTCATCCGAACCGAACTGGGAGTGCAAGGATGCATCCAATTCAGCCGCAAAATCGCGGCGTATCAGCGGGATTCAGCGGGAAGCGGCGAGTGCTAGCCGCTGGCACCGTATTCGCCATATCAGCTTCGCTCATGGGCATCTGCGCCCCGGGAGCAACCGCCGCCGACATCGAAGGCGGGACGTGGTCGACGACGTACGAGACCGGACAACCGCAACCGCTGTCGCGCGTGGCGTATGAGCCGGTTGTCAACCTGCACGGCGAGACCGATGCTGCGCAGGACCTCGTCACGAGCGTCTATTCGGCCGACGCGAACGGCGGAAACACCGGAGCTGAGAACGTTTCGCTCATCGCGGACCGCGAGAAGACCTCAAAGTGGCTGGTCTCTCGGACGCTGAACGCGGGGAACCCCGTGCAGGCGATTTACTCCTTGAGCCAGCCCTCGCGCGTGACGGGCTACGAGATCACCTCGGCAAACGACAACTACAACCGCGACCCGAAGAACTGGATCGTGTACGGCTCCAACTCCGCTTCGGCCGCCACGAGCACGAGCGACGCTTCCTGGGTGCCGATTGATACCGTCACCAACGCCGACTTCGTCGTGACGGCCAGCCCTCGCCGTGGCACAAAGCGATTCGAGGTCGACGCGCCCGGCTCGTACCAGTACTACCGGATCGCCGTCTCCGACTCGAACGGCGCGACCGACCGGATGCAACTGTCCGACTGGACGCTGCTCACCCCCGATGCTCCCTCGACGCGCGCCCGGCGCGTTGCTCCCGCAGAGATCGTGAGCGCCTCGGCCAACCCGACCGCCGGCTGGCAGGCGGACGGCGAGAACTTCGACAAGCTGCACGACGGCGACTACGGCACCAAGAGCCTGGTAGCCCCCGGCATCGACTACGCCAACTTCTACATGCTGTACGAGCTGGCAGCGGAGACTCAGATCGACGGCTACATCTTCACGGCCGGTAACGACGCACCAGAACGCGACCCGAAGGCATGGACCATCTGGGGCACGAGCGACCCCGCGGTCGCTGCCACGCCGGCCAGCACGGCGGGCTGGACCCAGATCGACTCGCGTAGCGACATCGCCTCGACGACCTACCGTCGCGGCAGCCGCTACTTCACCGCAGCATCGCCCGGATCGTTCAAGTGGGTTCAGCTGCGCGTTTCCGGCGACAACGGTGGGCGTTTCCAGATGTCCGAGTGGACTCTCACCTCACCCTTGGCCGACAACCCGAATCTCGCCGTCAAGTTGGCCGACGGCCGCGCCGAAGGCGGCACCGCGAGCAACACGGTCCTGGCCTACGCGGGAAGCCCTGTCGCCGCCGGCGCCGCCAGCTCCGCGATTTTGATCCATCAGGGGCTCGATGTCGCGATCGGCTCGGACACCGCGCTCAGCTACCGCATCAAGCCGACGTCGGCGAGCGGTAAGAACGTCGTCGTGGACGTTGAATACTCAGATGCGGGAGGTGCCAACCCAGGGGTCGCCACACAGGCTAGCTTGCACGACATCCGCGGCAACGTATTCTCCACCGCGGGTCAAGGGGCCGCGCTCTTAGCGAACCAGTGGAGCAAGGTCACGGTTCCGCTGGGATCCCTGGCTGGCAAGGTCGTCCACAAGGTCGTCGTCCGCTACGCCGAGGCCAGCGCAACGGCAGGATCCGTGGCTTCGGGTCTCATCGATGACGTCGCCATCGGTAGCAGTCCCTTCACGGGCAGCCTCACCGTCAAGAACGTCGTGAACACGCAACTGCGCGCAGGCCAGGCGAACAACAAGGTGCTCGGCGTCATCACCGGACTGGGAACAGTGGCTACCGGCAACGACCTCGCAGCGGTTCTTCACCTGAACGATGCGGCGAATACCGAACTTCCTCTGGTCCTCACGGAGGGCGAGAACGGCACGAGCGTCTCGCTTGATCCCGCCTACCGCCCGCAGCAGGCCGGCATCTTCAACGCTCGCATCACCGCGACACTCGGCGCCGCCAGTGCATCGGCCAACTTCACGCTCACCGTGGTCGCCGATGACTCGCTCACGGGTCAGTTCGAGGATCTCGCGAACCTTGCCTGCTTCACGGTGACTGGCACGGTCGCGGACTGCGATGGCAACACTTACGCGTACGACCGCGTGAAGCTCGCAGCGCTCAACTACATCCCCGGTCAGAACGGCACCGTCACCATCGGAGCCACGACCTTCCACTTCGAGGTACCCAACATCCCGGTGGGGCAGTTCGACACCATCACGCCCGCAGGTCAGGCTTGGAACATCCGGGTGCCAGCGGGCGCCACTCAGATCTCGTTCATCGGAACGGGTAACGAGGGCACCAAGTCTCGCGACATTCAACTCGTCTACACCGATGGAACGACTGAGACGGTGACCGTGACGTTCGCCGACTGGGCCACCAGTGACACGACGAACTTCACGAACGCCGGTAACACGGTGGTGGCGCGCCCGCAGGGACGCCTCATGGGAACGAGCTCTTCGGACAACCTGTTCTCCGCTGTGCTCGCGTCGACGCCGCACACACTCGCGGCTGGGAAGACGATCGACTACGTTCAGCTCCCACCGAAGGTCGGTAACATCAAGCCCGAGGGGCAGGTGCACCTCTTCACCTTCGCCACGGACGCGCCGGTGCCCGCGTCGGTTCCGGCTCCCGTCGTGACGGCTTCGACGGTTCCCGCACAGCAGGCCACTGTTCCGTTCTCCGGTGAGCTCGTAACCTTCACCGGAGCGACCAATCCGGTGAACGCGACGATCAACTGGGGCGACGGCACGGCCTCCTCGAACGGAACCATCGGTTCCGGGAACGTCTCCGGTTCGCACACCTACGCGACGCCGGGAACCTACACGGCGACCGTGACCGTGACCGGGGCCGGAACGAGTGCATCGACGACCACCGAGATCGTGGTGACGACCGCGTCCTCGTCGGTGACCCTCACCGGTCCGTCTACCAACCCGATCGGAACCGCGGCGAACGTTACCGCGACGGTCGCTCCGGCGGCCGCCACGGGTACCGTTCAGTGGTCCGTCGACGGCGTCGACAGTGGCACGCCTACGCCGCTGAACGGTTCCAACCAGGTGACGTTCGACGTTTCCGGCCTCACAGCCGGAAGCCACTCGATCGTGGCGACCTACTCGGGTGACTCGGTGTTCGCCACCTCGGCTTCCGCCGGGCACGCGATCACGATCACCAAGCTCGCCTCATCGATCACGCTGGGCGCGTCCGCCTCCAGCGTGACCATCGGTGACTCCGTCACACTCACGGCCACGGTGTCTCCGGCCGTGGCAGGGCGCAGCGTGACCTTCACCGGTCCAGATAGCTGGTCGGCCACGGCTACGACGAACGCCTCTGGTATCGCCACCACTTCGGTGACGCCGTCTGCGGTCGGAGCTGCCAACTACTCGGCGTCGGTTGCCGAAAACGCCACCTACCTGACGGCTACGTCGACCCCCGTCGGCGTCACGGTCGTCAAGAAGGTCCTCGCCGCGGGCGACTGGACGGTGTCTGCTCCTACCGGGAGCGTTACCGTCGGCGGCGCGGGTTCGGTGAACGTCACGCTCCCGTCGCTTGCAACGGGGACCGTGTCGTTCCAGGTGGGTTCCTCGACTCCGGTCGTGGTTCCCGTGACCGCGGGCCAGGCATCCTTCGCGACCTCGTCGTTGGTTGCCGGTACTCACACCATCACGGTCGCCTACTCGGGTGACAGCAACTACGACGCACCTGCGCCGAAGACGGCGAACGTCACAGTGGTGAAGAACATCACGTCCGTGACGCTCTCCGCACCCGAGGGCAACATCGCGATCGGTGAGGACGTCGTCGTGACCGCCTCGGTGCCCACCGGGGCCACCGGCACCGTTCAGTTCAAGAACGGAACGGAGAACCTCGGTGCACCCGTGAATGTGACAAGCGGATCCGCAAGTCGCACGCTGTCGGGCCTGGCGCTCGGTGGCTACTCGATCACGGCCGTGTACTCGGGGGACGCCGCTTACGAGACCGCGACATCGGGTGCCAAGACGTTCACGATCGTCAAGCGCACGGCAACGGTCGGGCTGACCGCATCGTCCGCCAGCGTTGACGTCGGTACGGCGGTGACGCTCACCGCGACCGTTCCGAACGACGCGACGGGCACCGTTCAGTTCAAGAACGGAACGGAGGACCTCGGAACGCCGCAGGGCGTTACGAGTGGAACTGCGGCGCTGACTCTGAGTGATTTGCCGCTCGGAGCCAACTCGATCACCGCCGTGTACTCCGGTGACGGCAACTACGAGCCCGCGACTTCGTCGGCTCAGACCGTGACGGTGAACAAGAAGACGTCCTCGACGATCCTGCAGGCGTCGGCGACGACCCTGGACGAGGGTGAGTCGGTGACTCTGACCGCGACCGTTCCGCTCGATGGCACCGGTACCGTGCAGTTCTTCGACGGCACGTCTCCGGTTGGTGACGCGGTTACCGTCGCCGCTGGAAAGGCCGAGATCACGCTCTTGGGCGTCGTGGCTGGCGCTCACGAGTACACCGCGGTGTACTCGGGTGACTCGGTCTACCTTTCCTCGAACTCCGCACCGGTAACGGTCACGGCGCACGTCGTCGTTCCACCGGCTACGGATCCGACCGTGAGCGCGGTAACCGTGTCTCGCAGTAGCCAGGCCTACAACCAGAAGAGCGCAAGCAAGCGGGTCACCGTGAGCGTCGACATCACCGGAGCCACTTCCGGGACCGTCTCGTTCGTGTCCGCCAAGGGTGCGCTCGGATCTGCCAAGATCGTGGTCTCCGGGGGGAAGGCGAAGGCGAGCCTGACCGTCAAGGCTAAGGCGGCTGTCGGGACGTACTCCGGCCTGCGGGCTGTGCTCGCGGTATCCGGCACGAGTTACGTCTCACCCGCCGCGACCGCCAAGTTCAAGGTCGTTCGGGCCGCGGCTTCGCAGGTCAAGATCGCGACCAAGTCCTTCAAGTCGGGCTCCAAGCCGAAGATCAAGGTCACGGTCGGCAAGCTCTCGAACGGCCGCGTTGCCACCGGCAAGGTGCAGCTCCGCATCGGGAAGAACGTGGTCAAGACGGTCAAGTTGACTGCCAAGAGCAAGGGCAAGGTCACGGTCAAGTTGCCGAAGGCTTACACCAAGACCATCAAGGTCAAGGCAAAGTTCGTGCCGACGTCGACGAAGACGACTGTCGCCAAGTCGTCCAAGGCGGTGAAGGTCAAGGCCAAGTGATCGTAGATTAGTTCGCGATCAATCGAGACGGTCCCGCATCCCGAAAGGGGTGCGGGACCGTTCTGCTGTCCGCGGTGCTTGGTCCCAATTCGACACCGTTTGGGGCTGTGCGACACCCGATATATCCGGTGCGCGGCGACCCTATCGGGTGTCGGCGGGGCGATTATGCGGGGCGGTTGCGCGGGCGGAAGGTGCGCAACCCCATGAGCGCGCGCGGAACGATCAGTTCCAGCCGTCGCGCGCCGTCTTCCTTGATCGAGGCCAACTCGTCCGACGACAGGTCGTCCACCATTTCGGGCTCAGCAAGCCACTGCGCGAGGTGTGCGGGCGTGACCTCGAGATGGAACTGCAGGCCAATGGCGCTGCCGAGCGAGAATGCCTGCACCGGCGTGCGTTCCGTATAGGCGAGGAGTGTGGCGCCGGGAGGCAGCGTCACAGAGTCGCCGTGCCAGTGCAGGACGTCGGGATCCGCGGTCGCCTCCACGGCCAGCGGATAAAGGAGCGGATGCACCAGGCCATCGCCCGTTAGGGAGACGGGCGCGAGGCCGATCTCGCGCGCCGATCCAGTGTTCAGCCGCCCGCCGAGAGCGACCGCAAGCAACTGCATGCCGAGGCAGACGCCCAGCGTGGGCACACCGGCAGCCACCGCGTCGGCGATCAAGGATCGTTCCCGCGCCAATCCGGGAAATTCTGCGTCATCGAGCGCACCCATCGGCCCGCCCATAACGACGAGGGCTTTGAGGGACGAGGGCTCCGGCAGTTCGGCGGCCGGTTCGTCGATGAGGCTGAGCGTTCGCATTGCGCCCGCGGCGTCGTACGCGCCTAGCGCGCGGCCGATCAGCCCCGGATGCTCCCAGGGCCTGTGCTGCAGGACGAGCACACCGCCGTCAGCCGTGCTCACGCGTCACCACCCTCGCGGCAGGGGACGGCCCTCGGCGTAGCCTGCACTCGACTGGATGCCAGCCACGGCGCGCCGGAAGAACTCGTCCAAGTTGGCGGCACCGGCGTAGGTGCACGAGGAACGCAGCCCCGAGGCGATCTCGTCGATGAGGTCCTCGACGCCTGGCCGCGCGCGGTCGATGTACATGCGCGAAGTCGAGATCCCCTCCTTGTATAGCCCTTTGCGCGCCCGGTCGAACGGGTCGGAACCGGCCGTCCGCGCCGCGACCGCGCGGGCGGAAGCCATGCCGAACGATTCCTTGTAGAGTCGGCCCTCGCCATCGGCATGCAGATCTCCCGGCGATTCGTGGGTACCGGCGAACCACGAACCGACCATGACCTGACTCGCGCCCGCTGCGAGCGCGAGCGCGATGTCGCGCGGATGGCGCACGCCGCCGTCGGCCCAAACGTGAGCGCCCAACTCGCGCGCGGCGGCCGCACACTCGATCACCGCAGACAACTGTGGTCGGCCCACCGCCGTCTGCATGCGGGTCGTACACATCGCGCCGGGTCCGACGCCGACCTTGACGATGTCCGCTCCCGCATCGATCAGATCTCGCACGCCGCCCGCGGTCACGACGTTGCCCGCGACGATTCGCGTGTGCGGCGCCGTTGCGCGCACACGGCGCAGGGCCTCGATCATCTTGAGTTGGTGCCCGTGCGCCGTATCGACCACCAGCACGTCGGCTCCCGCGTCGAGCAGGCCTATGGTCTTGCGCTCCACGTCACCATTGATACCGATGGCGGCGCCGATCAGCAGCGCCCCGCTGGCATCGGTGGACGGCTCGTAGATGGAGGACCGCACCGCCCCGGTCTGCGTGAGAACGCCGACGAGCTTCCCGTTGTCGACGACCGGCACGAACCTTCGCCGGAGGGTCGAGAGCTCAGTGAAGATTTCCCGTAGGCCAGCGCCGTCCTCGCCGATCCGCGACAATTGCGCGACCTCGGGGTGCGGCGTCATGATCTCGTGGACCTGGGTGTAACGATCCGCCCCCTCGCAGTCGGCCGGTGTCACGATGCCGAGCGGCTCGCCATCGCGCACCACGATGGCCGCACCATGGGATCGCTTGGGAATCAGGCTCAGCGCCGTCTCGATGGGATCCGTGGGGGAGAGCGTAACGGCAGTCTCGACTACGGCGTGGCACGACTTGACGCGTTCGATGACCTCGCGCACCACGTCGAGTGGAATGTCCTGGGGAATGATAGCGATACCGCCGCGCCGGGCCACCGTTTCGGCCATGCGCCGCCCCGATACCGCGGTCATATTGGCGACCACGATCGGAATGGTGTTTCCTACACCGTCAACCGGCGTGAGGTCCACGTCGAACCTGGAGGTGACGTCCGAGCGGGAGGGGACCAGGAACGCGTCCTCGTACGTCAGATCGAACTGTGGGGCATGGCCGGGGAGGAATTGCATAGGTCCAGTGTAGGTATCGCCTGATGAATTCAGGTGAGACCAATGTTGCGCCCCGCTCAGGCTAAGGTAGTGAACTGTCTCGACAACGCGCGCGATGCGTGGCTTGAGGCGGAAGCAGCGTGAACCGGGAGGGGTACGTGGGAATTCTGAGGCGGGTGAAGACGCCCGCGGACGTGCGTGGGCTGTCCACCGCGCAAGCTGTTCAACTGGCGGCTGAGATCCGTACCTTCCTCGTGAAGAACGTTGCGATAACGGGCGGTCACCTCGGTCCGAACCTCGGGGTCGTCGAGCTCACGATCGCCCTGCATCAGGTATTCGACTCGCCACGCGACACGATCGTTTTTGACACCGGGCACCAAGCGTATGTCCACAAACTCCTGACCGGACGCTCCGACTTCTCCTCCCTGCGTCAGCGCGAAGGCCTGTCTGGCTATCCGTCGCGGCAGGAGTCGGAGCACGACGTCGTGGAGAACTCCCACGCCTCGACCGCCCTGAGTTGGGCCGATGGCATCGCCCGGGGATACCGGCTGCGCGGTGGTCCCAATCGGCATGTGGTCGCGGTGATCGGCGACGGCGCGCTCACCGGCGGCATGGCCTGGGAGGCGCTGAATAACATCGCTGCGGTTAAGGATCACCCACTGGTGGTGGTGATCAACGACAATGGCCGTTCCTACGCCCCCACGATCGGCGGTCTGGCCCACCACCTCGATACGCTGCGAACCACGCGTGGCTACGAGAACTTCCTCGACTGGGGCAAGAAGACACTCAAACGCGGCGGTTCGCCGGGGCGCCTTGCCTACGAGGCGCTGCACGGCCTCAAAAAGGGCCTGCGCGACGTGGTCATGCCGCTCGGCATGTTCGAGGACCTCGGGCTGAAGTACATGGGGCCGATCGACGGACACGACATCGTGGCCGTCGCGCGAGCGTTGCGCCGCGCCAAGGACTTCGGCGGGCCCGTGCTCGTACACGTCATCACGGAGAAGGGGCGGGGATACACCCCGGCGGAGAAGGACACGGCGGACCGTTTCCACGGGATCGGACCGATTCACCCCGAGACGGGTCTGCCCATCGCCCCGTCGCGCTTCGGATGGACGTCGGTGTTCTCCGATGAGATCGTGAAGATCGGCCGGGAGCGCGACGACGTCGTCGCGGTCACTGCGGCCATGCTCCGGCCCGTTGGCTTGGCGGCCTTCGCGGACGAGTTCCCCGACCGCGTAATGGACGTCGGCATCGCTGAGCAGCACGCCATCACCTCGGCCGCTGGAATGTCCTTTGCGGGGGTGCATCCCGTCGTGGCGCTGTACGCGACGTTCCTGAATCGTGCTTTCGACCAGGTACTGATGGATGCGGCGCTGCACCGTGCCGGCGTGACGATCGTCCTCGACCGTGCCGGCGTGACCGGTGACGACGGCCCCAGCCACAACGGCATGTGGGACATGGCGCTGCTCGGGGTTGTTCCAGGCCTACGACTCGCTGCACCGCGTGACGAAGCCACGCTGCGCGCCGCCCTGCGCGAGGCTGTCAGCGTCGAGGATCGCCCGACCGTGGTTCGATACCCGAAGGGACCAGTCGGCCCCGCGCTGCCGGCGATCGACATCGTCAACGGCGTTGATGTCCTGGGCAGGTGGCAGGCGAAGGAGTATCGCGGTGAAGCCGCGAATCGGGATGCCGCGGCGGCCGAGGAGCGGCCGCGCGTGCTACTGATCGGGATCGGCGCGATGGCCGTAACGGCAGTGACCGCCGCCGAGGATCTGGCGGCGGAGGGAGTCGACGTGACGGTGGTTTCGCCAACCTGGGTACTGCCCGTCGCGGGCGGTCTCCTCGACCTCATAGCGGACTACTCCATCGTGCTGAGCGTCGAGGACGGCGTGGTGGACCAGGGGATAGGGGAGCGAATCTCCGCGGCCGCTACTCGCGCGGGTTTCACGGGAACTTTCGTCTGCCGAGGGCTGGCATCGGAGTTCATCGAGCACTCGACTCGTGTGCAGATCCTGACGGATCAACGCCTGCTTCCCGCCGACTTGGCCGATGAGGTGCGGCGCGCCGCCGAGGTTGAGGCGAACTGAGCAGCCATCCCGCATGCCTTACGGGCGCCGTTTGGGCCCGCAGTTTGGGGGCCGGTTCCCGGCCAGCGCAGCGATGCGTTCGCCATGCTGCTGGTCTCATTAAGCCCTGGACTTTAAGTTCTGATAGATTGACGAACGCAACCGTGTGGTGCGGTTCCTGCTCGCCTCGATGTCGACGGGCAACCGCGCGGGTCACATGTCATCGGTAACGGACGGAGTTTCTGGTTTACGTGAAAAGTCGATTTCTCGGGAGCGTTCTCACCCTCGCTCTCCTTGCCACTGGTTCCACCGTCGCGGCGGCGGCATCGCCTGCCCCGGCGGACTCATCGTTGCAGGCTCGCGCATCGTCCCGCCTCGCGGAGAACCGCAAACTCCTCGCTCAGCGGCACCCGGACCTCAAACTCTCGGACAGGATCCGTGCGAACGCGGAGTCGGCCACGGTATTCGTGGAGGTGAACGCCGAGTCGGGGCTCGAGGCTCGCGGCAAGGCTGTGCGCTCCGGGCGAACCAAGTCGCAGGCCCGCCAGGTGACGGCGACTGCCGCTAGCAAGGCCGCCCAAGCGACTCGCGTGGTCCAGGCGGCTGCCGTGGCGCTCGACCCCGGGGCCGAGGTTCTGTATGCGGCCTCGTACTCCGCGGCCGGATTCGCCGCGCGGCTAGACGGCGCCGCGATCAGAAAACTCGCTCAGCGCGCCGATGTGGTCAGTATCGCCCCGGTGAGTCGCTACTATCGCCCCGAATCATCGCCGACGCCAGGCGGGCGTGCGGCCCTGCCTCGAAACGCGAGTTCGGCGAGCGCGACCCACACCTTCGGCGCGTGGGGCGACGGCGCGACCGGAGCCGGGCAGACCGTTGCCGTGATCGATACGGGCGTCGACTACACGCACGCGACATTCGGTGGCCCCGGCACGCGGGCGGACTACGACCTGGCTTTCGCGGCGCGGAACTCCACCACTGCCCCGAACTCAGCCTGGTTCAACGCGGCAAAGTTCAAGGGTGGCGTGGACCTCGCGGGGGAGGACTACGAAGCCATGGCGACCCTCGATGACCCGGATGGTTTGACTCCGATCCCGCATCCCGATGCGAACCCCATCGACTCACGGGCTCAGGGGCACGGCACGCATGTCTCGGCCACCGCGGTTGGATTCGGGGTGGGCGCCGATGGGCAGACCTTCACAGGCAGCTATGCGGCACTGGATCTCGAAACAGCCCACACCTTCAAGGTGGCTCCGGGTACGGCTCCGGAGGCCGCACTGGTGTCCGTCAAGGTCTTCGGCGATAACGGACAATCGACGGACCTTGCTGGCGCGGGCCTCGAATGGGTTGCCCAGCACGTCGACACCATTGACGTCGTGAACATGTCTATCGGTTCGGACTTTGCTCCCGCCGACGACCCCGACAACGCCAAGATCGACGCATTGACCGCCGCTGGCGTCGTCGTCGTGGCCGCGGCCGGTAACGCGGGCAACGCGACGGCTGCAGGGGGATCCCCAGGGAACGCCAAGTCGGCGATCGCCGTAGCTGCGTCCGATTCGGGGTACGTGTCGTACGACACGGCGGTCGTCAATGCGCCGGCGTCGTTCGCAGGCGCCTATCCGGGCCGCTACGACAACGTCTATCAGGGTGCGCCGGTTTCCGCGGAGATCGCGCGTCTCCCGTTCGGGAACGTCGGTCAGTTGTGCGCTCCCCTCACGCCGTTTCAGAAGCTCCGGGTTCAAAACAAGATCGTGTGGATCGAAGTGGACGTGCCGCAGTACCTGGACCCGGAAACCTGCCCGTACCTCGACGTCTTGAATCAAGCTTCGGTGAAGGGAATCGTCATCTACGGCGAGGACGCGTTCTACGCGCCGTCCGGCAGCGAAAACTTCCCGACATTCGTATTGTCCGCTGCCGCGGCGCCCGTCCTGAACGATGCGGTGGGCCAGGGAATCAACATCACCCTCGACCCCTCACGAAAATTCGACTACACGGAGCACAACGCGGCCTGGGACTCGACGCTCGCGGACTTCAGTTCGCGAGGTGAATTCGGCGCCTACGACCAGGTGGTCAAGCCCGACGTGGCGGCCCCGGGTTACGGCATCGTGTCCGCATTCGTCGGTTCCGGCATTGGTGCCGAGGCAATGGACGGGACATCAATGGCCAGCCCGCAGGTGGCGGGCATCGCCGCTCTCGTTCGCGAGGCGCACCCCTCGTACACGGCGATTGAGGTCAAGTCCGCCCTGATGAATAACGCCGTGCACGACCTGGCGGCCGATGCGGGGGTTGCCGGTCCGCTACGCGCGGGGACGGGTCTCGTGGATGCGACCAAGGCGATATCCGGAGCCGTGTCGGCGGTTTCCGTCGAGAACGGCTCGCTTATCACGGCCTCGTTCGGCGTCGTGGAAGCAGGGACGACTCCTCTGACCCAGACCAGGACGGTCAAGGTGACGAACCATGCGGCTACGCCCGGTGAGTTCGATGTGGCCTACCTGGAGCGCACGCGCCAATCCGGAACCGTCATCTCCGTTTCGCCCGATCACCTGTCGCTCGCGGGTGGCGCGAGCGCTAATGTGACTGTCACGCTCGGCGTCGCAGACCCCGCCAAACTCGCCCGCACTCCCGAGGGCGACGAGGAGACTATTGTTGATCCGCTGTTCATCACGTCGGTGAGTGGAATCGTGCAGGTGACGGATTCAGCATCGAGCGCCGACGAGGTGGCACGCGTCGCGGTCGTCGCCTCGGTCAAGCCGACGAGCGCGATGAAGGCGTCCGCACCCGAATTCGCACCCGGTGAGTTCGACGGAACGATCAGCCTGCAGGGACGCGGCCTGTTCCAGGGTGAAGGGCCCGAGGGTAACGAGAACGCCTACTCGTCTTACGTGGCGCCGCTGCAGTTGGGAACCACCGACCCTGAGGGGGATGCTCAGGACATCGGCCTCGGTGCCGTGCAGGCCGCGGCGTCGGACATCGTCGTGGCGGGTGCCGCGTCGGACTTCCCGTACATGCAGGACGTGGAATCGACCACGCTCACCTTCGGAGTGGGGGTCGCCAGCGATTGGGGGACGCTCAATCCCTACACAGCTCCCGTCCTCTACATCAGCACCGACGGCGACGATGTGCCCGAATTCCAGACGATTGCGACTCCCTCGGGTGGCTGGGACGGCCAATACGTCCTCACCATCGATCTCGGCTCGGGCGAAGTCGTGGACCTCAACTACGTGAATCTGGCCGGACCGGAGATCGACACGAACATGTATGCGACGAACGTCGTCGCGTACCCAGTTCTCGCTGCTTCGCTCGGCATCAAGAACAAGGGCGGAACCGGCAAGATCAAGTACTGGTTCCAAACCGAGAACGCGCTAACCGGCCAGGCCGCGGGCCTGTATGCCGATCGCAGCGCGCCGGTCGAGTTCAACGTGCGAGAGCCAGACCTGTACTTCGACTCCCCGTTGGTGAACGATCAGCCTCGGACTGACGACCCGGACGCCGAATGGTCGGGGGAGATCGGCGTGTTCCGTAAGACGCCCGATACGACCGCAAGCGCCCTGCTGTTGCACTTCAGCAATGCCAAGGGTTCCCGGATCGAGATCCTCGGACACGGGCCCGAGTCGCTAACGCCCCCGGAGATTCAGGGGGGAACGCAGGTGGGCGACACTCTGACTTCGTCGCCAGGGACGTGGAAGAACGCCACCGGCGCCACTTACACCTACCAGTGGTTCCGTGGCCAGACCAAGATCGCGGGCGCCACCAAAGCCAGCTACCGACTTGCGAAGACGGACATCGATTCGCTCGTTTGGGTGGAGGTCACCGTGACGACCGCCGACGGACGAGGGCGGGCGGAATCAGACCCCGTGCTGGCGATGGCAGCCGACGCGACGGTGGGCCTGAAACTGTCCTCGTCCAGCACTAGATACCCCAATAGCGCCGTGAAGGCATACGTTTCGCTCGCTGGTGACGCCGCCGCGGTGGCCGGGACCATCGTGGTCAGTGTGGACGAGAACCCTGTCGCCTTCGTCTCGTCTCCGGCGCGCTCAGCAACCGCGTCGGTGACGCTGCCGAAGCGGCTCTCGGCCGGGTGGCATCGGGTCTCCGCGATGTATTTGCCGGATGATTCGGTCACCACGATTGGCGCTGGGGTCTCGCCGACGCGCACCCTGGTGGTCAAGAAGGCCAAGACTAAGGTTTCGGTCAAGGCGGTGCGTAAGAGCGTCAAGAAGGGCAAGGCGGTGGCGCTTCGCATCACGGTGAAGCCGACCGCAATCGCCAGCGGTGGCGCGGTCGTTGTGAAGCAGGGCAAGAAGATCGTGGCTCGTGCGACGCTCAAGAAGGGCAAAGCGACCATCAAGGTCAAGAAACTGAAGCGCGGAAAGCACAAACTCCGCGTGTTCTTCCAGGGATCGGCAAACGCGGCCAAGGCGTCCTCCAAGCGCGTGACGGTGCGAGTTCGCTGATCGGCGACTTCGCGCGAGGGGCGGGCAGGACGGTTATGTCGTCCTGCCCGCCCCTGCGTGGTGGGTCCCGCGCCAGTGCCGGGGACGAGCGGCCGCGACGGTGTCGGCTCGCGCGTGCTTCGCCTACTAGACTGTAGAAGGCAAAAAACCACCCCGGACAAGTCGAAGGAAGTTCTGTGCTGCGCACTCATAACGCTGGATCACTGCGATCCGCGGACATTGGCTCCACCGTCACGCTGACCGGCTGGGTCGACCGTCGCCGGGACCACGGCGGTGTCGCCTTCATCGACCTGCGTGACGCGTCCGGCATCGCCCAGGTGGTGATCCGGGACGAGGCCGTCGCGCATCCCCTGCGTTCGGAGTTCGTTCTCCAGGTCGTCGGCGAGGTTTCCGCCCGGCCGGCGGGCAACGCCAACCCGAACCTTCCGACGGGTCAGATCGAGGTCATCGCTTCCGATGTGGTGGTGCTCAACGAGTCCGCTGCGTTGCCCTTCCAGGTGTCGACCGCGCTCGACGGTAACGAGACAATCGGTGAGGAAGCGCGACTGCGTTACCGCTACCTCGACCTGCGCCGTCCAGCACCTGCGGCCGCGCTACGCCTGCGTTCGCAGGTGAGCCACGCCGCCCGCTCGGTGCTGGCAAACCACGACTTCGTTGAGATCGAGACCCCGACTTTGACGCGGTCGACGCCCGAGGGCGCACGCGACTTCCTGGTTCCCGCGCGGCTCGCACCGGGTTCGTGGTACGCGCTGCCGCAGTCTCCTCAGTTGTTCAAGCAGCTCCTGATGGTGGCCGGCATGGAGCGCTACTACCAGATCGCTAGGTGCTATCGGGACGAGGATTTCCGGGCCGACCGCCAACCTGAGTTCACTCAACTGGACATCGAGATGAGTTTCGTGGACCAGGAGGACGTCATCGCCCTGGCGGAGGAGGTGCTCGCCTCGCTGTGGAAGCTGATCGGCCACGAGATCACCCAGCCGATCGACCGCATCACCTACGCGGACGCGATGGCTCGGTACGGCACCGACAAGCCCGACCTGAGATTCGATCTCGAACTGACCGACCTTACCGACTACTTCAAGGACACCCCGTTCCGGGTGTTCCAGGCCCAGCACGTGGGCGCGGTCGTGTTCCCCGGGGGCGCGTCGACGCCTCGCCGCGGATTCGATGCCTGGCAGGAGTGGGCACGCCAGCGCGGCGCCAAGGGCCTCGCGTACGTGACGTTCGCCGAAGATGGCGAACTGGGCGGCCCCGTGGCCAAGAACCTTTCCGAGGCGGAGCGCGATGGCCTCGCGGCAGCGACCGGCGCGAAGGTCGGGGACGCGGTGTTCTTCGCGGCCGGCAAGACCTCCGAGGCACGAGCGCTGCTGGGGGCGGCCCGCCTCGAGGTGGGCAAGCGCGCCGGACTCATCAACGAGGACGAGTGGTCCTTCGTGTGGGTCGTTGACGCCCCGCTGTTCAAGCCGACCGGCGAGGATGATGACGTCGCGCTCGGCAGTTCGTCCTGGACCGCCGTGCACCACGCGTTCACCTCGCCCAAGCCTGAATGGCTCGACTCATTCGACCGCGACCCGGGCAGCGCACTCGCCTATGCGTACGACATCGTGTGCAACGGCAACGAGATCGGTGGCGGATCGATCCGTATCCACCGCCGCGACGTGCAGGAGCGCGTGTTCGCGGTCATGGGGATCGGCGAGGAAGAGGCTCAGGAGAAGTTCGGGTTCCTGCTCGACGCCTTCCAGTTCGGCGCGCCGCCGCACGGCGGGATCGCATTCGGCTGGGACCGGATCGTGTCGCTCCTTTCCCGCTCCGAGTCGATTCGCGAGGTCATAGCGTTCCCGAAGTCTGGCGGTGGCTTCGATCCGCTGACGCAGGCACCGGCCCCGATTACCCCTGAGCAGCGCAAGGAAGCGGGCGTTGACGCAAAACCCGAGCCCAAGGGTGACTCGGAAAAGTAGATCTACCGCTGGTTTCCCGCACGCCGCGGGCGATCACCCCGGTCGGTGTGCAGTTCTCGGGAAACCGCCCGCGCACCGGCCGGGGGGCTCGCGTCGCGTCGTGGCAGTGCCGAAACGTTATCTTTGCGGATACCGTCAACTTTGTACGATTTGCCGGTAAAAGGTACCCGAAAACGGTCGCGGCGGATACGCTAAGACGGTGCCAATTCTCGGAACTTACACGGCATACCTGCCGACACCCCGCGACGAATCTGGCAAACTCCTCACCGCGACGATGGAGTCGCTCGTAGAAGACGCGATTGCCGCGGGTGCCACCTCTCTTGGCGTGCTAAGCGGGACGGGCGGGGCGATGTACGTGCCGCACAGCATCCGTCGCCGCGCCACAAGACTCGTCGTCGCGAAGACCGACGGGCGAGCCAAAGTGCTCGTCGGAATCTCCGATCCCGCCGCCGCCAACGTGGTGGCGAACGCGCAGGAGGCCTCGTCCTGCGGCGCCGACGCACTGCTACTGCAGCCCGTGGCCCCCAGCCCGCTGCGCGGCGAGGAGGTGCTCGGGCTCTACCGTGATGTGGCGTCGGTCGCCCCTTTGCCGATCTGGGTCGATCACAACCCCGGCGCCACCCACTACCGCATCTCAGCGGAGGACCTGGCCAAGATCGCGACGTTCAGGGGTGTGGGCGGCATCAAAGATGCTGCCGTGACAGCTGCGGAGGCGAAGCAGCGTCGCACGCGCGTCCTCGAGGGGCTGTCGCCGCGCACCGCTCAGCGGGTGGAGTACGGCTTTTCCACTCTGACGTTTAGTGCGCAGGTGCTGATCGAAGGTATGGGGACCTGGCACAGCGCGCTCGCAGGAGTGCTTCCGGAGTATTGCGGAGCGCTCGTCCATGCCGCCACAGCGGGTCGCAGGGGAGATGCCCGGCTCATGCAACGCGCGCTGGCACCGCTGTCTTTGCTGGCCGACCAGTATGGGCCCATGCGACTCTCGCACGCGATCGGCACGCTGCGAGGTCGCGAGATGGGCGAACTCCCCAAGCCGCTCCTTCCCCTGCCGCGCGAGGCTCGTTCCATCCTTCGCGTCACCCTGGACGGCTTGCGCCTCGATGAGGAACTCTCCTCGGAAAACCGCGAAGCCGTAGCGGCGCGTATCGCCGGACAGCGGCCCGCCAACGAGCCTCGTGAGCCGCAGAAGCCCCGCCGCGCCCACCGCGCATCGACGGACTGAGACGAGCGCCATCGTTGTGATGGCGCCGATTCGTAAGTGGGCGTCAAATCGTGCTAACGTACTCAGCGTTGCCCGCTGAAATGCGGACGGCAGCGACCTTGTCCGGGTGGCGGAATGGCAGACGCGCTAGCTTGAGGTGCTAGTGCCCTTTATCGGGCGTGGGGGTTCAAGTCCCCCTCCGGACACATTGGGATATCGCCGAGTATCCCCAAGGCCCGAACCCATGGACGTGGGTTCGGGTTTTCTCGTTTGGCACTGCGTCACGACCAGGAATCGAGCGTGAGATGAACACCGAGAAGCCGGCGGCGGTGGTCGCGGAGGACGAGGTCGTCCAGATCTGCCAGCGGCTGATCCGAATCGACAGCCAGAACTACGGCGACGACTCGGGCCCGGGGGAACGCGAGGCTGCCGAGCTCGTCATGGAACTGCTGTCCGATGTCGGCATCGATTCCACCTACATCGAATCCGCGCCGCGCCGCGGCAACGTGATCGCTCGCATCCCTGGGCGCGACCCATCACGCCCAGCTCTCGTCCTGCATGGGCACCTCGACGTGGTGCCGGCCATCGCGTCCGACTGGAGCGTGCCACCCCTGGGCGGCGAAATCGTCGACGGACTGATCTGGGGCCGGGGCGCCGTGGACATGAAGGACATGGACGCGATGATCCTCGCAGTCGTCCGCGAACTGGCCCGCCGCGGTCTGCGGACCGAGCGGGACGTGATTCTCGGGTTCTTTGCGGACGAGGAGGCCGGCGGCAACTTCGGCGCCGGGTACCTCGTCAAGCATCATCGCGACCTGTTCGAGGGCGCGACCGAGGCCATAAGCGAGGTGGGTGGCTTCTCGGTCGAGATTGATGGACAGCGCGCGTATTTGCTGCAGAGCGCGGAGAAGTCCCTGGCATGGCTCAGGCTGGTCGCTGACGGCGCGGCAGGTCACGGCTCGGGCGTGCACCAGGACAGCGCGATCACGACCCTTGCGGAGGCGCTCGTGCGCATCGGCGGACATCGCTGGCCCATGCGCCTGACTCCCACCATGAACGGACTGCTGGCCGGCGTGGCCGAACTCGTCGGGACGCGTTTCGACCCGGACGACGAAGCGGCCGTGCAGGAACTGATCGACAAACTCGGCCCGGCAAAGAAATTCGTCGGCGCGGCGGTGCGCAACACCACGAACGTGACGCGTCTCGATGCCGGTTACAAGGACAACGTCATCCCAGGTAGCGCGTCGGCCGTGGTCGATGCGCGTTTCCTGCCCGGTGACGAGGTGGCCGGTATGGCGGCGCTCGCACAACTCGCCGGCGAGCGAGTTCGCATCGATCCGATCTACGCCGACGGCTCGATCGAGGCAGACTTCGAGGCGCCGCTGGTCACTCGGATGATCGAAGCTCTACAGCGACACGACCCCGGGGCGCCCGTCCTGCCCTACATGCTCAGCGCCGGCACCGACAACAAGTCGCTGTCACGACTGGGAATAGCGGGGTATGGATTCGTGCCCCTCCAGTTACCCGCGGACCTCGACTTCACGGGCATGTTCCACGGCGTGGACGAGAGGGTGCCGGTCGAATCGCTCAGATTCGGGGTGCGCGTCCTGCGCGATCTACTGCTCGGCCTGTAGGTCGAACGCGCGGCGGGAACTCACTCCAGCGTCGAACTGATGCGCATGACGCGCCGCCGCAACCACACCTTGCGCATGCCACCGAAGTACTTGCGCGTCCGGGCGAGTTCCCACTTACCGTACTCGGCCTCGTGCGTCAGCATCGCGCGAGCGTCATTGCGTGAGGTGTCCGGGGTGATGGTCAGAACGCGATATTCGTATTCGCGTGGCGTGTGCGTGCGCATTGGTGACTCCTCATCCCTGCCTGGCGACTGAACTCGATTGACAGAACGTTAACAGGCGATCCGTCCCGAAAGGTGCCTTTGGACAGTTTTCGCCTGGAGCTGCCTTGCGCGAAATCGAAGTGCGTCCCAAGTTTTCCCATAACGCGGTGACATTTACGTGCCGGGCGCGCTACCGTCAGGGGTATGACTGTTGACCCACGTGCCGCACTGGACCGCCTGATTGCCGCCCTAGAGGCGCACTACAGCGCGGTGACCATGCGCAGATCCGAGGACGACCCGGGCGTGGACGACGCATATTACGTACTCGCTGACGCTTTCGACGTCTACGACGAGTCGCTCGGGCTCGAGTACGGCGAGGCGACGCCATTCGTTCTAGCGGATGAGGATGACGACGATGAGGAAGACCTCGAGCAGGCCGTAGTGCGAGGCGACGGTGACGCGGATGACGACGATGACGACGAGTTCGACGACGAGGATGAGGACGACGATCGCAAGTAGTCTCGTGCACCTAGCGCCGCTGTGGTCGGCCGCGCCAAATGGCGCGGGAGGGGCAGCGGGATAGGTACCGAGCGCGTCGCGGGGTTCGGGGCACGCCGACTGCGGTAGTGTGCGGGGGTGGAACTGTGGCATGCAATCGTCCTGGGCATCGTGCAAGGGCTCACGGAATTTCTCCCCGTATCTTCGAGTGCTCACCTGCGGATCGTTGGCGAACTCATCGGGGCGAACGATCCTGGTGCGGCCTTCACCGCGATCACTCAGATCGGCACCGAAGCCGCCGTCATCATCTACTTCCGCAAGGACATCGCGCGCATCATCGCGGCTTGGTGGCGCGCGCTGATTGGTAGGCGCGGTCCGAACTGGCGAGCGCGTGCCGGTTGGCCCACCCGAACCGCGGAGGCGGACCCCGATGCTCAGCTCGCCTGGTTCATCGTGCTCGGCTCTGTCCCGATCGTCGTGCTCGGCCTGGCCTTCCAGGACACGATCGAGAGCACGTTCCGCAACCTCTACCTGATCGCGGGCACGCTCGCAGTCTTCGCGGTATTCCTCGGCTTCGCGGACCGGATTGGGAAGAAGCGCCGCGACCTGAACGAACTCACCCTTCCGCACGCCATCGGTTTCGGCTTCGCGCAGTCGCTGGCTCTCATCCCCGGAGTTTCGCGCTCGGGCGGCACGATCACGATGGGTCTGCTGCTCGGCTATACGCGCGAGGCCGCGGCCCGCTATTCCTTCCTGCTGGCCCTGCCCGCTGTGCTCGGTTCCGGCCTGTACCAGTTGGCGAAGACCGCGGGGGAGCCGGCGATCGCCGGGGCGCCATCCGCCCTGGCGACCGCCGTTGCCACTCTCGTTGCCTTCGGAGTCGGATACGCCGTCATCATCGGATTCCTCGCGCTCGTGTCCAAGAAGTCGTACGCGCCCTTCGTCTGGTACCGCATCGGTTTAGCCGCGGTGATCGTCATTCTGCTCGGGACGGGCACCCTGCACGCCTACGGCTCCGTCTGACGACGAGCGGGCAGGCCGGGAGCCATTCGCCCTCGCCGGGCCGGTAAGGTTGACCCGTGCTTTCCTGGCCTCGCCCCACCATCCCCGACCTGCCCGATTCGCCGCATCAGCTCGCCCCGGTGCGGGCTTTCGATTCGTCCGCCAGGGCCGTCGTGGACACCGTCATCGAGGGTGCCGACAAGGCCGGACTCTACGTCTGCGGTGTGACCCCCTATGACGCCACGCACGTCGGCCACGCGGCCACCTATCTGGCGTTCGATGTGCTGCACCGTGCCTGGATCGACGCGGGGCTGACTGTTCTCTACACCTCGAACGTCACCGATGTGGACGACCCTTTGCTCGAGCGCGCGACGGCTACGGGGGTCGATTGGCGCGACCTCGCCGAGGCGCAGAGCGCCCTGTACGGCCGCGACATGACCGCGCTCAGCGTGATCCCGCCCGATACGTATATTTCGGCAACTGAGTCCATTCCGGCCGTTATCGACGCGATCGAAGAGTTCGTTGCCGCAGGGTTGGCCTACTTCGTTCCCGCTCCCGAGGCGGCCGAACCCGGCTCCCTCGACGTCTATGCGGACCTAAGCAAGATCGATTCGTTCGGATCCGTTGCCCACCTCGACCGCGACGGAATGCTGGCGGTCTTCGCCGAGCGCGGTGGGGACCCCGGCCGAGCGGGCAAGCGCGATGAACTCGATCCGCTGCTATGGCTGGCGGCTCGTCCCGGTGAACCTTCGTGGGATGGGCGATCCCTTGGCCACGGCCGCCCGGGATGGCACATCGAATGCGCCGTGATCGCGAGGGCGGGCCTTGGTGCGGTCTTCGACGTTCAAGGCGGGGGGCAGGATCTGCTGTTCCCGCACCACGAGATGTCCACCGCGCACAGCCAGGGCCTCGATCCGGCCGGATCGCGGGCGCGCCACCTTGGTGCGCGTCACCACGTCCATGCGGGCCTCGTGAGCTATCAGGGCGAGAAGATGAGCAAGTCGCTCGGGAACCTCGTCTTCGTTTCGACGCTGCTCGCCGGCGGCGCCCCGCCCGCGGCGATCCGGGTGGCGATCCTGAGTAACCATTACCGCCGCGATTGGGAATGGTACGACGACGCTGTCGAGCGTGCGCAGTCCCGCATCTCCACCTGGCGGCGTGCGCTGAGTGGGTATGGGGGCGCGGATCCGATCGAGTTCTTGGACGAGGTCCGCGCCGCGGTTCGCGACGATCTCGACACCCCGCGTGCGCTGCGCGCGATGGACGAGTGGTCCGCCCGCACCATTGCGGCCGCGGAAACCGGCGACGACGGTGTACCCGCAGCGGCTGGCATCGTTTCGCGCACGCTCTCGGCGCTGCTCGGGATCGACCTGTAGCGGTGTTGCCGAGTTGTCGCGCGATGAACGCCGCTAGCCGGGGTTGTTTGTGCCTCAGTCGTCGCCGCTCGGGTCCTCGGGAATCGCGGAGCCGGAGTCGCTAGGGAGCGCTCGTCCACTCGAATCCTGGCCCCGCGCACCACCGCGCTGCTGGAAGCCGCGCCGCCGCAAGAACCGCTCGAATTCCTCAGCGATAGCATCGCCACTCGCCTCGGGCAGATCCGCTGTATCCTTCACGGCCTCGAGTTGCTGGACGTACTCGGCGATCTGCTCGTCCTCGCGGGCCAGGTCGTCAACCCCGCGCTGCCACGCCTCGGAATCCTGCGCCAACGCGTCAGCGGGAATCGGCTCCCCGAGCAGGTCCTCGATCCTGCGCAGGATTGCAAGCGTGGCTTTGGGTGCGGGCGACTGCGCAACGTAGTGCGGGACGGCCGCCCACAGGGCGAACGCGTCGAGGCCGGCGTGCGCCGCCATGTCCTGCAGCACGCCGACGATTCCGATGGGGCCTTCGTAGTCGCTCGACTCGATGCCGAATCGATCCTGCAGATCGGCGTCGTCCGCGAAGAGCGAGACCGGGACGGGACGCGTGTGCGGCACGTCCGCTAGCAGGGCCCCGACAACGACGATGGTTGTCACGCCCAGTTCCTGCGCGGTCGCAATGATCTCCGCGCAGTATCGCTTCCAGCGCATGGACGGCTCGATCCCGTGAACGAGCGCGACCTGGCGCCCCGTGACGGGCGCCGTCGCCGTCGAGATCGCGGTGATCGGCCAGGCGATGCTGCGTTCGGAAAGTCCGCGGTGGGTCAGGACTGGCCTGTTGACCTGGAAGTCGTGATAATCCTCCGGGTCGAGCCGGTAGTGCTCGTTCGCGTGCCACTCCTCCACGAGGTGAAGCACCGCGCCGGAGGCCGCGTTGCCGGCATCGTTCCAGCCGTCGAACGCCGCGAACATCACCGTGCCGTCGATCCGCACGGATTCGCTCGGGGGAGTCCTGTCATCCGTTGTCATGTATCAACCCTAGGGCGTTCGGCGCTCGGATTCCGTGCAATCTGCGAAAATGGTGCAGTGCGCCTAACTAACGGTCTATCCGCGGTCCTCTTCGACATGGACGGAACGCTGATTGACTCCGAGCCTTACTGGATGGCCTCGGAGACGTCCCTTGTCGAGAGCTTCGGCGGAGTCTGGACACACGAGGACGGACTGCAGATGGTCGGCAGTTCTCTCGTCGGCGCCGCAGCGATCCTGCAGACGTATGGGGTTGCCATGCCCATCGATGAGATCGTCGCGCACATGGTGGGAGCGGTGTCGCAGGAACTACGGAGGCACGTGCCGTGGCAGCCGGGCGCGTTCGCCCTCCTGCAGGAACTCGGCGACGCAGGCATCCCGACTGCGCTCGTCACCATGTCCTACACCGAACTCGCGCGAATCGTCGTCGATGGCGCCCCTGCGGGGTGCTTCCAGGCGGTGATCACGGGCGACGCGGTGACTCGCGGCAAGCCTCACCCCGAACCGTACCTAGCCGCCGCCCGCGCACTCGGCGTGCCGATCGAGCAGTGCCTCGCCATCGAGGACTCCCTCACCGGCCTCCAATCCGCGATGGCGTCCGGTGCGGTGTCCGTCGCGGTTCCGCACATGGTGCCCATCTCGGATCAGCCGGGTGCCACCGTCATCCCGAGTTTGGGCGGGGTGGGGATCGCGGAGTTGGACGAGATCTTCGCCGCCGCGCGCGTCCAGGCTAGACTGACGGTCCGTGACTGACGAACGCGAGAACCTGCCCCCCACGACCGGCGTCGAACTAAAGCGGGGTCCGCTGCGCGTGGGCGATCGCGTCCAGTTGACTGATCCGCGCGGTCGCCTCTCCACGATCACGCTCGAAGAGGGCGGTGAGTTCCACACGCACCGCGGATTCCTGCGGCACGATGACCTGATCGGCAGCCCCGAGGGGATCGCCGTGACCAACACTTATGGCATCGAGTACCTGGCCTTCCGCCCGCTGCTGAGCGACTACGTCCTGTCCATGCCGCGCGGCGCCGCCATCGTGTACCCCAAGGATGCCGGTCAGATCGTCGCCCAGGCGGACATCTTCCCCGGCGCGCGCGTCATCGAATCGGGCGTCGGGTCGGGCGGGCTCACGCTCGCGCTATTGAATGCCGTGGGTGACGGTGGGTACGTCCACTCGATCGAACGACGTGAGGACTTCGCGGCGATCGCGCGCGGAAACGTCGACAACTACTACGGCGCGCCGCATCCGGCATGGCGGCTCTCGGTCGGCGACCTCGCCGATGTGCTGCCCGAATCCGACTCGCCCGGCAGCGCCGACCGCGTCGTGCTCGACATGCTCGCCCCCTGGGAGAACCTCGAGGTGGCCGCCGACGCTCTTGCACCCGGCGGGGTGCTGATCGCGTACGTCGCCACGACCACGCAACTCTCACGCCTTGCGGAGGCGGTGCGCGACAGTGGCCGTTACTCCGAGCCCTACGCCTGGGAGACGATGCAACGCGGCTGGCACCTGGAGGGGCTGGCGGTGAGGCCGCAGCACAGGATGATGGGGCACACCGGCTTCCTCCTGACGACGCGGCGCGTGGCGGATGGCACGGTGGTGCCGGAGCGAAAGCGCCGGCCCGCCAAGGGCTCGTACCCCGCGACGGCCGAGGATTGGACGGAGGACGATCTGGGGGAGCGCGTGCCGACGGATCGCAAGTTGCGGCGGACTCGCCGAGCCGTCGGGCAGCCACGCCCCGACCAGCAGACGCCGCACAACTAGGCGGCGCGGAGCTAGGCGGAGCGCCGCGCGACGAAGATGGCGGTTCCCGGGATGACTCGCCCTCGCAGCGGGCTCCACCCGCCCCAGACGTTGTCGTTGTCCTCGGGCCATTCCGGTTCGACGATGTCGAGGAGAGTGAATCCGGTTCGCGTCAGCGCACGGACGTAGTCGCCGATCGTGCGGTGGTACTCGGCGTACGTCACCTCGCCTCGCGCCGAGGTCTCCACGTACGGATCGCGGTCGAAGTAGGACTTCGACACCGTCAGCCCCGATTCCCCGGGGGCGTCGGGAAACGCCCACCGAACGGGATGCGTCACGGAGAATACCCACCGGCCACCCGGGCGCAAGACGCGCGAGATCTCAAGGAAGACCTGATTTAGCTCGGCCACGAACGGCAGCGCACCGTACGCCGTGAACGCGTGGTCGAAACTCGCCTCCGCGAACGGTAACTCGCGGGCGTCGCCAAGGACTAGCGGTACCTCGATTTGCGCTGAGCGATTCATCGCGGAGGCCTCGTCCAGCATCGCCTGGGAAATGTCCAGCGCCACCGCGCGGACGCCGTTGGCGGTCAGCCAGCGCGAGCATTGCGCGGCCCCGCAGCCGACCTCGAGGACGTCCTTCCCGATGAGTTCCGTGACCGTGCCGAGCAGCGCGGCCTCCGGCTCGGTCAGCCCTTCTGGGCACCAGACGAACTTCGTCTCGGCCAGGAATTCGCCGTGATCCGCCAGGTATTCACGCGCATTGGCGTCCCACCAGGACCGCCCCGCTCCGCGGGTTGCCGAGGGCTCTGCCGGTGAGTAGCCGGTGAAGTTTGCTGGAAGGCGCGACCTGGTCATGGTCAACATTGTGACTCAGCACGCCACGCCGATGTCGTCATGGGACGTTGGATGTCCCGGTAGGGCGATTGAATGGATAGGCTGGCACCAGCGCTGTTCCACTGCGCACGCCGCATACGTTCGCGCGGCATCACGATACGTGGCCCGGAATTCTAGGAGTTACAGACATGCAGATTGGCTTGTTGACCGGTGGGGGCGACTGCCCGGGACTGAACGCCGCTATTCGCGCGGTTGTGAAGCGCGGACTTGGCGAATACGGCCACTCGATCATGGGCTTCCGCAACGGCTGGAAGGGCGTGGTGGACGGTGACATCCTGCCGCTCACACGCGACAAGATCCGCAACACCCTGCCGCTCGGCGGTACCCTCCTGGGCACCGCCCGCTACCACCCCACCAAGGAGAACGGTGGCATCGATGCGGTGCTGCAGGTTCTGGAGCAGGAGCGAATCGAGGCCCTGATCTGCATCGGCGGTGACGGCACGCTGCACGCGGCGAGCGAGGTCGCCGCAGCTGGGGTCAAGATCGTCGCCATTCCCAAGACGATCGACAACGACGTGTGGGGCACCGACCAGTCGATCGGCTATCACACCGCCGTGAACATCGCGACGGAGGCCATCGATCGCATTCACACCACGGCCGAATCGCACAACCGCGTGATGGTCATCGAGGTCATGGGGCGCACGGCGGGCTGGATCGCCGTCAACGCCGGCATCGCCGGTGGCGCGGAGATCGTGCTGGCGCCCGAAGAGCCGTTCGACATGGACAAGGTCGTGCGCTTCCTTACGCACCGCCACCGGTCGCACGCGAGCTTCTCGATCGTGGTCGTGGCCGAGGGAGCACAGGCGGTTCCGGGCAGCTCGTTCGAGTACACGAGCGCGACCGGCAAGTATGGTGAGATCATCGGCGGCGCCGTCGGTGCTGCCGTCTCCCAGGAGATCGCGCAGCGCACCGGATTCGACACGCGCCTCACGGTGCTCGGTCACGTGCAGCGCGGCGGGTCGCCCACGCCCACCGACCGCATCCTGGGCTCGCGCTTCGGCGTGGCTGCGGTCGATGCGATCAACGCTGACAAGTCGGACGTGATGACCGCGCTCATCGGTGAGCACGTCGAACTCGTGAGCCTGCAGGAGATCGCGGGCAAGGTCAAGACCGTGCCTGCCGAATTGCTGCAGGTTGCCAGGGCGCTCGCGTAGGTGCTGGCCTGGCCTGGGGGATAGCGCCTGGCCGCGTGAAGCCGGGTCAAACGGGAGAATCCTCCCGTTTGACCCGGCTTCACGCTTCCTGGTAAAATCCTTAGCGGTCTAGGCTGGGTCGTTTCGAGAACAACAGCGTCTCGAACAGGTAGAGCTCAATAGGGTTTTGCGTGACATCGCGGCTTGCCTGGCCGCCATGCCCATACTCGCACTATTCCTGTCCGCATCGGAGCATCTGACTTATATGACCACCTCGACCCCTACGAAGTCCGTCCCCACAGTGGCCGTCAACGACATCGGCACTGAGGACGACTTCCTCGCCGCTGTCGACGCCACCATCAAGTACTTCAACGATGGCGACATCGTCGAAGGCACCATCGTCAAGGTTGACCGCGACGAGGTTCTTCTTGACATCGGCTACAAGACCGAGGGCGTCATCCCCTCGCGCGAGCTTTCCATCAAGCACGACATCGACCCGTCCGAGATCGTCCAGGTTGGCGACAAGGTCGAGGCCCTCGTCCTGCAGAAGGAAGACAAAGAAGGCCGCCTGATCCTCTCGAAGAAGCGCGCTCAGTACGAGCGTGCCTGGGGCACCATCGAGAAGGTCAAGGAAGAGGACGGCATCGTCACCGGTACCGTCATCGAGGTCGTCAAGGGTGGTCTTATCCTCGACATCGGCCTGCGCGGCTTCCTGCCCGCATCGCTCGTCGAGATGCGCCGCGTGCGCGACCTGCAGCCCTACGTCGGCAAGCAGATCGACGCCAAGATCATCGAGCTCGACAAGAACCGCAACAACGTTGTGCTGTCGCGCCGTGCCTGGCTCGAGCAGACGCAGTCCGAGGTTCGCTCCACCTTCCTGCAGACCCTGCAGAAGGGCCAGGTTCGCCCCGGTGTCGTCTCCTCGATCGTCAACTTCGGCGCGTTCGTGGACCTCGGCGGCGTCGATGGTCTGGTTCACGTGTCCGAGCTCTCCTGGAAGCACATCGACCACCCGAACGAGGTCGTCGAGGTCGGTCAGGAAGTCACCGTCGAGGTCCTCGACGTCGACTTCGACCGCGAGCGCGTCTCGCTGTCGCTCAAGGCGACGCAGGAAGACCCGTGGCAGACCTTCGCTCGCACTCACGCGATCGGCCAGGTTGTGCCCGGAAAGGTCACGAAGCTCGTTCCGTTCGGTGCGTTCGTGCGCGTCGAGGACGGCATCGAGGGTCTGGTGCACATCTCCGAGCTCGCGCAGCGTCACGTCGACCTGCCCGAGCAGGTTGTCACCGTCGGCTCCGAGGTGTTCGTCAAGATCATCGACATTGAGCTCGACCGGCGTCGCATCTCGCTATCGCTGAAGCAGGCCAACGAGGGCGTCGACCCGACCTCGGAGGACTTCGACCCGGCGCTGTACGGCATGGCCGCCGAGTACGACGAAGAGGGCAACTACAAGTACCCGGAGGGCTTCGACCCCGAGACGAACGAGTGGCTCGAAGGCTTCGAGACGCAGCGCGAGTCCTGGGAGGCGGAGTACGCCAAGGCCCACGAGCGCTGGGTTGCGCACAAGGAGCAGGTTGCTGCCGCGATCACCGCGGACCAGGCCGCCGCTTCCGAGCCGGCTTCGGACGACTCCGAGTCCGCCGCTCCGGCAGCCGCGAACTACAGCTCGATCAGCCAGGATGCTGGCGAGGGCACGCTGGCCTCGGACGAGGCGCTCGCTGCGCTTCGCGAGAAGCTGACGAGCAACTGATCCTCAGTTAGTTCCTCGGGCGGGGCGTTCACCTTCGGGTGGGCGCCCCGCCCTTTTCCGTGGACGAGTTCCCCTGTACGCGTCGTCGATCCGGTCGGCAGACACCGGTTAGGGCTGCTGCGCACCGGGTATAGCGGGTGTCGGGCGGCCCTAACGGGTGCCGAGTGTGTGCCGGGCCGCGCAACCAGGCACCTTGCCGCCAGGGCCGGACGTGCGGGGAGCCGGTAAGGTAGTTGCACCGAGCTGGTGATTATCCGCCAGGGCGCAGCACAAGGCATCAACGGCGATCAGGAGGCTGTCATGATCCGCGTGGGACTGACGGGAGGCATCGCGGCCGGGAAATCGATCGCGGCTGCGAGGCTCCGGGAACTCGGGGCGTACGTGATCGACCACGACAGGCTGGCCCGCGAATCGGTGGCGCCGGGCTCCGCTGGCCTGTCGGCTATCGTCCAGCGCTTCGGCCCCGGCGTGCTGGCGGCGGACGGCACACTCGATCGGGCCGCGCTCGCTTCGATCGTCTTCGGGGACGAGGCCGCCCTCACTGACTTGAACGCAATCGTTCACCCGCGGGTTCACGATCTTGCAGCCGCGTATGAGCAGGCTGCAGCCGGGGACGGGAATGCTGGAGTGATCGTGCACGACATCCCGCTACTGATCGAGACCGGTCAAGCCGGTGACTTCGACGTCCTGGTCGTCGTCCACGCGCCTGCGGACCAGCGCATCACGCGCCTGGTGGAGAACCGCGGCATGTCCCTGCCCGAGGCGCGCAAGCGCGTTGCCTCGCAGGTCGACGATGCCGTCCGACTGGCCGATGCGGACGAGGTCCTGGACGGGACGGGACAGCCCGATAACCTGCGCGCGCAGGTCGATGCCCTATGGGAGAAACTTCAGAAGCGCCACGAGGCGTAAAGCGGCGAGCGCTCCGCCACGGGTTGTCGCCGGTTGCCCGGCGACTCGTACACTTGTCCGATTGGATCTAGAATGGTGCCTATGGCAGCGCGCGACGACCTCCGGCAATCCCTGGCCCCGTTCGAGGTCGTCTCGGAGTTTCAACCCTCGGGGGACCAGCCGACGGCCATCGCTGAACTGACGGAGCGCCTGCAGGCGGGGGAGAAGGACATCGTCCTGCTCGGCGCCACCGGCACTGGAAAGTCGGCCACTACCGCGTGGCTGATCGAGCAGGTGCAACGCCCCACGCTTGTGATGGCACCGAACAAGACTCTCGCAGCGCAGTTGGCGACGGAGTTCCGCGAATTGCTTCCCAACAACGCTGTCGAATACTTCGTGTCGTACTACGACTACTACCAGCCCGAGGCCTACATCGCGCAGACGGACACGTACATCGAGAAGGACTCGTCCATCAACGACGAGGTGGAGCGGCTTCGGCACTCGGCCACCTCCAACCTCCTCACCCGGCGCGACGTGGTCGTGGTGGCCTCGGTCTCCTGCATCTACGGACTGGGCACCCCGCAAGAGTATGTGGACCGGATGGTCCGCCTCGCCGTGGGTGACACGCTCGACCGCGACGAACTGCTGCGGCGGTTCGTCACGATGCAGTACACCCGCAATGACGCCTCGTTCGTCCGGGGCACGTTCCGCGTGCGCGGGGACACCGTCGAGATCATCCCCGTCTATGAAGAGCTGGCGATCCGCATCGAGTTCTTCGGCGACGAGATCGAGACGATCTCGACGCTGCACCCGCTTACCGGCGACGTTGTCCGGGACGAGGCCGCTGTCTACGTGTTCCCGGCCTCGCACTACGTGGCGGGTCCCGAGCGCATGCAGCGCGCGATGTCGAGCATCGAGGAGGAACTGCAGCACCGCTTGGCCGAGCTCGAACGCCAGAACAAGCTGCTCGAGGCGCAGCGACTGCGCATGCGGACCACGTACGATCTGGAGATGATGCGCGAGATCGGCACGTGCTCGGGCATCGAGAACTATTCGCTGCATATCGACGGCCGAGAGCCCGGTTCGCCCCCGCATACGCTGCTCGACTACTTCCCGGACGACTTCCTTCTCGTCATAGACGAGTCGCACGTCACCGTCCCGCAGATCGGTGCCATGTACGAGGGCGACATGTCGCGCAAGCGCAACCTGGTCGACTTCGGCTTCCGGCTGCCGAGCGCGATGGACAACCGGCCGCTTCGCTGGACCGAGTTCCAGGAGCGCATCGGCCAGACCGTCTACCTCTCGGCGACCCCCGGCGACTACGAGCGCTCCCAGTCCGATGGCGTCGTGGAGCAGATCATCCGGCCGACAGGCCTGATCGACCCCAAGATCGTGGTCAAGCCAACCACCGGCCAGATCGACGATCTGCTGGGTGAGATCAAGACCCGCGTGGAACGAGACGAGCGGGTGCTTGTGACCACGCTGACCAAGAAGATGGCGGAGGACCTCACCGACTACTTCCTCGAGCGCGGCATCCGCGTCGAATACTTGCACTCCGACGTCGACACGCTGCGCCGCGTCGAATTGCTCCGAGAGCTCCGCCTCGGACGGTTCGACGTCCTGATCGGCATCAACCTGCTCCGCGAGGGGCTCGACCTGCCCGAGGTATCTCTCGTGGCGATCCTCGACGCCGACAAGGAAGGCTTCCTCCGCTCCGGGCGATCGCTCATCCAGACGATCGGCCGCGCCGCGCGAAACGTCTCTGGTGAGGTCCACATGTACGCGGACAAGGTCACCGAGGCGATGAGACTGGCCATTGACGAGACCGAGCGGCGCCGCGAGAAGCAGATCGCATACAACCTCGAACACGGAATCGATCCGCAACCGCTGCGCAAGAAGATCGCCGACGTGACGGACATGCTCGCGCGCGAGGACGTCGACACCCAGGAACTGCTTGCGACCGGGTACCGCGGCGCGGGCAAGAAGCAGGGACGCTCGGCCGCGACCGACTTCGACTCGGACACCGGAGTCAAACTCGGCACCTCTGTCCGCCGAGCCGTCCCCAGCGGCGAGGGAGAACTCGTCCAACTGATAGCGGACATGAACGACCAGATGCACGCCGCCGCCGCCGAGCTCCAATTCGAGCTTGCCGCGCGCCTGCGGGACGAGGTCGCCGACCTGAAACGCGAGCTGCGGCAGATGCGCGAGGCGACCAAATAGGCCATCGGCGACGCAAAACGCGCGAGGCGTGATAGCCTCTATCCCGTTGAGAAGGGGAGTATTCCTCTCGCGATTGCCTCGTCATCACGAGCCGTAACGGCTCCGGGGAATCGGCCGGCATCCCGGTGGAAGAGACCTTCGAGATTCGATTCAAGTCCTGCTGACTCCGTTTGGCGTCCCCAGAAGTGAAGGAATCCTCGAAAGTGGTCGTACCTGTCTGGGCGTGGGCCCTCACCATCGCCGTCATCATCGCCATGCTCGCCGTCGACTTCGTGGGCCACGTGCGCACGCCCCACGCTCCAAAACTCAAAGAGGCCGCGTTGTGGTCGGCGATCTACGTCGCCATTGCGCTCGCCTTCGGCCTGATCGTCTGGGTCGCGTGGGGCTCGACGTTCGCGGGCGAGTACTACGCCGGATTCATAACCGAGAAGAGCCTCTCGGTGGACAACCTGTTCGTATTCGTGCTGATCATGTCGAGTTTCCGCGTTCCCCGCGAGTACCAGCAGAAAGTGCTGCTGTTCGGCATCGTGATCGCGCTGATCCTGCGCACCGTGTTCATCGTCGTCGGTGCGACTGTCATCGCTCACTTCTCGGCGATCTTCTACCTGTTCGGCGCCTTCCTGCTCTACACCGCGTGGACCCAGATCCGCGGATCGGGGCACGACCCGGAGGAGGGGTTCAAGGAGAACGGCTTCCTACGGCTCATGCGGCGCATCCTGCCGACCTCGGACGGCTACATCGGCGATCGGATGTTCGCCCGTCAACACGGCAAGTTCGTTGCGACCCCGATGTTCATCGTGATACTCGCCATCGGCTCCGCCGACCTCCTCTTCGCGGTCGATTCCATCCCGGCCATCTTTGGCCTGACACAGGAGACGTTCCTGGTCTTCACCGCGAACGCGTTCGCCCTGCTCGGCCTGCGCCAGCTCTTCTTCCTGCTCGACGGGCTCCTGGACAAACTGGTGTACCTGTCCTACGGGTTGGGTGCCATTCTCGCGTTCATCGGCGCGAAACTCGTCATCCACGCCATGCACACCAACGAGGTTCCGTTCATCAACGGCGGGGAGCACATCACCGCCATTCCTGAGGTGAGCACGGCCGTTTCACTAGGCGTCATCGTGGGAGTACTCGTCCTCACCACGGTGTTGAGCCTCACGATCGGGCGCCGCCCCGCTGAGGGAAGAATGGCGGCCAAATCGGCGGGTATCGCGCACCAGGAAATGGCGGCGAAGCGGTCGCTTGGGGATTACGAGGCCGATGCTACGGCGCATCGATCGCAGTCCGGCGACGATCAGAAGTAAGGGCCCGATTGATTCCGCAGTGGTTCATCGTCGGCTCGCTCATCGTGATGGTGGCGATCCTGCTCACAGACCTCGCCTTGGTGCGCAAACGACCGCACATACCGTCGGCCGCCGAGTGCATCGCCTGGGTGGCCTTCTACGTCTCACTTGCGCTCGTGTTCGCGGGCGCGCTGTATCTCCTCGCCGACCGAACCACCGCGGGCCAGTTCCTCGCGGGTTGGGTGACCGAGTATTCCCTCTCCGTGGACAACCTGTTCGTCTTCCTGATCATCATGTCGAAGTTCGCGGTGCCCAAGAAGGAGCAGCAGCTCGTCCTGATGGTGGGGATCATCATCTCGTTGGTGCTGCGCGGTGGGTTCATTCTCGCTGGCAGCGCGGTGCTGGAGCGATTCGGCTGGGTTTTCTACCTATTCGGGATCTTCCTTATCTACACCGCGGTCAAGGTGGTGATCGACCGTAACGCCGAGGAGGAGTACCAGGAGTCGAAACTCATCGCGCTCATCCGTCGCGCGGGACGGGTCCACGACCACTACGACGGTCCACGTGTCCGGACCACGGTCGATGGGAAGCGCTTCTTCACTCCGATGATCCTCGTCTTCGTCGCCATCGGTACGACCGACCTGCTCTTCGCCCTCGATTCCATCCCCGCGATCTTCGGCTTGACGACTGACCCATTCATCGTGTTCTCCGCCACCATCTTCGCGCTCATGGGACTACGCCAGCTCTACTTCCTGCTGGGCGGCCTGCTCGATCGCCTGGTCTACCTGCCGTTCGGGCTGGCCGCGATCCTGGGGTTCATCGGCGTGAAGCTGATCTTTGAGGCGCTAGGCACCAATACACTGCGTTTCATCAATGGCGGGCACGGGGTCGCGTGGGTTCCGGAGTTCTCGACCGAGCTATCGCTCGCGGTCATTCTCGGCGTCCTGGCGGTGACGGCGCTCGCGTCCGTGGTCAAGGCGAGGGTGGACGAGGCCCGCCTTGATAACCGGTGACCTCTATTCGGCGAGTTAGTCCGCCCAAGGGCCGATGACGGGTGTCCAGCGCACCGCCTGGCGCTCGGCGACGGTCCCAGCCTCAAGGAACGGGTCCGCGTCCAGCAACGCCAGCGCCCCGGCGGCGGACGCCGCCCGCACGATGATCAGTGCCCCGGCTGCTCCTTCGGAGTCGACGGGACCGGAGGCGAGCAGCACTCCGGCCGCGTGGAGACCGGTGAGAAACGCGCGATGGCGGGGCCTGACTTCCGCTCGAAGTTCCTCGTTCGTGTCGTAGGCGTAGGTCACCGCGTATATTTCCATGACTGCCATTTAACCAGGTTCGCTAGTCTGCGCTTTTGGCGGGGAGCCACAACCTACCAGCCGCGCGCCTTCCACTGGGGCAGGTGCGGGCGTTCGCGTCCGAGTGTGGTCGGTGCCCCGTGTCCGGGATGAACAACGGTGGCGTCGTCATACCGATCGAACACCCGCCGCACGACGTCTCGGTACAGGGAGGCGAATTCATCCCTCCCGGCGGTCTTTCCCACCCCTCCGGGGAAGAGCGAGTCACCAGTGAACAGGTGCGTCCGGCCCTCTGCGTCCTCGATCGCCAGTGCGATCGAGCCGGGCGTGTGCCCGCGTAGGGCGATCACATTGAGGACGAGTCCTCCCACGCTGACGGTGTCCCCGTCCTCGAGCCTGCGATCCGTAGGCACCGCGATTCCGTCCGCATCGTGCGCGCCCGCGAGCGTGCGTGCACCCGTGGCGTGAACGACTGCGGCGAGTGCGCCAGCCCAGTGATCCCGATGGTTGTGCGTGGTCACGATCTGCTTGCCGCGTTCTGGGGTGAAGGACCGCAGGATGCGTTCCGGTTCAGCGGCGGCGTCGATGAGCAGTTGCTCGCCGGACGCGTTGTCGGTGATCACGTAGGCGTTGTTGTGCATGGGGCCGACATCGAGCGTGGCGAGACGCCACGGTCCGTAGTTGAGCACGACGTCGATGGGATACCCGAACAGTGCCGAGGCGCCGACGGCAAGCGGCGGAACGAGTTGGGCCGCCATTCTCCGGTAGACGGACATGGTTTGGCGATAGGGATCGATGATGTCGTCATCTGCGGGGTCGCGTCGCGGAGCTAGGCCGCGCCGCGCGGCGATCGCGCTCATCGCCGCGCGCAGGTCTGCCACGGTGGCGACCTCGCTCGGCAGCGTCCCGGTCGGCACGTCGGCTGCCAGCGCGGCGAACTCTCGGATGGTGAAGATCTTGCGTGCGGCGCGTGGCAGAGTGCGCGCGACCTCTTGGCGGTGTTCGCGAGTCGAGACGAGAATCAGGTCGGCGTCTGCGAGCATATCCGGCGTCACGGCGCGCGCGGCATGTGGGCTACGCACGCCGCCGAGCTCGGAACTGAGTGTCTGCGAGTGCGCCGACAATCCAGCGATCGCCGCCTCCGTGGCGCGCGTTGCCAATCACGTCCAGCGCCACTCGGCTGCCCTGCTGCCAGAACAACCTTAGGTGGCATAAGCGGGTTATGCGCCGGGGATCGCACCACTGGGAAGTTCCGATGCGGCGATCGAAGGATGAACGACTATCGGCGGTGATGGTGCCGCGGTCCGCGGCGCGGCGGAAGCGCGTACACCAGCGGGAGCGCGGAGGTGTCCATGAGCACGGTGCCGAGAGCGGCGCTGTCGGGACGTAGCAGAGCGCCGGCGATTAGCAGGCCGGCGAAGACGACGGCGGCGAGCACCCTGCGTCCCAGGCGCTCGAGCCGTGCGAGGCGGCGATCGAGGTGTGAGACGTCGAAGCTGACCCGGCCGTCCTCTATTTGTGTGATCAGGCGATCGACGCGCTGGGGCAAGCCCCACACCGTCTTTGCGACCTGCCCAGCCTGGCTGGCGAAACTCGTGAGCAGGTTACCGGCCTCGTCTCGCACCAGCTGCGTGACGTACGGCTCGACGACGTCCCACACGTTGAACTTCGGGTCGAGCCCGCTGCACACGCCGGAGGTGACGGACACGGCGCGGATCAGCAGCAGGAAGTGCTCGGGCAACTGGAATGGCAGGTTTCTAACCACGTCGCCGAACTCGTCCGCGAAGTCCTGGAACTCGCGCGGGTCGACCTTGCGCAACTCGGCCAGTCCCATCCCGCTGAAGCGCTTGAACAATTCGGTCATCGCGCGCTCCAGCTCCGCCGTGCCCGCCGAGGGCAGGAGCATTCCCACCTCTTCGATGGCGGACACGAGCCCCTTGCTGTCGCGGGATGCCACGGCGATCAGCAGCTTGCGCAGGCCATCGCGGGTGCTCTCGGAGATCTCGCCCATCATGCCGAAGTCGATGAACGTGAGCTGCCAGGGGACCGGCTCGCCGGCGGGCAGCGGCGTGACAAAGATGTTGCCCGGGTGGGGATCGGCGTGGAAAAAGCTGTCGGTGAAGATCTGGTCGAACATCGCGCCGGCGAGCGCCTCCGCGACCTCGACCGGGTCGATGCCGGCCGCGCGCAGCGCGTCGACGTCGCTGATCTTGATCGCGGTGACGTCCTCCATCGTGAGCACCCGGCGCGTGCTGCGCTCCCACACGATCTCCGGCACGCCGACCCGCGGATTCTGCGCGCTGTTCTCCCGGAAGCGCTCCGCGCTGGTGGCCTCGTGTAGGTAGTCGATCTCTTGCAGGCTCGTCGTCGCGAACTCCTCGACCAGGGCAACAGGGTCCACTCGGTTGGCTACAACCCGCACGCGGCGCAGGCGCTGAGCGATGACGCGCAGGGCCGCGAGGTCAACCTCCACGATCCCATCGATGCCGGGGCGCTGGACCTTCACCGCCACCTCGCGCAGGCCGAAGTCGGCGGCGTCGAGCGCCGTTAGCCGGGCGCGATGCACCTGCCCGAGCGACGCGGCGGCCACGGGAGTGGGATCGAAGTATTCGAACACCTGCTCGAGCGGCAGCCCGAGTTCGAGTTCCGCTGCCTCCTTGATCGCGGGAAAGGGCACGGCGGGGACCTCGTCCTGCAAACCCTCAAGTTCGTGGACGATTTCCGGCGGGAGGACGTCGAGCCGCGAGGACATGAACTGTCCCACCTTGATCAAGAGTCCGCCGAGTTCGATCGCCAGGTCGTGGAAGCGGCGTGCTGTGCGGCGGATGCGCCGCGCGCGGGTGCGATCTGCGACGCGGCGCAGCCCGATGCGGGGCAGCACCGACTCGTACCAGAGGGTCTGCGCGCCAACGCGCGCAGCGAATCTGACGATGCGGCGATAGCGGGCGCGTGAGTCGCGCGCCGACAGGTCCTGCGCCATCCCGTCAGCCCTGAGCGAGGATCGCGTAGAGGCGGCGGCGGGCATCGTCCAAAACCTCGACGGCCTGCTCCTGCTGCTCCTTCGTGCCCGTGCGCGCCACCTGTGCGGCTGCCTGCGCCAGGTCGATTCCTGCCTTGGGCAGCGCCCCGTGGTGCGATTCCTCCTTGGCGCCCGGCGTCTCCCACAGCAGAGGCTTGCTGGCCGCGGCCTCCGCCTCGATGCGCCCGGCGTCGGTCAACTCGTACGTCTTGCGGCCGTCGGACTCGTGGACGCTGATCAGGTCCTCGTCCGTGAGCTGCTGCAGGGTGGGGTAGATCGAGCCGGCGCTGGGCTTCCATGCCCCGCCGGTGCGTTCCTCGACCTCCTGGATAATCTGGTAGCCGTGCCGCGGCTGCTCCGCCAGCAGCACGAGGATCACGGAGCGGATGTCGCCGCGGTCCGCGCGTCCGGCGCCGCGCGAGCGCGTGCGGCTTTCCACGTTGGCCCGCAGGCGGTCCAGGGCCTGCCACAGGTCCTCGCCCGGGTTGAACGAGCCGAAGCCGCGCGAGCCGCCGAATCCTGCAGATGATCGAGTGTTCATCGTGACCGCCTCCTGTGAGAATCGTCGTGGCCGCGTATCGGCCGATCGACGTTAACGATACTTAACGATGTATCGTTCGCGTTGGGAAAGGGCTGGGTGCGGGTCGGTGACCAGCGTCGGGTGACTAGCATCGAAGGTATGACCTTCCACACCTCGCACGTGGGCCGGCTGCGGCTCGACGACCACACCATCACCGTCCCGCTCACCGCGGACGCCCGCGATCCGCGCACGATCGACGTGTTCGCCCGCGTGGTGACGCGGCCCGGTGGCGAGTCGCTGCCGCACCTGCTGTTTCTGCAGGGTGGGCCGGGGGTGGAATCGCCGCGGCCGTCGCTCGACCCGGCATCGCCGAGCTGGCTGGAGACGGCGCTGGAGCGCTATCGGGTCGTATTCCTCGATCAGCGCGGGACCGGGCGGTCGACGCCGGTGGGGGACGATCTCATCGCGTCGCTCGGCGCGAGCGGCGCGGCCGAGTACCTGACGCACCTGCGGGCGGACGGCATTGTGCGGGACGCCGAGGCGCTGCGAGAGCTGCTCGGCATCGGCCGCTGGCACACGCTGGGGCAGTCCTTCGGCGGATTCACCACGCTGCACTACCTGAGCGTGCATCCCGACTCGATCGAGCGCGCGTACTTCACCGGCGGGTTGTCCGCCGTGGGGCGCCACTGCGACGACGTGTACGCGCTGTGCTACGCGAAGGTGGCGGCGGCGTCCGAGGCGTACTACCGGCGCTTCCCCGAGCACCGCGGGGTCGTCGCGCGGCTCGTGGACCGCGCCGCGGCCGGGGAGATCGTGCTGCCCAGCGGCGAGGTCGTCTCGCCATCGCGCCTGCGCAGCCTGGGGCACTGCCTCGGGTCCGACGACGGCTGGCTCGCGCTGCACAGCCTGCTGGAACTCGACCCGCGCAGCTTGGCATTCCGCTACGACCTCGCGGACCTGCTCCCGTTTGGGGGCCGCAACCCGCTGTACTACGTGATCCACGAGTCCTCGTACGCCGACGGGGTCGTGACCGACTGGTCCGCCGAGCGTACCGAACCGGAGGCTTTCAAGGCCGACCCCACCTGGCTCACGGGCGAACACGTGCGCCGCGAATGGCTGGAGACCGTGCCGGCGCTTGCGCCCTGGAAGGACGTGGCCCTCAAGATCGCCCAGGTCGAGTGGCCGCGGTTGTACGACGCAGACGCGCTGGCGGACTCCGACGCACGCGGCGCCGCGGCCGTGTACGCCAATGACTGCTACGTGCCGCTCGAGTACTCGCTGGAGACCGGGGCGCTGCTGCCGGGGGTCCACCGGTACGTCACGTCCGAGCACGAGCACTCCGGGCTGCGGTCCAGTGGCGGAAAGGTGCTGGCGCACCTGTTCGACCTTGCCGACGGGGGACGGGTGCGCTGAGGCGGTGCGCTAGCGCCCGCCTGCGCGCCGCCGGACGAGCAGCGCGGCGGCGGTCGCGCCCAGAGCCGCGCCTATGGCCGTGCCCAACGTGTTGAGCGCGACGTCCTGCAGCGACGCGACACGGCCGGGCAGCAGCCAGCCCTGGATCAGCTCGATTCCGAGCGACGCCGCGCCGCCGGCGAGCGTGACCAGGAGGGCGGCGCGCCAGCGCTGGGCCGCGGTCCACCGGGGTCGGCCCTGTTGCACCAGTAGTTGCGCCAGCAATCCGAGCGGGATGAAGATGCCGACGTTGCCGATCGCCTCCGCCTGGTTGAACGTGAGCGGCAGCCCGAGCGCGCTCACCCACTGGGCGACGGCCGAGATCGTGTGAGAGGGGGACTCGTCCCGCAACGTCATCGCGACGAGGGCCAGGCACCACAGGCCGAGCAGCGCGGCGGTGACGCGCGTGCGCAGCGGGGTCGAGGTGGACGAAGGCATGCGTGCCATTATCCACGCCGCGCAGGGCGGCGGAGCGCTCGTCCATCCTCGATTCCATCCGGGCCGCCTGACCAGCGCCGCCACGCGCGGTCGTACAGATGTGCGAATCGAGGGATTTTCGTCCTAGAATGATGTGGTGAGTGAACGCCTCGTCATCCAGGGTGCGCGGGAACACAACCTGCGCAACGTCAACCTCGACCTACCGCGAAACAAGTTAATCGTCTTCACTGGCCTTTCGGGATCCGGGAAGTCCTCCCTCGCGTTCGACACGATCTTCGCCGAGGGGCAGCGCCGGTACGTCGAGTCGTTGTCCGCGTACGCGCGGCAGTTCCTCGGCCAGATGGACAAGCCGGACGTCGACTTCATCGAGGGCCTGTCACCCGCGGTGTCGATCGATCAGAAGTCGACCAACCGGAACCCGCGATCGACAGTGGGGACGATCACGGAGGTCTACGACTACCTGCGGCTGCTCTTCGCACGAGCGGGGACGCAGCACTGCCCGGTCTGCGACGAGCGGATCGTGGCGCAGTCCCCGCAGCAGATCGTCGACCGGCTCCTGGAATTACCCGAGGGTACTCGCTTCCAGTTGCTCGCGCCGGTAGTGCGTGGGCGCAAGGGGGAGTACTCCGATCTGTTCGCCGACCTCGTGACGCAGGGCTTCTCTCGCGCGCGCGTCGACGGCCAGGTGTCTCAGCTCTCCTCACCGCCTGCCCTGGAGAAGAAGCTCAAGCACGATATCGACGTAGTGATCGACCGGCTCGTGGCCAAGGACGGCATTCGCCGCCGCCTTACCGACTCGGTCGAGACGGCGCTGCGGCTGGCCGACGGCCTGCTAATCGTGGAGTTCGTGGACTTGGACGCCGAGGATCCTGCGCGCGAGCGCCGATTCTCCGAGCACCGCGCCTGCCCCAACGACCACCGCCTCACGCTCGACGAGATCGAGCCGCGCACGTTCTCGTTCAACGCCCCCTACGGCGCGTGCCCGGAATGCACCGGGCTCGGGAACCGACTCGAGGTGGATCCCGACCTGGTCATACCCGACGACGAACGGTCGCTCGGAGAAGGCGCGATCGTGCCCTGGGCGCAGACGTCGAGCGAGTACTTCGACCGCCTCCTGACCGCATTGGCCAAGGAGATGGGCTTCGACATGAAGACCCCCTGGAAGGACCTAGGCAAGGACATCCAGCGAGCCATCCTGCACGGCCGCAATCACGAGGTCACGGTCCGCTACCGCAATCGGTGGGGTCGTGAACGGCAGTACTCGACCGGATTCGAGGGCGTGATGCCGTTCCTGGAGCGACGTCACACCGAGACCGAGTCCGAGTGGTCAAAGGAGAAGTACGAGGCCTTCATGCGCGAGGTTCCCTGCCCCGCGTGCCAGGGCGCACGGCTGAAGCCCGAGGTGCTGGCGGTTAGGGTATCGGGGAAGTCGATCGCCGATGTCTGCAACCTGTCGATCGGCGATGCGAGCGCATTCCTTGACGATCTGACCCTCGGGCAGCGCGAGCAGGTGATCGCCGGGCAGGTACTCAAGGAGATCCAGGCACGACTCGGCTTCCTGCTCGACGTTGGGCTCGACTACCTTTCGATGTCGCGCGCCGCCGGCACGCTCTCCGGTGGCGAGGCCCAGCGCATTCGGCTGGCCACGCAGATCGGCTCCGGCTTGGTGGGGGTCCTTTACGTTTTGGACGAGCCCTCCATCGGACTCCACCAGCGCGATAACCGCCGGCTCATCGACACGTTGACGCGACTACGCGACCTGGGCAACACCCTGATCGTCGTGGAGCACGATGAGGACACCATCCGGACGGCCGACTGGATCGTCGACGTCGGCCCCGGCGCGGGCGAGCACGGTGGCCGGATCGTTCACTCGGGGGACCTAGCCGGTTTGCTGGCCTCCAAGGAGTCGGTCACCGGGGCGTACCTCTCCGGGCGGCGGGAGTTGCCGCTGCCGGCGACCCGCCGCCCCATCGATCCGGACCGCGAACTCAAGGTCATCGGTGCGCGGGAACACAACCTGCGCAATGTTGATGTGTCGTTCCCGCTCGGCGTCCTGACCTCCGTCACGGGGGTTTCGGGGTCGGGCAAGTCGACGCTCGTGAACTCCATCCTCTACACGGTGCTCGCGAACGAGCTCAACGGCGCCAAGCGAGTGGCTGGCCGGCACAAGCGCGTGACGGGTCTGGAGCACCTCGACAAGGTCGTGCACGTGGACCAGGGGCCAATCGGCCGCACCCCGCGATCCAACCCGGCAACCTATACGGGCGTTTGGGACGCGGTTCGTAAACTATTCGCCGAGACGACGGAGGCGAAGATCCGTGGCTACGGGCCGGGCCGTTTCTCCTTCAACGTCAAGGGCGGTCGTTGCGATGCGTGCTCGGGTGACGGCACGATCAAGATCGAGATGAACTTCCTACCGGACGTGTACGTGCCGTGCGAGGTGTGCCACGGCGCCAGGTACAACCGCGAAACGCTCGAGGTGCACTACAAGGGCAAGACCGTCGCCGATGTATTGAGCATGCCGATCGAGGAGGCAGCCGACTTCTTCGCGGCCGTTCCACGCATCGCCCGGCACCTCAAAACGCTCGTGGATGTCGGGCTCGGGTACGTGCGACTCGGGCAGCCTGCCCCAACCCTGTCGGGCGGTGAGGCACAGCGCGTGAAACTTGCCGCAGAGCTCCAGCGCCGATCCACCGGCCGCACGATCTACGTGCTGGACGAACCCACCACCGGCCTGCACTTCGAGGACATCCGCAAACTGCTCGGTGTGCTGCAATCGCTCGTCGACAAGGGCAACAGTGTGGTCGTGATCGAGCACAACCTCGACGTGATCAAGAGCTCCGACTGGGTCATCGACATGGGCCCCGAGGGCGGCTCCGGCGGCGGCATGGTCGTCGCGAAGGGAACGCCGGAGCAGGTGGCGAAGGTGAAGAAGAGCCACACCGGCAAGTTTCTCGCTCCGCTCCTCTGACTCGAATGCGCCTTTGAGGGCGCTTTTGAGTTGCGGGTGAGGGCAGGGACGACGGGCATCGAAGGCGACGGCCCGCCGAAGGAAATGTCAACGATTCGGGGGCCGTGCGCATCGATGAGTGCGCACGGCCCCCGAATCGTCAGCGGGAAACGTGATGAGGGGATCTCGTTGGTCGAGCCCTCAGCCGGCTCAGGAACCGCTTATCGGGACCGCGCCATGCTCACCGGCGTACTTTGACCGGCTTCGACTTCTTGCTGACGGTGAAGTATCCCGCCTTCTTGGCAGTCACCTTCACCGTGATCTTCTTCCCACGATCCTTCGAAGTCAGCTTGTACGACTTCTTCTTCGCCTTCTTGATCTTCTTGCCGTTCCGGTACCACTGGTAGGAGTACTTCAGTTTCGCCGGACTCCACTTGCCCGGCTTGGCAGTCAATTTCTTTCTCACCTTTTTGGTGCCCGCGATCTTCGGCGTCTTCGTGACGATGGCATCGGCCACTCGAAGCGTGTAGGGCTTTCCCCACGTGTTCCAGCTATCCCGGCCGTGGATCTGGATGTACGTCCCGCCCCGCGGTGCTGCGATCGCCAGTTTGCGTCCCCAGGCACCCGAAGCGTTCTTGCCGGTCAGCGACCACCTCTGGATCAACTGGTACTTCGAGTTGTAGACGGCGACGTCGTACGCCGACCCGCTCAGTCTCGCAGGGAAACGGAGGTTGATCGCAAGGCGAGCCGACTTGGTGTGGGGAACATAGAAATAGTCGGTGTCGACCGTGCAGCATTGGGTCCCCAGGATCGAGCCCTGAATCGTGGTGCCGCGCGGTAGCATCGTTGCGCTGGCGATGGAGTTGTTCGGTTCTCTTTCCACCGTCCCCGGCGTGTGCGTCGCCCGCAAGGTGTAGGGCTTTCCCCACGTGTTCCAGTTGTCCCGGCCGTGGATCTGGATGTACACGTTGCCGGTGACGTAGACCGCGTAGTCGCTGGCCCAGGCGCCGGAGGAGTCGCGTCCGATGAGCTTCACGGAGAGCCGGGTGTCCTCGGCGGCATCGAACACCTTCACGTCGTACGCGTCGCCGGACAGGTTCGCCGGGAACGTGAAGCTCAGATTGAGTCGCCCTGGCTTGCTGACCGGCACGTAGTAGTAGTCGCTGTCGACCGTGCAGCATTGGGTCCCCAGGGTCGAGCCCTGAATCGTGGTCCCCAGAGGAAGGCTGGTGGCGCTGGCGATGGAGTTGTTCGGTTCTCTTTCCACCGTCCCAGGGGTGTGCGTCACGCGGAGCTGGTACGGCTTGTTCCACGTGTTCCAGTTGTCCCGGCCGTGGATCTGGATGTACACGTTGCCGGTGACGTAGACCGCGTAGTCGCTGGCCCAGGCGCCGGAGGAGTCGCGTCCGATGAGCTTCACGGAGAGCCGAGTGTCCTCGGCGGCATCGAACACCTTCACGTCGTACGCGTCGCCGGACAGGTTCGCCGGGAACGTGAAGCTCAGATTGAGTCGCCCTGGCTTGCTGACCGGCACGTAGTAGTAGTCGCTGTCGACCGTGCAGCACTGCGTACCCAGCGTCTTGCCCGTAAGAGTGTCCCCGAGGGCCAATGTCTGAGCCGTCGCGATGGAGTTGTTCGGCTCGGTCTCGGTGACGGCCGCGGCGGCTGCGCTGGTCGCGGTGACGGCGAGGCCGACGGTGAGCAGGAGCGCCAGGATTGTGGCGGCGATAACGCTCCGACGGATACCCGCTTGTGGAGAGAGGGGATGTGAGTCCAGATGAGTCATCGGCAAGGGGTCCGTTCTTCGCGAAGATATCTTGTCGTCATGATGCCCTATCAAGACAAATGGGCACTGCCAGGCTATCCGCTCGACGCGCGAATATGAAGAGGGCTTGGAGTTCCAGATGCGGCCGTGCACTTCCCATCACGGTCTGACCGGAGCACCGTGCCCGCTCCCTTCGACCGTCATTCCCTGGGATAATCGAACGCATGGCAGACCCGGCAAGTTACCGCCCCAAGCAGGGGGAGATACCGACGTCGCCGGGCGTCTATCGTTTCCGCGACGAGGACGGCAGGGTCATCTATGTCGGCAAGGCCAAGAACCTGCGCGCGCGACTGGCGAACTATTTCCAGCCACTGCACTCTCTGCACCGCCGCACCCAGCAGATGGTCACCACGGCGGCAAGCGTCGAATGGACCGTCGTGGCGACGGAGGTCGAATCACTCGCGCTGGAATACCAGTGGATCAAGGAGTACGACCCGCGATTCAACGTCAAGTATCGCGATGACAAGTCGTACCCGTACTTGGCCGTCACTATGTGGGAGAAGTTTCCTCGCGCGCAGGTGACGCGAGGAGCGAAGAAGCCGGGGACGAGGTACTTCGGTCCCTACGCGCAAGCCTGGGCCATCCGCGAAACGCTGGACCTGCTGCTCAAGCCGTTCCCCGTTCGAACGTGTTCGGCCAGCGTGTTCCGCCGGGCCGAGATGCAGGGACGCCCCTGCCTGCTGGGCTATATCGACAAGTGCTCAGCCCCGTGCATCGGCCGTATCTCGGCGGACGATCACCGCGCGCTGGCCGATGACCTGTGCGACTTCCTGGCCGGTCGCGCCTCCGGCCTCATCAGGCGCATCACCACGAAGATGAAGGACGCCGCAGCCGAACTCGACTTCGAGACGGCCGCCAGGCTGCGCGACAACCTCGAGGCGATCAACAGCGCCATGGAATCCAATGCGCTCGTCCTGTCGGACGGCACCGACGCGGACATCTACGAGATGGTCCGCGACGAACTCGAGGCGTCCGTCCAGGTCTTCTACGTCCGTGGCGGTCGAGTGCGCGGTCAGCGCGGCTGGATCGTGGAGATCCTCGAACCGCGCACCGACGCCGAACTCGTCGCCAGTTTCATCGAGCAGGCGTACGGCGAGTACGCGAGCGACGGCGAGGGCATCGAGAAACGTGACGCAGTGCCACCGGAAGTGCTCGTCCCGGAACTGCCCGCCGATCAGCGCAATCTCGAAGCATGGCTGAGTGCACTGCGGGGTGCCAGGGTCAAGATCAAGGTCCCGCAACGCGGCGAGAAGGCGCACCTCGCGCAGACTGTGAAGAAGAACGCCGACCACGCGCTGCACCTCCATAGGATGCGCCGGTCCGGCGACCTGACGACGCGAAGCCAGGCGCTCAGCGACCTGCAAGCCGCCCTCGGCATGTCTCAGGCGCCCTTGCGCATCGAGTGCTACGACGTTTCCCATACCCAGGGGAACCAGCAGATGGCCTCCATGGTCGTATTCGAGGACGGACTGCCCCGCAAGAACGAATACCGCACTTATGCCATTCGCGGCGAGGACGGCAATGGCGCACGTGACGACACCGAGGCGATCCGCGAGGTCATGCGCCGCCGGCTCGCGCGCGTCCACGAAAAGCCCGAACCAGGCGAGGCGCCTTCGCGTCGATTCGCCTACCCCCCGCAGCTCATCATCGTCGACGGCGGCGCGCCGCAGGTACGTGCGGCCTGGGAGGTGTTCGAGGAACTGGGAGTCACCGACATAGCGCTGTGCGGGCTCGCGAAGCGCCTTGAGGAAGTATGGCTGCCCGATGACGACTACCCGCTCATCCTTGAACGCAGCTCACCCGGTCTCTACCTGATGCAGCAGCTGCGCGACGAGGCACATCGCTTCGCGATCAAGGCACATCGCAAGCGCCGTTCGCAGGCCATGACCGTCTCCGCCCTGGACTCCGTCCCTGGCGTCGGTCCGGCCCGGGCCAAGGCGCTGCTCAAAGAGTTCGGGTCGGTGAAGAAGCTACGTGCGGCGAGCGTGGAGCAGATCGCGGCGGTTCCGGGCATGGGCGCGAAATCCGCCGCGGCGGTCCTGGCCTCTCTGGCTTCGCAGGCGGGCACGGGGCCCGGCACCGCCGCAGACTCGAGTGACCTCGGCGGCGACACTTCGGGGACGAGTGCTCCTGGAGCAGTCACGGTCCCGGAATCGGACGCGAAGAACTCGTCCATGTAAGTCCCGCATCGGAGACACGAACGCGCCGGACATATCCAAGGCCACCGCGACCTGGCATGCTGACATCATGAGCGAGCCACACCCCATGACCGTGCCGACCGGGATACCTGCCGTCGAGGCTGCGGCTCACCGGCCCATCGGGGACGCGGTGAACGTCCTGATTATCACCGGAATGTCGGGCGCCGGACGGACCCGCGCCGCGGCCGCCCTCGAAGACATGCAATGGTTCGTCGTGGACAACCTGCCGCCGAACCTACTGCCACCGCTCGTCGAACTCGTATCGAAAACCGGATCGTCGGTCACTCGCCTGGCAGTCGTCCTCGATGTGCGCGGCAAGGAGTTCTTCAACGATCTCGCCGGCATCGTGGAGCAGTTGCGCAACTCATCGGTGCGCTTCCAGGTGCTGTTCCTCGATGCCTCGGATGCCGCGCTGGTCAGGCGCTTCGAGCAGGTCCGCCGTCCTCATCCGCTATCGCCCGAGGGTCGCATCCTCGATGGAATCGCCGCGGAACGAAAACTGCTGGCGCCGATCAAGAGCCGCTCCGACGCGGTCATCGACACCTCCGACCTGTCCGTGAACGAGCTGGCCAGGACCGTCCGCGCCGCGGTGCAATCGGAGATCCCCACCGAACTGAACATCGTCATTGTCTCCTTCGGCTTCAAACACGGGCTTCCGCTCGACGCCGATCACGTGGCCGACGTCCGCTTCCTCGCCAATCCGTACTGGATCACTGAGTTGCGTCACCTAAACGGCAACGACATCCCCGTGCGGGACTACGTGCTCTCGCAACCCGGAGCACTGGAGTTCGTTGACCGATATGCGAACGCGCTCGAACCTGTGCTGGCCGGCTACGAGCGCGAGGAGAAGCGCCACACCACTATCGCGATCGGCTGCACGGGCGGGCAGCACCGCTCGGTGGCGATCTCGAACGCGCTGGCACGGCGATTGCGCGAGGCCGGCCACCACGTGGTCGTGACGGCGCGCGACCTGGGGAGGGAATGACGATGGATCTGCCCGCCGAGAAGGCGCTACGGCCAGCGACGGGGTCGATTCCCGCCGTATCGGCAGCCATCCCCGATCCTGCTCCTCGGCACGTCGAGGTGCGTCCCGAGGTTGTCGCCTTCGGGGGTGGTCACGGTCTTGCCGCCACGCTCGCGTCGCTGCGATTGGTGACCGACCGGATCACGGCCGTAGTGACGGTCGCCGACGACGGCGGCTCCTCGGGACGATTGCGGCAGGAGTTCGGTGCCCTACCGCCCGGCGACCTGCGCATGGCCTTGTCGGCGCTCTGCGATGACTCCGAGTGGGGGCAGACCTGGCGCGATGTCCTGCAGTACCGCTTCGACACGGCCGGGCCGCTCGACCAGCATGCGGTGGGCAACCTGCTGATCGTGGCGCTGTGGGAGCTACTGGGGGACACCGTGGGCGGGCTGGACTGGATCGCTCGCCTCCTCGGGGCGCGTGGACGAGTCCTCCCGATGGCCGCGGTACCGCTCGAGATCGAGGCCGACGTCGATCTGGGCGGAACCATGACGTCCGTCGTGGGGCAGTCGCACGTGGCGCTGGCGGCTGGCCGCATCGGGCAGATTCGCCTGACGCCGTCGGATCCGCCCGTCGCGGATGAGGTTCTCGACGCGGTCGCCAACTCCGACTGGCTCGTGTTCGGTCCCGGTTCCTGGTTCTCATCGGTCATGCCGCACCTCGTGGTTCCCCGGCTGCAGCAGGCCATCATCGAGTCGAAGGCGCACCGGTTGCTGACCCTGAACATCTCCACCGGCGACGACGAGTCCTTCGGTATGACGGCCGCCGACCAACTCGACGCACTGCACGCGCACGCGCCCGACGTGCGCTTCGATGTCATCCTCGCCGATCCGTCGCAGTTCAACTCGCCGCGCAAGATGCGCGCCGCCGCAGCGCGCCTCGGTGCGCGTCTGGTCGTCTCGGACCTGCGACGTGCCGACGGCACTGCTCGCCACGAGCGCTTCCGGCTAGCCGCGGCCTACCGCGAGATATTCGGACTCGACGAGGCCGACTAGCCCCGCCCTCCTGCGCGAGAGCACCGGTTAGGGTTGCTGAGCGCGCCGTATAGCGGGTGCTCAGCAACCACAACCGGTGTTCCCGGTGCGTAGATCCTGATTGCCGGTAGATCGTGCCCCGGCGCAGGCCCAGGCCCCGGCCCGTCGCACCCGGCCCCGACTACTCAGAGGTCGATCAGGTCGGGGGAGAGGCCCGACTCCGTGTCACCGATCCCAAGTTCCGCCGCCCGGCGATCTGCTGTCGACAGCAGTCGCCGGATGCGCCCCGCAACGGCGTCCTTGGTGAGAGGCGGATCTGCATGCTGCCCGAGTTCCTCGAGCGACGCCTCCCGGTATGCGAGCCGGAGTTCCCCGGCCTGCCGCAGATGGTCCGGCACGTTCGGCCCAAGGATCTCGAAGGCCCGCTCGACGCGGGCGCTGGCCGCGACAGCGGCCCGCGCGGATCGGCGCAGGTTCGCGTCGTCGAAGTTCGCGAGCCGGTTGGCGGTGCCGCGAGTCTCCCGATGTATCCGGCGCTCCTGCCAGGTCTTGAGGGACGAGGAAGCTCCCATCCGGCGCAGGAGTTCGGCGATGGAATCACCGTCGCGGATGACGACGCGATCGACGCCTCGAACTTCGCGGGCTTTGGCGGCGATCCCGAGCCGCCGTGCTGCACCAACGAGGGCCATGGCCGCTTCGGCTCCGGGGCACGTGACCTCGAGCGCAGTCGATCGGCCCGGTTCCGTGAGTGAGCCGTGTGCCAGGAAGGCGCCACGCCACGCAGCCTCGATGTCAGGCGTGGAACCCGTCACGACCTGCGGCGGCAGTCCTCGGACGGGCCGTCCGCGCACGTCGAGGAGTCCCGTCTGACGGGCCAGCGTTTCACCGTCGCGTACCACGCGAACGACGTAGCGTGCGGTTTTTCGGATGCCGCCGCTGGAGACGATGATCATCTCCGACGGGTGGCCGAATACCTCGGCGATCGCGTCGCGCAGACGCTGCGCCGCCCGCTCCGAATCTAACTCGGCTTCAATGACTATGCGGCCGGAGATGATGTGCAATCCACCCGAGAACCGCAACGTGGACGAGATCTCCGCCTTCCGACAGGAAACCCGATCTACGCGGATGCTTGCGAGTTCTTCCTTCACGTCTGCCGTCAAAGCCATGTGGACAATCATGACACCGACACGCCGGAGTATCGACTCGCCGGGAAGATAGGCGCACCTTCTGCGGAATGCAGTGCCTGCGATCGCCCGTCGGCCCAGTACCGTCCGGACCCGGGGTAACCATGCTGCCAGCGAGACGCAACGCGAACGAGACCGAATTGCACCATTTGATTGCGGTGCGACTAAAGTAGTGGTTGTGGCATGTTCGTCGCATATCCCAGCAGTCTTGGACGTTGGTCCCGGTGACCGATTCCGCTGCCGGTATACGCTCGAAAGCGTCATGGACACAAGGGTTGGAGACCGTAACGACATGGTCTGCGATGCTGGTCACGAGGCCTGCATGCCCTGAGTTCGACACGTCAGTGCGTGTCCTTCGCGCGCTGCTACAGATCAACCGCAAGCGTCGGTGAATCCGGCGCTCCCTGAGGAGGGCATAGTGACAGTTCGCGTCGGTATCAACGGCTTTGGCCGCATCGGCCGTAACTTCTTCCGCGCAATTGTTGCGTCGGGCGCAGACATCGAGATCGTCGGTGTCAACGACCTGACCGACAACAAGACGCTGGCGCACCTGCTGAAGTACGACACCGTACTCGGTCGGTTCCCGCTGTCTGTGGACTTCGACGACGACAACATCATCGTCGACGGCAAGAAGATCCGCGCGCTCGCTGAGCGCAACCCGGCAGACCTGCCCTGGGGTGAGCTCGGCGCCGAGATCGTCATCGAGTCGACCGGTTTCTTCACCGACGCGACCAAGGCGAAGGCCCACATCGAAGCCGGTGCCAAGAAGGTCATCATCTCCGCACCCGCGAAGAACGAGGACGGCACCTTCGTCGTCGGCGTGAACCACACCGACTACGACCCGGCAACGCAGCACGTCATCTCGAACGCATCCTGCACCACCAACTGCCTGGCTCCCGTCGCCAAGGCCCTCAACGACGCCATCGGCATCGAGAAGGGCCTCATGACCACGATCCACGCTTACACCGGTGACCAGAACCTGCAGGACGGCCCGCACCGCGACCTCCGCCGCGCCCGCGCCGCCGCGCAGAACATCGTTCCGACCTCGACCGGTGCCGCGAAGGCAGTCTCGCTGGTCCTTCCGGAGCTCAAGGGCAAGCTGGACGGCTTCGCTCTGCGCGTTCCCGTCATCACCGGCTCGGCCACGGACCTGACCTTCGAGGCCAGCAAGGACGTCACCGTCGAAGAGGTCAACGCCGCTGTCAAGGCCGCCTCCGAGGGTGCACTCAAGGGCACGCTGGAGTACACCGAGGACGAGATCGTCTCCTCGGACATCGTCTCCAACCCCCACCAGTCGATCTTCGACGCGAAGCTGACCCGTGTTTCCAACGGCAACCTCGTCAAGATCGTCTCCTGGTACGACAACGAGTGGGGCTACTCGAACAGCCTCGTCAAGCTCACCTCGTACGTGGCAGACCGCCTCTGAGCTGACTTACCGGTTTCGGTAATTCACTCGTGACAAGCACAGCGTCCGCGTGCGCCTGCGGCTAATTAGGCCAGCAGCGTATGCGGGCGCTGTGCTGTCTAGCACCACACAAAAAGATGTAACCCCGAGGGGGCGCTGGGCAAGCGCCCCTGCAAGTCTCGTCCGTGCCCCGCACTCCTGGGGCACTGCTTCGCTAGGAGAAGGCAGTGGCAGTAAAGACCATTGAATCGCTGGGTGACCTGCGCGGAAAGCGCGTGCTGGTCCGTTCTGACTTCAACGTCCCGCTTGACGGCTCGACCATCACCGACGACGGCCGTATCCGCGCGGCCTTGCCCACGATCAAGACCCTGATCGACGGCGGCGCAAAGGTCATTCTGGTCGCCCACCTGGGTCGCCCGAAGGGCGAGCCGGACCCCAAGTTCTCGCTGGCACCCGTCGCCGCACGCCTATCCGAACTGCTCGGCAAGAACGTCGCACTCGCGACCGACCTCGTAGGAGACTCGGCCAAGTCGACCGTCGCCGCGCTGGGCGATGGCGATGTAGCTCTGCTCGAGAACGTCCGGTTCGACGCCCGCGAGACGTCGAAGGTCGACTCCGAGCGTGAGGAGCTCGCGGCTGAGCTCGCGGCGCTCGCCGACGCGTACGTGTCGGACGGGTTCGGGGTTGTGCACCGCAAGCAGGCGTCCGTGTACGACATCGCGAAGCAGCTCCCTTCCGCCACCGGGCTACTCGTCCTCAAGGAAGTCGAGTCCCTGCGCAAGGCCACGGACAACCCCGCCCGCCCCTACGTCGTCGTCCTCGGCGGGTCAAAGGTCTCGGACAAGCTCGGCGTCATCTCGAACCTGCTCGACAAGGCAGACCGCCTCCTGATCGGCGGCGGAATGGCGTTCACGTTCCTCGCAGCTCAGGGCCACTCGGTCGGCAAGTCGCTGCTCGAGGCCGACCAGATCGACACCGTCAAGGGCTACCTGGAGACGGCCGCCGCGAAGGGCGTCGAGATCGTCCTGCCGGTCGACGTGGTCGTGGCCCCCGAATTCAAGGCTGACGCTCCCGCGACGGTAGTCGCCGCGGACGCCATCCCCGACGACCAGATGGGCCTGGACATCGGCCCGGACTCGCAGAAGTTGTTCGCCGAGAAGCTCTCCGACGCGAAGACGATCGTGTGGAACGGCCCCGCCGGCGTGTTCGAGTTCGACGCCTTCGCCGGCGGCACCCGCGCGATTGCCCAGGGCATCATCGACGCCACGAAGAACGGCGGATTCTCTGTCGTCGGCGGTGGGGACTCGGCGGCAGCCGTGCGCATCCTGGGCTTTGACGAGGCCGGGTTCTCCCACATCTCCACCGGCGGCGGCGCCAGCCTTGAGTTCCTTGAAGGTAAGGAACTCCCGGGTATCGCGGTCCTCGAATCCTGATCTTTTCCTCAACCGACCACCTCACAAGCAAGGAGGCCACCGCTGTGGCTACCCGTACTCCGCTCATCGCGGGCAACTGGAAGTTGAACCTCGACCACCTCGAGGCAGTTCACCAGGTCCAGAAGCTCGACTTCACCCTCAAGGACGCGAAGCACGACTACGAGGCCGTCGAGGTCGCCGTGCTCGCCCCGTTCACCGATCTGCGTTCGATCCAGACCGTGGTCGAGGCCGATGGCCTCGGCATCAAGTACGGATCCCAGGACATCTCGCAGCACATCTCGGGTGCCTACACAGGCGAGATCTCGCCCGTGTTCCTCAAGAAGCTCGGCGTGACCTACGCGGCCGTGGGACACTCGGAGCGCCGCCAGTACCACGGTGAGACCGACGAACTCGTCGCCGCCAAGTCCAAGGCCGCGCTCGACCACGGCATCGTCCCGATCATCTGCGTCGGGGAGGGGCTCGACATCCGCAAGGCGGGAAACCACGTCGAGTACACGCTCGCCCAGGTCGACGGCGCGTTCGCGGGCCTGACCGCCGACGAAGCGGCCAAGACCGTCGTCGCGTACGAGCCCGTCTGGGCCATCGGTACGGGCGAGGTTGCAACCCCGGCCGACGCGCAGGAAGTCATCGGCGCGATCCGTGGCCGCCTCGCGGAACTGTACTCGGCGGAGGTCGCCGACGCGGTTCGCGTGCTGTACGGCGGCTCGGTCAAGTCGAGCTCGATCGTCGAACTCATGGCGGAGAAGGACATCGACGGCGGGCTCGTCGGCGGTGCCAGCCTCGACGCCGACGAGTTCGCGCGCATCGCGAGCTTCTACAAGGTGGCGTGAAGCGACACGCGGTGCACGGCATCTCGTTTGATGCCGTAGACTGTATGGCGTTGTCCAACCCCGAGATCGACGCCTGATCCGGGACGAATCCAGACGAGAGTAGTTGAAACAGTGGGAATTCTGCTGATTGTGCTGCAGGTGATCTTGCTCCTCACGAGCGCATTCCTGGTGCTGCTCATCCTGATGCACAAGGGTAAGGGCGGTGGCCTCGCCGACATGTTCGGCGGCGGTATCGCGCAGTCCGCTGGTTCATCCGGCGTTGCGGAGCGAAACCTCAACCGCATCACGATCGGCTTCTCGATCGTCTGGTTCGTGTCGATCGTACTGATCGGGCTGTTGCAGAAGTACAACTGAGCGACGACACCACATTCACGAAGGAAGGGCCCCGGCACTGCGCCGGGGCCCTTCCGCTTTGCATTCCACGGGCGTGCGTTGGTTCGCACCCACATATTTCAGTCGGGGGTACGGAATACGTAGGGGTGAACTGAAATATCACGTAGTTAACGGAGGCGAGCACCCTGCGCAGAGTGTGAGGCACGGGTACCCGGCACTCGCGCCGGCCAACAGCCACTGAGCCGCGGCGGCGCGCCCGGGCAGGCTACCTGCCGACAGCGGCGGCATCCACGAGCCACAACGTGCGCTCGGTGCCGTGCACGTGGCCCGCAGGGGCCTCTTCGACCGGCGCGCCGCCCAGGGAGCGAGAGACCGCGTCCGCCTTGGCCTCGCCGGAGGCGATCAGCCACACCTCCCGAGCCGAGTTGATCGCATCGAACGTGAGCGTCACCCGCAGGGGTGGCGGCTTGGGTGAGTTCTCGATCCCCGCTGTCGTTCCCAAGGCAGACAATCCCGCGTGGTCAGGGAACAACGAAGCCACGTGCGCATCGGGACCGACCCCGAGCATCAGCACCTCGAAGCTGGGCAGCGTGCCGCCCGGAGGCGCGAATCGCGCCAGTTCGTCGGCGTACGCGGCGGCCGCCTGGTGGACGCTCACGCCGTGGGCGGCCGGGGGCGCGACGTGCAGGTTCTCGGCTGGCAGGCCCAGCGACGCAACCAGCCGATCCAGGAGCACCTCGCGCGCCTGCAGTTCATTCCGGTCGGCGTCCCCATCGGCGACGTAGCGCTCGTCCCCCCACCAGAAGTGAACGGCGGACCAGTCGATCGCGCCGACCAGAGGCGACGCGGCGACCGAGGCAAGCGAGGCGATGCCGAGCGTGCCGCCGGTGAGCACCACATGCACGGGCGTGCGCACGCTCTGAACGTCGAGGAGGCGCGTCAACAACCTCGCGGCGACCGCGTCGGACAGCACCTCGGCGGTGGGATGAACCACGACAAGTGGCGCGGACATCAGTGGTTCCCCCTCGTCGAAACCGCGTTCCAGCCGTCCAGACGGGCGAGGCCCTTGGTGAGGACCTCGGCGTACACCTCGTCGGGGTCGAGTCGACGCAGTTCCTCCGCGAGGCATTCTCGTAGCGTGCGCACCGGCAGGGAGATCGTGTGGACCGGCTGGTTCGGCTGGTGGAGCGTGGCGACGGCGCCGCTCGGCCGCGAGATCTCGATATCACCGTCGGCGCGGGTCAGTACTACTCGCGTCACGGCTTGAGCACCCTCCACGCGGCGAATCTCGACGGGGCAGCGCAGCGACTGCGCCAGCCACGCGGCCACGAGGTCGAGCGACGGGTGATCCGAGTCGCCCTCGACGATGGCGCTGGTGACCGATTCGTAGGGCGGCTGATCCAGCGTCGCGGCGAGCAGGCCGCGCCAGACGGTCGCCCGCGTCCATGCGAGGTCGGTGTGCTGCGGGCGGTGATTCTCCCGCAGTTTCTGCAGCGTCCCGAGGGGATCTGCGGATTCCACCGTGTCGGTAATGATGGCCTGCGCCAGGTCCACGATCGCCTTCTCGGCGGGAGACGTGGGGAGCTCGCGCGGCCACCACGCGACGATGGGGGTGTCGGGCAGGAGCAGCGGGATGACGAGGTTGTCGATGTGTGTCACCAGTTCGCCGTACGCGCGCAGCACCACGACCTCGGATGCTCCCGCGTCGCCGCCGACCCGGATCTGCGCATCCAGGCGAGTGTCGGTGTCGCCTTCCTCGGCGGAAAGCACGAGCACGCGGCACGGGTGCTCGCGGCTAGCAGCGTTCGCCGCCTCCACAGACGTCTCGATGTCCTCCGGGGCTGCCACGATCACGAGGGTGAGGACGCGGCCGAGCGCGACTGCGCCGCCCTCGTCGCGCAGTTTCACCAGGCGCTTGGCAATGGCCGGTGACGTTGTGTTGGCCAGGTCGACGATCATGCTGCTCTCCTGAGGGGACTTGCGGACGAGCCCTCCGCGGGCTCGAGGTTCGGCAGGCTCGCCTGGGCACTGGGCTGGTCGTCCCGGGCGGGCTCGACGCACGAGGCGTTGGCCGAGTCCGACGAGGGCGACTCGGCGCTCACGGCCGGCGCCACGAGCGGCCATCCCGGGCGAGCATCTCATCGGCGCTCTTTGGCCCCCACGTACCTGCGCGATACGGTTCCGGCTTGCCACGCGCGGCCCAGTGCTGCTCGATCGGGTCGAGGATCTCCCACGAGCGTTCCACCTCCTCGTGGCGGGGGAACAGCGGCGGATCCCCGAGCAGCACGTCCAGGATCAGGCGCTCGTAAGCCTCGGGTGAGGCCTCGGTGAAGGCGTGCCCGTAGCCGAAGTCCATCGTGACGTCGCGGACCTCCATCGCGGTCCCCGGCACCTTGGAGCCGAACTTGATCGTGACGCCCTCGTCTGGCTGCACTCGGATGACGATCGCGTTCTCGCCGAGTTCCGAGGTCGTCTCGAACGGTAGGTGCGGTGCCCGCTTGAACACGACCGCGATTTCCGTGACGCGGCGGCCGAGGCGCTTGCCGGCACGCAGGTAGAACGGAACCCCGGCCCAGCGCCGGGTGTCGATGTCCAGGCGGATGGCGGCGAAGGTCTCGGTCGTCGATTCGGGATCGATGCCCTGCTCCTCGAGGTAGCCCAGTACCTCCTCGCCGCCCTGCCAGCCTCCCTCGTACTGACCACGCGACGTGTGACGCGAGAGGTCGCGGGGGAGGCGGACAGCCGACAGCACCTTGAGCTTCTCGGCCACGAGCGCCTCGGCCGAGAAGGACACCGGCTCCTCCATCGCCGTCAGGGCGAGCAGTTGGAGCAGGTGGTTCTGGATCACGTCGCGGGCTGCGCCGATGCCGTCGTAGTAGCCGGCGCGGCCACCGATTCCGATGTCCTCGGCCATCGTGATCTGCACGTGGTCGACGTAGTGCGCGTTCCAGATGGGCTCGTACAACTGGTTGGCGAAGCGCAGGGCCAGGATGTTCTGGACCGTCTCTTTGCCGAGGTAGTGGTCGATGCGGAACACCGAGTTCGGATCGAAGACCTCGGACACGACGTCGTTGAGCTCGCGCGACGAATCGAGGTCGTGGCCGAACGGCTTCTCGATGATCACTCGGCGCCACGCGTCGCCGGTTGACTTGGAGAGCCCGGAGGCCGCGAGCTGGCGGCACACGAGAGGGAACGATGCGGGCGGCACGGAGAGGTAGAACGCGTGATTGCCGCGCGTTCCGCGGTCGCGGTCAAGTTCCTGGACCGTTTCACTGAGCCGCTCGAAGGCCGCGGGATCATCGAAGGTGCCCTGCACGAACCGGATGCCCTCTGAAAGCTGGCGCCACGTAGACTCGCGGAAGGGCGTGCGCGAATGCGCCTTGACGGCATCGTGCACGACTTCGGCGAAGTCCTGGTCCTCCCAATCGCGGCGCGCGAAGCCGGTGAGGGCGAAGCCGGGCGGCAGGAGGCCGCGATTGGCCAGGTCGTAGACCGCCGGCATGAGCTTCTTGCGGGCGAGGTCGCCCGTCACTCCGAAGATCACCAGCCCGCTCGGTCCCGCAATCCGCGGTAGGCGCAGGTCGCGAGGATCGCGCAACGGGTTGTGATCCGCACTAACTTTCACTGGCTTAGCCACCGGTGAGTACCAATCCTTACGTCATCGTGGGCGACGGCTCGGCTTCGAGTGCGCCCGCCGGGGTCAGGCGCGGGCTGCGTCGATCGACTCGCGGGCGGCGTTCGCCACGGCGTCCGCCGTGATGCCGAACTCCTCGTACAGCTTTTCGGCGGACGCGGATGCGCCATAGTGCTCGATGCTGACGGGACGGCCGTTCACGCCAAGGTACTTGTACCAGTTCTGCGCGATGCCCGCCTCGACGCTCACGCGCGCGGTGACCGCGGGCGGCAGCACCTCGTTACGGTAGTCCTCGTCCTGCTCGTCGAACCACTCGAGGCACGGAGCTGACACGACGCGGGTGCCGATGCCGGCGGCCTCGAGTTCCTCGCGGGCGGCGACGGCCAGCTGAACCTCGGAGCCGGTGCCGATCAGGATCACGTCGGGCGTTTCCGTGGACGCTTCCAGCAGGATGTACGCGCCGCGGTCCAGACCACTGGCGGGTGCGAAGCCGTCCTCACCGCGCGGGAACGTGGGCACGTTCTGCCGGGTCAGGATCAGGCCGACCGGGCCGGAGTCGCGCTTGAGGATGGACTTCCATGCCTCGGCGGTCTCGTTCGCGTCTGCGGGGCGGAGGATCGACAGTCCGGGGATGGCGCGCGTCGCCGCGAGGTGCTCGATGGGCTGGTGGGTCGGGCCGTCCTCGCCGAGCCCGATCGAGTCGTGCGTCCACACGTAGATGGCCGGGATGTTCATGAGCGAGGCCAGGCGAACGGCCCCGCGCATGTAGTCGGAGAACTGGAAGAACGTGCCGCCGTACGCGCGGGTGAGTCCGGAGAGCGTGATGCCCGACAGGATCGCGCCCATGCCGTGCTCACGGATGCCGAAGTGCAGCGTACGGCCGTACTCGGTGCCCTGGAACTCCTGCGTGGAGTAGTGCTCGGGAATGAACGACGGCTCGCCGGTCATGGTCGTGTTGTTCGAGCCTGCGAGGTCGGCGGAGCCGCCCCAGAGTTCGGGCAGCACGGGTGCAAGAGCGGTGAGGATCTTCCCCGATGCGGCGCGCGTGGCGATGGACGTCCCTGCCTCGAAGGTCGGCACGGCCTCGTCCCAGCCCTCGGGCAGGTCTCGCGCCGCGAGGCGGTCGAACAGCGCCGATTCTGCCGGGTGGGCGGAGCGCCACGCGGCGAGCTTCTCGTCCCACTCGGCGTGGGCCGCGGCGCCGCGGTCGATGAGCTTGCGAGAGTGCGCCAGGACCTCGCTCGGCACATCGAACGAGCGGTCCGGATCGAGGTCGAGCACGTGCTTGAGCCGGGCGACCTCGTCCTTACCGAGCTTGGAGCCATGCGAGGAGTGGTTGTTCTGCTTCGTGGGGGCGGGCCACGAGATGATGGTGCGAAGACCGATCAGCGATGGCTTGCCGGTCTCTGCCACGGCTGCGGCGATCGCGGCGTTGAGCGCGTCGATGTCCTCGACGTAACCGTTCTCTCCCGCGGTCCAGTCGACGATCTGGACGTGCCAGCCGTACGCCTCGTAGCGCGCGGCAACGTCCTCGGTGAACGCGATGTTGGTGTCACCCTCGATGGAGATGTGGTTGTCATCCCAGATGACCACGAGGTTCCCCAGTTCCTGGGTCCCCGCGAAGGACGAGGCCTCCGATGTGACACCCTCCTGCAGGTCGCCGTCGGACGCGAGGACGAAAACGCGGTGATCGAACGGGCTCTCGCCCTCGGGCGCGGCGGGGTCAAGGAGACCGCGGACGCGTCGCTGTGCGGCGGCGAAGCCGACGGCGGAGGCAAGTCCCTGACCCAGCGGGCCGGTGGTGATCTCAACGCCGCGGGTGTGGTGGTACTCAGGGTGACCAGGTGTCAGCGAGCCCCAGGTCCGCAGTGCCTCGATGTCGGACAGTTCGAGTCCGAAGCCGCCGAGGAATAGTTGCAGGTACTGAGTGAGCGAGGAGTGGCCGCAGGACAGGACGAAGCGGTCCCGCCCCCACCAGCCGGTGTCCGATGGGTCGTGCCGCAGCCAGTTCTGGTAGAGGAGGTACGCCACGGGGGCCAGCGAGATGGCAGTGCCGGGGTGGCCGTTGCCGACCTTTTCCACTGCGTCGGCCGCGAGCGCGCGACTGACGTTGATCGCCTTGACGTCAAGGTCGGTCCAGTTGACGGTCTTACTCAACGGTGCTGGGGCATTCACTGCGCGCCTTACCTTCCACTCATACGGATATGTGTCGCCGCCGCTCGTCGGCGGAGCCCGTCCGGATCTGCGGTTTCGTGATCTGGCTGGGTGCACGTCCCCTCACATTTCCGCTCGGGAAAAGTGAGGAGAGGCCCAGGGCATACTGCAACCGTCCTACCCTATATCGTCCCGTCCGGTTGTCCTATATTCAGACGCTTCGGTCCCATTTTCCGCGTCCGCGCTTAGTGCGACATGTCGGTTTTCGGCACGATGAAACTCGTCCACTACACTGGCATGGATAGCGCATTCGCCCCGCGCACGAACCATGCCGGGGCCAGCGAACACGGGCCGTCCAAGCCCCGTCCCACACGTGAATGGAGCGCACTTCAGCGTGCATAGCCCGGAAATCGCCTCGTCGACTAGGCAACCGCGACCGGCTGCGCGTGACTCGCACGGCCGCAGGCCGATGAAGGGCCATGCGGCAACGGCCAGCACCAACGCGGCTGTCGGCGGCGCGTCCGCCGCGGACCGGCCCTGGGACCGGTTCGTCGGCCGCGTCGGCGCGTATGTGGCGCTGACCAAGCCGCGCGTGATCGAGCTGCTCCTGGTTGCCACGATCCCGACGATGATCCTGGCAGCGGACGGCTTCCCCTCCTTCTGGCTCGTGCTCGCAACCCTGATCGGCGGCTACGCCTCGGCCGGATCATCGGGCGTGTTCAACTGCTACATCGACCGCGACATCGACTCGCAGATGAAGCGCACCAAGCGCCGCCCGCTGGCGACCGGCGAGATCTCGGGCCGCGCCGCGCTGATCTTCGGCTCGATCCTCGGCGTCTTCTCGCTCGCGTGGTTCTGGTTCGTGGTCAACCCGCTGTCGAGCATCCTGACGGCTGGCGCGATCCTGCTCTACGTCGTCGGGTATTCGCTCATCCTGAAGCGCCGCACCTCGCAGAACATCGTCTGGGGCGGCGCGGCCGGTTGCATGCCGGTGCTGATCGGCTGGGCCGCCGTCACGAACAAGGTCGAGTGGCCGGCCATCCTGCTGTTCCTCGTCATCTTCTTCTGGACGCCGCCGCACTACTGGCCGCTGTCGATCAAGTTCCGGGGCGACTATGCGGCGGCGGGCGTGCCGATGCTTCCGGTTGTCGCATCGGACCGCACGGTTGCGACGCAGATGATCGGCTACACGATCGCCATGGTGGCCGCCACGATCGTGTTGTGGCCTGTGGCGGGCCTCAGTCCTGTATACGGCGTCTCGGCCATCCTGCTCGGTGCCTGGTTCACGTGGTCGTGCATCCAGTTACTGCGCCGCGCGGGGCATCCGGAGCGCGGCAAGCTGGACGCCATGCGCGTGTTCCACGGCTCCATCACCTACCTGTCCGCGCTGTTCGTCATGATCGCGGTCGACGTGATCCTGCCGTGGTAACTGCGGGGGAGCATCCGAACGACCACGCGCTGGTCTCGGACTACCTCGACCACCTGAGCGTCGAACGCGGGCTGGCCGCCAATTCCCTGGCCGCGTACCGCCGCGACCTGACGCGATTCCTGGACTTCCTGGCCGGGCGGGGTATCGACCTGCTGTCGGCCGGTGCCAAGCAGTTCGACGATTACGTCATCGAGTTGCGCGCCGGGAGCGAGGGCCGCAGCCCTCTGTCTGCGACCTCCACGTCGCGCGCGATAGCCGCCCTGCGCGGACTGTACCGATTCGCGTTCGACGAGGGACTCGTCCAGGAGAACCCCACGCTCGACCTGCGCCGCCCCACGACGCCGTCGCGGCTGCCCAAGGCGCTTACTACCGAGGAGGTCGCCCGGCTGCTGGCGGCAACGGGCGCGGATTCGCCGACGCAACTGCGCGATGCGGCCCTCCTCGAGTTCCTGTACGGGACGGGCGCGCGCATCAGCGAGGCGATCGCCCTCGATATCGACGACCTCGATCTGACGGCAGACTTCCCTGTCGTGCGACTCGTGGGCAAGGGGGACAAGGAGCGGATCGTCCCCGTCGGGTCGTACGCGTGCGATGCGCTCGCTGCGTATGTGGTGCGCGCGCGGCCAGCGCTCATGGCTCGTGGACGAGGCACCCCGGCCGTCTTCCTCAACACCCGAGGGGCGCGCATGTCCCGCCAGCTGGCGTGGGCGGCGCTCCGGTCGGCGGCGGAAAAGGCCTTCGGCGGCGAGGTCGAGCACGTCTCGCCGCACGTGCTGCGCCACTCGTTCGCGACGCACCTGCTCCAGGGCGGCGCTGACATCCGGGTGGTGCAGGAATTGCTCGGCCACGCCTCGGTTGCGACCACGCAGTTGTATACGAAGGTGACCCCGGAACACCTGCGGGAGGTCTACACGACCTCGCACCCGCGGGCCGTCACTGGTTGAGGGCCTTGCTGCGGTAGCGTTATTCCGTGAGCACCGCATCGAATTCCGCATCCGAGACCGCCCGGACCACGTCCAGTTCCGTTGACGCTGTCGGACGGCCGATGCCCGTGTTCCCCGCTCCCAGGCCGCTGGCCGGCGTCGGGCCCGCCCGCATCATTGCCATGTGCAATCAGAAGGGCGGCGTCGGCAAGACCACGACCACCATCAACGTCGCCGCCGCGCTGGCCGAATACGGCCGCAAGGTACTCATCGTGGACTTCGACCCGCAGGGGGCCGCGAGCGTTGGGCTCGGCGTGCCGGTCCACGAGCTGGACCACACCATCTACGACCTGCTGATGGCGGCGCGCCCCGACACGAGGGGCACGATCTTCCACACCGCGGTCGACGGTCTGGACATCCTGCCGGCCAATATCGACCTGTCCGCAGCCGAGGTGCAACTCGTCGGCGAGGTCGCGCGTGAGTCGGTGCTCGCCCGCGTCCTGCGAGAGGTGGCAGACGACTACGACGTCATCCTGATCGACTGCCAGCCGTCGCTCGGCCTGCTGACCGTGAACGCGCTGACGGCCGCGCACGGCGTGCTGATTCCGCTTGAGTGCGAGTTCTTCGCGCTGCGCGGCGTGGCCCTCCTCGTGGAGACCATCGAGAAGGTCCGAGACCGGCTCAACCCGCGCCTGACGGTCGACGGCATCGTCGCCACCATGTATGACGCCCGCACGCTGCACGCACGCGAGGTCGTGGAGCGCGTCTATCAGGCCTTCGGTGACACGCTCATGCACACGGTCATCACGCGCACGGTGAAGTTTCCCGATGCCTCCGTGGCGGCCGAACCGATCACGAGCTACGCGCCCAACCACGCGGGCGCCCAGGCGTACCGTCAACTCGCTCGCGAGCTGATCGCCCGTGGCGACTCCGCCTGAGGCACGCTCGGTCCGGCCCGCACCCGAGGCGGGCGAGATCCACGCCGGGCCTGAGGCAGGCGAAGTCCAGCCCGCGCACGGCGCAGGCGAGACCCAGCCCGCACCTGAGGCAGGCGAAGTCCAGCCCGCGCACGGCGCAGGGGGATTCGAGGTACGGCTCGACAATTTCACGGGTCCCTTCGACCTGCTGCTGTCGCTGATCGCCAAGCACAAGCTGGACGTCACCGAGATCGCGCTGGCGCAGGTCACGGACGAGTTCATCGCCACCATGCGCGCGGCGGGCGACTGGGTGCTCGACACCACGAGCGAATTCCTCGTCATCGCCGCGACACTGCTCGACCTCAAGGCCGCGCGCCTGCTGCCGATCCACGGCGACGAGGATCCTGAGGACCTGGAGTTACTCGAATCCCGCGATCTGCTGTTCGCGCGGCTGCTGCAATACCGCGCCTACCGGCAGGTGGCGGACTTCCTGGGCCAGCGTTTCGAGCGGGAATCCAGGTGGGTACCTAGGTCCGTGAGCCTCGAGCCGCAATTCGCGGCGCTCCTACCCGACCTGGTGTGGTCCATCGGCCCCGAACAACTGGCCACGCTCGGGGCAGCGGCCATCAACCGGCCGCGGCTGCCCACCGAGGTGAGCATCGAGCACCTGCACGCGCCCGCCGTGTCCGTTCGCGAGCAGGCTGCCTTGATCGCCGGGCGACTGCGCGGGGGAGGCATTGCGACCTTCCGGGCGCTGGTGGCGGACGCCGAGTCGGTGCTGATCGTGGTCGGCCGTTTCCTGGCGTTACTAGAATTGTTTCGTGACGGCGCAGTGTCGTTCGAGCAGTTGTCCCCGCTCGGGGAGTTGACGGTTCGCTGGATAGGCACTGATGCGCTTGACGAGGACGAGGTTCTCGCGAGCGGGAGCACGTTCGATGACGAGGAGGACGAATGACCACGAACCCGCCTGCCCACCACGCGGGCGACGAGGCGCTGGCCGATCCCACCGAGTCCGATGTCGAGAACCCCGCCCCGGCGGCGTCGGGGTCCGAACCCGATGGAACCAATTCCCCCGTGAACGTGGACGAGCTGCCGGGCGGGCTTTTCGCGGCACTGGAGGCGGTGCTCATGATCGTCGACGAGCCCATCGACACGGAGCGGCTTGCGGCGGTCGTGATGCGGCCAGTGGACGACGTCGAGTCGGCGTTGAGCGAATTGGCAGCCGAGTACCGCGGCGAAGGCGGCGGGCGACCGCGCGGATTCGCCCTGCGCAGGGTCGCCTCCGGCTGGCGCATCTACGCCGCCGAGACGCACGCCGACCTCATCGGACGCTTCATCGTGGACGGTCAGACCGCGCGCCTCACGCAGGCCGCATTGGAAACGCTCGCCATTGTGGCGTACCGTCAACCGGTGACCCGTGGCCAAATCTCGGCCATTCGCGGAGTGAACGTCGATGGCGTGGTGCGGACCCTCAGCGCCCGTGGCCTGATCGCCGAGGTTCAGCGGGACGAGTCCAGTGGAGCGTTGCTCTACGGCACGACCCCCTACTTCCTCGAGCGCATGGGCCTTGGCTCGCTCGAGGACCTGCCACCGCTCGCACCGCAATTGCCCGATCTGGATTCGCTGGAAGCCTTAGTCAAGGAGTCGTAAATGAGTACCCCCAGGGGCGGCCGCCGCAAACCGGCCCGCCACGAGCCAACCCGCCGTAACGACCGCGCCCAGCAGGGACGAGGCGGCACGGGCGGTGCGCCCTCGCGCGGAGGCCAGCGAAGCGGCCAGGAGGGCTCGTCCTCGAAGCGCCAGCCCAAGGTCGATGTGCACGTACCCGATGGCATCCGGCTGCAGAAGGTGCTCGCCAGCGCCGGAGTGGCGTCGCGCCGCGCCTGCGAGGAACTCATCGCCGACGGGCGAGTGAGCGTCGACGGCCACGTCGTGACCGAGCTCGGCGTTCGGGTCGATCCGCTTAAGCAGGCGATCGAGGTCGATGGCATGCGCATTCACATGGACGACTCCAAGGTCACCGTAGTGCTCAACAAGCCTTGGGGCGTCGTATCGACGATGGCCCTGCAAGACTCCGAGGGGCGTCCGACCGTCGCGGAGTACGTGTACAACCGCTCGGAGCGGTTCTTCCATGTGGGCCGGCTCGACACCGACTCCGAGGGTCTGCTGCTGCTCACGAACGACGGCGAGATGGCGAATCGGCTCACGCACCCGTCGTACGAGGTTGAAAAGCGTTACCTCGTCCAGGTGGACGGCCGCATCACGCAGGCCGCGTCGCGCAAACTGCTCGCCGGCATCACGCTGGACGATGGACCCGCCGCGCTCGACTCCTACCGCTTCATCGACTTCGATGGCAAGGAGTCGCAGGTCGAGGTGACCCTGCACGAGGGGCGCAACCGCATCGTCCGCCGCATGTTCGAGCACGTCGGTTTTCCCGTCACGCGGCTGGTCAGGACTCAGTTCGGGCCGATCCGGCTGGATACGATCCGGCCCGGCAGCACGCGCGTTCTCTCCAACACCGAGGTGGGTCAGTTGCTCGCCCTCGTGGGACTGTAAGGGGTAGGCAAGGCAATGGCAGTCAGAGCGATCCGGGGCGCGACCCAACTGGAAGTCGACGAGAAGGAGCACCTGTACGAGCGCACGCGCGAACTCGTGGCGAAGGTGCTCGAGGTCAACGGCCTGTCGACCGACGACCTGATCTCGGTGATCTTCACCTCCACTCCCGACCTTGTGTCCGACTTCCCGGCTGCCGCCGCGCGCGAGATGGGACTCGGCTCCGTACCGCTCATGTGCGCCGTCGAGATCGCCGTGCCGACAGCCCTGCCGCGCGTCGTGCGGCTCATGGCGCACGTCGAGACCGCCATCGCGCGCGACGACGTGCGCCACGTGTACCTGCATGGCGCGACCGCCCTGCGCAAGGACATCGCCCAGTGAAGGATCTAGTTCTGTGACAGACACCGCCACCGACCTGCCAGTTCGCACGCCGCTAAGCATCGCCGTCGATGGGCCCTCCGGCTCTGGCAAATCGTCCGTGTCCAAGGCCGTCGCCAGGTCCCTTGGGCTGGCGTACCTGGATACCGGGGCCATGTACCGCGCCGCCACCCTCTGGGTGGTGCGCGAGGGAGTTGACTTCGACGATCAATCAGCCGTCGCCGCCGCCGTGCGCGCGATGCCGCTGGTCCAGACGCTCGACCCGGTTGACCCGGGCGTGGCGCTCGCCGGGCAGGACGTCGCCGAGGCCATTCGCAGCGAGGACGTGACGCGGGTGGTGTCGCGCGTTGCCACCAACCTGGATGTCCGCGCCGAACTGCGCCGCCGGCAGCGCGAGATCATCGACGGCGAGACGCGTCCCGGCGGCTACTCCGCGGGGCGCGGCATCGTGGCGGAGGGGCGCGACATCACCACGGTCGTGGCTCCGGACGCCGACGTGCGCATTCTGCTGACCGCCTCCGAGGAGTCGCGGCTCGCGCGCCGCTCCCTCGAAGTGCGCGGCACCGCCGACGCCGAGAGCGTGGCGGCCATGCGCGACCAGGTGCTGCGCCGGGACCGCGACGACTCGACGGTGACCGAGTTCACGGTGGCAGCCGACGGCGTGGTGACGCTCGACTCGTCCGACCTCGACTTCGACCAGACCGTGGCGGCCGCGCTCCAGATCGTCTCGCGCGCCGCGCACGTGAGGCCGGCGACCAAGGCGTGAGTTCGCCGGGCGCGGGGAGGGTGACCGCTCAGCGGCCCAAGAGGGGGCGCAGCGGCATTCCGGGGCACTGGGGTCCGCGATGGTCCGCCAAGGTGGGCTGGTTCCTCGCCCGCGTGGTGTGGCGTACCCGAGTCTTGGGTCGCGCGAATGTGCCTGCCACCGGACCTGTCATCATCGCCGGTAACCACACGGGCGTGGTCGATGGGCCGGTGTTGCTGGGGGTGTCCCCGCGCCGCCTGCACATCATGGTGAAGGAAGAGATGTTCCGCGGCGCGGTCGGGGCGATCCTGCGCGCCGCGGGCCAGATTCCCGTGGATCGCGCCAGTGGACGCGCCGCACTCGCTACCGCGCGCGCCATTCTCGCTCGCGGGGACTGCGTGGGGATCTTCCCCGAGGGATCGCGCGGGGGCGGCGGAGTGGACGAGGTCCACGGCGGTGTCGCCTGGCTCGCGCTCAACTCAGCCGCCGTCGTGGTTCCTGCAGCAGTCCTAGGCACGCGTCGCAGCGGCGAATCGGTGAGCAAGGTGCCCGGCTTCCGGCGGTGCCTCGTGGTGGAGTTCGGGAATCCGGTGAGGGTGGAGCGGCTCCCCGGGGAATCGGGGCGGGCTGCACTCGTGCGAGCCGGGGAAGTCATTCGCGTGGCGCTGGCCGACACGGTCGCCGGCGCCGCTGCGAAGCATGGGATCGCGCTGCCGCGCGACTGATCGCCCAGGGCGAGTTGCCTGGCGTGCTTTGTTGGCGTGCGTCGCCGCGCGCTGCCGCGGCCGACCCTCGCCGCGCTGCCGCGGCCGACCCTCGCCGCGCTGCCGCGGCCGACCCTCGCCGCGCTGCCGCGGCCGACCCTCGCCGCGCTGACCCTCGCGGTTCGCCCCACGTTAGTGCCGTTGACCCGCATGTATTTCATGACGCGAACTGAAATATCGTGGCGCGAACCGAGCGTTGACGCGGGCGATCTTGGCGGCCGCCTATGTCGCCAGTGGATTAAGGCGGTTGGCGCTGGCCGAGTGCCGCCAGGCGGGCTGCCGGGCACTACGCACGGAACTCGTGCGGATACCTGGGACAATGGTGGACATGACACAGACCGAACCGACCGATTTCAGCGCGTCCGCACGCGGCGAGGACGACTTCGATGAGTCGTACCCGGAGCCCGCTGCCAGCGTCGAACTCGAGGACGCCGAAGAGGAACTGCTGCGGGCCAAGGCCCTGCGCGCGGGCCTATCCGACTACGACCTCGATGATGAAGACCTGAACCTGCTCGACTCCGAGGGCGGTCCCGACGAGCGTCCCGCTCCAGTCATCCTGCCGGTGCTCGCCATCGTGGGGCGACCGAACGTCGGCAAATCGACGCTGGTCAACCGGATCATCGGCCGCCGCGAGGCAGTCGTCGAGGACAAGCCCGGAGTCACCCGCGACCGCGTCAGCTACCGCGCCGAGTGGGCCGGGCGGGACTTCACGCTGGTTGACACCGGCGGCTGGGAGGTCGATGTCGCAGGGATGGACGCCAAGGTTGCCGAACAGGCCGAGATCGCCATCGAGGAAGCGGACGCCGTGATCTTCGTGGTCGACGCGACCGTCGGCCCGACGGACACGGACGAGCAGGTCGTCAAGTTGCTGCGCCGCTCCGGTAAGCCCGTCGTGCTCGCCGCGAACAAGGTCGACAGCCCGACGCTCGAGGCCGAGGCGGCTGTGCTGTGGGGCCTCGGGTTGGGGGAGCCGATCGGCGTTTCCGCACTGCACGGCCGCGGCACCGGCGACCTGCTGGAGGCTGCGATGAACGTGCTGCCGCGGGAGTCCGCGCACGGTACCGCCCGCCCCGACGGGCCGCGCCGCGTCGCACTCGTGGGCCGCCCGAATGTGGGCAAGTCATCGCTGCTGAACAAGGTCGCGGGATCGAGCCGCGTGGTGGTCGATGAGACCGCCGGCACGACGCGCGATCCGGTGGACGAGCTGATCGAACTGCGCGGCATCCCGTGGCTGTTCGTGGACACCGCCGGTATCCGCCGCCGCGTTCACCAGACGAAGGGCGCCGATTTCTACGCCTCGCTACGCACTCAGGCGGCCATCGAGAAGTCCGAGGTCGCGGTGGTGCTGGTGGACTCGTCGGGCCCCCTGACTGAGCAGGACGTGCGCGTCATCCAGCAGGTCGTGGATGCGGGCCGCGCCCTCGTCATCGCCTACAACAAGTGGGATTTGATGGACGAGGACCGCCGCCGCTACCTGGAGCGGTCGATCGAGCGGGATCTGGTCCAGATTCAGTGGGCGCCGCGCGTCAACCTGTCCGCGCTGACCGGCTGGCACGCCGACCGGCTGGTGCCCGCCCTAGACACGGCGCTCGCGTCGTGGGAGACTCGCATCCCCACGGGCAAGCTGAACTCGTTCCTCGGCGAACTCGTATCCGCCCACCCGCACCCCGTGCGCGGCGGAAAGCAACCGCGCATCCTGTTCGCCACACAGGTGTCGTCGCGCCCGCCGCGGTTCGTCATCTTCGCGTCCGGATTCCTGGAGCCGCAGTACCGCCGCTACATCGAGCGCAAGTTGCGCGAGACGTTCGGGTTCACGGGAACGCCGATCGAGATCTCGGTCCGCGTGCGGGAGAAGCGGAAGCGCTGAGCACACGGTAGCCCTGGCGTGGCCGCCTCGCCCTTCTGTTGCTCTGGCCCGGTGCCGCTCCGTCGCTTTGTTGCACTGGCCCGGAGTCGCTCCGCTACGCGCGAGTACGGCCTTGCTTTGGCGGGCGCCCCGGTTTCCGTCGTTCGGCACCCGATATACCTCGTGTTCAGCAACCACATCCGGTGTTGGCTTGCGGAACTCATTCGTGATTTGTCGCGTCTCGTTGAAGGGAATTGAGGCACCTGCGCCGCCGACGCGCTCAAAGAACGTGAGGCACCGGCGCGATGTTCAACGGTCCCTCGCAGATGGGGTAAGATCTTTGAGGCCCTTCGGGGTGGTGGTGTGCCGAGGTTTCTTGGCAGCCGCGGGCTGTGGCGCAGCTTGGTAGCGCACTTGACTGGGGGTCAAGGGGTCGCAGGTTCAAATCCTGTCAGCCCGACCATTGTCCTGAGTCGCGACATCGTTTACAGACGGGTCGCGGCTCAGGACTTTTTTGTGGGTTCGTCGTGTTGACGGTGAACCTGGGTTGGTGAGTCGCGTCATCGTGTCGCGCGTCAGACTATGTGGCAGGGGTAGTTAGTTGCTGAGGCAACGGCCCTATCGCAAGGTTTGAGAATCATGAGTCGTCCACCGAAGATCCCGGCGGAGAAGAAGCTGCGCATCGTGTTGAGCGTGTTGCAGGGCGAGATCTCGATCGCGGAAGCGGCCCGCCGCGAGAAGGTCTCCGAGCAGGCGATCGGGAACTGGAAGCGTCAGTTCCTCGAGGGAGGCAAGGCCGGAATCGAGGCCGGCAAGTCCAAGCCCTCGACCCGAGAGCAACAGCTCGAGGATGAGGTCGCCGAACTCACCCAAGCCCTCGGCGAGGCCGCGGTCGAGATCCGCGTCTGGAAGAAATCAGCGGAGGGCAGGTTGGGCCCTTCGAGGACCTCGAGGTGATCCGCACCGAGGCGGGCATGTCGACCGCGAGGTTCTGCGAACTCATCGACATGCCCGAACGAATCTGGCGGCGCTGGCAGGCCAAGGCCCGCGCGGATCGGCCGTTGAAGGGTCCGTGGCCGCAGCCGTCTCGCGTTGCTGTCCGTGATGTCGTCGTGCAGCATGCGAAGGCGCATCCGGCGTGGGGCCACCGGAAGATTTGGGCCATGACCCGTCACGACGGGCACCCGGTATCGCAGGCGACCGTGCTGCGGCTGCTGCGCGACGAGGGCCTGATCCTGGGTGCGAATGACCAACGGGAGCGCCGCAAGCTCGCTGAGCGCCGCAAGGCCGCGTTCGCGAAAGAACCGACGGGCCCGAACCAGGTTTGGCAGCTCGACTTCTCCGAGTATGAGACCACGGCCGGCGGGGTCTGGCGGATTGCGTCGTGTCGGGACTATTGGGCGAAGTATGAGTTCGACGCGCACGTGTCGCCGACTGCGAACATGCACGACGCGGTCACCGCGGTCGAGCTCGCCCTCGCCGAATTCGAGGCGCTCCTCGGCCACCCGCTCATCGACGACTGCGAGGTCGACGAGCACACCGGGGAGATCCTGCCCACCTTGACGATCGTGACCGACAATGGCGGCCCGTTCCGGTCGTTCACGTTCGAAGCGTTCATCGCGACGCACCCCGAGCTCCGTCACGTCCGCACACGAGTGAGAACGCCGGGGCAGAACGGGTCACGCGAACGCGGCTTCGGGACGATGAAATACGAATGGCTGTTCCGCGAAGAGATCGACGACGGCCTCCAGCTCGTCGAACACGTGAACGCCTACCGGCAGGACTATAACCACGTCCGCCCGCACGAAGCGATCGCCTGGAACCGACCCGCAGAGGTCTACGCCGGCCTCGCCGACCCCACCATCCCCAACTTCGAAATCGAAGAAACCCTGCCAACTACTTGACGCGGGACATGGCTTTGGGTAGTGCGGTGTAGGCCTGGTGTGGGGTTTTGCGTCCGATGGCTCGGTGGGGCCTGGCGGTGTTGTACCAGGTTTGGAATTGGGTGAGCCAGGTGTTGAGTTCGGTGAGGTTTTGGGGGCGGGGCTTGGCTGCTAGCCAGCGTTTGAGGGTTTGGTGGAACCGTTCGATTTTGCCTTGGGTTTGCGGGTGTCCTGGTCGGCCGTTCTTTTGGGTGATGCCGTAGGTTTGCAGGAGTTTCTCGAAGCCGCCGCGAGAGCCTTTGAAGCGGGCGAATCGGGTGGTGAACACTAGGCCGTTGTCGGTCAGTGTGGATGCTGGTGGCCCGTACTGGTCGATGAGTTGGTGGAGGGTTTGCGCGACGTCAGTGCCAGTGAAGGCTGCTGCTGCGCGGATGTGGAGCAGGTATCGGGAGTGGTCATCGAGGAAATCGAGGATCTCTATGCGGGTGTGATCGGCTAGGTGCCAGTGGGTGATGTCTGATTGCCAGCATTCGTTGGGTAGGTCTGCTTCGAAACGGATGTAGGAACTGCGTGGTCGTTTCTGGGGTGCTGGTGTGACTAGGCCGGCGTCGTGCAGGATACGGCGGATAGTGGACACGGCCGGGACTTGGGCACCTTCGTTGTGTAGGTGCCAGCGGATCGTCTCTGGCCCAGCGTCCGCGCCTTGACTAGTCAGCTCACGCCGCAGCGCGAGAACAAGTTCTCTCACCTGCTCGGGGGTGCGTCCAGGACGATGGTGGGGGGCTTTTGATCGTGGGGCCAGGCCCTCAAGCCCAGCGGCTTGATACCGGGTGACCAGACGATGGACCCACTGCCTGGTGACACCATATTTTGCCGCTGCTTGCGCGTGGGACAGGCCCTGATCCAGGACTGCTTGAACGATGACAAGATTCTTCGGTTTCATACCCCCAGCATCCGAGCCGGAGAAGGGAAACGATGACCCGACTCATCGGTCAACGATCACGATGCCGCCCGTGTCAACGATGTCCCGACTCACCGGTCAACGATCACCACACAAATCCCCGCCACACAATGTAAACGATGTTGTGAATCCAGACACTGTCAGCCCGACCATGTGTGATGTCGCAGGACATCGGAATAGCCTGAACCCACGTTTTGTGGGTTCAGGCTATTTGTTTGTGGGGGTGGGCCTGGGTGGTTTGCCGGTGGGATGTCATGATGCCGCGACACGCGCCGACGCGGCACGACACCCGGTCGGCATCGAACCCGCCATCTGCAAGAATCGCCGCATGAGCGAACAGGAACTAGCGCCGTTGATCGTCGCCGACGTCGACCAATGGCGCGCATGGTTGATGGTTAATGACGAGGCCTCCGGCGGAATCTGGCTGACGCTCGCGAAGAAGGGGACGACCTCCCCGACACGACTCACCTACCAGGACGCGCTCGAGGAAGCGCTCTGCAGCGGATGGATCGACGGGCAGCGAAAAAGCCTGGACACCGGCACCTTCATGCAGCGCTTCACCCCGCGGCGCGCGCGATCGCTTTGGTCGAAGCGCAACGTCGAGATTGTCACCCGGCTCGCGGCGGAGGGCCGCCTGCGCGAGCGCGGCGCCGGCGAGGTCGAGCGTGCCAAGGCCGACGGACGATGGGATCGCGCCTACGCGGGACCCGCCACCGCGGAGGTTCCGAGCGAACTAGCTGCGGCGCTCGCGCAAGATCCCATCGCGCAAGCAGCATTCGCAAACCTCAACCGCACGGAGCGTTTCAGTGCACTGCACCCCATCCTCACCGCATCCAGCACTGCAGCAAGCGAGCGAAGGATCGCCAACCTGATTGAACGGCTCGGGCGCCAGTAGGCGCCCGAAGCGAACGTCGCGCGGGCGGTCGGGTCACCACAGCATCGCGCCTCACCAGCCACCAGCCACGAGCCGCCGCAACCGCGATCCTCGACCACGGTGTCCGGCATGTTCATTCAGCCCTGCGGCGATCCCAGTCCGGGCGCTCGGGCGCGGTCAGTCCCTCATGTCGCGGGCGGTTGTCGGGAAGAGGTGCGACGGGCGATTCGCCCGGGTGGGTGAACTTGAGCGCGATCCACGACAGATAGAGCCCGATGGCAGCGGGCATCGTTGCGAGCCAGAGTCCGGCGCCGAGAGAGGGCGGAGGATCTGCCCCGAAGGACCAGAACAGCACTCCGATCAGATAGGCCACGATCGCGATGGACCAGAACCAGATGAGAGCAGAACGGATCGCGGAGTATCGGGCCAGGCGTCGCTCATACTCGAGCCCGAGGGCGGCGTTGGTCGCCATGGCGCGCATCCGCGTCTGGGCACGTTCTCTAGCGTCTCGGGCCTGGTTGTGGAAGTCCTCCCACGATCCAGGCTCCGGTGTCGTTTCCAGCGTCTGAGAGTTCGGGTCAGTGATACGGACCTCCGCATCGGGCAGTGGGGCGAACACCCCCGGCTCGACCTTGGCGTTATCGGGGTCGGGAGCGAATCGCGCGACATCGTCGGGCTCCATGCTGCTCATGCGGCCTCCTCACACCTGCATACCCGCGACGGGGAACTCGTCCACGCGCCGTCCCGCAACTCCGCGTCCACGAACATTGTGGCAGGCGCCGCGGGCACGTGTCGCCACCCCCGTGCCGATTAATAAATGTCAGACGTCGCGGCTACGCTCGGATGGTGGATCTATTCGAGGTTGCGGGGAGCGACGAGTCGGGCAGGCCGGTGGCCGGGCCGTCCGCGCCACTCGCCGTGCGGATGCGCCCGCGCACCTTGGACGAGGTCTCGGGTCAGGAGCACCTGCTCGCGCCCGGTGCGCCGCTGACGCGACTCATCCAAGGTGCTGCGGACGCGACGTCACGCCCGTCGTCGATCATCCTCTACGGGCCCCCGGGCACCGGAAAGACCACGTTTGCCTACCTGATCGCTCAGGCGAGCGAGCGGCGCTTCGTCGAACTATCGGCCGTGACCGCTGGAGTCAAGGACGTGCGCCTGGTCATCGAGGACGCCCGTCGCCGGCTCGCAACCGGCGGAGCCGACACCGTCCTTTTCATCGACGAGGTCCACCGATTCTCCAAGACGCAGCAGGACGCGCTGTTGCCGAGCGTCGAGAACGGCTGGGTGACGCTTGTCGCGGCCACGACCGAGAATCCCAGCTTCTCAGTCATTTCCCCACTGCTGTCGCGCTCGCTGCTGGTGACGCTTCATTCACTTGAGGACGAGGACATCAGCACCCTTGTGGAGCGGGCGATCAGCGATGACCGCGGCCTCGCGGACACGGTGAGCATCTCCGAGGAGGCGGTCGAGCAGTTGGTGCGGTTCGCCGCGGGAGACGCGCGACGCGCTCTCACGATCCTGGAGGCGGCGGCCGGCGCTGCTCAAGCGGACTCTCAGACGGCTGCTCCATCCACCCGAGACACCCCGATCATCGACATCAGAACTCTCGAGACCGCCATTGATGTCGCCGCGGTGCGATACGACCGCGACGGCGACCAGCATTACGACGTGATATCCGCGTTCATCAAGTCCATGCGCGGCTCGGACGTGGACGCGGCGCTGCACTATCTCGCCCGGATGATCGTCGCGGGGGAGGATCCCCGGTTCATCGCGCGGCGGATCGTGATCGCCGCATCGGAGGACGTCGGTATGGCCGATCCTTCGGCACTGCAAACTGCCGTCGCCGCGTCGCAGGCCGTTGCCCTGATCGGCATGCCCGAGGCGCGGATCATCCTCGCCGAGGCCGTGGTCCACGTCGCCACAGCGCCCAAATCCAACGCCAGTTACCTGGGTATCGATGCCGCGATCGCCGACGTGCGCAAGGGTGGGATCGGACTCGTCCCGCCCCACTTGCGCGATGCCCACTACTCGGGAGCCAAGAAACTCGGCCACGGGCAGGGTTACAAATATGCCCACGACGAGCCGCACGGGGTGGCCGCCCAGCAGTATCTACCCGACGCACTCAAAGGTCGCCGCTACTACGATCCAACCGATCGCGGTTTCGAGCGGGCACTGGGGGAACGTCTGGAGCGGATCCGGGACATTCTCCGCGATGAGTGAAGTGCTCTCAAGAGCCCGACTCTAAACCGGTTTGCATGGTTGAAATCTCTTTTCTGTCCACGTATCGTTCATTTCAGAGTGACAGCGTTGTCAGCAGCGGCTTGGGTCCGATGTGGGTGCCCAGCGGTGTACGTCACAGCACCGAGCCAGCCGCAATGAAGCAGGAACAGGTGAATTAATGCGAACAGCACTGAGCCGTCAGCCTGAGCGATCAGGCCCGCGCCGACGGATGGGCAGGCCGCTCGTCGCGGCGTTGGCCGCTGCCAGCCTCCTAGTGGGCGGTCTCGCCGCCAGCGCGGGAGTTGCCCAGGCAGCCCCCCTCAACGTACGCGGAGACTCCGACCAGGTGCACTCCTTCGTGACCGGGGTGACCTCGAATTTCCCGAACAGCGGCAGCAGTTCCGAGAACATCGAGTCGTTGAGGGACAAGGACGCGACGACCAAGTGGTACGCCGGTACCGGTAACAAGCCGACCACAGAGTCCCCCATTTGGGCGATCTACACGCTTTCCTCCGCGCAACTGGTCACGGGGTACTCGCTAACCTCGGGAGATGACGCTCCGGAGCGCGACCCGAAGGCATGGACCGTCCTTGGCTCCAACGACGCCGCGGCCGCGACCAACGCCACGCACGCGTCGTGGGTGCAGATCGACTCGCGGTTCGATCAGGCGTTCAACGCCCGCCGGGCCAGGAACTTGTACACCACCACCGCTGCGACGGCCTACAAGTACTACCAGTTGCGAGTTACTGCGAACCTGGCAAACCACGCAACCGCGACGAACAACACCAAGTTCCAGATCTCTGACTGGACGCTGCGGACTGGGCAGGCAGGCTACTCGTCCAATATCATCACCTCGGGCACGCAGTGGCAGTACCTCGAGGACGGCACGATCGATCCGGCAAACGGCAACGCCGATCGCACCGCCTGGACACAGGTCGGAGCCAGCCTCCCGGGCACCTGGAAGACGGCCGCCGGCCCCTTCGGTGCCAAGCGAGACGGCACGGCACCGCCCAACATCGGCATCGGTGCGAACTTCCCCGTGACGACCGTGCTCAAGTACTACCTCAACGGCACGTCCAACCCCGTCGTGCCCGCCTACTTCTTCCGGTACCAGTTCGATCTGGACCAGAACGCCCTCGACTCCATCAGGGGTCTGTACGGATCGCTCGTGCATGACGACGCCGCGACCGTATACATCAATGGGGTCAACGTGGCCGATTACCCGGGTGCCAACGTTCCCACCGGCAACCTGGGCTACGGCGGCGACAACAAGGGGGACCCGCAGACTGAGACGCTGCTGTTCCCCGCGACCCCCCTGCGGCTCGGCACGAACGTGATCTCGATCGAACTGCACAACGTCAACGACACCAGCTCGGACGTCTACCTCTCGCTGAGCCTGGCGGCGACCTCCGACACGGTCGCGGTGCCGTTCACCGTAGCCGAGACGAGTGCGTCCTACGCTTCGGGTTCGGTTCCGAGCGACTTCTTCTCGACGCTGCTCACCGGATTCGACGAGGTCAAGAACGAGCCCACGATCATGGCCCCCAACTCGTCCGGCCCCAACAATGGCGCCACGCTCGCTGCGGCTAACGACCGGGTTGTCGTGGCCGTCAACAATGGCGCGACGGGTTCCGACGCTGTCAAGGTGGCCAAGCGTGCGCAGGCCATCTACGATGCGGACAACAACTCGGCCATCACGATGACCGATGCACTCGGTGCCGTGCTCGGACCGATCTACAGGGCGGCGCTGACCTCCGGTGAACTGCCCAAGACCAAGTGGATCCTGGACAATATCGAGAACAGTTCCTACGAGAACGCCAACAATGCCGCTAAGGCCCTTTGGAGCTACCAGCGACCGATGAACCGCCTCGGCTTCGTCGGGGGCGGTACCTGCTCCGGCGGTACCTTCAGCGGATCCAACGGTTGGATCGCCGTCACCTACAGCAGCCAGAGCGGCTACAACGGTTTGTGCACGCAGGGTTCATTCCCCTCCGGTCACGCGCTGCACGGCTACTCCAACGGCACGATGCTTGCATCACTCATCCCGGAACTCTCTCCGCAGATCCTCTCGCGAGCCTCCGAGTACGGTAACAACCGCTTGGTGCTCGGATTCCACTACCCGATGGATGTCATGGCTGGTCGCATCAACGGTCAGGCCGTGGCTGCGAACCGCTGGTCGGACGCGCAGTTCAGCAACCTGCTGAAGCAGTCCACCACGGAACTGCGGGCAGTCCTCGGTGCGAAGTGTGATGACGTGGCACACACGACGGACCTCGTCCAGTGCGCGAAGACGGACACGGCATTCGAGACGACCGAGCACGCACTGACGGTCTACAAGCAGCGCCTTACCTACTCGTCCTACCCGACCACCGACGGCGTCGTGCGCAACGATGGATTCCAGAAGGCTTTCCCCAGCGCCACGAACCTGCCGGTTAGGGTTCCCGCGACGGCGCCAGCGCTCCTGACCACCGTGTTCCCGACGCTCACCTCTTCCGAGCGCGCGACGGTTCTGCGCGCCACGGCGATCGAGGGCGGCTACGCGCTCGACAAGACCAAGGACGGCGGCGATTCCTGGCAGCGCCTGAACATCGCAGCGGCCATGAACGCGACCGTTTCGCACGGTGGTGGCGGTCAGTTGATCGTGAACGGCGTGGACACGTCCGTGGGTGGCGTTTCGGGCGTTACCGTTGGTGGTTCGGCGCTGTCGGGCTTCAGCCCCTCGGTGACCGACTACAGCGTCGTCCTTCCGGTCGGCACCACCACTGCGCCGCAGATCGTTGCGGGTGCGCCTACGGGCGGCGCCGGAGTGCGCGTCACACAGGCCACGACACTCCCGGGCACCGCCACCGTCACGGTGACGACCCTCGATGGGGTGGACACCACGTACTCGATCAATTTCGCCGCGGCGGATGCGATCGCGGAACTCAGCGACCTCAAGGTCAACGGTGAGACGATCACCGGCTTCGCTTCGGGAACCAGGACGTATGTGGTCGAGCTTCCCGAGGGCACCACGGCGACCCCGGTGGTTACGGCCACGGCCGCGTCGGGTGGCGTCGTGACGTACACGCAGGCGTCCTCACCGAACGGGACCGCTGAAGTCAAGGTGACCTCGTCGGACGGCTCGACTACGGCTACCTATGTGATCCAGTTCACCGTCAAGACAACGATCCCCGGACCCGGCGGCGGAGACGGCGGTGGGGGAACCACCACGGTGACCGCCTCCGTGAGCGCCACGGTGACCTCGGTTGCGTACAACACGCCTGCCAAGGTGGGCGTCACGGTGACTGCGAAGGACGTCGTGCCGGCCGGAACGGTCGTCATCACCGAGGGGAATCGTTCACTCGGATCAGCCTCGCTCTCCGCTGGCAAGACGACCGTGACTCTCCCGCGGACGCTGACGGTCGGAACGCACAAGCTGACGGTCCGTTACCTTCCCGCCGCGGGTGGCAAGGTCATCGCTCCTTCGTCACCGACCAGCGTCACGCTGGTCGTGAAGAAGGCCAAGGCCAAGAAGCCTACCGTGACCATCACAAAGGGCAAGCGCAACAAGACCACCATCAAGCGCAACGTCAAGGCGACCTTGAAGATCACGCTGAAGGCCGTTGGGGCGGCTGCTCCGACCGGAAAGGTCACGGTTAAGGTCGGCAAGAAGTCGGTCGGCTCCGCCAAGGTCCGCAAGGTCGGAAAGAAGTACGTGGCAACCGTCAAGACCAAGAAGCTCACCAAGAAGGGCAAGGTCTCGGTGGTCTACACGGGCAACAAGTCGCTCAGCAAGGCGACCTACAGCACCAAGGTCAGGGTCAAGTGATTTGATTCGGTAGAAGCCGCATCACGGTGAGGGCTCGGCGGGGGAATCAATCTCCGCCGGGCCCTCACCGCTTTGTCCGATGCAGACGATGTCGAATACGGCGGACAGGCCATGAGACTTGGGCCAGTTGTTCCAATGCGCTAGACTGTTCAGGTTGCCCACTTCACCGGGTGACCGCCTGGGGTCTTAGCCACTCGCGCATAGCGCACTAGGTCGACCCCACGTCAGTCGCAATTCCGCGACCTGGCGTGACAACAGCAACAGGAAAGTGAATCACAGTATGTCTTCAGTGACTCGTTCGCGCCGCCAGGTGCGACTGAGCCGTGCCCTTGGGCTCGCGCTGACCCCGAAGGCCGCCCGCCACTTCGAGAAGCGTCCTTACGCTCCGGGTGAGCACGGCCGCAGCCGCCGCCGCACCGAGTCGGACTACGCAGTCCGTCTCCGCGAGAAGCAGCGCCTGCGCGCCCAGTACGGCCTGCGCGAGAAGCAGCTCCGACGCGCCTACGAAGAGGCCCGCAAGGACAAGGGTCTGACCGGTGAGGCGCTCGTCGAGATCCTCGAGCACCGCCTCGACGCGCTGGTCCTGCGCGCCGGTTTCGCCCGCACCACGCTGCAGGCGCGCCAGGCCGTGACCCACCGCCACATCCTCGTCGACGGCAAGATCGTCGACCGCCCGTCGTTCAAGGTCAAGCCCGGCCAGACCATCCAGGTCAAGCCCAAGAGCCAGGCCATGACGCCGTTCCAGGTGGCAGCCGCAGGCGCCCACCGCGACGTCCTGCCCACGGTGCCGGGCTACCTCGACGTCAAGCTCGAGCAGCTCACCGCAGTGTTCACTCGCCGCCCCAAGCGCGCCGAGGTCCCCGTGACCTGCGAAGTGCAGTTGGTCGTTGAGTACTACGCTCGCTGATATCGCCTCGGCTACCTAGCCGTGAGTTGTCACCGACCACCCGGTTCCTCGGTATTATGCCGTTGGGACCGGGTGGTCGCGCATTAGAACCGATTTGAGTCTGGAGGCATGATGCTCGGAGATATCGCCGGAATCGTAGCTGCCGTGGCGTTCGTCGTGTTGGTGGCGTTCTGCGCGGTGCCGCTCATCCGCCTTGGCAAGCTCTTCGACCGCACGGCGCAGTCGGTCGGCGAGATCGCCGAGCATGCGGTGCCCATTTTGGACGAGGCCGCCAAGACGGTCTCGGGGACCAATGCCCAACTTGAGAAGGTCGACGCGATCACCACGGCGGCGTCCGAGGTTTCGCAGAACGTGTCGGCCCTGACCGGCCTGTATGCGGCGACTTTCGGCAAGCCGCTGGTGAAGGTCGCCGCGTTTACATACGGAGTGCGTCGAGCGATATCGCGTTCGTTGAGCTCGGAGTCGGAGAGTGCAAAGTGAAGCGACTTTTTTGGGTCGGCGTCGGCGTGGCCGTCGCGGTCGTGGCGACGAAGAAATGGCGCGAGTTGAAGGAACAGCCCGGCGTGACCGGAACGGCGGCTGGCTTTGCCGAGTCGGTCGCCAAGCAGGCCGGGGACAGGGCCGCCGCACTCAGTGGCGCCCTCTGGGAGCGCGCCACGCACTCAGCCAGGGAGTTCGTGGACGAGTTCCGCGTCGCCTCCGCGGAGCGCGAGCAGGAACTGCGCGAATCGCTGTTGGCTGAGACCCAGGGGAGCGAAGAGGACCTACGCCGGCGCCGCGCGGAGTCCGCCCGGCACCGCAGCGCAGCCGCGCGGAGCACGGCGGACGCGGACGAGGACGCGTTCGCGGGCGATGAGGAACATCTCGGGTACGAGTTCTAACCCGTTCCGACTCCAGGAATTAGCAATACCCTTACCTACTTAGAAGGTTCAGTATCACCATGCGCACTAGTGAAATCCGCCAGCGTTGGCTCGACTATTTCGAGCGGAATGGACACCATCTCGCGGAGTCGGCCTCGCTGATCTCGCCTGATCCGTCGCTGCTGTTCACGGTCGCCGGCATGGTGCCCTTCATCCCGTACATCATCGGCACCGAGAAGTCGCCCTATCCGCGCATCGCGAGTGTGCAGAAGTGCATCCGGACGAACGACATCGACAACGTCGGCCGCACTACGCGGCACGGCACGTTCTTCCAGATGAACGGCAACTTCTCGTTCGGCGACTACTTCAAGGAAGGCGCCATCGACCTGGCATGGGGCCTGCTGACTGCGTCGCCGGACAGCGGCGGCTACGGTTTTGACCCGGATCGCTTCTGGGTCACGCTGTGGGACCAGGACACCGAATCGTTCGACGTGCTCACCAAAAAAATCGGCGTGGACGCCCGCAAGATCGTGCGCCTACCGCGCGAGGAGAACTTCTGGGACACGGGCCAGCCCGGTCCGGCTGGCCCGTGTGCTGAGTTCCACTACGATCGCGGCCCCGAGTTCGGGCCGGAGGCGGTAGGCGGCGACGTCGATCCCGGTGGCGACCGCTATCTGGAGATCTGGAACCTGGTCTTCGACCAGTTCATGCGCGGCGAGGGCAAGGGTAAGAGCTACCCGCTGCTCCACGAGCTCGAGCAGAAGGCGATCGACACCGGCGCCGGTCTCGAGCGCATGGCCTTCCTGCTGCAGGGCAAGAACAACATGTACGAGATCGACGAGGTCTACCCCGTCATTGCAGCCACGGAACAGATCACGGGCCGCACGTACGGCCAGGGCGGCGAGCCGGATGTGCAGATGCGCGTCATCGCGGACCACGTGCGCTCGTCCCTGATGCTGATCGGCGATGGCGTCACCCCGGCTAACGAGGGCCGTGGCTACGTGCTGCGTCGCATCCTGCGCCGCGCCGTCCGCTCGCTTCGACTGCTCGGCGTGCAGGAGGCTTCGCTGCAGCACCTACTGCCGGTTTCCAAGGACGCGATGGAGGCCTCGTACCCCTATCTCGGCCAGGATTTCGCGCGAATCAGCGAGGTCGTTTACGGCGAGGAGGAGTCGTTCCTGCGCACGCTCGCGTCTGGCACGACGATTCTCGATGTCGCCGTTGCGGACGCCAAGAAGACCGCGCCGTCCCACCCGCGACTGCCCGGCGACGCGGCGTTCAAGCTCCACGACACCTACGGCTTCCCGATCGACCTGACGTTGGAGATGGCTCGCGAGCAGGGCGTCGAGGTGGACGAGTCCGCCTTCCGCACGCTCATGGCCGAGCAGAAGGCGCGCGCCCGGGCTGACGCGCTGGCGAAGAAGACCGGCCACACGGACACGGCGGCCTATGAGCAGGTGCGCTCGTCTCTAGGTGCGTCGATCGAATTCCTCGGATACACCCAGGACGAGGCCTCCGCCACGATTCTCGGCGTCCTCGTCGACGGCAAGCCAGTCCCGGCGGTGACGGGACCGGCCGATGTGGAGGTGGTCCTCGACCGCACGCCGTTCTATGCGGAGGCGGGAGGTCAGCTCGCTGACCAGGGCACCATCACGACCGACAGCGGCGCCGTCATCGACGTTTTCGACGTCCAGACGGCCGTGCCTGGGCTGCGCGTGCACCGCGGCCAGTTGGGCGCGGGCACGCTCGCGGTAGGCGACCCTGCCACGGCCAGCATCGATACGACGCGACGCGGCGCGATCAGCCGCGCCCACACCGGCACGCACCTGATCCACAAGGCGCTGCAGGAGACGTTGGGCAAGGACAAGACGCAGGCGGGCTCCGAGGACGCGCCGAACCGCATCCGGTTCGACTTCAAGGCGCAGGGTGCCCCCACGGCGAGCGCGCTCCAGGAGATCGAGGGGCGCGTCAACGAGCGCCTGCGCGACAACCTGTCGGTGACCGACAAGGTCATGGATCTCGACGCCGCCAAGGCGCTGGGCGCGATGGCCCTGTTCGGTGAGAAGTACGGCGACCGCGTGCGAGTCGTCTCGATCGGCGACGACTGGTCGCGCGAGCTCTGCGCGGGTACCCACGTCAAGCAGTCGGGCGAGCTCGGCCTGGTCACGCTCGTCGGCGAAGCGTCGATCGGCTCGGGTGTGCGCCGCGTTGAGGCGCTCGTCGGGTCGGACGCCAAGGGCTTCCACGCTCGCGAGCACGCGATCGTCGGCCAACTCAGTGGCCTGCTCGGTGCGCGAAGCGAGGAGTTGCCGGATCGCATCTCGTCCTTGCTCGCCAAGCTGAAGGACTCCGAGAAGCAGCTCGCTGCGCTACGCCAGGCTCAGTTGCTGGGATCAGTCGCCACGATTGCCGCCGGGGCGACCAGGATCGGCGATGTGTCCGTCGTTGCATACGACGCCGGGGACGTGGCCGGCGGCGATGACCTGCGCACGCTGGCGCTAGAGGTGCGTTCGCGCCTTGGTGAGAGCGCGGCGCTCGTCGTGATCGGCGGGGTGTCGAAGGGACGGCCCATCGTGGTGGCCGCCACGAATGCGGCGGCTCGCGAGGCGGGGATCAAGGCGGGGGCGGCAATAGCGTCCGTCGCTGGCGCACTCGGTGGGCGCGGCGGCGGTAAGGACGATGTCGCGCAGGGCGGCGGGACGGACCCCTCGCTGCTGGCACCGGCACTGGGCGGCGTTGAGAGCTTCGCCTCCCACCACGGGGCCTGAGCCGCGCGTGTCGGATCACTTGCCGAGTCCGCCCGCTGGTCCGAGCCAGCCGGAAGAGTCGAACCCGCGCGACGGGTCAACCGGCGCGCTCGATGAGGTCGTTCGCGGACCTCGCCTGGGGGTAGACGTGGGCCAGGTGCGTATTGGCCTGGCATCGTCCGACCCGGACGGCCTCATCGCCACGCCGGTCGAGACGGTGCTTCGTGATCAATCTGTGACCTTTTCAGAACTTTCTGGCAGAATCAGTCCGGGGGGAATGATCGCATCCTGGCCCGCTGACATCCGCCGCATCGGAGACGAGGTGGCGCAGCGCGGTGCCGAGGTCGTCTACGTTGGCCTGCCGAGGCATCTCTCCGGTGCGGAGGGCCAGGCCAGTGTGGCGGCTCGCGATTATGCCTACGTGCTGGCGGTGCACATCGCGCCGGTGCCAGTGCGACTTGTTGACGAGAGGATGACGACCGTGTCGGCTCATCGCGCCTTGAGCGCCGCTGGCCGGTCGCGGCGGAAGCACATGTCAGTTGTGGACCAGGTTGCTGCCGTGGAAATCCTTCAGGGCGCGCTTGACTTCGAGCGTTCCACGCTACGGCGTGCGGGCGAACTGGTTGACACGACCACCGCAGTGGGAGACGAATCTTGAACCACCCTACGAATGATCTGCATGACCTGTTCTCCGCGGAGCATCCACCGGCTCCCGGCGAGGAGGCACCGCACGTCACGACGCAGGAATACACCCGACGTTCGGCTCTGCGGGCGGAGCGCCGCCGCAAGGCTGCCAGGCGCCGCCGCACTATGATCGCCATCCTGGTGACGGTCGTAGTGGTGGGCGTGGGCGGATTCGTCGTCTCGTCACTGGCCGGGAACATGTTCTCCGGGTTGCTTTCGTCCGGCGATAAGTCCTCCAAGGTCTCGGACTACCCCGGGCCAGGAAGCGGCGAGGTCGAGGTCTCCATCAATCCAGGGGATACCGGAGAAGACATCGCCACCGCTCTGCGTGACGCGGACGTCATCGCGACGCGCGGAGCCTATCTGGACGTCGCGGCGGGAAACCCAGGTGCGCAGAGCATTCAACCGGGTACGTATGCGCTGAAGACGCAGATGCGCGCCGAGGACGCGCTGAGCACGCTGCTGAACCCGAACAATCGCCTGGACTACGTCATCACCATCCCTGAGGGCTGGACTTTTGAGCAGATCAGCACGAAGGTTCAGTCCGTGCTCGGCGTCACGCCCGAGGACATCTCCGAGGCCCTTTCGGACCCGTCTGCGACCGGCCTGCCGAAGGCGGCCGGAGGATCGTTTGAGGGCTGGCTCGCGCCGGGGCAGTACGTCTACGCGCGCGACGTGGCGATCGGTGACGTGTTCGCGGAGATGGTGGCTCGGCGCGTCAAGGAACTCGACGATCTCGGGGTCAAGAAGTCCGAGCGTCAGGACGTTCTGATCAAGGCGTCCATTCTGCAGCGCGAGGGTACGCCCGCTTACTACAACAAGATCGCCCGCGTCATCGAAAACCGGCTCAAGGTCGGCCAGGCACTCCAGATGGACACCACGGTCGGCTACGGCGCCGGCAAAGACGTTATGACGCTCACCAAGGCCGACTTCCAGGACACCTCGAACAAATACAACACGTACGTCCATACGGGGCTGACTCCCACTCCGATCACGAATCCCTCCATGGACGCGATCGAGGCGACTTTGAAGCCGGAGGCGGGCGATTGGATGTATTTTGTCACCGTCAATCTGAGCACGGGCGAGACCAAGTTCGCGGTGACCTTCAACGAGGCGCAGGAGTACGTCGCGGAATACCGGGCGTGGAAAGAAGAGAACTACACGCCCACTGGGGAATCCGACCAGTGATGCTCGGGATGCCCCGCCTTTCGCGAAGCGCTGAGCTTCGGCACATGCTCACCGCAGTCATGGAGTCGGGGAGAGTATGACGCGATCCGCAGCAGTGCTCGGGCATCCGATCACGCATTCGCTCTCGCCGGTCCTGCACCGCGCGGCCTATCGATCGCTCGGCCTCGACTGGACGTACGAGGCGATTGACGTGGACGAGCCCCAGTTCGCGGGATTCCTCGCCCACCTGGACGATTCCTGGGCCGGCCTCAGCCTGACCATGCCGCTCAAGAGGGAAGTCCTGACATTTTTGGACGAGCGCTCCGCGAACGTCGTTGCCACGGGTGCCGCGAACACCGTGGTATTCGATCGCAGTGGCAGTGACGTGCGCCTCGTCGGCGAGAACACCGATATACGAGGCATCGAGGTCGCGCTCGGTGAGCCGGGGATGCCCCTGGCGGATCTTGCCCATGGCGGGGGCGACGCGGTAGTGCTGGGCGCCGGCGCGACCGCAGCGTCGGCCCTCGCGGCGCTTGCGGATGCCGGATTTGCCGAAGTTCACGTGGTGGTCAGGTCGCTGGCGCGTTCGACGGCGGTGCAGGCCGCGGCGTCGGCGCTAGGCGTGCGGGCTCACTTCCACCTCACGGGCGAGTTCCTGCCTACGGTCGAGGGCGCAGGAGTGTTGATTTCCACGCTACCGGGCGGTGCCGCCGACGGGTTCGCGCGGGAACTCGCCTCCGCCGGAGTACGGGTGCGCACCGATGCACCCCTGCTCGACGTGGCCTACGATCGCCGCCCGTCGGACCTTGGTCGCGCGTGGCAGGGTGCGGGCGGCACCTACGTGTCGGGGGAGCGGATGCTGCTCCACCAGGCCGTGGAGCAGGTGGCGCTCTTCACGGGCCAGCGGCCGGATGTCGCCGTCATGGATGCAGCTTTGCGTGAGGCGATCGGCGTCCGCTAAGACTCCTCGCCAATCGTGCCGATAGGTTCTCTTGTGGAGTGCAACTGCAGCGACGGCGAGGTGGAAGTTAGATGAAGCAACTCGGTGAGATCCTGCTCGAAGAGGGACTCGTCTCGGAGGACCAACTGCTCGCTGCGCTCGATGAGCAACTCGTCCAGGGCACGTCTCTGGGGCGCGTCCTGGTCGATATGGGCGTGCTCACCGAGATGCAGCTCGTCTCGGCGTTGGCCGCGCAGCTCGGAATGCCGTTCGCGGATCTCGATGAATACCAGGTGGATCGCCAGGCGGTGGCAATGGTTCCCGGCGCAGTGCTGCGACGCTTCCAGGTGCTGCCGATTGACTTCGACGACGCGGGCAATGTGATGCTCGCGATGGCAGACCCCTCGAACGTCGTCGCGATCGATGACATCCGATCCCTGTGCGGGCGCGGGGTCGTGCCCGTAGTGACGACGCACGACAACCTGGCGCGGGCCATCGATCGGTTCGTGCGCTCCGATTCAGAGATCCAGGACCTGACGCAGGCGCTCGAGGACGAGGTGGACGAGGACGCTGTCGACCTCGCGAACCTGGGTGCGGCCGACGATGATGCGCCGATCGTCCGCTACGTGAACCTGCTGGTCACCCAGGCGATCACCGACCGCGCCTCGGATATCCACATCGAGCCTGCGGAGCATGATCTGCGCGTTCGCTACCGCATCGATGGTGTGCTGCATGAGATGCAGCGGTCGCCGAAGAACATCGCGCACGGCGTGATCTCGCGCGTGAAGATTCTGTCGGATATCGACATCGCCGAGCGTCGCAAGCCGCAGGATGGGCGCATGTCCGTCGTGCACAACGGGCGCAAGATCGACCTGCGCGTTGCGACGCTGCCTACGGTGTGGGGCGAGAAGATCGTCATGCGAATCCTCGACAACTCTACGGCCTCTCTTGCCCTGAGGGACCTGGCGTTCTCGGATCACAACTATGCGATCTACGAGAAGAGCTTCGTCAAGCCGTACGGGATGATCCTGGTGACCGGACCGACGGGTTCTGGTAAGTCCACGACCCTGTATGCCACCCTCAACGCCGTATCTCGCCCCGAGATCAACGTGATCACGGTCGAGGACCCGGTCGAGTACCGCCTGGCGGGCATCAACCAGGTGCAGGTGAACCCCAAGGCGGGCCTGACCTTCGCGAGTGCGCTGCGGTCTATTCTGCGTTCGGACCCCGATGTGGTGCTCCTGGGTGAGATCCGTGATCACGAGACGGCCCAGATCGCCATCGAGGCGTCGCTGACAGGGCACCTAGTGCTGTCCACGCTCCACACGAACGACGCGCCGTCGGCGGTGACGCGTCTTACCGAGATGGGGATCGAGCCGTTCCTGGTGGGTTCGGCTCTGGACTGCGTGGTTGCGCAGCGTCTCGCGCGCAAGCTGTGCGACAAGTGCAAGGAGGAGTACACGCCGGAGCCCAAGGAACTGCTTGCCGTGGGGTTCCCGTGGCAGGACGGTGAGCCGCTGCCGACGCTGTGCCGGCCCAAGGGTTGCGCGGCGTGCTCGCGCACCGGCTACCGCGGCCGTATTGCGCTGCACGAGATCATGGCGGTGAACGAGGAGATCGAACGTCATGCCGTCGTGGGATCGTCCAGCACCGAGATTCAGAAGTCGGCGATTGCGGGCGGCATGATGACGCTGAAGAACGACGGCTTCTACAAGGTCGCGGAGGGCAGGACGTCCCTGGAGGAGATCTTCCGCGTCGTGGCGTGAGAGGTTCCGCGGGAACTTAAGAAGAGATGCCGGCGTGCCGATACCGGTAACGTCTTCGCGGGGCCGTTCGGAAGGGCGCCGGGGAGCGATTTCAGCAACGGAGAGGGTGTGCGCACACCATGAGCGAGAACCAGGACACTGGAGGCGGCCCCGATTTCTCGTGGGCGCTGGGCCCGAAGGACGTCCCGCCCGTCAACAAGGTGCCCGCGCGCCTGCAGCAGAACGGGACCGTGCCGGGGAGTGCCGGGGGTATTCCACCGGGCTCCGGACAACCTGCGCCAGGCTCGGGTGCGGGCGGCGGACGTCCGCTTGTCGGTCAGCCCCTGCGCACGGCTCACGGCCAGGGTGCACCCGGCGCGGCGCCAGGCGGGTCGCCGATTCCTCCGTCGCAGCGAACCGCAGCGCCAGCCGGGGGACAGGCGCGGGGGTACCAGCCCGCCGGAGGTCAAGGTCCGCTGAACTCGCCATCGCAGCCAGCAGGTGCGAGTGCCCAGCAGTCGCCTCGTGCTTCGGCATCGGGCGCGCCAGCGGCTGGCACGTGGCAACCCGCCCCGGGACGAGATACGTCGCCCGCGGCCAATCCGCCCATCGCCGCCGACGTTCCGGTACCGCAGGCCGTCGCCCCCGGGACGTTCACGCCCACAGGCGCGGCGCCGGGCTTCCCCGGCCAGGCTGCCTTCACTCCCGAGCCCACGGCGCCCGCGCCAACCAAGACGGCCGTCCCCGCCGGACCCGCGCCGACCGCCAAGCGGGCTCCCGCGGGTAGTGGCGCGGGGCGTGTGGGGCTGTCCCAGGATCTACGTGACGGTGACGTGTCCCTGGACGCATTGCTGCGGGAGGTCGCGGCCGTGGGTGCCTCCGACCTGCACCTGACGAAGAACTCCCCGCCCATGGTTCGCCGCGATGGCGGACTCAAGCCGATTGAGGGCCAGGCGCCGCTCGATGGCGATTCGCTACGCCGATCGGTGTATCAGATCCTTACGCAAAAGCAGCGCGAGAAGTTCGAGGAGGAACTGGAACTCGACCTCGCCTATCAGGTCCCCGGCGGCGCGCGCTTCCGCGTCAACCTCTACCAGCAGCGCGATTCACTCGGCGCGGCCTTCCGTATCATCCCCACGGAGATCAAGCCGCTGGAAAGCCTGGGTGTGCCGGCGGTGGTCGGATCGTTCGCGAGCATTCCCCGCGGGCTCGTGCTCGTGACCGGTCCCACGGGTTCGGGAAAGTCCACGACCCTGGCGTCGATCATCGACCTCGCGAACCGCAATCGGCCCGACCACATCATGACCGTGGAGGACCCGATCGAGTTCCTGCACGAGCACAAGCGTTCCATCGTGAACCAGCGCGAGGTGGGGGAGGATACGCGGAGTTTCGCCAACGCGCTGAAGCACGTGCTTCGCCAGGACCCCGACATCATCCTGGTCGGTGAGATGCGCGACCTCGAAACCATCTCGGTGGCGCTGACCGCGGCCGAGACCGGCCACCTCGTGTTCGCGACCCTGCACACGCAGGACGCGGCGCAGACCATCGACCGCGTGATCGACGTGTTCCCGCCGAGTCAGCAGGATCAGATCCGCGTGCAGTTGGCCGCGACGATCCAGGGCGTCGTCTGTCAGACGCTGTGCAAGCGGGCCGATGGACCCGGCCGCGTCGTCGCGACGGAGATCATGGTCGCCACCCCGGCAATCCGGAACCTGATTCGCGAGGGGAAGACGCACCAGATCTACTCGGCCATGCAGGCGGGCGCGGGCGACGGCATGCACTCGATGGACCAGCACCTGGCCGATCTACTGAAGCAGGGCGTCATCAGTTACGAGACCGGCCTGGAGAAGTGCCAGAACGTTGCGGACTTCAACCGTCTCACGGGCCGGGGTGGTTCCACGGTCGGCGCGGGTATTGCGAACATGGGCATGGGCGGAAATCTTGAAGGTGGGAGCACGTACTGATGGCTAAGAGCGCATCGAAGACGTTCGACTACGAAGTTCGGGACAAGCAGGGTAGCGTCGTCAAAGGCAAGATGGAGGGCCCCTCCGAGGCGGCCGTTGCCCAGCGGCTCATGGCCAATGGCGGCAGTCCCATCAGCATCACCGAGGTCAAGACCGGCGGGCTCAACTCGGACATCACTATCCCGGGCTTGACGGACAAGGTCGGCCTCAAGGACATCGCCATCATGTCCCGCCAGTTGGCGACCATGATAAATGCCGGGCTGTCGCTCATAAGGGCGCTGACGATCCTGACCGATCAGACCGAGAACAAGACACTGCAGGGCATCCTGAATCAGGTGCGCAATGACGTCGAGACCGGTGTGTCCTTCTCGGCGGCCCTCGCAAAACACCCGAAGGTATTCCCGCCGCTCATGATCAACATGGTTAAGGCCGGGGAAACAGGCGGATTCCTGGATCAGACGCTGTTGTCGGTGGCGAAGAACTTCGAGGACGAGGTCAAGCTCAAGGGCAAGATCAAGTCCGCTATGACGTATCCCGTGGTGGTGTTCGTGGTTGCTATTCTCGCCACGGTGGGAATGCTCCTGTTCATCGTTCCCGTCTTCGCTGACATGTTTGCTTCACTTGGCGGGGCATTGCCGGCGCCGACGCAATTGCTCGTGGTGCTGTCGGGTTTCCTGAAGGTCGGAATCATTCCGCTCGTGATCATTGTCATCGTGGGCTTCATCTGGTGGAACAAGGTCAAGCACAAGAAGTCAGTCCGGGAGAAGATTGATCCGTTCAAGCTCAGGGCTCCGGTGTTCGGGAAGCTCACCCAGAAAATCGCCGTGGCGCGTTTCACCCGAAACCTTGGCGCCATGCTCCGCGCGGGCGTTCCGATCTTGCAGGCCCTCGAGATCGTGGGGGAGACCTCGGGCAACATGGTCGTGGAGAAGGCCGCCTTGGACGTCATGGACTCGGTGCGCAAGGGCAAATCCCTCACGGCTCCGCTCTCGGAACACTCCGTGTTTCCACCCATGGTTGTGCAAATGATGTCGGTCGGCGAGGACACCGGCGCGCTGGACGACATGCTGGAGAAGATCGCTGAGTTTTACGACGCTGAGGTGGAATCCACTACGGAACAACTCACGAGCCTGATCGAACCCTTGATGATTCTCGTGATTGGTGGAATCGTTGGCGGCATGGTGATCGCGCTCTATATGCCGATCTTCTCCATATTTAACCTGATCCAGTAAACGAACGGACGCGAAATCTCGGTTACTGCCGGCCTCGCGCCCGCAGCCCGAAGGAGGCGTCGCCTCATGCCCGCAACACTTCACCCGCCGCCTCTCATGGTTCCCCTTAACGACCTTGTCGAGACCCGACCGGTCGCGCCCTCGACTTGCTCGCGGGTCGGGTTGGCCGATGCCAAACGCGACAGAGGCTTCACCCTCGTTGAAATCCTGGTCGTGATCATCATCATCGGCATCCTCGCTGCCGTCGCAATCCCCGTCTTCCTCAGCCAGCGGCAGAAGGCCGCTGATGCGTCGATCAAGAGCGACCTACGAACGGTTACTGGCACCGTGCTCGCAATTGAGGCGGCGTCGACGCCTCTCACCAAACAGGCGATCATCGACGCCGGGGTCCGATTGAGCCCAGGAGTGCGCATCGATATCTACGCGCATGGTTCCGAGCATCACTGCCTGTTGGGTACCAAAATCTCTGGCGTGAACCCGACTCAGAATTGGGTATCGACAACTGATGGGGGATTTAACACTAGCCTTAGTGCTTGTGCTGGTGTTAGCCTGATCACACTGCCGTAAAGGCGCGGCGGTAATCGTTGTCACGCGGGAGCGAGATTGATCTCGAAATCGGGCTAAAGTCCGCATCGGTTCGCGCCGAAGGCAACAGTGGTAGGACCCCCGGTCCGGGGCTTCCGGACCGGATTACTGTGACTGAGAATCATAGGAAGGTGTGAATCATGATCGCACGCATCCAGAAGTCCCTGGCGGAGAAGGACAAGGGCTTTACGCTCATCGAGCTCCTCGTCGTCATCATCATCATCGGTATCCTCGCGGCCATCGCGATCCCGGTGTTCCTCAACCAGCGCAAGAAGGCCGTCGACTCGTCCATCAAGTCGGACCTCCGCACGGCAGCCAACGAGATCGAGACGTACTACACCGACGAACAGGCGTACCCCAGCGCACCGATCGTAACTGGCGGGACAGCTCCCAACAATTTCGTAATTCCGGCAGGAACTAAGGCCGCTGGCGGAACGATCGTCCTCTCGACAGGCAACATCATCACCTACACCATCAGTCCAACAGACCCGCAGGCTTACACCATTACTGGTTACAATCCCAAGGGAACCAAGGACGCTGCAGGCAACGAGTTCACGTACGACTCGGCTGCCGGAGGCCTTCAGTAAGTCGGATCGGCAGACAGGTGGAGAACCGTCTTGAGTACCAGCACCGTTGGTAAATCCGAAACATAGTTCTCCACAACGCGCAGGGTGTCGGCGATTGCCAAGGCTGTCGACGACACCCTGCCGCACATGTAGTTCGGCGATGCTGAACGAACTCGCCGTCAGCCGCAGTCAGTAGGATCTGCTAGGAGTGGGGACATGCATCGTCGTCAGATGAATTGTGGGGATGACGCTGGGCTATCCCTCGTCGAAGTCGTTGTCGCCCTCGCACTGATCGGAATCATTGGTGCGGCCGCGGCAGCCTTCTTCATCTCCGGACTGGCTTCAACGAAGAAGTTGCAGTCGGACCAGGTCGCCGCATCCGTTGCGAGCCAGGCGCTGGACGCGGCGCGCGCAGTCTCGCCGCAGCCGGCGAAATCGGGCGGCGTGTCGGGCGTACTGCGCGGCCGCTCGCAGGCGGACGTGCAGGCGGCCTTCGCCGCAAACGGCGCAGATTCCACGGACATGATCCAGACCTCCGCCTGGGACCCCGCGGGCGCCGCCGGGGTAGCGGACGACTGGGTGCCACTGACGTACTCCACTACCGTGGCCAACACGACCTATCAGGTCACCACACTTATCGGCGGTTGCTACCGCCCCGCCACGGCCTCGACGAGCGCGCAGAACTGCAACGTCGCCCGCGCCGCCGTCGACGACGTGCTGATCTATAGGGTGCGTGCCGTCGTCACATGGTCGGGCAAGAACTGCACCGCAACCTCGTGTTCCTACCGCGCCACCGCACTCATCGATCCCAGCCAGGACGTGTTCTGGAACTCCAACCTGCGTCCCTATCCCGTCGATGACACCATGCGGGTGAGCGCCGGAGATACCATCGCCACCATGAACGCGGTCATCGGCAACGATGACGTCGTCTATCAGCCGGGCGACGATCCGGTCCGGCTCTCTGGGGCGAACGGCGGCGCGGTCAAGGGAACCGTCAATCGGGTTGGTGACGGCATTGTGAGCTACCTGCCGACCGACAACAACTACTCCGGCACGGACGCATTCAAGTACACGCTCATCGACGCACAGGGACAGGTCTCTGCGAATGCGGCCACGGTGAACGTGCGCATCCTGCCGCGCGCGGTGAACGATGCCTTCACCGCGCCCATCGGCGACGAGACCACGCTCAACGTATTCGCCAACGATCAGGGTAAGGTCAACGGCCAAGGGCTCGACAAGAAGCTGTTCATCAGCATGTCGCCCACTTTGGACATCCTGAGCGCCGAACCGGACGCCACCCTTGCCGCCAGCAGGGCAGCGGACAAGACCGAACTCAACAAGTGGGGTATCGAGGCGGACGGCACGAGCATCAAGTTCAAGGCACCCTCGACCACACCGCTCGGTTCGATCGTCACCTTCTACTACTACCTGGCCGACGTCGAGGGTAGCGAGTCGGGCGCTGCCGTGTTCGCCTCAGTCGAACGAGCCGCGGTGAGGGTCACCGTCGGTGACTGCATGAACATCTCGGACCTGGTCATCGACTTGCAGTTGGACGGAACCGAGAATCCGCAGGAACTCAAAATCAACCAGTTGAACGACAACAAGTCCTCCTGCCAGATCGACATCGTCGGGATCAGCTGGGCGCCGGTCGGGACCTCCTACCAGGGGCGTCTCACCGTTGGCACCGGGGCGTACAACAGCACAAACAACAAGCGATCGAGCACAATCAAGTTCACGCCGCAAACCGACACGCCCGCGTACTTCACGATTACCTATCAGATGTACACGTCCACCGGCTTCACGACGGGCATCACCAAGACGATCGTGATCAGGGTTAACCCGGTTGCCAAGCCAGACAACTACATCGTCGCCGTTGGCGCCAGCGAGTTCAGGCCGGACAACGCAAGTGCCCGGCCAGGGTTCGACGTTTCCACGGGGAACTTCAAGAAGAACGATATTCCCGCCGGCGGAACTCAAACGAAAGTTAAGATCACCCGCCCCTTGTCTTGTGGCGAGTTTAGTGCGGGGAAGTCAGGCGACTACCTGGAGGACAACGGCGTGATCTTCAAGCCGCCGTCGACCCCAGGACAGTGCACGTTCGAGTACAAGCTCGTTCCGTGGTCGAGCGCTGCAGCGCTGGCCGCACTGGGTGTGGAGTCGAACTCCGTGGTAGTGACTTTCAACGTGGGCTATCCGAACATTCACTCGACGGTGACCAACGATGACTCCGAGACGCTGAAGACTACGTTCATCTCTGAAACGAAGTATGGCCGCATGCCCGAGGGGTCGATCCCCAACTGGAAAACGGAATCGGTTACCGAAATCACGGATAAGAACCCGGACACCAAGTGGTTTGTCGGCCTGGATCGATTCCCCAGCGGGAGCGACTTCCCCATCAACGTGATCTACAAATTGTCCAGCGCCCAGACGCTGAGCAAGTACTCGATAACGTCGGCGAACGACAGCGAGGGCCGCGATCCGAAGGCGTGGAAGCTCTACGGTTCCACGAACGCCGCGGCAGCCACGAATCCCGCACACGCGTCCTGGACGCAGATCGACACCAAGATCGACCAGACTTGGAGCGCGCGCAAGCAGGCTAGGTACTTCGATGTTGCCAACCCCGGCTCCTACAAGTTCTACATGCTGTCGTTCAGTAGCGTTCGCAATGGCGGACGCGAATTCCAGATCGCCGATTGGACGCTCGAGTTCTGATGAGTGAGGTCACTGATCACGTACGTTCGTTAGGCCCGGACCAGGGGGCAACCCGGGACGACCCTCGCGACAAGGGTATGACGCTCGTGGAACTGATCGTGGCGATGGGAATTCTGACCCTCGTTCTCGCGATCTTCATGGCCGGCGTCGTTGCCATGGTGCGGACCACCGTGCGGGCGGACTCGTCCAGTTCGGCAGGTGACCAGATGCGCACCGTTTTTCAGCGCATGGATCGCGAGATCCGCTACGCGACCGACATCAATCGGCCTGCCATCGTGGGCACTCGGCAGTACGTGGAGTACCGCTATATGGAGCCGGACAATGAGGGAGTGGCGCAGTGCGTCCAATGGCGGTATGACTCCACTTCCAAGGAACTGCAGCGCCGTAATTGGATCGATGGATCTCCGGCATCGGTCTCGGCGTGGCAGAGCTTCGTCACCAAGGGTAGGAATGACCTTTCGGTCCCGGCCCAGCGGCCCTTCACGTTCTATCGCGCGGGCGTTGATGATAGTTCCGGCGTCAGCTACACGAACCAGCGACTGCGGGTAGTCCTGGACGCAGGCCTGGGCTCATTCGGGGACGGCAGTGGCTCGCAACTCAACACCATCTTGGTGGCGCGGAACAGCAGCGACCAGTCCACGAGCAACACTGACTCCAACAACGACGGAATCACCGACTTTCCTGTATGCCTGACGGGAGTGGGAAGACCATGAACCGGCTTCAATCGCTGCGCGGCCACCGTGACGACGGCGTGGCCATGGCCACGGCCATCTTCCTCATGCTCGTCGTCCTTGGACTCAGCGCGATCCTCCTCGCACTCGTGATCATGGAGGTCAAACCCACCCTCGTCAACGCCAAGAGCACGCGCACCATAGCCGCGGCCCAGGCGGGTCTCGACGCGACCGTAAGCCAGATTCGCGCGGCCGTCGGCCCGGATCCCTCCGGTGAGACGATGGGGGATATCCACAAACTCCCTTGCTTGGTCTCCGGGAACGTCGACGGTTCGGGCACCCCGACGCGCTTTGAGGCAACCGTTAAATACTACCTCCTGGATCCGAGTGACAAGTCCGCCCAGTGGCGCAATGACGCGGCGAACCAGATCCAGTGTTCGACAGGAGGTGGGTGGAGAGGCCTGCGCGCAGTCCCGGGCTACGCACTGGTGACGTCCCAGGGAGCAGACAGCAACGACAAGATTCTCGGCGACGCGGTTGACCGGAAGATTGAGGCCGTCTACCAGTTCTCCCTCAAGGTCGTGAACACGACCGGCGGCCGCATTTACTCAGAGGGCAAGGGGTACTGCCTCGTCGCATCCAGCGTTGCCGCCGGGTCCGGGATCTTCTACCGTGACGCATCCTCCGCCGATTGCGCCGAGCCCACTGATCAGAACCGCTGGGAGTGGAAGAGTGACTACATGATCCACCTCGCCTCATCTAAGGGGGCGGGCACCGATCTTTGCATTTCCGGTCGGCCACCAGGGTCTGGCTCTGGTGAGGTCGCTACGACGCTGCAGCCGTGTACCACGACGCTGCAAGATCCCCTGGGACAACGACTCAGTTGGCGCGACGGAGGCACGTGGCAGGGGCAGAACGCCGCGAACACCGACTACGCGCAAACCAGCCTGCGGACAACGATCAGTGCGACCAACCTCGCCGGGTTGCCACTGTTGGTCGGTAACCCCGTGCGGACCGATGGCGTCGCCTGGAGCGCATTCGATCCGGAGCCCAACGTCGGCGCGGGCGCCGCCTCGCACGACACCTCGCAAATGGTCAACCTACTGCAGTTCGGCCGCTGCATGGACGTTTTCCGCGACAAGCTCTGGATGCCCTATAACATCCTCTATCCGTGCAAGCAGGACCCCGCCAGCCTGACCACGGGTACGCAGAACTTCCGCTGGAACCACAAGTGGGTCTACGCAGAACCCGACGCCGGAACGACGTCGAAGACGACGCAAATTGTCGTCAAGCCGACGATCGAGGGGACGAACGGATTCGCCTGGTATGGGACCTACATCAACACCCCCTTCTGCCTGTTGGCACCGACCACGAAGGGTTTCCCGGCTAGTGATTCATCAAAGGCGATTCCGCCGTTCAATAAGAATGGCGTTGACATGAGGACCTACTACTTCCCTCGATTCACCGATGGCAATATCTACTACAATGGGCAAGAATCCCTCCCGAGCGGATTCGGTCCCAAATGCTCCAACACCCAGCGGGCCTGGTGGTTGCGCACCACGGCAAGTGGCGATCCGATGACCAGTTGGACGTTCCGCCCCACCAGTGACCTAACTATGTGTTTGTCAGCGGCCGGCCCCGTCCACCACAGTCAGCAGCGGAACAAGGACGAGGCCAACGTGAAGAACCTCACGAGTTCCGGCGCGTACAACTACTACGTCGACTACGGGCAGGACATGAACTGGAGCACCGTCATAATCGAGAAGTGTGACGGATCGATGGCCCAGAAATGGAACGCGGACCCCAACGATCCAGGGTCACCGCTGAAGGACTTCGTCGAACTGAATCGATCGACGGGGTGATCCCGGAGCTACTGGACGGCACTTCAGCGCGCATTCTGGCTACTATTCTTGCCGGCGTCTTGGGACTCGTCATCGGATCGTTCCTGAACGTTGTCATCTGGCGCGTGCCGCGAGGCGAATCGGTGGTTTCACCTTCAAGCGCGTGCCCGCGCTGCGGGCACACCCTGAGTTGGTGGGAGAACGTTCCGCTCATCTCCTGGGTTGCCCTTCGAGCGCGTTGCCGGGCGTGCCGTCTGCCGATCAATCTTCGCTACCCACTCGTCGAACTCGCGACCGGTGTGCTCTTCGCCTTGGTGCTGTGGCACTTTGGTGTCACATTCACCGCCTTGGCTTTTGCCTACCTGGGCGCAGTGGCAATCGCGCTAGCGCTGATCGACCTCGACGTGCACCGACTCCCCGATTCGATAGTTCTGCCGTCGTATATCGTCGTGCCGGTGCTGCTAGGGGCGCAGACATTGATCGACGCGCACGCCGGCTCGAGTGAGCTGTGGCCTTTGTGGCGAGCGTTGATTGGTGCGGCATCGCTGTTCGCGTTCTATTTCGTGGCCGCGATCGTCTACCCGGGTGGAATGGGATTGGGCGACGTGAAGTTGGCCGGACTGCTGGGATTCGCGTTGTCTTGGCTCGGGTGGGGACCGTTGATCATCGGCGCATTCTCCGCCTTCCTCTTGGGCGGAGTCTTCAGCGGCGTGCTTCTCCTGACAGGTCGGGCGTCCAGGAAATCGGGCATTCCGTTCGGCCCGTGGATGCTTGCAGGCGCCATGGTCGGGGTGATGTGGGGGAGGGCGCTCTGGTCGAGTTACCTGCAGATCTTCACGTAAGGCCATGATCGATCTCAAGGACGGGGCAGGGCATGCCGATAGGTCGTAGCAATAGCGCCCGAATAAGAGAGGCAACATAGTGGCCAAGCATCGTTCGATTGGTCTCGATATCGGGACCACAGCCGTTCGCGCAGCGGAGGTGGAGTTCGGAACCGGTGGTACGGACGCCCAGTTGCGGCATTATCACGAGGTGGCGCTGCCTCTCGACGCCGTGCGTGACGGAGAGGTCGTCGATCAGAAGGTCGTGGCCAGCGCCATCAAGACGCTCTTCGCCCGCGCCGGTTTCAGCAGCAAAGAGGTGATCCTCGGGGTCGGGAACCAGCGCGTCGCGGCCCGGTCCGTCACCCTGCCGTGGGCTCCGCTGACGGAGTTGCGCAATTCCCTGTCCTACCAGGTGCAAGACCTGCTTCCCATGCCCGTTGACGAGGCACTGCTCGACTTCTACCCGATCGGTGAGGTCATGGACGCGGGTGTCAAGTCCTACGAGGGAATGCTCGTTGCCGCGTCCCGGGACACCGTAGCCGCCAACGTGAATACCGCGATCGATGCAGGACTCGCGCCGGTCGGGGTGGACCTCAACGCACTTGCGTTGCTGCGATCCATGACCCGCGGCGCGCTTGGCCGAGGCAACGTGGCCTTCGTCGACATAGGCGCCCGAATCACGACAGTGTCGATCGCTGTGGACGGGGTGCCGCTCTTCGTTCGAGCTCTGCCCTTGGGCGGTCAGAACATCACCGACGCGCTGGCGCGCGCGCAGGGAATATCACCCGAGAGCGCCGAGCAGTTCAAGCGGGAGTTCGGATTGGGCGCCTCTAAGGTACCGGACATGCACGAGGGCGCCGCGGCCATGACCGAGATCGTGACGAAGCTTGTCGAGTCCATTCGCGGAACGTTCTCCTACTTCACGACCGCCTCAGGGGGGCGACACGTGGAAGTCGTATCGCTCACGGGTGGAAGCGCGCACCTGCCCGGCCTGGGACAGTACCTGGCCAGCGCGAGCCGGCTCAACGTCGTTCTCGGCGATCCCTTCGACGGCCTCGCGATCGCGAAGAGCGCTGGCGATCCCGCAGCGCTGCGGGCGCATGCAGCGCAAACCGCGATCGTCATCGGCCTCGCATACGGAGTAGGAGTGTATGCCTGATGGACCTCAACATGACCATCGGTAAGAAGAAGGCGGCCTCGACTCCGGACTCGGCCGCTCCCGCGCGCGAACCCCAGCGCGCGAATCCCAGTGGCCTTCCGCAGATCGACCTGCTTCCGCCCGAGGTGCGCGACGGCCGGCGCCTGAGTGCGCGACGCCGAGTGCTGATCTACTGCGTGCTCGGCGTGGTCGCTGCGGTCATCCTCGCGATCGCGGGCACGTACCTGCTGAAGTTGAACGCGGACAATCGCCTCGCCGACGCGCAGGATCGGTCGACCCAGCTCGTCGCCGAGAAGAAGAAGTATTCGGAGGTCACCAACGTCATCAAGTCGATCAACGCGACGAAGAAGGTCCGCGACTTCTCCGTGGTCACCGAGGTCGGCTGGGCCGATTACATCGACGCTATCGCCGCGCAACTCCCGCCAGGAGTGACGATCGACAAGTTCGAGGTCGAGCAGGCCTCGCCCACCTCTCCCGCGCCCGACGTATCGGACCCTACGCTCGCGACCGGGCTCGGAACTATCAGTTTCTCGGCGACCTCACCTACCCTGCCCGATGCGTCGGACTGGGCCGATGCGCTGAACATCATTCCCGGCCTGCAGGACGCCACGATCCTCGACTCCACGCTCAACGAGGGTGGCACCGCCGGAGGCAAAGGCGTCGCGAACTACACCGTGAGCGTGACCGTCCAAATTAATGAGCGTGCGCTGGCGCACCGCGAATTCAAAGATCGTGAAGTCGGTGCCGACACTGCCGACGCCGCAGATTCGGGGGAGAAGAAATGAGCCCTAAGGCCGCAAGCAAGGCCAGGCTGTGGACCATTCTCGCGGTCTTCATCTCGGTGATAATCATTGTGGTCGGCGTGCTGCTGGCGGCAAAGCCGCTCCTGGATAATGCCGCGGATTCCAATTCCCAGGCCGAGGATCAGGAGTCGCGCAACGACCAGGCGCAGGCCGAGGTGAACCGACTCAAGGCCCAATTCGCGCAACTGGACGACTACAAGGGGCTCCTTAACGAGCTCCGCGTGCAGGTGCCCACGACGCTCGAGACCCAAGAGTTTCAACGTCAATTCGCAGCGATGGCCGATGAGCGAAACGTTGAGGTGACCAGCGTCTCCTTCGCTACAGCGACCAAGGTGACGGTTACGAACGCCGAGGTCGAATCGGCGGCGGTCGCGAAGGGCGCTGAGGCAGTATCCAAGCCACAGGCGGACCCGCCGGCAGACACAACAGCGGATACAGCGACTGCAGGCGAGGAAACGACGCCGACCGCGACTTCGCAGGAAGAGACCAATGCATCCAAGCCCGCCTTCAGTGACTTCTACGTGGTACCCGTCTCGATTGACGTGCAGGGATCGTACTCCGACGTCCTCGCGCTCGTCCGTACCCTCCAAATGAGTGAGCAGCGCATTCTGCTCATCTCGGGACTCTCCGGATCCGGTGGTAGCGGAGCGGGTACGGGCGACAGTGAGGCCGGTCAACTCGCGCTCACCATCGAGGGCCAGCTCTCGGTGCTGGTGGATCCGGAGGCGGCCACGACCGCAACTGATGATGAGAACATTGAGAAAGAAGAGCTCCCGACCACCAAGGGTGAGGGCAGCCCCATGACAGGAACTAACTGAGTACCGACGAGGTCAGGAGTCAGACGTGACAGTTCGAGGGCGCATCGCCGCTTTCCTCGCAATCCTATTGACGGCGTTGGCGGGCGAGTCCGCAGGCGTAGCCAACGCGGCCGGGCCCGACGCACCAACGGGATTGTCGGCTAGCGCATCGGCGGACGGGACGGTTCACTTTCAGTGGATAGCCGCGACCGGTGCGAGCGCATATCGCCTCGAATGGTCCGCTGACCCCTCCTTCGCGAGTGGATCCGTGTCGACTGTGAACACCTATGCTCTCGATTGGATTTCTCCGTATCCTCTGGTGACCGACGCTGCGACGGAACTCTATTGGCGCGTGCGCTCCTATTCGCAGGCATTCACCGGTGAAGGTCTGCCGTCGCCGACCTCCGCAGTGAGCGTCGACGGAACTCTCGCCCCGTCACTGATTGCTCCTGCTGGGAGCGGCGTCACGACTATCGCCTACCCGGCCCCCACTACTTTCCACTGGGCACCCGTCACAGGTGCAGTCGGATACGAGTTGCAGTACACCTCCGATGTCTTCGATTCGGGTAATCCTGGATTAGTCACCACGACGGTCAAAGGAACATCTTTCACACCCACCGCACCCCTGAAACGCCGCGACGATGCCAGCCAGCAGACACTCACCTGGAAGTGGCGGGTGCGCGCCGTGCTTTACAACGGCACAACGGCGGCAACCCCAACCAGGTACGGCCCCTATTCGACGGAGAGCCAATTCCAACTCGTCTGGAACCTGCCACCAACGAATCTGCGCCCCAGGGACCTGACGGACGTGCCAGGAGAAGTCCAATCGGACCTGAAGTTCTCCTGGGACGCTGTACCAGGAGCGGCTAAGTACCGACTCACGTTCGGGACGGGGCGCAACGAGGCCGACGGTTCGATTCTGGAGCCCAAGACGGTTGACGTCTTCACAACCACGTACATCCCAACGTCAACGCTGCCAAACGTGGGCCGCTTCTGGCAGGTCACTCCTCTGGATGCGGCCGGAAACACCGGAACCTCGTCGCCCGTCCTGGAGTTCAAGAAAAAATGGCAGAAGCAGGTCGGACCAAGCGCCAGCGACCCAACAGATGAGCTCGTCTACCCCGAGGCGCTCACCGGCTCTACCAACCCGGGAACGCCGCCAGAGATGTACCTAGCCGACTTCGAGTTGACCTGGGAACCACTGCCACGCGCCACGTTCTACCTGGTCACCGTGTACGGGCCGACCGGCAACGTCTACTGCCGCACTGGAGCCACGTCCGCAACGATCATCGCTTACAAGTTCGATGGCACGGGACTGAGCGACAATCTCAAGTCTCATGGGGACTGCCTTTGGGTGTCCGACGTGACGAAGCAGATCCAGCCACGTAGTGACTGGACATACAGCTGGCAGGTGCAGGCGATCGACTATGCCGGTTCGCTCTCGACCGGCTACCAATCGGGCTCATCGTCCCCAGGGACGTTCCCCGCAGACGTGCTCATTTCCAACCCGTCACCGATGCGCTACTTCACCATCAAAGATGAGGACCGCACCGCACCAAGCAGCACGGCCGTCACCTTGGACCAGTCGGCCTTCACCGCGGATAACCCGCCGACAAAGATCGGCCATCCCGCACCGCTGATGACCTGGAACCTTGCCGGAAACGGCACCGGCGGCTTCGCGCCGGGGTACCAAGTGGAACTCTTCACCGACGCGACGCGCACCAACCCCATCGCCTCCTTCCGCACGCCCAGCCGGAAACTCCGCATCAATGGTGTGTTCAAAGACAACCAGACCGCTAACCCGTACTTCGCGGCCGTTCGCCCAATTGATCCCACCCGCACCGGGTATTCATGGACGAGTTCGGCCTACTGGTTCCTGAACGACCTCAGCGTTGACGCCTTCAGTTGGACCAAGGCAAGTACGCAACTCACCGGTCTTGCAGCCATCACGCAGGAGGACGGCTCGGCTCTGCTCAGTTGGAACCCGCAGCAGGTATCAGGCCTGCAAGACGGCGGCAGCCGCGGCTACCAGATCCGGATCCTCAACGGCGGTACCCAGATCGGGGTCACTAAGAAACTCGAATACCCCTTCTACGTGGCGCAAAAACCTGCCACATCCACCGACACGACCTTCCCGTCACCCATGACCGACACCCAGTTGCCCTTCGGGAACAACTACAGTTTCGAGGTCGCGCCACTCGATGCCAACGGGAACCCCGGAAGAACCACGGCGTACGGCCCGTTCACCGTGGGAATCTCTGCCCCGACGACCAACCCGGTCACCGCAATCTCCGGCGGTTCGGCAACGCTGTCCTGGAATGTCGTGTCGGCAGCAGTCAAATACGAACTCCATTACCGGCTCGTAGGGTCATCCACCTGGACCACGGTCAACAATGTTGGGCAGGTCTCGTCCACCCTCAACGAACTCGGGCAAGGTGCCTACGAATGGGAAGTGCGCGCCATCGATTCCGGTACGAATGCAAGTAACTGGCGCACCGGGACCGGATTCACCATCGGAACCGGGACAACGACCCTGACCACGGCCGATGCCGCTGTACTGCCATCGGTCGACCGCGTTCTGCGCTGGACCTCCACTGTGGGCGGGGCCGTCCGCTATCAGGTGCAGATCGCTGACGACGCGGCGTTCACCCAGGCCATCAAGAGCTACGAGACGGTGGCGACATCGTTTGCGATACCTGACGCGCTGACTGCCGGGAAACAGTACCAGTGGCGGGTGCGCGCTCTCGCGGAACCCGTGGGCGCCGGAAGCGCACTCAAAGTGTTGAATGTGTCCGCCACCCGTGCTTTCACCGTCCGGACCGTCCCGGCCAAAGTCGCCAAGCCCGCCGTCACACTCGAAGGCACGGGCGCCAAACTCACCTGGACGGCCCTCACCGGCGCGAACGCTGGAACTGACCAGCCCTTGATCTACATAGTCGCGTACCGCGAGTACACCACCGATACCGACTGGGCGGATGCCGCCGTGCAGCAAACAACGCCCGGTGAACCCTCCATGCTGGTCACCAGTCTGTTGCCCGGCAAAAAGTACCAGTTTCGGGTTGCCGCGAAGAACACCGAGGGGATCGGCCCCTGGTCCGACGTTGCGGAAAAGGAAACGGCCACGAAGCCGATCGTCGCCCCCACACTGACGGTCACCGCGAAACTTGGCCAACTTGACCTGACCATTGGGCGACTCAGCGGTGCGAGCACCGGCGGCTCCGCCATCACCGGCTATCAACTCGCATACCGTCGTAGTGCAGACGTCACCTGGACAACTATCAACCTCCCGGCCATTACGTCCCGATACACCCTCGACCGCCTTGCGAACGCCACGTCCTACCACGTCTCGGTCGCGGCGATCAACGGGGTGGGTGTCGGCCCAGCCGAGACAGTGTCCGTAAGCACCCTGGGGACCGCCTCTGCCCCTCGGAACGTTGCGGTGAAGCGCGGTGACAGGCAGGTGACCGTCTCATGGGTCGCTCCTGCGCAACCCAATGGTGATATCACCGGCTACGTGATCGAAGTCCGCCAGGGATCCGGCGCATGGAAGGGTGCGGGTTCCGTCAAAGCGGAGGTAACCAAGACGACTGTCACTGGTCTCGCCAATGGCAAGGCCCATCAGATTCGAGTCGCTGCCCGCACCAAGGTCGGACTTGGCTCCTACTCGGCCCCGATGACAGTGACGCCAGCTGGCAAGCCCATCGCTCCAGCAAAGATCACTGCCAAGTCCAGCAAGAAGGGCAAGATCACCGTCAAGTGGAGCAAGGCGGGTGCCAACGGCGCGAAGGTCACCGCGTACACTGTGCAGTTCTCCAACAACGGCACGAAGTGGAAAAAGGTCAAGAAGCTTGCGGCCACCAAGTTGAAGCTCGTGACCACGAAGGGCAAGCGCGGAAAGTCCGTCTACTTCCGGGTGATCGCTACCAATGCGCTGGGCAATGCAGTTCCGAGCCGGGCCGTCAGCGTAGTGCGCAAGTAGTCCACTCGAAGCGCCCGTCGCCGCCGCCGATTCGATCGATCCGCAGGAGATCGCCGCATCGGTGGCGGCGATGGGCTTGCGCGGAACATGGGAAGATAGATGCATGCTTCGTTGGTTGACATCTGGTGAATCGCACGGTCCCGCCCTTGTAGGAATCATCGAGGGGGTGCCCGCCGGACTCGACCTCGTGACGGACGACATCCGCGCCGCGCTGGCGCGACGCCGCCTCGGCTATGGCCGCGGCTCGCGCCAGAAGTTCGAGCAGGACGAGGTTTCGGTACTGGCGGGCCTGCGGCACGGAGTGACGCAGGGTGGACCACTCGCAGTCACCATTGGCAACACCGAGTGGCCCAAGTGGGTCGACGTGATGGCTGCTGATCCGGTTCCACGCGAGGCGCTGCTCAAGGATGCGGGCACGGGGGACGAGCGCGAGATCGCGCGCAATCGTCCGCTCACGCGCCCCCGACCTGGACACGCCGACCTGATCGGGATGCGCAAGTACGGCTTCGATGACGCGCGCCCGGTCCTCGAACGCGCCTCGGCGCGAGAGACGGCCACGCGCGTAGCGCTCGGGACGATCGCCGCGGCACTCCTCAAGCAAGTCGCCGGCATCGAACTCGTCTCACACGTCCTCGAGATCGGTGGCATCCGCGTCCCCGACGAGAACCCGCTTCCGACCCCGGCGGACGTCGCCGCGCTCGATGCCGATCCGGCGCGCGTGCTCGACACGGAAACCTCCGCCAAGATCGTCAGCCTGATCGACCAGACGCAGAAGGACGGCGATACCCTCGGCGGTGTGGTAGAAGTCCTCGTCTACGGCGTGCCAAGCGGCATCGGCTCCTACACGCACTGGGATCGCCGTCTCGACGCGCGCCTCGCGGCCGCGATCATGGGCATTCAGGCGTTCAAGGGCGTCGAGATAGGCGACGGATTCGCGACCGCGGCCCGCAAGGGTTCGGCCGCCCACGACGAGATCGTGCGCGGCGAATCGGGCACGATCGAGCGACTCTCGAACCGCGCGGGGGGCATCGAAGGCGGAATGTCGAACGGCCAGGTGATCCGCGTACGCGGCGCCATGAAGCCGATTTCCACGGTACCCCGCGCACTGCGCACCGTCGATGTCGTCACCGGCGAACCGTCCCAGGCCCAGCACCAGCGCTCCGACGTATGCGCGGTCCAACCCGCCGCTGTCGTGGCGGAGGCAATGGTGGCGCTAACCCTCGCGGATTCTTTGCTCGAGAAGTTCGGGGGAGACTCGGTGCCCGAGACGCGCCGCAACCTGGAATCGTACCTCGCTTCCATCCCGGAAAACCTCCGGTGACCAGCGCCGATTCGCGTCCGCTCGTCGTGCTCGTCGGCCCTCCGGGGGCCGGCAAGTCCACCGTCGGATCCGCACTCGCCAAGCGCCTCGCGGCGCCCTATCAGGACCTGGACGAACACATCGTCGCCGCGGCGGGCTCGTCCATTCCGCAGATCTTCGAAAGCCACGGCGAACCGCACTTTCGTCAATTGGAGGCGGAAGCGCTCGTCCTTGCCCTGACGGCCAACGGCGGTGTACTCGCCCTCGGTGGTGGCGCGCCCATCCCCGAGCGGAACCGCGCCGCCCTCGCCGAATACGCAGAGCGCGGCGGAACGATCGTGTTCCTCGACCTGAACGTCGATGTGGCAGTGAAGCGATTGGGCAGTTCCAACACCAACCGGCCGCTGCTAGCGGGGGACACGCGCGCCAGGTTCCGCGCCCTCGCCGAGGAGCGCCGCAGTGCCTACGAGTCCGTGGCGACCGTTACTATCGACACCTCGCGTCTCACCCCGCATCAGATCGCCGAAAGAATCGCGCAGCACGTCGCTGCGCGGGAATCCGATTCCAGGAGTTAGCCATGAGCGATCCGATCGCGCCGAATCACACACCGAGCGCCCCCACCCGTATCGAAGTCAACGCCGAACGCACCTACGACGTCGTCGTAGGCCGCCACCTGCTCGGCGAACTCCCCGGACTTCTGGGCAGCAAGGTCGCCAAGGTCCTGATCATTCATCCGGAGTCCCTTGAGGCGACCGCGCAGGGGGTTCGCGAGGACCTCGTCGAGCAGGGCTACGAGGCTCTCCTCGCCGTCATCCCCGACGCGGAGACCGCCAAGAGCGCCCAGGTCCTGGAGTTCTGCTGGCAGATCCTCGGTCAAGCCGACTTCACGCGCTCAGACGCGATCGTCTCCATCGGCGGCGGCACCGCGACCGACCTCGCCGGATTCGTGGCCGCGACGTGGTTGCGCGGCATCTCGGTCATCCACATACCCACCACCCTGCTCGCCATGGTCGATGCGGCGGTCGGCGGAAAGACCGGAATCAACACGGCCGAGGGCAAGAACCTCGTCGGTGCGTTCCACCCGCCGGCAGGCGTCCTGTGCGATCTAGCCGCGCTGGAGACGCTACCCAAGTGGGATCTGATCGCCGGCCTGGCCGAGATCATCAAGATCGGCTTCATCGCCGACCCCGTCATCCTCGACCTGGTGTCCGCCAACGCTCACGGGTTCGCCAACTGGCCGAACGTTTCGGATCGTCTCTGGGACGTCGTGCGCGATCTCGTCGAACGTTCGGTCGCCGTCAAGGCACGCGTCGTGTCGGAGGATCTACGCGAATCGTCGCTCCGCGAGATCCTCAACTACGGCCACACGTTCGGCCACGCGCTAGAGCAGGTCGAACGCTACGCCTGGCGGCACGGCGCCGCCGTCTCGGTCGGCATGGTCTACGCCGCCGAGCTTGCGCGCCTCGCGGGGCGGCTTTCGGACGAGGACGTAGCCAAGCACCGCGAAATCCTGACGGCCGTCGGCCTTCCGATCACGTACCGGGGGGACAAATGGAAGCAGTTGCTCGCGGCCATGCAGCGCGACAAGAAGTCGCGCGGCTCCATGTTGCGCTTCGTCGTGCTCGACTCGATCGGATCGCCGGGCCGCCTCGAGGGCCCCGATCCGACGCTCCTGGCGGCGGCCTACGCGGAGATAGCCAGGGACGAGTCCGCCGTCGCGCTAGGCTGACGTTGCCGAGGGCGGCGCGAGGCACTCCCATCGTCGGATGAAATCGGCACCGCGGGTGGCGAACAGGAGACCGACATGACCGAGCGATCGGCGCGCACCACGACGAAGCGACGCGGCGCCGGGACGGCGTTGATCGTCCTCAGCATCCTCTTCGCTCTCACGGCGCCGCTGGCCGCACTGGCCAGCGGATTGCGCACCCATTTCGTCACCACTGACGGGTTCGTCGCCGCTCTTGCACCGCTTGCCTCCGATCCGGCACTCCAAGGCGACCTCGCGAAGCAGACCGTCGCGGTAATCGAATCGCAGGTGAGCCTCGACGACCTCGCCCGATCAGGACTCGGCGCCCTGCTGATGGGAGACCGGCTCAACTTCTCGGAAGACCAGGTTGGGCTCCTGGCTGATCTCCTCGCCGGAGCGGCGCGAGATGCGCTTGCCGGTGCAGTCGCTGACGCGTTGGCCTCTCGGCGCTTCGCCGCAGCGTGGGAGCAGGCGCTTCGACTCAGCCATACCGCCGTCGATGCGCTCCTCATGGAATCCGGCCCCGGCGTCATCAAGCTCGACGGCGACGGGACGGTGAGCATTCAACTCAAGCCGATCATCGAGTTTGTCGCCGCGCGGTTGACCGAACGCGGTTACTCCTGGGCGAGCCGCATTCGCGCCGTCGATCGCGAGATTGTCCTGGTGCAGACTGCCCATCTGACCACCGCCCGCTCGGTCTACCAGGGAATCGACAGGGCCGGACGATTCCTCCCGTGGCTCGCCGTCCTTCTCGCCGCTGCGGGGGTATCGCTGGCGGCGGGGACCGCGCGCGGCCGCACCCGCCGCCGCGCCAAGGGGGAGACTGCCGCGTCACCAGTTGAGCAGGACAGCGGGACCGCCATCTCGCTGGTGGAGCAAGACAGCGCGACCGCCACGTCACCAGTGGAGCAGGACAGCGCGACCGCCACGTCACCAGTGGAGAAGGACAGCGGGACCGCCACATCGCTGGTGGAGCAGGACAGCGAGCCCCTCCGGTTGTCCTTGCAGCGTGCCACCTGGCGCGCCGGCGCGCGCTGGTTGGCCTTCGCCGCACTCTGGGCCACGCTCGCGACCGGAATCCTCGAGATCGTCATGCATCTCGCGCGCGGTGCTGGTGCCGAAGCGCTTACCGGATCCGCCGCCATCAGCCCGCAATCGGCCGATGCCGTGCTGCGAGCCGTGACCGGCGGGCTGTCGTACGCGCTGCTGGGAGCAGGGAGCGTGCTGGCTGGCATTGCCGTCGCGGCGTTCACGGTGGCGTTCCTCGCGCCGCGCTTTAGGCGTGGCCCGCGCCGCACCTGGGACAGCCACACAGCGGATGCGGCGCGCGAAGCCGCGGACTAAGTGACAGCGTCCACTACTTCTCGGCCGTCAGCGCATCCTTGAGCTTCACGCGGGCGCCGGTGCGCAGCACCGTCCTGCTGTACACGGCCGCCGCGAGGGCGATGCCGACCCACGCGGAGCCAGCAAGTACCGCTAGGGAGATCAGTGGCTCCCACCATGCGGCAGTGCCCATGAACACGCGGACGGGCATGGCCACGGGCGCGCTGAACGGGACGTAGGACGCGATGGCCATGACCGTCTCGTTCGTCGAGAAGAACACGACGACGAAGTACGGGGCCATGGCCAGCCAAGTAACCGGAGTGAGCACCGAGCCCGTGTCCTCGATCCTGGAGACGAGCGAAGCCGACCCCGCGTACACCGCCGCCAGCATCACGAATCCGACGACGAAGAAGGCCACGAACCAGAGCATCGACACGCTGAGCACCTGCAGGATGTCGGCCTGCCCAGTCACGACCAGGCCGATCATCGCCGTGCCCACGATCAGGGCCGTCTGTCCGACCGCGAGTGCGCTGTTTCCGAGGATCTTGCCTCCCAGGAGGGAGCGGGCGGGCACCGCCGACAGGAGGATCTCGACCGTGCGCGTCTGCTTCTCGACCACCGTATTCTGGGCGATCATCGAGCCGAAGGTGAGCGCGGCCACCATGAAGACGATTCCGAAGGCGAAGGACACGAGGTAGCGCAGCCCCTCTGACGTCGTGGGTGGTTCCAGCAGTTCCACGCGCGGAGCGGCCGACAGGGCATCGATCGCGTCGATTGGCGCGTCCTGCGCGGCCACTAGATAGAAGCCGAACGGGTCCTGTGCGGAGTCCGACGATGGAAGGATCGCCGCGTCCTCGTCCCCGGCCAGGACGGCAGCCCGAGCGGCATTCTCGTCCTCGTAGACCGTGACCTCAAGTGCGGGGTTGTCGGCAACGTAGGCCTCGGTCTGCGGGATTGCGGCGACGGGGGCGCGACTGTCCCCGCCCCCAAGCAGCGCGCTGCCGACGATGGCGGCGAGGATCAGCACGAGCATGACCACCGTGGAGATGATGAACGACTTCGAGCGCAGCTGCGCGCCGATCTCGCGAGCGGCGACGAGGCGGATAGCGGTGGAACTGCGAAGCGGAGCGTGGGCGGTCATTTGCGGTCCTCCCCATCGTCGTGCCCATCACGGGGTGCGGCATCGGTCACGACCTCGCGGAAGATCTCAGTGAGGCGGGGTCGCTGCGGCGCGAACTCTCGCACGGCCCCGCGCGCCAGCGCGTCGGCCAGAACGGATTGCGCGAGCGCCTCGTCCGGGCTGTCGAACGTCACCTCGCCCGGGCCGGTCTCGATGACAGTGACGCCCGGCCGGGTCGCTGCCGATACGTCGTCCGCGCGCAGGCGATAGCGCGGGGGAGAGTGCTGCTCGCGCAGTTCGTCCTTCGAACCGGCGGCGCGGATCTGGCCGCCCGCGATGATGACGAGGTCATCGCACAGTCGCTCGACCACGTCGAGCTGGTGGGATGACAGCAACACCGGAATCCCTCGTTCCGCGGTCTCCGTGAGCACGTTCAGGACGACATCGACCGCCATGGGATCCAGCCCGGAGAAGGGCTCGTCCAGGACCAGGAAGTCGGGCTCGTGGACCAGCGCGGCCGCGACCTGCGCGCGCTGCTGGTTACCGAGTGACAGTTGCTCGACCGGGTCACCCGCGCGATGTCCGAGTTCGAGCCGCTCGATGAGCGCATCGGCATTGGCGGTCGCCACCTCCCGGGAAAGACCGTGCAGGCGAGCGAGGTAGACGAGTTGTTCGCGCACCTTCATCTTCGGATAGAGACCCCGCTCCTCTGGCATGTAGCCGAATGCACTGCGGTGCCCGGCCGCCAGGGGAGTGCCGTTCGTGAGCACCGTCCCGGAGTCCTGGGACAGCACCCCGAGGATGATGCGCATCGTGGTCGTCTTGCCTGCACCGTTCCCGCCGACGAATCCAGTGAGCCGTCCGGGAGTGACATCGAATGAGACGTTGTCCAGCGCCTTGAGTGAACCAAAACTCTTCGATATCTGCCGTACCTGAATGGTCATGCGGCCCCCTTGTCTGTGTGCCTCCACGATATCGGCTTTGCGCAGGTCCGGCCGGGTGTGGAGGCGAAGGGCGCCTGAGCGTTGGTGGGGATCACCGGCGCGGATAAGATCGGATCATGCCCCATGTACTGGTATTGAACGGTCCCAATCTCGGTCGTCTCGGCGTGCGCGAGCCCGACGTGTACGGTTCCCTGTCGCTCGCCGACCTTGCGTCGTCCGTGGACGAGTGGACCGCCGGAACAGCGCTGACGGCGGAAGTCCGCCAGACCGACGACGAGGCCGAACTGGTGGGCTGGCTACATGAGGCGGTGGACGCTCGCGCCGATGTCGTGCTCAACCCGGCGGCCTTCACGCACTACTCCTACGCTCTGCGCGACGCCGCTGCGATGGTGACCAAAGGCGGGTTACGCCTCATCGAGGTTCACATCTCCAACCCGTATGCGCGCGAGGAGTTCCGCCACCTGTCGGTGATCGGGCCCATCGCGACCGGCACGATCGCCGGCTTCGGATTTGATTCGTACCGGCTCGCACTTGCCGCGCTGACGGGCCCGGCGTCCTGAGGAAATCAATCAATTCCGGTTGATTATTACAAAACAACCGAATAGGGTTGATTCATGTTCGTGCTGACGATCGACCAGGACAGATCCAGGGAAGGCGCAGACCGCGTCCCCGAGCTGCTGGCAGTGCTGGCAGGACTTGGCGGTCCGCGGGCGGCAACTGACCCGGGAGTAGCCGCTGCCGAGTTCACCCCCGGCTGGCTACTTCCCGCGGAACGCACCGCCGGGGACGAGGTCCAGATGGTGGCGATCGATCCGGCGCTAGTCGTTGCCGCCGCACGGTCCGCACTGCGGCTCGGCGGGTGGCAGATCGGCATCGGCATCGGGCCGCTCAACGACGCGACCGCCCGCGCATCCGACACTCGAGAGGCCAGCGGTCCGGCATTCATCGCCGCGCGCGAGGCGGTCACCGCAGCCCAGAACAAGCGCACCAACGTACCCTTCGTCGTGCGATCGGTCGACCCGCAAGCGGAACCAGCGCGCTTCGAGGCGGCGGTCCAGCTCCTCGGTGTCGTCTATGACCGGCGTACCGCACGATCGTGGGAGTATATCGATGCCACCGTTCCGGCCGGCGGCCACAACCGGATCGCGCAGTGGGCGCTCGCGCGCAGCGAAATGGTGGCGCAGACTGACATTGCCCGAACATTCGGCGTCAGCGCCCAGGCGGTGTCGCGTCACCTCCGACGCGCCGCCTGGAGCGAGGAACTCGCAGTCCTGCCGCTACTCGATGAGCTCGCCGGAGAACTCGTCCTCGAAAAAACCCAAGGAGAAGCGTGACCGCAGCACTCATAGGCGCAGGAGCCCTGATCCTCGCGGTCGCCGGCGGATACTGGTTCACCGTCGGGGTCCTGGCACTCGCGAGCCGGGGCGCACGGCGATCGGGGGAGGGACAGGGACCCTCGTCCAAGCAGGCCAAGGACGCCCTGCGCGGGGGACGCTGGATCGGCTACCTGGAACGCGCGGGGGTCGCAGCTGCGATCCTCACGGGTCAGCCGAGCGCAGTCGCGATCGTCGTCGCGGTCAAGGGCCTGGGCCGGTTCGCCGAGCTGAAGGGCAACCCCGATGCCTCCGAGAGATTCGTCATCGGCACGCTCGCATCGCTGCTGTTCGCGGCCGCCTGCGGCGGACTCGGCGCCTGGCTGATCTGACCCCGCCCCGCCTGGGCGCGAGACCAGCCGCCGGTTGGCGCTAGAATTGCTGACCGGCTCACTCAACCACTTTCGACTGAAAGGCCCCATCGTGGCGACCACCAACGACATCAAGAACGGGACCGTGCTGAACATCGACGGTCAGCTCTGGAACGTTCTCGAGTTCCAGCACGTCAAGCCCGGCAAGGGTGGCGCATTCGTGCGCACCAAGCTCAAGAGCGTGCTCACCGGGAAGGTTGTCGACAAGACGTTCAACGCCGGGGCCAAGATCGAGACCGCCAACGTCGACAAGTCCGACATGGAGTACCTGTACCACGACGGCTCGGACTACATCTTCATGAACACCTCGACCTACGACCAGGTGCCGATCTCGGACGCCATCGTCGGCGACGCCAAGGACTTCCTGCTGGAGAACACCGTCGTGCAGGTCGCCTCGCACAACGACGCTCCGCTCTACATCGACCTGCCCTCGTCGGTCGTTCTTGAGATCACCTACACCGAGCCCGGCCTGCAGGGCGACCGCTCCACCGGCGGCACCAAGCCCGCCACGCTCGAGACCGGCGCTCAGATCCAGGTTCCCCTGTTCGTCGAGCAGGGCACCAAGGTCAAGGTCGACACCCGCGACCGCTCCTACCTGGGGCGCGTGAACGACTAAGTGCCAGCTCGCAGCAAAGCCCGTAGGCGGGCACTGGACATCCTCTTCGAAGCTGAGCAGCGGGGTTCTGACCCGCTCGTGGTCCTCGCCGACCGCCGCATCGAGCCGGGCCCACGCCAGACAACCCCGCCGGAGTACGCCGGGGAGATCGTCGAGGGAGTCGCGACCCACCAGGGGGAGATCGACGAGATCCTCGCAACGTACTCGCGCGGGTGGACCATCGAGCGCATGCCCGCGGTAGATCGGATCGCGCTGCGCATCGGCGTGTGGGAACTGCTCTACGGCAACGACATCCCGAGCGAGGTCGTGCTGGACGAGTCCACGTCCATGGTCCGCGAACTGTCGACCGACGAGTCGCCCAACTTCGTGAACGGCCTGCTCGGTCGCGTCGTGCAGGTGCTGCCTACGCTGAAGGCGTGACCTTAGTGCCCAGATAACTTACGGTTGCGTAGGTTACGATCTGGGCATGGGAAGCACCGCGGAAGATCTCGTGTCAGAGTCGCTCGTGACCGCGCCGGACGGCACCTACCTGGCGTGCCCCGGTGTGCCGCGCGAGGTGGAGATTCCGGACGAGTCCCTCCTCGCCGCCTTCGGCCGGGCGGTGCATCTGCATCCGACGCGAACCGCCCTTTACTTCATGGGACGCAAGACGTCCTACCGCGCGTTGGGAGAGCAGGTCGCTCGGGCGGCGACCGCACTGCGATCCCTGGGAGTGGGCAAGGGCGACCGGGTAGCACTTGCGCTACCCAACTGTCCCAGCCACGTCGTCGCGTTCCTGGGCGCGCTGCGCCTCGGTGCGGTGGTCGTCGAGCACAATCCGCTGTACTCGGTCGAGGAACTGCGCAAGCAACTACTCGACTCGGGTGCAACGGTGGTCATCGCCTGGCAGCCGACCTCGCTGCGTGTGGCCGAGGCCATCCCCGAAACGGCTGTGCGTCACCTCCTGAGCGTCGACTTGTCCCGGGATCTGCCGACGTTCAAGCGATTCGCGCTACGGCTCCCGATCAGGAAGGCGCGCGAGACGCGTGCCCAACTGATGTCCGATGTGCCCGCGCGCGCCCTCGACTGGCACGGGCTCGTTGCCCGGTCCCGGCCACTGCCGCCTTCGTTCCCCTATCCGGGCGCCGAAGACACGGCTCTGCTCCAGTACACCGGGGGCACGACCGGGGTTCCGCGCGGCGCCGTCCTGACGCACCGCAACCTCGTCGCCAACGCCATCCAGGGGGAGGCATGGACGGGCCTGAATGCCAGCGATGCCGAACCTTCGGTGATGTACGGCGTGCTGCCGCTGTTCCACGCCTACGGGATGATGCTCACGCTCGCCTTCGGGCTCCGCGTGGCCGGAACGATCGTGCTGTTCCCCAAGTTCGTTGCGAAGGAGGTCGTCGAGACCCAGCGCCGCATCCCCGGAACGTTCATGGCGGCCGTCCCGCCCATGCTGGAGCGCATCGTCGCGGCCGCCAAGAGCGAGAAGGCCGACTTCAGTAGCATGCGATACGTGCTCTCCGGGGCGATGGCGCTGCCCGGCGCGACCGCAGAGGCATGGGAGGCGCTCACCGGCGGCTACGTGATCGAGGGCTACGGGATGACCGAGTGCTCACCCGTGGCCCTCGGCAATCCGATCGGCCCGCAGCGGCGTCCCGGCTGGCTGGGACTGCCGTTCCCGTCGACGCAGATTCGCGTGGTGGATCAGGACGACCCCGAGCGCGACGTCGCCATCGGGGAGCGCGGCGAACTGCTGATCGCCGGACCCCAGGTATTCGCCGGCTACTGGGGCGCGGACGATGCGGACCAGCCGTGGGTTGAGCGCGATGGCGTGCGGTGGCTCCGGACCGGCGACGTGGTGGTCGTCGATGACCGCGGCTTCGTCAAACTCGTCGACCGCGTGAAGGAACTCATCATCACGGGTGGCTTCAAGGTGTTCCCCTCGCAGGTCGAGGCCGTGCTGAACCAGATGCCCGGCGTCCAGGAGGTGGCCGTAGTGGGGCTGCCCGGCGGGGACCTGGGGGAGCGGGTCGTGGCCGCCATCGTGCTACCCGAGGGGGCTCCGGGGCTCCCAGAGATCGACCTGCCCGAACTGCCGCACCTGGAGCTTCCGCACCTCGACCTGCCCAGCGTGGAGATCCCCAAGGTCGAACTGCCCAAGGTCGAGATCCCCAAGGTTGACCTGGACGCGGTGCGGCACTGGTGCTCCGAGCACCTCGCTCGCTACGCGATCCCCAAGGAGATCTTCATCGTCAAGGAGCTGCCGAAGTCGCAGATCGGCAAGGTCCTGCGCCGTGTGGTGCGGGATGACCTCGCCGCAGGGCCACCAAAGTCCGACTGATCGGCGCCTCACCCGTTGACCGCAGCCAGCCTCACCCGTTGGCCACATCAAAGTTCAGTTCGCGGTATGAAATTTGTAGGGGCCAACTGAACTTTGATGGGGTGAACCGTCGGTTCGTGGCAGCTAGCGCCCTTGGCCATGTTCAAAATGAGTTGCTCGGCATCCAGATGCGCCAACGTGGCCTCCAGAACGCCCGAACTGTACCTGGCGTCCTTGCGCGCGCGAAGGAGCGCGGCGTAGCGCGCATTGACATGAGGCTGCTCGAGGTCTTGGGGCTGCGCGCAGGTTCCCTCCCCGCGAGAGGCCTGTAAGCAGCGGCCCGAGGAACAGCAAGCGGACCAGCAATAGGAGGATGAGCGCAGCCACCGCCACCAGCAGCGCACGGAAGCCGTCGTCGAGTGCATCCTCAACGTCTGGGCGCGATGCCCCACCAAATGCCGATGCCAGGAACGACCCAGGTGAAGAAGAGACCAAGCACTACGGCCGAGATGATCACCAGCGTCACCGCCAAGGCGCCAATGGATGAGAACTCACGGCGGAAGGTCGCCGCGGGCATCGCCGTGGAAGCAGCCTAAAGAACAGCGTGAGTACGATCTCCGGCTCGATCTGGACGTCCGGCACGAACGGCAGCAGACTCGTCCCGATACCCAGGATGACCAGGATGAGCGGGGCCGCGATGCGAATCTTGGCAGCGATGCCCCCCGCAACCGCAATGACGGTTAATGCGAACACGGTGATGCGCAGAAAGTCCACGAATTCCTCCCGAGGTAGCGAGGGGCGCAGTTTGTCGGTGCGGCATTCGTATCATCACCGGTCGCTTGTGGAATTCGACCGCCGCAGGTGTGCGCTAGAATCCTTCCTTGGGTTCATCACTTCTTTAAGACCCGTCCTGTGAGGCGGGAAAGGAGCACACGGCCATGAGCAGTTCCGCTGCATCCAGCCAGGCGCGCGTCGTCCTATCCAGCGCCGACATCGATCGGGCGCTGACTCGCATCGCCCACGAGGTGATCGAGCGCAACAAGGGCGCCTCGGACATTCTCCTGCTCGGCATTCCCACCCGCGGCGTGCAACTCGCGAGCCGGCTCGCGGCGAAGATCCGCGCCGTCGACCCCGAGTCTCCCGAGGATCTCCTGGGCCGGCTCGACATCACGATGTACCGCGACGACCTGCATCAGGGTCCCGTGCGCGCGGTAGGTGGCACCGAGATCCCCGCGACCGGTATCGATGATCGCGTTATCGTCCTCGTTGACGACGTCCTCTTCTCCGGGCGCACCGTCCGTGCTGCGCTCGATGCGATCAAGGACCTGGGCCGCCCGCAAGCCGTTCAACTCGCCGCACTGGTCGATCGCGGTCATCGGCGCCTGCCGATCCGGCCCGACTACGTCGGCAAGAACCTCCCGACATCCATCGACGAGCGCGTGCGCGTTCAGATTGACGAGATCGACGGCGAGGATGCCGTGGTCATCGAGCAACCCGAGAGCGACGGGGAGGCGGCGCGATGAAGCATCTGCTCTCGACGCAGGACCTCAGCCGCGACGAGGCCGTGCTCATCCTCGACACGACCGCGCAGATGGCAGCCACCCAGGAGCGCGAGGTAAAGAAGCTCCCCACACTCCGCGGACGGACTGTGGTCAACCTCTTCTTCGAGGATTCGACCCGCACGCGAATCAGTTTCGAGACGGCCGCCAAGCGGCTCAGCGCCGACGTCATCAACTTCTCGGCGAAGGGCTCGTCCCTGTCCAAAGGTGAATCGCTCAAGGATACGGCGCTCACCCTCAAGGCCATGGGCGCGGACGCCGTCATCATCCGGCACCAGGCATCGGGCGCGCCGCACACGCTCGCGACCGCGGGCTGGCTGGATGCCCCCGTGATCAACGCGGGCGATGGCACCCACCAGCACCCCACGCAGGCTCTCCTGGACGCCTACACAATGCGACGCCACCTTGTCCCATCTCCGCTGGGAAAGGACCTGGCGGGGCTCAAGATCGTGATCGTCGGCGACGTACTCCACTCGCGCGTCGCACGCGCCAACGTCCACCTCCTCCACACGCTGGGCGCGCGCGTCACGCTCGTGGCCCCGCCCACGCTCCTGCCCGTGGGCATCGAGTCGTGGCCCTGCGAGATCTCCTACCATCTGGACGAGGCCATCGACGCGGTTCAGCCGGACGCGATCATGATGCTCCGGGTCCAGCGGGAGCGGATGTCCAGTTCGGGCGGCGGGTTCTTTCCTTCGCCGCTCGAATACACCCGCCTGTACGGGCTCGATGGCCGCCGGCTGGCGCGGCTCCCCGACCACGCGATAGTCCTGCATCCCGGCCCTATGAACCGCGGGCTCGAGATCAGCGCCGATGCCGCCGACTCGCCGCGCTCGGTCATAGTCGAGCAGGTCACCAACGGCGTGGCCGTGCGGATGGCCGTGCTCTACCTCCTACTGACCGGCCGCACCGACGCCGCCACGACATCGCTCAACGCCCCGAAGGAGAACTCGTGAACCCCAACCAGCAGGCACTGCCTGACGGCACCGGACTGCTACTGATCGAGGGCGCGAGCCTGCTGGGTGAGCAGGAGCGGGACATCCTCGTGCGCGGCGGCGTGATCGCTGAGATCGGGGAGCCCGGATCGTTGCGCAATACCCCTGACGCCCAGGGAGCGTACGTGGTCGATGCACGCGGGCTGATCGCCCTGCCAGGGCTGGTGGACCTGCACACGCACCTGCGCGAACCCGGCCGCGAGGACGCCGAGACGGTCGAATCCGGCACGCGCGCCGCCGCTGCGGGCGGATTTACCGCCGTTCACGCCATGGCCAACACCTCACCGGTCCAGGACACCGCCGGCGTCGTGGAGCAGGTGCTGCGCCTCGGCGAGAAGGCCGGCTGGGTGGACGTCGTGCCGATCGGTGCCGTCAGCGTGCGCCTGGAGGGGGAACAACTCGCCGAACTCGGGGCGATGGCGGATTCCGCGGCTCGGGTCCGGGTCTTCTCCGATGACGGGAAGTGCGTGTGGGACCCGGTGCTGATGCGCCGCGCGCTCGAATACGTCAAGGCGTTCGATGGTGTTATCGCGCAGCACGCGCAGGAGCCCCGGCTGACCGAGAACGCGCAGATGAACGAGGGGATCGTTTCCGCCGAGATCGGCCTCGCCGGCTGGCCCGCCGTCGCCGAGGAGGCGATCATCGCCCGCGACGTCCTGCTCGCCGAGCACGTCGGGTCGCGCCTCCATGTCTGCCACCTCTCGACCGCCGGCTCGGTGGAGATCATCCGCTGGGCCAAGTCGCGCGGCATCAACGTCACGGCCGAGGTGACCCCGCACCACCTGCTGCTCACCGACGACCTGGCGCGTACCTACGACCCGATCTACAAGGTCAACCCGCCGTTGCGAACCGCTGCGGATGTCGAGGCCGTCCGCGAAGGACTCGCCGACGGCACGATCGACATCGTCGCGACCGACCACGCCCCGCACCCGCGGGAGGACAAGGACTGCGAGTGGGCGGCGGCCGCCTTCGGCATGACTGGTCTTGAAACCGTCCTGTCCGTGGTCCAGCAGACCATGGTCGACACCGGGCGCATGACCTGGGGCGATGTAGCCCGCGTGCTCTCGGCGGCGCCGGCAAGGATCGGCCGGATCGACGAGGGACCAAGGGCCCAGGGACGACCCCTGGCCGCCGGGGAGCCGGCCAACATCACGCTCGTCGACCCGAAGGCCACGCGCGAGGTGCGGCCCGCCGATCAGCAGACCGCGTCCGAGAATTCGCCGCTGCGCGGACGCGAGCTTCCCGGTGTCGTGCGTGCCACGTTCCTGCGCGGCCGGGCCACCATCCTGGACGCCGCGCCGGTGCGGATCGAGGCAGGCGCGTGAACCTGCCCGTACCCGTCGCGGTCGGCCTCTGGGTCGTCCTCGGCCTCGTCCTGCTCCTCGCGGTATTGATCGGCTTCGCTCGCCGCCGCAAGGACGGTGGTGAGCTCGTCCCGAGCCTCTATCCGGTGCCGGGCGCGTCGGAACTCGGCACCGCGCTAGCGGGTCCGCTCCACGCCATCTACGTCTCGACCACGCCGCACGGCGACTGGCTGCGCCGGATTGGCGTGTTCGGACTCGGCAACCGGTCAGACGCTATCGTGACTGCGTACCCGGCGGGAGTCCATATCGCACGGCGGGGCGAGCAGGACATCTTCATACCGGCCGACACGCTCACGGAGCGTACCGCCGCGACGGGAATCGCCGGCAAGTACGCACCACATGAGGGCCTGGACATCATCACCTGGCGGCCGGCCGGTGGCGGCCCGCCCGTCGACAGCGGGCTACGCGTCGTCGAGCGGGGCGAGCGCGCCGCACTCGGCGACGCTGTCGACGCGCTCATCGTGCCTGTTGCGCCAGAATCGGGGGCCAAACCCGGTGCGCTGCCCGGGCCGGCCGGCACCCAGCCCTCATCGCCAACATCAACTAGCACCCCAAACCCAATGACGTCTGAGGAGTCTTCGTGACACATTCGGCTGGCGCAACGTCTGCGCTGACAAACTTCCACGCGGACAGGGCGGTGCTCGTCCTGGAGGACGGACGCGCCTTCACGGGCAGATCCTTCGGCGCCCGCGGGGTAACGGTGGGGGAGATCGTCTTCAACACCGGCATGACCGGCTATCAGGAAACCCTGACCGATCCGTCGTATCACCGCCAGATCGTCGTCATGACCGCCCCGCACATCGGGAACACCGGCATCAACGACGAGGACGATGAGTCGCGCAAGATCTGGGTCGCCGGATTCATCGTGCGCGATCCGTCGCCCCGGCCATCCAACTGGCGTTCCGAGCGCAGCCTCGAGTCCGAGCTGGAGGCGCAGGGCATCGTCGGCATCAGCGACATCGACACCCGCGCGCTGACCCGCCACCTGCGCGAGCGCGGAGTGATGCGCGCCGGCATCTTCTCCGGCGAGGAACTGATCGACCCGTCAGGCAGGGACCTGCCCGTGGCCGACCTGGTGCACAAGGTGCTCGCCGCGCCGAAGATGGCCGGCGCCGACCTCGCCCGCGAAGTCTCGACCGATCAGGCATTCACGATCGAACCGCAGGGGGAGCGGCGCGCGACGGTCGTCGCCGTGGACCTCGGCATCAAGTCGATGACACCCCTGCGCATGGCGGAACGTGGCATCCGAGTTCACGTGGTGCCCTCGTCCATCACCATCGAAGAGATCACGGCCCTCGAACCCGACGGCGTGTTCTTCTCGAACGGCCCCGGCGACCCCGGGGCCGCAACGCACGAGGTCGAGCTGCTGCGCGAGGTGCTGGATCGCAAGATCCCTTACTTCGGCATCTGCTTCGGCAACCAGATCCTCGGGCGCGCCCTCGGCTACGGCACCTACAAGTTGAACTACGGGCACCGCGGGATCAACCAGCCGGTGCTGGACCGGGAGACCAGCAAGGTGGAGGTCACCGCGCACAACCATGGCTTCGCCGTGGACGCACCCATCGACGGCGAGTCCATCGCCCCGCACGACGGCGGGCGCTACGGTCGCGTGGTCGTGTCTCATGTGGGTCTCAACGACAACGTGGTGGAGGGACTGCGCGCGCTCGACGTGCCCGCGTTCTCGGTGCAGTACCACCCGGAGGCCGCGGCCGGACCGCACGACGCCGCCTACCTGTTCGACCGCTTTATCGACCTGATGCAGAACAACGGCGTTGCCGCCGCAAACGAGGAGAAGTAAGTGCCACGCCGCGATGACATCCAGTCCGTAATGGTGATCGGCTCCGGGCCGATCGTGATCGGGCAGGCCTGCGAGTTCGACTACTCGGGTACCCAGGCCTGCCGCGTTCTCAAGGAGGAGGGCCTGCGGGTCATCCTCGTCAACTCCAACCCCGCGACGATCATGACGGACCCCGAGTTCGCCGACGCCACGTACGTGGAGCCGATCACGACCGAGGTCCTGACCTCGATCATCGCCAAGGAGCGCCCCGACGCGTTACTGCCGACCCTGGGCGGGCAGACCGCGCTGAACGCGGCGATCGGCCTCGCCGAGGCCGGCGTGCTCGACCGCTACGGCGTCGAGCTGATCGGTGCCAACATCGCCGCGATCGAGAAGGGCGAGGACCGCGAGCAGTTCAAGCAGGTCGTTGAGGTCGCCGGGGGAGAGTCGGCTCGCTCGGCGATCATCCACACCCTGGACGAGGCACTCGAGGCCGTCATCGACCTCAAGTACCCCGTCGTCGTGCGCCCGTCCTTCACCATGGGCGGTCTCGGCTCCGGCATCGCCTACGACGAGGCGGACCTGCGCCAGATTGTGGGTCAGGGTCTGCACTACTCGCCCACCACCGAGGTGCTGCTGGAGGAGTCGATCCTCGGGTGGAAGGAATACGAACTCGAACTGATGCGCGACAAGCACGACAACGTCGTGGTCGTCTGCTCGATCGAGAACGTGGACCCGGTCGGCGTGCACACGGGCGATTCCATCACCGTGGCACCGGCGCTCACGCTGACGGACCGCGAGTTCCAGCGGTTGCGCGACATCGGCATCGCGGTCATCCGCGAGGTCGGCGTGGACACCGGCGGCTGCAACATCCAGTTCGCCGTTCACCCCGACACGGGGCGCATCATCGTCATCGAAATGAACCCGCGCGTTTCGCGCTCGTCCGCGCTCGCCTCGAAGGCGACGGGCTTCCCGATCGCGAAGATCGCCGCGAAGCTCGCGGTGGGCTACACCCTGGACGAGATCCCCAACGACATCACCGAGTCGACTCCGGCGAGCTTCGAGCCGACTCTCGACTACATCGTCGTCAAGGTTCCGCGCTTCGCGTTCGAGAAGTTCCCGGCGGCCGACGACACGCTGACCACGACCATGAAGTCGGTCGGCGAGGCCATGGCGCTCGGCCGTAACTTCACCGAGGCGCTCGGCAAGGCCATGCGGTCGATCGACAAGGCGGGCTCGACCTTCCACTGGGACGGCGAGGCACCGAGCGGAGCGGAACTAACGGAACTGCTCGAACTCATCAAGCGCCCCACCGAGCAGCGCATAATCCAGGTGCAGCAGGCTTTGCGCGGCGGCGCTTCGGTGGACGAGGTCTACGCCGCCACCGGGATCGACCCTTGGTTCCTTGACCAGATCGCCCTCATCAACGACGTGGCGAACGCTGTGCGTTCGGCCGACGCGCTGGATGCCGATCTGCTGCGGTTCGCCAAGCGCCACGGGCTCTCGGACAAGCAGATCGCCTCGCTACGCGGCATCCATGGCCGCGGCGCGGCGACCGTGTTCGAGATCCGCAAGGCGCTCGGCATCCGCCCCGTGTTCAAGACGGTCGACACCTGCGCCGCAGAATTCGAGGCGCGGACGCCGTACCACTACTCGTCCTATGACGAGGAGACCGAGGTGCGCCCGCGCGAGCGCGAGGCCGTGATCATCCTCGGATCCGGACCCAACCGCATCGGCCAGGGCATCGAGTTCGACTACTCGTGCGTGCACGCAACGCTTGCCCTATCGGACCAGTACGAGACCATCATGGTCAACTGCAACCCCGAAACCGTCTCAACGGACTACGACACCTCGGACCGCCTGTACTTCGAGCCGCTCACGCTGGAGGACGTGCTCGAGGTCTACGAGGCCGAGCTAGCGGCGGGACCGATCAAGGGCGTCATAGTCCAACTCGGTGGCCAGACCCCGCTGTCCCTCGCGCAGGGACTGGCTGATTATGGCGTGCCGATCCTCGGGACATCGCCGTCCGCGATCGACGCGGCCGAGGACCGTGGGGAGTTCGGGCGCGTGCTCGAAGAGGCTGGACTTCCGGCGCCGGCATTCGGCACTGCCACGTCCGTGCAGCAGGCCATCACGGTGGCCGAACGCATCGGGTATCCGGTGCTCGTGCGCCCGTCCTACGTGCTCGGTGGCCGCGGCATGGAGATCGTGTACGGCCGCGAGCAACTCACCTCGTATGTGCAGCGCGCCCTCGACGCGGCGATCGCCACCGGCGGGCACCTTGCGCCCATCTTGATCGACCGCTTCCTGGACGATGCGATCGAGATCGACGTGGACGCGATCTACGACGGCGAGGACCTGTACCTCGGCGGCGTGATGGAGCACATCGAGGAGGCAGGCATTCACTCGGGTGATTCCGCGTGCGTGCTGCCGCCGGTAACCCTGTCCCGGCAGGAAATCGACCGCATCCGGCGTTCGACCGTGGCCCTGGCGAAGGGCATCGGCGTGCGCGGCCTCATGAACGTGCAGTACGCGCTCGTCTCGGACGTCCTCTACGTGCTCGAGGCCAACCCGCGGGCGTCGCGCACCGTCCCGTTCGTCTCCAAGGCGACCGGCGTACCGCTCGCCAAGGCGGCCGCGCGGGTCATGGCGGGTGCCACGATCGCCGAACTGCGGGCCGATGGGTCGTTGCCCGCCGATGGCGATGGCGGCTCGATCAACCCCAACGCCCCGCTGGCCGTCAAGGAGGCGGTGCTGCCGTTCAAGCGCTTCCGCACCCGTGCGGGCGTTGCGGTGGACACCGTGCTCGGTCCCGAGATGCGCTCCACGGGCGAGGTCATGGGCTTCGACGCGGATTTCCCGACCGCATTCGCGAAATCGCAGGCCGCCGCGTTCGGCGGGCTACCAACCAAGGGACGAGTATTCGTCTCGGTCGCTGATCGCGACAAGCGATTGGCGGTACTGCCTGTCAAGCGCCTCGCCGAACTCGGCTTCGAACTGCTGGCGACGGAGGGAACCGCGCTGGTGCTCAAGCGGAACGGCATCTCCTCGGTGCAGGTGCGCAAGCAGTCCGACGGCCGGGGTCCGAACGGCGAGCCGACGATCGTGGACCTGATCTCGACCGGCGAGGTCGACATGGTCATCAACACGCCGAACTCGCAGGGATCGCGCGCGGACGGCTACGAGATCCGCGCCGCCACGACCGCCGCGGACAAGGCGATCATCACGACCGTGCAGCAACTGTCGGCTGCGGTGCAGGCGATCGAGGCGCAACTGCATGGCGGGGCGTTCGACGTTCACCCGCTGCAGACCTACGTCGTCAAGCCGGGGGCCTGACATGACATTCGGAAGTCGGCTCGCGGCCGCCATGGACGCCCGCGGTCCGCTGTGCGTGGGAATCGACCCTCACGCGTCGCTGCTCGACGCGTGGGGGCTCCCGGACACCGCTGATGGGGTCGCCGCCTTCTCCCTAGCGGTGCTTCGCGCAGTGGGGGGCCTCGTCGCGGCGGTCAAGCCGCAATCGGCACTGTTCGAGCGGCACGGCTCGCGCGGCGTGGCGGTGCTGGAGGAGGTCGTCGCTACGGCGCGTGATCTGGACACGCTGTGCATCGTCGACGCCAAGCGCGGCGATATCGGATCGACGATGGCAGGATACGCCGACGCCTACCTGGGCGACTCGCCGCTGGCCGGCGACGCCGTGACGCTCTCGCCCTTCCTCGGCTTCGGGTCACTGCGGCCCGCGATCGACCAGGCGATCGCTGCGGGTCGGGGCGTCTTCGTGCTCGCGCTCACGTCGAACCCGGAGGGTGCGAGCGTGCAGCACGCGCGCAACGCGGATGGCGTGAGCGTGGCGGGGGAGATCGCCCGCTCGGCCGGTGAGATCAACTCTTCGTTTGCCGACGAGCCCTTTGGCCCAGTCGGACTCGTCGTGGGCGCCACGATCGGGGACGCGGCAGTGCGCCTCGGCGTCGATCTCGCGGGGGTTCACGGACCGTTGCTCGCCCCCGGAGTCGGTTCGCAGGGCGCAGGACCTGCGGAACTTCAATCTGTCTTTGGCGAAGCGCGTCGAGCCGTGCTGGCGTCCTCATCGAGGGGCATCCTGCGCGCAGGTCCGAACGAATCGTCGCTCCGATCAGCGGCTTTGCGTTCAAGTGAGGAAGTAGCCCGCGCATTGGGCCGCTGATCAGCACCCCGACAACGGATACTATGCGGCGGAATATAAGGCATTGGCGGTGATTTTGCCGTTGCCAATTTGGGTGGTGATGGGTAGTTTCGCCATAAGGCACTACGCTGACTCACTAGGAGACAACCATGGCTCTGCCGCAACTCACCCCCGAGCAACGCGCTGAAGCACTCGAACGTGCCGCCGCGGCGCGCGCCGTTCGGGCACAGGTGAAGCAAGATCTGAAATCCGGCAGTACGACGATCTCGAAGGTCATCGCGAAGGGCAAGTCGGACGACGCCGTCGGGAAGTTGCGCGTCAGCGCGCTGCTCGAGGCCCTTCCCGGAGTTGGTAAAGTACGAGCGCAGGTATTGCTCGAAGAGTACGGAATCGCGCAGTCCCGACGCGTTCGCGGCCTCGGTCCGCGACAGGTCGCAGCGCTTGTGGAGAGGTTTGGCTAATTTCTGAATCGGTGGAGCCCGCGCGGCTGACAGTCCTGGCCGGACCGACGGCTGTTGGCAAGGGAACCGTGTCCGCCGATCTGCGCAAACGATACCCGCAGGTGTGGCTGTCGGTGTCGGCAACGACGCGCAAGGCTCGTCCAGGGGAAATCGAAGGGGTGCACTACCACTTCGCTTCGGCGGACGAGTTCGCCAGGATGGTCGCGGATCACGAACTGCTCGAGTGGGCGGTCGTGCACGGACGCCACTGGTACGGGACCCCGCGGGCCGCGGTCGAGGAACGTCTTGCCGAGGGTGTGCCGGCCCTACTGGAAATCGATCTGGCAGGGGCACGCCAGGTCCGGGCGACGATGCCCGAGGCGCGCTTCATCTTCCTGGCTCCCCCCTCATGGGAGGAACTCGTGCGCAGGCTTGTCGGACGCGGAACCGAAGACGCCGAGGAGCGTGAACGGCGCCTCGCGACCGCGAAGGTCGAACTCGCGGCGGCCGACGAATTCGATCACGTCGTCATCAATGACGACGTTCAACGGGCGACTGACGAGATCGTTTCGCTCATGGGGATCACGCCTCACTCTTGATCGCGCCGCTGGGCGCTATAATCGTTGTTTGACCTACTATCCTCCGGAGGACATCTGTGTCTGGAATCGTTGCGAACCCCATCGGAATCACCGACCCGCCCATCGACGAGTTGCTTGAGCACGTCGATTCCAAGTACGCGCTCGTGATCTTCGCCGCCAAGCGGGCTCGCCAGATCAACTCGTACTTCTCGCAGCTGCACGACGGTCTGCTGGAGCACGTCGGTCCCCTCGTGGAGTCGCGCGTCCAGGAGAAGCCGCTGTCCATCGCCATGCGAGAGATCAACCAGGGCCTGCTCACGATGGACGAGATCGACCCGAACGCCGTGCCCTCGGAGAAGGACCTTGCGGACCTCGATGCCGAGTTCGGTTCCGCCGACGCGGGCTTCGGGGACGACAACCCCTACACGTTCTAGTAGCGACGCCGAAAGGCTAGGGGAAGACAGGGGATTACGCGCGTGCGCATCATCGTGGGCGTGTCCGGTGGTATCGCCGCGTACAAGGCAGTCCTCGTAGTGCGTGCCCTCATGGAGCGCGGGCACGAGGTGCGCGTCATCCCCACCTCGTCCGCCCTGAAATTCGTCGGCGCGCCAACCTGGGAGGCGCTGACGGGGAAGCCCGCGACGCATGAGGTGTTCGACTCGGTCACCGAGGTCGAGCACGTGGCCCTGGGACGCTGGGCCGACCTTGTGGCGGTCATTCCGGCAACCGCTGACCTTCTTGCTCGCGCCGCGGGCGGGCGCGCGGACGACCTCCTGACCACAACCCTGCTGACAACCACCGGACCGGTGCTCATGGCCCCGGCCATGCACACTGAGATGTGGCAGCACCCCGCCACCGTAGCCAACGTGGCCGTGCTCAAGGAGCGCGGCATCCTAGTAGTTGAGCCCGCGGACGGGCGCCTGACGGGCGCAGACAGTGGACCCGGTCGATTGCCGGAGCCCGTCGATCTGGTCGACGCGATCGAGGCGGCGGATCCGACTGCGAATCGGCCGCTCGCCGGTTTGCGGGTCGCCATTTCGATCGGGGGCACGCGCGAACCGCTGGACCCGGTGCGCTTTATCGGGAACCGCTCTTCAGGTAGGCAGGGTTTCGCTCTGGCCACCGAGGCGTCGAGGCGCGGCGCCGATGTCGTGGCGATCGTCGGCTCGATCGAATCGCATCCACCTCGCGGGCTGAATTCGATTCGTGTCGGAACCGCGCTGGAGTTGCGAGATGCAATGTTGTCCGAGGCGCAGCGCGCGGACATCATCATCATGGCCGCGGCCGTTGCCGACTTCCGGCCCGCGGTCGCGGGGGAGCACAAGCTCAAGAAGACCGGTCCGGATCAGGGCGAGACGGTGGAACTCGTCCAAAATCCCGATATCCTCGCCGAACTCGCGGGATCGCGCCGCGACTCCGCGCAGGTCGTCGTAGGATTCGCGGCGGAGACCGGGGACGCAAGTGCCTCGGCGATTGAGCACGCGCGGGACAAGGCTCGGCGCAAGGGCGCGGACGTCCTCGTCTTCAACGATGTCGCGACGAACGATGTGTTCGGCGCGGCGAATAACTCGGTGGTGTTCCTGGACGGCCGTGGTGCGGAACTCGGCGCGGCCACTGGTACCAAGGCCGATGTGGCTGCCGCGCTGCTGGACGTCGTGCAGACGTTGCGCTCCGCGCGCTGACGATGGCCGTGTGACACGGCACCGACCGCTATGGTCGCGCGCTCCGCTCGTCCGGCGATCACGGTTCGTGAGCGAGGCAGTCTCGCGATTAGGACACCATCCGTCCATGCCTCGGACGGGGCGTAGGCTTGTGCCATGCCCGATGACATGCGCCTTTTCACCTCGGAATCCGTCACCGAAGGCCACCCCGACAAAATCTGCGACCAGATATCGGACGCCGTCCTTGACGCCCTGATCGGGCAGGATCCGTCCTCCCGGGTGGCCGTGGAGACGATGGTCACCACTGGCCTCGTCCATGTCGCGGGCGAGGTCACGACCGAGGCCTATGTTGAGATCCCGCAGATCGTCCGCGACGTCATCCGCGATATCGGCTACACGTCCTCCGATGTCGGGTTCGACGGCAGTTCCTGCGGGGTGTCGATCTCGATCGGCCAGCAGAGTCCCGACATCGCTCAGGGTGTCGACAAGTCGCTCGAGTTGCGCACCGACGACGCGCACGTCGACCAACTCGACCAGCAGGGCGCGGGCGACCAGGGGCTGATGTTCGGCTATGCGTCGAATGAAACGGCTACGCTCCTGCCCCTGCCGATCTGGACGGCGCACCGACTTGCGGAGCGCCTCGCGGTCGTCCGCAAGGAAGGCATCATCGAGGGACTGCGCCCCGACGGCAAGACGCAGGTCACGTTCGAGTACGACGGCGATCGCCCGGTGCGACTCGACACCGTCGTACTGTCCACGCAGCACTCGCCGACGTGGCAGCAGTCTGATCTTGCCGCCGCGATCCGCGCCGAGGTCATCGACCCGGTGATCTCCGCCCTGGACATCGAGACCGGCGCTCCGAACGTCTACATCAACCCCACTGGCACGTTTGTGGTGGGCGGGCCGCAGGGAGATGCCGGGCTGACCGGACGCAAAATCATCGTCGACACCTATGGCGGCGCAGCCCGCCATGGCGGTGGCGCCTTCAGCGGCAAGGACCCGTCGAAGGTCGACCGATCGGCGGCCTATGCGACGCGGTGGGTGGCGAAGAACGTGGTTGCGGCAGGTCTAGCCGATCGCTGCGAGGTGCAGGTCGCCTACGCGATCGGCCGTGCTCACCCGGTCGGCCTCTACGTGGAGACGTTCGGGACAGCGAAGGTTCCCGAGGAGCGCATCTCGCACGCGATCCGGGAGGTCTTCGACTTACGGCCCGCGGCCATCGTGCGCGACCTCGACCTGCTGCGGCCCATCTACCGGCAGACGGCCGCCTACGGACACTTCGGTCGTGAACTCCCGGACTTCACGTGGGAACGCACCGATCGCGTCGCCGAACTGCGCGCGGCGGTCGGCTGAGGCCGGGCTGGCCTGATCGACTATCTTGCCCGCCAGCACCGGTTAGGGCTGCGCGACACCCGATATATCCGGTGACCGGCAACCCTAACGGGTGTCCGCATCGCCGGAGTGCCGGCAGAACCGGACCGATCGGCGAGCGGCTGGTCGGGCATGTCCGCGAGATGTGGTGGGATATTCCCATGGATGACGGCGACCAACTGGCACTGCCCGGTCTGCCGCGCCCGCGAAAGCGCCGCCAGGCGGCGGGAGTCCCGATAGCCGAGCGCGATCCGGTGGTGAGCGTCCTGCCGGATGCCACCACGCCGCACCTTGACCGCCCGTTCGACTACCTCGTCCCCGCGAGCATGTCCGACGACGTGCTTCCCGGCGTCAAGGTCAAGGTTCGGCTCGGCGCCCGGGACGTGGACGCCATGGTTCTGGACCGCCTGGCGACGTCGGACTTCGAGGGTGACCTCCAGCCCATACGGCGGGTGATCTCCCCGGTCGTGCTTGCTCCGGAGGCGTCGCGTGACCTCTATCAGCGCGTCGCCGCGTACTACGCCTCGAACACCTACGACGTCGTCACGGCCGCGATCCCGCCCCGCCACGCGCGCGCCGAGAATGCGGTCCTGGCCACGCCGGAGGCGGGCGCTACCAAGCCGACGGATCCCTCCGATCCGGCCCACGCGGAGACCCTGTCCGCATTCCGCGGGGTGTGGCACGACTATCACGGCGGTGCTGCCTTCCTGAGCCGCCTCAGCTCCGGGCAGTTGCTACGGGCCGTGTGGACACCGTTACCCCATGCCCAGCATCCGCTGGCGACTTGGGCTCGTGGCATCACCGCCGTCCTCGCGATGTGTCACGAGCTGGGACGCGGCGTCGTCGTCGTGGTGCCCGATGACCGGGATGTAGCGCACCTGTCGGCGGCGCTGACTTCCGCGGGCTTGGACGAGTGGACGCCCTCCAATCCAGCCGGTGCGTGGGTCCGCCTGCAGGCGAGCCAGGGACCGTCCGCGCGCTACGGCGCCTACGTGGCCGCAGCGACCGGACGGGCGCGGATCGTGATCGGCACGCGATCCGCTGCCTATGCGCCGGTACGCGAGCCAGGTCTGTTCGTGAGCTGGGACGATGAGGACTCGTCCCATATTGCCGAGCGCACCCCGCGGACCTCGACGATCGAACTCCTGCGCCTGCGCGGAGAACTCGAAGGCGTATCAACCTTGTTCGCCGGCCCATCTCGGTCACTGCGCGCGCAGCAACTGGTTCGCGACGGCTGGGCGCGCGCGATCGAAGCGGACCGTGCCACCGTGCGGCACAGGGCGCCGAGGGTCCGCGCCCTGAGCGAACTGGATCGCGAGGCCAGTGGATCGGTGGGTCACGCCCGTATACCCCCGGCCGCGTGGCGAGTTCTCACGGACGGCCTGAAGGAAGGTCCCGTGCTCGTCCAGGTTCCCCGCTCGGGCTACATCCCCGCGCTAGCATGCGACTCCTGCCGCGAGCTTGCGCACTGCCGCAACTGCCATGGTCCCCTGCGGATAGAGCGCGGGAACCTGCCGGACACGCCACGGAGTTTCCTCGGCACGGACGCGCAATGCGCATGGTGCGGCGCGCTCGCGGGGAACTGGCGCTGCCCCGAGTGCGGGGGAGTCCACCTGCGATCGGTCCGCGTGGGCTCGCAGCGAACCGCGGAGGAACTCGGCCGCGCGTTCCCTCGCGTCCCGGTTCGTATCTCCGGGTTGGGGACCGCCACTGGCGTCCTGGATTCGGTCGGTCCCCGTCCTTGCCTCGTCGTCGCGACTCCTGGCGCGGAACCACGGGCGGAGGGCGGCTTCGCGGCGGCGGCGCTACTCGATGGCGACGTCGCGATCGGTCTGCCGGGGCTAGGCGCGGAAACGAATGCACTGCACAGGTGGCTCGTGGCGGCGTCGCTTGTTCGTTCGGCCGACGACGGTGGTCAGGTAGTCCTGGTGGGTGCGAGCGGATCAGGCGCGGCGGGCGCACTGGTTCGCTGGGACCCCGTTGGATTCGCCGACCGCGAATACGACGAGCGGCTCGAGGCTGAGCTCCCGCCCGCTACCCGTATTGCCGCGCTACACGGCGCATCGAGCGCGGTCGCGGCGCTCCTGGCGGATTGCGAGTTGCCGCGCGGAGCGCTCGTCCTCGGCCCTGCGCCCTGGGAATCGGACCAATCGAAGTCGGTCGTGACCCTGGACGTCGACCATCAGGTGCGCGCATTGATCAAGGTGCCACATAGTCAAGGTGCCGAGCTGGCGGCCGTGCTGCGCGCCGCGCGCATGGTGTCCAGCACGGCCAAGCGCTACTCGTCGATTCGCGTCGAGCTGGATCCACTCGGCCTGTAGTGCTAGCCGGTCGCGTAGCTGCCCGGCGAACGCCGAGACTACGCGGGTAGGCTAGCAGGAGTGATAGCAAGGGCCGGGAGGGGAATATGAGCGAGGCAACGCCGCCGGGAAGCGCAAGCCAACAGGCGAATGAGCTTGCACTGCTGAGGATCAAGAACGAACGCCTGGTCGAGATGTTGCAAACGGCCCGCGAGAAGATCGCCGACCTGGGTCAGCAGCTCGACAAGCTTGCCTCACCGCCCGGCACCTACGCAATATTCGTCGCCGCGCACCCCGACGGCACCATCGATGCATTGAGTTCGGGCCGCCGCTACCGGCTGTCCGTGGGCCCCAAGGTCGACGTCGAGGCGCTCCGCCCCGGCCAGGAACTCGCGCTCAACGAGAACATGACGGTGATGGCTGCCGGCGGCTGGGAACTCACGGGCGAGATCGTCACGATCAAGGAATTGCTGGGGGATGGTCGCGCGCTCGTGGTGGGACGAGCCGACGACGAGCGAGTCATGCACCTCGCAGGTCCGTTGATTGACGGCCCGCTACGCGTGGGGGACACCGTAACCGCCGACACTCGATCGGGCTTCGCCTTCGAGCGCATCGCCAAGTCGGAGGTCGAGGAACTCGTGCTCGAAGAGGTACCCGAGATCCAATACAGCGACATCGGCGGCCTAGGATCGCAGATCGACCAGATTCGCGACTCGGTGGAGTTGCCGTTCGCGCATCCCGAGTTGTATCGCGAGCACGGCCTGCGGCCACCCAAGGGCATTCTGCTCTACGGCCCACCGGGATGCGGCAAGACGCTCATCGCCAAGGCTGTGGCGCGGTCGCTCTCCGATGCGGTAAATGCCAAGGGCGACAGCAAGAGGGATGCGAAGTCGTACTTCCTCAACGTCAAGGGTCCAGAACTGCTCAACAAATACGTGGGCGAGACGGAGCGACACATCCGGCTCATCTTTGCGCGTGCTCGCGAGAAGGCTTCGCTCGGCCATCCGGTGGTGGTTTTCTTCGATGAGATGGAGTCCCTGTTCCGCACGCGCGGGACCGGTCTGTCATCCGACGTCGAGACCACGGTCGTTCCGCAGCTTCTGGCCGAGATCGACGGCGTGGAGCGGCTCGACAACGTGATCGTGATCGGAGCCTCAAACCGGGAGGACATGATCGATCCCGCGATCCTGCGTCCTGGCAGGCTCGACGTCAAGATCAAGATCGAGCGACCGGACGCGGAGGCGGCCTACGAGATCCTTTCGAAGTACCTGACGGCTTCGCTACCGCTGCACGACGACGACTTGGCCCGCCACGGCGGTGACGTGCAGGCCACGCTGGAGGCGATGCGGCACCGGGTGATCGAGCGCATCTACTCCCAGGAGCGCGAGAATGAGTTCCTCGAGGTCACCTACGCGTCCGGCGACAAGGAGGTCCTGTTCTTCAAGGACTTCAGTTCCGGGGCGATGATTCAGAACATCGTCGATAGAGCCAAGAAGTCAGCGATCAAGGAACTCCTGTCGACTGGTCAGCGCGGCCTGCGTATCGAGCATCTGCTGCAGGCCTGCGTGGACGAGTTCCACGAAAACGAGGACCTGCCCAACACCACCAACCCCGACGATTGGGCGCGAATCTCTGGCAAGAAGGGCGAACGAATCGTCTTCATCCGTACCATCGTCGCCGAGAAGAAGACCGAGTTCGCTCGCGAGGACCGTCCGACGCAAACCGTGCGCGGCACGGGCCAGTACCTGTAGGAGATAAATCCGGTGAGCGTACACCGCATCATGGGAATCGAGACCGAATACGGGATCCTCAAACTCGGCGACGCCTATGCGAACCCGATGCTCATGTCGAGCCAGATCGTCCTGGCGTACCGGGATCTGGCTCGCATGCGCCGCGGCACGCGTTGGGACTATGTGGACGAGAGCCCCCTACGCGATGCGCGCGGGTTCGAGTTGTCGCGCGCATCGGCGCATCCGAGCTTGCTCACCGATGATCCGGCCAGACCGGCTCCGTCGGGCGAAACGGGCGGTGATGCCGTCAAGACGGCAGCTAGCCCCGTGCCCGATTACGGCCTGCGGGTCGTTGACGAGGTTCGCCCAGAGCGAGAGCCCTACGACGATCCCGGTGCCGCCAACGTTGTACTCACCAATGGCGCTCGTTTGTACGTTGACCACGCGCACCCGGAGTACTCCTCGCCCGAGGTGACCAATCCCCGAGACGCCGTCCTCTGGGATCGGGCGGGGGAACTGGTGATGGCTGCCGGTGCCGTCGAGGCGTCGCGCCTCACCGGCACCGAGATGGTGGTCTACAAGAACAATGTGGACGGGAAGGGGGCGAGCTACGGCACGCACGAGAACTACCTCGTGGACCGGGAAGTGCCGTTCGAGGACATCGTCGCGGCGCTAACGACATTCTTCGTGACGCGCAACATCCTTATTGGGTCCGGTCGGGTCGGGCTGGGCCCGCGCGGCGAGGAGGCGGGGTTCCAGATCTCGCAACGGGCCGACTACATGGAGGCGGAGGTGGGGCTCGAAACGACCATGCGCCGCCCCATCATCAACACGCGCGACGAGCCGCACGCTGATCGGGATCGGTGGCGCCGCCTGCACGTGATCATCGGCGACGCCAACACCTTCGACTTCGCGACATACCTCAAGCTCGGCGCCACCGCGTGCGTTCTCTGGGCGATCGAACTGAGCCAGGAGTACCCCGACTTCCAGACGCGGCTCACCTCGCTCCGCCTCGCGGATCCCGTCGCGGACGTCCAGAGGGTCAGCCGCGATGTCTCGCTGAGCGCGACCCTCGCGCTGTCCGACGGACGCAGGCTCACTGCGGCGCAGATTCAGTACGAGTACATTTCGGTCGTTCGAGATTTGTACAGTCGCGTTGGCGAGCCCGATCCGGAGTCCGAGGCGCTACTTGCCGCCTGGTCCGAGACGCTCGACGGACTGGTTCAAGATCCGTACTCGGTCGCGCACCGGGTCGAGTGGGTGGCAAAACTCCAGGTGCTTTCGCGACTCAAGGAGCGCGAGCACCTCGACTGGGACAGCCCGCGACTGGCCGCGGTGGATCTCCAGTGGTCCGATATGCGCGAGGGCCGCGGAATTTCGGCCAAACTGCGCCAGGCAGGAGCGGTCGCGACGCTGACTGACCCGGCTGAAGTCCGCCGCGCCGTCGCGGAGCCCCCGGAGGATACCCGAGCCTACTTCCGAGGACGGGTGCTGACGAAGTTCAGTGAATCGGTAGTCACCGCGTCCTGGGACACCATGACGCTCGACGTGCCGGAACTGCCAGCGCTCAGCCGCATACCCATGCTCGACCCGGCAAGGGGAACTAAAGACCTCATCGGCGCGCTCATCGAGGAGGCCGCCACTATCGGCGACCTCGTGCGCACGCTCGCCAGGTAACGTTGGAAGTCACCCGAAAGATCAGGAGGGGAAACATGGCCCGCGAACAGATTCGGCCCACCGACCCGGACGCCTCGGACGTGCCGACCCCGGCACCCGTGCCGACGAGCGCCCGGGAGCACGCTGTGGACGATTTGCTGGACGAGATCGATGACGTGCTTGAAACGAATGCCGAGGCCTTCGTGAAGGGGTTCGTGCAAAAGGGCGGACAGTGACGCATTCGCCGCTGCCCGCGGCCTATTTCGACTCCGGATCGGCCTCTTTCGTTGAGTTCGTCCGGGCTACCCACCCGCACCTGCTCGGCGACCTGCGGGCGGATATCGCCGGCGCAGGGGACGTGTCACCGCATGCGACGACGATCGTCGCGCTGGTGTTCGACGGCGGCGTGCTCATGGCAGGGGATCGCCGCGCGACGATAGGTTCGCTCATCGCCCACCGTGAGATGGAGAAGGTCTTTTCGGTCGATGACACCGCGATGATCGGCATAGCCGGCGCCGCGGGCATAGCACTCGACCTCGTGCGGGTCTTCCAGCTCGAAGTCGAGCACTTCGAGAAGATCGAGGGCGCGAACCTGTCCACGGAGGGCAAGGCGAATCGCCTCGGTAGCCTGCTACGGCAAAACCTGCCGCTCGCGCTACAGGGTCTGGCCGCGCTGCCGCTGTTCGCGGGGTTCGACGGGCATCACGCCTCGATCTTCTCCTACGACGTAACCGGCGGGCGCTATCGCGAACGCGACTACTACGCCGTCGGATCGGGCGGTAGCTTCGCTCGTAGCGCGCTGAAGAAATCGTGGCGACCCGGCCTCGCCATGCCCGAGGCCGTCGCCGCGGCGCTCGCCGCGCTGGCGGACGCCTCGGATGACGACACCGGGACGGGAGGACCGGATCTCATCAAGCGGATCTGGCCCGTGGTGGCAGTCATCGACGCCGGCGGGTATCGCCGCATCGACGATGCGACCCTATCGGCGGCCGCCCAGGAGTCGGTCGAGCGGATCGACCCAGGGGGTGACAGCGCATGACCATGCCGTTCTACGTCTCGCCCGAGCACCTGATGAAGGACCGGGCCGACTTCGCACAAAAGGGGATCTCCCGAGGCCGCCCGGTCGTCGCGGTCGCGGGCCGGGACGGCATCCTCCTGGCCTCGCACAACCCCTCGAAGGCGCTGCACAAGATCTCGGAGATCTACGATCGCATCGCCTTCGCGGCAGTGGGTAAGTACAACGAGTTCGAGACGCTACGCATCGCCGGGATCCGCTACGCGGATCTGCGTGGGTTCTCCTACGACCGTACGGACGTGTCCGCGCGAGGCCTGGCCAACGCGTACGCCCAAACGCTCGGCACGGTATTCACGACCGAGGCAAAGCCGCTCGAGGTGGAATTGATCGTCGCGGAGCTGGGGGAGGACGAGCCCTCCGACGTGATCTATCGCATCGCGTACGACGGGTCCGTTTCGGAGATTCACGGGATCGCAGTCGTCGGCGGCTCCGGCGAACGCGACACGACTCAGTGGGCGCCGGGCGCGAGCCTCGCGCAAACTCTCGTGTGGGCGCTGGGCGCGCTTCAGGGTAGCGAGTCCGAGCCGCCGCCACTGGTCGAACTCGAGGTGGGGTTACTCGATCGCCGTAGCGATCGGCGCCGCACCTTCCGGCGGATATCCGCAGAAGAACTAACTGAGGTGATCTCACAAGCATGAGCAAGCGCATCTTCGGCCTCGAAACCGAGTTCGGGATCACCTTTGCCCCGCAGGGAGAGCGGACCTATACGCCGGACGAATTGGCTCGCATGCTCTTCCGCAAGGTCGTCGCCTGGGGCAGGTCCTCGAACGTGTTCCTCGGCAACGGCTCGCGGCTCTACCTCGACGTCGGCTCGCACCCCGAATACGCCACGGCGGAATGCGACGGCGTGGAGCAGCTCATCGCGCACGACAGGGCGGGCGAGCGCGTGCTCGAGTCCTTGGTGGCTGACGCACAGGAACAGATTGCGGCCGCGGGAGTTCTGGGACGCGTGCACGTGCTGAAGAACAACACGGACTCCGCAGGAAACTCCTACGGCTGTCACGAGAACTACCTACTTCGTCGCCAGGGCGACTTCACCAGGGTCTCGGAGATCCTCGTCCCGCATCTGATCACGCGCCAGATTCTGATCGGCGCGGGCAAGATCGTCGTGACGCCGCGCGGCGCGGCCTCGTACGCGTTCTCGCAGCGAGCCGATCACATCTGGGAGACCGTCTCGAGTTCCACGACCCGGTCGCGCCCCATCATCAACACGCGCGACGAGCCCCACGCGGACGCCGAGCGCTACAGGCGGCTGCACGTGATCGTCGGAGACTCGTCCATGGCCGAGCCGACCACCCTGCTCAAGGTCGGCGCGGCGGATCTCGTCCTGCGCATGATCGAGGCGGGCGTGCCGATGCGCGACTACGCCCTTGCTAATCCCATGCGAGCGATCCGCGAGATCAGCCACGACATCTCCGGGAAGGCGCCGATCGAGTTGAGCTCAGGACGCACCATGACAGCCATCGATCTGCAGCGCGAATACCTCGGGCGCGCCAAGGCATTCATCGAGCTCAACGAGAAGCAGCCGCACGACGATGCGACCATCGAGCTGTGGGAACGGGGACTAGACGCCCTCGAAACCGGCGACCTGAGCCGGGTGGAATCCGAGCTCGACTGGGCCATCAAACTCTCGGTCATCCGCCGATACCAGGAGCGCACCGGCGCGGATCTCGCCGATCCGCGCATCGCGCGGCTTGACCTGGCCTACCACGACATCGACTCCGAGCGCGGGCTGTACTCGAAACTGGTGAAGTCCGGGCTCGTCCGCACCATGGTGTCGCCCGAGGAGATCACCGCCGCCATCGACACGCCGCCGCAGACCACGAGGGCGAGGCTACGCGGGGACTTCGTCGCGGCGGCCTCGCGGGCGCGCCGCGACTACACCGTCGACTGGATGCACCTCAAGATCAACGATCTTTCGCAGCGCACGGTTCGCTGCAGCGACCCGTTCAAGTCCGTGGACGAGCGCGTGGACAAACTCATGGAGCAGTTGTGAGCGCGCGGCGGGCCATGACAGCACTGGCCGCCGGTATAGTCCTCGCGCTACTACTGACGGGATGCTCGCTGCCCGGCCCTAAGAGGTCCGCGCCGAAGTCCTCGTCATCCGCCAGCGAAACCCAGGAGCCGGTGACGGGCACGCTGGCGAACATCCAGGTGACCGGCACGTGGGGATTCCGGCCGGAGGTTGCGTTCACCCCGCCGCTCATGATCAGCGAGCCCGACGATCGCGTTCTGATTCAGGGCGCGGGGTCCAACCTCAAAGAGGGCGGTAAGGCCCTGTTGCAGATCTACGCAGTTTCCGCCTCCAACGGGGATGTCTTGCGCGACGACTTCGCGACCGTTCCCCAGACGTACCGGGTCACGACCGCGGCGTTGGGCGAGGATCTGTATGACGTTGTGCTGGGACGACGTACGGGAAGCCGCCTCGTGCACATCACCTACGACTCGGTGCCCATCATCATGATCATCGATATCCTGCCGCTGAAGGCCAGCGGCACCAAGGTGGACCCGCCCGCGGCGACATCGAGCGACGGCGCCGCCTTGCCCACCGTCGTGGACAACAAGGTCGTCATACCGGATTCGGACCCCCCACGGGTGCTGACCACCTCCATGCTGATCCTGGGCAATGGCGTGCAGATGAGCGCCGGTCAGACTGCAGTGCTGCAATATCAGGCCGTGCGCTGGTCCAACGGGAAGGTCGTGGGAACCACCTGGGATGCCGACACCCTGCCGGTTACCGTCAAGGTTGGCTCGGATGCCCTGATCGAGGGACTGGACGCCGCACTGACCGACGTAACCGTCGGCAGCCGGATGCTGGTTATCGTCCCGCCCGGGCTGGCGTTCGGGCTGACTGACAGCCGCTGGCGCCGGGAGACTATGGTGTACCTGATCGACGTGCTCGCCGCGTCCACTGCCGACGCCGCCGAGGACCAGGGCGCCGAGACGGAGAACCCCGCGGACGCCCCGCAGACAGGAGACGAAGGAAACCTATGAGTGTTGCCGTACGGGTGATCCCATGCCTCGACGTTGACGCGGGACGCGTGGTCAAGGGCGTCAACTTCGAGAACCTCCGGGACGCTGGCGATCCCGTCGAGCTCGCCGCGAAGTATGACCTCGATGGCGCTGACGAGCTCACCTTCCTCGACGTGACGGCATCAAGCGGCAATCGCGAAACCACATTCGATGTCGTGCGCCGCACCGCGGAGCAGGTATTCATACCGCTGACCGTGGGCGGTGGGGTCCGATCCGCCGACGACGTCGACCGGTTGCTACGGGCGGGGGCCGACAAGGTTTCGGTCAATACCGCCGCAATCGCGCGCCCCGAGCTCATCTCCGATATCGCGCATCGCTTCGGCTCCCAGGTGCTTGTCCTGTCCGTGGACGCGCGCAGAGTCACGGGTGAGACCGTGACCGATTCGGGGTACGAGGTCACGACGCACGGCGGCAAGCGGGGAACCGGAATGGACGTCGTCGAATGGGCTCGCCGCGCAACGGAACTCGGCGCCGGGGAGATCCTGCTTAACTCGATGGACGCGGACGGCACGCTCGAGGGATTCGACCTCGAGATGCTCGGATCGGTCCGAGAGGTCGTGTCAGTTCCGCTCATCGCGTCCGGTGGCGCATCGAGCCCCGCCGACTTCGTAGCCGCCGCTCGGGCCGGGGCAGACGCTGTCCTGGCGGCGAGCGTGTTCCACTTCGGCAAGCTCACCATCACCCAGGTGAAGCACGCCATGGCAGAGGCGGGGGTTGACGTCAGATGACAGACCTGGACGAGGACATCCGCACTCGACTCAAGCGCGACGATGCGGGCCTGGTCGCCGCGATCATTCAGCAATGGGATACCGGTGAGGTGCTCATGCTGGGCTGGATGGACGACGAGGCCCTGGCCCGTACCCTCACCACGGGACGCGTCACGTTCTTCAGCCGCTCGCGCCAGGAATACTGGCGCAAGGGGGACACGTCGGGGCACATCCAGTACGTTCACTCAGTGGAGATTGACTGCGACGGCGACGCACTTCTCGTTCGCGTGAATCAGATCGGGGCGGCCTGCCACACGGGCGCGCCCACCTGCTTTGCGGCGGGCGGGTCGCTGGGTGCCGTCTCGGCGAGCGATAGCGACCTCGGCCGTGTCGAGCGCTGAGGCGGGGGCGACGCAGGACTCGTCCCCGCCGCGCCTGCGCGGAATCCGCGTGCGCCCACGGACGAGCAGCGCGGTCTTCGCCCTCGGCGCGGCCGCGTTCGGGGCATTGTCGGCCGTACCGTGGTTGCACGCCACGGCCGTCACGGTGCTCGGCTCCGCTAACGGAACGGCCACCGGCGCCGACGCCGTGGCGGCCTTGCCCACGGGGGCGCTGATCTGGGCGGCCGCCGCAGTTGCCAACCTGCTTGCCGGTGCATTGGCTCGGCGGATCATCGGGTCGGTAGCGGCTGCCACCGCCGCTGGGCTCGCATGGGCCACCGCGAGTTTCCTGGTGGCTCCGGCCCCTGTCGCCGTCACCTCGCTGACCGAAGTCACGGGCACGACGACCATCGACAACTACCGGCTCACCGCTTTTCCGCTCATATCGCTGGTTGCGTTGCTGGCCCTCGCTCTCGCCGCACTCGTCCTGGCGATCGTGCCGGCGCCGCGGCAGGCGCGAACTCGCTACGAACGGCGAGGCGACGTCGTAACTGACACTCCCATCAACGACGTCAGAAATCTGGACCAATGGGACGCGTTGACACGCGGGCAAGACCCGACGCTCGCCGACCAGGATGTCAGCGAACGCCCCGAGCGCGGGTAGGCTTGACATCACAAACGTCTCGAAAGGCTACTAACGATGTCAGATGCGTCGCAGAAGTCGGGAGCTTCCGCCAACCGATTCGAACTCGAGCAGCACTTTGAACTGCCCGACAAGGTTCCGCCCCACAACGAGGGACAGACCGTGGCTGCCTGGTTCGCGATGCTCGGAATCATCCTCGGAGCGATCGTGGCGACTGTAGGTATCTGCCTGGCGAGCATTCCGGTCGTCGCCGTCGGCGCCGCCGTGATCGCAGCCGGACTTCTCGGTGGGCTCTTCCTGCGCCTCGCCGGCCACGGCCAGCGGCGATAGAGAAGGAGGCTGACGGTGGGAACGGTACTCGACGACATCATCGCGGGCGTACGCGAGGACCTTGCGGTGCGTGAGGCACAAACCCCGCTGTCGGAACTCAAGGAGCGGGCTGCCAAGCAACAGACCGTCATCGACGCTCACTCGCGACTGCGCCGATCAGGCGAGGTCGCCGTCATTGCCGAGGTGAAACGCTCCAGCCCATCCAAAGGCTCCCTCGCCAGCATCACCGACCCGGCTGCCCTCGCCAGCGAGTACGAGGCGGGCGGGGCGGCCGTCGTCTCCGTACTCACCGAGCAGCGCCGGTTCGGGGGATCTCTCGCCGACCTGGCGGCGGTGCGTGCCGCGATCGACGTTCCGATCCTCCGCAAGGACTTCATCGTCACGCCGTACCAGGTTTGGGAGGCCCGCGCCTACGGCGCGGACGTCGTGCTCCTGATCGTCGCAGCCCTCGAGCAGACAGTCCTCGAATCGCTGCTGGACCGTGTGCACTCCCTCGGAATGGCCGCGCTCGTGGAGGTGCACACCGTCGAGGAGGCGGAGCGCGCAGTCGCGGCTGGCGCGCGCATCATTGGCGTCAACGTCCGCAACCTGAAGACGCTCGACGTCGACCGCGACGTGTTCGCGCGCGTGGCCCCTGCGATCCCGCATCACATCATCAGGATCGCCGAATCCGGTGTGCGTGGGCCGCACGACGTCGTCGAATACGCCCGTGCAGGTGCCGACGCTGTCCTCGTCGGCGAGGCACTCGTTCGCGATTCCGAACCGCGCCGCTCCGTGGCTGACCTGGTCGCCGCCGGCGCGCACCCCTCGCTGCGCGCGATCCGGCAGTAAGGATTTCTGCGCCGCCCGCCTAGGCGCAATGGCGCACACAACCTACGTAGGAGAAACTTTGTCTAGCAGCCTGAGCGGTTTGCAAGGACCGTATTTCGGAGACTTCGGCGGACGATACGTTCCCGAGGCCCTCGTCGCAGCCCTCGACGAACTGGAGCGCGAGTATCGCGCGGCTATCAAGGACCAGTCCTTCCTCGACGAACTGCACCGGCTCGAGCGCGACTACACCGGGCGGCCGAATCCGCTCACCGAGGTTCCGCGTTTCGCCGCGCACGGCGCGGGACGCATCTTCCTCAAGCGGGAGGACCTGAACCACACCGGATCCCACAAGATCAACAACGTGCTCGGGCAGGCGCTCCTCGTCAAGCGCATGGGCAAGAAGCGCGTGATCGCCGAGACCGGGGCTGGTCAGCACGGCGTCGCCACCGCGACCGCCGCGGCGCTCATGGATCTCGAATGCGTTGTGTATATGGGCGAGGAGGACACCCAGCGGCAGGCCCTCAACGTGGCGCGCATGCAACTGCTCGGCGCCACGGTTGTCCCAGTCAAGATCGGCTCGCGCACCCTCAAGGACGCCATCAACGAGGCACTGCGCGACTGGGTTGCGAACGTCGAGACCACCCACTACCTGCTCGGCACCGTAACTGGGCCGCACCCGTTCCCGGAAATGGTGCGCGAATTCCACAGCGTGATCGGTCGCGAGGCGCGCGAGCAGATCCTGCAAGCCGCCGGTCGTCTTCCCGATGCCGTCGCGGCCTGCGTAGGCGGCGGTTCGAACGCGATTGGAATCTTCTCCGGATTCCTCGACGACGCCGACGTCAAGTTGTACGGCTTCGAGGCCGGTGGACGCGGGATCCTCTCCGGCGAACACGCCGCCCGATTCTCGGGCGGACTGCCGGGAGTGCTGCAGGGAACGCGTTCCTACGTGCTGCAGAACGAGGACGGCCAGACGCTGCCCAGCCACTCGGTTTCGGCCGGGCTGGACTATCCGTCGGTCGGTCCGCAGCACTCGTTCCTGCACGATATCGGGCGCGTCGAATACGCCCCCATCACGGATGACGAGGCCATGGACGCGTTCGCGCTGCTGAGCCGAACGGAGGGAATCCTGCCGGCGATCGAATCGGCGCACGCCCTCGCCGGGGGCCTCAAGATCTCCCGCGAGCTGGGACCCGACTCGATCACGGTGATCAACCTGTCGGGGCGCGGTGATAAGGACGTGGCAACGGCCGCGCGCTGGTTCGGGCTAGTGGACGAGGGAGAGGAACAGTGAGCGTGCTGACGACTGCAGCGAGGCTCGATGAGATCAAGGCCTCAGGACGCAGTGCACTGATCGGCTACCTGCCAACGGGATTCCCGACGGTGGACCAGAGCATAGAGGCCGCGCGCACACTCGTCGAGAACGGGGTCGACATCCTCGAGCTCGGCATCCCCTACACGGACCCCGTCATGGACGGCCCCACCATCCAGCACGCCGTCGACCTTGCACTCACCAATGGCGTGCGCGTGGCCGATACATTTCGCGTCATGAGGGCCCTTCGCGATCTCGACGCGCCCGTCCTCGCCATGAGCTACTTCAATCCGTTACTGCAGTACGGCATCGAGCGTTTCGCGGCCGATCTCGTCGCCAGTGGTGGCGCAGGCGTAATCACGGCGGACCTGATCCCCGAAGAGGCCTCGGAGTGGATCGCGGCCGCGGACCGGCACGGGCTCGACAAGGTCTTCCTCGTGGCACCTTCGTCGACGCCGCAGCGCCTCGCAATCACCGCCGAGGCATCCCGGGGATTCGTCTACGCGGCATCCGTCATGGGCGTCACCGGTGAGCGCACGCAGGTCGGAAATGATGCGGAACGGCTCGTGCGCGACACCCGTGCCGCCGGCGCCGCCCGAGTCTGCGTCGGGCTCGGCGTCTCCACCCGCGTGCAGGCAGCTGGCATCGCCTCATACGCCGACGGCGTGATCGTCGGCTCGGCGTTCGTGCGTCCGCTGCTGGCCGACAAGCCGTGGGGCGAGCGACTCGAGGACCTGGCGGCGATCGCGGGCGAACTCGCGCGCGGCGTGGCCGAAGGCGCTCGGGACGTCGTCCCGTGACGCTCGCCGGCGCGACACTCGCGGCGATACCGAGCCCCAGCGTCAGTCAGTGGCAGCTCGGGCCGCTGACGATCCGTGCCTACGCACTCTGCCTGCTCGCGGGCATCGTCATCGCCATCTGGTGGACGGCGAGACGCTGGCAGGCACGCGGCGGCAATCCCGACACCATCTACAGCGTCTCCGTGTGGGCGGTGCCGCTCGGGATCATCGGCGGACGCCTCTATCACGTCATCACGAGTCCCGGTGCGTACTTCGGCAAGGGTGGCGACCCCGTCGCCATCCTCTACATTTGGCACGGCGGATTGGGCATCTGGGGGGCAATCGCCCTCGGAGCGGTAGGAGCGTGGATCGGCTGCAGGCGCGCGGGAATATCTTTGGCCCAGTTCGCCGATGTGGCCGCGCCCCCGGTGCTACTCGCCCAGGCGATCGGCCGGTGGGGGAACTGGTTCAACCAGGAGCTATTCGGCGGTCCCACGGACGCGCCGTGGGCACTCAAGGTGTCGGATCACGTCGCCATCGCCGCTGGATACGCGCCGGGGACCACGTTCCACCCGACCTTCCTCTACGAATCGCTTTGGTCACTTTTGGGCGTTATTGCACTGATCGCCTGCGAGCGTCGCCTTCGCCTGCGCACAGGTCAGGTATTCTGGCTCTACGTGCTGATCTACACGGCTGGCCGATTGTGGATCGAGATGCTCCGGGTTGACGAGGCCACCACGGTCCTCGGCTTGCGGTTGAATGTCTGGACATCGGCAATTGTGCTGATCGGCTCGATTGCAGCAATTATCGCGATAGGCCGGGGCCGCCCAAAGCCCGTAGCTAGCGAAGAATAGAAACTGTTGCTCGCGTCGATGGCGATGGCGAACCCTCTACCCGGAGGTTTCGTCGAGCCGTCGAGGCGAGTTAAACATGCCCCGGCCACCCCCGCCGCGGGCCAGCACGATCACCGCCTGAGGTCAGGAGGGCGGAGACGAGGACGGTGCAGATGAGCACTTCGACGCCATTCCCAGGTCCGTTTGTCACGACCGGCTACCCGAAGGCCCAGGGCCTTTATGACCCGCTTGCAGAGCACGATGCATGCGGTGTTGCCTTTGTCGCGACACTTCGGGGCACTCCGGGCAGGGATATCGTCGAAGCAGCTCTCACGGCACTGGAGAACCTCGACCACCGCGGCGCAGTCGGCGCGGAGGAGAACACGGGCGACGGCGCAGGCATCCTGACGCAGATCCCCGACGCTTTCCTGCGAGACGTTATCGATGCCGACTTGCCGGCCGCCGGACACTACGCCATCGGGATCGGGTTCCTTCCCGGCGAGCCCAAGGCGGCCGACGACGCCGCCCGCGCGATCGAGCAGATCGTCGCCGAGGTAGGCCTGCGGGTGCTCGCGTGGCGCGACGTGCCCGTCACTCCCGAGTTGGTCGGCCCGACCGCGCGCTCGACCATGCCGACATTCCGCCAGCTCGTCATCGCCGCCCCCGACTTCTCGCTCGCTGGTATCGAGCTCGACCGCAAGGCCTATCGGATCCGCAAGCGCGCCGAACGCGACCTCGGCATTTTCTTCGCGTCGCTGTCCGCCCGGACGCTGACCTACAAGGGCATGCTCACCACGGGCCAGTTGGGCCCATTCTTCCCTGACCTCCAGGACGAGCGCTACGCGTCGGAACTCGCGCTCGTGCACTCGCGCTTCTCCACCAACACGTTCCCATCCTGGCCACTGGCGCAACCGTTCCGCATGATCGCGCACAACGGGGAGATCAACACCGTTCGCGGAAACCGTAACTGGATGGCCGCACGGCAGGGCATGCTCGCGTCCGAATTGCTCGGCGACATGTCCGACCTGCTTCCCGTCAACTCGCCGGGTTCCTCGGACTCTGCCAGCTTTGATGAGGTACTCGAGCTTCTTCATCTCGCCGGGCGCGAACTGCCCCACGCAGTAATGATGATGATTCCCGAGGCCTGGGAGAACCACGAGCAGATGCCCGCCGATCTGCGGGCCTTCTACGAGTTCCACGCCAACCTGATCGAGCCCTGGGACGGCCCGGCGTGCCTCAACTTCACCGATGGCACCCTGATCGGCGCCGTGCTCGACCGCAACGGACTGCGTCCTGGCCGCTACTGGGTCACAGACGACGGTCTCGTCGTCCTTGCGAGCGAGGCCGGCGTGCTCGAACTCGACCCCGCCACTGTCGTCCGCAAGGGACGGCTGGAACCCGGCAAGATGTTTCTCGTCGACACCGCTGCGGGCCGCATCATCGAGGACGACGAGATCAAGAGTCAGCTCGCGCGCTCACGTCCTTACCGGCAGTGGATCGACGACCAAGAGGTCTACCTCGCGGACGTGCCCGAACGCGAACACGTCGCCCACTCGGCCGCCTCGGTTGCCCGTCGGCAACGGGCTTTCGGCTACACCGAGGAGGAACTCAAGATCCTCCTGACGCCCATGGCGAACACCGGCGGTGAGCCGCTCGGTGCCATGGGAACTGACACGCCGATCGCGGTGCTGTCGGATCGTCCCCGGCTCCTGTTCGATTACTTCACGCAGATGTTCGCGCAGGTCACCAACCCGCCGCTTGACTCCATCCGCGAGGAGATCGTCACCTCGCTGGGCGGCGCGATCGGCCCCGAGCCGAACCTGCTTTCCGACTCTCCCAGCCACGCGCGCAAGCTCGTCCTGCCCTTCCCGGTGCTGGACAACGACCAGTTCGCCAAGATCGTCCACATCTCGCGTTCTGAACTTGGCCGGCGATCGAACTTCCGCTCGCACATCCTTCGCGGCCTGTACGACGTCAGCGGCGGAGCCGATGCCTTGCAGAAAAGACTGAAGGAAATCTTCGCGGAGGCGGATGCGCAGATCGCGGCCGGCACCTCGTTCCTGATCCTGTCGGATCGGGACGCGGATAGTCAGTACGCCCCGATCCCGTCTTTGCTCCTGCTCAGCGCCGTGCATCAGCACCTGCTGCGGCAGCACTCGCGAACGCAGGTCTCGCTCGTCGTCGAGGCGGGGGACGTGCGCGAGGTCCACCATGTTGCGCTCCTGATCTCGTACGGCGCGGCCGCGGTCAACCCATACCTGGCCATGGAAACCGTGGAGGACCTGGCCAACCGGGGCTACCTTGACGTGCCGGCGGACAAGGCCGTTGCGAACCTGATCAAGGCGCTCGGCAAGGGTGTGCTCAAGGTGATGAGCAAGATGGGCATCTCGACCATCGCCTCGTACCGGGGAGCGCAGGTCTTCGAGGCCGTCGGCCTATCCCAGGCAGTCATCGACGAGTACTTCACGTCGACCACCTCGCGCCTGGGCGGTATCGGACTCGAAACCATCGCGGAGGAGACGAAGGCGCGTCACCTCAAGGCGTATCCACGATCCGGCAACCTCGCGCCGCACCGAGCGCTGGACATGGGCGGCGAATACAAGTGGCGCCGTGAGGGGGAGCCCCACCTGTTCGATCCCGAGACGGTTTTCCGTCTCCAGCACGCCACTCGAACCGGCCGATACGACGTCTTCCGCCAGTACACGAAGAAGATCGACGACCAGACCAAGCGACTGATGACCTTGCGCGGGCTGCTCGAGTTCAAGTCTGATCGTCCACCAGTGTCGATAGACGAGGTGGAGCCGGTCAGCGAGATCGTCAAGCGGTTCAACACCGGCGCAATGTCCTACGGATCCATCTCCCGGGAGACTCACGAGACGCTCGCCATTGCCATGAACGAACTCGGCGGGCGTTCCAACACCGGTGAGGGAGGGGAGGACTCCGAGCGCCTCCACGACCCGCGACGCCGGAGCCGCGTCAAGCAGATCGCTTCCGGTCGATTCGGCGTGACGTCGGAGTACCTGACCTTCGCGGACGATATCCAGATCAAGCTCGCCCAGGGCGCGAAGCCTGGTGAGGGCGGTCAGCTCCCAGGTGCCAAGGTGTATCCCTGGGTTGCCAAGACTCGGCACTCGACCCCGGGGGTCGGCCTGATCTCGCCTCCGCCGCACCACGACATCTACTCGATTGAGGACCTGGCCCAGCTGATTCATGACGCCAAGAACTCGAACCCGGCCGCGCGCATCCACGTCAAGCTCGTGTCCGAGTTCGGCGTGGGAACGGTCGCGGCGGGAGTCTCCAAGGCGCACGCCGATGTCGTGTTGATTTCGGGTCACGACGGGGGCACGGGCGCCAGCCCGCTCACCTCGCTCAAGCACGCGGGAACGCCGTGGGAGATCGGCCTGGCGGAAACGCAGCAGACCCTCGTGATGAACAACCTCCGCGACCGCATCACGGTGCAGGTCGACGGGCAGCTCAAGACGGGCCGCGATGTCGTGATCGCCGCGCTCCTGGGCGCCGAGGAGTTCGGCTTCGCCACCACGGCGATGGTCGTCTCCGGTTGCATCATGATGCGCGTGTGTCACCTCGACACCTGTCCCGTCGGCGTGGCGACGCAGAACCCAGAGTTGCGGTCGCGCTTCACCGGCAAACCCGAGTTCGTGATCAACTTCTTCGAGTTCATCGCGCAGGAGGTGCGCGAGCACCTCGCCGCCCTGGGGTTCCGCTCGATCGAGGAGGCCGTTGGCCAGGTGCAGAATCTCGACGCGTCGGCCGCGGTGAGCCACTGGAAGGCATCGGGGCTGAACCTCGAGCCGATCCTCGCGCAGCCGGAACTGCCAGCCGGTTCGGCACCTCGACGCGTCAAGGGCCAGGACCACGGCCTCAACCGGGCGCTGGACAACCAGATCATCGCAGCGGCCCAGCCCGCCCTGCAGGACCGCCAGCCCGTCAGCATCGATCTGCCCGTTCGCAACGTGAACCGAACGGTCGGTACGATGCTCGGCCACGAGGTGACCAAGCGCTTCTGGGACGAGCCGCTTCCCGACGACACCATCACCGTCAACCTCACCGGATCGGGCGGCCAGTCCTTCGGCGCATTCATCCCGCAGGGCATCACCATTCGCCTGTTCGGAGACGCCAACGACTACGTCGGTAAGGGCCTTTCGGGTGGGCGCATCATCGTTCGGCCGGATCGGAACTCCACGCTCTCCGGAGCGCACGACGTCATCGCCGGGAACGTGATCGGTTACGGTGCTACATCGGGCGAGATCTTCCTGCGTGGGCTTGTGGGGGAGCGGTTCGGTGTGCGCAACTCGGGCGCAACGCTCGTCGTTGAGGGAGTGGGCGACCACGGTTGCGAGTACATGACCGGCGGGACGGTACTCGTGCTCGGCCGCACCGGCCGCAACTTCGGAGCGGGAATGTCCGGGGGCATCGCCTACCTGCTGGACCTCGATGAGGCCAAGCTCAACAAGCAGGCGCGCGATGGCGAGTTGCTCGTTCACGAACTGAATGACGAGTCCGCGGCGATCGTGCGCGCGCTACTCGAGCGGCACTACACGGAGACCGGATCGCCGATCGCGGCGCAGTTGCTCGATGACTTCGAGGTCACGAGGACGCGCTTCTCGGCATTGATCCCCGCCGAGTACTACCGCATGCGCGGTGTGCTGGCACAGGCGGAGGCAGACGGCATTGACCTCGCCACACCCGGCGAGTGGGAGAAGGTTTTGGAGGTGGCTCATGGCTGATCCGCGGGGATTTCTCAAGTACCGCGAACGCGAACTGCCGGCTAACCGGCCGGTTGCGGTGCGACTGCGCGACTTCCGGGATACGCACGAGCACCGCGATGCGGCGTCGCCGTTCTTGCGCGAGCAGGCGAGCCGTTGCATGGACTGCGGCATTCCGTTCTGCAACCAGGGCTGCCCGCTCGGCAACCTCATTCCCGACTGGAACGATCTCGTGCGCACCGGCCACTGGGCAGACGCGATTGAACGGTTGCACGCCACGAACAACTTCCCGGAGTTCACTGGGCGTGTCTGCCCTGCCCCCTGCGAGGACGCGTGCGTCCTCGGGATTAACCAGCCGCCGGTGACCATCAAGAACTTTGAAGTCGAGATCATCGACGAGGCGTTCCGCCGTGGTCTGGTGCTACCGCAGGTTCCGCAGCGGTTCACCGGCAAGACCGTCGCGGTCGTCGGTTCGGGTCCCGCGGGATTGGCCGCCGCTCAGCAACTCTCGCGCGTAGGCCACACGGTGGCGGTGTACGAGCGCGACGACGAGTTGGGCGGCCTGCTCCGCTACGGCATTCCCGACTTCAAGCTGGAGAAGGAGCACATTGACCGGCGCATCGAGCAGATGCGGGCCGAGGGCACCGTGTTCCGCACCGGCGTCGAGGTCGGACGGGACGTCTCGTGGTCGCAGATGCGCGACCGCTACGATGCGATCGTCATTGCCAGCGGCGCCACCGAGCCGCGCGATCTGGCGTTGCCCGGTCGCGAACTCGGGGGCGTTCACTACGCGATGGAATACCTGGTGCGGGCAAACCGCGAATCCGCTGGTGTTGGCGTTGCCGATCCGATCAGCGCGGAGGGCAAGCACGTCATCGTCATCGGTGGCGGCGACACCGGATCCGACTGCATCGGTACCGCGCTGCGCCAGGGCGCTGCGTCGGTCACCAACCTGGCGATCGGCAAGCGCCTTCCGGACGAGCGCCCCGCGCACGAGCCCTGGCCGACGACCCCTCGGCTGTTCGAGGTCTCCTCCTCGCACGAGGAGGGCGGTGAGCGCGAGTTCCTCGCATCGACCGTCGCCTACATCGGCGACGACGATGGCAATGTTCGCGCCCTGCGGGTGGCTACGACCGAGTATCTGCCCGACGGTCGCCGCGTCCCCACGGCGGGCACGGAGCGAGACCTGCCCGCGGACCTCGTCCTTATCGCCATGGGATTCACCGGGCCGGAGACGAAGACGCAAGCGGGCCAGCTGGATCTGCCTCTGACGCAGCGCCGGACCTTCGCACGCAACGACGAGTACCGCACGCAGGTGCCGGGCGTGTTCGTTGCGGGCGACGCCGGCCGTGGTCAATCATTGATCGTGTGGGCAATTGCCGAGGGACGTGCCGCCGCAGCCTCAGTGGACGAGTACCTGCGCGGAGCGACCGAGTTGCCCGTACCCGTGGCAGCAAGCACTGCCTCACTTCGGGCGTGAGCCGTGGCCGCAAGGAGGCGCTGGAGATAGATTCGACTCTGTGAGGTCTACCGCCACTAGACCAGATAAGTAAATCCCCACATAGACCGAAGTCCCGCACTTCGGTCAGAATCCCTGACTAGGGTGGAGTTCATGCGAAAAGCCAAGATTGTTTGCACCATCGGACCGGTCACTGCTTCCCCCGAGCGTCTCCAGGAACTGGTAGACGCCGGAATGGACGTGGCTCGAATCAACCGCAGCCACGGTGAGCCAGCAGAACACGAGGCCGTGTTCCACGGCGTTCGCGCCGCAGCCGCTGCCTCGGGCCGTAACGTCGCGATCCTCGTGGACCTCCAGGGTCCCAAGATTCGCCTGGGTCGTTTCAAGAACGACGAGAAGCACTACCTCAACGAGGGCGACGTCTTCACCATCACCACTGAGGATGTCGAGGGTTCCAAGGAACTCGTCTCGACGACTCACAAGGGCCTGCCGCAGGACGCGCGCGTGGGCGACCCGCTGCTCATCGACGACGGCAAGGTCACCGTCCGCGTCACCGCGGTCGAGGGACCCCGAGTAATCACCCGCGTGGAGATTCCCGGCCCGGTCTCCAACAACAAGGGCATCAACCTGCCGGGCGTGGCCGTGTCCGTCCCGGCGCTGTCCGACAAGGACGAGGCCGACCTGCGCTGGGCGTTGCGGCTCGGAACCGACTTCATCGCGTTGTCGTTTGTGCGTTCGGCCAAGGACTTCGACGACGTCGCTCGCATCATGGCCGAAGAGGGTCGCAAGGTCCCCGTCATCGCCAAGATCGAAAAGCCGCAGGCGGTCGACAATCTCGAGGAGATCGTCAAGGCATTCGACGGCATCATGGTCGCTCGCGGCGACCTCGGTGTCGAGCTCCCTCTGGAGCAGGTGCCGCTGGTGCAGAAGCATGCCATCGAACTGGCCCGTCGCAACGCCAAGCCGGTCATCGTCGCCACGCAGGTGCTCGAGTCGATGATCTCGTCCCCGCGCCCGACTCGCGCCGAGACGTCCGACTGCGCCAACGCCGTGCTGGACGGAGCGGACGCAGTCATGCTCTCCGGTGAGACCTCCGTGGGCGACTTCCCGATCGAGGCCGTGCGGACCATGGCGAAGATCGTGGAGGCGACGGAGACCCTCGGCGCCGAGCGCATCGCGCCGTTCGGTTCTGACCCCCACACCCGGGGCGGCGTCATCACGCACGCCGCGGTCAAGATCGCCGATGAGTTGGACGTCAAGTTCATCGTGACGTTCACCCAGTCGGGCGACTCGGCTCGCCGTGTATCGCGCCTGCGCAATGCCGTGCCCTCCATCGCGCTCACGCCGAGCGAAGACGTACGCAGCCAGCTCGCGCTGTCGTGGGGAACGAACGCCATCAAGGTACCCATGGTGAGCAACACGGACGAGATGGTCGGGCAGGTCGATTCGACCGTGCGTGACCTCGGGCTCGCCGCAGACGGCGACCTGGTGGTCGTCGTATCGGGCGCCCCCGTGGGCGTTCCGGGGACGACGAACTCGATCCTAGTTCACCGCATCGGCGAAGGCCGCTGACCCGGGCCACCGGATAGTTATCAGTGGTGGGGCCGGGCGTCTATGGCGCCCGGCCCCACCGCACTACGCCGCCAGGACTGGTTTCCATCGCGCAACGGCCGTGGTGTAAAGTCGTTCAGGTCCCCGCCCCGGTAGCCCAACTGGCAGAGGCGTTCGGCTCAAACCCGATCCAGTGTGGGTTCGAATCCCACCCGGGGCACCCTGTGATGTGTCGTGACATCGTTCGTTCGATGTTGCGGCACATCACTTGTTTCCTCGCCGCGTGCGGCGTCGGACGGTTGCCTCGAACGAGGCAGCATTGGGCCTTGCCGCATTGCCGGACGGGCGCCTGCTCGTCGCGAACACCTGGATCTGCGCCACCGAGTGGCCTAATCTCTTCACCCTTTATGATGCTCAAAGTCATAAAGAAGGGGATCAATCGCGGGAAATTGTGAATCTTCGTCCTGCCAGGACTGATGAGCCCGGCTTTTGCTACTACCATTGACGTGTGACTGCTCAAGACAAGCCCGAGGACGCCCCAGAGCTCGACGTCCAAGCCCTATTCTCGCCGCAATTCGAAGCGGCTCCTGCGCCGGAACCCGAGGACCCCCCAACGAACGTACGGCCCAAGCGACGCGCAGTAGTGGCGGAGGACGAGGCGCTCATCCGCATGGATGTTGTCGAGACCCTGACGGAAGCCGGCTTCGAGATCGTTGGCGAGGCGCCCAACGGTGAGCGGGCGGTCGAACTCGCCGTGGAGCTTCGCCCCGACATCGTCGTCATGGACGTCAAGATGCCCAAGCTGGACGGCATCTCGGCCGCAGAGAAGATCGCCAAAGCGCATGCGGCCCCCGTCGTGCTCCTCACGGCCTTCTCCCAGACCGAACTCGTTGCGCGGGCCAGCGAGGCCGGCGTCATGGCGTACGTCGTCAAGCCCTTCTCGCCGGCCGACCTGATCCCCGCAGTCGATATCGCCATCGCCCGCTATTCGCAGATCCTCCTCCTGGAGACCGAGGTCGAGGACCTCGTTGAGCGGTTCGAGACGCGTAAACACGTGGACCGTGCCAAGGGATTGCTGATGTCGAAGATGGGGCTCACCGAGCCCGAGGCCTTCCGATGGATTCAGAAGACGTCCATGAATCGACGGCTGACGATGCGTGAGGTCGCGGACGCCGTCATCGACCAGGTCGGCGCCGACGAATCCTGATCCCGTACTCGATTCTTTGCGGTGAATCCGCGTCATTTTGCCAAGGAGATGAAGAGTGACCTCAGCAATAGTCATCACGAACGTCGTCGACTCCGAGATCGAGGAGGTCGCAAGTCTTTGCCTGGAGGCTCGTGAGGAATCGACGATCGGCGCCCAGTTGTGCAGCAACGAGATCGATCAACTCTCGCGACAGTTGCGCGTGTTCCAGCAGGTACCCGGCGGCGACATCGTGGCGGCGCATTCGCGCGGCGCCATGGCGGGGTTCGCGTTCTATCGGGTGCTCGATTCGGATCTGCTGCGCCCCGCCCCGAGCGTTTTCATCGAGGCGCTGTACGTGCCGCGGTCGGCGAGGCGCCAGGGGATTGGACGAGCCCTCATGGCGCACATCGCGGACGTAGCCGCGGCGCGTGACGCCGCCGACATCTTCGCCCAGCAACTTCCCGGTGCCCGCGGGACGCAGCGATTCCTCGCACGGCTCGGCTTCGCACCCGCCGGCACTCACCGAGTCGTCAATGTCACCGCGCTGCAGCGCGAACTGGCCCGGGAGACCAACTGGCATCGTCGCCCCAGCCGGACCATCGAGGACCTGATCGCGCGGCGACGCCGCAGTCGAACCGCCTCGATTCCCATTGACAGCCGCGAGGTCGAGCGCCGCCTCGAGCGACAGTAGCGACCAGCACGCAACAGTCCACCGGCGCACCCGTGGCCAGCACGTAACGCCTCGTGACGCCACGTGCCGGGCGTGCCCCGGCGCTTCGGCAGCCGCCACGTGCCGCACGTGCGCGGCATTCCGCGGCCCGGCGGGCCAGCATCAATGACGCTACCTAGGCCCGAGCAGCTAGCGCCAGCCGGCTAGGCGGCGATGATCATGCAGGTCAGTCGTGCAGTCGCCGCGAGTCGCCCTGACTCGTCCTCCACGGAGATCTCGTACGTCGCAATGCGCGATCCGAGGTGGACAGAGCGTGCGCGGGCGGTGACCAGGCCCTCACTCACCGCCCGGTGATGGCTCACCGAGAGTTCGATTCCGACCGCACGCCGACCCTCTCCTGCGTGCGCATTGGCCGCGAGCGATCCGATCGTCTCCGCGAGCGCTGCCGAGGCACCCCCGTGCAGCAATCCGTACGGCTGCGTGTTGCCGCCTACCGGCATCGTGGCGATGGCCTCGTCCGCGCGGACCTGGATCACGGTGATGCCGAGCTTGTCGGCGAGCGGCCCGAGACGGGATCTGTCAGGCATTGCAGTTCGATTCCTTCTCGCGGGGCGCGATACCCATTGCTGTTCCTTGCCAGACAACACTATCTTTCCCTGCTGGTTGTCAGCCTCAGATTCAAGGCGATGAGTGAGGGCTGGGCCCTTTGCTCGTGCCTGCACGGCTGACCGACTAGATTGGCTGGGTGATGGTGCTTCGTCCAAGACGCGATTTTGGCGCCGGACCGTGGGTTGCGAGTGCCTGGGTCATCGGTGTTGCGCTCGCGACCGTCATCCTTACCTTCCTCACGCCGGCGCCGCCCGGTCCGGTCACGGACACGTTCATACCGCTCTACTCGTCGGGAATCACGGTGCGCGACGACGGTGAGCGGGAGTCGTTGCCACCCCGTGCCAGCGCCCAGCCGAGCCCATCGGCGGCAGGGCGGGAGTGGCTCGCCCAGGGATCCGTCCCGGCTGCGGGCACGCCCAATGAGGAGATGTCCGTCCGCGCGCTGCTGGATATCGACGCACTCGCGCTCCCGGTCCGATACGGGAAAGCGGACGTGGGACCGCAGCGTTACGCGCTGATTGCCGCGTGGCAGGACAACTGGCACTATGTCTGGCCGCGAGACGCGTCGTTCGCCGCCGTCGCGCTGGCGCGATCGGGCCACCTCGACCAGGCCTGGGGCATCCTGTCCTACCTCCAGGACGTGCAATCCGGCGACGGCACGTTTCAGGCGCGCTATCTTCCCGCCGATATCGGGAGCACTCCGGACGATCGCGCTGCGCAGACGGACGGCATCGGATGGGTTCTGTGGGCCGCGCGGCAGGTGCTGGCCGAGGCACCCGCGGCTCGGCGGGGGGAGATCCGCAGCGGGCTGGACCTGTTGATCTCGCGGGCGAGCGCTGCGGCCCTGCGCCTGACGGACGACGGGCGCCGACTGCCACCCATCTCACCTGACTACTGGGAGGTGCGTGAGTATCGCCTGACGCTGGGGACGGCCGGCCCGCTCCTGATCGCCCTACAGTCGGCCGCCCATCTCGGCAGCGTGGGGGCAGCCACGGCGGCCGTACGCTATCGCGACCTGCTCGTGGCCACGTTCGGCTCGCAGGGCTATCCCCGCCAGCGCGGCTGGGTGGGGTCGCTGGGCGCCTCGGCGCCGGACACGGCTGTCAACTTCGTCCGGCGGCCGTTCGTGGACGAAGATCTGCCGGGGGCGGCCGCCGCGTGGCAGGCTTCGCAGGCCGCCATGGTGCGGCCAGGTGGTGGGCTGGCACCCGGCGGTTCCTGGCGCAACGACGGCATCTCTTGGACACCGACCACGTCGATCTACGCACTCGTGGCGGCCTGCTCCGGCGACACCGCGCAGGCCAGAACCTGGTTGGCCTGGCTCGAGGCGCATCGGACCGAAGCGGGCTCGCTTCCGGAGAAGGTCCTGAGCGACGGCACGCCCGCCTCGGTGGCGCCGTTGGCCTGGACGAGCGCCAACGTGCTCATCGCGCTGTCCTGCCTGCCCGGCCCGGACGAAGACATCGGTGGCTGACGTATCGTTGAACAGTGACGAACTCTGCGCGGTCCAAGCTCCTCCTGATCGACGGCCACTCGATGGCGTTCCGCGGCTTCTTCGCCCTGCCCGTGGAGAAGTTCGCCACCTCGACCGGCGTCGCCACGAACGCCGTCTACGGCTTCCTGTCGATGCTCATCACCCTGCTCAAGGAAGAGCAGCCTAGCCACGTCGCCGTTGCGTTCGATGCGGGCAGCCACACCTTCCGCACGGAGCAGTATCCCGAATACAAGGGCACGCGCGAGAAGACACCCGAGGAATTCAAGCACCAGATCCCGCTGATCGAAGAGGTCCTGCACTCCCTGGGAATCACGACGATGTCGAAGGACCTCATTGAGGCGGATGACATCATCGCCACGCTCTCCTTCGAGGCAAGCCAGGCGGGCATGGACGTCCTCGTGTGCTCGGGCGACCGCGACACGCTGCAGTTGGTCAACGACCGCGTGACGGTGCTCTACCCGCGCCGCGGGGTGTCCGATCTGGCGCGCATGACCCCGGAAGCCGTCTACGAGAAGTATCAGGTCACCCCGGAGCAGTATCCCGATCTCGCGGCCATGGTGGGGGAGACGAGCGACAACCTCCCCGGGGTCCCCGGAGTGGGTCCGAAAACGGCGGCGAAGTGGCTGGGACAGTACGGCGACCTCGACTCCCTGCTGGCGCACGCGGACGAGATCGGCGGAAAGGTGGGCCAGTCGCTACGTGACCACATCGACCAGGTGCGCCTGAATCGCCGGCTCGGTCAGTTGCTGCGCGATGTCGAACTGCCGGCGCCGGTCGCCGAACTCACGATCAAGCCGTGGGACCGCGCGGAGATCGATCAGGTTCTCGACTCTCTCCAGTTCCGGACGCTACGCGAACGCCTGTTCGCCCTCGACACGAACCCGGCGAACCAGGAAGCGACGACGGCAGGGGCAGGCGGGGTCGAACTGGTCGATCTGGAGCGCACTGCGCTGGCCGAGTGGCTCGCCGCCGCCAGCGAGCCACTCGGCATCGCCATCGAGGGCAATCAACTGCCGGTCGATCCTGACGTGTGGCTTCTAGCCCTCGGACGGTCCGATGGTGAGGCCGTCGTGGTCGACTTCGCGCAGTTGCGCACCGAGGATGAGGCCGTGCTCAGGGCGTGGCTCGCGGACGAGGCCGCGGCGAAGACGGGGCACGGCGTCAAGGGCCTGCTGCATGCGCTCTCGTCCCGGGACATTGAGTTGGCCGGGGTTGTGTTCGACAGCCAACTGGCGGCCTACCTGGCCCATCCGGATCAGCGCACGTACGATCTGCCGTCGCTCGCGATGCGCTACCTGGGCCTCGACCTCACCGTGACTGACAACGGCGGGCAGGGCAGCCTGGATCTGGGCGACGAGAGCCAGGCGTCGGCGCTGGGCGCCGACGCTGTGGTGCTGGCGCGACTCGAGCAGAAGCAGCGCGAGGAACTGGCCGGTATCGATTCACTCGAGCTGCTGACCGACCTCGAACTGCCGGTGACATGGCTACTCGCAGTGATGGAGCGAGACGGGATCGCCGTGGACTCGTCCTATCTCGCGGAGCTGAGCAAAGACTTCGCGGCCCACGCCGAGAACTCGGCGCAGGCCGCCTATCAGTCGATCGGGCACACCGTGAATCTTGGTTCCCCCAAGCAGTTGCAGACGGTCCTGTTCGACGAACTGGGTATGCCCAAGACCAAGAAGATCAAGACCGGCTACACCACGGACGCCGCCGCCCTGGCGGACCTCTATGCCAAGACGGGTAACGACTTCCTGGCACACCTTCTTGCATACCGGGACACGACCAAACTCAAGCAGACGGTGGACGGACTGATCCGCTCCACGGCGAGCGACGGGCGCATACACACGACCTTCCAGCAGACCGTGGCTGCCACCGGCCGGTTGTCGTCAACGGAGCCGAACCTGCAGAACATTCCCGTCCGGACCGAGGCGGGCAGGCAGATTCGGCGAGCCTTCGTGGTCGGCGAAGGATACGAAACCCTCCTCACCGCGGACTACTCGCAGATCGAGATGCGCATCATGGCACATCTCTCTGGCGACACGGGCCTCATCGAGGCATTCAACAGCGGCGAGGACCTGCACAACTTCGTCGGTTCGCGCGTATTCTCCGTGGCGCCGGCGGATGTCTCGTCGTCTATGCGCTCCAAGATCAAGGCGATGTCCTACGGCCTGGCCTACGGGCTATCTGCCTTCGGGCTGTCCAAGCAACTGAACATCGAGGTGGCCGAGGCTCGCGGTCTGATGACGGACTACTTCGAGCGGTTCGGCGGCGTCCGCGACTACCTGCACACGGTCGTGGAGGAGGCGCGGGTCACGGGATACACCGAGACGATCCTCGGTAGGCGGCGCTACCTGCCGGACCTCACCTCCGATTCACGCCAGCGCCGGGAGATGGCCGAGCGCATGGCGTTGAACGCACCGATCCAGGGGAGCGCTGCCGACATCATCAAGATCGCGATGCTACAGGTCGGCGCCGCCTTGGCCGAGGAAAAACTGGACTCCCGACTGCTCCTGCAGGTGCACGATGAACTCATCGTCGAGGTGGCCCCCGGCGAGCTGGAGCGGGTCACGGCACTGGTGCGAGGTCGCATGGCCTCGGCCGCCACGCTGAGCGTGCCACTAGAGGTCTCGGTAGGAGTCGGCGCATCCTGGCTCGCGGCCAGCCACTGACGGCGCGGCTCACTGGTGCGCATGCGCCGCGCATGACCCGATCCGCGAGGGTTGCGTTGATGTCCCCGAGCCGCTAGCGGCTACCGGAAACGGCGATTGCCGGCCAAGGGTCCTGCCCGCCGGTCGTATTGTGACGATATCGTCGGAGCAGGACATCGCAAACGACCCCAGGGGCCGCTCATGCAACCCGACCGCTCGCTCGTCATCTTCAAATCGCCCTCGGCGGCGAGCCGAAAACTGGTGGGGCGGGTGCTGCGCCGGGGCCGTCGCATCGGCAGGCAGCGTCTGGGACTGATCGTCGGCCCCGTCGCCGCGATCGCGGTGTTCGTTGCGATGCCGCAGATCCAACCCGCCGTTGCCGACTTCGCCATACCCGACGCTCCTGGCGCCGGAGTCAACGCCGCGGCGCTCACCGCGGCCGTCGTTGTCTGGATGGGCCTGTGGTGGATGTTCGAGGCGGTCCCGTTGGCCGTCACAGCGCTCCTGCCCATCGTGATCTTCACCGCACTGGGTGGCCTGGAGTCGACCGCAGTGGCTGCGCCGTACGCCAACCCCGTCGTGTTCCTGTTCCTCGGCGGCTTCGTACTCGCCATCGCCATGCAACGCTGGCAACTACACCGGCGGATCGCGCTGACCGTATTGCGGTTCTCCGGCACCCGTCCGTCGCGGCTCGTCTTGGGCTTCATGATAGCCACCGCGCTGATCTCCATGTGGGTGTCCAACACAGCGACCGCGGTGATGATGCTACCGATCGGCTCTTCCGTCCTCGCGACCCTCAGCGCGCGACGGGGCCGCACCGATCGGAAGCTATCGGCTTCCCTCATGCTCGGCATCGCCTATGCGGCGACGATCGGCTCGTTCGGCACGATCATCGCCAGCCCGCCGAACGCGCTGCTGGTCGGCTACCTGTCTGCGACCCGCGGAATCCACATCGGCTTCGCTCAGTGGATGGCCGTCGGAGTACCACTGTCCATCGTGTTTCTCGCCGTCACGTGGCTGGTGCTGACGCGCATCATATTCCGCACCTCCAACGAGCCCATTCCGGGAGAGAAGTCGCTGATCCGCGACGAACTGGATCGGCTCGGACCGATCACGCGCGCCGAGGTCAGGGTGATCGTCATTTTCGCGCTCACCGCGCTGTGCTGGGTGGTGTTGCCGCTCGTGTGGCGATCATCGCCGCTGACTGACGAGGTCATCGCCGTGCTCGCGCTGTTCGCGCTGTTCCTCACGCCATCGGGCGAGGAACGCGGCGTGCGCCTGCTCCAATGGTCCGACACCAAGGACCTGCCGTGGGGCATTCTGCTGCTCTTCGGCGGCGGCCTCGCCCTGGCCGCCCGGATCACATCTTCTGGCCTAGGGGAGTGGATCGGGGAGCGCGCCAGCGGTGCCCAGGTCCTTCCGGGATTCCTCATAATCATGGTCATCTGCGCGCTGACCCTGCTACTGACCGAGTTCATGTCCAATACCGCCGCCGCGGCGACCCTGCTGCCGATCATGGGCGGAGTAGCCATCTCGATCGGCGCCGATCCGCTCCTGTTTACCGTTCCGGTGGCACTGACGGCCGCGTGCACCTTCATGATGCCAGCGGCGACCCCGCCCAACGCGATTGCCATCTCCTCCGGATACGTCAAGGTGCCGCAGATGTTCCGAGCCGGTGCTCCGCTGAGCGCTCTCACGATTGTGCTGATTCCCCTCACCATCGCCACCCTGGGTCACCTCTTTCTGGGTATCGACCTGTAGCGCCAGCGAATTCCTCCAGGTGAAGCCACTACCGTTAGACGCGTGACCGACACTGAGTTCGTCCAGGGAGCCCCGGACACGGCCGCGCACCTGGCCGCTGGTTCGCAGCCGGACACTGCCGCGCAGCCGGGTACTGGGGCGCAGTCGGAGATCGCTGCGCACCCGGACTCGACCGCGCAGCCGGACGCTAACGATCGCAAAGCCATCCCCGCTGAGATCGCTGGCCCCGGTGAGCGCCACGAGTGGGCATTCGCCGACGGCGACCGGACGCGCCAAACATGGCGACGGATCCGAGTCGCGGCCGCCCGGCTCGCGCTCGGCGTGGCGGGCGGGTTCGTCCTCGACCTTGCCTTTCCCGCGGTCGGCTGGTGGCCGGGGGCCGTCATCGGAACGGCGATGCTGCTGGGATCCGTCTACGGCATGCGCTTCTGGCCCGGGTACGTCATCGGAGCAGCGGGGACGCTCGCCTTCTACCTGGTACACATCGAGTGGGCGACGTTGTACCTCGGCGCCATTCCCTGGCTCGCACTCTCCGCATCGCAGGCCCTGATCTTCGGGCTTTTCCTCGCGGGGTTCGGCAGTTGCGCCCGCCGCCTCGCGCGCAACCCGCAACGGTGGGTGACCTGGCTCGCGGTTCCGCTGCTGGCGGCCGCTTGGTGGGTCGCGGGGGAGACCGTGACCGCCGCGTGGCCGTACGGCGGGTTCTCGTGGGGCCGGCTCGCATTCGCGCATTCGCAGGGTCCGTTCTCCGCGGCTGCCTCCTGGATCGGCGCCAGCGGTCTCTCGATGCTGTTGGCCGCCCTCGCCGGCGTCCTCCTGCAATGCGCCGTCGCCGCTGCGCGAGCCGTAGCGACGCGCAACTTCGTGGGCGCGCTGGCAAATTCCGGACGAGGCCTCCTTCGCTTCGGGCTGGGCTGGTCGGTCGTGGTGGCCGTGGCCGCGCTGATTGCCCCGTTTCCCCAGAAGGTCGTCGGCTCCGTGACCGTGGCCGCAGTGCAAGGCGATGGTCCTGCGGGGTACTTCACGCCGCGCGCGGCGGGTGACCTCCTCGCCTCGCAGGCGGCGGCGACAGAACGATTCGTCGACGGCAACAAGGTTGATCTCATCGTGTGGCCGGAGGACGGGTCGGATCTCGACCCCACTCGCGACCTGGGAGCTCGCAAGGTGATCAGCGAACTGACCGCCCGGAATGAGGCCCCGCTCGTGTTCGGAACGATCACCAAGCGAGGTGATGAGTACTTCAACAGTTCCCTGGTTTGGCCTGCCGGGGGGAGCGCGGCTACGGCCATTTACGACAAGAAGCATCCCGTGCCATTCGGGGAGTACGTACCTCACCGGTCTTTTTACAGCAGGATCGTGCCAGGACTCATCGGACTGATCGGGCGCGACTACGTTCCAGGCACCGCCTCGAACGTGCTGCCGGTCGGTAGCGGCCGCTTCGGTTCGGCGATCTGCTTCGACATCGCCTACGACGACGTGGCGCGGTCGATCGTCGCCGACGGCGGTCAGGCCATCTTGGCGCAATCGAACAACGGCGATTTCGGCACCACCGACGAGTCAGTGCAGCAACTCGCGATAGCCAGGCTCCGAGCCATCGAAACGGGGCGCACCGTCGTCAACGTATCGACCGTCGGCACGAGCGCGATCATCGATGCCGACGGCACCACGCTCGCCGAACTGTCCACGTTCCAGCCCGGGGCAATGATCCAGCAGATCCAACTGCGGGAGGGAACCACGCTCGGGATCCGCCTAGGACCGGTTCTCGCGTGGTCGTCGGTGCTGGTGTCCGGCGCGGGAGCCCTCGTCCTCATCGGCCTGCGCCTGCGTGAGCGCCGCCGCGGGCGTGAATGAGTCGCCGACCGCCCTCGCTCGCACACCCCACATCAGCCGTGGGAGCGGGGGAGGGCGATGGCCGGGTAGCCCTGCCGTCAGCGCTTCTTGACGATTACCTTGCCGTTGTAGTCCACCGTGATCTTCGCCTTGGCGAAAGTCTGCGTGAACTTCGTCTTTCCGTGCTTCCTCACGCTCTTGGTGTTGCCGACGGGGTAGCCGGCCTTCTTGGCGTACTTGCGCCACGCACTGGCCATCGCGCCGTTGACGTAGCGGGTCTTGCCGGTGCTCTGCGCGACAAGCCAGCCCTTGGCGAACTTCTGCTTGCAGACGGTTATCTTCTTCGCCTTCTTGCCCTTGCCGGTCGTGGCGCCGGAGCAGGAGCGGTTCCCAGTCGGCAACCCGACCGCGCTACGAACCGAAGCCTTTGCCCACGCGGTTGCGAGTGATTGGAGGACGAGGCGCGCCTTGCCGTTCTTCTGGATCACGATGAATCCGCCCGCGAAGCGCTGACGAGTGTGGGTCGACTTGACGACCGCGTTCTTGATCGGAGCCCCGAGCGCGCCATTAACATGCTTCTTCGCCCGCCACGCAGTCGCGATCTTGGCCGGGACGATGCGCAGTGCTTTGCCCGGCTTAGCGGCCAGTTCGCCACCGGTGAACCGCTGACGGCAGCCCTTGGAGTTGCAGGCGGCCTTCGAATACGGCCAGCCCAGGGTCCCCGCCGTGCTACCGGTGGCCACCCACTTCGTCACGAAGGCGGTGTTTGCGAGAGCGAATCCGGTGGCAGATCGCGAGGCGAGGTAGCCACCGGCGAAACGCTGAACGCAGTATGTGCCCGTGGCATTGCACTTGGGAACGGTGCTGGGTCGCCCGTACTTACCCGCGTGGGAACTGTTAGCAATCCATACCTTCTGGATTGCTCCCCGCACCGGGCGCTGGGTCGATCCGAACCAGTCGTTAAAGATGCGGAAGAAGTTGCGGTTGCCGTAGGACGAGCAACTATCGCCAGTGGAGTACATGTGCTCGAGGGCGGCGGCATTGGGGACATAGGGGGTGTAGTAGTACAAACCCAGGGTGGCCTGGTTTTGCACGTTCACGGTCGCGCTTCCGCAGGATGCCTTGGGGTTGTAGCCAATGTTGTTCTTGCCGATCGAGCGCCAGGAGAAGAACGGGTCCTTGGCGTAGCGCTGGTATTGACGTGCACCGTAGTAAAGCTGATAGAAGATTCCCGAGTACTTCGGATCGCATGGCGCGGTGTCCGGGCACGCGAATCCGGTGGCGTGCAGGTACTTGTAATCGGTCGGCATGTTGAGCGTGGTCGATCCGGATGTGACCAGCGACTGTTCCTTCTCCAGCAGCACGAGCAGTGCTTTCTGGGAAACGCCGCACGCCTTGCCGACCTTGTAGATGATGCGCGCCGCAGACTCGTTCGAGGAACCTGCATACTTCTTGCAGTAGGCGTCGGCCGCGATGCTGGGGGTCGACTGCTTGTAGTCGCGCAGGCACGTGGGCCCCGAGGCAGACTTGTTGCACTTCGGCACTCGGGCCTTGAGAAACGCCTGAACCTGAGCGGCCGAGAGCGCTGCGCCGTCGAAGAACACGGCGTTCGAGACGATATTGCCGGGATCGAACTCCGAGGCCTTCGCCACCGGCTTGATGGCCGTTGCGTGGGCAACCGGAGCGACTGCAATCGGCGTCACGGCCAGCGATGCCGCCCCCGCAGTGGCAAGTACTGCGGTCAACGCGAACGAGGCGAGACGGAGGCCACGGCGGCGCGGCAGGTCGGAAGTGTTTTCTAGCGTTTCGTATGTCCTAAGCATCGCGTCGATTCTCGCACAGGACCCACCACCTTTCCAGGCAAAGCATCGCCCATAGCGCACTGTGGGAGTCTGCTGAATATGCGGTCGATGGGCACTGAACAACGTCGTACCGCGCGCTGGGCGGGCGGCGCTCAAGCGGGCTAACGTGGAGCCATGGCACTCTATTTGGACGTTCATCCCGTGAATCCGCAAGCGCGCACGATGCAGAAGGTCGCCGAGAGCCTTCGGGCGGGCGGCCTCGTGGCGTATCCCACGGATTCGGGCTACGCACTTGGGGCAGCGCTCGACAACCCCGCCGCGCTGGATCGCATTCGGGCCATCCGGAAACTTGATGACAGGCACCACTTCACGCTCGTATGCCGGAACTTCGCGCAACTGGGGCAGTTCGTCTATCTCGACAACGCGGAGTTCCGCGCCATCAAGTCGGCGACGCCCGGGCCCTACACCTTCATCCTGCGCGCAACGAGCGAGGTGCCGCGCAGGATGGCACACCCTAAAAAGAAGACTGTCGGCGTTCGTATCCCGGACACTGCGCTGGTCCAGGCGCTTCTCGAGGAGATGGGGGAGCCGATCCTGTCCTCGACCCTGATACTGCCGGGCCATACTGACGTCCTCACGGACGGCTGGACCGTCAAGGAGGAACTCGACCACGCCGTTGACATCGTGCTCGATTCTGGCGAATGCGGCACCGAACCGACGACCGTGGTCGACTGGACCTCGGGATCGCCCGAGGTCGTCCGAGTGGGGTCGGGAGACCCCGAACGCTTCAACTGACGCCGCTGCGGTGAACCCGGCGACGGCGAACCCGGCGACCGACTGACGTGCAAATATATGCGCCGGGGCTGGCATTCGGCGGGTGTTGCCGAATGCCAGCCCCGAGCCGCGAGCGACCGAGCGCAGTGCCTCTCAGCGCAGGGGGACCGCTGGCGCGTGCCAGATCCTGTCGAGGTAGTCGCGGATAGAACGGTCGGAGGAGAAGAAGCCGGAGCGCGCGACGTTCAGGACGGCCGCGCGCGACCACGCGTCCTGGTCCGCATACGCGGACTCAAGCGTGCTCTGCGCCTCGATGTAAGACTCGAAGTCGGCCAGCACCAGGAAGCGGTCATGCCAGAGCAGGTCCGACACCACTCGCTCGAACGCACTGCGATCTCCGTTCGAGAACGCGCCGGACGCTATCAAGTCGATGGCGCCGCGCAGGGCGGGGTTCGACTCGTAGTACTTGGCGCTCTGGTAGCCGGCGGACTGTAGTTGTTCGACCTCCGGTTCGGTGAGGCCGAACAGGAAGAAGTTGTCCTCGCCCACCAACTCGCGAATCTCGACGTTGGCGCCGTCGAGCGTGCCGATCGTCAGCGCGCCGTTCAAGGCGAACTTCATGTTGCCGGTTCCCGACGCCTCCTTGCCTGCCAGCGAGATCTGCTCAGACACATCGGCTGCCGGAATGAGCTTCTCGGCGAGCGTCACGTTGTAGTTCGCCGGGAAGGCGATACGCAGACGCCCGTCGAGTCGCGGATCAGAATTGATCGTCTTGCCCACCGCGTTGATGAGGGCGATGATCTCCTTGGCCATCAAGTAGCCGGGAGCGGCCTTGGCGCCGAACAGCACGACCCTCTTGGTCAGCGTCGTCGGGTCGAAGTCGCCCTTCAGCACTCGGTCATAGAGGCTGACCACGTGCAGGAGCTTGAGCATCTGCCGCTTGTACTCGTGTAGCCGCTTGACCATCACATCGAAAATGGCGTCGGGGGAGACCTCAATGCCATCGCGTTCCTGCAGGACCTTGGCGAAGCGCACCTTGTTTGCGTACTTCACGTCGCGGAATCGCGCCCGGAACTCGGCATCTTCCGCCAGCGGTTCGAGCTGCCTCAGTTCGCTTAGGTCCTTCACCCAGCCGGTGCCGATGGCCTCGTCGATCAGGGAGGAGAGCCCGGGGTTAGCGAGCTTTACGAACCGGCGCGGGGTGACACCGTTGGTGACGTTGGTGAACTTGCCCGGCCATAGGTTCGAGAAGTCCACGAGGACCTTGTCCTTGAGCAGTTCGGAGTGCAGAGCGGCGACGCCGTTGACCTTCGTCGAGCCGATCGTCGCGAGGTGGGCCATCCGGACGGCTCGCAGTGGCTGCTCCTGGATGATCGACATGCGGCGCACCAGTAGCTCGTCGTGCGGGCGCTGCTCACGCAATTCCGCGATGAAGTCGTCGTTGATGCGGAAGATGATCTCCATGTGGCGCGGCAATAGGCGTCCCAGCAATTCGACGGGCCAGACCTCCAGCGCTTCCGGAAGGAGAGTGTGGCACGTGTAGTTGAACACGCTGCGGGTGATGTCCCACGCCTCGTCCCACGCAACGGAATACTCGTCCACCAGCAACCGCATGAGTTCGGGGATCGCGATCACCGGGTGCGTGTCGTTGAGCTGGAACACGACACGCTCGGGCAGCGTGCGCAGGGCGTCGAGCGAAGTCCCCACCTGCTCGATCATGTCGCGCAGCGACGCGGCAACGAAGAAGTACTGCTGCTGGAGACGAAGCTCCTTGCCCTGCGGGGTGGAATCCTCCGGGTAAAGAACTTGGGAGATGTTCTCGGCGAACGTTTGCGCGCGCACGGCCGCCTCGTAGTCGCCGGAGTTGAAGATCTGCAGGTCGAATGACTGCGTGGCACGAGCGCTCCAGAGTCGCAGTGAGTTCACATTGGCCGTGCCGTAGCCGGGAACGAGGTAGTTATAGGGAACCGCCTCAACTTCCCACGAGGGCGTCCAGGTGGCCACGTCCTCACCCGTCGCGCTCGTCGCGTGGGCCACGGAACCGCCGAAGCGGACGGTGACGGAGGCCTCCGGGTGCGGGAGCTCCCATGGGGATCCCAGTTCGAGCCAGTTGTCGGGCTGCTCCGCCTGGCGGCCATCGACGAAGGTCTGGCGGAAGATGCCGTGCTGATAGCGGATCCCGTAGCCGATAGCTGGAATGTCCAGCGTCGCCAGGGAGTCCACGAAGCAGGCGGCCAATCGGCCAAGGCCACCGTTGCCCAGTCCTGGCTCGACCTCGACGCTCGCGAGCTTGTCGAAATCGAGACCCAGCGACGCCATCGCATCACGCGCCGTCTGCTCAAGGCCCGAGGCGAGCAGCATGTTGTTCAGTTGCGCACCTAGCAGGTACTCGGCGGACAGGTAGGCCACGACCTTGGCCTTCTGCGCGGCCTGCGTCTTCTTGGTCTCGAGCCAGCGGTCGATGAGGTTCTTGCGAACTGTCCAGGCCAGAGCGCTGTAAAGGTCATTCTGGCTGGCGGTCTCGAGATCGACTCCGCGGGAATGCCGCAGCCGAGCAATGAAGTCGGAACTGAAGGTCTCGACGGTCACGGGGGGGAGGTCCAGTGGTCTGTTCACGAGACTTAGGTTACCTGGACGGGATTGCGTGTCGATACGACGGCTTGTAACAAGTTGATGTCGTCCAGTCACCTCCGGAACATCCCCGTTCGGGTGTAGGCGGGCGCCGCGCTCGGCCTCAGGCTGTCAGTTCCGCCGCATGACAGCCGGCCGCGGCGGCGGCCGTGAAGGCGAGTTCGTCCTCCACGAGGCCTCGCCCCATCGTCGACAGTGGCACCGGCACGGATCGCAGGATTTCAACGAGATCGCCGTCGCTGCGGAGGTGTAGACGATGGCCGGCGCAACCGGCGAGTATCTCCGCCACGCGCTCGCTCACGCACTCCGCCCACCACGCTGGCCGCGGGCGCGGCTCGGGCGGTAGGACGAGGTCCGCAGCCGCGAGCGCGACCCTCCCATAGGCGGTGACTGAGTGATGCGACACACCGAGGTGCCGCCACCGCGAATCGGCCTGCGACATGCGCAGCACTCCTACGCCACGACCCCGCAGCGCCGCCACGGCGTTGAGCGCGTCTCCCGCGCTCACGCCAGAAAAACCCCACCGAGTATCGGTGCCAAGATTGCCCGGCCCCTGGGCCACGACCGCCACGTCTGCCTCGACAACGATGCGCGCGGCAAGTAGCGCCGTGTGCAGGGTCACGGACTCGTAGTCACCGCCGAATGCCTGCCCGCACGTGATCGACGCCTGCAACCAGCCGGCGAGCCGCAGCCCACTGATCGTCCGCGAGAACCAGGCGGGTAGCGCACCGCCGTCGGTCATGATGTAGACGACGCGGGGGGCTCGTCCATGAATGGCCGTGAAGCGCGCGCGGATGCCCGCGAGGATGGCGGGCACCGACGAATGGAGGTCGGCCACCACAACCGGTAGCCCCGCGACGGTGTCCGCGTCGCGCAGCGCGGCGTGATGCTCGGAGCCCTGTTCGTCCACGGACAGGACCATCGACTGCATCGGCGTATACCGCGCCTTGACCAAGTGACCGCTCGTAGGGGCAGGGGGAGCGTCTGACTCGAGGTTCGCCACGATGAACGCGAATCCGCCCGTGCCGAGCCCGCGATCGAGCGCAGAGCTGTTCATCAGGACGTGCGCGCCAGTCGCGACCGGTCCCGTGAGTTGCGGGTAGTTCAGTGCGCGGACAGATCCGCCGTCGTCGAGGTCGACGATGGCCACCTCGGCTCCCACCCATTGGTCGACGACTGATTGCACGATGCCACGCCGCCACTGAATCACGTGTTCAACGGTACTCCAGGGCTACCGTTGATCCGTGGCAGAAACCATCGACAAGACCGAGCGGATCCTCCAGCTCGCGATCGCGCTCCTCAATTCCCGCACGGGGATGACCAAGGCGCAGATCCTGGGATCGGTCAGCGGGTACGACTCCGAAGCGAATCCCGATACGGCGTCGAAGATGTTCGAGCGGGACAAGCGAGACCTGCGCGATCTGGGTTTCGAACTCGTCACCATCGGAACGGACGGCGCGGCCGATGAGGTCCGCTACCGAATCGAAGCCCCTGCCGCCGCCCAGTACGCGGCCTGGTTTACGCCGTCGCAGTTGAAGATCCTCACGCTCGCCGCGACCCTGTGGCACACCGCTGCCCCCGAGCGGGACATCATCACCGCGCGGATGCGCCTACGCGCCCTCGGTGCGGAGCCGGGCGCGACATCCGACCTGCTCGGCGATGCGCTGCTTCCCGAGTCGGTGAATCTCACGATGAACAACGAGACAGTGCACGAGGCCATGACGGAGGCCCTGGCAACGCGCCGCCTGCTCGGATTCACCTATCGCTCCGCTGGAACCGGCGCGACCACCAGGCGCAAGGTCGAACCCTGGCGCATCGTCGCCCGGCCAACCGGCTGGTACCTGGTGGCGCGCGATGTCAAGGTGGGGGAGCCGCGCGTATTCCACCTTGATCGCGTTATCGGCAGGCCTTCCATCGATGGCCGGGAGGGAGCCTACGAGATCCCGCCCGCCGCGCAGATTGATGAGGCCGCCAGCCTGCTTTCACTCGCGCCTCGCTACGAGGCGAGGCTACGGATCGATCGCGGAAAGGGGCAGTCCCTGCGGGCGCGTGCCAACTCGATCGCGGCGTCGGACGGCGCAGAACGCGACGAAGTGACCATCCCATATCGGCAAGACCTGGCATTCGCGCGGGAGATCGCTGGGTACGGCCCCGCGGTACTCGTCATCGAACCCGATTCGCTGCGCGAGAAGGTCATTGAGATTCTGGTTGCGGCAAGCAAACTCGGCAAGGGAGTGGCGGCGCATGGTGAATAAGACGACGGAACGGCTGGTCCGCCTGCTCAGCCTCGTGGCCTACCTCGAATACCACGACAGGGTTCCCGTCGCCGAACTGGCGGAACGGTTCAACACCACCCCCACCAAGATCAGGGAGGACGTGAACCTGCTCTGGATCGCTGGCCTTCCCGGTGGGATGCCCGGGGATCTCATCGATTTCGACGCCTTCGACTTCGAGGATGACCTCATCACGCTCAGCAACTCGCAGGGCGTACACCGATCCTTCGGCCTTTCGGACCGGGAGGCGATCGCCCTCAGCGCGGCGCTTCAGGCCATGCGCGCCACGGTGAGTCAGTTGGGCATCGACGAGTCCGTCCGGGACCTTATCGACGACACGCTGGAGGCGCTCACCGCGACCGAACCCGCTGCGTACGGGAGCATCGACATCGCCTGGACCGAAACCGTCGCGCCAGGCGTGTACGCGGTCGTCGAGCAAGGACTCATCAACCGCCGGCGTCTTTCCATCGACTACTCGACGGCCACCGACGAGCGCGATGATCGTGTCGTGGAGCCGATTCGCCTAACGCAGCATCAGGGGCACGGATATCTCGACGCATGGTGCACGAGGGCGAATGAGGTGAGAAGATTCCGCCTCGACCGCATCCACTCGGCTACGCTGCTCGCCGAGCCTAGCAGCCAGGAGATCGCCGCATCCGATCTGCCCGATGGGCGCTTCGATGCCGCCGACGGCGCGGCCGCGAGCGTTCGAGTCACTTTTGGTCCCGCCGCGCGCGCCGTCGCCGAGACGGTGCCGTACTCCGGACTCGAGGAACTCGAAGGCGGCTCGTTCGCGATCGAGTTGAACGTCGTCAACGACCCATGGTTCCGGCAACTGCTACTGAGTTACGCCGACCAGGTGCGGGACGTCTCGCCGGGCCACTGGGGCGACGAGGCGAGGGAATCCGCTGCTCGAGCTCTCGCTCAGTACGGCTCCTAGCGGCGCTCCTGCCCGTCCAGTGCTCTAGCCTGGTGGAGTGTGGTTCTGGATCTGGCTTGCTCTCGTCGTCGCCGCCCTCGCGTTCATGGTCGGGGTGCTGTGGTGGCTGTGGCAGCGCGGTCGTCACCTCGCCGAGGTCATGGGGGAGGCCTCGTCCGTGCTCGGGGAGGCGTTCGATCAGGATTTTGCGGACGAGTTCACCACCGCCCGGCCGGTGACCGCGCTCGGCGACGTGCAGGCCGCTCGCGAGTATCGCGAGGAGCGCCGCGCGGCCAAGTTCGCGCGCCGGCGCGCGAAGTTCGACCGCCACCGCGAACGCTGGCGCTCCTGGCTGCGCTTTAACGAATAGGACAGGCACGTCCACTAGACTTGAGGCCGGATCACACAATGCAGGGCGTCAACCCACCTATTAGGAGTATGCAATGCCAGGCTTGAGGGAACCGAGTCATTGGCTCGTGCTCATCATCGTCCTCGTGCTGGTCTTCGGCGCCGCGCGGCTGCCGATGATCGCGAAGAATATCGGTCAGTCGATGAAGATCTTCCGCAAGGAGATGAAGGACGCCACCGCGCCCGACCCGAACAACGGCGACGCGCCAGACGACACCAACGCGAAGTAGCGGTGGCTGCTCGCAAGAACTCGGAGCGGATGCCGCTCGGTGCGCACCTCGCCGAGTTGCGCCGCCGGTTGCTGCTGGCGGTGCTGGGCGTCCTGATCGGTGCCGTGGTGGGCTGGTTTCTCTACACGCCCGTCTTCAAGGCGCTGCAGGAGCCGCTGCTGACGGCCGCCGCGCGCGATGGCACGATCATCAACATCAACTTCACGGGCATGACCTCGGCCTTCGATGTCCGGCTGAAGGTGTCCGCCTTCATCGGTCTGATCGTCACCTCGCCGTGGTGGCTCTATCAGGTGTGGGCCTTCGTGACGCCCGGCCTGAAGAAGACCGAGCGGCGATACGCGCTCGGCTTCGTGTTCACGGCGGTGCCGATGTTTCTGATCGGCGCCGGGCTCGGGTGGCTGCTGCTCCCGCGGGCGGTGCTCGTGCTGACGGAGTTCGTGCCACACGGCGCGACCAACCTCACGGACGCCCAGATGTATCTGTCCTTCGTGATGCGGCTCATGCTCGCTTTCGGAATCGCCTTCGTCCTGCCGGTCCTGATGGTCGTGCTGAACATGGCGAGCGTAGTGCGCGCCAGGACATGGGCGAAGGGCTGGCGCTGGGCGATCGTCATAGCATTCACGTTCGCCGCCGTCATGACCCCGACGCCGGATGCCTGGACCATGGTGCTCGTTGCCCTGCCGATCTGCCTGCTCTACGTCATCGCTCTGGGCCTGTGCATCCTGCACGATCGCCGCTACGACCGCCGCCAGGAGAGCCTGATAGCGGCGGCACTCGGGTAGCCCGGAGCAAGTGCTCGACCAACGGGCCTCATGGAAGGTGGGCAAGATGGAAGATCTGTCACCCGCAGAGCGGTATCAGCGGGATCGCATCAGGCGCGCCTTCAATAAGTCGGCTGCCGGCCAGTTCGCCGCCACCCTGGCCTATGCGCTGGATGACTTCCAGCGCGCAGGGTGTGCCAGCGTCGAACGCGGCGCTTCCGTCCTCGTGGCGGCCCCCACGGGTGCGGGAAAGACCGTGGTGGGTGAGTTCGCTATCTTCCTCGCCCTGCGCCAGGGTAAGCGCGCCTTCTACACCACCCCCATCAAGGCACTGAGCAACCAGAAGTACCGCGACCTCGTGGACCAGCACGGCGAGGCGAGCGTGGGACTGCTCACGGGCGACACCACGATCAACGGCGATGCCCCGATCGTGGTGATGACCACCGAGGTCCTGCGCAACATGCTGTACGCGGGTTCGAGTGCTCTGGACACCCTCGGCTTCGTCGTGATGGACGAGGTGCACTACCTGGCCGATCGATTCCGCGGTCCGGTATGGGAGGAGGTCATTCTTCACCTTTCGCAGACTGTCCAGCTGGTGTGCCTCTCGGCAACCGTCTCGAACGTCGAGGAGTTCGGAGCGTGGCTCACCGAGGTCCGCGGCGAGACCGACCTGGTGGTTTCGGATCACCGCCCCGTGCCCTTGTGGCAGCACGTGGTGACCGCCCGACGCGGCGACGATGTCGAACGCGGGGGAGGAGTCCGGCAGCGCGTACGGCTGATCGATCTGTATGCCTATGGCAATGGCTCCGAGGCGGATGCGGACGAGGACTCACCGCCGACCGCGTTTACCCGGGGGGCCGCGCCTCACTCGCTGACGAACGGACGCGAACTGCCGATCAATCCGGAGCTTCGAGCGACGATTCGCGTTCCGCACGCGCCCGCGCGCGGCGGCCGCGGAGGGCCGCCACCGAGCGCCCGGCGGCGCCAGTCGGTGCCGCGATTCGCGACAGTCGACCTGCTCGATTCCGAGGATCTGCTGCCCGCTATCTACTTCATCTTCTCGCGCAACGGCTGCCAGATCGCCGTCGAGCAGTGCCTCGCAGCAGGGCTCGCGTTGACGAGCGACGCCGAGGCCGCGCAGATTCGACGGATTGTGGACGAGCGCACCGCCGGCGTCCCGCCAGCGGACCTGGCCATCCTCGACTACGGCACGTGGTCGCTTGCACTCGAACGTGGAATCGCCGCGCACCATGCTGGACTTCTGCCGCTGTTCAAGGAGATCGTGGAACAGCTCTTCGTCCTCGGACTCGTCAAGGTGGTCTTCGCCACCGAGACGCTCGCGCTCGGCATCAACATGCCCGCGAGAACCGTTGTCCTGGAGAAGTTGGACAAGTGGGATGGCTCGGCGCATGTTGACATCAGCCCGGGGGAGTATACGCAGCTCACCGGGCGCGCAGGCCGGCGCGGCATCGACGTCGAGGGCCATGCCGTCATCGTCGACCATCCAGGTCTGGACCCCGAGGCGTTGGCCGGGCTCGCCTCAACGCGCACCTATCCCCTTCGGTCGAGTTTCCGTCCCACCTACAACATGGCCGCGAACCTGGTCTCCACCGTTGGCGTGCAGCGCACTCGGGACGTCCTCGAGATGTCCTTCGCCCAGTTTCAGGCGGATCGCTCGGTCGTGGGTCTGGCACGCCAGGCGGCGGAGCAGCAGCAAGCGATGGCGGGATACGAACGAGCCATGACCTGCGATCGCGGTGATGCGCGCGAATACTTCGCCCTGCGCGATCGCATCTCCCTCCTCGAGAAGGAAAGCAAACGCGAACGAGGCGCAACGAAACGGACGGCGATTTCGCGGCAGATCGAGCAGTTGCGGCGCGGGGATGTCATCGAGGTTTTCGCGCGGCGGCGCAGTAGCTTTGCGGTGGTCCTCGAGCGCCCGGAACCCGGTTTCGAGGGTTCGCGGGTCGCGGTCTTCGCCGATGGACGCATCAAGCAGTTCTCGGTGACCGATGCGCCGGAAGGGCTCGCGATCGTTGGCCGGGCTCGCATTCCCAAGGGATTCAATGCGCGCAACACCGCCGCCAAGCAGGAACTCGCCAAGGTCGTGAAGTCCGTGACCAGGGGAGCGAAGGAACGTCCCACCGACTCCGGTGGACGGAACCCGGGTGGGGCGGCCGCGCCGAAGGAGGCGCAGATCCGGGAGTTGCGCCAGGCGCTTCGCGCCCATCCCTGCCACAGTTGCCCGGATCTCGCCGATCACGAGCGGTGGGCGAACCGCTGGCGTGACCTGAACGCACAGCACGAGCGCCTGCTGCGCAGGATCGAGGGCCGCACGGGTACGATCGCGATCCGATTCGACAAAATATGCGCAGTACTGCAGAAGCTGGGGTACCTCGTCCCTGAGGGCGAGGGCCTGGCGCTGACGGAAGCGGGGGCTACACTGCGACGACTCTACAGTGAGAAGGACTTGCTGATCGCCCAGTGCCTGCGAGCCGGGATCTGGGACGAGTTGACCGCGCCCGGACTCGCCTCGGTCGTGGCCGCGACAATCTACGAGGGGCGGCGGGAGACCGCGGGAGCGCAGGCAATACCGGGCGGGCCGCAGGGCAAGGTCGCGGATTCGCTGGACGGTACGTTCCGGGTGTGGTCAAAGCTGGCGGACGTGGAATCCGCGGCTGGTCTTGAACCGACGCTCCGGCCCGATTTCGGGATCGTGGGGCCCGTCCATCGCTGGGCGGCGGGTCGCAACCTCGATGCGGCTCTGCGCGATACGGAGTTGGCCGCGGGCGACTTCGTTCGGTGGTGCAAGCAGGTGATCGACGTGCTAGATCAGATAGCGGGTGTGGCGCCCACATCGCGGCTACGCGCAACCGCGCGGACGGCACTGGACGCGCTACGCAGGGGAGTGGTCGCCTACTAGGCAACTGTCGCGCGGCTTCTCAGGACAGGCATGGCTGATCCAACGGCGAGCGAGCGGCGCCGCCGTTCGCGGGACGGGCGGTCCGCGACGGTGCGACGGGCGATAGGATGTCAGCACACGTCAGCTATTCGAAGGGGACAGGCACGATGACCAGGGCCGATCGGCGAACACTCGTCATCATGCCGACCTACAACGAGGCCACGACAATTCCGGTGGCCCTGGAACGAGTGCTCGCCGAGGCACCCGATCTGAACGTGCTCGTGGTCGACGACAATAGCCCCGACGGAACCGGAGCGATCGTCGATCGGATCGCCGCCGACGACGACCGGATCGCCGCACTGCACCGAAGCGGAAAACTCGGACTCGGAACCGCCTACGTGGCGGGCTTTCGCTGGGCATTGGAGCGAGGGTACGACGTCATCGTGGAAATGGATGCCGACGGCTCGCACCGCCCGGAGGATCTGCCGAAGATACTTCGCGTCCTCGACGCCTATCCAGACGCCGCAGTGGTCTTGGGTTCGCGATGGATCAGCGGGGGAAAGACGGAGAACTGGGCGAAGTCGAGGCAACTCATCTCGCGGTTCGGGAACGCCTACGTGCATCTGGCGCTCGGCCTGCCAGTGGGTGATGCGACCGGAGGATTCCGGGCGTACCGCGCCGAGAAACTCGCCGAACTGGAACTAGACGATATCGCGTCGCAGGGTTACTGCTTCCAGGTAGATGTCCTGTGGCGATTGCATCAGCGCGGCGAGTTGATCGTCGAAGCCCCGATCACATTCGTTGAGCGCCGAGCCGGCACGTCAAAGATGAGCGGCGCGATCGCGCGCGAGGCGCTGGTCAACATCACCGTGTGGGGGACACGCCATCGGGCGCGCCAACTCAAGCGGGTTGTGACAGGCAAGAACTAGCGAGCCGTCAGCCGCGGCGGAGTTTGCCGGCGCGCAGAAGTTCGAGGCGCTCGTCCAGCAGCTCCTTGAGCTCCTCCTCGGAGCGACGCTCAAGCAGCATGTCCCAGTGGGTACGGACTGGCTTGACCGGCTTCTCGTCCGATTCGGCGGCGATATCCGGTCCGCGCAACTTGGCCTCGGCGCCGCAGCGGCACTCCCAGGCTCCGGGCAACTCGGCCTCGACGGAGAACGGAAGGACTATCGTGTGACCGTTCGGGCAGTCATAGGTGGCTTCCTGGCGCGGGGCAAAGTCAACACCCTCGTCGGACTCCATCGACTTCGAACCGATGGACATGCCCCTGAGTGAACGATCAGCCATATGTTGCCTCCGTAAGAAATGAATACCGATTGGCTCAACAACATCCGCGACGGAATTGTTCCCGGCGGACGACCCAGCACAACATTCTAGTCGGGATAATTCCGCCGAGCGTCAACGCTGTCTTTCGGAGCAACGTGACGGTTGGTGGCGTTCCGTACAACATCAGGCGCTGACGGCCCGACTGTAACCGCAATCGTGAAACGCCGATAATGTACGTTATGTCAAATGGCAACGGACCGTGACCGTTTCGTGACCATGCCTAACGGTCGCGTCCATTCGTGGATGCGTCGCGCTACGCGCACGTGTCCTTGGGCCCTACGCCCCCAGTCCGCGGGAACGATTCCGCAGGATGCCGTGCAACGAACGTCGATCACGCAGTGATCGATGGCGGAATCAACCCGCCTGGCGCCGCTTGCGGCGGGCGGAAAGCTCGTCCACCTCGTCGGTGTCGTCATCAAGGCGCTCGGTGGGAAGCTCGGCAAGCGTGCCCTCGATCTCCCGCCATACCTTGCCCACGGCGATTCCGAACACTCCCTGGCCACCTTGGACGAGGTCGATGACCTCATCAGCCGAGGTGCACTCGTAGACCGACGCCCCATCCGACATGAGCGTGATCTGGGCGAGATCGTCCACTCCCCGCTCGCGTAGATGCTCCACCGCGGCCCGAATCTGCTGCAACGACACGCCTGTATCCAGGAGTCGCTTCACGACCTTGAGCACCAGGATGTCGCGGAAACTGTAGAGGCGGTGCGTTCCGGAGCCGGTTGCGGAACGCACGGTAGGCTCCACGAGCCCCGTGCGAGCCCAGTAGTCGAGCTGGCGATACGTGATTCCCGCTGCACGGCACGCGATGGGACCGCGGTATCCCTCGGCGTTGTCGAGGTTTGCCAAGTCCTCATCGAACAGCAACCCCTGAGTGCGCACCTCGCGCATGGCGCCGGGCTTTTGTCCGTTCGGCGGGTTCTGGCTCACGGGGTCCTCCGATATCGCTGGTCTTAGCACCATCATGCCACCGCTGGGGTGGCTTCGGGCGCCATCGTCGAGTGTCGCGTCGGAATCCCTTGGCGATGTCCCAAACTTACGGTCCCAGCGACCGCGATACAACGACCACAACCGGCGTGTCGCCTCGGCGTGTCCTAACCCTCTACTTCAAGGTTAGGTTTCGCGGCCGCGACTCAGCCCAGTTCCACTATCCCCTGGCGCAGCATCGCCGTGTACGCCTTGGCGCACATCTCCCCCAGGTCGACCGCCATGCTCGAACGCTTGGCCTGCGCCGCAGGGGAATGCGTGCGGCCCACCGCCCGCACCAGTTGGTCGATGACGTCGATCTGCCGGTTGGCGGCCGCGCGAATCGCTCGAAGCTGACGGGCATCGAGACCCTGCTGCTGCAATGCGGCGCACGCCGTGATCACCGGCTCGTCCCAGGCGTTGATGCGGCCGTCGGCGTCCACCGTGATCACGGCGTTGTCCACGAGTTCCTGCAGGGCACCCACGCTGATGCCGCTGCGCTGAGCGACCGCATCGAGGTGCATAGATCGCGAGGATGCCTCCGAAACCCCGTCACGCGTGACTAGATGGGGAATCAGCGGCTGATCGTGAGCCGCCGCACCGGCGTCCAACTCGGCCAACTTGTCCTTGATCACCTTGAGCGGAAGATAGCGGTCGCGCTGCTCCACGAGAACGAAACGGATGCGCTCGATGTCGGCAGGGCTGTATTGCCGATACCCCGAGGCCGTGCGGACCGGCTCGACGAGGCCCTGCTCCTCGAGGAAGCGCAACTTAGAGTGGCTAACCGCGGGAAACTCGGCCTTCAGGGCAGCGAGAACGTCCGAAATCCTCATCGAGGCGCGCCGGGATATGCCCCGTGGCCACGCTTCGGCTTGCGGCGCGGTCGACTCGTTGATCCGCCCAGGTTCCCCAGGGCTCGCCAGGGGCGCCCGTTGGTGAACTGGCCCCATCAGGAATGGCCCGCGCCATCGGCGATGCTGGCGTAGTAGGTAAGCCGGAACTTGCCGATCTGGACCTCATCGCCAGTGCGGAGGTTCGTTCGCTCGATGCGCTCGAGGTTCACGTACGTGCCGTTCAGGGAGCCCACATCGCGGACCTCGTAGCCGCCAGCGACTTTGCTGAACAGAGCATGCTTGCGCGAAACGGTGGCATCGTCCAGGAGAATATCCGCCTTCTCGCTGCGCCCCACGGACACCTCGTCCGTGTCGAGCAGGAATCGTGATCCAGCCGCCGGTCCCTGGTGGGAAATGAGAATGCCAGCGCCATCGGGAAGCGCCGCCACAAGAGCCGATTCCTGCGGCGACAAGCCGATACGCGGCCGCGATGTGTCGGCCGTTTCCGGATAGCCCAACGACAGTGTGGTATCGACGTTTGACGGCGGCTGCTCACCGGAATCCAACGGCGTCATAGTCTCCCCTGTGTGTGTCTCGCAGAGATTGCGTCCTGACTTACAACCTTACCGCGAACGACCTGGGCGCGGAGAGGTGCACTATTGGTCCGGGGCCTCCACAGCGAAATCAGGAGTGGCCAGCGTCGCCGTAGCCAGGATCTCGATTTCGTCGAACGATTCGATCGAGACCTCGGCACCATCGCCACGTAGCGAGGCGAGCGCCCCCCCCGGAATTTCCAGCGCAGGCTGGAGCGTCGCCGGGTCGCCTATCGCACGCCACACGAGCGGCTGATCCAACACCTCGTTGTCTACCAGCAGTTGACGGTCACGCTGAGTGAACGACGTCGACACGACAACGCGGTGATCGTTGATGGAGATCGCCTCGGCGCCCGCATTGCGCAGTTCCTGGAGCATGTTCACCAGCGTTCCGGCATCCACCGGGCCCCTCGAGCGGACGATTACACCCGGTCCTTTCACCGCAGTGGCGCCTGTCAGCACGTCCTGCAGGAGCTGCGCCTCGCGTGCCGCCTCGCGTGCCGCTTGATCCGCGCTCGAACTCTCCTGCAGGCGACTTACCTGACTCTCCAGTTCGCGGCGCTCCGCGTCGAGAGCCTCGCCGCGCTGAGAAACTTCATCAAGAAGCCGCACCAGATCGGCCTGGCGAAGGTTGTCGAGGCCGTCGGTCTGAGTCTGATTTACCTGCACTGCGACAGCGAAGCCGACGACGGCGCACAGCAGAGCGGCGAGTAGTTGCGCTCGCGTTCCGCGCGGTGACATCGCCCGCCAGAAGCTGACTCCCTTGGCGCGCCGCGTCGGGAGATCCACGTCCGTAGCGACCTCGTCGGTCGCGGGCGCCTTGGAGTGACGCGCGCGGCGTGACGTATCGGGATGGGAGTACCTGTCCGGCATGGTTCAGGCCTTGAACAGGTGCCGTCGGATCGCCGCGGCGTTGGAGAAGATGCGGATGCCGAGGACGACCACGACGCCGGTGGACAACTGCGTCCCCACGCCGAGCTGGTCCCCTAGGAACACGATGAACGCCGCAATGGTGACATTGGACAGGAATGACACGAGGAAGACGCGGTCATTGAACATGCCGTCGAGAACGGCTCGCAAGCCGCCGAACAGTGCGTCCAGCGCCGCGACGACGGCAATCGGCAGGTAAGGCTGCAAGGCCGCCGGCACGCTCGGCTGGAGAACCAATCCGAGTACCACCCCGACAACGAGGCCGAGTACTGGGATCATGGCGTCCTCCCCAATGAGTAATCGTGCCGTATGGCACTTGGTGTCCTTCTCACTTTGACACAGCCTTGCTGTATCGCAACGTCGGCACACCCACGGCCGGCAGATCGAGGGTGGATTCGCCGCTCGCCTTGAACGTTATGCCGTACGTGGCGTTGAGGCGGCTGAGGTGGTCGGCGGTGCTCGACCGTGCGAGTTCCACCTGAAGCGCGTTCGACTGACCGATGGCCGAGATCTCATAGGGCGGCGTGAGTCCTACGAAGTCGACGAGCACCGCTCCCCCGGCGCCGCGTATCGCCGAGGTCGGACCCAGGCGTACCCCGTTTATGGCTATGGCCTCGGCTCCCGCGCTCCACAGCGTGTTGACCACCAACTGGATGTCCAGATCCTGCACTCGAGCGGCGTCGAGTTGGGCGGCTTCTGGGCCATCGTTGAGGGCGACCGAAACGCCCGGCCCCGACACGGGCGTCGACGCCATGGCAAGAAGGCTCGCCGCCGAGGCCTCAGTCGACGGGGAACGCGGGCCGTAGAGCACGTCGTTGCTCAGCCGGGCGATTTCGCTGTGAAGTTCCTCGTTGCGCTGGGCAAGGCCCTCCACCTCGTCGCGCTTGGCGGTGATCTGCTCGGCGAGCAACGCCCTCGCCTGCACACTCGCCGTGCGAGGGATACGAAGGTAAACGACTGCCGCGGCGATGCTGATACCGGCCAGCACGGCGATCAGCGTCCACGTGACGACGCCGAGCGGTGAGGTGCGCCTATGCGATCTGCGCTTCTTCGCCTCCACATAGCCCGGATCGAGTGGGTGGTCCATGACCTCGAGTAGCAGATTCATCGAGGCAGACCGGGACCGCGACTCCCCCGGTGCGATCTCGTCCATGTCCGGCATTCAGGTCGCCGCCCCGCTCGGCGTAGCCGGTGCGCGCAGGATTCTCAGACCGTGGCGGACGTAAGACAGGCCGGCCACCCAGTAGACGATCACACCCCAGTACATGAACGCCCATCCCGCGATCCAAGCGGCGGTCCCGATCGCGCCGTTCACGTTGGCGAGCAGAAGGATCGGGAAGGCGACCATCAGCAGGAACGTCCCGGCCTTACCGGCAAGAGTGACCGCGAAGGGTCCCCGACCGATCCGCCTAAGACCCATGAGCACCGCAGCGAGCATGACCTCGCGCACGAGTACCGTGATCACGAGCCACCATGGCACCAGATCGCGGTAGCCCATCGCCAGTAGCGCGACGAAAATGAGCAGGCGATCGGCGATTGGGTCGAGCGTCTGCCCGAGTTTCGAAACCTGGTCGAGTTTGCGTGCCAGGGCTCCGTCAGCCCAGTCAGAGAACCCCGCGATGGCGAGAATCACCACGGCGGCGATGTGCTCGCCCTGCGCGACAAGGACGCCGAACACGACGACGAGCACGAGGCGTGCCGCGCTGATCGCGTTCGGCAGGGTGACGATTCGATCGCTCGCGGCGGCGAAGCGTTCGGCGTCCTCGGGTGCACTCATGATTCAAGATTGTGTCACGAGCGAGGCAAGAACACGGTGCGACGTGGGCACAATCACACGAATCCCTCTCCAATGGCTGGGCAATTACGCGTATGATGTCCTGGACTACACTGCGCCGCCGGTCCGTTTGCCGGCGTTCGCCGCGACGACTCGGTCGCCATTTCTCACTTTGCTCTCCCATCGAAAGCGGTCCTTTTTCGTGACTTCCGCCGTGCCCAACTCCGACACCGAACCGGCGTTCGCTGACCTCGACCTCCCCAGCGCGCTACTCGACGCGGTGACGACCCTCGGCTTCACCACCCCGACGCAGATTCAGGCAGCGGCGATTCCGGCCCTGCTCGCCGGCCGAGACATCACGGGCATCGCTCAGACGGGCACCGGAAAGACCGCCGCCTTCGGCCTTCCCCTGATCAGCGGGATCGACGCTGACGGACGCTACCTCCAGGCCGTCGTTCTCACGCCAACGCGCGAGCTCGCCATTCAGGTCGGCGATGCGCTTCAGAGCTTCGCCCAGCACGTGGCCGACGTCTCGGTGGCCACCGTCTACGGCGGCGCCCCGTACGGCCCGCAGATCAGGGCGCTAGAGAACGGTGCGCAGATTCTCGTGGGGACGCCTGGGCGAGTCATCGATCACCTCGAGCGCGGTACCGCTGACTTCAGCCACGTGGGAATGCTCGTCCTGGACGAGGCGGACGAGATGCTGCGGATGGGCTTCGCCGAGGACGTCGACACGATCTTCGCGAAGGCGCCGCGCGAGCGCCAGGTCGCCCTGTTCTCCGCCACCATGCCTCCTGGGATTCGACGGGTCGCGCGCGAGCACTTGAAAGACCCAGTCGAAATAGCCGTGGCCCGGCAGTCGACCACCGTCAGCGCGGTGACGCAGCAGTTCGCCATGGTTCCCTTGCGGCACAAGATCGGCGCACTGTCACGCGTCCTCATCACGTCCGAGGCCGACGCCGCTATCGTATTCTGTCGCACCCGCGCGGCTGCCGAAGAGGTCGGCATCGAGCTCGCGTCGCGCGGACTGATCGCCGCAACCATCAGCGGCGACGTCGCGCAGCGTGACCGCGAGAAGATCGTCGATCGCCTGCGCTCCGGTGCCATCGATGTGCTCGTCGCCACCGACGTGGCTGCGAGAGGCCTCGATGTGGAGCGCATCGGCCTGGTCGTCAACTACGACCTGCCTCGCGAGTCCGAGGCCTACGTGCACCGTATCGGCCGCACCGGTCGGGCGGGCCGCGCCGGCACGGCGCTGACCTTCATCTCCCCCCGTGAGCGCGGCAAGCTGCGAAACATCGAACGGGCGATCAGGACCGATCTCACCGAGATTCAGATCCCTTCTCCCCTGGACGTGTCTGCGCACCGCACGCGCAAGCTCCTGGAGCGGGTCGACAGCCGCCTCGAAGCGGGTCGACTCGGCCTCTACAAGGAACTTCTGGGCGAATACCTGGCCGGCCATGGCGACAAGCAGGTCGAGGACGTACTCTCCGCAGTGCTGGCCCTTGGGGTAGGAGACAGCGGGCCAAGCGCCCAGCGTGCACAGGAGCAGGCCGAGCACGAGGAACTCGTCGCCGCCGCCCGCCCTCCCAAGACGCGAGCCCGAGACGACTACGAGGGTTCTGCGCGTCGCGATCGGTTCCAGGGTGAGGCCGGCGGACGCGGCCCGCGCAGGCACTTCAACGACGATGCCGCGCCCGTGCACCGGTCGCGTCCTTCCACCACCCCGGGTGCTACCAAGTACCGTGTGTCGGTGGGCTTCGACACGGGCGCAGAACCGCGCGGAATCGTCGGTGCCCTCACGAACGAGGGGGGACTGCGCGGCTCGGATATCGGGAAGATCGCCATGTTCGGTTCGTTCGCTCTGGTCGAGATCGGACCGGCACTCGACGCCAACCAGATGAAGCGGCTTTCGCGTGCCAAGGTCGGCGGTCGACCCCTGCGGCTGCAGGTGGACGATGGCCCTCGCCCCCGCACTGACCGTCCACGATCGGAGCGGGGAGAGCGCGGCGGCTACGACCAGGGATCTCGTGAGCGGGGCAACTACGACCGGCGTGATCGCGGTGAGCGCGGTGGCGATCGGTTCCGCGGTGGGGACCAGGGCAAGGGGCGCAGCCCTTACGCGGGTGGAAAGCCGAATCGGGGCCGTTCCTACTGATCCGCGCTGACGGTAAGCCGGAGGGCTTCTCGTCGAATCTTGCCCGCCGACTTGATCCGGCGCGGCACGCGGGGGTGTTGACCGGTTGTCGGTCAACACCCCCGATCTCGTATATGTCCTGCCAGGGACCCAGCGGCTAGATGCGGCTCGCGATGATCTGGGTGACGAGCACTGCGCGGGCACCCAGGTCGTACAGGCGGTCCATGATCACGTTCGTCTCGTCGCGGGGCACCATGACCCGCACTGCCTTCCAGCCCGAGTCGTGCATGTCGGACACAGTGGGCGACTCGAAACCGGGGGTGATCTTCGCAGCCTCGTCGATGAGCGCCGAAGGCACGTCGTAGTCCATCAGCACGAATCTGCGCGCCGTGAGAACCCCCTGGAGGCGGCGCGTCACCACCGCGAGAGCGCCTTGGTCGGTGTCGGGCTGGCGAATGAGCACCGCCTCGGACGACAGCAAGGGCTCGCCGAACACCTCGAGCCCCGCAGCGCGCAGGGTGGAACCTGTTTCGACGACGTCCGCGATGACGTCGGCCACGCCGAGCCGGATCGCGGTCTCAACGGCTCCGTCGAGGCGAACGACCTCGGCGGGGGTGATCCCCTGGTCCCGCAGGAAGTTCAGTACCAGCAGGGGGTAGGAGGTCGCGATGCGCTTGCCGTCCAATTGCGCGATCGACTGGTATTCGGCCACAGGGGCCGCGAACCTGAACGTGGAGCGCGCAAAGCCCAGCGGCAGATGCTCGATCGCCTTCGCACCCGAATCGAGCAGCAGGTCCCGGCCGGTGAATCCGGCATCAACAGTTCCCGATCCCACGTAGACGGCGATGTCCCGCGGGCGCAGGAAGAAGAACTCCACGTCATTTGCCTCGTCCACCAGGACGAGTTCGCGGGAGTCACGGCGCTGACGGTATCCGGCCTCGCGCAGCATCTGGCTCGCTGGCTCGGAAAGGGAACCCTTATTGGGTACGGCGATACGGAGCACGAACGTTCCTTACAGGTAGCGGTACACGTCTTGGAGGGTGAGGCCGCGCGCGAGCAGCAGCACCTGGAGGTGATACAGGAGTTGGGAGACTTCCTCGGCCACCTGCTCATCGTCCTGGTACTCAGCGGCGATCCACACCTCGCCGGCCTCTTCGATGATCTTCTTGCCGATCGTATGGATTCCGGCGTCCAACTCCGCGACGGTGCCCGATCCTTCGGGTCGCTCAATGGCCCTAGCGGCTAGCTCTGCGAACAGGTCCTCGAAACTTTTCACCGTGTAAGCCTAGTCGCTACTTCGACACGGCCGGAAACCCGGCCAGCACTCGCGCTGTGGCAAGTGCCGCTTCGACGGCTTCGGCACCCTTGTCCTCATCACTGCCCGGGAGACCCGCCCGGTCCAGCGCCTGCCGCTCGGTGTCGACCGTCAGCACGCCGAAACCCACCGGAACGCCGGTCCTCGACGACACTTCGGTGAGGCCTGCGGTCGCAGCCTGACAGACGTACTCGAAGTGAGGAGTTCCGCCCCGCACGACGACGCCCAGCGCCACGATGGCATCGGGCCGGCTCGCGGCGACTCGCGCCGCTGCGACGGGCAGTTCGAAGGCGCCCGGCACCCGCAGCACGGTCGCATCGGTCACCCCGGCGGACGTCAGCGCCCGGCGCGCACCCGCGAGGAGCGCATCCATGATCTCGGTGTGCCATTGCGCGGCGATGACGACCACCCGCATGCCCGATCCATCCACGGTCAGCTTCGGCGATCCTTGTCCACTCATGATTGTCCGTCCTCGGGGTGCGGGGTCAGCAGGTGCCCCATCTGGGCGCGCTTGGTTTCCAGGTACTTGGCGTTGAAGGCGTTGCGTCCGACTTCGATCGGCACGATCTGCGTCACGTCGATCCCGTGAGCGCGCAGGCCATCGGCCTTCGCAGGATTGTTGGTGAGCAACCGGATCCGGGTGAGCCCCAAGTCGAGCAGGATAGCGGCCGCTCCCCCGAACTCGCGGCGATCGGCAGGCAGACCCTGTTCGAGGTTCGCCTGCACCGTATCGCGCCCGCGATCCTGCAGCGCGTACGCTCGCACCTTGGCGAGGAGTCCGATGCCGCGGCCCTCGTGACCTCGCAGATACACGACCGCGCCGCCCTCAGCCGTGACACGGTCCATCGCCGAGTGCAACTGCGGACCGCAATCGCAGCGCAGTGACCCGAACGCGTCGCCCGTCAGGCATTCCGAGTGCAGTCGGACCAGCGGCACGTCGGCGACTTGGGCGGGTTCCTTGGGTACCAGGGCGACGTGCCCGGCGCCCGTGCGCAGGTCGCGGTACCCGTGCATCGTGAACATGCCATGCGATGTCGGCAGGTCGGCCACCGCGTCGCGATGGACTCGTTCGGTCTGGGGGTCGGAGTCGATGGCGCGGTCGATGGGATCGTGAGCCCGCCGCCAGGCGATCAGATCCGCGATGGTGATGAGGACGAGGCCTTCGGCTGCGGCGAATTCCTCCGCCTGCGTCAGGCGCATCATGGTGCCGTCGTCGCGCACGAGTTCGGCGATCCCCGCCACCTCCCCCACCCCGGCGAGGCGACACAGATCCACTGCGGCCTCGGTGTGACCGGGACGGTGCAGCACGCCGCCGGCGGCGGCCCGCAGCGGAAGCACGTGTCCCGGACGGATGAGGTCGGTCGATGTCGACCGCGCATCCGCGAGCACCTGGAGCGTGCGGTGGCGATCCGCGGCCGAGATCCCGGTGGTCACGCCCTGCGCCGCATCGACGGTGACGGTGTAGGCGGTGCGCCGCGGGTCCTGCGAATTCGGCACCATGAGCGGTAGCGCGAGCCGGTCCGCACGGTGCGCGGGCATGGGTGCGCACAGGTATCCGGAGGAATGCCGGATCGTCCAGGCGACCCATTCGGTGGACACGCGATCTGCCGAGAAGATGACGTCCGCCTCGTTCTCGCGATCGGGCGAGTCTGCAACGAGGACCGGCCTGCCCTCCCGCAGCGCCGCGATGGCCTCTTCGATCGTTCCCATCACTCGCGTACTCCCCTGTCGATTTCGGTGGGTTGATTCTCGAACTCCCGCAGCCTCGCCACGTGCCGAGCCAGGACGTCGGTTTCCACGTTCACCCGCTGACCGGGCTCGAGGCGCCCGAGAGTGGTGTGCGCGAGCGTCGTTGGGATCAGCGAGACGGAGAACTCGTCCTCCCCCACCGAGCTGACGGTCAGCGAGACGCCGTCGAGCGTGATCGAGCCCTTGTGCGCAATCAACGGGGCGAGGTCGGCCGGCAGCGCGAACGTCAGGACGTCCCAGCGTTCTCCCGGCGTGCGCGAGCGCAGGGCCGCCGTTCCGTCGACGTGCCCCTGCACGATGTGACCCCCCAGCCGCTTGCCTACCGCCATGGCGCGCTCCAGGTTGACTGGATCGCCCGGGGCCAGCGCGCCGAGCGCGGACTGCGCGATCGTCTCCGGCATCACATCGGCGCTGAAGGAATCGCCGTCGATGGTGGTGACGGTCAGGCACACGCCGCTGACGGCGATCGAGTCGCCGAGCCCCGCGTCGGAGACCGCCAGGGTGCCGCGTACGACGAAGCGGGCGTCGGTGCGGCCGTCACCCGGCCAGTCGATGGCGACTATCTCGCCTATTTCCTCGATGATTCCGGTGAACATCAACGGTCCTTCCCGTGAAAGGTCTCGGGCCTGGCCCGGGCCGTGAGCAGCACGTCCTCCCCGAGCATGCGTGGGGACAGGAACGCGAATTCGGCGGCGTCCGCCAGTGTCGCGACGCCGAAATCGGCGATTGCAGATAGCCCGCCCCCGAGGAGCTTCGGCGCGATGTACGCCGTGATCTCGTCCGCCAGCCCGGCGCGCAGGAAGGCGGCGCTCACCTGCGCCCCGCCCTCGACGAGCGCGTGCGTCACGCCGGCGTCCGCGAGCGTCCGCAGAGCGGCGCGGGGATCACGGCTGCGGATGTGGACGAGTTCTCCGCCCGGGCCGCGCAGGCGCGCCTGCGCGGGCACGTCCCTCAGACCCAGCACGACGCGCAATGGCTGATGCTCGGCAAGCCCGCCTTCGGCGGTGCGCGCCGTCAGAGTCGGGTCATCGGCTGCCACCGTACCGCTGCCGACGACGATCGCGCCCACCTCGGCACGGACCTCGTGGGCGTTAGCGCGTGCAGCCGCGCCGGTGATCCACTGGCTGGTACCGTCCGGGGCCGCGATGCGCGCATCCAGCGTGGTCGCAATCTTGAGCGTGACGTACGGGCGGCCGAGCGCCATCGAGGACAGCCACGCGTGAACGAGTTCTCGTGCGGAATCGAGGGCTATCTCATCGAACTCGCCGGGTTCGAACCGGCGCGGACCGCGCACGTCGACTGCGTGACCGGCGAGATATGCGTCGCTGCCGGCACGGTCCGCTGCAGGATCCTCAACTGCGTAGCGCACGCGGGCGATGCCCGCCGACGCCAGGGCGTGCGCGCACGGTCCGGTGCGTCCCGTCGAGTTGCAGGGCTGCAGGGTGACGATCGCGGTCGCGCCGGTGAGGTTCACGGCCGGGTCCGCGGTCCGGGCCGCAGCTATCGCGGCCACCTCGGCGTGCGGCGTGCCCGCTCCCCTGTGCCAGCCGACGCCGAGCACCGATCGGGGCGATGCCGGATCGCCGGGTGCGAGGATGACACAGCCCACGCGCGGATTCGCGCCGCCCCCGGGTCCGCGGCGAGCAACCGAGACGGCGAGGGCCAGAGCTTCGCGCTCCGTAAGCCGATTCGCCACGTCCGTCACGGCCGACCCCTTCCTGGACACGCCTGGGGTCGCCGCCTAGCGGCGTACTCTTTCCATCCGGACTTTAACCGTCGGCCTCGGATTTCCACCGAGTCAACCGCGCGGATGCGCGGGTCGCGGGCTTTAACCGCCGGTTCGGGATTTCACCGACCCCAGAGCACTCGTTAGTTATCTTGACACATCTAGTGCACGTGGTCGGACGCCAGCGCGCGCAATTCGCTCACAGCGGAGGCCGCATGCTCGGCACCGTACACCGCGGATCCGGCGACGAAGGTATCGGCGCCTGCTGCGGCGGCCCGCTCGATCGTGCTGGCCGAAATACCACCGTCCACCTGAAGCCAGATGGGTAGCCCAGCCGCGTCGATCGCCGCGCGCGCTCGTTCAATCTTCGGCAGCGTTGCCTCGATGAACGACTGGCCCCCGAAACCGGGTTCGACGGTCATGATCAACAGCATGTCGAGTTCGGGCAATAGGTCGATGAACGGCTCGATGCTCGTGGCCGGGCGCAGCGCCAGACCCGCGCGCGAGCCCAGCCGGCGCAGTTCGCGAGCCAGGCGCACCGGCGCCGTCGCCGCCTCGGCGTGGAACGTCACCGACTGGGCCCCCGCCTCGGCGTACGCGGGCGCCCAGCGGTCTGGATCGGCGATCATCAGGTGCGCGTCGACGGGGATCGGCGATACCTGCACAACGCGTTCCACGATTGGCAGCCCGAGCGTGAGATTGGGCACGAAGTGGTTGTCCATGACATCGACGTGGACGAGGTCCGCGCCCGAGATCGCGCGAAGTTCGCTTTCCAGGTTGACGAAATCGGCGGACAGGATGGACGGGCATATCCGTGGCGTCATGGCGCTAGCCTATCCGCCGCAGGAGCGTCAAGTGCATGGCATCCGTGCCGTGGGCGTGCGGCCACAATTGGGCATGTGGCCCGTCGCCTAGCTCAAGGTCGGCCCCTGTCGCAACCACGCGCTGCAAGGCCGCGGGTGCATCCATGAGCTCGAAGTCGTCGCGCCCGCGGAGGGCGTCCTCGACGACGAGCCGTGTCTCGGCGTGGTGGGGCGAGCACGTGACGTAGGCGACCACGCCGCCCACTCGTACCGCGGCGAGCGCGGACGCCAGGAGATCTCCTTGCAGGGCCGTCAACTCCGGCAGGTCGCTCACCTTCTTGCGCCAGCGCGACTCGGGCCGACGGCGCAGCGCACCGAGCCCGGTGCACGGCGCGTCGACGAGGATCCGATCGAACGACGCCGGCTCGTCCTCACCGATCAGCCGGCCATCGCCGGTCACGACCGCTTCGATCGCCACCGGGTCGACGGCGCTGAGATTGCGCCGTACGAGCTCCGTTCGATGCGCCTGCGCCTCATTGGCGAGAACGCGAGCACCTCGCTCAGCAGCGATCGCGGCGAGAAGCGCCGTCTTACCGCCCGGTCCAGCGCACATGTCGAGCCAGCGTTCGTCAGGCCCGTCGATGGGCGCGGCGGCGAGGGCCAGCGCAACGAGCTGGCTACCCTCGTCCTGGACGCCGGCCGCCCCTCGGCGGACGGAGCGCACGTCGCTGGGAGACACGCCCGTCGCCGTGACACCCACGGGCGAGAATCGGGTGGTCTTTCCACGCGGCACGTCCGCCAGCAATTCGTCGGTCGTCAGCAGGCCCGGACGCGCCACGAACGTCACGGCGGGCGCCTCGTTGTCCGCAGCAAGCAGGTCGGGCAGTTCCGCCGCTGTGCGGCCGTCGACGATGAGGGCGCCGCGCAGCGCCCGCACGATCCACGCCGGATGGGAGTACTCGAGCGAGAGCCTGACCACATCGTCCTCGGCCTCCGCCAGCAATTCCGCGAGCCATTCATCGCGTTCCTTGGCGGAGACCTTGCGCAGAACGGCGTTCACGAGCTGCCCCGGACCCGCTCCGATCCGTTCCCGGGCAAGCGCTACTGTCTGGGAGACCGCGGCGTGCGGGGGGACGCGCATGCCGAGCAACTGATGGGCGCCGAGCCGGAGCACAACGAGCAGCGCCGGATCGACTGTCCGCAGGTCACGATCGACGCACCTGGCGAGGATCGCATCGTAGAGGCCCTGCTGACGCAGGGTCCCATAGGTGAGTTCGGTCGCGAAGCCGGCGTCGCGTCCGTGCAGGCGCGCCCTGTCCAGCCTGACCGGCAGTGAGAGGTTGGCGTAGGCGTCGTTCGTCTCGACCTGCTCAAGCACGTCGAAGGCGACGAGACGCGCAGGGTCGGTCGAACGGCGGCGCTCACTGGGGGCGAGATTGGTCCGGCTGGCGTCCCCGCGGAGGCGAGCTGCGCCGCGGTGCCTCCCGGCTGCGTCCCGTCCCTCGTCTGACGCACCGTGGCTTCCCTTGCCCAGCCGCTCGGACCCGCGCCCCTGTCGGCCACCGGACTGGTCGCGACCGCGACCCGCCCCGCCGCGGCGGTCCCCGTCACGTGAATGGTCGCCGTCGCGCCGATCGTCGTTGCTCACTGTTCTCCCAATTCTGGCTGTTCCTGCGGGCCCGATGCCGTTCCCAACGTTGCACCGGCGCTTGGACGGGCGCCTCGCGCCCAATCGGCGGCGGGCATGAATTTCTTCCCTTGCGGCTGCACGTCGCTGAGGCGTACCGGGGCGGATCCGGTGCCCACGAAAACAGCCTTCTTCGTCACGAGCATCTCCCCGGGGGCCAGATCGTCCCCCTGCAGTGCGGGCTCGTCAGGGGAGGTGGGCTCCACCGGACCAATGCCCAGGCGAACGCCCTCGTAGCTTGTCCATGCCCCAGGATCCGGGGTGAAGCCGCGGATCAGGCGATCGATGTGCTGCGCGGGGGCCGTCCACGGCACCTCGCCCTGCGCCACGGAGAGTTTCGCCGCATAGCTCACGCCATCGCGGCTCTGGCGAACCGGCGACGCCTTCCCATCGGCGATGGCATCGAACGTTGCGACGAGCAATTGCGAGCCCGATTCGCCTAGAACCTCGAGCAGTTCACCCGCCGTCATCCGCGGTCCGATGCGTTGCGTGGTGACGCCGATAACCGGACCGGAATCAAGGTCTGCCTCGATGACGAAGGTGGAGGCGCCGGTGAATTCGTCCCCGGCGATGATCGCGCGCTGAACCGGCGCCGCTCCGCGCCACGAAGGCAGTACGGAGAAGTGCAGATTGATCCAGCCGAAATCGAGGGCGTCCAGTGTCTCCTGTCGCAGGATCTCGCCGTACGCGACGACGGCCGCACCCTCCGCGCCCGTCTCGCGAAGCCAGGCGAGGAACTCGTCCCCGACTGGTTTGGCAGTGCTCACCGGTATGCCCAGTTCCTGCGCACGCTTCTTGACAGGTGACGCTTCAAGCGACCGCCCGCGACCGCTGCGCGCGTCGGCTCGCGTGAGCACGGCGACGACGTCGTGGAGCGGCGATGCGTGGAGCGCCTCAAGGGCGGGAACTGCCACGGCGGGGGTCCCCGCGAAGATGATGCGCATGTTGTTTGAGCCTAGTGGGCGCCGGCCCGCTAGCCAACTCGCGCCCCGCCGGTGGGTGGCCATCGCATATCGTCGAGGTATGCCGAAATCGCAAACGCCTGGCGCGGAACCGACCCCGGGCAGGACCGCCGCTGCCGGGCAGCCGGATCGCCCAGCCATCCTGCGGCGCCTTTCTACTGGAATCTCGCGCCAGTGGCACAAGTACAACCGCGTCGGTTTGCTGATCGGGGTGCTGTTCTTCTGCCTCGCTCAGACGCCCTCGCTCATCCCTCGCGACGGCCTGTATCAGGCGCTGCTCACTGGCATTGCGGTGGCGATCGGTTACGCGGTTGGCGTGGTCGGCGCCTGGCTGTACCGGAAACTCGGCTTTGCGGTCACGTGGAGTCACGCGACGCGACGCAGGTTCACGATCGCGGTGCTTGCGCTTGCCGTGCTTTCCATTCCCGCATCCCTGATTGCCGGCGAGTACTGGCAGCGCCAGTTGCGCGCCCTGTTCGGAATCGAGAGCGGTCCCCCGCTACGCCTCATCATGGTGCTCTCCGTCGCATTCGTCATCACCGTCCTGCTCATCCAGGTCGGCCGCGGGCTCGCCTGGATCGTGCGCTGGCTCACGGGCGTGTTCGACCGTTTCGTTCCCCTACCGGTCTCGCGCACGCTCGCCTTCGCGGTCGTGGCCGTGCTCACCGTCCTGACGGTCAACGGCGCGATCGTGGATGGCACGCTCAGCCTGCTGCGATCGGTGTACGGCCAGGTGGACACGACGACGGACGAGGGCGTGACCGCGCCGACGGCGGCCGAGCGGTCCGGTTCGCCCGCTTCGCTCGTGAAGTGGGACGATCTCGGCCGGCAGGGCCGCAACTTCGTCGCTGGCGGACCCACGCTCGAACAGTTGCAGGAGTTCGCGTCGTCCACGACCGCGCTCAAAGACCGAACCGTGATGGAACCGATCCGCGTCTACGCCGGACTTCGATCGGCCGCGTCACCGGACCAACTCGCATCCCAAGTCGTCGACGAACTCGATAGGACGGGGGCGTGGGACCGCGAGGTTCTCGCTGTCGCCACGGCAACGGGCACCGGCTGGATAGACCCGTCGTTCTCGATGGCGTTGGAGTATCAACACGCGGGCAACAGTGCCATCGCGACCATGCAGTACTCGTTCCTTCCGAGCTGGATTGGATTCGTCTCTGATCGTCAGACCCCGCTGGCGGCGGGCAAAGCGCTGTTCGACGCGGTGTACGAAAAATGGTCGTCGTTGGATGAGGATTCGCGCCCCTACCTGCTGGTCTACGGGCTGTCCCTCGGCTCGTACGGGGCGCAGAGCGCGTTCTCCGGCCAGCAGGACCTGGCGGCGCGGACCGATGGCGCGCTCTTCATGGGCACGCCGAACTTCACCGCCCTGTGGGGCGATCTGACCAACCAGCGCGACCGGGGCTCGCTGGAGTACAGCCCGGTGCTGGACGATGGCGCCCAGGTGCGCTGGCTGACGCAAACGACCCCGGCGGATACCCTGTGGCGCTTGCAGGACGAGTGGGCGCCGCAGCGCACGGTCTATGCGCAACACGCGTCAGATGCTGTCGTGTGGTGGAGCCCGGATCTCGCCTGGAACAAGCCGGACTGGCTTTCGGAGCCCGCCGGGCCGGATCGTTCCACGTCGATGCACTGGATCCCGCTGGTCACGTTCTGGCAGGTGTCGTTCGACCTCTTCGTGGCCGGCGACGTGCCTATTGGGCACGGCCACGCGTACCACCTGGAGTATCCGATCGCGCTCGAAGCCCTAGGGGCACCGGCCGAGTGGACCAGCGCCGACACATCGGCACTGGTCGACCTCATGCGCACGATCCCCTCGGAGAACTAGGCGCCCACGTACTGCGCCAGGTGGCGGCCCGTGAGGGTCGAGCGTGCCGCCACCAGCTCGGCCGGGGTACCCGTGAACACGATCCGTCCGCCTTCCGAACCAGCCCCGGGGCCGAGGTCGACGATCCAGTCCGCGTGCGCCATGACCGCCTGGTGGTGCTCGATCACGATGACCGATTTCCCGGCATCCACGAGCCGATCCAGGTCCTCGCGCAGGCGCGACTGGCCGCGAATACCCAACGATCGGTCAGTGATTTCTGAGTTTGTCGATCAGTTCTGACTTCCTCAACTTCGAATAGCCGGTTATCCCCAGTTCCTTTGCTCGCTTCTTCAGTTCCTTGACAGTGCGATCGTCGTAGGTCTCTGCATGCCCGCCTCTGCGACCGACTTTCGAGCGGCCATCGCGCGCGGCGGCGTTCGAGATCCGGGCCGCCTTTTCCTCCGAGGCGCCATCCTCCCGGAGACGGTCGTACAGCTCGGGATCCTTCAGTTGCGGTGTCTGATTGCGCGGCATCACTACCCCCTGCGGACGTGGCCGCGGTGCTCCTGGAGGGCTACCGTCCCAACCCGCGGCGTCTGGTCATTCCAACGTACTTCGCTCCCCCGCGACTCGCAGAAGATGCCTCTGCCTGGCTGGCGCGCGTCCCGGGCACCTCTACCTGCCCTCACGCGGCCTCGGTTCCGGCCTCCCGATAAAGCTCCAACAACGCGGGCAGGTGATGGCTTCCGCTATACGCCTTGCGCTGCTGCCTCGCCGGACCACCGTCGAGGCTAAGCCGCGCGACGTAGGCGCGAACCCGTTCCAGGTCCCCCGAATATTCGAGTTGCGGCTCGATGTACGCCACGAGCTCGGCGATCATCTCCGCCGCAGGTAGCGCCGCGCCACTGACGGGATTCAAGATCGTGCCCGAGATCCCGTCCCGCGCCGCGATCCACATTCCCGCGTTCGTGATGGCTGTGCGCGCCACCCCGGATTCGCGCCCGTCCTCCAGGTCGACAAGCGATCGCTCCACGAGCGCGCGGACGATGAGCGCGAAGTCCACCGCGTCGGCCGCCCTCAACTGGGCGTCGGCGAGGCGAAGCTCGACTGTCGGGAATCGCTCGGAGAGCCGGCACGCCCAGGTAAGCATCGCCCTATCCACGATGACACCGCCGTGTGCCAGCGCATCGAGCGCCTCGTCGTAGTCGTGCGACGTGTCGAAGGAAGGCGGGTAACCGGGCGCGGGCCAAGACAGGCCGATGATGTGCCGCCAGCTCGCGAAACCCGAATCCTCACCGAGCCACAACGGCGAGTTGGCCGTCATTCCTACGAGCACGGGCGCCCACCGTGCGAGCGAACTGATGACCCGCACCCCCAGATCCCGCGACGGCACGGCCACGTGGACGTGCGTTCCGGTCGAGTACTGATGCGCCCCGGCTCCCCTCAGCAACTCGCTTATGGCCCGGTATCGGTCGCGCGGCGTTACCGTCCCAACGATGTCCCCGCCGACCGGGGGAAGACCGGTTCCAGCCACGATCGTTCCGAACTCCGCCGCGACGGCAGCCGCTCGCTGACGGAAGGAGGTGAGGTACTCAAGCGCGGTCGCCGACGACGTGCACACCGGCGTCGCGGTCTCGATCTGGCTGGAGAAGAACTCCCGTTCGGCATCCGTTCGCATCTCCGGCGCAGCGCGAATGATCTCCGCGGCCCGGTTGACGGGCTCGCCGGTTCTCCCGTCGAGCAGGAGATACTCCTCCTCGACCCCAAAACTTCGATGAATGCTGCTCGACTCTTGGCTCACGTGGTTATCTCCTGACTCGGCGGCGCCGGTCAAGTCCCTGGCACCGCCGGTTCGCGATGCGCTCTGCATCTTCTTCGAAGATAGGCGCGATCACCGAAGGGCGCGCGACCAAGCCGAATTGTGATCATCCTGTCGCCCATCTGGAGCGCAGTCCTGCTGTGGTGGCTGGTCGGTGTGTCGCTCGTGGTTCTCGGCGCGATTCAGATCGGCCGCGCTCTCACGCTGAAGAAGTCGGTGGAGGCCCTGCCCGCCGCCTAGTACGATCCTCCGAGCGGAAAGCCGCGAGGCGGCGCGTGGGACTTCATCGCCCACGCGCCGCCGCGCGCGCGTTCGAAACCTGCAATTCCCAATCGATCGCCCAGCCCTTAGATCGCGAGCACGATCACGAGCTGGATCACACCGAGCAGCGGCGTCACGCCTTGAATCATTGCCGCTCCCGCCTTGGACGGACTCGACAGCACTAGTACCGCGGCGGCGGCCACCATGCTTCCAGCTCCGGCAAGCGCCAGCGCGATACCGATCGTCTGCAATCCGCCAGCCACCAGTCCCACGCCTGTCAGCACGATGACGGCGAGGAACAGGTTGTAGAAGCCCTGGTTGAACGCCAGTTCCTTCGTGGCGGAGGCCTCGTCCGGCGTAAGCCCGAAGGTCCGCCGGCCGCGCTCGGTGGTCCACGCGAAGGCCTCGAGATAGAAGATGTAGACGTGAATCAGCGCTGCGAGGCTCACCAGAATAAGTCCGATTGCGATCATGTGCACTCCCCTCGGCGTTCCCTGGGCTGCGGTGCGCACCAGCGTGTTCTCAGCATAGTGCTGGCGATATGAGGACGAGTTCTCCGCCGCGCTCCGAGCCGGATTGCCGGACTCGACGGCGACGCTCCATCACCGCCCGCCGCGTTCGGCGACTCACTTTCGCGACTCGACGAAGTGAGCGAATCGCTCCAGAGGCGTAACGCATCGGGCCAACGTCCGAAATGCCCCATTGCGACGCTTAATTCGAGCGCAGCATCTGTGCTCTCGTGTCAGATCAGCGCTTTTCATCGCATCTGGGAGGTTGCCCTGTGTCTTACGTCAAACCCGCCAAACTAGTCACCCGTCTTGTCGATGCGGGTGCCTACAAGCTCCAACTGTCCACCAAAGACATCCTGATCCGCTCCTACATGGGCGGCGCACTGCTGACCCTGGCCGCGGCATTCGCGGTCACCGTGTCCACCAATACCGGTCAGCCGTTGCTCGGCGCCGTGCTCTTCCCCGTCGGCTTCGTCCTGCTCTATCTGCTGGGGTACGACCTGCTGACGGGCGTGTTCACCCTCGGACCTCTCGCGCTCCTGGACAGGCGTCCCGGCGCGACCAGGAAGGCGCTAGGGCGCAACTGGGGGTTGGTCTTCGTAGGTAACTTCGCCGGCGCGTTCACGGTGGCAGTGCTTATGGCCATCTACTTCACCTACGGCTTTTCGACCGAGCCGAGCGCTGTGGGCCACGCGATCGGCGAAATCGGTCACGGTCGCACGGTCGGATACGCAGAGCACGGCGCAGGCGGCATGCTGACGCTGTTCATCCGTGGCGTCCTGTGCAACTGGATGGTCTCGACCGGGGTGATCGGCGCCTTCATGTCGAAGAACGTGCTGGGCAAAATCGTCGCCATGTGGCTACCAATCATGCTCTTCTTCTACATGGGCTTCGAGCACTCGATCGTCAACATGTTCCTGTTCCCCTCGGGACTCCTCCTCGGTGCCGATTTCACGCTGTGGGACTACCTGCTCTGGAACGAGATCCCCACCGTGGTCGGGAACTTGGTCGGCGGACTGGTGTTCGCCGGCCTGCCGCTGTACTTCACCTACGGGCCGCCCGCCAAGCGCCGCGCGGCGAAGAAGGAAGCGATGCTGGCCGCCGCCCGCGATACCCAGGTGGCCCAGATCGCCGAGGACATCAATGAGGTCCCGGCACGCGACAGGGAACCGGTGCCCGTCGCCTGAGCAAGCCGCCAGCGGCTGACTGTGGCCGGTCGAGCAGACGCTCGACCGGCCACAGTCGTGGGAGCCGCGAGCGGGCCGCGTGGATGCGAAGTGGATGCGGCGAGGATGACTCGTAGTGCAAATGGCGCACATCTCCACCCGGCGGTGCCCGCCCGGTCACCGGAAACCCGACGGGCCCCGATCTCGCCGGGAATCAGCGACTGCGCAGGACGGTCGTGAAGCGATCGGCAATGACCGCAGCAAGCCGCTCATCGGGCGCCAGCGGGAGCGATACGACGTCCCCGCCCGCCTGCCTGACCAGCCCGGCGAAGTAACCAGGTGCCAGCACGTAGCTCGCCACGATGACACGCTCGGCGCCGTTGCCGCGCGCGGCTGTCACTGCCTCCGCGATCCTCGGTGTGTTGGCGGATGCGTAACCGATCGTCACGGGGACCGGCACGGCCTGCCGCAGCCTGTCGGCCACTACCTCGACATCGGCCACAGCGGCGGGGTTGCTGGAACCAGCAGCCGCGAGCACGACATGGTCGCCCCGCCGCCAGCCTTCGGGTAGGGCGGCCAGTAGCCTATCCAGCACGACCTCCGCAACGAGGGGATGAGTACCGAGCGGCGGAGCCTGCGATGCGCGATGGTGCGCGGCGACGGCCCGAGTGATGTCGACGTTGGTGTGATATCCCGTGGACAACAGCAGCGGTACCACGACTGCGCCCTGCTTCGCGGTGACGTCCTTCAGGACATCCACGAGATCCGGCGATTCGACGTCCACGAAGGCCTGAGCGATCTGGGTGCCCGGCAGTGCGGCCCGCGCTTGCTCGACGAGCGCGCGAATCGCGATGCGCCCCTCCTCGTCGTTCGTGCCGTGCGAGCACGCGATGAGCGCTGTCATTCTTCGACCTCCACTGCGAGCCGGTATCCCCGCTTCACGACCGTTTTGACGATGTCAGCATGTCCCAGCGCCTCACGGACGCGAGCGACAGCAACCTCCACGGCGTGGCTGTTCTGACCGGCGCGTGGCAGGGCCGGGGCGAGCTCGTCGCGGGAAAGGACTCGTCCGTTGGCGTCGAACAGCGCGCCGAGCAGGCTCGCACCCGCCCGCGAGAGTGGGATGAACGCCCCGTTCAGCACCACGCCGCCACTGCGCAACGAGATGTCGCCCGCCTCGGTTCGCAACGTCGGCACGTCACCCGACGCACCGAAGTACCCCGTGACGGTGGGCACCAGTGAGCCAAGTCGGCCCCGTTCAGCGATTGTCGTACGCAGGCGCGCCCGTTGCAGGGGCTTGGCCGTGATGGGCCCCACGGCGGCGAGCAGCAGCCGCCCACTCGCGGCGCGACTGCGGATCTTGTCTAGCGAGTCACCATCGTGCGCAGCCTTGAGCCACTCCGAGGCCCCCGGCGCGGATGTGAAGACGACGGCGTCGACCTCGCCGCACGCCGCCTGCGCCACGGAGCGCTTCACAATGTCCTGATCTGGCGGCGGTCCCCAGCGGTACACCGTAAGGCTCACCACGTCGGCGCCTCGCTCCGCAAGGAGGTGATCCAGATCGTCGGCGCCAGCGCCGTGGTGCTGGATGGCGATCCGCTTGTCGTCGAGTCTCGTGCTAAGGAGGTACTCACCCACCTCGGCGGCGGTCTCGGACTCCGCCACCCAATCGGCCGTGAACCCTGCCTGTTGTATCGCCCCGCGCGCCTTGGGTCCGCGGGCAATGAACTGGCTCGCGCAGAGCGCATCGTGCAGCGAGCCGGACAGGTCGTTCTCGTCGGCGGCCTCCATCCACCCGCGAAAGCCGACGCCCGTGGTGACGAGCACGATGTCCGGCGGCGAATCGATCAGTTCCCGGGTGCGGCGCTGCAATTCCTCGTCGTCGGGGCTCGGCACGATAGTCAGCGCCGGCGCGCGGTAGACCTGCGCGCCGTGCCGCTCCAGCGCGCTGGCCAGATCGCCGGCGCGGCGATCCGCCGCTACGACGATGGTGCAGCCGGCCAGCGCCGCATCGAGAAGCTTTCGCGTTGTCACGTACAGAATTCTCCCATTGGCCGGGCGCTTGCCCACGGTCGTGTCGTCATGCGGCCGCGCTCGAACCCATGGACGACGCGGCGGGAAGCAGATGAATCACATCGCCGTAGCGGCACACTCGCCAGACCGAGAGCGCCAGGGCGGGCTTTCCCTGGGTTTCAAGGCACGCCCCAGTACGCAGGTCGAAAATCTGCTTATGCAGTGGGGAGGCGATGGTGGGGGCGTCACCCCGCGATCCGACGATCCCCCGCGAGATCACGTTGGCCCCGCTGTAGGGATCGAGGTTCGATACGGCGTGCACGCTGCCGTCAGCGAGCAGAAAGAGCGCGACCTGCTCGTCGCCCAGCAGTGCGGCACGCCCGCGCTCCACCTCCAGGTCCTGCACCGTGCAGACCCGTATTCCGATCTTCTCCGTGATTGCGATGCTCATTGTCTTACCTCCAGTGTCGTTCCTGCGATCAGGACTCGCTCGCGTTTCTCCTCGGGTGTCGCCGGTCGAACCTGTCCGCGCTGGGCGACGTAGGCGAGTGAGGGGTCCGGGGTATCCGCGGCGTTGACGAATGAGTGGAACCGGCGCAGCTTCTCGGGATCGCGCAGCGTGGCGGCCCACTCGTCCTCATAATTGGCGACGTGCCTCGCCATAGCGGTATCGAGATCCGCGCAGATGCCGAGGCTGTCCTCGAAGATGACTCGCTTGAGCCCTTCGATTCCGCCCTCCATCTCCTCGCACCAGGGGGCGGTCCGCTGAAGCCTGTCGGCGGTTCGGATGTAGAACATGAAGAACCGATCGATGGCCTGGATCAGTGCCTCATCATCGAGATCGCTGGCGAACAACTGAGCGTGCCGAGGGGAGAATCCGCCGTTGCCGCCGACGTACATGTTCCAGCCGGTCTCGGTCGCGATGACTCCGACGTCCTTGGACCGGGCTTCTGCGCATTCGCGTGCGCAGCCGGACACGCCGACCTTGAGCTTGTGGGGAGCCCGCAGACCGCGATATCGCAGTTCCAGCTTGACGGCCATCCCGACTGAGTCCAGCACCCCGTATCGGCACCACGTCGATCCGACGCATGACTTGACCGTGCGCAACGACTTTCCATATGCGTGCCCCGACTCGAATCCTTCGTCGACGAGGCGTTGCCAAATCAGCGGCAGTTGCTCCAGCCGGGCACCGAACATATCGATGCGCTGGCCGCCGGTGATCTTCGTATAAAGACCGAAGTCGCGCGCGATGGTGCCGATGACCACCAGCCCGTCGGGCGTCACCTCACCGCCGGGCATGCGCGGCACAACTGAGTAGGTGCCGTCCTTCTGCATGTTCGCCATGACGTGATCATTGGTGTCCTGCAGACTGGCATTCTCGCCATCGAGCACGTGCGCCCCCACGAGAACAGACAAGATGCTGGCCAGCGCCGGCTTGCAGATGTCACACCCGCGTCCGGTCCCGAAGCGTGCGATCACCGAGCTGAAGGTCGTGAGCCCGGATACCCGGACCGCGTCGAACAACTGTCGCCGCGACAAGGTGAAGTGCTCACACAGGGCGTTCGAGACTGTCTCGCCCAGCTTCGTGAGCTCCTGGCCGACCACCTTCTTGACCGTGAGGATGCAGGATCCGCATGTCGCTCCCGCCTTGGTGCAACCCTTGACCGCCGCCGCATCACGGCAGCCCTCGTCGTGGACCGCGCTGCGAATCCGCCCGGCGGTGACATTGGAGCAGGAGCAGATCACTGCCTCGTCCGGCAGTTCCCCGCCCGGGGCCTCGATCCCGCCTTCGGGCAACAGAAATGCGGCAGGGTCGGCGCCGAGCAGAGTCCCCACGAGCGGTCGAAGCGTCCCATACGCGGATGCGTCGCCCACCAGGATGCCGCCGAGCAGCGTCTGCGCGTCGTCGGACACGACCAGTTTCTTGTAAACACCGGCCACCGGATCGGAGTACACGACGTCGAGGGCGTTGGGCGTTCTCGCCATGGCATCGCCGAAACTGGCGACGTCGACACCCGAGAGCTTCAACTTGGCTGACTCGTCGAAGCCCGGGAACGTCGCCTCGCGACCGCAGATTCGTGCTGCCGCGACCTCAGCCATTGCGTAGCCCGGAGCGACGAGTCCCACGGCCTTGCCGCCGAAGTTCGCGACCTCGCCTATCGCAAGGATCTGCGGGTCGCTGGTGACGCACCGATCGTCAATCAAGACACCACCGCGGTCATGGACCGCCAGTGCCGAATTCCTCGCCAGTTCGTCGCGCGGCCGCACTCCCACGGTGAACACTACGATGTCAGCAGCGATCAACGAACCGTCCTCGAACTTCAGACCGGTGACAAAATCCAAAGCATCCGTGCTGATCTGTGACGTGCGCGCGTTCGTCCGCACCGCTATGCCGCGGGACTCGATGAGCCGGCCGAGCATCGCGCCGCCCGCGAAGTCGAGTTGCGCCGACATGAGGCGGTCTGAGGATTGCACGACCGTGCACTCCACATCGAGTCCCTGCAGTGCGCCGGCTGCCTCCAGACCAAGTAGCCCGCCTCCGATCACCGCGCCACGTAGCGGCCTTGCCAATCGTTCGCGTCGTTGATTGACGAATCGCTGCATACCCTGCACATCCGACAACGTTCGGTAGACGAAGCAGCCGGACGAATCCGCTCCTGCGACCTCGACGCGAGCCGCGTAGGAGCCAGTCGCGAGCACGAGCCGGTCGTACACATACGTCGCCCCGGATTGCGTGGCGACGCAGTTATTCGCGCGGTCCACGTGGACTACCCGATCTCCGGGGATCAGCGTCACGCGATCATCGGCCAGTGCCGCGTCATCCAACACGAGGTCGTCGGGTGTCGCCCCGGAGAAATATCTGGTCAGCCCGACCCGGTCGTACGGCGCCCGATTCTCGTCCCCAATCACCGTCACGCGGACCGAACCATCGGCGCCGCTTAGCAGGCTCTCGACGAAACGGTGGGCGACCATGCCAGCGCCGACGACGACGATCTCGCTCGGCGCACCTTCGGTCTGGTTCACTACGGCTCCCTACTCTTGTGGCGGCGTGCTTCCGACACTAGGAGGGCCGTGTTTCGCAAACGGGGCGGTAAGCGTTAACCATTGCGAACGCCTTTCTCACATGGGCGGCGCGCACATGTGAGATGGACGTCGACGCGACGGGGCGGATTCGGGTCCGCCGCGAGTGAATTCTTCGATGGACCCTCTGGGTCGCCGTGACAAGGCCGAATCACCCTCTCCTACAGGCTTTAGGTTTTTACCTATAGTGTGGAGGCTTGGGGTTATGCCGAGAATGAACCTGACCGAGCCGGCCGTCATCGCCGCCGCGGCCGAACTAGCGGACGAAGCGGGATTCGAGGCCCTGTCCGTGTCGGCCGTCGCTCGACGGCTCGAAGTTCAGCCAGCGAGTCTCTACTCGCATGTGCGCGACCGAAGCGCGCTGCTGTCCGGGGTTCAGCGGCTGGCCCTCGGCGAACTCGGCGGCCGTGTCTCCCAGGCCGTGGCTGGGCGCGCGGGAAGTGCTGCCCTACGCGCCCTGGCCGACGCGCATCGCGACTATGCGATCCAGCGTCCCGGGGCCTGGTCGGCGTTGCAGTATCCCGCCGACGAGCACACAGTCGCCTCGCCCGAGGCGGCGCGGATCGCCACACTCTCAATCGCGGTCATGCGCGGATACCGGATACCACCGGACGACGCCGTACACGCCGTTCGCCTCGTCGCCGCCACGATCAACGGGTTCCTCGCACTTGACCGCGGCCAAGCGTTCGCACATCGGAATGAGTCAGCACACCAGTCCTGGCTTGCAGCAATTGCCGCCCTGGATCGCGCCCTGTCCACCTGGCCGCAAGGAAGTGGAAAATGATCACCACACCTCTCACCGCGGCGCTCGTTCACGGGGCGGCCGAGCTCGAGCAGACTGATCACGGGCTCATAGTGCACCGGCTGCCCGCCTGGGCCAGGCGCCAATGCCCCGACCCTGGTCTCATGGACGCTCAGGCCAAGCCTTCCGGAGTCAGAGTCGGGTTCAGCACGACCAGCGCAATAATCCAGTTGATCACCCACCCACTGCCCACAGAATACGTGCAGGCGCGCCGCCCACGCGGCCGCATTGACGTGTTCGTCGACGGGGAACTGCGACTCAGCGACGAATTGACCGGCGGTGATGAAACCCGGATCGACCTTGTCGACGGGACGATGTCGAGCCGTTCCGGTCCCCATCACGTCACTACAATCGCGGATCTGGACGGCGGAGAACATCTCATTGAACTGTGGCTCCCCCACAACGAGTCACTGCGACTCATTGAGATGCGCTCCGATGCACCCCTACGTCCGGTAGTCGACGTCCGCCCGCGGTGGATCCACTACGGCAGCTCGATCAGCCAGGGCTCCAACGCGACAGCCCCGAGCGACATCTGGCCCGCTATCGCCGCCCGGCAAGCGAACGTGTCGCTGCGCAACCTGGGCTTGGGCGGCAACGCACTCGTCGATCCGTTCGTGGCGCGCTTCATTCGCGACACCCCGGCCGATTTCATCAGCCTGGCAATCGGCATCAACGTCGCCAACCTCGATGGCATGCACATGCGGGTGTTCTCCCCAGCCGTGCACGGCTTCCTGGACACGATCCGCGACGGTCATCCGGATACCCCCCTGCTATTGATCTCGCCGCTCTACTGCGGCATCCATGAGAACACCCCTGGACCGGGCGCCTTCGACCCGGCCACGTTCGGCACGGATCAGATCCGCTTCATCGCAACGGGCGATCCCAAGGATGCCACGCGCGGCCGCCCGACCCTGGTCACCATGCGCGCCGCGATGCAGGAGATCGTTGCGGCTCGCGACTCCGATCCAGCGCTCCACTACCTGGACGGCCTGCAACTCTTCGGCGCCGGTGACGCCGAGGCGTTCCCGCTACCCGACGCACTACACCCTGACCCGGAGGCGCATCGCATCATCGGGCAGCGGTTCGGCGAACTCGCCTTCGGCGAACGAGGCGCCTTCGCGACTTAGCCTGTCTGAAGGCCAGCAATCAAGCCCGGCGCGACGCTGTGGCGCATGCGAACTCGCTTGTCGGATGCGCCGCGGCTTAGACCCGAGCATGATGGTCGTATGAACCTCGACCGCCCTCAGGCACCCGCCCCGTATTCGATCCTGCCCACTGCGGCGCCCTTTGGCGTGCGTAGCGACGATTTCGCAGACGGCGAAAGGCTGGACCGCGTCCACAGTGGAGACGGCGAGAACCTCTCACCCCACCTCGCCTGGTGGGGATTCCCGCCCGAGACGTTGTCCTTCTACATCACCGCCTTCGATCCTGACGCCCCCGTCCCGGCGGGCTGGTGGCACTGGACGGTCATCGACATCGCGCCAGAGACGACTGAACTGCCCCGCGGCGCGGGGCAGAGCGATCTCGAACTGCCCGGGGCCTCATTCCATCTGCGGAACGACGGCGGCGGTCACGCGTACTCCGGCCCCACGCCGCCCGCAGGCGATCGCGCGCATCGCTACTACTTTGCCATCAACGCGCTTAATGTGGACACGCTAGATCTGGACGACGATGCCACGGCGACTCTAGCCGCCTTCACCGCCCTCGAGCACACGATCGCCCGCGCCGTGATCATGGGCACCTACACCCGCTAAGCGACCTGAAATCCCGGGCGATGCTGCGCTAACCTGCTGTGCATGACCTCCTCGAATCCCGCGAGCACCAGAGCCGGCATCGTGCGGCCCACGGAACCCCCACCCGGGTCCGGCTTGACGTGGGAGCGAGCGGTTGACCATCCCGAACTCCTCGCCGAACCGACCCGGGCCTTCCTCGACGGCTGGCAGCAGCGCACCCCTCAGATCGCCGATCTCGTGCTCGTGGCGCACATCAACCCCTTGGTTTCCGACACTGCGGCAATGTCCGACGCATACCGCATAGACATGCATGTGTCGGTCAATTGCGTGCTGGTCTCGGGACGTCGCGAGGGCATCGAGCGCACTGCCGCGATCGCGGTACGGGCATCGACCAGGGCTGACATCAACGGGGCCGTTCGACGACTGCTGTCGGTGCGCAAGGCTTCGTTCGTGCCCGTCGATCGCGCCGTGACCGAGAGCCGCATGGAGTACGGCGGAATCACGCCGATAGGACTCGGCCCGCAGTGGCCGCTGCTGCTCGAGCACGAGGTCGCGACGGATGAAGCCTGGATCGTGATCGGTTCGGGGGTCCGCAAGTCCAAACTCGCGCTGCCCGGCACGGCGCTGACCGACCTGCCGGACGCTCACGCAATCGCTGGCCTGGCCCTCAAGTGACCGCCGACCGACCGTCGGTCGTGCGCGTGGCCCGCGAGCACGACGCTGCGGCGATCGCCGGCCTTGCCGCGCGCACATTCGTCTTGGCTTGCCCGCCGGGAACCGGGGAGGCCGACGTGGACGAGTTCGTCGCCGCGAATCTCACCGAGTCGCATTTCGCGGCGCACGTACGCGATCCCGCAGCCACGGTGCTCATCGCCGAATCGGCGCGCGACGGGGGTGACCCCGTCGGATACGCATTGCTACAACGTTCGTCACTGACGCCGGACGTCAAACTTGCGAACGCGGGTCGGGACTCGTCGAGCTTCGCGACCGCCGCGCTCCTCAGCAAGTTCTACGTCGACCCAGCGTTCCACGGCGGCGGTGTGGCCGTCGAGTTGATGGCTTCGGTGCTCAAGTCCGCCGCCAGCATGTCCTCGCGGACTATCTGGCTGGGTGTCAACGATCGGAATCAGCGCGCGATCCGCTTCTATTCGAAACACGGTTTCGACGTCGTGGGAACGCGCGTCTTCGCGGTGGGAGCAAAGTTGCATGGCGACCTCGTGATGGCCCGACCGCTACGCGCGTAGGAGCGTCCGAGGCACTCGGATGAGCACGGTAGCCGCCGCGCGCGAGAGGTGGGCTAGCGAGGACGAGTCGCCCAGAACGCGACGGCCGCAGCGGCGGCGACGTTGAGCGAATCGACCTTGCCAGCCATGGGAATCTTGACGACGATGTCGCTGGCAGCGATCGTGCCCGCGCTGAGCCCTGCGCCCTCCGTCCCGAGAATGACCGCCAGCCTGTCCGGGGGGTTGGCTTCCAGTTGCGAGAGGTCGATCGTGTTCTCGTTCAGCGCAAGCGCGGCGCACGTGAACCCGTGTTGGCGCAGGATGTCCATTCCGCCCGGGATATCCGGCTTCGACTTGCGTGACAACGGCCAGGCGTCGAGCCGGGTCCACGGCACCTGAAAGACGGTACCCATCGAGACGCGCACCGAGCGGCGGTACAACGGGTCCGCGCACCGCGGCGTGATCAGGACGGCGTCGACGCCTAACGCGGCCGCGCTTCGGAATGCCGCCCCGAGGTTAGTGTGGTCCACGAGGTCCTCTAGGACGGCGACCCGGGCCGCCCGGCCTGGCGGGCAATGACGGTTAAGAAGGTCCGGGACCTGCGGCAATTCGGGCCGATGCATTGCCGCGATCGCACCGCGATGAAGGTGGAAGCCCGTGATCGATTCGAGGACTGCCTCCTCGGTGACGTAGACCGGGACGTCATCAGGAAGCGACGCGATGACGTCCGCCATCGATTCGAGGTAACGCGGCGCCATCAGCATCGAGCGCATCCGGTGATTCGCCGCCAGGGCTCGGCGGATGACGTTGCTGCTCTCGGCGATGTACAGGCCGCCCTCGGGTTCGAACTTCGTCCGTAAGGCCACGTCCGTCAGCTTGATGTAGTCCCCCAGATCGGGACCCGCCGGGTCATCGAGGGAGTCAATGCGAATGATGGTCACTGTGAAAGATGCCCTGTCTCACGACAGTGCGCCGCCGCGAGGACTGTCGCGGCGGCGCACTGGTCGACTTACTACTGAGTCGGCTCGCCGGGGCGAGGCTCGTACGGGGAGACAGGCGGCGGAACCGGTGCGGACGGCTCCTGGCCGGCCTGGACCTCCTGCGAGAAGGGCTGTCCCGAGCGTGTGCCGGCCGTCGTGGCGTCCGCAACGGCGGCCTCGGCTTGACGCTGCGCCTCGGCCAGCGCGTCGGCGGGATTGGACATGATCTTCGCCGATTGCTCCATGCGACGGGCGCGACGGGCGCGCGCCTCGGGCGAGTTCACGGAACCGCCGTCGCCATCGCCAGGTCCGTCGGCCGGCGCCGAACTGGGAGCACCGCCGGTGCCATTGAATCCGCCCGAGATGGACTGAAGTGCCGCCGTCAGCTCGGTAGGCACGATCCACATCTTGGAGGATGCGCTGTTGGCGATCTGGGGCAGCGTCTGCAGGTATTGGTACGCGAGCAACTTCGGATCAGCGTCGCCCTCGTGGATGGCGTCGAAGACCTGCAGGATCGCGCGCGCCTCACCCTCTGCGGTCAGGACCCTGGCCTGTGCCTGTCCCTCGGCCTTCAGGATCGCCGATTGCTTCTCGCCCTCCGCGGTCAGGATCTGCGACTGCTTGACACCCTCGGCCTGGAGGATCGTGGCACGCCGGTCGCGCTCTGCGCGCATCTGCTGCTCCATGGACCCCTGGATGGACGCGGGCGGATCGATGGACTTCAACTCGACGCGGGAGACGCGCACTCCCCACTTGCCAGTGGCCTCGTCCAGCACGCCGCGGAGCTGGCCATTGATCTGATCACGGCTCGTCAGCGTCTGCTCTAGGTCCATCGAGCCGACGACGTTACGCAGCGTCGTCACGGTGAGCTGCTCGATCGCGGTGATGTAGTTGGCGATCTCGTATACCGCGAGGCGCGGGTCCGTGACCTGGAAGTAAATGACCGAATCAATGCTCACGACGAGGTTGTCCGAGGTAATCACCGGCTGCGGCGGGAAGGAGACAACCTGCTCGCGAAGGTCCACCCCCGCGCGAACGCGGTCGATGAACGGCACCAGGAAGTGCATACCCGCATCCAGCGTGCGCGAATACCGGCCCAGCCGCTCGACGATGAGCGAAACGGTCTGCGGCACGATTCGCACGGACTTCGCGATGGTGGTGATCACGAAGATCAGGACGAGCACGCCGATGATCACGCCGATCACGGTGCTTGCGTCGCTACCCATAATTCATTCTCCTCAATACCTCTGCAGCCAACCCGGAGGGTGCTGCTACGTGGTGATCTGCGATGAGACGACAGCGGTCGCCCCGTCGATCTTGGTCACGATTACTTGCGCGCCGGGCGGGATGGTCTGACTGTCGTCGGTTCGTGCGGTCCAAACCTCGCCGAGTAGTTTCACGCGCCCGCCGCTAGCATCCACGGGGGTTACCGCCGTGGCGGGTTTTCCGGCGTAGGCGTGCACGTTGGTGTCCTGGAGTTGTACGCGACCGCGTAGGTGGACCAGGAGCCATGGTCGCAGGGTGAGCAGCAGGACGGCCGAGACGGCTATAAAGACGGCGATCTGCGCCCACCAGGGCGCACCAAGCGCCTGCGCGAGGCCGGCGGATGCCGCTCCCCCCGCGAACATCAGCAGCACCAGATCGAGCGAGATGACCTCGACAAGGGCCAGGATGATGGCTGCCGAAACCCACCACACCCACAAGTCGATGTGTCCCATGTCGGCCCTCCTGCTCTCTTTGCTCCCGCCCCTCGGGGCGGACGATCGGAACTTTACCGGCAACCGCCCGTAGCGGCGACCGCTTACTGCGTTGCGTGGGCGCTGAAGCGCTGCCCGTGCCTGGATATCTCCAGCTGAAGGCCGAACGCCTCCGACAGATTCTCGCTCGTCATAACGTCGTCTAGCCTGCCGGTCGCGCTCACGTGGCCATCTTTGATGAGCAGGCCGTGCGTGAAGCCCTCTGGGATCTCCTCGACGTGATGGGTGACCAGGACGATGGCCGGCGACTTGGGATCGCGTGCGATCTCGGTCAGCGCCGCTAGCAGTTCCTCACGTGCGCCGAGATCCAGGCCTGCGGACGGCTCGTCCAGCAGCAGCAACTCCGGATCCGCCATCAGCGCCCGCGAGATCTGTACGCGCTTTCGCTCCCCCTCGCTCAGCGTGCCGTAGACGCGATCCGCGAGATGGTCGATCTCGAACAGGTTCATGAGGTCTTGCGCTCGCGCGATGTCGACCTCGTCGTATTCCTCGCGCCAGCGACCGGTGACGGCGTACGCGGCCGTGAGGATCACGTCGCGCGCCTTTTCGTAGTCGGGGATCCGCGCAGATAGCGCGGCCGAGCACAGTCCGATCCGCGGGCGCAACTCGAAGACATCGACTCGTCCGAGTTGTTCGCCGAGAATACGAGCTGTCCCCCTGCTGGGGAACATGAGACCGCCCGCTATCTGCAAGAGCGTGGTCTTCCCTGCCCCATTGCGACCGAGCAGAACCCATCGCTCGTCCGCCTGGGCGCGCCAATTTACACTGTCGAGGATTTGCTTTGACCCACGGTTGACCGAAACGTTGTCGAATTCAATGACTGAAGTCATAAGTCGACCCTACCGGTTTCCAGCGCTGGTCAGGTACACGCACACGCGCTTCGCTAGGCCTTTTCGAGAACGCCGCAATACACCTCGAGCGTGCGCGCGCCGATCGCGAGCCAGGAGAAGTGGTCCTCGACCCGCTGTCGCGCAGCTCGTCCCATCCGCTCGGCACGATCAGGGTCGAGCGCCAGCGATTCGATGGCACGGGCGAGATCAGCCACGAAGCGATCCGGGTCCGTCGGGGTGCCAGTGCCGTCCGTCACCTGCTCCAATTGGACGAGCAGACCGGTGACACCGTCGTCGACGACCTCGGGGATGCCGCCCGTGGCACTTGCCACGACGGGCAGACCCACCGCCATCGCCTCCAGATTCACGATACCGAGCGGCTCGTAGATCGACGGACAGACGAATACGGTACAACTCGACAGGACAGCGATCAGGTCGTTGCGCGGGAGCATGTCGGAGATCCACACCACCCCGTCGCGCTCGGCCTGTAACTCGACGACCGCGGACTCCACTTCCTGAGCGATCTCGGGCGTGTCCGGAGCGCCCGCGCACAGCACCACCTGGATGTCGGGGTTCAGTTCCCGGACCGCGCGCAGCAGGTACGGCAGACCCTTCTGCCGAGTGATCCGCCCGACGAACACAATCGCCGGTCGATCCGGATCGATTCCGCGCGACCGCGCGAAATCGTGTGCCACAGCCACCTCATCCTGCGCGGGACGCGTCCACGCGTTCAGGTCGATACCGTTGTGCACCACATGCACCCTCGCCGGATCCACGGCCGGATAACTCCGCAGTATGTCCTCGCGCATGCCGTGGCTCACCGCGATGACGCCCGACGCCGACTCGTACGCCGTGCGTTCCGCCCAACTCGACAACCGGTAGCCGCCCCCGAGCTGTTCCGCCTTCCAGGGGCGCAAGGGCTCGAGCGAGTGCGCCGACAGCACGTGCGGAATGCCGTGGAGCAGTCCTGCGAGGTGGCCGGCCATGTTGGCGTACCAGGTGTGCGAATGCACGAGAGCGGCCCCGGCGACTGCCTGCGCGATTTGCAGATCGACACCGAGGGTCTGTAGCGCCGGATTCGCGTCCCCCAATTCGGCGGGAACGTTGTATCCAAAGACGCCGGGATACTCGTCCGCCGCCCGCGGCCCGTCAAAGCAATGCACGGACACGTCGATGTATTGCCGTAGCACCTTCGTCAGTTCCGCGACGTGAACTCCCGCACCGCCATAGATGTGAGGCGGATACTCCCTTGTAACCAGATCAACTCGCACTAGTTCACCTTATCCATATTCGGCGAGCGCGTGGGACGCGATGTGGGACAAATCGCCTGGCAATCCTCCATTCGCGTATCAATTCGCCGCAAACGGGCCGTAGCCGTTCACACGAACCGAATTTTTGTCCTATGGTCATGTCATGCCAAAGTCGCCAAATGTCCTAGCCATCGTCCTCGCGGGGGGCGAAGGCCGCCGGCTGATGCCCCTCACGTCCCACCGCGCCAAGCCCGCGGTGCCGTTCGGCGGCATCTTCAGACTCGTCGACTTTGCGCTTTCGAATCTGGCGAACTCGAACTACCTCCACATGGTGGTTCTGACGCAGTACAAGTCACACTCGCTCGACCGGCACATCGCCAAGACCTGGCGCATGTCGCCGCTGCTGGGTAACTTCGTGGCACCAGTGCCCGCCCAGCAACGCGTGGGCAAGCACTGGTACCTGGGTAGCGCGGACGCGATTTACCAGTGCTTGAACATCATCGAGGACGAACGCCCGGACATCGTCGTGGTCGTCGGCGCAGACCACGTGTACCGCATGGACTTCTCCCAGATGGTGGACGCACATATCGCATCCGGGGCGGAACTGACAGTCGCCGGCATCCGCCAGCCGATCTCAATGGCCAGCGAGTTCGGTGTCATCGACATCGACCCCGGCTCGCGCGATCGCATCCGAGCGTTCCTTGAGAAGCCGCAGAACCCCGAGGGCCTCCCGGATTCACCCGACGAGATCCTCGCGTCGATGGGCAACTACGTCTTCAACGCCGACGCCTTGGTCGAGGCCGTTACCCGCGACGCCGATGACCCGGGGTCCGCCCACGACATGGGCGGCGACATCGTCCCCTACTTCGTTGAGCGCGGCTCGGCCGGCTTCTACGACTTCAAGGACAACGTGGTTCCGGGCTCGAACGACCGCGACCGCGCCTACTGGCGCGATGTCGGGACGCTGGACGCGTACTACGACGCCAACAAGGACCTCATCGAGATCACGCCCGTGTTCAATCTGTACAACTACCACTGGCCAATGCACACGGGGAACACAGGCATGCCCCCGGCCAAGTTCGTCCACGCCGGCCCTGGCCGACTTGGGCACGCTGCGGACTCGATCGTCTCCCCTGGCGTGCTCATCTCCGGTGCAATGGCCATGGGCTCGGTACTGTCCCCCGGCGTCCACCTGCACTCGTGGGCCTCGGTCAACGACTCCGTGCTCTTCGACAACGTCGAAGTGCACCGGCACGCCCAGGTCCACCGGGCGATCATCGACAAGAACGTGATCGTCACGGAGCGAGCCCGCATCGGACTGGACGTCGAGGAGGATCTCGCCCGCGGCTTCACGGTCACGGAGTCCGGGCTGACGATTGTTCCGCGCGGCATGGTCGTGAAGTAGGCCTCGCAGCGCCTATCCTTTTGATACGTGAGCTCAGACCACCCCTCTGTCCGCGTGCCCGCCCGGCCGCGTCGCCTCGTCGTCATGGATGTCGATTCCACCCTCATCAACGAGGAAGTCATCGAACTCCTGGCACAGCATGCAGGAAGCGAGCGTGAAGTCGCGGAGGTGACCCACCGCGCCATGAACGGTGAGATCGATTTCAGCGAGTCCCTCCGGCAGCGCGTCAGCACCCTTCGAGGACTTCCGAGGTCCGTGTTCGCCGAGGTCGCGAAAGCTGCCACGCTCACCGCAGGTGCGGTGGCGTTCGTGGAAGAGTGCCGCAGCCGCGGCTGGCCCGTGGCCCTGGTTTCGGGCGGATTCCACGAGGTCGTCGACGTACTCGCGGCCGGACTCGGAATCACCCACGTGGTCGCGAACAGGCTCGAGGTGGACGCAGAGGGGCTCACCGGCCGGACATACGGACCCGTCATCGACGCCGCGGCCAAGGCATCAGCACTCCATCGGTTCGCGGCGGAGCTCGACGTCGACGGCCGGCACACCATCGCCATCGGCGACGGCGCGAATGACTTGGAGATGCTCGATCAGGCAGGCATCGGGATCGCATTCTGCGCCAAACCCACGGTGCACGCCCGCGCCCCGTTCCGCGTCACGGAACGCGACCTGACTCGCATATTTGATGTCGTAGACGCCGTGGCGGGCTGACTCCGACTGGGCAGAACAGCGGCGCCGCGACTAGACCGAACAACGGCGCCGCGCATCCCCTCGGATGCGCGGCGCTCTCGACTGGCTACCTGCCGACGCTATCGGCCCTCGGTGCCCCCTTCTCAGATCGCGGGTCGGAACACCTTCTCAAGCACGGCGGAAGATCGAGACAGTCCAGACCACTCCTGGCCGACGCGCAGTATGCACGCCGTGCCGGTGGGCACACCGACTCGAACCTGCGCCGCTGCGGCGGATTCGGATCCGGCACCCGCCAGGGAATCAGCCGCCATCGAGATCGTCGGCTCGTGCCCCACGACGAAGACGATCGAAGCGTCGCCACCGTGTTCCTGAACCAGGCCGATGAGATCCTTGCTCGAGGCGCTGTACAGGTCGTCCGTCACAAGCACCTGCGGCCCCGAGTGGCTCCCGGACACCGCCTGCAGCAGCGTCCCCGAGACGAGTTCCCAAGTCTGGCGGGTACGCAGCGCGCTCGAGCAGAGCACCACCTGCGGGATCAACGACTGTGCAGCGAGATCGCGCCCGAGTTGGCTTGCCTGGGATCGTCCCTTGAGCGCGAGTGGACGCACGTGATCGGACTCGGCGCCGAGCTGCGACTCAGCCTTGGCGTGCCGGATCAGGACGAGCGTGCGCGAAGGCTTCACACTCACACACCCATGATGTGGACGCCACCGTCCACATGGACGATCTCTCCGGTGGTCGCGGGGAACCAGTCGGACAGCAGCGCGGCGACGCCACGGGCGGCGGGTTCGGCGGTTGTCTGATCCCAACCGAGCGGCGCACGGTTCGGCCAGCCGTCCTCCATCTGCGAGAACCCGGGAATCGACTTCGCCGCCGTCGTGCGGATCGGGCCGGCCGACACGAGATTGATGCGGACGCCGTGCGGGCCCAGATCGCGTGCCAGGTAGCGAGCCGTCGATTCGAATGCGGCCTTCGCCACGCCCATCCAGTCGTAGACCGGCCAGGCGAACTGGCCGTCGAAGGTCAGGCCCACGATGGCCCCGCCATTGGTCATGAGCGGCAGCGCCGCCACCGACAGCGACTTCAGAGAGAACGCCGAAACCTCGAGCGCGGTAGCGACGTCAGCCCACTCGCCCTTGAGGAAGTTCCCGCCCATGACGGATTGCGGCGCGAAACCGATCGAGTGGACGACCCCGTCGATGGAGTCGACGTGCTGCCGAACCGCGTCGGCGAGGTTCGCGAGGTCGGCATCGTCGGTAACGTCCAACTGAACGACGGGTGCCTCCCGCGGCAGACGACGCGCAAACGTCTCCGTCAGCTTGAACTGCCGACCGAACGAGGTGAGAACGACCTCCGCGCCTTCCTCCTGCGCCAGTCGCGCCGTGTGAAAGGCGATGGAGGAGTCCGTGAGAACTCCAGTGATCAGGAGCTTCTTGCCTTCAAGCAGTCCCATTGTTTTGTCTTTCCCTCTCCTCAATCGACGTACGCGATTCACGCACGTTGGGCTCGTCCGTCACGACGAATCGGTGAGTCACCGCAGCCGCAAGGGAGCCGATCAATAGTCTCACACGCGTCCCCGGCCGCGAGGCCGATGGTCGCTAGTGCCCCATACCCAGCCCGCCATCGACGGGGATGACCGCACCGGAAATGTATCCCGCGTCATCGCCCGCCACGAACGCCACGGCCGCGGCGACCTCGGCCGGCTCGGCGAAGCGGCCGGCGGGTATGGCGGCCTTGTATTCCGCTTGCTTGGCATCGGGAAGGGCAGCGGTCATATCGGTGTTGATGAAACCCGGGGCGACGACGTTGGCCGTAATCCCCCGCGAGCCGATCTCGCGCGTCACCGAGCGCGCGAAGCCGACGAGCCCGGCCTTAGACGCCGAATAGTTGGTCTGGCCAGCACCACCGTAGAGGCCCACGACGGACGAGATCAGCACGATGCGCCCGTAGCGAGCACGGATCATGCCCTTCGACGCGCGGCGGACGCAGCGGAAGGCACCCGTGAGATTGACATTGATCACCTGGTCGAAGTCCTCGTCGGACATGCGCATCAGCAGCTGGTCGCGCGTGATCCCGGCATTGGCGACGAGCACCTCGACCGGACCGAGTTCAGCCTCGATCTCGGCGAATGCCCCGTCCACAGAAGCGGTATCGCTCACGTCACCGATCGCACCGAATACGCCATCGGGCAGGTCGCCGGACCGATAGATCGTCGCCACGCGGTCGCCATCGGCCACGAACCGCTGCGCTATGGACCGGCCGATGCCGCGGTTGGCTCCGGTGACCACGACCACCCGGGAACGTCGCTCCGGCAGGACCGTCTTCGATTCTTCGCTCACGTCGGCGGATCTCCTTTGATGCGATTGCTACGCAATAGTGTTGACAGGCCGCGCAAACCACGGGGCGCGCGGCTCTCATAGGCTATCGGTTCCAGGCGGAATCCACGAACAAGCCCCTCCCGCCGGCGCACCAGGCAGTTACCCCAAGGCGAACTCGATACACTTGAATCGTGTCCGACCGCGAGCTGCAGCGCCCCGAGGTGACGCGGCCGGGCGAGGGTCCGGAGCTGCGGATCACCAATGTTCCCGAGCCGCTTTCCGTAGACCAGCAGCGTCGCATGCGCAGTTACCTCATCAAGATGACGGTTCGCGTCGTGAGTTTCATCATGGCGTTCATCTCCTGGCGCCTCGGCTGGCCCGTAGCCGTTACTTTCATCCTGATGTCTGCGGCAGCCGTGCTGCCGTATTTCGCGGTGATCAGCGTCAACACCGGGCGTGACGGTCGCGATACGGACACCTCGTTTCGGTACACGCACCCGGTCCAGCGGCTGACGGCCGGCGAGGCTCCGGAGACCCCCGATGAGGAAGGCGCCCCGCAGACATGACCGACGCCATCGACGAACCTCAGATCTGCAACTCCAAGCGCTGCACCGAGCCTGCGGAGTTCGCCGTTCGATGGAACAACCCCAAGGTCCACACTCCCGATCGTCGAAAGATCTGGGCGGCCTGTCCTGGCCACGTCGATCACCTGCAACGATTCCTGGAACTCCGCGGCTTCTGGCTCGACACGGTGCCGCTGGTCGATGCGGATGACTGACGCGCAGACCGAATTCGGCGGTAAGCCGGACAGCCTGTCGGCCGGCTCGTGGGCAATCTTGGCTGCCCTGACCCTCATCGTCGCCACGGCTTGTGTCAGTCTTGGATTCTGGCAGTGGGGCAGGCACGAGGCGCGGGGGGCGCGCAACGCCGTCGTGGAAGCGTCATACGACCAGGCACCCGCGCCATTGTCCACTATCCTCACGACCGCGAGGGGCGACGTCGACGCCGTGCAGTGGCGTCCGGTCACGCTCACGGGCACCTACGTCGGGGAGCCCGTCCTCGTGCGCAACCGCCCTATTGGGCTCGGGTCAGGCTTTCACGTGCTCGGGGTGCTCGCCGTACCCGATGGCTCGCTGATCGTCGTGAACCGCGGATACCTCGCTACGTCCCTTCCAGTCGAGCAGATCGACCCGCCTCTGCCGCCGGCAGGCGAGGTCACGGTCGTGGGCCGCATCCGCCCCGCCGAGCCGGACCACAACCGCGCGGTGACCGGCCACCAGGTATACACGTTCACGCCGGCACAGGTTACGCTCGCCGCAGGCGTGGGCAACAGCGACGGCGTCATGGAGGCCTCGTTCTACGTCGTCGCGGATCCGTCGCTGGGCCCGAACGACTCGAACGAGTTGAGCGCAATCCCCCGTCCCGAGACCGACCAGGGGCCGCACCTTTCCTATGCCTTCCAGTGGTGGACGTTCGCGGCCGGGATACTGGGCGCTTTCATCGTGCTCTTCGTCCGGGAGCGTCGTCCCGCCCGGGTGACGCTCAACGATCTGCTCGATCCGAATGCGACGCAAGGCACGTCCCGGAGTGCCGCGCGCACCAAGGGGCTTGACGAGTCAGCGGAGGACGAGGAGATAAGCCACCAGTTGCGCTGATCCGCCGTCAGTGGCGGTGCGGTCGTCGATAGCGAGAGCCAGATGAGACGGGGCTCAGGCGTCGATTTTCGTGGCGTCGACGCCCGCCGCGTTATCGATGATGAACTCCTTGCGGGGTGCGACGTCGCTACCCATGAGGAGTTCGAAAACCCGTTCGGCGGCCGCCGCGTCCTCGATGGAGACGCGACGCAGCGTGCGGTGTCGCGGATCCATCGTGGTCTCAGCGAGTTGATCGGCGTCCATTTCACCCAGCCCTTTGTAACGCTGGATATCGTCGTTGAACTTCTTTCCGGCCTTGGTCAGTTGCTTGAGCGTGGTAGCGAGTTCCGCCTCGGAGTACGTGTACACATACTCGCGCCCGCGCCGCGCAGACACCTCGATGCGGTGCAGGGGCGGGACGGCCGCGAACACCCGCCCGGCGTCGACCAGCGGGCGCATGTACCGGAAGAAGAGGGTGAGCAGCAGCGTGCGGATGTGCGCGCCGTCCACATCCGCGTCCGTCATGAGGACGATTTTTCCGTAGCGGGCCGATTCCAGGTCGAAGCTGCGCCCCGATCCCGCGCCCAGCACTTGGATGATGGCGGCGCACTCGGCATTCTTGAGCATGTCGGAGATCGACGCCTTTTGAACGTTAAGGATCTTGCCGCGAATAGGTAGCAGCGCCTGATAGTCCGACGATCGCGCGAGCTTGGCGGTGCCCAGGGCGGAGTCCCCCTCCACAATGAAGAGCTCCGATCGAGACACGTCGTCGGTGCGGCAGTCGGCCAGCTTCGCGGGCAGGGAGCTGGTCTCCAGCGCGTTCTTGCGCCGCGATATCTCCTTCTGCTTGCGGGCCGAGATGCGCGCGCGCATCTCGTTGACCACCTTTTCCAGGAGCAGCGAGCTCTGCGATCGATCGTCGCGCTTGGTGGATGTCAGCACCGCGCCGAGTTCCTTCTCCACGACCTTGCTCACGATGCTGCGCACGGGGGCCGTACCGAGCACCTCCTTCGTCTGCCCTTCGAACTGTGGCTCGGCGAGGCGCACTGTGACGACCGCCGTGAGCCCGGCGAGCACGTCCTCCTTGTCGATCCGCGAGGACGAGTCCTTCGTGGAAACCTTCAGTTTGCGCGCGTTGGCCTCGACCGATTTGCGGATCGTCTTCGTCAATCCCGCCTCGAAGCCGGCCAGGTGTGAGCCGCCCTTGGGGGTGGCGATGATGTTGACGAACGAGCGCACGACTGTGTCATAGCCGGTGCCCCAGCGCAGGGCGATGTCGACGTCGCATTCGCGCTCGACCTCCTGCGGGCTCATATGACCGCGCGAATCGAGCACCGGCACGGTCTCGGTGAAGGACCCTCGGCCCCGCAATACCCAGGTTCCGGTCACCGCGGCGTCGGGCGCCAGGAAGTCGGCGAAGTCGCTGGTGCCGCCGGTGTGGAGGAATACCTCGCTCACCTCACCGTGTTCGCCCGGCGTGCCGGGCAGCCCGCGGCGGTCGCGAATGATGATCTCGAGCCCGGGGACGAGGAAACTCGTCTGGCGCGCACGCGCGAGCAACTCGTCGTAGGCGAACTTGGAGCTCTCTGGGAAGATCTGGCGATCGGCCCAATAACGCACCCTGGTTCCCGTGACACCGCGCTTGGCCTTGCCGACCACGGGAAGTGCGGCCGAGGTAGCGGGGGTGAACGGCGCCTCCGCGCCGAGTTCGCCCGCGAACGTGCCCGTCTCCCCGCGCCGGAAGCTCATACGGTAGGTCTTCGACGAACGGTCGACTTCGACGTCGAGGCGTGCCGAGAGTGCGTTCACGACCGAAGCGCCGACGCCGTGGAGCCCGCCCGACGCACTGTAGGAGCCGCCGCCGAACTTGCCACCGGCGTGCAGTTTGGTGAATACGACCTCAACACCGGAGAGGCCCGTCTTAGGCTCCACATCCACCGGGATGCCGCGGCCGTTGTCGTTGACGGACACGGAACCATCCTCGTGCAGGATCACCTCAATGCGGGTGCAGTGCCCGCCCAGCGCCTCGTCCACCGAGTTGTCGATGATCTCCCAGAGACAGTGCATGAGTCCGCGCGAGTCCGTGGACCCGATGTACATGCCCGGTCGCTTGCGTACCGCCTCGAGTCCTTCGAGGACGGTGAGATGGTGCGCGGTGTAGTCGGCTGGTGAAGTCATCGGCGCCACCATACCGCGCGTCGGCTGAGGAGCGCCGCAGGCGCACCGCCGACGGGTGCGACCGCGCTCCTACCGCTACGCGGTGAGCGAACCCGGGGAAATTCGGGCATTGTTTTCACTCCTTGATGGTTTGATTAATACGTGACTACTACAACCAGCTTCGAGCCAGCAGAATTGACCGCCGCCGATCGCTGCGATCGCTGCGGAGCCCGTGCCTATGTGCGGGTGATGCTACCCGTCGGCGAGTTGCTCTTCTGCGCTCATCACGCGCGGGAGCACGCGGACAGCTACCGCGAGATCGCCACGCACATCCAGGACGAGACCGCCAAGCTGTACAGCGAGAACTGACCGCGGGCTGTCGTCTGCGGTACAGCGTGCGGAAAATCAGGAGGCTCCCCGGCCGTTGGCCGGGGAGCCTCCTCTTCGTTGTCTCGCTCACTTAAGGGAGCGGGCTGATCAGTCCAGGTAGTCGCGTAGCACCTGCGAGCGGCTGGGGTGGCGGAGTTTCGACATGGTCTTCGACTCGATCTGGCGGATCCGCTCGCGCGTGACACCGTATACTTTGCCGATGTCATCAAGGGTGCGCGGCTGACCGTCCTGCAGTCCGAATCTCATGGAGACCACCCCTGATTCGCGGTCGGATAGCGTGTCGAGCACTTGGCGCAGTTGCTCCTGCAAGAGGGTGAAACTTACTGCGTCCGCCGGAACGATCGCCTCTGAGTCCTCGATGAGGTCACCGAACTCGCTGTCGCCGTCCTCGCCAAGCGGGGTGTGCAGCGAAATGGGCTCGCGGCCGTACTTCTGGACCTCGACGACCTTCTCGGGGGTCATGTCGAGTTCGATGGCGAGTTCCTCGGGCGTGGGCTCGCGGCCGAGGTCCTGCAGCATCTGCCGCTGGACGCGGGCGAGCTTGTTGATGACCTCGACCATGTGCACCGGGATGCGGATCGTTCTTGCCTGGTCGGCCATGGCACGCGTGATCGCCTGACGGATCCACCATGTGGCGTAGGTCGAGAACTTATAGCCCTTGGTGTAGTCGAATTTCTCGACGGCGCGGATCAGACCGAGGTTTCCCTCCTGAATGAGATCCAGGAAGAGCATGCCGCGCCCTGTGTAGCGCTTGGCGAGCGACACCACCAGCCGGAGGTTCGCCTCGAGTAGGTGATTCTTGGCGCGCCGCCCATCCTTGGTGATCCACTCGAACTCGCGCCGTTCCTTGCCCTCAAGTTCCTGGGTCTTGAGGATCTGCTCGGCGTAGAGTCCGGCTTCGATTCGCTTCGCGAGTTCGACTTCCTGCTCCGCGTTGAGGAGCGCGACCTTTCCGATCTGCTTCAGGTAGTCCTTCACCGGATCGGCGGTAGCGCCTGCGGTCACGACCTGCTGGGCAGGAGCGTCGTCGTCATCCGCGTCGGACACGACGAATCCGGTGCTCTCCTCGGTTTCCTCCGCCTCGACGGGCTTGGAGGATGTCGCGTCGGCGTTCGCGGTGGAGGTCGATTCCTCCTTGTCGGTCACCTCGGGCTCGAGGTCCACCGAGATGTCTTCGATGATCTCCGACTCGTCGATCTGCGCGGGCTCAGTGATCGCGTCGCCTTCTGCGGCAGCCGCCTTGGCCTTCGTGCTGGTCTTCCGTGCCGGCGCCTTCTTGGTGGGAGCTGCCTTCGTGGCGGACTTCCTCGCCGCCGGCTTCTTCACCGCAGCCTTGGTCGCCGACTCTTCCTCGGTAGCGACACTCGCAGCCGGAACTGCATCAGTCGGCTCCGCCTTCTTACTGCGGCTTGTGGTTGCCTTCTTCGTGGTGACGGGCTTGGCCCCATCCGTGCTCTCTGCCTTGACAGCGGTGGCGCGCGTCTTCCTCGTCGTTGCCTTCGCTTCGGTCACACGATCCTCCTCAGCGGTCTCAGCGCTCGACGCGGAGGTCGAGGCGGACTTTGACTTCGTGGTAGCCCCAACCTTGCTCGACGCGGCTCGCTTCGCTGCGGGTGCCTTGACGCCGCCGCTTCGCGAACTCGCCGCCGCGGCGACCATGCTGGCGGATCCGAGGTCGACGATGGCCACGTTGGAACCCGTCAGGGCATCCAGAACGGCCCGAAGAGAAGAGGCGTCGTTGATCTCCGCCGCATCGCAGGCAGCACGCACGTCGGCTGCCGATACCTCGCCGTTCTTGCGTCCATCCTCGAACAGTCGGCGTAGTGCCTCGTGCTGAAAATGGGCAACATACGAGTTCTTCATCTGGGAGTTCGCCACAAAGGACCCTTCGGCAGAGTATTGGGGGAAAGACACCGCCGGGCAACCCGGCTCGTCTATATTGTACCTGGACGAGGCCCCCGAGCCGCCCACTTTCTGCGTCGCACCAAAGCCGGTGCCGTCGGGAACTTCACGGGATACAACCACCGCACTGGGCCGCCTATTCCCTGCCCGTCCCGCTGGCGACGCACGAACTACTGACCGCCGAGTCGGAAGAATGTCGTGCAACCGCGTTCGCCCAACTCATTCGCGCATCGCCTCACTGAACCGCGAATCCCGATTCGCCACCCAGCCCGGCGGCAAACCGATGTCGAGCATGTGGCGAACCAGGACCGCGAGTCTATGCTTCCGATCGATCCTCAGCGCCGTATCGCAGTGCTCCGCGGCCTTTGCGCCCGATCCCTCCCACCAGGCAAGCAACGCGAGCACGGCGTGCCCGTCCGATCGGTGCTTGTGCCGCGTGGCGGCCGTTGCGTACGCCACGGCCTCGGACAAGCCCTGGAGCAGTGCGGTATCCGGCACCGTCGAACCCGTAGGCGCGAACAACTCACTGAAGTCAGCGCCGTCTCCTGTTCCGCTCGACGGTGCCGAATCGGCGTCCGACCCGCCCTCGAGAGACATACCGACAATCCGTGCCAGGACGCGGTCTCGCACGCCTTTGTGGTTCAGCGCGACACCCAACCGCGCCCAGGTGAGAGGCGGCAGTTCCGGCCTCCCGGTGATCCCGTTGAAACTGCGCGCCGCGGAGGCGTCGAGAGCGGCGTCCCACAACTCTCCCGAACGCGCGAGCCACTGCCTGCCCTGCGCGGAATCGGCGGCGTCCAGCGGCGGCTTGAACAATCTGCGGTAGCGATCGCCTGCACGCCACAAGCGGTGCTCCAATTCCGGCGACATCCGCGGCAGTCGAGCGAGTTCAGCTCGATTCCCCGCCACGACATGCCCGTGCACGACCATCGTTGCGCTCACCTGAGTCGTCGAAAGATCGCCGATGGGCAACGGCTCGTCCCAGCTCAGGCCGGACGCTCCGAGTGCCGATTCTGGCGCGTTTGCGGATTTCTCACTCACCGCCTGAGCGGCCTCGAGATCATGGCGTCCGATCCGAAGGTCGGTGCCGTTCACCCACCAGGCGGTGACGGGCATTCGCCGGACCGCGAGGCGTTCGATGCGGTCAACGGCCTCGTTCAGCCACGGCGCTACCGAGCCGTCATCGCAGTCGGCATACACAATGGCGATGGCCTTGGTCGCGCCGTCTCGTGCCAGGAAGTCCATTATCGACCCGAGCAGGCTCTTGCCACTGGGTTGAACGAGGTCTCGACCGTCGGCACGAGCCATGACGCCCAGCCGTTGCCGCTCCCCGCGCAGAGCAACGAACACGACCGACTCGCGCGGCGTGTAGCCCAACTGAAACGGCACCAGTGCCAGTACCTCTCGCGCATCGGCGACTCTGATTACTTGATTCATGATCGTGACTCTGCCGACTCGGGCGCACGTGCGCGCGCTGACGGGCCGCATGTGGAAAACAACTCGTCGCGGTTCGCGAATTCGCCCTTGGGCCACCTAGGCTGATGCTCATGGCCGCCAATGCCCAGCCCTCCCCCGCCACTGCTGAACACAGCGAGTTCCTCACCCGACTCGACGCGCAGCTGCACGAACGGATTGCGGCCATTGACTCCGCCGCGGTAGGCGCGGGGGCGGACGCGGCAATCCTCGCCCAACTCATCGGAGTCCTCATGCAGGGGGGGAAACGCATGCGCGCTCGCCTGGCCTTCTCTGCCTGGGGCGGCTACCTGCAGGCACCTGCGAGCGAGCCCGCGGCCACCGTACTGGCGCTCGGTGCCGGACTGGAACTCTTCCAGGCCGCCGCGCTCCTGCACGACGACATCATCGATCGATCGGAAACGCGCCGCGGCGCGGCTTCCGCGCACGTGGTCCTCAGCGCCGCCCATCGCAATCAGCAGGGCACCGGTGATTCCGCTCACTTCGGCACCGCCGGAGCCATCCTGGCGGGTGATCTCGCGCTGATCGCCGCCGACGACGCAGCGGCTGAGGCTCGCGAACTCGCGGCGCAATCCCCCCACGCCGACCGCATCGTCCCCCGTCTGCGTGAATTGTGGCGCGAGATGGCCATCGGCGTGACCGCCGGACAGTACCTGGATCTATATTCGCAATCACTCCCGGACTGGGGCGAGAACACTGATCGCGATCGCGCACGTTCGCTGGAGGTGGTTCTAGCGAAATCTGCCCGCTACTCGGTCGAGTTCCCCCTCGTACTGGGCGCCACGCTTGCGGGCGCCAGCCCTGATGAGGCCGCCCGGCTGGCCGGATTCGGCCGGCCCCTGGGCGAGGCGTTCCAATTGCGCGACGACGTTCTGGGAGTCTTCGGCGATCCCGCGGTAACGGGCAAGCCCGCCGGCGACGACATTCGCGAAGGCAAGCGCACCGCCCTGCTCACCGAGACGCTCGTACTGGCTGACCCCCGCGACGGTGTCAGGCTGACGCGCCTCGTGCGAGCCGGCGAATTGCCCGCGAAGGAGGTGGCGTGGATCACCAGGCTCATGGCATCGACTGGCGCCCTGGAACGCGTCGAGGCGATGATCGCGATGCGGCTTGAAGCGTCCCTATCGGCGCTCGCCGAATGCTCGCTGCGCCCAGATGCTGCCGAGGGCCTTCGTCAGCTCGCTATCGCGAACGTCACCAGAAGCGCTTGACCTCGAGCCCGACCTCGAACCCGTCGATGCGACGCGCAAAGCCAGCGCGGAGCACTCGTCCTCACGAATCGATCAACTGAGCCGCTCGGCGAACCGCGCTCTTATTGCCCCGGCGCAGGGCCTCGATGGGCGTAGTCCCCAGGTCATCGTGGTGGGAGAGCAGCCACTCGGTCTGCTCGTCGTCGCTCAAGCCCTGGTCCACGAGCACGATGATCGTCCCGCGTAGCGACGGGAGGATGATCTCCTGGATGACGCCATCGGCCGGTGCCGGCTTGGGCGCCGCGGCATTGGCCAGGTGCGCGGGCACCAGGAACACGTCCGGTATCTTCACTCCGACGTCGTGCGATTCCTTCACGCCCACGATCCGATGATCCTTCAATGCGCCGCGAACGGATGCGGGGCTAGTGCCCAGTCGATCGGCGAACTCGGGAACGGACAACCACTGAATGGCGGGATACTCGTGCGTCACGGCGCTGTCAACTGGCATGCGCTAAGCCTAATTGCACTCCTAGCGGTAGGTCGAACGCCGACTTGGGAGGTGTGACAGATAAAATCCGGCTGTGACCACTCCTCAGGCGGACCGACTCATCGGTATCACGATCGACGGGCGCTACCGCGTCGTACGCCGGCTCGCCAGTGGCGGGATGGCCACGGTCTACATCGCCGTGGACGAGCGTCTCGACCGCGACGTGGCGCTCAAGGTCATGCATCCCCACCTCGCCCAGGCACCCGGCGGCGCAGATTTCGTCGCCCGCTTCCGACGCGAAGCCAAGGCTGCCGCTCGCCTCGCACATCCCAACCTGGTCGCCGTGCACGATCAAGGTATAGATGGCGGAGTCTCGTACCTCGTCATGGAACTCGTCTCCGGAACCAATCTGCGGGCTCGGGTGAACGAGTTGCCGCCGCTGCGCGTACGCGAGGCACTCGCGATCATCGAGGACGTGCTCTCGGCGGTCGCCACGGTGCATCACGCCGGTCTCGTCCATCGTGATATCAAGCCGGAGAACATCCTCCTCAGTGCCGATGGCCGCGTTAAGGTCGCCGATTTCGGGCTCGCACGCGCCGTGACGGAGGTCACGGCAGCGAGCACGGGAACCATCTTCGGCACCGTCGCATACCTGGCGCCCGAGCTGATCGACCGGGGGTATGCGGATGCGCGCACGGATATCTACGCGATAGGGGCGACGTTCTACGAGGTGCTCACCGGAAAGCCGCTGTTCGGCGGCAGCACGGCCATTCAGATCGCGTTGCAGCACCTCAATGCACCCAGTCCTCTGGTGCGCGAGTCACTGCCGTGGCTTCCCACGGAGGTCGAGCAACTGCTGGCCGGAATGATCGCCCGCGACCCAGACGACCGCTTCACCGACGCCACCGCCGCGAAGACGAGCCTGCGCCAGGTTCGCGCGCAACTCTCCGAGCAGGTTCTCGATATGCCGGTCCTCACGCCCGCTGCCCTTGAGGACGAGCCCACCGACGAGATCGGTTCACGTTCCTCCCTGGACCAGGCGAGCGCGGACCACGACTCCGAGCCTGCCATCGATTCAGGCGAGATCGCCAGCGCGGATGCGCACCCGAACGAAGTCAGCGACCTGGCATCGCCGCCGACCGAATCCACGGGGGCGGTAGCGAACGCTGGAGTTGCCCACACCCTGGCGATCGACATGCAGCGCACGTTGCCGCACCGCCTCTTGCAAACCGAAGATTCCTCGCCCGCCGTCAGCGATCCGGGGCGCGCTGGGCGCCGACGTAGCAGGTTCGCGACCCGGCTCGTCATCGGCTTGGTAATCGTCCTAGCCATCGCTGGCGGTGGCTACTTCGTGTACAACGGCGTGGGCCCCGGCGCGTACCGCATGGTTCCTCAGGCGGGCACCGTGGGTGCGGCCGACAGTGCCGAACAGGCGCTGATCGCTGCGGGGTTCGACACGAGTCGCACCAGCGAGTACTCGGACACGGTGCGCGCCGGCCAGCTCATCACGACTGATCCCGAGGCGGGCACACGTGTTCGCAAAGGGAGCACCGTCGAGTTGGTGGTGTCCCTGGGCGTTCAGCACTTCGAGGTACCCACCAAGCTCATCGGCAGCAGGAAGGCTGCGGCGATAACGGCGATCAAGGAGGCGGGATTCGCCGAGCCCACCATCACGACCGCGTACTACGACGACGTCGACAAAGGTGCCGTGACCGCAGTATCGGTTCCCGAGGGCTCGCAGCAGCCACACGACACACTGATCGCGCTGACGGTCTCAGGCGGCAAGCAGCCCGTGCAGATCCCGAACGTTGTAGGGCACCCCCAAAAGGACGCGAAGAAGGATGTCGAGGCGCTCCGCTTGACCTGGCACAAGGCGGATTCTCAGTACAGCGACACCGTTCCGCGTGGATCCGTGATCAGTCAGGACCCGGTGGCCGGAACCTCGGGGCACGTCCTCGATACCGTGACGGTGGTCGTCTCGCGCGGGCCCGAACTAGTGGTGGTGCCCGATGTGCGGGGGTTGAGCGAGGACGGTGCCGTCACCGAACTGCTGAATGCCGGCCTCAAGTTCGAGGTGAATCGCTATCTCGGCGCCTACTTCGACAAGGTTCGATTCCAGAGCGAGGAACCGAACAGCGAGGTTCCCAAGGGGACGAAGGTGACCATTACCGTCTGGTAGCGGCGGTGTCCCTGCGCCGCGAGCCGCCGCCTCGTTCGCGGGCGGAGACGACGATGCTGGTCATCACGCGACGCCCCATCGTCCCGGAGCAGAGCTAGAACTCGGCACTGCGGGACTGCGGGCTGCGCTGTGGGCGGCACTACGGGCTGCGCAGACCGGCGAACGCTCTTTGAGCGAGGCGGGACACGCTAGCCGGTCACCAGCATCTCCGCGACCAGGAATGCGAGTTCCAGTGACTGCTGATGATTGAGGCGCGGATCGACGAGTGTTTCGTAGCGCGCGGCGAGGCCCTCGTCGTCGATCTCCTCCGAGCCGCCGAGCACTTCGGTGACATCGTCGCCGGTCAGTTCCATGTGCAAGCCGCCAGGGATGGTGCCCACGCTGCGATGCACCTCGAAGAATCCGACGACCTCATCCATCACATCGGAGAATCGGCGTGTCTTGTACCCCGTGGCCGAGGTAATGGTATTGCCGTGCATGGGGTCGGTTGCCCATGCCGCAACCAGTCCTTCGCGCTTGGCAGCTGTCGTCAGAACCGGCAGTACCTCGCGGATCCTGCTGGCTCCCATGCGCGTGATGAAGGTGAGTCGTCCCGGCACGCGGTCGGGATCTATCCGTTCCGCCAGAGCCATCATCTGATCCGGCGTTGTCGTAGGCCCCAGCTTGATGCCGATGGGGTTGGCGACCTTGGACAGGAATTCCACATGGGCGCCGTCGAGTTGCCGGGTGCGCTCCCCTATCCAGAGGAAATGCGCGGACGTGTCGTACGCGTTGCCGGTGCGCGAGTCGATCCGGGTGAGGGAACGCTCATAGTCCAGCAACAGCGCCTCGTGACCGACGAAGAAATCCGTGGTACGCAGCGCTGAGAAGTCGACACCGCATGCGGCCATGAACCTGATCGCTCGATCGATCTCCTTGGCAGTGCGTTCGTAGCGCTTATAGGCGGGATTCTTCAGGAATCCGGCGTTCCATTCGTGAACGCGGCGCAGATCGGCGAAGCCACCCTGCGTGAAGGCCCGGGCGAGGTTGAGGGTTGCCGCGGAGATGCGGTAACCCTCAACCATCCGCATGGGATCGGGAATCCGAGACTCGGCCGTGAATTCGAAGCCGTTGACCATGTCACCGCGGTAGGCGGGGAGTTCCACGCCGTCCCTGATCTCCGTGTCGGAGCTGCGCGGCTTGGCGAACTGGCCAGCCATGCGCCCCATCTTGACGACAGGCATCGACGCGCCGTGCGTCAGCACGACCGCCATTTGCAGGATCGTCCGGATCTTGTTCCCGATGCGGGCGGAATCCGCTTCAGCGAACGATTCGGCGCAGTCTCCGCCCTGCAGGAGGAATGCCTCGCCGCGCGCCACTCTCGCGAGATTGTCCCGAAGCTGGTCCGCCCCCGCAGGGACGACTATGGGCGCATTCTCCGACAGGATCGACCGCGCTCGATCGAGCCGCTCAGCGTCCGGCCAAGTCGGTTGCTGCAGTGCGGTCAGCGAGCGGAACGAGTCGAGGTCATTCGACTGGTTGACATTGGATTCGATAGTCACGTGTGGGCCGGCCCCTCATCCAGCCTGGCGATCAGTGAGCCGCGACGGCCGCGTCGGGATCGAACGGCTGGCCGATGGCTCCGAGCAGCTCGCCGAACCACTCCTGCTTGACGTCGAACGGCTTGCCGCCGGCGATGCGCGGGAACTCGATGGCGCGCAGGCGATCGCCGTTCTCCTCGTCGTGACCGATCACGCCGGGCGTACCCGCAAGTGCTGCCTCGACCGCAAGGTCGGTCATCGACTTGATGAGGCGCAGGTCCTCGGGGTTCGCGGCCGCGGCTCGGGAGTAGTAGCCCGACTTTTGAACCATGACCTTTTCGGCGCCCAGCTTCTCGGCGAACTGCTTCGCGAACCACTGTCCGGGGTTAACGGTGTCGAGCTTGACGTGACCGAAGGGATCGCGCTGGACCTCCTCGCCGGCCGCCTCGAGTTGCGCGACGATCTCCGAGACGCCCGCGCCCTCCGACAGGAAGATGTTGACGTTTCCAACCTCGTCCATGACCGTCTTCAGGCGCGCCGCCTCGGCGTCGATGTCCACGCTTAGTTCGGGAACGAAGACGGCGTGCACGTCCCAGCGCTCCTGGGACAGCCCGAGTGAGGGAACCCACTTCTGCGTGGTCACCCACTCGCGATACTTGGCTGCCGCAGCGGCGGTCAGCCAGCCGCAGTGGCGACCCATGACCTCGTGCACGATGAGCATGCGCGGACCGCTACGGTGCTCGCCGATGATGTTCTTGGCGAAGTGCGCCGCCTCTTCCGCGGCCGTCCAGGCACCGAGCGACTGCCGGATGGGCACGACATCGTTGTCGATGGTCTTGGGCAGCCCCACGACGGTGAGCTCGTAGTCGTTCTCGTGCAGGTAGGCCGCCAGGTCGGCCGCCGTCGTGTTCGTGTCGTCGCCACCGATGGTGTGCAGTACATCGACTCCGTCGGCCTTCAACTGGTCCGCAGCGACGGTGAGGGGGTTCTCGCCCTCCTTGACCAGCCCGCGCTTGACGCAGTCAGCAGCGTTCGTGAGCTTGACGCGGGAGTTTCCGATCGGCGATCCGCCGAACTTGTGGAGTTCACCGGCCGCCTTGCGGGCGGTCTCGTCCACGATGATCTTGTTGCCGAGCAGCAGTCCGTGATAGCCGTGCTGGTACGCGATGATCTCGATCGTGGGGTCGATTTCGGTGTAGCGCTCGATGAGGCCGCCGACCGCGGACGACAGACAGGGAGCGAATCCACCCGCGGTGAGCAGAGCGACGCGACGAACGGTCATGAGAACAGGTACCTCTCGTGAGAATGTGACAGTTGTTGGAACGGTGATGCTGGCATGCCAGGCAGGGTGATCGGCTCTCGCCGCCCGGCATGCGGGCCTTGCTAAGTCTACGGCGCTCCTACTTGGGCCGGACTGGGACCGAAAGACCCGCAGGAACCGGCAATCCGCCGGGCGACGATGGCTCATCGACTGACTCCGGCAGATCCAGGGGCTTACCGGCCGCCAATCGGGCCTTCACGGTTGCCGCGTACGAGTCGACGTACTCCTGTCCGGAAGCGAGCATGATGCCGTGCATGATCTCATCGGTCACCTTGCGCAGGACGAATCGGTCCTCGTGTGCGCCGCGGTATTCCGTGAAGTTGAGCGGCTCGCCGAAAGCGATGCCGATTCGCGTTGGTCGCGGCAGTCGCTTGCCGATGGGCTGAGCCTTGTTCGTCCCGATCATGGCAACGGGCACCACAGTGGCACCCGACTCGATCGCGAGGCGCGCTACGCCTGTCTTCCCGCGGTACAGGCGGCCATCTGGGCTGCGCGTTCCCTCGGGATAGATCCCGAAAATCCCGCCGGACTGGAGGTAGCGCAAGCCTGTGTGCAGAGCCGCCTCGGACGCCCGGCCGCCGGTGCGGTCAACCGGAATCGTGCCGACGCCCTTCATGAAGCCCGCCGTGATCCGCCCGCCGACGCCGCGACCCGAGAAGTACTCGGCTTTTCCGATGAACACGATCTTGCGCTTGAGGACGAGCGGAAGAATGAACGAATCGAGCACGGAAAGGTGATTCGAAGCCATGATGACCGGCCCGGATTCGGGGACGTTCTCGGCTCCGATCACCCAGGGACGAAACGCCAAGCGCAGCAGCGGACCGGCCAGAATCCGCTTCATGAGCCAATAGAACAACGAGCCTCCTCGTGGTCGGTTGCGTGTGCACCGCCGCAGGTAACCCTACAGTGGAGGCATGTCATCAAGCCATCTCACCCCGCCGGAACCGCCGGACGATGACCCGCGTAGCGAGGGCGACGATCTTCCAGCGCAACCTGAACAGACTAGCGCTTCAGGCGGTGTCAATCCCAATGCCACGGATCCGCAGGAACCGGCGATATCTGCCGGCGAGGACTCGGCGTTCGACATCGACGCCGAATTCGCCAAGCTTGCCGCGGAACTGGATGACATCCCGGGTTTCCGCAACCTGCAGCCCATGCCCGGGCCCGCAACCGGAGGCCCACTCGGCCCCCGGGATTGGGAGCCCGGACCCGATGATCCCGGTGAGGACGAGTTCATCGCACCCGATCCCGAGGTGCGGCTCGACGGCGATCCCTCCCGCGTCCTGGGCTGGGCGGTGCTTCTCACCGGTATCGTCACCGTGCTCGTGTGCATCGTCCTGCTCCGGGTGATTCCGGGCATCGTACTGACGATCGGCTCGGTCATGATCCTGGTGGGCGCCGCCATTCTGTTGTGGCGGTTGCCGCGAAACAGGGATGACGAGTGGGACACCGGCGCGCGCGTGTGAGCCCCGCGCCGGGGCGCTGACGCGAATCCCGTACCCTTGTCCCTAATGCCATCGGCCCGCAAAGACCCGCGTCCCGAGCCAGCAAAGGAGCAACCGTGGCCTCACTGACGGAGTACCACACGCCGCTACTCGTCGAGGTAGATCCGATCTCGAACATCAACGATCTCCTGCGCGATCGTGTCGCCTCGGCGGCCAACCAGCCACTGGTCGAGTTCAAGTCCGCAACGGGCTCGTGGAAGACGCTGACCGCGGCTGAGTTCGAGGCCGAGGTCATCGCCGTCGCCAAGGGCTTCATAGCCCGGGGCGTCAAGCCCGGCGACCGCATCGGCATTATGGCGCACACGTCGGTGTCGTGGGAGTTGCTCGATTGGGGGGCCTGGACCGCTGGCGCCATACCCGTTCCCCTATACGAGACATCCAGCGGCGAGCAGGTCGAATGGATCGCTCGCGATTCGGGCCTTAGCCTGCTCTTCGTTGAGAATGCCGACTTCGTAAGCGTGGTCGACGAGGCGCGGCGGCTAGGCACCGCTCCGCCGCCAGGTGCCGTCCACGTGATCTCCGAGGGCGCAGTGGAGTCCCTCAAGCTCACCGGCTCGAGTATCACGGACGACGAGCTCGAGCAGCGCCGCGCGGCTGCCACGGCTGCGGATGTAGCGACGATCATCTACACCTCGGGCACCACTGGCCGTCCCAAGGGCGTCGAGCTCACCCACGGGAACTTCGTATCGCTGGCGCGTAATTCGGCCGCTGAGTTCCCCGAGATCGTGGCCGCTCCCGGCGCCCGGGTGCTGCTGTTCCTTCCACTGGCCCATGTATTCGCTCGGTTCATCTCCGTCCTCGGCATAGCGAGCGGTTCGGTCGTGGGCTACGTGAGCGACATCGCCACACTGATACCGGATCTCGCCCACTTCCGACCCACGTGGCTGCTCGCAGTGCCACGAGTATTTGAGAAGGTCTACAACGGAGCCGATCAGAAGGCCGCCATCGAGGGGAAGCAGAAGATCTTCCGCTGGGCCGCCAAGGCCTCTATCGCCTATTCACGGGCATTGGACACCCCGAGCGGGCCCGCACTCGGCCTGCGGATCCAGCACGCGCTGGCGGATCGGCTGGTACTCAAGAAGATCCGCACGCTACTGGGAGGCCAGGCGAAGTACGCAATCTCCGGCGGAGCGGCACTCGGCGAACGACTGGGGCACTTCTATCGTGGGGCGGGATTACTAGTCCTGGAGGGCTACGGGTTGACGGAGACGACTGCGCCGATCGCCGTGAACCTGCCAGGAAATATCAAGATCGCCACGGTCGGCAGGCCGTTCCCCGGCTGTTCGGTGCGGATCGCCGCCGACGGCGAGGTCCTGTTGCGCGGGCCCAACGTATTCCAGCGCTATCACAACAACCCTGCGGCGACTGAGGAGGTCATCCGAGACGGGTGGTTCCACTCAGGGGATCTCGGTTCCCTCGATTCGGACGGTTACATCAAGATCACCGGTCGGAAGAAAGAACTGATCGTCACCGCCGGGGGCAAGAATGTCGCGCCCGCGATCCTCGAGGATCGCCTGCGGGGTCACCCCCTCGTGAGCCAGTGCGTCGTCGTCGGTGACGCAAAGCCGTTCGTGGGTGCCTTGATCACCCTCGACGCCGATGCGCTTCCGGGCTGGCTGAAGGCGCACGGCAAGTCGGAGATGAGCGTGGCCGAGGCAAAGAGCGACGCGGACGTGATCGCGTCCCTCGATCAGGCCGTGGCTCGCACCAACCGTGCCGTGTCGCGGGCAGAATCGATCCGCAAGTACCGCATTCTAGATGGCGACTTCACGGTGGCCAATGGTTACCTCACGCCCTCGCTCAAGGTGAAGCGCAGCCTCGTCCTCCAAGACTTCGCCCGCGACGTGGCGGCCATCTACGAGTGATCCGCGGCGTGGCCGGCCCCTTGGTGTCCGCGGTCCGGCCTAGGGTGGGCCCATGCCCGTTGTGCCGACCGTGACTGCCATACAGGATTCATTCGAGGATCTCGGGGAATCCCTGTTCGAGACGACGTTCGTCGTCGTTGACCTCGAGACGACGGGCGGTTCGCCGCGCACTGCGGCAATCACCGAGATCGGCGCCGTCAAGGTTCGCGGCGGGGTGGTCCTGGGCGAGTTCCAAACCCTGGTCAACGCCGGCGTAGACGTGCCGCCGTTCATCGCCGCGTTGACCGGCATCACGAGCGAGATGCTGCGCGATCAGCCGTCGCTCGGGCAAGCGCTCGCCTCATTCCTCGAATTCGCCCGCGGCGGCGTGCTCGTCGCGCACAACGCGCCGTTCGACATCGGATTCCTCAAGCGGTCATGCGATCGGCTCGGATACGTGTGGCCAGGCTTCGAGGTCGTCGACACGGTCCCGCTCGCCAGGGCTGTGGTGCCGAAGGACGAGGTTCCCAACCACAAATTGGAAACCCTAGCTCGCCACTTCCGCGCAACAGTGACGCCGGAACACCGGGCACTGGCGGACGCCCGCGCGACCGTGGATGTCCTCCACGCTCTGCTGGAACGCCATGCCTCCCGCGGCGTCACTCATCGAGGCGATCTCGCCACCGCCTGCGCGCGAGTCCCGGACCAAGTCCGCCGCCGTCGCACGCTGGCTGACGACCTCACGACGGGAGCCGGCGTATACATTTTCCGCTCGGCCGAGGGACTTCCGCTGTATGTAGGCCGTTCGGGGAATGTCCGAGCGCGGGTCCGGCAGTACTTCACCGCTGGGGAGCGGCGCGGGCGGATCGCAGAGATGGTCAGGCTAGCCGGCCGCGTCGACGAAGTGCCCTGCGCCTCGGGTCTGGAGGCCCGCGTGCGCGAGTTGCGGCTGATCGCCGAGCTCGAACCGCCGTACAACCGGAAGTCCACGAGGCAGTTCCACCAGCACTGGGTCACGATGAGCGCGGAGGCCCATCCGCGCCTGATCGTGACGAGGAAGCCGCCGCCAGCGCCTGCTATAGGACCGTTCACGAGCGCCGCGCGAGCCCGCGAGGTCGTCGAGGCCATCCAGGAGGCGTTCGACATCCGGACCTGCACCACGCGACTCCCCCTGTCGCCGAAGCCGGGCGCGAAGTCCTGCGCCAGGCACGAGATCGGCCGCTGCAGCGCGCCGTGCATTCTCGCGTCCCCTGCCGAGACGCCGGACGTACGGGCGGTCCAAGCGCTGCTCGCCGGCAGCGTTGGAGAACTCGTCCGCCGGTACCTCGCCCGCATTCAGGAACTCGCTGCCGCGCAGCGATACGAGGGTGCCGCGTGGGCACGGGACCGACTACGGAAAGTCCTGAGCCACATCGATCACTCCGTATGGCACGACTACCTGCGATCCGCGGAATCGCTAGAGATCGCCTCCCCTGTGCGAGATTCCCAGGATGTCGAGATCGATGTGGCGGTTCGGGGTCGCCACGTCGGATCCGCACGCGTACCCCGCGATGGGATCCACCGTGCCCTTGAGGCTATCCGTCTGACCGCGGACCTACGGCCACCCGACCTGGCATCAGCCGAAGAGGTAGCCATGCTGGCCGAACAACTGCGCAGCCCCGGCGTTCGGCTGCTCACCGCCGGCACTGTCCCGCCATTCGGCAATGAGGCGAGGCAGGCCCTGGACGCCATCTTCCCCGCAGATTCCGGCGCGACGATCAGCGCTTAACTGCGCAACCACCGCTGAGCGGCGCAGCGCTCAGACGGTGGCCGCAATCCAACGGTCCAGGAGTCGGGCGGCAGCACCGGAATCGATCGCCGTTGCTGCGTGGTCGATCCCGCGCCGTAGCCGATCGATGACCGTGCCATCCGCTGGTGACGTGCCCGCCATCGAGCCGTCAGCAACGAGGCCCGCTGCGGCATTGAGCAGGACCGTGTCGCGCACCGGACCCGGCTCGCCGGCGACGAGATCCCGGAAGACCTGCGCATTGTGCGCGGCGTCGCCGCCTCGTAGGTCGTCGCGGGAAATCGGCAGCATGTCAAGATCGCGAACCGGATCGACAGTCAAGTAATCGACGCTGCCGTCGTGTACGTGCCAGATATCCGCGACGCCCGTCGCCGCCAGTTCATCCAGGCCGTCTCCGGACCGGAAGACCAGCGCCGAGACGCCGCGGCCCGCGAGTACGCCTGCCATGAGCGGCGCCATGCGTAGGTCGGCTACGCCGAGCGCAATGGCCCGCGGACGTCCAGGATTCGTGAGCGGACCTAGGAAGTTGAAAGCCGTCGGAACCCCGAGTTCGCGCCGGGTCTGGCCGGCAAAGCGCATGGCGGGATGGAAGGTCGCGGCGAAGCAGAAAGTGATGCCAACCTCGCGGGCGATCTCCCCCACGCGCTCGGCGGTTAGGTCCAGGCGGATACCCAGCGCTTCGAGGACGTCCGCCGACCCCGAGGACGATGAGGCCGCCCGGTTTCCGTGCTTGACCACCAGCGGTCCAGCGGCAGCGATCACCACTGCTGACATCGTCGAGATATTGACAGTGTGCGCGCGGTCGCCCCCCGTGCCGACGATGTCCACTGCGGCAGTCTCGACATCTATGGGAAGTGCGTGTGCCAACATGCCTTCCGCGAGGCCGACGATCTCCGCCACCGTCTCGCCCTTCGCCCGCAGCCCGACCAGGAAGCCGCCCAATTGCACCGGAGTAGCCTGTCCCGACATCACCGAGTCCATCGCCCACTTCGTCTGCTCCGCAGAGAGATCCTCTCCGCGGATGAGGGCGGCAGTCAGGTCGGACCACGAATAGGTGGCAGTCACGAGGATCTCCTTAGTTCGAGCTCGAATGTGATCGCTGCACGAGATGGCAGGCGCTGACGCGCGCTCTGGCAATCTTTCCACCGATCAGGGTTGAAGTCCTACTCCAGGGAGGCAAGCCGCGCCTAACGACGACCCGCATCCCCACCGGGCAGAGGAGATGCGCAGCCCCTTTGGTGACAGTTGTCTAGCAATCGTCACCAGGAGGCGCTGAAAGTCGCTAAAACCGGCAACAACTTCGCAAATCATCGCGACTCGCATGGGCCCAACGGCCCACGCATGGCCTCCCTTCAGCAATAATGGCTATGTGTCAACTGCGTCTGTAGCCGAGCCCACTCAGCACCAGGTCCACGTGAACCGCCCCAACCCGGTTTCCGTGGGAACCATCGTGTGGCTAGCGAGTGAACTGATGTTCTTCGCTGGCCTGTTCGCGATGTACTTCACCGTACGAGCCGTCCTGCCAGCCGAGGAATGGGCGAAAGGGCCCGAACACCTCAATGTGCCGCAGGCACTGTTCATTACCACGGTCCTGGTTTTGTCCTCCGTGACCTGCCAGTTCGGCGTCCTTGCTGCCGAACGTTTCCAGCCCCGTCGCACGGGCTCCATGTGGGAAGTGGGCAAGTGGGGCCTGCAGGAGTGGACGACGCTCACATACATCCTCGGCGCGGTGTTCATTGCCGGTCAGGTACTCGAGTACGCCGAACTCGTGGAGCACGGCCTGACGATCTCCTCGTCACCGTACGGCTCCGTTTTCTATCTCGCGACGGGTTTCCACGGACTGCACGTACTCGGTGGCCTGATCGCGTTCCTGTTCGTTCTTGGCCGGACCTTCTCCGCCAAGCGTTTTGGGCATCACGAGGCAACGACAGCGGTCGTGGTGTCGTATTACTGGCACTTCGTCGATGTGGTGTGGATCGCGCTGTTCGGCGTGATCTACTTCCTCCGCTAGCCGCGGGCCCCATCCCCCTAAGAAGACAAGGATCATTGACGTGAAGGCAATCGCCGCCCGACGACACCATCGGTTCGCACCGCTGGTATTAGTCATGTTGGCTCTGCTGCTCACTGGTGCGTTGTATGCCGCGTTCGCGCCGTCCGGCGCGCAGGCGGAGGAGCCTGGCACGAATGCCGACGACATCGCAGCGGGAGCTCAACTATTCCAGGCGAACTGTGCGACCTGCCACGGCGTCGACGCGAGCGGCCGCGAAGGCATTCCGTCACTGATCGGCGTGGGCGCCGCCGCCGTGGACTTCCAGGTGAGCACCGGACGCATGCCGATGCAGAGCAACTCGGTTCAGGCACCGGTCAAGCCGGTGCAGTTCGATGAGACCCAGATCCGTCAGCTCGCGGCGTTCGTCGCGTCCCTCGGCCCTGGCCCTGAGGTTCCGTCAGACGACGCCATCGATCCGGAAAAGGGCAACCCCGCGCTGGGCGCCGAGATCTTCCGGACCAACTGCGCCATGTGCCACAACGCGGTTGGTGCTGGCGGTGCCCTGTCTGAGGGCAAGTACGCCCCCGACCTCTGGGACACGACACCGAGGCAGATCTACGAGGCCATGGTCACCGGCCCGCAGTCGATGCCCGTCTTCAACGAGCACAACATCACGCCCGAGGAGAAGCGCGACCTCATCTCCTACGTCGTGGCACAGCGCGAGGGCAGCCCGGGAGGAAACACCCTCGGCTCGCTCGGACCCGTCTCTGAGGGGCTCTGGGCTTTCGTTCTTGGTATTGGCGCACTGATCGGTGCAGCCGTGTGGGTAGGAGCTAAGTCGTCGTGACCGATTCGCAAGTAGTCTCCGGATCTGAGACAAGTCACTCGGGGGAAGTCGCGGAATCCTTCCAGGATCCCGGCATTCCCGCGCACGTCCCGCGGCTCGGCGATTCGGACCCCAAGGCGGCAAAGCGCTCTGAGCGCATAGTCGTGGCCCTGTTCGCGCTCTCGGTGATCGGCACGATCGGAACACTCGTTGCCTTCTTCACCCTCCCTGACGACACCTCCATCGCGGGCGTGCGCACGCAGAACGTGACCCTCGGCCTCGGCCTGGCTTTTGCCCTTCTGGGCATCGGCCTCGGCGCTATCCACTGGGCCAAGACGCTCATGTCTGACCATGAAGTCGTCGAGGACCGGCATGCGACGGCCAGTTCTCCCGAGGTGCGCGAGATCGCCATCCAGCACCTGAAGGACGGCGCGAAGGACTCCGGCATTGAGCGTCGAGGTGTCCTCAAGGGCGCGGTGGTCTCCGCCCTCGCGCTCTTCCCGCTCGCGCTGGCCGTTCCGCTGATCGGCGAAGTGGGAAGCGACTGGAACATCGGTAAGTTCCGCCACACAATATGGCGCCGCGGCGTCCGATTGGCGACCGACCCGACAGGGCGCCTCATCAAGGCGGCGGACGTGACGATCGGCTCGGCATATCACGTCATTCCGTACGCCGAGGACATCGCTGAAGAGGTTCGTCCCGGCACGCACAGTTGGATCGATGAGAAGTCCAAGGCCATTGTTCTGATGGTCCGCATGGACCCGCGTGAACTCACTGAGTCCGAGGAGCGCAAGGACTGGTCCCACAACGGAATCGTGGCCTACTCGAAGGTCTGCACGCACGTGGGTTGCCCCGTCGCGCTATACGAGCGTCAGACGCACCACCTGCTGTGCCCCTGCCACCAATCGACATTCGACATGGCTGATGGCGCGAAGGTCGTGTTCGGACCCGCGAAGCGACCCCTGCCGCAGTTGCCCATCACCGTTGACGACGATGGATACCTCGTCGCCCAAAGCGATTTTCATGAGCCCGTCGGCCCGAGTTTCTGGGAGCGCCTGAAGTGAGCACCGCAACGACTACGCAACCCGACAACGGCCCCACCACCAAGGCTGGCAAGGCGGCGGACTTCCTCGACCAGCGCACCGGCATCGGTGTCGCCGTAAAGGAATTTGCTCGCAAGGTGTTCCCGGACCACTGGTCCTTCATGCTTGGCGAGATCGCCCTCTACTCGTTCATCGTGTTGATCATCACCGGTATCTTCCTCACGATGTTCTTCGTGCCGTCCATGGGGCTAACGACGTATCACGGTCCGGTCGAGACAATGCACGGACTGGAGATGTCCGAGGCTTTCGCCTCCACGCTGCGACTCTCGTTCGAAGTGCGCGGCGGACTGCTGATCCGGCAGATCCACCACTGGGCGGCGCTGATCTTCGTCGCCGCAATGGTCGTGCACATGATGCGCATCTTCTTCACCGGGGCATTCCGTAAGCCTCGCGAGATCAACTGGATGATCGGCTTCCTGCTGCTGGTCCTCGGCCTGCTCGCTGGCTTCTCCGGTTACTCGCTTCCGGACGATGTCCTGTCGGGCAACGGCCTGCGCATCACTGACGGCGTGGTCAAGTCGATCCCGCTCATCGGGTCGTACATGTCATACATGATCTTCGGCGGCGAGTTTCCCGGCCACGACATCATCCCCCGACTCTTCACCGTGCACGTGCTTCTGATTCCCGGGCTGATCCTCGCGCTTGTAGCAGTTCACCTCGTGCTGGTCGTGGTGCACAAGCACACGCAATACCCCGGTGGTGGCCGCACGGACAACAACGTCGTCGGATTCCCACTCTTCCCGGTCTACACGGCGAAGGCGGGCGGGTTCTTCTTCGTCGTCTTCGGTGTCCTGTCGCTAATGGGCGCCCTCCTGGCCATCAACAATGTCTGGAACTACGGGCCATACGATCCGTCGCCGGTATCCGCTGGAGCCCAGCCGGACTGGTACATGCTGTTCCTGGAGGGCTCATTGCGCCTGATGCCAGGACAAGCCGAGGTCGTGATCGGCGGCTACACGCTGTCTCTCAACGTGCTTGTGCCCGCAGCGATCATTCCGGCTCTGCTGCTCGGTTTCATTGCGATGTACCCGTTCATCGAGTCTTGGGTGACCAAGGACAACCGGCCGCACTCGGTTCTCGACCGGCCCCGCAACGTCCCCACCCGCACTGGGCTGGGCGTGGCGTTCCTCACCGCGTTCGGAATCCTCGTCCTTGCTGGGTCCAATGACCTCATCGCCACCCACTTCGAGTTATCACTCAACGCGATCACGTGGGTGTTCAGATTCGCGTTCTTCCTTCTCCCGGTCATCACCTTCTGGGTGACGAAGCGAATCTGTCTGAGCCTTCAGCGCAAGGATCGCGAGCTCGTGCTCCACGGACACGAGCACGGCCGCATCATCCGCACCGAGGAAGGCGAATACTTCGAGGTTCACAAGCCGCTCAACGACGAGGAGCGCTGGCTGCGCGTTAACTACCGCGCCCACGCCCCGCTCATTCTCGAGGAGCAGCCCTACGATGAAAAGGGCAAGCGGAACAAGGGCTACCGACGCGCAAAGTTCCGGGCGCGCGTCTCGCGCTTCTTCTACGAGGATCGGATTGAGCCTGTCACTCCAGCCGAATTGGCGGCCGCGCACGGCGATGACCACAGTCATTCGATCGCGCCGGATGCCGACCGGCCCGCCATTCATTAGTTGAAGCACCTCGTCAATGCGGCCACAGCGTGGAGTGACCATTCCACACTGTGGCCGCATTGTTCGCCCGGTGGACCCCGGGGACAAGTTGTAGCAGAGTGGATGTAGTCGGGCCCAGCCCGATCGCCCGGTGCTACGACATCGCACAACGAACCACATCAGGAGGATGAACAGCATGGCTGTTTACACGCTGCCCGACCTTACGTACGACTACAGTGAGTTGGCGCCGCACATCTCGGCGCGGATCATGGAGTTGCACCACTCGAAGCACCACGCGGCATATGTCTCCGGAGCAAACACCGCTCTGGAGCAACTCGAAGAGGCCCGCGCCACAGGCAACTTCGCCACAGTCAACCAGCTTGAGAAGAACCTGGCGTTCAACCTTGGTGGTCACGTCAACCACTCAGCGTTCTGGACCAACCTCTCGCCGAATGGTGGCGGCGAGCCAACCGGCGATCTCGCTGAGGCCATTGGCGAGAACTTCGGTTCGTTCGATGCGTTCCAGAAGCACTTCGCCGCAACGGCAGCCGGCGTACAGGGATCAGGATGGGCCATCCTCGCGTGGGACTCGATCGGCCAGAAGCTCGTGATCGTTCAGCTCTACGACCAGCAGGGCAACATTGCCCTCGGCCTCACGCCGATCGTGCTGCTCGATGTCTGGGAGCACGCGTACTACCTGGACTACGCCAACGTTCGGGCCGACTACGTCAAGGCCTGGTGGAACATCGTCAACTGGGATGACGCAGCAGCCCGCCTCGCGCGAGCAAAGACTCAGACCGCCGGACTCATCGTTCCGTAGCACCCCACGAGCAAGGGAGGGCCTGCGTCCACAGTGGCGCAGGCCCTCCCTTGTTTGCGTCGCCTTCACCGATGCTCAATGACCCAGGGCATCGCTGGTAGTGACTCGGTCGCAATCTGAATAGTCTGATTCGTTCGGGAATCCCGCAGGCACCAAGACCCCGCCGCGACTGTGCTCAACCATCGTCAACGGCACGGGATGGTCGCCGCAATCGCATGCCGCGGGAACGGCGTGCGGCGCAGAGGTTCGTGATCTCTTCAACCCCTGCTCGTGGCCACCGGACATCGATTCCGGATGCAAGGAACCGCCCGGCCATGAAAGAGGCCGGGCGGTTCTCGTTGGCGAAATGAAGCCTGGTCGAGCGGTGCAGAATCTTCGTGATGCGAGGTTCGGCGGCCGATCAGATGGCTGGTTCGCAGCGGTCAGTGCGAGTGCTGCCCGCGGGAGAACTCGAAGACCCATCCCACAAGCGCCACGACGCCGATCAGGGCGCCGATGATGAACACCCACCAGCCAACAGCAAGGCCGAGGAAGCAGAGTGCCGCAGAGCCCGCCAGCGCGAGGGGCCACCAGCTCCACGGGGCGAAGGCGCCCTGGTCGCCGGGAAGGTCGCTGATCTGGCCGGCTGGATCGTCCTCGGGTCGTGGGTCGATGCGGCGTGCCGTGAGGCGCAGGTACACGCCGATCATCAGCGACAGGCCGGCGACGAGAACCAGTGCCGCCGTGCCTACGGGTTCGAGCCCGCCGTGACCCCATTTCCACGTGGAGAAGCCATATGCGAGGGCAGACAGCGCGAAGAAGTAGCCAGTCCATTCAAAGAGGCGAGTTTCAGCCTTCATCAGGCGTTATCTCCTTCCATGGGCTTGTCGTTGGGACCGCTGTCACGCAGGTCCGCCTGTCCGACGAGGTGAGCCAGAGGGCTTTCCTTCTTGACCGTTTCGTCAAGAGCGGCAAGGTTCGGATAGTGCGCGTCGAGGGCCGGGCGCTCCGAACGGATGCGCGGGATGGCGTTGAAGTTGTGTCGCGGTGGAGGGCACGACGTCGCCCATTCGAGCGATGCGCCGAATCCCCACGGATCGTCGACGCCGACCAGCGGAGCTTTGCGCCATGTGATGTAGACATTCCAAAGGAAGGGCAGCACCGAGATCCCGAGAATGATGGATCCCACCGTAGAGATCTGGTTGAAGGTCGTGAAACCATCCGCTTGCAGATAGTCGGCATAGCGTCGAGGCATTCCCATGACTCCGAGCCAATGCTGGATCAAGAACGTCATGTGGAAGCCGACGAAGGTGAGCCAGAAGTGGATGTGTCCCAACTTCTCGTTCAGCATGCGGCCGGTGAACTTGGGCCACCAGAAGTAGAAGCCGGCGAACATCGCGAACGTGACGGTACCGAAGATCACGTAGTGGAAGTGGGCGACGACAAAGTAGCTGTCCGAGATGTGGAAGTCGAGCACCGGGCTAGACAGGATGATGCCCGTCAGGCCACCGAAGAGGAACGTGACGAGGAATCCGATGGACCAAACCATGGGCGTCTTGAAGGAAATCTTCCCTCGCCACATCGTTCCGATCCAGTTGTAGAACTTCACGCCGGTGGGAACCGCGATCAGCATCGTCATGAACGCGAAGAACGGCAGTAGCACGGCGCCGGTGACGTACATGTGGTGCGCCCAAACCGTTACGGAGAGCGCTGCGATCGAGATCGTGGCGTAGACGAGACCCTTGTAGCCGAAGATCGGCTTGCGGCTGAACACCGGGAAGATCTCCGAAACCACGCCGAAGAATGGCAGCGCCAGGATGTAGACCTCAGGGTGCCCGAAGAACCAGAAGAGGTGCTGCCAGAGGATTGCCCCTCCGTTCTCCGGATTGAACACCTGCGCGCCGAGTACGCGATCGGCCCCGAGGGCGAACAGCGCCGCGGCCAGCGGCGGGAAGGCCATCAGGACGAGCATCGAGGTGATGAGGGTGTTCCAGGTGAAGATGGGCATCCGGAACATGGTCATTCCCGGAGCACGCATCGTCAGGATCGTGGTGATGAAGTTCACCGCACCCAGAATCGTTCCGAAGCCACCTAGTGCCAGGCCGAATACCCACAGGTTTCCGCCAAGGCCGGGGCTGAATGTCGAACTCGACAGCGGCGCGTACGCGAACCAGCCGAACGATGCCGCGCCGTCGCGAGTGAAGAAACCCGCCGAGGCGATGAGTCCGCCGAACAGGTACAGCCAGTAGGCGAACATGTTGAGTCGCGGGAACGCGACGTCGGGCGCACCGATCTGCAGTGGCATGAGCACGTTGGCGAAACCGGCGAACAATGGCGTTGCGAACAGCAGCAGCATGATCGTGCCGTGCATGGTGAACAACTGGTTGTACTGCTCGGCACTCTGCACGAACTGCAGGCCCGGCTCGAACAACTCGGCGCGGATGACGAGGGCCATCACGCCGCCGATGCAGAAGAAGATGAACGACGTGATCAGGTACAGGTACCCGATCGTCTTGTGGTCAGTGGAGGTGATCCACTTGACGACAGTCCTGCCGAGCGTCTGACGCCTAGGGCTCAGGCCCGGGACGCTTTGCGCACCTGCTGCCGCGCTCATGAGTGCTCCTTCGTACGGGTAGTCTGCCCGCCATCCTGCAGGCGGTTCAGGTCTAGGCCGAGACGGCCGCTGTGGTCCTCGCGTTGCTCGGCGGCCCACGCATCGAACTCGTCCTGAGTTACGACCTTCACGTTGAACAGCATGCCTGAGTGGTACTCGCCGCAGAGCTCAGCGCACTTTCCGGCGTAGGTGCCGACTCGAGTCGGCGTGACCTGCCAGGTGTTCGCCCGGCCCGGGACCATGTCCATCTTGTCGAGGAACGCGGGTATCCAGAAGGAGTGAATGACATCGCGCGAGTAAATGTTGAACTGGACGACTTTGTCGACGGGAAGCACAAGGGTCGGCAGACTCTCGTCCGTGCCCGGGATGACCTCTCCCGCGGAGTCGTGCAACGGATCGTTCAACGTTCCCACGCTCTGCGCCTGGATCCCCGATACGTAGAAGTCGCCCGTGACTTGGTCGTCGGCATCGAGGCTCGCCGCGGCGCGCGGCGCGTCCTCGAGATAGTTGAAGTCCCAGCTCCATTGCTTGCCGATGACCTCGACGGTGAGGTCAGCATCCGCGGATATGTCGCGGACCTCCATCTGGTCCCGAACCGTGAAGTAGTAGAGGCCGCCGATCATGACGAGCGGCACGATCACGTACATCATCTCGAGCGGAACATGGTAGCGGGTCTGCGTCGGCAACTTGTTGTCACCCTTGCGCTTGCGATACGCGATGACGCACCAGATCATCAGGCCCCAGGTGATGATGCCGACGATCAGCGCCGAGATCCAGGATCCGACCCAGAGGTGAGTGATGCGCTCCGTCTGGTTCGTGACGTGCCCGTCTTCGAAGCCGGGAAGGTAGCCACGTTTCTCCAGCGGAGTACACCCCGCTAGGGCGACCAGGCAGACTGCGAGCACCAACATGCTCATCGGCCTGCGCCAACGCCGGGGGGAAGCTGTCTGCGCGTGCAAGGGATGGGCCTTTCACTTTATGGGGCCGCGTCATCGTCTTCATGACAAGCCTGACGACGCGGGACCTTCGTCCTCTTCAAAGTAGAGCCTATCGCGCGCGGAGCCCTGCGAGAGGCCAAACACTCGGGCGTATTGCCGCAGATGACCGTCGATACGGATGAATCCGACATGTTCACTACACATCGATGTTGACTGTCAGTTAGTTTCCGATAGTCATGCGCGATACCTTCGAAGCATGCACTTTCTCGATGCCGCCGGCGCCGCTCGTCCACGTGAGGTCGCCCGCGTGGCGTTGCAACGCGCCATGGCCAGCGCGTGGGGAAATCCGCACCGCGATTCTGGCCGGGCCGGGGCGCGCGCGCTGGAGGCGGCGCGCGAGGCGGTCGCCCGCGCGACGAACGCGCGTCGCGAGGATGTCATCGTCACGTCATCGCTTACGCAGGCGATTCACACGGGGCTCAGCGCAATGGTTGCCGCACGCGCGGGACGGTTCTCACCTCGAGTCCTCGCGTCCGCCAGTTCTCGAACGACCGTGCTGCACGCCGCCGATCACTTCGGTCAGCGTACGGAAGTTCGCGTCGACTCGGATGGCGTCATAGACGTGGAGGCTCTACGCGGATTGCTTGCCGAGGAAACCACCGGTGTCGTGACGGCGGAACTAGCGAACGTGGAACTCGGCACCGTCCAGCCCGCGGCTGCCGTCCTTTCTGCGAGCCATGACGTGCAAGTGCCCGTGCTCCTAGACGCGTCGGTGGGCTTGGGGCGAACCCCCCTACCCGACGACTGGGACGCTCTCGTCCTGGACGGCTCCGAGTGGGGCTGCGGTTTCGACATCGGATTCGTGGTTACGCGGTCTCGTGTGAGGCTCCGCCCCTCCTGGCCGGAGGATGCCGACGCGTGGTTCCCCGGGGGCGTCTCCCCCATGTGGGCGTATACCGCGGCCGTAGCGCTGGAGGAATTCCTGAGCAGTGCCGAGGACGAGCGCTCCCGGGCTCTGGAGATCAGCGACTATCTACGTGACCGATTGCCGTCAATACCGGGCGTCGCCATCCTGGCCCAGGGCGCAACCGAGCGCGTCGCGACGATTGTGGCAGTTTCCCTGACCCACATCGACGGCGAGGCCGCGGCACGAGCGCTTCTCGAACGCGGCGTGGCGGTGGGAACCGGTTCGGCGTGTTCATCCAGCACTATCGAGCCGAATCATGTGCTGCGCGCGATGGGTGCCACGTTCGACGGCCACCTGCGGATCACCATCGATCATGCATCGAGCATGGACGACGCGAGCGCACTCGTCAGCGCACTCCGCGGGATCATGATCGATCTGTAGGGCGTTGACCTGACTCAGGCGAACGATCCGCCACAGGCGCAACTCTCACCGGCGTTGGGGTTGTCAATGGTGAAGCCCTGGCGCTCGATCGAGTCGGCGAAGTCGACGGTCGCGCCTTCGAGATAGGGCACGGACATCTTGTCGACGACGACCTCGACCCCGTCGTAGTCCTTCAGCGCGTCGCCATCGAGGATCCGCTCGTCGAAGTAGAGCTGGTAAATCAGGCCGGAGCAACCGCCCGGTTGCACGGCGAGGCGCAGGCGCAGGTCGTCGCGACCCTCCTGCTCGAGCAGCGTGCGGATCTTGTCCGCCGCGGCGTCCGTGAGGACAACGCCATGCGTTGCAATGTCTGTGGTCTCGCTCATCATGTGCTCCATAGGTTCACTCGGCACTGTTGTGCCTGCTGCCGCCGCCTTCGCATTGCGCGAACCGGCGACCTTCCATCTACAAGTGTGCCAACGCTGATTCCCGGAAGGCTATTCCCGCGGCGCTACGTGATGCATTCCACACTACGCCCACCGTCGCCCGCGGTTGGAACGGCCGCTGGTGAAATCGTCCACGAGGCGCCGTCCCGCCGACACACGCGAGAAATGTGGCCCTGCTACGTTCGCATTGTGCCCAGTCCTCAAGTCTCGACCTCCAATTCGTCGGCTTTGCTAGCGGGTGCAGGCAGTTACGTGCTGTGGGGCGTGTTCCCGCTGTATTTTCATCTGCTGAATCCAGCTGGCGCATTCGAGGTCATCGTGCACCGCGCGTGGTGGGGAATGTTGACGTGCATCGCCGCGATCCTCCTGCTGAAGCAATGGCGAGCTTTCAAGGCGACGGTGCGCGATCGCAGTGCCGTGTGGCGCCTTGCGATCGCTGGCGGACTCATAGCCGTGAACTGGACCGTGTACGTGTACGCGGTGCAATCCGGCCATACGGTCGATGCGGCTCTCGGGTATTTCATCAATCCGCTCGTGACGGTGGCCCTGGGACGAGTCGTCCTGGGCGAGCGCCTCACGAGGCTACGCGCGTGCGCCGTGGCACTCGGCCTCGTCGCGATAGTCGTGCTCGTCATCGGCATGGGCCGCTTGCCGTGGGTTTCGCTCGTGCTTGCGCTGTCGTTCGGGCTCTACTCCCTGGCGAAGAAGGATGTCGCTTCACGCGTGGCGCCGTTGTCGGGCATGGCTATCGAAACCGCGGTCATTACGCCCGTACTCCTGGTCTACTACGGCTGGCTAGTGGCCCACGGTGCGGCATCGTGGCAGGACTACAGCTCCGGCAATGACGTCGCCGTGTGGGCCCATCTGCTGCTGCTGATCGGGTCCGGACCACTGACGGTGTTGCCGCTGTACTGCTTCGCGTGGGCCGCCCGCGGGTTGCCGCTCAGCGTGATGGGGCTATTGCAATACATCACGCCGGTTATGCAGTTGCTCATCGGCGTCCTAGTTTTCCACGAGCCGATGGCCACCGCGCGCTGGATCGGCACGGCCATCGTATGGCTGGCGCTCATCGTCCTCACCATTGACCTCTACCGATCGCTCCGCGCTCAGCCGGAGGCAGTCCGAACAGGGAAGACTTAGTCGGCTCCGCCTTCTCGTATCTCGGTCTCGCCGGTCGACTGGTTGCGCGGCACCTCGCCGCCCTGGTGGACGCCTGCGCGTTCCCAGGTTGCTGCGTTGCCCGCGGCGTCCTGAGCCCGTATCCACTGATACCACTGGCACACCGAGGTACTAGCTCCCCCGTGCGGGTGGATGGGGTCGGCGATCTCGTCATCGACGTAGCACGCGGCCTGTGTTCGCTGGCGACCCACAGCCTCCGGCATCACGACAATTCTGTACGTTACGACGTCCCCATTGGGCGATAGCCCTGTGACCGTCCAGCCAGAACCGGACTCATCCACGAATGCCGTGAAATCCGTCGGTCCCAGGTGGCTACCTGAGGGTTGGTCCGTCTCTTCATCGAGGTGAAAATCGATTCCTCTGACCCGCACTTCGTCTTCCATCAGGGCTCCTTCCGCCGTTGCGACGACCGTAAACCTGCCCTCTGACAAAGCATGCCTGCAAGTTGCGCGTTCCGGAAGGGTCCCTGGGGAATTTTGGTAATCAACTACTGAGGCTTGTCCACTGTCCATAGAAAAAGCACCCCCTGAGGTAGCAGGGGGTGCAAGCATTGAATTGAGGGTGGGCGATACTGGGTTCGAACCAGTGACCTCTTCGGTGTGAACGAAGCGCGCTACCACTGCGCCAATCGCCCCAATCGTTGTTGTGCAACGGTGCAACATCGTAGCCGTTCACCACGCCGAACGCTAATCCCGCGCGCGGAGGGCCACGACGCGCGAATGATCGCCCACAATTTGCTGCCACAGTTCTTGCAGCCTTTTCCCCAGCGGCAAGCGGCTCAGTACAACTCCGTCCAGTTCGTCGACTTGCACGACGCCACGCACCGCGCTGCTGAGGAGCAGTCCGGCGGTTCCGGACCGCACGCGATCGAGGATGTCACCGGGAACGCGCTCCTCGACCAACGGAATTTTCGACGCGGGAGCATGTTGTAGCAACAGCTTGCGGGCGATTCCGGGAAGGCAGCCGGATGCCAGATTCGGGGTGACTATGCGATCGGCCTGCACCACATACACGTTGGCCGTTGCCGTTTCGCACAGGTCTCCCCTGGTGTTGAGCCAGATCGCCTCATTCGCACCACTGCCGCGAACCTCGCGGGCGGCAATAATGTCCTCGCCCTTGGACACGGACTTGATTCCGGCCAATGCGCCCCACTCATTGCGCGGCCACGGGGCGATGCTCGCCCTGACCGGATCGCCGGAACCTCTAGGCAGCGGCATGGCACTGACACAGAGCACCGGTCGCCCTCCCCGCGCCAGACCGCTAGGTCCGTCGCCGGACGATACGGTGATCCGGACTCTGAGCGGATGCGACGGGTCCAGTCGATCCGCTAGGTAGATCGCCACCTCAGCAACGGATCGTTCGAGTTCACCATTCGGTGGGACAAGGATCCCGAGCCGTTCGAGCGACTCCATCAATCTTTCGAGATGGTCATCGAACCCCACCACGCGGCCACCGCGCCAGAGGAACGTTTCGAACACGCCGTCGCCCAGCAGGAATGCATGGTCAGCCGTGCTGACCGAGGCCGGGCCCATTTGGACTACACCGTCGATCCAGGTTGCGTACATCACTCGATCAACCATGGGCATTCCTCTCCCGCTATGGCATTCACGACGCCGCCTCCTGGTCGCCGTGGGCAGAGGCGAGCGCCACGAGCCGCGCGGCCTTCAGTTCGGTTTCCTGCCATTCCGACTCCGGATCGGAGTCATACGTGATGCCGGCGCCCGTTCCAAACCTAAGCGTTCCCGCTTCCTCCCCCGGTTCCCACCAGAAGGAACGTATTCCGACGGCCAGCACACTTCGCCCGGGATGACTCCGCACGATCCCAAGGCCGCCACAGTAGGGGCCGCGCTGCGCGGATTCCAACTTCCGGATGATCGTAAGGGCCGCTTCCTTGGGGGCACCCGACACCGATCCGGGCGGAAAGGTCGCGGCGAAGATGCTGGCCCAGTCCGGCTCGGCCCGGGCCAGAGTCCCGCGAACGGTGGATACGAGGTGCACCAGCCCCGGGTGCTGTTCGATGTCGAGGATCGGTTCGACGGCTATGGAACCGGGCACGCTCACGCGCTGCAGGTCGTTGCGCACCAGGTCCGTGATCATGACGTTCTCGGCGCGATCCTTCTCGCTCAGCCCGCTCGCATCGGCTGCAGTGCCCTTGATGGGCATGGAACGAATCTCGCCATCAGAGACGCTCAGGTATAGCTCAGGCGAAGCCGAGACAACCCAAATGGGCGCGATCGAATCACCATCAACGCCGGTCAATCCAGCGGGAACGTGAATATGGCTAGCGAACGGGGCCGGGTTGCCGCCTGCCAGGATCTCCGCCAGAGCAGCCGCATTCGGCTCACTATCGGTTCCCAGCGGCGCGCTCAGTATTCGGCAGATGTTTGCCTGATAGACCTCCCCCACCCGAATGCGGGCACGCACCTGCTCGACCGCATGCCGGTACCGTTCCCGCGACATGGACGATTGCCACGTCGCCGCGGTTGGGCCTCGCCAGTTGGCCGCATGGCGCTCGCGGGGAGCGGATTGGCCATCGTCCGGCGCACTGTGGGCGAACTGCCATCCCGTGATCCGACCCTCGAACGTGGCAACCACGAACCAGGTGCCGTGCGCCAGTAGTTCAGGGTGCGCGCCGACGTCCTCGCTACGCACCACGCAGCACAGGCGCTCGCCGTCACAGACGGCGTATCCCGCGTCGTAATGAGGCTGATCAGGCACGTTCCAAGGTTACCTTTCGTTGATATTTCCAGGGTGCGGACACCCCTTGAAGGGCCAATTGGACTACTGCCCGAAACATCCGCTAGAGTATCCAAGGCGCCGCGAGATCGGGAACGATCGACCGGAACGCATGCGGACGTGGCTCAGTTGGTAGAGCATCACCTTGCCAAGGTGAGGGTCGCGGGTTCGAATCCCGTCGTCCGCTCGGTGGCACACTCCCTTGGCTTGCGCCTGCGCTGGCCAGCGAGGGTCTCACGGTGGAGTGGCCGAGAGGCGAGGCAGCGGCCTGCAAAGCCGTATACACGGGTTCGAATCCCGTCTCCACCTCGCACGACCTTGGGCGATTGGCGCAGCGGTAGCGCACTTCCCTGACACGGAAGGGGTCACTGGTTCGATCCCAGTATCGCCCACCAGCAAGTTTGCTCCGAAAGGCGCTTCCTCCGATCAGGAGGAAGCGCCTTTCGCGTCGCGCGGCGACTTGGTCATCCTGGTCTGTGGCGACCTTACTCTAGGCCGTTTTGTCGCCTGCGCACCTCAGATGCCGCAACTCGCCGGCCAGCGCCTCCGCGTCGACCCGGACCGTCGCGCGAACCGCGCTCGCCTCGATGAGCAGGGCATTTGGCTCGTCTACGGACTCAACCCAATCGGCGGCCTGCTGCGGAGTGCGGCCGAAGGACACGTGCCGCGCCTGAAGCCGGGCACGGCGCAACTCCCCGGGCACATCGAGGAAGATCGAGACGTCGAAAGCCCGCGTAACCTCCGCCCATCGACCGCCGTCCAGCAGGAGGTAGTTTCCCTCGACGAGGACAATTCCGCTGCCCGGCGGAATCGCGAACCGGGCCGCTACCGGCTCGTGCAGGTCACGATCGTAATCCGGAGCGTAGATGGTGCCCGGTTCCCCGGATCGTACGCGGCGGAGCAGCGACGCCAGGCCGGCGGGATCGAACGTTTCGGGGGCGCCCTTCTTGGAACGCAGGCCGAGGGAATCGAGCGCACTGTTCGACAGGTGGTACCCGTCCATCGCCATGCAGGCGGTCTCGCCGAGTTCCGCGAACTGCTGCAGGCACTCACCCAGCGCCGCGCTCACGTAAGACTTCCCGGCGCCCGGGGCGCCGACGAGCGCGACGAGCACTGGCGTGGCCGGATCGCGGCCGCCACGGGTCGAACGGTGACGCGCCGCCGCGTGGACGGAGGCGACAATCCTGGCGAATTCCGGGGCGGCAGATTCGAGTTCCGTCAATTCACTCCCCTGTCATGAGCCTGCCGTAGCGCGCGACGCGATGCTTCGGCGCTGCGTCAAGCGGCCGAGCGCCTTCCACACCTCTACTGCGAGGAAGATGCCTATAGCCGCGATGAGCGGCGAGACCCAGCCGCGCACGCCGAGGGCGGACGAGTGGAAGAGGGTGTGCATCGGCGGGAAGTAGATGAAGACCAACTGCAGCGCTATGAGTGCCCCAAGTGAGATCCACAGCACCCGGTTGCCCTCGAACACCGACAGCCTGATCGAGCTGGCGTAGCGGTATCGGCAGTTGAACAGGTAGGCGACCTGGCCGAACGTCAGCGTGTTGACGGCGACGGTCTGGGCCACGGCGTTGTCCAGGCCGGCATCGGTCGCGAGCTTGAACGCGGCCAGCGTGGCGGCTCCAATCAGAACCGACACGAAGGCGATCTGGCGCATGGCCCGGCCATCGACCAGCGATCCCCCGACCTTGCGGGGCGGGCGAGCCATGATGCCATCCTCGGCTGGCTCGTACGCGAGCGTGAGCGAGAGCGTCACGGCGGTGACCATGTTCACCCACAGGATCTGGACGGGATCGAGGGGCAGCGCCCAGCCCATCAGCACGGCGATGAGCATCACGAGTGCCTGTGCGCCATTGGTCGGAAGAAGGAACAGAACCGACTTCAGGATGTTGTCGTAGATCCGCCGGCCTTCCTCGACGGCACCTTCGATGGTCGCGAAATTGTCGTCCGCGAGGACAATATCCGCGGCCTCCTTGGTGGCCTCGGTGCCCTTGATTCCCATGGCGACACCGACATCTGCGCGCGTGAGCGCTGGGGCATCGTTGACGCCGTCACCCGTCATCGAGACGACCTGACCACCGGCCTGCAGTGCTCGCACGATGCGGATCTTGTGCTCGGGACTGGTTCGGGCATACACGTCGACCTGCGGTGCAAGTTTCTCCAGCCGGCCCTGGGGCATCGCCTCGAGCTCGGCCCCCGTGAGGACCTGCACGGCGTCGTCGCTGCCGACGATCCCCATCTCCTCGGCGATCGCGCGGGCCGTACCGACGTGGTCGCCGGTGATCATCTTGACGGCGATTCCCGCCTCGTGGCACGTCTTGATCGCCGCTATTGCTTCCGGACGCGGGGGGTCCACGATCCCGATGATGCCGATCAGCGTGAGCTCGGTTCCGATCGTGTCGGCGGAGACCTCGTCCTCCCCCTGATCGGCCGGTCGGCTGGCAGCGGCGAGGACGCGAAGGCCCTGGCCGCTGAGGTGGTCGATGACCGCCGTCCAGCGCTCGGCATCGAGCGGTTCCGCGGCGCCGCCTGCCCCGCGTTGCGTGACGCAGCGGTCCAGCACTCGGTCCGGCGCGCCCTTGACGAGCAGCCGGGCCCCGTTCCCGGATGGCGTAAGGACAGGGGCATCGCGGACGATGACCGCCATGTACTTATGCTCGGAGGAGAACGGGAACGTCGCGACGCGCTCGCCGGCGAGGTCAATGCCCGCCTTCAGCGCGAGCGCGGCGACGGCGCCCTCGGTCGGCTCGCCTATCAGGGTCCAGCGCGGCTGTCCGCCGTCCACGGCGACTTCGCGGACGATCGCGTCGTTGCAGAGCGCGAACGTGGCGATCGCCTCGGTGAGCTGATCGCCCACGGCCTCGGCCCCGTCTATGGTGATGGCCCCGGCCGGGTCGTACCCGGTTCCGCTCACGTCGTAGCTCGCGCCCGCGACCTCGATGGCGCGGACCGTCATCTCGTTCTTGGTGAGCGTTCCCGTCTTGTCGGAGCAGATCGTCGTGACGGCGCCGAGCGTCTCGACCGATGGCAGGTTGCGCGTGATCGCCTTGCGGCGCGCCATCTGCTGCACGCCGAGCGCGAGGGTGATGGTGACGAGCGCCGGCAGGCCCTCGGGAATCGCCGCCACCGCGAAGCCGATGGCCGCGGAGATCAGGTCCTCGCGGGGAAAGTCATGGACCAGTCGCCCCACGATCAGCTGGACGGCGGCGACGATCAGGATGATGATCGACAGCAGCTTGCCGAACGCGGCGAGCTGGCGGCCCAGCGGGGTTTCGAGCGACTCTCCGCCGGCCTGCGCGACCATAGACTGGATGCGGCCGATCTGGGTGCTCGCACCCGTCTCCGTCACCACCCCGACACCTTGTCCAGCCGCGACGATCGTGCCGGAGAAGATCATCGAGTCGCGATCGCCCACCCCCGCGTCAGCGTCGACCGGGTCAGATGACTTCTCGGCGGCAACCGATTCCCCCGTGAGCGCCGCTTCATCGACGCGAAGATTGGCCTCGTCCACGAGCCTAATGTCGGCCGGAACGCGATCGCCCGCCCCGACGCGCACGATGTCACCGGGGACGAGTTCAGCCGCATCGATGGATTCCCACTGGCCGTCGCGCTGCACCTGCGCGCCCACGGTCATCATTCCGCGGATCGCGTCGAGCGCCGATGCGGCCTTACCTTCTTGGACGAACCCGATGATGGCATTGATGATGGCCACGGCGAGGACGACCGAGGCATCCACCCAGTCGCCCATGATCGCCTTGAGGACTCCGGCCGCGAGCAGGATGTAGATCAGTACGTCGTCGAAGTGCTTGAGGAACAGCCGCCAGGCGGGCTGCGGCTTCGGGGCTGGGATCTCGTTTCGGCCGGCCGTCAGCCTGCGTTCGGCTTCGACCTTGGCGAGTCCCGCAGTGGACGAGTCCAACGCCGCCATGACTTCGGTCACATCCAGCGCGAAGGCACCGGCGATGCGCGGATCGGGTTCAGATCCGATATCCGCAGGTGTGAGCGTGTCTGTGGGCAGATTCATGCGGGGGCCTTCCGACTGGACACACTGGCCGCATGGGCGGCCTGCGACGAGCGGGAATCAATCCGTCCCACCTATTGTTCTAGGTTACGGATCAATTGACCGAGCTGGCACCACAATGCCCAGCACAAGGCGACTACTCGGAGGAGAAACATGCCCCGCAAGTCCATGCGCGAAGAATTCGAAACCGATGACGGTCGCGTTGTCCGCTATGTGCGCCACCCGCACGGCGGCGGATTTGTCTCACCCAAGGCAAAGGTAGCACCCGACGCATGGATCGCTAAGAGCGCCTACGTCGAAGAGAACGCCGTCGTCGCCCCAGGGGCACGCGTAGGCGAGAACAGCTGGATCGAATCGGGCGCGATCGTGGAGCCCGAGGCGATCGTGGGCATCGCCGTGCACCTCGGGGCAGGCGCCCGGATCGGCGCGCGAGCCCGCGTGGGGCGCGGCGCACGCATCGGCTCCGAGGCCATCCTCCCGGCCGGTGTGAAGCTTCCCGCCGACACCATCGTGGCCGCAGGTACCAAAGTGTCAGGGCGCATCGCGGCGTAGGTTGCTTGGCCCCGCCCGGTCCTAAAGGGCACGGTCCTTTAGGCGAGCGCCACCAGGTCGCGGTAGTCCTCGTTCCAGAGGTCTTCGTCGCCATCGGGCAGGAGCAGGACCCGCTCGGGATCGAGGGCATCGACCGCGCCGACATCGTGCGTGACCATCACGACCGATCCCTCGTAACTCTTGAGCGCGCCCAGGATCTCGGCGCGCGAAGCCGGGTCCAGGTTGTTTGTGGGCTCGTCCAGGAGCAGCACGTTCGCCGCTGACACGACGAGCGTGGCCAGGGCAAGGCGTGTCTTTTCGCCACCCGAGAGCACGTGCGTCGGCTTGTCCGCGTCGTCGCCCGAGAAGAGAAACGAGCCCAGCACCGAGCGGACCTCGGTATCGGTGAGGTCGGGGGCGGCATGCCGCAGGTTTTCGACGACCGTCACATCGGGGTCCAGCGTCTCGTGCTCCTGGGCGTAGTAGCCGATCTTGAGTCCGTGCCCCGGAACGACCTTTCCCGTGTCCGGTTCCTGAACGCCCGCCAGGATGCGCAGTAGCGTCGTCTTGCCCGCACCGTTGAGGCCGAGGATCACGACTCGCGACCCGCGGTCGATCGCCAGGTCGACTCCGGCGAAGACCTCCATCGACCCGTACGACTTCGACAGGTGCTCCGCGGTCATTGGCGTGCGGCCGCACGGCGCTGGCTTCGGGAAGCGCAGTTTCGCCACCTTGTCCTGCGCCCGCTCCCCCTCCACGGAGGAGCGAAGCTGCTCGGCGCGGCGCAGCATCTGCTGGGCGGCGACGGCTTTGGACGCCTTGGCCCGCATCTTCTCGCCCTGCGCGGTGAGCACCGCCGCCTTCTTCTCGGCGTTCTGTCGCTCCTTGCGGCGGCGGCGCTCGTCCTGCTCGCGCTGCTTCAGGTACAGGTCCCACCCGAGGTTGTACTGGTCGATCTCTCCCCGGTTCGCGTCCAGGTGGTAGACCTTGTTCACGACCACGCGAAGCAGGTCCACGTCGTGACTGATCACGACCAGACCCCCTGAATACGTTTTCAGATAGTCACGCAGCCACAGGATCGAGTCGTGGTCAAGGTGGTTGGTGGGCTCGTCCAACAGGAGCGTTTCCGCGCCCGAGAACAAAATGCGCGCCAGATCCACGCGACGGCGCTGACCGCCGGAGAGCGCCGACATCGGCTTGGATAGGACCGACTCGTCGAGGCCGAGGTTGGCCGCGATGCGCTGCGCCTCGGATTCGGCGGCATAGCCTCCGGCCGCGACGAAGCGGGCCTCGAGTTTCGGGTAGCGCTCCATGCCGCGCTCGTGAACGGCCTCGTCCGTGCTCGCCATATCCGCCTCGGCCTGGCGCATCTTCGCGGTGATCGCGTCGAGGCCACGCGCCGACAGGACGCGGGACATCGCCAGTTCCGCCAACTCACCGTGGCGCGAGTCCTGCGGTAGGTACCCCACTGAGCCGCGGCTCGAAATGGTGCCCGCGGTGGGCTGCGTGTCCCCCGCCAGCGTCTTGGTCAACGTGGTCTTGCCAGCGCCATTGCGCCCGACCAGGCCGATCCTGTCCCCCGCCGCGATCTGAAAGCTCGTGGGGTGCAGCAGGGTACGAGCGCCGACTCGTAGTTCGACTTGGCTCGCGTTGATCACGTAGCTGAATCCTTTAGTGGTGAGGGCAAAACTTGTACTGTGCGCACAAACGCCTGCAAGTCTAGCGGTCGATAAGGTGGCGTTGGTAGCGAAATACTATGGAGGGATATGTCAATGACCACAAAACTGGAAGGTAGCGAGCAGGTGGCCGGAGCAGAAGCATCGGGCCCTCACCGGCTGTCGGCGACGGGCCGCGCCACCGATCTGGCACTCATCGCCACATTCGCGGCGCTGATCGCCGTCTGCTCGCTTCTCACAGGGCCAGCAGTCAGTGGCGTCCCCATCACGCTGCAGACCTTCGCGGTGCTGCTCGCGGGCATCGTCCTCGGGCCGTGGCGCGGCGCGGGAGCCGTCGCCCTCTACATCGTGGTGGGCCTGGCGGGCTTGCCGATCTTCGCCGGCGGCAAGGCGGGTCTGGCCGTACTGTCCGGGCCGTCCGTCGGCTATCTGCTGTCGTTCCCGCTCGCCGCGGCGATCGCCGGCGCCTGGCTGCGATTCGCGCGGAAGAGTGGCCCCAGTGTCGTTCTGGTGCACGGATCGATCGGTGTGGTGCTGGCTACTCTTGCCATCTATGCCGTAGGAATCCCGGTCATGGCGGCGCGGTTGGGAATCCCATTCTCGAAGGCGTTAGTGGGTAACCTCGCCTTCGTGCCGTTCGATGCGATCAAGGCGGCTCTGGCCGTCGCGGTGGGCGCGATGGTTCTGCGCGCATACCCCCAGTTGACCCGCCGCTGATGGACTCGGCGCGCCGCCACGACGACCCGGGGATTGATTTCCGCGGCATTGATTTCCGCGGTGCCGCCGTGGATGTCGAGGATTCCCACGGCGGCGCGCCGATCCGCATCCTTGGGCCGATCACGGCGTCGCTGACGCACCATCGCATCGCGGTGCTCGGCGCGAACGGATCGGGCAAGACGACGGCGGCTCGGCTCATCAACGGACTGACGCTACCGACCTTCGGCACCGTGAAGGTCGGGGATCTGGACACGCGCAGGAACACCAAGGAGATCATGCGCTCGGTCGGGTTCCTGTTCGCCGATCCCGATGCGCAGATCATCCTGCCGACCGCTGTCGAGGATGTCTCCCTGTCGCTTCGCCGCCGGGGCGTGCCGGCCAAGCAGCGAACCGAGCAAGCGCTGGATCTGCTCGGCGAGTACGGGCTGCGCGAGGCGGCGTTCCAACCGGTCCAGACGCTTTCCGGCGGGCAGCGCCAGTTGCTCGCCCTGGCCGGCGTCCTTGCGACCGAGCCGCAGATCCTCGTCTGCGACGAGCCGACGACCCGCCTCGATCTGGGCTGGCGCGGGGAGATCATCGATCGCCTGCTTGCTCTGGAGCAGCAACTCGTCGTGGTGACGCACGACCTGGAGTTCGCCGCCCTGATGGATCACGCTCTCGTCTTCGATAGTGGGCGGGTAGTGTTCGAGGGCTCGCCTACCGCCGCCATCGACCGCTATCGCGAGCTCGCCGCGCGGGCCAGGAGCGCTGGCCGTCATGCGTAGTGCTGCGCGGACGGGTCGCCGCGCCCGCGCCGAGAAGTCGCGGCCTCTGCGCTCTGCCTATGGCGGAGTGTTGGGTGCCTACGTCGCCCGCGACTCCGTCCTTCACCGAGCGCCCGTTCTGCTGAAGCTGGCTCTCCTGGCTTTCATCAGCGGTTCGCTTGCCCTCATCGCTTCGCCGTGGTTGGCCCTTGCCGGGGTGCTGGTTGGCATGGGCGCGGGGCTCATAGCGGGGATCAGGTGGCGGCGCGTCCTGTTCGGCGCCGTTCGCGGAATGCTCGCGCTGCTGCCGCTGGCGTTACTCGTCGCCTGGCAGCGCGGCCCACTCGCGGCAGCCGAGGTCACCGGCGACATCCTCGCCGCCATCCTGCTGGCGCTGGCGTTCACCGCGTCAACGCGCGCCGATCATCTGCTCGACTCCATCGTGCGCACGCTGGAGCCCTTGCGCCGCTTCGGCGTGAACCCCGAACGCGCATCGCTGCTCGTCGGGCTCATGGTGCGCACCATTCCGGTCCTGGTGACCGTCGGAGTCGAGGTACGCGACGCCGCACGTGCCCGTGGCCTCAGCCGATCCCCGCGCACGTTCGCCGGGCCTTTCGCGGTACGCGCGGTCGGCTACGCGTTCAGCGTCGGCGATGCGATCGCAGCCCGGGCAATCGAGGACGAGTAGCCCGCGGTTTTCTCACGCAGCAGCGCAAACTGAGCGTCGGTGGGGATGTCTTCGCCGGTGACCAGGAGACGATCGTGGAATGTTCTCCGAATCATTTGTGGGTTGCTGCGAAGATGAGCAGGAGGGTGGCCAGGAACCCGCAGAGGTAGTTGAGCGCGATGAAGCGCCGCCACGCGCGGTTGGTGGTTCCCGAGTTCTCATCGGTGACAAACCAAAATGGTGCACAGATGAACACATACGGCAGGGCAAGGAGGGCGCCGAGCGGCCCGGGCCAGTCCGTGCCGAGCATCAGCAGGCCTGCGGTGACCCATAGCGTCAGCGCGGCGCGAACCGTCGCGCGGGCACCGATGGCTGTCGCAATCGAGCGGATACCGGCCTCACGATCCGGAACAATGTCTTGTACCGCGCCGAAGGCGTGCGCCGCCATCCCCCAAAAGAAAAAGGCTGTGAGCAGCAGAACAAGCGAGCCGTCGATGTGCGCACCGGCGAGGAGAAGGCCAATGACAGCGGGGCTGACGAAGTGGATGCTCGATGTGACTGAATCGAGAAACGGCCGCTCTTTAAAGCGCAGGCCGGGCGCAGAGTAGGCAACAACGGCAAAGGCGCTGAGCGCAAGTGCCGTCCATGATGCAGGCCCCCCGAACGCGGCCAGTAGCAGGAGGAACGGGATGTTAGTCAGCGCTGCCACGCGCAGGGTAGTTCGATGTAGTCGACGTGGAAGGAGGGCTCCTTCTATGCCACCCTTCCTGGGATTGGCAAGGTCTGATGCATAGTCGAAGACGTCGTTGATGCCGTACATCGCCACGTTGTAAGGGACCAGGAAGTAGAGCACCCCCAGCACCAGCACTGCGTCAATCTCACGCGCGGTGAGAAGGTACGCGGCTCCGAAAGGAAACGCGGTATTGATCCAACTGATAGGCCGTGAGGTCAAGAAGAGCTGCGCGAAGTCCTTTCGCCACTGATTACTCCCATCTGCCAGAGCAATCCACAGGGCGGGCAGAAAGAGCGCGCCGGCGATCGGATAGGAAAAGTCCTCTATTGGTGCTCGGCCAACGCTGATCCCGAGCAGGCTCTCCGGAGCATAGTGGAAGAGTTCGGCAGCGATCATGAAGTTGTCAAAGGCCGCTGTCAATGCAACCAGAACGACTGTGGTGATCGCTATGGCCGAGAAATAGCGCGAGCCCGACATCCTGCGGTTTCTCCGGAAACCTACAGCAGTGAGGGCAGCGAACCCGGCGACAGCGACGACGAGGCCAAGCAGGGCCAGTAGCGGATAGTTCATGGACGGTCCTCTTCCTGCCCATCCTCGGTTCTGCGGTGGTGGAGGATCTTCGCAGCGCCTGTGAAGACCACCATCGTGCAGAGCACGAGGAAGATCAGGAACACGATCTCCTCCAGTGGGAACTCTGGTGCGAGAACGATGCCAGTAGCCGCGCCGCTATCGCCGAGCAAGAAGACCCCTGCGGCGATCCCGGCGACGTCCCACACCACGAAGAGTCCCGTACCCAAGGCGGTTACGAGTAACGCGACCACCGGATCATGCCAGAAGAAGAGCCGGAAACGGCGATCTAGCAGTAGCATGCACCCGATGCCACATAGCAGCAGCAGTAGATAGACGATCCCCATCAGCGGTCCGCCCGCGCGGGCGCCGGCAGCGGCCCGGCGCTATGGTCACGCCGGATGCGTTTTAGAACCAGTTCTGCACTAATGAGGCACATGGGAACGCCGACTCCGGGTGCGGTCGTGGCACCCGCGTAGTAGAGGCCTGCCACCTTCTTCGACGCGTTCTGAGCACGGAACATCGCGCTCTGGCTGAGAGTGTGGGCTGGTCCGAGCATGCCGCCCTGCCACGAGAAATAGTCGTCCACGAAATCTGCAGGTCCGAGGGATTCGCGCACAACGATACGCGATCGCAGATCGGGTATCCCGGCCCACAGCGCAATCTGGTCGATCGCCGTGTCGACCGCAGCATCCACGCTTGCCGACGGCTTTGCGCTGATACTGCCCTTTCCGATACCCGGATCGGCGGGAACGGGGACTAGGACGAACAGATTCTCATGACCGGCGGGGGCAACTGTCGCATCTGTTGCACTTGGCTTGCACACGTAGATCGAAGCAGGTTCCGGAACGCGTGAGTCCTCTCCGAAGATGGCGGCGAAGTTCGCTGCCCAGTCCTTCGTGAAGAAGAGAGAGTGATGCGGCAAGTTGGGAAGTTCGCCCCGCACACCCAGCATGGCGATGACCGCACCCGGACCACTCGTACGCCTCGACCACCAGCGCTCGGGGTAGCTTTGGTCGCTTGATGCCACCAATCGTGTTTCAGTGTGATGTAAGTCGGCGCCAGAGACGACGATGTCCGCGACCTCGTATCGTTCGGCTCCACCGTCCTCACGCACGGTGACTCCGGTGACCTGCCGTCGTTGACGAACTCTGGGGATGCCCATCCGCCTGTCGGTGTGGATCGCGAGCACCTCCGCATTGGTCTCTATGCGCGCCCCGGCCTCGCGCGCGAGAGCTTCGAAACGCTCCATGAGTGTCCAGAAGCCCCCCATCGGGTACTGGACGCCCTCGTCTAGATCGAGAGCACTCATGAGATGATACATCGCCGGTGCATCAGCTGGGTTGGTGCCCAGGAACACTGCGGGGTACCCCAGCACCTGTCGCAACACGGGATCCGAAAATCGCTTCGCCACATACGATTCGAGCGAGGTTGTCAGCAGTCTCGCCAACTCGGGAACGCCTGCAATCACCTCTTTGCGCAGGAGTGAGGCGGGACGGGTGAATGGGTTGTAGAGGAAGTAGCGTTCAGCGATCTTTTCCGTGCGTCGCGCCGAGTCGAGGTAGGCCTGGATGGCGGACGTGCTGTCCGGTTCGATGCGCCAGAAGGCCTCGATAACCTGATCCCGTCCCAGGGGAATGTCTAGGGGATCGCGGCGTGATCCGTCGGGCTGCGGCTCGCTGAAGACACGGTAGCCGGGTTGGACGAACCGCAGGTCGACTTGTTCTTCGGTCGAGGTTCCCAGCATCTCGAAAAAGTGGTCGAAGACCCGGGGCATCAAATACCAGGACGGGCCGGTATCGAAGCGGAAGCCGGCTCGCATGAGGGTTCCCGATCGCCCTCCCACGCGATCGTTCTTCTCTAGCACGACGACGTCGTGCCCCTCCCGCGCGAGAAGAGCTGCGGCGGCTAGCCCGGCTACGCCCGCCCCGATAATCACCGTTCGCGTCATCGTCGTCTCTCTCTTAGTGTCTTGAAGATCGCGGAGCACGCGAGGACGGCCTTAATCGGGTCAGGGACGCGAATGCGCGTGCCAGAGAGTTCCTTGGCAGGGGTCTGGGCGATCCTCTCGGTGAGATTCGCGAAGAGCGCGAGTGCGCTGCGCACCGCTGCCCGGGCATCGTGCGGGAGGAGAGGGATCGCTGCGGCCGCATCGGAGAGTTGAGAGCGGATCTCGCCAATCCAGTAGCGCAGTTGTTCCTCAGTCAGCGCGCCGCTGGCGCCCAGGTAGCTGCGACCGAGCCTTCCTGTATCATCGCCAAGGTCTCGGAGGAAGTTGATGTTTTGGAACGCAGCACCCAGACGTCGGGCGCCATGTTCAAGGATATGACGCTCAGCGTCATTGAGGGTGCTTTCCCTCGTGAAAACCCGCAGGCACATCAGCCCCACGACTTCGGCGGAGCCGTAGACATATGCGGAATGCTGTGCACGATCGAAAACGACGTGATTTTCGCCGCCGCCTCCGAGGTCGGCTCGCATGGATGCAAAGAACGGTGTGGTGAGGTCTTCATTGATGCCCGCCTGCCGAGCTGTTTGCGCGAAGGCGTGGACCACCAGATCGCTGCTGTAGCCGGTGCCCAAAGCGATGTGAGTCTGGGTCATGTATCGGTCGAGAGCATCCTGTTGCTCGGAAAGGCTCAGACCGGCCTGACTCGCCACCCCGTCTACGATTTCATCTGCGACCCGGACAAGTGCGTAAATATTTCGCACATGACTCCGATGCCGTGTTCCGAGCAGGCGGGTGGCTAGTCCGAACGAGGTGGAATAGGTGCGGATTACCTCCTGAGAGGCGGCTTCCGCGGTCCTCGTGAACTGCGCGATCGAGGTGCCCGGCGCGGAAGGTACGCGTTTCCGACTCACGATTGCCGCCCGTCGATGCGCGCAAGCAACCCGAACAGGACATCTTGAACGGTTCTCGGCACGCTCTCCTCCGAATCGGGTGCGCAGAGCACAAGCGAAAATGCTTCCACCTGTTCGCGAATCAGGCCTCGCACAAAGTCCTCGGCCCCGCAATCCCTCAGACAGTCGCTCAGGTACTTCGCCGCTTCGATGGACATGTCCGGGTTGCCAAAATCCGATTCGATGAGTGGCCAGGAGCCGCTCATGCGAGCAAAACAGATGATAGCCGTCTGCTTTCCCTCTCGAAGGTCCGAATAGAGATCCTTGCCGTGAACGCTAGCATCTCCGAAGGTCGAGTTCAGGTCATCCTGTAGCTGGTATGCGAGTCCCAAATGCAATCCGGCGGCGCTTAGCTTGTTCTCTAGAGCGCGCGAGCCGTCGGCAAGGATGACAGCAGCTCGCAGGGGTAGCTCGAAGGTATAACTCGCCGTCTTCCGCCCGGTCATCTCAAGCACTGTGCCGAGGTCCGCGCTGAATACACCGTCGCTGAGGCCCACATCTATAAACTCTCCGGCCGTCGTCTCGAAGACTGTGTGTTCGAGAACATCGAGTAGCCGCAACTTCAACTCTGCGGGTAACTTAGCGCGTGCGAACACCTGATGCGCACACGAGAGCAGTAGATTGCCGGAGAGGATACCGCCCGTCTGAGCCCAATGACGGGCTCCGCCGGGGCGGGCTTCATCCCGCGATGCCTCAGCGAGTTCCCCAATGAGATTCGGACGCCCGCGGCGAAAGAAATCCCCATCAATCACATCGTCGTGCAAGAGGAAAGCGAAGTGCAGCGCCTCGACTGCGGCAGCGATCCGAACGACCTCAGAACGCGCATGGGCGCCCCGCGGCTGAGAAGTAGAGCGGGAGTTGGGGATCGAATCCGCAGAGCGGCGCAGCGCGTCGTAGGTCTCCAGGAGCAGGAGAGGGCGTACGAACTTGCCACCCCGCACGCGGCGCGAAGCAAGGTTCCAGAGGCGTGAGAAATGCGGTCCGTAAGCTTCAGCCGTGGCTTGGGACCGCGAAAATATCGCCTGGAGTTCGCCTTCCACCTCGGAACGCAGATATGCACGCCCGGCTTGCGTGCCTGCAAGTTGCCTCATGTTCCGGGCGATCTGAAGTTGTTGGCTAGGCCTCCGCCGCCGCCCGTGGCTGTGGTCGACATGAGTGAGGGCATCTGCAAGACCATCCACGGGCTGAATGCGAAGGGCGTCAATGTCGTTGCCTTGGAGAGCGCTGCCGGATGTGTCCATGTCCAGTCCATGACCTCGTGCGCGTTGGCCGAGATTTCGCCAGATACGGTCGCCCGGTACACCGGGCATACCTCGTTCTCCACGATCCCGCTGGAGTCCGATGCGCGATATCGGAAATCGGCATCCACGACTCGAAGATCCTCGAGGGCAACTCCCAGTTCCTGGCCGCCCCTTCGACGCACCGCGTCTTCGATGGCCTCACCGGGCTGCGGATGTCCGCAGAAGCTGTTTGTCCAAGTGCCAGGCCACGTTGCCTTCGACAGTGCGCGCCGAGTCACGAGAACATTGCCGTCGTGATCGAAGAGGTAGCAGGAGAACGCGAGATGCAGACGGGTGCAAGTATCGTGAACCAGGAGCTTGTCGGCAGTTCCGATAGCCCTAGCCGACTCGTCCAACAACACCACTCTCTCGTCAGGCGCCTCATCTTGGCTGCGGGGTGCGCTTGATGCGGTCATCAACGACTACCTCCAGTCTCTATCCCTAATTAATGCTAACCTAGATAGTAAATAGATACGTTGATAAAGACAATTTAGGTAGAATGTAAGGATGTCGAAGAAGGATGCGGACGCAACTGCTGTTTCGTCAGGCCTATACGACGTGGAGAAGAACGACCCCGACTCTTTACTTGTGGACCGATCCCAACTGTCATCCGAGGATATTCAGGGGGTCACGATGGTCATGGCGGCTCTTGGCCGCCTGCGGGAGGCTGAGCAACTTCTCTCCGAAGCCTCGCAGCGGTATATGAAGCTTGGGCGGTCCGATATGCGTGCTCTGCACTTCTTGATCGTCGCCCAGCACACAAATGCAGTCGTGACGCCTAGCGCGATCGCATCGCATCTCGGTATATCCAGCGCCTCCACCACGAAACTCCTCGACAGGCTCGAACACGGTGGCCACATTGTGCGTTCTCCTCACCCCACCGACCGTCGAGCACTCGCTATCACCATCACCAGTGAGACACGTGAAGCAGCCATGCAGACCGTCGGGCGGCTTCAAGCGAAGCGCTTTCACGCCGCTGTGCGACTCACTCCACAGGAGAGGGAAGTCGTCGTTCGATTCCTTCAGGACATGACGGACCAGATAGATGTAAGGACCGAGGAGTGGACTAGCGAATCCAGGCCGGATCGTTTATAGCGCTGGGATGTGTCAAGTTCTGTAGAGAGTCCTCACATAGGTGAAGTCCGCAACCCAGCGGAGGTTCGGGGCGTCGGCGAAGAAAACCGCCGCGTCCCGCAGGGTCGCGTTCGCGTCACGCAACTCACGGTTCTTCCGCTCAAGACGCCGGATCCGCTCCGACTCGCTGGCCGTCAGACCTTGACGGTCGCCAGCATCGACCTGCGCCTGCCGCACCCACCGGCGCAAAGACTCGGCACCGAACCCCAACCGCTTCGAGATCGTCTCGCAAGCGGCCGTCAGGTTCGGATACTCATCGAGGTGATCAAGCATGAGCCTGACTGCACGCTGCTTCGTCTCCTCCGGAATCCTCTTCGGCATGATCTCTATTTTCTTTCCAGACTCGAAAGGAAACGGCATCGCCGGTGACGGTTCACCCTCTATGGCAGAGGCACGATGCCAACGCTTCAGCGAGACGAACTGCCTCAACTACGCCGGATTCGTCGTTCTCGAGACGATGGATCGCGCTCTGAAGTAGGACCTGCACCTCTGCAGGCGTGCGTTTTCCCGCCTCCAGATCTGAAATCGCTGAGAGTACGCTTCGGGCGGCTGTTGCGTTGTTCTCGTTCAGAGTCATCGCGTGATCACCGTGATCACGATGTTGTTCTCGGTAATGACTTGCTCGGTTCCATGCGTGAACGATAGCCGAGCTTCGCCGTTCGGGTCTCTGACGGGCGAACCCTTAGTGGCGCGTAGAACGTTCTCTACGAAGTTGGGTGAGATGCTCCCATCCGCTCGGGTAACGGTCCTTGCTTCACGTCGAGCCAGGGGGTGAGCCCCACGGCCAGTCGAGTGGGTCTCGACAAACTCGACCGACAGCGGGAGAAAAGTTCGCGCCGCAACAGCGGACTAAACGTTGAACCCCAGCGCGCGCAGTTGGTCGCGGCCATCGGGCGTGATCTTCTCCGGGCCCCACGGCGGCATCCAGACCCAGTTGATCTCGAGGTCGGATACGACCTCGGACAGCGCGGTCCGAGCCTGATCTTCGATGACGTCCGTCAGCGGGCAGGCGGCCGAGGTGAGCGTCATGTCGATCAGCGCGCGGTTGTCCTCGTCCACGTCGAGCCCGTAGAGAAGGCCGAGGTCAACGACGTTGATACCGAGTTCGGGGTCGATGACGTCCTTGAGCGCCTCTTCGATGTCAACGAGTGAGGCCTTCTTGACCGGTGCGGTCGAGTCTTCAGTCGTCACTGTCTTCTCCTGTCGTCGGGGCTGCCAGAAGCATAGCTTCGCGCAGGGCAGCCCACCCTAGCAGCGCGCACTTGATGCGCGCAGGAAACTTTGACACGCCGGCGAAGGCCGCACCGTCGCCCAGTGCCTCGACCACGTCGGGCTCGGGATCGCGCCCCCGCGAATCCATGAGCCCGCGGAACTGCCCGGCCAGCCGGGAGACCTCGTCCAACGAACGCCCCTCCACGAGTTCGGCCATCACGGAAGCAGAGGCCTGGGAGATCGAGCATCCCTGTCCCTCCCAGGACAGCGCGGCAATCGCCGCTTCATCGTCGGTGAGCCGGACGCGCAGCGTGATCTCGTCCCCGCACGTCGGATTGACCTGGTGGGACTGCCCCGTGTGATCCTCGTGCAAATCGCCGACGAGCCCGCGGTTCTGCGGGTCACGCGCATGGTCGAGGATGATCGCGCGGTACAGGTCCTGCAGGTCAGGCATGGGAGTCCACCCCGAAGAAGGACCGCACGCGACCCAGCGCATCGCCGAGCGCATCGATGTCCTCGAAGCTCGTGTAAATCGACGCCGAGGCACGCGAGGTCGCGGCGATGCCGAACTTGCGATGGAGTGGCTGCGCGCAGTGGTGCCCGACGCGGACGAGCACTCCGTGATCGTCCAGGTACTGCCCCACATCGTGGGCGTGCACGCCATCGACCACGAACGACACCACCGCGATGCGATCCGCGGGATCGGTGGGTCCGATGATCCGGACGCCCTCGATGCCGCCAATGACCTCCAGCAGCCGGACGGCGAGCTGCCGCTCGTACTCGGCGACCTGTCGCATGCCCAGTTCACCGAGGTACCGCGCGGCCGTGCCGAAGGCGACGGCCTGCGCCACTGCCTGCGTGCCCGCCTCGAATCGCTGGGGCGGCGGCGCGTAGGTCGTCTCGGTCATTCGAACGACCTCGACCATGGAGCCACCGGTCGTGACCGGGGGCATCGCCTCAAGCAGTTCCCGCCTGGCCCACAGCGCACCGATGCCGGTCGGTCCCAGCATCTTGTGCGCGGAGAAGACCAGGAAGTCGGCGCCGATCTCGGTCACGTCGACCGGCAGGTGCGGCACCGACTGGCAGCCGTCCACGAGGACGAGGGCTCCGACGTCGTGGGCGCGGGCAATGATCGGCGCCAAGGGAGTGATCGCGCCGGTGACGTTCGACACCTGGGTCATCGCAACGATCCGCGTGCGATCCGTGATCACCTCACCGGCCTGATCCACCCGGATGCGTCCGGCCTCATCGACCTCGAACCAGCGCAGGACCGCGCCCGTGCGCGCGGCGAGTTCCTGCCACGGCACGAGGTTCGAGTGGTGCTCGGCCTCGCTGACGACGATCTCGTCCCCCGGCCGCAGAGCGAACCGCTGAGCGGCCTGCCCACCCCGGCCAGCGGTCGCATTCGAGAACGCGTATGCGACCAGGTTGATGGCGGCCGTGGCCCCGGACGTCCACACGAGTTCGTCCGACGGCGCCCCGATGAACGCCGCGACGTGCTCGCGTGCCTCTTCGAACGCCACCGTCGCCTCATGCGCCAGTTGATGCGCCCCGCGGTGAACCGCGGCGTTGCGCATGATGTAGAAATCCTGTTCCGCGTCCAGGACGGGGTCGGGCTTCTGCGACGTCGCGCCGGAGTCGAGGTAGACGACCCGGCGGCCGCCTGGCAGCGGTCGCGCAAGCAGGGGGAAGTCGGCGCGCACGCGCTCCAGCTCCCCCTCGCTCATCGCGAAGGCCGCGGTATCCGTCTCGACTCCGGCGCTCATGTCAGTCTCAGGCGGAGGTGCCGGTGAGGAAGCGGTCGTATCCCTCGGCCTCAAGGCGCTCGGCGAGTTCGGAGCCGCCCTCTTCTGCGACCTTGCCGGCCACGAAGACATGCACGAAGTCGGGCTTGATGTAGCGCAGGATGCGCGTGTAGTGCGTGATCAGCAGCAGGCCGAGTCCGGTGTTGTCCTTGGCCCGGTTCACGCCCTCCGACACGATGCGCAGTGCATCGACGTCCAGGCCTGAGTCAGTCTCATCCAGGACGGCGATCTTCGGCTTGAGGAGCTCGAGTTGCAGGATCTCGTTGCGCTTCTTCTCGCCACCGGAGAATCCCTCGTTCACGCTGCGCTCGGCGAAGGACTCGTCCATGCGCAGGTTGGACATCGACTCCTTGACGTCCTTGACCCAGGTGCGGAGCTTGGGAGCCTCGCCATCGATGGCGGTCTTGGCGGAACGCAGGAAGTTCGACACCGAGACACCCGGAACCTCTACCGGGTACTGCATGGCAAGGAACAGGCCGGCGCGGGCGCGGGCGTCCACGGACATCTCCAGGACATCCTCGCCGTCGAGCGTGACCGAGCCCGAGGTGACCTCGTACTTCGGGTGGCCCGCGAGCGAGTAGGCAAGCGTGGACTTACCCGAGCCGTTGGGGCCCATGATGGCGTGCGTTTCGCCGCTGTTCACGGTGAGGTCGACCCCGCGCAGAATCTGCTTCGGGCCTTCCTTGGTTTCGACCTGGACGTGGAGGTCGCGGATTTCCAGGGTGGACATGTGTGCTCCTTAACGAGAATTTCTGAAATGTGAAGTTAGTTGCCGTCGACGTCGACGAGTACCTGCTCGCCGGATATCGTCACGGGATAGACGTCCACTGGGCTGGACGCGGGGGGCGTCGTGGGCTCGCCGCTGTTCAGATCGAACGTCGAGCCATGCAGCCAGCATTCGATGAGGCAGCCCTCGACCTCCCCGTCGGAGAGGTTGACCGCGCCGTGCGTGCACACGTCGTTGATCGCGTGCCAGCCACCCTCGGAGTCGCGCACAACAGCGACCTCGACCACGGACCCGTCAGCGGCGGTCAAATCGATCGCCTTCACCTCTTCGGGGCCGAGGTCCGAGACGTCGCAGGCGTACTGAGCGGTCACTGCTGGTCGTCTCCCGTACTCTTTCCGACGGCCACGGCTAGTTCCGCTTCGATCGACTCGAGCAGTCGCGCCTCGATGGACGGGATGCCGATCTCGCGCACGAGCTCGGCGAAGAATCCGTGGACGACGAGGCGGCGGGCCTCGGCCTCGGGAATGCCGCGAGCCTGCAGGTAGAACAGTTGCTCGTCATCGAACCGGCCGGTCGCCGATGCGTGCCCGGCACCCTCGATCTCGCCGGTCTCGATTTCGAGGTTCGGCACGGAGTCGGCGCGCGCGCCCTCGGTGAGCAGCAGGTTGCGGTTCAACTCGTAGGTGTCGGTGCCCTCGGCGACCGCGCGGATCAGTACGTCACCGACCCACACGGAGTGGGCGCCCTCACCCTGGAGCGCGCCCTTGTAGGTGGCCCGCGAGCGGGCGCGGGGTACCGCGTGATCGACGAACAGGCGGTGTTCCTGATGCTGCCCGGCATCCGTGAAGTAGGCACCGATCAGTTCGAGGTTCGCGCCCTCGCCGACGAGCTGGGCGTTCACGCCGATGCGCACGATCTCGCCGCCGAACGTCATGACGACGTGCTTGAGGGTTGCGTCCTTCGCCACGCGCAGAGCGTTCTCCGCCAGGTGAATCGCCGTGGCATCCCAGTCCTGAACGGACACGAACGTGAGGTTAGCGCCGTCCGCGACATCGACCGACACGTACGCGCTGTAGGTCGCCGTGCCCGAATGCGTGAGCACAACCGATGCTTGCGCGTTCGCCCCCACCTGAACGAGGATCTGGCCCCACACCACGTCCTCGCCGGCCCCCGCCAGGTCAACGATCACCGGATCCGCGGCGGAAAACTCGTCCGGAATGGTGATGAGAATCGCGCCCTCGCTGAGCGAGGTCGCGGCAGCCGACGTGCGATCACCGGGGGCGAATACGGACTTGTCGCGCGCCTCCGCGGCCGAGATCTCCTCCACGGTGACGCCGGCGGGCAGCTCAGTGGTCCAGCCCAGGTGCGCGGACGAGCCCTCCGCCGCGAAGATGCGGGCGAGCTTCTTGATGGGCGTGAAGCGCCATTCCTCCTCGCGGCCATTCGGCACGGCGAAATCGGCCACGTCGAACGACGTCGCGCGCTCGGCGCGGTCGGACTGCGGAATGACCGCGCCGTCGCTTTGCGGGCCGTGGCTGTGCGCGCCGTCGACCTCGGCGCGCGAGTGATCAGTGGTAAGACTCACTTCTTTGCTCACATTCGGTTGATTCGTAAGGGGAAACGTCTGCGGCCGGATCAGCCGACCGAGTTCTCCATCTGAAGTTCGATCAGGCGGTTCAGCTCTAGCGCGTACTCCATCGGTAGTTCGCGGGCGATCGGCTCGACGAATCCGCGCACGATCATCGCCATGGCCTCGGTCTCTTCCAGCCCGCGGCTCATCAGGTAGAACAACTGGTCCTCGGACACCTTCGACACGGTCGCCTCGTGACCCATCTCCACGTCGTCAACGCGCACGTCGACGTAGGGGTAGGTGTCGGAGCGGGAGATCGTGTCGACCAGCAGCGCGTCACACAGCACGTTGGACTTGGAGTGATGCGCGTTCTCGTTCACCTGGACGAGCCCTCGGTACGACGAGCGTCCGCCGCCTCGGGACACCGACTTCGACATGATCGAGGAGGACGTGTACGGCGCGAGGTGAACCATCTTCGAGCCGGTGTCCTGGTGCTGACCCTCGCCGGCGAACGCGATGGAGAGCGTCTCGCCCTTGGCGTGCGCGCCCATCAGGTAAACGGCCGGGTACTTCATGGTCACCTTGGAGCCGATGTTGCCGTCGATCCACTCCATGGTGCCGCCCTCGGCGACCGTGGCGCGCTTGGTGACGAGGTTGTACACGTTGTTCGACCAGTTCTGGATCGTCGTGTAGCGGACCTTGGCGTCCTTCTTCACGATGATCTCGACGACGGCGGAGTGCAGCGAGTCGGACTTGTAGATCGGCGCCGTGCAGCCCTCGACGTAGTGAACCGAGGAGCCCTCGTCCGCAATGATCAGTGTGCGCTCGAACTGCCCCATGTTCTCGGTGTTGATGCGGAAGTACGCCTGGAGCGGGATCTCGACGTGCACGCCCGGCGGGACGTAGACGAACGAGCCGCCGGACCACACCGCGGTGTTCAGCGCGGCGAACTTGTTGTCGCCCGACGGGATGACCGAGCCGAAGTACTGCTCGAAGATCTCCGGGTGCTCGCGCAGGCCGGTGTCGGTGTCGAGGAAGAGAACGCCCTGGCTCTCAAGGTCCTCGCGGATCTGGTGATAGACGACCTCGGACTCGTACTGCGCGGCGACCCCGGCGACGAGGCGCTGCTTCTCGGCCTCGGGGATGCCGAGGCGGTCGTACGTGGCCTTGATGTCCTCCGGCAGGTCCTCCCAGCTCTTGGCCTGGCCCTCGGTCGAGCGCACGAAGTACTTGATGTTGTCGAAGTCGATGCCCGACAGGTCAGCGCCCCAGTGCGGCATGGGCTTCTTGTCGAAGAGTTTGAGGGCCTTGAGGCGGGTGTTCAGCATCCAGTCCGACTCATTCTTGAGTTCGGAGATGTTGCGGACCACGTCCTCGTTCAGACCTCGGCGGGCCTGCTGACCCGCGACGTCGGAGTCGTGCCAGCCGTAGCCGTATGCGCCGATCGACGCGATGATCTCATCGTCCGAGCGGGGTCCGATCTCGGTGGTGTCAGTGGGAGCCGTCATGATGGTCCTTCCTAGGGGGCGGGCGTGAAAAGCTTTTGGAGAAGCAGGGAGCTAAGTCTGGGGCGTCGCGGGCGCTGGCATGCCTAGCGGAACTGTCGTGGTGCACACGTGACCGCCATTAGCGAGGGTCACGAGCCGCTGCGTATGTGAGCCGAGCAGCCTCGAGATCGCGTGCGCCTCGGCTTCGCAGAACTGTGGGAACTCCGAGGCGATCGACTGCATGGGGCAATGCCCCTGGCAGAGTTGGAGCGTGGTCGAGCCGGGAACGGAGCGAACAGAGGCGACGTAGCCGTCCTGCGTCAGGAGATTTGCTAGTTGCTCGGCGCGCCCGGCCACATCGGCGGCGGTGATCCGAGAGACGTACCGTTCCTCGAATTCGGCAAGGCGGGTTCTTGCGAACTCCTCGACCGCCGCGCTTCCCGCGGTGTGCGCGAGGAAGTGCAGCGCCTGCGCGGCGAGATCCGGATAGGCATCGGGCAGTTCGGCCTGACCCTGCTTGGTGGCGACGTAGTGCCGGGCGGGCCGGCCCCGTTTGCGTGATTTGGGTAGCAGGTCGCGCGCTTGGACCCGGCCGGACGCCTCGAGGGATGCAATATGGCGGCGAATCGCCGCTGTGGTCAGCCCGAGTTCCGAGGCTAGTGCGGCAACCGTCACGGGGCCGCCCGCGATGACGAGTTCCAGCACGCGCGCGTGCGTTGAGGCATCGGATTCGACCAGATCGTTTTCGGTCATCACTCCCCCTCATCTCGTGACTTATTCCTGATCCGGCTTGGCGGCTCGCTTCGGCATTTTCTCGTCAACGATCCCCGCGAAACGCGCAACTGTACGCGCGTTCATATAGACAACATCGTTGTTCACTAATTCATGCTTTGCAAGCAAGGTTTGCCTCACCTGAGGTTGTTTGTGAGCAGACTCACCGCTCAGGGCGCACTTCCGGCGCCGACACTCCGACACTCCGCCGTCTAGGTAGACTTCTCGCGTGCCCCAGCCCGCGCCGCCGCAAGCCGCTCCTGCCCTCGACATCGTGTCGCTTCGCAAGTCCTACGGCGGCAAGGCAGTTCTTGCCGGCATGACCTTCCGAGCTGAGCGCGGTGAATTGACGGCAGTCCTGGGACCGAACGGCGCGGGGAAGACGACGACGATCGAGTGCGCCGAGAATCTCCGGCAACCGGACAGCGGTGACATCCGGGTGTTGGGACACCTACCGTCGGACCCGTCCTTGCGCTACCACGTCGGTGTCATGCTGCAGGACGGCGGCCTGCCCACGGGCGTGAAGTCGCTCGAACTCCTTCGACACGTCGCGGCCATGTACCCGAATCCGCGTCCCGTCGGCGATCTCGCGGATCGCCTCGGCATCCACTCCTTCGCCACGACATCGGTGCGTCGCCTGTCGGGCGGGCAGCGCCAACGGCTCGCGCTCGCGGCCGCTCTCGTGGGCAGCCCACAGTTGGTGTTCTTGGACGAGCCCTCCGCCGGCCTCGATCCCCAGTCGCGCCAAGCGGTGTGGTCGCTGATTCGGGAACTGCGCGACGAGTCGGTTTCGTTCGTCCTGACCACGCACCTCATGGACGAGGCGGCTTCCCTCGCTGATCACGTCGTCATCGTGGATCACGGGCGGGTGATCGCGTCCGGGTCGGTCGCGGAACTCACCGGCAGTCCCGGCCCCGGCGCCGGGCACTCGACGATCAGGTGGGAAACCACGCCTGGCCTCGACCTCACCGGACTCGATGTGACCCTCGGCAATGCTGACCGCGCTCACGGCGCCGGAGATGCTTGGGAACTCTGCGAAACCCGGCCTGGGTGTTACGTAGCGACCGGCCCCGTCACTCCGGCAACACTGACCGCGCTCACGGCATGGCTGGAGCGGCGAGAGTCGCTACTCGGCAATCTCAGCGTCAACAGACGCGGCCTGGAGGACGTATTCCTCGACCTGACCGGAAGGAACCTGCGATGAGCCTTGCCGCCGAAACCCTCACGGACCCCAAGAAAGTGGCGGCGCGTCGAGCCTGGCTCCGCAGGGCCGCTGCCCAGTCAGCCTTCGAGGCACGCATGATCCTGCGCAACGGCGAGCAGCTCATGGTGACGATCATCTTCCCCGTCGTGATTCTCGTTCTGCTCGCCAAGACATCGATCATCGAGATCGACACTCAGGGCGCCGCAACGATCGACGTCATCGCGCCGGGCGTTCTGGCGGTAGCGATCATGACGACGTCCTTCACGTCGCAGGCGATCGCCACCGCATTCGATCGGCGTAACGGCGTCCTTCGGCTCATGGCCACGACCCCGCTGGGCAAGTCAGGGTTGCTGGCCGGCAAGTTCTGCGGTGTCATCGCAGTTGAGATCGTCCAGGTCGCAATCATCGTCCCCGTCGCCGTCGCGCTCGGGTGGCGGCCGGAACTCGGCGGCATTCCCGCCGCGCTCGGGATCGTGGCGCTCGGCACGATCTCGTTCACCGCGCTCGCTATGCTCACGGCTGGAGTGCTGCGAGCAGAAGCAGTGCTAGCGGTCGCGAACCTCGTCCTTGCCGGGCTCGTCGTAGGCGGCGGGGTCCTCGCGCCAGCGGAGAATCTTCCGGGACCGCTCAAGCACATTGCGCTTCTGCTGCCCTCGGGCGCGCTGGGAGATGGCCTCCGCGGCGCCTTCCAGCACGGAGCCGTTCCCGCCTTTTCCGTAGTGATCCTGCTCGCCTGGTCGGCCGCGATCGGCTGGGGCGTGAATCGCCTCTTCAAGTGGCAGTGAGGCGCGTGACGCGAGCCGAGCCCTGCCGACTGAAGCGGCTCAGCCCTCCCAGCGCAGGAGCGGAACCATCATCTCGAACTCCGTGAGGGAACCGTGTACGCCGATCATCTCCATCGAGGCGGGTGATTGCGTGCGGGAATCAACGACCGTCGCCCGCCCGGCCATCGCGACGACCACGTCCCCGATTCGCGGCAGCATGGCCTCGTCCAACTCACCGAAGAGCCCCGCCGCCACCGCCTCATCTCGACCGAGCACGAGCGCGTTGTCCCCCAGCACGTCGCGCCAGCGATCGGCGATGGCCTGGCCGTCGGCGCCCGGGGCGGCGTGAACGTGTAGCGCCCTCGGCTCTCCAGCGGTCATCGCAACGTCCGCGGCAAGCATGGCATCTGTCGCGGCGTCCCAGCGGTGGGATCGATCCACGTCGATCATTCCGTGGTCGGCCGTCACGAGAATCTGGGTTCCACGGGGTACAGCCGCGATGAGGCGGCGGATTCCCGCATCGACTTTCTCCAACTCGTCGCACCATTTCGCCGACTGCCAGCCGTGATGGTGTCCCGCCTTATCGAGATCGCCCCAATACACATAAGCGAGCCCGGGCTGCCGCAGGGCACCGGCGGCGGCATCGATACGGTCATACCAGTGTTCAGCCGAAAGGTAGGTGCTGCCGCGAAGCGATGCACGCGTCATTCCCGAGTCGCGGAAACGCTCGGGTCCGACGCTCGTCACCCTGATCCCGCTCGCGGAGAGAGTCTCGAAGACGGTCGGCCGCGGCTGCCAGGTCAGCGGATCGGGCAGGCCCGTCCATTGGACGAGGTTCCCGAGCACCCCGCTGTCCGGGTCGCGAACGGTGTAGCCGAGCATGCCCGTGCTGGCGGGCGCGCACCCAGTGCCGAACGACGCTATTGATGCCGAAGTGGTCGATGGGTAGGGCGCGAGCAGACTCGCGCCGTCGGCTATTCCCGATCGCAGGGTGGGCGCGTGACCGATTCGCTCATCGAGATTGAGCCGCCCGAGGCCATCAACGAGCACGACGCACGTGCGGGGAAAGTTTTCCACATCGACGTAGCGGGTGAGCACGTCCGACACTTTCCCGCTGGCGGGAGCCACCGAGGACGTCCCTGCTCGGACCGTAGCGAGCGCCGGCTCCGGCCACACCATGGCTAGTTCGGCCGCGCGCGCAGCGAACTCACGAGCCGTTGTCACCGCCACTAGATGTGCTGCGGCACAATGCCCGCCGTCGCGGCGGAGAGCGTGCGCGAGAACTCGATGGCGCGCAGTACAGCGGCCTCGCCCTCGGCCTGCGTCGACACCCGGACGACGACGTCGTCCGGGGTGATCGTGCCCGTGGTGCCATGCTCGGCGGTGCAGTTCTGGTCTCCGCAGTCTGCCGGCCCGAGGTCAACGCGGGATACCGCGCCCCATGCGATAGCCAAGGTCACATCATCGGGCAGCGCGCCGCTGCGATGGCTGGCGGGATTCGACACGCCGTAGGTCATTGCAACCGTCTTGATGTTGTCGATAGCCACTGTTTCCGTGGAGGCGGTCGCCGATGCCTGGGGATTCCGCTCGTCCGCAGGGCGGTCATCCACGTGCGCGATCAGGAAGCGCGTGGGCGTCAGGACCAGAACGGTGACGTGGCGCTGCACGTGCCCCAGCACGAACGTCGTTTCGACATGCACGAGGTGGGCGCTAACGTCCTCACCGGCGATTGCGACGTCCAATACGCCGAATACGAGAGCCGGATAGTAACCGGACTGCTCGATGTCATGTCCGAGCGAATCCCGGCCGGAACTAAAACCCATAGTGGCATCCTACGCTGACCGGGCCGCTGCGCTCGCGCGCGAGCCCGGCAGCGGGTGTATTTCTGCCCATCGGCAAGACCTCCGACTATCCCCAGCGTGCTAGATGCCGACGCGCATCGTCGGTTCGGGCCGATCTCCCCAATTCGATGCGTGCGTCGAGCACGGCAACCCTGCTCGGGGATACGACTACGGGGCGCAGTTCGAGACGCGCGACCTCGGGGTTGTCGTCGGCGAGCTCACCCACCCGGGCCAGCAGCGACACGACGCCTGCTATGTCCACGCGCGGGAGTTCCGGATCAAAGAATCTGCGGGCTGCGCGTAGCGAGGAAAGCGAGTTCTCGATGTCGGCCTCGGTCGCGGGGATCACGATCTCGGCAAGGTCGCCGAGGAGGTCGACCGCGTCCCCGGCCACGCCACACGAAACGACCGGTCCATACACGCCGTCCTCACGAGAACGGATGACGCAGGCCATTCCGGTCGGGGCCATTCGCTGCACTCGCAACGGCTCGCGGGCCGGGTCGAGGCGGGCGAGCTCGGCACGCATGTGGTCGAAGGCCGACCCCAGTTCGGCTTCGGAGGATATCCCGAGGCGCACCGCACCCAAGTCGGATCGGTGCCTGAGTGAGGGCGCCGAACTCGTCAGCGCGATCGGGAAGCCCAGTTCCCGCGCCGCGTCGACGGCGGCCTCCTTGTCCTCGACCAGCGCGACCGGCCACAGGTCAATGCCGTAGCAGGCGAGGAGGTCCGCCGCGGCATCTCGGCTCAGCGCGCCGGGTTGGCGATTCCTCAGTAACGTCCGCGCGCGGGATCGGTCGGCGGGGATGCGGACGAGCGCTCCCGGATCTCGCTCGAGCCACCGTGAATAGGCGCGCAGGGCGTTGAGGCAACGCGCGGCGCGCCGCGCGCTGGCGAAGGCGGGCGTCGGCGCGGCCAGATTGTCCAGAGCGGAGATCGCGAGGCGACCACCAACGCGACTGGTGACTCCACCGACGCCCGCCGGATCGATAACCCTGACGATGACCCCGGCGGCCTGAGCGTCCAAGGACGTGCTCCCATGCACCGCCTCGACGATAAAGCCCTGCGCGGCGAATTCGGCGGCCGCGAGCGCCGCCTGCACCTCGTCCTCGCTCTCGACCACTACCGCGTCGGTCGTCGGTCGTAGCCCGGCGAGAGCGAGCGCCGTCAAATCTGCCAGGTTGACCACGTCCGCGGCGCGGATCGCCCCGCTCTGTCCGAGGAGGTAGTCCAACGTGCGTGAGCCGTGGGCTGAGGTACGCACCTTGTGGCCGGGGACGGGCAAGAGTCCGGCCGTCGCGCTGGCCGAGACGATCAAGGGCTGCGACGCCGCGACGCGGCGAATCGCTCGGGCGAGCTTGCGCGCATTGCCGAGCGATTCCAGGTGCATCGCCACGACGGAACTTCGCGGGTCGCCTGCCGACAGTTGCAGGAAATCGCTTCCGGAAATATCGGCGCGCTGCCCCGCGCTGTAGAAGTTCGCCACTCGGATACCGCGCAGTCGCATCTGGAACGCCAGAGTGGCCGCGATGCCCGCGGAGTGGCAGAAGACGGCGACACCAGATGCGTCCGAGCTCACCCCCTCCGGGCTGGGCCAGAGGTCGATGGTGGTGACGTCGAGCGTTCCGTCGGCTCGCGTGACGCGGAAACCCGCCGAGCCCGGACCGAGAACTCGGACGCCGTAGCGCCGCGCCGACTGAAGTGCGGCGGCGACGAGCTCTGGGCGATCCGGATCCGCGGATTGATACAGCACGGCGCCCGCGAGGCCAGCGGCGCCCAGCGCGTCGATGATGACCGGCCACGACTGCGGTTCGCTGGCGACGAGCACCAGGTCGGCGCCCGCGGCATCGTCGAGGGCGACGCCGTGCGCTGCCGATGGCACTGGGACTGCCGGTATGACGGTGGGATCAGCGGCACAGGACTCGTCCGGGAGCGTGACGAAGATGAATTCGCCCACGGAACGCGCGACATTGCGCCGGAGTGGCTCAAGGATCCTGGCCGAGGTGCGGCTGGCATCACCGACCACGGCGATGCGGCGTGCGCCCTGGAAACGTTCGAGTGAAGCGACGTCTGCGCGCCACTCCCGGTCAGCCATGACCGTGGCGGAGTGAAGCGTCGGGTCGAGTTCGATCTCCACGAGAACGACCCCGTCGTCGGCCTTCTTCGACACGCGGTACCCGGCCGCGTCGAAGACGGACAGCATGCGCCCATTGCCCGGCAATACCTCCGCGGTGAAGCGGACCACGCCGAGCTCGCGTCCGATGGCGGCGAGATGCTCCAGCAGGATCGAACCCACTCCCCTGCCCTGCTGCGAATCCGCGACGTTGAAGGCGATCTCAGCATTGCCGTCTTCGTACCTGTCGAATCGCCCCACACCGATGATCGCCGGGTCGATTACGCCCGTACCTGCGGGCGATGATGGGGCGGTCCCGCCGCCTAGGACCACGAGCGCCACTCGCGTGTCGTAGTCCACCGTCGTCAGGTGTGTGAGGTCTTGCGCCGACAGATTCGGACGCGGCGCGAAGAAGCGGAACAGCGTCGATTGCTCAGACTGGGCGCGATGGAACCGCTGCAACGCGGGCGCGTCGGCCGGTGTGATCGGGCGAATCCGAGCGGTCGTCCCGTCTGCGAGCAGCACGTCGGCGTCCCACCGAGCTCCGACCACGACGTCCATGATCCCAAGCCTACGTCGCACGATGGCCAGCTCGCCGGGCATCTGGACGAGTACGCCGCCGGCCGAGTCCGGCACTTCGCCGATGTCCGACCTGGGCACTATCCCGGTGCGATCGGCGGTTTCTCCGCAGAATCATCACCGCCCGGTGCGACAATGACGTGCGCAGCGGATTGGCATCGCCCGGATCTGCGCATGGCGAAGGGAAGGGGAACGGACCGGATGGCACGCACGGCAACGGGCCAGGAAGAGCCGCCCATCGGCGACGGCACGATCGTTGAGATCGATGTGGCGCAGGAGATGGAGGGCTCGTTCCTCGAGTACGCCTACTCGGTGATCTACGCCCGCGCGTTACCCGACGCCCGGGACGGCCTCAAGCCCGTGCAGCGCCGCATCGTCTACCAGATGATGGCCATGGGACTTCGACCCGACCGGCCGTTCGTGAAGTCCGCGCGCGTCGTTGGCGACGTGATGGGACGCCTCCATCCGCACGGCGACAGCGCCATCTACGATGCGCTGGTCCGGCTCGCGCAGCCGTTCTCGCTTCGGTTGCCGCTCGTCGACGGCCACGGAAACTTCGGCTCGCTCGATGACGGACCTGCCGCGGCGCGCTATACCGAGGCGCGGATGGCCCCGGCCGCGATGGCAATGGTCGCTGACCTTGGCGAGGACGTCGTCGACTTCGTCCCCAATTACGACAACAAACTGACCCAGCCGGCGGTGCTGCCGGCGGCCATCCCCAACCTGCTGGTGAACGGAGCCGCGGGAATCGCGGTCGGCATGGCGACGAATATGGCCCCCCACAACCTCGTCGAGGTCGTCGCCGCGGCCCGCCACCTCCTGGCCAACCCCAATGCGGATCTCGAGGATTTGGTGCGGCTCGTTCCCGGGCCGGATCTGCCCACTGGCGGCCGCATCGTCGGACTCGACGGCGTGCGTGATGCCTACCGCAGCGGGCGTGGCACTTTCCGTACGCGCGCCACGTGCGCGATCGAGAAGGTGACGGCGCGCCGTCAGGGCATCGTCGTCACAGAATTGCCCTACCTCGTCGGACCGGAGAAGGTGATCGAGAAGATCAAGGAGGGCGTGACCAACAAGAAGTTGCAGGGGATCTCCGCGGTCACCGATCTCACCGACCGTAAGCACGGCCTGCGCCTCGTGATCGAGGTCAAGACCGGCTTCAACCCCGATGCTGTGCTGGAGCAGCTCTACCGGTTCACGCCGATGGAGGACTCGTTCGGCATCAACAACGTGTGCCTGGTCGACGGTCAGCCGCGGACGCTCGGCCTGAAGGAACTGTTGCGCGTCTGGATCGACCACCGCATCGAGGTGGTGCGTCGCCGCAGCGAATATCGCCTGGCCAAGCGACGGGAGCGCCTGCACCTGGTCGAGGGCCTGCTGCTCGCCATCCTCGACATCGACGAGGTCATCCAGGTCATCCGCAGTTCGGACGACGCGGAGACCGCCCGCACGCGCCTGATCGACGTCTTCGATCTCTCACAGGCGCAGTCCGAGTACATCCTCGAACTACGCTTGCGGCGGCTCACCAGGTTCTCTCGCCTTGAACTCGAATCTGAACGCGACGGACTGCGAGCCGAGATCGCCGAACTCGAAGAGATCCTGGGATCCACCGGTCGTCTGCACACGGTCGTCGACGATGAGATGGCAGCGGCTGCGGCGGAATACGGCACGCCGCGCAGAACGATCCTGCTGGACGCCGCGGGTGGCGGTGTCCCCGCAGTCTCGACCGGTCGGGCGAAGGCCGCTGCGCTCGACTTGGAGGTGGCCGACGACCCCTGCCTGGCGCTGCTGTCCGTCACGGGCCTGGTCGCTCGCACGAGCGATGCGACGCCGTGGGAGCCGACCGGCGCCCGGCACCTCCACGATGCCCTGCGCACCGCCTTGCCGACGACCGCGCGGGCGGAGATCGGCGTGGTGACGTCAGCTGGGCGCATCGTGAGGTTGTCGACGCTCGACCTGCCTGCGCTGCCCCCGACGCACGATCACCCCGGGCTCGCCGGAGGGCTACCGCTGAGCGACCTCCTCACGCTCGAGAAGGACGAGACCGCCGTCGCGCTCGTCTCCCTTGACGAGGGGGCGGGTGTGCTGGCGCTCGGCACGCGCAACGGGGTGGTGAAGCGGCTTGCGGCGGCACCCGCCCCCGCGAAGGACGAGTGGCCCATTATTACCCTCCAACCGGGCGATGCCGTCATCGGTGCGGCGATGACCTCAGATGACTCCGAACTGGTTTTCGTGTCCTCGGATTCCTCGCTGCTGCACTTCGCGGCCAGTGCCGTCAACGCTCAGGGGCGCGCCGCCGCCGGCATGGCGGGGATTCGCCTGGCGCCCGGCGAGAGCGCGGTGTTCTTCGGTGTCGTCGACAAAGGGGCGGCCATCGACGGTGCGATTGTCGTGACCGTGGCGGGAGCGAGCGATGCGCTGCCCGGTACTCAAGCGGGCACGGCGAAGGTCACGCCGTTCGAGGCGTACCCGGGTAAGGGTCGAGCGACCGGCGGCATTCGCGCGCAACGATTCTTGCGCGGGGAGGACACCCTTCTCCTGGCGTGGGTCGGCGCGTCGCCGGCGCGGGCGGTGACTGATGCGGGAGCCGCCGTCGAACTGCCTGCTCCGGACCCGCGACGCGATGGCTCAGGCCAGCCGCTACCCACGCCCGTCGGTGGCATAGGGCGCTGAGTGCGGAAGCGGTGCGGCTAGGAAGCCCACCCAAACGGCGAGCCTGACCCAAACGACACGGAGCCGCCGCCCGCGTGGCGCACAAAGTGCGCTGCCCGCGGGTGGCGGCTCCGGACTAGCCCCCGGGCGGTCATGCCACCCGGCGAAGCCGTCAGGCCGTGATCTGCCCCGCGAAGCTGCACTGCAGCGAACCGGGGTTGTTCACCGGCTGGGAGGAAAGGCTGATCTCGCGGATATCGTTCACCTTGAAGTTGGCATCGATAGTAGAGATGTGCGCCTCGAGGTAGAGGCCTGCGCCCGCGCCACCGATGTAGTAGCTCGATGCATTTGCCGAGATGACGCTGACCGTTGCCGCCGTTGAGCCCACTGCAGCCGATTCGGCCACAGTCTCGCTGCCGGATCGTTGCGTCACGTTCGTCACGCCGTTGACGCGAACCGGAAGGGCGGTGTTGGAGTTACGGATGGCGACCCACGGAACGCCACCAGCGTTGCAGCCGTAGAACACCACGTTTGCTCCGACGGCGAAGCTCTGCTTACCTCCCGCGGACAGCACCGCAATGACTTGCGACGTCCCCGGCCCCTGGGGACCGCGAGCGCCCGTCGCGCCGCGCGGGCCTGTGGCGCCCGTGATCGCCGTCTTCGTCGTGCCCTTCTTGCACTTGCCGTTCTTCGCCAGATACACCTGACGTGAACTCTTCTTTACGCAGATGATTGCCTTACCGGCGGCCTGCGCGGTCACGATCGCGCCACCTGCCAGAACCATGGTGAACGCCAAGGCGATCGACGTGATGAACAACTTCGAGCGCTTCATGTGTGTACCACTCTCCCAATCGAGTTTGAACTCAGAATTCGATGCCTGAGCATTAATGTCGCAAGCAAGTCTGATTGCCCCGGGCATCCTCGTCAAGTGCACGGGCGATTCCGACTCACCGACGCGAATTCCAGGGGTTGTTTTGTCCGCTTCGCGGCGATTCCCACGGCCCCGGCGCCCTCCTCACTGCACGCGTACGGGCCAATGGGCTCCGTCAACAGTCGTGTGCCGGGACTCGTCCGCCGTATGCTCGCGCCGGTATGGGAGAATCGGAGCGTGAGCGATCTGTTGAATGCGCCCTTTCTCGCAAGCGACACGGCATCGGACCTCTTCTCGGAACCGAAGCCGAGTCCCGCTTCGCTGTTGCTGATGGGCAAGGGCATCGATCTCGCGTCCGAACGCGGTGTCGAATGTGATGGCGCGCTCCCGCGCACCTCCCCAAGAGACATCGTGGAGCGTGCCCGCGCGGCGCGCGCCGCGCTCGGTGAACGCGCCTTCATTCTGGGCCACCACTACCAGCGTGACGAGGTCATCGCCCTTGCCGACGTGACCGGTGACTCCTTCAAGTTGGCGCGCGAGGCGGCCGCTCGCCCTGAGGCGGAGTTCATCCTTTTCTGCGGCGTGCACTTCATGGCGGAGAGCGCCGACATCCTCACCTCCGATTTCCAGAAGGTGATCCTGCCGGACCTGGCCGCCGGCTGCTCGATGGCCGATATGGCCAACATCGAGCAGGTGGAGGCCGCCTGGGACGACCTCATCGCCGCGGGTATCGCCGAGGACACGATTCCCGTCACCTATATGAACTCCACCGCCGCCATCAAGGCGTTCACGGGGCGGCATGGTGGGACGGTCTGCACCTCGTCGAACGCCGAGGTTGCACTGCGGTGGGCCTTCGACCAGGTGGGCGGCGTTGAGGGCCGCGGAAAGGTCCTCTTCCTGCCCGACCAGCACCTCGGCCGCAACACCGCAGCACTGCGCCTAGGTATCTCACTCGACGAATGCGTCGTTTACAACCCGTACCGGCCGAACGGCGGGCTGACGCCGGAGGAACTGAAGAACGCGCGCATGATCCTGTGGCGCGGCCACTGCTCGGTGCATGGCCGGTTCTCGCTGCGCAACGTCGAGGAGATCCGCGCCAAGATTCCCGGCGTGACCGTTATCTCCCACCCCGAGTGCAAGCACGAGGTCATTGCAGCCTCCGACATGGTCGGATCGACCGAGTACATCATCAAGGCATTGGAGGCGGCGGAACCGGGCAGTGATTGGGCGATAGGCACGGAACTCAATCTCGTGCGCCGCCTCGCGCAGGAGCACCCCGACAAGAACGTTCACTACCTGGACTCAACGGTCTGCTTCTGCTCGACCATGAACCGCATCGATCTGCCGCACCTGACCTGGGCGATGGAGCAGATCCTCGCCGGCGAGGTGCCCAATCAGATCACTGTGGACGAGGACGATGCCCGCTGGGCCAGGTCGGCCCTCGATCAGATGCTCGCGTTGCCCGGGTTGTAGACCCAGTCCCGTACTCGGGATCATCTCGACAGGCTCGCCGGGATTCATCGCATGCGGGATGCTCGTTCATTTGCGCGCCACGAAACCGGCGCATGCGAATGCAGGCGCGGCAAACGATGACACGCCTCCGGGCAGTTTGGGCCCGCGTCGGCGCTGCGAAGGGCGTGCGTCAGCGCTCCGTCCAGGTCGCGCCGAGTTCTGACAGCAGCAGCGCCTCCGCGACGACTACGCGCTCCAGCTCTCCCAGATGCACTGACTCGTTGGCCCCGTGGGCGCGCGAGTCCGGATCCTCGACGCCGGTCACCAGAATCGTCGCCTCCGGGAACAGCTCGTGAAAGTCCGCAACGAGCGGAATGGATCCGCCGATTCCCACGTCGACCGGTTCGCGGCCCCAGGCCGCCGCGAATGCCGCACGAGCCTGCGCCATCCCCGGAGCGTCAACGGACACCTGGAACGGCCTGCCCGAGTTCTCGGAGCGCGCCACTGTGAGTTCCGCACCGAAGGGCACCTGCGCCGCCAGGTGGGCACGCAACGCAGCCTCAGCCGAATCCGGATCCTGGCCCGGAGCGATGCGCACCGAGATTCGGGCCGTGGCCGAGGGAACGAGGGTGTTCGAGGACTGCGCCACCGAAGGAGCGTCGATGCCGATCACCGAGATGGCTGGCCGGGTCCACAGCCGCGCGGTAACGGGACCCTTGCCCGCCAGGCGCAGCGAGTCGACGATGCCCGCATCGGCGCGCAGTGAGGCCTCGTCCATGTCCACGGCGGGGTCGCCGGCGGACGTCAGGCCAGCGACGGCAATGGAACCATCGTCGTCGTGCAGGGTAGCGATCAGCCGCGACAGGACCACGAGAGCATCGAGTACCGGGCCGCCATACATGCCCGAATGCACGGCATGCTTAAGGACGCGCACGTTGACGTCGAGCGACACGAGTCCGCGCAGCGACGTAGTCAGTGCCGGTACCCCCACGGCCCAGTTCGCCGAGTCAGCGATCACGATGACGTCCGCGCCGAGTTCGGCGGAGAACTCGTCCAAGAACTCCGCGATCGCGGGCGAGCCGATCTCCTCCTCACCCTCCACGAACACCGTGACGTTCACAGGGAGGTCGTCGCCGAGAGCCCTGAGCGCGCCGACGTGGGCGACGATGCCCGCCTTGTCATCGGCAGCGCCACGCCCGAACAGCCGGTCGCCGATGCGCGTGGGCTCGAACGGCTGCCCCTCCCAATGCGCGTCATCGCCAGGCGGCTGAACGTCATGATGCGCGTACAGCAGCACAGTGGGGGCATCGGTGTCGACCTGGCGGTGGCCGATCACGGCGGGACGGCTCGCGGCCGTCCGCACAACCCGGGCGTCGTCGAGCCCGGCTCCGCGTAGCAGCGCGGCCACGCGCTCGGCACTGTCATCGAGGTGGGATTGCGCGAACGAGGGCGCGGAAACCGACGGAATACGAACCAGTTCCATCAGTTCATCGACGAGCTCCGGGAACCGCCCGGCTACCGCTTCTCTCACATTTTCAAGGCTCATGGTCACGGGACTACCGTATCGCTTCACTGCCCGCGAATGCCGATAGAATGTCCTAGTGCCAAGAGAACCCGAGGAAACCGACGCGCCCGAATCCACCGACGCGAGCGCCCGCAAAGGCCGCCCCACGCCGAGCCGCAAGGACGCGCAGGCGGCCAACCGCCGCCCGCTAGTCGCGGGCGATCGCAAGAGCGCCACCAAGGCTGCCCGCGACAAGGAACGCATTGAACGCAACCGCGAGTACGCGGCCATGAAGTCCGGGGACATCTCGAACTTCCCTCTGCGCGAGCGGGGACCAGTCAAGGCGTACATCCGGGACTATGTGGATGCGCGCTGGAATCTCGGCGAGTACTTTCTGGTGACGGCCATCGTGCTGCTGATCGTCTCCGTTGTGACCGCCAAGATGACGCTGGTCGCGCTCATTGCCATGGGCCTGGTGTACGTCTATGGAATCCTCGCGATCGGCGACACCATCCTCATGTGGGTTCAACTCAAGAAGCGCATCAAGGCCAAGTTCAGCGAGCAGACGCTCGCTGGCGAGCGGTCACTGGGCCTGTACGCGGCAAGCCGCGCATTGCAGTTCCGTCGCTGGCGCATGCCGCGCCCGCGCTTCGACAAGCACGGCAACTACCCCGAGTAGCCTCCGATCATCGCGGCCGGTAGTTGAAGGCTGCGGCAAGGGCGGTTGCCTCTGGGTTCAGAGGCAACCGCCCTTTGCTTATGGATCGGCTTCGGTTTACGAGTCGAACGAGCCGAGCCCGTAGTCAGTCCGCGGGTCGGTCGTGGCGACTGCGGTCCCGCGCACGAGCGGAAGGTTGACGCGCGAGGCCCACAGCGGCCCCTCGTAGATGAAGCCGGTGTAGCCCTGGACCAGGGTCGCCCCGGCGTCGAGGTATGCCTGCGCGTCGCCGGCGGTGGTGATGCCGCCGCAACCGATTATCACGAATCCCTCCCCCAGGCGTGCCCGCACGCGGCGCACCACGGAGAGGCCGCGCGGCAGTTCGGGCGGGCCGGAGAGGCCACCCGGGCCGAGGTCGTGGTTGATGGTCGTGTTGACGGCCACTACTCCAGCCAGACCCAACTCGGCGACGAGGTCGGCAACCGCGTCCACATCCCCATCCGATAGGTCGGGGGCGATCTTCACCAGGATCGGCACGTCCGGACGACCGGCGCGCGCAGTGGAGATATTGGCAGCATGGCGCGTCGCCTCCAGGATGGGACGAAGCGAATCCACCGCCTGCAGATCACGCAGTCCCGGCGTGTTCGGCGAGGAGACGTTGATCACCAGGTAGTCAGCGTAGGGTGCCAGCAGCGAGGCCGAGGTTGCGTAGTCCATCCCAGCGTCCTGCGCGAGAGTCACCTTCGACTTGCCGATGTTGACGCCGAGCACGACCTCTCGGCCGGCCTTGGTTCGGCGCAGGCGATCCAGGCGGCGCGCCACGACTTGCGCGCCATCATTGTTGAAGCCCATGCGATTGCGTAGCGAACGAATCGGGATCTCCCGAAAGAGGCGCGGCGGCTCGTTCCCGGGCTGGGCGAGCGCCGTGACGGTTCCGACCTCGACGAAGCCGAAGCCGATGTGGGCGAGGCCCACGGCCGCGCGAGCATTCTTGTCGAAGCCGGCGGCCAACCCGAACGGCGCCACGACGGTCCGCCCGAAGACTTTGACCCCCGCCGAGGGACGGTAGGGCGCGATGAGCCCAGCACCGAGGCGCCGGATCACCGGAACGTGCCCGTAGAGTTCAATGGCACGGAAGGCGAACTCGTGGGCCTTCTCCGGGTCCATTCGCTTGAAAATCAGCGAGAAAACGGCGCGATAGAACATCGGCACACCTCGGTTCACTAGGTATTACTTGACCCGCTCGTCCCGCGAGCCCTCTTCTATTGTCGCCGATTCGCGCGGTCTTGTTCGCCACAGCCACCACAGGCCGGCCGCTGGCAGGAGCAGCGGTATGCAGCCGTAACCGCGTCCGTAGGCCGACCATACTGTGGCGTCCTTGAACGTGACCTCATCGAGGAGGCTCCAGGTTCCGATCACCAGCACACCGATCATCTCGATGCCGATGCTCGCCCACGCCACGGGGCGCCAGCGGCCGTCGAGTGTCATCGCGATCGCCGCGATCAGATAGATCACGCCCGCGGCGATGCTCAGCGCGTAGGCGAGCGGAGCATCGGAGCCGTGCCGGAGAATCGCGACTATGCCGCGCGTCATGGCGGCGAGCGCGAGGATCGCGTAGATCGTGACGAGGATGCGGCCGGGTCCGTGCCCGCTGCCGCCCTGGGGCCGTGTCACCAGATCACCTGCCATTCCTGAGTCATTCGCCACTGCATCACCATAAGGCTGGCGCCGAGAATCGCCATCACGATCGAGCTGAAGCGCGTTCGCTCCACGAACGCCATGACGGCTCCGCCAGGCAGCAGGAGGAGTCCGACGATCGCGTAACTGAGCCAGACGGCGACATCCTCAGAGGCGCTCCCTTGTGCATACAGCACCAGGCCGGTGACGAGTTGGACGATGAGCAGTCCCTCGATGGCGGCGCCGAGCCAGAGTTGTCGCAGGATGACGGCGCGATGCTTCACCGCGAAGTACACGGCCCAGCCCGTCAGGGCGGCAAGCGGGGCTAGGCACAGCCACATCAGCGTCGTCATCACGCACAAAAGACTATGCGACACGTCCACCCGCCCGGGGCATAGCCGCGAAGCGATAGCATCGAGGGGTGATTGCGCATGCGCCGCTACCGGCATTCGAGTTCGTTGACAAGGTGAGCGACAAGGCGGGTAAGGTGCCCGTGATAGTCGCGGTGCCCGTGGCTCGTCCGGCGAAGGACGGCGATGCTGCGGTGGCCGGCCCTCTGGCCGAGACCCTCGCAGCGCTGGACCTCACCGCGCTGGGTGCATCCGAGAGCGCTGGCTCGGTTCGCGTCACCGCAACCGGGGCCGCCCCGGCCACTGTGGCGCTGGTCGGCGGCATCTGCCCCGAGGCTTCTGCGGACGAGTTTCGCGATGCCGCAGCGAACGTGGCCCGCGAGGTCGACGGGACTGGCGCGCGGCTCGTCCTGGCGCTGGGCATTGAAACCGCGGAGCAGGCGAGCGCGGCCGCTCTCGGCGCGCTGCTGGGCGCGTATCGCTTTGACCGGTACCGGACGGACACCCGGCCCGCAATCGACTCCATCGCCGTACTCGTTCCCGCCCGGCTGCTGAAGTCGGCCTCAGCGGCATCTCAGCGCGTTCGCATTCTCGCGACGAACACCTGGCGGGCCCGCGATCTGGTGAACACCGCGCCCAACGACCTCACGCCAGCAGAATTCGCGGCGTACGCGATCAAGGCGGCGAAGCTGCCTCGGGTCAAGACGACATCGCTCGATCTTGAGGCCCTCAAGGCCGGTGGATTCGGCGGGCACGTCGCCGTCGGCCAGGGCTCGATCAATCCCCCACATCTGGTGAAGGTCGCCTACAAGCCGTCTAAGGCCAAGGGTCATGTCGCGCTCGTGGGTAAGGGAATCACCTTCGATTCCGGCGGCCTTTCGATCAAGCCTGCGAAGTCGATGGAAACAATGAAGTCGGACATGGCTGGCGCAGCGACCGTCCTCGCGACCGTCATCGCTGCGGCGGAACTGAGCCTGCCGATCGCTGTCACCGGCTGGCTCTGCCTCGCCGAGAACATGCCGTCCGGCAGCGCGACGCGACCCTCCGACGTCATCACGATTCATGGCGGTACGACGGTGGAGGTTCTCAACACCGACGCCGAAGGGCGACTCGTCCTCGCCGACGGGCTGAGCGCGGCACGCGAGGAGAAGCCGGACGTCCTGCTCGACATCGCGACTCTCACGGGGGCGCAATTGGTGGCATTGGGACCCGAAATCGGTGCTGTGATGGGATCGGAGGATGTCCGCTCCGAGGTGATTGCCGCTGGGGATGCCGCTGGCGAGGATCTGTGGCCCATGCCGTTACCGGCGCACCTGCGGCCATCCCTGAAGTCGCCTGTCGCCGACATCGCGAACATGGGTGACCGCTTCGGGGGGATGCTCGTGGCAGGCCTGTTCCTCAAGGAGTTCGTCGGTTCGACGCCCTGGGCGCATCTCGATGTCGCCGGCCCCGCGTACAACGAGCGCGCCCCGCATGGGATTGCTCCTACGGGCGGAACCGGATTCGGGCTGAGCACACTGCTCACGTTCCTCGAGACGCGGGCGTCCTAGCGACGTGCGAGGTCGATGCGGGCGGGTAAAACGAAGTAATGTGGCCTTGGTCGCAGTTTGCGGGTTTTGCTCGCTTCGCGCGACCTGGGTCTTTAGTTTGGTCGTAAAGTGTCCTCATGGGTGTAAGACCCCCGGGATGAACCGCACCGAAGGAGTTGTAAGTGGCCGACGCACATGCCACCACTAAGTTCGACATCGTCATTCTGGGCGGCGGGAGCGGCGGCTATGCGGCCGCGCTACGCGCGGCTCAGCTCGGCAAGTCAGTCGCCCTGATCGAAGGCGACAAGCTGGGCGGGACCTGCCTGCACTACGGGTGTATCCCGACCAAGGCGCTGCTGCACGCGGCGGAGGTAGCCGATGAGGCGCGCGAAGCCGAGTCCATCGGTGTCCTCGCGCAGTTGAACGGAATCGACGCGCCGAAGGTCAACGCCTACAAGGACGGCGTCATCTCCCGCCTCTACAAGGGACTTCAGGGCCTAGTCTCGTCCCGCCAAGTCACGGTAATTAACGGCTGGGGGCGCCTCACCGGCCAGAACACCATCGAGGTGGACGGCACGACCTACACCGGGGACCACATCATCCTTGCCACAGGATCGTACTCGCGCACCCTCCCAGGGCTCGAGATCGGCGGCCGCGTCATTACGTCCGAGGCAGCGCTGGGGCTCGACTACGTTCCGAGTTCGGCGATCATCCTCGGCGGCGGCGTCATCGGCGTCGAGTTCGCCTCGGTCTGGAAGTCGTTCGGCGCGGACGTCACGATCATCGAGGGCCTTCCCCATCTGGTCCCGAACGAGGACGAGTCGCTCTCTAAAGCCCTTGAACGCGCCTACCGCAAGCGGGGCATCAAGTTCAACCTTGGCGACCGCTTCTCGACGGTCGTGCAGAACGATTCGGGCGTGACCGTCACCCTCGAATCCGGGAAGGTATTCACCGCCGACCTGCTGCTGGTCGCTGTGGGCCGCGGGCCGCGCACGCAGGATCTTGGGTACGAGGCGCAGGGCATCACGATCGATCGCGGGTTCGTCATCGTCGACGAGACCCTTCGCACGGGCGTAGGGAACATCTGGGCGGTCGGTGACATCGTCCCGGGCCTGCAACTTGCTCACCGCGGCTTCCAGCAGGGGATCTACGTGGCCGAACAGATTGCCGGACTCGGCCCCGCGCCCATCGTTGAAGCCAACATCCCGCGCGTCACCTACTCGAACCCGGAGGTCGCATCCGTCGGCCTGACCGAGGCGAAGGCCAAGGAACTGTACGGCGACGTCGACACCATCGAGTACAACCTCGGCGGCAATGGCAAGAGCCAGATCCTTGGAACGCAGGGATTCATCAAACTCGTGCGGGCGTCGAACGGCCCGGTCGTTGGAGTTCACATGATTGGTGCCCGCGTCGGCGAACTGATCGGCGAGAGCCAGCTCATCGTGAGCTGGGAGGCGTTCCCTGAGGACGTCGCTCCGCTTGTCCACGCCCACCCCACTCAAAACGAAGCGCTCGGCGAAGCTTTCCTGGCATTGGCCGGCAAGCCCCTTCACGCCCACAACTGAGCTGACGGCTTAAGGAGATAGAACATGTCCCACAACGTAGAGCTGCCAGCTTTGGGCGAGTCGGTCACCGAGGGAACCGTCACCCGCTGGCTCAAGAACGTCGGCGACACCGTCGAGGTCGACGAACCATTGCTGGAGATCTCGACCGACAAGGTCGACACCGAGATCCCGTCACCGGTTGCCGGTGTGATCGAGCAGATCCTGGTCCAGGAGGACGACGATGTGCCCGTGGGCGCGGTGCTCGCCGTGATCGGCGATGGTAGTGGCAGCGGTGCGGCTCCGGCCGAGCCCACGGCCGATGCCGCGCCACCGGCTGAGCAGGCGCCCGTTGCTGAGCAGGCGCCCGTTGCCGAGCAGGCACCCGTTGCCGCACCGACCCCGGCACCCGCTGCGCCGCCTGCCGAGGCCAGTCCCGCTCCGGCGGCACCCGCTGGGGATGGCGAAGAGGTCAAACTTCCGGCCCTTGGCGAATCGGTCACCGAGGGAACCGTCACCCGCTGGCTCAAGAGCGTCGGCGACACCGTCGAGGTCGACGAGCCGCTGCTGGAGATCTCGACCGACAAGGTCGACACCGAGGTGCCCTCCCCCGTGGCGGGCGTCGTGCAGCAGATCCTCGTCCAGGAAGACGACGAGGTTCCCGTCGGAGCCGTCCTCGCGATCATCGGTTCTGGGCAGCCCGCGGCAGCCCCCGCGCCTGCGCCCGCTCCGGCGGCCGCGCCCACGCCGGCACCGGCGCCCGCACCAGCCGCAGCCCCGGCTCCGACACCCGCACCAGCCGCGACTCCGGCACCTGCACCAGCCGCGGCGCCGACTCCTGCACCTGCACCTGCACCTGCACCTGCACCTGCACCTGCCACGCTGGCACCGATCCCGAGCAGCGGCGGGAACAGCGGTTACGTCACTCCGGTAGTCCGCAAGCTTGCCGCGAGCAAGGGCGTTGACCTGTCCAAGGTCAACGGCACGGGCGTTGGCGGTCGCATCCGTCGTGAGGACGTCCTCGCTGCGGCCACGGCGGCGCCTGCAACCGCAACCGGCACGTCTGCACCCGCCGCAACCGGGGGCGCGCCGACGACGATTCTGCCGGTGTCCCCGCTGCGCGGAACCACCGAGAAGGCCTCGCGACTTCGCAAGATCATCGCCGAGCGCATGGTCGAGGCGCTGCAGTCGCAGGCGCAGTTGACGACGGTCGTCGAGGTGGACGTCACGAAGCTCTTCAAGCTGCGGGCCGCCAACAAGGACGCCTTCAAGGCGAAGCACAGCGCGAACCTCACGTTCCTGCCGTTCTACGTGCTCGCTGCCACGGAGGCGCTGAAGGCGTACCCGAAGATCAACGGCGTACTCGCGGACGGCACGATCACGTATCCCGGCTCGGAGAACATCGGTATCGCGGTCGATACAGAGCGTGGCCTGCTCGTCCCCGTCGTGCACGAGGCGGGTGACAAGTCACTCGCGGAGATCGCCTCGGCGATCGGCGACCTCGCTGCGCGCACGCGCAACAACAAGGTGACTCCCGACGAGCTTTCGGGTGCCACGTTCACCATCACGAACACCGGTTCGGGTGGCGCACTGTTCGACACGCCGATCGTTCCCGTTGGAACCTCTGCGATCCTCGGCACCGGCACCATCGTCAAGCGGCCGGCCGTCGTGAAGGGCGCAGACGGCGAGGATGTCATCGCGATCCGCCAGTTCACCTACCTGTCACTCTCCTACGACCACCGCCTGGTGGATGGTGCGGATGCTGCTCGCTACCTGACTGCGCTGAAGAACCGCATCGAGGAGGCAGCGTTCGAGGGCGACCTCGGACTGTAGGCCGTCCCGGCGACCCGAGCAGTCGCACGTAACACCTGCGCGAAGGGGGCGTGGCCAGACCGAAAGGTCGGACCACGCCCCCTTCGCCGTTGCGATCTTCATTGTGTTCGCGGCATTGGGCAGGGCACCGCCGCGCAATGAGCATTCGCCACTCACTCCCCCACGAGTGCGCCGCATTGGTGCACTTCTGCGTCCATGAAGGACGTTCCGCGGCCCGCTACCAATTACCCGAGAAGCGCGCCAGCCGCGTTTCGCTCAGCGGCGCCCAGTTCGACCAGGCGCGTATCGCGACATGTCTAGCGTGCCGCGGGCGAGTCCCCGTCCAGGCGCTGAGCCAGCAGATCGAGCACACGTCCTGTCGCCTTGCCGTCGTCCCAGGTCGCGAACCGCTGCCTGAACTCGGCTCGCTTCGAAGCAAAAGTATCCTGGCCGCGCAGCGCGCCGACCAGCGAATCGAACGTCTCCACGACAGGGCCGGGCAACTCGTCCAAGGACAGATATAGCCCGCGCAACCGCTCGAGGTACTCCGGTGCGTCGTAGGTGAAGAACACCATGGGACGGTCCAGGAGGGAGTAGTCGAAGAAACTGCTCGAATAGTCGGTTACCAGCACGTCCGAGGCGAGTAGGAGGGTATTGATGTCCGGCACCTGCGACACATCGATGACGCCGGCATCGGAATCGTCCACGATGGACGAGGCCAGATAGTGCGAGCGGTATAGCAGGACCGTATCCTCGCCCAGCGCGCGGCGAAGCTCCGAAAGCTCGAAGGGAGGCGCGAACGTGTAACCGCGCTTGTTGTCGTAGCTGTTGTCGCGCCAGGTGGGCGCGTAAAGCACGGCGCGCTGCCCGGCCGCGATACCCAGCGACGAACGAGCGGCGGAGACCTCGTCCGGGCCAGCAAGCACCAGCGCATCGTTGCGCGGATTGCCCACCTCCGCGATCGGCGAGGAGGCCCGGTCGGCGAGGCCGAAAGCATCCGTGAACCGCTGCGTCGTGAACTCGCACTGGCTCAACAGCCATGTCGCTTTGGCGCCCTCGGCGCGGTAGAGCTCGTCGATCTCGGCCTTGCCGCTCATCGCTATCTCAGTACCGGCGACCACGTCCAGGCCGATCCGTTTTAGCGGGGTGCCGTGCCAGGTCTGGAGGTATGCCTGGCCCTTGCGCGGGCGCACTCCGATGGGTGTAGTGGTGTTCATTACCCAAACTCGCGCCGTGGCGAGTGCGCGATAGTAAGCCCAGGAACGGAATCTAACCGTGCCCTGTGCGGGCGAGCGTGAAACCCAGACCAGGTCCCAGCCGGCGAAGCGCGGATCGAGTCGGATTGCCTCATGGATGGCCAGCGGCGATCCCGCCGGACGGCGGCCGGAGAAAGAATCGAACACTATGCGATGTGCGGGCCTGTGCCCGAGTCCCGCGAGCCGTAGCCGCATCAATTGCCCCAACGAACGCGCCCGGCGCACCGCGATCCGGACTCTGCCCGAACGGGACAGAACAGCGCGCACGCCGGAACGGAGGGAGGCTCGAGACACGTGTCTATTCTATCGGCCTCACCCATTGACGTCGGTGTCTGGAGTAGTACTGTCAACTGTATCCAGTCACCCCCTGAGACGACCGCGATCTTAGATGAAAAGAATTCAAACGCATGCACTCAGTCAGATTCCTTACGGCATCGCTGATTCTAGCGTTCTGTGTGACCGCTCCGGCGGCGGTCAGCGCTGTATCGGAACAGGATAAAAGTACAACTAATTACTACTCCGGGGACACGGGCACATATCACTCACGCCTGACCGAAGCCATCGCCATCCTGGATGTCGCACGAGCACAAGGAAACTATTCAGGTGAGTGGTTCGATTTCCCGTCGGTACGAACATTTCCGTGAGCGGCAGATTCAGTGGATCACAAGCGGGCAAAATCACCGCCTTGGCAGTCCCAAACCATCTCGGTGTCGCACAGGCTAACAAGAAGTACTACCACGTCCTTGCCAACGGAGGTAACCCCATCGGCGGCAACGGTGACAGCGGATCACCAGTTGTCACCATCGATGGCAATGTCGCTTTCCGGTGGGCCTATACGTGGCAAGTTACAAATCCAGCGTGTACGTCGTCCCTTGCAAGGGGGCCCCAAGTTTGGCCACGCGAAAATGCTCCACGCTCGGCCTCGTGACACCAATGCACAAAATGTTCGCGGTAGTGGAATAGTGGTTTCGATGAGGCCGACCGCTGAAGTTTCGCACATTGATTATCAGGCTCGTGTCTGCCAACGAGGAAAACCTCGGCACTTCTTTTTGCCTTTATGTTGCTCTCCTCAATTGTTTCCTTTCCTGAAGTCGCCAGTGCCAGCAAAGTGAAAGCATTCATTGCACCTATCTCCGCAACGCAACAATTTGCTGGCGTTCTGCCCTCTCTTGAGACCAGTAGAAAATCATGCAGAGGCTCGTCACTGTCAAAAAAGCGCACGCAGAAGCTTCGCCAAGCGCGATCGACCGTCATTGAGGTGGCTAAGCGGTACCCCGCGTATAGCGGACCCCGGGTCAGGAAAAACGGCTGCACGCTGCGCCCTTACGGCACCGGCCGGTTGCAAATCGAGTTCGGCGTGGATGTGCCGATCGTGCAGCAGCTCGGGCCCGAAGACGTCTTCTACTAGGCGTGAGCTGGAACGCTGCCGCTCGACGCTTGATAGCGTTGCCTCGTGGCTAGACAAGCGAGCGGTGGCATCGTCCCCTGGCGCAGCCGGCTCATGTCGATCCCGCTCATTGCCGCAGGCCGCCTTGTCACGTGGGTCATACCGCGCGACAAGAACCGCTGGGTGTTCGGCTCGGATTACGGCTTCGGCGATGGCGCGCTCGCCACCCTGCGTGCAGCGCAGCGACGCGGTATCGGCGACGTGACGTGGATCGCGCGTGATGAGGACGAGCGTTCCGCCGCACTCGATGCAGGTGTTCCCTCCGAGGTGCGCGGCTCCCGCCGAGCCATGTGGCGAACCGCCCGGGCTGGCGTGGCCGTGGCAACGCACGGGGTGGCGGATGTGGATCGTTACACGATCACCGGCGCCTATTTCATTCAGTTGTGGCACGGCATCCCGTTCAAGAAGATTCACCTGGACACGGCGCAGTCGTTCGGTGATGCCAGCCCCGGCGTGCGCCAGCGAATGATGCGCTGGCTCTACCGCCGTTCCACCAACCGCATCTCCCTCCTGCCCGCCGCGGGAGAGCGCGCCGCCATCCTCCTGCGCGGCGCCTTCGGCATCCCGGCCGGTCGCGTGGCAGCCCTCGGTGAGCCCCGGACCGATGCGCTGTGGCAGGGCAGCGAGGACGAGCGCTCCGCCGCCGCCCGCGACGTATTGGCAGCCGCCCTGGACGTAACGGAATTGCCACGCAGGCTCGTCCTGTTCGCACCCACGTGGCGCGACGGCAAACCCGATCCAGCCGTGCCAAGCGAGGATCAGTGGGAAGATCTGGAGCGCTGGTGCACGGATAACGACGCGTGGCTCGTGCTGCGTCCTCATCCGTTATCGGTGAGTGCGTATACGCCCCCCGCTGCAGCGTCGCGGGTGAAACTGCTCGCATCCTCCGTGCTAGGCGATCCGACTGCGGTGCTTGCTGCGTTCGATGCGCTGATCACGGACTTCTCCTCCATCGCCTACGACTTCGCCATCACCGGCCGCCCAATCCACTTCCTCGCACCGGACGCCGCCGAGTACCTTGCGTCACGTGGCGCCTACACCTCCCTCGAAGAGTTCGCCGGACGCCCGGTGGCGCGGTCCTGGCGCCAGGTGCTAGCGCAAGTCGCTGACGCCTTTGACACGCTGCCGTCCAGTCATTCCGTGGAACTTGTCGGGCTCTGGCAGGATCACAACGACGGCAAGAGCGCCGACCGTGTCGTCGAGCGCGCTCTAGCCGACCTATCTGCGCGGCAGCGGAAACCGCTCCGCGACGAGCCGGTGGACGGGCCGGGCGGCGAACCCGTATAGCCGTAGCGGAGGGCGAAGCCCGTCGGCGGAGGCGAGCCGCTCGGTTCGTCCACCGGTCCCCAACCCAAGCGCACATTCTCAGGTTCGGGACTCATTCGTCCTGGATCTCCCCTATTCTGTTGTGAATGACGACTGTCCTGATCGCTGGTGGCTCCGGCCTCATCGGAACCGCGCTTGCCCATCACCTGCGTGGCCGCGGGGACCGCGCGATCATCCTCACCAGATCGCCACGCGGCTTCGTGAGCGAACGCCAGTGGGATCCCTCGCACGCATGGCTGCCCACGGAAGCGCTCCAGGACGTGGATGCCGTGGTGAATCTCGCTGGTGCGGGGATCGGTGATCGCCGCTGGACGCGTGCCCGCAAGGTGGAACTACTCACGTCGCGAACCGGGCCAACCCGCACGCTCGCGTCGGCGATCGCCCGGCACAACGCCGATGGCGGGCACATCCGCACGCTCGTTCAGGGCTCGGCCATCGGCTACTACGGCGATCGGCCAGGCGAGATCCTGGACGAGGGTTCCACCGCGGGTGACGGGTTCATTCCCGAACTCGTCACCAGATGGGAGGCAGCCACCGCCCCGGCGCGGGAGCAGGCCGTGCCCGTCGCGTTCGCGCGTACCGGACTCGTGCTCACGCCCGACGGTGGCGCGCTCGCCAAGTTGCTTCCGCTCATCCGACTCGGCGCAGGTGGCCCGTTCGGCGCTGGGGAGCAGATGTGGTCCTGGATCACGCTGCGCGACGAGGTCCGCGCGCTCGCCTCGCTCGTCGACGACCCACACGATGGTCCCGTGAACCTCACCGCACCGAACCCGGTGAGCAACGGCGAACTCGTCCGGGCGTACGCAGCCGCACTCCACCGCCCGGCCAAGTTGAGCGTGCCTGAATTCGCCCTGCGACTGGGGGTGGGTGGCTTCGCGGGCGAGCTCCTGGCCAGCCAGAACGTGCATCCGGGCGTGCTGCTCGAGCGCGGCCTGCCCTACCGCGACGCGACGATCGAGGACGCGGCGAAACTCGTCCAGTGAAATTCGCCGGATTCCTCATGCAGGGGCGCCGGGCACCGGTAATATTCACTCCATGACAACGCCGTCCGCCCGGGCACGCCGCGACGCGACGGTGGGCAGCCTCCTCGGTTTGGCCATCGGCGATGCCCTTGGGACCACGATCGAGTTCTCGTCCCGCGACACCGTTCCGGAGGTCACCGACCTGATCGGCGGCGGCCCCTTCCAGTTGGAGCCCGGTCAGTGGACCGACGACACCTCGCTCGCGCTGTGTGTCGCCTCGAGCCTTGCCGAGACCGGTGCGTACGACCCGGTGGATCAACTGGACCGCTTCGTCAAGTGGCGCGATCACGGCTTCATGAGCTCCACGGGGCGTTGTTTCGACATCGGGCATCAGACCGCGGTCGGGCTGGACGAGTTCCTCGCCACGGGAGAACCGTACCGCTCCCACGTCGACGACCGGAGCGCGGGAAACGGCTCCCTCATGCGGCTCGCCCCTATTCCGCTCGCGTTCGCCACGGATGTGGAACTGGCCGCACGCCTGTCGGCCGATTCGTCGCGAACCACGCATCCCGCGCACGAATGCGTCGACGCCTGCTTCGCGTTCGGGTACCTGATTGCGACGGCCGCGGGCACAAAGGACAAGGAAGACGTGCTCCAGGCGGCGCAGCAGCTGGCCAATCGGATCGAATCGCCAGCCATCTCGGCCGTGCTGGCGGGGAGCTACCGCACGAAATCGCGCGCGGAGATCTCGTCCTCCGGCTACGTCGTCGACACGCTCGAGGCGGCCCTGTGGGCGCTCGATCAGACCGACGACTTCCAGAGCGGCATACTGCTCGTGGTCAACCTAGCGGACGATGCCGACACCGTCGGTGCCGTATACGGCCAACTGGCCGGCGCCCTGTACGGACAATCCGGCATTCGCCAGGACTGGGTCGAACGCGTCTATGCCACCGAGCTGATCGAGGACCTGGCGCTCGCGATCTACACGCGGGCCGGCGGTTTCGCTATCGCGGGCGATTAGACCTAGCCTGAAGGGCATGGAGTTCGTTTCGCTCGACGTCGGCAGCCGCACGCGCGACTACGAGGAGATCTGGCAGTTGCAGCGCGACGTGCACGCCGACGTCGCCGCCGGGCGTCGGGACAATACGGTTCTGTTCGTCGAGCATGATGCCGTCTTCACCGCCGGCAAGCGGACCAACCGGTCGGATCGGCCCACCGACGGCGCTCGCGTCATCGACGTCGATCGCGGCGGCCGGATCACCTGGCACGGGCCGGGCCAACTCGTCGCCTACCCGATCGTGCGGCTCGCGGAACCGATCGATGTGGTCAAGTACGTGCGCGCGCTGGAGCAGGCCGTCATCGACCTGTGCTCCGAACTCGGCGCACACACGATCCGCGTCGAAGACCGCTCGGGCGTGTGGTTCGCCGCGAACCCGCTGATGCGCGACCGCAAGGTGTGCGCCATCGGCGTGCGCGTTGCCCGTGGCACGACGATGCACGGCATCGCTCTGAACTGCGACGCGAACCTGGCTGACTACGGCCGCATCGTGCCGTGCGGCATAGACGACGCCGGCGTGACCACGCTGACGAGGGAACTACGGCGCCCCTTCACCGTGACCGATGCCCTGCCGCTCGCCCAGAAGCACCTGGCCACCCAACTCGCGCCCATCGTCCAGCCGGGAGTAACCCATGTCACACAGTCCGCATCCTGATTTGTCCCGCTTTGATCTCCCAGGTCGCGTAGGCTAATCGGCATGGCTCCGCAATGTGGCTCCGGCCCCCAGCGTGAAGACTCGGGTGACGTTGCCCCGAACGGTCGCAAGATGCTCCGCGTCGAGGTGCGCAACGCGCAGGTGCCCATCGAGCGCAAACCGTCGTGGATCAAGACGAAGGCCACGATGGGCCCCGAATACTCGGATATGAAATCGCTCGTGCGCACCGGCAACCTGCACACCGTGTGCGAGGAGGCCGGCTGCCCCAACATCTTCGAGTGCTGGGAAGACCGCGAGGCGACCTTCCTCATCGGCGGCTCCCAGTGCACGCGTCGCTGCGACTTCTGCCAGATCGACACGGGCAAGCCCGCCGACTTCGATAAGGACGAGCCGCGCCGCGTCGCGCAGTCGGTCGTCGAACTGGGGCTGCGGTACTCAACCGTGACGGGCGTCGCGCGCGACGACCTGGCCGACGGGGGTGCGTGGCTGTACGCCGAAACGGTCCGACAGATCCACGCCATGAACCCCGGCACCGGCGTGGAACTGCTGATTCCCGACTTCAACGCCATTCCGGAACTGCTGCGCGAGGTATTCAGCTCGCGCCCCGAGGTGCTGGCGCACAACCTGGAGACGGTCCCCCGCATCTTCAAGCGCATTCGTCCGGGCTTCCGCTACGAGCGTTCGCTCGACGTGATCACGCAGGCGCGCGCCGCGGGGCTTGTCACTAAGTCGAACATCATCCTCGGCATGGGCGAGACCCTGGAGGAGGCCAAGGAAACGCTGGCGGATCTGCACAATGCGGGCTGCGACCTGATCACGATCACGCAATACCTGCGTCCGTCCAGCCGCCACCACCCGGTCGAGCGTTGGGTGAAGCCCGAGGAGTTCGTCGAACTGTCCGACGAGGCGGAGCGCCTCGGGTTCCTCGGCGTGATGTCGGGGCCGCTCGTCCGCTCGTCCTACCGCGCCGGGCGACTCTGGGGACAGGCCATGACCAAGCGCGGCGAGGCGATCCCGCCGCAGCTCGCGCACTTGGCGCAGCCCATCGTGGCCCGCCAGGAAGCCCGCTCGCTGCTGGTGGATTCTCCTGCGGCCGCGCTTCTCGACTAAAGTGATTCGACGTGGCCAAGAACAGCGAAGCAACTCCCAAGAAGACGCCCTGGTACAAACTGCTGTGGCAGGCGTACACCTTCACCAAGTCCCGCGACAAGGTCGTAGGGTGGCTGGTGCCAGTCACCGTCGTGGCCGTGACGGGCATCGGCGTCGGCGTCGGCTTCCTGCTACACAACCCCTGGTTCTGGGGGTTCCTGGCGTTCCCCATCTCGCTGATCCTGGCGCTGCTGCTGCTCACGCGCCGCTTCTCCAAGGCGCAGTATGCGGAGATCGAAGACCAGATCGGCGCGTCCCGCGCGGTGCTGCAGCCGCTCAAGCGCGGCTGGTACTTCGGCGAGGAGCCCGTGGCCGTCGACCCGAAGACGCAGGACCTACTCTTCCGCGGTGTGGGTCGTCCCGGCATCGTGCTGATCGGCGAGGCTAGGTCCGGCCGTATCCAGAAACTCGTGGCCGAGGAAAAGCGGCGACTCAGCCGCGCCGCCAAGGACGTGCCCATTACCGTTATCGAGGTGGGAAACCGCGACGGCCAGGTCCCGATTGCGAAGCTCGCGAACACCGTTCGCAAGCTCAAGCCGAAGCTCACGCGCAATGAGGCCGCCGAGGTCGAGCGGCGCCTCTCGGCGCTCGGCGGGGCAAAACTTCCCGTGCCCAAGGGTGTTGACCCCATGCGAGCACGGATCAGTCGGCGCGACATGCGCTGAACGGCATTCGAATGGACGAAGGCGGCGTCCCCTTAATGGGAATGCCGCCTTCGTCTATCGTTCCTCCGCGGTGCGCTGACTGGACTGTCCGTTGCGGCGCTCAGCGGCGGCGCAGCAGCACGGTGCCTGCCGCCTTATCGTGCAGGCCGCGCCCATCGGCATCCCAGACGACCGCGGGTATCACGAGGCAGAGCAGCACGGTCCGCACGAGCGCGGGAACGAATCCGATCCCCGGGCGACGCGGGGTGCCCGCGGAGGCGGCACCAAGGTCCACCAGCCGCACCAGGGTCATGGAGCACAGTCGCTGGCCGAACGTCGCGCCGACGGTCGCGGTGAGGACGAGGTTCTCCACCGCGAACACTCCGAGTGCGCCGAAGGGGGAATCGCCGAAGATCAGATAGGCGATGAGCCACGATGCCCACCAGTCGATGAAGAGTGCGATCACGCGACGGCCGAGCCGCGCGCGGGAACCCGGCCCAGCCGCGGGCAGGTTCAACGAATTCACCGCTTCCCGGTGTTCCTGCCCCGATTCTGGAGCGCCATAGAGCCAGCCCTGAAGATCCTTACGTTTCACGGCTACAACACTAGCCGCCTCGACTCCGGGGACACTTAGACGCAACATCCAGGCGGCGTCCGTAACATGCCGGAAACATTCGGTGCACGCGGGCGAAACTAGCGGCAACTACGTTTGACACTGTTCGCACAACCTACCCCTATTCCTCAACCCAAGGAGTACACGGATGTTCAAGACTGCGGAAGAGGCCATCGCCTTTACGCGGGAACAGGGCGTCGAGTTCGTAGACGTCCGTTTCACCGACCTGCCCGGCATTCAACAGCACTTCAACGTCCCGGCTGAGGAATTCGCCGACATGGCGTTCACAGCTGGTCTCGCGTTCGATGGTTCATCCATCCGCGGTTTCCAGGCGATCAACGAGTCCGACATGAAGCTGATCCCGGACGTCACGACCGCCTACGTCGATCCGTTCCGTCGCCACAAGACGCTGATCGTCAACTTCTCGATCGTTGACCCGTTCACGGATGAGCCCTACTCGCGTGACCCCCGCAACGTAGCCCTTAAGGCTGAGGCGTACCTGAAGTCGACCGGCATCGCCGACACCGCCTTCTTCGCTCCCGAGGCTGAGTTCTACCTGTTCGACGACGTTCGCTTCTCGACGTCGGCTCACGAGTCGTTCTACTCGATCGACTCCGTCGAAGGTGCTTGGAACACGGGCGCTGAGGAGCCGGGCGGAAACCTCGGTTACAAGCCTCGCTTCAAGGGTGGCTACTTCCCGGTCTCCCCCACCGACCACTTCGCGGACATCCGCGACGACATGGTCGCCTCCCTCCAGGACGTGGGCCTCACCCTTGAGCGCGCGCACCACGAGGTCGGCACCGCCGGTCAGCAGGAGATCAACTACCGCTTCAACACCCTGACGGCGGCCGGTGACGACCTGCAGAAGTTCAAGTACGTCATCAAGAACGTCGCTTGGGAGCACGGCAAGTCGGCCACGTTCATGCCGAAGCCGATCTTCGGTGACAACGGTTCGGGTATGCACACCCACCAGTCGCTGTGGAAGAACGGCGAGCCCCTGTTCTACGACGAGTCCGGCTACGGCGGCTTGTCCGACCTCGCCCGCTGGTACATCGGTGGCCTGCTTAAGCACGCGCCCTCGCTGCTGGCCTTCACGAACCCGTCGGTGAACTCGTACCACCGCCTGGTTCCGGGCTACGAGGCTCCGGTGAACCTCGTTTACTCGGCACGCAACCGCTCCGCCTGCATCCGCATCCCCGTGACCGGTACCTCGGCCAAGGCCAAGCGCGTCGAGTTCCGCGTTCCGGACCCGTCGGCCAACCCGTACCTCGCGTTCGCGGCTCAGCTGCTCGCAGGCCTCGACGGAATCAAGAACCGCATCGAGCCGGCCGACCCGATCGACAAGGACCTGTACGAGCTTCCCCCCGAGGAGCACGCACAGATCGCTCAGGTTCCGGGCTCGCTCGAGGCCGTCATCAACAACCTCGAGAAGGACCACGAGTTCCTCACCGAGGGTGGCGTGTTCACCGAGGACCTGATCCAGACCTGGATCGACATCAAGCGCGAAAAGGAGATCGACGCGCTGCGTCTGCGTCCGCACCCGCACGAGTTCGAGCTCTACTACGACGTGTAAGCCTTACGTCGCATAGTGGACCGGCCCCCGCCCGTGGAAACACGGAGCGGGGGCCGGTTTGTCATTGTGCGAAACAGAATTTCCAATTGGCGGCGCGCGTATTCTTTCGGAGACGCCCCCGCTCCCGCACGCGCACGGCGCTACTGGATCAACTTCCCCACGTCTCCAGCTTCAACGTGTTGGGCGATTAGCCGGGATCGAGAAAGAAGCAGGGCGTGGGACCGGCCACGAGGCCGGTTCCACGCCCTGCTCTTTCGGCGGAACGCCGCGAAGCGCTCGTCCTTAGCCGTCCGCCAGGTAGGCCCAGAACCGCTCTCGAAGCTTGAATCGGAGCGGATCCTCCAGATCGTAAACCTCGAGGGTGTCGCTCAGGTCGAGCAGTAGCGCACGGTCGACATCGGACGGGATGGCCGGGCGGCCGGCGATGATGTCACGAAGGTCGGAATCGGTGGCACTTCGCCGAACAGAATCGGCGACCTTTTTGGCGACGGCGTCGATCTGATCGCTGGCGCCCTCCACCTCGATATACGCGCTCGACGGCACGGACTTCGATCCGGTCGAGGAACTGTAGGCGAGCACGGATGTGGGCGGCGGCGCCACCTGCTGAACCCGCGCCGCGATCTCAGCGGGTGAGGGGACGGCACTCTTGGGCCCCGGCTTGTCCACCGGGCGTGGCGTGACCGCCTTACGCGAGACGTTCCGATCTATGGCGGTCTCGTCCACGACCTCCAATTGGTCCGCCGCACGTAGCAGGTGCCGACTGACCGCATGGGGAACGCCGCTCGCATTCGGCACGGCGAGTATCACGACCTGCACGCCCTGGACCTGCGCCTCCTCCACGGCCTCGGTGAGGTCGTCGTCGCCCGAGACGACGTAGAAGATATCAGCGACATGGTTGCGCGCGTGGGTGACCAAATCCAGGCCGATACGCAGATCGACGCCCTTTTGCTGGCCGTCCAATCCGATGCGCCCGAGTCGCAGTTTCACCTTGGGAAGTTCACCGATCAGCCCCTGCCCCCAATCCGGGACGGCGTTCTTCGCGGCGTCGTACCAGTGCACGCGAAGCACAGGCAATCCCGACAGTTCCTCGGCCTGCCGAACCAGATCGTCTATCAGCTTCGGGAACTCCACCTGAATGCCCGCGCGCAGGGACGTTCCCGTCACGCGCACGGCGGCGGACGCCAACAGGTAACCGACATCGATATATAGGGCGCAGTTTGATCGCATACGCGATCTTACCCATGAAGGGATCGCCCGACGAAGAGCCGCCAGCGCGTGGCGCGCCACAAAACTGCGGCGTCGCACCGGCGGCGAAACTCGGGCAACCACAGTGCACAAGCCGCGACGACGCAGAGGATGCACGGCATTCCCGCACCGGCCGGAACCGTGTCCCACCACGCGGTGATAGTGTCCGAGGTAGTGCAATTCAAATCGGTTTAGATCGAGGGACGATCGCACCAGAACTACCCCACGGAACACGCCCTTGCATCCTGTTCAACGCGCCCACAGCGCACTCCCTACCCCCAGTTCCGCGCGCATCAGCGTCGCGGCGTTCGCACAGTTCACCGTCTTCGGTGTCTCCAGTGCATCCTGGCTGTCGCGACTGCCCGCGATCAAGCGGGAATTCGAGCTGAGCGACTCGCAGTTCGGCGCGTATCTGCTCGTCATCTCGCTGGGCGGACTAATCGCACTGTTCATCGTAGGTGGCGTCGTCGCACGGCTAGGCGGGCCGCGATCCGCACGCGCGGCCGCGGTCGTCTACATCCTCGCCATGCTGCTACTCTGCGCGGCGTTGCTGACGACCAATGGCGTACTGCTCCTGCTTGCACTCGCAGCCTGCGGATTCGCGGGAGCCTCGACGAACGTCCCCATGAACCTCGCCGCCTCGGACATAGGCCGACGAGTAGGACGCGAGAACCTCTCCCAATTCCACGCGCTGTACTCCATTGGGGCAGTCCTCGGAGCCGGCATCGGCTCCCTGTCGGCGCGCCTGGAGGTGGCGGCGGCCGCGCAAGTCGCCTCGGTCGGCTTAGCCGCCGGCATCGTGATGTTCTTACTCGCCCCAGCGATGTTCGACAAAGCGGCTAGCGGAGCCGCCGGTGGCGCACAGCGGGGAGCGGGGGGTCCGCTCGCCATGCTCCGCACGTCGCTGCGAGCGTGGCGGGAACCTCGCACCATCAAGATCGGTGCCCTCGTCTTCTTCGGTTCCCTGTCCGAGGGCACTGCGAACGCCTGGCTGGCCATCGCGATCGTGAGCGGGTTCAGCGCGAGCGAGGCAACCGGGGCGCTGGCGCTGAGCGTCTTCACCGCCGCCATGACCATTGGCAGGTTCCTCGGTCCTGTCGTCATCGGCAGTCTGGGCCGGCCGCGAACGGTCATCGTCACCGGCGTCATCGGCGCAACAGGGCTGAGCCTATTCGTGCTCTCTCCCCTCGGACCCGCGATGTGGACCGGCATCGTGCTGTGGGGAATCGGCGCGGCGCTGAGCGGTCCACTCGCGATCGCCGCGGCGGCGGACGATCCCGCGGGCGCCGCATCCCGGCTCGCAGTCGCCAGTTCGTGCGGTTCGGCGGCCGAGATTGCGGCGCCGCCAGCCTTCGGCGCGCTCGCCCAGGCGGTCGGGCCGCGGCACATGCTGCTCGCCGTCGTGCTCGCGATCGGCGCGACGCTCGTTCTCTCTCCGGCAGTCAAGCCGCTCAAGCAGTCCGCGAAATCGGATGGTCCTGACCCAGAGCGCTCGTAGCGACCGATCCGGCGCCTCGCTGGCCAGATTGCGGCGCCCCGTTGCGAAGATGCGCGGGCCCTTCCGCTGCGGACATGCGCGGAGGCTTCCGCCGGAGACATGCGCGGAGCCTCCGGCCGTAACCTGCGGGGCGGCAGGCGCCCACCGACAACGATCGGGGCACCCCGGGCGTCACCGTGCCGGATGCGACGGAGGACTCGTCCTCAAAGCCCGCGCTACTGAGGCTCGATGCCGTAGAACACCCGGTTGATCACCGAGCGAGCCCGCCGCGCGGTGCGCAGATAGTGCTCCTCCAGCTCGTTGCCGTTTCCGCCAAAGCCGATGGTCTGAGCCAGTCCGGTCAGGTCGCGGCGATCGAGCGGCAGGACGTCGAGGGCAGCACCGCTCGTCCGCCCGGACCACAGGGCCAGCCCGGCGCGCAGCCGCGAAGCCAGCAACCAGGCATCCGAAAGTAACTCCACATCCTCGCGCGCGAGAATTCCGGCGTCGTGTGCCGCCTGCAAAGACCGTAGCGTGTGGGTGGTGCGCATCGCTGGCACATCGGCCGCATGCTGCAACTGTAGGAGCTGGGCCGTCCACTCGACGTCCGCCAGCGCGCCGGGACCGAGCTTCAGATGGCGTTGTGGAGCGACACCCCGCGGTAGCCGCTCAGATTCCACGCGCGCCTTGATCCGGCGGATCTCGCGTACCTGCCCCGCGTCGATGCCGCCTTCGGCGTAGCGGAGCGGATCGATCAGCGCGATGAAGCGGTCGCGCAGGCCATCATCGCCCGCGTTTGCCCGGGCGCGTAGCAGTGCCTGCCGCTCCCAGGTCTCCGCCCACCGGTCGTAGTACTCGGTGTAGGACGCGAAGGACCGCACCAGCGGGCCGTTACGCCCCTCCGGGCGAAGGTCGGCGTCGACCTGCAGGGACGGCTCCCGACCCGGCGCAACCAGTAGGGCGCGGATCCGCTGGGCGATGTGCTTGGCGAACTCGTTCGCGTCCGCATCGGAAGCACCGCCGGTAGGCTCGTACACGAACATGACGTCGGCGTCGGAGCCGTAGCCCATCTCCAGCCCGCCCAGGCGGCCCATCGCAATGATCGCGAAGGTCGCCGGCGCGGGGCGACCCGCCCACACCCCTTCGAGTTCGGCCGTGCGCAGCGCGATGCGAAGCGCGCCCTGCAGCGCCATGTCGGTCACGCGCGCGATCGCTCCCTGCGCCGTGGGCGGGTCAACGACGCCCAGCAGTTCACCCGCCGCGGTGCGCGCGAGTTCGCGGCGACGAATGGCGCGCAGCGAGTCGATCGCCTTGTCCTCGGCATCGGCGCGATGCAGCACCGCGTCGATCTCGCCATCGAGTCGCTGCCACGCCAGTGGTTGTAGGGCATCGTCATCGGCGAGCCAGTGCACGGTCTCCGGGGAACGGGACAACTGGTCGGCCATGTACTGCGAGTTCGACAGCACCTTGGCGAGGCGGACGGCCGCCGACGGCGAGTCACGCAGCAGCTTCAGGTACCAGTGGGCGGAGCCAAGCTCGTCCGACAGCCGACGGAACGCCAGCAGGCCGCGGTCGGGGTCGGCGCCCTCGGCGAACCAGCCGAGCATGACGGGCAGGAGCTGGCGCTGAATCGACGCGCGGCGGCTGATTCCCTCGGTGAGCGCCTCGATGTGCCGCATGGCGCCCTTGGGGTCCCGGTAGCCGATGGCGCCGAGCCGTTCTCTCGCGGCCTCCGGGCTGAGCGCGGCCTCATCCGCCGAGAGCTGGGCGACGGCGGGCAGCAGCGGGCGGTAGAAGAGTTCCTCGTGGAGCGAACGCACCTCGCGGCGAGTGGCGAGCCAGCGCTGCTGCAGCCCTTCGGCGCCCTCCTGGCGCAGCCCGGCCGCGCGCGCGAGTTTGCGTAGGTCCGACTCGGAGGTCGGCATGAGGTGCGTGCGGCGCAGGCGGGCGAGCTGAATGCGGTGCTCCAGCACTCGCAGGAACCGATAGCAGACCGACAGCTGGCTCGCGTCGGCGCGGCCGACGTAACCGCCTGCCGAGAGTGCGGCGAGCGCCGTGAGCGTGTTCCCGCTGCGAATCGCCCCGTCCGCGCGGCCGTGCACCAACTGGAGAAGTTGGAGGGTGAACTCCACGTCGCGCAGGCCACCCTTGCCGAGTTTGATCTGGCGATCGGCCTCCTGCGGCGGAACGTGGTCCTCGACGCGGCGGCGCATGGCGCGTGCGTCCTCGACGAAGTTCTCCCGCGTGACGGCCCGCCACACCATCGGCTGAAGCGCGTCGCGATACGCCTGACCCAACTCGGCATCGCCCGCGACCGGGCGAGCCTTCAGCAGCGCCTGGAACTCCCACGTCTTGGCCCACCGCTCGTAGTAGGCGACGTGCGAGGACAGGGTTCGCACCAGCGGCCCTTGCTTTCCCTCGGGGCGCAGGGCGGCATCGACGGGCCACAGCGGCGATTCACCTGACGAGCCAGCGCACGCGTGGGCGACTGCGGACGCAAGCTTGGTCCCCACCTGGATCGCGCTCTCCTCGTCGGCGCCGTCGGCTGGCTCGACGACGTAGATGACGTCCACGTCGGAGACGTAGTTGAGTTCACGCCCACCCGTCTTGCCCATCCCGATGATGGCGAGCCGCGCCTCGGCTCCGCCGCCGGGGAGGGTGGCGCGCGCTATCGCGAGGGACGCTTCGAGCGCGGCTGCGGCCAGGTCGGCAAGGGCGGCGGCGACCGCGGGCATCAGCGACAGCGGCTGCTCGGACGTGAGATCCGCGGCCGCGATGCGGGTCAGGCGAAGGCGGTAGGCGCGTCGCATCGCGTCGATTGTGGACGAGTCCCCCGCCGTCGCCACGGGCACATCCGCCTCGGGGTCCGCCCCGACCGCCCCGAGCAACTCGGCGCGCACCTCGCGGGCGTCGGCGCCGATGGCGAGCTCGTGGGACGCCAGTGCGACGAGCATCTGCTGGGGCCTGCGCACGAGGTCGTCCGCGAGCGGGCCGCTGCCCCCAGCGATGACGCAGACGCGGGCGCGGGCGGACTCGTCCTGCGAGACCGTATCCCACACCGCGCGCGCACCCGCATCCGACTCGAGCGCCTCCGCGAGCCGGATGAGGGTAAGCAGGCCGTCGTCCGGACTCGCCGCGGAGTTAAGCGCCTCGAGCCACAGCTCCGCCGTCTCCGGCGAACCGAATAGCCGCTGAAGCGTGGCGTCGTGCCACAGGCCCTCGGCCCGGGCGGTGTCGTCAAATCCCGCGCGACGTAGTTTCCTGGAGAGCGATAGTTCCCGCGCCATCGATCAGAGCGTTGTGAGCAGTCGCTGAAGTTCGAACGGCGTCACCTGCGCGCGATAGTCCGTCCACTCCTGTCGCTTGTTGCGCAGGAAGTACTCGAACACGTGCTCTCCCAGCGTTTCGGCGACGAGCTCGGAGTTCTCCATGATGTTCAGTGAATTGCCGAGCGAGGTCGGTAGCGGCCTGAAGCCCAGGGCGCCGCGCTCGGCATTCGTCAGTTCGGCGACATCGTCCTCGGTCGGGTCGACGAGGTCGTATTCCTCCTCGATGCCCTTGAGCCCCGCGGTCAGCAGCAGCGCGAAGGCCAGGTAGGGGTTGGCCGCCGAGTCGATCGCCCGGTATTCGATCCTGGACGAGTTACCCTTGCCCGGCTTGTACATCGGCACGCGCACGAGGGCGGAGCGGTTGTTGTGACCCCACGAGACGTAACTCGGCGCCTCGGCGCCGCCCCACAGCCGCTTGTACGAGTTGACGTACTGGTTGGTGACCGCGGTGATCTCCGCTGCGTGGTGCAGTATCCCTGAGATGAAGTGGCGCGCGGTGCGCGAGAGCTCGAAGCGTGAACCCGCCTCATGGAACGCGTTCCGGTCGCCCTCGAACAGTGACAGGTGCGTGTGCATGCCCGAACCCGGGTGCGCCGCCATGGGCTTGGGCATGAAGGACGCGAACAGGTTGTGCTCGATGGCGACCTCCTTGATGACGGTGCGGAAGGTCATCAGGTTGTCCGCGGTCGTGAGGGCGTCGGCGTAGCGCAGGTCGATCTCGTTCTGGCCCGGCCCGGCCTCGTGGTGAGAGAACTCCACGGAGATGCCCATCGATTCGAGCATCGTGATCGCCGCGCGGCGGAAGTCGTGTCCCGCTGCGCGGGCCACGTGATCGAAGTAGCCGCCCTGGTCCACGGGAACCGGCGGCTTGTCGGCGGACACCGGCTGCTCGAAGAGGTAGAACTCGACCTCGGGGTGGGTGTAGAACGTGAAGCCCATCTCAGCGGCCTTGGCGAGGGCGCGCTTGAGGACGTTGCGCGAGTCCGCGAGCGACGGCTCGCCGTCGGGGGTCAGGATGTCGCAGAACATGCGCGCGGTCCCCTGGCTTTCGCCGCGCCACGGCAGCATCTGGAACGTCGTGGGGTCGGGGCGCGCGATCATGTCCGCCTCGTACACGCGCGTCAGGCCCTCGATCGCCGACCCGTCGAATCCGATGCCCTCGGCGAACGCCGATTCGAGTTCCGCCGGGGCGATGGCGACCGACTTCAGCATTCCGAGCACGTCGGTGAACCACAGCCTGATGAAGCGGACGTCTCGCTCCTCAATAGTGCGAAGTACGAACTCCTGCTGCCTGTCCATGTACCTATCCTGCCTGATCCTGACCGGCGTGTGACAACACACGTCCCGGTCCGCCCACGTGGCGCGCCTCGCCACCGACTCCACCTTATAGGCCGCAGGTAAAACGCACGCGAAGACTCACTCGAGTCGGTGCTGGCCCATCCGGCGGTGGCTCTCGGCACCGGTGTGCGATCCGACATCGATGCTCGTGACCGTCGTCAGCAGGAAGACGCTGTCTTCCATGGCCAGGACCCCGTGCCTATCGTGCGTCAGGAGGGTGAGCTGCCCCGCCCGAACCTCATCGAGCGTGTACTCCGAACTGATCTGAATTCGGCCCTCGATCACCTGAATGGTGGCGGCGGGCGGCGAGTTGTGGTCGGCGAGGCGCGAACCCGCAGTCAGTGCAATGATCGACTGCCGAAGCGGACCATCGTGCAGCAGAACTTCGGCACTGCGGCCCATCGCGGATTTCCGTGCCGCATCAAGGTGCAGCGACGCTACTCGGGGCAACTGGGCCATGGGGACCTCCTGGTGACCGGACACGTGGTGCCGCGCGCCTCGTTGCGCGTATCACGAGCCTACTAGTGCCCCACCTCGTTGCCTCGCTGAAGGGAGGGCGGGAGTGTCTGGACGGTCTCGGGGTAGTCCTGCTCGGCAACGTCTCAGCAGCCGCCGCGGCTCGGTAGGCTGGTGACATGGCACCTTTGCGCATCGCGCTCGCACAGATCGACACGACCGTGGGCGATGTGAGCGCCAACGCCGCCGCCATCATCGAGGCGGCACGTAAGTCCGCGAGCGCCGGCGCCGAGCTCGTGGTCTTCCCCGAGATGACCATCACCGGCTATCCCATCGAGGATCTCGCGCTGCGCGCTTCGTTCCGGCGCGGCGCAGCGAGCGCTGTGGAATCACTCGCCGCCGATCTGCTCGAGGCGGGCCTTGGCGAACTCGTCGTCATCATCGGCACCATCGGCCCGGAACGGGCCAACCCGGATGCGCCGAACCGCCTTCCCACCAACCGCGCCGTCGCGCTCCAGGGTGGCGCGATCATCGCTGAGTACGACAAGCACCACCTGCCCAACTACGGGGTCTTCGACGAGTTCCGTATCTTCGCCGCAGGGAATGAAACGACGGTGGTGGACATCAAGGGCCGCCGGCTCGGCCTGGCGATCTGCGAGGACATCTGGCAGAACGGTGGCCCGGTCGAGGCGCTCGCGGACGCCGACCTGGATGCCCTGATCGTCCTCAACGGCTCCCCGTACGAGCAGGGCAAAGGGCATATCCGCACCGAGCTCGCCGCCCGCCGCGCGGCACAGGTCGGCGCGCCGGTGGTCTATGTCAACCTCGTGGGCGGGCAGGACGATCTGGTCTTCGACGGCAACTCGTTTGTCGTGGCACCCGATGGCGAGGTGCTCGCCCGGCTCCCCCAGTTCGTGGAGCACCTCGGCACCTGGGAACTCGCGGACCGCGGGGAACCTCCGCACACGGCTCGCGTCTTCGCCGAGCTGACGGAGGCCGAGGAGGTCTACCGGGCGGCGACTCTGGGTCTGCGCGACTACATCCGGAAGAACGGCTTCGCCTCCGTGGTGCTCGGCCTATCGGGCGGAATCGACTCCGCGCTGGTTGCGGTCATGGCGGCCGATGCCATCGGCGGCTCCGGAGTCGTCGGCGTCTCCATGCCATCGGTGTACTCGTCCCAGCACTCCAAGGACGATGCCTCCGATCTGGCGCAACGACTCGGCGCCGACTACCGGGTCGTGCCCATCGAACCGATCGTGACCGCGTTCCACGGGCAAATCGCCCTGGACGGAGTAGCCGCCGAGAATCTGCAGGCCAGGGTCCGTGGCATGATCCTGATGGGGCTCTCCAACCAGGAGGGCCACCTCACGCTCGCCACCGGCAACAAGTCCGAGCTCGCCACCGGCTACTCGACGATCTACGGCGACGCGGTCGGCGGGTACGCGCCGTTGAAAGACATCGACAAATCACTCGTGTGGGAGCTCGCCCGGTGGCGCAACAATCACGCCATCGACCGGGGCGAAATACCGCCCATCCCCGAATCATCGATCACCAAACCGCCCTCGGCGGAGTTGCGCCCCGGCCAGGTCGATCAGGATTCGCTCCCGCCGTATTCGCTTTTGGACGAGGTGCTCGACGCCTACATCGAGCACGCCGAGGGCAGGCGGGAACTACTGGCCCGCGGCTACGACGAGGCAATCGTCGACAAGGTCGTGAGCCTCGTGGATCGCGCGGAGTGGAAGCGCCGCCAGTATCCCCTCGGCCCCAAGGTCACGGCCCTGGCGTTCGGACGCGATCGCCGCCTGCCCATCACCTCGCGCTGGCGCGAACCGAAATGACGCGACGCCCTGCCAGGGCCGATCGCACCGGAATCCGAAGAAGGCTGAAAGATGAATGACACCCCCGCACCCGTCAAGCGCGTTCGCGTACACCACCTGGCGCAGGCGAAGCACGAGGGCCGACGCATCACGATGCTGACCGCCTACGACTCGATCACTGCCCGCATTTTCGATGCGGCCGGCGTCGATGCGCTCCTGGTCGGCGATTCTCTGGGCGATAACGTCCTGGGACACGCGAACACGATCCCGGTCACCCTCGACGAGATGATCCCGCCCGCCCGAGCCGTCGTCCGCGCGGCCAAGCGCGCATTCGTGATCGTGGACCTCCCGTTCGGCTCGTACGAGGACTCCGCGACCCGCGCCTTCGAGTCCGCCGTGCGCGTCATGAAGGAGACCGGGGCCGATGCGGTCAAGATCGAGGGCGGGCGGCGGATAGCCGAGCAGGTGCATACGCTCACGCAGGCTGGCATACCGGTCATCGGACACCTCGGCTTCACGCCGCAGTCGGAGAACCGATTCGGCGGAAAGCGCGTCCAGGGGCGCGGCGCGGGCGCGCAGGAGCTGCTCGCGGACGCGCTTGCGCTACAGGGGGCTGGTGCCGCGGCGATAGTCCTCGAAATGGTCCCGGCTCCGCTCGCCGAGCAGGTCACTGCCCAGCTCGAAGTCCCCACGATCGGCATCGGAGCGGGCGCGGCGTGCGATGGTCAGGTTCTCGTATGGACGGATATGGCCGGCATGGGCGAGTGGTCGCCGCGATTCGCCCGCCGCTTCGCCGAAATCGGCAAGGCTCTAGGCGACGCAGCCAGCGACTACATCGATGCTGTGCGCGACGGCTCGTTCCCGGCTCCTGAGCACGGTTACCAGAGCTAGCGAACGAGCTGGCCCAGGGGCGAAGGGGCTGGCGCGGGTGCGAAAGGGCTGTCGCAGTGGTGAAAGGGACGGGCTTGGCGGCGTGCGCGGCCGAGTCCGCCGTGATGGGTGTCGCGGCTGGTTCCTCAGCGGCGCGGATCAGTCATCGTCTTCGTCGCCCCAGCGGGCGTCGTCCTCGTCCCACTTCTGAGTGCGCTTGCGGGCCGTGTCGAATGCGTTGCGCGCGGCTTCCTCAGTCGGATACGGTCCCATTCGGTGCGTCCACGAGGACACCTGTCCGTGTTCGACTTCGCCGGTCAAGGTGTTGAAGTAGTACTCATCGGCGGTGGTGGGACACATATCGACTCCTCGTCCGTTGGAATGCCCCCATCATTCCACCCCCAACGCCGCTTGCACCAGTGGAGATGCGCACTCCCGCCCAGGGACCGTGCCCGGAAGGCGTAGGGCTGGCATCGGACGCGCCGCGCCGGATTCCCGCGCATGGGTTGTGTTGCGCCAACGGCGACGAATGACCCTTCGGGAGGACAAACACTGGAGTTCCCTAGGACTATGTGAGCGGGAGTGACAGCGCTCCCAAATCGTGTCTCATTTGCCGCTTTCGCGTGACTTCTGAAGTTACACCGATGGGTCGGCGCGGACGCCTATTGGAGAGAAACCCAATTGGGCGAACCAGGGCCACCCGGTCGCGCGCCCCAAAAGCGGAACGCGCGAGGCGAAAGCGCAGGCCCCCGTGCCGGGCGCCGGGCCCGTGATGGACCCCCTCGGCGATCACGGCAACGCAACCTCCCAACGGCGCGTTGCCGTGGCCTGGACTGCCGCTGGCATCTCGTAGACTTTGAATTATGCCGCCATCCCTGCTGGGCAATCGCACCGCTGTGACCCCTGGAGAAATCGGACCAGCGCGTACCGTCCCCGCCTCGATCGAACGACCCGAGTACGTGGGGCGGCCGCGTCCGCGCCTCTACGAGGGCCCCGACGTCGTCGACCCGGACACGATCGAGCGCATTCGCATCTCGAGCAGGATCGCGGCGCGGGCCCTCGCTGTAGTAGGAGAGGCCGTGCGCCCCGGCGTTACGACGGATGAGCTCGACCGCATCGGTCACGAGTTCCTCTGCGACCACGGAGCCTATCCGTCGACTCTCGGCTATCGAGGTTTCCCCAAATCGCTGTGCACCTCGATTAATGAGGTCATCTGCCACGGCATTCCCGACTCCACGACGCTGACGGAAGGCGACATCGTAAATGTCGACATCACGGCGTACAAGAACGGAGTGCACGGCGATAACAACGCGACCTTCGCGGTCGGCGAAGTCTCCGAAGAGGCTTCGCTCCTAATCGAGCGAACCCGCGAGGCGACGATGCGGGGAATCAAGGCCGTCGCCCCTGGCCGGGAGGTCAACGTCATCGGTCGAGTGATCGAGAAGTACGCAAAACGTTTCGGGTACTCGTCTGTCCACGACTACACGGGACACGGCGTCGGCGAAGCGTTTCACTCGGGGCTCGTCATTCCGCATTACGATGCGGCACCGGAATATTCCACGGTAATTGTGCCTGGCATGGTCTTCACTATTGAGCCTATGCTTACCCTTGGCGTCGATGCGTGGGAACTCTGGGATGACGGATGGACGGTCGTCACCAAGGACCGCGCTCTCACGGCGCAATTCGAACACACCATTGTTGTTACAGATTCCGGAGCGGAGATCCTGACGCTGCCATGAGCACCCACACTTCACATTCGCCGGCCATCCCCCCGACCACCGTTGCACTCGGTATCGACATAGGCGGCACCGGCATCAAGGGCGCTCCCGTAGACCTGGCCAGCGGTGACCTCCTGGCTGATCGCCACCGCATACCGACGCCGGAGAACTCCACGCCCCAGGCAGTCGGTTCGGTGATCGCCGAGCTGGTAGACCATTTCGATCTCCCCCCGGAAGCGCCGGTCGGCGTAGCTTTCCCGGCGCCGATCCGGCACGGCGTCATCAAGTTCATCGCCAACCTCGACAAGTCGTGGAAGGGCGTCAACCTCGAGGACGTCGTCTCCCAGGCCGTGGGCCGTAGCGTCTCCGTGCTGAACGATGCGGATGCGGCCGGCTATGGCGAGGCGCTATACGGCGCGGCCAAGGACGAGGATGGGACGATCCTGGTGCTCACCCTCGGCACCGGCATCGGCTCTGCGCTGATCATGAACGACGTGCTGGTCCCCAACACCGAATTCGGGCACCTGGAGATGAACGGCGGCGACTCCGAGAAGGAGGCCTCGGCGGTCTCGCGCGAACGCAACGGCCTGGATTGGGACGAGTGGGCCACCGGCCCTCTGCAGCAGTACTTCTCCATGGTGGACATGCTCCTGTCCCCCGATTTGATCGTGGTCGGGGGTGGCGTCTCCAAGGCTCACGAGAAGTGGCTGCCGCTGCTGCGCGACATCTCGTGCCCGATCATCCCCGCCGCGCTACGCAACAATGCGGGCATCGCCGGCGCAGCGGCCTGGGCCGCCGGGCACATCTCCTGACGCGCTTCCCCACTTCTTGCCCGCTGCGACTACACTGTCAGGGCGGATGAGTTGACTGGGCGGCCGCGACGGGCCTCGGCCCGCCGAGGAACGTCCGGGCTCCACAGGGCACGGTGGTGGGTAACGCCCACCCGGGGTGACCCGCGGGCAAGTGCCACAGAGAGTAGACCGCTGCCGGAGTTCGCTTCGGCAGTAAGGGTGAAAGGGTGGTGTAAGAGACCACCAGCGCACTGGGTGACCAGTGCGGCTAGGTAAACCCCACCGGGAGCAAGATCAGACAGGATGCGTATCAAGGCGGCTCGCCTGAGCATCCGGGTAGATCGCTCGAGGGCGCCGGCAACGACGCCCCTAGATGGATGGTCGCCTCCCACCGACCGGCAACGGTCGGTGGAGACAGAACCCGGCGTATAGGTCAACTCATCCGCACCCCCTGCCTCAGGCTGGCGAGCCTGCGATCCTGCCGCGCCCCCCGACCCGAGCGTCCTGGTGTGCTCGCAGGCGTTCGCGCATCCTTTAACTCTTTGACGCCTTCATTACACTACCTAAACGCTTCGGCGCGTGGAAGCGTGCTTCATGCCCGCCTAACTTTGCGTGGAGTTGCCGAATAATGAGACACATGCCCACTTCTCACCCTTTTTCCAGCAACGAGTGTCAAGGTTAGGTCATGAACACACCGAAGACGGGCCGTGGGCATGACAGGGTGGCGGTCACCGAGACGACTCGCACAGCCGCGAGCCTGGAGACTCAGCTACTCCACACGAGCAGCACAGCGTCCGCAACCCCGAGCGGGTCAGGAAGCATCACTCTTTCCGACGAGGGTCAGGCGCGACTCGTCCGGCTCTCCGGCGACATCAACGTCACGCTCCGTGAGCAGGCAAGCGCGGTCCTCCTGCAGGTTGCCATGTCGACGTATCCGCTCATCATCGAGATGCAGGACGTCACCGGCATCGATGAGACCGGCATCGCTTTCGTCTATCAACTCGCCGCCGTCGAGGACGAGGGCCATCAGCCGATCATTCTGCGCGGAGCGCCCACGACAGTCCTCGCAACGCTCGGTGATCTCGGGATCATCGACAAGTTCGTCATCGCTTAGCCAACCTCAATAGGGCCTCGCGCGCCCCGGTACGACTCCGGACTCGGGTACCACCGCGACAGTGGGCTACCGTGGTTCGGTGCTCATCCTGCTCCCGCCCTCCGAGACCAAGGCGGTTCCCGAATCCGGCGCGCGGCTCGAACTGTCATCCCTGGCAGTCCCCGAACTCACCGCGCCCCGCCGCAAGGTCATGGCGGCGCTGGCCAATGCGTCGAAGCGACGCGATGCCCCCGAGGTGCTCAAGGTGAGCCCGAACCTTACGGCGCAGATCCGCGCCAACCTCGACCTAGCAACCGCGGCAACCGCGACGAGCCGCGACATCTATACCGGCGTCCTGTTCGATGCCGCCAGGCTCCCGGTGGTGTTGCCCGCGGGCCTGGACATCCTGGTCTTCTCCGGCTTGTGGGGCATCACCCGTCCGGGTGATCGCATTCCGCCGTATCGGCTATCGGGTGGCGTGAACCTGCCCGGAATCGGTCCGCTGGGCCGGTGGTGGAACGGGCACCTCGCGGCGCTGGACTCGGCGGTGACTGACGGCGAAATCGTCATCGACTGCCGCTCGCACTCCTACGGGGCGATGTGGAGCCCGCCCGCCGGCGCGCTGTGGGTGGAGATCCGGGTAGTCCGCGAGACACCATCGGGGCGCTCGGTCGTGACCCACCACGCGAAGTATTTGCGCGGGGTGCTGACCGGCGCGCTGGCTCGCTCCGGTGGTCCGCTCCCGGGCAGTGTGGACGAGCTCTGCGATGCCGCTGCCAGCGCCGGGATCCACGTCGGCCGACTGCCCACTGGAGAACTCGTCCACAATGTCGAATTCGAGTGGACAACCGAATCGCGGGGTCGTCTAACCTACGTGCTCGCCAAGTAGGGAGTGCTAGGAGTCGAGCGGGCGGACGAGGATGCGCCCGCACTCCTCGCAGTGGACCACGGCATCCGGGGCGGCGGCATTGATGTGGCTTAGGTCCACGGGACCGAGCTGAATACGGCAGCCGCTGCACATGCGCCCCTCGAGCCGCGCCGCGCCGAGGCCGCCGAGTTGATCGCGCAGTTTCTCGTACTCGATCATCAGGCTGGCATCGATGCCCTCGATGGCACCGCGACGATCGACCGCGACCTGCTTGCGCTCAGCGTCGATCTCGGCGACCTCTTGGTCGCGCACGGCAACGGCGGCAACCCGCTCGGCGTCCAATGCAGAGCGCTGCTGTTCGAGTTCGGCGAGGACTGCCTCGTGGCCCTCAAGGGTCTCCATCGCCTCGAGCTCGATCTCCTCGAGTTTGGCTTGCCGCGCCGCCAGTGATTCGATCTCCGAGAGGAGCGCCTGGGCATCCTTGGGGGTAACGGCACCCCCGTCGAGCAGGCCCTGGTCGCGGGCGGAGCGGTCCCGCACCTGGGCGACGTCGGCCTCCGCCTTGGTGAGCGCCGCACGGGAATCCGAGACCTCGGTGCGCGCCGCGACCAGGCTTCGCTCCAGCTCCGCAAGTTGCGCATCGAGCGCGGCGATCTGCTTGTGGACCGGAAGCGTTCGGCGACGGTGGAAGAGCTGTTGCGCTCTGGTGTCGAGTGCCTGAACGCCCAGGAGTGCCTGCTGGTCGGCCACAGGTGCAGTTGCCATCGTTGGTGCCTTTCGTCGCGTGTGAACAGACTACCCGGTGGTCACCGAGGGAAAGTGCGCGGTCCAGGGGTCTGTGGACTCTCGCGCGATGCGAACCTCCAGCCGGGCACTTGGGATCGCGGTCAGTTTTTGCGCAAGATCGTCCAGCCACACCGATTCGCTGGCGAAGTGCGCCGTGTCGACGAGGAAGGGACGACCGTCGCCCAGCATTGCCTCCTCGCGCGCCTCGGATACGGGGTGGTGGCGCAGGTCCGACGTCAGGTACACGTCGGCGCCGGCAGCGCGCGCTGCGCCGATCATGGAATCGCCCGATCCACCCACGACCGCCACTCGTTCCACGACTGCGTCCAAGTCGCCGGCCACGCGAATGCCCTGCGCTGTGGCGGGCAGGACCCGGGCCGCGTGCTCGGCGAACTCGCGCAGCGACATGGGCGATGGCAGGCGTCCCATGCGACCGAGCCCGAGGTCGCTGGGTTCGCTGGCTAGTTCGGTGACCTCGTAGGCGGGTTCCTCGTACGGATGCGCGGCGCGCAGCGCTGTTGTGACCGCGGCCCGCGCGGAGCGGGGCGCCACCATTTCGAGGCGGTGCTCGCGCACGGTCGTCTTCTGCCCCGGCTCGCCGATGGTCGGGTTGGCGTCCTTCGACGCGGTGAAGGTGCCCTCCCCCTCGGTGCGCCAGGCGCAGGACGAGTATTCCCCGATCCGCCCGGCGCCCGCCGCGGACATGGCCGCCTGTATGCCGTCGGTGGCATCCAGCGGCGAGAAGACGACGTACTTATCGCGCGGCGGCTGCTGGGCCGCGGCAAGCGGGGTCGAATCGATCAGCCCGAGTCGCTTGGTGAGCGCGTGAGCGACGCCGTCGGCGGCGCGATCCGCGTTCGTGTGCGCATTGAAGAGGGCGCATTGCGCTGCGATCAGGCGGTGGACGATGGCTCCCTTGAAGGTCTCGGTGCTGAGCTGATGCACGGGCTTCAGGAACAGGGGGTGATGCGTGATGATCAGGTCTGCGGACCAGTCAGAGGCCTCGTCCACAACTGACCGAACCGGGTCGAGCGCGAGGAGGATTCTGCGCACGGGCCGGTCGGGATCCCCGACGATCAAGCCCACGGAATCCCAGGGTTCCGCCAGCGCCCGCGGGAACCATTCGTCCAGGCGTGCAATGACGTCGCTCAACCGCATTTCGCTCACGTATCCGACCTTAGTGCAGGCGGCGCTTTGACGTGTGCGCGCAAGAGAGCAAAATGATGGGATGGATCCGGAGCGAACTGATAGTGACGAAGTCGCTGCCGCCAAACGGATCGCCTGGTCGGTTGCCCTCGCTACGAGTGCATACGGCGTCGGATTCGGCGCGCTTGCCGTTGCCGCCGGACTGAATGTGTGGCAGACGTGCGTCCTGAGCGCCGTGATGTTCACCGGCGGGTCGCAGTTCGCATTCATCGGCGTGGTCGCTGGTGGTGGGCTCGGCGCGCTACCGGCGGCGGTCGCGTCCGCTTCTCTGCTGGGGGCTCGCAATGTGGCATACGCGATCCGGATGAAGCCCGTCGTGGGCGGGCGCTGGCCGCTCACGCTCGCCGCCGCGCAGGTCACTATCGACGAGTCCGTCGCAGTCTCGCTCGCGCAGAGGTCACCGCGAGCGCGCAAGACAGGATTCTGGCTCACGGGAATCGGCGTGTTCCTGGGGTGGAACCTGACTACGCTCATCGGCGCGCTGATCGGCGATGTGCTTGGCGGCACCGACAGGTACGGGCTCGACGCCGCGGCGGCCGCCGCCTTCCTGGGGTTGCTGTGGCCTCGCCTGCGCGAGCGGCAGGCCATCGCGGTCGGTGTCGCGGCCGCTGTTATCGCCACGTGCCTGACGCCCGTGATGACTCCAGGGCTTCCCGTGCTCGTTGCCGCCGTCGTCGCGATCATCGTGGGCTGGTGGAACTGGTTTGGAACCTCTGGGATGCCGGGGCGGACTGGCGGCCTGCCGTCTTCTGGGGGCGCGGATGGCTCCCCAGGCTCGGGTGTTCTCCCTTCCTGGCCCGACCCGGAGGCGCGCCCGTGACACTCTGGCACGCCATCATCATCGCTTCGCTCATCTGCGCCGCTCTCAAACTGGCGGGCTACCTGGTCCCCCGGCGAATGCTGGACGACCCGCGGGCGTCGCGCATCACCGATCTGCTCACGGTGGCGCTGCTGGCGGCGCTCGTGGCCGTGCAGACCCTCGGCGACGGGCAATCCGTCGTTGTTGACGCGCGCGTGCCCGCGGTCGGGGTCGCCGCCGTCATGCTGTGGTTCAAGGCCCCGTTCCTCGCCGTGGTCGTGGCTGCCGCTCTGACCGCCGCGCTCCTGCGGGCCGTGGGATGGGCGTCCTGACGCGGTGTGCGCGATTTTCCGGCGGCCCAGGTGAGCATGTACTCTAGGTAGGCCTTGTTGCAAGGGCCTATAGCTCAGTTGGCTAGAGCGCCACGTTTACACCGTGGATGTCGGGGGTTCGAGTCCCTCTGGGCCCACCCCACGCACAAGGCTCGAACCCTTGCCAACGGAAGCGCTGGCCGAGGTTCGGGCCTTGTTCCTCGTCCCCGATCTCACCACCGGGCGGAATCGTCATGACGACGATCTGGGCGTGTTCGCCGGTCCACAGCACCTTCCGGAAGTCCGGATTGTCCCGGGCGACGTCCGCAATAGTAAAGTGCTCGACGTTGTCTCCAAGGGTGAAGTTCTTCTCGGTCATGGCTGATCTCCTCTGCTTCCTGTATGGCTGTCTCTATCTCGCTGTCTGAGTTTTCGTGCTTATCCGTCCTCGGGATGATCCGGAGGCGTGCGGGCCCCAGGGCCCCGGTGCGGATTTGGATGTCAGGCGGTTACCTGCTGTGCCCCTTTCTCCGTGGTCCTCTCGGCCGGTGGCCTCGTGGTCGAACCGCGGCTCTTCCGTAGCAGTCGCATTGCGTTGATGATGACGACCAGTACGGAGGCTTCGTGGACGAGCATGCCGACGGACATGGTCACCCCGCCGGCGAAAACACCGGCCAGCAGCAGCACCACGGTGATCAGGGCGATCGCGATGTTCTGCCGCATCACGGACACGGTCCGCTTGGCCAGACCGATGGCTTCGGGCAGTTTGAGCAGGTTGTCGCCCATCAGGGCGATGTCCGCGGTCTCCACGGCCACGGCTGAACCGGCCGCGCCCATTGCCACGCCGATGTTCGCGGTGGCCAAAGCGGGGGCGTCGTTGACACCGTCCCCGACCATGGCAATCGTGTGGCCCTGGCGTTGCAACTGTGCGACCACGTCCAGCTTGTCTTCGGGGAGCAGGGAGGCGTGGATCTCGTCGATCCCGGTGGCCTTCCCGACGGCTTCGGCCACCAGTCGGGTGTCACCGGTGAGCATGACCACCTTCTCGACCCCGGCTCGGTGGAGCCGGGCGACCATCTCGGCGGCGTCCTGCCGGATCTGATCGGCCACGGCGACGACGCCGATCACCTGGTCGTCGACGGCCACGATCATCGGCGTCTTTCCATCGGAGGCCAGCGTTTCCGCCGCCCGAGCGGCGCTGCCGTCGTCGGGAACGCCGTACTGGTCCAGCAGCGGCGGGTTGCCGATGAGCACCCGTTGGCCGGCAACGTCGGACACGATGCCCTTACCGGGGACCGGGGTGACGGTGACGGGGACCCCCTCGGGGGCCACCCCCTCATCGCGCGCCGTCTGAAGGATGGGACGGGCCAGCGGGTGCTCCGAGCCAGCCTCGGCGGCCGCGGCCCAGCGCAGCACGTCGGCTCGGTCCCGTGCCGAATCCAGGACCACGACATCGGTGAGGACAGGTTGGCCCTCGGTGAGGGTGCCGGTCTTGTCCACGGCGACCGCCGAGATCTTGGCCGAGGTCTCCAGGAACTCGCCGCCCTTGATCAGGATGCCATTACGGGCAGCCCGGCCGATGCCTGCCACGATCGCGACCGGAATGGAGATCACCAGGGCGCCGGGGCAGCCGATGACCAGCAGGGTCAACGCCAGGACCACATCACCAGCGATCAGTCCGGCCGCCAGTGCCAGCACCATGACGGCGGGGGTGTACCAGCGGGAGAAGCGGTCCATGAAGGCCTGGGTGCGGGCCTTGGCGTCCTGGGCCTCCTCCACCCGGTGGATGATGCGGGCCAGGGTGGTATCCGCGCCGATGCCGGTGGCCAGCACTTGCAGGAAGCCGCCGCGGGAGACAGTGCCGGCGAACACCTGGTCACCTTTGGATTTCTCCACCGGGATCGATTCGCCGGTGATGGAGGCCTCATCGATGGCGCCGGAGCCGGAGACGACCTGGCCGTCCACGGGGACCTTCGAGCCGTTCTTGACCAGGACGATCTCGCCCATTCTCACCTGTCCGGCAGGGATCTCCTGTTGTTCACCATCGCGCACAACGACGGCGGAATCCGGGGCGACGGCGACCAGCTCGGCCAGGGCCGAGCGGGTCCTGTTCAGGGTCGCCGCTTCCAGAGCGTGTCCGATGGCGAATAGGAACGTGACCGCCGCGGCCTCCCAGAAGTTGCCGATGATGACCGCGCCGATGGCCGCCACCGACACCAGCAGGTCGATGCCGATGACCTTGGCGATCAGCGCGCGAACCGCCTTGATCACGATCCCGTAGCCGGCGACCACGGCGGCGGCGACCATGAAGGCATCCGCGAGGGTGAAGACCGCGGTGGCATGGGTGGCGTGGGCGCCGGCATCGAGCCACCACTGGGGGCTGATGGTGAGGTTGGCTGCACCCTCGGCCAGCCGTTGAACGGCGAAGGAGATGATGATGAGTACGCCGGACACGACGGGGACCGACCAGTTCCCATAGACCCATTTCTGGAGCCTGTTCACTTTCGGGTACGACCTTTCTGCGATGAGTGCCAGCGGACCGGCAGATCGGGTATGAGAGAAAAATGTGCGACCCCACAGGGGCCCGCGTGCCTCAGAAGGCTGAAGGAGTGGCCTTATAGCCGGCCTTCGCCACGGCAGTCACGAGGTCATCCACGGAGACGCGCTCGGCGTCGTGGTCGATCTCAATGCGGGATGAGGCGAAATGGACCTTGACGTTCTCGACACCCTTGAGGCGGCCGACCTGCTTTTCGATCTTCGCCACGCAGGACGGGCAGGAGAATCCCTCGGCCCTCAAAAGGGTGTGGGTGGCGGTGGAGGTAGTCATTGTGAGAATCCCTTTCTTGGTGGTGTTCCGTATTGACACCTTCACGATAGGTTCGCGCCACTGCGAACTCCTTGACCCAGGTCAAGTCCGGACGGCACCGTACGAGGCGCCCCCTGGGGCATCTGGGACGGTGGCGCCCGCGCCGATTCCGGTAGGCTTGAGGCATGTCTGAGGATGACCTGTGCGTAGCTCGCGTACCGATCTTCCAAGGACTCACGCGCCAGGAGCAGCTGCACGTCGCCGACTTCGTTCGCCCGGTGTGCGTCCACAAGGGGGATATTGTTTGTTCCCCCGGACAGTCGGTGTCGCGTCTGCTGGTGATGCACAGCGGACAGCTCAAGGTCAGCCACACGGCGGCCAATGGTCAGGAACAGATTCTGCGAACGGTGACAGACGGTGATGTCGTGGGAGAACGGGCCTTCCTGACGGGCCACCGCCCGGTCGACCTCGTCGTCGCGCTAGAAGACAGTCGGATGTGCGTCTTCGACCACGCCGACCTCTCGGCCCTGCTCCGCGACTACCCCGACATCAGTCAGCGGATGCTGCGGACACTCTCCGACCGGCTCTCCTCAGTCGAGCGACTGCTGGGCGCCGTCACCTCCAGCGACGTCAACGCCCGCGTGGCGGCCTACCTGCTAGATCTGCCCGGCAGCATGCGAGCAGGCGTACCCACGGTGAGGCTGCCGATGGCGAAACAAGACATCGCCGCCTACCTCGGAACCACGCCCGAAACCCTGAGCCGACGCCTCGCCGCGCTCTCCACCTCCGGCATCATCGAACTCCACGGACGCCGAGACGTCTCCATCCTCGACATTGATGCACTCGAACACGTCGCCACACCCCGATAGCCCGGTACCGTCAGGATGCATCCGAGACGCGTCGAAGGCAGCGATGTAGGCCACTGCGCAACATCGACTACTCCGACCGCTACCAGCAGCACTTCACGCTCGGCTCCGACATCTCCACTCGGGACCGCGACGGCATCCACAAGACCTTCTCTGGCCTGATGAAGCTCATCTACCCGGGCGGCGAGGCCACGCAAGAGGAGATCGAGGAACTGCTGCGCTTCGCCGTCGAAGGACGCAAGCGCGTCAAGGACCAGGCTCTCCCCCCGCCGGTAGCGACAGCCGGTACTTACTGGGCGTAAAGCCGAGTGTCGTCCGGAAGTCATTGGTGAGGTGGGCATGGTCGGCGTAGCCGAGTTCGTGAGCGAGCGCGGCCAGGTCCAGGCTCGGATTCTGGCGAAGTTGTTCGGCGGCCTCTTGGAGTCGGCGGCGGCGGATCAACGCGGCTGGCGGCAGGCCTACGTACTTGGCGGCCAGGCGTTGCACGGTGCGGACGGACACATGCAGATGTTCGGCCAAGTCGGTGACACTTAGCAGCGCCGAGTCGGCGTCGGCGGCCGCGACCATGCGGTTGGCGAGCAATCCTTCCTCGCTGGGCGTACCAAGCCGGTCGTACAGCCAATCCGTGAAGGCTGAAATGGCCGCGCGGCGGCGTTCGGGTGGAGGTGCTTCGTCGTTCATCGCCGCCCCGACGGCGGCGGCCAGCTCCGGGTAGTCAACGCGCCGATACGCGTCGCGCAGCGCAGCGACGTCAGCCACAAGGACAGCCGCGGCGGCGGGAAGCAACAGCGCCCCGACTGCCCACCCCTTCCCGGACAAGTCCCGATGGGACGCGCGAGTGGTCGGACCGGCAATCCCCGCCACGCCGTTCTCAACGACGAGGTTGCAGGCGGGGAAACCCACCACGTGCTGCCGCGAGGCTCGTCCCGGCTCGATGTCCCACTCGGGAATCCAGAACCAGCGCACGAACGCCGCAAGGCCCTGGCCGGCGGGCTCGCGATGGAAGGTCGGTAGCCGGGCCGGATACAGCACCCCGCGCGACGCCGCGCTCGCCTCGACCTTCTTCGTCACGCTCTTCATCGTATTGGGCCGATACGTGTCGCGAATCTCCAAGTGAGGCCACCGCCAAGCGCCGTAGGTTAGGACGCATGGCAATCGCAGCGCACGGTGAGCACACCGACCACGGCATCCCCAAGGGCGCCAGCAGCATCACTCCGTTCCTCGCGATCCCCCGGGCTCGCGAGGCGATCGGTTTCTACCGCGACGTATTCGGCGCGCGCGTGGTTGACGTGACCGAGATGGGCGGCGTTGTCGCACACGCCGAGCTCGACTTCGGTCACGGGCACCTCCAACTCGGGGAGCCGATGCCCGACTACCGCCTCGTCGCTCCCCCCGGTGGTGACGACGACTGCTACTCGCTGGGTCTATACGTGGCGGACGTGGACGCCGTCGTGGCGGCAGCGGAGGCCGCGGGTGCGACCATCCGCGAACCCGTAGCCGACTTCGTTTCCGGTGACCGATACGCCAGCATCCGCGATCCGTTCGGCGTCCGCTGGTCGATCATGACCCGCATCGAGGACATCTCGGAGGAGGAAAGCGCCCGCCGCGTCGCCGCCTGGGCGGCCACGCTGGGCGAGTGACTACGCGCAGGTGGATGCGGCCAGCGTGTTACGACGGGAACGCGGCACGCACGCCGTGCACGAGCAGCTCGACGCCGATCGCGAGGATGAGGAAGCCCATGACGCGCGTCAGTGCCCCTATGCCGGTCGCGCCCATCCGGTCCACCAGCGGCGTGGCGTACCGCAGGACCACGGCCACGACAGCGCCCAGGACGAGGGCGGCCGCGACGATTCCGAGCCGCTGATCCCAATGCGTATGCCGCGCCGCCAGCCCGATGACCACGCCGATGGCACCCGGACCGGCGATGAGCGGCAGCGCCATGGGCGAGAAGCTGACGTCCTCCTTCGTGGTCGAGTGCGCCTGCTCGGCGTCGGTGATCTTGGGGCGCAGGACGATCATGGAAAAGCCCGAGTGCATCACCACGAGTCCGCCGGCGATCTGCAGGGCGGGGATGCTTATCCCGAACGCCTCCAGCACGGTCGCCCCGAGCAGCGCGAAGACCACGAGTATCCCCGCGACGTAGATCCCCGTCAGCCACGCCTGCCGGCGCTGCTCGGAAACCTCCATCCGATCGGTCATGCCCGCGTACGCGGCGACGGCACCTAGCGGATTCGCGATGGGCAGCAGCGCGGCGATCGAGGCGAGGAAAATCGAGAGCACCGTCCCATTGTCGCGCCTTCCCGGGCTGCGGCAAGGTTTGGGCGTTGGCAGCGCCGCCCCACGCGTCCGTGGCGACGCGCCCCGGATTTTGGACGAGTTCTGCGCGGCCGATTCCAGCTGCCGCCTAGTCATCGCCTCCCCACGCGCCCCGAGGGCGGACTGAAGTCAGGAACCGAGCACCCGGTCCAGGGCGGCCGCGACCATCTCGCGGGGCTGGGGCTCGACGTCGAGCGCCCGGTGCAGGGTCAGTCCCTCGATCGTCGCGTCGAGCACCCGCACGGTCAGCGGATCGAAGTGCTTCTCGAGCGCGACCCGGCTGCGCAGCATCCAGCGGGCAGTGAGGTCGCGGAAGACGGCGTTCCGCGCGGCGACCGCGTAGAGCTCGGTGGTCAGAACGAGGTCGCGATCGTTCCCGAGCACGTCCTCGTTGATGATCGCCTCGATCGCGGCGCGCGCCTCGCGCGAATCGGCGGCGGCCTTCATCCGCCGCTCGAACCGGTCGGCGACGATGTCCGTGAACCGCCGGAACGACTGATGTAGCAGGGCCTCCATGCTGTCGAAGTGGTAGGTGATGGAACCGAGCGGCACGCCCGCCTGGGCGGCCACGCGCCGCGCCGAGGTGCCGTCCACGCCACGCGCGGCGATCACATCGAGGCAGGCGGCGATGATCTTCTCCCGCCGGTCAGGGTCGTAGCGCGGGTTCGGAACGTGCTCTGGATTCCGCTCCGACGCACCCATCAGATACTCCGGATCACGCGCGCGGGATTGCCGACGGCGACCACGTTCGCGGGGATGTCCCTCGTGACCACGGATCCGGCTCCGACCACCGAGTTCTCCCCGATCGTCACTCCCGGGCACACGATGACTCCCCCGCCGAGCCACACGTTGTCGTGCAGCGTGATCGGCGCGGCGCTCTCGTATCCGGCCCGGCGCGGCTCGGGCTCGATCGGATGAACCGGCGTGAGCAATTGCACGTTCGGGCCGATCTGGCACGCCTTCCCGATCGTGATCGGCGCGATGTCGAGGGCCATCAACCCGAAGTTGATGAACGTCCCATCCCCAACGGTGATGCGCTCCCCCAGATCCACGGTGATCGGCGGGCGGACCACAACGCCATCGCCCACGTGCCCCAGCAGTTCTCGCAGGGTAGCCACGGAGGCCGCCGGATCCGCCAGCCACGCCTCTACGTACGCCTCGGCCAGTCGAGCGGCGCGCAAAATCCGTACGTCCACCTCCGGGTCTCCCCCGCGGTACGTCTCGCCCGCGAGCAACCTCTCCAGATTGCTCCTGTTATCGCGGCTCATCTCGTCCATGAGTACGATCGTACACAATCACATGTACGATCGTACTCATGACCCGCCCGACCCGCTCCTTCCCCGACCAGCAGAGCCGCCGCGCGCGCGCCGCAGTAGCCGCCTTGTTCTTCACCAACGGCGCACTGTTCGCCAACCTGCTCCCGCGCTATCCGGAGATCAAGGCGAGCCTCGACCTGTCCAACACCAGTTTCGGCATCGCCGTTGCCGCGTTCCCGGTGGGCGCGATGGTCGCCGGACTCACGGCCGGCGCCCTCATCCGCCGATTCGGCTCAGCCAAGGTCGCGGTAGGCGGCACGATCCTCACGGGTCTCGGTGTGCTACTTGCGGGCGTCGCCCCTTCCTTCGCGGTCTTCGCCCTCGGTCTGTTCGTGGGAGGCGCCATGGACGCCATCACCGACGTGGCCCAGAACGCGCACGGCCTGCGCGTCCAGCGCCTGTACGGCCGCTCAATCCTCAACTCCTTCCACGCGGTCTGGTCCATCGGCGCCGTCACCGGCGGCGCCATGGCGGCCGGAGCCATCGCCCTCCACCTGAAACTGTGGATTCACCTGACCATCTCCGCCGTCGTCTTCACCGTCGTCGCGATCATCGCGCTGCGCTTCTGCCTCACCGGCCCGGACAGCGCTGCAGCGACGGAGGGCTCGTCCGAAAAAGTCGGCCAAACCATTGCCCGCGCCGCGGGCCGCCCCATCGCCGTGACCATGGCGGCGCTCGTCCTCATCGCGGTGGTCGCCACGATGGTCGAGGACGCGGGCAACTCCTGGGCAGCGCTCTACCTATCCAACGACCTCGGTGCGGTGGCGAGCATCGCCGCCCTCGGCTACATCGCCCTGACGGGCGCTCAGTTCATCGGCCGACTCCTCGGTGACCGCATGGTCGATCGCTTCGGCGCCCGCACCGTCGCCCGGACCGGCGGCCTGATCGTTCTCGCCGGAATGGGCAGCGCGCTCGCCTTCCCATCCCTGCTCGGCACGATTCTCGGGTTCGCGTCGGCCGGATTCGGGGTCGCCACTCTCGTCCCCGCCGCCATGCACGAGGCCGACGAACTCCCCGGACTGCGCCCCGGAACCGGCCTGACCGTGCTGTCCTGGCTGATGCGGCTCGGCTTCCTCATCTCGCCGCCGCTCGTCGGACTGATCGCCGACAACGCCGGGCTTCGCGCGGGACTGCTGACCGTCCCCGCCGCAGGAATCGTCGTCATCCTGCTCGCCGGGGTGCTCCGCGCAAAACGCCGATAGCGAACATTTCCCCACCGCAGCAAAAATCCCAGGACGGCCCCCACGCCGCGACGTAGAATGACCGTCATGCTTACGGTGGTCCACTCTTGACGCTCATCCGGCTCATCGCGAAGTACCTGCGCCCCCACTGGCACCTGCTCGCCGCGGTCGTCGTCTTTCAGGCGATACAGACGGTCGCGTCCCTCTACCTGCCCACCCTCACGGCCGACATCATCGACCGCGGCGTCGCCGTCGGGGACACCGGCTATGTGATGCGCATGGGCGGCATCATGCTGATCTTCTCGGGCGTGCAGATCGCCGCGCAGGTGGCGGCCGTGTTCTTCGGATCCATCGTGGCCATGCGCTTTGGACGAGATTCCCGCGCCGCGATCTTCAACCACGTCGGCGACTTCTCCGCACGCGAGGTGGCGGACTTCGGCACCCCGAGCCTGATCACGCGCACGACCAATGACATCCAGCAGGTGCAGACGCTCGTGCAGATGAGCACGACCTTCCTGATCTCGGCCCCCATCATGGCGGTCGGCGGCGTGATTATGGCGCTCCGGCTCGACATGAAACTGTCGTGGATCATCGCGATAGCCGTCCCGATCCTGCTTGTCGGCGTGTCACTGATCATCTCGCGCATGGTGCCGCTTTTCCAGCGTCAGCAGCGCCTCGTGGACAGCGTCAACCGCATCCTGCGCGAGCAACTCACCGGCATGCGCGTGCTGCGCGCGTTCGTCCGGGAGCCCTACGAGGAGAAGCGGTTCGACGAGACGAACCACGAGCTCACGGACATATCCACGCGGGCGGGACGCCTGTTCGCACTCATGTTCCCGTTCGTGCTGCTCGCGCTCAACGTTTCCAGCGTGGCAGTGATCTGGTTCGGCGCCTTCCGGGTGCGCGACGGCCTCGAGGTGGGGACGCTCTTCGCGTTCCTGTCCTACATCGTCCAGATCCTCATGGCCGTGATGATGACGACGATGCTCACCGCGATCGTGCCGCGCGCCGCCGTATCGGCCGAGCGCGTGACCGAGGTGCTCGACACAACGACCTCGGTCCCCGACACCGTCGGTGCCGCTATCTCGTCGCGCGGCCCGGCGACGCTGGCGTTCGACCACGTGACCTACCGCTACCCCGGCGCCGAGGATCCGGTGCTGCGGGACGTATCCTTCACCATTCCGGCGGGCTCCACCACGGCAATCATCGGCTCGACCGGCGCCGGCAAGTCGACCATCGTGAACCTGATCGCGCGCCTCATGGACGCCACGGAGGGCAGCATCCGGGTCGATGGCCAGGACGTGCGCGCTTTGGAACCGGAATCGCTGTGGGCCCGCATCGGGCTCGTCCCGCAAAAGCCCCTACTGTTCTCGGGCACGGTCCGCTCGAATCTGCAGTACGGCAATGCCTCGGCCAGCGAGGACGAGATCTCCGCCGCCCTCGAGATCGCCCAGGCCGATGGCTTCGTCGCCCAGATGGACGGCGGGCTGGATGCCCCGATCAATCAGGGCGGCACAAACGTCTCAGGCGGCCAGCGTCAGCGCCTCGCAATCGCCCGGGCACTGGTCAAGCACCCGGACCTTTACGTGTTCGACGATTCGTTCTCGGCGCTCGACACCAGAACCGACGCCGCACTGCGCGCTGCCCTGATCGAGCGAGTCCCGGGCGTGACCAAGCTGATCGTCGCGCAGCGCGTAGCGACCATCACTGACGCAGACCAGATCATCGTCCTGGACGACGGCAAGGTGCTCGCGATCGGAACCCACGAGCATCTCCTGGCCACGTCGCAGACGTACGCCGAGATCGTCTCCTCGCAACTTCAAGCATCGGAGGCCAACTGATGGCGGATCAGAAATCCGGTGCGCCCCGCCACCCGCGCCCCGGCGGCGGCCCCGGGCACGGCGGCGCGGCACTCGCGATGCCCGTCGAGCGATCGGCGAACTTCTGGCCGATCGTCAAGCGGCTGATCGGACTGCTTCGCCCAGAACGGCTCGGCATGATCACGGTGCTCGGCTTCACCGTCCTCTCAGTGACGCTGTCCGTGATCGGCCCGCGCATTCTGGGAGCCGGCACGGACCTGATCTTCTCCGGCGTCATCTCCTCGCAGATTCCCGCCGGAGTGACCCAGGAACAGGTCGTCGACCAGCTCCGCGCGGCCGGGGAGACGACGAAGGCGGACATGATTCAGGGCATGGACCTGGTCCCCGGCGCCGGGATTGACTTCGGCCAGTTGCGCAATGTCCTGCTGGGCGTCCTGGCGATCTATGTCCTCGCATCGCTCTTCGGATACCTGCAGGGCTACCTGTTGAACGGCGTCGTGCAGCGCACCATGTACCGATTGCGGCGCGACGTCGAAGCGAAGCTCAACACGGTGCCGCTCAGCTACACCGACCGGATGCAGCGCGGGGAACTGCTTAGCCGGGTGACGAACGACATCGACAACGTCGCCCAGTCTCTTCAGCAAACGCTCGCGCAACTGCTGACGAGCGTGCTGACCGTCGTGGGAATCATCGTGATGATGGTGGTCACATCACCGCTACTGACGATCATCGCCGTCGTGAGCATCCCCGTCATGCTGGTCGTGACACGGGCGATCGCGAAACGCTCCCAGAAGTACTTCATCGCCCAGTGGAAGCACACCGGTGAACTGAACGCGCACGTCGAGGAGAACTACACGGGGCACTCGCTTGTGAAGGTGTTCGGTCATACGAAAGCCTCACGCAAGGATTTCGAGGGCCTCAACGGCTCGCTGTACGAGGCGAGTTTCAAGGCCCAGTTCATCTCCGGCATCATCATGCCCGCGATGATGTTCGTCGGGAACCTGGTCTACGTGGCGATCGCCGTGGTCGGTGGCATCCAGGTAGCGGGCGGCCACATGACCCTGGGACGAGTACAGGCCTTTATCCAGTACTCGCGTCAGTTCACGCAGCCGCTCAGCCAGATCGGCGCGATGATGAACCTGCTCCAATCGGGGGTCGCCTCGGCGGAACGCGTCTTCGAGGTCCTCGACGCCGAACCGCAGCGGCCCGACCCTGCCCATCCCGACACCGCCGAGGGTACTCACGGCCACTTAGTGTTCGATCACGTGAAGTTCAGCTACACCCCGGATGAGCCGCTCATCGAAGACTTGTCGTTCGAGGCCAAGCCGGGTCAGACCATCGCGATCGTGGGTCCCACCGGCGCCGGCAAGACCACGCTGGTGAACCTCATCATGCGGTTCTACGAACTGGGCGGCGGCCGGATCACGCTCGACGACGTGGACATATCCAAGATGACGCGCGCCGACCTGCGTTCGCGTACAGGCATGGTGCTGCAGGACACGTGGCTGTTCGCCGGAACCATCCGCGACAACATCGCCTACGGTCGTATCGACGCCACTGAGGACGAGATTGTCGACGCCGCGAGAGCGACCTACGTCGATCGCTTCGTGCGCGCCCTGCCCGACGGCTACGACACGGTGCTGAACGATGAGGCCACGAACATCTCGATCGGCCAGAAACAGCTCATCACGATCGCCCGCGCATACCTGGCGCGTCCGAGCATCCTGATTCTGGACGAGGCTACCTCAAGCGTGGACACTCGCACGGAAGTGCTCGTCCAAAAGGCGATGAACGCGCTGCGCGCGGACCGCACGAGTTTCGTGATCGCCCACCGTCTTTCGACGATTCGGGACGCCGACCTCATCCTCGTGATGAACCACGGGGCCATCGTCGAGCAGGGGTCGCATGCGGAACTGATCGCGGCGGGCGGGGTCTACGCCGACCTGTACGAGGCACAGTTCGCGGCGCCCGCCACGGACGAGGTAGTGGGCTAACGCGCTTCTACGCGTTTCACACTGCCGATTCGACCAGACACCTCCACAGAATCCCGCAAACACCGGTTAGGGCTCCCGAGCACCCGATATCGCGGGTGTCGAACGACCCCAACCGGTGTCCGCACGGTGTGACAGCGCGGTGTGAGAGCGCTAGTGGGCGAGCTTCAGTCCGATGACGCATCCGACGATGCCTGCGACGAGCAGGATGCGGACGACCGAGATCGCCTCGGCCCCCGAGATCATCGAGTAGGCGGCCGTCAGCGTCGCGCCGATGCCGACCCAAACGGCGTATGCCGTCGATGTCGGCAGGTCGCGCATGGCGATGGCCAGTCCGAACATGGACGCAACAACCGCGACGAAGAAGGTGATGGTGGGGCCAAGTTTGCTCAGGCCGTCGCTACGACCGAGGGCCAACGCCCACACGGATTCGAGCACACCCGAGATTATGAGAATGAGCCAGGACATGACAACTCCTTGAGGGTCGTCTTGTCGCTGGCCGGGTACGACACCGCTCGTCCGGGAGATCGTATCGATCTCGCCTTCAGGCTAGCACGCGCGAAATTTCGTGCCAGCCTACGATGGTCGCATGACCGACTACGTGACGCCCCAGTACCCAGCTCAGCCGCAGTACCCGGGGCAGCCCTCACCGCCGAAGACAGCGACCGGCCTTGGAAAGGTCCTCACCTTCCTCGGCATCGCGCTCACGGTGGTGTGCATCGGTCTCATCGCTGTCATCGTCGTGAACGTCGCGGCGATGCCAAAGGAGATCACCTCCGGAGCGGTGGCGGACGAGTCCAATGGGTTCACGGCCGAAGGCCTGAAGGCCGGGCGAACCTACGTGATCTTCCCGTCGGTGATGACGTCGACGACGTCCACTCGTGGCAATGACGGCTCCGACTGGAGTTCCTCGTCCTCCAGTTCCAGTTCGATCTACCGCATCAGCGCGTCCGACATCGTTCTAGAGGACAGCGCTGGGGCCGTAGTGGACCTGGCTCCCACCACTTTTGAAAGCCTGGGCACGTTCATCGAGGAGGTGCTGTCGCCGGTCGGGAGGTTCACGGCGACGAGCGACGGCCCGTACTTCGTGACCGTCGCGAGTTCGGCGCAGGTGCCGACCGGGTTCGAGCTCACGTTTGTGGAGCAGGGCACCGTCGACGGCATTGCCGCCAAGGCGCGAACGGCCTTCATCGCCCTCATCGCGACCATCGTGCTCGGTTTCTTCGCGAGCGTGTTCCTAATCTGGGGCATCATCCTGTGGGCGGTGCGGGCGTCTCGCAAGCGGAAACTGGCACAGCAGGCCGGGAACTGGGGCGGGCCGCAACCGCCACAGGCCGGGAACTGGGGCGGGCCGCAACCCCCACAGGCCGGGAACTGGGGCGCAGCGGCGCCCGTCGAACCTCAGCGCCCGTTCTACAGCGAATAGCCTGACTGGCAGCTACGAACGCGCTTGTCACACTTCAGGTCAAGGGCGTGCACGCGCCCGCTACCACCCGACGCGATCTGGCGATCTTGCGATTAGCATGTCGCCATGGCCGATCCGCCTCTGAGCCGTCACGTGCAGCATTCGCGCGCGATGGATCCGCCGATGGCAGGCAGTCCCGCCCCGAAACGCCCGGGGAAGCAGTTGACGATCATCGGCATTGGATGCCTGTCGATCCGTCGGGACATCAGGCAAACGTCAGCGAGGTCGTTTGGCCAATCCTCAGCGGCAACGCTGACTACGTCCTGAACGTGTTCGGCAAAGTCTCCCTCGAGGGCGCAGATGGCCTGACGCTGATTCCACCCGAGCCGTATCCCCCGGGGCTGCAATGGGCGCTGACGCCGGAATCCCGCGTCGATTCGATATTCACCATGGCGCGCGTCTCGGCTGTTGCAGGCTTTCTGATGGTCCTCGCTGGTGGTGGCGCAATCGGATTCCTCGTCGCAGGTCTTACCGCTCCCGCCGCACGGCGCGCTCGCGAGCGCATGCGAGCGCTCGCACCTAGTCCCGGGCCACCCCGAGTTCCCTGACGCGGCCGTCCCAGCCACCTGCGAGATGGTCGATGAGATCCGGCAACTCAGCCGGGAAATACTCGAGCCCCTGAGTGCGCAATTCCGCTCCGCTCCACCAGGAAAACTCATCGAGCACGTCTCGCTCGGCCTCGGTCCAGCCCGCCACGTCGAGGGGTGCAAGGGAGTCATCGTCGAGCCACACGGCGAAGAAGACCTCGCGCTGCCGGCACGTCTCGCGGAAGAAGTCGAAGATGCCCGTGCGAGTCACGATCGGCCCGACCAGGGCATCCGCATCGAGCACGATGCCCGTCTCCTCGCGGACCTCACGTACGGCGGCGGCGCGGGCATCCTCGCCGGCTTCGATCCCGCCGCCGACTGTGAACCACCACGAGCGGTCAGGTTGATCCGTGTCGTGGCCGCGAACAAGAAGAGCGCGCCCCCGACGGTTCATGAGCACGACGCGAGCAGCCTCGCGTTCGCGCACACCGTCGGGGGCGACGCTCCAAGAATCGAGCGGGTGGGTCACCAACCGCGCTCGGCAAGCCGGTGCGGAACGGGAATATCGTCCACGTTGATGCCGACCATCGCCTCGCCCAGCCCGCGCGAGACGTTAGCGATCACGTCCGGGTCGTCGTACGACGTAGTCGCCTTGACGATGGCGGAAGCCCGCTGCGCGGGGTTGCCCGACTTGAAGATGCCCGAGCCGACGAACACGCCCTCGGCTCCGAGCTGCATCATCATCGCAGCGTCGGCCGGCGTGGCGATACCGCCCGCGGTGAAGAGCACGACGGGCAGCTTGCCCGTGGTCGCGATCTCGCGCACCAGGTCGTACGGAGCCTGCAACTCCTTGGCGGCGACGTAGAGCTCGTCCTCGGGAAGCGATGTGAGGCGGCGAATCTCATCGCGGATCTGCCGCATGTGGGTCGTGGCGTTGGAGACGTCTCCGGTGCCGGCCTCACCCTTGGAGCGGATCATCGCCGCACCTTCGGTGATGCGTCGCAGCGCCTCGCCCAGGTTGGTGGCACCGCAGACGAACGGCACGGTGAACGCCCACTTGTCGATGTGGTTGGCGTAGTCGGCAGGCGTGAGCACCTCGGACTCATCCACGTAGTCAACGCCAAGCGACTGCAGAACCTGCGCCTCGACGAAGTGACCGATGCGCGCCTTGGCCATCACGGGGATGGAGACCGCCTCGATGATGCCCTGGATCATGTCCGGGTCGCTCATGCGCGAAACGCCGCCCTGCGCACGGATGTCGGCTGGTACCCGCTCGAGTGCCATGACCGCGACAGCGCCGGCGTCCTCGGCGATCTTCGCCTGATCCGCCGTGACGACGTCCATGATCACGCCGCCCTTGAGCATCTCGGCCATTCCGCGCTTTACGCGGAGTGTTCCGACCGTCGATGCCGAATTCTCGCCAGTCTCGCTTGCCACAGCTACCTCATTTCGAAGATTTGGGTTCTATCCGCGCTGAAGCGGAAGGAGCGCAGTCCATCCTACGCTGGACGACCGCCCTTTCGCGTCCACGCCCAGATGATGGCAACGCGCTGGACCACCCTCGGACCAGTCCCCATCGCTTGCTCGAATTTCATTCGTTTGCCCCTGCGCGGACTGCCGCAAGCGAACAAAGTTGGCGCACACGACGTATGGCGCGGCTTGTCCACGATGGCGGGGCGCGCCCGACCTGCGCTCGGGCGCGGGTGATTGAGGACGAGGCCTCCGTCACGTCGTGACAGCGCCGTCCGGAGCTTTGAGGTTGCGCGGCCAGGTGTCATCGAGGTCCACCGGCTGCGGCATCACCGCGTGCCCGGCGAGATGCAGGATCCGCACGCCGAGGTTCTTGCGCGCCAGTTGAACCTGGGAGACGGACTCGTTGTGGAATCGCCGCGCGAGCTGACTGCGATACCAGGCCGCGGCAAGATCCTCGAGAAGTTCGGCGGACTCGGTGTCGCTGTAAAGCAACGCGACCTCGTCCCCGTCATCGAGCGCCTCGCGCAAAGTCAGGCTGAGGCCGTTCTCGGCGTCGACGCGCTGCTGATCGATGCCCATCTGTTCGAGCCCGCGCACGACTGCCGCGTTCGACGGCCCCGACGCGTCCCGCGTCACGCGCACGCCAAGCGCATCCGCAAGATCGGGCACCGCATCGAGCAGCGCCCTGTCCGCGTTGGAGCGCGTCGCGGCGGCCTCGTCCGCGGCCGCGAGGACGAGCACCGATGTGACCGGATCGAAGCAAGCCGCCGTGGCGATCCGGCTGGCGATGTTCGCCCGCCGCAGCAATTGCGCCTCGAGCGCCATGCGCGAGGCCAGCACCTTGCGGTGCAGCCTGTCCAGACGCCGAGCGAATCGTGCGGCCCAGAGCCCCACCAGCAGGGCGACGCCGAGGACGATGAGGAAAGTCTCAGACCAGGCCATCTGCTCACTCCCCTCGCTTGATTTCGCCGCGCAACCGCTCTCGACGCGACCGGCGCGACTCCGCATGCGGGTCCTCGCCCACCGCGCCGAGCGCCGCAGCTCCGGCAAGCACCGTCTGGTACACGTTGAGCACCTGTCCGGTCACCTGCGCCCAGTCGAACGTCAGGGCGCGCTCCGCGCCTCGCTCGCTGAAGCCTCGGCGCAATTCATCGTCTGTGAGAATCTCGACGAGACGGGTCGCCAGCGAATCCGCATCCTCATTGCAGAACACCGCACCCGCGTTGCCGCCCTCCAGTACGCGCTCGAAGGCGGGCAGATCGCTCGCAACGACCGCGGTACCCGCCGCCATCGCCTCCACCAGCACGATCCCGAAGCTCTCGCCGCCCGTCTGCGGTGCAACGTATGCGTCGACAGACGCCAGCAGCGAGGCCTTGTCCTCGTCCGAGACACCGCCGAGGAACTCCACCTGGCCGATCGCGTCCCCGAGGGCGGCTCGCGCAGCGGCCTCCCCCTCGTCCCCGCGACCGGCGATCAGGAACCGGGCACCCGGGATCTGCTCGAGCACCTTGGGAATGGCTGCGGTCAGTACCGGCAGACCCTTGCGGGGTTCGTCCAGCCTGCCCAGGAACGCCACTGTGGGAGCACCCGGTCTGCCGGACCAGTCAGGTCGTGTCGGAGCGCCGGAGAACTCGTCCACGAATACCCCATTGGGAATCACCACGGCGTCGCCGCCGAGGTGGTCGATGAGCGTCCTGCGCGCATCCTCGGAAACGGCGATCCGCGCGTCGATCTTCTCCAGGGAGGGCCGCACCATCGGCGAGGCTATCTGCAACGCGCGCGAGCGTACCAGCGATGTGTGAAAGGTCGCGGCGATCGGCCCCTGCGCGATCCAAAGCGCAAGCATCGACAGCGACGGGGTCGCGGGCTCGTGCAGGTGGAGGATGTCGAAGTTGCCCTCGTTGAGCCATCGGCGGACGCGCGCGGCCGCCCTCGGGCCGAATGCCAGCCGCGCGACCGATCCGTTGTATCGGACCGCAAGCGCCCCGCCCGCGCCGACGACATGCGGCGGGAGCACCGTGTCCTCATCCGCGGGTGCCAGGACGGAAGCGTGGTGTCCGGCGTTGACCAGCGCCTTGGCGAGATCCCGGACGTGGAATTGGACGCCGCCGGGGGCGTCGAAGGAGTAGGGGCAGACGATGCCCACTCGTAACGGGCCGACCGGTTCGATCAAGACCTGGACCCCTCCCCCGTTATCCGACGGTATTTCTCGGGATCGAGATCGGCGACGAACACCTTCTGCAGCATGTGCCAATCCTCCGGGTGCTCGGCGACGCCGGCGAAGAGGGCGTCGACCCACCGCTGCGAGACCACACGGACCCGCTCGCGCGTCGGACCGGCCACGTCGTCGACCATAATCTGATCCGAGAATGACAGGACGATACCCCAGCGCGAACGCGCTCGCCGCCTGCGCTCGCCGGTGAGCCGCTCGTAGTAGATCCTGAGGGCGAAGAGTTCCGCCCCCGTGCTCACGGCAAGCGCGGCCGGACCGGCAGCAACCCGCGCAGCCTGACCGGCGATAGTGACCTCGACTCCGCTCTTGCCCAGGTCACGATCGGCCAGCAAGGGGATGATCTTCGCGTCCCCTCGCGCCGCCTGCTGCAGGTCGCGAAACAGTCCATCGTCACCGAAGGCGAAGATCTCCATGCCGAGGCGGCTGCGAAACGATACGAACTCCTCGAAGAGTTCCGGCGGCTCGAGCCGTTCAGCGACGGTCGTCACCTTCGCGAAGTGATGCACCGACCACAATCCGGCCAGGTCCCAGTTCCCGAGGTGCCCCAGGGCCAGGACGAGCGCCTTGCCCTGCGCCAGGAGCGCGCGCGGAACGTCCAGGTTCTCGGCGCGCACTCGCGCTGCTATTTCCTCGGCCGAGAATCCCGTCACCTGGAACGCCTCGCTGAAGTAGCGGAAGTAGGAGCGCATGCCGCGGCGCGAGAGCCGGCGCAGCGATCGACGATCCGTGCCGCCAGTGACGCGCGCGAGATTCTTCTCGAGTTGCCGGACGCCCTTCCCGCCTAGCAGCCAGGTGACGTCGGCGGCAATATCCGCAGTCCTGGCCACCAGCCCGCGCGGGAGCCGGGGAATGACCCGCCATGCGAGGTGAAAGGCGCGGGCGACCGGGGACCCGCTCACGGCGTATCCGCGTCCGCTGCCTTGGCCTGACTGCGGACGGCCGCCATCCGCTGCCCGACCGTGATCAGGCTGGCCACGGCGATGATGCCGAGCACGACCACGAGCACACTGACGGGTAGCCCGATCCCGACGAACCCCGTGACCACCAGCGAGATCACCAGCCGCTCGGAGCGTTCGGCGATACCCACGGCGGCCTGGAAGCCCAGCCCTTCGGCACGCGCCCTGGCGTAGGACACGGTGAACCCGAAGACGACGCACGCGGCCGCCAGGCTGGCGCCGACAATGGCGATGTTCCCCTCCTGCTGGACCAGGAAGTACACCCCGATGGCCGTGAAGATCGCGCCGTCAGCGAGCCGGTCGAGTGTCGAGTCGAGGAAGGCGCCCCACGGGCCGCTGCGACCAGAGAGGCGAGCCATCGTGCCGTCGAGCGCGTCAGACAGCGCGAACGCGCCGATGACCAGCGCCCCCACGAACAGGTGGCCGGTCGGCAGCAGCCACAGCGCGGCCGCGATCGTGCCGATGGTGCCGATGATCGTCACCGCGTCGGGACTCACCCCGATGCGCAGCAGTGCGCGTGCCAGGGGCGTCATCGCCTTGCCGATGACGCCGCGTAACGCAGTGATCATGATGTCTCGCTTGTCCTTGTGGTTTGCTCGGGCCACGCTGCCGCGAGCCGGTCCCGCGTCTGCGACAGCAGCTGCGGCATCGCCTTGGTCTGCGCCACGATGGGGAAGAAGTTGGCGTCGCCGAGCCAGCGCGGGACGATGTGCTGATGCAGGTGCGCGGCGATGCCAGCGCCTGCGACGTCCCCCTGGTTCATCCCGAGATTGAAGCCGTGCGGGTTCAGGACGGCTCGCACCACGAGCATGGCCTGCTGCGAGAGTTCGGCGACCTCGTCGCGCTCCGGCACTGTGAGGTCGGTGTAGTCCGCAACGTGCCGATTGGGGCACACCAGCACGTGGCCCGAGTTGTACGGGAACAGATTAAGGATCACGTAGGCGCGGCTGCCACGCGCGACGACGAGGTGGCTCTCGTCGTCGCCCGACACGGCAGCGCAGAACGGGCAGGCGTTCTCGGACGCATCGGCGGGCTTCGCATCGCCGTCGATGTAGGCCATCCGGTGGGGGGTCCACAGCCGTTGCAAACCGTCGGGGTCCCCCGCGAAGTCATCCGCGGGGTTCACCCGTGCCCCGCCCGCTCCGCTCACACCTGAGACCGATCTCGAATCGACGTGAGGATGAGCTCAGCGGCCTCGGCGAGGGGGATGCCGTTGCGCTGAGAGCCGTCGCGGAATCGGAATGATACGGCGCCCGCATCGGCGTCCTCGCCGCCCGCGATGACCACGAACGGGATCTTCTCCTTCGACGCGGTGCGGATCTTCTTGGGGAACCGGTCATGGCTCGTGTCGAGTTCGGCCCGCACGCCCTGGAGACGCAGCGTCGACACGAATTCGTTCAGGTAGTCCTCGAAGGCCTCGGCGACCGGGATCGCTCGGACCTGCACCGGGGCGAGCCAGGTGGGGAACGCGCCAGCATAGTGCTCGACGAGGATCGCGAAGAATCGCTCGATCGACCCGAAGAGCGCGCGGTGGATCATGACTGGCCGCTGGCGCGTGCCGTCCGCGGCCGCGTACTCGAGTTCGAACAACTCGGGCTCGAAGAAGTCGAGCTGGATCGTCGAGAGCTGCCAGGTGCGGCCGATAGCGTCCTTCGCCTGCACGGATATCTTCGGGCCGTAGAAGGCCGCGCCGCCCGGATCGTCCACCAGGTGCAGGCCCGATTCGGTCGCAACCTCGCGCAGCGTCTCCGTGGCCTCGTGCCACGTCTCGTCGTCGCCCACCGACTTCTCGGGATCGCGCGTGGAGAGCTCGAGGTAGAAGTCCTCCAGGCCGTAGTCGCGCAGCAGGTCCAGCACGAAGGACAGCAGGGACGACAGTTCGTCCTTCATCTGCTCGCGCGTGGTGTAGATGTGCGCGTCATCCTGGGTGAAGCCGCGAGCGCGCGTCAGCCCGTGCACCACGCCGGACTTCTCGTAGCGATAGACGGTGCCGAACTCGAACAGCCGCAGTGGCAGTTCGCGATACGAGCGTCCGCGCGAGGAGAAGATCAGGTTGTGCATGGGGCAGTTCATGGGCTTGAGGTAGTAGTCCTGCGCCGCCTTGCGGATGTTGCCCTCGGAGTCGCGTTCCTCGTCGAGCTTCATGGGCGGGTACATGCCGTCGGCGTACCAGTCCAGGTGCTTCGAGGTCTCGAACAGCTTCGCCTTGGTGATGTGGGGCGAGTTCACGAACGAGTAGTCAGCCTCGACGTGACGGCGGCGGGAGTACTCCTCCATCTCCATGCGGATGATTCCGCCCTTGGGGTGGAACACTGCGAGCCCGGAGCCGATCTCGTCAGGGAAGCTGAACAGATCCAACTCGGTGCCGAGGCGGCGGTGGTCCCGGCGCTCGGCCTCGGCGAGGCGGTCGAGGTAGGCGCGCAGTTCGTCCTTGGTGGGCCAAGCGGTGCCGTAGACGCGCTGGAGCTGCGGATTCTTCTCGCTGCCCCGCCAGTAGGCGGCGGCCGAACGCATGAGCTTGACGCCGTTGCCGATCAGGCGAGTGCTGGGCAGGTGCGGGCCGCGGCACAGGTCCTGCCACACCACGGTGCCGTCGCGCAGGACGTTCTCGTAGATCGACAGGCCGCCGTCGCCCACCTCGACTCCGGCTCCCTCGCCTGCGTCGGACGCGTTGGACTTCAGCCCGATGAGCTCGATCTTGTACGGCTCGTCGGCCAGTTCCGCGAGCGCATCCTCGTCCGATACCTCACGACGGCGGAACGTCTGGCCCTGCTTGATGATCTTCGCCATCGCCTTGTCGAGCGCGGCGAGATCCTCCGGGGTGAACGGCGTCTCGACGTCGAAGTCGTAGTAGAAGCCGTCGGTGATCGGCGGGCCGATGCCGAGCTTCGCCTTCGGGTTGATCTCCTGGACGGCCTGGGCCAGCACGTGCGCGGCGGAGTGGCGGAGCACGGCGAGTCCGTCGGGTGAATCGATGGTGACAGGCTCGACGTCGTCTCCGGCGTTCAGGACGGTCGCGAGATCGCGCAGTTCCCCGTTGATGCGCGCGACGACGATGGAGCGGTCGGACGCGAAGAGTTCGGCTGCCGTCGATCCGGCCAGGGCCGTGGTTCGCGCACCGGCGACGGTGATGTCGATCGCCGGTTCGGTGGGCGCGGGCTGGACGTTCGGGTCGAGCGGGCTGGACACGGGCGGTGCTCCTTGGTTGCGAACCGGGCAGGACGCGCGAGTTGCGCCCGGTCTCGTTGCGGTTGGGTTTCAGGTCCGTGGACGAGTTCGCCCGCGGTGGGTTCCTTGATCTAGTTCAGGCCCTTGGCCTTGTCGGCGATCTTGTCGATCGCGCCGTCGATCGAATCGGGTGCGACCTTCTTGAGGCCTTCCGCAGCCTGGTCTATGCGCTCGTCGGTCGCGTGCTCCTTCGCGGCGCCGACGAGGCCCTCGGCCTTGTTCTTCAAAGCGTCGAAGTCCACCATTGCAGTCTCCTTGTGCGTTCGGTCTGCTGTGTGCTCGGTCAGCACAACCACCAACTTTAGTCCCGCGATCAGCTAGAGACGATTCTGCCGACATTTTGGTCGGGATAGGGGGCGTGGCCGGGGAGACAAGAGGGCTGGTCGTAGTGCAATGTTGGTACATGCTGATCTGGCCGGGGCACCCCTATCCGCTTGGCGCGACCTTCGACGGCGCCGGCACCAATTTCGCTATCTTCTCCGAGGTCGCGACGCGCGTGGAACTCTGCCTGCTTGACGACGATGGCGAAGAGACCCGCGTGGATCTGCCGGAGGTGGATGCCTTCGTGTGGCACGGCTACCTGCCGGGCATTCAGCCCGGGCAGCGCTACGGCTTCCGGGTGCACGGCCCGTACGATCCCCCGCGAGGGCTGCGATGCAACCCGAACAAGCTGCTGCTCGACCCGTACGCCAAGGCGATCGACGGTCAGTTGACCACTGATCCGTCAGTCTTCTCGTACGACTTCGACGATCCGGAGAAGCGCAACGACGACGACTCGGCCCCGCACACGATGGTTTCGGTCGTCATCAACCCGTACTTCGACTGGGGCCAGGACCGCCCGCCGGGGCACGAGTATCACGAGACGATCGTTTACGAGGCCCACGTCAAGGGCCTGACGCAGTTGCATCCCGAGGTGCCCGAGGAACTTCGCGGCACGTACGCGGGGATGAGCCATCCCGCTGTGATCAACCACCTCAAGGAACTTGGCATCACCGCGATAGAGCTCATGCCCGTGCACCAGTTCGTCGACGACCCCAACCTGCAGGAGAAGGGCCTGCACAACTACTGGGGCTACAACACCATTGGCTTCTTCGCCCCGCATGGGGCGTACGCGGCATTCGGCTCGCGCGGAGCGCAGGTTCAGGAGTTCAAGAACCTCGTCAAAACTCTCCATGAGGCGGACATCGAGGTCATCCTTGATGTCGTCTATAACCACACCGCCGAGGGCAATCACCTCGGCCCCACACTGTCGTTCCGCGGCATCGACAACCAGGCGTACTACCGCCTGGTGGACTCGTCCCCGGAATACTATTTCGACACCACCGGCACCGGAAATTCCCTCCTGATGCGCAATCCCCAAGTGCTTCAGCTCATCATGGACTCGCTGCGCTACTGGGTGACCGAGATGCACGTCGACGGCTTCCGCTTTGATCTCGCTTCGACGCTAGCGCGCCAGTTCCACGAGGTCGACCGGCTCTCAGCGTTCTTCGACCTGGTGCACCAGGATCCGATCGTAGGCCGCGTGAAACTGATCGCGGAGCCCTGGGACCTCGGCGATGGCGGCTACCAGGTGGGCGGATTCCCACCCCTGTGGTCGGAGTGGAACGGACACTACCGCGACACGGTGCGCGACTTCTGGCGCGGCGAGCCCGCGCAGCTCGGCGAATTCGCGAGCCGGATCGCCGGCTCCTCCGACCTGTATTCGCACACCGGACGCACACCGGCGGCATCGGTCAACTTCGTCACGGCGCACGACGGCTTCACGCTACGCGACCTAGTGAGCTACAACGACAAGCACAACGAGGCCAACGGCGAGGAAAACAACGACGGAGAGTCTCACAACCGCTCGTGGAACTGCGGCGCCGAGGGAGCCACCGACGATGCGCAGATCGAGTCGCTGCGGTGGCGGCAGATGCGCAACTTCCTAACTACCCTGCTGCTTTCCCAGGGGGTGCCGATGATCGCGCACGGCGACGAACTGGGCCGTTCCCAGCAGGGAAACAACAACACCTACTGCCAGGACAATGAGCTGTCGTGGGTGAACTGGGATATCGGAGAGGCTGGACGAGTCCACCTGTCTTTCGTGCAGGAACTGGTCAGGTTGCGCCGCCGGCACCCGCTACTGCATCGGCGCAGATTCTTCGCAGGCGATCCGACGCCTGAGGACGACAGTCCGGGCGACATCGCGTGGCTCAACCCGGACGGCACGACCATGCACGATGCCGCCTGGCGCGACGGGTACGCCCGGGCGATGGCCGTGTTCCTGAACGGCAGCGCCATCACGGAGACCGATACGCGCGGTCAGCGCATCGAGGACGACAGTTTCCTCGTGATGTTCAATGCGCACACCGAACCGGTCGAGTTCACGCTTCCGGGGAGCCAGTACGGGCACGCCTGGACCGTCGCGATCTCCACGACCGCCCCGGCGATCTCGGCTCCCAGCCGCTCGCATGGCCCCGCCGAGGTCAGGACGGTCGATTCGGGGGACGTCCCCGCCGATCCGGCACCACGCACGGTATTGGAGGCGGGGCAGAAGCTCCTCGTCAGCGGTCACTCCGTCATGCTGCTGACGCGACCAGCGCCGAAGGAGGCGCCGGCCTCCCCGTAGCCAAGCCCCGGTCAGTCCTGGACGGCGGGCAGCACACCGGGACGCAGGTCGGCCGGCGGCGGGGACCACGCGGCCGGCTCAGCATCGACCTGTTCGCCGGAGCGGATGTCCTTGACCTGGTGGCGAGTCGAGTTGCCATCCGCATCGCTTCCCGCGGGGAACCACACGAAGGGGATGCCGCGACGGTCGGCGTAGCGGATCTGCTTTCCGAACTTCGCCGCATCGGGCGAGGTTTCGGCGCTGATCCCGCGCGCCCGCAGTTGTTCGGCCACCACATCCGAACTCTCGCGGTGCGCCTCGTCCAGCACGGCGACGAGTACTGCGGTAGGCACCGAGCGGGTGGCCGACGTCAGGTTGGCGCTCAGCAGCCGGGAGACGACGCGTGTGACGCCGATGGAGAGACCCACGCCCGGATAGCTCTGCTTTCCATCGGACGCGAGAGTGTCGTAGCGGCCGCCCGAGCAGATCGAGCCGAGTTCCTCGTGCCCCACGAGGACCGTCTCGTAGACCGATCCGGTGTAGTAGTCGAGCCCGCGCGCGATCTTCATATCGGCGACGATCGTGCCCGGGGCGCGGCGCGCAGCGGCGACGAGCAGGCTGCGGAGTTCGGCGATGCCCTCGTCCAGGAGCGGGTGCGAGACGCCGGTCCGCTGCGCGAGCGCGAGGACGTCATCGAGGACTGCCGCATCGGATCCCGAGATGGCAGCGAGGTCGAGGCACGCTCGGGCCTGCGCGTCCGTCGCCCCGGCGTCCTGCTGGATCGCCGTCGCCACCGCGCTCGGTCCGATCTTGTCCAGCTTGTCGACGGCCCGCAGCGTCTCCTCGACGGCATCGAGGCCGAGGCCGCGGTAGAAGCCCTCGGCGACCTTGCGGTTGTTGACGAGCACTTTCACCGGCGGCAGGCCGATCTCGCTCAGCCGCCCGAGCGCCTCGGCCATGATCAGTGGCAGTTCCACCTCGAAGTGGTACGGCAGGCTCCCCTGCCCGACGACGTCGATATCCGCCTGGACGAACTCACGGAAACGGCCGTCTTGCGGGCGCTCGCCGCGCCACACCTTCTGGATCTGGTAGCGCTTGAAAGGGAACGTCAGCTTTCCCGCGTTCTCGACGACGTAGCGCGCGAAGGGAACCGTCAGGTCGAAGTGCAGGCCGAGTTGCTTGTCGGAGCGCGCGTCCTCGGAGGCCTGGAGCCGCGAGAGGAGGTAGATCTCCTTGGACGTCTCACCCTTGGACAGCAACTGCTCGACGGGTTCGACAGCTCGTGTCTCGATGCCGGCGAAGCCGTGAAGTTCGAAGACCTCCCGAACGGTGTCGAGCACGTGGTTCTCGACGATACGTTCGGCCGGAAGCCACTCGGGGAAGCCAGATAGGGGTGCGGGGCGTGCCATGGTTCCCTATCTTGTCAGATGTTGGGCGACGCGCGGTCCAGGCGGCCACGCTAGGCGATGGAGGCTAGACGCCGCTGATGCCACGCAGGTAGGGGTTGACGCCGAGTTCGCGTGCCATCGTGGTGGCGGGGCCATGGCCGGGGATGATGAGGGCGTCTCCCGGAATCTCGGCAGCGAGGCGGGTCAGAGTCGCCTGCATGACGATGTGATCTCCGCCCGGCAGGTCGGTACGGCCAATGGACGAGCGGAAGAGGACGTCGCCGGTGCACACCAGCGGGCTCATGGCAGCACCGCTGAACTCGTACAGCGTGGCGCCGGGGGTATGGCCGGGGGCGGGTATGGCGCGGAAACCGCCCTCCCATAGTCCTGCGATGCGGACGAGCGCTTCGCGGCCCTCGTCCGAACCCAGCGTGTGCAGGGTCTCCGGCACCTGGAAGTCGCCGGGGTGCAGGCCGTGCTGGCCGAACGCCCGCACGAGCATGCCGTGGTCGTCCCGACGTTCGGGATGCGCCGGATCGAGTCCGAACGGATCGTCGAACTGGTACCGGTCGGCGTCGCTAACGAGCACGGGGATTCCCAATGCCACAGACAGGTGAGCCGCATCCCAGGTGTGGTCGACGTGGCCGTGGGTGATGAGGATCGCGATCGGCGTCCAGCCGGTTTTTTCGATTTGTTGCAGCACGGCTGCGGCAACGCCTGCCCCGGCATCGACGATGACGGCCGATCCTCCTGTCTCCACAATGATCGAATTCGTTGCGAATACGGGCGCTTGGAGACATAGGTGAGTGGGGTATCGGGCGTCGCTCATGGCATCTGACACTAGTCCCATGACGGTCGGGGTGGCCGGCTTTACGCGATTTGATACCGGGCCGTGACCATTTGTGTGTGACACTCGCGGAAAGATTCATACAATGGACCGGTACACCATGCATGTGTCCGTCTCGCTGCTGCGGTATGCGAGACCGTTTCGGCACCTTCCAGACCATCTGGAGGTGCTCATCTTGAGGAGTCAGAACCGTCATGAGCGAGAGCCCAGACACCGAAGTCCAGAACGTTCCCGCAGCCGAGGCAACCGACGAGGCCCCCGCGCAGGAAACGGTTGATCAGGGCACTCAGGCAGCCGAAGTGGATTCTGCTCCGGCCGCTGGCGAGGCAACCGCCGACGGCTCACAGACCGCGGCAAGCGATGCCGCTGCGCAGGCCGAGGTCGCGGACGCGGGTACTGGGGATGCCTCCGAACCCGCCGAGGCAGCTGAGCCCGCCGCTGTCGCCGAGGCAGCTGAGCCCGCTGCACCCGCCGAAGAGACGGGCAGCGCCGCGACTTCTGCTCCTACCGATGACGCATCCGCCGAAGAAGCGGCGCCCGCCGAGACAGCGGCGCCCGCCACACCCATTGCCGGGGAATCAAACGTCGCGTCCGTCGCGGCCGAGGCTCAGACCCCAGACACCGACAGCAAGCCTGCGACATCGACTCCAGCCCCTACTCCCAAGCCGCGACCGGTGCCGAAGCCGACCGCGCTTCGGGCCACTCGTCCCGGACCCGCTCCATCGGCGGTCGCCCCGGCCGCGTCCGCGCCCACCGCGCCGCCAGCCGATGACGCCGAGCTGATCGCGGAGGCCAAGAAGTTCGGCACGGTCGCGGAGGACGGCACCGTCTCGGTGCGCGACGGCGAGACCGTTCGGGTAGTAGGCCAGGTCCCCGGCGCTACCGCCGCCGACGAGGCTCTCGACCTGTACGTAAGGCGCTACCTCGACCTGCGGACCAAGGTGACGCTCTTCGAAACTCGCTTGAGTGCCGGTTCCGTCACTCCCAATGACGCGACGGCGACCCTGAAGTCCCTGACGGAGGAACTGCAAGAGCCACACGCCGTGGGAGATCTTCCGTCGTTGCGTAGCAAACTCGTCGAACTCGAGAAGACCGCGGCCCAGCAGGCCGAGGTGGCCGAGGCGGAGCGCAAGGCCGCCCGTGAACAGGCCGTTGTCGAGCGCACCGCGATCGTGGACGCCGCCGAGGCACTCGCCGCAGCGGACCCCTCGCGCGTCCAGTGGAAGACCGCCTCGGAGAAGATGCACGGTCTGCTCGACCGGTGGAAGCACGCTCAGAAGACCGGGCCACGCATCGATAGGCCGACGGAGGACGCGCTATGGAAGCGTTTCTCGCACGCCCGCACGGCGTTCGACCGTGAGCGCCGCCACTTCTTCGCATCGCTCGAGGAGCAGCACACCAAGGCCAAGGCTGCCAAGGAGAAGCTCATCGCAGAAGCCGAGAAACTCTCGACCTCGATCGCCTGGGGCGACACCGCCGCCGCTTACCGCGATCTGATGGCTCAATGGAAGCAGGCGGGCCACGCCGGGCGCCGCGACGACGATGCCCTGTGGAGCCGATTCCGCGCCGCCCAGGACAAGTTCTTCACGGCTCGCAACGCGGCCTCCTCGCAGCTTGATGCCGAGTTCGCCGAGAACCTGAAGGTCAAGGAGGCTCTACTCGTCGAGGCGGAGGCTCTTCTCCCGATCACGGACATCCAGTTCGCCAAGACGCGCCTGCGCGACGTCCAGGACCGCTGGGAAGCAGCCGGCAAGGTTCCGCGCGAATCGATGCACAGCGTCGAGGCCCGGCTGCGTGCCGTGGAAACCGCCGTTCGCGATTTCGAGGACGATCAGTGGAAGCGCTCGAATCCCGAGGTCAAGGCGCGCGCGACGGGAATGTCGGCGCAGCTCACCGAGGCGATTGAGCGGCTTGAGGCCGACCTGGCCGCCGCGACCAGCGCGGGCGATGCCAAGGCGATACGGGAGATCGAGGATGGCCTGGCCGCACGCCGATCGTGGCTGTCCCAGATCGAGAAGGCCGCCGGCGACTCGTAGAGACCGGGCGCTAAGTATCCTCCCCTGCGCGCCACGCGACCGACCGCACGGCGAGTAGGTCGCACGAACTGATCGCCGGGAGCATCTCGTGCGAGCGGATCCGAACGTGATCCCCGGAGCGACGACTTCGAGGGGACAGGCCCCAATCGAGTTATCCACAGCCCGCGAGCGTTCGCTCGCGGGCTGTGATGTCTTCGGACACGCTAGAGCAATGCCAGCTGCCTCAGCCAATCTCCGGAACACCACTTCCCCCGCGCCGCACTCCGGACCTCACTCCGCACCTCTCCTAGAGCCTCTCTCCGCGCCGCACTCCGGGCCTCTCCCCGTGCCTCTCGATCAGAGCTCTCCGCGGTCTCGGCACCTCCGGCGCGTTCACCACGAGCGCGACGTCGATCCGCGAGCGGCGCTCGTTCATCGCTCTCGGCTCCTGGACCGCCACGCCTGGGACGACCTGATCCGGCGTCGCCATCTCGTGCCCTTGACCAACGTGGTCGCTCGCGTTGCCGATTCCGCCGCGACGCCGGGACTGCGCGCGCACGCCCTCTCGGAGCATTGCCCGCCGGGAGCCGTCATCGGAGATACGAGTGCCGCGTGGATCAGGTATGCGGACATCGGATCGAAGCTCGCGGGGCTCATTCCCAAAGATGCAAGCATCAAGCACTGGCGCGAAATTCATCGAGGACCGGTCACCTGCCTGTACCCGGCGGCCAGAACGCGGCCAATCGTCCGCTCTACCATGGACTGTTCGCTGCGTCAGACGCGCTTTCGCGCGGGAGACCTGCAGCAGGTCAAATCGTCACTCGGCAAGCCTCTCCTCGTGACCTCGCCGGAGCGGACCGTGCTCGACCTGCTGTGCGTGGTTCGCGGTAGCGCCATCTTCGCCGCGCTGTCGGCATTCCAGAACGACGGGGTGGACCTCAATGCAGTCGCTCAGCGCCTGGAGTCCATGCAGCGATGGCGGGGGCGGCTCCAGGGGATCGCGACCCTGGAGGCATTCAGGTATTGGAACGGCTGATAAATGGTCCCGGTCAGGGCTGCGCCAGCATGTGCGGGGCGTGGTCGGCCGCCCGCGATCCGGTGATGCGATAGACGTCGAAGACGCCCTCGATCTTGCGTACCGCGGCGAGCACAGTCTTAAGGTGGCCCGGCTCGGCCATCTCGAACACGAACCGGGAGATCGCCACCCGATCGGACGTTGTGGTGACAGTGGCGGACAGGATGTCCACGTGGTGATCGGACAGCACCCTCGTGACGTCCGAGAGCAAGCGCGGCCGATCGAGAGCCTCAACCTGGATCTGCACGAGGAACACCGAACCGCCAGCGTCCGACCAGGACACCTCGACCATGCGCTCTGGCTGATTGCGCAGGCCAGCCACGTTGGCGCAGTCGCTTCGGTGAACGGACACCCCCTGCCCCCGCGTAATGAAGCCGACGATTTCGTCGCCGGGAACTGGCGTGCAACATCGCGCCAGTTTCACCCATACGTCGTCAACGCCCTTGACTATGACGCCGGGGTCACCCGTGCGCCCTCGGCGCGCCTTGTTTCCAGGGCGAGTGACCTCCGCGACGTCCTCCTCCGCGCTCGTCTCACCGCCGATGGATTGAACGAGCCGGTGCACGACGTTGGCGGCGGAGATCAGGCCATCGCCCACTGCCGCGTAGAGCGAGGAGACATCCCCGTAGCGCAGTTCGTCCGCGAGGGCGATGAGAGATTCCTGCGTCAGCAGGCGCTGCATCGGCAGGTTCTGCTTCCGCATGGCCTTGGCGATCGCGTCCTTGCCCTGTTCGATCGCCTCTTCTCGGCGTTCCTTAGAGAACCACTGGCGGATCTTGTTGCGCGCGCGCGGGCTGTTGACGAATGCCAGCCAGTCGCGGCTCGGCCCGGCATTCTGCGCCTTGGATGTCAGGATGTCGACGGTATCGCCGTTCTCCAGCGTCGAGTCGAGCGGCACGAGCTTGCCGTTGACCCGCGCACCCATCGTCCGATGCCCCACCTCCGTGTGCACCGCGTACGCGAAGTCGACCGGCGTAGCACCCTGCGGTAGCGCCATCACCTCGCCGCGAGGAGTGAACACGTACACCTCGGACCCCGAGATCTCGAACCGGAGCGACTCCAGGAACTCGGTTGGGTCGGCGGTTTCCTTCTGCCAATCGACGAGTTGTCGCAGCCACGTCATGTCGCCGCCACCGCCACCGGCGTTCTCGCCGCGGCCGCTCGCCTTGTACTTCCAGTGCGCCGCCACGCCGTACTCGGCTCGGCGGTGCATCTCGTGAGTGCGGATCTGGATCTCCACGGGTTTGCCGCCGGGCCCGATCACGGTCGTATGCAGCGACTGATACATGTTGAACTTGGGCATGGCGATGTAGTCCTTGAACCTGCCGGGGACCGGCTTCCACCGCTCGTGCAGGATGCCCAAGACTGCGAAGCAGTCACGCACGCTGTCGACTAGCACCCGGGTGCCCACCAGATCGTAGATCTCGCTGAACTCGTGACCGCGCACGATCATCTTCTGATAGACCGAGTAATAGTGCTTCGGCCGGCCAGTCACCGTGGCCCGGATCTTGGCGCCCTTCAATGCATCGAGGATCTGCTGACGAATCACCGTCAGATACTCCTCGCGCGCCGGCGCGCGCTCGGCGATCAGGTGCACGATCTCGGCATAGATCTTCGGATACAGGGTGGCGAACGAGAGATCCTCGAGTTCCCACTTCACGGTATTCATGCCGAGGCGGTGGGCAAGTGGTGCGTAGATCTGCAGGGTCTCCTGCGCCTTCGCCTCCGCGGAGGCGGCGGGCACGAACTTCCACGTGCGTGCGTTATGCAACCGGTCGGCGAGTTTGATGACCAGGACGCGAATGTCGCGCGCCATCGCGACGACCATCTTGCGGACCGTCTCCGCTTGCGCCGCCGCACCATAAGTGACCTTGTCGAGTTTTGTTACGCCATCGACCATCATGGCGATCTCTTCGCCATACTCCGCTCGCAGCTTCTTGAGCGTGTAGTCGGTGTCCTCGACCGTATCGTGCAGCAGGGCCGCCGCCAGTGTGGTGGCCGTCATCCCGAGTTCAGCGAGGATGGTGGCAACGGCCACGGGGTGGGTGATGTACGGATCGCCGCTGCGGCGGACCTGCCCGCGGTGGGCCTTTTCCGCTGTGACGTAGGCCCGCTCCACGAGCGTGGTGTCTTCCTTGGGGTGCTGCTCGTGCAGCGCCCGCAAGAGTGGTTCAATCTCCGGAGCAGATCCCGTACGCGCACCGAATCGCACGAGCCGCTGGCGAATTCCGCTCGTCTGGCTTCCAGACTCGGCGTCACTCACCTCATCCTCGCGAGGCAGCTTATCGTCCTGGCTCATGATCCCTCCCCACACACCATCGACGGCCGTACACCCGCTCAGGGGTGTGGAGGCAAGTTTACGCTGGGAGGGTGAGGACGCTGTGCACCGGAACCCCGCCAGCCTCCGGATCCGCCTCGAGCGACTCGCGCCCAGCCAGCCCGATCAACTCTACGAGGAAGCTGTATCCCAGCAGGTGAGCGCCGGACCTGCGCAGCAACGCGCCCGCTGCCCGGGCGCTACCGCCCGTTGCCAGCAGGTCGTCCACCACCAGCACCCGCTGACCGGCATTCACCGTCGTATCGCGTAGCTCGAAGGTGGCCCTGCCGTACTCCAGGTCGAACGAGATGGCGGTCGTAGGCGGCGGAAGCTTGCCCGCCTTGCGCACGGGTACGAAACCGATGCCCAGTCGCGCGGCGACGGTCGCGCCCACGATGAAGCCCCGCGCGTCCAGGCCGGCGATGAGTTCGATCCCCTCGGGAGCGGTCGCGATGATCGCATCCGCGGTGTCCCGCAAGCCTTGGGCGCTGGCGAATACTCCCGTGAGATCCCGGAACATGACCCCTGGCTCGGGAAAATTCGGGACATCCCGAACCAGGGCCCTGATCCGATCCACCGCGTCAGGTGTCATCAGGAATTACTTCTTACGGCGCTTACGCGGCTGGGAGCCGGTACCGAGGTGGCGCCCCGGCACGAGGTGCACGTCAGCGCCGCCGGCCAGCAGCAGGTCATCAACGGTGACCGCATCCGAGGTGGCAACACGCTCGCGCAATGCGAACACTGACCGTTCGTGCGCCTTGTACTTCGCGGACAGGCCACGCAGCGTGGCGTCGAGCGGAGGTGCTAGGAAGATCGAGGAGTACGCCCCGACCGCCATACCGACGAACAGAGCCAGCGCGAGGTCGCGCAGCGTGCCCGCACCGAGGATGAACGCACCGATGAACAGGATCGAACTCACGGGCAGCAGGCCGAGGATCGACGTGTTGATCGACCGCACGAGGGTCTGATTGACCGCAAGGTTCGACTGTTCGGCGTAGGTGGTTCGCGATTGCTCCAGGATCTCCGAGGTGTTCTCGCGGATCTTGTCGAACACCACGACCTTGTCGTAAACCGAGTAGGCGGCAATCGTCAGGAAGCCGATCACGGTGGCCGGGGTGATCTCCCAACCGACAGCCGCGTAGACGCCCGCCGTAATTGCGAGGTCGTGCAGCAAGGAGATCACCGCCGAGGTGGCGAGCTGCCAGCTCCGGAAGTAGATAACCATGACCAGCGACACCAGGATGATAAAGCCGATCATTCCCTGCAGTGCCTTGCCGGAGACGTCGCTTCCCCAGCTCGGGCCGATCGAGGACTTGGATACCTCCGAGAGGTTGACGCCGTAGGCATCGGCCAGCGCCTGCTGAACCTTGTCCTGGGTGTCCTCGTCGATGGAACTCGTCTGGATGCGCACCGCGGATGACCCGACGTTGGCGACGCGGGGAACTTCCTCGGGAATAATGCTCTGGACCGCATCAATCCCGATTTCCTGCGACGTGCTGGACGCGCCGGACACGGTAAATTCGACGCCACCCTTGAAGTCGATACCGAGGTTGAACCCGCCTCGCAGGATGACGACCAGCACGCACAGCAGCACGGCAGCGATCGATGCCACGTAGTAGCGGCGGCGCTTGCCAATGATGTCGTACGAACGGGCGCCCGTATACAGGTCGTTGGACCAGGTGGAAAAGTTCCGCAGCTTGCTCATAGTTGCGCTCCGTCCTCGGACTCGCTCTCGCCGTCGGCGTCGGAGTCGTCACTACTGTTCCCGCCAGCGGCGGACTTCTTCTTGGCGGCCAGGGCGCGCCGCTCGGCGATCGTCATGGTTGCGCCCGTGCCCGAAATGGTGCCGCGCGCGCCGGGGGTGGTGGACGACGAGGCTTCCGCCGCTTCGTCTTCCTCGGTGGCAGATCCAGTCCTGGCGAACTTACCTCGGCCCCGATACTGGATGGCGCCGGCACCGAACTTCCGCGGGTCGAGGCCCGACCAGGGGTGGCCTTCGGCGAAGAACTTCCACTTGGACATGATCACCATCAGGGGGTGCGTGAACCAGAAGATGAGGATCACGTCGATGACGGTGGTCAGACCGAGCATGAACGCGAAGCCCTTAACCCCGCCGACCGCGAGCTGGTAGAGCACGATGGCGGCGGCCAGGTTGACTGCGTCGGACGCCAGGATGGTGCGCTTCGCACGCGACCACCCGGTGTCGAGCGCAGCGCCCAGCGGACGGCCATCACGCAATTCGTCCTTGATGCGCTCGAAGTACACCACGAACGAGTCAGCAGTGATACCTATGGCGACGATGAGGCCGGCGATCGCCGGCAGTGATAGTCGCAGGCCGAGCACGGCTGGCCAGGACAGGAGCGTGACGAACAGGTAGGCGAGGATGCCAGCCACACCGAGGGAGGCTACGACCACCAGACCGAGCACGCGGTATTGGAACAACGCGTAGACGAGGACCAAGATCATACCGATCAGACCGGCGATGAGACCCTTCTCGAGCTGCTCCGAACCGAGCGTCGCGGAGATCTGCTCGTCCGACTGGATGTCGAACGTCAGCGGCAGCGCACCGAACTTGAGCTGATTCGCAAGAGTGGTCGCGGATTCGCGCGTGAACGGGTCCGTCGAGGAACCCGTAATCGTGGCCGCGCCGCCCGTGATGCCCGCACCGGAGAACTCCGGACCCACCGATGGAGCCGAGATCACGAGGCCGTCGAGCACCATCGCGAACTGATTGCGAGGAGCATCCAGTGCCGAGATCCGCTTGGTGACCGCAGCGAACTTCTCGCCGCCCGCCTTGGTGAACTCCATGTTCACCTGCCACGTGTTCAGCGTCTGGCCGCTCTGGGTCACCTCGAGGCTGGACGACGCGTTGGCGATGTCCGTTCCCTCGATCTCCACTGGGCCGAGAAGGTACTTGGCGGTGCCGTCGGGGTCACACGTCGCGAACACGGCCGTCGCGTCGTCCTCGTTGGTCCCCTGCCGCGACGACGCCTGCGTGCAGTCGAGTGCGGCGAAGGTCTGCCAGATGGGGTCGTCGTCAGCGGGCACCGTGCTCGCACCGTCATCGGTCGCGGCGTCGCCAGACGTGCCGTCGTCCGTCGTGGTGCCATCCGTGGGCACAACGCCATCGTCCGCGGCGGGGGCATCCTCCGCGGCGGGGGCATCGTCCGTCGCGGGGGCGTCGTCCGTGGCGGGGGCATCGGTGGTCACCACGCCATCGTCCGTAGCGGTCCCATCGGCCTCCCCCTGGGTCGCGGCATCGTCGCCAGCCGCGAGCGGGTAGGCGGCGGGCTGGAACGTTGCCGAGGAATCCTTCGAGAGTGCGCCGTCCGCGGTGCCCTCATCCGGGGCGGTGGCACCTTCGTCACTCGTCCCGGCACCATCGTCTTCAGTAGTTGCGCCATCGCCTTCGGTAGCGGCTCCTCCATCGGTCGCTGCTCCACCATCGGTCGCGGCATCACCGCCGACGGTTGCATCGCCAGTGGCGCCATCGGTCCCCGCCTCTTCCTGGGCGGTGCTCGGGTCAACGGGGCTCGGGTCGCCGATGAGTAGCACGGGACGGAATCGCATGAGCGCCGACTTGGTCACGAGTTCCTTCGTGTCCTCGCCCGGATCTCCGGGGAGTGCGACGACGATGTTCGTGCCACCCTGCTTGGTGATTTCGGCCTCGGCGACGCCCGACGCGTCGATACGCTGACGGATGATCGCGATCGCCTGATCGAGATCAGACTCCGTGACTGCCTGCCCCGTGGTGGACTTCGGCGTCAGGATGAACTGCCGTCCGCCCGCGAGGTCAATAGCCAGGCCGGGACTGAGGTTCTGGTCCTTGACGAGGTGCCCCGTGATCAGCGTGGCGCCGATTGCCACTGCCAGTACGAGTAGGGTCACCAGTTTCCGCACTGGGTAGTGCTTGGCGTGGTTGGTGGTTGCCAACGGAGTTTCTCTTCTCTATGAATTGTCTGTTAGCAGGACTCAGTACCACTGAACTCCAACGTCCTGCCGCATCCGAGCTAGTGCTCGATTACTTCTTTTCGCCGTTGTCGTCCGGCTCGGTGTCCGGTCGCGTGAGTTTGTCGATGTCCGACGAGTCCTCGCCGATCAGCTTGGCGACGTCGTCCGGGATCTCCACATCGCTGTCGAGTCCGGCCGCCTCCTCGCCGCCGACCGGGACGATGGGCTTGCGTATCGCAGCCTTCATCCAGAGGGTGTGGGCGCCGCTGCCCGGGACGGACTCGAGCGTCACGTACTGCTCGTCCGTCTCGACGACGTACCCGACGTAACCGGCCATGGTCATGACGCGAGTACCGGGCGTCAGCGTTTCAATAAAGCTCTGTGCCTCGCGTTGCGTCTTGCGCTGACGAGTGGTCATCCAGATCATGCCAATGAAGACGATGACCAGGACGACGAATATCGGATCCTTGAACATAGGTGTGAACGGCTCCCAGGTAGTTGCACAGAACAATTGAGCAGTCTAGACGCTATCGAGCGTCCAGCGAAACCGGCGTCTCGCTAACTGTCGACGTCGAAAAGCGTACCGCCCGCGGCGGGCGGCGTCAGCCCGAGGTGCGCCCACGTTTGCGACGTCGCCACGCGGCCTCGCGGTGAGCGAGCCATGAGTCCTTCCCGGACGAGGAAGGGCTCGGCCACTGTCTCCACGGTCTCGGGTTCCTCCCCCACGGAAACGGCGAGGGTGCTCAGGCCCACGGGACCTCCCCCGAAACGAGTGCAGAGCGCGGTGAGCACTGCCCGATCCAGTCGGTCGAGGCCCCGCTCGTCCACCTCGTAGACCCCCAGGGCGCTACGGGCCGCTGCGAGATCGAGGTGGCCCGTGCCCAGCACCTCGGCCCAGTCTCGCACGCGACGCAATAGCCGGTTGGCGATGCGCGGGGTCCCACGGGAGCGCGACGCGATCTCGCCCGCGGCGGCGCCCTCGAGTTCGATGCCCAACAGCTTCGCCGAACGCACCAGCACTTTCTCAAGGTCGGCGTCGTCGTAGAACTCCAGGTGACCGGTGAAACCGAAGCGGTCGCGCAGCGGCGCGGGCAGTAGCCCGGCCCGCGTGGTAGCGCCCACCGCGGTGAAGCGCGGCAGGCTGAGTGGTATGGCACTCGCCCCCGCGCCCTTGCCGACGATGATGTCGACGCGAAAGTCCTCCATGGCGACGTAGAGCAGTTCCTCCGCGGGTCGGGCCAGCCGGTGGATCTCGTCGATGAAGAGGACCTCCCCCTCCGTCAGGGAGGACAGGACTGCCGCGAGGTCGCCGGCGTGCTGGATGGCGGGCCCCGACGTGACGCGTAGCGACGTGCCCAGTTCTGCCGCGATGATCATCGCCAGCGTCGTCTTGCCGAGGCCGGGCGGGCCCGAGAGCAGCACGTGGTCGGGCGCGCTCCCCCTGCTCATCGCGGCACGCAGCACGAGCGAGAGTTGGTCCCGCACCACCGGCTGTCCGACGAACTCGTGGAGCCGGCGGGGCCGCAAGGCGGCCTCTGCGGCGCGTTCCAGTTCGTCGGCCGAGGACGATACGACGCGGTCGAAGCCGACCAGATCGTCCGCGGCCTGTTCCTCGCCCTCGCGGTCAGCCACGCGATCCGCCCAAGTATTGCAGTGCGTCGCGCAGGATGGTTGACACGTCGCGCTGGTCACCCTCACTGACAACGGCCGCAACTGCGGTGGTCGCCTGCTTTGCATTCCAGCCGAGCCCCACGAGCGCGTCCTCAACGGCGTCGGAGACGGCGGTGGGTAGCGCCGCCCCGGCCTGCCGCGCGGTGGTCGAACCCGCCGACCCCGTAGCCCCAAGTTTGCCGGCAAGTTCCAGCACGAGGCGCTGGGCGCCCTTCCGGCCGATCCCAGGCACCCGTTGCAGGGCCGCCAGGTTCTCCGTCTCGATCGCTTCGCGGATGCCATCGGGAGTGTGGACGGCGAGCATTGCGAGTGCCAGGCGCGGGCCGACCCCCGATACCGTCTGCACGCCCTCGAACACCTCGCGCTCGTCGTCGTCGGCGAAGCCGTAGATCGTGATCGAATCCTCGCGCACCACCACACTGGTGGCGGCGGTGGCGGTCTCCCCGACTCGCCAGGCCGAGATGGTCGCGGGGGTCGCATAGACGAGGTAGCCGACGCCGCCCACGTCGATGACCGCGCTGTCGAGGCGAAGCGCCGCCACCCGGCCCGTCAACGATGCAAACACTGGAACTTCCCCTCGACCCGTACGAACACTTGTGCGATTGGAGCCAGAATAGCAAAGGCCGATCGGCCTACCGTTTCCGCCGCGCCGCCTGCTCAGCCGCCGCCCACGCCCGCTGCGCCGCGGTGTGCGGCAGTCGATCGGCGCCCTCCAGTAGTCCGGCGGGACGCCAGAGGTGACACACCGCCAGCGCGGCGGCATCGGCCGCGTCGGCCGGCTTCGGCGCCTCCGCAAGCCCCAGGATGCGGGCGACCATGAACTGTACCTGCTCCTTGCCGGCTCGTCCGGAACCGGTCACCGCGGCCTTCACCTCCGATGGCGTGTGCTGCGCGACGGGCACCTTCCGGCGCCGGGCCGCGACCATGGCGAGCCCTGCCACCTGGGCGGTCGGGATGACTGTCGAGACGTTGTGCTGTGCGAACACCCGCTCGACGGCGAGCACGTCGGGTATGTGCGCGTCGAACCACTCGTCCAAGCCATCGGCGATAGCCGCCAGGCGCTCGTCGAGCGCCTGATCCGGATGGGTGCGCACCACGCCCGCCGCAATCAGTTCGGCTCGGCGGCCCGGCCTGTCCTCGACCACGGCGATCCCGCAGCGTGTGAGGCCGGGATCCACCCCTAGTACTCGCATAGTCCGCGCCGGAAGTAGGAGGGTGGGCCGCCATCGAGATACGAGTGGCGGCCGCAGTCCCCTATTCCGCGTCGAGCTCCGCGAGGACCTCATCGGAGGCGTCGAAGTTCGCGAAGACGTTCTGCACGTCATCGCTGTCCTCCAGTGCGTCGATGAGGCGAAGGATCTTGCGCGCACCCTCGACGTCGACCTCCACCTCCATGGATGGATGCCAGATCGAGTCCGCCGAGTCGTATTCGATACCGGCTTCCTGGATCGCCGTGCGCACGGCGATCAGGTCGCTCGCCTCGCAGAGGACCTCGATGACGTCACCCTCGTCCGTGACCTCCTCCGCGCCGGCGTCGAGCGCCGCGAGCATCACGTCGTCCTCCGTGACGCCGCCCGTCTTCGGGACCACGACGCTGCCCTTGCGCCCGAAAAGGTAGGAAACGGAGCCCGGATCGGCGAGGGAGCCGCCGTTGCGGGAGAACGCGGTTCGGACCTCCGCGGCGGCGCGGTTCTTGTTGTCGGTGAGGCACTCAACGAGGACGGCGATGCCGTTGTTGCCGTAGCCCTCGTACATGATCGTCTGGTAGTCCACGGCGTCGGCACCCTCGCCGGAGCCGCGCTTGACCGCACGATCGATGTTGTCGTTCGGGACCGAGCTCTTCTTGGCCTTCTGAATGGCATCGAACAGCGTCGGATTTCCCGCCGGGTCCCCGCCACCGGTGCGCGCCGCGACTTCAATGTTCTTGATCAGCTTGGCGAAGAGTTTGCCGCGCTTGGCGTCGATTGCCGCCTTCTTGTGCTTGGTCGTTGCCCATTTGGAGTGACCGGACATGCGCTTATTGCTCCTTGGTGGCGATACGGATGAAAAGTTCGTGGATGCGGTGGTCCCCAGTGACCTCCGGGTGAAAGGACGTCGCCAGGAGATTACCGCTACGCACCGCCACGATTCTATCGGGCGATTGTTCCGCGCTCGTCGTGGCGAGCACCTCCACGCCGGATCCCACCCGCTCAACGGCTGGAGCGCGGATGAACACCGCCCGCAGCGGTGGTCCGGCAACGCCCGCGATGGTCAGGTCCTCCTCGAACGAATCGACCTGGCGGCCGAACGCGTTGCGCCGCACGGTCATGTCGATCCCGCCGAAGGTCTGCTGGTCGGCCGTGCCGTCGGCAACCTCGTCCGCGAGCAGGATCATGCCGGCGCACGACCCGTAGACGGGCATGCCGCCCGCGATCGCGCTGACGATGGGATCACGAAGGTCGAATGCTCGGGCGAGTTTGTCGATCGTGGTCGATTCGCCGCCCGGCAGCACGAGCGCGTCACACTGTGACAGCTGGGCGGCGGATTTGACGGCCCTTGTCCTCACCCCGCACGCGTCGAGAGTCGCCAGGTGTTCGCGGAAGTCGCCCTGCAGTGCCAAGACGCCGATAGTGAGAGCCACCCGCACTATTCTACGGGGAGATTCGTACACTGAGCGGTGTGGAATGCGACTATCACCGCCGGGGCGAATGTGCCTCGTGCACCCTGATCGATGTCGCGTATCCCGACCAGATCGCGCGCAAGCGGCGCCGCGTTGCCGCTGCGCTCGGAGTGGACGAGGCCTCCGTCGCTGTCACGACAGGTCCAGATGCGCGGTTCCGCAACAAGGCGAAGATGGTGGCGGGCGGCACGATGGACTCGCCGACCTTGGGTATTCTGGACGAATCCTGGCATGGGACCGACCTCACGCGCTGCCCGCTCTACCCCGAGGCGATACACGTCGCCCTGCGTACACTGTCCAGATTCGTGTCGCTGGCGCGGCTGGCGCCGTACGATGTCGCCGAGCGGCGAGGCGAGTTGAAGCACATCCTGGTGACGGTCTCCCCCGACGATGAGCTCATGGTCCGGTTCGTGATGCGCTCGACCGAGGCACACACGCGGATCGTCAAGCACCTGCCAACGCTTCTCACGGAACTGCCCAACGTGCGCGTAGCCACGCTCAACGTGCTGCCGGATCACCGCGCGGCATTGGAGGGTGAGCGCGAAGTCGTGCTCACCTCGGAGTCGAAACTACCCATGCGACTGCGCGGCGCAACCCTCTATCTTCAGCCCAGGAGCTTCTTCCAGACCAATACCGGCGTGTGCGAGGACCTGTACGAGCGGGCGAGGGGCATCGTTGCCGAGATCGCACCTCGCTCTGTGTGGGACCTGTACTGCGGAGTGGGCGGCTTCGCCCTCCACCTGGCTGGCGAGGACCGGGACGTGACCGGAGTCGAACTCAGTCCAGAGGCGATCGAGTGCGCGAGGCTCTCGGCCGCCGAACTGGGAGACGTCGCGGGCACGGGATTGACCTTCCTGAGCGGTGATGCCACCGCGTTCGCGATCGAGAACGGCGGCGCCGGCCGCTGGCCGGATCTCGCCGTGGTGAATCCTCCGCGCCGCGGGCTCGGCGGCGACCTGAGCCGGACGCTCGAGGCCTCGTCCATACCGGCCGTGCTGTACTCCAGTTGCAATCCGACTTCGCTGGCACATGACCTGGCGGCCATGCCGGGCTTCCGCGTCGAATCCGCCGAGCTGTTCGATATGTTCCCGCACACCGAGCACGCCGAGGTACTGACGCTGCTACGACGCCGCTAGGTCGCCGGAGTCGTCAATGGGCAACGACGCCCGCGCCGGAAGATGCCGACTTGCCCCGGGGTCTTTCGCGGTCTACGCGGAAGATGCCGACTTCCCAGGAGGTCTACGCGCGGCCGCCAAAAGCGGAGCTGTGCCCCCGGCGGCGTGCGAGACGTAGCCTCGGCTAGTGAGTGGCGCCGCGGGAAACGAGCTTCGCCGCGCTCCATTCGGGGGCGATGGCGAGCGTCTTGGTGGCATGTAGCCCGGCCGTCGTGGCCGCCTCCACGATGTCGCCCTGCGCTACGTGCCCGGCGCGGCCCGTCTTGGGGGTCAGCAACCACACCAGCCCGCCGCTCTTCAGCACGGTCTGGACGTCGACCAGCAGGTCGGTGAGATCCTCGTCCTCATCGCGGAACCAGGCGATGACGGCATCGGTGACGGCTCCGTAATCCTCGTCGACGAGTTCGGATCCGATGAGCGCTTCGATGGCGAGGCGAAGGTCGTCATCGACGTCCTCGTCCCAGCCGAACTCCTGAACAATCTGACCGGGCTCAAGTCCCAGGGGTGCAATGTCTATCGAGTCGGTACTCGGTGCCACGACTGCGTCGTTCCTTCCGATGTGAATCGGGCTAAGCCCGGTTGTGACCAATGTCTCCTACAACGCTAATACGCACTGCGCCACTGGCATGTTATCGCTTTCGAACGGCTGTGTGACAAGTATCCGCTTGTTGGACCGCCGCGATGCGCGCGGCGCGCCGAGGCCAATGTCGCCCATTTCACGTCGCCACGGCGCCCCCGCATGTGACTTTTGGGGCAAGATCGCGTGACAATGGTCCATGAGCCGTCTCGCTCACCGTACGCCACCCGAGGGTGGCCATCGGCCTGTCGCCCGAGGATCAGTCGACGAAGACGCTGTTACGCGTCGTGCGCGAGACGCCGTTTTGAGTACCGCTGGCCCTGGCCGCACTACCGCACGTTGTCCGCGCCCGCGCGGACCGAGAGAAACATCGAGGTTGACACGTGGTTTCGTACGAGGAGACTGGACCGCTCATCAATGGACTGCTGAGCCAGGTACCTGATTTCGACCCTTCCGAGACCGGCGAGTGGCTCGAGTCGCTCGACGGGCTGATCGCTGACAAGGGCGGTCCTCGCGCCCGCTACATCCTGCTGAGCCTGCTCCGCCGGGCGCGTGAGCGCAACGTCGCCATTCCGACCTCGGTGAACACGCCGTACGTCAACACGATCGGCGTCCACGACGAGCCTTACTTCCCCGGCGACGAGGCGGTGGAGCGCCGCTACCGCGGCTGGATCCGCTGGAATGCCGCCGTCATGGTGACCCGCGCCCAGCGTCCAGGGGTGGGCGTGGGCGGTCACATCTCGTCCTACGCGTCGGTTGCGACGCTCTACGAGGTGGGACTCAACCACTTCTTCCGCGGCAAGGACCACGCGGGCGGCGGCGACCAGGTGTACTTCCAGGGCCATTCGGCGCCCGGCCAGTACGCCCGAGGTCTGCTCGAAGGCCGTCTCAGCGAGCATCAGCTCGACGGCTTCCGCCAGGAGCTGTCTCACCCCGGCGGCGGCCTGCCGAGCTACCCGCACCCGCGCCTGATGCCGGACTTCTGGGAGTTCCCCACCGTGTCGATGGGCCTCGGCCCGGCCTCGGCCATCTACCAGGCCTGGACGAACAAGTACCTGCACAACCGCGGCATCAAGGACACCTCGCAGAGCCGGGTCTGGGCCTTCCTCGGCGACGGCGAGATGGACGAACCCGAATCGCGCGGCGCGCTCCAGCACGCCGCGCAGCAGGGCCTCGATAACCTGACCTTCGTCGTGAACTGCAACCTGCAGCGCCTCGACGGCCCGGTCCGCGGCAACGGAAAGATCATCCAGGAACTCGAGGCTCAGTTCCGCGGCGCGGGCTGGAACGTCATCAAGGTCGTGTGGGGCCGGGAGTGGGATGTCCTGCTCAACGCCGACAAGGACCGCGCGCTCGTGAACCTCATGAACGTCACGCCGGACGGCGACTACCAGACCTACCGAGCCGAGAACGGCGCCTTCATCCGAGAGCACTTCTTCGGACGGGACCCGCGCACCAAGCAGCTCGTCGCGAATATGACCGATGACGAGATCTGGGCGCTGAAGCGCGGTGGCCACGACTATCGGAAGATCTACGCCGCCTACAAGGCCGCGAGCGAGCACACGGGACAGCCGACGGTCATCCTCGCGAAGACCATCAAGGGATATTCGCTCGGCCCCAGCTTCGCGGGCCGTAACGCGACCCACCAGATGAAGAAGCTGAAGACCGACGATCTGAAGCTACTGCGCGATTCGCTGCACATTCCGCTGACGGATGAGCAGATCGGCGATGATCCCTACAACGCCCCCTACTTCAACCCGGGCCCGGGGACGCCGGAGATCGAGTACATGCTCGATCGACGGCGCGAGCTCGGCGGGTTCGTGCCCGAGCGCCGGAGTCGCTACACCCAGATCAGCCTGCCGGACGAGAAGCGCTACGAGATCCTCGCGAAGGGATCGGGCCAGCAGGAAGTCGCGACAACCATGGGGCTGGTGCGGCTGTTCAAGGATCTGATCAAGGACAAGGAGATCGGCAACCGTATCGTGCCGATCATTCCGGACGAGGCGCGCACGTTCGGGCTCGATTCGATCTTCCCCAGCGCCAAGATCTTCAACACGCTGGGCCAGAACTACATGCCGGTCGACCGCGAGCTCATGCTGAGCTACAAGGAGTCCGAATCCGGGCAGATCATGCACACCGGCATCAACGAGGCCGGTTCCGCCGCCGTCTTCCAGGCCGTGGCGACCTCCTACGCCACGCATGGCGAACCGCTCATCCCGTTCTACATCTTCTACTCGATGTTCGGATTCCAGCGCACGGCGGACCAGTTCTGGGCCGCCGGCGATCAAATGGCGCGCGGCTTCCTGATCGGCGCTACCGCCGGCCGTACGACGCTGACGGGCGAGGGCCTGCAGCACGCCGACGGACACTCGCCGCTGATCGCAGGAACGAACAGCGCCGTCGTACAGTACGATCCGGCGTATTCGTACGAGATCCGACACATCGTCCGCGATGGTATTCAGCGCATGTACGGCGAGAACGATCCGCGCGACCCGAACGTCGTGTACTACCTCACCGTCTACAACGAGCCGATGATCCAGCCAGTCGAGCCGGAGAACGTCGATGTCGAGGGCATCCTCAAGGGGATCCATAAGGTCCACTCGGCGCAGGGCGAGGGACCGCGCGCCCAACTTCTCTCGTCCGGTGTCGGAGTGCCGTGGGCACTGGAGGCGGCCGAACTGCTACGCAACGACTGGGGCGTGCAGGCAGACGTATGGTCGGTGACGAGCTGGAACGAGCTACGCCGCGATGGCCTCGCGGCCGACGCGGCGGCATTCGAGAACCCGGATGGCCCGCAGCGCGAAGCGTACCTGACGGCGAAACTGCGTGATGCGCAGGGACCGTTCGTGGCTACCTCCGACTTCGATCACCTGGTCCCGGACCAGATTCGTAGCTGGATTCCCGGTGACTACTCCGTGCTCGGTGCCGATGGCTTCGGCTTCTCCGACACCCGTCCGGCGGCGCGCAGGCACTTCAAGATCGACGGCCCCTCCGTGGTCGTCAAGGTTCTCCAGGAACTCGCCCGCCGAGGCGAGATCAGCCCGGACGCGCAACGCCAGGCAATCGAGAGGTACGAACTGCACAACGTACTCGCCGGCAACTCAGGTAACTCCGGCGGCGACGCGTAGGCGGGGACGCAGGCGTAATCCACTCAGGATTGGCATGGGGGCGTGGCCGGACGGCCACGCCCCCATGCCACTGGTCCGCTTGCATCATCTGCACAAACAAGCGTTGGTGCGACCGGCTATCCTTCACCGGATACGCGGGGAAGCCGCTTACTACACGGCGGTCACCACACCGAAGATTTGTACAAAATCCACAAACGCACCGTATGCTCCACGTATGCGAAGCGAACGCGAGCAGGTGGCGACTGCCGCCGGCACTCCCGCGAACCTCCAGCGAGTGCGGGACGCCATCGGCGTTCTTACCAGCAGTACTCTGCGGAAACTGGAATCGGACGTTCCGTGGTACCGGACGCTGTCGACCGAGGATCGGTCCTTCGTGGGGGTCGTAGCCCAATCTGGCATCAGCGCATTCATCACCTGGTACGAGGACCCCACTCGACCTCCCAGCGGCGTCGGCGAAATGTTCGCCTCGGCGCCGCCGGAACTCACCCGGTCCATCTCACTGCAGCACACGGTGCACATCGTCCGCTCGATCGTCGAGGTCGTCGAGGCCCAGGCGGAACAGATCGCCGAGCCCGGAACCGAGCGGGATCTGCGCGAGGCCGTGCTCCGCTTCTCACGCGAGGTTGCCTTCTCCGCCGCAGAGGTCTACGCCCGCACCGCGGAGGCCCGCGGTGCCTGGGACGCGCGACTCGAGGCGCTTATCGTCGACGCGATCGTTCGCGGCGACACGAACGAGTCGGTTCAGTCGCGAGCCGCGGCGCTGGGTTGGAGCGGTCAAGGCGAGGTGATCGTAGTCGTCGCGTCCATCGACGACAGCCTCGACGAGCATCGCACGGCCGACCTGCGACGGATCGCCCGGCGCAGCGCACGCGACGCACTCGTCTCGATTCAGGGATCCCGTGCGGTCATCGTGCTGGGCGGAGAGGGCGACTTGGCGGGAGCCGTGCACGCCCTCCTCGCCAGGCTCGCTCCCGGTCCCGTCGTCATCGGCCCGACCGCGAGCGGCCTCGCGGACTCGTCCCGATCCGCAGTCGCCGCGATCCGGGGCATGGAGGCGGTGGCCGCGTGGTCGCACGCACCACGACCCGTCTTCGCGGACGACCTCCTTCCCGAACGCGTGCTCATCGGCGACGACACGGCCACATCCACCCTCATCGAGAACGTGTACCGACCCCTCCAATCGGCGGGCGGGACCGTGCTCGAAACGCTTCGCGCCTACCTGGGGACGGGCAGATCGCTGGAGGCTGCGGCGCGGGACCTGTACGTCCACCCGAACACCGTCCGGTACCGCCTCAAGAAGGTCTCGGAGGTGTCGGGCTGGGATCCGCTGGAGGCGCGCGAGTCATTTGTGCTGCAGATCGCACTCGCAGTGGGATCGCTGGCTGCCGCTCGCCAGGCGATTGTAGGAAAGCGACAAACTGGGCGATGACTGTTGTGCGCGTCGTAACCGGGGAAAACCCCCACCGATCATGCAAGGTAGATAAGTGCTAGCTCTCCTATGCCCTGGACAGGGCTCCCAGACCCCAGGCATGCTCTCGCCGTGGCTCGAGATTCCCGGAATCGAGCAACTCGTCGCGGAACTGAGCGACGCATCGAAAATCGATCTGCGGCTGCACGGCACCGAATCGGATGCCGACACGATTCGCGATACGGCGGTCGCCCAGCCGCTTATCGTCGCGTCGTCGCTGATCGCGCTGGCCGCACTCGATGTCGACACGAAATCCATAGGCGTGACCGGCGGCCATTCGGTCGGAGAATTCGCCGCGGCAGCAGTGGCGGGGGTCTTCTCGGGGCCATCCGCTGTTTCCCTCGTGGCCCTGCGATCCCAGGCGATGGCTCGCGCCGCCGCGGCCGAACCATCGGGCATGAGCGCCGTCGTGGGCGGCGATGAGGACGAGGTTCTTGCCGTGATCAACGACCTCGGCTTGACGCCCGCAAACATGAATGGCGGTGGCCAGATCGTGGCGGCCGGCGGGCTGCCGGAACTCGCTGCTCTGGCCGAGCGAGCACCCGCACGCAGCCGCGTGATTCCCCTTGCGGTCGCCGGGGCGTTCCACTCGCGCTTCATGGCAGGTGCCCGGGACGAATTCCGCGCCGCGAGCGCGACCTGGACCGCGCAGTCCCCGACCATTCCCCTCCTCTCGAACGCAGACGGGGCCGTGCTCGATGCGGCCACATCGGGCAGTGAAGTGCTTGCCCGTCTCGTCAATCAGGTCGCCTCCCCAGTACGCTGGGACCTGTGCCAGGAAACAATCCAGCAGCGCGGCGTCACGGCACTCGTGGAACTCTTACCCGGCGGAGTGCTGACGGGTCTTGCCCGGCGCTCGCTCAAGGGCGTTCCTGCCGTGGCGCTGAAGTCGCCGGAGGATCTGACCGCAGCCCGCGCGCTCATCAGCGATCACGCAACCAACGAATGACGGAGATCTGACTCAAGTGACCACCATCAAGCAGGCCGCGACGACCGCGCACTCGCGAGTACTCGGGATCGGCGGAGTCCGCGGCGAGAACGTGGTTCCGAACGCGGACATCATCGAACCGATCGATTCGTCGGACGAGTGGATTCAGCAGCGCACGGGCATCATCACCCGCCGCCGCGCGGACTCCTCCGTGAGCGTCATCGATCTCTCCGAGCAGGCCGCGCGCCTCGCCCTCGAACACGCAGGAATCGATGCGGGCCAACTCGACACCGTGATCGTGTCGACGGTCACGTACTTCCGGCAGACGCCCGCCGCCGCGACGCAGATCGCGGACCGAATCGGAGCAACGCCCGCAGCGGCTTACGACATCTCCGCGGCGTGCGCGGGCTACACCTATGGCATCGCCCAGGCGGATGCGCTCATCCGCTCTGGCGCCGCCAAGTACGTGCTGGTGATCGGCGCCGAAAAGATGTCCGACTTCATCGACCCGACGGATCGTTCGATCTCCTTCCTGCTCGGCGACGGCGCGGGCGCGGCCGTGGTGGGTCCGTCCGACTTCCCTGGTATCGGCCCCACCGTCTGGGGCGCCGACGGTGGACGAGCGGACCTCATCTACCAAACCGAGGACTGGCACCGCGCCATCGAGTCGGGAAGTTGGCCGACGCTCCGCCAGGAGGGCCCGGCCGTGTTCAAGTGGGCCAGTTTCCAGATGTCCAAGGTGGCCCAGGAGGCGATCGACGCCGCAGGGATCCAGTCGGCGGATCTGCAGGCGTTCATCCCCCACCAGGCGAACATGCGGATCATCGACCAGATGGCGAAGCAACTCAATCTTCCGGATGGCATCGCCATCGGACGGGATATCGCGGACACGGGTAACACCTCGGCCGCGTCGATCCCATTGGCCACCGAACGCCTCTACCGGGAGGGTCAGGTTCGCTCCGGCGACCTCGCCCTGCAGATCGGGTTCGGGGCCGGCCTCGCGTATGGCGCGCAAGTAATCGTTCTTCCGTAATTGCCATCGCATCATCCAACCCAACAACACCTGCCCTAAGGAGTCACCATGGCACTTTCCGAGTCTGAAGTTCTGGCCGGCCTGACCGAGATCATCGTTGAAGAGACCGGCATCGACGCTGCCGATGTCGCTTCGGAGAAGTCCTTCACGGACGACCTCGACATCGACTCACTGTCGATGATGACGATCGTTGCTCAGGCCGAGGACAAGTTCAGCGTCACCATCCCCGACGACGAGGTCAAGAACCTCACCACGGTTGGCGATGCCGTTTCGTTCATCACGAACGCGCAGGACTGACGCATCCTTCCGGGTGCGGGGCGAACGGGACCTCGTCCGCCCCGCACCCGATCACGATCGACACCGCGCGCGCCTAGCGCGACTCCCCTCGCCGTCGGCGGCAATGGGACCACCGGCACACAGCGCGAGCACCAGGTAGCCATCAGGAGACAGCAATGACCCGTCCGAACGTAGTAGTCACCGGTCTTGGTGCGACGACCCCTCTCGGAGGCGACGTTCCATCGACCTGGGAGGCGGCGCTCGCAGGAACTGCCGGTGCGCGGACCATGGACAACGACTGGGCCGAGAAGTACGGAATTCCCGTCGACTTCGCAGCCACCATCAAGGTCCAGCCCTCCGAGGTACTACCGGTGCCGGAGATCAAGCGCATGGACCCTTCTGCTCAGTACGCGATGATCGCGGCGCGCGAGGCGTGGGCCGACGCGGGCTCTCCCGAACTCGACCCCACGCGCATCGGCACCGTCGTTTCGAGCGGCATCGGTGGCATCTGGACCACGCTGAACGGCTGGGACACACTGCGTGAACGGGGGGCGCGCCGGGTCCTGCCCATGACCGTCCCGATGCTCATGCCCAACTCCGCCACGGCCTACGTGGAACTCGAGTTCAAGGCGCAAGCTGGCGCGCACGCGCTGGTTTCCGCCTGCGCGTCTGGCGCCGAGGCCATCGGCTACGGCATCGACATGATCCGCACCGGCCGGGCCGACATCGTCATCGCCGGCGGGACCGAGGCCACTATCCACCCGCTGCCCATTGCGGCGTTCGCGGCCTCGCGCACCCTGTCACTACGCAACGATGACCCCGCCGGCGCATCGCGCCCCTACGACATCGACCGCGACGGCTTCGTTATCGGCGAGGGGGCGGGAATCGTGATCCTCGAATCGGAGGAGCACGCTCGCGCTCGCGGCGCGCGCATCTACGCCCGCCTCTCCGGCGTCGGTCTGTCCTCCGACGGCTACCACATCACGTCGCCAGAGCCGAACGGGCGGGGCCAGATTACGGCCATGGAGTCGGCCCTCAAGGACGCCGGCGTTGCGGCATCCGACGTACATCACGTCAACGCCCACGCCACGTCGACGAAGGTCGGTGACCTGATCGAGGCCCGCTCTATTCGCACGCTGCTGGGCGACGTCGCGGATCAGGTGACGCTCTCTGCCACTAAGTCGATGACCGGACACCTGCTGGGCGGAGCCGGCGCCATCGAGACGATCTTCACGGTCCTCGCACTCGAAAACCGCCTGGCACCCCCGACAATCAACGTCGCGAATCCCGACCCCGAGCTGACGCTCGACCTGGTGCGCGACACTCCCCGCGAGTTGCCTGCGGGCGATCTCGCCGCGATCAACAACTCGTTCGGATTCGGCGGCCACAACGTCGCCCTCGTCGCCACGACGGTGTGATCGGGTAGGGAACCGCGCTTCGCTTCACCGATCCACGGGACAGCTTCACTAGTAGGCTCGTCCTATGACTGACGTGCTGCCGACCGATCCGTTTGTACTGGCGCGTGTCGCCGCAGAGCGGTTGGCCGTGGCCACGGGCGTCGACGGCCACGAGATCGCCGTGGTACTCGGCTCCGGCTGGGGCGGCGCCGCGGAGTTGCTGGGCGAAACCGTCGCGACCGTCGATGCGTCCGAGATTCCCGGGTTCGCTGCTTCGGGCGTTCCAGGACACAGCGGTACGCTCCGCTCGATCCGGCTTGCTGGATCGGCCGCGCACGCGCTCGTCCTGGGAGCGCGAACCCACCTGTACGAGGGACGCGGAACGGATGCCGTCGCCCACGGGGTGCGTACCGCAGCGGCGGCCGGGGCTCGCGCGCTCGTGCTGACGAATGGCTGCGGCGGGCTGAACCCGGACTGGGCGCCCGGCACGCCGGTGCTCATCAGCGACCATCTCAATCTCACCGGAGCGACGCCGCTGCGCGGACCCAACTTCGTGGACCTCACCGAGGTCTACAGCAAGCGCCTGCGGAATCTGGCCCGCGCGGTCGATCCGAGTCTCCCCGAAGGCGTCTACGCCCAGTTCCACGGCCCGCAGTACGAGACCCCGGCGGAGGTGCGAATGGCGGGAACACTTGGCGCCGACCTCGTCGGGATGTCAACCGCGCTGGAGGCGATCGCTGCTCGGCAGGCCGGAATCGAAGTGCTCGGCATCTCGCTCGTCACGAACCTGGCGGCAGGAATCAGCGCCACCCCCCTGTCTCACGATGAGGTGATGGCCGCCGGGCGCGAGGCCGGGCCACGAATCAGCGAACTGTTGACGCGCATCGTTCACCGGATCGCGAGTTGATCGATGGCGGGCACAACGGACGAGCTGCCCCTGTTCGCAGCAGTGGAAGATTGGATCGAGCAGGACGTCGACCCGCAGGACGTAGCAGAACTCGTCCAACTCCTCACCGACGCGCGAGGCGGCACGTTGGATGCCCAGGCGGCGATTGACGAACTCGCCGACAGATTCGCCGGGCCACTGGAGTTCGGCACCGCCGGGCTGCGTGGCGCGATGGCCGCCGGACCCGCGCGCATGAATCGGGCGGTCGTCATCCGGGCGGCTGCGGGACTCGCGGCATATCTCAACGATGCTCTGCAAGCCTCGGAAGAGCACCCGGCCGCGACGCGCCCCTTCGTCGTCGTGGGATTCGACGCCAGGCACCGGTCGTCGGCCTTTGCGCACGACACGGCGGCAGTCCTGACGGCCGCCGGGATTCGCGTCGCCCTGTACGACGGCCCGCGACCCACGCCCACGCTGGCGTTCGCCGTCCGCGCGCTGGATGCCGATGCTGGCGTGATGGTCACGGCAAGCCACAATCCGGCTGCCGACAATGGCTACAAGGTCTACCTCGGCGGGCGAATCGTGACCGACGCGGGACAAGGGGCGCAGATCGTCCCGCCCTACGACACGGCGATCGCCGCTCGGATCGCGCAGGCACCGCCGGCGAGGGCGGTGCCCCGCGCTCTGGATGGCTGGGACTACTTAGGCGACGAAGTCGTCGCACGCTACGAGCACGCCATCCCGCGCGGGACCGCAGCCGGAGCCCTGCGAATCGTCGCGACGCCGATGCACGGGGTCGGCGGGCCGCTACTCATCGACGCCCTGCGCATAGCGGGTTTCGACGACGTGACGTTGGTGCCGGAGCAGGCAGCGCCCGATCCCGATTTCCCGACCGTCGCGTTCCCCAATCCGGAAGAGCCCGGCGCCCTGGACCTCGCGTTCGAACTCGCCGCGCACACCCGGGCGGATCTCGTCATCGCGGTCGATCCCGATGCCGATCGGTGCGCCGTGGGAATCAGGGACCCGTATCGGGGAGGTAGCTGGCGGGCGCTGCACGGCGACGAACTCGGTGCGCTGCTCGGCGAGGACGCCGCCGAGCACGCCGCCCGACTGCGTATCGCGCCGGGCACGCAGTTCCTCGCGAATTCGATCGTGTCCTCGCGGCTACTCGGCCGGATCGCAGAGCATCACGGACTCGAATATCGGGCGACACTCACAGGATTCAAGTGGATCTCGCGCGTGGACGACCTGGTGTTCGGCTACGAGGAGGCCATCGGCTACTGCGTCGATCCCGGGCACGTCCGGGACAAGGACGGGATAAGCGCCGCCGTGCGGGCCGCAACCATCGTCTCGCGGCTGAGGCGCGAGGGACGAGGCGTCATGGACACCCTGGATGATCTAGCCAGGCGTCATGGGTTGCATCTGACCAGTCAGGTAAACCGGCGCTACGCCGATGTGGCGAGCCTCGTAGCGGCTACTAGTCGCGTGCTGGCGGCTCCGCCGGCTGAACTCGGCGGTTCGCCCGTCGTGCTCGTCGATGATCTCGGAGCGGGCGTGGACGGGCTGCCGCCCACCCCGGGTGTGCGCCTGCTCGCGGCGGACGGTACCCGCGTGGTGATTCGACCGAGCGGCACCGAACCGAAGGTGAAGGCGTATCTGGAAGTGATCGAGCCGTTGGACCGCGGCGCCACTTCCGAGGAGATCGCCGAGGCCCGGCGGCGAGCCGCCGAGCGCCTGCGCGACCTGGGCGCGGTTGTTCTGCCGGCCTGACATCGACTGACACCGCCTCGGCCGACTATCAATACCCGCCGTCGCCGCCCTCACCGCCCGGGGTTCCCCCTGCGAGGATCGCCCGGGTCGCGGAGACGCCCAGTCGGGTGGCGCCGGCATCGATCATCGCTACGGCGTCATGCCAGGTCCGGATTCCCCCGGATGCTTTGATGCCGAGTTGATCTCCTACCGTCTTCGCCATGAGTTCCACGGCGTGAAGGCTCGCCCCGCCCGCCGGGTGGAATCCCGTCGAAGTCTTCACGAAGTTCGCACCGGAATCCCGCGTCGCTTCGCAGGCTTTGACGATCTCATCGTCCGACAGCGCAGCGGATTCGATGATGACCTTCAGGATGACCACGGCCCCGCGCTGAGCGGCAGCCTCGTCGATGTCACGGCGAACTCGTCCGATCTCGCCCGCCACGAGTACCCAATCCCCCGATTTGGCGGCACCGAGGTTGATCACCATGTCCACCTCGTCCGCACCCTGGCGAACCGCAAGCGCAGCCTCCGCGCCCTTGATCTCGGCGCGCACAGCGCCGGACGGAAACCCGCAGACGGTAGCCACCTTGAGCCGCGGTGGAACCTCGATCGGAAGTTGCGACGGCGAAATACACACCGAGTACGTCCCCAATTCGACAGCTTCAGCGACGAGCGCGGCGACGTCCCGAGGGGTGGATTCGGGCTTGAGCAGCGTGTGATCGATATAGCGGGCGAGTTGGCTCGGGGTCAGCGTCATGAGGTGTGCCTCCGGTTGTCGGCGATGTGTGGGCGGAATGCGGCGAGGATGGTCTCGGTGAGTTGCCGTCGTGCGTCGTGCGGGATGAACGCGTTTCGCGCGGCCGTAAGGGTGGCGCCAAGCAGGTCGTCCGGGGTCCACCCCGCCTCGCGGACGAGCAGTTCCATCTCGCGCGTCATGGACGTGGCTGACATAAGCCGGTTGTCGGTGTTGATGGTCACGGCGAAGTCGTGATCCCGGAGCAACGAGATGGGGTGCGCCGAGATCGACGGCGCGGCTCCCGTCTGCACGTTGGATGACGGGCACACTTCGAGCGGGATTCGCCAATCGCGGATCCACGCGGCGGTCCTGCCGTAGGTGGACACACCGTCGCCGACTGAGATGTCGTCTCGGATTCGCACCCCGTGGCCGATCCGCAACGCATGACCGCGGTGTATCGCCGAGGCGACGGAGGTGACGCCGTCAGCCTCGCCGGCGTGGATGGTGACAGGGAGCGACTCGTCCGCGAGATACTGCCAGACCTCGGGGAAACGGTCGGCCGGATACCCAGCTTCGGCGCCTGCGATGTCGAACCCGGCGACGCCGGCGTCGCGGTTCGCGACGGCGAGTTCAGCAATCTCCTGCCACCTGTCGGCGTGGCGCATTGCGGTGATGATCTGGTTGACGAGGATGGTATGCCCGCGTCGTGCCGCAGCAGCGACGCCGTGCTCGATGCCCTCCTGAACTGCGGCAACCGTGGCGTCGAGGCTGAGGCCCCGCCGCTGGTGTTGCTCGGGTGCCCACCGGAGTTCGGCGTAGATGACACCGTCGGCGGATAAGTCCTCGACCGCCTCTCGGGCCACCCGAGACAGCGCCGCGGGAGCCTGCATGACGGCTATGGTGTGCTCGAACGTCTCGAGGTAGCGAACGAGGGAACCCGAGTTCGCGGCCTCCTCGAACCACGCGGCGAGGCCGGCGGGCTCGCCGGCTGGAAGCTCATGTCCGATCTCATGGGCCAGTTCGATGATGGTGGACGGTCGCAGCCCGCCGTCGAGGTGATCGTGGAGGAGCACCTTCGGAAGCGATCCGATGTCTAGCACGGGCATCTCTCCAGGGTAGTCGCGTTGCCGCGCGGCTACGCGCGCACGGTTTCGAGGACGATCTCGCGCGGCGCGATTCCTGCGTGAGTCGCCGGGGCACCCGAGAGACGGCGCGCGTCTTCGTCGGCGCCGATCACGATGGCTTCGCGCGCGACGTCGAGCGCACGCGCGAATCGTTCCGGGGTGTCGGTGTGCAGCGTGAGGAGCGGGTCTCCCTTCCGCACCGTGGTTCCGATCGGTGCGTGGATCTCGATTCCGGCGGCGGCCTGCACGTCGTCCTCCTTGCGGGCGCGGCCCGCTCCGAGGCGCCAGGCGGCGACGCCCACACCCAACGCGTCCAGTCTGGTGACCGTCCCCGCGCATTCGGCGCGGATCACCTCATGTTCGCGCGCCGTGGGAAGCGGCGCATCGGGGTCGCCCCCTTGCGCCCGGATCATGGCCTTCCACGCGTCCATTGCTCGTCCGTCGCTGAGCGCAGTGTGCAGTTCTTCGGTGCCGACGTCCAGCCCTGCCCCCGCGAGCATCTCCTGGGCCAACGCGACTGTCAGGTCCACGACATCCCGCGGCCCGCCACCGCGCAACACCTCGACTGACTCGCGCACCTCCAGCGCGTTGCCGACCGTCAGCCCCAGGGGCGTGGACATGTCCGTGAGCAGAGCCACGGTACGGACGCCCGCGTCCGTGCCGAGGTCCACCATCGTCCGGGCCAGTTCCCGGGCGTCGTGGAGGTTCTTCATGAATGCGCCCGATCCGACTTTGACATCGAGGACGAGCGCTCCGGTACCTTCGGCGATCTTCTTACTCATGATGGAACTCGCGATGAGCGGGATGGATTCGACCGTCGCGGTGACGTCGCGCAGGGCGTACAGCTTGCGATCTGCTGGCGCGAGACCGGATCCGGCCTGGCAGATGACGGCTCCCGCAGCGGCAAGTTGGGCCAGCATCTCGTCGTTCGTGAGGGTGGCGCGCCAACCAGGAATCGATTCGAGTTTGTCGAGCGTGCCGCCGGTGTGTCCCAGGCCTCGTCCCGACAACTGCGGGACCGCCACCCCGAACGAGGCCACGAGCGGGGCGAGGGGGAGGGTGATCTTGTCGCCGACGCCGCCCGTCGAATGCTTGTCGGTCGTGGGCCGGTCGAGCCGGGAGAAGTCCAAGCGCTCCCCCGTCGCGATCATGGCCGCCGTCCACCGTGCGATCTCACGGCGGTCCATGCCGCGCAGGAGGATGGCCATGGCGAGCGCGGACATCTGCTCCTCGGCCACGGCACCCCGCGTGTAAGCGTCGATCACCCAGTCGATCTGGCCGTCATCGAGTCGGCCTCCATCTCGTTTGACGCGAATGATGTCCACAGCGTCATGCGACTCCGCCATCATCTCTCCTTCAAATCATCGGGGCCGAACGCGTCGGGCAGGACATCGGTCATGGGGCGGACGCCGCTCACGGTTTCGAGGACGAGCCCGGCCCCGCCGTGCTCCCATAGCAGTTGCCGGCAGCGCCCGCAGGGCATGAGCACGCTACCGTTCCGGTCGACGCAGGTGAACGCGACCAGGCGGCCGCCCCCCGTCATGACGAGATCCGACACCAGCGAGCATTCGGCACAGAGCGTCACCCCGTACGAGGCGTTCTCGATATTGCAGCCCGATACCACTCGACCATCCTCGACCACGGCCGCCGCACCGACGGGGAACCGCGAGTACGGGACGTAGGCCCGGCGCATCGCCGCTCGCGCAATCTCGCGCAACTCGGCCCAGTGCGCGTCTGACCAGGATGCTGGGTCGGTATCGAAGGTCGGTACGTGAGCGCTAGGACTCATCGATCACCCTTTGACGTACGGTTTGCCGGATGCGGCCGGACCGCTTACGTGTCCGACGAATCCCGCGACGGCGAACACTGTGACGACGTAGGGCAGCATGAGCAGGAATTCGCTCGGGACTCCCGAACTGATCGCCCCGAGGACGAACTGGAGGCTCATGGCGAAGCCGAAAAGCAGCGATGCCAGTGTCGCTCGGATGGGATTCCACCGGCCGAAGATCACTGCCGCCAGCGCGATGAAGCCCAGCCCCGCAGTCATGTCCTTGCCGAAATGGGAAACGGAATCGAGGGTGAAGTAGGCGCCACCCGCACCGGCCACCACGCCCGCGAGCGCGACGTTCCAGAATCGAGTGCGATTGACGTTGATTCCTACGGTGTCCGCCGCCTGCGGGTGCTCCCCCACCGCGCGCAGCCGAAGCCCCCACCTCGTGTGGAACAGTCCGAACCACACTCCGAAGACGGCGAGGTACATGACGTAGACGATCACCGTCTGGTTGAACAGCACGGGCCCGATGACGGGGATATCGGCGAGCACGGGTATCTTCCAGCGGCCGAACCGGGTCGCCGTGTTGAGCGTCTCGGTGTTCTTGACGAGCACCGCCGTGTAGAGGAAGCTCGTGAGCCCGGAGACGAGCACGTTGATCACGACCCCGACGATGACCTGCTCCACCCAGTACTTGATTGAGAACGTAGCGAGAACGAATCCGACGAGCATGCCGCCGACTCCTGCGGCGAAGAGACCCGCCCACGGGCTGCCGGTGACCGATGAGACGACTGCCGCGAGGAACGCCCCAGCGAGCAGCTGCCCCTCGATGGCCACGTTGACGACGCCCGCCCGCTCGGACAGGATCCCGCCCAGCGACCCGAAGATCAGCGGCGTGCTCAGGGCGACGGAGGAAACGAGCAACTGGGTGATGTTCAGCGTGTTGCCCGCCCCCGCCCACGCGAGGAAGGACAGCGTGAATAGGAACGCAACCAGCGAAGTGACCCAGACGGGCGTCTTCCTTGCCTCCCGTGCCAGCAACGCCGCGTAGATCGTGGCACCCGCGAGCAGTATCGAGACGAGACTTCCCACAATGACGGGCGTGACCGTGATCAGGGGAATCTTGATGGCCGCATTCTCCGGGGAGAGTTGGAAGACGACACGCTCGTCCCGTGCGAAGCCAACGAAGAGCATGACGGACAGCGCCGTGAAGATGGCAAAGGCGATAGGCGTCTTGAGTGACCTGATCGGCGCCTTCTCGAGTGATTCGGAGAGCGTTACTGCTTCGATTGTCACGATGCGGCTCCTTGCGTCACGCTGAGCTTCTCTTTCCGCTTGGCGCGCTGGCGCCCGGGAAGGAAGAACATCGCTCGCACCAGTGGCGGGGCCGCGATGAAGAGAACGATGACGGACTGAACGATGGTGACGATCTCCGCCGGGATGCCCTCCGCAGCCTGCATACCGAAGCCGCCCGCCTTGAACGCGCCGAAGAGGATTCCTGCCGCGAAGATGCCCCAAGGCGAACTGCGGCCGAGTAGTGCGACGGTGATCGCGTCGAAACCGATCCCGGCATCCACGCCGGAGGTCAAACCTCCCGATTGAGTACTGAGAACCTGGTTGGCCCCGGCCAGGCCGACCAGTGCGCCGGCGATCAGCATCGTCACGACGTACATTCTGCGGACGTTGATTCCGGCCGTTCGCGCGGCGTCGGGGTTGAACCCGACTGCACGGAACTCGAATCCGAGCGCAGAACGGTTGATCAGCCACCAGATGAGGACCGTGGCTCCGATCACCAGCACGAATCCCCAGTGCAGCGAGAACTGGGAGCCGAGTAACGGCGGGAGTACCGCGGTCTCCTTCATCGGAGGCGACTTGGGGTTCACGCTACCCGGCGCCTGGAGCAGACCAGGCGTGCGCAACATCCACGACACGAGGTAGTAGGCGATGTAGTTGAGCATGATAGTCAGGATGACCTCGTGCGCGCCCGTGCGAGCCTTCAGGAAGCCAGCGACACCGCCCCACAACGCGCCACCGGCGATGCCTGCCGCGATGGCAATGATCAGGTGGATTCCGACGGGCAGATCGAAGGTGAAGCCAACCCACGCCGCGCAGGCGGCTCCGACGATCATCTGTCCGCGACCGCCGATGTTGAACAGGCCGGCGCGGAACGCCAGCCCGACGCCGAGGCCGGCCGCGATCAGCGGAGTTGCATAGGTGAGCGTGTCGGTGAACGGGCGGATCGCGGCGCTGAACGTGTCACGCTTGGAGTTGTAGAAGGCGGATTGGAACAACGCAAGGTAGCCGTTGACCACGGCGTCCCACACCGCCTTGAGGAAGTCCTGCGGGCGGGCGAACAGATAGCCGGCCGTTCGCTGGACTTCCGGGTTGATCGCGGCGATCAGAATCGCGCCGATCAGGAGCGCCGCGACAACAGCCAGCACGGAGACCAGTGCCGAGCCGCGGACGATGTCCTGCCAGGCGACCTTGAACCGTGATTCCGGCTTGTCAGCTTCCGGGGCGACCGGGATCGCCTCGTCCTTGCCCTTTTCCTCGCTCATGCCGCACCCCTATGCGCTGGATCGCCTGCCATCATCAGGCCGAGTACATCGCGAGGGGTATCGGCCGGAACGACGCCCACGATCTCGCCGCGATACATCACCGCGATACGGTCGGCGAGCGCCACCACCTCATCGAGTTCCGTCGAGACCACGATCACGGGTATTCCGGCATCCCTGGTCGCCACGATCCGTTTATGCACGAACTCGATCGAGCCCACGTCGATGCCTCGCGTCGGCTGGGCCGCCAGCAACATGCGGAGCTCTCGGCTAAGTTCCCGCGCGACGACGACCTTCTGCTGATTACCGCCCGAGAGGCTGCGCGCGGGTGCATCCACGGATTGGCTGCGGATGTCGAACTCCTCCCGCTTGTCCCTGGCGAACTTCGCCAGGAATCCCCGCTGGATGCTGCCACCTCGGATGAAGGGCGGTCCGACGGCCCGATCGAGCATCAGGTTCTCCGCAATACTGAAGTCGCCGACGAGTCCGTCCTTGCTACGGTCCTCCGGGATGTATCCCACGCCAAGTGCCAGGACTTCGCGGACGTTCCTGCCTATCAGTTCCTCACCGTCGAGCAACGCGGAACCGGTGACGTGCGCCTGCAAGCCGATGAGTGCCTCTGCGAGCTCAGTCTGGCCATTGCCCTGGACTCCGGCGATCGCGAGGATCTCCCCGCGCTGCACGGTTAGATCGACGTCGGAGACCACCTTGAGGCCGTTGTCCGAAACCACCGTCAGCCCCGTCACAACCAAGGCCGCGTCGCTCGGTTGCGCAGGCTGCTTGTCGACTCTCAGGGAGACGGAACGGCCGACCATGAGCGCGGCGAGTTCGGCGTTCGTGGCGCTCGGTTCCGCTTCACCCACTACCTTGCCTAGTCGGATCACCGAAATCGTATCGGCGATCTCCCGCACTTCTCGCAGCTTATGGGTAATGAAGATGATCGACGTGCCGGAATCCCGCAACTGGCTCATGATCGCCATGAGTTCATCCGTCTCCTGGGGCGTGAGGACCGCGGTGGGCTCGTCGAACACGAGAACCGAGGCGTCGTGCGCCAGCGCCTTGATGATTTCCACTCGCTGCTGGACGCCCACGGGCAACTCGCCGACGATCGCATCCGGATCGAGATCGAACCCGAACCTTGCGGAGATCTCCTTGACGCGGGCTCGGGCTGCCTCCAGGTCGAGTACGCCACCCACCTTCGTCGGCTCGTGCCCGAGCATGAGATTCTCGGCCACGGTAAAGACGGGGATGAGCATGAAGTGCTGATGCACCATTCCGATTCCCGCGCGCATCGCATCCCCGGGACCGGCGAAATGCTGAACCCGCCCGTCGAGCAGGATCTCGCCCTCGTCCGCCTGGTAGAGCCCATAGAGCACATTCATCAACGTTGACTTACCGGCGCCGTTTTCGCCGAGCAGGCAACGGATCTCGCCGGGTTCCACCACGAGGTCGATGTGATCGTTCGCTACGAGTGAGCCGAACCTCTTGGTGATACCACGTAGCTCCAGCTTCATCGTGACAATCCTCCAGATCAGGGGCACGTTCGCCTGGGGGCGGCGCCGTTGCCGCCCCCAGACGCTATGGAGTTGTTACTTCGGCGAGGAAGGCGAAACCACCTCGATCGATCCGTCGATGATACCCGCTTTGATCGCCTCCAACTCGGACTGAAGGCCGGGATCGACCTTGTCCTCGAAGTCGTGGAACGGCGCGATGCCGACCCCATCGTTCTCCAGCGTGCCGACGTAGGGAGTGGCGTCGAACTGACCCTGTCCCGCCTGTGTGACGACGTCGTTCACACCGGACTTCATCTGCTTGAGAATCGAGGTGAGGAACAACTCGGTTCCCGAATCAGCCGTCTCGAACAGGTCTGCATCGACGCCGATCATCGCGATGTCCTTACCGGAGTCCTTGATCGCCTCGATTGCCGAGATGAAGATCGGGCCGCCGACCGGCAGCAGCACGTCGGCGTTCTGCGTGATGAGGGTGTTGGCGAGCTGCTTTGCCGTGTCGTTGGCCTCAAAACCTCCGGTGAAGGATCCCGTCTGCTTGTCGACGTCCCAGCCGACGACCTTGACGTCCGCGCTCTTCTTCTCGTTGTAGTACGCGACGCCGTCGGCGAATCCATCCATGAAGATCGTGACCGTCGGGAACTGCATTCCGCCGAAGGTGCCGACCACCCCGGTCTGGGAGTACGAGGCCGCCGCGTAGCCGGCGAGGAATGCTGCCTGCGCCGTGTCGTAGATGATGGGCTTGACGTTCGGCAGCTCGATGCTCGAGTCATCGAGCATGACGAAGTCAACATCGGTGTTGGCTTCGGCAGCTGCCTTCGTGGCATCCGCCAGCGCGAAACCGACCGTGGTAACCAGCGAACAACCCTGATCGATCAGGCTGGAGATGTTACCTGCGTACTGATCTTCAGTATCGGACTGGGCCTGCTTGAAGTCGACGCCGAGCGTGGCCGCGGCTTCCTGCAGCCCTTCGAAACTGGACTGGTTGAAGGACTTGTCGTCGAACCCACCGGCGTCCGAGACGATGCAGGGGAGGAAGCCGTCGACGGTGGCGGTATCGGGGGCATCGGTGGTCTCGCTCGCGCCAGGCGATGCCGAAGTGGTGGAGGTCTCGGGTGCCTGACCGCAAGCTGCTAGCAGCAGCGTGGCCGCCGCAGCCGTGGCCAGCATGGAAAGTGATTTCTTCACGTCAACTCCTGTCGTTTGGTGCGCGCCATACCGCGTCCGCCGCACGACACGGGGATTCGCCGAGCACGCACGAATTACTCCCCACGGTAGACGCTCAAAGCGGCGCTCACATCCGAAGTCGGGCTCCGTTATCAAGATGACGCCGCGAGTTTCGACGGGGTTTACACAAGCGGAACACGGCCCGCGAGCCGAGGACCTGCGTCGACGCTGCCGGTGCGGTTGGCATCGCCGTGCAGGTGAGGGCCGCGTTGTGCAACATCTAGCCGACGCGGTGCAGCCATCGCACCGGCGCGCCAGCGCTCGCGTGGCGGAACGGCTCTAGTTCGTCGTCCCACGCCTGCCCGATCGCGAGATCGAGTTCGGCGCGCAGTCGGCGCGGATCGGCATTTGCGAGAGCGGCCCTGATCCGGTCCTCCGGGATCATGGCGTTCCCCGCCGCGTCGGTCGGCGTGTGAAAGATGCCGAGTTCGGGGGTGTGGCTCCAACGCCCGCCGTCGCATCCCAGCGAGGCTTCCTCGGTGATCTCGTAGCGCAGGTGCGCCCAGCCGCGCATTGCCGACGCGAGCTTCGCGCCGCTGCCCTGGGTGCCGTGCCACGAGAGTTCGGCGCGCATCGAGCCAGGTTCGGCCGGTTGATCGGTCCACTCGAGTTTCACGCCGTAGCCCAGCACATTGCTGGCGGCCCACTCCAGGTGTGGGCAGAGCGCGCGGGGTGCAGAGTGCACGAAAATAACACCGCGGGTCAAGACACCTGTCATGAGAGCCTCCCTTGTCGTTTGAGGTGCGTCTTCCCCAACGTCCTCAATCAAGGGCCGGAAACGAATCCGGTGCTCAGCACGAATCTACGCGGCTAGCCAGACCAGCATAACCCAGCACTCCGCTGTCCGGCTGAAATCGGCTTCGCCGGTCTGAGTGTCGCGCCAAGATCAGCCAAGCTGACGATGCATCAATCCTGGTAGAGCTGCTCGCGAATGGTGCGCATCGCCTTCTTGCGCGTCGCGCGTTCGAGGCGGTCCAGGTAGAGCATGCCATCCAAGTGGTCGCATTCGTGCTGCAGGCAGCGGGCCATGAGTTCGGTGCCCTCGATGACGACCTTATTGCCGTCTAGATCGACACCCTCGACCTTGGCGTACCAGGCGCGACGGGTCGGGAACCACAGACCAGGGACGGACAGGCATCCCTCGTCACCTTCTTGGTACTCGTCCTCGGATAGGTCGACGATGCGCGGATTGAGCACATAGCCGATCTCGTCCTCGATGTTCCACGAGAAGGCACGAAGTGACACGCCGATCTGGTTGGCCGCGAGTCCCGCGCGGCCATCGTCGTCGACCGTATCGAGCAGGTCCTGCACGAGCGACCGAACCGTATCGTCAATTTCGGTGATCTCGGCGCAGGGAGTGCGCAGCACGGGGTCAGGGATTACACGGATTTCACGGACTGCCATAGCGAGTATTCTCCCAGATGTTTGCCGATGCCAGTAGCATTCGGGCGCCGTCGCGCCCACCTAGCCACCACCCTCGCGGAATTCTGCCGCCGACTACGGTCAGGTCGCCGCGACCTGCGTCCGCCAGCGATATTTAGATTCCTTTTGGACATATAACTCGGCTTTTGCGTGTGGATTATGGTGGTATATGATTCACAAACTCAATGGTGAGTTGCCGGCCGCATCGGAGCATCCGGCCATCTCGCCTGAATCAGCACGAGCGTCTCACCGTCGATCGCCTCGAAAGGTAGCCGTGAAACTCTTCAGCAGAATGTCCAGCGCCGTCGCACTCACCGTCGCGATCGCGCTTTCCGGAGGGAGCCTCGCGGCGACGGCGGCTAACGCGCAGACGACCGCGCCCGCATCGCAGGACGCGGGCGACTGGGTGCTCACCTCGTCCAATCCGTTCACGGACAGCTACCACCCGACTTTCACCGGCAACGGCTACTTCGCCGCCCGCATTCCCGCGACGGGCCAAGGATTCAGCACGCACGCCGTGCCGACATCGTTCGAGATCAACGGGCTATTCACCGGCCGGGACGTCGCCGACATAGCGGATGACAACGCGGGCAACGTAAGCAAGCAGTGGCGCGTGTCTGGCCCCGGGTGGACAGGCCTGACCGTAGCGGACGATTCGGGTAGCTTCGATGAGGCATTCGACACCCCGTGCATCGTCGGGAACGCTTGCCAACTCGAGGATGCTGCGCTCTCGGGCGGGCTGGGGAAGGCGACGAACCACCGCGGCTACAAGGGCAGCGGATTCGTGGACAACTGGGGCAACGTCGGCGCCACGGCGCGACTTTCCGCCACCGGTATGACCGCCGGTACTCAATACGACGTCGTGGTCCGCTATGCGGCCGGATGGCCCGGGAGCGACGTCGTGGGAAACCGCGCACTGACGCTGAGCGTGGGCGGCGTTGAATCCACCATCGAACTCCCCAGCACGCCCGAATGGGATCAATGGGCAGAGGTACGCCAGACGGTCGCATTCGACGCGACGCGGGCACCCGTGGCTCTGAGCTGCAAGTCGGGACAAGACTGCCGTGTCAATGTCGATCAGCTGGCCATCGTGCCGGTCGGCGCGGCCACGCCGGAGAACTCGTCCACGCCCACGATGGCCGACCGCGGCCTCGCGGGCTATGCCCAAGCCCTGGATCTGAAGACGGGCGCGATCACCACGGCGGCGACCTGGACCTCCCCGAGCGGACGGGTCACCGACGTCAAGTACACGGTCCTGACGGATCGGTCCCACGACCAGCGCGGAGTCGTCCGGGTCGAGGTCACCCCGCAGTGGAGCGGCCAGCTCACCGTCACCGATGTGCTGGACGCCCGTCCGACCGAACAGGTGAAGGAGTTCACCCCGCACCGCGACGCAGCGACCAGCACCATCGGGCTGACCACTGAGCTGAACCACACGGACCTGTCCGCGACGTACGCCTCCACGCTTGCCGGACCCGGGGTGCTGAGCGCGACCGCGCAGGAAGCCATCTCTGACGACTCCATCGGCCAGACGCTCACCGCGCCGGTCACTGCAGGGGAAACGTACGAGTTCGTCAAGTTCGTCGGGCTCACCACCTCGGACGACGATGAGAACAGCTACTCCGCCGCTGCCGTGATCGCGGCGGGTGCCAAGAGCTCCGGCTACGCGTCTGTCCGAGCCGCCAACGACGCGGCATGGGATCAGATCTGGCAGGGCGATATCCAGGTCAAGGGCAACGACGAGTTGCAGAGCCAGATTCGCGCTTCGCGCTTCTACCTCATCGCAAGCGTCGGGGAACGCGCCTGGTCGCCCTCTCCCACGGGGCTCTCGTCCAACAACTACGGCGGGCACGCGTTCTGGGACACCGAGACGTGGATGTGGCCCTCACTCCTGGCACAGAATCCCGACATCGCGGCGGGAGTCTTGCAGTATCGCTCCGATCGCATCGACGATGCAGCATGGAACGCCGCCAACACACTCGAACGCAAAGCGTCCCAGCAGGGCAACGACAATGCGGCGATGAACAACTTCGAGCGCGTGGCGTATGACGGAATCCGGTTCCCCTGGGAGGGCGGGTACACCGGCCGCGAGAGCACCGAGTCCTACTTCTTCGGCGGCCACGAGATCCACATCACGGCGGACGTGGCACTGGCCTTCTGGCAGTACTATCTGGCAACCGGGGACGAGCAGTGGCTCGCCGACAAGGGCTGGCCGATCATCAGCGGCACAGCAGACTTCTGGGTATCCCGCTCCACGCTCGGCAGTGACGGCAAGTACCACGTGCTCAACGTGACGCCGCCCGACGAGTGGGCCTCCAATGGCAACCGCGGTCGGGACGACAACCCCTACACCAACGTCGCGGCGTCGAAGAACATCGAGATCGCGCTGCAGGCGGCGCAGATTCTCGGGCACGCGGCGAAGCCCGCGTGGTCTGCCCGGGCCGGGCACTACTACATCCCGATGGACGATTCCCGCGGCGTGGCACTCGAGTATGCCGATTACGACGGCCGGACGATCAAGCAGGCCGACGTCGTCATGCTTACCTACCCTTGGGAGCACGCCCAGAGCACTGAACTCACCGGACGCAACCTCGACTACTACTCGACCAAGGTCGATGAGCACGCCAGCCCGTCCATGACGGACGCCATGCACTCGATCGTCGCGGCCGAACTGGGCCGGGCAGAGGAGGCCTACTGGTACACCCAGCGCAGCGCTGGCGGCTTCCTGCGCGGGGAGTTCAACCAGTTCACCGAGGAGCGAAGCGGCGGGCACGCCTTCACCTTCATCACCGGGGCCGGCGGCTTCCTGCAGGAGTTCTACTACGGATACACGGGGTTGCGCTGGCGAGACGACGGGATTGCACTGAACCCCGTCCTGCCCAGCGCGCTCGATGAGATCAAACTCACCGGAATGAAGTATCAGGGAAGCACCTTCGATATCGAGATCGGCCCGGCGAGCACGACCGTAACGGTGACCGGCGGCGGACCGCTCACCATCGAGGGCGCCGGAACCGCATCCGTCGGGTCGCCGCTGTCGATCGACACCAGGAAGTCCGTCGACAGCGGGAACGACGACGGATACGGCACGCTCATCGGCACGCTCAGCGCTGAGCCGGGCAACGACAACGGCCCCGGAACGTATGTGTACCCGGGCAATGACGTCTTCACCGAAGGCTCGTTCGATATGACCGATTTCAAGGTCTACCGCGACGGCGACAAGGTGAATCTGGTGACGCGCGTGAACGGGGAGATCCTCAACCCGTGGGCGCTGGAGGCGATGAGCCTGCAACTCGTGCATGCCTACATTCGCACCGCCGACGCCACCACAACGGGTGTCACTCCGGCACTTACCGGCACTAACGTCAATACTGAATCGCCATGGCAGTACGTCGCCATCGCCAATCCGCGACAGCAGGGCGGCAGCATCGGCGGGACGGGGCTATACGATGCCGCCGGGAACCTCGTCGGGCAGGCCACGCTGACGGTGAAGCGGCACAGGGACATCGTCCTGCAGCTTCCCGCCACCGCCCTGACCGGGGTCGATCTGTCCAAGGCATCGTTCGCCGTCGCGATGATGGGCGCCGACGAGAACCCCGCCATCTCCAACGTCAGGCAGGCCTATGACTGCACCGACCCGGCGAACGCCAGCTGGGTTCCCGACTGGCGATTCTGCGGGGGCCTGGGGCACACGCTCGACGCGCTGCCGTTCGACTCGGACATCACCGATCCGAACGTGATCAAGACGTTCGTGCCCGCCGGCGTGAGCCAGTCGGATGTCTTGGCGCCCCGCGGCGGCGGTGCGATCCTGCCGTTCGTGGGCCTCACCGTGGACGAGCCCTCCGTTCCTTGCGAGGAGACGGGCACCTGCCCGGTGGTGCCGTGTGAGGAGACGGGCACCTGCCCGGTGGATCCAGGCACCCCCGTAGCGGTCACGGTCTCCGCGCCGACGCTGTCGAAGTTGACGCAGGCCTACAACTCAGTGGCGAACCGCCGTGCCACACTCACGGCGCGGGTGACGGGCGCGACCGGTGGCGTGGTGGCATTCAACTCCGGTTCGCGCAGTCTGGGTCAGGCTCCGGTGCGTAAGGCGGGCAACTCATACGTTGCCACGCTGGTGCTACCTGCGACGCTCCCCCGCGGAACGTATGCGAACCTGACTGCGCACTTCACCGCACCCGATGGACGGAAGGCCAGTTCGGCCGCGAGCAAGCAGACTCTGCGCGTGGTCAAGGCGAAGACATCGTCGGTGAAGATCGTCACGAAGAAGTTCAAGAAGGGAACTCGTCCGACGCTTCGGGTAAAGATCGCGACACTGACCAACGGACGCCAGGCAACCGGACGCGTGCGGATCAAGGTCGGCAAGAAGACCGTCCGCACGGTCAAGGTTGTCGCCAAGAACAAGGGCAGCGTTACCGTTCGGCTGCCCAAGCGCTACCGCGCGACCATCAAGGTCAAGGCGACCTATGTGCCGACGCCCAAGGCAAGCGTTGAGGGCAAGGCATCCAAGGTCGTGAAGGTGCGCGCGACGCGCTGACACGTCGATAGGTAGGACGCGGGCCGGTGCCGTCATTGGTGCCGGCCCGCATCCGCGTGCCGTGGGAACCTACCGAGGGAGCGCTTTGCTGCCTTGATCGGCGGGCGCGAAGAAGATGTCGCCAAGCCTCCGATATCGAACCGTGCGTGAGACGCGTGCCAGGAGGTAGGGCAGGCAGGGCGGCATTGATCCCAAGGCACAGTTGCTATCGGGAACCATGGGGAATCCAACCAGCCGGCATTGCGCACTGGCGTGCCGTTGGAGTGGCTGGAGACAGGAAAAACCCCCACTCCGGATGGTCCGGGTGGGGGTTCTGGGCTCCTGCGGCTGGACTTGAACCAGCGACCGTCCGATTAACAGTCGGATGCTCTGCCAACTGAGCTACGCAGGATCGCGTAGATAACTGTAGCAGGATTCTTGCCAGGTCCAAATCCGGTGGAAGTACCCATAAGATGCGCTTTCCACCAGACACTTCTACGGTGGAGAGGTCCGCAATAATCCGATGCGAACCGGAGGTGGTTCTGATGGGTCTCGGCGATAAGTTGAGCAATTCGGCTGAGGAATTCAAAGGCAAGGCGAAGGAGACTGCCGGCGACGCAAGCGGCGACGAGCAGCTGGAAGCGGAGGGAAAGATCGACCAGTTCAAGGCGAACACCAAGGACACGGTTGAGGACCTTAAGGACAAGGCGGCCGAGGCGTTCAATCGCGCCGCCGACAAGGGCGAGGAGCGCTGATCGATCATGGGTCTACTTGCATACGCGTTGGTCGGGATCATCTGTGGATCCCTGGCGAAGGCAATTCTGAAGGATCGCGCCGTCGGTGGATGGGTAGCGAGCCTGGTCATTGGAATGATCGGAGCTGTGGTGGGCGGCTGGTTGGGCGTCCTTCTCTTCGACATAGGACTCGGCGACCTGGGCGACATTCGAACCTGGCTGCTATCGCTGGCTGGCTCGATCGTGGTACTGCTCATCTACACGAGCCTTACCGGGAAGCGCGCCCGCGCGTAGTTCTCGCCCGGTAGCAATTTCTTGGGACGGGATTCGCGCAGAGCGCGGATCCCGTCCCTCTTTGCTTGAACCCCCACCGGGCGCACAGTTCGCCCCTCAAGTGCCGCCCCCTACAACTATGAACCGAGTCCCGACGGAACCCGGGCAGCACGTCCATCTGTCAGTGTCGGGTAGGATTTCCTGCGACCCTTCCTCGCCTTGTGCGGCAGGGTTGGGGGGCGATAGCTCAGTCGGTTAGAGCAGCGGACTCATAATCCGTCGGTCCTGGGTTCAAGTCCCAGTCGCCCTACTTATGAGGCCAGCGGGACCTCCTCAATGAGGAGATGGGCGAGTTCTCGGCAGCGAGCCACGTATTTCTCGAAGTGGGCCGCCGTGGCGATCCGCGCGGCTGGTTCATGGCAGCTCAAGCGCACGAGGCAGAAGAAGAACTCGGTCATGCACTGGAGTACTACACGCGGGCGGATGCGCTGCCGGAGGCGCAATTCAGGAAATTTCGCGTGCTGCAAGCGCTGGGCCGGTCGGGCGATGCGTTGCAGCAGTTACGACAGAGCGTGCACTCGAGCTGGGAATGCGCCACAACTTGGGACTCGACAATCCCGACGAGGTCTCCTGCGAAGACCGCATTGACCTACTGGAGGAGCACCTCAGGCGCGACAACCGGCACGTCCTGATAACACTCGCCTTCTGAAGGAGGAAGAGGGGGAGGTCGAGTCGGCGCGAGACCTGCTGGAACAGGCACGATCACACGGCGAGCCTCACGCGCTATTCAACCTTGGGGTCATCCTGATCCAGCATGCGCTCGACCCTGCACAGGGTGCGAGGTTGGTGCGCAACGCCGCGAAAAATGGCGACAAACTGGCGAGGAAATTCAAGAAGAAGCACCTGCCGAAATCGGCGGCCCACTAGCAAGCGGCGCTATACAACCTTCCCACGCGCGCGGCGCGCCCCGGCTAGGCGATGATGCCATGGGCGCGCAACCGGGAAACGGCACGAACGGCGATGCGCTCGATCCGGCCTGCAAGTTCTGCTCCCACTTTCCCGCCCTCGAAGTCATCGCTGCTTGCATAAATTCCCGCAGGGAAAACGTCCGCCTGGAAGAACCCGAACAGCGGCCGTAGTTGGTGTTCGATGACCAGCGAGTGCCGCCGCGAGCCCCCGGCTGCCGCCAGCAGGACGCGCGAATCGGTCAGAGCGTCCTGGTCGAGCAGGTCGATGAGGTGCTTGAACAGTCCGGTATAAGAACCCTTGTAGACCGGCGAACCGTGAGCGCGAGTGGGGGCCGGAAGTTTCTCCTTCCGACCCCCACTCGAGCCGCTTGCACCAGCGCGTCCCGCCGCAACTGACGATCGTAAATTGAGTTGCCCCTAGTTCGCCGCTTCACGCAGTTGCCTGCGGTGCATTTCCAACGCCATGAGATCGGCCATCGCCTGGTTGAATTCGTCGGAACTCTCCTGTCCCTGCAACCGGGCCAGCCGTGCGCGCTGATCGGCGATACGGCGCACGAGGACCACGTCGAGCACCTTGATGACCAGTCCGCGCACGTAGTTCTCGATGGCGTCGGCGCGATCCTGCGGAAGTGGGCTCGCGGCCATCTCACTCATCGTCGAGTGGAGCGCCTCGGGCGCAGACTCCAGCAGGTTCTCCAGCCATCTGGCCGGATGTTCAAGGTCGCATGCCCCTACCCCGCCGACCGCCCGGATCGCGTCATGGACGGCCCTGGCAGTCGGCACGGAGAACGTGTCCGGCCCCAGCGAGTCAAAACTGGCGGCGGGCACGTACTGCGGGAACTGGAGCACAGCGCTCAGCACGTCGTATTCGAGCTGCACCAACGGATCGCGCCCGGCGGCCCGGCTACCCGGCGAACCGGCCTGTCGTCCTCTGCCCTCGCCGATATCGGCGTTTCGCCGCCCCTTCGCCTCACGCGAGATGATCGATCGGACCTCCGCAAGCGGCAGCCCAGTCAGTCCGGCCAGCCGCCGCTCGTACTCGGGGCGCAACGCAGCATCGCGAATGCGCGCGATGACGGAGGCGGCGGAGCGGACGGCCCCTACTCGTCCCTCCGCGGTGTTCACGTCGAAGTTGCTGACCACAGTCTCGAGCACGAACTCGAACAGGGGTTTGCGTGAGTCGACGAGTTCCTGCACCGCCCGTGGTCCTCGCGCCATCCGCAGTTCGCACGGGTCCATACCCCCCGGGGAGATCGCCACGAACGTCTGCGCGAGGAATTTCTCGTCCTCCCCGAACGCGCGCAGCGCAGCCTTTTGCCCCGCGGCGTCGCCATCGAAGGTGAAGATGACTTCGCCGCCGAGCGATCTCCCGCTCGCCAACTGAACCCCGCCGCCCGAACTCGTGTCACCGAGCATGCGCCGCACGACGCGCGCGTGTTCACTGCCGAAGGCCGTGCCGCAGGTAGCGACCGCCGACCCCACGCCCGAAAGGTGCGCGGCCATCACGTCGGTATAGCCCTCCACGACGACGACTCGCTGATCCTTGGCGATGGCGCGGCGAGCCAGATCGATGCCGTAGAGCACCTGAGACTTCTTGTAGAGCGCCGTCTCAGGGGTGTTCAGGTACTTCGGCCCCTGGTCATCGTCGAAGATCTTGCGGGCGCCAAAGCCGATAACCTCCCCGGTCACGTCCCTGATCGGCCAGATCAGCCGACCGCGGAATCTGTCATAGACGCCACGCTGTCCCTGCGTGACGAGTCCGGACGCAAGGAGTTCTGCCTCGGTGAACCCGCGTCCCCGGAGATGACGCAGAAGCGAGTCCCAGCCCGTCGGGGCGAACCCCACCCCGTACGTCTGCGCCGCCTCGCGATCGAAACTGCGCTCGCGCAGGAATTCTCGTCCCGCGCTCGCCTGCGCGGAGCCGAGCTGCTCGGCATAGTACTGTCCTGCGACGCGATTGGCGTCCAGGAGCCGCGATCGGGTTCCGGTGTCGATGCCGGAACGGCCGGAACCGCCATCCTCGTATTCCACCTGGACGCCAAAGCGGGTGGCGAGGTACTCCACGGCGTCGGTGAATCCCATCCCATCAATCTTCTGGACGAAGGAGATGACGTCGCCGCCCTCGCCGCATCCGAAGCAGTGCCATCGACCCATCGTGGGGCGCACGTGGAACGACGGCGACTTCTCGTCGTGGAAGGGGCACAGGCCCTTGAGCGAGCCGATTCCGCCGGTACGCAGCGTGACATGCTCGGCGACGACCTCGTCGATGCGTGCGCGCTCGCGCACCTGATCGACGACTTCGCGCTTGATGAGTCCGGCCACAAGCAGATTCTAGTTCGGCCGTGGACGGGTTAGGCCGGGATGCACAGTCGCTCGTGCCACTTGACGGCCGAAATGTCGGTGAGCGAGGCCACCTGGTCGATCACGACCCGGAGCCGCTCATCCGCGGACGTCGCCGCGAACCAGTCGGCCTTGAACTGGATCTCGAGCGCGTCGGGGCCGCGGTCATAGATGGTGCGAACGAGCTGCGTGAGCAATCGGCGCTGGGCGGTGTAGGCCGGCTCGGCCTCACGCGGCGCCATGACGTAGGCTACGGCCGTGCCCTTTAGGACGAGGATCTCGGCGACAGTTTCCGGCGGCACGATTAGATCGGCGTCGTATCGGACGAGAGCTCCCGCGCCGTAGCGCTCTCGCGTTGCGACCTCGGCCGCGCGCACGAATCGCCCGATGAGCGCGGACGTCAAGTTCTTCAGTTCCGCCAGCGCGCGCCTCGTCCCGTCGAAGCCGCGCAGGAGGAGGCCATCGTCGTCGAGGCGCGAGATCGCGTCGCGAACCTGGGTCGGCGAGACAACGCCGCCATACCACGCCTCCACTGCGGCGAGCACGCGCGACCTGCCCTCGTCAGCGGCGAGTTCGGCCAGGTCCATGCGCCCCGACGCGACGGCATCCTCGACGTCGTGCACCGAGTAGGCAACGTCATCCGAGAGGTCCATCACCTGCGCCTCTAGGCACTTCACGCCAGGAGTGGCGCCGTCGCGCAACCATTCGAAGATCGGTAGGTCGTCCTCGTACACGCCGAACTTGTGCGTCCGCCTGCCGTCGAGGCTCACGGGCCGTTCGGAGAAGGTCCAGGGATATTTCACCGATGCGTCGAGGCTCGCGCGCGTCAGGTTGAGCCCAGCCGATCGCCCGGCGGAGTCTATGTACTTCGGTTCGAGCCTCGTCAGCAGACGGAGCGTCTGGGCATTCCCCTCGAACCCGCCAATGTCAGCGGAGGCCTCGGCCAGGGCGCGTTCACCGTTGTGACCGAACGGCGGATGTCCGAGGTCATGCGCGAGGCACGCCGTGTCGACCACGTCGGGGTCACATCCGAGCGCCTTGCCCAGTTCCCGGCCGACCTGGGCGACCTCCAGGGTGTGCGTGAGGCGATTGCGCACGAAGTCGTCCGCCGAGGGCCCGAGGATTTGCGTTTTCGCGCTCAGCCGCCGCAGCGCAGAGGAGTGGACGAGTCGCCCGCGATCCCTTTCGAATGCCGTCCGGGACGGGTTCTTGCGCGGTTCGGCGACCCAACGCGCAATATCGTGCGAGGTGTAACGGGCGGCCGCTGACGGCTCGGGCACGCGCTCCATCAGCCACCGGACACATCGAGCTCGGCCTCTTCGAGGCGGGCTCTGTGCTCGTCGCTCAACTCGCGGGAGTCGAGCCAGCCGTGGGGCAGGTGCGGCTGCTTGGGCGTGCCCTGCCGCCCGCGCTGCCCCTCCGCCGCAACGCCCGGATAGGGCGCATCCAGGTCGAGGCCATCGAGTTTTTCGCGCAGATCCTTAAGCGAAGAGATCATCGCGAGCCCGCGCCGCGCATCGCCGCCCACGGGATACCCCTTGAGGTACCAGGCCATGTGCTTTCGCAGATCGCGGCAGCCCTTGTCCTCGTCGGCATAGAAGTGCGTCATCAACTCGCCATGGCGAAAGATCGTGTCGGCGACCTCGCGCAGACCGGGGCGCACGCGCCGCTGCGATCCGGTCATGACCGCCTCGAGATCGGCGAAAAGCCAGGGCCTCCCCTGGCACCCCCGCCCCACCACGACGCCGTCGCAACCGGTGACTCGCATCATCTCCACCGCGTCCTCGGCCGACCAAATGTCGCCATTGCCCAGCACGGGTATCCGCGTGACCTCGGCCTTGAGCTTCGCAATGGCGGACCAGTCGGCGCGCCCCGAGTAGTACTCAGCGGCCGTGCGACCGTGCAGCGCCACCGCAGCGATCCCCGCCTCCTGCGCGATGATTCCCGCCTCAAGGTAGGTCTCGTGATCGGCGTCGATTCCCTTGCGCATCTTGATGGTGACGGGGATGTCGTAGGGCGACGCAGCCTCGATCGCCGCATCAAGGATCCGGGTGAAGAGTTCGCGCTTCCAGGGAAGGGCCGCGCCGCCACCGCGGCGTGTCACCTTGGGAACGGGGCAGCCGAAGTTGAGGTCGATGTGATCGGCGCGCCCTTCGGACGCGATGATCTTCACCGCGGCGCCCACCGTCGCCGGATCCACGCCATAGACCTGCGCTGATCGCGGGCGCTCGTCATCATCGAAGGTGACGATCTGGATCGCCTGCGGATTGCGCTCCACCAGCGCCCTCGACGTCACCATCTCCGCAACGTAGAGGCCGCCGCCGTTCTCCCGGCAGAGTCGGCGGAACGCCGCGTTCGTGATGCCCGCCATGGGCGCCAGGACCACCGGGACAGGTACCGTGATGTTGCCGATGGTGAGCGGCGCGATCTCCGGAGAATCGCTAGTCGTTCGCCCCTCGATCAGCTCCTGCGCGATGGTCACCTCGCACCCCCTACCCCAGACATGCGGACGATCAGGCGCCGATCAGCCTTGCGGCCAGGTACTCGCGTACCTTGTCGAGACTCACGCGCTCTTGCGCCATGGTGTCGCGCTCGCGGATCGTCACGGCCTGGTCTTCCAGCGTATCGAAGTCGACCGTGACGCAGAACGGCGTGCCGATCTCGTCCTGGCGGCGGTATCGCTTGCCGATAGCCTGAGTGACGTCGTAGTCCACGTTCCAGAAGCGGCGCAGTTCTGCAGCAAGGTTCTCCGCCGTGGGAAGAAGGGCATCCGTCTTGGACAGCGGCAGGACCGCAGCCTTGACGGGTGCGAGCCGCGGATCGAGCCGAAGCACCGTCCGCGTATCGACTCCGCCCTTGGCGTTGGGGGCCTCGTCCTCGTGATAAGCCTCGACGAGGAACGCCATCAGGGAGCGGGTCAGCCCGGCGGCCGGTTCGATCACGTAGGGGACGTAGCGCTCGCCGGTCTGCGGGTCGAAGTAGGACAGGTCCTTGCCGGAGTGCTCTTTGTGCGTGGTGAGGTCGAAGTCGGTGCGGTTGGCGATGCCCTCGAGCTCACCCCAGTCCGAACCCTGGAAGCCAAACTTGTACTCGATGTCGACCGTGCGCTTGGAGTAGTGCGAAAGTTTCTCCTGCGGGTGCTCGTAGTGGCGCAGGTTGTCGCGGCTGATGCCGAGATCGGTGTACCAGTCGGTGCGGGTATCGATCCAGTACTGGTGCCATTCCTCGTCAGTGCCAGGAGCGACGAAGAACTCCATTTCCATCTGCTCGAACTCGCGCGTGCGGAAGATGAAGTTACCGGGAGTGATCTCGTTGCGGAACGATTTTCCGATCTGCCCGATGCCGAAGGGTGGCTTCCGGCGCGCCGCACCCATGACATTGGCGAAGTTCACGAAGATCCCCTGGGCCGTCTCCGGACGCAGGTAGTGCAGTCCCGATTCGTCCTCGACCGGGCCGAGGTAGGTCTTCAGCATCATGTTGAAGTCGCGCGGCTCGGTCCACTCGCCGCGGGTACCGCAGTGGGGGCATGGCAGGTCGGTCAGCGCTACGGCGTCCGGATCGGGCAGACCCTTGCGGCTCGCGAACTCCTCCTGCATCTGGTCGACGCGGAACCGCTTGTGGCAGCTCAGGCACTCCGTCAGCGGGTCGGTGAAGACACCAACGTGACCAGAAGCGATCCACACCTTGCGGGGCAGGATGATGGACGAGTCGAGGCCGACCACGTCCTCGCGTCCGCGCACCATAGCCTGCCACCACTGGCGCTTGATGTTCTCCTTGAGTTCCACACCCAGTGGCCCGTAGTCCCACGCGGACCGAGTGCCGCCGTATATCTCACCCGCCGGGAATACGAATCCGCGCCGCTTGGCCAGGGAGATCACAGCGTCGAGTTTGGACGTCGTAGCTGCCACTGTTTAACTCACTCCATTTGGTGTGTCGGGTCGCTCCGAAGGGTGCGACGAGAAATCCAGGCTGCGACCGATCCCAGCAGGAAGGCCGCCATCCGCTATAGCCTACTCGGCCGGCCATGTCCGTGGGGATGCGCCTGCGCCCACCGCGCCTGTCGGGTGGCCGCGCTCGGACCGACGATGCCGTGGACTGAGCCACGGCTGACCAATTCGTGATTGCAAGTCCTTGCCAATCATCTCGCACGCAGCGTTCATAGCTTGACGACAAGGCCGTCATGCGTCAGACTTCGGGACATGAACCGCGCAAAGGCCAGCGCCAGTCCCACGTCACGCGACACGGGCTCGCAACGGGCGCTCCGCCTGCTCAACACTCGCAAGGTCGTCGACACCCTCACGCGCAATGGAGCGCAGACCCAGGCCAATCTCGCCCGGCTCACCGGACTGTCCGCCGGAACGATCTCGAACATCGTTCGCGATCTGGTCGACGAACGACGGGTCGAGACGACCTCCGTCGTCAGCTCGGGTCGGCGATCTGCCATGGTGTCGCTCGTTCCGGACCCGCGGATCGTCGTGGGGATAGACGTGGGTCGCACCCACATGAAGGTCATGGCCTCCGACACGAGCCATCGCGTGTTCGGCCGCCGCCACAAGAAGTTCGGCGTGGACCAGTCCCCCACCGACGCGTTCGGGCAGGCGAGGAAGATGATAGACGAGCTGCTGGACGAGTTCGAGATCCCGGCCAGCCAGCTCGTGCAGGTGGGAATAGCGGTGCCGGCCTCCGTCGATCCGCAAACCGGGCGAGTCGCCCAGGGCTCGGTGTTGCCGCACTGGGCGGGATACGACCTCACGACACTCGCCACCGAAGTCCTTGCAGTTCCAGCGATCGTCGAGAACGATGCCTCGCTCGGGGCATTGGCCCAACTGGCTTTCGGCTCGAAGCCGACCGGCGGAACCGTCGTGTTCATCAAGGTCGCCGCCGGCATCGGCATCGGCGTTGCCATCGATGGCAAGGTATACCGATCAACGTCCGGACTCAGCGGCGAGATAGGGCACATTCAGATTTTCGATGGCGGGGACATCTGCTACTGCGGTAACCGCGGGTGCCTCGAGACGCTGGCCTCGTCCCGCCGGATCGTTGCCGATCTCGCTCACGTGAGGCAAGACCCGAACGTCACGCTCGATGACGTCATCCGCGGTGCTCGCAGCGACGATCCCGCGGTGCGCCGCATCCTCACCGAGGCGGGCAGTGCACTCGGCAGGATCGTTGCCTCTATCGCGAATATCTTCGGTCCGGACATCATCGTCGTGGGTGGTCCGGTAGCCCCTGCCGGTGACGCGTTCCTCAATCCGGTGGTGCACGCGGCACGTCAGCACGCGCTTCCGGCTGCCGTCGCGCAGACCGAGTTCATGATCTCCGAATTCGGAGACGAAGACGAGGTACGAGGCGCCTGCGCGCTGGCCCTGCACCAGGTTTCGGGGCGTTGACCCAGGGCCAAACATCGGACGAATGCGACGGAAATCAGACAAGTCGCACGCGCCATGTATCAATCTAGTAACACTGTGGACATTTTCTGCCTACATAGTTTGACGGCACGACCCCAGACGGATTAGCGTCGCCAGTGGTGCCAAGGATGGTGCTTAATTCCAGATGACATGCGATGGAGCGTGAGACAGATCGATGACTGAGAACCAAGAGTCGGTTGCCAAGCATCCTGTGATCCTCGAGATGCGCACAATCACCAAGGAGTTCCCTGGTGTTAAGGCGCTCGACCAGGTCACTATCAAGGTGCGAGCTGGCGAGATCCACTCCATCTGCGGTGAGAACGGAGCCGGCAAGTCCACCCTCATGAAGGTGCTGTCGGGCGTGTACCCGCACGGCACTTACAAGGGAGACATCTTCTTCCAGGGTGAAGAGCAGCGCTTCAGCAACATCAAGGCGTCGGAGCACGCGGGCATCGTCATCATCCACCAAGAACTGGCGCTGATCCCCGAACTCTCCGTCACCGAGAACATCTTCCTCGGCAACGAGATCAAGAACCGGTTCGGCGCCATCGACTGGGCCGTGGCCCACGCAAAGGCCGCCGAATGGACGGCGCGAGTCGGTCTCGATGTCGACCCCTCGACGCCGGTCAAGCAACTCGGTGTCGGTCACCAGCAACTCGTCGAGATCGCCCGAGCGCTCGCCAAGGACGTGAAGCTGCTCGTGCTCGACGAGCCGACCTCGGCGCTCAACGAGGAAGACTCCGCCCACCTGCTCGACCTGATGCGCGGCCTGCGTTCACGCGGCATCACCTGCATCATGATCTCGCACAAGCTTAACGAGGTCGCGGCAATCTCCGATGGCATCACGATCATCCGTGACGGCCAGACCGTCGAGTCCTACGAGACGATCCCGGGACAGGTCGACGAGGACCGCATCATCCGCGGCATGGTTGGTCGCCCGCTCGACAACCGCTACCCCACTCACGAGCCCAACATCGGCGAGGTGCTCTTCGAGGTCCGCAATTGGAACGTCGAGAGCCCCGTCATTCCGGGCCGTGTCATCTGCAAGAACTCCTCATTCAACGTTCGGCGCGGTGAAATCGTCGGCTTCGCCGGACTCATGGGCGCGGGACGCACTGAACTCGCCCGGTCGATCTTCGGAAACTCCTACGGAATCTTCCACGGCGGCCAGGCTTTCCTGGGCGGAAAACGGCTCAAGCTGAACAACGTGCAGGACGCGATCGACGCCGGTCTCGCTTACGTTCCCGAGGATCGCAAGGTGCTCGGTCTGAACCTGCTGGACGACATCAAGAAGACCATCGTCTCGGCCGACCTTCGCAGGATTAGCAACCACAAGGTCATCGACTTCGACCAGGAGTACCTCGCTGCGGAGGAGTACCGGAAGTCGCTGAGAATCAAGACCCCTTCCGTCAACGAAGGCGTCGGCAAGCTCTCCGGCGGTAACCAGCAGAAGGTGGTTCTCGCCAAGTGGATGTTCACCCAACCCGAGGTCCTCATCCTCGATGAGCCCACGCGTGGAATCGACGTAGGTGCCAAGTACGAGATCTATACGCTGATTCAGCGTATGGCGGACGCCGGCAAGGCCGTCATCGTCATCTCGTCCGAACTCCCGGAACTGCTTGGCATCACCGATCGCATCTACACGATCTTCGAAGGTGCGGTCACCGGTGAGATCCTCACGAAGGACGCCGATCAGGAAATTCTCCTGCGACTGATGACCGGTACGGCCCCGGCCAAGGCCAGCTAACCCATCCCCACTCAAAACTGAAGGAAAACGCGACGATGAAGTCATTGAAGCAGGTGCTCGGGGGCGACGTACGCCAGTACGGCATGCTCCTTGCACTGGTAGTGCTGACGCTCTTCTTCCACTGGAAGACCGATGGCAAGGTGCTCACGCAGTCCAACGCTGCCAACATCCTGAACGGAAACGCCTACATCCTCGTGCTGGCGATCGGCATGGTCATGGTTATCGTGATCGGCCAGATCGACCTGTCCGTCGGTTCGGTTGCCGCCGTGGTCGGAATCGTGGTGGCGCTGTCCATCAAGAACTGGGGCATTCCCTGGTGGCTCGGCATCCTGCTCGGCCTCGGCGTGGGTATGGTCATCGGCGCATGGCAGGGATTCTGGCTAGCGTATGTCGGCGTGCCAGGATTCATCACGACCCTGGCAGGCATGATGCTCTTCCGCGGTCTCAACCAGTACATCGGAAAGTCCGTCTCGACGTCAGTGCCCGAGCAGATCAAGACGATCGGTGGCGGTTACCTGCCGAACCTCGGCGGACTCTCGTTCGTCAACGGTTCCACGCTCCTCCTCGGCGTCCTCGCGCTTCTCGCCGTCGTGTACGGCGAATTCCGCAAGCGTGCCAAGCTGACGCACCTCAATGTGCCCACCGGACCCATCTGGGCCTCGGGTGTGCGCATTCTCCTGACGGCCATCGTCATCGGCTACGCCGTCTACCTGTTCGGCCACGGACAGCCCGACCGCCTGTCGTTCCCTGTCACCGGTGTGATCCTGGCCGTGCTGGTCATCGTCTACCAGTTCGTCACGCAGCGCACCCCCTTCGGTCGCGCCATCTACGCCGTCGGTGGTAACCGCGCAGCTGCACAGCTCTCGGGTGTCAACACGCGCGCCACGTACTTCTTCACGATGGCGAACATGTCCTTCCTCGCAGCCGTGGCGGCCGTGCTCTACATCGGCCGTGCAGGAGCCTCGGGTGGGCAGGACGGCACCAACTGGGAGCTCGACGCGATCGCCTCGGTCTTCATCGGTGGTGCGGCGGTCTCCGGTGGTATCGGGACCGTGGTCGGCTCCATCATCGGTGGTTTGGTCATGGCTGTGCTCAACAACGGCCTGCAGCTCCTCGGTGTCGGTGCCGACTGGCAGAAGATGATCAAGGGTCTCGTTCTGCTGGGCGCCGTCGCATTCGACCTCTACAGCAAGACGCAGGGCAAGCCCTCGCTGATCGGCCTGATCCAGCGGACCTTCGGTGGCCGCAAGTCGGCTGAGAAGGCCACCGCGTAGTCCCCAGTCAGTTTTCCTCAATCCCCGGTGGATCCGAGACGGATCCTTCGGAACCCAACCGCATCACATTCCCGTGATGCACAACCGAAAGATGGTCCCATGAAGAAAATCACAGTTGCCCTTACGGCACTGGCGGCAGTTGGTGCTGTCGCACTCGCGGGCTGCAGCAGCGACTCGACGTCGTCCGCACCCACAAAGCCCACCGAAACCGGCTCCAAGACCCCCGGCGGCGACGCTGCTGGCTTCGAAGACGGCGCCACGATTGGTATCTCGCTGCCGCAGAAGACCTCGCAGAACTGGGTTGAGGCTGAGCAGCTCTTCAACCAGGGTCTGAAGGCCGCTGGCTACAACCCGGTCGTTCAGTTCGCGAACAACGGCGCTGCGGAGCAGCAGAGCCAGATCGAGGCAATGATCCAGCAGGGCGCCAAGGTCATCGTCATCGGCGCCGTCGACGGTTCGCAGCTCTCGACCCAGGTTGAGGCCGCTCGCGAAGCTGGCATCAAGATCGTCGCGTACGACCGCCTCATCAAGGAGACCGACGCTGTTGACCTGTACGTCGCGTACGATAACTTCAAGGTCGGCGAACTCCAGGGCCAGGCGCTGCTCGACGGTCTCGCTGCCCGCAAGGGTGCCGGCCCGTACAACATCGAGCTGATCGCGGGCTCGAACGACGACGCCAACTCGAAGCCGTTCTTCGAGGGTGCGATCAGCGTCCTGCAGCCGAAGATCGACGACGGCACGCTGAAGATCCTCTCGGGCCAGACCACCCAGGAGCAGGTTGCCACCGAGGGCTGGGACCCGGCCAACGTGCAGAAGCGTATGGACTCGATCATCTCTGGTTTCTACAAGGACGCCAAGCTCGATGGCATTCTCTCCCCGAACGACACCCTCGGCCGTGCAGCCATCGCCTCGGCAACTGCTGCTGGTCTGGATGTCCCGGTTGTGACCGGTCAGGACTCTGAGGACGACTCCGTTGCCTCGGTCGCCAAGGGCGAGCAGTACCAGACGATCTTCAAGGACACCCGTGGCCTCGTTGACGCTGTGCTGAAGCAGATCGACCTTGCCAAGGCTGGCCAGGAGTTCTCCTCGAACGGTGTTGCCAACAACGGCACCATCGACGTCCCGGCTGACTACCTGACCCCGGTCTCGGTCACCCAGGAGAACATCCTCGAGGCCTACGCGAACGACGAGGCTCGCCTCGACATCGCTAAGAAGAACCTCGCTTCCTGATCTGACTGAGGATTCCACTCCGGTGGAACCCATGTGAGATCTCGGGAGAGATATCCTCCGGTGGGGCCCGGGCCGCGAATGCGGTTCGGGCCCCACCCTTTTGCCCAAAAACGGCCGAGGTGCCGATTTAACCAGAGTTGAATCGGCACCTTTCGGCATCACGCTCAGATAATACGTTGGTCGCGACAGTTGGCTGGGTCCCGCTCCCGGCCCGCCTGCTGGCACGAGGATGGGGTATTGTGACGACGCACCTCGACGCCCAGCGATCGGTGACAGGGCATATGGGTTAGGCGAGACGATCAGCCGTTCCGAGATCAGGGAGTACGTCCCGGACGATCATCTGACAGCGTTACTCTCCCGGAGCGTCGTCTCCCGCGACGGCATCCTTCGCCCCTCCGTAGCGACGATCTCTGCTGGCATACTCCTCGATCGCCCGCCATAGATGCGTTCGGTCGACGGCCGGCCACGGCTCCGGCAGGAACACGAACTCAGCATAGGCCGACTGCCAGAGCATGAAGTTGGAGATTCGCTGCTCCCCGGAAGACCGCAAAAACAGGTCGACGTCCGGCAAGGAGGGCTCATCCAAATGCGCCTGGATCGTCTTCTCACTGATGCTTCGGGGGTTCAGCTCGCCGGCCGCCACCTTCTGGGCAATGGTCCTGACAGCGTCGGCGATCTCAGCGCGACCGCCATAATTGACGCACATGGTCAGCGTGAGGACGTCATTGTCCTTGGTGCGTTCCTCGGCACGTTCAAGTTCGTTGATGACGGATCGCCATAGGCGCGGTCTGCGGCCAGCCCAGCGAACGCGCACGCCCCATGAGTCCATGGCGTCAATGCGCCTGCGTATGACATCCCGGTTGAAGCCCATCAAGAACCGCACCTCGTCCGGCGACCGCTTCCAGTTCTCAGTGGAGAATGCGTACGCCGAGACGTGCTTGACGCCGATCTCGATCGCCCCGGCGACCACGTCGAGCAGCACCTGCTCCCCCGCTTTATGTCCCTCGATGCGCGGTAGGCCGCGCGAGTTCGCCCAGCGTCCGTTGCCGTCCATCACGATGGCGACATGCCTAGGCACGAACTCCGCTGGAATGGCCGGGGGAAGCTCCCCTCCGGGGTGCTGCGGAGGGCGCAGGTATGATCTAGGCACTTCCCGCCTCCAACGTCGGTTGCGATAGCGGCCAGTTCTGCTCCACGAACGGCAGGGAGCGCAAGGAGCGCTCGAGGTGGAATTGGCTGAATGCAGCGACGAGGCCGCTGGCGTCCTTGGACGAGCGCTCCGTAGCGGTGTCGATCACGTCCCACTCCCCCGCGAGTAACGCCCCGAGGAGACTCATCACCTCTGGTGCCGGTGCTGCGGAGCCGGGCGGACGGCAGTTCGAACAGACCGCGCCGCCCCACTGGGCCGAGAACGCGCGGTGCGGACCGGGCGCCCCGCACCGCGCGCACTCATCGAAACTCGGCGCATAGCCAGCGATTGCTATCGATCTCAACAGGTACGAATCCAGCACCGATCGTGCTGAGTGGTCGCCTCGCGCAAGCGTTTTGAGGCCGCCGAGAAGCAACCAGTACTGCTGGATGGCGGGCTCGTGCTCCGCAGCGACGATGCGTCCCGCCGCCTCGAGCATCGTTGTCCCCGCGGTGAACAGCGCATAGTCCTCGCAGATCCCCCGGGCGAGGGCGTCGAGCGTCTCCACCTGCGTGATCGTGTCGAGGCTCCTGCCCTGGAACGTCTGGACATCCACGTGCATGAACGGCTCTACGCGCGCCCCGTACTTCGAGCCGGTCTTGCGTACCCCCCGGGCAACCGCCCTCGTTTTACCTCGTTCACGGGTGAGCATGGTGACTATCCGGTCAGACTCCCCCAGTTTGTGGGTTCGCAGCACGATGGCTTCGTCACGGAATAGCGGCACTCCACCATTATCCCGCCCGCGCGCTATTTTCCGTTGCGGCCGCGCCTGTTGATCGCCGAGATGATCGCTTTGAGCGACGCGGTGGTAATGGACGGGTCGATTCCCACGCCCCACAGCACCTCCTCGTCGCCGAGGCGGCACTCGACATACGCGGCTGCGGTTGCATCGCCGCCGGACGAGAGTGCATGCTCGGCGTAGTCCAGGACGGTCACGTCCACGCCACGCGCCGCGAGGGCGGCCACGAAGGCCGCGACTGGCCCATTCCCGGTTCCCGAGATGGTGACGAGCTGTCCGTCGTCGAAGATGTCGGCTTCCAGGCTGTCCGGGCCGTCGTTGCCGCTGGAAGCGCGCGTACCTCTGAGCTCAAAGCGACCCCACGGCTCAAGTTCTGACCCCTCGCCGGCGGGCAGGTACTCGTCGGAGAAAATGCGCCAGATGTCGTCGCCCGTGACCTCTTGGCCATCCGCGTCAGTGACCTGCTGGACCACGCGTGAAAACTCGATCTGCAGTCGGCGCGGCAGGTCGAGGTCCCGTTCGGAGCGCAGCAGGTAGGAAATCCCACCCTTCCCCGACTGGGAGTTGACCCGGATGACGGCTTCGTAACTGCGGCCGACGTCCTTGGGGTCGATCGGCAGGTACGGCACCGCCCATGACAGGTCATCGATGGTGATCTGTCGCTCGTCCGCGGCCGACTGCAGTGCTTCCAGCCCCTTCTTGATCGCGTCCTGGTGCGAACCGGAGAACGCGGTGAATACCAGATCCCCGGCGTACGGGTGACGCTCGTGGACGTCGATCTGGTTGCACTCCTCAACGGTGCGGCGAACGTGATCGATGTTGGAGAAGTCGATCTGCGGATCGATTCCCTGGCTGAAGAGGTTCATGCCCAGGGTGACCAGGTCAACATTGCCCGTGCGCTCTCCGTTGCCGAACAGGCACCCCTCGATCCGATCCGCTCCAGCGAGGTAGCCGAGTTCCGCTGCGGCCACGGCGGTTCCGCGGTCGTTGTGCGGATGCAGGGAGACGATGAGTGATTCGCGGTTCTCGAGGTGCCGGCACATCCACTCGATCGAATCGGCGTACACGTTCGGGGTGGCCATCTCCACCGTCGCAGGAAGGTTCACGATCGCCTTGCGGTCGGGAGTGGGCTCGAAAACGGCCATGACCTCGTTACAGATGCGAACCGCGAACTCGAGTTCCGTGCCGGTGTAGGACTCGGGCGAGTACTCGTAGAAGATCTCCGTCTCGGGGATGGTCTCCTCGAACTTACGGCAACGCTTGGCCCCCTCCACCGCAATGTCGACGATGCCGTCCATGTCCTTGCGGAACACGACCTCGCGTTGCAGGATCGACGTCGAGTTGTACAGGTGAACGATGGCGCGCCGCGCGCCGCGTAGAGATTCGTACGTGCGAGCGATGAGATGCTCTCGTGCCTGCGTCAGTACCTGGATGGTGACGTCCTCTGGGATGAGGTCGCGTTCGATCAGCAGGCGGACGAAGTCGAAGTCCGTCTGCGAGGCCGAGGGGAATCCCACCTCGATCTCCTTGTAGCCCATCTCAACCAGCAGGGTGAACATCCGCAGTTTGCGCTCGGGGTTCATGGGTTCGATCAGTGCTTGGTTTCCGTCGCGCAGATCCACGGCGCACCAGCGAGGGGCCGCTCCAATGCGCTTATCGGGCCAGGTCCGATCAGGCAGGTCGACGGTGATTTGTTCGTGAAATGGCAGGTACTTGTTGACGGGCATACCCGAGGCCCGTTGCGTGAAATACATCGAATTTCCTTTGGCTGAGATTGCATCGAATCAGCCGGGCGCGCCTTCCACCGCGACGAGGATCCGGCAGGTTACGCCTCGTCGCGGCAAAGAAGGAGCAGATCCAATGTCAGCGGCCGCATGAACGCTAGTGTACCTCGTGACCGATGCGAACATGGAAATGGCGAGCGACCCGAAGGCCGCTCGCCATTTCCGACGATCGCATCAGTCAGCGGCTGCACCGCAATAGAGATCATCGTCGAAGTACTCACCCGACGCGTTGATCGATCCCTGAACAAAGCTCGTCAGGTCAGGCATGTCGTACATGGCGAGGCAGTAGTCCGTCGCCGACTTGTAGTCCATGACCGCCAGGTACGAGTCCTTGGGCGTGTCATAGCCGTATTCTCCCAGTGACGTCGTATCCGGCCAGTACGTGTCGGCGTTATCGACAAGGTAGGCATCGAGGGCGACCTTCGCCGCGGTCAGTTCGTCGGAGAGTGCGCCAGCCGCGCGATCCGATCCCGAGGAATCCGGTTCGTCACCGGGATCCGTGGTTCCGGTGTCGTCACCCGGGTCGGTCGGGTCCGGAGTGGTGGTACCCAGGTCGCCGAGGTCACCCAAGTCCCCGAGCGAGCCGGGCGAGCCTAGCCCTGCACCTGCGAACAGCGAACTGAGACCCGAGAAGTTCTGCTCGAACCATTCCGGAGTCAATGTGCCTGCCTCCGCAAGAGAGTAGATCTTGGCGGTGACCACGCCGGTGCCATTGGCGAGGGTCGCGGGCAGCGAGATGAACCAGCCCTTGTCCGATTCAACGGCCACGAGCGAGAGTTGGTTGATCCCCAGTGCAGCAAGCCCCTTGAACTCATCGTCACTCAAGCAGATCTTGTCGCGTTGCAGGTATTCGGAGAATAGTGCCGAGCTGAGGCATCCGTCGGCCCACGCGGCCTCGACACTCGCGCCGCTCACGGTCGCCTTGACCTTGAACGAGGACCAGTCCAGCGGGGCAACCCCGTCCTCGGTTCCGCGATTCTTGAATACCGAGTCAGAAATCTCGATGACGGGAACATCCGAAAGTTGGGCCTCTACCTTGCTCAGGTCCGCAACCGGGCCAAGGAAGGCCAGAAGACGACGCTCAGCAGGCGCAAGGGTGTTGACCAGGCCGTCCAGGGCATGGTCTGTTGTGACAGCGTTGAGAGCGGCAACGAATGCCTCCCCGGCGGCCTCCGGCGACTTCGCGCCTTCGACCTTGCCGGCCTCAGCAATCGAGCCACGGGCATCGGCATTGCCGCTGGCAGTGAGTGCCAAGTCGGCGATCGTGAGAAGCGGACTGACGAACCAGCCGCCACCTTCGTGCACCGTCACGACAGACACCGCGAAGTCCTCGGTGCCCTCTTTCTCGCCAGCGGCGGTCTCGGATGTGACGCCGGACTCCGTGAAGGTGAGCTTTACCGGGAAGTTCTTGTCGATCTCATCACGCAACTCCTGCTCGTCTGCGGAGCCGAATGCCTCGTCGAGTCCGGATGCCGACGACCCACCGAGGGACGAGAAGGACTGCGACAACTTCTTGATCGATTCCTGTTGCTTCTTGAACAGTTCAACGGTCTTGTCCGCATCGAGATCAAGTGTCACTGTTCCGCCGACCAGGCTCACGCGTGAGGTTTCGTCCTTGATCAGTTCCTTCTCGGAGTACTTCAGCCCGTCAGTTGTCAGGGTGACGATGTCCGCGTAAGAACTCGGGTCCAGGTCCGCAGTGAGGGACTTCAGCGAGTCGACCTCTTTGAGTGGTCTCGAGATCGCAGCGGAGATCTGGGAGGCATAGTCAGTCTCCACCGTGGAGATCGCGCCTACGACCCCGCGAACGTCACTCTTCGCTGCCGCGTCCAACAGTGTTTCGGTGGCCGCGGTGGGTGTCGCGGAACCGCCCGACTTGTCGAAGAAGAACTTGTAGCCGGCGTAAGCTCCGCCACCGAGGACCAGTGCGCCGGCCACGCTCAAGCCAACGATGAGCGGTGCCTTCGATTTCTTTTGCGGAGCGGGGAGCTCAGCAGTGCCCGCGCCAAGCCCATAACCCTCCGGGCCCACCTGATTGCCGTATCCGGGGTGGCCGTATCCGGGCTGACCAGGAATCGGCTGACCGTATCCGGGCTGTTGAGTCGCGCCGGCCTGACCGTATTCCGGTTGGCCAAATGCGGGCTGAACCGGGCCCTGCGGACCCGGAGCGGGCTGGGCAAATCCCTGCTGATCGTAACCAGCAGGCTGAACAGGTGGGCTGGGATATCCAGGCTGAGTGTCCACCGGCTGTACCGGAGTGGTCCCGCTTGGCGGCGCGCTTTGAGGCTGCGCCGAGGGTGCCTGCGCTGCCGCGGGCTGTTGCGGCGCTACCGGGGGTTGCGGTGTCGAGGGCTGGGGAGCCGAGGACTGCGCGCCGAAACTCGGGGCTGGAGCGCTCGAGGCATTGCGCTGAGCCAGCGCCGTCAAAATGGCGGGGTCACCGGTCGATTGAAGCCACGAAACGAGGTCCGCGGGCGCGGCCGGGTTGGAGGCGAGCGCAACGCGGAGATCAGGTCGCTGGTTGGCGATGGCCGCAAGCACCTCAAGTGGCGTGTTCGGATCCGCCGCATGCGCGGCGGTAAACGAACTCGGGTCAAATTGTTGGGACACTATCGATCCTCTCGTCGGCGGTGCGAACCCCCACGCACGCTTGTCATTTAAGGGTCTGTCGGGTTGATACGGACCGCAAGCGGGTGGCGCAATACTGTCCAAGATCGATACACGGAACAGATTGGCCACGGACGCGGGGGTGCGTTGGCGGCGCGGATATGTCCCATTTCAGCACTGAGGATTCTACTCTCAGCGAACGGTCACGGCACTCTGAGACTAATCATTGCGCTTCGCGATGGCGGCGTCTATAGCGGGATCGCCCAATAGTTTCAACCAATCCACCAACGCGGGGTACGCAGAGGGGTTACCGGCGACGTTGACTCGCAGTTCCGGGGCGTGCTGCACGATCTCCGCCAGCACCTGCTGATCGGTCGCCGGATCGCTTGCTTGGGCCGCCGTGTATGCGTGAGTAGGAACGGACGGCTCAGGCTCGGCCACCTCCTCGGTCGTGCCTGCACTCGGCGAAGCGGGCGCCGAAGCCGGTTCGTAGAGTGCCACTGGCGAAACCGGGCCAGGCTCGGACACCGCGGTCTGCCCCGCAACTGGCGAAGCGGGCGCCGACGCGCCATCGTCCGTCACCGGAGTCGAGCCGGTCAGAGGTGATGGAGTGCTCGTGGAGAGCGGTTCGACTGCCGGAGCCTGATAGGGAGCAATCGGAGGTTGAGGCGCTGCGGAGTGGTAAGGCTGGGACGCATCGGGCTGCGGAGTCTGGAACTGCGGTTGAGGAGCGCCCTGCTGCGGTGGTACCTGGTAGCCGGGTGCGACGGCGTAGCCCTGCTGATACCCCGGAGCGGCTGCTGCAGGACTGTGGGCCAGGCTCGAAAGGGTAGACCGGGCGGCTTTATTTCCAACGAGAGCCAGGATCGCGGCTATCGGTATACCGAACGCCAGTGCCAGGTGACCGAAGGTGATCACGCGGGTGTCGAAGTATTCCGGGGCGATCGACAACTGCACGATTCCCAGGATGAACGCCGTCACGATGCCGACGAATCCGATGAGCCGCGACTCAGCGGCGAGCGCCCAGAGCCGAATTCCAGCGTAGCCAGTCACGCCCGCGGTCAACAGTGCCAACACGAGTGCGGTCACGAGTTTTGCCGTCGACGTGAGGCCATCGTAGTTGCCGATCAGCAGGATCGAGATCGAATTGAGGATCACGAGGAGCGAGATTCCCGCACCGATCCAGAGCAGGACTCCTGCGGAACGGACCGATGATTCGCCGGGCTTTTGATCGTTCTCGGTGATCGTGAACGCAGGCGACGCGAGGATGGCCGCGATCGCCGGAATGAGGAAGAAGCCGAATCCCCAATTGAGCGTCAGTGGCGCGAGAAGGATTCCCAGTGGATTCGGATTGACGATCTCGAAGCGCGGCAGGGTTGATTCATCGTCCAAGCCGAAGAACGAGAACACCAGCAGGACGACGCCGAATGCCACGAATGCACGACGCCACGCCGGCGATCCTGTGATCAGTGCTGCCACGCCCGCGCCAAATGCAATCGCGGTGCTGACCAGCAGCGTGACAATGGCGAGTAGAGCCAGCAGCAAAGCTTTGTCGGCGAATTGATCCGCGTGATCGATGATGAGCCAGATCGATGATGCCAGGATCGCGACTCCCGCGACGCCGAGCCCGCTGAAGAGGATCAGCTTCCACGTCGCGGCGCTTGTCTTGGCACTGGCGGCGTCGAGTTCGAAGCGGCGCGGCGTGGCGAGGAGCGCGGCCGCTGCCAGGCCGAACATCACGGATGAGCCCCAAACGACCGTCTTCGGCTCGGTCACGCCGCCGATGATCACGTGGATCACGACGAGCAGGACGTACGGCACCGGGAGCAGTAGCCGGATCGATCGTGATTGAGCGGCGGCCCAGACCTTGCCGAAAACTCCGGCCCGCCCCAGGTACGGAACACCGACGGCGAGCGCAGACAGCAGGACGATGAGCAGCACCTCGATAAGGTCCCGCGACTGCGCTTCCGATGACCACGTGCCGCGCGCGTTCCACGGCAATGCCAGTGAGATCAGGAACAACACAGCGGCGAGCGAGTCGGTAACGATGTCGGACGTCGCGATTCCCTTGAACGGATTCGTCGTCGCTCGCTGCGGTGCTGGCGCGTACCCCGGGTTTGCCGGAACTCCATAGGCGCCCTGTTGCGCAGGCTGGTATTGAGCTGATTGAGGTTGCGCTGCACCCAGTGGAGCCTGCGGCTGACCGTATGGAACCGGTTGCGACGCAGGGCTCGTGCCTGGCGCACCGCCCGGACCCTGCGGCGGATAGGGCTGGCCCGCCGACTCGGGAACCGGCGTGTACGGGACGCCGCCCGAGGCGGCCTGCTGCGCATAGGGCTGGCCCGCCGATTCGGGCACCGGCGTGTACGGGACGCCGCCCGAGGCGGCCTGCGGCGGATAGGGCTGGCCCGCCGACTCGGGCACCGGCGTGTACGGGACACCGCCGGAGGCGGCCTGCGGTTCGATAGGTGGTTCACCTCGGGATGGTTCGAAGGGCGCACCATTCGCGGCGTCTGGCTCAGGATTCGGGTTTTGCCCGGTCGGGGAAGTCATGAGATTCCTTTCGTGCCTTACGTATGCGACCACCGTCGTGAGCGGGTTCGGCTCAGAGCACGAGACTGCCACGCTTCGGCCGAATTCGCATTCCAGCGTCCCGCCTGCCGGACGAACGCTAAGGAGCGGGACCTGCTAAAACCCGAGTTTTGCGAGTTGCTTCGGATCGCGCTGCCAGTCCTTGGCCACCTTGACGTGCAAGTCGAGGTAGACCCTATCGCCCAGTAGCCGCTCGATCTCGACGCGCGCCTTGGTGCCGACGCTACGCAGCCGCGAACCACTCTTTCCGATGATTATGGCCTTCTGCGATGGCCGCTCGACGTAGATGATCGCGTGGATGTCCACGAGGCGATGAGACTCGTCGCGGCCATCGCGGAGGCCCATCTCCTCGACGACCACTGCGAGCGAGTGGGGCAACTCGTCCCGGACTCCCTCAAGCGCGGCCTCGCGGACCAACTCGGCGACCATGACTGCCTCGGGCTCGTCCGTCAACTCTCCCTCGGGATAGAGCATCGGACCTTCGGGTAGTTCCTTGACGAGCACGTCGGCAAGGTGATCGACCTGGTATCCCCCCGTCGCGCTGACGGGAACGATCTGCTCCCAGCTGCCAAGCTCGGAAATCTCGATGAGATGCTCGGCCAGCCGCTCCGGCGCCACCAGGTCGGACTTGGTGGCAACGGCAACGACCCTCGGTCCGCGACGCCCGCCGGTGACGCCGGCCAGTTGCGCGGCAATGTACCTGTCACCCGGACCGATCCGCTGGTCCGCTGGCAGGCAGAAGACGATCACATCCACTTCCGCGAGCGTATCGCTCACGAGCGTGTTGAGGCGCTCACCCAGGAGCGTCCGAGGCCGGTGCAGCCCCGGAGTGTCGATCAGGATGAGTTGCGCATCCTCGCGCGTGATAATGCCGCGGACGGTGTGGCGCGTCGTTTGCGGACGACCGGAGGTGATCGCCACCTTCTGCCCCACGAGCGCATTGGTCAGCGTCGATTTGCCAGCATTGGGCCGCCCTACCAGGCACGCAAACCCCGATTTGAAATGAGCATTAGTCACGTCCGTTCTCCTGTCCGTCTGCATTGGTGGCCGCTGCGGCGGCAGGTTCATCCTGGCGAACTCTAGACGCGATAACCGTCGCGAGCCGCTTTCGGCGGCCCTCCGAGCGTTCGGCGGTGAGCTGAACCCCGTTGATCTCTGCCTGCGCGCCGGGCAACGGGACGCGCCCGATCAGTTTGGCGAGTAGTCCGCTGACCGTATCGACGTCGTCATCGTCGATCTCGATGCCGAACAGCGAGCCGAGCTCGTCCAACGGGCACCGCGCCGGGACGCGGAACGTGTCGCCTCCCAGGTCCTCGATTTCGGGGGCGGCGGTATCGTGCTCGTCCGTGAGTTCGCCCACGATCTCCTCGATCGCGTCCTCGATCGTGACGAGCCCGGCGATTCCGCCGTATTCGTCGACGACGAGCGCCACGTGAGAGGACGCGGCCTGGAATTCGCGCAGCAGAGAGTCGACCGGTTTGGACTCCGGGACGAACATGGCCGGTCGCATGACCTCTCCGACCTTGCGGCCCAGCGCGACGCTCTCGCGGCCCAGGCCGGCAGCCTCTATCACTCGCACGAGATCCTTGAAGTACAGCACGCCGAGCATGTCGTCAGTGGACTCGCCGATAACGGGCACGCGCGAATAGCCCGATCTCAGGAACAACCTGAGCCCCTTACGCAGCGTTTCCTGCTCGTTGATCGAGATCATGTCGGTGCGCGGGACCATCACCTCACGCGTGAGGGTATGCGACAGCTCTACGACGGACTGGAGCATCTTCCGCTCGTCAGCCTCTATCACGCCCGATTCCTCGGCCCGGTCGACCATATCGACGATCGCACCGCTTGGCCCCTCCTCGCGCGCGGTCGGCCTGGTCGCGACGGCCCACGGTGCCAGCCTGGCGATTCGCAGGGTCGCCGAGAGCAGCCCACTTGCCCACCCCAGCGTGCTACCAGGTCGGTTCCGTCCGATAGTCCTCGGACTGACCCGAACCAGCAGAAGCGCGATGACGATGGACACGCCCGAGGCGATGATCAGAACCAGCCACCATGCGTCAACGAGGGCGCCGATCGCAACCGTGAGGCAAACCGCTGCGATGGTCTCGGAGATGACTCGCACCAGTGCGGCCGCCGAGGCGGTGCGCTGCGGATCGGCCGAGATGCGGTTCAACCGTGCCTCAGCGTTCGGCTTGCGCGCGATCAGGTCGGCGACCTGGGATCTGGAGGCGCGCAACGTCGCTGCCTCCCCCGCACTCAGCAGGGCGGCAAGCACGTTGCCCGCGAGCGCGAGGAGGAAGAGCAGTTCAATCGGTGCGGTTCCCACCGGTCACCGGCCCGCGAGGAAGGTGAGCAGCAACTTTCGCTGCAGCGCGAACATCTCCCGCTCTTCCTCGGGCTCCGCGTGGTCGTATCCCAGGAGATGCAGGATGCCATGGGTGGTCAGTAGCAGGAGTTCCTCCGTCGTCGAGTGTCCCGAGGTCGCCGCCTGTCGCGCGGCAACCTCGGGGCAGAGCACGACATCGCCCAGCAACCCCTCCGGTGCGGGATCGTCGACGCGACCGGGCCGCAACTCGTCCATGGGGAAACTCAGCACGTCCGTCGGGCCGGGCTCGTCCATCCAGGCGACATGCAATTCGGTCATGGGTTCGACCTCGACGAAGAGGATTGACAGTTCGGTGCGCGGATGCAGGTGCATCTCGTCCATCACGAACTTCGCCAGCGCCGCGAACTCGGCCTCGTCCACCTCGTAGCCGGACTCGTTGTTAACCTCGATGCCCACGTGCTTATCTCCTCGTTCGCTGGGTTCGCTCGGAGTGCGGGCCGCGAACGACGTCCCACCTTCCGTACGCGTCGATGATGTCCGCTACCAGTCGGTGGCGCACCACATCGGCCGACCCGAGGTGGCAGAACGCCACGTCGTCCACGCCCACGAGGATGTCCTCGATGACCCGCAGGCCAGATGTCACGCCGCCGGGCAGGTCCACCTGCGTGATATCGCCGGTGATAACCATCTTCGAGCCGAATCCCAGGCGGGTCAGGAACATCTTGAGCTGCTCCATCGAGGTGTTCTGCGCTTCGTCGAGGATGATGAAAGCGTCGTTGAGGGTGCGTCCGCGCATGTAGGCGAGCGGCACCACGTCGACCGTGCCGGATTCGATGAGCCGCGGCAGCAGGTCCGGCTCCAGCATGTCCCTCATCGCGTCGTAGAGCGGCCGCAGGTACGGGTCGATCTTCTCGCTGAGCGAGCCGGGCAGGTAACCGAGTCGCTCCCCGGCCTCGACCGCGGGCCGCGTCAGCACGATCCTGGACACCTGCTTGGCCTGCCACGCCTGAACGGCTTTCGCCACGGCCAGGTAGGTCTTTCCGGTCCCTGCGGGGCCGATGCCGAACGTGATCGTATTCGCGTCGATGGAATCGACGTAGGCGCGCTGTCCGACGGTCTTGGGGCGAACGCTACGCCCGCGATTGCTGACGATGTCGACGCTCATGACGTCCGCCGGGCGGCTAGGCGTCGCGTCCGCCAGCATCTCGATCGACCGCCGCACGACATCGGCGTTCAGCTCAACTCCGAGTTGCAGCAGTTCGATCAACTCGTCCAAGAGCCGCGTGACCATGACCGACTGCGAGTGCGGACCGGATATGGTGATCTCGTTCCCGCGAACGTGAATGTCGGCGGCGGGGAAGCCCGCCTCGATAACCCGCAGCACCTCGTCTGCAGGGCCGACCAGCGCGGCCATGTCGATGGCCGTGGGCACGATGACGCGATGGGTGCGCAGGGATGCCGGTTCACTCACGCGGGAGACCAGCCCAATTGCGCACCGGCCAGCACGTGCGCATGCACATGGAACACGCTCTGTCCGGCGCGCGGTCCCGAGTTGAAGATGAGCCGGAACTGACCGTCGGCCAGCGTTCCGGCGACCTGGTCCGCGAGCGAGACGATGTCGGCGAGCAGTTCCGGATCGGCGGCTGCCACCTGCGCCACATCGCCGTAGTGCTTCTTGGGCACGACGAGCACGTGCACGGGCGCCTGCGGGTCTATGTCGTTGAACGCGACGGCGCTGTCCGTCTCAGCCACGATGGTCGACGGCAGATCGCCCGCGACGATGCGGCAGAAGATGCAGTCGGAATTCGAGGTTGCTGAAGTCATGCGTCGAGCCTATCGCGTCGTCCCCACAAGCCCCACACGACACTGAGGGCGCTGAGCGCCGCAGGACCAGCCGTCGATGTGCGCAGGACATGCGGCCCGAGGTGTGCAGATTGCGCGCCCGCGGCGGCGAACTCGGCCAGTTCGCTGGGGTCGATACCGCCCTCGGGACCGACGACGAGCCACACCTGCGCCCCTGGGGCGACCGGCTTGGGCACGTCGGCCAGAGACCGTGGCGCGTCAGCATCGAGGACGAGGACTACGCCGCCATCGGCCACGACTTGCTGGATCCGCTGCGCGAGCGCATTGCCGACCACCAACTCACCAAGCGCGGGATGCCAGCTACGGCGGGACTGCTTGCTCGCCGATATGAGGCCCTCGCGCCACTTGGCGTGCGCCTTGCCCGCGCGCTCGCCGCGCCACTTGACCACGCAGTTGCGGGCCTGCCATGGCACGACGCCAGACACGCCCAGTTCGGTGGCGGTCTGGATGGCCAGGTCGTCGCGGTCGCCCTTCGCGAGCGCCTGCACGAGGGTGAAGCGCACGGCGGGTTCAGGCTCGGTGACGACCTCGGATACCCGAACCGTCAGGGACTTGCCGCTCGTCTGATCGACGTGCCCCGTGATGCGCGTTCCCGCGCCGTCCACGAGCTCGATGGGTTCGCCTGGCGCGAGGCGCTGCACCTGGGCTGCGTGCCGTCCCTCCGGCCCGTCGACAGGCACGGTTCCACCGACCCTGGCCGCGCGGGCGACCTGGGGCGTGACGACGAATACGGATGCGCTCACGGGCGTCCTGCGAGCTTTTCGCGCAAGCGCGAGAACACGCCGCGCGAGGTCGAATGCATCCGCGCTGCCGGGCGCTCCTCGCCGCGAAGGCTGGCGAGTTGCTGCAGGAGTTCCGTCTGTTCGGGGGTGAGGTCCTCGGCGATCTCAACCTCCACGTGCACGTTGAGGTCCCCTCGGCCTGACGCCTGCAGCCTGCCCACGCCCAGACCATCGAGGGTGAGCACCTCGTCCGGCTGCGTGCCCGGCGGGATGTCGAGGCTCTGGAGGCCATCGAACGTCTCGATCTCGATCATGGTGCCCAGTGCCGCGGCCGTCATGGGCAGGCTGACCGTGCAGTGCAGGTCATCGCCGTTGCGCGTGAAAGTGTCGTCTGCGCGCACTCGGATCTCCAGGTAGAGGTCGCCGGACGGGCCGCCGCCGGGCCCCACCTCGCCCTGACCGCGCAGGCGAACGCGGTTGCCGGTCTCCACGCCCGCCGGGATCTCGACGGTGATGGCCCGCACCGACCGCACGCGTCCCTGGCCTCCGCATTCGACGCACGGCGATGGAATGACGGTGCCGTGGCCGTGGCATACGGCGCACGGGGCGCTCGTCATGACCTGGCCGAGGATCGACCGGGCCATGCGGTTGACGGTGCCGCGCCCCTGGCAGGTCGTGCACGTCTGGGGGGAGGTACCCGGAGCGCAGCACGAACCGTTGCAGGTGTCACAAAGGACTGCCGTCTGCACCTTGATCTCGCGGTTCGCGCCGAACACGGCGTCGCGTAGTTCCACCACGATCTCCTTGAGGGCGTCGTCCCCGCGGCGGACGCGTGGCACGGGCCCCTGGGGACGGCCACCGCCGAAGAAGCTCTCAAAGATGTCCTGGAAGCCGAATCCGGCAGCTCCCCCACCTGGCTGGCTGGGATCCACGCCCATGTCGTACTGCTCGCGCTTCTGCGCGTTCGACAAGACCTCGTAGGCGTGCGAGACCTCCTTGAACCTGTCCGCCGATTCTTCGCCTGCGACATCCGGGTGTAGTTCGCGGGCGAGCTTGCGGTAGGCCTTCTTGATCTCCTCGGGCGAAGCGTCGCGCGCGACGCCGAGTACAGCGTAGTAATCAGTCACGTGGGTTCTTTCCTGAAGTGGCGTGATGTGTGGGTGGTATCAGGGCGCGACGATGCGCGACAGGTACCGGGCGATCGCCCGTACCGCGCTGATCGTCGCGGGGTAGTTCATGCGCGTGGGGCCGATGGCGCTGATGGTGGCGACCAGGTCTGGGCCGTTGCCGTAGCCGGAGGTGACGACGGAGGCACCCGCCAGCGCGTCGACCTGCGTCTCGCTGCCGATCCTCACCGAGACCGGCGTGGTGTCGGCGGCCATCTCGTGGAACAACCGCAGGAGCACGACCTGCTCCTCTAGGGCCTCCAGCATCGGGCCGAGGCTGGTCTCGAAGCCCATGTGCGGCGTGACGAGGTTCGCCGTCCCGGCAGTGACTATTCGTTCCTCGCGTTCCTCGCCGAGCGTATCCAGGACGAGATCCGCGAGGCGCCGGGCGATCGCCGAGTATTCGGGAGCGGTTTGCGCCACGGCGGTATCGAAGGCCTCTCCGAGATCGCCCACTCGCCGCCCGTCGGCGGCCTTGTTGAGCCGCGCCCGCAGTTCGCCGAGGGAGGCCTCGTCCACGGTCAGGTCGAGCGTGACCCGACGCTGCTCCACCCTGCCCGTGTCCGTGATGATGACGACGAGCACGGCGCGTTCGTCGAGTTGGACGAGTTCGAGATGGCGCAGTCCGGAGTGCCGCAGCGAAGGGTACTGCACCACGGCTAGCTGACCGGTGAGCTGCGCGAGGAGTTGGCTTGCCCGCAGGATTACGTCGTCCAGGTCAACGCCACCGCCGATGAACGTCTCGACTGCCCGGCGCTCGGACGCCGACATGGGCTTCACGGTGGCCAGCCGGTCGACGAACAGCCGGTATCCCTTGTCGGTTGGGATGCGCCCGGCCGAGGTGTGTGGTTGCGCGATGTAGCCCTCGTCCTCGAGGATCGCCATGTCGTTGCGGATGGTCGCGGACGACACCCCCAAGTGGTAACTCTCGGCGACGGACTTGGAGCCGACCGGCTCGCGCGTGGCGACGTAGTGCTCGATGACCGCACGCAGGACGCTTGCCCGGCGATCCTGCGTCGAACTGCGCTGCTGTCCGTCAGACATGTCACCTCCCGCGACAACGCGATCCGCGTCGCCACGCGGATCAGCACTCCAACCCTACGAGTGCTAATTCTACGCGGTAACCGGGTCGATAGTGACGAAGTCGATGAGGTTTTCCACAGGCCCGAGTAGTTCGGGTTCGAGATCCTTGTACGAGTGCACGCGGCCAAGGAGCCCTTTCCACCCCAGCGCCACGTCCTCCTGCGTCGTGTTCGGGCGTCCCAGCGCGGCCAGTATCCCGCGCTTCCACTCCATGCTCCGCGGCACCGCCGGCCAGTTCCGGAGCCCTGCGACCTCAGGTTTGATCGCCTGCCACACGTCAACGAACGGGTGCCCCACGATCAGCAGCGCATCAGCGGGCCACTGCGACCGCACCCGGCTCACGGCGCGGTCCTCCTTGGATCCGGCGACGAGGTGATCCACGAGCACGCCGATCCGCGACTCGCGCGTGGGGCGTACGACGGAAAGGACCTCTTCGAGGTTGTCGACACCGTGCAGTAACTCGACGACGACGCCCTCGATGCGAAGATCGTCGCCCCAGATCTTCTCGATCAGCTCGGCGTCGTGCGCTCCCTCCACCCAGATGCGGCTGGGCTGCGCCACGCGATCCGGTGCGTCGTGCACCGCGACCGACCCGGAAGCCGTGACGACGGGCCGGACGTTCACCGGCGCCGCCAGTACCGGCACGAGTTCGACCGGCTTGCCGTCGATCCAGAAGCCCGGGCCCATCGGGAAGGTACGCCTGCGCCCGCGGGCGTCCTCGAGGACGACGACGCGCTGGCCCCCTGACTTCTCCACGCGGAGGATCGCGCCGACCCAGCCCGTCGTGACCTCCTCCACCACGAGGCCCCGGGCCGCTGGCACTTTCTTGGAAGTGACAGGCCTGCGGTGGTGGGCGCTGCCCCCCGAGAGAATGTCCTGGCCGTATCGGTCCATCACTTGCCTCCTGCGACGGGAAACACCCGCTGGGCCTCCTGAAGCGCCGCCACGATCGCCTTGGCGTACACGCCCGTACGGGCGGGCTTCGGGTGGATGCCATCCGCGCCGAATATCTTCGTGTTCTTCGCTGCCACCTTGTCCCAGTCCGCGACGACGACGTTCGGGTACTTCTTCGGTGCGGCACGCAGCACCTTGTTTGTCGGCTTGATCCAGCTGCGATCCGCATGCCCGGTCACGAGCACTACCGCATGGTCCGGACCGATCTCCGCCATGAGTTTCGACAGTTGACGGCTGTCCACTGTCGAGTTCGTACCCAAAGCGAGGACGAGGTAGGGGCGCAGTTTGTTTCTCTTGCGAAGCTTGGGAACGATCTCGATAGCGTCCGCCAGGCTTCTGCCGACCGCAGCGCTGACCGCGACCTTGGGAAGTTCCTTGGCGATCGACTTGGCCGATGCGATCGTCACCGAATCGCCGATGATCGTGACGTTCGCCCCGGATGGGTTCGGCGCGGTGAGTTTGGCTGCGTCCGCTCCGGGCCCCGCCGGCTCGGCGGGCTGATCAGGCACCACCGGCTGGGCGGGTACGGTCTCGGGTTCGGACGAGTCATCCATGTCGTCGTCCGAGAGCAGTTCGAGATCGGCCGATTCGTCCAGTTCCGCCAGCAGCTCCGCACCGGCCGAGAGCTGGCGGTCGAGGGCAGTGGTCTGAGCGGGGCGCACTACGGCATGAGCGGTTCCAGCGACGGCGATCAACGCGACCAGCGCGCCGGTCGCCACCGTTGCACGCATCCGTGCCGGAGCCGCCGGGCCCAGGGCCCGTAGCGCACCGCGCGCTGTCATGCGGAAGCCGAGCCTGCGCACGGGCTGCTCAAGGTACCGATATGACAGCCCCGCCAGTGTTACGGTCACGGCGATGACGATGGGCATCCGCAGCCACGATGACAGGTTCGGCGCGGCGTAGTAGAGCACCACGATGACAGGCCAGTGGAACAGGTAGAGACCGTAGGACCGAGTGCCCACCCAGGCCAGGCCACCCCTCTCTGCGCGCTGAGCCGCCCCAGGAATGCACAGGATTCCCAGCAGAATGACCGCGGTTGCCGCGCTCGCCGCCGTAATGCCGTAGTCGTAGGTGGCCGCGGCATTCCATTGCAGGGTGGCCGCGAGCGCGCACACGATGCAGACTCCCACGGCCAGCATGAGTACGCCCGCGAGCCGCGCCCCACGCGTGCCACGCACCCGGCCCAGGAACCGGGCGCCCGCCCCGCTCGATACTGCAGCGGCCAGGGCACCGCCGAGCATCAATCCGATCAGATGCGTATCCGTCCCGTAGTAGACCCGCGACGGGTCGCCATCCGGCTGCGCCATCACGGCCATTGAGATCGCCGAGGCCGCTCCCAATGCGAGGCAGAGCGCGAGGATGACTGCCATGGGGCGGGCAGGGATCAATCGTCCCCATCCCCGTCGCCGGGCCAGGCGCGGGGCGAACGCGAGCAACAGGGCCAGCGCCAGCGGCCAGATCAGGTAGAACTGCTCCTCGACGGCGAGCGACCACAGGTGCGTGAAGAGGTCGGGATGGAGTCCGCTCGCGTAGGACGAGCCGGCGGCGATGTAAAGCCAGTTCGACGTGAAGGTCACGGCGCCGAGCACCTGCGTGCGGATGCCGACGAGGATATCGTCGCCCACCGCACCAGCCACGGCCGTCGCGAGCCCCACCACTGCGAACAGTGCGGGTAGCAGGCGCCGGGCTCGCCGCCGCCAGAAGTCCACGACCTCGAACGAGCGCTCAGTTCGCCAGCGGCGGATGAGGAGTCCGGTGATCAGGAAGCCGGAGACGACGAAGAAGACGTCAACCCCGAGGAAGCCGCCGGGAAAAGTTTGCGGTGCCAGGTGATAGACGAAAACGAGGACGACTGCTAGGGCACGCAGTGCATCGAGACCGGCTATCCGGGTCGCGAAAACGTCGGGTGACACCCGCTGCTGCTTCGCCATTACGATCCGTCCACCACTTCCCACGACTGCACCATGATAGGGAGCATTACCGAACTGCACATGTCATCGCGGCGAACATGTCACGACGTGAGCTGATCGACGATCCCGTCGGCCAGCAGCCGGCCTTGCCGGGTGAGGACGAGACGCCCGCCGATCGCAGCGGGGCCGTCCATCAGGCCGCGGGCGATGAGGCCCGCGACCTCTCGCCGGTTCTCGTGTGCCACGGCGTCGATCGGCAGCCCTTCGCGTAGCCGGATGCCCAGCATGATCGTCTCCAGCTCGCGCGACTGAGAGCCGATCCATTCGCGGCCCGCCGCCGCGCCGCGCCCGCGTTCTAGGTGCGTCGCGTATGTTCGCGGGTGCTTGACGTTCCACCAGCGTAGCGACTGGGGCCGGGAATCGGCGCCCGCATAGACCGCGGTGAGGTGGGAGTGCGCTCCCGGGCCGATGCCCCACCAGTCGTAACCACGCCAGTAGGCGAGGTTGTGGCGGCACATGGCATCCTCCCCGCCCGACGCCTTGGCCCAGTTGGAAATCTCGTACCACTGGAAGCCGGCCGCGGACAGCGCGTCGTCGACGGCCTCGTACTTGTCGGCCTGATCGTCGGGGTCCGGCAAGGGAACATCGCCGCGACGGACCTGGACCGCGAGCTTCGTGCCCGGCTCGACTGTCAGCGCATAGGCGGATACGTGATCGGGATCGCACTCGATCGCCGCCGTCACGCTCGTGAGCCAGTCCGTCAGCGATTCGCCGGGGGTGCCGTAGATCAGGTCGAGCGAAACTTGTAGGCCAGCCTCCTTGGCCCACGTCACGACTTTCGGGATGCGTTCGGGGTCGTGCGTGCGCTCTAGCGTATGGAGCACGTGCGGAACGGCCGACTGCATGCCGAACGAGACTCGCGTGAATCCGGCATCGGCCAGGGTCGCGAGGTAGGCCTCGTCCACCGAATCGGGATTGGCCTCCGTGGTCACCTCGGCGCCGGGCGCCAAATCCCACGAGGCTCGCAGCGAATGCAGGATCGCGGCGAGGTCGGCCGCCGGCAGGATCGTCGGCGTGCCGCCCCCGAAGAACACGGTCTCGAGTGCGCGCGGCGCAAAGCCCGCTTCATCGAGTTGCCGACGAGCCAGATCGATCTCACGTGCGGCCGTCGCGGCGTAGTTCGCCTGGTCGCCGCCCCCGCCCAGTTCCGTGGCGGTGTACGTGTTGAAATCGCAGTATCCGCAGCGCACCCGGCAGAACGGCACGTGCACGTATGCGGAGAACGGCGACGATCCGGCAGGAGCGCGCGCTCCGGCGAGCGGGCCCTCGCTGGGAACCGCATCGCCCTGAGGCAGGTCAGGAGCCATGAGGAAGCAGGGTCACTTCTTCTTGGATTCCTTGGAATCCTTCGTTGACTGCTCGGAGGAGAGCGCCGCAATGAAGGCCTCCTGTGGCACGTCGACGCGACCGATCGTCTTCATGCGCTTCTTGCCCTCCTTCTGCTTCTCGAGCAGCTTGCGCTTGCGCGAGATGTCGCCGCCGTAGCACTTTGCCAGGACGTCCTTGCGAATGGCGCGGATCGTCTCGCGGGCGATCACGCGCGATCCGACCGCCGCCTGGATCGGGACCTCGAACTGCTGACGCGGGATGAGGTCCTTCAGCTTCGACGTCATCATGACGCCGTACGCATAGGCCTTGTCCTTGTGCACGATCGCACTGAACGCATCGACCTGCTCCCCCTGGAGCAGGATATCGACCTTCACGAGGTCGGCCACCTGCTCGCCCGACGGCTCGTAGTCGAGCGAGGCATAACCGCGGGTCTTGGACTTCAGGTGATCGAAGAAGTCGAACACGATCTCCGCTAGCGGCAGCGTGTAGCGCATCTCCACGCGGTCGGCGGAGAGGTAGTCCATGCCGAGCAGGTCGCCGCGGCGCGTCTGGCAGAGCTCCATGATCGCCCCGATGAACTCACTGGGCGCGAGGATGGTGGCCCGCACGATCGGCTCGCGGACCTCCTTGATCTTGCCGCCCGGGAACTCGCTCGGGTTCGTGACGTGCACCTCGCTGCCGTCCTCCTGCACCACGTCGTAGATGACGTTCGGCGCGGTGGAGATGAGGTCGAGGCCGAACTCGCGATCAAGGCGCTCGCGCACGATCTCAAGGTGCAGCAGGCCGAGGAAGCCGACGCGGAAACCGAAGCCCAGCGCGACCGACGTCTCCGGCTCGTAGTTGAGGGCCGCGTCGTTGAGTTTGAGTTTGTCGAGCGCGTCGCGCAGCACCGGATAGTCCGAGCCGTCGATCGGATACAGGCCGGAGAACACCATCGGCTTCGGATCGGAGTATCCCGAGAGCGCCTCGGTCGCGCCATTGTGCAGCGACGTGACGGTGTCACCGACCTTCGATTGGCGGACGTCCTTCACGCCGGTGATCAGGTAACCGACCTCGCCCACACCGAGCCCTGTGGTCGGGATCGGTTCCGGCGAGATGACGCCGATTTCCAGGAGTTCGTGGGTGGCGCGAGTCGACATCATCGAGATGCGCTCGCGCGGATTGAGGGCGCCATCGACCACCCGGACGTACGTCACCACCCCGCGGAACGTGTCGTAGACGGAGTCGAAGATCATGGCCCGGCTCGGGGCATCGGGGTCACCCACCGGGGCGGGCACTCGTTGGACGATCCGGTCCAGCAGTTCGCCGACGCCCTGGCCGGTTTTGCCGGAAACTTTGAGCACGTCGCTCGGGTCGACGCCGACCAGCCCGGCGATCTCCTCGGCGTACTTCTCGGGCTGCGCGGCGGGCAGGTCGATCTTGTTGAGTACCGGAATGATCTCGAGATCGTTGTCGAGTGCGAGGTACAGGTTGGCCAGCGTCTGCGCCTCGATGCCCTGCGCCGCGTCCACAAGCAGGACCGCTCCCTCACAGGCCGCGAGCGAGCGCGAGACCTCGTAGGTGAAGTCGACGTGGCCCGGAGTGTCGATCATGTTGAGCGCGAAGGGCTGCTCGACGCCGTCCTCGCCGATGTAAGCCCAGGGCATGCGAACGGCCTGCGACTTGATCGTGATGCCGCGCTCGCGCTCGATGTCCATCCGGTCGAGGTACTGGGCGCGCATCGCCCTTGCCTCGACGACGCCGGTCAACTGCAGCATGCGGTCGGCGAGAGTCGACTTGCCGTGGTCGATGTGGGCGATGATGCAGAAGTTGCGCAAAAGCTCTGGCGCTGTCGCCGCCGGTCGAATCCGCTGGCTAGCGGCCTGGCTCGGAATAGGTGACACAGTGATTGAGGCTCTCAGATGCATAAGGGAACGAGTTGTCAGGTGCGCGTCGGCATGCCCGCGATCCACCATTGTCCCATGGCCGACCCTCGGTGCGGATGAGGAGGCGATGCGGTGTCGTATCCCGCCGACGGGCTTGGCAACGAGCAGGCAGCGACCGACAATGGCCACATGCCACCTCGCGCCGCCGACTATCCGGAGATCCTGACGCGGTTGCAGGCGGAATTCGCCGGGCTACTCGAAACCACGGACCCGGAGACCCCGGTGACGACCTGCGCGCCCTGGCGCGTGGCCGACCTCGCCCTGCATCTCGGCGGCGTGCACATCTGGGCTGCCGCAATGATGCTCGGCGTCGACCTCGCTATGGACGATCCGGTGCGGCCGCGGTCCAGGCCGGTAATCGACCGGTTCTATCGCGGTGCCGCGGGCATGCTGACCGAGTCCATCGCCACGATCGACCCTGCCGCGCCCGCGCTCACCTTGGTCGGCCCTGGTCCCGCGGGGTTTTGGCATCGCCGGCAGGTGCACGAGACGCTCATCCACCTGTGGGATCTAGCCAACTGCTCGGGAGCGCCAATCCACGCGGTAACTGCGACCATGTGGGCCGACTGCGCGGACGAGGTGCTCACTGTGATGGCCCCGCGTCAGGTTCGACTCGGGCGCATGCCGGACGCATTCGGCGCACTCCGCCTGTCAGCGATAGACACGGGTGACAACTGGACCTGGTCCGCTCGTCCGGATCAGGTTCCCGAAGCCGAGATCAGCGGCACGGCGGAATCGCTTGCGCTTCTGCTGTGGCGGCGGCTACCCATTGATTCGTCCGGGATCTCGGTCGCCGGCGACGAGGAGGCCGCACGCCGGTTCGCCGCACTTCCCCTCACCCCCTAGGGGCAGCGGGCGCGGCCCCGTATAGACAGTGGGTGCGGCGAGGTGTGCGAGGTCCGGTGGCGCGAGTGATGAGGTTAGGCCGTCATCGACTGCGTGTGAGCCGTGATGGGGCGGTGCAGTTGGGTGTCGCCGGAGAGGTACTCGTCCACCGCCGCCGCCACCGACCTGCCCTCGGCGATCGCCCAGACGATGAGCGATTGCCCGCGGCCCGCGTCGCCCGCGACGAACACGCCCTCCTGGCAGGTTGTGAAGGCCTCGTCCCGTTCGATTCGCCCGCGTTCATCGACCGGGAGACCCCAGCGCGCGAACTCGTCCGCCGGGACGCCGACAAAGCCCATGGCGAGGATCACCAGGTCGGCGTCGAGCCGCAACGCGTCCGCACTCGTCGGCGCGAATCGGCCGTCCGCGAACGCGACCTCGTCCAGGACCACGCCGGACACGCGCTCGCCGTCTGTGGACTCAAACGCCGAAGTGGCCAACCGATACAGGCGTTCGCCGCCCTCCTGGTGAGAGCTGGTCACCTTGTAAACCTGCGGGTGAACAGGCCAGGGCTGATGCGCGGCACGACTTTTCGGCGGCTTCGGCATGATCTCCAGCTGGGTGATCGAAGCGGCGCCCTGCCGCACTGCCGTCCCGACGCAGTCCGAACCGGTATCGCCGCCGCCGATCACGACAACGCGCTGCCCTCGAGCATCCCAGAGTTCCTCGTTCGGCAGGCCGTGCACCCTCCTGGTCGCGGGCACCAGGTAGTCCATCGCCTGGATCACGCCGCGTAGGTCGCGCCCCGGTACCTGCATGTCGCGCGGCACCGTCGACCCGGCGGCGATGATGACAGCATCGAACCGGTCGCGTAGTTCGTCCGGAGTAACGTCGACGCCGACGTCAACCCCTAGGTGGAACGCCGTCCCCTCCTGGCGCATCTGCTCGACTCGGCGATCCACGACGGCTGCCGACATCTTGAATTCGGGAATCCCATAGCGCAGCAATCCGCCCGGCGCGTCCGCCTTCTCGAACACTGCCACGCTGTGTCCGCTCCGCGTGAGTTGCTGGGCCGCCGCCAAGCCAGCGGGTCCCGAGCCGACGACGGCGACTCGCTTCGCCGAATGGGCCTGCGCCGGCTGAGCCTGGATCACGCCGCGAGCGAAGGCCTCCTCCGCGATCGTGAGTTCGATGTTGCGGATCGTCACCGCCGGATCGGTTATGGACAGGACGCACGCGGACTCGCAGAGCGCCGGGCACAATCGCCCGGTGATCTCGGGGAAGTTGTTGGTGGCGTGGAGACGCTCGCTGGCGTCGCCCCAGTGCTCCTGGCGTGCGAGGTCATTCCAGTCCGGGACGAGGTTTCCGAGCGGGCAGGAGAAGTGGCAGAACGGCACGCCGCAATCCATGCACCGGCCGGCCTGACGGGCTGCGACCGAGCGATCCTCGACCGTGAGAGGCAGGCACGCCCGCACCTCGTCCCAGTCCCGTACTCGTTCGTCGACCGAACGATCTGCTGGAATCTCGCGGGCACGAGAAACCAAGAATCCCCGAGGATCCGCCATCGCGGCACCTTTGCGTCTGTAGAAAGTCGGCGGCATCGCCTAGTTCAATCTATGCGCCGAAGGCGGCGGGCGACCCGCACAAAAGTCCCAGGGCTGGTACTAGTTGCGCCTCGTCATGGCCACGCTGACGTCGAGCGCACTCGTCCCGCCACCGGTGTACACGCCCTTGAACGGCGGAACGTCCGCGTACTCCCGGCCCCGGCCGATGACGATGTAGCGATCACCCACGGGCGCGCGGTTGGTGGGATCGAACGCGCGCCAGGAACCGGCCCACCACTCCACCCACGCATGCGACTGGCCGATCACCGTGGCGCCGTCCAGATCGGCCCCGTCGCGCGGATCGTAGTATCCCGAGACGTACAGCGCGGGAATCCCCACCGATCGCAACGCCCCCACCGTGAGCTGTGCGATGTCCTGGCAGACCCCCTTGCGAACATGCCACGCCTCGGTCGCGAGTGTATGCGCGGTGGTCACGCCGGGCACGTACTCCATTTCGTCACGAAGTGCCAGGGAGATCGAAACCGCCGCGCTGTCGGGTTCCTCGACATCGGCGTAGGACCGCGCGACTTCGCACACCTCGCCCGGCACCTCCGTCGCGGCCGAGGTCATCAGGTAGCCCGACATGCGATCGCGCTGCGCCTCGTCCCGCAGATCGCCCCACGTCGCATCGGATCGCTGCGCGATGTCGATGACTGCGGTCTCCACTACGCTACGGCCCACGATGCTGAGCTGCGAGTGAGGGCGCAGCACCTCGAACGAGGTGACACGCGTCCCCCAGTAGTCGGTGTACTCGTAGCGAGATGTGGCGGGGTCGATGTCTAGCTCGAAGTCGATCAGCCGCTGGCCCCGTCCCTGCGAAGGCGTCATCCTCGCCTCGTTGTACGACGCCCTGACGGGTGCCTGGTAGCGGAACGCGTTCGTGTGGACCACCTCGTACCGGCTCATAGCCCCTCCTCGACCCATTCCACGGCTCCCTCGGCGGGAAAGTACCTCTTCTTGACGGCCTGTGACGCAGCCGAACATGCGCGCTGCACCTTGTCCATGGCCTCCGGGAGCGCCGCCATCAGGCTATCGGGCTTGCCGTATTCGAGGGCGACGCGGGCCAGCGCCAGCTCGCGAAGCGCCTCGTCCGTCACACCGCTGCGGCCCTCGTCCGAGTCCAGCGCACGTAGGCATTCCTCCGCCAGGCTGAGCGCATGGACGATCGAGCGCGGGAAGAGCCGATCGAGGACGAGGAATGCCGCCGCCTGCTCGTCCCCCGCGCGCCCGCGGTAGGCGCGCAGGAAGGCCTCGTAGGCGCCGCACGAGCGCAGTAGCGTCGTCCAGCCCGGGCCCGAAGACCCCAGGTGCGCCTGGGCCGTGATGAGTCGCGCCGTCATGTCGGCGCGCTCGATAGAGCGCCCGAGAATCATGAACAGCCACGTGTCGTCCCGGCTCGTGCCGGAGTCCTGGATGCCCGCGACCATGGCCGCGCGCCCGCGTACCCACGAGAAATAGTTGTGCGGCGAGAGGTGGCGATTCTTGTCGAGCACCACGTTGCGCGTCGTGTTCAGGCACTCCCATAACTCGGTCGAGATGGTCTCGCGAGCGCGCCGTGCATTCTCCCGCGCGGCGATCAGCGCACCGGCGATGGACGATGGATTGACCCGATCGTGCGCGAGGACGTCGAGCATGTCGACTCGCGCCACGAGCGTGCCGTCCTCCGCGGCGGGTCGGTCCATGATCTTCAGGAGCGATCTGCAGGCCTGGTCCTCCTCCGCCCACGGGTTTTCCGAGAGCAATTGGATGTGGACGTCGAGGATGCGGGCGGTGTCATCCGCTCGCTCCACGTAGCGGCCGATCCAGAACAAGGATTCAGCGATCCGACTTAGCATCAGCGCCTCCCGGCCTATTGTTCCTGCTGCTGTTGCTGCTGGCTCAGCTCGAACTTCGACGAGTCGAGGTCGTTCGGGTTCTGGGTGAGGGGAACCGTGCCGAGCGGCGTCGCCGCAGCTGCGGTCTCCGCCGCCGGTGAAGCGGTCGCGCGGCCCGCACCCAGCACCCACGTGTCCTTGGATCCGCCGCCCTGGGACGAGTTGACCACCAGTTGCCCCTTGGGCAGCGCCACCCGGGTCAATCCGCCCGGAAGCACCCACACCTTGTCGCCGTCGTTGACGGCGAACGGCCGAAGGTCGATGTGGCGCGGTGCCAACTGACCGTCGACCCAGGTCGGCGCCGTCGACAACTGGACCACCGGCTGGGCGATCCAACCGCGTGGATCCTGCACGAGCTTGGCTCGTAACTCGTCCAACTCCGCCCTGCTCGCCGCCGGCCCTACGACGATGCCCTTGCCGCCCGAGCCGTCGACCGGCTTGACCACGAGTTCATCGAGCCGGTCCACGACCTCGGCCAGCGCCTCGGGTTCCTGCAGTCGCCACGTGTCGACGTTGGGCAGGATCGGATCCTCCGACAGGTAGTAGCGGATCAGGTCGGGGACGTACGTGTAGACGAGTTTGTCGTCGGCGACTCCGTTGCCGACCGAGTTCGCGATCGTCACGTTTCCGCGCCGGGCGACGTTGAGGATGCCCGGAACTCCGAGGACCGAATCGGCCCGGAAGTGGACGGGGTCGAGGAAACTGTCGTCCACCCGGCGATAGATGACGTCAACGCGGCGCCGGCCCTCCGTGGTGCGCATCCACACGTGATTCGACGCGACGAACAGATCCGAGCCCTCGACGAGCTCGACGCCCATGAGCCGGGCGAGCAGAGAGTGCTCGAAATAGGCCGAGTTGTAGACGCCCGGCGTCAGGACCACGACCGTGGGATCGGCGCTCGCCGACGCCGGTGCCGCCTTCATCAGCGCCTGAAGGAGGTGGCTGGGGTACGTGTCGACGGGACGGATTCGCAACCGCGCAAAGAGCTCCGGGAAGGACTGCGCCATCGCCCGGCGGTTGGAGATGACGTAGGACACTCCCGAGGGAATGCGGACGTTGTCCTCCAGCACCCGGAAGTTGCCCTGCTCGTCGCGGATGAGGTCGATGCCCGAGACGTGGGCGCGCACGCCGTTCGCAGGACCGATGCCCATGGCCTCCCGCTGGAACTCGGCGCACGTCTGGATGACCGCCCGCGGGACAACGCCGTCGCGGATGACCTGTTGCTGCCCGTAGACATCGTCCAGGAAGGCCTCGAGCGCCTGGACGCGCTGGGCGACGCCCTGCTCGACCGTGCGCCACTCCGCGGTGTCGATCACCCTCGGAACCGCATCCAGCGGAAAGGGACGTTCCTCGCCTGCGAAGTCGAAGGTGACGCCCTGGTCGAGATAACTGCGGGCCAGGGCGTCGGCGCGGGCCTGTATCTCCTCCTTGGACAGTCCCGCCAACGTCCGGTAGACGGGCACGCTGGCGCGATGGGGTCGGCCGTCCTGGCTGAACATCTCATCCCAGGCGATGCCAAGGTCGTAGTCCTCAAACGTCTCGCGCATGGGGTCACCGTACTCACGCAATGTAACGGACTTGTGGCGGACAGATTTCACCGCATATGGCCCGAAATCGCCGACGGCGCTGTGCGGGCGTGACCACGCCCTTCCAGCGGTGCTGCGCGGAGCCGGACTCCCCCGTGCCATCGGCGCCGCGAGGGCACACGACCCCGCCCTCCCGTCGGCGCCGCGCGGGCACGAACTCACGGCCATAGCCGCCGATCACGGACGAGGAGCCCCAGGCAGGGACGTCCGCGCGCGGGCCGCGCGCTGCTCAGGCGAGGAGCAACCGGGGCATCCCGACTGACCCAACTGACCCACGGTATCGACTGCGGTCGGAGGCGTTGCCGTGCTCACCCGCGGTCGTGATAGGATTCTTCTTTGTGTGCCCGCTGGGTCAGTGGGCACATCGCCGTCTCCTCTCCACGGGTTCCCCACCCCAGTCCCGGAGCCGGAAGAGCCTTCACTGACCTAATCAGCTCGCTTCGGCGAACAAACCAAGAGAGTTCCAAAGTGGCGAACATCAAGTCCCAGATCAAGCGGATCAAGACCAACGAGAAGGCGCGCCTGCGCAACAAGGCCGTCAAGTCCGAGCTCAAGACCTACGTGCGCAAGGTGCACGCGGCGGTCGAGTCCGGCGACAAGGATGCTGCGGCAGCGGCCCTGACCGACGCCTCACGCAAGCTCGACAAGGCCGTCTCGAAGGGTGTCATCCACGCGAACCAGGCCGCGAACCGCAAGTCGGCGCTCGCGAAGTCTGTCAACAACGTGTGAGGCTGACTGCCAACATCAGGTTTGCCGGTGGGCGCCGCGTTCTCGTGAACGCGGCGCCCACCGCTTTTTCGTTAGTTCAGGTTCGTATCTGGCTGCGCCGATCCCGGTGCGGGCGATCCCCTCGCACGGCCAGTGCGGCGGTCTACGTGCGGGCGTTCACTGGCCGGACGGTCACCACGCGGGCGATCCCCAGCGGAATCGAAGGAATCGAATCCGGCGCGGTCCAATCCCGGTACGGCAGTTCGCCGTGCGCGCAGACGGATTCCCGTGCGGCAGCTCGCGCCAGAGCGCCCCGTGCCGCGTGAAAGCAATCATCCTCAGCCGCGCGTGGCGATCGTGAGAACGGCCCGCTCCACGGCAAAGTGAGGGTCGCGGGCGGCCCCCTTCACGTCGGCGTCGGCTGCGGCCGTGGCAATGATGGCCGATGCCAGTGCCTGCGGCGTCCATCCCCGCAGGTCTTTGCGGGCCCGCTCGACCTGCCATGGCGCCATGCCCAGTTCCTTGGCGGCAGCGGCTGGGCTACCGTTGTGTCCCGCGACCAGCGCGAGCGTCCGGAGTTTCATCGCCAGCGTGGCAATGAGGGGGACGGGATCCGCACCGGTCGCGAATGCGTGTCGCAACGCGACGATGGCCTCTTGGGACCGGCCCGCGACCGCAGCATCGGCCACGCGAAACGAACTGACCTCGACGCGACCGCCGTAGTATCGATCCACCTGCGTGACGTCGATCATTCCTTCGGAATCCGAGATGAGCTGAGTGCACGCCGCAGCGAGTTCGCGAAGATCGGAGCCGACCGCGTTCACCAGCGCCTCGGCGGCTTCCGTGGTGGCACGCCGCTTGGCCGTCTTGAACTCGTGCATCACGAAGGCAAGCTTGTCGGCGTCCTTCTTGAGCGGATCGCAAGCGAGCTTTGGGACACCCGCCTTCTTCATGGCGTCGAGCAGTTTCTTGCCTCGCACGCCGCCGCGATGGATCAGGACGAGGTAGACGTCCGGTTCCGGGGCGGCCAGGTAGCGCAGGGCGTCGCTGATGAGTTCGTCGGGTGCCGCCTGGAGTTCGTCGATGACGATGTAACGGGGCTCCGCGAAGAGAGACGGGCTGGCGAGCGCGGCGAGGGTGCCAGCCGTGTAGCCAGCCGCGTCTACGCTCGTGCGCTCCATGGACGGATGGCGGTCGAGCGCCGCTTCACGAATGGCGTGCTCGGCCCGCTCCACGAGCACGGATTCAGCGCCTTGGATAAGCGTGATCGGAGCGAGTTCCGACTCTGTCGCCACCGTGTACCGCCCCTTCCTCACTCATGTCGTGCGCCGCGTCACGCGCGTCACCGCGACGCGAAGCGTGATCAGTCAGCAAGCCCGAGTCTATCGTCACCGGCTCTTCGGGCGGCGGTGTGATCCCTCGATGTCGCCCTCCCCGTGCGCCTCCTGACCGGCGCGCAGACCGGCCGATCAGGGCCTTCGCCGCGCTCTTGCGCGCAGACCGGCAGTACTATCCACGCCTCGCGGCACGAGAGTGCGCGTGCGCGAGTATCCCGCCCGGACCCGGCTGCCGCCGCCTACCCGGCTCCGCCGCACGGCGCGCAAGTGGCGACGGGCGAGATACAACGGCCGCAGATACGCCGCTGCGTACCAGCGTGCATCCCCGGCGCGCACGACGATGATGACGAAAGCAGCGCTCGTGGCGGCCATGAGCGCCGCGCCGGTCACGCCTGGCAACCATGCCAGTTCGGCGCCCGGTGCGCCCGCTGCCGCATCGGCAACCAGCGCGATCCATCGGGCGCACCAGTCTGCCAGCCACGCGGCAACTCGCGCTATCCCGGGCGCACTAACCGCGGTCAGCACCACGACCGCACCGAACAATGTCAAGGCGGGGACGACCGGCGCGACGATCACGTTGGCGACGACCGCCCATCCGAGGAGGTTCGGTGAAAGCAGGACGATCAACGGCGCGCAGGCGACTTGGGCGCTGAGCGCCAGCGCGAGGTGCGACCGGATCACAGCGGGCAGCCAGAGCAAACGAGCCTCGACGAGGGGCGCGATCAGCACGAGGCCGCTAGTGGCCGCCACCGACAGGGCGAACCCGCTGCTCAGTGACAACTCGGGCGCAAGCATCAGCAGCGCAATCACGCCGACCGCTAGCGCAGGAATGGGCGACGAACGTCGACCTAGCATGATTCCGACGACGGCGATGAGCGCCATGGCCGCGGCCCGAACAACGGAGGGTTCGGGCCGCACCAGAACCACCAGCACACCGATCAAGGTGAGGATCAACACGCCGCGGATTCGGCCGGACAATCGGGCATAGCCGAGCAGGTTCCAGGCGAGCGCGCTCAAAATGGCGAAGTGTGCACCGGACACGGCGGTGAGGTGAGTAAGGCCGGCTACGCGCATCGATTCGGCGAGTTCCGCAGGGAGGTTGGCCGTATCACCCACCGCGACTCCCGGAACCAGTCCGGCCCCAGCAGGTGAGAGTGCTTGCGAGATTTCCCGTGTAGCCGCGCGCACGGGGTCGGCCCATCGCGCCCACCTCGGTGCGGACCTGACGACGTGAAGGCGACTGACCCGCAGAATGTCGCACGCTCGCCCCGTTGACCCCGTGGCCGTTCCGGTAACCAAAGCGTATTCAGCCCAGTGCGGAGCCTCTCCCCTCGCGAAGATGGTCGAGTTGACCGATGCGCGCGGCATGAACCAGTCGTCGATGTTCGACGTCTCCGGAACATCGCTCGCGGCCTCGCTCGGAGGACGTGCGATCCCGTGGATCCTCGCCTGAGCCCACCAACGCGGCTCGGTGCCGGGTTCGGCGGCTCCATACGGTTTAGGTTCACTCATAAGTTGAACGAGTGCGGCGATCGTGCCATTGCCCGCCGCACCCCCGCATGCGGTGTCCAGGCCCGGGTCGGCTCGCCACGCGGCCAGGGCGCTCACCGCGCCGACTACCAGCGCGACGGCTGCGAACTGGTACCGGCGAGCGGGCAGGCGACCATTCCGCCCGTCGTCCTGGCCCGTGGGCGAACGCGCAGTCGGTCTGAGCGGCGCACCGCTCGTGAACGATGGGGCGTCACTCGTTCGGGTCGACCTTCGCGGCAACGCGCCGCGCTTTCCTCCGGCGCCACGGATTCTTTCTTGGCCGTGGTTCCCTCGAACGCCACGCGATTCTCCGGCGCCACGCTTCCGTCCCGGGCCGAGTTCCCCTCCCGCCCCTCGCAGTCGGCGGCCTAACGCGCACATCACTGCGGCGAGCAACGCAATGAGCGCCGTCACCGCGGCGAAACGCGACAGCGACGGCAGACCATCGAATAGCGCACTGGCAACCCAAGCTGCCAGAGCAGCGGGCACCAGTCGGGCGTCGTGCCACCTGGCGGTCCGCCAATCCTCGCTCACAGCGTCACCAGGTCTCGCAGTGCGCCGAACCTAGCCGAACCGATACCCGAGACCTGAGTCAACTGCTCGATGGACGTAAACGGGCCCTGCGCGGTTCGCCACGCGACGATGCGCTCCGCCAATGCGGGGCCGATGCCGGGAAGACTCTCGAGTTCGGTGGCGCTCGCACTGTTGAGGTTGACCAGGGAGGCGCTTGCCGAACCGCCATCGGCCGGCTGCGTCCCGGCGCTGCTGTCGAGAGCCGTCGGACCGGCCGGATCAACCACTGGCCCGGAGGATCCGCCCTTCCCGCGTTTCGGTATCACCAATTGCTGGCCGTCGCTGACGAGCGCCGCAAGGTTCACCGCCGTCGCATCGGCATTCGCTTTGAGTCCTCCGACTGCCGCGACCGCATCCGCTCCACGCGCCCCACGCGTGAGCCGCACCACGCCGGGGTGCTTGACCTGACCCACAACGTGCACCACCACCGTCGCAGGATCGGCGGCGAGGTCGACGAGCTCCTCGTCCGGCGCTGACCCGGCGGGAACGGGCGCCGCGCCGTCACTGACCGCGGATGCGCCGTCGCCTGGCATGCCTGATCCCGTCGCAAGCACTTGCCCATCCGAAGGCGCTCCGCCATCTGTTACCCCTCCCGCATCCGCCTGCACCCCGAAGATGGCCACGGGATCCGCGGGGCGCGACGACCACCAGGCCACGGCCACGCTCACGGCCACGACGACGAGGAAGGCCAGCAGTGACACCCTGGTCAGGGACCATCTGGATCCAAGCGCGGCCGCATTCGTCTCACCGCGTCGCCAATGCTCGTCATCGTCGCGGCCCGCGCCGGCCGCCCGCGATTCGCGCGCTGTCCAGTCGCCTCCTTCGCGCGAATCCTCATCTCGGGTCGCCCACCGAGACGCCTCGTCGGCATCCGCGTCGCGCCATTCGTGCCGCGTGGCCCGCGCGCGGGCGGGCTCGTCCTCAATCACCATGCCCGCGAACCTACGCGCATGCAGCGCCATCCGGCGCCCCGGGGGCAGCCTGTGGAGAAGTTGACGCTAGAAGCGCTGCTCCACGAGCGCGATGCCAAGCATCCCCGGCCCCACGTGAGCACCGAGCACGCAGCCCGCGTCCACCAGCCGGGGCACGGTGCCGATCCGTTCACCGATCGCCGCCGCGAGTTCCTCCCCGCGGGACAGTTCCGCAAAATGCTGCACCAGCGCCTCGGGTTCGCTGCCCCGATCCATGAATCGTTCGGCCAACTCCGCCATGCGACGCAGCCCGGCGCGGCGCGTGCGAGCGATGTACTCGACGTCGATACGACCCTCCCGCAGGCCGAGCATGGGGCGCACCCCCAGGACCGAACCGACCGCGGCCGCCGGGCGCGAAAGCCGGCCGCCCCGTCGCAGGTGATCCAGCGAATCGACGATGAAGGTCGTCGAGGACGCCCCGGCGACGCCGAGCGCGATCTGCGCGACCTCGTACGGCGAGGCGCCATCCGCGGCCACGCGCGCCGCGGCGGCCACGGCCGCCCCGAGCGCCGCACCGGCGCACCGTGAATCGACGACCATGACGGGCAGCGGTGCGACCTCCGCGGCCATCGTCGCGGCGTGGAACGTCCCCGAGAGCTCCGCAGAGAGGTGAATCGACACCACCTGCGAATACCCTTGCTCGGCGGCGCGCGCGTAGGCGGACGCGAACGCACCCGGACCTGGTTGCGAAGTCGTCGCCACCGCTCCGTTCTCGAGCCTCGTGCGTAGGGCGGCGGAGTCGATTTCAAGGTCGTCCGCGAGGGACTGGTCCTCGATCGCAACGGAGAGAGGCACCACGATCGGCGCGGCCAGGTTCACCAGAGAGCCGGGATTCCCCGGGAACCGTGCCGTCGAGTCGGTCACGACGCCGACGCGCCCGCTCACCCGCTTAGGGCTGACCATGTCGGTTACCCGGGCACCACGTTCACGAGTTTCGGCGCGCGCACGATCACGGTGCGCACCGGCGCGCCGTCCAGCGTCCGGACCACGCCTGGATCTGCGAGCGCGAGCGCCGTCAGATCCTCGTCGGAGATCGAGGGCGGAACCTCGGCACGGCCGCGCACCTTGCCCTTGACCTGGAAGACGCAGGTCACTGTGTCCTCGACCAGGTACTGCTCGAGGTACGTCGGGTAGGGCTCGTGCGCGAGCGACCGCTCGTGTCCGAGGCGACTCCACAGTTCCTCGGCGATGTGCGGCGCGAACGGCGCGATCATCAGGACGAGCGGCTCCGCGACCTCCCGCGGCGTGACGTCCAGCCCGGTCACGTGGTTGTTCAGCGTGATGAGCTTGGCGATCGCGGTGTTGGGCCGCATGTTCTCCATCTCGACAGTGACTTCGGCGATGGTGCGGTGCAGGGCGCGGCGGGTGGCCTCGTCGGCGGGCTCATCACTCACGATCAGTTCGCCGGTCGATTCGTCCAGAATGTTGCGCCACAGCCGCTGCAGGAAGCGCTGCGACCCGACGACCGCGCGGGTCTCCCACGGGCGGGAAAGATCGAGCGGCCCCATCGACATCTCGTACAGCCGGAACGTGTCCGCACCGTAGTCGCGGTACATCTGATCCGGGGTGACGACGTTCTTGAGGGACTTGCCCATCTTGCCGTACTCGCGCTTGACGGGTTCGCCGTTCCAGGTGAATGATGACTTGCCGTTCGCGTCGATCGTCTCCTCGACCTCGTCGGCCGGCACGTAAGCGCCGCGCGCATCGGTGTAGGCGTAGGCCTGGATGTATCCCTGGTTGAACAGCTCATGGAACGGTTCGAGCGACGAGACGTGGCCCAGGTCGTACAGCACCTTGTGCCAGAAGCGCGCGTAGAGCAGGTGGAGCACCGCGTGCTCCACGCCGCCGACGTACAGGTCGACACCGCCGGCGACGCCCGCAGTGGCGTTGTGCTGCGGCCCCATCCAGTACTTCTCGAGTTCCGGGCTGACGGCCTGACTGGCGTTGTTCGGGTCGAGGTAGCGCAGGTAGTACCAGCAGGATCCGGCCCAGTTGGGCATGGTGTTGGTATCCCGGCGGTATTCGCGCGGCCCGTCGCCGAGGTCGAGGGTGACGTTGACCCAGTCGGCGTTGCGGCCCAGCGGCGGCTCGGGCTCGGAGTCGATGTCGTCCGGTTCGAAGGTGCGCGGCGAGTAGTCCGGCACCTCGGGCAGGTCGATCGGGAGCATCGAGTCGGGCAGCGCGATCGCGGCGCCGGTCTCGTCGTACACGATCGGGAACGGCTCCCCCCAATACCGCTGGCGGCTGAACAGCCAATCGCGCAGGCGGTACGTGACCGTCCGCTCGCCCAGGCCCTTCGCCTCGAGCCAGTCGATCATCGCGGCCTTGGCGTCCGCGACCGGCTTTCCGTTCAGGTTCAGTTCGCCATTGGACGAGTTCACCACCGCGCCGTCGCCGGTGTACGCCCCGCCGTCGAATCCCTCGGGCGGCTGAACGGTGTGGATCACCGGCAGTCCGAACTGCTGAGCGAAGTCGAAGTCGCGGGTGTCGCCGCCGGGAACTGCCATGATCGCGCCGGTGCCGTAGCCCATCAGCACGTAGTCGGCGATGAAAACGGGCAGCCGGTCACCGTTCACTGGGTTGATCGCGTACGCGCCGGTGAAGACGCCCGACTTGGTCCCCGCCTCCGCCTGACGCTCGAGCGGCGTCTTGGCCGCCGCTGCGCTGCGATAGGCCGCCACCGCGCGGTGGGCACTCGGCTCGCCACCGCGCCACGACTCAGGCACCTCGGCGCTCCACTCGATGTCGTCGCCCGCGAGCAGGGCATCGACGAGCGGGTGCTCGGGAGCCGCCACAACGTAGGTCGCGCCGAACAGCGTGTCGGGGCGGGTAGTGAAGACCGTCAATTTCTGCACCGAGTCAGTCGCCGCTGGCACCTCGAAGTCGACGTATGCCCCGTCGGAGCGGCCGATCCAGTGGCGCTGCATGCTGCGCACCTTGTCCGGCCAGTCGATCAGGTCCAGGTCCGCGGCGAGGCGGTCGGCGTAAGCGGTAATCCGCATGTTCCACTGCTGGAGTTCCTTGGTGAACACCGGGAAGTTGCCGCGCTCCGAGCGGCCGTCAGCGGTGACCTCCTCGTTCGCCAGCACCGTGCCCAGGCCGGGGCACCAGTTGACGGGCGACTTCGAGGTGTAGGCAAGCCGGAAACTATCGATCACGCGGCGGCGGGCGGACTCGTCCAATCCCGCCCACTCGCGGCTCGCGTCCACGCCGTCGATCCCCGCTGGCACCGCTCGCTTGCCGCTGTCGAATTCGGCGATGAGTTCCGCAATGGGACGCGCCTTGCCCCGGCCGCCGTCCTCGCGCTCGGCTTCGGCGTCGTACCACGCGTTGAAGATCTGCAGGAAGATCCACTGCGTCCAGCGGACGTAGTCGGAGTCGGTCGTCGCGAACGAGCGCCGCGAGTCGTGCCCGAGTCCCAGGCGCCGCAACTGGCGTCGCATGTTGGCGATGTTCGCCTCGGTAGTGACGCGCGGGTGCTGACCCGTCTGGACCGCGTACTGCTCCGCGGGCAGGCCGAACGCGTCGTAGCCGAGCGCGTGCAGCACGTTGTCGCCGCGCATGCGCCGGAAGCGGCCGACCACGTCGGTCGCGATGTAGCCGAGCGGGTGACCCACATGCAGACCGGCCCCTGAGGGGTACGGGAACATGTCCATCACGAAGAAGGACGAGCCCTCCGTCGCGCTGTTGCCATTCCCATCGGTCAGGGTGCCGGGTGCGGGGTCGGCTGCGAAGAAGGTGCCGTTACGCTCCCAGTATTCCTGCCATTTGAGTTCGATCTCTTCGGCGAGTGCCGGGGTATACCGCAGCGCCGGTTCGCCGGGTGCGGAGGCAGGATTGGGCGCGGAATGTTCTTGGGTGGTCACGCGCTCAATCTTATCGCCTGATCAGCCCTGCACCTCGGATAGAACCGTGTCCCACAGCGCGATGACGATCCACAGGATGACGGCGACGTACGAGGCGACGATCAGCAGCGGGCGATAGTCGACGAGCGTCGAGCGCAGCCTGGCCGGGCCGGGCAGGTGTCCCCTATCGGACCCGAAGGCGAGCACGTTCCACCACAGCGGAATAGTGATGGTCCACACGACCATGCAGTACGGGCACAGCCGCCCCAGCGAGTAGATCGACGTCCACATCAGGAACACGATCAGGACCATGGCGAGCGTCGTGCCGACTGCGAGCGCCCGCCAGTACCAGCGCGGCGGCTCCCATCCGGTCAGCATGATCACGCCGGTGGCCATGACGACGGGGAATGCACCCACGCCGAGGAACGGGTTGGGGAAGCCGAAGATCCTGCCCTGCCACGAACCCATGGCCGGACCGCAGTCGATGAAGAGCGAGAAGGAGCAACTCGGGATGTAGTTCGGGTCTGCGAGCGTGAGGTACCGCTCGATCGACAGATCGGCCGACGCCCACAGGCCGATGGCCGCGAGTATCAGTAGCCAGAAGCCGGTTCGGCGCAACGACAATCGGTGAACCTGGTCCACTGAAGGTTCATGCGCCTGATTCACTTCTCCCCCTCCACGGCCGCCGCTCCGCTCGTCCCGGGAGCGGCTGCCTCGAGGATACGCTGAGGAACGCGGAGGCGCTGCACGATCAGCATCAGCCCTAGGCCGAACACCGTCAGGATGACACCTAGCCAGGCGAGCGCCGGATAGCCCAGGCCCGAGGTCAGGACCAGGCCGCCCAGGAATGCGCCGTTGGCATTTCCGAGGTTCAGCGATGAATGGCACAGGGATGCCCCGAGCGAGGGCGCGCCCGGGCTGAGGTCCATGAGGGCGGCCTGCAGCGAGACGCCGAGGATCTGCGACGCCACGCCGACCAGGAACAGGCCGATGAGGACGCCGGGCATCGTGCCCATGATGAAGGCGAAAACGGCCAGGGAGATGGCGGTGGTGATGAATCCGAGGTTGGTAGTCCCGTTCACGCTGCGGTCCGACAGGCGACCGCCGAGCAGCACACCGACCGTCATGCCGAGTCCGAACGCCGCGAGCGCGAGCGACACCGCGATGCTTCCCGCACCCACTCCCTTGAGCACGATCGGCTTCACGTAGCTGTAGGCGGCGAACATGCCGCCGAAGCCGATGGCGCCCGCGGCCATGGCGAGCCACATCGGCCCGTTCTTCAACGCGGCGAACTCACTCTTCGGGGACGCACCGGGCAAGGGCGCGACGGGCGGGATGAACCACCACACCCCGAGAATGGTGGCGACGCCCAGCAGCGCGACCAGGCGGAACGTCCACTCCCAGCCGAGTTTGTCACCGACGATCGAGGACAGCGGGACGCCCACGATATTGGCGATCGTTAGGCCGACGAGCATCATCGACACCGCGAAGCCGCTCCGGGCCACTCCCACGACGGCCGTCCCCACGACGGCGCCGACGCCGAAGAACACGCCATGGGCCAGGCCCGTGATGAGGCGGCCAGCGATCAGGAGCTCGAGATTCGGGGCGAACGACGAGAGCAGATTCCCGAACGTGTACAGCGCCATGAGCGCGATCAGCAGGGTCTTGCGCGGCATGCGGGCGCTCGTGACGGTCAGCAGCGGGCCGCCGAGCACCACGCCGATGGCGTAGGCGGAAATGGTGTGGCCGGCGGTCGCGTCGTTGACACCGAACGCCTCCCCGACGTTCGTCAGGACGCCCATGGCCGCGAATTCCGTGGTGCCTATGGTGAAGCCGCCGATCGCCAGCGCCAGGAGTGCCAGTCCGGGATGGCGCGCGATAGACGTCGTGAATGGGTTAGACACGAGGAGTCCTTGAATCGTGGGAAGGTGAGGTTTCTCGACTCAAGGCTACTACCGCTCAGGGGACAAAGGACCCATGAATTAGCCGCCGGCCGGTTCGGTGTCCGTCGTGTCGCCCGCGGGCGCCGGGGATTGCTGATCTGCAGGTTCGTCCGGTTGCGACACGAGTTCCCGCACTAGCGATTCCGGCACCGGGTATCCCGCGAGCGCCGAAACCATCACGTTCGCGTCGGGGTACACCGAAACGACCCGGTAGTCGACGATCGCCCTGGTGACCGGATCGAAGCGCAGGACGGTGACCTCGGCGATGCCGTGCAGGGGTCCGAGGGTGGGCTGTCCCTCGATCGCCCCGGCCGATGAGGCGTTCACGTACTCGATGGCCGATCCGCTGGCCTGCGGTCCGATTCGCCGGTGGAGGTGGCCGCTGATCGTGTAGTCCACGCAGCCATTCTTGGCGATGTCGGCGGCAACGTACGGGTTGTGAATCAGCAGGATATCGGGCCGGTCATCGCACGCGACCTGCGATAGTCGGCTGACCACCTGATCGGCGGTCTCGTCTCGCGCCAGGGTCGTTCCCTGGCCGATGCGCGTCGCGTACGGATCCAGATCGCCCAGAACGGTGACCCCTTCGATGGATTCGTTCTTGCCGCGCAGGACCGTGGCACCCTCGCTGGCGAACTGGCTCGCCGTCGTCTCGCTGTCGTGGTTGCCGCCGGCATACACGATCGCGGTGCCGTCGGGCACCGCGGCCTCCAAGGAGGAGGGGCAGATCTCCTCAACCGCAGTTCCATCGATCGTCGCATCGCCCGCGTGCAGCAGGATTTCTGCGCCGGATTTTCGGACGAGGTCCCCGACGAGCGGGCTCATGGAGAAATTGCAGTGGATGTCAGCGACGACGACCATAGTGATCCAATCGGTGGCATCTCCGAGGGGCAGCGACTGCGCCAGGAGAGGAACCTCGGGGTTGTCCAGTGTTTCCGCCGGCAGTTCGGTCAGCGGCGTCGTGAGGTTCAGTTGTGCAGGATCGGCGGCCATGCGCTCGTCCCACGCGAGCGCAAAATTGGTGCGGACGCTGGCGTAGAAGTCCTCGTTCTCGCGGTAGACGTCGACGAGTTGCGCGCCGTATGTCTCCAGAACGCCGCCTAGCCTGCCCGTAACCCTGGTTCCGGCCAGCGGGGTACCCTCCAGGACGCGCGCGCCGGCGATGCGGTGCGCCTTGGCCGTGCCCGCCATGACCACGGCCGTCGTTCCGGAGACTGCGAGTAGGGCCGCCACGGCCACCCAGGGCGCGGCGCGCAGAGCGAGGACCGAGACCTGCCTGCCGCGGCGGCGGCCGAGAAGGAATCCGAGCAGGGCCGCCGCCAATGCGACCGCGCCGACGTTGACGATCAGTTGCCTGCCGATGGCATGGGTCAGAGCAGCCTTCACGAGCCTGATCGTGTCGTCCGGGGACGAGAAGAACGCGACGTACTGCTGCAGGTCCCCAAGGAGTTGATCGACGTCATTGGCCTGGGGAGCAGCCGCGAAATCATCGGGAATCTCGTGCACGATGGCCTTGACACCGACCGGCCCCGGCATGCCGGAATTCCGTTCTATGTTCCCGAGGGGCCCGAGGTCGATGACGAGCCGGCCGCTCATCGTGAGCTGGTACGTAGCGAAGTGCGGACCGAGAGGCGCCGTGGCTTGAGCGGTGAAGACCGCGTGCGCTGCGCAACCGAGCAGCGCGATCACCGCGAGAAGTAGCGCTCGCGGCCAGGCGCGGCGTCGTTTGATGGGCGGGATGTCGCTGCTGCTCATATGGCACCATTGTGGACCAATTCCACGCGGAACGCGGGGGAAGGACTACGATGTCCGCTATGTCCCGGACAGTTGTACCCCACTCCCCCGCGCCCTTCACGGGCACCGGCACCAGCGCGACGATGCCGTTGCTTTTCCCGCCCGCCCAGGAACTCGATGGCGCGCACTACGACGCCGTGCTGATCGGCGGCGGGATCATGAGCGCCACGCTCGGAGCGTTCCTGACTCTCCTGGAGCCGACGTGGAAGATCCTGGTCATCGAGCGCCTGGACGAACTAGCTCAGGAATCGTCGAACCCATGGAACAACGCGGGGACGGGCCATGCCGCGCTGTGCGAACTGAACTACACCCCGCAGCGCCCCGACGGATCGATCGACACGTCGAAGGCCAGGGTGATCAACGATCAATTCGAGGTATCGAGAAGGCTCTGGGGTTCGCTGGTTCGCGAAGGACTGATGCGTGATCCGTCGAGGTTCCTCTCGGTTACTCCGCATATGACGCTCGTGCGCGGACAGGCCAACGTGGACTACCTCCGCCAGCGCTATGAAGCCCTTCGGGGGGAAGCCGGATTCACCTCGATCGAGTTCTCGTCCGATCCCGCGGTCATCGGCGGCTGGGCGCCGTTGCTCACCGCAGGCAGGAATCCGGATGAGCCCATCGCCGCCACTCGAGTCGCCGAGGGCACCGATATCAACTTCGGTGCGCTGACCCAGGACCTCTTCGCCCTCATCGCCGCCCGTGGTGGGCGCATCGTCACCGGCCACGAGGTGACGGGATTGAAGAAGCGCGGGGACCACTGGAACCTGCGCGTGAAGAACCGGTCCTGGAATGCCGGAAAGCGCCGACTATCGGTCTCGTCCCGATTCGTGTTCGTCGGAGCCGGTGGATACGCGCTACCGCTCCTGCAGCGCTCCGGAATTGCCGAGATCCGTGGGTATGGCGGATTCCCGATTTCCGGTCGATTCCTGCGCACCCGCAATCCCGAGGTCGTCGGCCAGCACAACGCCAAGGTCTATGGCAAAGCCGCGGTGGGATCCCCACCCATGTCCGTTCCCCACCTCGACACCCGGGTCGTGGACGGCGAAACCTCGTTGCTCTTCGGCCCCTATGCGGGCTTCAGCCCCCGCTACCTCAAGACGGGATCCCTGCTCGACCTGATCCGCTCGTTGCGACCGGGGAACATCGTCTCGATGCTCGGCGCCGGCGCCCACAACATCGGCCTGACCAAGTACCTGATCGGCCAACTAGTAGCACGCGACGAGACCCAGTTCCGCGACCTCATGGACTTCTACCCCCGCGCCAGGCCGGGAGATTGGGAGTGGATCACGGCGGGCCAGCGCGTCCAGGTCATCAAGCGCGACAAGAAGGACGGCGGGCGCCTCGAATTCGGCACGGAACTCGTCGTCAGCGCCGACCGGTCCATCGCGGGCCTGCTCGGCGCCTCGCCCGGGGCTTCCACCGCCGCATCGACGATGATCAAGCTGCTGCAGCAGTGCTTCCCCGACCACGTCAACGGCTGGCGTGATCGACTCGAAGAACTCGTCCCCGGCGCCCTGCCCCGTGACTGACGACAACGCGCCCACCATCCACATCTGGACCGACGGCGCGTGCAAGGGCAACCCAGGACCAGGTGGCTGGGGAGCATATCTGCAATCGGGTCGGCACGCCAAGGACCTGTGGGGCGGGGAGAATCCGACCACGAACAACCGGATGGAACTGCGCGCCGTGATCGAGGCGTTGCGCGCCCTCAAGCGTCCGAGCGTCGTCGTACTCCACGTGGACTCCCAGTACGTGATGCGCGGGATCACCGAATGGATCGCAGGCTGGAAACGCAACGGCTGGCGGACCAAGGACAAGAAACCGGTCAAGAACGACGACCTGTGGCGGGACCTCGACACCGAGCTTGGTCGACACGTCGTCACCTGGCAGTGGGTCAAAGGCCACAGCGGCGACGAGGGCAACGAGCGCGCCGACGCGCTGGCCAACCGCGGTGTGGACGAGGTCCGCTGACGCCCACACCCGGACACGACCTCCCGGCGGGGTGCCGGATAGGCGACGCTAACCCGCATTTTTCACGAGACCGACCTATGCTGGAGGAACACCTTTAGGGAGGTCAAAATGCCAAGCACGTCTCCACAAGTCGCAAGCATCTTGCAGTCCACGCTGGTCGATCTGATCGATCTTTCGCTCATCGGCAAGCAAGCCCACTGGAACGTCCACGGGCCGCAGTTCCGCTCGGTCCACCTGGAACTCGACGAGGTCGTCTCCGACGTTCGGCTGTGGTCTGACACCGTGGCCGAGCGCCTCGCGCAGCTCGGCGTCTCGCCCGATGGCCGCGCAGACACAGTTGCCTCGACCTCACAGGTCGACGACATCGGCGCGGGCCCCATCGGCGCCGACAAGGTCGTGCAACTGCTCTCCGAGCGACTGGATGCCGCCTCGCAGAATATCAAGGACGCGCTGCCGGAACTCGAGGAGGACCTGCTCAGCCAGGATCATCTGATCGCCATCGGACAGGGACTCGACAAGCACGCTTGGTTCTTGCGCTCGCAGATCAAGTAGGGCTCTGCCAGACAAAGACGGGGGGCGTGACCGGCTGTAGCCGGTCACGCCCCCCGTCTTAACTCTGCCCGCCTTCCCTGGGCGCGATGTCCGCGGTACCTGGCGGGAGTGCCTAGAACTCCTCGTACTCAGCGGGATCCTGGCCGGCAAGGCGGCCGTCCGGGCGACCGAGCGACGTGATAGCCGCCATGTCACCCTCCGAGAGTGTGAAATCGAAGAGTTCAAGGTTCTCGCGCTGGCGCGAAGCGTTGGCGGACTTGGGCAACGGAATCGTGCCCAGTTGCGTGTGCCATCGCAGAATGACCTGGACGGGTGACTTCCCGTGCTTGGCCGCGATCTCCTGCACGATCGGCTCGGCGGCGACCGAGTTTCCGCGGCCCACGGGGCTCCAGGACTCGGTTTGCACACCGCGGGCGCGGTTTGCCTCGATCACTTCCAACTGCGGGAAGTACGGGTGCAGTTCTATCTGATTGACCACTGGCGCCACCCCAGTTGCCTCGATGACGGCGTCGAGGTGTTCGGGCAGGAAGTTCGAGACTCCCACGGCCTTGATCAGTCCGGCATCCCTCATCTCGATCAGCGCACGGTAGGCCTCTACGAACTTACCCACCTTGGGGTTCGGCCAATGGATCAGGTAAAGGTCGATGTAGTCGAGTCCCGTGCGGTACACGGACTCCTGCACGGTGAGAATCGCGGAGTCGTGGTCATGGTGACGCCCGGGAAGCTTGGAGGTCACGATGAGCTGCTCGCGCGGGACGTCGCTCTCGCGAACGCCGCGTCCGACCGCGCCCTCGTTCTCGTAGTTGAAGGCCGAATCGAGGAGCCGATAGCCCTGGTCGATGGCCGAGCCGATCGCCGTCGCTCCGGCGGTGCCGTTCAGCTTGTAGGTACCCAATCCGACCGCGGGAACGAACGATCCATCGTTCAGTGCGAGAGCCGGAACTTCACTGCGTGATGCATGTGTGCTCATTCTTCGAGCCTACGCCGGACGACGCGGGATTCGCAGGGGATTCCTTGACCGCGAACGTTTGTATTAATACGATCGGGCGATGGAGATCACCATCGATCCCGCATCTCCCGTCGTGCCGTTCGAGCAGATTCGCGGGCAGATCGCTCGCCAGATCGCCGCCGGGACCCTGTCGGCCGGCGCGCGCCTGGGCACGGTCCGCCAGGTCGCGGAGCAACTCGGTGTCGCGGTCAACACCGTGGCTCGGGCGTACCGCGAACTCGAGCAGGCGCACCTCATCGAGACCCGGGGGCGCAATGGCACGTTCGTGACGTCCGCGAGCACCGTCGTCGACGATACGGCGAGGCGCGCCGCCGCTGACTATGTGCGACTCATGCGCGATCTCGGCATCAGCCCGGCAGACGCGGAAGCGCTCGTCCGAGAGGAATACCGGCGCTAGTCGCCCCGCCCCCACCGGCCCGTCCTAGCGGGCGAAGACTCCCGCGATGGCACCGATGGCCGTCACGAATGTCACCACGCCCGTCGCGATGAAGAGCACCCGATGAACCCGCAAGAACTTCGTCGGCCGTCCATGCGCATCGCGGGCGCGCGGGTCCGCCTGCACGCGGCGATAGAACTGCGGCCAGACCGCGGCGTTGAACAGGACGTTGAGGAAGGCAAGGGCGACGAGGAACCAGTACATGGCTCCACAGTAGTGGCCCCAGGCCGCCACCCAGACCGCGGATTTACGATGGGGGTATGACTTCCAACGTAGGCGCCAATATCGAAGTCGGACTCACCGACCTGCTGGGCCCGGATGCGACCATCGCCGATCTGGAGGCGTTGCGCGATGCGTTCACGCGCTTCATGCTGCAGTACAAGTTCGCTATCGACGAGGTGCTCACGAAGGTGAACATCCTGCGCGATGAGTTCGAGCACCTGCATCACGAAAACCCCATCGAGCACGTCTCCTCGCGCCTGAAGTCGGCCGCCTCCGTGCTGGACAAGATCGAACGCAAGGGCTGTGACCCGAACTTCGACGCCATTCGCGGCTCGATCTTCGACATCGCGGGGGTGCGGATCGTCTGCAGTTTCATCCCGGACATCTACAAGGTGCTCGAGGCACTGCAACGCCAGGACGATCTCACGGTGCTTGAGGTCAAGGACTACATCCAGAACCCGAAACCGAACGGATACCGCAGCCTCCATCTCATCTGCTCGGTGCCGGTGTTCCTCTCGTCCGGCACCGTGCAGGTGACAGTGGAAGTGCAGATCAGGACGATCGCGATGGACTTCTGGGCGTCGCTTGAGCACAAGATCTACTACAAGTACGAGCGGCAGGTGCCGGCCGAGATCCTGGACGGGCTGCGCAGTTCCGCGCAGGTCGCCGCGACTTTGGACACGACGATGACGGACCTGCGCGCGCGGGTGCGGGAACTGGAACTCGAGGCGGACAAGGACGGTGCGGCGGCTGCGCGCACGATCGATCACCTGGATCGAGCGGTTGCGGATCAGCACGGGCTCGTCCCGCAACTTCACCTCATCGAACGCCTAGCGGATCTTCGCCGGAAGCGGATTTAACGCCCGTCGCTCACCCGGGGCGATTTGTCAGCCACTCCACCGGTCGCCAGCCTCATGAGGTCGGTGTCGAAGTCGATGTCGGCGAGCGAATCCTGCGAACCGTGGGAGTCGAAGGTGCGCTGGTAGGTCGATCCCTGCCTGCCGAGAACCTCCTGGCGCACCCGCGCCGCCGTGAGCGCCGCAAGTTCGGTCGCCGCTCGCTTGATCCGGCGGCCGAGGCCCGCCGGATCGGCCCAGTCCTCAGTGGCGGCGAAGACCGATGTCGGGACGGCCATGGCACGCAGGTATGCGAACAGCGGACGCATATCTGAGTCCGGCACGAGGGCGTGGCGCGGGGTGCCTGCCGTCGCCGCGAGAACGACCGGCATCGACAACAGCACATCGTCGTCCAGCACGTCGAAGAAGGACTTGAACAGTCCCGTGTAGGAGGCCTTGAACACGGGCGTCACCGCGATGAGTGCGTCTGCGCGGGCCACCGTGGCGATCGCCTCGTTGAGCCGCTCGGACTTGAGGGCGCCGGTCGAGGCGATCGCAATGTCGCTCGCGAGTTCGCGCAATTCGACGACCCGAACGCGTACCTCGGCGCCCGGCAGCAGCGCGGCGAGTTGCTCGCGCGTGGCGACGCCGATGCGGTCTGCGAGCATTCGGGTGGTCGATGGCGATGAGACGCCGGCGCTGACGGCGACGACCTCGAAGGGGCTATCGGGGGTGGTTGTCATGAGTTCGCCTCGCGAATCTTGGATGTCAATTCTGTTAGTTGTTGCATTTCCGCCGCGGTGAGCCCTGCCCACATGCGCTCGGCGACGAGTCGCCCGTGGCATTTGCCGACCTTGCGCTGAAGCGCACGGCCCTCATCGCTCAGGCAGAGCAGGATGCTCCGCCGATCTTCGTCGGCGACGCGGCGCAGGACGAGTCCTCTCACGACCAGTCGGTCGACGAGTCTCGAGATCGCGGGCTGGCTGAGGAGTACGCCTTCGAGCAGTTCCGACTGTCGTATCTCCCGCCCCGCCTTCGCCAGCGTGTACAGCACGTCGTACTCCCGGGCAGTCAGGTCCTCCCACACCTCGTCGGCGAGGAACTTCCGCATCATCGAGGCGTAGGACTGGAGCAGCGACTCCCAGGCCGCGTTAGCGGCACTGAGTTGCGGCTTGGTCAGCGTGGTCGCTGGCTGGCCGTGTCGATCGCAGGGCGTCTGGCTCACTTCGGGTTACCCGCCTTCTACAGCGAGGGCATCGTCGCCGGCTTGGCCGGGTCGGAGGGCGATGTGCCCGTCACGTTGTCCCCGCGATTGTCGTTGGGGCGCGGCTGCCGCGGCTCGGCATCGCCGTACTTGGCCTTGACCAGGAGGTCGTGCGTTGGCGCGGGGGCCGCGCCTGCCGGCCTGAGTGCCGCCATCTCCTTGCGCACGACGGGGAGGATCTCCTCGCCGAGCAGGTCCAGTTGCTCCAGCACCGTCTTGGTGGGCATGCCGCCGTGGTCGATCAGGAACATCTGGCGCTGGTAGTAGCCGAAGTAGTTCGGCAGTTCCATGATGCGGTCGATGACCTGCTGCGGACTGCCGACGAACAGCGGGGTGGCCTCGCTCATCGTCTCCAGGTCCGGGCCGCCGCGGTAGACGGCCGAGTTGTCGTAGTACGGGCGGAATTCGCTGATGGCGTCCTGCGACTTGGGTCGGGCGAAGAGTTGGGCGCCGACACCCACGATCGCCTGCTCCTGCGTGCCGTGGCCGTAGTGCTCGAACCTGCGCCGGTACAGCGCGATCAGCCGCTGGAAGTGGCTCATGGGCCAGAAGATGCCGTTGGCGAAGAAGCCGTCGCCGTAGTAGGCCGCCTGCTCTGCGATCTCGGGCGTGCGGATGGAGCCGTGCCAGACGAACGGCGGAACGTCATCGAGCGGGCGCGGCGTGGACGTGAACCCCTGCAGCGGCGTCCGAAAGCGCCCTTCGAAGTCGACCACGTCGTTGTGCCACAGCTCATGGAGCAGGTTGTAGTGCTCCAGCGCGAGTGGCAGCGACTCGCGGATGTCCTGCCCGAACCAGGGATAGACCGGCGCGGTATTCCCCCGGCCGAGCATGATGTCCGAACGCCCGTGAGCCAGGTGCTGCAGCATCGCGTACTCCTCGGCGATGCGAACCGGGTCGTTGGTGGTGATGAGCGTCGTGGAGGTCGACAGGATGATGCGCTTCGTCTGCGCGGCGATATAAGCCAGGAACGTGGTGGGCGAAGACGTGTAGAAGGGTGGGTTGTGGTGCTCCCCCGTGGCGTACACGTCGAGCCCGACCTCCTCGGCCTTCTTGGCGATCTGCACGGCCGCGTTAATGCGTTCCGCCTCGCTCGGCGTCCGGCCGGTGTTGGGATCACGGGTCACGTCGCCGACCGTGAAGATTCCGAACTGCATTTCAACCCACTCCTCGCTGGCGACCGAGCGCCGCCCGTCATCAATTAGATGCAATTGCATGTATCTACGTCAACTCGAAACGCCTCGCGTTCATTCCGGATGGCAATGTGGCCTCCCTCACAGCCTGCGCTACCGTGGAGATGAACGCATCAAGGAACACGACTTAAGGGCGACGCGCGTGACCGTGACCATGGATCTCAACGCCGATCTTGGCGAATCGTTCGGCCCGTGGCGCATGGGCGACGACGAGTCACTCCTCGGTATAGTCACCTCGGCCAATCTCGCGTGCGGCTTTCACGCCGGCGATCCGCAGACGATGATCCGAACCGCAGCGATGGCGCGCGACGCGGGCGTGAGCATCGGCGCCCACATCTCGTACGCCGACCTGCGCGGATTCGGCCGCCGCCCGATGCCCGTCACGCACGACGAGCTCCACGCCGATGTCGTCTACCAGCTCGGGGCCGCGCTGGGGGTGACTGCGAGCGTCGCCGTGGAACTGACCCACGCGAAGCCACACGGTGCGCTCTACAACGTCATCGCGACGGACCGCAACCAGGCACGCACCGTTGCCCGCGCCATCGCGAGCGTTCGACCGGGTCTACCCGTCTACGGCCTCGCTGGGTCCGTCTTCCTGGACGAGGCCCGCGCGGCAGGGCTCGTCCCCGTGCCGGAGGCCTTCGCCGATCGCGCCTACGAAACCGACGGCACGCTGCGCCCACGCTCGCTCGTTGGCGCCGTGCTCACGGATCCGGACGAGATAGCCGCCCGCGTCGTCCGCCTCGCCCGCCGTGGCGAGATCCTGGCGCACGAGGGCTCGCCGATTGCGCTGGCGGCAAGGACCGTCTGCGTGCACGGCGAAACCGCGCATGCGACGGCCATTGCGAGGGCGATTCGCTCGGCGCTCGAGGCGGCGGGCGTGGACCTACGTGCCATCGAGCACTAGCGCGGTCCGCATCGCATGGCAAGCGGCGAGCACAATGACACGGTGGCCGGCGCGGTGGTGAGAATCCTGCCGCTGGGAGACCGTGCCATGCTGGTCGAGCTTGCGTCGCTGGCCCGCGTGCTCGCATTCGATGCGATGCTGCGCGCGAATCCCATCGAGGGGGTAACGCAGGTCGTGCCGGCAGCCCGCACCGTGGCGCTCCACGTCGATCCGTCCCGCGTCGATGCGGCGGCACTCTCCCCGCAACTGCGCGAGCTCGCGCGCACCACCGCGAGCCCTGTCGAGCAGGGGACGGTAGACGCCCCAGTGGAGATTCCGGTCAACTACGACGGTTTCGATCTCGACCTCGTTGCCGACGATCTCGGCGCGACACCCGCCGAGGTCGCGGAACTGCATTCCGGAATCGAATACACCGTCGCATTCAACGGGTTCTCCCCGGGCTTCCCGTACCTCGCCGGCCTGCCGGCTGCCCTGCACCTTCCCCGACTGGCCAGCCCTCGAGCGCGCGTGCCCCGCGGATCGGTCGCGATTGCCGGGGAATTCTGCGGCATCTATCCGACGCCCAGCCCGGGTGGCTGGCGGCTGATCGGTCACACCTCGGTACCGCTGTGGGACTCCGGTGCGGCCGTACCACCGCTCCTGCCACGGGGCACGCGGGTCAGGTTCGTGCCGCGGATGTCCGCGGCGCAGCCCGCAGGTGAGCCATCGTCATTGACGCAGGCACTTCTGCCCCCCGCGATCAGCGCGGAGGTCCGCGGCTCGGGTGCTGGAGCGGGGAACGACTCGGGAGTGCCGCCGGTTCTCACCGTGGTCGATCCGGGTCCGCTGACGGTGATCGAGGATGGCGGACGCCCGGGACGGCTCGGCTGGGCGGTGTCCCCGGGAGGAGCGGCGGATCCCGGGTCACTACATGCGGCCAACCGGCTCGTTGGCAATGCGCCCGCATCGGCTGCGCTGGAGACCGTCGGCGGGATCTCCCTATCTGCCCGCCGGCGCACGGTCGTCGCCGTCTCGGGGGCGCGCGGCAGAGTGACCGTGAACGGAGCAGAGGCGGATCCGGCGCGTCCCCTTCTGCTAGTTCCCGGGGACTCGCTCCATCTGGCGATGCCGGCAATGGGGGCGCGGATCTACGTCGCGGTGCGCGGCGGCGTCGCCGTCCCGCGCGTCCTGGACTCGCGTTCGTTCGACGCGCTGAGCGACCTCGGTCCACGGCCGTTGCGCCCGGGCGACGACGTAGCGAGCGCGGGCAGAGCGCCATTCTCCGTCGCAGAGGAGGCTGTCCCGACCGGCCCGTACCCGGCGCCAGGTGATCTGGTGACTCTCCGGATCTCCCCCGGGCCCAGGGCGAATTGGTTCACGCGTCACGCCTGGGAGCTACTCACCGGCCGGGAATGGGAGGTGACGCCAGAATCGAATCGCGTCGGCGTCAGGCTACGCGGCGAGGAACCGCTGCCGCGGGCGGATCGCTACGCTGATGCCGAGCTCGCCAGCGAAGGGCTGGTGGCCGGGGCGATTCAGGTTCCGCCGAGCGGCGCGCCGCTGGTCTTCGGAACCAACCACCCGACGACGGGCGGATATCCGGTTATCGCATGCGTGGCGACCACGGATCTCCCGCGGATCGGTCAGCTGCCCGCCGGAGCGCGCGTCCGATTCGAGCCCTCCGCTATCTCTTTCGTGCAGCCCGGAGCCTAAGTTCGGCGGTGCGCAACAGGTCGTCCGCCGTCCTGACGTTGGCGTCCGTGAAGCCCGCTCCCGAGTCGAAGCCCGGCCAGATCGACGTGGGAATGCCCGGCTCTGTCGGCGCCAATGCCCGCAAGTGCGTCTCGCGGATAGCGTCAACCGATGCAACCACGGTGACCTCTTCCAGCGGCGGAAGCGTTGTGACGATCGCGAACACACGCCCGGAAACGCGGAAGCAGTCCATTCCGGGTGCGCGCGTGGCCTCCAGCCGGCGTCCCACTGCCTGCAGAATCGTGTCGCCGCCGTTCTGGCCGTATTGCGCGTTGATCTTGCCGATCCCCCGTACGCGGATGAGCACGAGGGCGATCCGCGCCCGTCCCCCCTGCGCCCGCTCGCACCTGCGGGCCAGCCCATAGAGCAGCGCGGTTCTGGTCGGAAGCGCAGTGAGGGCGTCCTTGACCGAACGCGACGCGAGCGCGGAGACGAGCGCCTTGGTGACGTCCCCCGTCTCCGCGACCCGCCATTCGGTATCCGAAACCAGGATCGGATCGTATCGACGCTTGCGCGAACGATCCATCGCGCGGGTCGCGGCGTCGGCGATGCTCGTGCCGGGCGGTAGCACCAGCGCCTTATAGTCGGCGAGCTCGCCCGCCGCGCGGCGCAGGTGGACAGCGCGCCCATAGCCGAGCCTGCCGGTGAGCGCCGCCCCGTACATGGCGCGCGTGATGAGCCCGATCCGGCCCTCAGCGGAATCGTTGACTACGACGGCATGGATCGACTCGTCCCGGAACATGACCTCCAGTTCGCTCACGAGCACCGTGGACTCGATCGTCAGGATCGGACGGGCGACGTCCGCCAGAGCACGAATCTTGGCGGCGGTCTCCACCGCCGCGAGCCGATCCGCCGCTAGCGCCAAATCTTTAATCACGCCGCAATTCTGGCACGGTAATTTGTTGGAATTACAGCGATTTGGAAAGCCTTCGACAGGCTTTCACGTGCCGGCCACCTCGCGTCAATCTAATCGCCGAGGCCGGTTCCGACCTTGCGCGCGGCCTGCACCCAGGCGTGGTCCGGCGGGACGAGCTTCGTCTTGCCGGCAACCCTGTCGAGCGGGACGGGAACCGCTTCTTCGCCGTGCGACGCGACCATCACGCCGAACTCCCCGTCCGCGACCAGATCGGCCGCCGCCGCGCCTAGGCGAGTCGCCAGCATCCTGTCCGCGGCCGAGGGAGAGCCTCCGCGCTGTACGTAGCCGAGGATTGTGACGCGCGCCTCGAGTCCTGTGGCGGCCTCCAGCTCGCGCGCGAGCTTGAAGGTGTGCTCGCGCTGCAGGTCCTCGACGTTCCGCAGGTGGACTTTGGCCGCGCGCTGCTGCTCTGGCGTCTTGGCCGCCTTGACCAGGAGGCGGGCGGCCTCGTAGTCGGCCGTGTCGTGGATGTCGCGGGCGCCCTCGGCCACGGCCACGACGGAGAAACTCGATCCGCGCTTGGTGCGCTCCCTGATTGTGGCGGCCACGGATTCGACGGTGTAGGGAATCTCGGGGATCAGGATGATATCGGCCCCGCCAGCGATGCCCGCGCCGAGCGTGAGCCACCCGGCCCGGTGCCCCATGATCTCGGTGAGGATGATGCGGTGGTGGCTGTGCGCGGTCGAGTGCACACGGTCGATGGCGTCGGTGGCGATCTCCATCGCCGTGGCGAAGCCGAAGGTCGTGTCGGTCTCGGCGATGTCGTTGTCGATGGTCTTGGGCAGGTGGATCACGTTGAGTCCCGCATCGACAAGTCGTTTCGCGTTCTTGGCGGTGCCGCCTCCACCGAGCATGATCAGCGCGTCGAGTCCCTCGCGCTGATAGTTCTCGACGACGGTGGGAACCATGTCGACCACACCGTCGGGCGTCGCAAAGCGGTGCACCTTGTCGCGCGACGTGCCGAGAATCGTGCCACCCACCGTCAGGATGCCCGATAGGGTGCTTCCGGTGAGCGGCTCGTGCCGATCCTGGACGAGCCCGGTGATACCGTCGCGGTAGCCGATGAGGTCCATGTGGTAGTGCCCGACGGCGGTTTTCCCGAAGCCCCGTATCGCGGCGTTCAATCCGGGACTGTCGCCGCCCGCCGTGAGGATTCCGACCTTCTTCGCGCTCATTTCGCCACCCTCTTTCGCGTGTCCCATGGCCGTCCAGGCGGTCATGGCCGGCGCCGCCCTGGCTCCCGCATAACCTAACTTAGCGGCTCGCCGCCCCGCCCAGGTTCACCAGGGTCGGACGCCGAGCCGCTAAGCGGTGAATGGGACGTACGCTACGCCAGTGTCGCGTCGAGCGTGATCTCGATACCAGAAAGGGCGACGGATACGGGACAGCCCTCCTTGGCCTCGTCGACGAAGCGCTCGAAGGAGGCCTCGTCCAAGCCCGGAATCTGCGCCCGGAGCGTGAGGTGGCTTCCGGTGATCCCCACTCCGGGGGTGAAACCGACGCTGGCCGTGACGTCGAGTTGCGTGGGCGGGGTGCCATTGCCCTCGAGTGCGTGGCTGAGCGCCATGGCGAAGCACGCGGCGTGCGCGGCGCCCAGCAGTTCCTCCGGCGTGGTCACGCTGTCCGACCCCTGCGACCGCGCCCGCCAGTTCACGGGCAGAGTTGCCGCACCCGAACTGTCGAGCCGCACCTCGCCGTGCCCATCGGACAGCGCGCCGTTCCATGTCACGCTTGCTTTGCTGTTAACCATGTGTGCCTCCATGTTTGCGCCGGCCCGGACGAAATGGATCCGGACGATACGGACACTTCGACTATGGCACATCTGCGGCAGCGCGCCACGTCGGCGGGCTCGGCTCGCGCCGAGCCTACGATCCAGCCGCAGCCGCTCGCCGCCGCGCGTGAAGGTCCGCGAGCGCCAGCAGCAGCGCGACGAAGAGAAAGGCACTCACGGCGGTCATCGCGACCCCGAAGCCGTCTCGGTAAACCGCGAAGTCGAGCTCTGCCGAACCGTGCGCGCGGTTGATGGTGGCATAGAACAAGGACAGCGCGACGGCGGTGCCGATTGCCGTGCCGATGCGCTGGCCGAGTTGGCCGACCGACCCGGCGAGACCGCCATCGCGCACCGGCACATGGCCCAGCGTGAGCGCCTGGTTGGGTGCCACCACGAATCCGCCGCCCGCTCCGGCTAGCACCATCGCGGCCGCCATGAACCATTCCACGTGCTGGACGGTGGCATATCGCGCAACCGCATGAAGGAGAATCGTGGCCGTCAGGATGATCGTCAGCCCCACGACGACCACGGCCCGGCCTCGCTTGGCAACTAGTCGCCCGCCCCACCAGGCGGTGAACGCGCTCGTCAGCGCGAAGCCGATGCTCACCATGCCCGCGTAAACCGGCTCGATTCCGGCTCCGATCTGGAGGAACAGGGTCGTAAGGAGAAACATCGCCGGGATGGCGGAAAAGTAGGCGGCGATGACGAGCGTCCCGTTGCGGAAGGAAGGGATGCGGAACAGCTTGAGCGGAATGAGCGGAGCCCTGCCGCTGAGCGCATACCGCGATTCCCACCAGACGAAGGCTGCGGCGAAGATCGCGCAGGCGATCAGGAGCCACCAGCGAAGCGGATTGTCGCCGCCCCCGCCGGTGGTGAGCAGGAACGGGACCATCAGCGCCATGACGGCGCAACCGAACAGCAGGATCCCCACGGGGTCGAGCGACAGCGACTGCCGTGCCCCAGTCTGCGTGGTGGGCAGGAAGACGAGCACACAGATCATGATCGCGATGCACAGTGGCACGTTGAGCCAGAACACCCATCGCCAGCCGTTCTGAGCGCCACCGAGGGCGATCATCAGACCACCAAGCGTCGGCCCGAACGCAGTGGAGACGCCGATGACGGAACCGAAGAGCCCGAACGCCCGCCCGCGCGCCTCGCCCTGGAATATCCGCTGAATCGTGCCGACCACCTGCGGCATCTGAATCCCTGCCGCGACACCCTGGACCAGGCGCGCGACCAGCAGGAACTCCTCGCTCGGCGCAAGGGCGCAGGCCGCACTCGTCAGGGCGAACAGCGACAGGCCGATCAGGAAGAGCCGCTTGCGCGACGTCTGATCGCCGAGCCGTCCCATCGGGACGAGAGTGAGGCCGAAGGTCAGCACGTAGCCCGACACGATGAGTTGGAGGGAACTCGACGACGCACCGAAGGATTGCTCGATCGAGGGCAGCGTAACATTGACCTTGCTCAGGTCGAGGATTGTCATGGCTGCCACACTCGCGGCCACCCAGAATGCGCGCCATTGCTGAGACGATGTCAGCGCAGCGGTTTGGGGCACCGCATCAGTCTATGTCGGCGGCCCGGCCATATCCTTCCGAGGGATCAGCCCTCGGCCGACGCCCGGCGGCGCTTGACGACGCGCTTGACGACGAACCAGAGCACGGCCCCCAGGACTATGGCGATCACGATGTTCGACAGCGCGGAATGCCAGCGGTCGAGCACGGGCTGAACTGCCGGCCCCAGGGCGAACCCCAGGCCGATCCAGATGGCGTTCCAGATGGCCGTTCCCAGGGACGTGTATAGGGTGAACTGCCACAGCCGCATACGCTCGATGCCCGCGGGGATGGAGATCAGGGAGCGCACGATGGGCACGCAACGTCCCACCAGGATCGCAGTAGTGCCCCACCTGGCGAAGAAGGCCTCGGCCTTGTCGAAGTCCTCGAATTCGAGTAGCGGCACCTTGCCGAAGATCCTGCGCGTGCGATCGCGCCCCAGCGCCGCGCCGATCGCGTACCAGCCCCACGAGCCTATAAGCCCGCCGAGAGTGGCCAGTAGCCACGCGAGCCACAGGGACATCCGGCCGTCGTGCGCGAGGTAACCAGCGGTCGGAAGTACGATCTCGGAGGGAATCGGCGGGAAGAACGTCTCAGCCAGCACCGCCACTCCCACGCCGACCTCGCCGAGGGAGGACATCGTGTCGAGGAACCAGCCGATGAAGCCGCCGTACTCGGCCGTCGAGGTCCTGCTGGCGGCGGCGAGCCATTCGGCCTGAGACATGCGGTTCTCCTCTAGTAGCGCTATCGCCCCACTACGTTACCGTGGGAGCCTGCTAGTACCCGAGTGACGTCGCGATGCCCGACCAGACGTACCAAGGATCGTCGCTCGAGAATCCCACGATCCCGTCGGTCATCAGCAATGCGCGCACCTGGTCGGGCTCGCTGACCGAATACGGGATCACGAGGCTCTGGTCAAAGCCGTTCTGCTGCACGTAGGGAATCAGGACGTTGCTGGTCTGGGCGAGCGAGGCTCCCAGGTACTCGTTGTAGTAGTTGCCGAACAATCCCGCGAGGTTGGCGTTCAGCTGCGCGGGGTCCCCGGAGAAGAACGTCGCGGTCAGCAGCCGCCGGATGCGTATGCTGACTCCCCTGTCCACGGCCCGCGCCGTCATCGCGTCAACGACGGGCTGACTGTTGGATTGCAGGATGACCGAGTCGGCAAGCCCTCTATCCGCCACGTCGTCGACGACGCGGCGCGCCAGCGCCGCGGTCTTGACCTCCGCCGCGATCGTCGCGCGGCCGCCGAACTCGTCCAGCAATTGCTCCCATGTGAGGGTCGTGCCGACGATGCCGGTGACGTATGCGGGGCGAATCCGGAGGTTCGCCCATTCGGCAGGCGTGATCGAGTTGATCGCCCGTTCGACGGGCTTGCCGTTCACGTCGATGATGGTGCGGGCGGTGCTCGCGTCGTGGAGCAGCGCCGGAGTTCCGTCCGCGAGGGGGCGAAGGTCGGCCTCGATCACGAATCCTGTCGCAGCGGCCGCCTCGTAGGCCTCGCGCGACTGTTCTGGGTATCGGTCCGAGCCACCGCGATGCGCGATGACGATAGGCCTGCCCTGCGCCTCCAGGTCGGTGAAATTCTTGATCCCGCGCAGCGGCCCCGGCCCCAGGTCGGTGGTGACGGAGATCGCGGACGAGTTCACCGCCAGGTACGCGCCGGCGACAGCCGGTGCCCGTAGTCGCCACTTGGTCACGCCCTGCGCACGATCGGGAAGGGCGAAGGAGATGTTGGCGACCATCGCGGTCTTGTTCGTCGTGATGGTGTCGATGGTGAGCCACGAACTCGTGTTCGGGTTGTATTCCTGCAGCGACACGTTGCGGCCGAATGCCGGGTAGATCGAGGCCGCAAGCCTGCCGGGGTTTGCCGCAGTGACGACGAGTGCCTTCGGGATGCCCACGACCGTGCTGGCTCCGGGATCGACCGTGGTGACGGTGAAGGGCGCCTTGCCGAGTTTCGCCTTGGCCGTCTTGACCACGGCGATCCGCCATTTCGAGGTGCCGACCTTGGTCGCTGGAAGGTTGAACGTGACCGTTTTGAGGGCACTGCCGGAGACGGTCTTCTTCACTTCGGTCAGCCAGGTTCCGCCCGATTTTCGCTGGAGTTTGACCGTCCGCTTGAATGCGGGTGAGACGGTGACCGACACCGGATGCTTACCCCCGCGCACGCGCAGTGATGCCGTGGCGGTGGTCACCGTGGTCTTCGCGAGAGGCGCCTTGACGACCTTCTTGAGCGGCTTTCCCATGGCGGTAACCTTGACCGTTACCTTCGGCGGCTTCTTGGCCGTCGCGGCCACACTGCCGCGGTATGCGCCCTTGGACCAGCGGAGGGTGACCTTCCGCGTCTTCCCGCGCCAGGATTTCGTGGGCGCGGATGCCTTCGCGACGGAGATTCTCACCTTCTTGGTCGCGCCGGCTTTCGGCGTCGTCAGGACGATCTTCACGGTGGCTTTGACATAGGACTTCGCGGGAACCGTGGTGCTCGCCTTGGCGGTCAGGCCACTGGCTGCGTGGGCCTGGGAGGACGCCATTATGACTACCCACGCGCACATCGCCAGGAATGCGGTAGCCGTCAACAGCGCGATTCTGGCAGGTGAGAGTGATCCGCGCGCAATGACGCGGCCGGTTCCATAGTGCACTCGGCCAATGCTAGCGAAGACTGGCTGTTTTCCTGGGGAACTGGCCGCATTTGGGATATTGAGGAATCGTGCTATTCATGCGTGAGCGGGCGGTCGGCCAGGCGAACAGGTCACCCACCAGGGGTGATCCGGCCTCGAGGATGCCCATGTGCCCGTACCCGGGGTATAGCGCCAGTCCATCGACGCTGGCTGGGGCATGTCATCCGCCGCGTGATCCCGGTCAGGCGTGCGGCTCCGTCGCCACAGGAGCCGCAAGGAGGTCTTCGACCCGGGGCGCCGGCAGCGAAACGGTGACCTGGGTCCCCCACGGGTCGGCGGTGACGATACTGGAACCGTGGTCGGCGAACGGCACGCCGCCCGTGCGCAGGCGAACCGCGAGTGCATCGAGATCGGCGCGTTCGGGAACCGCGATCGCCACGTCGCCGAGCCCGAGGCCTGCTGCGCGAGGGCCGGCGCCGCGGGAGTTCCACGTGTTCATCGCGATGTGGTGGTGGTAACCGCCCACGGACGCGAAGATCGCACCGGGGAAATCTCCTACGGTCACGTCGAACCCGAGCGAGTCGACGTAGAAGTCTCGTGCCCTGCGCAGATCGCCGACCTGCAGGTGAACGTGCCCGACTTTGGCCTCAAGCGCCGGACCGGCTTCGAGGGAAGACTCAGTGAGGTGGAGTTGCAGGAAGACCCGCGGGTCCAGCCGGTTGGAGGCCATCTGGATCTGGCCGTTCACGATCGTCCAGTGCGCACGCGGACGATCGGTGTAGAGCTCGACGCCGTTGCCCTCCGGGTCCGTGAAATAGAAGGCCTCGGAAACCAGGTGGTCCGCGGCTCCCGCGTATCGACCCCGCTGATCGCTCACGGCTCGGTAGACCGCGGCGGCGAGACTCGATTGGTCTTCGAAGAGGAAGGCCGTGTGGAAGAGTCCCGCCTGCCGCCGATCGACCATGGGGATCCCGGGCGCGTGGACGAGTCGGACCATCGGGGTGGTTCCCCGGCCCAGCACTCGACGCGTCGAGGTTCGCGTGGGTAGCTCCTCAAGGGGCTCGAGTGCGAATGCCTCGGTGTAGTAGTCCGTCATCACTTCGAGGTCACGGACGAGCAGCGTCACCGCGCTCATTCCCGAGGCGGGGTTCAGCGCCAACTCGTTGCTCATCGTCTGTTTCTCCTCGGAGATGTGAAGGAAGTAGTGGGTGGTCAGCTGACGAGCGCGAAGCCGGCGGTCCAGCTGATCTTCTCGCCCACCGCAAATGTGAGTTGCAGGAAGCCCACGGCTTCGAGCTCACGGGCGCGCGCGAGCTTTCCTGCGTCGATGGCGGCCACGCCGCCTGCCTTCACTGCTGAGATAAGCGCTGCCTTGGCGCCCTCATCGTCACCAGCGACCAGCACGGTTGCCGGGTTCTGACCGACGCTGCGGCTGGCTAGAGTGGCCGCGAAGTTGGTGTTGAAGGCCTTGATGACACGGGAGTCGGGCAGTTTGGCTTGGAGTTCGGCGGCAGCGGATGAGTCAGCAGGGACCACGAGCGAGTCGAAGGTCTCGAAGTTCAGCGGGTTCGAGATGTCAACAACGACCTTGCCTGCCAGTTCATCGCGCTTATCCTCGACGATCTCGGAGATCGACGGGTATGGGACAGCGAGGACCACGACGTCGGCATCGAGCGGGGTGGCCGCGAGTTCCGAGTGGGTAATGGTAGTGACCTGGCTGCCGCCGGCCGCGAGTAGAGCGCTGATCGCGTTCCCCATGTTTCCTGCACCGATGACGTTGAAGGTTGTCATTGTCCTTGCCTCTCTGTTGCCGGGTGACGCTGGGGCCACCCGATTGGTTGTATCAACAATTAAACCATAATAGTTGTAGATACAACCATCGTGAGAGCGGAGTCACACTTCCGGCCCTACGGCATCGATCATCGAGCGGACGGCGAACCGGACTCCTCATCCCCCTCCAGGAAGTGGCGAAGCGCGTCCCGCACGAAACCAGCACCCTCCTGGCCGCCGTAGTTGGCCGCGAAGCGCTCGTCCCCCACGTACATCTCGGCGAGTCGGAGGACGTAGGCGCGCATATCGCCGCCATTCGACGCGGGTGTGCCCGGCACGGACGAGAGCCACCGCACGTGACGCTCGGCGAGATCCTGGGCGACGCGCGAAGACGCGGCCACGCCGCTGCGTTGCGCCGCGATCCAATCGTCGGCCAGGCCGGTGACCTCGGCCTGGAAGCCGCGCCGCTCCTCGTCCGTGAGCGACGACCACCACGCGTCGGAGCGATCGTAGGCCGCCCGCCCCCACCTGCTGACCACCTCATCGCGATACTCGGTGTGATCGAATCCATCGAACATGGACTCCGCCATGATTTCTTCTCCTGTCTTCAGTGACGTCAAGGTCGCGTCCACGGCGGCAATCTGCCGCCTTAGCCTCTCCAGGCGAGCGCGCAGCTGATCGAGATGGGCCGCGAGCGCGGCTCGCTCATCCTCCCCATTCGACATGACCCGGCGGATCTCGGGAATGCCCAGCCCCAATTCGCGTAGCACGAGCACGCGCTGCAACGAGACGAGGGCGTCGGTGTTGTAGTACCGATACCCGTTCGTCGCGATGCGACTCGGCCGGACGATTCCCTCGGCGTGGTAGTGCCTCAGGGTGCGGCTAGAGACGCCAGTGAGGTGCGCGACTTGCTGGATGGATCGTTCCATGACAATCACTCTAAAAGTTGACGTTACGTCAAGGTCAAGTCGTATTTTCGGCGATCTCGTCAATACTGAATGAGTGCGTGAACTGTTCGAAGCCCATGCGCTTGAGGTCGCTCCCAGGCTCCTTGGCGCGCATCTGACCGTACTGTCCCCCGACGGCGCCGTGACGCTGCGGATCACCGAGGTGGAGGCCTACCACGGCGTGGGCACCCCTGGGCCCTACGACGCGGGTTCGCACGCGCGCGCCCGGAGGACCGACCGCAACGCGGCGATGTTCGGCCCGCCGGGCCGCAGCTACGTTTACTTCACCTACGGGATGCATCACGCGCTCAACGCTGTCTGCTCGCCGGAGGGCATCGCCTCCGGTGTCCTCATCCGCGCGGGCGAGATCGTGGCCGGGAACGAGATCGCCCTTGCGCGGCGGCTAGCCAAGCGCCCGCGGGGAGGCTCGCTCGTGACACCTCTCCCCCACCAGCAACTCGCTCGCGGGCCGGGAAACGTGGCCGCTGCACTGGGGCTGACACTCGAATTCGGCGGGCTCTCGCTTTTTGCCGAGCCCTTCGCACTCACTCCCGGCGAGGCCCCGGCGCGCTCGATTCTCACCGGACCGCGGGTCGGCGTCGCCGGTGCGGCGGGCGGCCCGCAGTTCCCCTGGCGCTTCTGGCTCGAGGACGAGCCCTCCGTCTCCGCATTCCGCCCCGGACGCGGGGCGCCGCGACCGTAGCCCACCTGAAGGGCAGGGAAGCCATGTCCACGATGCGATCCCTCTTTGGCTACTGAGGCACGCGGGAATATCGTGAATACGTGGATCCCCTCGTCGCTCTGGCCGCTGTCGCGGCTCTGGTTCTCGTGACCGCCGTGCTCGGCGGCATCGCGCACAAGCGCGGCGCGAGAGTGAAGCGGCTCGAGGGTGCGAAGTCGAAATCCATCGATCTCGACTCGCTCGGCGTGAGTAGCCCGGACGGTTCGTGGAGCATCGTCCAGTTCACGACCGAATGGTGCGCCCAGTGCCCGGGTGTGGCCCGCTCGATCCGCCATTCACTCGGAGATCGCGGCGATACCGTCTTCGCCGAGGTCGATCTGACCTCACGCGCCGAACTGGCCGCACAGCACGGTATCTTGCAAACTCCTACCGTCTTCGTCGTCGACCCCGACGGCAACCTCGCAGCGCGACTCTCCGGCCCCGTAAAGGGCTCCCAGGTGGTGGCGGTCATCGACTCCGCCGTTCTCACGTAAGGACCCTTGTCATGTCGACTGAAACAACTACGAAGTCCCGCCCGAAGGCGATCGACTCGCGGGCCCCCCGGTTCGCGGCGGCCATCACCGCAACCCTGCTCGTCGTCGCTGTGTTCCTCGCAGCGATCGGCAACTCGCCCACGGCAGGAGAGGCCGGAACGGGCGCCCTCGCCACCGATCCCGGCTTCATCCTGCTCGCAGTGATCGCCGTTCTGTTCGCTTGGAGTTACACCTCGCCCGCGACCGCTCCCTGGGGCGTATTGTTCCGCAAGGCCGTCCAGCCTCGTATCTCGGCTCCGACGCAGTTCGAGGACCCGCGCCCGCCGCGCTTCTCGCAGCTCGTCGGCCTCATCGTGGTCGCAGCAGGACTCGTCCTGCACCTCGTCGCGGTGCCGTGGGCCCTCGTCATCTTCGGCGCAGCGGCGTTCGTCGCCGCCTTCCTGAACGCCGCATTCGGCTTCTGCCTGGGCTGCAAGCTGTATCTCATCCTCGTGCGCGTCCGCGTCATCCGGCCCGCTACGCCGCTCGTCTGACGCGCTCGTCCACTGGCGCGCCAACCTCGCCCGGTTACCGAAGGACGATTACACCGAGTAGACACGACCCGCTAAAGTTCGACGATGAGAGAAAGTACATCACCCGAATCAGAGAAGTCGTCCGGACGGATCGCCCGCTGGCTGAATTGCCTGTCGACACCCGGAATCGTCGCGGCCGTGCTGACCGGACTGTGGTCATTCACGCCCTCCCTCCTCGCCCGCACCTGGTGGGTGCAGGGGGCGGTGACGGCCGTCACGGTGATCTCCGCGTACGCCGTCGGTTGCCTCTTGGAATGGGTGGTGCGCTCGTTCGATGAGAACGACCGGCTCGGCTCGCCGAGATTGCGCGCCGTCTCGCGCCGCATCATCACCGGCATTGCCGTAGTCGGGTTGCCCATCATGATCGGGCTCGGCATCTGGTGGCAATCCCGTCAGCGCGACCTGCTCGGCATGCCCCCTCTCGGGGCGTGGGAGGCGATCGGCTTCGTCCTCAGCGTCGTGATCGTCCCGGTGCTTTTCATTCCCGTACTCGGCTTCGCCCGCCTGCTGCGCCGAGCGTCGCAGAGCGTCGGTGCATTCCTGCGCCGGATGCTTCCTCGTCGCCTCGCGAATGTCCTAGCGGCGCTACTCGTCGCGCTCCTGGCGTTCAACCTGGTCAACGGGGTCCTTATCACGCGCATCGTCCGGGGTTTGGACGAGTCGTTCCAGGTCGCGGCCGGGTTCTTCGACCCGGGCAGCGAACCTCCGGAGTCGAGCCTGCGCTCGGGCTCGCCCGGGTCGCTCGTCCCCTGGGACGACCTGGGGCGCGAGGGCCGTCGCTTCGTTACGCGCGGCCCGAGCAAGGACGAGATCGCCCGGTTCGAGCAGACTCGTAGCGGTGCTGGCGCCAGCACCGAAGCCGAGGATCCGATCCGTGTCTATGCGGGGCTCACGGAATCGCTCGAATCCTCCGCGAACCTCATCGTGGGCGAACTCGATCGAACTGGAGCGTGGGACCGCGAGGCCATCCTGATCGTCGCCACCACGGGCTCGGGCTGGGTGGACGAGCCGCTCGTGTCGAGTTTCGAGTTCCTGCACGGCGGGGATTCGGCCGTTGCCGCCATGCAGTATTCCTACCTGCCGAGCTGGATGGCGTTCCTCGGTGATCGTGGAACGCCTCCGGTGGCGAGCCAGCAGCTCTTCACGGCCGTTGCCGCGCGCCTGACCGAGATACCCGTAGCCGAGCGGCCGAAACTCTACGTGGCCGGGCTCTCCCTCGGCTCCTACGGCATGCAATCCGCGTTCGCCAACCTCAGCGATCTACGTACCCGCACCGATGGAGCGGTATTCGCGGGGACGCCGTACTTCGTACCCATGTGGAACGACCTCACGAACTCCCGCGACGACGGCTCGACTCAGGTCGAACCGGTCGTCGACGGCGGGCAGAAGGTGCGCTTCTACACGGGCGAACCCGGCCAACTCGAGGGCGACTGGGCGTTCCCGCGGGTTGCGTACCTGCAGCACGGCACGGACGGCACCACCTGGTGGGATCCGTCGCTGTTCTACTCCGAGCCTGCCTGGATGGACGAGGATCCTGCCCCGGGAGTCATGGATGAGGTCGCCTGGTTCCCCGTCACCAGCTTCTGGCAAGTGGCGTTCGACCTGTTCTTCGCTGCGGGCTCCGACGTTCCGATGGGGACCGGTCACCACTTCCAGCAGGAATACGTCAACGCGTTCGCGGCCGTATGCGACGTGCCCGGCTGGACCGCCGCCGACACGGAATTGCTGCGTGCCGAGATCGCGCGGCGTGCAGTGCGCCAGCAGAACTGATGCTGCCCGGGCAGGCGACAGCCGCGCGACCTCGGTGCGATTCCGCCTACGTCAGCTTGAGGGTTGTCAGGCAGGTGAGGTCGTCATCGTCGGCCGTGGACAGTTCGGCCGTCGCCGAGCCGGCTGCGGCCGTGATGACGAGGTCGTACTTACCACCGCGCGGGAGCCAGATGCCTACGAATCCGTTGTCGTAGGTGGTGCGCTGCTCGTCGAGCACGGTTGCTCCCGTGGCCTGATCGGTGACCACTACCCGCACGGCCTCATTCGCCAGTTCGCCCTTGCACGTCGCGAGGTTGTGGAAGTAGCAGTCGTGGTTCTGGTTCACGTAGGGCGCGAGCGAGACGTAGAACTCGTCCGCGGGCATCGGCACCGTGGCTTCCCCCGCGCTGTCCGAGACGACGATCTGCGAGGGCCGGATCGACACGCTGAGGTCGGCGGGCCGCTCGCTTACGGGGAGCGGATCGAGCCACTCGATGATGTCCGCGGCGTCGAGTGCGGCGATCGCCTCCCTGGTGATCGGACGTTCGCTCTGGGCGGCGTCCTGCTGATTCGCTGGCGGAGCCTGCTGAGCGCCGGCCGCTGGCTCGCTGGCGGCCGGAGCGGTGGCGGCCGGAGCGGTGGTCGCGGCCGATTCCGCGGGGTCGCTGGTGCAGCCAGCCAGCAGCGACAGGCCTACGAGCGCGGCGGCGATGGCGGCGATCGTTTTGACGGCGACTGTTCGGGTGGACGCGGTTCGGAGCGCGGCGGTTGCGCGGCGTGTTTCGAGTCGTCGAGTGGAGTTGAACATGGGGAATCCTTACTTCTTGGCAAGTTCGAGTGTGAGTGTCGGTCGAGCCGAGGAGCGCGCGGCGACGTCGCGACGATGCCAGCGACGGCAGCAGGTGCCGCCACAGTGGCACCAACGGGGTCATGATCGCGTGGCGCGCGCATGGGTGAAACGCCAGACCGAAGGGGTCGGGGCTACGTTCAGCGGCGGTACTGGTGGCCGCGGCACTGGCAGCGGCGGTACTGGTGGCCGCAGCACTGGTGACCGCGGTACGCGCCGGTTTTCCTCAGGTCCGGCTGATGCACAGCGCATCGAGCGATGGCGCGCGCGGTACCGCGATTGGGATGGACGAGGCCTCGTCCGCATCCGCTTCGACCAGGCGCAGGCGCCACCGCCGCGGCGGTAGCAGGAACGGCACGAACAGCCATAGGGCCTGCGTGCACGCGCTCGCGAGGGACGGTGTGGACGCGGCGCAGTTTCCGCATGCCCGCACCGGGCCGTCGTGCCCGGAGGCTCGACCATGCGCCGCTGAATCGCCTGAAGCGTGACCCTCGGATTGCGTCATTGCGATGGCCGCGTGGCCCACCAAGGCGCTCGGCGCGGCGACACCGACATCGCGATGGATGGTGTGCATCCCCAAAAGCCCTAAGATCGCCAGGGCGCCGATGACGAGCGCGACCAACGCCGCGGGCGGGCGGGCGCCGTTCGGCCGTCGCAAACAAGCACCGGCCAGTCGGGCACCGGCCAGGCGGGCACCGGCCAGGCGGGCACCGATCAGGCGGGCGCCGATCATGCGGTCACGGAGTGTTCGATCACGGCGCAGTCCGACCGCCGACGGCGCATGCTGCCGCCCTCCCACTCCTCGCGCACCCACCGACGGCATTCGAAGGCCCATTTCGCGGCTCAGGAGGTCCGGGCGAGGAGGAAATCGTTAGCGGAGCGGGTGAGATCGTTATCGACGATCTGCTGCTCGCCATCGACAGCGCGGATGGGTGCCAGTAGCCGCACGGATGAGGCGAGCCACGCCCCGTCCGCCCGCGCCAGGTCCGCCGGGCGCAAGAGCGCCTGTGCGGTGACGAGCCCCTGATCGGCGAAGAAGTCGAAAAGCGAGCCCTGCGTCGTCCCGGGCAGGACGCCCTGCGCCGTGGCCGGCGTCAGGACGCGGTTGCCGATCCGCAGCAGCAGCGTGGAGGTCGGACCCTCAAGAAGGTAACCGTCGCTGCTCACGAAAAGCACGTCGTCGGCGCCGCGCCGGGCGGCTTCTCGCAGCGCCGCCTTGTTCACGGCGTATGAGAGAGTCTTGGCGCCGGCCAGCAGCCAGGGGGCGCGGGCAGCGATGTCGTGCGGATACCCGCGATCGAGGGTGACCACCGCGATCCCCTCGAGTCGCTCGCGCTCGAATCCGAGGGAATCGATGACGGTGACCCAGCAACTGGCACTCGGGGCGGCGTCGCCCTCGATGCCTCGGGTCACCACGATCTTCACGCCGAGTTCCGGGGCCGGTTCGTTGACGTCGATAACCTTTCGGACCGCAGCTTCGATGGTGGCCAGGTCGAGCGGCGGGAGGTCGAGCATGGCCGCGGACCAGGACAGGCGGCGCAGGTGAGCGGCGAGCGCCTGCGGGACGCCGTTCGCGACGCCGATCACCTCGAATATGCCGTCTCCCCTGGTCAGCCCGAGGTCGCGGACCGAGACGTGAGTGGCCGATTCCTCGGCGACGATCAGGCGATCCGTCCCGTCCATGGGCGCGTCCAGTTCGACCGGGCTGACTGTGACGGCGAGTTTCACGGTTCATCTCCAGGGGCGATCGACATCGAGGACTGTTTCGACTCTTCCAGTATTGCGCGCTCACACTATGACACGCATGTACGATAGTCCTAGGTTGCCATCTAACCGGGGATTTCGCCGGATAGGCGGCGCACGGGAGGAGAGCTAGTTGGGTGCCAGTGAGATTCTGGACGAGTTGGCTGCGCTGGCGGATCCGAAGATCCGCGCCGTCAATCAGCGCCACGGCGACGACCACGACGTGAACCTGACCAAGCTGCGGGCGGTCGCCAAGAAGGCGGGGCATGATCCCGAAGTCGCCCGTGAATTGTGGGCAACGGGCGACACCGCCGCGCGCCTGGTCGCGATCCTGATCACGCGCCCCAGGGACTACTCCGCAACCGAACTCGATGTCATGCTGCGCGAGGCGCGCAGGCCAAAGGTGCATGACTGGCTGGTCAACTACCTCGCGAAGAAGTCCAAGCATGCCGAGGAACTGCGCGTGCTCTGGTTCGCCGACGAGGATCCAGTTGTCGCAAGCGCGGGGTGGGCGCTGACGTCCGAGCGCGTCGCCAAGAATCCCGCTGGTCTGGACCAGGATGCCCTGCTCAAGCAGATCCAAGCGGAGATGCGCGACGCGCCCGAACGTCTGCAATGGGCCATGAATCAGTGCCTCGCCACGATCGGCATCGAGTCGGAGTCCCGGCGCGAACGCGCGATAGCGATCGGCGAACGGCTCGAGGTCCTCAAGGACTACCCGACCCCGCCCGGTTGCACGTCACCGTTCGCCCCCATCTGGATCAACGAGATCGTATCGCGCCGCGAGCACGCGTGAGAGGAAGCCAGCCATGACCCCCGCACTTTCCGGAGCTGACGTCGCCCACCGCACCGTCGATTCGCCGATCGGCCCGCTGCTACTCGCCGCGTCCGAGGCTGGCGTGGTCAAGATTGCCTTCCAGCGGGAGGGATTCGACAACGTGCTCGCCTTCCTCGCCGAGGCGCAGGGGGCGCGGGTGAGCGGGGCCGTGCGGCCGCTCGATCGGGTGGCGATGCAGTTGGACGAGTACTTCGCCGGGAGCCGCCGCGAGTTCGACGTGCCGCTGGATCACTCTCTGTCGAAAGGATTCCGGCTGCGCGTCCAGCAGTTGATGCCGGAGATCGAATACGGCACCACGTGGTCGTACCGAAAGCTTGCCGAGCGCGCTGGGAATGCGAATACGACGCGCGCGGTGGGCACCGCATGCGGAACGAACCCGCTGCCGATCGTGATCCCCTGCCACCGCGTGCTGCGCACCGACGGCAGTCTGGGCGGCTACGCGGGCGGGCTCGACATCAAGGTCGCCCTGCTCGACCTGGAGCGCGACGGAACGCTTGCCTCGCTGGGCTCCTGACGCAGCGACCTTGGCGACGCCGGCGCAGCGGTTAGCCGAGTAGTTCGCCTATTAAAGTCGCCACGCGGGCCTGGATCTCGTCCCGGATGGGGCGCACGGCGTCGATGCCCTGACCCGCGGGATCCGCCAGTTTCCAGTCCTCGTAGCGCTTGCCGGGGAAGAAGGGGCAGGCGTCCCCGCAACCCATCGTGATCACCACGTCGGAGGCCCGGGCCGCATCCGCGGTCAAGACCTTGGGGGCCTCGTCCGAAATGTCAATGCCGAGTTCGAGCATGGCCTCGACCGCGACGGGATTGATGCTGTCGGCCGGCATCGAGCCTGCCGAGCGGACCTCGATCGAGCCGCCTCCCAGGTGCCGCAGGAATCCCGCGGCCATCTGCGAGCGGCCGGCGTTGTGCACGCATACGAAGAGCACGGACGGTTTGGACTGGGTCATGTTCTTCTCCTAGAAAACTTAGGATGACAGTAGCGCACCAATGTGACGTGCCAACGCGAACTCCAGCAACGGCGGTGATCAACGGACTCCGTCGGCTGCCGGAACCTGGCACCGACTCCTCGGCGCGGACCATCGACAGCCGGGGAAGGGATCGCCATGAACGGCAGGGAACTGCACGAACTCGCGGAGGCACGCGCCCAGGAACTGCCTGGGGCCACGCTGAGCAACCCGTTCGGGCCAGGATCGGACGTCTACAAAGTGCGCGGAAAGATGTTCGCGCTCCTCACAGCCACGGGCGGGGTGCCGATTGTGAACCTCAAGATCACCCCCGAGGACGGAGCGGCGCTCCGCGAGCAGCACAGCGATATCAGGCCCGCGTGGCACATGAACAAGAAACACTGGATCAGCGTGCATCCCGGAGGATCCGTGGACGCGGAACTCCTCGCGGACCTGGTCACCGAGTCATACCTGCTCGTCGTCGAGAAGCTGCCGCGAGCGCACCGTCCGGTCGATCCGGCGGCGTTCGGCCGGGTGGAAAGATAGGCGTGCCTCGCCGGCAATTCCCACGAGATCCGGGAGCGTCACAGATGCGAACAGGTCGATCCCGACATCGCCGGATAGCGTGTGATCGTCAGGCGGAATCCGCGTCTCCCGCGAGTCCCCCGTTCGCACTCCCGGCCGCCTCGATCTTGTCGGCGCGACAATTCTCAGCGGAGCGCTCGTCTCCCTGCTACTCGCCATCAGCAAGGGTCACGAATGGGGCTGGGGTGCGCCCAGCACGCTCTGGCTGCTACTCGGTGGCGCCGCGGCACTGGTCGCGTTCGTTCTGTTCGAACTCCGCGTGAAGGAGCCGCTGATCGACGTTCGACTGTTCAAGCTGCGCGGCGTGTGGACCGCCAATCTGGTGGCCCTGGCCGTCGGGTTCGCGATGTTCGGCACGTTCCTGATGATCCCGATGCTCCTGGAATTGCCCGCCGAACTCGGCTTCGGATTCGGCAAGACGGTGACGCAGGCCGGACTGTTCCTGCTGCCGACCGTCTTCGCGATGGTGCTGCTGGCTCCGATCGCTGGCGGCATGGTCAAGAAGTACGGCCCCAAGCGGCCGATGGTTCTGGGCGCGGTGAGCATCGTCGCGGCGTTCGCGCTGCCCGCCATCGCGCACGATCAGCTGTGGCACATCGTCGCCTCCGGACTCCTCACGGGAGCGGGCATGGGCCTGTCCCTGGCCGCATGCACGAACGCCGTGGTCCAGGCAGTGCCGGAGACCCAGACCGGCGAGGCCAGCAGCGTCAACGCCATTGCGCGTACGATCGGCGGATCCATCGGCACGGCCGTCATCAGCGGCGTGATCGCCGCGCACGTCTCGGCGCAGGGCATCCCGCAGGACGCCGGATTCACCAATGGCTTCTGGATCGCGGCCGTCGTGGCTTTGATCGCGATCGTCGGTGCCATCGCAGCGCCTGCCGGATGCAAACGGCGTCAAAAGGCTGACCCGGCGGTCATCCTGGAGGCATAACCTTCTCGCGTGACGCGTTGAGGGCGGCGGGACCGATGGTTCCGCCGCCTTCCGATTTTCCCCAACCGCGAGGATCGGGGCGGTTGCTGTCGGAGCCTCCGCCTATGGTTGGCACTATGACCCAGCCCGTCGAGTCTCCCCTACGCAGTGAAGCCGAGGCAGCGCTGCGGCGCCTGGTGGGCGATGATGAAGCGCGGTTGCGCGACGATCAGTGGCGCGCGATCGAGTCGCTCGTGGTGGACCGTCGCCGCGTGCTCGTTGTCCAACGCACAGGCTGGGGAAAATCTGCGGTCTACTTCGTGGCGACGGCGCTGCTGCGCGAGCGGGGCGCTGGGCCGACGGTGATCGTCTCCCCTCTGCTCGCGCTCATGCGTGACCAAGTTGCCGCGGCAGAGCGCGCGGGAATCCGCGCGGTGACCATCAACTCAGCCAATGTCACCGAGTGGGACGATATCCACGAGCAGATCGCTGGAGGCTCCGTCGACGTCCTGCTGTGCTCCCCGGAACGACTCAACAACCCGGACTTCCGCGATCGCGTCCTGCCTCGGCTCGCCGCGTCGGCGGGCCTCATGGTCGTGGACGAGGCGCACTGTGTCTCGGATTGGGGCCATGATTTCCGGCCGGACTATCGCCGCATCCGCACCTTCCTCACCCAGCTTCCCCGCGGAGTTCCCGTACTTGCTACGACGGCGACCGCGAATGCCCGGGTGACCAGGGACGTCGCCGAGCAGGTTGCGGCGAAGCACGCCGAGGAGCCCGCTGCGGACGGCATCGCGGCGAACCGGACGGATACCGACGTACTGGTTCTGCGCGGCGGATTGGACCGCAGTTCGTTGCATCTGGCGGTGGTGTCGTTGCCGGATCAAGCCGCTAGGGTGGCCTGGCTCAGCCATGCTCTGCCGCTCTTGCCCGGTTCGGGGATCGTCTACACCCTGACGGTGGCGATGGCCGAGCAGGTGGCCGCACATCTTCGCAGTAGCGGCATCGACGCGCGCACTTACACCGGTCAGACCGACCCCGCCGAGCGTGAACTCCTCGAGGAGGATCTGCGGCATAACCGGGTCAAGGCACTCGTGGCGACCTCCGCCCTGGGCATGGGCTTCGACAAGCCTGATCTCGCCTTCGTGGTCCACCTTGGCGCGCCGAGTTCGCCGATCGCCTACTACCAGCAGGTGGGACGAGCTGGGCGCGGGGTGGACAGCGCCGTCGTCGTCCTTCTTCCGGGTCAGGAGGACCGGCGGATCTGGGACTACTTCGGGTCTCTCGGTTTCCCTCCTCTTAATCAGGTCGAGGCCACGTTGTCCGCACTCTCGGATGGGCGGGTGCAATCGGTCGCGCAGCTCGAAACGGCCGTGGATCTGCGCCGCTCGCGCCTGGAGATGATGCTGAAGGTGCTAGACGTCGACGGGGCGGTGCGTCGAGTGAAAGGCGGCTGGCTCGGCACGGGCCAGCCCTGGGAGTATGACGCCGAAAGATACCGCCGCGTCGCCGAGGCCAGGCGGCACGAGCAACAGACCATGCTGGACTACGAGGCGACCGACGAGTGCCGCATGCTGTTTCTGCGGCGCACCCTCGACGATCCGGAACTGGCACCCGGCTGGCGGTGCGGACGGTGCGACAACTGCGGCGGCGCGGCCCTCCCGGCAGGGCCGACATCGGACGAGGTCACCGAGGCGCGCCAAGATCTAGTCGCGGTTGGGGTGGAAATTCTGCCCCGACGCCAGTGGCCCAGCGGGATGGATCGTCTTGGCATCGACGTCAAAGGACGGATCAGTCCCGAGGAGCAGGCGGCACCAGGACGAGCGGTTGCGCGCCTCGATGGCCTGGGGCTTTCGGAAGCGCTCCGGGATCTCTTCGCGCCGCGGACAGTGGACAGCGAGACGCCGGTGCCGCTGCGGCATGCGGCCGCAACCGTGCTGCGGGAGTGGCTGACCGAAGGAGACGTGAACGGCGTGGTCGCCATCCGCTCCACGACCCGCCCTGTGCTCACACATCATCTGGCCGGCGGACTGGCACGGTTCTTGAACGTACCGGTCCTTGCGACCATAGGCCCTCGACCGGGGCAGGAAGCGCCGGGACGGCACGACGTGAACTCGGCGATGCGCCTCGCCGGGGTCGTCAAGCGCCTGGATCTCAAACCGGTCACGGGGGCGCCATCGCTTGCCGACGCGCGAGTGCTGCTGGTCGACGACTACACCGACTCGGGGTGGACGCTGACGGTTGCGGCCAGGCTGCTGCGAATAGCCGGAGCGAGCGAGGTTCTTCCGTTCGTGCTGGCGCAGCGGTGAGCACCACGTACTTGGATCCCGAACTGCTGCCGCTTCGATACTGTCTAATCTGCTAGAGTCTGGATGCTTGAAGTTTCATTCCCATGTCTAGATCAGTATTGTGATGGGTCATTTGGGTTCTCGTCTGGGTGTTGTGGGGTTGGCTCTCGCGGTGGTGGGGTGGTCGTTGACGGTGACTTCTGCCGAGGCAAATGCGGATGATTCGACACCGAGTTCGCCGCTTACTACTGCACCTGATCTGGTGTCGGTGAGGGTTGATACGTTTTCGGCGATTGCTCAGGCGCGGTTGCAGGGTTCGCGTGTGGAGGGTCTTTCTCAGCGCACGGAGTCATCTCAGACTTTTGTGAATCCCGATGGCACGTGGACGTTGGAGGATGCAGGTGCGGTGGTGTGCGTCCAGGGATGAAGATGGTTCGTGGCGTGGGGTGAACCTCGACCTCACCGAAGAGCCGAACGGTTCCTGGGTGCCGAAGGACTATTTCGAGAATCAGGCTGGATTTAAGGCAGGCCATTATGACCATTGCTGATCTGAATCGCGAGCAAGAGCGGTGACCTTCATGAGAAGAGTATTCACCGTGACCATCGCCCTCCTCACCCTCATCTGCTCCGGCTGCATCCTTGGTGATCCCGAGGGGACTGATGGGTATGTTATTGCTTATGGCGTGAACGAAAGAGGAGAACACACCCTCCTCATACAAAACAACTGCTCAGACTATCCAATCTACTCGATTGAAATCGGCTCCGGCATCGACTTCAACGACAAGGAATCCGTTGCATTTACGATTACAGAGGCTCCTATAGGTTTGTTGGAAATTGACTTGAATGTCCTTCCCGAATATGCGGAAATCACGAAGGGCAACGCAGAGAGACTACCCATCCTCCCTCCATTCTACGCGCGAGCTTCTGTCATTGACGTCGAGAGTAAAAGAGTTTATCCGGAGAGCACAAACTACTTCGCCTACGAACCCTCCGTCGATCGCGCCATTATTTTCGATAATGATTCGAGGGCTCACCGAGACGTTCCGTTTGGCAAAGTTAATCTCTCAGGAGTGGGTTGCAGTTGAGGATATTGGACACAACCCACAGGGGACGTGCTGGGTTCAAGAAGGGTCGGGTCAGCTGCACGGATACGCGACGGTGTATGTAGTCACGCCGCGAGTGCGACGTTATTTGTCACGTGATCTCGGATTCTATCGGCGTCAAGCGGCCCAGTCGGGCCCGGCGTCGGCGGCGGAAAGCGCGTTCGATTCAGGTGACCATCGCGAAGCGTAGCTACTCTCAGTTTGTCCAGGATCGGCGGTCGAGGGCGTTCTCATACAGCAGAGCGAAGATCGATTCCGTGGGTGCGTTGTCTCCGCACGACCCCACTCTTCCCATGCTTCCGACCATGCTCCTCGGTGACGGCGCAGAGGTCGTCACGGACCGGCGGCCCGAGTCACCTTGTCGGTGATCCGGCTGATCGTGTCCTTCACGGACGCACCATAGACGTCGTCGAAGTGCGCCGCGACCTCACCGGTCGTCAACCCACGCGCGGTGAGCGAGAGCACGATCTCGTCGACCCCGGTGAGCCGTCGCTGCCGTTTCTTGACGATCTTCGGCTCGAACGACCCCGCCAGATCCCGCGGCACGTCGATCTCGACGGGACCGACCTCGGTGAGGACGGTCTTCGAGCGGCTGGCGTTGCGGATGTTGCCGCTCTGAGCCTGTTGGTGCTTCTCGTGACCAAGGTGCTCGGTCATCTCCGCCTCGAGCGCTGTCTCCAAGACTCGCTTGGTGAGTCCGTTCAACAACCCGTCGGGACCGACGAGGTCGACGCCCTGTTCCTTCGCTTGCTTCAGCAGCTGCTCCGCGAGCTGCTGCTCATCGATGATCTCTCCCGTCACAGGATCGATCATCTCGGTCGTGTCCATCACGGCCTATTCCTTTCGGTCAGGCCGACCCAGAAACACCGAAAAACAGACAGTTCCATGCCTCGCGCACGAGATCTGCCTGCACCGCAACGCCGCCGCACGCACCCACCTCGCGTCGACTTGACAAAATATTGGAGATTCAACGACCGTCTCGCACACCTCCGCGGCTCCGCCGTGGGCTTCCGCAACCTCACCCACGACATCGCTTGCTTACTACTCAAGATCGGCGGGGTCAGGAAACACCTACACCCTCAACTGCGAAGAGCCGCTTTAGAACGCGTGCCGGTGTCACGGCGAGAGTTCTCTCCGTGACACCGGCACGCTGCGTTTCGCTACTTGCATCGAGGGCCTGACTACGCGCGAGGGGATGCGAAGTATTTTCGACTGCGCGTACTGGCTGGATAGTCGGGGATTTTCTGCGTACCTTGGTGCGGTGCTTGCGCCCGTACCAAAGTTCCTACGTGACTACTAACACTTCAGTGCCTTAGCACGGGCCTGTTCAAAACTGACCAGACTTCCTTCAAATAGTGCGTAGGTAAGAGTCCGTTGGATTACGTGATGTCCGAGGTCTGCGTTGCCCGTGAACGCCACAACGCTATACCCAACCCGATGGCGTGACCGCCAAACCATCCGGAAAACAACATCGCCGCAAACTCAGTATCAGGATTCCAGAGCAAACCTGCGGTCAGCACGAGTCCCAGGACGCCTTGGGACACGAGTATCAGACGGGCCCGTGAGTTCCGCCAGATCAGATCGCCAGGAGAGTAGATGTTGTGGAGGGTGATGGACGCGAGGCACAAACCCAGTGCCAATGCAATGCCATATGTCGTCACTTGCAGTAACCCTTTGCCTCTTTGCCGCTGTACTGCTGTGGGATCGGGACTGGCATCCCCGGGTACAAGAAAAGTTTACCACATTTACCATTCGCTATATAGATCCCGAATGCACCTGCATAGCCGGCCAGGGCCCCAGAAATGATCTTGCCCGGGAGGCCAAAGTAGCCCGAAATCCAACTTGCCGCGGCTGTTCCTGCAGCAACTTGCCCCGTCTCTTTCTTGTTGAAATAGAGCGTCTGGTTCCACCAGGTGTGGGTATCCCATGTGATGCCGCTCGGCGTCCGCTCGCTCAACGATGAGTTCGGCCGCAGTGTGGCGATGGGTGGCCCAGTGCAGCTTGTTCTGCACGAGCGCGAAGAACTCACGTGTGGTCGAGGCAGACGGGTCGTAGTCGAACGCTGTCGCGTAGATATCCGTGATCTGTTGGTAGAACTTACGCTCCGAGGCACGGATGTCGCGGATCACCTCGAGTTGGCGCTTGAAGTAGCCGTCGGTGAACCGGTGACCGTTCTTGAGGCGCTCGACGTCCATCGTCCAGCCTTGGATCGTGTAGTCCTTTACGATCTGCGATGCCCATTTGCGGAACTGCACCGCGCAGGAGTTGTTCACCTTGAACCCGACAGCGATGATCACGTGCAGGCTGTAATGCTTCGTGTTGTACCGCTTGCCGTCTGCGGCAAGTATTAAGTAACTCTTAATAACTGCCTCGGGATTGATCTCACCGTCATCGATGAGGCGCTTAAGATGCTGGTTGATCGCGGACACAGACACGTCGTACAAGCATCTCCAGCGGTCAGGACCGCTTTTCTAGTGTTGTGACTTCCCTGCCGACGGTACCAGTGGCCACGGACATGGCTCGGTGACATGTCGGAGAAGCGCTCTGCAGGTATTGTGCCACCTCACCGCCAGGCCATTGGCTACCCGGAAAACAAAAGGACCCCGCCGTAAGCGGGGTCCTTCTTATGCGAGTCACTGTCTCATGGTTTCTCGAGTGGAGCTAAGGGGACTCGAACCCCTGACCCCCTGCATGCCATGCAGGTGCGCTACCAGCTGCGCCATAGCCCCGCGGCCGCTCGCGCGGCCTCGACCCGCATCAGCGGGCCGCATGACAGTCTACTCAAAAACTCGCGCCGAATGCCAATCGCGCCGGATGCGCGCCGGAGCGCTCGTCCTCAAAGCCCACCCTGCCCGCGCACCCGGGTCAGATCCACCACCCGGCCGGTCCACGTGCGTCGCAGCCAGCGGTCGTGCGAGGCGATGACCAGGGAACCCGGCCAGTCCTCGAACGCAGCCAGCAGATCCGCGACGAGCGGGATCGACAGGTGGTTGGTGGGCTCGTCCAGCAGCAGCGCATCGAGGCGCTGGGCGAGCAGCATCGCCAGCAGTACGCGGCGCTGCTGCCCGACGGACAACTCACGCGCGGGACGGTCCAGATCGCGCGGCTCGATCAGTCCGTGGCTGTCGGGATCGCCGTCCGGGCTGGCCAGTGCGATGAGTTCGCGCGCGCTCTTGGCCTGCTCCCCCAGCCCGGTCTCCTGCTCCAGCAGCCCGATTCGCGCCCCCGGGCGCCGTCCGGCATCGCCGTGTCCGCCCAGGGTTTCGGGGACGAGGTCCCCCGCGAGCACCCCGAGCAGTGATGACTTGCCGCAGCCGTTCGGGCCGGTGATCAGTAGGCGGTCGCCCGGTGCAATCGCAACCTCACGCACGCCCGATGCGGCCATATCCAGGCGCGGCCCAGCCGCCCCGGGCAGGTAAACGTCGCGCGCCCGGGCGAGCGTCCCCTGGCCGGTCCCGCGCGATCGGGTCCCGACAGGCAGGGCGGCGGGCAGCGCGAAGCGCAGTTCCCCCGGCGGACGCGGCACCTGATCCCGCTCCAGGGTCTCGATCCGGTTCTCGGTATCGCGCACACGCTTGGAGACCTCTCCCTCGGCGCGGGCGCCCCGGTACTTGGTCACGAACTTGTCGTTGTCCCGCGCCTCACGGCCGTGCGCCACGTTCCGCGCGGTCGTGCTGCCTGCCTTGCGCAGCCGGGACAACTCGTCCTGCTCCGCCTCGAAGCGCGCCTGCCACGCCTCCCGGGCCGCCTGCTTGGCCGCCAGGTATTCGGGCAGGCGGCCGCCGAACCAGGTCGCTCCGCCGCCCGCCGCTCGTCCGGCCAGCAACTCGTCGGGGATGCGTCGCCCGCCGCGCCCGATGGGGGCGCCGTCCAGGTCGACGACCGCCGTGGCAACCTCGTCGATGAACTCCCGGTCGTGGCTCGCCAGCAGGACCGGCCCGCTCCACGTTCCCAGTTCGGCGGCCAGGAACTGGCAGGCCGCGTCGTCGAGGTGGTTGGTGGGCTCGTCCAGCAGAAGCCCGGCGGGGCGCTGGACCAGCAGGGCGGCCAGGGCGAGGCGCCGCAACTGCCCGCCCGAGAGCGTGCTGAGCGCGCGGTCGTCGTCCAGCGACTCGAGCCGCAACCCGCCGAGCGCCCGCGCGAGGGCCTGCGGCGCATCCCACGCGCCGATCGCCTCCGCTCGCGCCAGGGCCTGGTCGTAGGATCGGTCGACGCCAGGACCGGGCCCATCCGCCAGCGCCAGTGCGGCCGATTCCATCGCCTTGATCGCCGCCCGCGCCGGTGCGAGCGCGGCGTCGTGCACGTCGGCGACGGTTCCCCAGGGCAGCGATGCGACCTCCTGGGGCAGGTATCCGGTCTCGGGGCGGGCGACATCCCCGGCATCGGGAACGAGTTCTCCGGCCGCAATCCGCAGCAGCGTCGATTTGCCGCGACCGTTCTCCCCCAGCAACGCGACGCGCGCACCGGCGCCGACGCGGAACGACACATCGGTCAGCACCGGCCTCACGGAGCCATGCGCAAGCACCGACCAGGAGATGCCGTCGAGCCTGAGTTCAGGGGTCGGCGGCTGGGTCGGCGGCGAGATGAGGGAGCGCGAATCCACCGATTCTTCGCGGTGCGCCCGCCCCTCCGAAGGCGAGGGTGGCTGCGGCTGGTGGGAAGATGACATGGCATGACCTGACTGCGGGGAGGATGCCGCGCGCCGACATCGCGCCTGCTAGTCGCCCACAGGGCGCGGGAGCAGGGCGGCGGCAATAGGCGCGGCCTGTGCGGGAGCCCGGCACGCGCTGCGGCGCACTAACCCGCCGACAAGGCAGGATTGCGGGGCTCTACGGAGCAGATCAGATGAGCACGTCTTCAACCCTAGCGGTGACTCCCGGTCACCGCCAGCGAATTATCGCGCTACCAGCCGATGTTGAAGCCGGTCAGGCGCCACGGCGGAGTGGCATCGGGCCGCGAGCGTTCGAGCCGGGCCCAGTGCACATTGTTCAGGCCGGTCAGGCCGCGCCAGTTCCCAGCATCCAGTCCGAGCATGTTGGTGATGCCGCCGGAGATCGCGGCGCCGTGGGAGACAACGACGAGCACGCCACCCGCCTTCGTCGCGGCCGCGTGTTCGCGCAGCGCTTCGGCGATGCGCGCCGCGGAAGCATCGCGCGGTTCGGCGCCGATGATCGGCGAGTCGAGGCCGGCGCGCCAGCGCTCGAATTCCTCGGGAAACTCCTCGTGCAACTCCTGCCCGGATTTGCCTTCCCAGATGCCGAAACCGCGCTCACGTAGGCGTTCGTCCACGATCAACTCGCTGCCCGTCACCTCTGCGTACGCAGCGGCGGTGTCGTGAGCCCGGATTAGATCGGAGGTGACCAACCGGTCGGGCTGATAATGCTCGGCGAGCGCGGCGGCACCCAACCTTGCCTGCTCGATGCCAGTCTCGTCGAGTTCGATATCGATCTGGCCCTGCAGGCGGCCCTCAGCATTGAAACGAGTGCGCCCGTGCCGGACCAGGATGATGGTACCCGCACCGGGCCGGCGGATGCCCGGCCCGTGCAGCGGGGAACTCACTCGGACTCCTGGTTGTCCTCGTCCCTGCTGGAGCGGTAGGTACCGGCGGCGAAGCCGAACTGGTCGAACTCGTCGTATTCGGAGGTATCTCCATCTCCGCCGCGGGCGTCCTCGGGCAGTTCGATCAGCGGACAGTCCTTCCAGAGGCGTTCAAGCGCATAGAACTCTCGATCCTGCTCCTGCTGCACGTGCACCACGATGTCACCAAAGTCCAGCAGCACCCAGTGCGCCTCCGTCAGTCCCTCGCGGCGCAGCGCCTTGACGCCCTCCTTGTGCATCGCCTCTTCGACGCCGTCGACGATCGCCTTGACCTGGCGGTCGTTGCGCCCCGACGTGATCACGAACACGTCGGTCAGCACCAGTTGCTCCGAGACGTCCAGTGCGATGACCTGGCCAGCCTTCTTGTCGGATGCGGCGCGGGCAGCGGCAATGGTCAGTTCGATGGCGCGTTCTGTCGCAGTCAAGTTCGTTCCTTGCGTTGGGGAGGTTTGGGCGCGGACGGCCCCTGCCATGTGCACCGGCACCCGGCACACTTCTGCCTCTACCCTACGCCGTGTGGTGGCGGCGACCTAAGTCATTCCGCTGGGGGCGGATTCTGCAGCGCGGTGACCGACGTCGCGGGAGCCTCTAGCGCGGGCGCGCCGTTCGAATCGAAATCGCCCTTCCACAGCACGAGCCCGAGGATGAGTGCGCAGGCCACGACGATCGCCCAGTGCAGCAGGTTGAGGCCCTTGTGCTCGTCGGCGTCGTCGTCGTCATCGGTTTCCTGGTCCTCACCCTGCAGGAAGCGATCCAGCACGGGCGTCGGCTGGGACACTATGGGCGCGCGCACGACGGGGATGGAACCGGTTGCCAGGGTGTTGGGTGCGGACGAGTCCTCCTCCGCGAACAGCGGGCTCGCGACGGGGGTCTGGCCCGTAGCCGGCGCGGCGAAGCGCGTAGCGAGCTCGTCCGGCATTTTGGCATCGAATGCGTGGGTTTCATCGGCGATCGGGGTCGGGCGCGATTCCGGAGCGACGATGCGCACCGGCTGGGATGCTGGCCGGGGCTCCGCGACGGGAAGTTGCTGGGACTGGGGCCGCGCCTGACTCGACGGCGGTTCTGCCGTTGCCGCCGGCGGCGTTTCGATCGTTGCGGCCCGCGGCGGTGCGGCCGCTGCTGTCTGCGGCGGTGCGGCCGCTACTGTCTGCGGCGGGGCGGCCGGGAACCGCGGAGCACCCGGGAACTCTGCGGGTTCCGCACCGCCATCACGCGGTTCGTGGGCGGACGGCGTACTCGGCGCCGGTTCGTCCAGCGCAATGGGTTCGGCATCCGTTTCGGAGTCCAGCGACGGCGACCATATCGGAGCCGGAACGTCAGCAGCAGCGGTACTTTGCTGCGGCCACGCGGCGCGCGATGCCTCATCCGGGGAGTGGCTGCCTGCTGTTGCGGGGCGCGCGGTCGCTCGGGGTTGGGGCGTACTGGCAGTATCGCCCGGGCGAACGATCTCGGTCAGGCCCGAATCGGCGGCGAGCATTGCCCACTGGGCCGCCAGATCTTCAGTGCTGCGCGGCGGCGAGACCGGTCTCGCCGGTTTCGCCGGTGACTCCGATAGGTCGGGCTGACGCGGCAGCCTACCGGTCGTGATGTTCGCGTTGTCGGGTCGCTGGAGGTGACCCGCGACGGGCAGTTCGGTCAGAGGTCCGGTCTGTTCGAGGGGCCGAATCGGCTGTAGTTGCCCCGTCTCGTCCACCGCGCGGATTGCCCCGGTGCCGGGCGGAGGCTCCACGATCGGCTCCTTGACGCGCGGGATCGCACCCGTCTCAGCGAGCTTACGTGCGCGCAGTTCGCGGCGCGTGAGCGGATGCTCCGGGATCGAGGGCTCAGCACTAACGGATTGCGCGGCAGAAGACGGCGCGGCGATGCCGTCAACCGTGCGTCCCTCGCCAGTGGCGTCATCCGGACTTGACCCCTGGCCGGCTTGAATTCGCCGTCCGGACCGCACACTTTGTCCGCTCGGCGCTCCTGCGTCATTCGGCGCTCCCGGACCGCTCGATCCGGAGGCTTCGGGGACCACCTGGATGGCACTGGTCTCCACGCCGAGCGCCCGCGCGCGTTCGCGCAACTCGCGGCGAGTCAGCGGCCGGTCGGACTCGACCTCAACAGTCGCGCCCGCATTGCTAGCCGACACCGCCGTGCGAGCGCCCGCTCCCACCACACCGGATGTCCTGCCCGGCATCACGTCCTCGTCACTGGCCGACCTGGTCGCTGGCTCCTGGGGGGCAGTGTGGCCGCCGGCGCCCTCGTCCTGAAGAGGCTCCGGAGACGGCGCCGCGAGGCGCTGCTGCTGCGCGGGCGCAGGACCCGGCTGAGGTGTGTCGCGTTCGATGGCGGCTGCGGCCGCCGCCATGGCGCGAGCGCGAACCCTCGCCTCGGCGCGAGTGAGCGGCCCTCCGGCGGCGGCCAAGGACGGTGCGGGATTAGACGCCGCGGGAGGAACGGGCGCCGTGGCATCGAGCCCTATTGGGCTGCCGCCAGCAACTGGCGTGCTGCTGGCCGAGGCGATGCCCGAAGCGGGGGTCGCGGAGTGCTCTACTGCGCGCCGCTGACGACGGGTCGGCCCGGCGGGAGTCGGTATCGACGCTGGTTGCGCAACCGTGGGAGTGCCGTGTCGCTGGCGATGCTGCGCGGAGGGAGGCGTAGGTTCGGCGCTCGGCGCGCCTTGGCCCTCGGCGGCGAGCTGGGCGGCGCGCTCACGCATCTGCCGCCTGGTGAACGGTACCGCCTGCTCCGCCGGAGCCTGGGCGGCACGGCGGGCGCGGCGCGTGGGGGCCTCGATGACCTCCGGCAGCGAACCAGGGGTCGACTTGGCGTTGTCGTCAGTCACCATTCCCCCGATACAACCCGTGCTTCCCGATGTACTGCACGACCCCGTCGGGCACCAAGTACCAGACGGGCAGCAGGTCCTTTGACCGCTGGCGGACCTGCGTGGACGAGATCGCCATCGCGGGCACCGCGATCAGCGAAACCTTGCCTTCTGGCAGCCCGTCCAGCGAAAGCTCGTGCCCCGGCCGCGTCACTCCGACGAAGTGCGCGAGCCGCCACAGTTCATCGACGTTGCGCCACGTCGTTATCTGCCGCAGTGCGTCTGCGCCGGTGATGAAGAACAGGTCAGCGTCGCTGAACTGGGCTGCAAGATCGCGCAAGGTGTCAATTGTGTACGTCAAACCTGGGCGTTCGATGTCAACGCGGCTGACGGTGAAGCGAGGGTTCGAGGCGGTGGCGATGACCGTCATCAGATAGCGGTGTTCGGCAGGCGTGACGTACCGGTCCTGCTTGAATCCGGGACGCCCGGTGGGTACGAAGATGACCTCGTCCAAGTCAAAACTGGCGGCGACCTCGCTAGCCGCCACCAGGTGCCCGTGATGAATGGGATCGAATGTGCCACCCATCACGCCGATCCGTCGGCGCTCGCCCAAGTCGATCAGCCTCTTCCGCTACCGCGGACGGTCAGTGACGCTGACCGACGTTCTTGAATGCGAACGAGACGATAAGCAGACCCAGCAGGACCGCAAAGGCAGTGATGCCGAATCCGATCGGCGAGATCGGCAGGTGGTTGGCGGTTTCAGCGCCCTCGGCGGCGATCGACAGGGCAACGTTCACAATTTCCTCCTATGGCAGGCAAACCGTGCCCGCTGCGCGTATGCGGGCATGATCCACTATCTTCAACTTCATCGGCACGATCGGCCGATGTCGTGAATCGCACAGGCGTCCGGCCGGGTGGCCGTCGCCGGTCCGACCCTATTGTCGTATCTGGCCCTCGCCAAAGACAACCCACTTGGTCGTGGTGAGTTCCGCCAGCCCCATCGGACCGCGGGCATGTAGCTTCTGCGTCGAGATGCCGATCTCGGCTCCCAGCCCGAACTCGCCACCGTCGGTGAACCGCGTCGAGGCGTTCACGATCACGCAGGCCGAGTCGAGCTCGTCCACGAAGCGGTCGGCGCTGCGCACGTTGTCCGTCACGATCGCCTCGGTGTGGCCAGACGTCCAGGTGCGGATGTGGTCGATGGCCTCGTCCAAGGAGTCCACAACGCGGACGGCCAGTTCGAGACCGTGGTACTCCGTGGCCCAGTCCTCGTCCGTCGCGGCCTCGAAGCGCAGGCCCGCGGGGATGCTCGCCTGGGCACGTTCGTCACCGTGGATGGTGACCTGCTCCGCCTGGAGGGTGGCGAGCACGCGAGGTAGGAACTGCGCGGCCACATCGCGGTGGACGAGCAGCGTCTCCGCGGAGTTGCACACCGAGGGGCGCTGGACCTTGGCATTGAGGACGATGTCGTGCGCCCAGTCGAGGTTCGCCTCGGAATCCACGTAGACGTGGCAGTTGCCCACGCCCGTCTCGATGACCGGAACCTTGGCCTCGCGCACGACCGTCTGGATCAGGCCCGCGCCACCGCGCGGCACCAGCAGATCGACGAGCCCGCGCGCCCCCATGAGGGCAACTGCGCCGGGGCGGCCGAACTCGTCCACGCTCTGGACCAAGTCAGCGGGAAGGCCGGCATTATCGAGGGCGGCCCGCAGGACGCGAACGATCACCCGGTTCGATTCGGCTGCCGCGGAGCCGCCGCGCAGGATGACGGCGTTGCCCGACTTCAGCGAGAGCCCCGCCGCGTCAACGGTCACGTTCGGGCGCGCCTCGTAGACCATGCCGACCACGCCCATCGGAACGCGCACCTGGCGCAGTTTCAGGCCATTGGGCAGGCGCGAGCCGCGCAGGACCTCGCCGACCGGGTCCGGCAGCGCCGCGACCTCGCGCAGCGCGTCCGCGATCGCGCAGATGCGCGCCTCGTTCAGCGCCAGACGGTCGAGCGTGGAGTCGCTCATGCCCCCGGCGCGCTCGCGATCGATGTCGATGGCATTGGCCGCGATGATGTCCGTGGCATTGGCCTCCAGCGCGTCCGCGAGGGCCTTGAGTGCCGCATCCTTCGTCGAGCGCGTAGCCGTCGCCAGGACGCGCGCGGCAACCTTGGAGCGGCGCGCGATGGCGTGAACCGCCTCCGTTACGTCTGTGGCCGACTCCCCTGCCGCGGGCTGCGCTGGGGCGGGCGTCTCGGCCGCCAGGTCGTTGGCCTCGGCGGGCACGGGAAACTCGCACTCGGTGTTGGTGGTCATGGGTCTAGCCTATCGAGTTTCCGGCCGCGCAGGGGAACCCGTCAGCGCGTAGGAGCGCGAGGACGGCCGCTGATCTCCGGCGGGGTCTCACGATCGGGCTTGCGCGGTCGGTACGGATTTCGAGGGCCGCTTGGGCCGGCGCAGGAGGACGAGTTCGTCGCGGTGCACCAGCGGCTTGTCGAAGCCGTCGCCGAGCGTGCTACGCAGGTCGGAGGTGCTGTGTCCCAGGAGTGGCGGGATCTCGTGCGCGTCAAACGCCGACAGCCCGCGGGCGATGACCTTGCCGGCGGCCGTGACGAGCTCGATCGGCTCCCCTGCGTCGAAGTTTCCCTCCACGCCCAGCACCCCGGCGGGCAGAAGTGATGCCAGCCCTCCCTGCACGGCTGACACCGCGCCCTCGTCCAGGACCAGGCGTCCCTGAGGGGCGGCGGCGAACGCCAGCCACAGCCGCTTGCGTGATGTACGTTTTCCGGTTGGCGTGAAGTACGTGCCAACGTTCTCGCCCGACAGGGCACGAGCCGCATTGCTCGCGGTGGTCAGGACAACCGGGATCCCGCTGGCCGTCGCGATACGGACCGACTCCAGTTTGGTCACCATGCCGCCGGTTCCCACCGCCGTTCCGCGGGCCGTGATCTCGATGCCCTCGATGTCTTCCGGGCCTCGCACGAGCGATATGTGCCGCGCACCCGGCCGGTCCGGGGGTGCGGTGTACAAGCCGTCGACGTCCGTCAGCAGGACGAGCGCGTCCGCGCGAGCCACGTGGCTGACCAGCGCGGCGAGCCGATCGTTGTCGCCGAAGCGGATCTCGTCGGTGGCGACCGCGTCGTTCTCATTGATGATGGGGATGACATCGAGTTCGAGCAGCCGCTCAATGGACCGTTGTGCATTGCGATAGTGGTCGCGGCGCAGCGTGTCCGACGCGGTCAGCAGCAACTGCCCCACGCGCATTCCGTGCTCGGCGAACGCCTCCGTGTACCGCGCCACGAGCAGACCCTGACCCACCGAGGCGGCGGCCTGCGCGGTCGCGAGGTCGCGCGGACGCCCCGCTAGCCCCAGCGGCGCGATGGCCGCGGCGATAGCACCCGAGGTCACCAGGATGACCTGCTGGCCGGCGGTTCGCCGATCCGCGAGAACGCTGACGAGCGCCTTCAACGCGGCGACGTTCAGCCGCCCATCCTGTCCCGTCAATGACGAGGAGCCGATCTTGACGACGACGCGTGGCGCATCGGCCACGGGCAGGCGGAGTTCAGTCACTCGTCCATTATCCCCCGTGAGTGCCCCCGGGCCGCTCGACGCGGCGACAGTGCGCGACAGGCGTGACACCGGCGGGCCCGGCGACGACCGAAATCAGTCGGCGCCCATCCCGCGCTCGCGCAGCCAGCCGCGCATGGCGGTTCTGGCTCCGATCGCTCCGCGAGAGAATAGGCGGGCGAAGTTGCGCTGGATCCAGCTCGGCGCCATGCCCTGCCCGGTGTAGAACTCGTTCGCCGCCGCCTCGTACTCAGCGACCTGCGCGCGCTGACCCTCCAGGTCGTACCGTTCGCGGTGCCAAACCGCCGCGATGGGCAACCGGGTCTTGATGCGAGTGGGACGCGCCGGATTGGGATGCCCGACAGTGAGGCCCACGGCGACGAACGAATGCTCCGGCAGCCCGAGCAGGCAGGCGAGCCCCGGCACGTCGTTGCGGGTCGAGCCGAGGTAACAGATGCCCAGGCCCATCGCCTCGGCGGCGATCGCCGCGTTCTGGGCGGCGATCAGCGCGTCGCCGAACGCGACCAGCGTCGTCTCGAGGTTGCGTGCCCCCGCCTCGCTGGACTCCGCGAGCAGGTCACCCGGCACGGCCGGATACCCGGCGGGATCCGCCGCGACGTCGCGGTACAGCTGCGTTGCGCGAGCGAGATCCGCCACCCAGAACAGCACGACCGGCGCGGCGGCCAGGTGGGCGCCGTCGGTTCCGGCGAGTTCCGCGATCTCGGCCTTGGTGTTGGCGTCCCTGACCTCGACCACCGACCACAGCTGGAGGTTCGATGAGGACGAGGCGCTCTGCGCCGCCGCAATCATCGTCGCCACCTGCGTCTCAGTCACCGGCTCATCGACGAAACGCCTGATCGAGCGGTGCGCGAGTAGGGTGTCGATCGTGTCATTTCCCGCGACGACGTCCGGAAAGGGAGCACGCAGATACCTGTCCTTGATCGAGGCGGAAACTTCCGGAAGATAATCGGGCTCTGGCATACCTCTATTGTGCGCGCTCGCAGTGCGGGGCCAATAGGACCAGCCGCCTTGGCGCGACGAACATGTCCGCATCGGTTGGGGTCATGGTAGTTCCCTTCAACGGCATGTATTCCTACCCCGCAGGCACTAGCGTGCCTTCAACAGCGAGTGGCGACCAGGCCGGACGCCAACGCCGGACGCCTCAGGCCTGGTCGTCTTCCGCGGCGGGGTCCGTCCAGTGTCCGTGCTGCCGCTCGGTCCACAGTTCCTCGCGCGCGGCGGTCTTGGCGTCCATGCGCTCCGTGTACTCCCGGCGCTTGTCCTTGCGGGTCGGGCGCGAAGTGTCCTCGAGGCGCAGGTCGGTTCCGCGCGGGCCGCCGAGCAGTTCCGCGCCCGTGCTCATCGTCGGCTCCCAGTCGAACACGACGCTGTTGTTGGGATCGCCGATGCGAACCTCATCGCCCGGCACGGCACCGGCCTTGAACAGCCCGTCCTCGACGCCCAGCTTCTCCAGGCGATCGGCCAGGTAACCGACGGCCTCGTCGTTCGTGAAGTCCGTCTGCCGCACCCAGCGTTCGGGCTTGCGTCCGCGAACCTCGAAGTAAACCTCGCCCTGAGTCTCCTGCTTCGTGATCGTGAAGCCCGTGTCATCCACGGCCTTGGGGCGCAGCACGATGCGCTGCGGGGCGGCAGCGGGCTGCTGCGCGCGGGCTCGTTCGACGAGTTGCCCGAGGGCGTATTGGAGTCGCTTAAGGCCCTCGTGGGTCACGGCGGACACCTCGAAGACCGGGTATCCGCGTGCTTCGAGTTCCGGGCGCACGATCTCGGCGAGATCCTTGCCATCTGGCACGTCCACCTTGGCGAGCACGACTACGCGGGGCCGCTCCAGCAGCGGCGGGCGCCCGCCGTCGAGCGTGAGGTCGGCGCTGTAGGCGGCGAGTTCCTGCTCGATGACCTCCAGATCCGTGATCGGGTCGCGGTCCGTTTCCAGGGCGGCGCAGTCGAGGACGTGGACGAGCACCTCGCAGCGCTCGATGTGCCGCAGGAATTCGAGGCCCAGGCCCTTGCCCTCGCTCGCGCCGGGGATGAGTCCCGGCACGTCGGCGATCGTGTAGCGGTATTCGCCCGCCTGCACGACGCCGAGGTTCGGGACCAGCGTCGTGAACGGGTAGTCCGCGATCTTGGGGCGCGCAGCGGACGCCGCGGCGATCAGCGAGGACTTCCCGGCGCTCGGGTAGCCGACCAGGGCCACGTCCGCGATCGACTTCAGTTCGAGCGTGACGGTGACCTCGTCCCCGGGCTCGCCCAGAAGCGCGAAGCCGGGCGCCTTGCGCTTGGCCGAGGCGAGCGCGGCGTTGCCGAGACCGCCCGCGCCACCCTCGGCGATGATCAATTCCGTTCCCGCCCCGACCAGGTCAGCGAGCACATTGCCGTCGCCGTCCTTGACCACGGTGCCCTCGGGCACGCCGAGGACGAGATCTTCGCCGGTCGCACCCTGGCGCATGTCGCCGCCCCCGGGAGTGCCATTGGTGGCAGTGCGGTGTGGCAGGTGGTGGAAGTCGAGCAGGGTCGTCACCTGCGGGTCGACGCGCAGAATAACGGAGCCGCCGTTGCCGCCGTTGGCTCCGTCGGGTCCGCCGAGCGGCTTGAACTTCTCGCGGCGGACCGACACGCAGCCGTGCCCGCCATTTCCGCCGCGTGCGTGTACAACCGCGCGATCTACGAACGTCGCCATGTCAGACCTTCCAGACGTAACCATGAAAAGCCGAAGGGGCGCTCCACATCTCGGTGGTGCGCCCCTTCGGCGAAGTAACTAAGCGGGTTTCGCTCAGGCAGAGGCCTCGACGATGTCGATGACCTTGCGCTCGCGACGGGTACCGAACTGAACGGTGCCCGCCTTGAGTGCGAAGAGCGTGTCGTCGCTACCGCGGCCGACGTTGTTGCCCGGGTGGAAGTGGGTGCCACGCTGGCGAACGATGATCTCGCCGGCCTTGACTTCCTGACCGCCAAAGCGCTTCACACCGAGGCGCTGTGCGTTTGAATCGCGACCGTTGCGCGAGGAACTCGCGCCTTTCTTGTGTGCCATGTCTCAGTGACCTTTGTTTTCGGTGACTAGTCTGAAGCCGACCTGCATCGCGTGGGCGATGAGCAGGATCAGGCGATGGAGGTGATCTTCAGTCGGGTCAACTTCGCACGGTGACCCTGACGACGGCGGTAGCCGGTCTTGTTCTTGTAACGCAGGATGTCGATCTTCGGGCCCTTCTCAGCCCGAACGACCTCCGCCGTGACCTTGACCTTGCCGAGCTTTGCCGCGTCGGTGGTCACGGCCTCGCCATCAACGAGCAAGAGTGCGGGAAGTTCCACACTGTCGCCCGGCTGCGAGGCCAGACGGTCGACGACGACGATGTCGCCAACCGACACCTTCTCCTGGCGGCCGCCAGCCTTAACGATCGCGTAAACCACTTTGCTGCCCATTCTCTCTTGGATGACTGCGAGGATGCCTGACGCATACCTGGCACCACCGGGCAGCCGACTGGCCACTGTGCGGGGGTGCGGATCGCTACTGCATCCACAAATATGTGCGCCTGTGAGCGCACCGACGTTCTACTTTACGACGGATCGCCATGTGGGTCAAATGCGCGACGGGACTCACGACAGGCGACGTGTCGTATGGGTTGCTCCATACGCAGTGATAACTGCTCGCAGCACATCGGCATCACGGTCACCGATCAGGTTGCGGACTCTCGCCTGATCAACGACAGTGCGCAATCGATCGGCTTCGACTCCCCTCAAACAGTCACAAATCGATCGTGACACGGTCGTGACCGGTAAAGCGTATCGATCCGTAGTGTCGCCTGCGTCTAGGTCACGTCGATGCAGAAGATACAGTTCACCGCCTGCTGTTCGCGGATAGTTGGCCCGCGGAACCGTAAGGTGAATGCTCAAAGGGTTCATGTCCGCGAGGCCATGCAGAAAGAGCGCCGATTCGTGCGAGATGACACCACGTCCCAACGTCCAAGCGACGGCTTGGGCGAACTTGTCGTACCGTCCGCGAGGCAGCAATGGGACCCGGTAGACCCCCCGAGACACACGCTCTAGCCGATCGCGAGCGGCCATGAGCCGCAATTGCGCCGGGTCGATGCCCAGTTCGTGGGCGTCGCGAGTGGTGATATATCCGTGGTGAGTCGCCGCAAACTCGATCACCGCGTCCCTTACTTTCATGTGCTGTAGCGTATCAAATTGATACGCTACAGCACATGAATTGAGTCTCGAACAAAGCGCTCCCGATCGTCGCCAGCCGCCGGCGGCAGAGCACCGCTGCAGCGCGAGGGCTGCCCTAGCCTGCGAGCGCCCACTGTGACGTGCGTCCTAGTAGAGGGCGACATGCATCGCGCATGATCAATGAGTGGCGGGGGTTCTCTTTGGCTTTGGCGTGATCGGGATAGTCATCTTCGTTGGCTACGGGGTCGCTCGTCGGCGAATCCTCGGCCCGGACGGTCAGCGGGTCCTCGCCCGGCTCGCCTTCACCATCGCCATGCCCACGCTGCTCTTCACCCAGATCGCCACCTCGGACCTGGGCCAGGTCTTCTCTCCCGCGCTCCTGGTCACCGCTGGCTCCGTGGTCGCTGTGGTCACGATCTTCGTGCTCGTTGCTCGCTTCGCCTGGCATCAACCGCTCGATCAGATCGTCATCGGGTCGCTGGCCAGCGGCTACGTGAACGGCGGCAACCTCGGCATCCCGATCGCGGTCTATGTCCTCGGCAGCGCCTCGTATGCGATCCCCGTCATGCTGTGGCAGTTGTGCGTGCTCGCGCCGCTGTCGATGGCCGTCATCGAGCGGCAGCATGCGCGCGAAACCGGGCGCGGCGGACCCGGGGCGGCGATACGCCCGGTCTTCCTGAATCCGCTGGTCATCGCCGCACTCGCTGGCATCGCGGCTTCCCTGCTCCCGTGGCCGGTTCCAGAGGTCATCCTCCAGCCGCTCGGCCTCCTCGCCGGGCTGGCAGTGCCCGCGGCCCTGCTCGCGTTCGGCATGTCCCTGCACGCAGGAAAACTGCCCGGCGGCGCCCAGGTGCGGCCCACCATCTTCCTGGTCATCGTGCTGAAGAACGTGGTGCAACCCGCCGCAGCGTTCCTGCTGGCTCGCTACGCCGTCGGCCTCGAGGGCATCGAACTCTTCGCCGCGACCCTGTTCGCCGCGCTTCCCACCGCCCAGAACGTGTTCGTCTACGCGATGCGCGCAAATACCGGCATCACTCTTGCCCGCGACTCGATCCTCCTGACGAGCGCTATCTCCATCCCGATCGTGCTCGCGCTCGCCGCCATGATGGCGTAGCACTGTCCGGCACCTTTGCGCGCCGGGCTGCTGCGTCTCGGTCGCTTCCAGTCGCGCTGTAGGCGGACAACAGCGAACGCGCCCGGCCAGGGTGATCCTGACCGGGCGCGCTCGCGCTAAGTTCCCGAGAAGCGGGGGTTATGGACGAGTTTTCCGCCGCCGCACGGGGCGCTTCGCCTTCGCGGGCTTGCTTTCGACGGCCTCGCCTTCCACCGTTCCGGCGTCGCCGGGCTCCGCTTGGACGGAAGGAGTCTCGACCGGCTCGACCGGCGGCGCGGCAGGCTCGGACTCAACGCGCTCGACTGGCGACGCGGACTCAGTGTCGACCAGCTCAACCAGCAACGCAGGCTCAGACTCGGTCTCGACGGGTTCGATCAACTCGACCGGCGACGCGGTGGACTCAGTGTCGACAGGCTCGATCAACTCGACCGGCGACGCGGTGGACTCAGTGTCGACGGGTTCGATCTTGCCCGGCTCAACCAACGACGCGGACTCGACCTGCGACGCCTCGCCGTCGTGCTCGTGCGCGTGGGCGGCCGCGGCGGCGATCTGCGCCAGCGTGGCCTTCACCACTTCACGTTCCTTGGATGAGGCCTCCGGGAGAACCGGCACAGGCGCCGCCGCTGGCTGCGCGTCGGCGTTAGAGTTCTTACGGCGACGCGAGGACTTCTTCGGGCCGCCCCCGTTCTCCTCGTCAGCCTGCTGGGCGTGACCGCGCTCGATCGGCTCGGCGTGCACGATGAACCCGCGCCCCAGGCAGTGCGAGCATGTCTCGGAGAACGCCTCCACGAGGCCTTGCCCGACGCGCTTGCGCGTCATCTGAACGAGCCCGAGCGAGGTGACCTCGGCGACCTGGTGGCGCGTGCGGTCGCGCCCGAGGCACTCCACCAGGCGACGCAGAACCAGATCGCGGTTCGATTCGAGCACCATGTCGATGAAGTCGACGACGACGATCCCGCCGATGTCGCGCAGGCGCAACTGCCGGACGATCTCCTCGGCGGCCTCGAGGTTGTTGCGCGTCACCGTCTCCTCGAGCGTGCCACCGGTTCCGGTGAACTTGCCCGTGTTGACGTCGATGACGGTCATCGCCTCGGTACGGTCGATCACGAGCGATCCGCCGGACGGCAGCCACACCTTACGATCCATGCCCTTGGCGAGTTGCTCGTCGATGCGGTGCGACGCGAAGACGTCGGTCTGCGACGTCCACTTCGTCATCTTCGACTCGAGGTCGGGTGCGAGCTCGTGCAGGTAGGAGTGCAGTTCCTGGTACACGCCGTTGCCGGACACGACCAGTTCCTTGAAGTCGTCGTTGAAGATGTCGCGCACAACGCGGATAGCCATGTCAGGCTCGCCCTGAAGCAGGCTCGGCGCGCTGGCATTCTTCGACTTCTTCTCGATGTTCTCCCACTGCGTTTGCAGGCGGGCGATGTCGGCCGTGAGTTCTTCCTCCGAGGCGCCCTCGGCGGCCGTGCGCACGATCACGCCGGCACCATCGGGAACCACCGCGCGCAGGATCTTCTTCAATCGCACGCGCTCGGGCTCGGGCAGTTTGCGCGAGATTCCGGTCATCCCGCCGCCTGGCACGAACACCAGGTAGCGGCCGGCAAGCGTGATCTGCGACGTGAGCCGCGCACCCTTGTGGCCGATCGGGTCCTTGGTGACCTGGACGACGACCGTGTCGCCGGACTTGAGCGCCTGTTCGATGCGGCGCGGCTGCCCATCGGCGATTCCTGCGGCGTCCCAGTTCACCTCACCGGCGTACAGCACCGCGTTACGGCCCTTGCCGATGTCGACGAACGCCGCCTCCATGGAGGGCAGGACGTTCTGCACGCGCCCCAGGTAGACGTTGCCCGCCATGGATGCCTGCGACTGCTGCGAGACGTAGTGCTCGACGAGCACGCCGTCCTCGAGGACGGCGATCTGCGTACGACCGGCCCGCTCGCGCACGATCATCGAACGGTCCACCGATTCGCGGCGGGCGAGGAACTCGGCCTCGGTGATGATCTGCCGGCGACGGCCCGCGTCGCGGCCCTCCCGGCGACGCTGGCGCTTCGCCTCGAGTCGGGTGGAGCCCTTCAGCGCCACGACCTGGTCGTTCGCGGCACGCGACGAGCCGGACGAACTGTCGTCTCCATCACCGGACTTGCCGCCGCGACGGCGACGACGACGACGACGCGAGGAGCCCTCGGACTCCTCGCCCGTCTCGGATTCCTCGGCGGGTTCCTCCGGCGCGGACTCAGCGGAATCGTCCGAATCGCTGTCGCCTGCGTTGTCGTTGCCACCCTTGCGGCGACCTCGACCACCGCGGCGGCGGCGACGGCGGCGCTGCGGGCCGTCCTCGTCGTCCGAGTCATCATCCGATTCGGCGTCATCGTCGACCTCGTCTCGCGAACGTGCGAGGGCCGCAAGGTCCTGGGCGATCTCGTCTACGGGCTCGTCCTCGACCGCAGCCTCGGGATCCGCTGCATCCTCGTCGATTTCCTCCGCAACGACCTCCACCTCGACCGGCACTGCCTTGCGGCGCCGGGCGCGCGGGGCTACGTCGGGAGCCTGGAACAGGAGTGTCGTGGCGGCCAGTCGGATCTCGGACGTTTCGTCCTCGTCCTCTTCCACCTCATCGGCTGCGCTGAAGAGCGGCGCCTTAGCGGCGCGCTGAGATCGGCCGCGCTTGGACCGGGTGGAACGCTCCGTCTTCGACTGCGATTCCTCGGCCTGGGGCGTCTCGTCGGCGCCCTCGGATTCCGTCTCGGTTTCGATTCGCTTCGAGCGCCTCTTACCTGCCGGTTCCTCCTCGGCGCTCTCCGACTTGGCGGCCGACTTCGCCTTGGCGGCCGATCGTGTCTTGGGCGCGCGCTTCGCGGTGCCTTCCTGCTGAGCCCCGGCCTCCGGGCCCGCCTGGGAGTCATCCGGCTGGCCGTCGTGCCGGCGGCTGACTTCCTCAAGGGCGCCGTTGAGCGCGGCGGTGACCTCATCGAGCGGTGTGGGCTCGGCTGTCTTGCGCTTGCGCCCGCGGCTCGCGGTCTTCAGAGGAGCATCCGCGGACGAGTTCTCCTGCGCCCCCTGCTCGACTCCCTGTTCCGTGGGCGCGTCGGCCTTCTTACGGGATGTCGTCTTGGCGCGCGAGGATGCCGGACGCTCGGACTGGCCCTGTTCGGACTTTGCACGACTCGAGTCGCCGCGGCCAGATCGGCTGCGTGTCGAAGCGGCGCGAGGCGCGTCGGTTGCCGCGCCGAACTCGGCGAACACGTCGAGTTCGGGCTTGGCGGTCTCGGTCGCCCGAGCCTTGCTCGTCGGGGTAGCCGCCTGCTCGGCGATCTCCACAGAATCGGCCGAGCCGGGGCGGGATTGTCCCGCATCAGCCGCGGAACGAGCGGCACGGCTCGTGGACCGTTTACGGGCCGGTGGCTTCGAGGCGGGCGCGCTTCGAGACTCGTCCTCGGCGCCACGGACCGGCTGCGGCGCCCCATCCCGGGGAGCGGCGGCGGACTGCGCTTGAGGTGCCTCCCCGCCAATGGGCGGCTCAACTGCTCCCGCGGACTGGTCGGCGGTTCGCGACGATCCTGCGGGGCGCGTCACGCGGCGACGCTGGCGGCCGCCAGCGGGACTGCGTCCCGCCGAACCCGCACCTGCGCCGGTTGCGTTCGTTGAATCTGACTGTGTGTTCTCATCCTGAGTCACGGAATTAGCTCCATGACGCCGCCGATGCCCACACTCTCGGCCCGTCGTGTCGGGTATCGCACTGGGCTGTCCCCCAGTGGGAAGTCTTCGGTGAACTGCGGACTCACACTGCAACCTAAAGCAATGTAGACGGACGAACGACCACCGGCGTCACGCCTGCACCGGGATTTCCGGGCGGCGACGCTCGTGAGTGAAGCCTGTCACGGTCACGCTAATTCTTGGGTGCTCTTGCGGGGTGTGGGCCTGCAAGAACCGTTTCTTATTATGACACACGGGAAGCCGGTCGACCCGGCTACGGCACCGGTCCCAGGCGAGTGGGACCTTGGTCCCGACGTGCTGGCGAATATCCGACTAGTTTCGATTGTGGAGAACGGACCACATATGTCCGGTTTTCGCCTCATTGACCCCCGACGGCCGGAATCGATCCGGCCAGCATCACCAGGAGGCACTTGGTGGACGTCCTCGACCTGGCCAGGTGGCAATTCGCCATCACCACCGTCTATCACTTCATCTTCGTCCCGCTGACCATCGGACTCGCCCCGCTCGTAGCGGTCATGCAAACCGCGTGGGTCCGCACCGGCGACGAGAAGTGGCTCAAGCTCACCAAGTTCTTCGGCAAACTCCTGCTGATCAACTTCGCGCTCGGCGTGGCGACCGGAATCGTGCAGGAATTCCAGTTCGGTATGGCGTGGTCGGAATACTCCCGGTTCGTCGGCGACGTGTTCGGCGCCCCGCTCGCGATGGAGGCCCTCGCGGCGTTCTTCATCGAATCGACATTCCTCGGCCTGTGGATCTTCGGCTGGGACAAACTGCCGAAGAAACTGCACCTCGCGATGATCTGGGCGGTGGCGATCGCCGTGAACCTATCAGCCCTGTTCATCCTCGCGGCGAACTCCTGGATGCAGCACCCGGTGGGTGCGACGGTGAATCCGGAGACCGGCAGAGCCGAGATGAACTCCATCGGGGACGTGCTGACGAACAACACCCTGTGGGCAGCCTTCCCCCACACCGTGACGGCGGCCTTCCTGACCGCCGGAACATTCGTCGCCGGAATCTGCGCCTGGTGGATGGTCAAGAAGGTACGTTCCGGCAAAGCCGAGGACAAGGCGTTCGCCAAGTCCGTCTATCGCACCGGACTGCGCTTCGGCTGCTGGGTCATGATCGTTGCGGGCGTCGGCATCATCCTCACCGGCGACATGCAGGCGAAGCTCATGTTCGAGCAGCAGCCCATGAAGATGGCCGCGGCCGAGGCACTGTGCCACACCGAAGAGGGCGCCGCGTTCTCGATCCTGACCATCGGTGATCTCAACAACGACTGCGAGGGCGTGCGCCGCCTCATCTCCATTCCGGGTGCGACCTCGTTCCTCGCCAACGGCGACTTCAACTCGACGCTGAAGGGCGTCAACGAACTCCAGTCGGACTACGAGGCGAAATTCGGCTACACCGATGAGGCCGGCAACCCGATCAGTTACTCACCCAATCTCGCCGTCACCTACTGGAGCTTCCGGTTGATGATCGGATTCGCCGCCGGTTCGGTCGCGCTCGCGCTCGCGGGCCTGTGGCTGACCAGGAAGGGCCGCATCTCCGACAATCCGTGGCTGTCCCGTATCGGGCTGATCGCTATTCCCACACCCTTCCTCGCGTCGAGCTTCGGGTGGATCTTCACCGAGATCGGGCGCCAGCCCTGGGTGGTGGCCCCGAACCCCACGGGCGTGGACGGGGTGTGGCTGCTCACGCAGCGCGGCGTTTCGCCCATCGCCCCGTGGCTCGTCCTGACCTCGATGATCGTGTTCACCCTCCTCTACGGAGTTCTCGCCGTGGTCTGGTACCGGCTCATGCACCGCTACACAGTGGAGGGCGCACCCGAGATAGTCGAGGATGTCTCGCCCCAGCGGATCGGCGGTCGCCCCGCCGGCAGCGACGAGGACGACGGCCCGCTGTCGTTCGCGTACTAACCGACCCGGACCTTCAATTAAGGAATTGACGGAACAATGGATCTGCCACTGATTTGGTTCTTGCTGCTGACCATCCTCTGGGTCGGCTACCTGGTCCTCGAAGGCTTCGACTTCGGCGTGGGAATGCTGCTGCCGATCCTTGGCCGAGGCGAGACGGAACGCCGCGTTCTGATCAACACGATCGGCCCCGTGTGGGACGGCAACGAGGTCTGGCTGCTGACCGCTGGCGGGGCCACCTTCGCGGCCTTCCCGGACTGGTACGCCACGATGTTCTCGGGCTTCTACCTCCCCCTCCTGCTCATCCTCGTTGCCCTCATCGTGCGCGTGTGCGGCTTCGAGTACCGCGGCAAGATCAACGACCCCAAGTGGCGCGCCTGGTGGGACCGCGCGCTGATCTTCGGCTCCTGGATTCCGGCTGTGCTGTGGGGCGTCGCATTCGCCAACCTCGTGCGCGGCGTGGAACTGGACGCGGCGCACCACTACGTCGGCGGATTCTTCGCGCTGCTGAACCCGTTCGCGCTGCTCGGCGGCGTGGTGACTGCCCTGCTGTTCCTCATGCACGGTTCGGTCTTCATCGCGCTCAAGACAGACGGTGACATCCGTGACAAGGCGAACAAGCTCGCGGGGCGATACGCGATCGCCGCCACCGTCGCGGCGGGAACCTGGGCGGTCTGGGCGCAGGTCGCTTACGCCAAGAACAGCTGGACGTGGGCGATAGTCGCGCTGGCCGCGGCGAGCCTGATCGCCGTCATCGTAGCCAATGCGAAGCGCCGGGAAGGCTGGGCATTCGCCGCGTCCGCCCTCGCCATCCTCGCCGCGGTGGTCCTCATTTTCGGCGCCATGTTCCCCGACGTCATGCCCGCGCACGATCCAGCCAACTCGCTCACGATCCGCAATGCATCCTCCGAGGACTACACGCTCACCATCATGACGTGGGTCGCCGTCGCCTTGGTCCCAGTCGTGCTGATCTACCAGGGCTGGACCTACTGGGTGTTCCGCAAGCGGCTCATGACCAAGCACATCCCGGCACCCGTCGGATTGTCGCCGCGCCTCGAGGAAGCAACGACCGCCCAACACTGACCGCGCCTTGGGATTCATGGGCGTTCGCGATCACCCGTGAAACACTGAGGAGCCATGAAGCCACTCGACCCGCGACTACTCAAGGTCGCACGACCGGCGCGCAGTTACGTCGCGCTGACGGCCGCCCTCGGAGCCGTCACGGCCGCGCTCGTCGTCGCGCAGTGCCTGCTGATCGCGCACATCCTCGCTCCCGTGGTCGGCCGGACCGCGAACCTGAGCGACCAACTGGGCCTCATCGGCTGGCTCGCTGCGGCCCTCGCCGCGCGCGTCGTCGTGGCCTACCTGTCGGAGCGCTACGGGCAGCACGCCGGTCCCGCCGTCGTCGCGGACCTGCGCTCGCAGGTTGTTGCGAGGGCAGCTAGCCTCGGCCCGCGCTGGAGCGGGCAAGGTAACAACTCCGAGATCGTGACGCTCGCGACCCGCGGGCTTGACGACCTGCAGCCCTATCTCACGCGCTACCTGCCGCAACTCTTCCTGGCGGCGACCGTGACACCCGCCGCCCTGCTCGTCGTGCTGGACCTGGACTGGGTCGCTGCCGCGATCATTCTCGGGACGCTGCCGCTGGTCCCGCTGTTCATGTGGCTGGTCGGCGTGCTGACCCAGACTGCCACCACCAGGCGGCAGGAGGCGATGGCCCGGCTCGGCGCGCAGGTGCTCGACCTGATCGCGGGCATCCCGACGCTTCGCGCGCTGCACCGCGAGCAGGGACCCGCCAAACGCGTACGGCAGCTATCGGACTCATATCGCCGCACCACGATGGGGACGTTACGCATCGCCTTCCTGTCGGGATTCGTCCTCGAACTGCTGACCACCCTGTCTGTGGCACTGGTCGCCGTGGCAGTGGGTCTGCGGCTCGTGCATGGCGGGCTCGATCTCACGACGGGCCTCGCCGTCATCATGCTCGCCCCCGAGGTCTATCTGCCGGTGCGACAGATCGGCACGCACTTCCATGCGTCGGCGGATGGCATCGCGGCGGTCGAGAAGGTGTTCGCGCTCCTCGACACGCCCGCACCGGATGCGGCCGCCCAGGCCCGCATCACGGCCGAAGCCGGCCAGGAGGCCTCGTCCTCCCCCGCGCCCCAGGCCGAACCCACCGGCGCTCGCCAGACCTCGACCAACGATCAGAGCATCACCATCGCCCTGGAATCGCTGAGCGTCCAGGTGCCCGGAAGCCTGGATTTCGCCCCGGCTGACCTGAGCTGTGAGCTGCGGCCGGGCACTATCACGGCGCTGGCCGGCGCGAACGGCTCAGGGAAATCCACCGCCGTGCTCGCATTGCTCGGCATGATCTCCCCAACTCGGGGAACGATTCGCGTCAATGGCATCGATCTCGCCGACCTCGACCTCGACCGGTGGCACGAGCGCGTCACCTGGCTGCCGCAGCGTGCCTGGCTGTGGCCCGGAACCATCGCCGACAACGTCGCCGCCGGCACAGCAGCGAGCGCCGCAGACCTCGACCGTGCAGCGCGCCTGACCGGACTCGACGACGTCCTGCGCCAGCGCGGCGGCTACGGGACGCTCGTAGGCGCGGGCGGCGTTGGGCTCAGCGTCGGGCAGCGGCAGCGCGTCGGGCTGGCGCGGGCGCTGCAAACCGCGGCCCCGGTGGTCGTGATGGACGAGCCCACCGCCCACCTCGATGACGACCTCTCCCAGGCGATCGCCTCGACGCTCCAGCAGCTACGCGACGACGGGCGGACCATCCTCATCGTCACGCACCGCGCGGACCTCCTGGCCGCCGCCGACCACGTGATCGAGGTGCGCCGTGGCTGAGCTCAGGACGCTGATGAGGGCGCTCGCGGTCATCGACCTGCGCTGGTCCAAGGTGGCGCGGGCGATCCTGCTCGGAACGGGGGCGCTCGGCAGCGCGGTCGCGCTCGGTGCCGCCTCAGCGTGGCTCATAGCGCGGGCGTCGCAGATGCCACCCGTGCTCACTCTTTCCGTGGTGGTCGTCTCGGTGCGGGCGTTCGGCATTTCGCGTGGCGTCTTCCGCTACCTGGAACGCCTCGCGTCCCACCAGGTCGCCCTGGGCACTATGGGCGACCTCCGTACCGCCTTGTATCAACGGCTCTCGGGCGGTCCCGTCGGGGCCGTGACCGCGCTGCGGCGCGGCGATCTGCTCGCGCGCGTCGGCGCGGACGTGGATCACGTGGGAGACGTCGTGGTACGCGGAATAATCCCGGCTGGGATCTCGGCAGCGGTTTCGCTGCTGACGGTCATAGGCATCGGGCTGCTGCTGCCCGAGGCGGCGCTGTTCCTGGCGATCGGCCTCGCGATCGCAGGGATTCTGGCGCCTAGTCTGACGGCGCGCGGGGCGCGGGACGCCGAGCGCGACGGAGCTCGGGCCCGCGCCGACGTGACGGCCCGCGCGCTCGACCTCATCGAGCATTCGCCGCAGATCATCGTCGCTGGCCGGTTCGGCGATCAGCTGGCGGCCCTGACCGCAGCCGATCGATCGTGGCAGGCGTCCACGCGCCGCGGTGCTCAGTCGCTCGGGGCCGGCGCCGCCGCGGGGATGGCGGGCCTCGCGATCGCCGTGATCGGTGCCCTCCTGACAGGCATTCCGGCGGTTCAGAGCGGCAGGTTGTCCGAGGTGGCGCTCGCGGTCGTGGTCCTCACACCGCTCGCTGCCTTCGAGTCGACCACGGTCTTGCCCGCCGCGGCCATCCAGTTCTACCGGTCCACGGTCGCCGCCGGGCGGCTGATGGAGCTGTGGGATCAGGTCGGCGGTGACGGCGAGCGCGCGCTCGCGCGCGCCGAGGTCACCGACCCCGCCCTTGCGCTCGAACTCGATGACGTGGTCATCGGCTGGCCGTCCTCGGGGATGAGGGCGCGCGTGGGTTCGCTGCAGGTTCAGCGCGGCGGCTCGACCGTGATCCACGGTCCGTCTGGCGCCGGCAAGACGACGCTGCTGATGACAATGGCGGGACTCGTGCCCGCCATCTCCGGCACCGTGCGCGGCTCGGCAGGAGCCGCCTTCACGGCCGAGGACGCCCACGTCTTCCACACGACCGTACTGGAGAACCTGCGCGTGGCACGCGGCGATGTGACCGAGGACGAGGCGCTCCGCGCGCTCGATCTGACGGGCCTGCGCCCGTGGCTGGCGGCGCAACCGGACGGGCTGGCGACGATGATCGGTCCCGATGCGAGCACGATCTCCGGAGGCGAGCGGCGACGCCTGCTGATCGCCCGTGCGCTCCTGAATCGATCGCCGATCCTGCTGATCGACGAGCCCGCGGAACATCTCGATTCCGCCGGAGTTGCCGCGCTTCTCGCCGATCTGCTGACCCTCCCGCGGCGCACTGCGGACGAGGAATTCCCGGTGTCCGCGGTGGTGATCGCGAGCCATCACGAACCGGCACCGGGCCTAGCCGATCAGGTGATCGAGCTGGGTGAGGTCTATCATCAAGCCACCGATTGATCCCGACCCGTGGAGGACTCCGTGACCGCCGAAAGCGACGCCCCGATCCAGGCAGCAGAGGAGGCGGCGACCGACTACGAGGCCGCCACTCGCGAGAAGTGGATCACCGCCGGGGCCGAGATCACGACGATGCTCCTGTCGGGTGCCGAGGAAGAGGACGTGCTCGAACACATCGTGCAGGTCGCCATGCGGATCGGCTCGGCAGACGCGGCCGCGCTCATTTTGCCGGGGCTGGCTGGTGAGCTTACCGCCGAGATCGTCCACGGAGACCGCATCGGTGAGTTGCTGGGCATGATCATGCCGCGAGACGGGATGTCCTGGACTGCGCTCACGTCCGGTGAAGGGCGGTTGGTCGAATCGCTTGCCGACAAGCCCGACCTGCAGACTGAGCCGCTGCGCATCTTCGGCCCGGCCCTGTATGCGCCGTTGGGAACCGCGGAGCAACCCGTGGGCGTGCTGCTGCTGCTGCGCAAGGTCGGTAGCCACACCTTCGACGACGCGGACCTACGTCGCGCTCAGTCGTTCGCGAAGCAGGCGGCGATCGCCCTCGTCCTCACCGACGCCCGCCAGGCCCAGGCGCAGGCGCGGCTGATCGAGGAGAGGGAGCGCATAGCCCGCGACCTGCACGATCTCGCCATTCAGCAGTTGTTCGCCACCGGTATGCAGCTCGAGGTCGTGCGCCGTCGCGCCGGGCGCGGACTCGACAAGGCGGGGCTGATCGCCATTGTCGATGAGGCGCTCACCTCGGTGGATTCCTCCGTGCGGGAGATCCGCTCGGTGGTGCGATCGCTGCGCGATCCGGACGCGGCAGCCGGCGTGGTCGAACGGCTGCGCCGCGAATCGTCGCTCGCCCGTACGGGGCTGGGATTCGCGCCGTCGCTCATCATCACTCTCGACGGACGGTCCGTCGGGGATCTTGCCGTGGACGAGGAGTACTTCGACACGGTGGTCGTGGGGAACCTGGCCGATGACGTCGTCGCGGTGGTGCGGGAGGGCCTCGCCAATGCCGCGCGGCACGCCCATGCCGCCTCCGTCTCCGCCCGGATCTCACTGAGTACCAGCGGCGCGGGCGTCACGGTCGAGGTCGAGGATGACGGCGTGGGCCTCGGTAACGCGTCGGGGCGCAAGTCGGGCACCTGGAACCTCGCGGCGCGCGCCCGACAGCACTCGGGCGAGTCGACGATCAAGGATGCTCCCTCCGGCCAGGGAACGTTGCTCCACTGGCACGCACCCCTGCCGCAGGACCTGCCGCGCCGCTAAACTTGGTGCTCCGCCGCGTCGTCGGCGCGATAGCCTGAATCCGGCTTCGGGGAAGCCGACCTTTCACGGGGAGGTTTTCCACGTAGAATGGTCGTCATATGACAACGTTGTCGCTCGGCGCCGTCGCCGGGTAGGAACTCTTGAGGTGAATATGTCCCACCCCCGCAGCAGTCCCCGCACCCGCTTGCGCCGGATGCTTACGGCGAGCGCCGCGGGCGCCCTCGTCCTGCAACTCGGCATCGCGGTTTCGGTTCCTACTTCTTCCATCGCCGCAGCGGGCGACCGCGTGGCCAGCCAGAAGACGGTCAACGGCCGTACGGTTTCGCTGGTCGTCAACGACGCCTCCGGCGAGATCAGATCCGTCGTCACGGGCGCGCAAAACGGCGACAAGGCCTGGCTCGACCGGTCTGTCAACGGTTTCACGAACTGGACACTCATCAACTACACGGACTCGGTTTCCGGCGGGACGCTGACCACGGGTGCCGCATCGGACAAGGTGGGTAGCCAGTACGCACTGCTGCGCGCTTGCGCCGAAGCGGGAGGTCAGACCGACTGTACGCCGGTCGGCGAGGCCTCCCGGACGCAGCTCGGTGACGTGCTCGCGGCCACGAACGGCCTCGAGGCGTACTGGGGCAACTCGTCCAAGCTCTACGACACGGACCCGACGGGAACCCAGCCCACGAACGCGTGGATCAAATGGTGGCATTCGGCCGTCGCCACCTCAGCCCTGGCGGCCACCGTGCGCGCGACCAGGGACGAGTCCTACCTGACGAAGCTCGACACGATCTTCGAGTCGAACAAGAACAAGGACGAGAGCGGAATCGGCAAGGACACGTTCCGCAACAAGTACATCGACGACACGGGCTGGTGGGCGATGGCGTGGATCGACACCTACCGGCTAACTGGCAACGAAAAGTATCTGACGGCCGCCACGACGGCTGCGCAGTTCATGAGCACGTACCCCGGCACGTGCGGCGGAGTCCTGTGGCACACGGATGCCACCTACCACGCGGCTATATCCAACGGACTCTACCTGCAGGTCGCCTCGGCGCTCTACAGCGAGACCGGCGATCAGCTCTGGAAGAATCGCGCTCAAACGCAGTGGCAGTGGTACGCGAACTCCGGCTTAATCACCGCCGACGGACGCGTGGTAGACGGTGTGAGCGCGTCCAACTGCACTGCCGGCGGCGGGGTCTACACGTACAACCAAGGAGTCCTCCTGTCTGCCCTGGTCGAGTACTACCACGCTACCGACGACGCGAGCGTGCTCGGTGTGGCTCGCACCGTCGCCGATCGGTTCACCACGAACACTGGCCTGAACACCGCGGCCAGTCTCGGGGTCATGCGGGACTCGTGCGAGAGCGGCACGGGCGGCGGCAACGGTCAATACGGCTACCCCTGCTCCAACGACGGCCCCACGTTCAAGGGACCGGCCGTACGGGGCCTGGCCGAACTCAACGCCGAGCTCTCGGACAAGCCCTACACCGCCTACCTGGACAAGCAGCGGACCAGCGCGCTCAAGTACGCGCGCAACGCGACCAAGTCTCCCGGCACGGATCAGTACGGCCTGCGCTGGTGGGACAGTGGGGCGGACAAGCAGCACATCGGCAACCAGGTCGCCGCGGTGATGCTACTGGCAAACACGTACACCGTGCCCGATGTCGCGCCAGCACCGCTCGAGGCGCCGTCGATCACGCTCTCGCCCGCCTCACCGGGCACGAACGGCTGGTTCACGACGCCAGTGGCGGCGACGATCAGCGCCACAGACCTCCCCAGCGGTGCCGTCGTCGAGTACGCGCTGGCCACCGGCGAGTGGCACGTCTACGACGGGCCGATCACGTTGACCGAGGGTTCGGGCTCCCACCTCTACGCGCGCGTGCGCAGCGACAGTCACAGCCCATCGACTTCCGGCATCACGGCGGTGTCCTTCGCCATCGATGCCACCGCACCGGCATCTGACGCCGCCTTCGACCCGGCTGAGCGGCTGGTGACCATCACCACCACGGATACTCGTTCCGGGGTGGCCAGCGTGGAGTATCGGATCGGGACCGGCGAGTGGATCGCATACTCGGCGCCGTTCTCGCCGGGCGACGCCTCCACCACCGTCTACTACCGCGCTAGCGACCAGGCGGGGAACGTGACGAGCGTCAAGTCCCTGGGCATCACCAAGAAGCGGGCCGACGGCGAACTCATCCGTAGTGAGGTCCGCATCTCTTCGACGACCCAGAAGGTCGCCTACGGCACCCAAGTACGAGTGACAGTGACAGTGCTGACAGACGAGCCTTCGGTCTCGTCGAGCGGCCGCGTCGAAGTCCGAGACGACGCGGGCGTGATCGGGTCGGCCGCGATCGTCGCGGGCCGGGCCACCATCGCGTTGCCTCGAAGTCTGCGACCCGGCTATCACTCGTTCACGGCCACCTACCTCGGTGATACTGCCACGTACTCCTCCTCGGCCGGATTCGGCCTCCAGGTGGTCAAGACGGGCGCGAGGATCAGCGTGACGGCTCCCAAGAAGATCAAGCGGGCCAAGCGCGCCACCGTCAAGGTCGCCGTGAAATCGAGCACGGGCGTCAGCGCCGCCGGCAAGGTCAAGGTGGTCGTGACGAAGGGCAAGAGGAAGGTCATCGCCAAGACGATTAAGGTGGGCGCGTCGGGCGTCAAGTCGCTCAAGCTCAAGCGGCTGAAGGCCGGCAAGTACAAGATCAAGGTCACCTATCAGGGCAGCTCCACGGTGGGCAAGAAGGCTGCGGCGGCAAAGAAACTGACGGTGCGCAAGTAACCCACTACCGGCGAGAGCACAGCGCGCGGTCAGCGGCCTATTGCGTTTCGGTGAGCCGCGCCGCGACCGGGCCGCGTGATGTCGGCGTTGCGCTAGACCTGGCCGATTGGCCGGGTCTAGCGCGTACGGATCATGCCGAGGCAGTACCACTGCGGTGACGGCGACCGCCCCGTAAGAGGGACTTACGCCGAGAGTTGGACCCGTAGTACGATCAGGGCGGAGTGATCAATGGCGACCGCTAACCCAAAGGACTTGCGCACATATGGCCAAGACTGAGCACCCGCGAAGGGACGATGGCGTTCTTCCCGAGCAGCCGACCGAGCCGGTACAGCGTGGAACCACGCTCGCCTTCCTGATCGCCGTCACGCTCATTGTGGTCGCGTCCGTTGCGGCCATCCTCGTGGCATTGATGAGTTACCGCTCGGCGTCCGGCCTCGGCGGGTCAGAGCCACTTGGGCTGGAACGAACGGCCATCGTGGTGGATCTGCTGGGTTGACCGCAGTCGGGTTGGCCCCGTATCGGCCGTGTCGGCGGCCGTCCTCGGCCGATTGGCCCCGTATCGGTGCGCGCTACTGTGCGTTGTCAGCGCTCCAGGCTCGGTTTCGGCGAGCGGCCGCCCAGGCCGCCACCTGCGTTCTGCGCTGCAATCCCATCTTGGCAAGCAGCGAGGTGATGTGGTTCTTGACCGTCTTCTCGGCTATCGAGAGCCGCTCCGCGATTTCGCGGTTGGACAGTCCTTCGCCGATCAGGTTTACGACTTTGAGCTCAGACGGGGTGAGATCCTCGGTCGGGTCGTCGTGGTCCTTGCGGCGTCGCGTGACCGTCTTCTCGTCCAGCAGCACCCGGCCAGCGCCCACCGCGCGCACGACGTCAGCGATCTCGGCCCCGCGAACCGACTTCAGGACGTACGCCACCGCGCCGGCATCGAGCGCCGCAGCGAGGGCGACGTCGTCATCGAACGAGGTAAGGACGATCGCGCGAACGGACTCGTCCCGCGCGTGAACCGCCTTGATCAGGTCGATTCCGGTGCCATCGGGAAGTTGCAGGTCCACGAGCATGACGGCGGGATGGACGAGTTCGGCGCGGCGTAGACCCTCGGCGACGCTTCCAGCCTCGGCGACGATGCTCATTCCCTCGGAGCGATCGATCACCTCTGCGATTCCGCGGCGCACGACCTCGTGGTCGTCGATGATCATGACGGTCAGGTCGGTGCCGGCGTTCGCCTGGTTTGTGTTCACACACTCATCCTAATTCCCCGAGGGCCTCGCGAGCCATCACCGTCTCGGTGCGCCGTCAAGGCGCGGAGGTCGGAGCCGGTATCTGCCGATCCCCGCCCACCTGCGACTAGCGCCGACCGTATTTCTTGTGCACGGCCTGCTTGCTGATTTCGAGCGCGCCAGCGATCGCCTGCCAGGAGTACCCCTGGGCACGAGCCCGACGAACCTGCTCCGCCGCCGAGCGGCTAAGTGCGCGCTGCGGCTTCCCACCGCATGCCGGATATCGGCGGCGCTTGGTATAAAGAAGCATGAGTTCCATTCGCCGCCTCCGCCCAGCCGGGCTCGTATCTAGCCCGGCATTCAGTCACGTAGCGGTGGTTCCTCCGGGTGCCACGACCATCTACGTCGGCGGACAAAACGCGGTCGATGCCGATGGCACGCTGGTCGGTGCAGGCGACGTCGCAACTCAGGCGACCCGCGCTCTCGCGAATGCGGTCACGGCCCTGGGAGCGGTTGGCGCGACCACCGATGATGTCATTCAGTGGACCGTCCTCTTCGTTGATGGCGTAGATCTCGGGGTGGCCTACGGGGCGATCGCGGGGAGCCTCGCATCAGCTGAGCCCGCCCTGGTGACTAGCGCGCGGGTATCGGGGCTGGGCGTTGCCGGCGCGCTCATCGAGATTGGCGCGGTGGCCGCAATCACCGGAGACGTGCCGGACTAGCCACCATCGTCGCGGAACTCACTTTCGCCGCTGGCAGCGGGGGCAAAAGTGTGAGGAGCGGTTCGCAAACGCCTCTCGGCGAATGGGCTCGCCGCATCTCGGGCACGGATCCCCCGCTCGTCCGTAGACGTTGAGCGAGCGCGAGAAGTAGCCCGACTCGCCATTGACGTTGACGTACAGCGCGTCGAAACTGGTGCCCCCCTGCGCCAGCGCCTCGGTCATCACCTCACGACCGGCCTCGAGCAGGGCGATCAGCCTGGGTAGGGCGATGCGGTCGGCGCGGGTGCCGCCGTTGATGCGGGCGCGCCAGAGCGCCTCGTCCGCATAGATGTTCCCCACCCCCGCCGCCATCCCCTGATCCAGCAGCACGGCCTTGACCGGAGACCGCCGAGACTTCATGCGCTCGGCCGTGGCCGCCAAGTCGAGGAGCGGGTCTGTCAGGTCGCGCGCGATATGCGCCGCGCGGGCGGGCAGCGCGGGCAGTTGCGTACCGACGCCGCCGGGGCCGCCGTCGGTGGTGAGGACGAGTTCATCGACGGTCATGTACCCGAACGTCCGCTGATCCACGAAGTCGAGGATCATCGGCGAGGCTCCGCCAAGCGTGAGCCGAACGCGGGTGTGGCTGCCTGGTCCGCTCTCGGTATCGGAATGGACGCGCAGTTGTCCGCTCATCCCGAGATGAACGACGAGCGCGAGGGCGCGTCCGGTGCCTTCGGGTGCGTCAAGGATGAACCAGAGGAACTTCCCGCGGCGTGCGACCTCCGCGAAGGTCGCACCCATGAGCTCGTCCTGAAACTCCTCCGCCCCGCCGGGCGTATGGCGGATGGAGTACGGCCGATAGACGCAGACACCTTCGATCGTCCGGCCGAGGACGTGGCCGGCGAGGCCGATCCGGACGGATTCGACTTCGGGAAGTTCGGGCAAGCGCGCCTACTTGCCGGTCGTCGCGGTGCCGGTCGTCGCGGTGCCGGTCGTCGCGGTGCCGGACTTCGAGCCGGCAGACTTCGCGGTGAGCGGCTCGTCAGGAACGAAGGGTTCGCCCGCGATACGTCGCTTGAGTTCCTTGTAGGCAGCCTGCGCGGCGGCTTGTTCCGCGTGCTTCTTGGCGGTTCCGACGCCGGTCCCATAGATCTCGTCGCCGAGCAGCACGAGCGCCGTGAACTCGCGCGCATGGTCTGGGCCGATGCCCTCGACCCGGTAGACGGGCTGAACTCCCAACTGCTCGGCGGAGAGTTCCTGCAGGGAGGTCTTCCAGTCGAGGCCCGCACCCAGTTCGGCAGCGGCCTCGATCAACGGGTCCACCAGCGAGTGAACGAGCGTGCGCGAGACTTCCAGCCCGTGACACAGGTAGGCCGCACCGAGCAGGGCCTCGACGGTGTCCGACAGGATCGAATCCTTGTCGGCGCCACCGGAGGCAGCCTCGCCACGCCCGAGCAGGATGTAGGAGCCGAGGCCGATCTCCCGCGCCACGATCGCTAGAGCGCGCTGCGACACGGTCGCCGCGCGCATGCGCGCCAGGTCGCCCTCGGGCAGGTCGGGGAAGCGGCGATAAAGCGCCTCGGTCACCACGAGCCCCAGCACAGTGTCGCCCAGGAACTCCAGGCGCTCGTTCGTGGGGATGCCGCCGGCCTCATGAGCGAATGACCGATGGGTCAGCGCCAACACCACAAGCTCGGGGTCGATATCGACCCCGAGCTTGGAGTAAAGCCCGCTCATTGCCTCGGCGGACGGAGCTACCGGCCCCGTTCGTTTAGTTCGCCCAGACACGTAAAGAGGCTCAGGCGTGCTCGCTGCGGAGCGCCTCGGTGTACTGGCGGCCCTTGTAGGTGCCGCAGGTCGGGCACGCCACGTGGGACTGCTTCGGGGACTTGCACTGCGGGCAAGTCGCGAGGCTCACGGCGGTCGCCTTCCACTGCGAACGGCGCGCACGGGTGTTACTGCGCGACATCTTGCGCTTGGGAACAGCCACAGCTAGCTCTCTTTCGTATCGTCGGAGGCCTGGTTGGCTCCGAAAGCTTCTTGAAGCCCGGCCCATCGAATATCGACGGAATCGTGCTTGTGATCCGGATGGTCGGCGAGCCGGATGCCACATTCAGGGCACAAGCCCGGGCAGTCCCGATCACACAACGGTTGAAATGGTAGTGCAGTGACCAGCGAATCCCGAATCACGGGTTCGAGGTCGATGTCGTCGTGATCGATGACGAAGACCTCGTCCTCATCATCGTCTCCCGACTCCTCGGCAGCCTTGGCCCGTTCCGGATAGGCGAACAGGGCGGTGATGTTGGCGTCCAACTCGTAGACGACCTCATCGAGGCAGCGCACGCATTCGCCGCGCGCCTCGCTCTGTGCTTGTCCGGTGACGAGCACGCCCTCAAGGACGGATTCGAGTCGAAGTTCAACATCGAGTTCCTCTTGGGGGCGAATCCCGATTACCGCGGTTCCCCAGAATTCCGGGACCGTCAATTCCAGGTTCTCGCGCATCATTTCGCCGGGCCGGCGCGCCAGATCGTGCACATTCAGCACAAACGGCGAGCGCTCCAGGGAAGTAATGGCTTGACCTCTCATTCACGGACGGTATCCGGGCATGGCTCACGCGAAACTACGCGCGGGCCGACTAACCATCCTACGACATTCCTGACGGTCGGCGCTACCTCGCCTACTGCTCCTCGTCCAGCAGACCCGCGAGTTTCGCGCGGCCGGCCTGGACCTGGCTGAGCAGCCTGCCCATGTCGATCTCGAAGTCGGCGAGGCGGCGGTCGCAATAGTCGTTCGCCTCACGCTTGAGTGTGCGCGCTACCTCGTGCGCGTTCGCCTCGATGTCGGCCGCCCGTTCCGTGGCCTGCCGCGTGATCTCGTGCTTGGACACGAGCATCTCCGCCTCGTCGCGCGCCTCCGCAAGCAGGCGCTGCGCCTGCGCGTGCGCGGCATCCAGCGCCTCGTCGGCGTCGGACAGCACGCGGTCGGCGTGCGTGAGCTGCCCGGGCAGTGCCGCGTAGATGTCATCGATGAGTTTCAGCGCATCGTGCTTGTTGACGAGCACCGAGGCCGACATCGGCATCGCACGCGAACGCTCGATCAGGTCGGTCAGGGCGTCAAGCAGAATCGGCAGGCCCGGCTGGCCGGTGTCGAATTCCTCCGCGCCGGGGTCGCTTACGTGGTCGCTCAGGTCGCTGAATGCCGATGTCATCTCGTCCCTCTCCTCGCTCATGTCGTCCGCCCCCTCATTGCCTACGGCCGTGTGCCCAGTGCCGCGTAGACCGCTGTCGCGACCTCGGGCGTGACCAAATCCGAGATGTCGCCGCCGTAGCGTGCGACGTCGCGCACGAGCGTCGACGCGACGTGCAGTAGTGCGCCGGACGCGGGGACGAAGACGGTCTCGACTCCGCCGAGATGCCGGTTCATGGCTGCCATCGGCACCTCGTCGTCCAGGTCCGAGCCGGATCGCAGGCCCTTGACGATCGTGCTCGCCTCCCGCTCCCGGCAGAAGTCGACTAGCAGGCCGGGGATGGCCTCGACCGTCACGTTCGGCAGATCGGCGACCGCGAGTCGCGCTAGCCGCAGCCGGTCATCGAGTTCGAGCAGCGCCTTCTTCGCGGCGTTCCGCGCGACCCCGATGATCACGGAATCGAACAGGGTGGCGCCCCGGCGCACGATGTCGAGGTGCCCGAGGGTGATCGGATCGAACGATCCGGGGAATACTGCGACGCTCACGCCTCCTAACGTAGACCAGGCCTTCGAAGGATTCCTGAACCCAGGCACCGTGTTGCGGAAAACCACCGACAATGGATGGCATGAACCACGCTCCGGACATCACGCGCATCCAGACGGCTCAGGACATCCGGTCGGCCTACGACGGCGTGCTCACACCCAGTTTTCCCGAGCGCGAACTGAGCGAATTCGCGCCGGTGGCCTCGTCCATCGAAAGCGGTGAACTCGTCGCATTCGGCACCCACGGACCAGGCGGCGAGGTCGCTTCGATGATCGGGGTAGAGGTGCGCGGACGAGTGGCGATGATCGTTTACCTCGCGATCGCTCCTAGCCTGCGCGGCGGCGGGATCGGTGGCGCGCTGCTCGATCGCGCGGTCCGCTACGCGCGCGATGAAGCGGGCGCGGACTATGTATTGCTCGAGGTCGAACGGCCCGACGTCCACGCGTCCTCCCCCGAATTCGGCGATCCCGTCCGCAGGCTGCGGTTCTACGAGCGGCGCGGTCTCGAAGTCCTCGACGTGCCATTCTTCGTCCCCTCGCTGCGCCCGGGATTCGAGCGCACTCCCGCACTGCTACTCGGGACGTTATGGGCTAGCGATGCCGTGCGCGCCGGCGAGGGAGTGCTCGCCGCCCCGATCCTGGATTTCATCAGGGAATACTTCACCGCCACCGAGGGCTCGTTCGGCGAGGACGAGGCCTCCGCCGCGATCGCCGATGCCCTCGCGGGGCGGACCGTCCGGCTGCGACCGGCTGCCGACTATGCGAACTCGCCTGCGGGATTGTTACCGGGATCACTCATCGAGCGCCCTGACCCGCCGCGTTGAACGCAGTACGCTCGAATCCGGGCCGGACCGCGAACGCTCACCGTCCCCTCTGCCGCAATCACTAGTCACGAGGACTCGCATGACAAAGCTCATGATCGTTGTAGGTTCCGTACGGCCCGGGCGCATCGGTCTGCCGATCGCGCAGTGGGTGCGCGATCAGGCGGAATCGGACGGCCGGTTCGAGGTTGACTTCGCCGACCTCGGCGAGATCGGCCTGCCGTTCATGGACGAGCCCAAGCATCCGCGCCTGCGCCAGTACACGCATCAGCACACGATCGACTGGTCCCGGCGCGTCGAGGCGGCCGACGCGTTCGTCTTCGTCACCCCGGAGTACAACCACTCGTACTCGCCGGCATTGAAGAACGCCCTCGATTTCCTGTTCGTCGAATGGTCCCGCAAACCGGTGGCGTTCGTCGCCTACGGCGGCGTCTCGGGTGGCACGCGCGGCCTGATGGCCATGGCTCCCGTCATCGAGGCTCTCGGGCTGGTCCGCGCGCAGACGAACGTGGAGATCCACGGCGCGGGATCGCTCGTGAAGGACGGCGCCTTCGCTGCCGACGAACGACTCGCGGGGACGCTGGGCAAGGCCCTAACCGAGCTCAATGGGCTCGCCGCGACCCTCGGGGAATACCGGGCCCGTAGCTGACGCGGCCCTCCGGCCCTCCGGGAGAGCGTTGACGCGGCCCTCCGGCAGTCCGGCCGAGCGACGCGGCCCAAAACCCGGTTCGCGGGCACATACTTCAGTTCACCCCGGTGTATTTCACACCGCGAACTGAAATATGTGGGGGCGAACCGGCGGGCGGCGCGCGGCGAGGGGCACGCAGGACCCGCCGAGCGGCACGCGGCAGTTACGCGCCGGTCCCCGTCGGGTTCTCGGCGTAGTGCAGCACGGTTGAACCGTACACCTTCGATTCGATGAGCACGATCGGTGCTGGCCATGCAGGCTCCGCCGAGTGTTTATCCCGCTCGACCACGACGATCCCGCCCGGGCGAATGTGCGGAGTTACAGTCGTGAGCAATTCGTTGATGCTGACATCGGTGACATCGTAGGGCGGATCGATGAGAACCAAATCCCACCCCACTCCGACGTAGTTCGCCGCGAACCGCTCGGCCTTGACCGCGACAACTTGCGTCCGCTCGGCGAGTCCCAGGGCAGAGACGTTCGCACGGATCGTCGTAATCGCCCCGCGTGCCGAATCGACCAGATCGGCATGTTGCGCGCCACGGCTCAGCGCCTCGAATGCGAGCGCCCCCGAGCCGGCGAAAAGGTCAGCTACCCGAGCATTGCGCACGACGTCCCAGTGCTCGAGTCGCGCGAAGAGGGATTCGCGCACGCGATCCGACGTGGGTCGGGTACCCCGGACGGGAACCTGGATTATGCGCCCGCCCAGCGTGCCCGCAATGATTCTGCTCACCCCGACACGCTACCCAGAACCGGGCCAGTCACCCAATCGAATCCCGCTGCCCATCGGATCCATCGCCGGTCGGAAACACCGCCGGTCGGAAACATCGCCGGTCGGAAACATCGCCGGTCGATCCCGTTACCCGCTGCATCCATCGAGATCTGTCGAAGTCCCTCGGTTCACCGGCACATATTTCAGTCGGGGGTATGAAATTCATAGGGGTGAACTGCAATATGTGCCCGCGAACCGAGGAAAAAGCGGCGGCAAGCGCCCGACACAGGAGCGACGGCAAGCGCCCGACACTGGAGCGGCGGAGATGCTCGACTGGGAGGCATCGTGCGACCTAGGTCCGTTCGATGAACTCCTCGCGGCCCGCGAGCATCTCGGCTATGGCTCCCGCCAGCATTCGATGACCGGCGAGCGACGGGTCCACAGCCACGATCCGGTCGGCGTCATCGCGCGCCCGGGCGATGAGATCGGCGTCGTCGATCACCCGCAGGAGTTTGAGCGAGGACGAGTATCCCGATTGACCCGCCCCGAGCACATCTCCCTCCCGCCGCAGGCGCAGGTCGATATTCGCCAGTTCGAACCCGTCGTCGCTCTCCGCGAGAGCTGACAGCCGCTGCCCCGCGACGGATAGCGGATCCGCAGGCGATACGAGCAGGCAAATCCCGGCGTCCGCGCCGCGACCGACGCGACCGCGCAACTGGTGCAACTGCGAGATGCCGAACCGATCCGCGTCGAGGACGACCATGATCGTCGCCTCCGGCACGTTGACTCCCACCTCGATGACGGTCGTGCTCACGAGCACGTCGATCTCGCCGGATGCGAAGGCCGCCATCGCCGCGTCCTTCGCCTCCGGCGCCATCCGTCCGTGCAGGACACCGATGCGCGCGCCCGCCAGCGCCGGCTGTTCGCTCAGCATGGCCGCCGTCTCGAGCGTCGTGTGCAGGTGGCGTGGCGGTCCCTCGGCGCCGCCGGATTCGTCCGGTTCGACGTCGGCGGTGGCCTCGTCCTCCTGCGCTTCATCGCTGATGCGGGAGCACACGACGAAGCCGCGGTGGCCGCGGCGTACCTCGTCCCCCAGTCGCTCCCAGACTCGCGCGAACCAGCGTTCGTTGGCCTCCGGCACAACATGCGTGCTGCGCGCGTGCAGGCGAGCGGGAGTATCGGTCAGGGTGGACACCTCCAGGTCACCGAATACGGTCATCGCCACCGTGCGCGGGATGGGAGTAGCGGTCATCACGAGGGTGTGCGGCATGACCTTGGCGCGACCGCGCAGCACATCGCGTTGCTCAACGCCGAATCGGTGCTGTTCGTCCACGACCACGAGTCCCAGGTCTGCGAACTGGACGATATCGGACAGCAACGCATGGGTGCCGACGACGATGCCGGCCATGCCGCTCGCAGCATCCAGGAGCGCCTGTTTCCGTGCGGCAGCCCCGAGCGACCCAGTCAGGAGCGTGACCTTGGTGGCGTTCGGCGCCGCGCTCAGCGTGCCGCCCTCCCCCAGGTCGCCGAGCATTTCCGTGATCGATCGGGCGTGCTGCGCCGCCAGCACCTCGGTGGGCGCGAGGAGCGCGGCCTGACCTCCGGCATCGACGACCTGGAGCATGGCCCGCAACGCAACGACCGTCTTGCCCGCCCCGACATCGCCCTGCAGCAGGCGCAGCATAGGGGTGTCGGATGCGATTTCCTCGGCGAGAGTTTCCCCGACCGCGACCTGCGATCCAGTCAGCGCGAAGGGCAGTCGCGAATCGAACTCGGCCAGGATCCCGTCGCCGCGACCTGGCCTGGCCCTACCCGCATGCGACCTGGCTGCGGCGCGGCGCCGGGCGAGCTCGGTCTGCAGGACGAGTGCCTCCTCGTACCTGAACCTGCCGCGAGCACTGGCATAGTCCGCGGCCGAAGCGGGCCGGTGAATCGCCCGCAGAGCGTCGGTGAGGCCGAGCAGTTTGCGCTCGGCCCTGATGGCCGGGTCTATGGGATCGAATTCGTCCACATCCGGAAGTTCGGTCAGAACCTCACGCAGAACCGTCCGGATGCCCCGGCTGGAGGCCTTTCCCCGCCCCCGGTAGACGGCGAGGAGGTCCCCCGCGCGGGCGATCGACTCCTGCCCGTAGTCGGTGCCGACGTCGAGCAGTTCGTAGTCCGGGTTGCTCAGTTGCTCACGACCGCGGTATTCGCGGATCTTTCCCGAGAAGATCGCCTGCGTGCCCGGGCGGAGCATGCGTTCGAGGTAACGTGCTCCGGCCTGTGATTTAGCGAAGAAGGTCGCCGAGAGGCGTCCACCCTGTGCGTCACCGATCTCGACGTTCGTGAGGATCTTGTCGCCGTTGTACGTGCGGCGCTGCGTGAGCGTCAGCACTCGCGCGATCAGCGTGACATCCTCGTCCGATTGAGTGAGTTCTAAGAAGGATGTAAGCGTGGCCGAATCCAGGTAGTTGCGCGGAAAGTAGTAGACGAGATCGCGAACCGTATCGATGCCCATGGCCGGCAGCGCCTTGATGGTCTGTGCGATCAGTCCAGCACGTTGCTTCTCCGCGTCCGAGGTCGGATCGGGCGGTCGTACCACCTTGGCAACCGGCAGGTCCAGGTAGGGCACCAGTGACGAATTCACCGCGCTACAGCCTTTCGATGGCCGCCGCGTAGCCGTTGCCCGTACGACCGCTGGCGACGAGGACGAGTTCGCAATCGGCCGCCCGGACGGCGTCCGACAGTGCCGCTCGCGCCTCCCGCGGCCACGAGTCATCCGCGACCACGACCAAGAGGTCATCGGGTTGTAGCGCCTTGGTCAGCGTGGCGGTCAGATCGTGGCCGTCCCCGCCGGCCCGACCCGCGGTCGCGGCGGACGCGCCGCTCGCCGGAATCGGAAGCAGCGCGCGCCACGCCGCGTCCAGTCCGGACTCGGCTCGCGTAAACGACTCCGTGACGAGCATCGGAAGGTGGCCGAGGGCGGCGGCGAGCTGAGCCTCGTTCGCGACTGCGTCACCAGCCACGATGCGTGCGGTCTTGCCGGTCGCCTTGGCGGCCCGCGCCAGGTTCGTCGCGAACTCACCGGGCGACGCTTCGGATTCCTGAGGACGTGGCGCATGCTCGCCGATTCCACTGAGGACGAGCACCGAATCGCAGCCGGCGTCGGTGAGTGCCCGTGCGAACTCGTTCACCTCGACCGTTCCGTCCTGACTGAACAGCGCGATACCGCCGGCACGGGCGATCTCCGCCAGCAGTCCGGGTGCGCGCGTAACGCCGATCCACGACCATTGGCCGTCGCCGTTGACCTTCGGCCCGGCTCCGTGCCGGTGCCCGAAGCCGCGGCTGAGCTCATGAACCACGACTTGCCGAAGTCGCCAGCCATCGGCGGCGGCGATCACCGCCGCGGGGTCGGGGGTATGAATGTGCACGCGCGCCGGTGCATGACCGGATTCGAGCGCATCGCCGATCACTACGAGCGACACACCAGTGTCCGCGAGGCGGCTGCGAAGTTCAGCCACGGGATCGAGGCTGCCGTCACCCGCGTCGGCCTCGGGATACGCCAGGCACATGAACTCGAAGGGGTGCTCCGGGTCGAGCGCCGCAGTTTCATCGCGCCACGGGTGAGCCTCGAACGGCGTGACGGCGGTCGCGAGCCATTCGTCCGCCGCGGCTACCTGATCGTCCACGCCTTTCGCCGCCTCGTCCGCCGCGGGCCAACCGACCGCAGGGCCGGCGCCCGGCGCGTGCGCAAGATTGCGAGCGGCATCGTCAGGCGACGGGCTCCCATGAGCGGCGGAGGAATCGTCCTCCCCCGAAAGCCCTGGGGAGAGCGCACCCGCGAGCGCGGAAAGCACGAGAACGAGCCCCACGGCACCCGAATCCACGACCCCGGCCCGGCGGAGCACGTCGAGTTCCTCGGGTCCGTGCGAGACCGCGGCGCGCGCCGCGGCCAGCGCCGCCAGCGTGACCGAGCGCGTATCGAGGTCAGGAGCGGCGGCGACGGCCGTCACAGCGGCATCGGCGGCGCTGCGCGCTGCGGTCAGGATCGTGCCGGGAGCGGGCTCTGCCACGGCCCGGAACGCAGCGCTGGCCCCGCGGTCGAAAGCGGCAGCAAGCTGGACGCCATCGAGGACGCTACCGGCTTCGGCACCCGCGAACTCTGCGGCGGCATTCGCCAGGCCTTGAAGGTACTCCGCGAGGATCGTGCCGGAATTGCCTCGTGCGCCCACGAGGGCGCCCCCGGCGAACTCGCTCAGCGCAAGGCTCACGTCATCATGACGGCCGATGCTCGCAGCACCCTGCGTGAGCGTGAGGAGCAGGTTCGTCCCCGTGTCGCTATCGGGAACGGGAAATACGTTGGCGCGGTTGAGCGGCTCTCGGTAGCGCGCCACAGCGGCGACGGATTCACTCGCCCAGCGGCGGACGTGCGCGGCCGTGACGCCAGTGAGCACAACCGCACCTCCATTTCCTTGCCTGCCGTTCCCGCGCCCGCACCCGGGAACCCAATAACGATGGCGTGAGCCCACCGAACTATTGAGCGGACCCTCCGGGCGGCTTCGAACCGTGCCCACCACTCTAGTGGGATCCACCCGGTGCCGCGGCGGACCACGCGGTACGGTGGATATGTCCGGCGCCGTGACGTGCATCGCCGGACTTTGAGTTTCGCGGCGATGTGCCGTATCCTGTTGTGGTTGCCCGGATGCAAGTCCCGGCGATCGCTGATCGCGGTGAGCGCGGCCAGTATCAATCAGACCCTATTCCGCAGGTGTTCCAAGCGCCTGCGCACAGATGATCAGGAGTAAACGTGGCTGCCAACTGCGACGTCTGCGGCAAGAGCCCCAGCTTCGGGTACAGCGTCTCGCACTCCCACGTGCGCACGAAGCGCCGGTGGAACCCGAACATTCAGCGTGTGCGTGCCGTCGTGGGCGGAACGCCCAAGCGAGTGAACGCATGCACCTCCTGCCTCAAGGCAGGCAAGGTCACGCGTCCCGCGTGAGAACTGTAGCGATCTCGGCGTAGTTTCTCGCCGAAAGCGCGTAGCCGGGGATCCCGACCGCTCGTCGGGATCCCCGGCTTTTTCGCGCCCAGCGCCGTCTCCTCGCTCGGATCGCTCCCCTCGCTCGCAACCCCGACCAGGTGTCGGTGAACACGCTCGGTGTGGCGATATGACCATTGACGGTCGGCCGCATCCGGCACCAACGACCACAAACACGCGCTAACTCGGGTGAACCGCCGCAACACCGAAGGCGGGCCGTGGCGTGCGGGGCAGCGCGGCGATCGGAATGACAAACGCGGCACGTGTTGGCTGACCGGCGAACTCGTGGCACGCTAAACCCTATGGAGGGCAGATTCGAAGAGGTCGACATTCGGCGCGCGAAGCCGGCGGATGCCGGTGACATCGCCCGCGTGCAAGTGGACGCGTGGCGCGAAACCTACGCCGGAGTGCTCCCAGCCCCAATTCTTGCCGACCTGGACGTCGTCAGCCGCGCCGAGAAATGGGCGCAGGACATCGAGAGCACCGAAATCCACACCTGGGTCGCGACTGCCCGCGACCTCGGGATCGTGGGCTTCGCCTCGCTCGGCCCGTCCCAGGACGCGGACGTGACCCGCACGACCCAGGAACTCTACGCGATCTACCTCGTCCCCGACGCGTGGGGTAAAGGGATCGCCCGGGGTCTGATGAAGACGGTCTTCGAGGAGGTTCCCGATGGCGCGGACCTCACGTTGTGGGTGATCGCCGACAACGCGCGCGCCCTGCAGTTCTATCGTCGGCACGGTTTCCTCGACGATGGCGTGGAGCGGCACTCCAACGCCGACGGCGCAGGGGCCGTCGAGGTTCGCTACCGCCGTCGCGGATAGCGGCCGCCCCGGCACGGCAGGGCTCGTCCCTACGCGCCGACGTGCAGGCAACCTCGCCAAGCTTTCGCGGCACTCGTCAGTGCGCGAAGTGCTGCCAGCCAGAGTCGCGCTCCCAGCGGCGTCCCTGAACCAGGACATCCCCCGCCGAACCGGCTAGCGACTCCACGACGACGCCCACCGGCCGGAATCCTTCGGCCACCTCGTCGGGCGCGAAAGCGGCGACCATGGCGTGGTCCTCGCCCCCACTGAGGATCCACTCGCTCACAAGGCCGGGCTGATCGCCTTCCGGCACGCCCCACCAGGCCGCGACCTCCCGCAGGATCGCGGCATCGTAGGCGCTGGCCGCAAGCGGATCCGCCAGGTCCACGCTCACGCCACTGGCCTCGGCCATCCGCTGGGCATCGAGCACCAGGCCATCCGAAACATCCAGCATGGCGTGCGCCGTGCTGGCGGACACGCCCTCGGCAATCGCCGGTTCCGGCCGCAGGTACGCATCGACGACCGCCCTGACCTGCGCCGGAACGGGGCCGTTCTCATTGGCGACCTGGAGCACTCGTCCACAAACCGCCAACCCCGCCGCCGACCAGCCGAGCCTGCCCGCGACGGCGATCACATCGCCCGCGCGTGCACCCGAACGGGTCACCGCCGGGCGTCCGTCGTTGTCGCCGAGCACGGTCACGGCGACGACGATCGAGTCACCGGATGAGATATCGCCGCCGATCACGCTCGCGCCGTGCCGTTCGCAGGCACCGGCGACCCCGCGGGCGAAGTCGGCGAGCCAGGCCAGCGTCGTGGTGGCGGGCAGGACGAGCGCCACGACCAATGCCGTGGGACGAGCGCCCATGGCGGCCGCGTCGGCTAAATTCTGCATTGCCGCGCGCCATCCCACGTCGTATCCGGTCGACCATTCGTTCCGGAAGTGGCGGCCCTCCACCAGCACATCCGTGGAGACGGTGAAGGTGCCGTGGGGCGCCCGTACTACCGCCGAATCGTCCCCCGGGCCAAGCTCGACATCCGGCGAGTCGCTCCGGCGCAGGATCGGCAGTATCAGGTCGAGGATCTGGGACTCGGTCAGGTCTCCCACGGTTTCACGCACCGCTCCAGCGTATCGGCGTCCGGTCCTCAGGCTCGGGACACTAGGCTGGCAGGGTGAAGAAGTTCGCCATGTGGGCGGCCGTGATCGGCTGCCTCACCGCCGTTGCCGGTTGCGCCCCCACGATCGCAGTGGAGCCCGCGGCGCACGCGGACGATGCGGCCTGCGGGCTCGTCCTCGCCCGCACCCCGCAGACCATGGACGGGCACCCGCAGCGCCAGACCACGGCCCAGGCGACGACGGCCTGGGGCGATGCCGGGGCGGCGATCGCCCTGCGATGCGGCGTCGAGCAGCCGGGGCCCAGCGCGGACTGCGTCTCAATCACGTACGGGGACGTCACCGTGGACTGGATCGCGCAGGAGACCACGACCGGCTGGCGCTTCACCACGTATGGCCGTACCCCAGCCGTAGAGGTCGCCGTACCCTCATCGCTCGGCCTGACACAGCCCGGGCTGACCGACCTCACGGACGCCCTGGCCAGCACCATCGTCACCGCACACTGCACCTGAGCGATGGGGGCATCTCGTCTTCCGGGCCGTGTTGTGGGATTCGCCAATGACGAATCGCGTGCCATTGCCGATCCGCACATGCCCGCGGGGAGGGCAACGGTCTAGGCTCTACTTGTGACCGACTCAGCAGCCACGAACGCGCCCAATCCCGCCACGCCCGAGGTGACGACCGCCTCCCGGCTCGAAGAACTGCACCGGCGAACCGCCGACGCGATCACGAATCCGGAACAGAACGCCCAGGCCAAGCAGCACGGCCGCGGCAAGAAGAGCGCGCGCGAACGCATCGATCAGCTGCTCGACGAGGACTCATTCGTGGAGCTCGACGCATTCGCGAGCCACCGCGCCACACGATTCGGTATGGCCGCCAAGAAGGTCGCCGGCGATGGCGTCGTGGTTGGCTACGGCACGATCGACGGGCGCCAGGTGTGCGTGTACTCGCAGGACTTCACCGTCTTCGGCGGCTCGCTCGGCGAGGTGCACGGGCAGAAGATCACGAAGGTCATGGACCTGGCCCTGCGCACCGGCGTCCCGCTGATCGGCATCTCCGACGGCGGCGGTGCACGCATTCAGGAGGGCGTTGCCGCGCTCACGCAGTTCGCGGAGATCTTCCGCCGCAACGTCGCCGCCTCCGGCGTCATCCCGCAGATCTCGCTGATCCTCGGCCCGTCCGCGGGCGGAGCTGTATATTCACCTGCGCTCACCGACGTGATCGTCATGGCCGATGGCACCTCGAACATGTTCATCACCGGCCCCGACGTGATCCGTGCCGTGACCGGCGAGGACGTCGGCTTCGAGGAACTGGGCGGCGCGCAGACCCACAACGAGCGCTCCGGCGTGGCGCACTACCTCGCCTCCGACGAGGATGACGCGTTCGAGTACGTCCGCCACCTGCTGGGCTTCCTGCCGCAGAACAACCTCGCCGACCCGCCGGTCTTCCCCATCGAGGCGGACCTGACCCTCAGCGAGGAGGACGAGGCGCTCAACTCGCTCGTCCCGGATTCCGTTTCGCGCCCCTACGACATGCACAAGCTGATCTCCACGGTCGTCGACGACGGTGAGTTCCTGGAGATCCAGCCGCTCTTCGCGCCGAACGTCGTCATCGGCTATGGGCGCGTCGAGGGGCACGCGATCGGCATCGTCGCCAACCAGCCGATGCAGATGGCCGGCACGCTGGACATCAACGCCGCCGAGAAGGCCGCCAGGTTCGTCCGCACCTGTGATGCGTTCAATATCCCGATCATCACGCTCGTGGACGTGCCCGGCTTCCTGCCCGGCACCGATCAGGAGTGGAACGGCATCATCCGGCGCGGAGCGAAGCTGATCTACGCGTATGCCGAGGCAACCGTGCCGCTCGTCACCGTCATCACCCGCAAGGCGTACGGCGGCGCCTACATCGTCATGGGCTCCAAGCAGCTCGGCGCTGACATCAACCTCGCCTGGCCGACCGCGCAGATCGCCGTGATGGGCGCCGCGGGCGCGGTCAACATCCTGCAGCGCCGGTCTCTGCAGGAGGTCGCTGCGAACGGCGGCGACGTGGAGGCCGAGCGCGCGCGGCTGGTCCAGGAGTACGAGGACGAGATCGTCGGGCCGTGGGATGCGGCGGCCCGCGGCTACGTGGACGGCGTGATCGAGCCAGCCGCGACCCGCGGCGAGATCACCCGGGCGCTGCGCGCACTGCGCACCAAGCGCGGCACGCTACCGCCGAAGAAACATGGGAACATTCCCCTATGACCGATTTCGATCCGAACTCCTCGGCAGCAGGGAACTCGCCCGATGATTCGCCCGCGGATTCACCACAGGTCGTGGACGCGACCGAGTTGCATCGGCGCGTGGACGAACTGAGCGCCGAATTGCACCGCTACGTGGAAACCGCGGTCGGGGTCCGCTCGGAATTTGACGCGGCGACGGCCGACGACGACCCTCGCGTCGAGGCTGCCGAGAGCGCCGTGGAGCGCGCCAACACGGCGTTCGACACGGCGTTCGAGGAGACGCTCGGGATGGTGTGCTCGCACACCGGCTTCGCGGACGAGGACGACGAGGACACCGAGGGCGACGAGGACTCGCACGATTCGATCACCCTCGAGCTGACGTTCGATCCGGCCCCGGATACCTCCGGCGTACGCGCCGCCATCGCCCAGGCGATGGATGACTTGGACGAGTTCGCCCACGCGCTGTCCGCGCGGCTCGAGGCCCGCGGCGTCACCGTGAGCCACTGGGCGTGCATCCACGAGAGTTACGCGGACGAGGACGACGACGATGAGTGAACCGGCATTCAATGGCTTGCGCATCGTCCGCGGCGAACCCACGGACGTGGAAATCGTGGCGCTGATCGCCGGGCTCGCCGCTGCGGTTCCCGCTGAGGAGGACGATCCGCTCACGCGCGCTCGAGAGCGCTGGCGCGACCCTGGGCGCGGACTGCGCATGAGCCCGCTCGGCCGCCAGGGCGGGCGCGGGCACGACGAGTGGCGCTGGTCGCTGCGCGCCATGCAGAACTGGTAGACGCATCGGCCACGCGCCAACACCGGTTGTGGCCATGCGCCAACACCGGTTATGGCTGCCGGACACCTGTCATATCGGGTGTCGCACAACCACAACCGGTGTCGCGTGCGGGACTTGCGCGGGCAGTACGGGACGGGCGCGGGCAGTACGGGACTTGCGCGGGCGAAACGTACGGGATGTGCAGCATCACCCGAGCGTGAAGATCTTGTCCCCGTACTGGATCAGGATGATCGACGCGATGGTCGCGCACAGCACGAAGGTGACCAGCAGGTCGATGTTCATCCGCAGCGCCGACTTCGCCCTCTCGTGCCAGCGGGCCGGCAGGTAGAAGTTGTTGTCCCGCAGATTCACGTGCAGCAGCGTCATGAACACGGCGGTCGTGCCGAACGTGATGATCAGGCACCACGGGCACAGCGCGTGGATGACGAACGACGACTGGAAGAACAGCCAGTACGCGAAGATCAGCCCAAGCAGGTAGATGAACTGCGCGGCGGCCATGAACCAGCGCGGAAACCGCGTGCCCGCCAGGGAGGCAACCGCGATCGTGATCACCACGGGCTCACACGCCAGCCCTAGGAATGAGTTGGGGAAACCGAACAGTTCCGCCTGCCACGACAGCGCCACCTGCCCGCAACTGAGGACCGAGTTGATGTTGCACGAGAGCTCCGCCGCCGGGTTGGCGGCCAGGACCACTGCATCGTAGGACAGCACGAACGCCGCCACGAGCGACAGCAGCGCCGATACGAGCATCGTGCCGAACAGGTAGCCATTGGTGTGCCTGATGCCGCGCAGGCGCGGCGGAACGACGGCGGCCTCGTCCACGAAATCGGGATCGATGAGTTCGCTGTCGTCGTTACTGACCGCCGCGGCGGTGGTGATGGCCATCGTGTCGCCTTTCGCCTTCACAGTCCGCTCGTCCGCGGTCTTCCACCATCGTGCCCGACGCCGATATCGGACACTTGGGACATTTGTCCCCGATCGACCCCTGATAGAACGACGGGCGCTACCGGCACGTGGAGGGGGTTACGTGCCGGAGCGCCCGAAGCTGGTATCGCGGATTGACGACATCGGTCACGTCGTCGCGCCGCAATACCTCCATTAAGCCCCCTCGGGGAGCCGGCAGCTTGGGCCGTAGGTCCCGACAATCTGGACTAGGCTCGTCGCGTGACACGACTCGTCCTCGCCTCCGCGTCCCCGGCCCGCCTCGCAACCCTGCGTTCAGCGGGAGTCGATCCCATAGTCCAGGTGGCCGGGGTGGACGAGGATGCGATCGTGGCCTCTCTGACGGGACGAGCCGAGCCCGCGCGCATCGTCCTCGAACTCGCCAAGGCCAAGGCACACGCAGTGGTGCCGGTTTCCCAGTCCCCGCTGCTCATCGCCTGCGATTCCATGCTCCTCATCGACGGGCAGGTCGTCGGCAAGCCGCATTCTGCCGAGGTCGCTCGCCAGCGCTGGCGGTCGATGCGCGGACGTTCGGGCGTGCTGCTCACCGGCCACTGGCTCGTAGCGGGCGAGACCGAGGTCGGGCGAACCGCGCAAACACGCGTCGAGTTCGCCGACCTCACGGACGCGGAGGTAGACGCGTACGTCGCCACGGGTGAGCCGCTGCACGTCGCCGGCGGCTTCACGGTGGACGGGCTCGGCGGCCCCTACGTCACGCGGATCGAGGGGGATTTCCACAACGTGGTGGGAATCAGCCTGCCGCTCGTGCGCGAATTGCTCGCCGAGGTGGGCATCGCGTGGCATGAACTGCGAACCTCCTGATGATTAGTAGGAAACCTACAACCGACCGCCGGACCGATTGGGCCTGTAGGCAAAAATAGGACCCGTCTCGTGTGCCTGACTGCGGCGGGTCCGATATGCGCGTTAAGTTAAGCCGTGACCTTGTTGCAGCAGACTCCGAGTGCTCCGCCTCGCCCCATCACGAAGGTCCTCATCGCCAACCGCGGCGAGATCGCCGTTCGCGTGATCCGGGCTTGCAAGGACGCCGCAATCTCGTCCGTCGCCGTCTACGCCGACTCCGACAGGGACGCCCTCCACGTGAACCTCGCGGACGAGGCGTACGCCCTCGGCGGGGAGCGGGCGCAGGACACCTACCTCAGCATCGACAAGCTGATCGAGATCGCGCGCCGAAGCGGCGCCGATGCCGTACATCCCGGCTACGGGTTCCTGGCCGAGAATGCCGATTTCGCCCGAGCCGTCATCGCCGCGGGAATCACCTGGGTGGGCCCCACGCCCGACGCGATCGAATCGCTCGGCGACAAGGTGTCGGCCCGGCACATCGCCCAGCGGGCCGGCGCGCCACTGGCTCCAGGCACCGCGGACCCCATCGGCGACGTGTCCGAACTCCATGACTTCGTGGCGCAGTTCGGCCTGCCCGTTGCGGTCAAGGCGGCGTTCGGCGGTGGCGGGCGCGGCATCAAGGTGGTGCGCGCCACCGATGAGATCGATGAGTTGTACGAGTCCGCCGTCCGCGAGGCGACCGCCGCGTTCGGGCGCGGCGAGTGCTTCGTCGAGCGCTACCTCGACAAGCCACGCCACGTCGAGACCCAGTGCCTCGCCGATGCCTACGGCACGGTCGTCGTGGTGTCCACCCGCGACTGCTCGCTGCAGCGCCGCCACCAGAAGCTCGTCGAGGAGGCCCCGGCGCCGTTCGTGACCGAGGCGCAGCGGGCCGAACTGGTGCGCGCCTCGATCGCGATCCTGCGGGAGGCCAAGTACGTCGGCGCGGGCACCTGCGAGTTCCTCATCGGGGCGGACGGCACCGTGTCGTTCCTCGAGGTCAACACCCGGCTGCAGGTCGAGCACCCCGTCACCGAGGAGATCTCCGGCATCGACCTGGTTCGCGAGCAACTGCGCATCGCCGCCGGGGAACCGCTCGGTTACGACTCCGTCGAAACCAGGGGTCACTCGATCGAATTCCGCATCAACGGTGAGGATCCCGCGCTCGGCTTCATCCCGACGCCCGGCACGATCACGGACCTGCGGTTCCCGTCCGGCCCCGGCGTGCGCATCGACTCCGGCGTGCGCTCAGGCGACACGATCTCCGGTTCCTTCGACTCCATGCTCGCCAAGGTCATCGTGACCGGCGCCGATCGGCGCCAGGCGATCGCTCGGGCACGCCGCGCACTCGCCGAACTCGAGGTCGGCGGCATCCCGACGGTGACGCCATTCCACCGCGCCGTACTCGACTCACCAGCCTTCGCCCCCGACGGCGATGATCCGTTCTCGATCTACACCTCGTGGATCGAGAGCGAGTTCATGGACACCCTTTCGGGACTCACGCCGACCCCGGTCGAGCCCAAGGACGAGGACACCGCGGATGCGGGGGCGACCGAGCGCGTCGTCGTCGAGGTGGGCGGCAAGCGCCTCGAAGTGGTCATCCCGGCCGGGCTCGGGCTCGGCGGCGGCTCGTCGAAGCGGCAGTCCGGCCCCCGCAAGCCAGCCTCGTCGCGTCGATCGCCCGTCAAGACTACGGCCAGTTCCAACTCGCTCTCGTCCCCCATGCAAGGCACGATCGTGAAGATAGAGGCCGCTGAGGGCACTCGAGTCGAGGAGGGCGACCTTGTGGTCGTCCTGGAGGCGATGAAGATGGAGCAGCCGCTCACCGCGCACCGATCGGGCACCATCTCCGGTCTCATCGCCAGCGTCGGCGATCAGGTGACCTCCGGCTCAGTGATCTGCGAGATCGTCGACTGACGACGAGGCTGCCGCCAGCCTGGCGTGCAATTGGCACCCGAGTAAGGAGACACGCGCTAGATGCCCGATTCGCGCCCCGCCCGCAGGCCAGGCGATGGTTGGGTCGCGTGCTCGTGCGGACGCGAGCACTGGGGGCTACTGGGGGCCGCCGGACTGCTCGTTTTCCGCGACGATGACGCGGGACCGCGCGTCCTGCTGCAGCACCGCGCTCTCTGGTCTCATCATGGCGGCACCTGGGGCATTCCCGGCGGTGCGATAGACGTCGGCGAGTCCCCGCTCACCGGCGCGCTTCGCGAGGCCGGGGAGGAGGCCGGGATCTGTCCCTCGGACATCGAACCCATCGCCAGCCTCAAACTCGACCACGGGACGTGGAGTTACACGACGATCGTGGCACGGCTGGTCGGCGATGGGCTGGATAGTCCCATCGCACGCGACAGCGAGAGCATCGAGCTGAGGTGGGCTGGCCTGGACGAGGTCCCCGGGCTGCCCCTGCTGCCCGCCTTCGGTGAGCAGTGGCCGCTCTACCTGGCGGCCTACCGGCGCGCGCTCAGTTCGGAGCGCCGCCGAGTACGGCACGGGTAGACGACGTTCCGAGCCGAGTGGCGCCCGCATCGATGAGGGCCATCGCGAAGGCATAGTCCTTGATGCCGCCCGAGGCCTTGATGCCGATATCCCCGCCAACCGCGCCGGCCATGATCTGGACGGCTTCCACGCTCGCGCCGCCTGCGGGATGAGTCCCGGTCGATGTCTCGACTAAGTCGGCTCCCGCCTCGACGGCGGCCCAGCACGAGCGCACGATCTCGTCCTTGCTCAGCAACGCCGATTCGACGATCACCTTGAGCAGAGGGGTATCCTGGCCGTCCTCCGCCGCCGCCTCCGCGAGAGCGAGGCGGACGATCTCGATTCCGTCGCTCACGCGCCCCCACTCCCCCGCCTTGGCTGCGCCGAGGTTCATCACGAGGTCGATCTCGTGGGCACCATCACGGTATGACCGCACGGCCTCGAACGCCTTCACCTGGGCCAGGTGCGCGCCGGTGGGATAGCCGCACACGGTGATGTAGCGAAGCGTCGCCCCGGGTTCGATGGCTCGCTCGAGCCGCGACGGCGCGACGCATACGCCCCATGTCCCGAGCTCACGGGCCAGCGTGACGGCATCGGCCGCATCGGCCACCGTCGCCTCGGGGCGCAGGTCCGTGTGATCGATGAATCTGGCTAGTTCGGTTGCGCGCATCGCTTCAAGTGCCTCCTTGATCGCAATAACGGTATCCGATGAGCCGTTCGCAGGCGCGGAATGACGTGCTGGCGCCACATCCGCACCGCAAACCGCGCGCACTGTGGGCGCGCGTATCGCGGCTAGCCGGGCGGCCTCGGCGCGACGATCCAGGTGAGATGCGGCCAACCGCCGTATGCGGCGCTCACGGCACCAGGTCGTATGAGGCTGGTCTTCGAAACCTCGTGCACGCGCCCTTGCCCAGGCTCGAAGATCCGCAGTTCCTGCGTTTGCGCACCCTCGGAGCGATACAGGAGCACGGCGTGCCTCGGCATTGCGTTCCGGTATCCCGCGGTGGAGTCGCCGCCCGTGTAGAGAATCACGGGAAATCCCCGCCGGATCGATGATAGAGCGCCCGCCAGTGCGAGGGCAGCCCTGTCCGTATCAAGGTCGTTGACGAGCCGGTGCCCGTATCGAGTTCGGCCGAAATGCGCCACTCGGGCGGCACCCCACGGCGGGGTGCCGAACGGTCTGGGCCAGGTACGCAACCGGCCGCGATGCACTGCGCTGTGCTTGAGGCTCTGTTCGAGCGCGCGCAGGCGCACCGCCGGGACCGCGGCGTCGGCCCCTGCCAAGGGGGCGGCGAGGTCGTAGCGGTCGATCACTGCCGCCTCGTCGGCACCGGTGGACAGCCACAGTGCCGTGGCCACGTCACCCGCCGCCGCGATGAGCGCCAGGCACGTGGCCACGCAACTGGTCTCGTCCGATTGCCGTACCACCGAAGCGGCGATGCGCAGGATTCCATCGTCAGCGGGCGTGAGAGGATGCATGACTTCCGCACGCTCCTGCGCGCCCAGCGCATCGATCGCCGTCGCAATGCGGGCCGCAGTGCGTTCGTCGTGGCCAGCCGACCTCGCCCTGGCAAAGGCGGTGGGCGCGGCACGGCGCGGATTTATCGCTGCCGGCCACACCGAGAGCCGGTGGCGACCCGCTCCGAGAGCCGCAAGCAACGCCGTGAGCTGCGAGCCCGGACGTGACCCACTCAATCGCGCCGCTTCCAGGCGTCGTTCGACAGCAGACCGGTGACCTCATCGGGCAGCCGGCCACGGATGACGTCGGCGATGGTGACGCGCTCCAGCACGTTACGCATCGACGCTCGCACCGCTACCCAGACGGATGTGAGGGGTTCGACGACGCCCTGGTACTTGGCGTCCTCGGGCGGCATTCCGCGTACCGCAGCGAGCGGGCCGTCGACGGCCCGTACGATGTCGGCGATGGTGATCTGCTCGGCCGACCGGGCGAGGGAGTAGCCGCCGAAGCGTCCGCGGTGCGCGACCACCATTCCGGCGCGCTTGAGATCCCGCATGATCGATTCGAGAAACTTCACGGGAATGTCCTGAGCTTCAGCGATCTGCGGACCGGTCCACGTCAGGTCGTGCTGCGCAGCGAGCTCCGCGAGCGCGCGGACGCTGTAGTCGACTCGTGCGGTGATCTGCATTGCTTCTCCCCTCGGGCTCCGCCCGGGTCAGGCGGGCGCTCGGTGCTCGTCATGAACGCGTCCCACGGAACGGCGGTGACCGATTCTGCGGCGCGTGCTACGACTGAGCGATGGCGGGACGGTAAGGCCCCAACTGGACTTTACTAGACAGGATCTCCCAGACCTGCGCGACGGCGTCGTCAACGCTGATTTCGGAGGTGTCGATGACGATATCGGCATCCGTCGGCGGCTCGTAAGGGGACGAGATTCCGGTGAAGTCCGGGATCTCGCCAGCCCTTGCCTTGGCATACAGTCCCTTGCGATCTCGTCGTTCGCATTCGGCCAGCGGGGTGGAGATATGGACGAGCACGAAGGCGCCCGCACGCAGTGCGCGGGCTCGTACTGCAGCGCGAGAGGACTCGAAGGGGGCGATGGGGGCCATGATCGCCACTGCGCCCAGCGATGCGGCCGTCGCAGCGACGTAGCCGATCCGCTCGACGTTGAGGTTCCGCGATTCGCGATCGAATCCGAGTCCCGCCGACAGCATTTGCCGGGCTTCATCACCGTCGATGACAACAGTTTTGCGGCCGGCTTCGTCGAGTGCGGCGCCGAGAGCCTTGGCGACTGTCGATTTCCCCGAACCGGATAGGCCCGTGAACAGCACGACCGCCCCGGATTGGGCGGCCGATGATCGAGTACGGGAGAACTCGTCCAGGATCGCCGACGGCGCCAATTCCCCCACCGCGGCGGTGAACGCGTCTCCGACGAGAACGACGCGATCGGCACCGAGCCTGTGCAGCAGGGTGGGCAACGCCGGGGATCCGTCCGTGACAGTGAGTGGCCCGGCCGCGTCGAAGGCGGGAATGGCGACGAGTCGGCCAGCGATCTCGCCGTTCGCGAGCAGGGTGTGGACGGCGCGGGCGACGTTCGCCGAGTGGTCGTGCCTATGTGGTGAGCGCGGGACGGTCACGCACCAGAGCGCGTCCTTGTCGGAGTGTTCGTCCAGCTGCTTGCTCGTGGGAAATCCTTCGAGCGCAATCACGGGGCCGCCCGCGGCGATGAGTGCCCGCAGGTCCTCGGCGCAGGGCCGGGCGGACAGCGCGCCGGCGGGGCCGTGCATCGTCGCTAGCTCACGTCGCGGCTCAACGCCAGCGACGCCGCCCGATGCGAGGTACAGGCACGCAATCGGGGTGTTCTCCTCATCGCGGACCTCGACGGCACCGGCGGCGGGGGCACCGTGGAGTGTGAGGTCACGAGGCGCGACGAACCCCGCGAGCACGCCCTCGATGAGGTCGACGCCCGCGGCGTCCACCACCAGTTGCGACTGCGTCATCGATGTCCCGCTTTCCTAGGTCAGAATCTGGCAAGTAACCTACCTCATCGCGCGTGCCGGTCACTGGCGAAGCACAGCGCAGCCACTCCCCTAATCTCCTTTTTCCCTAGCGGCAAATGGCGGAATAATGCGCTTCCCTGGGGGATGACGTCCGGGGCGGATCAGTGCGCAACAAATCCACCTTCGACTAGGATGATTTGCGATGAGTGCTCCAGAAACTACCGATCCGGCGTCGGCTATCCCCGTTGGCGGAACCCTGCTCCACGTCGGGATGCCGAAGAGCGGGACGACCGCCATCCAGTTCGCCGCAGCGAAGCTGCGCAAGGAGCTCACCGAGTTTTCCGTGATCTATCCCGGAAAGTCGCACAACCATTCCCTCGCCTCGTTCGCCATCGCGAAACGCAGGCGAGGGTGGGGCACCGGAGCGGGGAAAGCCGCGATTCCGCCCATGTCACACTGGCACGACCTGGTCGCGGAAGCGCGGGCGGCCAAGGAGAGCGACCGCGTGCTGATCTCGCACGAGTTCTTCGCCGAACGCACCGAAGCCATCTGCCGCACCATCGCCAATGACCTGGGCCCGAACCTCTCGGTCGTATTCACGCTTCGCAACCAGCCGTCGATCCTCCCCTCCGCCTGGCAGGAATACCTGAAGACCGGCATCGAGGAGTCCTTCGAAGAATGGCTGGACGTGGTCCTGCGACCCGGCCCCGACAGCAAGGCATTCCCTAGTTTCGCCCGCCGCATCGCGCTCTACGAGAACATCGCGAAATGGTCCGAGATAGTCGGACCTGACAACACGCACGTGATCGTCCTCGACCGGACGAACCGATCGCTGCTGCACCGGTCATTCGAACAACTGCTGGGGCTTCCTGCCGACACGCTCGACGTGGAGCTCACCGGACGCGAAGAGAACCGGTCACTGACCCGCCCGGAGGCCGACGCGGTGCGCGCCGTCAACGAACGTCTCAAGCAGGTGTCAGACATCCGGTGGGATGAGTTCCGCGATCTGCACAAATTCGGCGGCATCGCTGAACTGCTCGTGGAGCGCAAGGTGCCCAGCGGAGAGCCGCCGATCGTGGCGCCGCGCTGGGCCGCGCAGCACATGTCCGTCCGTGCCGAGCAGCAGGCCGCGCAGATCCAGGCACTCGGCGTCCACGTCATCGGTGACCTGGCGAATCTGTCCAGCATGCCACCGGCTCTGCCCGAGGCGACATCTCCGTGCGCGGAGGTGAACGTCGCCATCGCGGCGCACCTCGAAACAGGGTCGTTCAAGGCCGGGCAGCGGTACATGAAGGCCGCGCGCGCGGCAAAGAGCAGCGGCGGCGAGGAGCTGGTACGGCACGCACTCACCGCCGGCCATAAGAGCACCACCGACGCCGAACGTATCAAGGCCGCCGCCGCGCTAACGGCGACGGTGCCCACCCGCGTGCTGATCAAGATCGCGACCAAGCGCGTCGCGCGCATCCTGAAGGCGAAGCTCCGTCGCCGCTGATCCCCGCCCCGACCCTCGACACCGAAACGGTGAGCCCTTGCACGTGAACGACGACCATACGATTGCCGCGCGCCTCGCCGAGGTCGCGGGGAACGTTCTGCTCGACCTGCGCCGCCAGGTGGACGAGCAGATCCCGCCTGGCGAGAGCCACGACGCGCGCGCACTGCGCAGCCGCGCCGATTCGGCTGCCCAGCGGGCACTGGCCTCCGAGCTGTCTCGCCTAGCCCCCGGAGATGAGGTCCTCTCGGAGGAGGCTGCCGACAGTCCGCTGCGCCTCACCTCAGAGCGGGTGTGGATCATCGATCCCCTGGACGGCACTCGAGAATACGCCGAGCGGGACGGATCGGGCATATGGCGCGATGACTGGGCCGTGCACGTCGCCCTCTGGACGCGCACGGGCGGCCTCACGGCGGGCGCAGTGTCGCTGCCGGCGCGCGGCCAAATGTTCCACACCGGGCAAGCGGCACCGGGACTCGGCCGTCCGGGCGAGCCACTGCGCCTAGCCGTCAGCCGCTCGCATCCATCGCCACTCGTCGCCGCCGTGATCCGCGAATTGGGCGCCATCCCCGTACCCATGGGCTCCGCGGGCGTCAAGGCAATGGCTGTGGCGACCGGCCTCGCCGACGCCTACGTCCACGCCGGAGGCCAGTATCAATGGGACTCAGCCGCGCCAGTGGCGTACGCGCGCCACGCCGGCTTGTTCACATCGCGGATCGATGGAACTGAGTTGACCTACAACAACGTAGATTTGTCCGTGCCCGATCTGATCATCTGTCATCCCGAGGCAACCACGCGCATTCAGACAGCGGTGGTCGCTGCCCTCGTTGAGGAAGGACTCAATTCGTGACCGCACGAGTGCTCGAACAGTGGCGCACTTTGGAAGCCGAGAGCATCCACATCATCCGCGAGGTGGCGGCCGAGATGCAGCGTCCGTGCCTGCTGTTTTCCGGCGGCAAGGACTCGATCGTCATGCTGTGGCTCGCCGCCAAGGCGTTCGCGCCAGCCCGGGTGCCCTTCCCGATCATGCACATCGACACTGGCCTGAACTTCCCTGAGGTGCTCGAGTTCCGCGACAGGCTCGCCCAGGAGCTCGAGGTCGAACTGATCGTCGCCTCCGTGCCCGAGGCCATCGAGCGAGGTCTCGTGCGCGAGGAGGCGGGGGGATCGCGCAACCGCATCCAGACTCCAGTGCTGCTCGAGGCGATCGAGAATCACGGCTTCGACGCTCTGTTCGGCGGCGCCCGGCGCGACGAGGAAAAGGCGCGCGCCAAGGAGCGTGTGTTCTCCTTCCGCGACGATTTCGGCCAGTGGGATCCGAAGAACCAGCGACCCGAACTGTGGAGCCTGTACAACGGGCGGGTCGCGCCGGGCGAGCACCTGCGCGTGTTCCCGCTGTCCAACTGGACGGAACTCGACATCTGGCACTACATCGCCGCCGAGGACATTCCGATTCCGGACCTCTACCTCGCCCACGAGCGCGAGGTCGTCGATCGGCAAGGCATGCTCTACGCCGTGAACGAGTTCATCTCGCTGCGCGAGGGAGAACGATCCTCGATCGAGACGGTCCGCTACCGCACGATGGGCGACGCCAACCTCACGGCCGCCGTCCTGTCCGATGCGGACACAGTTGAGAAGGTTGTCACCGAGATCGAATCGATCCGGCTGACCGAGCGGGGTGCCACGCGCGGCGACGACAAGATTTCGGAAACTTCTATGGAAGACCGCAAGCGAGAAGGGTACTTCTAGGCCATGGCCGATCTCCTCCGTTTTGCTACAGCAGGCTCCGTCGATGACGGTAAGAGCACGCTGATCGGCAGACTCCTGTTCGATTCCAAGGGCCTGTTCACCGACCAGCTCGACGACGTGGAGCGCATCTCCAAGCGCCGCGGCAACGACTACGTCGATCTCTCGCTCCTGACAGATGGCCTGCGCGCCGAGCGCGAGCAGGGCATCACGATCGACGTCGCCTACCGCTACTTCGCGACCCCGCGGCGCAAGTTCATCATCGCCGACACCCCCGGCCACGTGCAGTACACGCGGAACATGGTCACGGGCGCATCGACGGCGAACGTCGCGCTGATCCTGGTGGACGCGCGCAACGGCGTCACCGAGCAATCGCGGCGACACGCGTTCCTGGCGACCCTGCTCGGCGTCTCCCACCTGGTGCTGTGCGTCAACAAGATGGACCTGGTCGACTGGTCCGAGGAGCGCTTCCTCGAAATCCAGGACGATTTCCGGCAGTTCGCCGCGAAGCTCACCGTCAAGGACCTGTCGTTCATTCCGATGTCGGCGCTGCTGGGCGACAACGTGGTGGATCGCTCCGTGAACACGCCCTGGTACACCGGGTCGACGCTGCTGTCGTTCCTGGAGAATGTACACGTCGCCTCGGACCGCAATCTCGTCGATTCACGCTTCCCGGTGCAGTACGTCATCCGGCCGCAGACGGCCGCCCACCCCGACTATCGCGGGTACGCGGGCAGCGTCGCATCCGGGATCATCCGGGTGGGAGACCCGGTGCGCGTGCTACCGAGCGGCCTGGAGTCCACGGTGGTCGCCATCGACGGCCCGAGCGGTCCGCTGGATGAGGCGTATCCCCCCATGTCCGTGGTCGTTCGGCTGGCCGAGGACATCGACATCTCGCGCGGCGACATGCTCGTGAGGCCGCGCAACGTGCCGGAATCTTCGCAGGACCTCGATGCCCTGGTGTGCTGGATGGACGAATCGTCCCCGTTGATCCCCGGGAAGAAGTACGCGATCAAGCACACGACCCGCTGGGTCCGATCCGTCATCAAGGACATCGAGTACCAGGTGGACGTCAACACGCTCCACCGGGACACCTCGGCGACCTCATTGTCGCTCAACGAAATCGGCCGGGTCAGGCTGCGCGTGACCGCGCCGCTGTTCACCGACTCCTACACGGACAATCGCGAGACCGGCTCGTTCATCATCGTGGACGAACAGACCAACCGCACCGTGGGTGCCGGAATGATCCTGCGCCGCTGAGCGCGTCGGGCACCACGGGCTCAGAACCGGTCGGGCACCCCGCAGAATCAGGCGGGAGTACCTGGCCCGTGGCTGCCGTCGGCTCCGTGCGGCGCCGCCAGCGGGTTGCTCACCGTCGTCTTGGCGAGCACTGTCGGCGTCCAGGGCGCCTCGGGTTTCAGCGATATCTCGGGCGTGGTGAGCGTGACCGTTCGCGCAAGAACCCGCGTGCCCACGGCTATCGCCCGCTCGTCCACGACGAGGTCTCCGCGGTGGATGTCGTATCGGGGGCCGCCGGGGGTGTGGACTCCCAGGCGGATCATGGCTCCGCCGACGCGGTTGAGGATCCAGGCGAAGTCCTCGCCGCCCAGCGACTGCTCGGTGAGCCGGACGGAATCGTCGCCGAACATCTCCCGCGCGGCCTGATCGAGGCGCTGGGTTGCGGCTTCGTCGTTCACGACCGGGGGCACGCCGCGGATGTGCAGCACCTCGGTCCGTACGCCATACGGCGCGGCGATCTGCTTGACCGCGTCATCCAGCAGGTCACCCGCCTGCTCCCAGGCGCGCACGTCCAGGCAGCGCAGCGTGCCCTTGATCGTGCCTGTTGCGGGAATCGCGTTCGCGGTCTGTCCCGCCTCCACCATCCCCCACGTCAGGTTGACGCCATAGCGCGGATCGAGCCGTCGCCCCATGATGGCCGGGGCCTGCGTGATGATCTCGCCGATGGCGAAGACCACGTCGCCCGTCAGGTGCGGTCTCGAGGTGTGTCCGCCGGACGAGGACACCGTGACGATGATCTGATCCGACGCGGAGGTGATCGCGCCGATCCGGCTGCCGATCTGTCCCACGTCGAAGCGGGGATCGCAGTGCAGGGCGTACGCCCTGCCAACGCCCTCGAGCACGCCCTGTTCGATCACGTCGAGGGCGCCACCGGGCATCACTTCCTCGGCGGGCTGGAAGATCAGTCGGACGGGCCGGGTGAGCAGCCCTTCATCGTCCAGGGTTTTGAGGACGAGTCCTGCGCCTAGTACCGCTGTGGCGTGTACATCGTGGCCGCACGCGTGGCTGATGCCCGGAACCGTCGAGGCGAACGGCAACCCCGTCGTCTCGACGATCGGCAGCGCGTCCAGGTCGGCGCGCAATGCCACGCGCCTGGCACCCGATGCGGCTTCACCGATGTCACACGTCAGCCCGGTGCCGCGAAGCAGCCTCGGTTGTAGTCCCGCGTCGCGCAGCGCCTGAGCAATGCGCTCGGTCGTCCTCGACTCGGTTCTCGCGAGTTCGGGGTGCGCGTGCAGATCCCGCCGAAACCCGATCAGGAACTCTTCGTATCGCTTGGCGGCGGCGTGGATCTTCTCGATGATCTGTTGTCCGGAACTCACTACCAGAGCCTACCGCGATCGACAGGGCATCACACGGGCGGATCAGGGATGATCTCCGTCACCGACTGCACGATTTGCCGCACCTGCTGGGCGCGTGCTCGGGTCGTCACGAGGACCGCGTCCTCGGTGTCGATCACCACGACGTCGTCGAGCCCCAGTACCGCGATGGTCCGCCCTGTGGAGGCCGAGATGATGGATCCGGCGACCTTCTCCGTCACGATCGACTCGCGCATGCCCAGCAGTTTGTTGCCCAACTCATCGGCGGACGGTAGCAGGGCGGCGAGCGAGTTGAAGTCCCCGACGTCATCCCAGCCGAAGGATCCCGAGATCACCGCCGCACCCCCCGCATCCGCCACCGGTTCGGCGAGTGCCACGTCGATCGACACCTTCTCGAGCGTCGGCCACAACTCGCGCATGGCCTCCGCCTGCCGGTCAGTGCCCCACACCCCGGCGATGGTTCGCAGTGCAGCATGCAGTTCGGGCCGCAGGCGTTCAAGATGTCCGAGGAGCACATCGGTCGACACGACGAACATGCCCGCGTTCCACCGATAGTTGCCTGTCGCGAGGTACTCCATCGCCGTGTGGGAATCGGGCTTCTCCTTGAACGCAACGACGCGGCGTGCCCGCGGCGCGTCCGCTATATCCAGCCGGTCCCCCGTTCTGATGTAGCCGAACGCCGTGGACGGGCGCGTCGCTGGCATTCCGATCGTCACCAGATAGCCCTCTCGGGCCACTGCGACCGCCTGGTTGATTGCCTGGAAGAACTCGTCCGAGCCCGAAATCACGTGGTCGGCGGCGAACGATCCGACGATGGTCGGACCGAAGCGCCGCTCGATTACGGCGGCGGCGAGACCGATCGCAGCCATGGAATCGCGCGGCGATGCCTCGATCAAGATGTTGTCGGCGGCCGCGAGTTCCGGGCACTGCTCACTCACGGCTGCCTCGTGCGCGCTACCGGTGACGATGAAAATGCGCTCGGGATCGCAGAGCGGGCGCATGCGGTCGACGGTGCTCTGGAGCATCGACCGGCCGCTGCCAAACAGGTCGAGCAGGAATTTCGGACGGTGCTGGCGAGACAACGGCCAGAGCCTCGTCCCCGATCCACCCGCCGGAATAATCGCCGTGAACCCCTCGATAACCTCACCTTGATCGCCCATCAGGCCAGCATAGCGAGCGCGCGATAAAGCGCGCGCGTACGAAACGCAGCGAAATCAGGGGAGCCTAACTTAAGGATGGATAGGTGACGGTGTAAGTTGTTCATACCCCGTAATCAGGGGCCGGTTCGCCGTGGACTGGCGCTTCTACGCCCCATCCCCTCAGCCAGCGTCGCGAACCCCCCGCGAGACACGCCACAGGAGGCGAGAGTGCCCAGCGCACCAGTCGGCACGTTGTACCGCGGCCGCGAAGGCATGTGGTCGTGGGTTGCGCATCGCGTAACCGGTCTATTGCTCTTTCTGTTCCTCGTCGTCCATGTACTCGACACCGCGCTCGTACGGATATCGCCGGAGGCCTACAACGCCGTGATCGGCACGTACAAGACGCCGATCCTAGGGCTCGGCGAGGCCGGCCTCGTCGCAGCGGTCGTGTTCCACGCGTTCAACGGGATCCGGATCATCCTGGTCGACTTCCTCGCCAAGGGACCGCGCTACCAGCGTGTGATGCTCTGGATCGTCGTCGGGCTGTTCCTCGTCACGATGGCCGGATTCCTGCCCCGGCACCTGATGAACGTGTTCGGAGGCCACTGATCATGACTGACACGATCATTCCCGCACCGCGCGAACGATACGCGCGCAAGAAGACCACTCGCGGCAACTTCGAGCTCTACACCTGGCTCTTCATGCGAATCTCGGGCGTCGTGCTCGTGGTGCTCATCTTCGGCCACCTATTCGTCAACCTGATGGTCGGTGACGGCGTCCACGCGATCGACTTCGCGTTCGTGGGCGGCAAGTGGGCCAGCCCGCTGTGGCAGACCTGGGACCTGCTGATGCTCTGGCTCGCCATGATCCACGGCGGCAATGGCGTCCGCACCATCATCAACGACTACGTATCTCGCGACTCGTTGCGTTTCGGGTTGAAGGTGTTCCTATACGGCATCACCGCGATCGTGATCGTGCTCGGCACGCTCGTCATCTTCACCTTCGATCCCTGCCCCACCGATGCTCCCGCAGATCTCCTCGCGAGCTTCTGCACGGCGCGCTAGCCCCACCACCCAAGGAGATTGCCGAAGCGATGCAGACTCACAGTTTTGACGTCGTGATCGTCGGTGCCGGCGGTGCTGGCATGCGCGCTGCGCTGGAGGCCTCGAACGAGGCTTCGACCGCGGTCATTTCGAAGCTCTACCCCACGCGGTCCCACACGGGTGCCGCGCAAGGCGGTATGTGCGCGGCCCTCGCCAACGTCGAGGACGACAACTGGGAGTGGCACACCTTCGACACGGTCAAGGGCGGCGATTACCTCGTCGACCAGGACGCGGCCGAGGTCATGGCCAAGGAGGCCATTGACGCGGTGATGGACCTGGAGCACATGGGCCTGCCGTTCAACCGGACCCCCGATGGGAAGATCGACCAGCGGCGCTTCGGCGGTCACACGCGCAACCACGGTGAGGCTGCCGTGCGCCGCGCGTGCTACGCCGCCGACCGCACCGGTCACATGATCCTGCAGACGCTCTACCAGAACTGCGTGAAGCAGCAGGTGGAGTTCTTCAACGAGTTCTACGTGCTCGACCTGCTGGTCGACCATGACCTCTCTCGCGACACGATCCCCGAGGGCGAGGCCGTCAACGCGGTCGGCGTCGTCGCCTACGACCTCGCGTCGGGCGAGATCCACATCTTCCAGGCCAAGTCCGTGGTCTTCGCGACCGGTGGGGCGGGCAAGATCTTCAAGACGACCTCCAACGCCCACACCCTGACCGGTGACGGCATGGCCCTCGCCCTGCGGCGCGGCATCCCGCTCGAGGACATGGAGTTCTTCCAGTTCCACCCGACAGGCCTGGCCGGCCTCGGCATCCTGCTGTCCGAGGCTGCTCGTGGCGAGGGCGCGATCCTGCGCAACGGGAACGGCGAGCGCTTCATGGAACGCTACGCCCCCACCATCAAGGACCTCGCGCCGCGCGATATCGTCGCCCGGTCCATGGCGAACGAGGTCCGCGAGGGCCGGGGAGCCGGGCCCAACAAGGACTACGTCCTGCTCGATCTGACGCACCTCGAACCCGCGCACATCGACGCGAAGCTGCCGGACATCACCGAGTTCGCGCGCACCTACCTCGGCGTCGAGCCCTACACCGAGCCGGTGCCGGTCTACCCGACGGCGCACTACGCCATGGGTGGCATCCCGACGAACATCAACACCGAGGTGCTGCGCGACAACGAACACGTGGTCCGCGGCCTGTTCGCCGCCGGCGAGGTCGCCTGCGTGTCCGTGCACGGTTCCAACCGGCTCGGCACCAATTCGCTGCTCGACATCAACGTGTTCGGAAAGCGCGCCGGACGCGCCGCCGCCGAATACGCCAAGACTGCGCAGTTCATCGATGTGCCGGGCGACGCGGTTGATGCCACTGTGGCCAAGCTCGAGGACATGCGCACCCGTCCCGATGGCGAGCGCGTGGCGGACGTCCGCAGGTCGCTGCAAGAGATCATGGACCGCAACGCCCAGGTCTTCCGCACCCACGAGTCGCTCACCGAGGCACTCGACACGATCCGGCAACTGCAGGAGCGCTACACGCGCGTCTCGGTCCAGGACAAGGGAAAACTGTTCAACACCGACCTGCTCGAAGCGCTGGAACTCGGCTTCCTGCTCGACCTCGCGGAGGTCGTTGTAGTCGGCGCCCTTAACCGCCGCGAATCGCGCGGAGGCCACTTCCGCGAGGATTTCCCGGACCGCGACGATGCCCACTACATGCAGCACACGATGGTCTACCGCCGTCCGCTAGCCGCCGGTGACGCCACGACGGACCTGGTCGCCACCGACGATCTGACCGACGCGAACGCTTTCGATTTCGTCGAGGCCTTCGACGGCTACAAGCTCGAGCTGGGCGCCAAACCCGTCACCGTCACCCGCTACGAACCGATGGAGCGTAAGTACTGATGACCGCCATCGTCGAAACCGAAACCGGCCCCGTCGAGGCCGGAGCCATCCCGAGTTTCACCGTGACGCTGCGCATCATGCGCTTCGATCCCGAAAACCACGGACCGGACCCGTACTGGGATGAGTTCGACGTCGACGTGCACGGCACTGACCGCGTGCTCGACGCCCTGCACAAGATCAAGTGGGAGCAGGACGGATCGCTGACCTTCCGCCGCTCGTGCGCCCACGGTATTTGTGGATCCGATGCGATGCGCATCAACGGCCGCAACCGCCTGGCCTGCAAGACCCTGCTGAAGGACATCAATCCGAACAAGCCGATCACCGTCGAGCCCATCAAGGGACTGCCGGTCATCAAGGACCTCGTCGTCGACATGGAGCCGTTCTTCGCCTCGTATCGCGAGATCATGCCGTTCCTCATCGTGAACGACGGCAAGCACCCCAGCGCGGAACGCCACCAGTCCCCCGAGCAGCGCGAGCGCTACGACGACACCACCAAGTGCATCCTCTGCGCGGCCTGCACGTCGTCCTGCCCCGTGTTCTGGACCGACGGGCAGTACTTCGGTCCCGCGGCGATCGTGAACGCCCACCGATTCATCTTCGACTCGCGCGATCAGGGTGCCACGCAGCGCCTGGAGGTTCTGAATGACAAGGAAGGCGTGTGGCGCTGCCGGACGACCTTCAACTGCACCGAGGCATGCCCCCGCGGCATCGAGGTCACCCGCGCCATCCAAGAGGTCAAGCGCGCCATGATCACCCGGGCGTTCTAGCCCCTAGGGGTAACACCAGCGGTCGCCGAAACACGACGTGGACCGGTGGACCATGCCATATGGGACGTTGATCGTGGAGAGCGTCTAGGACCCTTATGAGACGCCAGCCCAGGCCACCAATCGCCGTTTATGATCGTGGCGATCTGGAAGTCAAGGTGGCTGTCCCGACTCCGAAATCCTCGACATAGCCACTAATCTGCCGCTGTGAAGCAGGTTGGATTACGCTTCGTCCCCCACGGAGTCGCCTTTGCCCTCGGCCGCCACGAGCATCGGGGATTCGGCCAGCCAAGCGGCCGCGTAGAGCGTCACCATGGTGATCAGGTTGACGACCAGCAGTAGCGTGATGATCGTGGCGAAGGACGCCAGAAGCGCGTTCTTCTCGGCGGATCCGGTGATGACCTGCGTTCCAGCGATCCGCAGCCCTTCAACGACCAAGGCCACGGCCAGACCCGCCGCGAGCGTCTCCCATCGACGTCCCTTGTAGCGTCCCATCACCCGAATGACATAGACGAATATCCCCACGTCGATCACGACTGCGACAAGCACCCCGGCGATCGAAACGAGTACCGAGGCAAACCCCGATCCCAAAATGCCCTGCAGCCACGAAGACGCACTCGTCGCGACGATGCTGAGCGCCGCCGACGCCACGAGGGCAACCAGCAGGACCACGAATCCGCCCAGATCCCTCACCTTGACGAGGACCGGGTTGATCGGGTCTGACGTCGTGTCCAGCACCGTGCTCACCGCGGATCGCAGCCCGCCCATGAATCCGATCGCGCTCCAGAGGAGCACGACGCCAGCGATGAGCGTCGCCCATCCCGTGCCGCCGCTCAACACGAGTTGGTCCGGGCTGAGTACCCCGCCATCGCCATTGTCTACGAGGCCGGGAATGTACTGGTCGATCTGATCGATGACCCTGTCCCGCAGTTCCTCCTGCCCGCTGAGAACTCGAGCCAGGATGGTGTAGCCGATAACGAGGGCCGCGAACATCGAGAAGGCCGCCGAATAGGCCACGCCTCCCGAGAGTAGACCGCCCGGCGCCCGTCCATAGCGGCCGATCGCTCGCCCCAGGCGAGTAGCATTCCACCAGTCCAACAGTCGCTTAACGTTCTTGATCGTGTCATCAACCATGCGCATCGCGGGGTACCTCTTCTGTCGGCCGGCGTTCCAGCGTACGCGGAACCAGGTGCTAGATTCATTTCATGACTTCGCCCGGCCCGCAATTCGACGACAACGACGGCGGCGACGCCCATCGCGCTGAGACGAATGGCCCTGCCCTCGATGAAGAGAACGCTCCCCCGGCCCCGCTCCTGCCCGCCGATGACGGCGACGAGCCAGCGGAACTGGAGGACGACAAGCCGTGGGGCGAGGCATCTCCGGTGTGGGTCCAGCGAACGGTCCTCGGCGTCGCGATCGGCGCGATCGTGCTGGCGCTCGTACTCATCATCCTGGGTTCGCGCTAGGAGCTGAGCCGCCAAGGCTCTCCACGGCCTCGGACCGAGGGTCTCGGCGAGTGCTACTGGCTAGGCGTCCGGCGGCGGCACCAGCACGGTGGGAAAATCGTCGTCCGTCACCTCTGAGATGAGCGGGTAGGAGCGCACGACGCGCCACTTGTTGTCATCTCCATGCTCGTAGAGCTGGATCTCGTTGGCCGCGAAACTCGCCTCGTACGATGCCATGTCCTCGAACGCCACGTTCAGTTGCGTGGCCGGCACGTCGTGCGCGACCGTGACGTGCGGGTGGTAGTGGAAACGCAATTCCTGCGCCAGCGGACCGCGTCGAATCGCCGTTTCCAGCATTTCGCACTCCGCGATTCCCTGCGCCACCTGGACGAAGACGACCTGCGAGATCGGCCGGAATGTGCCTGAACTACGCAGGTGCACCAGGAACGTCGGCACCGTGGCGGCAACGCCTGCCAGATGCTCGTGGACCTCGTCCATGTCCGCCTCGTTGACGACCGTGGGCCCCAACAGGGTGATATGCGGGGGAATCGTCAGCGCGAGCGGGTCCTTGAACCCCTGGCGGGCCACCTGCAACTCGGTCGCGAAGGGTTCCGGTACCGTGATCGCGACGCCGATGCGCAACTGGCCCTCGCCTCGCTCCGGGAGCCTCATTATCCCCGCCCCCTGGCGGCACCGGCCGGAGCCAGCAGCCCCACCCGGTCGTAGACGCGGCCAAGCGTCTGCGCGGCGGTCTCGCGCGCGCGAGCAGCCCCGCGGGCCAGCACGGCATCCAGTTCGGCGGGGTCGGACAGGTACTCGTCCACCTTGGCTTGGAATGGGACGAGGAAATCGACGACGATCTCGGCAAGATCCACCTTGAGATGACCGTACTGCTTGCCCTCGTAGGCCGTGACGATGTCCTGGATGTCTCGGCCCGTGAGCGCCGAGTAGATCGACAGCAGATTCGAAACGCCCGGCTTGGCGGCGGGGTCGTAGGCGATCGTGTCTCCCGCGTCCGTCACCGCCGACTTGATCGCCTTGGCGGCGCGCTTCGGGTCTTCCAGCAGCCAGATGGTGCCCTTGGCCCCGCCGATGGACTTGCTCATCTTCGCCTCGGGGTTCTGCAGGTCGAAGATCTTCGCAATCGACTTCACGATGTGCGGCTCGGGTACCACGGCAGTGTCCTCGCCATAGCGCGCGTTGATCCGCTCTGCCAGGTTGCGCGTGAGTTCCAGGTGCTGGCGCTGGTCCTCGCCTACGGGTACGAGCGCCGCGTCGTACAGGATGATGTCCGCAGCCATCAGCACCGGATAGGTGAACAGCCCGACTGTCGTCCCCTCCGACCCGCGCTTGGCACTCTTATCCTTGAACTGCGTCATGCGCCCGGCCTCGCCGTAGCCCGTGATACAGGACAGCACCCAGGCGAGTTCCGCGTGCTCGGGAATGTGCGACTGCGCGAACAGCGTCGCCCGCTGAGGATCAAGGCCGCCGGCCAGGTATTGCGCGGCGGTACGGCGCGTGCGCTCGCGCAGCGCCGCCGGGTCTGGGTTCACGGTGAGCGCGTGCAGGTCGGCCAGCATGTAGAACGCGTCGTAGTCGTCCTGCAGCGCGACCCACTGGGTCATCGCGCCGATGTAGTTGCCGAGGTGCAACGAGTCCTGAGTGGGTTGCATGCCCGAGAGAATGCGCGGGCGCTGCGAAGTAGACATGAACACCATCTTGTCAGGTTGACGAAGCGGAATCGAACTGGGAGCCGTCGCGCTGATCGCGACCGCCCGCGCGTATCGCGGACACACCTGGTCAGGTCGCTTCGGCGTCCCAGGGCGGTAGTTCGCCCGAAGCGAGCCGCACGGTGGCGGGGGTCGGGTTCGCCCGACCGGTACCGGGCGAGGAAGCGGCGGAGGGCTCGTCCTCGAACAGGGCATCGCGCACGATCCGCCGCGGGTCGTACCTGCGCGGATCGAAGTCCTGCCAGTTGACCTCGGATGCGCCGGCCTCGTCGCTGAGATCGCTGCGCAGGTCGTCGAGCTTGCGCTTGACGCCCTTGATCAGCCGGGCGAGTTGCTCAGCATACTGCGGCAGGCGGGACGGGCCGACGACGATGGCGAGGACAACGAGGAGGACGAGGAACTCGCCGCCGTTGATCCCGAACATCTGTACTCGCACGCTCCTCGCGCTTGCCCGTAAAATGAAGCATCACCATGGTACGCCGCGCACATGTTCTTTAGGAGATCGTCATCGCTACCGACAAGGCACTGAGCTGGAGTTACGCCGAGGAATTCGTCGTGGACTCGCCCGAACTCCAACAGGCGCGCAGCCGCGCAGCCGAGTTCGGCATCCCCGCGATCAGCCCCGCCACCGGCGCGACGCTGCGCACCCTGGCGGCAACACTCCAGGCCAAGACGGTCGTTGAGGTCGGAACCGGGGCCGGAGTTGCGGCCCTCTATCTGCTCGCGGGCATGGCGCCCCAAGGTGTGCTGACGACGATCGATGTGGAGGCCGAGCATCAGCGCCAGGCCAAGGCATCGTTCAAGGCGAGCGGTATCGCTCCGGGCCGGACCCGCACGATTCTCGGGCGTCCCGGCGAGGTGCTCCCGCGCCTGGCGGACTCCGCATACGACCTGGTGCTCGTCGCCGAATGGCCCGAACAACTCGCCGAGCACGTCGAGCAGGGGCTGCGGCTGCTGCGACCCGGCGGCGTCCTGGCTATCACCAACGCGCTGTGGCACGACCAGGTTCCCGACCCGGCGCGCCGTGACGAACCGGTAACCGCGCTGCGCCGGATTTTCGCGAGGATCCGGGAGGACGAGTCGCTGGCCCCCGTGCTGCTGCCCGTCGGCTCCGGGCTGCTCGTCGCAAGCAAGCTCCGCTAGGTCTGCGCGGCGGACGCCACCTAACGGTCTGCTGCCGCCACCAGGAGCCTAGCCAGCGTCTGCACGCCGAAGCCTGTGGCTCCCTGCCGCGGGGATGAGCCCCGGGCCGTCCCGGCGATGTCCAGGTGAAGCCAGTCAGCCTCCCCCGCGAAGCGCTCGAGGAACAGCGCCGCCATGATGCTGCCCGCGTGCTGTCCCTCGATGGCGGTCTGGCGCAGGTCGGCGATGCGGGAATCGATGGCGCTTCGGTACGCGGCGGGCAACGGAAGGCGCCATACGTTCTCTCCGCCGCTGGCGGCGGAGTCGGAGCAGAGTTCGGCCAGCGCGTCGCTCGTGCTGTAGAACGCCGCCGTCCGGGTGCCGAGGGCGAGTCGGGCGGCCCCCGTCAGCGTGGCCACATCGATGATCGCGTCCGGGGACAGCGTTGTGCGGGCCCATGCAATCGCGTCCGCGAGGGCGAGGCGCCCCTCCGCATCGGTGTTCGTGATCTCCACGGTCGTGCCATCGGCCATCGTGACGATGTCACCGGCCCGGTACGCCGCTCCCGAGAACGAGTTCTCCGCGATGGGTAGTACCACCGTGACTCGTAGACTGACATTCAGCCGCGCGATCGCAGCGATCGCGCCGATCGCAGCCGCCGCGCCAGCCATGTCTGTCTTCATCAGCGCCATCGGCTCACGAGGCTTGATCGCCAAGCCGCCCGTGTCGAAGGTGATGCCCTTGCCGACGATCACATAGTGCGGAAGTTCGGCACCGAAGGAAAGCCCTCCGGCGGTTGCGTCCGGTTCGTAGGTGAGGGTCACAAAGCAAGGTGGAGTCTCGGCGCCGCGACCGACAGCAAGGAGACCGCCGAAGCCCTGCGAGCGCAACCACGCCTCGTCGTACACGCTCGCGGACATGCCCTCACGCTCCGCGAGCTCCACGCAGCGGGCAGCGAGCCAACTCGGGGACTTGATGTTGCTGGGTACGTCTGTGAGTTCGCGCGCCATCTGCGCCGCCCGCCCGAGTTGGGCGGCAAACCGTGCCGTTGCGCTGAGTTCGCCGGCGCTCTGCGAGGCACCGAGGAATTGAATGACCGCCTCGAGGACGAGGCCGTCGTCGTCCGGTTTCTTCCCGTACCGGGGCCGCACGTAACTCGCGGACATCACTCCGGTCACGAACGCGTCCACGGCCTGGGATGTGAGGCTCGCACCGAGATCGACTCCGGTCACCTCGTGCGATCGAATGACGGGCCACAGGGCCTCGCCCGCGCTGCGCAGGCAGTCACCGGTAAGGTCTCCCACGCCCAGGAACACTACGGTTGCGGGTAGCCCGTCCCAGGGGAGGCTCCGCCTGCTCCGCTCGTGCAGGCGGGGCAACTCGATGACCGTGACCTCTCCCGCCCTGCCCGTCACGCGATAGCGTTCCGCAAGATCGGACAGGTCGATCCCGTAGCGCAAGGCGGCATCGATCGCGCCCGGACCGGGGCGGACGACCTCGTCCCCGCCAGGCGGCCGCACGGCAATCGCAAGCGCACCGGCGGAGGGGTCCCGCGGCGGCGACCATGCGGCCACCGTCTCGCCCGGCACCTCGAACCGGAGCTCCGGTCCTCGCGGATTCTCAGCGCCGGACGGGCCGGTTTCAGTCACGTCAGCCAACGACGCCTTGCAGCGCCACCTTCAGGTTTGCTGCCTCTTCCGCGTTGAGTTCGACGACGAGTCGCCCACCGCCCTCGAGGGGCATCTTCATGACGAGGCTGCGACCCTCCTTGACGACCTCCAACGGTCCATCACCGGTGCGTGGCTTCATAGCCGCCATTGAAATGACCCCATTTCTTAACTCCGAGAAGCGGAAATTACCTGTTCTATTCTAAGCCACTAACCGCACGACACGTGGCTGCGACGAATTCCACTGCCTCGTCCGGGTCGTCCATGAGCCGGAACAGCTCCAGGTCCCTGGGGTTGATCATTCCTCGCGTGGCCACGGAATCACCCAGCCACCTGAAAAGACCGCTCCAATATTCGCTGTCGACGAGCACGATCGGGAATGCGTTGACCTTCTTGGTCTGAACCAGCGTCAACGCCTCGAAGAGCTCGTCCAGGGTGCCGAATCCGCCCGGGAGAACGATGAAACCGCTCGCGTACTTCACGAACATGGTCTTGCGGGCAAAGAAGTATCGGAAGTGCACGCCAAGGTTGACGTAACTGTTCATGCCCTGCTCGAACGGCAGTTCGATGCCCAGACCCACGGATGTGCCGCCCGCCTCATGGGCGCCCTTGTTGGCGGCTTCCATGACTCCTGGGCCACCGCCGGTGATGACCGCGAATCCCTCCTCGGCCAGTCGACTACCGATTCGTTCGCCGGCGACGTAGTCGCGGTGGTCGGGCTTGGTGCGGGCCGATCCGAAGACGGACACGGCCGGGCCGAGTTCCGCGAGTGCCCCGAACCCCTCCACGAACTCCGACTGGATGCGCAGTACGCGCCAGGGATCGCCGTGGAGCCAGTCGGCGCCATCCGCGCCGCGCAGCAGTCTCTCGTCACTGGTCGAATCGGGAATCTGCTCCCCGCGCAGGAGCACCGGACCCTTGCGGTAGCCGTCCTCGCTGGCGGTGCGTGCATCTGTACTCATGCTTGCCACACTATCCGAGCGAGGTGTTTGCGCCCGTCAGCCACGAGTGAAGGGCGTCGTAACAGAGGGTGACCTGTTCGCTTGCCACCTGCTCGTCGTCGTGGTGCGCGAGAAGCGGATCGCCGGGTCCGAAGTTGACCGCCGGCGTCCCGAGTTCGGCGAAGCGCGCCACATCCGTCCACCCGACCTTGGCCGCCGCACCACCGCCCGTGATGGCGCTGACGGCGCGCACGAAGTCCTGCGCGATCGGCTGATCCAGGCCGGGACGAGCGCCCCCAGCCGCATCGTCGACCGTGATCTCGAAGGGAGCGAAGAATCCGCGCAGGAACGTGATTGCCTCGTCGGCCGACTTCGCGGGGGCGAAGCGGTAGTTCACCGTCACCACGCAGTGATCCGGGATGACGTTGCCGGCGATTCCGCCGCTGATCGCGACAGCGCTGAGCGATTCGCGATAGTCCAGCCCGTCTACGGGCACAGTCTGCGCGGTGAACTCCGCGAGCTTGGCCAGGATCGGTGCGGCTGCGTGGATCGCGTTCTCCCCCATCCAGGCGCGCGCGGAGTGCGCCGCCTTGCCTCGCGTATGGACGTGAACCCGCACCGTTCCGTTGCAGCCACCCTCGATGCCGCCGTTCGACGGCTCACCGAGAACCGCGAAATCGGCGGCGAGAAGTCCGGGATGGTCCCGCACCAGGTGGCCCAGGCCGTTGAGGTGGGCGGCCACCTCTTCGTTCTCGTACGCGACGAGGGTGAGGTTGCGTGTCAAGGGTTCACCCGACGCAACCAGGTCGACGAACACCTGCGCGAGCACGGCAAGACCGGCCTTCATGTCGACGGTACCTCGGCCCCAGATGCGCTCGTTCGCGGTGCCCTCGTCAATGAGGCGCGTGGGCAGGTTGCTCGCGACCGGAACGGTGTCCAAATGACCGGCCAGCACGACGCGCTGGGCAACCGGCTCATTCGTCGTTGCCACGACGTTGTTACCGATGCGGTGGATGGCGACCCGCCCGCCCACGGCGGCATGCAGGGCCGCGACGAACTCATCAGCGAGATGCGCTTCGTTGCCGCTGACGGATTCGGTATCGCACAGGGCCTGGACGAGTTCGCGCAGTCCTTCGCGCGACGCGGTGAGATCGATGCTTGCCATGGTGGTCAATCCTACTTCCGTGCATCTAGGGCCGGTCCAGCCGGTGGCGCTATCAGCGTTCGCAGCGCTGCGGGCGTTAGGCTTGGGCGCATGTCAGAGAACCTCACCGACCCGCAAGACTCGCCTCGTTCCGCATGGGGCTTCGGCCTCGCTTCGATCGACATCACGGGCAACACCCTCGACGTCTGGTACCCGACTCCGCGCCTGGGCAACCCCATCGAGGGCGCGACCGAAGCGGATGCTCCGCAAGCGCTGCATTCGCTGGTGTCGACCGACGAGGCACGTCGCGTCGCCACTCGCGTCGTCCTGACCCACATTGACCTCGACGCGGCTCCAGCCGACGCCGCCGACGCCTACCTTCGCCTTCACCTGCTCTCCCACCGGCTGGTGCAGCCGCACGGACAGAACCTGGAGGGCCTGTTCGGCGTGCTGCAGAACGTGGTCTGGACCTCGGCCGGGCCGGCGGCCGTGCGCGATTTCGACGAGACCCGCCTGCGCATGCGCGCGCACGGCCCGGTCGCCGTCTACGGCGTGGACAAGTTCCCCCGGATGGTCGACTACATTCTCCCCGACGGCGTGCGCATCGCCGATGCCGACCGCGTCCGGCTCGGCGCGCACCTTGCACCGGGCACGACGGTTATGCACGAGGGCTTCGTCAACTTCAACGCCGGGACGCTCGGCACCTCAATGGTCGAGGGTCGCATCTCGGCCGGGGTGGTCGTGGGCGACGGATCGGACATCGGAGGCGGTGCCTCGATCATGGGGACGCTTTCCGGTGGCGGGCGCCAGACGATCTCGATCGGGCAGCGCTCGCTTCTGGGCGCCAACTCGGGCCTGGGCATCAGCCTCGGCGACGACTGCATCGTGGAGGCCGGCCTGTACTTGACGGCTGGTTCCAAGGTGACGGTCGCGGGCGGCGAGAACGCTGGAACCACGGTCAAGGCGCTGACGCTCTCGGGTCAGGACAACCTACTCTTTCGCCGCAACTCGCTCAGTGGAGCGATCGAGGTCGTATCGCGGGAAGGAACCGGCGTCGAGCTGAACGCGGCGCTGCACGCCAACTAGTGCGACGTTTCGCCACGACGATCCTGGTCACCCTCGCCGTCCTTGCGCTGGGGGCGACGCTGATCGTCGTCATCCTGGACCGGGTTTCGCCCAAAGCGGTGTATTCGCAGCAGCGTTGCACCGCCTCGGCGGACTCCGTCTCATGGTCGCTCACGCCAGAGCAGTCGGAGAACGCGGCACTGATCGGCACCCGTCCACTCTCGCGGGGGATGCCCGCCCGTGCGGCGACAATCGCGCTGGCGACCGCGTACCAGGAGTCGAAGATCAGGAACATCGACTACGGGGATCGCGACTCGCTCGGGCTGTTCCAGCAGCGGCCCTCACAGGGATGGGGGTCAGCCGAACAGGTGAGCGATCCGGTATACGCGACAGATGCCTTTTACGACGTGCTCGCCCGCATCGACGGCTACGAGACGCTTCCCGTCACCGTGGCTGCGCAGAAGGTTCAGCGCTCGGCGTTTCCGGATGCGTACGCGAATCACGAGCCCATGGGCCGGGCTTGGGCCTCAGCGCTCAACGGCTATAGCGGGACGAACCTCGAATGCCAACTCGATCCCATTCCCGATAGCTCGATCGCGGGCGACAATCTCACGCTCGTCACCGCCCGGGTCGAGCGCGACCTTCCCGGCGTCACGGCCACCGCGATCGGTGATCGCAACATCGAGTTAGACGCCCTGCAGGCCGCGAAAGAGTTCAACCTGACCGGAAAGGACGCGCCGCGGCTCGCCCTGGCGATGGCGAACTGGGCGGTCGCGGTCGCGTCCCCCCTCGGCATCGAGTCGGTGCAGGTCGGCCAGGCATCCTGGAGTCGCGCCGATGGCACCTGGGTGGAGTTGGACGAGCCGCCCGCTGACTCGACCTCCGTCACGATCATCGTGGGCGGCGCGGAGGCTTAACCTCGGGTAGTTGCTCTGACCGCCGTATCGTGTGCGCGGTTTCCGTTCGCTTGCGGACGATTGACAGGAGCGAGCGAACCAGGAACCCGCATGCGATGACCAAGCTAAACGGGGTGGGTCAGTGTCAGCGCTCGTCGAGCGGCACGTAGTCGCGCACCGGCGAGCCGGTGTAGATCTGCCGGGGGCGGCCGATCTTGGTCTTCGGGTCGAGCATCATCTCGCGCCATTGCGCGATCCAGCCCGGCATGCGTCCGAGGGCGAACAGCGGCGTGAACATCGCGGGCTCGAATCCCATGGCCCGGTAGATGATGCCGGTGTAGAAATCCACGTTCGGGTAGAGGCGACGCTGCACGAAGTAGTCGTCGCTGAGTGCGATCTCCTCGAGTTCCATCGCGATCGCCAGTAGCGGATCGTCGATTCCCAGGATGGAAAGCACGGCGTGCGCCTGATCCTTGACGATCGCGGCGCGCGGATCGTAGTTCTTGTAGACGCGGTGCCCGAATCCCATGAGGCGGACGCCCGCCTCCTTGTTCTTGACGCGGGAGATGAACTTCTTCACGTCGCCGTCGTTCTGCTGAATGCTCGTGAGCATGCGCAGGACGGACTCGTTCGCACCGCCGTGCAACGGACCCGACAGCGCACTGATGCCCGCAGAGACCGATGCATAGAGGTTCGCGTGCGAGGAACCGGTGATCCGCACCACAGACGCAGAGCAGTTCTGCTCGTGGTCAGCGTGCAGGATCAGGAGCTGGTCGAGCGCGTGCACCAGGATGGGGTTCGCTTCGTACTGCTCATACGGCACGGCGAAGGTCATGCGCAGGAAATCGTCCACGTAACCGCGCGAGTAGTCCGGGTAAAGCAGCGGCTCGCCAACACGACGCCGGTGCAGGTACGAGGTGATCGTGCGAGCCTTCGCCAGGAGCAGGACGGTCGCCAGCTCCACCGTCTCCTCGCTGTAAGGATCGAGTGACTCGGGATAAAACGTGGCAAGCGCGCTCACGGCGGACGACATGACGGCCATGGGATGGCTGGTGCGCGGAAACGTGCCCATGAACGTGCGGAAGTCCTCGTGCACGAGCGTGTGGCGGTTCACTCGCTCCACGAACCCATCGTGCTCATCTACGGTAGGCAGGTGGCCGTGAATGAGCAGGTAGGCGACTTCGAGGAACGTGGACTTCCCGGCGAGCTGCTCAATCGGATAGCCGCGGTAGAGCAGCACTCCCTCGTCGCCGTCGATGAACGTGATCTTCGATTCGCACTGTGCGGTATTGGTGAATCCGGGGTCGTACGTCACGTACCCGGTTTCATTCATCAGGTCCGCCACGACGATCCCGTCGTTACCCTTCACCGCGGAAATGACGGGGAGGGTCACTGACGATGTCTCGCTCGCAAGGCTTACAGATTCAGTGGGGGCACTCACCTAATAATTCCCTTCAGCAACACTGGTCTGGGGCTTCACGCCGATCGGAGCGATGGGCGCCACCGTGGGGCAACCCAATTGGGCCGGACGGCGATCTCAGAAAACCGACTGTACCGCCTAGCACGCAACGGAACCGAATCCATGGGACTTTTTCCACACTTCGGGTCACCAAGACTTTACAAAGGCTATACCAGAATGCAGACCTTGCCTAGAGCAATGGATTACCGTTCGATGATACGGGCGGCGGCGGTCGAGATGTCCTCGTCCGACGCCGTGACCGACAACCGCACCCACCGGCGCGCACTTTCGCCGTAGAACTCACCCGGGCCGGCAACGATGCCCCGGTCGGCGAGCCACCCGATGGTCGCCCAGCAGTCCTCGTCCTCCGGCCGCCTAGCCCACAGGTAAAGCCCTGCCTCGGATCCGTGCAACTCGAACCCCGCCTCACGGACGGCGGCAAGGAGCTTCTGCCGGCGGCCGCGATACAGCTCGCGTTGAGCCGTGACGTGCGCGTCGTCCTCGAGCGCGGCGGTCATGGCCGCCTGAATCGGCTCCGGCACGATCATCCCCAGGTGCTTGCGGATGCGCAGGAGCCGGTCGACAATCGCTCGGTCCCCCGCCACGAAGGCCGCGCGATATCCCGCGACGTTGGACTGCTTGGACAGCGAGTAGGCGGCCAGCACGCCCTCGTGGCTGTCGCCGCACACTTCCGCCGACAGCACGCTGGTGGTGGTCGAGCCTCCCGCGCGCCAGTCGAGTTCGGCGTAGCACTCGTCCCCCACCACCACGGCGCCGAGCTGCCGCGCGGCCGCAATGGCACGCGCGATCTCCGCGTCCGGCATGACGCGGCCGGTCGGATTCGAGGGCGAGTTCAGCCACACGAGCTTGACCGCGGAATTTGCCGACCACTCGTCCACGTCGTCGCTGGCCAGCGCTTGAGCTCCCGCCAGCAGCGCGCCGACTCGGTAGGTGGGATAGGCGACCGCGGGGTGGACGACGACGTCCCCCGCGCCCAGGCCCAGCAGCGACGGCAGCAACCCGACGAGTTCCTTGGAGCCGATTGTCGGCAGCGTGGCTTCCGGCGCTATCTCGACTCCGCGCCGCCGCAGGAACCAGCGTGCGATCGCGGCGCGCAGCGCCGGGGTTCCGGCGGTGAGCGGATATCCAGGCGCGCCCGACGCGGCGGCGAGCGCCTCCTGGACCGCGCTCGGTGTGGGGTCGATTGGCGTGCCGATAGACAGATCGACAGTTCCGCCCGGATGCTGACTCGCGCGCCGGCGATACGGTATGAGCGCGTCCCACGGATAGTCCTCGTCGAACTCGGCGAATCCCACTATCGGGCCCTCCCGGACCGAACCGGGTAACGGCGGCCGCGCATGGCGTCGCGTGTCACGCCTGGGGCGGGAGTTCGGCGATCATCGGGTCGTCGTGGTCGATCTGACCCATCTTTGCCGCGCCGCCAGGGGAACCCACCTCGTTGAAGAAGTCCACGTTTGCGCGCGTGTAGTCGTCCCACTCCTCCGGGACGTCGTCTTCGTAGTAGATGGCCTCCACCGGGCAGACAGGCTCGCATGCCCCACAGTCGACGCACTCGTCAGGGTGGATGTACAGCGAGCGCTTGCCCTCGTAGATGCAGTCGACCGGGCACTCCTCGATGCATGCCTTGTCCTTGACATCGACGCAAGGCTGCGCAATCACGTAGGTCATCTTGTCGACTCCTGACTCGGGGACACTTCTTCGACTAGCGTAGTACCACGTGACGCCCGATACCGGTCTATTCCACTCCTCGGACGGCGATTCGGAACGTGGCAAATCCCACGTCTCGGCCGCAGTCGAGCCGGTGACCGCACCGATCCCATGGGCTTCGTGGCACCCCGGCCAGCGGGTGATGGTGCGTGTCGTCATCGATGATCCCCGCCACAAGTACACCGACGTGTTGGGGCACATCGAGTCGCTTACGGAGTCAGAGCTCGTCATTCGTCGCAGGGACGAGAGCCTCGCGACGATTCCGGTGACCGCGATTCTGACCGGCAAGCCGGTCCCGCCCGCTCCCCCGCGACGGCGACCGAAGGCCGAGTAGCGCACCGCCACAGACCAGGGCGGAAGTTCACGCTGGTTCGCCCTACAGCAGGGTGAGCCCCTCGTCGTCGAACGCCACGACGGCGCCGCCACGACGGCCAGCCTCGGTGGCGAGGCCCTGCCAGTCCTGCTCCCAGGCGATCCGATCGCTTACGGCACCCGCGTCCGCATCGCTGGGGGCACCGGTGGCGGTAGCACCAAGGTCCTCCGCCTCCGCGTTCTGGCGGGCGAAGAACCATGAGATGTCGGCATCGCGCGCCGCGCGTTCGAGGTCGTCCGCGAGGCGACGCAGGTCCGCTACGGCATCCGCGAGCCCGGCGCGGACCGCGGGGGCATTGGCGAGAACCATCGCCTCGGAACGTGCAGAGTCCCCCCGCGCCACGCGCGTGCCGTCGCGGAAACTACCAGCCGCGAGCGCGCGGGCGGCACCAGCCAGTGGCGATCCTTCCGCCTGCGCTAGCAACTGAGCCGCGAAAACGTGAGGTAGGTGAGAAATGAGCGCGACCGCGCGGTCGTGGTCGTCGTCCGTCAGGAGCAGCGCCCGCGAACGTGCGACCTCAAGTACGAGCCAGAGAACGCGTTCCGCGTGTCCGCGAGGCGTGGCATCGTCCACCGTGACCGCCCAGGTGACGCGCTCCAGCAGGTCCGCGCTCGACGCGGCGAACCCCGTGCGCTCCGTCCCAGCCATGGGGTGGGCGCCGACGTAACTGCGGCCGAGGCCTGCCTCTCGGGCCCATTCGCGGACCGGACCTTTGACGCTGCCCACGTCGACGACGGTGGTCTCGGGGCTCACCAGCGGCGCGAGTGCCGAGAACACGTCCCGCATGGAGCGCAGCGGCGCCGCCACGATGACGAGTTCGGGGGCGAATTCGGCGAGATCCTCGAGATCGTCCCGCGCAGGGATTTCCCCGGCGCGCGCGAGGCTGCGCGTGGTCGGGTCGGGATCCCACGCGACGAACGTCACGCCGCGGGCTCGCAGGAGCCTGGCGATGGATCCGCCGATCAGACCGAGGCCGACTACCCCGATGCGCGGCGCCGTCACCATAGCAGCGCCCTCGCTTTCGACGCGGGCGATTGCTCGTCGCTGGCCGAGCCGGCAGGGATTCTGTTCGGATCGACCATCGCGTCGAGATCGTCTGCGTGCGGGAACACGCCGAGTGTCTTGAGTGAGTCGCCGGCCGCCAGCAGTTCCTCGAACAAGGCCCGCAGGTGGTCCTGCCAGGGCGCGCCGTCGCAGGTGATGACGAACACGTACCGCCCGGAGACGGCCTTCAGGGGCCGGGTGACGAGGCTGGACATGTTCACGCCGCGCCTGCCGAATGCCGCGGCGATCCGGGCGAGCACTCCGGGCCCGGCCACCGTCGGTGTGAGTGCGACCATGGTGCTCCACTCGTCCACAGTGTCGCCGTGGCCAGCCTCGCCACGGCGATCCGGTGCGTCCCCGCCGCGCAGTATCTTCGACGCCAGATCGCGACGCGCCAGTCGCAGGAAGCGGGTGCGCGCGCCCGCGAAGTCCTGCACTTCGCGCGCGAGAGTCGTCAGCCCGTACAGGTCGCCACAGACCCGGGGGCCGAGCGCGATGCCGTGCGGACCGAGGTCGCGGCAAGCGGCGGCATTGGATGAGGCGGCGATGACGGGCAGAGAGCGGCTCGCGACGAAGTCGCGGCATTGCGCAAGGCCGTGGGGGTGCGCCGAGATCGATCGGAGATCGCTTGCGCCGGGCAGCGTGAAGGCATCGAAGGTGATGGGAAGCTCGATCTGGTCGACGGCGACGACATCGTCGGCGGCGATGAGTGCATCGAGCGACTGGGCGACGTAGCCCTCGACCGAGTTCTCGATCGCGATGACTCCGCCCGAGATATCGCCGGCTCCGACGGTCGCCGTGATCGATGAGACGGAGTCGAAGGCTCGCAGGCGTTCGCGATCACTCCACGCGAGCGCCGCCGCGTAGGTGAAGGAGCCCTCGGGCCCCAGGTAGCCGATCATGGTGCCTGCCAGCGCGGCTCTAGTGCCGATGGGTCGGCGGTGGCAACGACGCTGGGGAATACCGCGAGTATCCGGTGAGCTACACTGCGGCTGCTGAACATGCCTAGTAGGGCATCGACCTCGGCGGACGCGGCTGCATCGAACGCGCAGAAGAACACGTGCGGTCCGTCGTGCGTCGGGTGCGATCGCAGGTGGACGAGGTCGAAGCCGACATCGGCGATCGAACCCAGCACGGCATGCAGGGAACCCCGATGGTCGATCGTCGGCCCGAATGCGAGCCAAATCCGGGAGGGTTCGGTGATCTGTGATTGAGTGACCCGCCGGACGAGCCCGTACCACAGCGGCCTGGCCCCGAGTTGCTCGGATCCGGGCAGTTCGACGAAGCCGTCGGGGACGGCGTCGCGCTCGATGACGAGCATTCCGTCGACGCCCGCGAGCGAGATGCGATCCTCGATCGGCATAGTGGTGGGCACGAGGTGCGGGTTGACGCCCATCGCCCGCAGCCGGTGCCGGCAGTCCCGCATGCCGGCCTCGTCGACTACCGTGTGACCGCTCGCCCCACGGGACGGCCCGACCCACAGCCAATCCGACTCCACGACACTGGCCGCGACGAGTTGCACGCCCGGCGGGCTCGACAGTAGCGCATGCTCAAGTTCGGGATCGGGGCGAGACGGGTGCCCGATCTGCACGACCGCACCGAGGTCAGCTATGGAACCGACCGTCGAGAGCACTGAGGTCGTCGAACCCAGATCGAGTAGACCGGTCTCATCGGTGAGCCAGCCGGCGTCCGAGGCGGCGCGCCAGGCTGTGAGTGCGGATTCCCGCGTGATACGTCCGAGCATCATCCCTACTCGCTCTTTTTGTCGTTGGCCGATGGCTTCTTTCCGCAGATGATCGCGTTCGTCGGCCGGTAGGTCCACGTCTTCGTCTCGTCGATGATCGTCTTGCCGGATTCGATCTCGGTGACTGTCCGGCTCACGCTGACGGTGAACCCGGAGTTGCCGGCACCGCTCGGCTCGCAGTTCTGGGCGGTGGAGTAGACCGTCTTGGGTGCGACGACGTTTGATCGCCCGGACGTCGTCGTGTCGACCTTGTAGTACTTCGTGCTCCACGCTTCGACGTGGAAACGCCCGCCCTCGACCCAGCCGCGCAGGAGCAGCCCGTACGGCGAGTCGTTGCGGAACTTCACATCGATACTGCCCGTGTAGATCGTTGACTCCCGGCCCTCGGGGTAGCGCGATAGCCATTCCGTGTGCGGGCGGTGCTCGATGTCGACCATGCCCGCGAAGAAGCCGGCGTTGTACGTGGTGGTCGCCACCTGCGACAGGCCACCTCCCATGCCCGTGGTGTGGAAGCCGTTGACGATGACGCCCGCCTCCCTGTAGCCGTGTTCGGCATCCACCGGCCCGATCGTCTTTTCCAGCGAGAACGTCTCACCTGGTGCCACGAGCGTTCCCGTGAGCAGCCTTCCGGCGTTGGCGATGTTACTGGTGCGGATTGGCTCGGAAGTCAGCGGGGTCGAGAACTCCGAGACGACCTCTTTGACGCCGAGTGCCTCGAGGCTCGCCTTCGTGACCTTCGGCTCGCTTTCCACGAGCGCCACGCTTGCGGTGCGGTCGGTGGTCTGGGCCGCCGCTAGAACCGCATCCGCGGCCGTCTGACCGTCGAGCGCCGTGCCGGCTTGGCCGCCCTTGATCTTCGGCTTGTTCTTCTTGGTGAATGCGAAGTAGGCGTCCTCGGCCTTCGTCTCCAGGTTCGTAGTGCGATCCAGGACCGCACCGCGGATCGTCTTGGCATCCAGGGCGGGGACGAGTTCGGCGCCGCTCGGGGAGTACGTGAGCGCACTCGCGACCACGTTCTCCGGCAGCTCGGCGCGCTGGTCCCCGATCACGACCCACACTGGCGCGGACACGATCGTGCTCGCCTGGGCCATGGCCGCATCGACCGCCGACTGCCCGATCACCGGTTCCGTGGCGCTTATGGGGGCGACGTATGGCCCCGCTTCGGCCGGCCACTTGTCGGCGATCAGATCAGCGGTCGCGTTGGAGTCGAGCGCGGTGCCGTCCGACGCCGGGGATGCTACGGGGGAACCGTCAACGATCGTCACGGAACCGTTGACCGGCTCGCTTGCAAGGGCGGGAGCCAGGCCCGCGACGGCGGCCTCGAGCTTGGCATTGTCGATGACGACGACGGGATCGATCGCCTTTCCGCCGGCGAGATGCGAGATGAGGCGTGCGGGGGACAACGAGAAGCCCGTCAGGCCGTCGGTTGTGGCGGGGTAGTCGACCGACAGCCCGGCGGCCGATGGATCGAGTTCGACGGAGTGGTCGCCGGCGGTGAGTCCGATCGGCTCGGCGACGCGCGCAGCCAGTTGGGTTTCGAGCAATGCGCTCGCCTCGTCCGCCGTTTTGCCGCCGATAGCGACTCCGAGCACGGTGGTGCCATTCGGGATCTTGCTCGCCAGCGCTGCCTGAGCGGCGACGTACACGGCGACGAGGACGAGTAGCACCGTCAGGGCGATGATCCACCCTCGCAGGCGGCGTGAGATTCCGCGCCCGGCTGTCTGCTCGAATTCGTCCAGTGGCCCCTGGGGGTCGGCCCCCGCTGCGTTGGTCACGTGTTTCTGCTCCTGCACGTCTATCAGTCAGCCACTGGCGGTTGGAGTGGCAATCTCTTAAGAATAGTGGGGATTCTCCCGATCCTGACGCGGCGCGCCGCTTGGAATCCTGCGGTTGCGCCGCTTCCTGCCGAAGGGGACGAGGACGAGCAGCGGCAAGAGCGCACAGACCATTCCGAGGTTGAGCCACACGACTCCCGCGCCTCCCGGGGCCGCGCCGAGCGACTCGCTGGGCAGGAGGATGTCCCCGCCCGGCCCTTGTCCGGCCAGCATGAGCGCGGTGATCGACCAGGCACTGAGATAGCCGACGCCGGCGAGTGCGCGGCGCCACAGCACCAGCCATAGGCCGCCGATCAGTGTGACCAGCAGGGCCGCGATGAGCAGCCAGGGATACCACTGCCGGTGAACCAACGTGCCGAGGAGCGCCACGGCTGACCCCGCTGCCGCTCCGCCGATCAGGGCGCCGATGTGGTAGCCCACTCCGACGGCCGTGTTCGGCTCGTCCCCGGCCGTGGGCGCTTGAGAATCGAAGTTCACGTGCGTCACGCTACCTCTCCTGCCTGTGTGACCGGTGCGTATTCCTCGGTGCCGAGCAGCACCCGCAATCGCCCATCGCTCAGCGCGTAACTCGCGCTCACGTCCCACGTACTATTCGGCTCGCGCACCGCTTGGACCTGCGAACGGTGTGCGCGCAGGGCGGCGCGCACCAGCGACGCAACAGGGCGGACATCGATGGCGTAACGGATACCCGCCGCGTCCGGGGTGGCGATGACGTTCGCGGGGCCGGCAATAGCGCGTCGATGCCCCGTACGAGCGGCGTATTCGTCGCGGCTGGCTTGCCACAAACCTTCGCTTGCCACCCGCATGTCATTCGCCTCGCGCTGGCTGATCGTCCGCCACACGCAGGGAATGCCCATGCTCGTCGCGACGGAGGTCGCCAGTTTGCTAGTGAGCACATGGTCAGGGTGCCCGTATCCACCGTCTGGCCCATACGTCGCCACCAGCGCTGGACGCTCAACGGTCAGGATGGATCGCAAAGCCCGGTCGAGCGCCGTTCGATCGGCATTAACGAGCGCCGCCCGCGCCGTCACGTCTGCCGGGACGGCGATGACCTCGTCCACACTGGCCCAGGCCATACCCGAATCCCGCCAGGAAGCACGCGGATCGGCGGCCTCGTCCAGGAACCAATGCCCGCCCACTCCGAGAGCCGCGAGCGCCGTACGAAGCTCAGCGCAGCGCAGGACCCGCATCCCCTCGGCGTCGCCCTCGGTTCCGGCGATGTCGTCGCCGATCGTCTCACCGAGTTCGCCGCGGGTGGCGGTCACCACGGCGGTCCTGCCCCCCGCAGCGCGCCACGCGGCGAGGAGGCCGCCGGTCCACAACGACTCGTCGTCGGGATGCGCGTGCACCGCCAGCAGGGTGCCGCGGCCGAAGTGCGGCCAGGGGACGACCGTCCCCTGCGCCACTTCCTCGCCCGCGACCCGGCCGGCGGTCATCGAATCAGCTGCGACGCAGGCGGGCGGTGGCCCGGGCGCGCTCGGTGGCGTCCAGGATGACCTTGCGGATGCGCACGATCTCCGGGGTGACCTCGACGCACTCGTCCTCGCGCGCGAACTCGAGCGATTCCTCGAGCGTCAGGTGACGCGGCGGCACGAGCGATTCGAAGTTATCGGCCGTGGAGGAGCGCATGTTGGTGAGCTTCTTCTCCTTGGTGATGTTGACGTCCATGTCCTCGCCCCGCGAGTTCTCCCCGACGATCATGCCCTCGTAGACCTCCTGCGTCGGATCGACGAAGAACGAGCCACGCTCCTGCAGGTTGATCATGGCGAACGGAGTCACTGAGCCAGCGCGGTCCGCGACGAGCGATCCCGTGGTACGGGTCTCGATCGTGCCGGCCCACGGCTCGTACCCCTCCGCGATGGACGAGGCGATCCCCGTGCCGCGGGTGTCAGTGAGGAAGCGAGAGCGGAAGCCGATCAGGCCGCGAGCGGGAACGACGAACTCCATCCGCACCCAGCCGGTGCCGTGGTTGGACATGGTCTCCATGCGTCCCTTGCGCTGCGCGAGCAGCTGCGTGACCGCGCCCAGGTACTCCTCGGGAACGTCGATGGTCATGCGCTCCATGGGCTCGTTGACCTTGCCGTCGATGGTCTTGGTGACCACCTGGGGCTTGCCGACCGTGAGCTCGAAGCCCTCGCGGCGCATGGTCTCGACGAGGATGGCGAGTGCGAGTTCGCCTCGGCCCTGCACCTCCCAGGCGTCGGGACGCTCGGTGGGCAGCACGCGCAGCGAGACGTTGCCGATCAGTTCGCTGTCGAGGCGGTCCTTGACCTGGCGGGCAGTGACCTTGTGCCCCTTGCCGCCCTTACCCGCGATCGGCGAGGTGTTGATGCCGATGGTCATCGAGATGGCCGGATCGTCCACGGAGATCAGCGGCAGCGGGCGCGGGTCGTTGGGGTCGGTCAGCGTCTCGCCGATCGTGATGTCGGCGATGCCGGCCACGGCGACGATGTCACCGGGTCCGGCCTCCTCCATGGGCACACGCTCGAGCGCCTTGGTCTCGAGCAGTTCGGTGATCTTGACGTTGACGATGGTGCCATCGTGGCGCGCCCATGCGACCGTCTGCCCCTTGCGCAGGTTGCCGTTGAAGACGCGCAGCAGCGCGAGGCGGCCGAGGAAGGGAGATGCGTCGAGGTTGGTGACGTGCGCCTGCAGCGGCGCGTCCTCGTCGTAGACGGGGGCGGGAATCTTCTCCAGGATCGTCGCGAACAGCGGCTCGAGGTTGTCGTTGTCCGGGATCGTGCCATCCGCGGGCTGGTCCGTTGAAGCGCGTCCCACCTTGGCGGCGGCGTACACGACGGGGACGTCGAGCACCGAGTCGAGGTCGAGGTCGGGAACCTCATCGGACAGGTCGGATGCGAGGCCGAGCAGCAGATCGGTCGTCTCGGCTACGACCTCCTCGATGCGCGAGTCGGGGCGATCGACCTTGTTGACCACGAGGATCACCGGAAGCTTGGCGGCGAGCGCCTTGCGAAGCACGAACCGGGTCTGGGGTAGCGGCCCCTCAGAGGCATCGACCAGCAGCACGACGCCATCGACCATCGATAGGCCGCGCTCGACCTCGCCACCGAAGTCGGCGTGGCCCGGGGTGTCGATCACGTTGATGGTGATGCCCTCGGATTCACCGGCGGCGACGGCGGACGGCCCCGTGTAGTGGACCGCGGTGTTCTTCGCGAGGATCGTGATGCCCTTTTCGCGTTCCAGGTCACCGGAGTCCATCACCCGATCGTCGACGTGCTGGTGGGCGCCGAAGGCGCCGGACTGCTTGAGCATGGCGTCGACGAGCGTGGTCTTCCCATGGTCGACGTGGGCGACGATCGCGACGTTGCGCACATTTGAGCGCACGGACATAAGCGGTACTCGATTCGGTTTCGGTGGAGATGAGGCGACGGTTGTGCGAGAGGGGACGAGTGGCGGGTCACCGTGCTCGCTCAGGGGCCGCGTGCGGCCGCCGGACGAGGCGCGGCGCGACCCACGTCAGCCGCAAACTATCCGATTTTACTGCATTCGAGGGCCTGTTGCGCTCAACTCTTTCGAGAGCATCCTGGTATGCCACGCTACGGCCGTGGAGCTGCGGTCGCCGCTCGCTTCGCACCCTCCCCGCAGAACGCACGTTAGGGTTGCCGAGCACACCCCATATCCGGTGTCCGCCAACCGCAACCGGTGTCCGGTCGGCGGTGACACGCCCGCCACAGTCCGATTGCAGGACCGTTGCGTTAACCCACGACCTCGAAATCGCGCAGCCGCTTGCGGTCCGCCTTCGACCCGGAATTCTGTAGCGTCAGCAGTTCGGCGTAGATCCCGCCCGATACGGCCAACTCGGCCGGAGTGCCAATCTCGTCGATCCGGCCGTCGCGCAGGGTGACGATGCGGTCCACCTCGGCAATCGTGGAGAGCCGGTGGGCGATGATGAAGCTGGTGCGCCCCGTCATGAGGTCATCCAGGCCGGCCTGAACGAGCCGCTCGGACTTCGTGTCCAGCGCGGAGGTGGCCTCGTCCAGCACGAGGATGGGCGCGTCCTTGAGCATGGCCCGGGCGACCGCGATGCGCTGCTTCTGTCCGCCCGACAGTTTCATGCCGCGCTCCCCGATGAGGGTGTCGTACCCGTGGGGGAACTTAGCCACGAACGAATCCACGGCGGCGCGACGAGCAACAGCCAATATCTCATCGTGCGTGGCATCGGGCCTGCCGTAGGCGATGTTCTCGGCCACCGTCCCGGAGAACAGCGCTGGCTCCTGGAAAACAACCCCGATAGCCTGGCGCAGGGTCGCCAGGTCCCCGTCGATTCCGGCCACTTCGATTTCGCCCGACCGTACGGCGTACAGCCCCATCAGCAGGTTGATGAGCGTGGTCTTGCCGCCTCCCGACTCGCCCACGAACGCGATCCGCTCCCCTCGGGCCACCTCGAACGTGATCCCGTCGAGCACGTCCTCGTCCTCGCCGTAGCCGAAGCGTACGTCCTTGAAGGCGACCATCGCCCCTTCTTCGTCATCTAGCGGCGCGGGGGCGTGAGGGCGGTGTCCATCCCCCTCAATCGACACCGGATCGAGAGACATCACCTCGAAATACGATCGCGACCCCGCCATTGCCCGTTGCGCGGTGTCCACGACGAAGCTCAGGCTGGTCACGGGCTCGCGTGCCAGCGTCATGAGCTGGATCAGCATCACCATGTCGCCCGGGCTGAAGTGCCCTTGCACCGTCCGCACGAAGATCAGCAAGTAGATGCCGAAGAAGATCACGTTCAGCACGCCGCGACGCAGTGCGTCCATCCTGTGCCAATAGCGGGACTGCTCGCGGGTCAGCTCGATGGTTCGGCCGAACCGGTCCTCGAAGTGCTCGAGTTCGCCGCGCTCGCGCGCGAAGGACTTGACGACCTTGATCTGCCCCACGACCTCGGCGAATCGCCCCGAGGCGATATCTACGAGGTCGTTCTTCTCCCCCTCGATGCGCTGCCACCGCCGGGAGGTGAGCGCAGTCAGCCAGAAGTACGTGGGATAGGCGACCGCGAGAAGAAGCGCCAGCGGCCAGTAGTACCAGGCGCTGATGGCCATCACCGCGATCGTGGTCAGGATGAGCGTGACGAACATGTTCGAGAAGCTCTTCATGAAGTTGGTGATCTCGGTGATGGATCGGCCTAGGCGGGACACGATGGTGCCGGTGAGCTCGTTGTCGTAGTAGCGCTGAGGCAGGTTCAGCAGCTTCTCGAAGTAGCGGGTCGAAAGAATGGCCCGCATCTTCGCGCTCATCACGTCGCCCCAGTACCCGCCGATATTGCTCACCACGGTGTCCACGAGGCTGACACCGAGGAGCACGATGGCCAAGATAAGCACCGAGCGGATCGCCGTCGCGGGAACGTCCCCACCACGAGCGACGGCCGAGACTGCGCCGACCACGATATCGGTCGCCCGGCCCGTCAGGAAAGGCACGGCGAGGCCAGCCACGGTCACGAGCGTGGCCGCGACCATGATGCCGACGTAGTACGGCGTCAGGACTCGGGTGAACCGAAGAATGCGCACGAGCGCGGTCACAGGCGAACCTCCAGGGCAGGGATAGGGTCAATTATCCACTGCCCTCGCCAGGATCTGCGGGGAGTCGCTAGTCCGTCAGCCCCGAGAGCAGCCGGTCGCGGGTCTCGCGGCGCACGCGCTGCTCATCCGGATCGGGTACCGGCACCGCGGCGAGCAGTTGCCGCGTGTAGTCGTCGCGGGGATTCTCGACGACCTGCTTGGCAGTCCCGACCTCGACGATCTTGCCGTGGTGCATCACGGCGATGCGATCAGAGAGCATCTCGACGACGGCCAGGTCGTGCGAGATGAACAGGCAGGCGAAGCCGTGTTCGCGTTGCAGCGCCTGGAAGAGTTCCAAGACCTTGGCCTGGACGGAGACGTCGAGGGCCGAGGTGGGTTCATCCGCCACGAGTAGCGTCGGCTCCAGCGACAGGGCACGGGCGATCCCGACGCGCTGGCGCTGGCCCCCCGACAGCTCGTGCGGGTAGCGGTTGCGCATGTGGCGTGGCAGTTCGACCTGGTCCAGGAGTGCCTCAACGCGGGTGTTCAGCGCCGATCCACGCAGTCTGCGGTGCAGGAACAGCGGCTCGCCGATCGATTCGCCGATCGGTAGCCGCGGGTTGAGCGACGAACCCGGATCCTGGAACACGATGCCCACCCGGCTCCGCAGTGGCTGCAGGTCCTTGCGGCTGGCCCCGACCATGTTGACGCCGTCGATCTCGAGCGTTCCGGACGCCACCGGCAGCAGGCCGACTACCGCACGGCCGATGGTCGTCTTCCCGGAGCCGGACTCGCCGACCAGGCCCACGACCTCGCCCTTGGCGATGTCGAGGTCCGCGTTTTCGACGGCCTTGAAGCCCTCGTTCTTGCGCTTGCCGGGGTAGACGATGTCGATGCCGCGCGCCGTCAGTACCAGTGGTTCGCCCGGGGTGGCGGGGGCCTGCAGTTCGCCGCTGTAGACCTTGGCCGGGGTCTGGCCCTCGGCCGTGGGCGCGGCGGGCGGGGTGGACGATTCCTCCTGGCCGGCGTGCGAGCCGAGGTGCGGCACCGCTTCTAGTAGCCGCTTCGTGTATGCGTGCTGGGGTCGTTTGAAGATGTCGTCCGCCGTGCCACGCTCCACCACACGACCGTCCTTCATCACCATGATGTAGTCCGCCATGTCCGCGACGACGCCCATGTCGTGCGTGATGAGAATGATGCCTGAATCGATACGCGTGCGCAGATCGCGCATCAGTTTGAGGATCTCCGCCTGGACGGTCACGTCGAGAGCGGTGGTCGGCTCGTCCGCTATGAGGAGTCGCGGGTCGCAGGCGAGTGCCTGCGCGATCATGGCGCGCTGGCGCTGGCCGCCCGACAGTTCGTGCGGATACGAATCGATGCGGCGTTCGGGCTCGGGGATCTCGACGAGCCGCAGCAGTTCCAGCGCCCGCTCGCGAGCCTTGTGCGGGCCGATGTTGAAGTGCGCCCGTAGCGTCTCCTCGATCTGGAAGCCGATCTTGTAAACGGGGTTGAGCGCCGTCATCGGCTCCTGGAAGATCACGGCCACTTCCTTGCCGCGGATGCGCCGCATGGTGCCCGCGGACATGCCGATCAGTTCGCGGCCGTCGAGCTTGGCGCTACCCGTCACGCGCCCGTTCGGCGGCAGCAGGCCGACCAGCGACATCGATGACTGCGTCTTGCCCGATCCGGATTCGCCGACGATGGCGAGCACCTCGCCCGGCCGGACATCGTAGGTGACGTCGACGGCCGCCGGATACCACTGTCCGTCGACGTAGAAATCGACCGACAGATCGCGGACCTGGAGGACCGGCTCGCGCTGTCCCGTACTCGGCTCGGGTGACGTCGTCGCTTCAGTCATCGTGCTTCCTCATCTCCGGTCGCGGTCGAGATCTGTGAGACTTGACGCGTGGAAACTGCCCAGATATTCCGGACGCCATTCTCCCGCGTGATTGCTTGGGCGGCGCTCGCCGTCGCGGTGGCTACGCCAGTGGTCGTCCTGTTCGCCGGTGGAACCGTGCTCTCGGGTCTCACCGCCGCATTGCCGTGCGCGGTCGTGTGGCTGCTGTTCTTCGACCCCTGCGTCGCCGTGACGGAGCGCGGCGTGGAGGTCCGTAACGTGCTGCGAACCGTCTCGGTGCCGTGGGACGACGTCTCGGGAGCGCGCGTGCGGTACTCGTTCGAGTTGCTGACGCGTAGCGGCCGGGCTATCGAGGCCTGGGCATTGGCGCGCGGATCCCGCGGCCGTCCGTCGCTTGCGGACGAGGCCGCCGCCGCCGTCACAGCGGCGCTCGAGCGGGGATCCTCACGTCGTGCGGCCGCGGACGAAGGGGCCCCTGGCGAGGTCGTGACCTGGAATTCTCGCGGTCTGGCGGTCCTCGCGGTATGCGCTGCATTGTCCGCGATCGGCCTGCTGGGGTGAGAGGTTCGCATCGGCACTAGCTGCTTGCCTTCGGGCCGGCGGCGGCCACGATCGGGTCGGCGTCCGCGCTCGCGGACGCGCGGCGCGCCGCTCGCGCCATCTTGCGCGCGGAGGGGATGCGCCGCTGGCGCGGATCGAATGCATCTCGCAACCCGTCGCCGATGAAGTTGACGCAGAGCGCGATCACGATGATGAACAGGCCGGGCCACCAGAAGAGCCATGGCCTGGTCGCGAACGCCTCCTGATACTGATTGATGAGCTGACCGAGCGAGATGTTCGGGTACTTGATGCCGAGCCCGATGAAGCTCAGGGACGTCTCGAGCAGGATCGCCGAACTCATGAGAAGCGTCTGGTTCACGATGATGACGCCGACCGAGTTCGGGAGCATGTGCTTGAACATGATCCGGGCATCACTGGCACCGGCAACGCGCGCCGCATCGACGAACTCGCGCTCACGCAGCGAAAGGAAGTCGCCGCGGACAAGGCGCGCCAGCGTGGTCCAGGACGCGAGCCCGAGGAACACCGCGAGGAGGATGGCGCTGTTCTTGCCTGCCGCCAGCGATCCGAGCACCGCGCCGAGGACGATCACCGGAATCGTGATGACGAGGTCGGTTACGCGCATGAGGATGGCGTCCAGCCGGCCGCGGTAGAAGCCCGCGAGTGCCCCTACGATCACCCCGAGGACAGACGACACGAGACCGACGACGAACATCACGATGAGCGAGGTCTGCGTGCCGCGCATCACGCGGGCGAAGACGTCGCGGCCCGACTCGTCCCGGCCGAACGGGTGATCTCCCCAGACGAAGCCGTCTCCGCCCAGCCAGGTCGGAAGGCTGAGCGTCGGCTTCCCCCCGCTCGCTCCGACGCTACCGGTCTCCAGTGGCGTGTGCTTCCACCAGCCGGACCAGGAACCGATGCCGACGGATGTGAAAGCGAGCAGGATGACTGCGATGAACATGACGAGGGCGACGACAGCGGCCTTGTGGCGGAAGAAGCGTCGCAGAACGATCTGGCCTTGCGATAGGCCTTCGACCTCTTTGAGCGCGATGTCGGCCTTCTGTGATTCAGCCGGATCAACAGCGCTGGCGTTGATGGGCTCCTGCGGCGTTAGCGTCATGAGTTCACCCGGATTCGTGGGTCGAGAGCTGCATAGATGAGGTCCGCGATGATGTTGGCGATAACTGCCAGCGCCGCCGTCACGACCAGGTAGGCCATCACCGGTTCGATCTCGGCGTTACCAAGTGATTTCACGAAGAGCTGCCCCATTCCCGGTCGAGAGAACACCTGCTCGGTGATGATCGCACCGCCGAAAACGGCAACCAGGTCGAGCGGAACTATCGTCGCCAGCGGGATCAGCGAGTTGCGGAACGCGTGTCGCATGACGACCGTGCGCTCCGTGAGCCCTTTCGCGCGCGCCGTGCGGATGTAGTCCTGGTTCATCACTTCGAGCATGCTCGATCGCGCGTACCTCGTGTACGAGGCGAAGCTGATGAGCATCAGCGCTATGGTCGGGAGCAACAGGTGGGTGTACGTGTCGATCGACGAAATCCAGAAACCCTGGTCCAGGTTCGGCGTCCGGTCCCCCACGGTGGCGATGGGGCGATTGCGAATCACTCCTAGCGCGAGATAGTCGCCCCAATACAGCATGAACTGATCGATCAGTGTGAGCGCGCCAACCGACACCGCCGTGAGCGATGCTGCCCGCGCCGATTGCCGCCAGTCCGGTCCGCCCCACAGTCGGCCGATGAGAATGCCGCTCGCCGCGGCGATCAGCCCGAGTGCGATGACCCAGCCCCAGCCGAACCCGTCGATGTAGAGCACTCGCTGGAGCGGGAAGTACAGGACGACCCCCAGAGCAACGGCAGTGAATGCCGAGCCGAGCGCGCGACGATCGCGCAGTCCGGTGGACAGCAGCGTGAAGCCGATAGCGATGCCCGATCCGAGCAGGGTGAGGAGGACAGGATTAATGTTCGGCCTGAGCCACCAATCGGACACTTGCAGGTAGATGAACAGGCCCGCTGTGATGGCGGCTGCGCCGGCAAAGTTGATGGCCCTGCGCCGCAGGTCGCCGCCGATCGCGAGCATCCAGAGCAAACCGAGGACTATCGCAACCCCGGCGATCGTCATCGAGCCCAGGAACGGATCCCGTAGGAAGTCGTTGAAGCGGATCGCGCCCCACTGCTTGAGCAGTACGGCAACCCAGAACGCGGGCAACGAGTACAGCAGGAACGATGCGAAAGTGATGATGTAGTCGAACGACGTGTACTGACGCAACGCCGAGACGATGCCGACGCCGACGCCGAGGACGATGGCCAGCACCGAGGCTGCCAGTACCAGCTGGACGGTTGACACCATCGCGCTGCCGAGCTGGTCGTTGACGCTCTGACCGCTACGCCAGGCCATTCCCAGGTCACCCTGCATGAAGTTGCCGAGCCACTTGAAGAAACGCACTACGGTGGGCGTCTCAAGGTCGAGCTGCGCCGTCCGCTGCGCGATGAGCTGCGCCTTGTTCGGGGCCGTGGATTCGACCAGGTCGGCAAGCGGCCTGATCGACACGCTCACGAGCAGGTACATCAGGAACGACGACACGAAAAGTGTCGCGATTCCCGCTGCGAGGCGTCGGGCTATGAATTTAAGCATCGGCACGTTTCCCCAGTGGAGTAGTGACACGAGATAAGCCTGCTCATCATACGTGTACTCACCCCATCACCCTTGTAGGACCTAATGGTTGGCAAAGCCTGCCGAACATGAGCGTGTCCCCGGTCCGCGTTCGCATTCCGGGGACACGCTCAACATTCGACGTGACTGATCCTTCGGATCAGCGTGTCATCACGCCGCGGCCTTCCACTCCCAGTACTGGTTGAAGATGGTCGGCGAGATCGCGCTGGGCTTGACGCCATCGAGCGTCGGCGTCCACGCGTGGATCGCGGGGAACTGGAAGATGACAGTTCCGAACGCGTCCTTCCAGAGTTCCTGCTCCACCTTGATCTGCAGTTCGAGCTGCTTGGCCGGGTCCGTTTCGACCTGCAACTCGTCGAGCAGTCCGTCTACGACCTTGGAGGAATAGAGGCCGAAGTTGTTGATACCGCCTGTGCGGTAGTTGGGATCGGCCTCGGTAACCGCCGTGCTCTGCGTCTGCCAACCGAAGAGCGAAGCGTCGTATTCGCTCTGCTTCTGGGCGAGCAGGGTGCCCCAGTCAGCTGCCGGCGCGGAGGCATCGACAACGTCGAAGCCTGCCTGCTTGGCGGCATCCTGGATGAGCGCGAACTGGCTCACGCGGCGAGCGTTGTCCGCGTTGAACGCGAAGCGAACCTTCACCGGAGTGTCAACGCCGGCCTCCTTCAGCAGTTCAGTCGCCTTGGCGATGTCACCTGCATCGGGGTAGGCGCTCGATCCGTTCTGCGCCACCATCTCGTCGTAGCCCTCGGAACCGGGCACGAGGATGAAGGAATTCCGCACGGCGGCGTCGGGGTTGGAGGACTTGATCAGGTTGTCCACAATGGCCTGCCGCGGAATCGTCTGCAGGAATGCCTGGCGCACCTTGAGCGCCTTCTCCTCGTCGCCGCCGTAGGTGGCCGCCGAGAAGGGGCTGCCCTTCTGGAACACCAGATCAACATGCTCGTACGTGCCCTCCACGCCGAAGCTCGTGACCACCTGGTCACCCAGGTTCTCCAGAGCCGTACGGACGTCCGCCGAAGCCTGCGGGCCGATCAGATCCACCTCACCGTTCTGAAGTGCGGTGACCTGGGCCATCGGGTCCTCAATGAAGCGGACGGTGACGTTGGGAATCGACGCCGGGCGCGCCCCCTTGTAGTCGGGGTTCGCGGCGAGGGTCAGGTACTGGTCCTTTACGTAGTCCTTCAACACGTAGGCGCCGTTGGAGAGATACAGTTCCGGCTCCGATGGCAGGGTCGTGAAGTTGAAGTCGTCGTTCCAGACCTTGGAGACCTTGGCGAGCGCGGCGTTGTCCTTGTCCTTGAACGCCTTGATCAGCGCCTCGGTGGCAGCCGTGGGGTCATCGATGCCCAAGGCACGCTTGGCAACGATGTGCGCCGGCAGGGAACGCCCGTCGAACGAGTACTGCCAGTCAGCGTACTTCTTGGAGTACGTGAACGTGATCGACTTACCGTCCGCGCTCACCTCGGGGAAGTCCTCGATCAGCTGCGACGAGGTGATGGCCGAGTTGAAGGCGACCTGGTCGTCGGCCACGTCGATATTGCCCTCCTCGTCCACCTCGTCTTCGATGTCGACCGTGTTGAAGTGGGTCGATGTCGCGGCCCACTCGAGCAGCAGGTCGGCCGCTCCGACCGGTACGCCATCGGACCAGTTGGTGTCCGCGGCGTAGGTGTACTTGACCTGCAAGGGATCATCGGAGATCTTCTCGATGGTCCCGAACGACTCGTCGTCCTGGGTCGCCAGATCCTCGTCATACCAGTAGAACGCGCCATCGAGCAGCGATGCGATGACCGTGTTCTGCGTCGCGTTTCCGTTGTTGGAGGTCAGATTGAGCGAGTTGAGCGGGGCCTCCCAGGCGATCGAGATCGAGTCGCGCGCGGGGGTCGTGGCACTTCCGGTATCGCTCGGCGAAGTCGAGCCGCCCTTCGTACCGCCGCTGCAGCCAGCAAGCGTCAGCGCGCCAGCGGCCGTCAGGGCCACGGCGCTAATTACCTTCTTGTGATTCACTCGTATTCCTTTCCTCAGGATTCTGGAGTCACGCGGCAGCCAGGCGCTAGGGCGAATTCACTTCGCGAATGCCAATAAGCCGCCAGTGATTACCAATGAACGTACTCACATGTGCTGCACGTTGCAACGCACAGCGCACCTTCATTGATTTTTGTTACCTAGTCGAAACGCTTGAAGCTGCCCCCTTTTGCCTGGATTGCGACTAATTTAACGATGCACCATCGCGCCGTACTCCGCACTATTTGTGACGATATTCGGTACGCGCGCGGCCGGTAGCTCTCAGGCAATAATGTGAGGCTTGCCACGTTTTTACCATTCGCGCGTCTCGATGCTCATCGGAGTCGTTGGGTAACGCTTTGAGCAAATTTGAATCACAGCCGTCACAAGGGCTCGAGGGGTGATTTATTGCGCGGTCAACTAGGGTTGCTGTGAGCGGTGGCGATGCGTCCACCAGCATCGTCGTTCCCCTAAGGAGGCCTCGGTTGCGAGCCCTCGCCAGAGCGCTCAGTCGTACGCCGGAAGGTGGCGGACGCCTAGTTGCGCTAGTTGTAGCCATTGCGATCGGCATGCAGGGCGCGCCGGCCAGTGCCGGCCCACCTCACGCTTCCGGGGCACAGGACTTGCCCGTGGGCACCACTTCCCTCCGGTTGCCAGCCGCGCTCGATGCCCCCGTTGCGCCTGACTACCCAGCTGCGCTCGAATACCCGAGCGTCGGTGGTTCATCCCACGAGATCTCGCGGACGCTGACGCCGATCGACGAAAGGGCGCAGGATTCGCCGGCAGCGATGAACTGGTCGAATCTGCCGAGGGCGGAACTTCCCACACGCAACCCCGCAGGGCTAGGCGAGCAGCATACGACCGGCGATGGCGACGTCGAAGCGGTCCTGGCAGCCTCGACATACCAGCGGGCAGAGAGGATCTTTGGCAAGCTCAAGCCCGCGAAGGCCAAGAAGAAGTTGAAAGCGCTCGTCGTGCGCGTCCGATGGAAGGGCAACGGTAAGGACCGCTCGACCGCCAAGCAATTCCGCAACCTGGCCAAGCGCGCCGACAAAGCAACGCGATCGGCGAGCCGGGGAAAGTACGGCGTGGCAATGACTGTCACGCCATGGACCACCATCCCGAAGACCTCATGCGCCAGCTACTCGACGCTCGCGAATCGAGCAATGGCAGCGGCAGGGAAGCTAGGCTCCAAGTACTCCCCCCGGAAGTACGATCGCGTGGTCGTCTACTTCAAGCAGACCGAGGATTGCTTCTGGGCGGGCCTGGCTCAGACCCCCGGCACCATCATGTGGCTCAACGGATCGCGATACACATCGGTATTCGTACATGAGCTAGCGCACACCTTCGGTGCCGGCCACGCGAATTACGTGTCCTGCTCCAAGTCCCGCACCCTGACGGCCAGGTACAAGGGCTGTCAATCACTTGAATACGGGGATGTGGGCGACCTCATGGGTGCCGGGCCGACTGCTGGGGCGACGCAGGGTGCCATCAGTCGACGAATCGGTTGGCTCGCGGGTTCTCGAGCCAAGGTAGCCGGGCGTGCGAAGCAGGCCTTCGCCATCACCCCGCGCGCATCGTCCAGAAGCGGTATCAAGACCGTCAAGGTGGCGGGCAAGAAGTCGATCTACTGGATCGAGTACAGAACCCGTACCGGCATGGACAAGGTACTGACCAAGGACCTGACCGGCGTCACCGTCAATGTCGCCTCGGGGGTCGCGAAGAAGAGCCCCTTCGTGCTGGACATGCAGCCCCAAAATGGCTACGAGGCGGTCGCGCTGCCTGTCGGCGCCTCCTGGACATCACCGGACGGAGTGCGGATCACCGTCCGGAAGCTCACGGCCAAGAAGGCCACGGTCATGGTCCAGCGAAACGTCAAGGCAGCGAAGAAACCGAGCGCGCCAGCGGCGCCCGCGATCGTTGCCGGTGACCTATCTGCCCGAATCACCGCGGCCAAGGGCCGCGACAATGGCGCGCCCGTTCAGCGCTGGCAAGCTCGCGCCGTTCCCCTTGACGGCGGAGCCACGGTCTCGGGGAAGTTGAGCACGGGGATAGCTAAGTCGTTCTCCGGTGTCCTGGGGGGCCTGCGAAACGGCGTGGCCTACAACATTTCCGTGCGCACCTTCAACGAACGAGGCTGGTCGCCGTTTTCCCGGGCCACCGTCGTGACGCCGCTGCCCAACGCGCCGGTCGTGGAGGTGAGATCCCCGGCGGCTGGCCAGCCGGTCGCCGGATCCATTCCCATCGACATCACGGCTCGCTCACGCGGCATCGGCGCAGCTAATGTCGTTTCGCTTTACGCTTACCTCGACTATCCCTGGTCGACGAGTTCGGCCTACCTGTCGCAGCACGGCAATGCCGGCGCGCTGTCGATCAGCCGGACGATGCCGCTCAACAATCTTCCCGATGGCAGTTACACCATGAGGTTCGTGGCCACCGACGCGCGCGGCCGCACAACTGTGGCCGTCCGCACCATCACCGTCACGAACCAGTCGCCCACGGTGACGATTTCTAGCGCGGCAATCTCCGGCAACACCCTCACCGTGAAGTTCGTTCCGCAGCAGCAGGTGAACGAACTCGGCGTCGCCGTCATTTATCTGCAGCGCAAGGCCGGTGGCCCACTGATTCGCTCGGCGGCGCTCGCGACAACGCCCGGCGCGCCGACAACGTGGAGTTACGACATGTCGGGACTTCCCGCGGGCGACTACTTGGTCGATGTCCTCGTTACCGACGCGCACTACTGGATACCTGCGGACGGCGCGTACCCGTATCCGCACACCTGGGGCGTCGCTCGCGCGCAGGCGAGCGTGACGCGCTAGCGCGTTCTCACATTGTGGACGGTAAACCAGGAGCTGCTACGGAAGATTTTTGGCCGATTTAGGGGAATTTGTCCGGCACGCATCTCGATTTGTGAGATCTTCCCCCGATGAGGTCGAAGGACGAGGCGCCCACGACCTATGGTGATCGTGCAACAGCGGCACATTTCACTTCCAGGAGGGGACCCCAATGACCGCACCTATCGACAACGACCCCCGCATCCAGGAGTACGCACATCCCGAGCGCCTGGTCACCACGCAGTGGCTCGCCGAGCACCTCGGTACTCCCGGCATCGTGGTCGTCGAATCAGACGAGGACGTCCTGCTCTACGAGACCGGTCATATCCCGGGTGCCGTCAAGATCGACTGGCACACCGACCTGAACGACCCCGACATCCGCGAGTACATCCCCGGTGACAAGTTCGCCGACCTGCTGAGTTCCAAGGGCATCTCCAAGGACACGACGGTCATCATCTACGGCGACAAGAACAACTGGTGGGCCGCCTACGCGGCGTGGGTCTTCACCATCTACGGTCACGAGGACGTCCGCCTACTTGATGGCGGCCGCGGTAAGTGGGTTGCGGAGGGTCGCGAGCTGACGACCGACGTACCCGCACCAGTGCCGGGAAACTACCCGACCGCCTCGCGCGACGACGTCACCTTCCGGATCTTCAAGGAGGGCGTGCTCAACCACATCGGACAGGGCCCGCTCGTCGACATCCGCTCGTTGCCGGAGTACACGGGCGAGCGCCTGCACATCCCGGACTACCCGGAGGAGGGCGTCCTGCGCGGCGGTCACATCCCGACTGCGCGCAACGTGCCATGGGCCACCGCGGTTGCCGAGGACGGGACCTACAAGACTCGTGCCGAGCTCGAGGCTATCTACCAGGCCGGCGGCCTGGGCCTTACGAGCGACGACGCCATCGTCACGTACTGCCGCATCGGGGAGCGCTCCAGCCACACCTGGTTCGCCCTGCACTTCCTGCTGGGACTTCAGAACGTCAAGAACTACGACGGCTCCTGGACCGAGTGGGGCAATGCTGTTCGCGTGCCGATCGTCAAGGGCGAGGCAGCCGGGGCTCTCGTCTAGGGACACGTTGAGGGGGTCGGAGGTCCGCTCCGACCCCCTCAACCCAGCGGCGATTCGCGGTCAAGCACCACACATTCGCCCCACCTTCTCAGCACTCGGACTCGGCTCTATGCCAGATGTCCGTTATGCGAGGCTGTGTCAATAAAGAATTAACCCTATCGACTATCGGAGGTTTAAATGCCGTCGTGGGATGTCATCGCGCTCGTGGTCACAGCCGGTATCGGTTGCGGCCTCTTCGTGCTTACCCGGCGGAAGGTGAACTTCTCAGTCGTCACGCTGCTAGCGCTCTTCCTGGGCGTTGGCCTCGGGATCGTGTTCCGCGGACACGTGGACTACGTTCAGCCGATCGGCCGGATCTACGTCAACCTGCTACTTGCGATCGTGGCGCCGCTCGTCATTGTCTCGATCCTGTCATCGATCACATCGCTCGGCTCCACCTCGGAGCTCAAGGCGATTGGCGGGCGCTCGGTGTTCTGGCTCCTCGCACTCAACTTCGTGTCCATCCTGCTCACTCTCGGCATCTCGCTTCAAGTAGGGCTCGGCAAGGGCGCGGGGCTGGACACGGCCGGGGTCGACACGCGTTCGCTCGAGGAACTGAAGCAACCGTTCACCGAGGTGTTCGTCAACTTCTTCCCCACGAACATCGTCAAGGACATCTCCGAGAACAACATCATCCCGATCATCCTGTTCTCGATCCTGATCGCCATCGCGTACTCGCTCATCGCGGACCGCAATCCCACTTCCGTCGCTCCGTTCAAGCGGCTCATCGACGCGTCGCGAGAGATCATCTACAAGGCAGTCGGGTTCATCATCGCCCTCACGCCATACGCAGTGCTGGCGCTGACCACCTCGTTCACATCGACTGTCACGGGGAACAGCGCCCAGATTCTCTCGCTGCTCAAACTCCTCGTAATCGCATTCGTCGTCTGCTTCATTTCGGCATATCTCATCAACGCGATCTTCCTGCGCGTGAGCGCGAATGTCAGCCCGATCGCCTTCTTCAAGAAGATCCTGCCGGCCCAGCTCACCGCCTTCACCACGCAGTCCAGCGCAGGAACCCTGCCCTTGACCACGTCGCTGCTTCGTGAGCGGGTCGGCGTGCCGCCTCAGATCGCAGGCTTCACCGCACCGCTCGGCACCACCATCGGAATGCCCGGTTGCGCTGGAATCTGGCCGATCCTGCTTGCAGTCTTCGCGATCAACGGATTGAACATCTCCTACGGGCTGAGCGACTATGCCGTGCTGGTGCTCCTTGGGCTGCTCGTGTCCATCGGGACCGCGGGGGTGCCGGGTACCGCCACGATCACCGCTACGACCGTTCTGACAGCGGCCGGACTGCCGCTGGAGGTCGTGATCCTCACGCTTCCGATCAGCGCCGTCGCCGACATGGCGCGCACCATGAACAACGTGACGGCTGCCGCCGTCGCCGCCACCATCGTCGCCCGCAAGCAGGGCGAACTCGATGACGAGATCTTCGCCGGCATCAAGCAGGCCGCACCCCTCGTCGCGGACACGAAGCGCGACGAGGAACTCGTCCTCGAAGAACTCGAATTCGACACCCCCGACTACGGCGGTGTGCCTATCGGCGCCTGCGCGATGCCCGAGCGCACGCCGACCACCGTCCGCTGATATCGCCCGTCTTCACCGAATCAAGCCCAAGAAGGAATTGCAGCAGTGACTATTCACGCAACGCCTCGCCGCCCCCTGGCTCGCCTCATCGTGGCCGGGATCGCCGGCCTCCTCACAGCCGGTCTGCAACTCACCGGCGCCGCAGGGGCACAGGCTGCGTCGGCAGAGTGGGTCGATGGCGGAGACGACATCAACTGCCTCAACGATGACAGCGGCTCGGCACTCACAAACCTCGCCGACGACAAGTGGTGCCAGCCGATTCCGGGTTGCTACCTAGATACTGACGGCCTGTGGGTCCTGCCCTCGCGCTCGACCGGCATCTGGCAGGGCGATCCCAGCATCGTCAAGTACGCCGACGAGCTGAAGAACGACGAGACGCCCGCACCGACCAAGCCGTCGGCACCCAAGCCGACCACGGGGTCGAAGGGCACCTCGAAGCCGACCACGACCAAGAAGCCGACCACGACGAAGAAGCCGACGACCACCAAGAAGCCGACCACGACGAAGAAGCCGACGACCACCTCATCCTCGAAGAACACCAGCTCCAAGGCGGCCGCACAAGCCGAGGAAGTCACCGGATCGGCCGACGAGGTTGCCGTCTCCGGCGCACCCACCGCTCCGGCGGCGCCCGTGCTCACGGTGGACGGGAACGACCTGACGGTCACGTGGCAAGCAGCTACCGACGCCGAACTCGAGAGCGTCTCGGGCTACGTCCTGCGCGTGAGCGGCCAGGACCCGGTGGAGACGGATGCGACCACCACGACGTACACCTTCTCAGACCTGTCCGATGGCGAGTATCGCGCCGCGGTGCGGGCCGTCAACGCGGCCGGCGAATCGCTGTCATCAGCGCCGTCGGATGTTGTGCAGATCGGTGAGATCGCGATCCTCGCGGGAGACCTGAGCTGGGACGGGGACATCACCCCGGGTGCCGTAGTCGCGCTCGAGGGCACCGGGTACGAGCCGAACATCGACATCGACATCGAGCTCCACTCAACCCCGACCTGGCTGGCCACTGTCACGACAAACGCCGATGGAAACTTCCAGACGCTGGTGCAGATTCCGGACGACATTCCGGCGGGCGATCACACCTTCGTCGCGGCGTTCGACGGGGAAGCGCTGACGGAAACGCCCGTCACGGTAGCCGCCGCCGAGGATGAGGCGGTGACGGCCGTTGCAGCCGAGGCCGACGAGGCGGCCCTTGCCACGCCGATCGAAACCATTCCCCCGACAACCGGACTGATCATCCTGGCGGCCCTCGCGATCGCCGGCGTCTTGTCGCTGCTCCTGCATGCGGCTCGCCAGCCGGGTCGCAAGCGGCGTGCGGCAAAGCGTGCCAGCACTACGGATGGTCCGACGGAGCCGCCCGTACCCGCCTCAGCGTTCAACGACGAGGCCCCCATCCGAGCCGCGCACGCAGCTCAGCCCGCAAGCCCGGCCTGGTCACCCGAACAGGTCTCATTCAATCGGCCGGTGATCCCGGCGTTCGTCGCCAGCGATGCGCGCCAGCCTGCCGTCACCAAATAGAAAGGGCTGGATCAATCGAATTTCGCCCGACCTGATCCAGCCCACCAACCCCGAGTAGTACCCGAAATCAGCCTGTCAATCATGACAGCAGAAAGTGAGAAACCACAATGTCACCGACGACCAGCCCCCGCCGCGGGTTCGCCGCCGGGGTGATCGCAGCCCTCGCAGCCACCACGCTGCTCGGCGCCGTCGCACCTGCTGCACATGCGGATCTTCCCGCACCCGCCCACGGTGTCGACTACGACTACATCGCGGACGTATTCCCCGGCCTCGAAGCCGGCCAGCATGTCTTCGAATCCGTCACCATTGAGCGCCTCAAGTACATCCTTCGCTTCAAGTCCGGGAACTACCCCGTCGTGATCGCGGACCCCACCGACCCATCCTCACGAGCATCACTGCCCGTCATCAACACAGCTGCGAAGACAGCCGGAATCAAGCAGATCCTGCTGTTCAACCCGCGTATCGACGGCGGCAAACTCAACATCTTCAACCACACCGAACTTGCATCCGTCCTGGGCGGGGCCGGGCTGGACTACTGGAAGAACGAAGGGCCGACAAACAACTCCACCGGCGGCCCTCTGCGGACGATCCTGAACGAGGACACCACACCTCAGTTCAATCTGGACCCGATCACCGGTATCACGTCCGCTCCCTACCTGTTCATCACGAACAAGGACCGCAAAATCGGTGAAGCCAACGACCGCGTTGTGGCATCGCTCACCACCAAGAAAACCGCGGCCGACCTGGACACCGAGGCAAAGAAATCCGCCTATGCAAGCGAGCTGTCCACGTTCTTCGGAACCGTCACCGACTACGCGGAGAACTCCGACTTCGACTTCTACGAGGATGAGGTCAACCGTCGGCATCTGGCTACCTACCCGAACGAGCAACAGTATGGTGGGAACATCCTCGACGACGCTGACAACGCCGCCGGATGGCGCGTAGCGTCCGTCACCTACCCTGAGGCCATCAAGTTGCTGCAACAGTCAGGTGACGTGCCGTTCCTCTTTGGTGGAACGTGGTGCCACAACACTCGCGCGTTCATCAAAGACGTGAACCGGATCGCGCAGGAGGACGGTATCAAGACCGTCTACAACCTGGACTTCTCGCTGTTCTCGACCAGCAACGGTGGCACCAACTACGATCACATCCGGTCCAACAAGAGCGCAGGTCTGCAAACCGTCGGTGAGGGCGCAGACAAGCGGATCACGGCACCGGCACACCTGTACGGCGAACTCATCAACAACTACCTGACCAATGCCGTGGCCGAGTACGCGCTCACCGGCGAGCAGGGAGCTTCCCCGAATGCCTACTACCCCGGCGGCGATGTCACCAAAGAATCTCTGGAATCCCGCCGCCTCCAGGTCGGCCACGTCCTGACGTACAACAAGGACCACAAGGACGGTTTGGGAAACCCCGCACCCGTCGTAGACCAGGGCATTCGTTACAACGACAACGGCGGCTACACCGAGCACATGACGGAATGGTGGTTCGTCAAGGGTCGCGATCTTCCGGTCGAAGACAAGACATACGGCGGGTCTTACTACGTCGCCGGTGGCAACGGACTCGCCAGCAACCGGGCATTCGCCAAGGAAGCTATCGCTGAAATCGAGACCATCCTCGGTGGGCTAGCCGGTACGACGTACCCGACCTCGGTCGCCGGCACAATCCAGGGTGGTGCTGCATCCATCACGCCCGGCGAGGTCACGAACGTCGACGTCACCGTCACCGCATCCGGCTACGCGCCCTTCATCTCGTACAACACCGTGAGCCAGAACGCGGCCCCAAACAACGGGACGGGCTCTCCCCGCGGCTACGTCGTGGCGATCAACAGCGCCGGTACCGAGGTCTCCCCTCGCGTTCGCCTCAAGCGCGATGGCTCGGCCGTGACCGTGACCGTCCCCGCCCAGGCGGCAGGTGCGGATCCGATCTCGATCAAGTACCTCGGCCGCGGCACGGTTCTGCCCGCCGCGACTCAGGCCATCCAGGTCGCCAAGTTCAGCTCGACCGCAACCACGGGCACCGTCCTATCTCTGACCTACGGAACCGCTGGCTCGATCGCGGTCGCCGTTGCCAAGGGAACCGACGCGGACGAGGAAGCCGAAGCACCCACAGGCGCGGTCGTACTGACGGGCATCGGCGGCCTCTCGCTTAGCGGAACGATCTCGGGCGGAGTCGCAAACATCGCGATTCCAGCGAATGCTCCCGCGGGCACGTTCACCGCCACCGCAACCTACGAGGGCGACGGTCAGTACTCAGCGTCCTCCGCCACCCCGGTAACGATCACCATCGACAAGGCACCGGCAGTGATTCAGGCGGAGCAGGTCTCGTCCTGGTCCTACGGTAGCGCCGGTGCGGTCAAGGTCACGGTCAGCCCGGACGCGACGGGAGCCGTCGCCATCACCGGCCTTTCCTCCGGCCCACTCACGGGTCAGTTGAACGAGGGCGTCGCCACGATCACCGTGCCGGCAACGATCGCGGCGGGGACCCACAACGTCGTCGCCACTTATGCTGGCGACAGCAACGTGACTCCCGGCACGCCCGCGCAGGCCACGATCACGATCGCGAAGAGCGCGCCGACCGCCACACTGAGCGTCACGAAGGGCACCTACGGCAAGTCGGCATCCGCCGCGATCGAGGTCAAGGCGGCGAACGGGCAGGGTGCGACCGGCCAGGTCACGCTCACGGGTACCGGGTCGACGGTCACTGCCACGCTCGTCGCGGGCAAGGCCGCCGTCCAGCTGCCGAAGGCGCTCGCCGCTGGGTCGTACACGGTCAAGCTCGCCTACAACGGCGACGCCAACCTGACCGGCGGTGCCGCCTCCGCGCAACTGACCGTCGACAAGGCCGCTGCGGCCCAGCCGAAGGTCAAGGTCAGCAAGGCGCCGACCAAGAAGAAAGCCGGCAAGGCGACCGTCACGATCGCTTCGGCCAGCGGCCTGGCGAAAGCGACCGGAAAGGTCACGCTGACCCTGAAGAAGGCGAAGTCGACCAAGAAGATCACGGTCAGCGTCAAGAAGGGCAAGGCCACTGTCAAGCTGCCGAAGGCGGCCGCTGGCAAGTGGACCATCACGGCCTCCTACAAGGGCGACAAGCTCTACAAGGCGGCCAATTCCAAGAAGATCACCGTCCGAGTCCGGTGAGTAAGCGTGAGGGCCGGGTGGAGTCACTCCATCCGGCCCTCACGTATATCCGGTGGCGACTCGCGTAGTGATACATGTGCGCTCCGCCGGAACTAAGTGAAAAGATAGAGATATGACCACCGCTCCTGCCGACAAGGCGCTGCCTGAGGTTCTTGCCAGTATCCGCGAGGACTTCCTCGCGTTGCCGGAACGCGAACGCCTGCAACTGCTGCTCGAGTTCTCGCGCGAGCTGCCGTCGCTGCCGGCCAAGTACCAGAGCGCACCGGGTCTGCTGGAACGAGTCGAGGAGTGTCAGTCCCCCGTCCGGGCCTTCGCAGAACTGGACGATGAGGCCAAGGTCCATCTCTACGCGACCGCTCCGGAGGAGGCCCCGACGACACGAGGCTTCGCCTCCATCCTCGTCCAGGGAATCAGCGGCCTCACCGCCGACGAGGTGCTCAACATTCCCGACGACTATCCGGCGTGGATCGGCCTCGACAACGCGGTCTCCCCGCTACGTCTGCGGGGGATGGCCGGGATTCTGAGCCGAACCAAGCGCCAAGTGCGCGAACAACTAGCCGCTCGTTCGAGCTGACAGTCGCCTACCCCGAGGAGGCACACCGTGGGCATCCGTACCGAACAATTCGCCTCCGAGCTCATCGCCGCCACCGACGCGATCGAAGCAGAGTTGCGCGCGGGCAACGACTTGGAACGCGTGCATGGCCTCGGTGCCGTAACGAGGGCCGCGATAGCGGCCGGCGATCCGGTGGCCACGCACTACGGAATCGACCTGTGGCGCCTGTCGTCACATCGTGAATCCGTGGCGCACCAGCATCACGACGCCCCGGACCCCATGGGCATCCTCGATGGGAATGTCGTCGCCCGCGCCGAGCGCATACTGCAGGAAATACGCCGGCCCAGCAGAGCAATCCGCTTCGCCTCGAGTGCAATCGCCCGCGCGGCCAGTGGTGACGCCCTCGGGCCGTGGCTGGCGGTGATGCGTGAACGCGAGATCTCCCAGATCCCCGTATACGACAATGGCACGTTCGCGGGGCTGCTGACCACCAATGGCATCGCGAGATGGCTCGCGCTGCACGTCGACGACAACGGCGACGCGCTGATCGAGGAGGCCCGCGTGCGCGACGTCCTCTCGCACGTGGAGTCGTACGAAGTGGCGGTGTTCCTGCCAGTCACGGTGTCGGTCGCGGAGGCCATAGCCACGCTCAGCCCCGCCGCCGGCCCGAAGGTCGTCATCCTCACGGCGTCGGGTCGCGATACCGACCCGCCCCAGGGCCTGCTGGTGCGCTCCGACCTTGGCGAGTTGCAGGAAGCGCTCGCGCTGTAGTTCGTCGCGGCGCGCTGATTCGTGGCGGGCGACGATGGACGAGGCCCGCGGACCGGGTGCGTGACGTGCGAGGGAGTGCGCGCGCTGCCGCGTCCAGCGGACTACGCCCAGGCGGGCGCGTACGCCCCCGTCATGGAACCGGTTTGAGCCGCGCGGACTATCGTCCAAAACTTGAGACGGTCGGCAAATTGCTGTCCGAAGTATGAGAACTCACCAGCTGAAACTAGTCCAAACCGCTGCCCTACGGGCACAATGGAGTCACGGTCACGAGTACCAGTGGAAAGCCCCGGCTCACTGGTCGGCAACCCTCCTGCAAGCGGTGGGGTGCTCCGGGTGACGACCAGGCCACGCGCGAAGTGCGTGCGGCAAGCGCTACGCGCCCCGCAGGGGCGAGGAGGATCGACATGACTGCGACAACTTCCACCCCCGAATGTACCGAGCGAGGCGACGGCCTCCACACCGCTCGCCTCGCTGATCGGGCGCCGCTGGCGCCGCTCATCGGCGCAGCCACGCAAGTGCCGCTCGCGGACGGCAGCCACACCAGATATGTGAACCTCGACATCGCCGCGAGCGCTCCGGCGCTGGAGTCCGTTGCGGGCCGCGTGGCCGAAGTGCTCCCGTGGTACTCATCGGTACACCGCGGCGCCGGCTACCTGTCCAGGGTCTCTACGTCGCTCTACGAGGATTCGCGGCAGCGCATCGGAGCCTTCTTCGGCGCCACTCGAGCCGATGAGACGATCATCGTCCGCAACACGACGGACGCGACAAACCTGCTGGCCGCCTCTGTTCCGGGCAATGTGCTCGTCCTGGACGTCGAGCATCATGCGAACCTTCTCCCCTGGCGGCGCACGAACCATACCGTGCGCACGATCCCCGCTCCGACGACGATCGCGGAAACGCTCGAAACGCTGCGCACAGAGCTGGCGCGCTCGCCCTACGCACTACTTGCGATTACGGGCGCGTCCAACGTCACTGGCGAGGCCCTTCCGCTGGCGCAGGTAGCGGACATCGCTCACGAGGGCGGTGCGCGCCTGTTCGTGGATGCCGCCCAGTTGGCGCCCCATCGACGTTTCTCGATCTCCGAACTCGGGATCGACTACATCGCGATCTCCGGTCACAAGCTGTACGCCCCCTACGGGGCTGGGGCCCTGATAGGCAAGTCGGATTGGCTGGACGCCGCTCCAGCCTTCCTCGCCGGTGGGGGCGCCGTCGGGCACGTCGGAATCGATGACGTCGTCTGGCAGACCGGCCCGGCGCGTCACGAGGGGGGATCCCCCAACGTGATCGGGGCGGTCGCACTGGCCGCCGCATGCGACGCACTCGACGGCATCGGCGCAGCCGCCCTCGACCAGCACGATCGCGAGCTTCGCGGGCGCCTGCTGCGCGGACTCGCGCAGATTCCTGGGGTGCGCACGGCGCGTATCTGGGCAGATTCGGACGAGGCAATAGGCGTGGCCACGTTCACGGTGGACGGCGTAGAGCCTGGTCTGCTCGCCATGCAACTGTCGGCGGAGTTCGGGATCGGTGTCCGCGACGGCAAGTTCTGCGCGCACCCGCTGCTGCGGCGGCTCGGATTCTCCGGTGGCGCCGTACGCGCGAGCATCGGCGTCGGCTCGTCATCCGCAGACGTCGACACCCTGCTCACTGCGCTCCGGCAGCTCGTGGCGAATGGCCCGGGCTTCGAATACGAGACGCTCGACGGCGGCTGGGTCCTGGCGAACGATCCGCGTCCGCTCCCGCTTGGACTGGGAGCGCTAGTGCCGACCGCCGCCTCCCAGTGCGGGATCCTGGCCCCGTAACAGCCCCGCCAAGACGTCCCATCGGCGGGAGAATGACGTCCCTTCGGCAGTAGAACACCGGTTGTGGCTGCCCAGCACCCGATGTAGGGGGTGCTGAGCAACCACAACCGGTGTCGTCGCCCGGCCTAGCTGCAGGATTCCTGGATCAGATTCCCGCGGCGTGCCTGAGGGGGCCGATCAGGAAGTAGGCGACGAACATGAGCGTCGCGACCCACATGAGCGGGTGGATCTTCCTGATCTTGCCGGTGACGATCTGGATGATCGCCCACGAGATGATGCCCGCGCCGATACCCGCCGTGATCGAGTAGGTGAACGGCATGAGCACCAGCGTCAGAAACGCGGGAACCGCAACCTCGTAGCTCTTCCAGTTGATGTCCGTCACCTGGGTCATCATCAGGAAGCCGACAACCACCAGCGCGGGGGCGGCGGCCTCGGACGGCACGATGTTGACGAGCGGGGCGAGGAAGGTCGCGAGCAGGAAGGCGATTCCGGTCACGACCGATGCGAGGCCCGTGCGCGCCCCGTCACCGACGCCGGCACTCGACTCGATGTACGACGTGTTGGAGGACACCGACGCCGCACCGCCAGCGGCGGCCGCGATCGAGTCGACGATCAGGATCTGCTTGGTCTTGGGCGGGTTGCCCTCCTCGTCCAGCAGATTGGCCTCGGCGCCAACGGCCACCATTGTGCCCATCGTGTCGAAGAAGTCGGCGAGCATGATCGAGAACACGAGCAGGATGACCGCGACGATTCCGATCTTGCCGATCGAGCCGAACAAGGAGAACTGGCCCACGAGCGAGAAGTCGGGGGTCGCGACGACAGCGTCAGGTGCCTCGGGAACGTTCAGCTTCCATCCAGCGGCGTTGTCGGGCGTGATTCCACCGACCTTGGTGATCGCCTGCACGATGATCGCCAGGACGGTTGACACGACGATCGAGATCAGGATGGCGCCCTTGACCTTGCGGATCATGAGAACGAACGTGAGGAGCAACCCGATCACGAATACGAGTAGCGGCCACGAACCGAGCGAGCCGCCGATCCCGAGTTCGAGCGGCGTGGCCAGGCTGCCGGGAATCCGCACGAAGCCAGCGTCGAAGAGACCGATCAGCGCGATGAACAAGCCTATGCCGACGCTGATGGCCGTCTTGATGGTCCGGGGAACCGCGCGGAACACCGCCGTCCGGAACCCAGTGAGCACCAGCGCGAGGATGATGATTCCCTCAAGTACCACGATGCCCATGGCATCGGCCCAAGTCATGCCATCGATATTGGCAATGCCAAACGCAACGACCGCGTTTAGCCCGAGTCCGGCCGCGAGCGCGAGCGGGAAGTTCGCCACAACACCCATCAGGATCGAGAGCACGCCGGCGACCAGGGCGGTTGTAGCTGCGACCTTCGCAAGGTTGGGCTCTGCACCGCCGCCCAAGAAGGCACCGGTGCCGTCCTTGGCGGTACCGAGGATGATCGGGTTCAGCACGATGATGTAGCTCATCGCGAAGAAGGTCACCAGACCACCGCGAATCTCGGTGCCGATCGTCGAGCCGCGCTCGGTGATCTTGAAAAAGCGGTCGAGGAAGTTCTTGGATGTCGCCGAGGCGCTCTTGTTTGACGGTTTTCCCTTGGGTGGCCCGGCTTTGGCCGGGCTCGAAGACTTCGAAGCCATTGCCCCAGTATCACACCCTGAACAAGTCCTGGGAAAAGACCAATGGGCCGTCGTTGTTACATCTGTGTGAAAATTGCCGGGTGACAAAACGCATGAACGTCGAGTCGTTCAACCTGGATCACCGTTTCGTGACGCCGCCCTATATCAGGGTCGCGGACCGCAAGGAACTGCCCCACGGCGACGCGCTGACGAAGTTCGACGTGCGCTTCACGCAGCCGAACTCGGCGCACCTGGAGATGCCCGCCGTGCACTCACTTGAGCACCTGTTCGCCGAGCACTCGCGCAACCACAGCGATCGCGTGGTCGACTTCTCGCCGATGGGTTGCCAGACGGGCTTCTACCTGCTGCTTTCCGGACATTGGGAGGCGGCCGCGGCCGCAGACCTCGTGGCCGCAACCTTGCAGGACATCCTGCACGCCTCTGAGGTGCCCGCCGCGAACGAGATCCAGTGCGGATGGGGAGCCAATCATTCGCTGGCCGGCGCGCAGGCCGCCGCGGCCGAATTCCTCGCCGGCCGCGAGGGATGGCTGGACTTCACGACGGAGCCTGCGATTGAGGACGATTCCTCCGTCGCGAGGCGGAAGGCAGATCTGCGGGGCGACCGTACTGCGGATGCCATCGTCGTCGTCGCGATGGAAGAGGAAGAGGCACCGTTCATCGCAGCGGGCGAGATCGTCGGCGAACCGGTTCGCGTCGGCAACGCATCACTCACCTGGCTCGCGATCGAAGACAAGTCCGTCGTCGTCGTGCGATCCGGCATCAGCTTCGTCAACGCGGCCTCCGGACTGGTCGCTGCGATCGATGCTCTGACCGCAGCGGGGGCCAAACTCCCCTACGTGATCAGCGCGGGAACCGCCGGCGGCCTCGGTGCTGATGTGCGCGTCGGCGACGTGATCGTCGGCACCGCCTACATTCACTCGCAGGTCGATGCTCGTGCCTTCGGCTATGCCCTGGGGCAGGTGCCGCGTATGCCCGCTTCCTACGAGGGAGACCCGGGACTCGTCTCGACCGCACGCCAGGTCGCGCACGACGCGCCGCTGCGAACCGGGCTCATCCTGGCAGGTGACAGTTTCGCCTCGCCCGAATTGGCCGCGTCGCTACTGACGGAATGGCCCGAGGCGCTGTGCATCGACATGGAATCGTCCGCCCTCGCGCAGGTGGCGCACAACTACGGACTGGCATTCGCCTCCATTCGCGGCATCTCCGACCTGTGCGGCCCCGATGAGTTCCATACCCACGTGGACGATGCGGCGAATCGCTCGGCGGCCGTGGTGCTCGACCTCATCGCCCGTTCCTGAGCGATCCCCGGTTGCGTTACCCGTCACCATGTCCTGATCGGGGTTGCCGGTCATCGCCGATGGCACCGACTGCCTGTGACGGCGGCTTGGCCGGTCGTTCGCGCACGTCAACGACGGTGGCTCCCGTCAGCCGGAACGACAGCCCGCGACGATCGGTAGTGACCATCGCGCTCGCTAAGCAGACGAGCGCCCAGATAGCGGCGGCGGCGGAGAACTCGTCCGCATAGCGCCCGCGCGGAACCAACGAGACCGCGCTGAGTAGCGCATAGACGCCCATCGCGCTCAGAGCGCGGGCCAGTGCCCGCGGCCGGCTGTAGCGTCCCTCCACAGGAGCGTGACATCGACCACCATCGCCCCGAGGCGCCGACGGCGGGTGATCGGCCGCGCCTTGCCACGCTCGGCGGCCAGCACCGACGCGCGCGGCATCCAGAAGAGGACCAGCGGATCGAATGCAGCGGGACCAGTTCAGCGGCAGGCGAGACGTTGACGGCGCACCAGTCGCCCCGCGGTAGCGGCAGAAGCGTGTAAGCGACGAGCGCCGTGCCGTAGATCGCCACGGCGGGCGCGCCGACGACCCGCGCCAGGCTCAGTTTCCCGTACCGGCGGATCTGCCACACCAGCAGCGGGATGAGCAGCGCCGCGAACGTCATCGACCCGGCCAGTAAGCCGACATACGCGGGCCACGTCCACGCTTCAACCATGCGCCTACCCTGCCACGGATGACCCGCCTGCCCCACCCGTGAATCACTGCGAGGATAATGGACAACGAGAGGAGCAGCGATGCCGACCATTGAGATCAAACGCGTTTACGAAGCGCCGACCGATACGGACGGATATCGCGTCCTGGTCGATCGCCTGTGGCCCCGGGGCCTGTCAAAGGAACGCGCGCACCTCGATCTATGGGCAAAAGACGCGGCGCCTAGCAGCCAACTGCGCAGGTGGTGGAATCATGACCCAGCGCGCATGGAAGAATTCGCCGCGCGATACAGGGCCGAATTGGACCACGGCGATCTGTCCGCGTTGCGCGACGCCATCGCGTCGCACGAAACGGCGACGCTGCTGTACGCCGCGCACGATCCGCACGTGAATCATGCCCTGATCCTGCGCGACTACCTGGTGCAGTCCTAACGCTCCGCGGCCCCGCCCTCCGGGCGCTGCCCGTCACCGAGGATGGTGAGGTCGAGTTGGCGCAGTAATTCCTTGGCTTCCGCAACGTCCCACTGCGTGCCCTGCAACTCGAATTCCAGCAGCATGGGGCGTCCGGATGCCTTCGCTATCTGCCGCGCGGCGGCTTGATAGTGCCCGCCAAAATTGCGATTTCCCGATCCCATAACACCGACCAGCAACCGCCGCGTCTGCGGGTCGGCGAGGAAGCGCTTGACTGGCGCGGGCACCGTATCGTTGTCCGCGTTTCCAGTCTTGTACGAGGGCGTGATGAGCACCCACGGTCCGCCGGGGACGCTCTCGCGCACCGCCCGGATCGCCAGGTCGAACGCGGGGCGGCCCAGCCGCTCGGCGAAGGACCGCACCATGCCCGACGTGGACGAGTAGAAGTACACGGGCACTTGACTCGCCCCGGTCGTATCGGTCATCCTTCCCAGCGTAGCGGGGCGCGAACTCGGGCGATTGGGACCAGGAGTAAACTCAGGCACGATCGACAGCGGATGAGGAAGGGCGGGCGATGCGCGCGGACGATCCTGGACGCGACTGGGCGAATCCCGCGGTGAACCTCCGCGCCATCGGGCTCGTGTTCGCCGGCGGGGCAGTGGGCACCTGCGCCCGCTACGGAATCACGCTACTCGTGCCCGGCATGACCTTCCCGGCCGCGATCCTCGCCGTCAACCTGGTCGGCGCGTTCACCCTCGGATGGCTCGGGGAGGCCCTCGTTCTGCGCGTCCGCACGGTCAGCGCGCGGTCGAGCCTGCGCCTGCTACTGGGCACGGGGGTGCTCGGCGGGTTCACCACCTACAGCGCGTTCGCGGGTGACACGGCGCGGTTTCTGCGCGACGGGAACCTCCGCCTCGGCTTCGCCTATGCGCTCATCAGCATCGTGGTGGGTGCTATCGCCGGGATGGCCGGGATTCGCGCTGGCGGACGCCTGCGTCGGCCCGATTCCACCCTGGAGCAGGGCTCATGAATCCCGCGCTCCAGTGCGTGGCGATCGCCGTAGCCGGCGGAACCGGCGCAGTTGCGCGGTATCTCCTCGATTCGGCATTCCCCGCGCGGATACGACAGCGCTACCCATGGGGTATCACCACCGTGAACCTGCTGGGGTCGTTCCTGATCGGCGTTCTCTTTGGTTCGCAGTCGATGCTCGGCCAGTGGCACGACGTAGCCACGATCGGCTTCCTGGGGGGCTTCACCACATTCAGCACCGCGATGATCGACACAGTGCGCCTCACCGAGGCCGGGCGCCACGGCGCGGCTTTCGGCAACGCATTCGGTCAGTGCATCGCCTGCGTGGCGGCTGCGCTGCTCGGGATGTGGGTCACTTCGTGTTGACGCCGCAGGGCGAGAGCGGCGGAGCACTCGTCCATCGCGGGACTACGACGGCTTGGCCGCGAGCGAGCGGCCGCCCCGCGTGAAAATGCGCACGAGGGCGACCATCGCAATCAATTCCACCAGGGTCTGGGTGACGACCGCCAGGGGCGCGAGGCCGAGCGCGGGCGGCAGGGCGAGCGCAAGCGGGAGGACGACGAGCGAATTCCGCGTTGTACCCGACATCGCAAGCGCGATCGCGGGCGCCCTCTCCTGGCGCGCGACACGCGCCGCCGCGAATCCGAGAACCGGCATGAGCGCCGCGAACGCCGCATAGATCGGAATGAGCGGGACGAGGTCGCCGATACGATCTGCGACGCTGCCGAACTGGGACGCGACTACGGTGAAGAGGGTGACCACCATGAGGGGAATCATCAGCGCCTCCATGCCGCCCATGATGCGCCGCGCCCAGGCTTTCGATGTGGCGAGCCATTGCGTTGCGATCGAGAGGCCGAGCGGAAGGACTATCAGCAGGACGAACGCCTCGGCGAACGGCTGCCAGTCAATCCCGGTCACGGCGCGCGAGCCCGCAAACGCGAGAAGGTATACCGGCAAGAGGAGCAGTTGCACGAGCATCAGGGACGGGGCGGCGGCCAGCAATCGCGCCCAGTCACCGCCCGCGAGCCGCGTGAAGACGATCACGTAGTCCACGCATGGCGCGAGCAGCACTAGCAATAGGCCGATGAGCAGGGCCTCGTCATGGGCGACGAACCTGCTCAGGGCGAACACCACCGCTGGCGCAATCGCGAAGTTGAGGACCAGCAGAGTGAGCAGGAAACGCCGGTCGGCGAAGGCCGCACGCAGCCGGTTGAACGGGACGCCCAGGAAGGTCGCGTAGAGCAACGCGATCAGGGATGGGTTGATCGCCAGTTCGAGCCCGTCTGCGGCCCGGGGGACGAGGAATCCGACGAGGCCGCCCACCGCGATGGCGGCAAGGTAGAGGGCGATCTGATGGCGCTCGAGGAAGGTCGTCATTCGCGCGAGGTCCTCCTGGGGCATTGCCACGAGGCGCCGATCCGGTTGGCGCAGCGGGTGGCGCTTACCGATCGCCGATGCTCACAGCATAGTGGCCAACGGTGCCAATGATGCGCTTGCGAGCGCTCGGGCGGGTGCGAAGTGGCTGTCACGCGGGTGGAGCGGGTTCCCCGGAATCCTTGGGCGATCGCAGGTGCTCGAATGGGAATACCTGCGCCGTCCAAACCGTGTATCGATTCTTGTAGACGTCGATCATTCCCACGTCTGCGAACTCGAGTTCCTCCTGCCGCGGATCGATCACCAGGTCACCCGTATCGAGTTCAATGCGCACCCCATGACCCGGAATCTCGGTAGCGACCTGGATCTGCCCGCACGAGAGCCTGCGAAGCGCATCCGCATAGCCCTCGTCGGTTTCTCGCCATTCGCGCTCACCAATTCGCACAACCGGCCATACGTAGAGGGTCAGGTGTGCATCCTCGAAACGTATTTCAAGGTGATCGTTCAAAACGAACATCACCGAGACCAACTCGCTACCCACAAGCCCAGGGATCTGTTGCTCGGTGATTGGTGCCCGTCCAAGGGAGGGTTTCGCGCATAATGGCGCATCGTCCTCATAGGTTCGCTGTCGTTCGAGCCCATTGTCGAAGAATCGATCGAGGTAGTCGTCCAGTTCCAGATCGCTTTCCCGGATGAGCGAATAGACTTCCGCGCCAGCTTGCAGTTCGTCGAACATGCGATATGCCTGAAGGAATCCCGTGGCGGTGGTGTTCTCGAGGACCTCGGCGTACTCGTTACTCTCGCGTTCGGCTTGCGCAATGGCGTCCTCGAAGTCCGTTGCCCTGAACACGACCACTCTCTCTTCGTAGAAACCGCCGTAGTCGATGATGCTCCGCACGCCGTACCAATCCATGGCGCTCATCGTATGGCGGTGGCCCATCCACCGACCAGCGATTTTCCTCGCACAGTGACGTCCGCCCTAAGGCGGCTTCGAGAAAAAGCGAAGGACCCTGTTGACATTGCGAAGGACCCTGCGCATACTGGGGTTGTTATCAACTAGCGAAGGACCCTTCGCGACCACGAAAGGAGTGTCGTATGACTGACGACACCACAGCGAACGAGGCCGCAACAGACCTCGACGACACCGAGAGCCAGGCGGGTCCCACCAACCTCGCGGGACGCCTGCTCTATCTCACCGTCCTGATGCGGATGACCGACGCCCGGCTACGCCGCGGCCACGGCCGGCGCGCGGGCATTCTGGAAGGCCAGGGCCGCGTGCTGCGACTCCTAAACCTTCACTCACCGATCACGCAGAAGGAACTCGGGTACCTACTCGGCATCCGGTCGCAGTCGCTCGGTGAGCTCCTCACCAAACTCGAGGACGCCGACCAGGTCAAGCGCTCCCCCAACCCGCAGGACAAGCGCACCACGATCGTCGAGATCACCGATTCCGGGCGCGACGCAGTCAGCAATCAGGCCGAAATCTTCGACGAAGACACAACGTTCGGGCTCGAATCCGCCGAACTCGATACCCTCATCGGACTGCTAGACAAGCTCATCGGCAATATCGAGGGTTCCGTCCCCGGTGGCGTCGATCGGCGCCTGCAGAAGATGCGCGCTATGTGGTTCGGCGATGGGGCGGATCCAGAAGACTTCCGCTGGTTCGGCGGTCCCGGCGGTCCCGGCGGACGCCCCGGCCGCGGCGGACGAGGCGGCCATGGTCGTCCCGGATTCGACCGCGGCGAATTCCGCGGCGACGCCCGCGGGCACCGTCCGGGCAAGCGCCGGCACCGCTTAACGGAGGGATTCTGATGGCGCGCGAACTCGCGGTCGAGGCGACCGGACTGGTGAAGGTCTTCGGGGACAACCGAGCCGTTGACGGCGTCGACCTCCAGGTCGAAGCAGGAGCAGTGTATGGCGTGCTCGGCCCGAATGGAGCGGGCAAGACGACCACTATCTCCATGCTGGCGAGCCTGCTACGACCCGACGGCGGTAGTGCCCGAATCTTCGGTCACGACGTCGAGCGAGAGCCGCACGTCGTGCGCCAGCTGATCGGCGTCACCGGCCAGTACGCCTCGGTGGACGAGACGCTCTCGGCCACCGAGAACCTCATGATCTTCTCGCGCCTGCTGGGACTGAGCCGCGCCGAAGCGAAACGGAAGAGCGCGGAGCTGTTGGAAAGGTTCGGGCTGACGGATGCCGCCAAGCGCCCCCTCAAGCAGTTCTCCGGCGGCATGCGCCGCCGCCTCGACCTCGCCGCGTCCCTCATCGCTCAGCCGCCCTTGATCTTCCTGGACGAGCCCACCACCGGCCTGGACCCGCGCACGCGCGGACAGATGTGGGACACCATCCGCGACCTGGTCAAGACCGGCTCGACGGTGTTGCTCACCACGCAGTACCTCGATGAGGCCGACCAGCTTGCGGATCGCATCGCCGTCATCGACCACGGCAAGGTAGTAGCCGAGGGAACCTCGGACGAACTCAAGACGAGCATCGGCACGGCATCACTCGTCCTGTCCATCACCGATCGCGCGCGCATCGGTGAGGCGGCGAGCGTTGTCGATCAGGCGCTCGGGGTGCATTCCGCACTCACGCCAGAGGCGGGCCGTATCACCGCGCCAATGACCGACCCGAACCTCGTCACCGACCTGCTGATGAAACTGCGCGATGCCGGCCTCTCGCTGACCGAGCTCAGCGTGCAGAAGCCCACGCTGGATGAGGTATTCCTCGCCCTGACCGGCAACGATTCCGCAACCGCAGACGCAGATGAGGCAGCGAATGATCAAGCACGCCTGCAAGGAGCATCACGTTGACCACGACCACCATCACCCCGCCCGCTGAGCGTCACCTGCGCCAGCACCCCTCGCTCGGCCAGACCGTGCGCAACTCGCTCACGATGGCGGGACGCGGACTCATCAAGGTCCGCCGCACGCCGGAACAGCTCTTCGATGTGGTGTTCCAGCCCATCATCTTCACGGTGATGTTCGCCTACATCTTCGGGGGGGCAATCGCCGGCGACGTCTCGAGTTACCTGCCCTATCTCATACCGGGAATCCTCGTCCAGACCGTGATCACCACCTCCGTGGTGACCGGCACGCAACTTCGCGAGGACATGGACAAGGGCGTGTTCGACAGGTTTCGGTCGCTTCCCATCGCGCGCATCTCGCCGCTCGCGGGCGCACTTCTCGCGGACACCCTGCGCTACGCCATTGCGACGACCCTCACCTTCCTGATCGGCTTCATCATCGGCTACCGGCCCGCAGGCGGGTTCGGAATGGTGGTACTCGCTACGCTTCTGGTGATCTTCGCCTCGTGGGCGGTGAGCTGGATCTTCGCCTTCTTCGGCGTCATCGCGCGGACCGCGTCCAGCGTGCAGGGCATCTCCATGCTCATCCTGTTCCCGCTCACGTTCCTGTCCAATGCGTATGTGGCGGTCGAGACGCTGCCCTCCGCACTGAGATGGTTCGCAACCGTAAACCCGGTTTCGCACCTCGTCACGGCGGTGCGGGAGATGGCGAACAACGGTGTGATCGGCGGCGATGTCATCGCCACGATCATCGGGGCGATCGTCATCGTGGCGATCTTCGCGCCACTCACGGTGCGGGCGTACATGCGCAAGGCGTAAGCGCCTCAAGGACGATTCCGCAGCCGGGTGGTCGGGCCTTCTGGGCCCGGCCACCCATTCGCGCATCGGACCCGGTCCTCCACGTGCGACTCGGCGCGCACTCCATGTATGTTGCCGCGCCCCTAGACAAGCCCGCGCCTGCGGCTCGGCCGCTGGCTGAGCGGCGGCTGATGGGACGAGGAGTGGAGGCGGATCGCGGGTCAGGCGTTGAGGTTCTCGGCCGCCCACCGGCCCAGTTGGCTCAGAACGGGAATCAGTTTCTCCCCCGCGGTCGTGAGCGAGTATTCGACGGACAGTGGCGGTCCGGGATCGACCTGGCGGTGAACGAGTCCGGCGTCGGTCAACTCGGCGAGTCGATCCGACAGCACCGCATCGCTGATGCCCGGCACGGAACGGCGGGCGGCGGAGAAACTGAGGGAGCCCCCGCTCAGGGCGTCCAAGAGCATCCCGTTCCACCTTTTTCCGAGCACCGAGAAGGCAAGCGCGACCGCTTCGTCACATTTCGGTCTCACGGATTCGGGATGGTCCACCCTCAGATTCTACCCCGTGCTAACCTTTTCGTTGTTGCTAATAATTTCTTAGCGACTATGAATAGCAAAGGAGAGCACATCGTGACCCTATTCCGCCTCGACGCGAGCATCACCCCCGCCACGTCAGCGACGCGCGCACTTGGAGACCTCGTCCAAGCCGAGTGGACCACAGCGCACCCCGGCTCCGAAGTCCTGCGGCGCGACCTCGCCGCCGATCCCGTCACCACAGAAACGTGGCAGAACGCGGTGACCGCCGGATTCGTTCCCGCCGAGAACCGCACGCAGGCCCAGCGGGATGCGCAAGAATTCGCCACCTCCCTCGCGGAGGAACTCATCGGCGCGGACGCATTGCTGCTGAGCGTCCCGCTGTACAACTTCGGCGTGTCGCAGCACTTCAAGACGTGGTTCGATGTCGCCTACACCGACCCTCGCATCGGGCCCGGGGCCGTGTCGGCGATCCAGGGAAAGCCCGCCGTGCTCGTCACGGCACTGGGCGGCAACTACAGCCCTGGCACGCCCCGAGAAGGCTGGGACCACTCGACGCCGTGGCTTCGGCGCGTGCTCGAGGACGTCTGGGGTCTCGACCTGCACATCGTCCAGCGTCCCTTCACTCTCGTCGGCGTGAACCCTGCGCTCGACCAGTTCAAGGAGCAGGGGGCGCAATTGCGCGCTCGCGCCGAGGACGAGGCTCGCAGCGCCGGACGGAGAATCGCTGCCGCGAGGCAGACCGCGGTCGCCTGAGCCTTCGGAGGGATGGCGGCCCTGGGCATAGCGCGCACCCCCATCCCGCCACATCGGCGTTCCAACACATCGCCATCCCGCCATGCCGGTATGCTGTCGCGCTGGCAATCGCTGAGGCGGGCCCGTGCCGCCAGCACGGGCCCGCCTCAGACCTCGGCCATCACAGCGGCCGCTTGAGCCCCACGTGTTTCGTCTCGTAGCCGAGCCGCGTGTAGAACTCACGCGCTCGCTCGCGTGCCTCGTCCGTCGTGACCTGAGCGAGCATCGCCCCGCGCGCCCGGCCGTATTCGTGCGCCCATTCGAGCATCGCCGTCCCCAGCCCGCGGGAGCGCTCGTCCGCTGCCACCCGAAGCCCTTCGATCTGCAACCGGGTGGCGCCGCCCCGCGAGAGGCCGGGGATGACGGTCAACTGCATGGTGCCCACGATGCGATTGTCGTCATCACGTGCGACCGCGAGATGCTGCGATCGATCAAGGGTCAGCACGTCGAACGCGGCCTCGTACCGCGCGATCTCCGCGGCCTCGCGGGCGCCGCCGATCTCATCGTCCGACAGCAGCGCGACGATCTCCGGGATATCGGCCCTGGCCGCACGATGCAGTTGGTACGCGCGATCCGGCGTGCGCAGGACGCTGCGGACCGAAAGCCGCGCGGCCTCCTTCAATCGCGCGACGAGCAGGTCCAGCCAGGCGCCGACGTGCCTGCGAGCCTCGGCGGTATCGGGATACCGGCAGCGTAGGTGCAGCCCCGAATCGTCCAGAATGAACCACAGCATCACGCCGTCGGTGCGGATAGAGGCGCTGACGTACTGCGCCTCGAGCCCAGCCGAATCGACGCGGACGGGGAGCCGGCGCAGGTCAAGCCAGGAGATCGCGAACATCCCCGGCGCCTCGGGCATGCCACCCCATTGGCTCAGCACGTCGTTCAGCGGCCAGGAGCCCATGCGGATGGCTTCCTTGACGGCCGCCGCGCCGGCCCGCGGATCAGTATCGGACGATTCCAAGACGGAGTTGGTGATGAACCATCCGACTGAATCGTGCCAGGTGGCGTCGTATCGGCTGTGCACCGGGAACACGGCGCGGAGCGCGGAGCCGGCGAGTTCCTGCGTCACGGCCGTCATGGCCGAGACCGCGAGCGCCAGCGTGGAGACGCCATCCTGGCGCGCTTGCGCCGAGAATGCGACGCTGTCGTCCACGTCGAACACGTCGCGCACCTCTACCCGTTCCGGCTGCGGCGCGGCGGGTCCCAGTGGCAGCGGGAACCGGGGCATGACTCCCCCGCTGGCGGTGAGAACCTCGTCCCAGCGGCGGCGGATCTCATCTGGCGCAGCCGGTCGGTCGAGTAGCGCCTGAGTATGAGCGGCGAACGCCGGTGCGGGCGGTAGCGACGGCGACGATCCATTGCGGCTCGCGCCTAGCGCCGCGAGGAAATCCCGCATGATCACCAGCAGCGACCACATGTCGAGGTGCGAGTGGTCGGCCGCGACGATGAGGGTCGGCCCTGCCGCGGTCTCCAGGACGCACAGCCGGTGCGAGGGGCGGGAGTAGGGCGAGCACGCGCGATCCAGTACCTCGCGCAGGGCGTCGTTGACCGCCTGACCGGGCGCGACCGCGTGCTCGACCCACTCCCCTTCCGACACGTCGATTTCCCGCAGTTGCGGCACACCATCCGCCCCGGGTAGAAACTCCGACCGGAGGGTGCCGTGGCGACTCACGACGGCCAGCCACGCCGCAGCCAGCGCCTCGCGCGAAATGGGATCGGGTAGGCGGAACGACAGCGCCATCCACGATCCTTCCCGGTCCCCCGCTCCCACGTGACGCCGTTGATCGAACGATACGGGGAGCGAGCGGCCCGGTTCGGAGACGACCACGTCGTATCCGAAGAGTCGCCCGAAGGGAAGTCGCAGGTGCGCGACATTTGTGAGACGCATGGCGATACCCTATTCGCCATACCCGTGTATTCACGACAAAAGGAGCGAACATGTCGGTGTTCCGCGTGCCAGGGGCCGAACTCGCCGTCGAATTCAGCGACGAGGGCGGCCATCCCGTCGTCCAGTTGCACGGTTTGACGTCGAGCCGGGCGCGGGATCGGCAGTTGTCGCTCGACCTTGGACGAGGCCTCAGCGGGACGCGCCTGCTGCGCTACGACGCTCGCGGACATGGGCACTCCACCGGCCGGCAGGTTCCCGAGGACTACCGGTGGCCTGCGCTCGCCGATGACCTGCTTCGGCTCCTCGATCACTGGTTTCCCGGCGAGAAGGTCCACGGCGTAGGGCCGTCGATGGGCGCGGGCACGCTGCTGCACGCTGCGGTGCGCGAGCCTGGGCGGTTCAACGGGTTGACGTTGCTGGTACCGGCGACGGCCTGGGAAACCCGGCCGGCGATCGCTGAGAAGTACCGGCGCTCCGCGGAGTTGATTGAGGACGAGGGCTTCGCCGCGTTTGCCGAGGCCGACCAGGAGGCGCACGTGCCACCCGCAACCGCGGGACGCCCCCACACGTTGCCGGACGTGGCTGAGGAGATTCTCCCGTCACTGTTTCGCGGTGCGGCGCTCAGCGACCTTCCCTCGCCCTCGGACATCGCGCGCCTCGAGGTGCCCACAACGATCCTGGCGTGGACCGGCGATCCGGCTCACCCGCTGTCGACCGCCGAGCGGCTCGCGGAGTTGATGCGCAATTCGACGCTAGCGATCGCCAGAACGCCCGCGGACGTCGAGCTCTGGCCGGGAGTGCTGCGCGACGACGTCGCGAGGCACGGGTCAGCGGAGGCATCCGGAGTGCTGTAATTCCACGCTGCGGTTCTGCGGATGATCCCGCACACCCCCATTTCGCTTCACGACGGTCACAAACCGCGGAATACCGAGGAAATGCCCACTCAAGCCGGAGGACAGGGCGTCCGATATACCACTTATCTGGTCTGATGCAAGCGGTAGGAAGACAACGTCGTCTGAGGAGCGCTCATGGGAATCTTTTCTCGTACGAAGCAATTCAGCCTCGAATCCGAGGTCGTGAATGGGATCAACGCCGTCGTGCCACGACCGGAACACGCGCACGCGCTGGGAGAACGGCACCACTTCCCGCTCGGGCGTTCGGCAGGCGGGGAGGTCATCTGGGACGCTCAGGCACGGCCCAACCTCTTCGCCGTCGGCGCAGCGCGGCTCGGACGCAGCACGCTGGCGCGCACGCTGGCGGCTCACGGGTACGAACACGCCGACGCATGGGAGATCCGCGTCGTCCACAGTGCCCTCGCTGCCGACAGCGCCGATCGCACCACGGACTATGAGGCGGAGTACCAGGCTCGCGTTCAGACGTACAAGGACAACCAGGGGTTCATTCGCGTACTGGATGGTCTGCGGGCGATCATTTCGGAACGTCACGCCCAACTCGCGACGCCGGGTGCTCCGCCGCTGTTTCCGATTCTGGTGATCTGCGATGACCTGGAACTGTTCATCCACCCGGACTTCAGCGTCCAGGGGCAGGAGAGCCAGATGATCGCGGAACTGCTGTACCAGTTAGTACCGCGGGCGAACGCGGCCCACATCCACTTCGCCGTTCTCAACAAGGGCGGGTCCCTTGACAGGATCATTGGAACGCAGTTGGCCGCCACGTTCATGCCCATCACGCTGGCTCAGACGGGCGAGAAGGACTCGCAAACACTGTTCGGCAGTTACATCGCGTCCCGCATTCCCACGCGCAACTACTTCCGCGACCGCGACAAGACACTGCCGCCGCTGATCGGGCGAGGGGTAACACTTGATGGTTCCGGGGAGCCGGTCGAGACGCAGTTCTACAACACCGTCGTGGCGGACACGTGGGCTTAATCGAGGGCGCTTGCACGGCGAAGCGCTCGTCCTAGGCCACTCACGGCAGAGCGTACGATGGAAAAGGAGCTGACTACGGTTCCCCAATGATGGGAGACCGGATGTCCGGCACCGCTCAATCTTCCCCCGATGTGCTCGCCACGGCCTCTGACAAAGTGGCGGTGAGCGGCGACCTGCTCAGCCTCGGCCTGCTGGCCACCTCCTCGATGGAGAACGAGCGACGACTCCCGATTCACCCCCACCATCTGGACCGAATAGATCCGGACGTGCTCGCCCGGATGATCGTCGAGCGTGGATACGGCGCCGACTTCCAATTGGAGCCGGGTTACGTCGAGTCGCGAGTTGGCAGGGTCACCGAACGCGCAGACGTGATCGAATCCGCCGACGTACTGCTGCTGCCGAAGCCGCAAGCAGCCGATGTCGCTGCGATGCCCGCTGGCCGCGTGCTTTGGGGCTGGCACCACTGCGTGCAGGATGCCGGGATGACGCAGACGGCGATTGACCGCAGGCTCACTCTGATCGCCTTCGAGGCCATGAATCACTGGACCCGCCGCGGTGATTTCAGCCTTCACGTGTTCCACAAGAACAACGCGGTGTCGCGGCCGTAGGCTCGCCGATCCACGCAGCCCACATCACACAGCTCAACACGGACGAGGGCGCGACTCACCTCAGCGAGGTTTCCACTCCTGATGGCGACGTTCTGCTCCCGGCCTTCCTGGCATCGCACGACATCATCGTCAATTGCACGCTTCAGGATGTCTCGTCCCCCCTGACCTACCTGCGCACAGAGGATCTCGCCGACTTCGCGCCAGGCAGTCTGATCATGGACGTGTCGTGCGACGTGGCCATGGGATTCGAGTGGGCGAGGCCGACCACCTTCGACCGGCCGATGTTCGCGGTCGGCCACGGCATTGACTACTACGCCGTCGATCACAGCCCGTCCTACCTGTGGAACTCGGCCACCTGGGAGATCAGCGAGGCGATCCTACCGTTCCTGCGAACAGTCGCACGGGGCCCGGCTGCATGGGCTACCGACCTGACCGTCTCCCGCGCGATCGAAATCCGCGATGGCGTGATCCAGAACCCGAGCATTCTCGGATTTCAGGGTCGCGACCCCGCCTACCCACACGCCCGGATTGCCTGACGTCTACATCCACTTGCTGCGCTTGAAGATCACGTACAGCAGCACACCCAGACCGACCATCAACCCGATCGCCATCGGATAGCCGAACGTCCAGTGCAGTTCCGGCATGTCATCGAAGTTCATCCCGTAGATCGCACCGATCAGAGTCGGCGCGAAGAGGATGGCCGCCCAGCCGGAGATCTTCTTCATATCCTCGTTCTGCCGCTGGGCCACGAGCGTCGCGTTGACGTTCAGGATCTGCGCCAGGGCGACACGCAGATCGGATATCTGCGTGGCCGCGCGCCTGAGGTGATCAGCCAGGTCATCGAGGTAGGAGCGCAACTCGTCCGGGATGTCGTATTTGACGAATCCTCCTCGCAGTCCATCGAGCACCTCTGTCAGAGATGAGATGGCCTGCTGCATGTCGATGACTTCCTGACTCAGCCGGTAGATGCGTTCTGCGACCGCCGCGTCGCCACTGAAGACCTGCCTCTCGATCTGTTCCTTGTCGATGGAGACCCCTCGCAGGACCGGGGCGTACCCGTCGACGATCGCATCGAGGAGCCGGTAGACGACCGCTTCGGGTCCCAGTCGCAGAAGGGTCTCATTAGTGAGCAGCGCGCCTTCCTGACCCTTGAGAGTCGCGGAATCCTGCTCATGAAATCTGGCTCCATTCGTGCCGTCGATCCAGCGTTCGTCCTGACACAGCACGGCCACGGCGTTCGGCCGCACGAGGACGTGGAACTCCGCGAAGTCCACTTCCTCGGTTTCATCGATGTATCTGGCCGAGCGTGCCACGAGGAACAGGGCATCGCCATAGCGTTCGAGCTTCGGCCGCTGGCGTGCATTCACCAGGTCTTCGAGGAGCAGCGGGTGCAACTTCCAAGCGGTCGCCAGTTCCGCGATCTCGTCGGGGGTAGGCGCCAGGTACAGGAACAGTGCCATTCCGTCCGGCTGCTCCTGCGCGAAGGCCGTCGCGTCGGCGATCGAGATATCCTCCGGCACCCGGGAAGGCTGTCCGTCGATGACGAATCGTGCGATCACTCCTGGTGTCGCAGGAGATACCGCGCTGGAGCCCTGACTCGGGAGGCGGCTGGTTCGGCCGGCGCGTCCCTCGTTCGGCCGTAGTTTGCGCATCATGGATCCCCTCGTCCTATCGGTCTTCAACTCCGCCGATACCGGCATGGAGCTCCGGTCGCAGGCGTTGACAGTCTCCGGACCGACGATACCTTCCGCGCACTGCCCCTAATGCGGCGCTGAAGCGAGTGCCGCCACTCGTCACTGCGAATGCTCTGACCGGCACACGAGATTCTTCCTCGCGACCGCAAGCGAACGGCATCTCGACCGCGATCCCAGTGCTTCCGAACTCGTCGGACCCCCACCCAGAACTATGGGACGATGCCATTCGCACGGCAGTGGGGACCCCTGACAAGGATTCGATCATCATCGCGCACAGCCTCGGCTGCCTGGCGGTTCTGCGCTATTTGCGTTCATTGACCGATCCCTGGCGGTTGGGCACCCTGGTGCTGGTTTCCGGCTTCATGGAACCTCTGCCCGCGCTTCCAGAACTGGACGCCTACATCGGCAAAGGCTGCGATGTGACCTGCCTCGAAGGTCGCGTCGGTCGCACCACTGCCATCTTGTCCGACAATGAGCCGTATGTGCCGCCGACTCACACCGAGCGTCTGGCCGATCTCGTCGGCGCCTCGCTGCAGGTGATCCACGGGGCAGGTCACTTCCTGGCCGACGACGGCGTGACTGCACTGCCCGAGGTTAGTGAATCGATCTTGGCGTAACCCCGTAGATGTCCCAGTACCCGCTCACGGAGCAGATCCGCCATTGAGATTTCGAAGGATGCAGGGCTGATCTCGTAAGTTGCTGGCCAATCACTCCAACCGATCAGCGCCTCTCTTTACCACGCTCGACTTCAGCTGCATTCGCCCGAAGCCGGGCACGGTCGCATCGATGTCGTGGTCACCGACGCCGTCGGTGATGAGCCGAATGCCTTTCACCTTCGTGCCGACCTTCACAGTGCCACCACCCGCGCCCTTTACTTTGAGGTCCTTGACGATCGTTACGGTATCGCCGTCCGCGAGTATGTTTCCGACGGCGTCCCTGACCGCGAGTGCGTCGGCCTCCTCGTCGGCGGAGTCGGCTTCCCACTCATGACCGCACATCGGGCACACCAGCAAGCCACCTTGTTCGTATGCATAGTCCTCGCCGCAGGCCGGGCATGGAGGCAATTGATCTGACATAGATCGGAATTTAGCACGCACCGCAGCACCGTCACGGTCTGTGTCGTTCCAGACTGAAAAGCGAATTTGACGCCATGGATCTTGAGTAGACTGCCAACCACGTCGCGGGTACGGTGGATTACCGATAGGAGCGAACTGCGAAGGGATGGTCGTCATCGACGCACACTGGACCCATCGCCTCAAGATGAAACTCCTTGGCAAAGACCTTCCGATACACGAGTATTCGCACCTTTGGCACATGGGTGACTACGCAGAACTTTCGGAAGAGTTCGTGCGGCACGCGGTGGCAACGGCGATGGCGGCCCCATGCCGTCTTTGCAACTACACGGTCTACGTATCATCCCCGCGACCAGTCTCCTATTGGGCGGCCTTCTGCCAGAGCGTTCCATAGCTCGGCTCATGCGAGGTCGGGACGCAACAGGCACGTTGACTCTGCTGTCGGACGAGCAAAGAGAGCACGTCGCTTCGCGCATACTCGAGTTTGACGCCGTAGATCTATATGAAGAGACCATCGACGGCCGCCCAATGGTATCGATCTACGATCATGACAGTTTCGAACTTCTGCTGAGTGAGGCCCAAGCGAATGAGTTGAGGGCAAAGTTCCCAGTCGACTTCGCCAAGCTCTCAACGTCAACGCGGGGCCTGCGGCGTTATCGGGTTTTCTAGCCAAAACGACATGAAACGCAAGCGAACGCTATCATCCCCTGCGCCTACGTCAGACATTCTGCCTACGCGAGGGGTATACATGACGGCTCGCAGTTACGCAGTGATAAGGTCCCCCGCCGCTTCATACCTGGGATTCAAGGGTGACGCCAAGCCCTCATGCGGCAGTGCGATACCTCACGCCAAATCCTCGAAAATATCCTCACCCGGTCGCCAAACCATCCATTCGTGATCAGGAAACCCGGTCAGGTCGGCGATCTCCACGTCGACCTCTTCAGTTTTGGGATGAAGGATGATCACACCGGTGTCAAGGGTGATGCGGATGCCTGAACCCGCCTGTTCAGACGTGGAGACGACAGTGCCAGGCGTCATCTTGCGTAAGGCATCTGCGTACCCGAGATCGACTTCTTGCCAGATGGTCCCGTCGTAGATGACCTTCGGCCATACGTAGCAGTTAAGCGTTACCGGACCATCACCGGTCGGCGGGCCATCGAACCGAAACTGTACGTAGTCAGTGACCACGAACTCCACCGAGTACATCCGATCTCCGACGAGCCGCGATAGCAGTTCGTTCGGCACGTACGCGTCAGCTGTGCTCATGCGATCACCTCAAGCGAGGTCGCATCATTGTGGTCGGTTTCAATAATCTCTCGAGGATCATGCAATGCCTCTGAGGTGAGCCGGATCTCAGACCGGGGGCTGGGTCGGTCGACAGCGCGAGCCGTCGACGTTCGTGCGAAACGCGGGAGCCCTCCTGCCAGTCCGATCTCTCTGATCACGGTGTCCTCCTCGACTCCGATCAGTGTCCAATAACTTCCAGTAACTGCCCCATCCAGTAGGTTCTTACTGGACGCAAATCGTTGAAATACCAACGCACTAGGCGTTAATCCGGAACTCCACCGAGTTCGGCTACAGACCAACCTCTGAGAGCCAGGCCGGTATCGGGGTCCGACGGGCGATCCGCCTCAATAGTGGTATCGGGCCTGCAGGATGACGAGGTCGTCGTCCACAACGAGGTAGACCAGCCGATGCTCGTCGGTGATGCGCCGCGACCATGCACCCTGCGCTCCGTACTTCAGCTGCTCAGGTTTGCCGATACCCGCGAACGGCTCGCGGAGACAGGCGTCGATGAGGGTGTTGATGCGCTTCAGGACCTTCCGATCGGCGGTCTGCCAATGCGTGTAGTCCTCCCACGCTGACGCGTCCCAGACCAGTCGCACTCAGGCTCCTTCGCCTGCCCGATCGAGGTCATGCACTTCGGTCTTGCCGACGCGTGCACGATCGTAGGCATCGAGGAGTCGGCGGGCATTCGCCGGCGACCGGAACAGGTATGCGGTCTCCTGCCACGCGGCGTACTCCTCGGCCGATATTAGGACGGCGTTCCCCTTGCGGGACACGATCTCGACGGCATCTCGGTCCGCGTTCACTCGTTCGATGAGAGGGAACAGGGTCCTGCGTGCCTCGCTAGCGCTGACGGACATGATGAGCCCTTTCGTTCGGACCGATGGTACCTGTTCATGGTACCAGTCAATGCTGCGCATCCGAGCACCGAGTGGCACCACGGGCCAGGCGGCAGGGCCGACGAAGACAGTCAGGCGGCGTTGCTCTCCACCCAGTCGCAAAGATGCTTCAACGGCACCGCAGCTCCGGCGCTCAGCTCGGTGAGCTCGTACGCGACACGCACGGAAACTCATGGCGAGGAGCTGATCGCGGGACTTCGCGTCCCTTATCAGAGCCTCCCAGAGAGGGCTGATCAGAAGGAGGTTCTAGACGTTGAACCGGAACTCCACCACGTCGCCACGGTTAGAAACAATTTCGCGATCGTTGGATACCGCAACCAAGGGTCCGCGCTACCAGCCGACACCGTGCACGGTTCTGGACAGGCCCTCGCCTCGGCCGCTTGACGTGGACACGAGACGGTGCCGCTAGCGATATATGGCAATCGGATCAAGAATCAGTGCTGGCCCCTTGACGACAGATTCCTCAGGGTCAACTGCGACACCCAACGCCTTAGCCGGTTCCACATAGTTGGCAACTACGTCCTTGAGCGTGTTTATTTCCAACGGCGTAGGGACAACATCCTTGGTCAGCCGCAGGATCGGATACTCTTCCCCTGAGGCAATGACACGCGTCACCTGCGCAACCATCCCAAAGTCGCCACCCAGTTGCCCCAATCTGCCAATCAGCCACTTGGGCGAGATAGTCAAGATCACCTGCGGACCGACGTCACCCCGCGGAACGGCCAACAGCGGAACTTCTTCGTCGTCATCAACGTCGATGCCCATGGTTGCCTTTACCATTCGGGCAGATTGCTTGGTTTCCTTTAGTTGATCCCCTCTTTGCGCAAACGGACTGTCCTGCTTTGCCGCCTGATCTGCAAACCAAAGGAACAAGCGAAGCACCGTCTGAAGTGACCCCAACGACAGCTCAGCCCGGAGCTCAACCGTGTCCCCAGACTCAACGCCGTCCAGTGCATCGTATCCCCATCCAGAGAACACTCCAAGACTCTTCTCTCGCTGGAGATAATCGAACCATGCCTCATATACAGAGAATCGTGTTCGAGTGCGAACCATCTCCTCTTCAATCTCAGAAGAGGACTTCTTTCCCGCCGCCGCAGAGAGCCCCACAACGGGGAGCGGAACCTTTATGTCTCCACTGAATCCGCCCTCGCGAGCGGTGGTCGTTCTCGAAACGATTTCGTCAACTTTTCCCGACTCGAGCGCGGAAAGCGAGTTAATCACCGCTTCATCATTAAGGTAGAAGAAGCCCTTGTGCGCACGCTTCGAGGGTTTTTTATAGACTGCCATATTCGAATTCCTAACAACTAGTCACAGTCGTGAATCGCCCAGTATGGCCACCGCTCGGCACTCAATGCAAACACAAAACCCCTATACATTAAACCTAAATTCGACCGCATTCCGGCACATACCAACCTGTGGTTGCGTGTCTGGCTGGCATCGCCTCGGCCCCCACCTCGCCCCTTCCGGAGACGCAGAAGGTGGGGCAGCGGGGGCACGCGACCCGATCTCGCGTCCGCCTCTGTCGGCAGCCCCTGATAGGACATAATGACAGGTGACTGCGACCCACAGGGAGGTGACTTGGTGCTGCCTGCACTTGACGAGCAGACGGGCCTGCTTCCGCTGGGCCGATTCGGCGCGTCGTTGGAAGAGATCAAATCCCACTACGTTGACGATCCCCGGTTCGCGAAGTCGGCGACCCGCGCCGAGATCTGGCAGCACTTCGAGTCCGCTACCGACGGCATCCGCTCTGTCGTCCCCGTGGTGTGCGTATGGGTGGGTGGCAGCTTCCTTACCGACAAGATCGATCCTGACGACATCGACCTCGTCTACTGGGGCGAAGACGTGCTCGTTGACCAGGTGACCGACCCCAAGGATCGGTACATCCTGCAGATGTTCGGGATGAACCAGGTCCGACCAGCGACGGGCCTGCGCGTTGATACTCGATACTGCCTATGGCACGTGTTCCCCGAGGCGGACCGCGCCCACTCAGTCGAGCACCAGTCATATGCGTTGAATCGTGGCTACTGGGATGACTTCTGGATGCGCAAGCGCAACGGCGCGAAGGAAGATCCTCCGCAACGGCCGGATGCCCTACCGCAGCGCGGCTACTTCGAAGTGACTCTGGACGGTTTCCATGGCGTTTGACTGGGAGCAGTTCAAGGCCAACGTCCAAGGCGAAGCTGAGTGGCAGGACGCAGATGATCTTGCGCGCATGAGCATCGAGACTCTGCGCGCTGAGCACGGCTTGCTGCGGCGCGACGCTTCTTCAGGGTCTCTGCGCCTGACTGGGCCAGGAATCACGATCCACTCGGGAGCGATCGACGGGATTGCTGACACGCTTCGCAATTTTCAGCGCCTGGTGCTTGCGACAGGCCTCGCGGTGAAGGGGCACAAGTCGTTGCGTGGGCAACCGCCCGCCGACGTCGTCTCGAAGACCCGACTGAACCTCAATGGTTCACCACTGCCGGGAAGCCTCATCCTGCAGATCGTGCCGACGACTTCGCCAGCGGACGAGATCTCACCCGATGGCCAAGTCGGGCTGTTCGGAGACGACAATGCAGAGCCCCAGTTGATCGACACCGCCATGAAGCGAGCACTGGGACTGCTCGAGGACGGACGTCGTCTCGGCCCAGATGCCGACACCAGTGACTTCTTGGCGCGCATCCGCGAGTACGGACCGCGCGTCGCCACGACGTTGCGCGACTTCTCGACAGGTCTGGTGAAATCAGGGTTCGAGCCTGATCTCACTTGGTCCCAGCCTCGCCAGGCGCGCCTGCGCACGCGCCTCTCCACGGCTGAACTCGCTCACATTGGAGAGCTCATCGCTTCTCGGGAACTCGAGCTCGAGCCGACCACCATCCGCGGCATCTTGCGGACTGTCAGCGAGATCAGCGCTTGGCAGCTGGAGATCGAGGACGGCGAGATCGTCAAGATCGACGCGAAGAAGATCCCTGCGGCGAACACTGCAACGCTGCGCACCGGCATGTCAGTTTCAGTCGATGTGTCAGTCACGGAAGAAACCGGCCCTGCCGGCGAAGTTAAGCCCAAGTACACGGCGACGTCGTTCACAGTGCTGAGCAACCCGTAAGGCCGAGTCGTTACACCACATCTAGTCCAACGGCTGGATCCGGAGGTTGGTCCGCGGCGGCAAATCCCAGCCGTGACGCGCATGAATTTCCCTAACCAACTCTTCCGCGTTGACCTGGAGCTTGGCAAGTGCAGCCGCGTCGTGGCCGACTGATCGTAAATGGCGCAGGTTGCTGCTCAGCGCGTGCGCCCAACTCATCAGCGGGTCGAGGTTCGCCACCCGCCGCTCAACGGTGTCGCCGGGCTTGGCGGCCTCAATCACCTGGCGGCCGATGGTCGCGCCCAGCGTGCGCTCGGCCTCCAGCCACGAGTCGATACCATCCCAGCCGTCGAGCTGGTCGACGAGCGCGATCGACGTGATGCGCAGGTTGGCGAGCCGCTCCCCCACCGGCTCGGCCGTCGGATCGAACCCGATTAGGCGCTGCACGGCTTCCTGCACCGCGAACCAGCGTGCGTCCTCGGCCGCCTTGCGCGACTCGGCGAGTGCCTCGTTCGCGCGCTTGTTCGCTTGGTAAGTGCCGACGCCGGCGATCAGCAGCGACAGGGCCGAGATCACCAGCGCGAGGACATCCATGGCTCGATCCTGCCACTACAAGAAGCAGTTCCTGAAGCACTTCCGGCTATTGCTTGCCCGAGGCGCGTCAGCAGACTAACCCGCGCTCACTACGATGCTCCGCGCGGCGACCAATCCCTACAGCGCGAATCTCCACTCCACCGATTTCCGGTACATACCACCCTCTTGAGGTGTGCAGTGAAGCGCTCGGCCCCGCGTCCGGGACCGACAGCTTGCGTTCGACGTCAACGATAGGTCTCGTGCAACGCCTCCTCGATCTGAGACGGAGTCGGTGCACCGGCGTACCCGCGCTCAGTCGCGTAGACCCGGCACGCGAGCGAGCGAACCGGTTGCGTCGGAAACAGGTCGACGCCGTCGACGAGGATCGTGGGCGAGCCTCCGAATCGGGTGTTCGCCGCTTCGGTCTCGGTGTGGATCGTTACCAGCTCGATGGGCACTTCCGCGAGCTCGGCGGCATCCAGCGCGGCGCGCGCGTTTGCTTCGGCGATGGCCGTGTTCGGGCAGTCGACGATGTGCAGCAGTTCGACCTTCATACGATCTGCTCCTTCCGGGTCCGGGCCGCGCGCAAGCCATTGAGGATCACGATGACCTCCGCGATCTCGTGCACGAGCACCACGGCAGCGAGTCCCAGGACGCCGAAGAGGGCGAGCGGGAGCAGGGCGATGATGATCAGCAGCGACAGGATGATGTTCTGGTTGATGATGTGCCGTCCGCGCCGGGCATGGTCGAACGCGCGCGGCAGCAGCCGCAGGTCGTGCCCGGTGAACGCGACATCGGCCGACTCGATCGCGGCATCCGACCCGGTCGCGCCCATCGCGATCCCGATGTCCGCGGCGGCGAGGGCGGGGGCGTCGTTGATGCCGTCGCCGATCATCGCCACCGAACCATGCTGGCCGAGCTCAGCGATCGCAGCGGCCTTGTCCTCGGGGCGCAGCTCGGCGCGCACGTCCTCGATCCCGGCCTGCGCCGCGAGAGCGCGGGCGGTGCGGGCGTTGTCGCCGGTGAGCATCGTGACCCCGATGCACTGCGCGGCGAGCGTGCGGACGACCTCCGGGACCTCCAGGCGCAACTCGTCGCGGACGCCGATCGCAGCGACCGGCTCGCCGTCGCGGTGCACGATGACGACCGTCATGCCCTGCTCCTCCAGCCCTGCGACCCGGTCGCCGAGCGTCCCGGCGTCCAGCCAGCGGGGGCTGCCGACCGTGATCCGCGCGCCGTCGAGCTTGCCCTCGATGCCGTGCCCGGCCTGCTCGGTCACGTCCTCGGCTACTGAGGCCCCCGGCGCGGCGGCGGTGATCGCGGCCGCGAGCGGGTGGGTGCTGTGTTGCTCCAGCGCGGCCGCCCACGCCAGCGCCTGCGCCTCGGTGGTCCCTTCGGCGGTGAGAACGGCGTTGACGACGGGCTCGTTTCGGGTGAGGGTGCCGGTCTTGTCGACGGCGACGTGGCGGATCACGCCGAAGCGCTCGAACGCGGCACCGGACTTGATGATCACGCCGAACTTGCTCGCCGAGCCGATCGCGGCGACCACGGTCAGCGGCACGGAGATCGCCAGCGCGCACGGCGACGCCGCCACGAGGACGACCAGGGCGCGAGTGACCCACAGCTCGGGGTCGCCGAACAGCGAACCGATCAGCGCCACCAGGACGGCGAGGACGAGCACACCAGGGACGAGGGGTCGGGCGATGCGGTCGGCGAGGCGGGCGCGGTCTCCCTTCTCGGCCTGCGCCTGCTCAACGAGCTCCACGATCGTGGTCAGCGAGTTGTCGGTGCCCGCCGCGGTCGTCTCGACTTCCAGCGCGCCGGCGGAGTTGATTGCACCGGCCGAGACTGCATCTCCCAGCTCGACCTCGACCGGGATCGACTCTCCAGTGATCGCAGACGTATCCAAACTCGAACGACCCGTGACCACGACGCCGTCGGTCGCGATCCGTTCGCCCGGCCGCACCAGCATCAGCTGGCCCACCTGGAGGTCTTTCGCGGCGACCTCGACCGACGCGCCGTCGCGGCGGATGGTCGCTGTCTCAGGGACGAGCTTGAGCAGCGCCCGGAGCCCGCCGCGGGCGCGGTCCATCGCCTTGTCCTCCAGCGCCTCAGCGATCGAGTACAGGAACGCCAGGGCCGCGGCCTCCTCGACGTAGCCGAGGATCACCGCGCCAATGGCGCTGATCGTCATCAGCAGGCTGATGCCGAGCTTGCGCTTGAACAGTTTGCGGATCGCGCCCGGGGTGAACGTCGACGCTCCCAGCAGCAGACCGAGCCAGAACAGCACCAGCGCCAGAATCTCGAGCCCGGACCACTCCAGGACGAGACCGGTCAGGAAAGCGACGCCGGAGAGGACCGGGACCATGATCCCGCGGTCCCGCCACCAGGGTCGCTCCTGCACCTCCTCAACTGCTTCGCCGGCCGTGGTCTCGGGCTCGTCGCAGCCGCACGCCGCGCTCATGCGCCTGCCCCCGTCCCGCAGCAGCCCGGCACCGGGCACTGGTCATCAACGCATGGCGCGTGCTCGTCGACGGCCAGCGTCACATCCACGAGCGCCGTGAGCGCCGCAGCAAGGTGCGGGTCGGCGATCTCGTAGCGCGTCTGCCGTCCCTCGGGCTCGGCGGCCACGATGCCACAGTCGCGCAGACAGGTCAGGTGGTTCGACACGTTCGACCGGGTCAGCTCCAGCTCGCGCGACAGCACCGCCGGATAGCTCGGGCCGTCGAGCAGGGTCATCAGGATCCGGGATCGCGTCGGGTCCGCCATGGCTCGGCCGAGCCGGTGCATGACGTAGAGGCGTGAAGTAATGGTCAGCATGCACTGAACTATACAGTGACTGCTGACCTATTTTGGTCATCGCATCGGCAGGTCAGACCACTCAATCGACGCCAGAGGTTATACGGCGAAACGAAATTCCACCACGTCACCGTCCTGCATGACGTAGTCCTTGCCCTCGATCCTGGCCTTCCCGGCGGCTCGTGCGGCGGCAACCGACCCGGCCTCGACCAGGTCGGCAAACGACACGACCTCGGCTTTGATGAATCCGCGTTCGAAGTCGGTGTGAATGACGCCAGCAGCCTGCGGCGCGGTCCACCCTTGACGGATGGTCCATGCACGGGCCTCCTTCGGCCCCGCGGTCAGGTACGTCTGCAGCCCCAGAGTGTGGAAGCCCACCCGAGCCAGTTGGTCCAGGCCGGATTCCGCCTGCCCGGCGTCGGCGAGCATCTCGGCGGCCTCGTCCTCCTCCAGCTCGGCCAGTTCGGACTCGAACTGCGCGTCGAGGAAGATCGCGTCGGCCGGCGCCACGAGCGCCCGCAACTCGTCCTGCCGTCCAGAATCGAGCAGCCCGGCGTCATCGGTGTTGAAGACGTAGATGAAGGGCTTGGCGGTCATGAGCTGCAGCGACGCCACATCGGCGAGATCGAGTCGAGCGTCCGCGGCTCCGGCGAACAGCGTCGTTCCCTTCTCGAGGATCGCGACGGCGGTGTTCATCGCCTCGAGGAGTTTGGGGTCGCCCTTCTTGATCTTGACTTCCTTCTCCACGCGCGGAATCGCCTTCTCGAGCGTCTGCAGGTCGGCGAGGATCAGTTCGGTGTTGATGGTCTCGATATCGGAGGCGGGGTCGATCTTGCCGTCCACGTGCACCACATCCGGGTCGGCGAACGCGCGCGTGACCTGGCAGATAGCATCGGCCTCGCGGATGTTGGCGAGGAACTTGTTGCCCAGCCCCTCACCCTCCGAGGCCCCCTTAACGATTCCGGCGATGTCGACGAACGACACCGTCGCAGGCACCAGCCGCTCCGATCCGAAGACCTCGGCCAACTTGGCGAGCCTCTCGTCCGGCAGCGGCACCACACCGACGTTCGGCTCGATCGTCGCGAACGGGTAGTTCGCCGCGAGAACCTGGTTGCGGGTGAGTGCATTGAAGAGGGTGGACTTGCCGACGTTGGGCAGTCCGACGATTCCGATTGTTAAAGCCACGCCCCAAGTCTAGGCGGTTAGGCTCTGGTCCATGGCCTCCCTTGAAATCCTGCGCACCGACCGCCTTGTCCTCACGCGCTGGACAGCCGAATACGAGGACTTCCTGTTCGACATGTACTCGCGCTGGGAGGTCCAGCAGTACATGGGTCGGGTACCTGCCGTCATGACCGATCCGAGCGCCATCCCCGACCTCCTCAAGCGCTGGGAATCCCTCCGCGATGGCGTGCAGGGGGTATGGGCAATTTTCAAGGACGAGCCCTCCGCCACTCCCGTCGGCTCCATCCTTCTCAAATCCATTCCCGCTTCGGGAACCGGAGAGCCATCTGGCGACATAGAGATCGGCTGGCACCTTCACCCCGACCAGTGGGGACACGGATATGCCACCGAGGCCGCGAGCGCCGTCCTTGCCGCCGGGTTCTCTTCCGGACTTGACCGCGTCGTCGCGGTCACGCGCACGGCGAACACGGCCTCGCAGGCAGTCTGCGCGCGGTTGGGAATGACGCACCTCGGGCTTTCGGACGAGTACTACGACGTCACCTGCGAACTGTTCGAGATATTGCGCCCGTAGCCGTTTGACCTAGAGGGGAGTGGAAGATGGCCTCGTCCACGAAGACCGCGCTGTAACGCCACGGCACCGAACTTCCCATATCTGTCATGAGCAATACAGCGCCGGCGAGCTCGGTCAATCTGGGGCCAGGATGCAGCGTAGCTCGCCTGTCCTCTCGGACGAGGGCGCCGTCATCATGTACCCCGATGCTCGGGGAGATTCAGCAAGCTCCCGGGTCGCTAGAGAACGAATCGCACGAGGACCTCGGTGGACGAGGCATACAGGCGAATGTCCATATCTACTTCGGGTAGAGACAGAAGGCCATCGACGTGTTCGGTGATGATGGCGTCCATGTCGCTGTCGGCACTGGCCGCGCATGGGATATCTCATCGGATCAGCAGGATTGCGGTGTCGCTCCAGCGCCGACTCCCGACCTTTGTCAGAGGCCCATAGTTGAATATCAGACATGGAGACTCTCATCGGAATTGTGATAGGCGCGGCATTCGGCGGCATCATCGGATGGCTAGTGGGGCGAGCGAGTTCGGCTGCCACACGCGCCGAACTTGCGACGCTGCGAAACCTATCCGCCAGCAACCTTGAGCAGGAACGTCAGGCGAGCCGAGATCAGATAGAGCAATTGCGAGCATTTCACGCCGCCCAACTCGAAGATGAGAGGCGGGCGGCCGAACAGACTTCGGCACAGCGCCTCGATGCGGCTCGCGAATCTGCCCAGCAACTACTTGAGTCGCAGCGTGCAGGTCACGAGGAACAACTGCGAGAACAACGAGAGCACTCGGAGGCGCAACTACGCGACCAACGAGAGCACTTGGAAGCGCAACTACGCGACCAACGAGAACACTGGGAAGCCCAGTTGGCGGAAAGGGAGAAAGCCGCAGCCGAGAAGTTGCTTCTGACGGAAACCACCTTGCAGAAGCAACTGGCTCAGCAGAAGGAATCGGCCGCGGCACAACTCAAGGAACTTCAGGACGACCGCAAACGACTCGCCGATGAGTTCGAGAGGCTGGCCGCGGAAGTCTTGGACAAGAACAGCAAGCGATTCCTCGATGTCGCACATGAACGACTCAAACGCACGCAACAGGAATCCACCGCGGAGCTCGAGAAGCGCGAGCAGATGTTCCGCAGTCTCGTGGAGCCGATGAAGGAAACCCTGAGCAAGGTCGAAGCCCAGACCGCAGATGCTGAGAAGCTGCGTGTCCAGACGCAGGAAGCCCTGACCCAGCAGATCCGTCAGATGATGGCGAAGTCGGATGAAATCGGCAAGACGACCGAATCGCTGCGCTCTGCCCTGAGGCGCCCCGAGGTTCGGGGGCGCTGGGGCGAGTTACACCTGCGCCGTGTCGTGGAGGTCGCCGGGCTCGTCAACGGTGTCGACTTCGTCGAGCAAACCTCCGAGACGACCGCGGACGGGAACCGCCTGCGGCCCGACATGATCGTGACACTAGCTGGCGGACGCAAGATCATCGTCGATGCGAAGGCACCGATGGACGCCATCCTCGACATTGATAGCGATCCGGACAACGCCGAGCACCACGCCCGCCGCCACGTGAAGAACGTCCGCCAGCGCGTAAAGGAACTCAGCTCGAAGACGTACCGCGATCAATTCGGTTCAACCGTGGACTTCTCCGTGCTGTTCCTGCCCGCCGAATCGTTCCTGCAGGTGGCGACCGAGGCGGATCCTGGCCTGCTGACCGAGGCGTACGAATCCGGGGTAATCATCGCAACTCCCACCGTCCTCGTAGCCATGCTCCGGACCGTGGCGCACACCTGGAAAGCCGAGGCACTCGCGCAGAATGCTCAGGAGGTTCTCGACACCGGCAAGGAACTCTACAAACGCCTCTCCACGATGGGCGGCCATCTCTCGCGCATTGGCAAAGCGCTCGATTCCGCCAGCGACGCATACAACAAGACCGTGGGATCGATGGAGCGCAATGTGCTCCCCCAAGCCCGCCGCTTCGCCTCGCTCCAGCATCTTGAGAGCGACATTGAGCCGCCCATCGCAGAGAAGACAGTCCGGGAAGTCACCGCGCCCGAACTCGCGACTCCCGAACTCCCGTAAGTCGTCGAAACCTGCGGTTTACCAGGCTGCGGCCAGCAGAGCGAGCGCACTGGCCTGGCAACCCTCGCCAGGCCCCTGGGTCCACGACGTCCACTTCAGGGAATACTGATCGAGCTTGTTGCGAGCCCCCGATGTGTACGCCTTGTTGGCGTTCGCCTGCAGGTAGGGCCGGTACGGCCGCGCGGATATCTGCCTGTCGACCTCATCGAGACCGCGCACAGCCGCCGCCTTGAAATACGCTCCGGACTGCGTGCAGTTGTCCCAGCCCTCGGCCGGATCCTTCATGAATCCATTCGAATCCGTGAAGTCGCCGCCTACCTGCGTGATGGCGTTCGCTTTGACCTTGGCGTCGTTAAGGAAACTGTCCGCGACAGTGATATTCCCCTGGTTGCGGTAGTAGCGCGAAAGTTCCACGAGTCCGGAGACGACGGTGCCGTTGTGGTACGTGAAGGGCGGCGTCGAGGTGGACGCCTGGCAGGTGTTCACATTGAGCGTGTCCCAGTACCGGTTGTCGCTGCGCGCCAAAGCAGTCTGCCTCAGCCAGTTCCACGTGTTCTCCGCCTCGGCGCGGTATGCGTTCGCGGCCGAACCGCCCACGCGGTTCGCAAGAGCGGCGTTCACCTGGATGTAGAGCGTATTGGAGATCGTCACCTTGCCGGGAGAATTCTTCTGCCACGTGATCCCCCCGCCGCAGGTGCTGGTCGCGAAAGTCTTCATGTGCGCGGCCCCGCTCTTTGCCGCATCCAAATACCGCGAGTCCCCCGTCAGGTCGTAGGCGTCGATCCACACCATCGCCCACCAGCCGGTGTCGTCGGAATACTGATTGTTGAAGCCGCTGTATCCCGACCCGTACGTCTTGTTCTTGTACTCGTCGAACGTCCGCGAAATGACGTAACGGTAACTCGGCAGGTTGGTCGCCTTGGCGGCACGAATGAGAGCCGAGGTCGAGATCGCCCCGCCCCAGGTGGGCCCGAAACTGGAGTCGTACGAGGTCTGGAAGAGCTTGATCGACTGGTTGTAGTACATCATCATCGCGGTCGCAGCGGCGTCCACGCGATTTCCCGCATTCCACGTCGCACGCGTCCACTGCGTACAGGCCACACCACCCCCGGGCCGTTGGCCGCAGGCGCGCATGGCGCCCACTTTCGTGTTGCCCCAGTCGTCCACGTTGTACATCTGGGTGCGCCAGCCTCCCAACCCGGGGTTCGTCGTCGTGCCGAGTTTCTCCCACGATCGGCCCCCGTCGAACGAACGATCGACCCATACTGTGTCGCCCTGCTGCGATGATTCGACGGTGCCGAAGCCCATGGCATTGGTCTCATCGAAGACGATCTGGATGGTTGGTCCCGCGGTCGTCTTCACGTCCGCGACGCGAGTGGTCCCCGCCTGAGCCGGGTCTGTGGCGTCGCACTTCTTGTTACACACCGCAGCGAATGCTGTACTGGCGCCAGCCGTGATTCCCAGTCCGGTCGCCATGAGCGCCGCTACGAGGACTGCCCCCGCGCGGGTATACCTGTTGTTGGACATTCTGTGATCCTCAATATCGATCGACAGAGCCGAAGTCGGCCTGGAGGGTCGACCACGTTGTCGCCCCCAAGCCACATCATTAAACCGGTTTACGTCGGCCGCAACTTATATTCATAAGTTGCACGCATGCCGCTGAACGGCTATCGGATGGCCACGGTCTTCGCATAGAGATCGGGTCCGCCGCGGTCGATCAGCCGACCGCCGAGCCGCACTCCGAGCAGCAGCACGAGTCCCCCGACCACCCCCGCAAGCAGGAGCGACAGCCATCCCAACCATTCGACATCGCGCAGAATCGCGATGATCGCAGTTCCAAGGAAAGGTGCGCTGATCGCGGTCAGCGCCGCCCACCCGACGAGTTGCGTGACCAGGTTCACAGCCGAGGTTCCGGACGGTGCGGAGAAGGGGTTCTCCCCCGCCGCAGGCACGGGATACACGAACACCGCGGAAAGCACGCTCGCTAGTCCGCCGGCAGCGGCGGCGGTCCCAAGGGTGAGTGCGAACGCCGCCGGGGTGAGGTCCCACCTGCCGGTCGACCACAGCGAGCCGATTGTCGCGAGGACCCCGAGTGGAACTGCGAGCAGGGCAGCCGCGAGGACTCGTCCCCCACGATCGATCGCACCAGAAACCCCTGTGGCCAGATGCAACCAGAACGCGCTGCCGTCGTATCCGACGTCCGCCGAGATGGACCACATGATCAGGAACACGATGGACGGGCCGAGCGCCAGCATGGCCAGGCCGCCGCCTCCGGTCGCCACATAGAACAGCAGCGGGATGATCGGTACCATCGCCAGGCCAGCGGCGTAGCGAGCGTCCCGTAGCCAGTACGTCAGGCAACGCGCCGTGATGGCACCGAGCGCCCCGCGGGTCCGCCAGAGCCCGCTGAGCGCGGACGAGCGCACCTCCGTTCGCGTCTCCGAGGGATCCTCCATCACTGCGCGCAATCCCAGCCACCACAGCCACAACAGGACGGCAAGCGAGGCGATGGTGATACCCGAAAGCGCCGCCGCCTGCGCCCAGTCTTTGCGAGCGATCGCGACCGTCACCCCCCAGGGCGCTCCGAACGGAGTCCAGGCGAGCACGTCGCCGATCGCGGGCGCGATCGTTGCATCGAATTGGAGTGGACCGTTGCTCCGGCGCGTCGAGATGAGCGAGGCGACCGCAATCACGGGTATCCCCACCATGGCAGCGATGATCCAGCGGGCCGCGCGAGAACTGAGGTACCGCCCGACCCAGATCGTCGACACGCGCGATCCCACCACGCACATCGCCACCCCGAGGATGGCGCACACGAAGGCGACTGGGACCATCCCCTGGTATTGCCGCCAGATCCGCGAGTTCGCCAGCGCCAAGACGACTGTCACGATCCCCGGGACTCCAACGACGGTGGCGATCGCCAGTCCGGGCATGAGCCGAGCGGGCGACACGCCGAATACCGCGAATCGCCGCGGGTCGAGCGTCATGTCCGCACCCATCGAAACGATGGGAACGGCCATCCACCCGATCACTGCCAGCGCACCGGCGATCACCCAGGTGCTTTCGATGAATTCGGGATCCTGCCGGGCCAGCAGCGGGATCGTCGCGAGTTGCGCCCCCACGAGCGCCATGCCGTAGACGAGCGCGAGGACGATGCCCACGACCTGCCACGCGGAACGGCGAAAGGCATTGGCCAGCAGCGCGAGTTTGAGGCGGACTAGGACATCAACCACGTCAGGCCCGATCTCTCGGGCAGGCCTCCGACGAGCTCCACGAACCTGTCCTCCAGAGATCTGCCGCCGCGCACGTCGGCCAGCGTTCCCGCCGCCTTGACGCGACCCTCGGCGATGATGGCGACGTGGTCGCACATGCGCTGCACGAGGTCCATCACGTGACTCGAGACGACGACTGTCCCGCCACCGCGGGTGAAGTCAACGAGGATCGAGCGAATCACGCTCGCCGAGACCGGATCCACCGCCTCGAACGGCTCATCGAGCAGCAGGATGCGCGGGGCGTGAACCAGGGCGCATGCGAGCGAGATCTTCTTCACCATGCCCGCGGAATAGTCCACGACTAACTGCGTGGCGGCGTCCGAGAGCCCGAGCACGTCGAGCAGTTCGTCGCGGCGCCTGTCGATCTCGGCTCGCTCGATACCCTGCAGCAGGCCCGCATACGTGACGAGCTGCGCGCCGGACAGGCGATCGAAAAGGCGAGCGCCATCGGGCAGGATGCCGAGTTTCCTCTTGCCCGCGGCGAGGTTGGACCAGAGGTCCTCACCCAGCACGGACACGCTTCCAGCGGTGGGGCGCAAGAGTCCCGAGGACATCGACAGAGTCGTCGTCTTGCCCGCCCCGTTGGGCCCGACCAGTCCGTAGAACGACCCAACCGGCACGTCGAGGTCGACCTCGAACACCGCGGGCTTGCGGCCATAGAACTTCGTGAGGCCGCGCAGAGCGAGGGCCGACATCAGCGCGGCTCGACGCTGAGGGCTCGCCGCCCTTCACGCCGCGGTCGCTGAGAGTGGGTCGCGCGAAGTTCACGAGGCAGCGAGAACAGCAGGTCCTCCGTGGCCGTCCGGACCTCCTCGACCTCGCCGAAGCCTCGGCTCGCCAGGTCGGCGAGCAGTTCGCTCACCAGGATCTCGGGAACCGAAGCGCCGGAGGTGACTCCCACGGTCGCTACCCCGTCGAACCAATCGTCCTGGAGTTCCGAGCTACCATCCACGCGGTGGGCATCGCGGGCACCGGATTCGAGCGCCACCTCCATGAGTCGCACGGAGTTGGACGAGTTCGCCGATCCGACCACGATCACGAGGTCGCAGCTGGGCGCGAGTTTCTTGACCGCGACCTGGCGGTTCTGGGTCGCGTAGCAGATGTCATCGCTCGGCGGGTCCTGCAGCGAGGGGAAACGCTCGCGCAATCGGCGGACCGTCTCCATCGTCTCGTCCACCGACAACGTGGTCTGGGAGATCCAGATGACCTTGCCCGGATCCCTCACCACCACCTTGTGCACATCGTCAGGGCTGCCCACGACCTGGATGTGTTCGGGTGCCTCGCCGTAGGTGCCCTCGACCTCTTCGTGGCCCTCATGGCCGATCAGCAGGATGTCGAAGTCGTCCTTGGCGAACCGGATCGCTTCCTTATGCACCTTGGTGACGAGCGGGCACGTGGCGTCGATGGTGTCGAGCTTTCGGTCAGCGGCCGCCTGATGCACAGCCGGGGACACGCCGTGCGCCGAGAACACGACCCGCGCCCCCTCGGGCACCTGGTCGGTCTCGTCGACAAATATCGCCCCGCGCTCGGCAAGGGTAGACACGACGTGCTTGTTGTGGACGATTTCCTTGCGCACGTACACCGGGGCGCCGTACTGTTCGAGCGCCTTCTCGACCGCGACGACGGCCCGGTCGACGCCCGCGCAGTATCCGCGGGGCGCCGCGAGGAGCACCTTCTTGCCATTGGTCACCTGACCACTCTATCGGGCATTGCCTGAGGAAAGGCCGCGATACTTGAGTCATGGATCTACCTGAGCTCGCACGGGACACGACCGCCGACCACCCCTGGCCGGTGCGTCTACTGTCGGCCAAGATCGAGGACTACATCGCACGCATGTCGATGGTGTGGGTCGAGGGCCAGGTCGTGCAGCTCAGCCGCCGGCCCGGATCCGGGATGGCCTTCCTCACGCTGCGCGATACCGAGATCAACGAGTCACTGTCGGTGAGCGTCTACACGCGTGTCCTCGAGGCCGGGCCGCCCATCAAAGAGGGCGATCAGGTCGTCGTGCGAGCCAAGGCGACGTTCTGGCGCACCCGCGGCTCCCTGCAGTTGCAGGCCGATCAGATCCGCCCCGTCGGGGTCGGCGACCTCCTCGCCCGCATCGAGAACCTCAAGCGGACACTGGCCGGGGAGGGCCTGTTTGATGCCGATCGGAAGCGGCCGTTGCCGTTCCTTCCGCGCGTGGTGGGCCTGGTTTGCGGACGAGAATCCAAGGCCGAGCACGACGTGCGCGTCAACGCGGCGGCACGCTGGCCCGCAGTCGTGTTCGAGACGCGCCAGGTGGCGGTGCAAGGCGCGCAGGCGGTGGGACAGGTCAGCGCGGCCATTGAGGAACTGGACGCCCTTGAACTGGTCGATGTCATCGTCGTCGCGCGCGGCGGCGGCTCCGTCGAGGACCTGCTGCCGTTCTCCAACGAGGCACTCGTCCGCGTCGCCGCTCACTGCCGCACCCCGCTCGTGTCGGCCATCGGCCACGAAACCGACACCCCACTGCTCGACCTCGTTGCCGACTTCCGCGCATCGACTCCCACCGATGCCGCCAAGCGCATCGTGCCCGACCTGCGCGAGGAGATGGGCGGGGTCGCGCGCGCCCGCGCGCGTTTGGGAGAACTCGTCCACCGGCGTCTCGACAGGGAGGAGAACGGCCTGGCCGCGCTGCGCACCCGGCCGGCCCTCGCGCGGCCCGAAACCGTCATCGAAGCCCACGAGGAGCGCCTCGCCGCGGCAACTGGCCGGCTCCGGGCGCACCTGGAGAACAGACTCATACGGGCGGAGAGAGACCTCACCGCGCTCAAGACCGGGGTCCGCGCGCTCTCGCCAGCGCACACGCTGGAACGCGGGTACGCGATCGTGCAGGGGCCCAGCGGCGAAATCGTGCGGGATTCCGCTCAGATCACGCGCGGGGACGAGGTCCTCGCCCGACTCGCCGCGGGAACGCTCACGGCGACGGTGACAGCGACGAATCAATACCCGCCGTCCACGAGTGGTTAACTTAGGGACGTGACCACTTCGGCAAAGCCCCAAGTCCCGGCGGACATCGAAGCCCTCAGCTACGAGGACGCCCGCGACCAACTGATCGAGATCGTGTCCTCGCTCGAATCGGGCGCAGGCACGCTCGAGGAGTCGCTGTCACTATGGGAACGAGGCGAGGCACTCGCTCAGCACTGCCAGCGCTGGCTCGATGACGCGCGCAACCGGCTGGATGCCGCGCGACAGGTAGCGGATGAGCCCGAAGCGACCCCCGGATCCAACGTGTGAGGAGCACCGATGACATCGCAACCCCTTATCGGAGAGCCCCCGGTTCCCTATCGGAAACTGGTCATCGGCGAGGCACTCATCGACGTCGTTCAGCAGACGGATGGCACGGTTCGCGAACACTGCGGCGGATCACCCGCGAACGTGGCGATCGCGCTGGGCAGGCTGGGCCACGCAGTTGATCTCATCACCTGGCTGGGCAAGGATGCCTACGCAGACATCCTGCGCGACTGGCTCACCGACTCCGGTGTCACCATTACCGCCGGCACGAGTGCCGCACCGTACACGCCGCTAGCTACTGCCGTGCTCGACCACGACGGGTCGGCAACCTACACCTTCGATCTCACGTGGGATCTCGATACCAGTGCTCAGATCCCGGCGGATACGGCGGTCATTCACGTCGGCTCCCTCGCAGCAACCCTCGAACCCGGAAGCGACAAGGTCTACGAGCTCATGCGCACGGCTCGCGGCGCCACGACCGTATTCGATCCGAACATCAGGCCCTCGCTCGTGTCGGATCCGGAGGAGACCCGCCGCCGCGTCGAGCGGTTCTTCGACGCTTCCGACGTGGTCAGGGCCAGTGACGTCGACCTGCTCTGGCTCTACCCCTACACCGATCCCATCGAGGTGGCACGCCGGCTCGTGCGCGATCGCCGTCCTTCGCTCGTCGTCGTGACGCAGGGCCCGCAGGGCGCAACCGCAGTCACCGAGCATCTGGAACTGCACACTCCGACTGCGGCCACGACCGTCGTCGACCGCGTCGGTGCCGGCGATGCGGCCACGGGCGCGGTGATCGACGGCCTGAGCCAGGCCGGATTGCTCGGCAGTGAAAACCGGGAGCGACTCGCGAACATTGATCGCGAAACCTTGCAGGCGATCCTGGACTGGGCCGCCCAGCTCTGCGCTTACTGCCTCTCTAAACAGGGAGCGAATATGCCGCGACGCACCGATCTGACCACAACCCTCGCCCTACCGACAGGAGTTCCCAAGTGATCGAACAGCCCATGACCCCCGCCGAGGCATGGTTGTCGCTCAAAGAGGGCAACGCCCGCTTCATGTCTGGCAATGCCGACCACCCGTCGCAGGATGTCGCCCGCCGTCACGAGCTCGCTGCCGCGCAGGCACCATTCGCGGTCATTTTCGGCTGCTCGGACTCGCGCGTGGCCGCTGAGATCATCTTCGATCGCGGCTTGGGTGACGTTTTCGTCGTTCGCACCGCCGGTCACGTCCTGGACACAACAGTTATCGGCTCCATCGAGTACGGGGTCGATCTTCTGGGTGCCAGCCTAATCGTGGTCCTTGCGCACGATCACTGCGGCGCCATCGCCGCCGCCCATCACACACTGACGACCGGTGAGAACGCCAAGGGATTCGTGCGCGCTGTGGTCGATCGCGTGCTGCCATCCATCGTCACCACCGGCGGAGACGGCCACGACCCGAAATTCGCGATCGACCCCGTTGAACTCGGACGCGAGCACGTCAAGCACACCGTCGACATGCTGTACGGGTATTCCGCAACGATCGCCAAGGCCGTGGACGAGGGCCGTTGCGCCATCGTCGGCGTCGAGTACGAACTGCACGATGGCCGGGCCAGCCTGCTCGAATCGCTCGGCCAGCTCTGACAACGGGCGGGCGTGTTGCCTGCCCCACCGGCCAGGAATTTGGTGCACCATGGTGCCCATGGAATATCGCATCGAACATGACACCATGGGTGAGGTCCGCGTGCCGGCGCACGCGCTGTACCGGGCACAGACGCAACGCGCGGTCGAGAACTTCCCGATCTCCGGAACCCCACTCGAGCGCTCGCACATCGAGGCCCTCGCCCGCATCAAGAAGGCGGCCGCGCTGGCCAACGCCGAGCTCGGGGTCATCGAGCGCGATGTCGCCGACGCGATCGCCGCAGCCGCCGATCGCGTGGCGTCCGGAGAGCTGGACGAGCACTTCCCGGTGGACGTTTACCAGACCGGCTCGGGGACCTCGTCCAATATGAACACCAACGAGGTGCTGGCCACCCTGGCCACCGCTTCGCTCGGCCGAGACGTGCACCCCAACGATCACGTGAACGCCTCGCAGTCCTCGAACGACGTGTTCCCCACCTCGGTCCACGTGGCCGCGACCGCCGGCGTCCTGCGAGAACTGATCCCGGCGCTCGACCACCTCGCCGGATCGCTCGCCGCGAAGGCCGGCGAGTACGCGGCGGTCGTGAAATCGGGCAGAACGCACCTCATGGATGCCACTCCCGTGACCCTGGGGCAGGAATTCGGTGGGTATGCCGCCGCGATCCGCTACGGCATCGAGCGGCTGAAATCTGCGCTTCCTCGCGCGGCAGAGGTACCCCTGGGCGGCACCGCGGTGGGAACAGGAATCAACACGCCCGCCGGCTTCCCGCAGCGCGTCATCGAGCTACTCCGGGAGGACACCGGCCTGCCCCTGACGGAGGCCCGGGACCACTTCGAGGCGCAGTCCAGCCGCGACGGGCTCGTGGAACTATCCGGCGCGCTGCGCACGATAGCCGTGTCGCTCACCAAGATCTGCAACGACCTGCGCTGGATGGGATCGGGACCGAATACGGGGCTGGGCGAGATCGCTCTGCCCGACCTGCAGCCCGGCTCCTCGATCATGCCGGGCAAGGTCAACCCCGTCATCCCCGAGGCCGTGCTCATGGTGGCCGCCCGCGTCGTGGGTAACGATGCCACCGTGGCGTGGGCCGGCGCGTCGGGCTCGTTCGAGCTCAACGTGCAGATCCCCGTCATCGCCCAGGGTGTGCTCGAATCGATCCGGTTGCTGAGCAACGCCTCTCGAGTGCTCGCGGACAAGACGATCGCAGGGATTACGGCGAACGAGGAGCGGTGCCGAGAACTCGCCGAGTCGTCGCCCTCCATCGTGACGCCCCTGAACCGGACCATCGGATACGAATCCGCGGCCAAGGTGGCCAAGCACGCCGTCCTGCAGGGCACTACCGTGCGACAGGCCGTCATCGAGCTGGGTTTCGTGGACCGGGGCGAGCTCACCGAGGCGCAGCTCGACTCCGCGCTCGACGTGCTGAGCATGACCCGGCCACCAGCCGCTGACGAGGGCTGACGAGGGCTGACGGGGTGACATTGGCAGGCCGTCGCGCAGCGCGAGCCTGACCGGCCACGCTACGCACGGTCGGTCACTGCACGTCCCACAGGTGGTGGACGACATCATGGAGGTGGTACAGCGCAATCGATCCAATCGTGAAGTGCGCACCGCCCGACCGTAGCCCTGCTCGGCTCCAATCGGTGACCCGGTCGTATTCGCGAGCCGCGTCGCGGGCGGATCGGCCGATTTCGTCGCCGACGATGAGCGGATCCTGCAGGTCGTACCGATCCTCCAGCGCGGTGGCATCCTGATCCCAACTCGGGAACGTCGGCGAATCCTCGATCTGCATGAGCGCGACGCGCTCTTTCATGACTCGGTGGACATCGCGCACGTGACACGCATACTCGAGGTCGGACCATTTGCCTGGATCGCGTCGCGCGGCCGCATCCGGGCGCCGGACCACGTCAAGCCATTCGTCGGCGTTTGCGAGGAGATGGCCGGAGACCTGATCCGATCGGATCTGCGTGGGATCGAATCCGCATTCGGGACAACGCCTCTCGGTGACCCACGTCCAGTCCTTCGTATCCGGCTCAATTGCCATTCCGGGCCTCCACTCATCCGCTCACTCGCTGCGAGCCCCGTACGCGACTGCGTACGGTCCCTCGCACAAGGCAATCAGACCATCGGCCATTCCGCCACGCCAGCACGCGTCACTGCCCAACACAACACCGGTTGTGGTTGCCAGACACCCGCTATGCGCGGTGCCGGGCAACCACAACCGGTGTTCTCGTCAGGAGGAGGCGCAACGGGGACCGCAGATGGGAAGAGGCAGGGCAGCGGTCACACCTCGATGGATTCCAGCATCTCGGTCACTAGAGCGGCGACCGCGGATCGCTCGGGACGTACCAGGGTGACGTGGGCGAAGAGTGGGTGGCCCTTGAGTTGCTCGATCACCGCGGCGACGCCGTCGTGCCGCCCGACCCGCAGGTTGTCGCGCTGAGCCACATCGTGAGTGAGCACCACGCGCGAATTCTGCCCGATGCGCGAGAGCACCGTCAGCAGGACGTTCCGCTCCAGCGACTGCGCCTCGTCCACGATGACGAACGAATCATGGAACGAGCGCCCCCGGATGTGCGTGAGAGGTAGTACCTCCAGCATCCCCCGATCGACAACCTCTTCGATGACGTGCGGGCTGACGACGGATCCGAGGGTGTCGAACACGGCCTGACCCCACGGGTTCATCTTCTCGTTCTCAGTGCCGGGAAGGTAGCCCAGTTCCTGACCGCCCACGGCGAAGAGCGGGCGGAAGACGACGACCTTTCGGTGACGGCGGCGCTCCATGACCGCTTCCAGGCCGGCGGCCAGGGCGAGCGCGGACTTGCCCGTCCCGGCGCGTCCACCAAGTGACACGATGCCGATCGAATCGTCGAGAAGGGCGGAGATCGCTAGCCGCTGCTCCGCGGACCTGCCGTGCACGCCGAAGACCTGCTGCTCGCCGCGAACCAGTTCAATGTGCTTGTCCGCAGTGAGGCGACCAAGAGCGGATCCCCGTTCGGAGTGGAGAATGAGGCCCGTGTGGCACGGTGCGGCGCTCATGGCTTCGCGCGCTGAAACGTCGAGATCGGCGACGGCGATGGACTCGTCCTCCCACAACCGATCGATCTCGGCGGCGGAAAGATCCAACTCGGCCACGCCCGTCCAGCCGGATTCCGGCGTCATCTCCGCGCGGTATTCCTGCGCCGCCAGGCCCATGGCCGAGGCCTTGACGCGCATGGGGAGGTCTTTGGAGACGACGGTGACGTCGTGCCCCTCGAAGCCGAGGTTCGCCGCCACGGCGAGGATGCGGGTGTCGTTGTCGCCGAGTCGGAACCCGACGGGAAGGACCTGCGGATCGATGTGGTTGAGTTCGACGCGCAACGTGCCGCCACTTTCGCCGACGGGGATCGGCTTGTCGAGACTTCCGTGCTGGATGCGCAGTTCATCCAGGAGGCGCAGCGCCGCCCGGGCGTAGTAGCCGAGATCTGCATGGTGGCGCTTGCCCTCGAGTTCGGTGATGACCGTCACGGGGAGCACAACATCGTGCTCGGCGAATCGCATCAGTGCCTTGGGATCGGACAGCAGGACCGAGGTGTCCAGGATGAACGTCTTGCGTCCGCCGATCACCGGCAAGTCCCGGCTGGTGTGGTTCGCGTTCTTGGCTGCCATGTCATCTCCTCACGGCGCTAAGCGCGCCGTCATCTCGGTGCGCTTAGTGTGCGGGAGCGGACTTTCCACCCATGGGTTCAAATTACATCCGTGTTATTCGTCCCGCCAGCCCTTGCGAGCACAATTCACGCATAGTTCACAAAGCAGGATTTGCACTCAGTGCAAAATTGCACTTAGTGTAAGGCGCGTGCCCTCACAGGATCCGCTCGCGCCATCTCCGCGCAATCGCACCCGGAAGTCAGTGCTGGCCGCCGCGCGTGTCCTCGTCGCCGAGCGCGGCGCGTTCGATCTGACCTTCGACGAGATCGCGGAGCGAGCGGAGGTCTCGCGCCGAACGATCTTCAACCACTTCCCCACCCGCGAGGACCTGGTCATCGCGCTGTGCGAGGACGTCGTGGTCGATGTCATCGAGGCCATGACCCTCGAACTCCAGGCGGCACCCACAGGCGCATACACGGTTCCCGACTACTTCGCGGCGCTGACCTCGTCCCTCACCGCGATCGACCTGCCCGCGGTCATCGAGCGCATCGCGAAACTGATCGATCCCGACGATCGACCCGCGCGGCGCACAGCGCTCCTGACCACCGCCTTCAGCACAGTCGGCACGCTCATCCACGACGAGACGAGACGTCGACTGCCCACGCTCGGCGAACTGCAGGTGGATCTGCTCGCAAGCGCCTTCATCAACGGGATCTGCGTCATCGCCGAGACCTGGCACTCAGACCCCGGCGCCGACCCGGATCGCTCGAAATGGTCCGCCATGCTTTCGACCCTCATGTCCTCGCTTGAACGAGGCTACGCCCACACCGCCTAACACCTGGAAAGGCAACTAATGGCCGCATTCCTGTACCGTCTTGGCCGATTCTCCGCGCGCCGAGCCTGGCTCGTCGTCAGCGCGTGGATCGTCCTACTCGGCCTGCTCGGTGGGGCGTACGCCGCCTTCTCGGGCACGATGAGTTCGGCGATCACCATCCCGGGCACGCCGACCAGCGAGGTCACCGACATGCTGGAACGGAAGTTCCCCAGCGCCAGCGGCGGCACGGGCTCCATCGTCATCGAATCCAAGACCGGGGATGCTTTTACGGCCGAGCAGAAGACCGCCATCAACGACACGCTGACGGCAATCGGACAACTGAACGGCGTCCAGGGCGTCGTGAACCCATTCGACGTCGAGGCAATGCGCCAAGAATCGGCGAACCAACTGGCCGCAGCGAAAGAGCAGGCCGCGGCAGCGACGGATGCCTCCGCGGACGCGGCGCCCGCCGAGCCAGCGGCGCCCGCGGAGCCGGCTGCGGCACCCGAGCCAGCGGCGTCATCGGAGGATATCGCGGCGGCATCAGCGCTGCTCACGGCCAGCGCCACTGTCTTCGACGCCGCGCAGGAGTACCGCACAGTCTCGGAGAGTGGCGCCGCGGCCATCGCAACCATCCAGTTCGGTGGCGATTCCATGGCGCTGCCGCCCGACCTCAAGGACGGCATCCTGTCAGCCCTTGAGAAGGCGACCACCGAGGATCTCGGCTTCTATCCATCAACCGAGATCTCCCAGGAAGTCCCCGAGATCATCGGGGCAGCAGAGATCATCGGCATCGTCATGGCTGGAGCCGTGCTCCTGATCATGCTGGGCACCGTGTCGGCGGCGATCCTACCGATCATCAGCGCCCTCGTAGGCGTCGGCATCGCAGCAACGGGTGCCCTGGCGCTCTCGGGTGTCATCGATTTTCTGAGCGTCACACCGGTCCTGGCCATCATGCTCGGCCTCGCGGTCGGTATCGACTATTCGCTATTCATCCTGCACCGCCACCGTAAGCAGCTGCGGGCGGGCATGGACCTGGACGAGTCGATCGGGCTCGCCAACGGCACCTCGGGGAACGCGGTAGCCTTCGCGGGCTCGACCGTGATCGTGGCCCTATTGGGTCTCAACCTCACGGGCATCCCGTTCCTGGGGCTCATGGGCAACGTGGCGGCCGCCGCCGTGCTGGTGGCTATTGCGGTCGCCACGACCTTCACCCCGGCGCTGCTCAAACTGACGGGAATGCGCGTGCTCAAGCGCAGCGAGCGCGCCAGCATCGGTCACGAGAAGCATCGTCAGGAGCCCAGCACGCCGATGCGGACGGGCTGGGCGATCGCCCGCGTGGTCCTCGCGACCGCAATGCTGGCCATCATCGCGATTCCCGCCGCCTCCATGCGCCTAGGCCTGCCCGGCGGGGAGTCGGAGCCGATCGGCTCCCCCGCGCACAGCGCATTCACCGTCACGGCGGCGCAGTTCGGCGAGGGCTATGAGGGTCGACTCCTCGTCATCGAGACGCTTCCCGCTCCCGTCACGGAGGACACTGCGGTGCTCGCGCAGGCCCCCTTCGTGGAGCAGCTGATGGCGCGCGACGATGTCCGCGCCGTGGTGCCCGTCGGCCTCTCCGAGGATGGCACGCTCATCGCCTATCAGGTGATCCCGTTCGAGGGCGCTAACGCGGAATCGACGGCCGACCTCGTGAACGCGCTGCGCCAATCCAGCCCGCTCACCGTCGCTGGCCAGCAGGTCGAGATCGGCGTCGCGGGCAGTGCCAGCGCCGCGATCGACGTCTCGCAACGCCTCGCCGACGTCCTGCCGCTGTACCTCTCCGTCGTGGTCGGCCTGTCGCTGATCATCCTCATCATCGCCTTCCGATCGATCTTCGTGCCCCTCATCGCGTCGATCGGCTTCGTGCTGTCGCTCTTCGCCACGTTCGGCGGCCTCACCGCGATCTACCAGTGGGGCTGGCTGGCGAGCGTGTTCGGCGTGACCGCTCCCGGCCCTATTCTGAGCTTCCTGCCGGTCATCACCATCGGCATCCTGTTCGGCCTCGCGATGGACTATCAGTTGTTCATCGCTGCGGGAATGCGGGAGGCGTACGCGCACGGGGCAAGCGCGCGAATCTCGGTGGTCCGCGGATTTCGCGCCGGCCGGGCCGTCGTCACCGCGGCGGCCATCATCATGATCTCGGTGTTCGGCGGCTTCATCTTCGCCGATGCGAACATGATCCGCGCGATCGGGTTCGGCCTGGCGTTCGGCGTGTTGGTGGACGCGTTCATCGTCCGCATGACCATCATTCCGGCGGCGATGCACCTGCTGGGCGACAAGGCGTGGTGGATCCCGCGGTGGCTGGATCGGATCCTGCCCAACGCGGACATCGAGGGCACCCGGCTTGAGCGCGAGCACCCGGTTCCGGTCACGCAGGACTAGCCGTTCTGCGTAGGCGTAGCCGCCGTCTGTGGCCCCTGGCTGAGGCGGGCGGCGGCTACGGTTGGCGATCCGCCGACGAGGCCGCCGCGCGTATCGTCTCTGCGCGGGCCAAGGCGCTCAGTTGAACGGCCGGACCTGCACGCTGCCGCGGCACACTCGGGATGCCTCCACCGCAACCCCGAGCGCGTCATCGCGATTCGGGACGTCGATGATCCACAGCCCATTGATGTACTCCTTCGACTCCACGAACGGGCCGTCCGTGAGCAGCGGCTCTGCGCACTGCCGCCCGGCCGGATGAAACGCCGACAGTCCGTGCCGCGTCGATCGTCCCGATCCCGAGTTCGGCGGTTTTGGCCGGGCGAATCCAGGACGAGTTCTCCGTCGCTAGTTCCCGCTGTTGCGCCTCAGCGAGCGCAAGGCCCGGATAGCGTCGGAACGCCGGTCATTGACCGGCCGCCCGATGGCTGTCGCGGAGGCACGCGATTGGGAGCGATGGAAGCCGATGATCGTGCCTGCACCGTCGAGCAATTTCTCGAGCCGCGGTTGGAGATCGGGGTACGGCGTCGTCTTGTCCACGCGGTACTTCAGCACGAGGAACTGGCCGGTGTCATAGATCCGGTGGTCCTCGCGCGACTGACTGAACTCGGCATTCAGGTCGACGACCGAGTCGATGACGGACACACGCACGACGGTGCGGGGAATGCTAGTGGTCAGCGGCACGCGGATCGCCGAGGTGACGAGCAATCGTCTCAGGGCTGCCACGAGCGATTCCTCGGCGAGCGTCGCCTTGTCGATCACCTGGATGTCGTAACTGTGGCACAGCGAGAGGAACTCGTCATCGACCACGAGCGAGGGGCGCAGCAGGATCACCTGATCAGCTCCGTCGCCGAGGTGCTCCCGCGTGGCGTATGCCGCGCGAATCTGGTCGCCGATGGGCAGCGCCTGATGCTCCTCGGAAAGCTTGCAGTCGATCACGTGCAGGCGCCCGGAAGCGTTGACCACGACGTCGACCTCCTGGACCGCACGCTGCCCGTCGTAGAGCACTGCGCTGATCCCGATATCATCGGCTGCCACTCCGATGCCGCGCACGAGGCAGACGACGAACGCCTCGAACAGCGGTCCGTAGCCGACCTTGTTGGTTGCGCGAGCACGGACGGCTCCCGCCGCCCGGGAGAACTCGTCCTCCCAATCCGCCCCGGCGATCGTGGCCCCGGCCGCGCGCTCGATCTCAACGGGGAATTCACGCGGCTCCACGCGTGCGGATCTCTCCTCGTCACTCCAGGTAACGGCAAGCAGATCCGCGACGGTGAACCGGTCGATGGCGGAAGGATCTAGGCCAGTGACCTTGCCGATTCGGCCGCCGGGAAGGAGACGCTGCCACGGCCCATTGGCGTCGCGATAGATGACGGGCAGGTGCGGGTGGCGATCGAGGATGCGAGGGATGGAGTATGAACCCAGCCGGGTGAGTCCCGACGCGTCAAGAACCCACGAGGTGTCGGCGGCGCAGGCCTCGTCCACGATGCTCGCCACCGCATCGGCGTCATCCGGACCGATCGGGGCGAGCTTCGCCACCCGGGCAGCGGGCAGCGAATGGCCCACGAAACTGGCGAGGCGATCGGCCGCTCCGGCCGGTCCCGCAAGTTCGTCGAACGGCACCACGATCACGTCGGTGAGCGTGTCCGCCCACTGCGCCAGGGCATCGATCTGCGGCCATAACCGCTGACCCGCGAACAGGATCAAGCCCCTGGGCGCCACGATCTGCGACTCGTCTGGTGCGGTCATGATTCTTCTCAACCCCCTCGGCCTGGACCTGCTCCGATGCGCGTCCGGCGTGCCCAACCTATCGCAGGGCTCGGACACGATCGAACTCCTGACGCTACGCGTCCTGCGGCGCGTACGAATCCCACGCAACTTCGCACACCCTCGGCGACGGTGACATCGACCCGTTCACTCCCATGAGGTCGGATCAGTGGCTCCGGCTCTTCATTCCGGTCCCAACGGGTCGCTGGACCCGCCTACGGCTGGGTCGTCGGAGAGCAAGGACTCGTCACAGCAGTCTGCCGTCATTGGGCCGGTACCGGACTGCCCAAGGAAAACATCATGTTCTGCGGATACTGGCGGGCGAGGCGCTGAAGTTTTCCCATATCAGCCCTTGTCCGGCTACTGATCCACCGTGAACCGATCAAGGGCAGAAGCGTAAGCGTCGGCGACAGTCCCACATAGTTCCTGTACCAACGGCAGTTTTTCCGGCGTGAACCATCCCTCTGGCGTATACCCATCGCTCAACGAGAACCGATCTTTCACCGTTCTCACGAAATCGTCCCCTGTGAGATCCTCGACTGCGATCCCCGAGTTTTTGCCCTGGTAGGCACCGAGGGGAACGAACACTCTCCCATCGGGATAGACGGTCACAACCGAGCGCATACCGTTGGCCGACGGACCGGGCGCGTGGAGACCGATCAGGTGCTTCCCGCCTCGCAGCAGGGGATTGACCTTGAATCCCGCACCCTTCCACCAACTGACCAGTGCTGCGGCTGCATGGCGTAAATGCTCATCCGCGTACACATCCAGCACCACTTCGACAGATGCCGAGCGGGAACGCCCTGCGATATTGCCCGCCATTTCTTGCAGGAAGGCGCTCGGCTCCGCTACAACGGTGAAAACCGGTGCCCATGGTCCGCCGTCAACGCGGACGGCCCTCGCCTCCACAAGCCATACTTTGATGCCTGTGCCCGAGCGGGCCGCGATGTCGTTGAGATAGTGAACGACATCTCGGAATTCATCGCGATGATCCTCGGCGACGACGATCAGTCCACCCGCTTCTGCCGATACCGCATAGGCGAGGCCTCGCGTGAGGTGATCGTGGTCCCCACGCCCGTACTGATTCTCGATGACGTACCGCGTGCCATCTGAGCCGCTCGCCAGAATATCTATCCGGCGTCCACCGGTGGCAGGGACCTCTATTGTCGCGTCGGCTAAGCCCAGGCCGAGATCCTCGTCCAAAGTTTCAAGGTGGTTCGCGAGTTCCGGGGTGAAGTCCGTCGCCTCACCCTTCCACGCGTGAGTGAGCCTGCCCCACTCCGCCTTTCCCATAGCCATGACGAGAGCCTAGCGGAAGTGCCGGACTCGCAGCACGGGACCCCAAGGCGGCGCTAACGGCACACGAGCGTCGAAACCAGATGCTCGCACGGACTGAATGAATAACGGTGTGTGGGTCCGGCCTGATCCGAGAGGAGATGGCCGTGGCTGACACGACCGAATTGTTGGACGAGGCGATGATTGATCCCGTGACCGGGGAGATCATCGATCAGAAGGAACTCGCGCAGCGCCTGCTCGCGCAAGCGAAAGAGGAGGGCGTGAGCCTGACCGGGCCGGGAGGCCTGCTCAGCCAGCTCACGAAGAACGTGCTCGAGACCGCGGTGGACGCGGAGCTGACTGAGCATCTCGGGCATGAGCACGGCGGAACCCCGATCGCGGAGAACATGCGCAACGGGACTCGCGTGAAGACGGTGCTCACGGAGATCGGGCCCGTCGAGATCGAGGTGCCCCGAGACCGTGATGGGTCGTTCGAGCCGATGATCGTCCCCAAGCGCAAGCGCCGACTGGACGGGGTCGATCAGATCGTGCTGTCGCTGACCGCGCGCGGGCTGACGACTGGTGAGATCGCGGCGCATTTCGATGAGGTCTACGGGGCGAAGGTCTCCAAAGACACCATCAGCCGCATCACGGAGAAAGTCGCTGGCGAGCTCGCCGAATGGACTTCTCGTCCGCTAGACCCGCTGTATCCGGTGATCTTCGTCGACGCGATTCGATAGTGAAGGTTCGGGACGGGCAGGTCCGTAACACCCAGTCTCTCAGTCGTGATGGGCGTCACCACGAGCGGGGAACGCGAGATCCTCGGGATATGGGCCGGGGACGGTGGTGAGGGCGCGAGGTTCTGGTTGCAAGTATTCACCGAGCTGAAGAACCGGGGCGTGGAGGACGTGCTCATCGCCGTCTGCGATGGTCTGAAGGGTCTGCCGGAAGCGATCAACACGACTTGGGAGCAGACGGTCGTGCAGCAGTGCATCGTGCACCTCATTCGGAACTCGTTCCGCTATGCGGGCCGGCAGCACCGCGACGCGATCGTGAAGTCACTCAAGCCCGTCTATATCGCTCCCAGTGAGTCGGCAGCGAAGGACCGGTTCGAGGAGTTCGCCGCCGAGTGGGGCGGACGGTATCCGGCGATCATCCAGCTCTGGCGGAGCAGTTGGGCGGAGAACGCGTGCGTTCCTGGAATACGACGTCGAGATCCGCCGAGTGATCTGCACGACCAACGCGATCGAGTCAATCAATGCGAGATACCGGCGGGCTGTCCGAGCGCGCGGCCACTTCCCGAACGAGCAAGCAGCGCTGAAGTGCTTGTACCTGGTGACGAGGTCGCTTGACCCGACCGGCGGCGGGAGAGCGCGCTGGGTGATGAGGTGGAAGCCCGCGCTCAACGCGCATCCGATCACCTTCGCCAGACGGTTCGAGAGAACCACCCACTAATGAAAACCGCCGGACCCCACACACCGTTTATCGGACAGACCCTCATGACAAGGTCGTTGCGTGCATATGATCGCTCCGTTTGGCATCGTCGGGGAGAGCACCTCTGCTTCGGGCCCGTAGGCGGCCACGGATAATGATTGCGGCCCCGGCGATGATGCTGGCGCCGGCCCAGAGCTGGGGTTGGGTGAGGCCGAGCAGGGCTGGTTCGTTGATCCTTAGATACTCCACTGCGAAGCGTGCCATGCCGGACAGGATGAGGTAGGCCCCGAAGATCTCCAGCGCTGGGCGGGTGCGTCGCTGCAACGCCCACAGCAGGGCAGCGATGATGAGGGCGGCGAGCGTCTCGTACAGGGGTGTGGGATGCACGGGCACGTCGGTGGCGACGATCCCATTGGGGAGGGCAACGCCCCAGGGTAGGCCGGTGGGTGTGCCGTAGGTGCCGTCGCCGGACAGCCAGCAGCCGATCCTCCCCACGCCGTAGGCAAGTGTCAGAGGGATCGTCGCGGCGTCGATGACGGTGGCGGCGGGCAGGTGGCGGCGGTGGATCATGACCAGGAAGGTGGTGATGCCGCCGATGAGGCCGCCGTACCAGGTGAACCCGGAACCGCCGAGGTGGTGCCAGGTGAACTCGTCGGCGTGCTCGATCAGGAAGTAGATCTTGGCGCCGACGAACCCCCAGAAGGTCGCCCAGATGACCAGGCTGTGGGCGTCCTCCTTCTTCAGTCCGTGGCCGGCGAACGCCCGGCCGAGCAGGTAGGCCGCCAGCAGCGCGGCGGCGGCCTTGCTGACGCCGTAGGACTGGATGTCGAAGCCGAGGATGGAGAACAGGACCGGTTGCATGGGGTGCTTCCTTGGTTGGCCACGAGGCCCGTGGCAGGTCGGGCGGCCGAGTCGGGCGGGTCAGGGAGTGGTGACGGTGTCCGGTGTGGCGTCGTCGGTGATCTGGCGCGTGCTGGGTGCCTCGTGCTGGGAGTTGCAGGAGCCACAGCACTGGTGCTCCTCAGTTCGCTGCTGGGAGTCGTGGCGTCCGGACATGGCGTGCGGGTTTTCCTGTTCGAAGAGTGGGTGTGCTCGGGCGATGGTGGGGGTCAGAGGTTGTCTCGGACGATGTCGAGAAGTTCGGTTGGTGCAATCCACATGGAGGGGTAGTCGCCTTGCCAGACCTGTTTGCCGTCGGCGTCGATGAGGACGAAGCCATGCCCGGGCAGGCCTTCGTGCATGCCGGTTCCGAGGGTCCCGTACTGCTCCGAGACGGTGCCGTCGTCGAGCAGGAACGGGGTCGAGGCGCCGAGGCGCTGGCGGTCGGCGTTGATCTGCTCGGCAGTGTTCATGACGATCGGTAGGACGGTGATGCCGGCGGCGGCGAAGCCGGGCTCGGCCTCGATCTGGGCTTGCTGGACGATGCACGCGTCACAGCCGGCGCCCTCGTTGAAGTACAGGAGCACCGGTGACCCGCGCAGGTCGGACAAGGTGACTGTGCCGCCCTCGGAGTCGGCCAGCGTGAAGTCCGGCGCTGTCCGTACATCGGCGGATTCCTGTGGGCGGGCCGATAGCAGTGCGCTGGTGACCAGTGCGATGACGATCACGGCCGCGGTGATCCAGATGGCCCAGATGATCAGGTGGCGTCGGCGTTGACCGCGGTTCTGCTCGGCGCGGACTTGTTCGAGGGCGTCGTGGCGTTCTTTGGTGCGTTTGGTGGCTGAGCCGGAGGTCATCGGCGGGTCCTTGGTGGTGAGGGCTGGTGGCAGGACGGCTGGGTGTCGTCGTTGTGCTGGGAGGGGTGGCCCTCCACTGGGGTGAGATCGGGCGCAGGAGGAGGCTCTGCGGGGGCAGCGTCGTCGGGGGCAGCGTCGTCGGGGGCAGCGTCGACCGGGCGACGTCGCCCGGTCAGGGTGACCGCGACCAGCCCGGCAACGACGAGGAACAGCAACAGCGCCTGGATGACCTCGGGAACCGGGGCAGCCCACTCCTGGACACGGAGGAACACGTCGGTGAGCCGTTCGGCGAACCACGACTGGGCGGCGGTACCGCCGGTCATGTCCGAGCTGTTCGCCAGCGCGATGATCCCCACACCCATAGCCAGGAACCCGACGGCGACCACGAGGTTGACGGTGTTGGTCACCAGCACCCGGCCGGCCAGGCGGATCCGGACCGGCTTGGCGCGCAAGAATCGACGCTCGTTGAGCTTGGCCTTGTCCCACAGCAAGGCCATCGCGAACAGCGGGAACACCATGCCGAAGACGTAGGCGACCCCGAGCACGAGCCCGCCGGCAGGGGTCGCCGACAGGGCAGACAGCGTCATGACGCCCACCAGGACCGGCGCGCAGCAGGCGGACGCGATGCCGGAGAACACCCCGAGGGCGAAGAAGCTGGCCGTGTCGGCCCGGGTGGTGTCCGGAGCGCGCATGAACGAGGGAAGCGACCACATGCGCCCGGACAGGGACAGAGCGGCCAGGGCGATCATCAGGACACCACCGGCGTAGTACAGCGGCGCGTGGTAGCGGGCGATCGCCCCGGCCAACACGCTCGCCCCCAGTGTTAGTGGCAGCAGCACCAGGGCGAGCCCGGCGGCGAAGACGAACGTCAGCGGCAGCAGGCGCCAGCGGCGATTCTTCACCGCGGCGGCCAGGTAGCTGGGTGCGAGGAAAACGATGCAGCACGGCGCGAACAACGCGACCCCACCGGCCAGGAACGCTGCGATGACGCTGCCGGTGTTCAGCAGCTCACTGCCCATGGCTGCCCGCCGCAGGGAAACGCGCGGCGCCGCGGGTGGTCAGTAGTTTGGTGAGCTTCTTGCGCGGGAGCCGCCCGGCGCTGAAGTAGGCGCCGTCGATGAGCACCAACGGGTTGAGCGCGGGCCGGTGCTCGGCGACCAGCCGGGCGCCTCTGGGGCTCTCCATGGGGATGAACTCGAGGTCGAAGACGAACTCGCGCGCCAACTCCGCCAGCGCCTGTTCGGCGTCCTGGCAGAAGTGACAGGCGGGCGAGGGCACGACGGTCACATGGACCGTGTCTGTCGGATTTGGGCTCACCAGGGCCCTCCCTTTCTGTTCCGAGCGTCGAGAACGCGGACGTGCGAGATCGACGCCAAGATCGATTGTTGGCCCGCACGTCTGCGGTGCCGGTGTCGGTACCATCAAGTTTCGATGAAGCCCTCGCCCCCTGCTCCGGGGTGCTGTGCAACGGCTCTCAGGTGCTTTGCTGCTCACCTATGCCTCCCGTGTCGAGAGAAGCATCCGAAGGGTGAGGGATGCAGCGGGGTTCGAATGGCTTCCTCGACCTACGGGCCGATGAGGTGAATGAGAAAGGGGTCGCAGATCAGGCGTCCTCGTTGCTCGTGTGGTCTCGGCTCGCATTGCGCGAATGACGTTGCGACCTTGATCGGATCTTCATCGCTCAACGATCGGGTCTTGATGCCGGCACGAGATCCTGATAGAGCCAAGTCTTGGGGCCGGTATGACCAGCCTGGGCACGACGATGGCGCAGGCAGACCACCGTGTGTGGCATAGCGGATGAGGAGCGGGATTCTTGGGCATGAAGAGAAGGTTGACGGTGGCCGTTGGCGCCACTGCGCTGGCCGTTGTGCTGGCAGCGTGCGGGACAGCGCCTGGATCCTCCGAGTCGGAGGAGACATCGGCGACGCCGACGGCGGCTGAGTCGGTCGAGACCGGGGACGTTGCCGGGCACAACGCGGCGGATACCGAGTTCGTGCAGATGATGATCGTGCACCACGAGGGTGCGATCGAGATGGCTGATCTCATCGTGGAACGGGCCCAGACCGAGCAGGTGCGTGAGCTGGGTGAGCGGATCCGCGATGCCCAGGGACCCGAGATCGAGCAGATGACGGGGTGGCTGGAGTCGTGGGGCGAGGAGCTGCCCGCCGAGGCCGAGCATGGCGCGATGGACCACGGCGGGATGGACATGGGCGGCATGGACCAGCAGGAGGCGATGGAAGCCATCCGGAACGCTGAGGGTGCCGAGGCGGACCGGGTGTTCCTGGAGCTGATGATCGAGCACCACCGAGGAGCGATCGAGATGGCTCAGGCGCAGGTCGAGAACGGTCAGCACCCCGATGCCATCGCGCTCGCCGAGGACATCATCACGGCCCAGGAGGCCGAGATCACCGAGATGGAGCAGATGCTGCAGGACTCCTGGCTGTAGGACTCACCGCAAGGCGTATGGCTGCATCTCATGACGCGGCGCAGCGCCGGGGAACCGATCGGCTAGGACTCGACGGTTCCCCGAGCGCTGCGCCGCGAGGTCCTCGTTGGTCTTGCAGGATTGGCGTATGGCTCGTATTAGCACCCGATGAGGCGGCCCGGCACCAACCGATAGACATCGCCGGAAGGTCAACACTCACAATGGATACCATGAAGAGCTCCACTCCTGATGGTCGCCGGGCCCTTGTTGTCGACGATGAGCAGGCGCTGGCGCGTGTGCTGGCCGGCTATCTGGAGCGGGAGGGCTTCGAGGTCGACCTGGCCTTCGACGGGCCCTCCGCAGTGGAACTGGCCCGGCAGAGTGATCCACTGGTGATCATCCTCGACCTGGGCCTGCCGGGCCTGGACGGGGTGGAGGTCTGCCGGCAGATCCGGACCTTCTCGGACTGCTACATCCTCATGCTGACCGCTCGCGCCGAGGAGATCGACACGTTGATCGGGTTGTCGGTCGGGGCCGATGACTACATGACCAAACCGTTCAGCACCCGTGAGCTCATTGCTCGGGTCGGGGTGATGATGCGACGACCCCGCGCCGCGCAGTCGGGGGTGGCGCTCACCGAGCAATTGGTCTTTGGTGGGTTGAGTATCGATCCGTCGGCGCGTGAGGTGCATCTGGATGGTGAGCCGGTGGCGCTGACGCGCACCGAGTTCGACGTGTTGGCGGCCCTGGCGGCCCATCCGCGGCAGGTGTTCACCCGGCAGGCGTTGATCAATGCAGTGTGGGGTGGGGACTGGGTGGGCGATGAGCATCTGGTGGACGTGCACCTCCTGCATGTGCGTCAGAAACTGGGCGACAGCGCCAAGGAGCAGAAGTACGTGCGCACGGTGCGCGGCGTCGGGTACCGGATGGGCACGGGCCAGTGACCACCCGGGAGATTCCAGGGCGCGCGCGCGGGATCGCTGTGCGCCTGATCATCGCGATGGCGCTGGTGGTCCTCGCTGGAGGTCTGACGGCGTTGCTGGTCGCTGCTCTAGCGGGGCCGGTATTCTTCCACCATCACCTGATCGAGGTGGAGAACTCTCCCGGGACGACCTTCGAGCATGCCGAGGCCGCCTTCATCTCGGCCAGCACGCTGACCCTGGCCGTCGCCCTGGGGGCCTCGGCGCTGACGTCTCTGGCCGCCAGTCTGATCCTGGCCCGCCGCATCGGCGCCACGCTGGGCACCATGTCCACCGCCGCGGCACAAGTGGCCGCGGGCCGGTTCGAGGCCCGCGTGGCACGACCACAGGTGGGTGCAGAGTTCGATGAGCTGGCCGACGCCTTCAACGACATGGCCACCCGCCTGGATCACGACGAACTGCTCCGGCGGCGGCTGATGGCCGACGTCGCTCATGAGCTGCGCACCCCGGTCGCCACGATCTCCGCCACTGTAGATGCCCTGGAGGATGGAGTGCAGGAGTTGAGCCCGCAGACCATCGAGGTGCTGCGCACCCAGGCCTCTCGCCTGACTCGCTTAGCCGCCGACCTCGCCGCCGTCACCCGGGCCGAGACCGGCGCGTTACGCCTGGACCGGCAGCCCATGGTGCCTCAGGAACTGCTGGAGGTGGCGGCGGAGTCCGCCCGCGAGCGGTACGCCGCCGCCAGGGTCGGCCTGGTCGTCGAGACCAGCGCGCAGCTGCCCGAGGTCTGGGTCGATACCGACCGATTCGGACAGGTGCTGGCCAACCTGCTGGACAACGCGCTGCGCCACACCCCCGCCGGTGGCCAAGTCACCCTGGGCGCGAGCAGACACAGAAATGATGTTCGGCTGGTCGTTGCCGATACCGGTGAGGGCATCGACCCGGTCCATCTGCCCCATGTGTTCGAACGGTTCTACCGGGTCGATACCGCACGCGACCGTGACCACGGCGGCTCCGGTATCGGGTTGAGCATCACCCGGGCGCTCGTGCACGCCCACGGCGGGACGATCACCGCCCACAGCGCCGGTACGGGCACCGGTACCCAGTTCGTCATCGACCTTCCCACAACGACAGCGCCCACCGACGTGGGCGATCGGTACGCCGCCGATCTTCAGTGAGACTTCATCAGGCGACCGTCTCTTCTTGATCCACCTCGCCCAGGCTGGAAGAAAGCCGGTGATACGCACCGGACCTGGGCAAGGAGACCGTGATGGGCCTGTGGTGCAACCAGATGGGCGCGGGCGGCTGGGCCGCGATGATCGCGCTGTGGGTCGCGGTGTTGGCCGGGGTCATCTGGGCGGTGTGCCGAATGTTCCCCACCCCTCAACGACGGGCCGAGCGCGACCTTGACCCGCAGGCGCTCCTGGATGCCCGCCTCGCCGCAGGCGAAATGGACCCCGAGACCTACCGGTCGCTGCGCTCCCACCTGGCCGACTCCTCCCACCTGGCCGGCTCTGAGCCGGTCACAACGAAAGGACCACGATGAAGCACCACCTCAAGCACATGGCCATCGGCGCGGTCGTCATCCTCGCCGTCCTGCTGGCTTTCGGCGTCGATCTCGGCCAGGCGCTGCAGTACGCGATCCTACTGGCCTGCCCCTTGGGGATGGTCGCGATGATGTTCTTCATGAACCGACAAGGCGGTCACAACCACGGCGGCGCCACCGGCCAGGACGCGGGCCACGAGCACGTCACGCCGACCCGCGAGAACCACGAACGCATCCCCTGAGACCGACCCTCGGCCCAGGCGTCGGCACTTCCGTTCTGGCCGGCCCGGGCGTGCCACCGCTGATCCCACTGCAGCGCACACGCCCGCGCCGGCCTCGTCATTCCTGCACACCGTAGATGGCATGGGTCACGCACAGCGGGCGTCTTCATCGAACTTTCATCGATCCATCAGGGCGGTACAGGTTCCGCCCGCCTACCGTAGGAGATACCCCCACTGGGTATCGGCGGGGTTCGAGCCATCCGGTCCAACAGGAAGGAGCGAGGTCATGGTAATCCTCGCCACGCTGGCCGCGGCCTTGGTGCTGACGGCCCTGATCGGTTGGTACTTCTTCGGTCCGAAGAAGTCCCGGCGCGCCGAGGTCGATGGCGGTGTGCAGGTCGTGACCGTGGCGGTCAAGGGCGGCTACAGCCCCGACGTCATCGAGGTCGTCCAGGGCCTCCCGGTGCGGATGGTCTTCGACCGTCAGGAGTCCGGGGACTGCTCCTCCCGGGTGGTCTTCCCCGACTTCAAGGTCAACCAGTCCCTGCCCGCCTACGCCACCACGGCGGTGGACTTCACCCCCCAGGAGGTCGGTGAGTACGGCTTCGCCTGCGGGATGAATATGCTGCACGGCAAGGTCCGCGTGGTCTCCGGCACCGCTGCCGCTGGTGGTGCCGACTCGGGTGCTGCGGCAGCCTCGAACCCACCCACCGGTGGTGGCGTGATCGCACCCCCACGCCCGACCGAGGAGATCGCGCCGGTGACGGGCGCTCCGCACGAGCACCAGAGCGGGGGCGAGACTGCCACCACCGCGGTGGGTGGTCCGGTGGCGCTGCATGTGGCCGACGACGAGTCGGTCGATGCGGAAGCCGCCGAGCGCGCGACCGAGATCGCCGATCTGCGTCGGCGAGTGATCATCGGCGCGGTGCTGACCTTCCCGGTGCTGGTGGCGGTGATGGCCCATGAGCTGTTCGGGGCGATGTGGCCCGGGGTGCTGCTGGAGCCGTGGCTGCAGCTGCTGCTGATCGCCCCGGTCATGGTCTACACCGGCTGGCCGATCCACCGCACCGGGTGGCTGGCACTCTCGCACCGCACGGCCGAGATGAACTCCCTGATCACCCTCGGCACGATCGCCGCCTTCGGGTTCAGCCTGGTGGCCACCTTCGTCCCGGACGTGCTGCCCGCCGATGCCCAAGAGGTCTACTACGAGGCCGTCGGGGTCATCTTGACGCTGATCCTGCTGGGCCGGCTGCTGGAGACGAAGGCCAAGGCCGGAACCGGTGAGGCCATCCGGGCCCTGATCGGCCTGCAGCCACGCACCGCGCGGGTCATCCGCGCCGGTGAGGAGCTGGAGATCGGCGTCGGTGACGTCCAGGTCGGTGACGTGATCGCGATCCGCCCCGGAGAGAAGCTGCCCGTGGACGGCGAGGTCAGCGAGGGCACCTCGGCGATCGATGAGTCGATGGTCACCGGCGAGCCGATCCCGGTCCTCAAGGCCGCCGGGGACACCGTCATCGGTGCCACGATCAACCAGACGGGGGCGTTCCGCTACGTGGCCACCAAGGTCGGTGCGGACACCATGCTCGCCCAGATCATCCGCCTGGTCCGCGAGGCCCAGGGATCCAAGGCCCCGATCCAGCGCCTGGTCGACAACGTCGCCAGCTACTTCGTGCCCGCCGTGATCGTGATCGCAGTCTGGACGTTCGCGATCTGGTCCCTGGTCGGCCCGCCGCCGGCCGGGATCTTCGCCCTGGTCGCCGCGGTCGCGGTGCTGATCATCGCCTGCCCCTGCGCCCTGGGCCTGGCCACCCCGCTGTCGATCACCGTCGGTACCGGCAAGGGCGCCACCCACGGCATCCTGATCCGCTCCGCCGAGGCCCTGGAGACCGCCCACAAGCTCACCACCGTGGTCCTGGACAAGACCGGCACCATCACCAAGGGCGCCCCGTCGCTGACCGATGTGCTACCGGCTGACGGGTTCGACGACACCGAGCTGCTGGCCCTGGTCGCCGCCGCCGAACGCGACTCCGAGCACCCGCTCGCGGCCGCGATCGTGGCCGGAGCCACCAACGCCGGCCACGCCCTGGGCACACCACAGGAGTTCACCTCGATCACCGGTCAGGGCGTGCGCGCCCTCGTCGAGGGCCGCCAGGTGCTGGTCGGCAACAAGCGTCTGCTCACCGGCGCCGGCATCGACCCCACACCCCTGACCGGCGACCTCGAACGTCTCGCCCGGGACGGCAAGACACCCATGCTCGCCGCTGTGGACGGTCGCCCGGCCGGAGTGATCGGCGTGGCCGACACCCTCAAGGACGGCTCCATCGAGGCGATCGCCGCCCTGCAGGCGCGCGGGCTGGACGTGGTGATGATGACCGGCGACAACCGCGACACCGCCGCAGCCATCGCCCGCCAGGTCGGCATCACCCGGGTCCTGGCCGAGGTCATGCCCGAGCACAAGGCCGCAGAGGTCAAGCGCCTGCAAGCAGGCGGCGGGATCGTGGGGATGGTGGGCGATGGCATCAACGACGCCCCCGCCCTGGCCCAGGCCGACGTCGGCTCGGCCATCGGCACCGGCACCGACGTCGCCATCGAGTCCTCCGACATCACCCTGATCTCGGGGAACCTGTCCGGACTGGTCACCGCCGTGGACTTGTCCCGGGCCACCATGCGCAACATCCGCCAGAACCTCGGCTTCGCCTTCGGCTACAACGCCCTGGGCATCCCCATCGCCGCAGGAGTCCTCTACCCCGCCTTCGGGCTGCTGCTCAGCCCGATCATCGCTGCCCTGGCCATGGCGCTGTCCTCACTGTCGGTCGTCGCCAACGCCAACCGGTTGCGCCGCTTCAACCCCGCCCCCGTGGCCGCGGCCATCACGACACCGGCCAGAGCCACCGAACCCGTGGTCGAGCTCGGAGCGGACCACCACCACGACGAGAACACCAACGACGACAAGGAAGAGAACGCCATGACCCACCACCACGACAACGCCTCGCACCAGAACGCCACCGTGACCGACCCGGTGTGCGGGATGAGCATCGACCCGGCCACCGCCGCAGCCACCCGTGAGCACGACGGCGTCACGTTCGCCTTCTGCTCCGCCCACTGCGCGGCCACCTTCGACGCCGACCCCCACCGCTACAGCCACCCCGCCCACTAAGCACCACCACCAACCACGTGAGCGCACACACACAAGGCGACCGGCCCGCACCAGGAAGGATGTCCCGCGTCAAGTAGTTGGCAGGGTTTCTTCGATTTCGAAGTTGGGGATGGTGGGGTCGGCGAGGCCGGCGTAGACCTCTGCGGGTCGGTTCCAGGCGATCGCTTCGTGCGGGCGGACGTGGTTATAGTCCTGCCGGTAGGCGTTCACGTGTTCGACGAGCTGGAGGCCGTCGTCGATCTCTTCGCGGAACAGCCATTCGTATTTCATCGTCCCGAAGCCGCGTTCGCGTGACCCGTTCTGCCCCGGCGTTCTCACTCGTGTGCGGACGTGACGGAGCTCGGGGTGCGTCGCGATGAACGCTTCGAACGTGAACGACCGGAACGGGCCGCCATTGTCGGTCACGATCGTCAAGGTGGGCAGGATCTCCCCGGTGTGCTCGTCGACCTCGCAGTCGTCGATGAGCGGGTGGCCGAGGAGCGCCTCGAATTCGGCGAGGGCGAGCTCGACCGCGGTGACCGCGTCGTGCATGTTCGCAGTCGGCGACACGTGCGCGTCGAACTCATACTTCGCCCAATAGTCCCGACACGACGCAATCCGCCAGACCCCGCCGGCCGTGGTCTCATACTCGGAGAAGTCGAGCTGCCAAACCTGGTTCGGGCCCGTCGGTTCTTTCGCGAACGCGGCCTTGCGGCGCTCAGCGAGCTTGCGGCGCTCCCGTTGGTCATTCGCACCCAGGATCAGGCCCTCGTCGCGCAGCAGCCGCAGCACGGTCGCCTGCGATACCGGGTGCCCGTCGTGACGGGTCATGGCCCAAATCTTCCGGTGGCCCCACGCCGGATGCGCCTTCGCATGCTGCACGACGACATCACGGACAGCAACGCGAGACGGCTGCGGCCACGGACCCTTCAACGGCCGATCCGCGCGGGCCTTGGCCTGCCAGCGCCGCCAGATTCGTTCGGGCATGTCGATGAGTTCGCAGAACCTCGCGGTCGACATGCCCGCCTCGGTGCGGATCACCTCGAGGTCCTCGAAGGGCCCAACCTGCCCTCCGCTGATTTCTTCCAGACGCGGATCTCGACCGCGGCCTCGCCGAGGGCTTGGGTGAGTTCGGCGACCTCATCCTCGAGCTGTTGCTCTCGGGTCGAGGGCTTGGACTTGCCGGCCTCGATTCCGGCCTTGCCTCCCTCGAGGAACTGACGCTTCCACTTCCCGATCGCCTGCTCGGAGACCTTCTCGCGGCGGGCCGCTTCCGCGATCGAGATCTCGCCCTGCAACACGCTCAACACGATGCGCAGCTTCTTCTCCGCCGGGATCTTCGGTGGACGACTCATGATTCTCAAACCTTGCGATAGGGCCGTTGCCTCAGCAACTAACTACCCCTGCCACATAGTCTGACGCGCGACAAATTACCAGCACCATTCACAATCAAGGATGCCAGGGCATACCAACACCCCACCAGCCGCTAAATCACAAGCGAAACCCCCAATCCCATCCACACGTTCTGACCTATAAGCCATATTGGCTGGTGCCGACGGGGCCGAGTGAGCGTTCATGACATTGCGCGGTGGCTCTTCTTACGTAAAACGGCACCCCTAAGCCACGAACACGCACGCCACCTGCGACGTTCCGGTCAGAGGCGCCGAGACTCGATGACGAGTCGCTTCCCTCAGTCGATCGGACCGACGCGGTCGACTCGCTCAACCCGGTCAACCGTCCGGCGACGAGCGGTAGTCATCGTGATCAGGCCGATGATGAACACGACGACTCCGGCACCCATGAGGATGTAGCCGATCAGGTCCAGGCTGATCGCGTCGAATTCGACGTTGACCGCGAACGTCAAGATCGCTCCGATGACAAAGAGAACAATTCCGGTACTGATGGTCATGATGCGCATCTCCGTCCGAGTGGTGTTCGTGCGTCCATATATCAGGGTAGGTCATCTCGCGGCGAGCCGCGATTTGTCGCGGACGGCCCTTGCGCGCGACCTAGACGGACGTTCGGCACGGGTCGTGACGCACCTCCCAGCCGATCCTCCGGCACAGACTGCTGGTCGCCGGCCGATTCTCACTGCGAATCAGCTATCGGTCGCGCGGATGAGACGGACATGTATCCGGACGAGGCCATGCCCAGTAGGGTGAACTGCGCAACCTCGCACTTCGAACGACAGGGAACAACCATGGCGATCTCGACGGACTTCATATTGATCAGCGATCAGAATCGTGCGTTTCAGACGCTGCACGACGGACTCGCCGCCCAGGGGTTCGCTATCACTCGCACACCCAGTGGCGGTCTGCTTGCCCGACGTGGCAGCACCACTGCCACTGTGCTGCTCGGGTCACATCAGGGCGTCTACGCACGCTAGAGGCACCACAACTGCGACATATCCACCGTTGGGTCCCAGCAGCTGTCTTACCGTTCTTGACCAGGACTTCATCGCATACTCCACAACGCGTGGAATTACCTGCACCATTCACAATCAAGGATGCCAGGGCATACCAACACCCCACCAGCCGCTAAATCACAAGCGAAACCCCCAATCCCATCCACACGTTCTGACCTATAAGCCCCGAATACCGACACTAAACCGCATTCCGTAAATCTAGACAGGAAATAGCAAAGACCCCCTGACCGCGTTTCCGCTGGTCAGGGGGTCTTTAGTTGGTAGCGGGGACAGGATTTGAACCTGCGACCTCTGGGTTATGAGCCCAGCGAGCTACCGAGCTGCTCCACCCCGCGTCGGCTTATCCAGCCTAGCCGATCTGCTGCCGAGAACCAAATCGGCCTCGACCCGCAGATGGCGGTGGGGCGTCCGGTTACCCGGGCGCCCCACGCCAGTCATCTCGAAACAACCCTGGTCAGGAGGTTGCGGCGTTCAGTTCCGCCTCGGCGGCAACTGCCTTGTCGAGCGCGTCCTGCAGTGCCTGCTGCGCCGTGCCGTAGGCGGCGAAGTCGCCCTTTTCGAGTGCCGCCTGTCCCTGGTCCCAAGCGGTCTGCATGTCCGCGAGAGCCGTCTTGAGGCGCGCATTCGCATCTCCCCCCGCGTCCGGCTGCGTCGGCGCGGTGGGCTCGGTCGGCGTGGTGGGCTCGGTGGGAGTAGTCGGCTCGGTCGGCGCGGTCGGCGCGGTCGGCGCGGTCGGCTCCGTGGGAGTCTCACCAGTGGAATCGTCCGGCACAATCGGCGCGGTCGTCCCATCGTTGTCCGAGGTCTGCGCCCCGGACTCACCGCCGAATACCTGGTCGAGCGCGTCGGACAGCGTCGTGCCGAAGCCAATCTCGTCACCGAACGCAACCATCACGTACCGCAGTAGTGGATACGTCGAGCCCTGAGACGAGTAGGCATACACGGGCTGCACGTAGAGTAGTCCGCCGCCGACGGGAAGCGTCAGCAGGTTTCCGAGCTCGATCGTGGAGTTACCCTGCTTGAGGAACGTGAATGCCTGAGCCACCGTCGAGTCGGTGTTGAACTTGGTCTGCACCTGGCCCGGTCCGGGGACGGTCGCATTCCGCGGCAGCACAAGCAGGCGAAGCTTGCCGTACTCCGGGGATTTCACGCCGGTCGTCTTCCCGGCATCCGCATCGGCCGCGAGGAAGCCGGTAAGGATCTGGCGATCGGAGTTTCCGCCCGGGATGAACGTCGAGGTGAGTGAGAAGGACGAGTTCTCCTGCCCCGGCATCTGCAACGTCACGTAGTAGGGCGGTTGCAACTGCGCGGTCTTGGCGTCGCCGCTGACGGACGTGGTCGGATCGACGGGGACCTTCCAGAAGTCCTGGGCGGTAAAGAACGACGCCGCGTCTGTGACGTGATAGCGAGCGAGCACGGTCCGCTGAACCTTGAACAGGTCCTCGGGGTAGCGGAAGTGGCTCATCAGGTCGCCGCTCACCTCGGCGATCGGCTTGATCGTCGACGGGAAGATCTTCTGCCACGTCTTGAGGACGGGGTCATCCTCGTCCCAGGCGTAGAGCGTCACCTCGCCGCTGTAGGCGTTGACCGTAGCCTTGACCGAGTTGCGGATGTAGTTCACGCGCTTCGGTTCGAGTGCGCTCACGGAGGAGGACGAGGCCGTCAACGAGTCAGCAGTCGCGTCGTCCAAGGCCTGCGAGGTCGCATACGGGTAGGTCGCGGACGTGGTGTATCCGTCGACGATCCACAGGACCTGCCCGTCCACCACAGCCGGGTACACGCGACCGTCGAGTGTCAGGTAGGGAGCGACCTTCTTGACGCGCTCGGCGGGAGCCCGGTCGTAGATGACCTGGGATTCGGAGTTGACTCGATCGGAGAAGAGCAACTGTTCCGACTGCAGGTCGATTGCGTACAGCAGGCGCGAGAAGAACGAGTCGAGCTTCGGTCCCACGGACACTTCCTGCGTCGGGAACGTGGTCTTGACCTGGCCCGCGGCGGAGTCATCCGGGTAGTCGAGTTCCCACGGCTCCGCGCCAGCAGGGGCGCCCACAATGGAGTAGTCGGGCGCAGCCGGGCTGAAGTAGATCCGCTCCTCGTACGCGTGCTGCTCGCCGCCGCTCAACTTGCCAGCCGAGGGGATGTCGGACTCGAAGAATGCCGGCGATCCGTCGGATCGGACCTGGTTGCCGTACGCGGCCACGACACCGAAGCCGTGCGTGAACACGGTGTGCTGGTTGACCCAGTTGCGCTGGTCGTCTCCGAGCCCGGCGAGGTTCAATTCACGCACGCCGATCACGGTGTCGTGCGATGCGTCATCGAACGAGTACTTGTCGACCGCGAGCGTCTCGGCGAAGTTGTAGTACTGCTTGTTCTGCTGCAACTGGCGGAACGCAGGAGAGACGATGTTGGGGTCGAGTAGGCGGATCGAGGCTGTGGTCTCGGCGTCCTGCCGCAGCGCGCCCTTCTCCGCGGTCGTCTTGGCCGCGTATTCCTGCACATCGATGTCTTTCAGGCCGAACCCGGCACGCGTCGCATCGATATTGCGCTGAATGTAGGGCGCCTCAAGTTCTTGAGCGTTAGGCTGCACCTGGAAGCGGGAGACGATGGCCGGGTAGGCAAAGCCGATCAGGATTCCGGTCACGAGCATGAGCCCGATCCCGATCACCGGCAGGCGCCAGTTGCCGCGTATCGCGCACACCACGAAGAGGGCGGCGACGACGATGGCCACCACGGAGAGGATGGTCCGGGCGGGGATTCCGGCGTGGACATCCGTGTAGTCCGCGCCCTGCGCGATGGTGGTGGACGAGAGCAGCGTCTCGTACTGCGAGAACCAGATCCGTGCTGCGATGACGAGCATGAGGATCGCGGCGGTGATGTTCAGTTGGAGTCGCGCGTCCTTGGTGGCGCGGAACGCCGCCTTATTGTTGGGCAACTGCTCGATGCGCACCCCGCCATAGAGATAGGTCATGACTCCGGCGGTGATGAGCGCGAAGACCGCCGTCACGGTCAGGAAGGAGAGCAGGAAGCGAATGGCCGGTACGGCGAATACGTAAAAGCTGAGGTCGAAGCCGAACTGCGGATCCGTCTCACCGAACGGCGTCGAGTTCAACCACGTCTGGAACGTCTGCCATTGGCTGCCCGCGGCTATGCCTGCGAATACGCCGAGGCCCGCAGGCGCGATGATCATTGCCAGCTTGCGGATCGGCTCGAATGCCTCGCGGTATTGATCCATCGGCGTGGGGCGGATAGCTGTGACCGCATACACGGGACGACGCTTGTGAGCGATGAAGGCGCTTGCCCAGATCGCCGCTCCCATGACCACGAAGCCGATGACAAAGAGGACGATCGTGGTGATCCACTGCGTCGTGAGAACCTTCGCGAACCCGGCCTGGTCGAACCACCAGTACTCCGTCAGGTATCGCGATGCGACAAGGACAGCCACAACGATGACGGCCAGGACCCCAATGGTGATCGCGAGAGGTCCGAATCTCCGGTTTCGTTCTTCGTCGGCTTCCCGTCGCCGTCTAGGCCTGGACGGGTTGCTGGCTGTGGACGTCATCGTTGGAGCCTTTCAGGTCTTCAGCGTGGGGATGCGGCGCTTCACAGTGTGCATATGCCGAATATCAAGAATCCCACAGGTTCCAGGGAAGTTCCTCAATGTCGGGCAGGTAACAGGCTTTTGCGCGCTGGGCGAAATCTTCGCCGTCGCTGGCCCGCGCTCGGCCCGCCTCACCGCGAGTATCCCGGCGTGACGGCGACCGCGATGCCCACGTGAACGTGAAACCCCTAGGACACTCCCGCGCACCGCGGCAGCGATGCCAGGTCGCCTGCTCGAATGGACTCGAGTGCCTGCTTCGCTTGCGTCACGGTGGCGACCGACACGATTTCGATCCCCCGTGGCGGTGTGCGTGAGATGTCGGCGCAGTTCGACTCAGGCACCAGGAACCAGGTCGCGCCAGCCCGGGCCGCTCCCTCGATCTTGTGGTCGATGCCGCCGATGGCGCCGACGTTCCCCTCGATGTCGATAGTGCCGGTCCCGGCAATGGTCTTCCCCGCAGTGAGGTCCTCGGGTGCGAGAAGGTCGATGATGCCGAGCGTGAACATCATGCCCGCGCTCGGCCCCCCGACATCCTGGGCGTTGATGGTGACATCGACGGGAAGATCGTATTCGGGTGTGAGCAGCACCCCGAGGCGCGCGCCCGAATCCGCGGCCCCGCCACCGCTCCCGGGTTCGGCGCTCGCCGCAGGATAGGGGGCAAAGGTCAACGTTTCCTCGTCCCCGGCACGCAGCACGGTGACGTCCACGTCTTCGTTGGGGGGCAACGCGCGCACAACCGCCAGTAGTTGCTGATGCGTGACGATCTTCGTGCCCCCGATCGCCAGGATCACGTCGCCCTCCTGGACTACGTCCTCGGCACGCGTGTATGAATCCTCGCCTGCGACGCCCATGTCGCGGCGAGTCACTGGCATCGCCACCGTCAGTGTGGCCGGCACCTCGCGTCCCAGTTCAGTGAGCGCCACGACCGCCGCAGTGTCCTGCGATGAGGTCATATCGGCCTGGTTCTGCTCGCGAACCTGTTCGGTCGTGGTGTTCGGCGGGTAGTAGAGCTCGATCGGCTCGACCTGCTTCTTCGGGTCGAACCAATCGAGCGCGATAGCCGCCGCCGACATGGGCGATTCGGGAGATCCGCTCACCCCGACCGTCGTGAAGAGCACCTTCCCCGTGGTCGGATAGGTCGGCGCACCCTTGATGGTGATGACCTCGGAGGCCGTCCCGTCGGAGGAACTCATCTCCCCGAGGACGTCCTGCGTCTGCCCGGCCGACAGCGACGCATAGGGCATAGGAACGAGCAGAAAGCCGATCAGCGCGAGGGCGGTGATGGTGCCCAGGACGTCCCTCAGTCGTGCCCGCGTCATCCCACTCCTCGTGTTCGTCGTGTGGCCGCCACGGTTCCCGCGAGTGCCACCATGGCGCCAGCAGCTCCGATGGCCGCGAGCGATCGCCCGCGGAGTAGGCCACCGGCCATCCCTGCCCGCCACGAGTAGTCGGCCATCATGAGCCGTACGCACTCTGCGGTCGAGTAACGGGGCCGCCAACCCGCACGCAGAAGCGTATCGCTCCGAACCACCCACGGGTAAACCGCGTAGGCGAGGTCGCTCGCTGGCGCAGCGAGTATTCCCGCCTGATGGAGTTTGTTGGCAATCGACATCGCCCGATCCTGAGTGAGGGCAACGGTGCGCCGGCCCGCGATCGAGGCGACGGTTTGCGTGGTCTCCGCGTCCGGATCGCCAGCGAACGGGCCAAGCGGCCGCACCGCCCCGGCGGTGACGATGCCAACGAGTCCCTCGTCGGCGACGACCTGGACGGCTCCGACGAGATCATCGATGTGCAGAAACTGCCAACGCTTATCCGATCCACGCAATTGAAGCAGCCGCGGCACCTCGAAGTGACGTGTGATGAGCGTGTCGACGCCCTGCCCCACGATAGGTGCCGCACGCACGATGGTGACGCGGGCACCGGCCAGCCCGCCCGCGTCGAGGGCCTGCTCAAGCATGGCCTCGCTGTGCGCGACATCGCCGGACCAGCCAAGGTCGCCCTGCGTGGTGATCGGATCGTCTTCGGAGATTTCGGGACGAGCCCACCACGCTCCGCATACGGCCGCGGAACTCACGGCGATGAGGTGCTTGACGCCGAGCGCCCCACCACGCGACACCGCCTCGGTTACGCCCTGAGCGATGCGCTCCCGCCTGAGCGCCGGAGGCGTGGTCAGGACATCGCGGAAGTCTCCGGGATCGAGGACGACGACGAGCACTCGCTCCGCACCCGGCCTTCCGGCCTCGCGTTCCAGGCTTAGCGCGTTTCGCAGGTGCACGGCGATGGGACCGGCGCCCATGACAACGAACTCCCGAGGGACCTTCGCGCCACCTCGTCTCTGCCCGCTTGTCACGCTTGCTTCCCGGGTCCTTTCTCAGTCGAGGACGCTACCGTTATTCCATGGGCAAGCGTATCTTGCGGACCCGTAACAATGCCTGGGAGGGATCATGAATGCAGTGCCGCCATCGGATGGCGCAGTTCCCGACTGGGAGCGCATGTTCACCGATATGTTCGGGGCGAACGCGGACGCTGTGATCGAGCAGTTGCGCGCGGCGGGTATCGACCCGGCGAGCCTTCCGGGCGATGCGGGTCCGATGAATCCGCAGATGCTGCAGGCCGCCCTCCGCCAGGTACAGCAGTTCCTGGCGACCGATTCCCCGCAAGGACTCAACACGAACGCGGCCCGCGATATCGCGCGCCAGGTGGCTGCGAGCGCTGGCCCCGACCCGGTGGTGAGCGACGCGGAGCGACGCGGCGTAGTCGGGGCGTTCCAGGCGGCCGAGTTGTGGCTCGATGCCGCAACATCGCTACCGCCCGCGTCCGTGACCCACGCCGCCTGGAGCCGCGCGGAATGGGTGGAGGCGACCATTGCGACGTGGAACGCCCTGACGGCCCCGGTCGCGGAGGCCGTCACGGAGGCACTCGTCCGCGTCCTCAGCGAGGAGATGGACGGAGTGGACGGCCTGACGCCCTTCGGAGATCTGAACGTTCCAGGGCTGGCAGACGGGGTGATCTCCCCCGACGTCTTCCTTCGGCGCCTCGGCGCCATGGTGTTCGGCATGCAGGTGGGTCAGGCCACGGGCGAACTCGCCACAGAGGTATTCGGTACCACGGATGTCGGAGTCCCGCTGGTTGAGGGGACGCGTGTTGCGCTCGTGGTCACGAACGTCGAGGCGTTCGCGCGGGACCTGGATATCGATGCGCGCGAGGTCCGCCAGTTCCTCGCGCTGCGCGAGGCGGCCGCGGCCAGGTTGTTTAACGGCGCCCCATGGCTGCGCGCCCACATCATTGCGCTGATCGATGAGTATGCCCGAGGTGTGCAGATCGATTCCGAGACCCTCGAATCCACGGTCCGGGAGATCAATCCGACGGATCCGGAGGAACTTCGCAGGGTCATGTCCTCCGGCATCTTCGCGGTGGCGAAGAGCCCTGAGCAGCAGGCTACCCTCCTACGACTCGAAACCGCCCTCGCGCTCGTGGAGGGATGGGTCGACGCGGTCAGCGCACAGGCCGCGCTACCGCATTTGCCCTCGATCATCGCGCTACGGGAGATGATTCGCCGCCGCCGTGCCGCGGGCGGCCCGGCCGAGCAGACCTTTGCAACGCTCGTCGGACTGGAGTTGCGGCCTCGACGTGCCCGCGAAGCTACCGCTTTATGGGAATTGCTGAGTGCTAAACGCGGCGTTGAAGGCCGCGACGAAGTGTGGTCGCATCCAGACTTCATGCCGGTGGCCGCGGATCTCGATGCCCCGCAGGACTTCATCGTTCGCCGCGACGACTCCGTCAGCGGCGCCTTGGCAAACTTCGATGCGGAACTTGAGGCTCTGCTCAGCGGTGATCTTGGGCTCGGCCCCGACGGTGAGAGCACCGACCCCAGCGATCAGTAACTGTCGCCGGGTTCCTCGCAACCGTCTTCGGCCTCGCCGCCGACCTCATGCGCGCCCGCGTAGTCGATGCCCTGGAGGAATCCGCGTGCCCGTTCCGTGTGCGGGTACGCGCTGAGTAGCGTCCAGAACTCGTTGCCGTGCTCCGCGAAGATCGTGTGCGTCGCCTCGTGCAGCAGCACGTAGTCCACCACCCACGGGGGCATGCCACGCAGCCTGCTGGAGACGCGAATGTCGCCCGTCTCAATGCTGCACGATCCCCAGCGCTTCACCTGGTTGTCGGACCACCGCACCGAGCGGATTCGGACCCCCTTGGGCAGGTACTTGGCCGCCAGGGAGCGAGTCCTCGCCTCGAGTTCTTCATCCGATGGACGAGACCTACGCAATCGCGATTCCATGCGCTCGCGCATCTGCCGAACCCACTTCTCCTCCTCGCGGCGCCCGAGGCTGGCAGGCACGAACACAACAAGCGTGTCGCCATCGAGACGCGCGCTGATCGTCCGTTTGCGGCGATCGCTGCGGCGCACCTCGACGCGCGCCACCTGAGGGGACTCCATGCCTAGACGCTAGCGGTATCCTCGCCCCGCGTCACCTGCGGAGCGAGGATACGAGCTGATTGCTCACGATGCGAGCGCGGGAAGCGGGTTCTTACGCGGCCGGCCTCGTCCGCGCTTCTGGGCGACGACGCGCCCGTCTACGAACGACTGGCCACCCCAGACGCCCCAGGGCTCCTCACGTGCGAGCGCCCCTTCGAGGCACTGTCGGACCAGCGGGCACTCCCGGCAGAGCGACTTCGCGAGTTCGATGTCGCTCGTGCGCTCCGCGAACCAGAGGTCGGCGTCATTGCTGCGACACGGCGTCGATATGGTGGCGGCGACGAACGCTGATGCGTCCCATGCCGTGGATGCGGCGAACTCGCCGGTGATCGGCTCGCGCAGAGTCGATACAACTGCGGGGTTCATGGTCTATTTCTCCTGAACAACTCGAAAATGTGTTGTCAGGGCGACGGCGTCCGCTGCCGGCTCATGCTCGGAAGCGGGAAAAGGAAAAGGCCGTCGCCCCGGATGTCGGTGGCGCGGCCATAAGCGAGTAACGCGAGCCTAACTGGCTCCGTCGATCGAGGGACCGCACAAATTTCTGGCTGACACTGGGCTGGAGGCGGGCAGCTTTTCTGCACCCGCTCGTGCCGAGGGTGCGCCCCACGGCCGGGCTGCGCAGCGCGCTGCGACGTTGCCGAATGAAGTGATCATTGGGGGTGCACCTCCTTCGCTCCAGTCAGGGCGGCCCGACGAGGGGCCACGAAATCTACGCGGACATCAACGAGCATAGAACCCCGAGGCGAGGGTTTCCACTTAATTAAATTTTTCCTTCTGCGGGTTGCCCTGCCTTAGCCGACAGGTGCGCCCGGACTACGCCGAGGACCTGCTCGCCGTACGCCTCGAGTTTCGCTGGACCAACGCCGCGAACAACCGAGAGTTCGTCCAGGGTTGAGGGACGGATCTCGGCGATGGCAACGAGCGAGATGTTGCCGAAAACGACGTACGCGGGCTTGCCAATCTCCTTCGCGACGCGCCCTCGCCATGCGCGCAGTTCTTCGAAGAGTTCGCCGTCCACATCGCCGCTCAACGCGATGGTCGTTTCCCCCCTCGTGGATCGGCGCATGCGGTCCGGACGCGCTGGCGCTGGCCAGATGCCCGAGAGGAATCTGCTGACCTTGCGGTTCCCGCGCGAGCCCGCACGGCGAGCCCGCGCGTAGGAGAGTTCGAGGTGGGTCCGGGCACGGGTGATGCCGACGTAAAGCAGGCGCCGTTCCTCTGCGATGGCTCGGTCGGTTTCGGCCAGTGAGATGGGCATCAGACCCTCGCTGACTCCCACCAGGAACACGGCATCCCATTCGAGGCCTTTTGCCGCGTGGAGCGATGCGAGGGTTACGCCATCGACGGTCGGCGCGTGCTGCGAGTCTGCGCGCTCGGTCAATTCGGTCACGAAGTCACCCATGGTGGCGCCGCGCTTGTCGTCGAGTTCGTCGGCGAGCAGGACGAGAGCCTGCATTGCCTCCCAGCGTTCACGCTGCGCGCCGACGGCGGTGGGCGCCCGCTCGGCCCAGCCCGCATCCGACAGGACGTCGCGAACGACCTCGGGCATGCGCCGATCCGGCGCGTGATTGATCGCCGCCCGCAGCAATAGCATCGCGTCGCGCACGTCCTTGCGGGCAAAGAATCGCTGCCCGCCCCGAACGACGTATCCGATACCGGCCTCCGACAGCGCGGATTCAAAGGCCTCGGACTGAGCATTCGTGCGGTACAGCACCGCGATCTCGTGCGCGTTCACACCCTCGGCGATCAGCGCCTTCACGCGGGCGGCCACGCCCGCCGCCTCGGCGTCATCATCGCCGTACTCGGTGTACTTCACGACCGGTCCGTCGGCACCCTGCGCGATGAGCTCGAGTGGCTTGACACCCGCCGGATCGCTGGCGATCGCGCTACGCAACAGGTCGTTCGCCACGCGGACAATCTGCGGCGAAGATCGGTAGTCCCGGACCAGCTCAACGAGAGTAGCGCGGGGAAACGCCTGCCGGAAATTCATCAGAAAGTGCGGGGTCGCCCCGGCGAATGAATAGATGGTCTGGCTGGGATCACCAACCACGCACAGTTCATCGCGCCCGCCGAGCCACTGATCGAGCAGCCGCTGCTGGATGGGCGACACGTCCTGAAACTCATCGACGACGAAGTGTCGGTACTGCGACCTCACCTGCTTGGCCATATCCGCGTTGTCGTGCAACATCTGGGCCGTCAGACCGAGCACGTCCTCGAAGTCCATGACGGCCTGTTCCGTCTTGATCTCCTCGTAGCGGGCATACAACCGCGAGATTGCCTGCTCCGAGAAGCCCGCGGGAAGTTCGCGGCCGCGACGCTCGACCTCCGCGGCGTAGTCGTCGGGGCGCACCAGCATGACCTTCGCCCACTCGATCTCGCTTGCCAGGTCCCGCACCGCCACCCGATCGACGGACATGCGAAGCGAGCGTGCCGCGGTCGCCACGAGTTGCGCCTTGTACTCAACGACCTGCCAGGGCCGGCCGCCGATGATCTGGGGCCAAAAGTGCGCCAGCTGCCGCATTGCCGCCGAATGAAACGTTCGAGCCTGCACCCCCGGCACGCCGAGGTCGCGCAAGCGAGAGCGCATCTCGCCAGCTGCTCGCGAGGTGAACGTCACCGCGAGCACGTTGCGCGAGTCATAGGCTCCCGTGCGCACGCCGTAGGCGATGCGATGCGTGATCGCTCGTGTCTTGCCGGTCCCGGCCCCTGCGAGGACGCGCACGGGCCCGCGAACTGCGAGCGCCACCTGCTGCTGTTCGGGATCCAGGGCATCGATGAGCTGATCCGCTCCAGGTATTGCCCTGACCGGCGGCTCCGACGTCATCCGATTCCCCTCACGCACATACCCATAGTTTCAGTTTGCTCTGACAGAATGGTCACTATCCACAAGGACAATTGACAACGGAGGCGTCATGCCGCAGGCCCCACAAAGTCCGGCTCCCGGATCCATCGTGATGCTCTCGACGGGCTGGTGTGGTTACTGCAAGCGCCTCAAGACGCAGCTCTCGAGCGCAGGCATTCCTGTCACGGAGATCGACATCGAGACCGATCCCAGCTTCATCGAGTTCATCGAATCGGTCAACGACGGCAATCGCACTGTCCCAACGGTCGTGTACCCCGACGGCACCGCGGCAACGAACCCCACTCTGAACCAGGTCAAGTCGGCCCTCGGCATTTGACCACGTCTCGGCATGACCCGCGCGTGCCGTAGTCGACGCGACCCGGGCATCAGCCATCGAGCCACCGCCGTACGAGCGCGTGGGCGATCGACGAACCCATCGGTAGGTGCACTTCGCCGCTTCGGATCGCGGCGTTGAGGTCCTCTCGGCTGAACCAGCGCGCGTCGGCGACCTCCACGCCGTCCACCTGGATATCCGTGCTGATGGCGCGCGCCCGATACGCCAGCATGAGCGACGCGGGGAACGGCCAGGGTTGGCTTGCCACGTATTCGACCTCGCCCACCGATACTCGTGTCTCCTCGAACACCTCCCGGCGCACCGCGGCCTCCGCGCCCTCACCCGCTTCGATGAATCCCGCAAGCAACGAATATCGGCGCTCCGGCCAGTGCGAGGCATGGGCGAGAAGCAGCCGATCGCTGTCGTCGAGCACGGTCACGATCATCGCCGGGTCCGTGCGCGGGTAGTGGTCGCGGCCGCAGCCGGTGCAGGTGCGTAACCAGCCAGCCTCGCCCGGGGCCGTCGGGGCACCGCACGAGGAGCAGAAGGGCGCAGAATCATGCCACTGCGCCAGCGCAACCGCCGGTAGCGCCAGCCCAATGTCGAAGGCTCCGAGGAACTCGCCCGCAGTTCGTAGCGGCACGAAGTCCCCCTCCGGCTGTCCGGCCAATCCTGCCGTCGCCTCGCGCAGGGCGTCTCGCGTTCGCCCCGCCGTGACCGCGTCGTCAAGGCGGCCCGGTCGGCGGGGCTGCCATGTCGTGTGGTCGGTCGCGTCCTCGCGCCGCGGCCCGGTCGGAGCCGATGATGCGCCGCCGCCGCTTCCCATGGCCGAGCCCAGCGCGGCCGCCAGCACCCGTTGGTCGGGAGCGATCCACGCGAAGTAGGCAGCGACATCTGGCAGGGTGGTGCCGCTCACGGAGGCGACGGAGAACTCGTCCACATCCGCGCCGAGGAAGACGACGCGATCGCCTGGCGGACCGCCGAGAGCGCGCTCAATGCTGGCGAGCGGCACGCGAACCGCGCGGGTCTCGTTGCCTGCTCCGGTGGTCAGGATATCGGCGCCGCGCACCACGATCGCCCAGGATCGCCCGGCGCTCAGGAAGTGATGCCACAGGTCGGATCGCGACCGCCAAGCCGCCGCCCGCGTGACGTCTGAACCCGCGAGAACGAAGTCTTGCGTAGGGCTTTTCCGCCGTCCCATCACTCCCACCTTCCCGCCGTGCACACCCGCGACGCGTGGCGCTCCCGGCACCATGGGCCGTTTCCGCGTAGCGTTTACTTCGTGCACCGAACACCCTACGCCCTCGCCGCGATCGCGACCCAAGCCATACCCGCCCTCGATGCACGGCAGGTGGCTCCGCTTGAGGAGACGGTCGACGGTTTCGAGAGCGCGCTGGTCATCGATGCCGAGGCGCGCCACTGGATCGTCCGAGCGCCGCTGACGGCATCGGCCGGGGCCGCGCTGGAGGCCGAGATAGCACTGCTCGAGGCGCTCGCCGCGTACATCGATCGCGGCGATCTTCCGTTCCTCGTGCCTCGCGTGGCGGGCACGGCCCCGCTCACCGACGGCGGTCGGGCGCTCGTCCACGCGGAACTGCCCGGTTTCCCCATCGCCATGGAGCGGCTCACCCCTGGACCCGGGCTCGCCGCGAGCCTGGGGCGCGCGCTGGCTGCCATACACGAGCTTCCGGTCCATGTCGTGGAAGCGACGGGGCACCCCTCGTACACGGCGCAGAGTTATCGCGAGCGCCGGCTGACCGAGGTGGACGAGGCCGCCGCCACCGGACTAGTGCCGCCCTCGCTGCTGAAGCGATGGGAGGATCGGCTCGAGGACGTCAGCCTGTGGCGCTTCATCCCCACGGTGACCCACGGAGCCCTGGCCGCCGATTCGCTGCTGGTGCAGGCGGGCAACGTCGCGGCGGTTCGTGACTGGTCCGAGGTGAAGGTAGCCGACCCGGCTGACGACCTGGCCTGGGTGCTGGCCGCCGCACCAGCCGACTGCGTGGACTCGATCATGGAGGCCTACCAGCTGCGCCGCACCGAACTGCCCGACCCGCACCTGCTAGAACGCTCGCTGCTCGCGAGCGAGCTGGCGCTGCTGAGGTGGCTGCTGCACGGAACCCGGCACGGCCTGGCGGACGTCGTCGCCGATGCGGTCGAAATGCTGGCCGACCTCGACGTCGCAACGGCCGCGGCAGCGGGCGAGATCGTGCGATTCCCGGCCTACGGGGGCACCGGCCCGATCCCCGCGGACGATGTCGCGACCACCGCGCTCGCGATCAGCGGTGATGTCGCAGTGGTCAGTAGCGATTTCGCCGCCGCCAGCGGTGATGTCGCCGCGGCCAGCGTCACGCGGCCGCCCACGGCGGCGACCGATGTGATCTCCGCAGATGAGGTCTTGGCGACCGTCCCGGACGATATCGGCGCCGGCGATGGCGCTGGCGAGGGTGAGGGTGATCCGCCCGTTGCGCTCGCAGGCGCGGCCTGGCACGAGGAGGTTCCGGCGGGCCAGGCCGATGGGACCGGCCCTAGGGACGATGACGGCGCCGCCAATGGTGCGGGCGAGGACGACCACGCCCATGACGCCATTGCCTCCGGCGACTCGCAAGCGGATACTGCGGCGCGGGACGCACGGGGAGTTAGTTAGTCCCCGACGAGTTCGGTGAGCCTGCGGGCGAGTTCCTCGGCTCCCGGCAGCCGTTCAACTCGAACCGTCTCCCCTGTCGCAAGGTAGAAGAACGCCGCGGCGACGTCGTCGATCGGCGTTCCGGAGATCCGCGACCACGCGACCCGGTAGATGGCGAGTTGAATCTCCCGCGCGGCGCGTTGTCGAGCCTGCTTCGGTGGGGAGCCCGTCTTCCAGTCCACCACGATCTGCCCGCCCGGGTTGTCGGGATCAGCGAAGATCGCGTCGATGCGCGTACGGATGGTCCGGCTTCCCAGCGTGAACTCGACGGGAATCTCTAGCTCGACCGGCTCGCGCCCAGCCCACGGCGATGCCTCGAAGACCGAGCGGAGTTGCGCGGTGTCGTCCACGTAGTCGTCCTGCTCATACAGTTCCGCGTCGTCGATGTCGAGCAGCGCGGCTTTCGAGTAGTGGCGCTCGATCCACGAGTGGACGAGCGTCCCCCGGGTGGCCATTGGCGATGGCTTGCGCGGAATAGGTCGCCGCCAATCGCGGGACATGGCCGTGGGATCCTGAACGAGGCGGACTATCGCCGAGGCGCTCAGATGGTTGGGCGCGGCAATCGCGGCGCGTTCGCCGCGCTCGTGACGATCCCGCTCCGCGAGGAGGATCCGGGCTAGTTCCGTAACGTCGCCAACCCCCAGTTCGCCTTCGCGGTTGCTCGCCGCGATGGGCAGGACCGGGTCGGCTCCCTTCGAATCCTCGAACCGATCCCGCGGCTGGCCCGGCCGATCACCTTCCCGCCTGACCCGTGAGCCGTCCGGGACATCGAGCGGCGACGTGCTCGCGGCGACCTCGTCATCGCCGTGTTCGGGGCGGTTCCCAATCGCTCCCGCGACCGCGGCAGCGAGCGCGAGTTGCGGTGTCTGCTCTGCATGCTCGGCCTCGGCATGGCGCGGCCACCAGCCCGGCGGCGCCTCGACGCCGAGCGGATTGGCGGCGGGGCCGGAGCCCAGGTCGCGCGACTCGGGGTGGCGCGCGGCCAGTCCGGTGTCGACGAGTTCAGTCAGGAATGGCGATGGCTGCGCTGCGTTCTTCACGCCGTCGCGCCACCTGGCTCCCGTGACGATGAGCTCGGATCTGGCGCGCGTGAAGGCAACGTACGCGAGCCGGCGCTCCTCCAGAAGCGCATCGTGTCCCACGACCGCGCGGAAGGCATCAAGTCGCTGCCCCAGTTCGGCGCCGTCGGGCGCATCGAGGTCGATCCTCGCTAGGTCGCGGACGTCGCCGCGCAACGGGTAAGGCAGCGATCCCTCCCCGACCAGCCACCCTGAGCTCTGGGGCTCGCCGTTCTTGAAACCAACCGCAGGGAAATTGCCGATCGTCAGACCGGCGACCGCGACCAGGTCCCACTCCAGGCCCTTGGCTCCGTGAACGGTGATGAGTTGGACGGCACGCGGGTCGGGCTCCGAAACCGGGCGGTCAAGCCCGCGCTCCTCCCTCTCGGCTGCGGCTAGCCATGAGAGGAAGGCACCGACCGTCGAAGCCGACGCGGATGCGCTGAATCCGGCGGCCACCTGACGTAGCGCGTCGAGGTGGATGCGACCGCTGGCCGCTCCGGATGCGAGGGGCACCTCGATATCGAGGCCAAGTAGCATCTCGGCGTGCGCGAGCACCTCGGCGAGGGCGAGTCCGAGGTAACCCCGAAGGCTGCGCAGCATTCGCCCCAGTTCGCGAAGGCGAGTCAGCGCTGCCTCACTGAACTCAATGGCGCTCGGAAGCTTCCTCGCTGCGACGAGCCAGTCCAATGCGTCCGCGAGGCTCACGCGATCCACTCCCTGGCCACGCTCCCCGTCTATGCCGGCATCCAGGCGTCGCGCCAAAGTGGTGAGCGCCTTCACATCGGCCGGTGCGATGTTGAAGAGCGGACCAGTAAGGAGACGCAGTAGCGCGTCACCTCGGGAGGGATCGTGGGCGACCGTCATCAGCGCGGTCACGTCCGAGACCTCGGGTACCATCAGCAGTCCACCCAGACCTACGATCTCAACCGGAATGCCCTGCGCGGTGAGTGCCGCAGCGATCGCCGGGAAGTACTTGCGCGTGCGGCAGAGCACGGCCGCGCTCGGGCGGCGCACGCCCTGCCATCTTTCGGCGATGTACTGCGCGATGTGCGCGGCCTCATCCTCGATCGTGTCCGCCCACAACCATGCCACGGCGCCGGCCTGCGCGCCTGGCCGGGCCGTCAGCTGAGGGACCTGGATCCCCGCGAGTTCGTCGCGAAGCGGCTGGGCGACCTGGTTCGCCGCGGCCAGCACCGCCTCGTCGTTGCGCCACGACGTGGTGAGGTTCAGCAGAGTCGCACGTCCGCCGTCCGCCGCGGGAAACTCGTCCCGGAACCGTCCAAGCGCGGAGGCGCTCGCACCGCGCCAGGCGTAAATCGACTGGTGCGGGTCGCCCACGGCCATCACGGGGTGCCCGCCGCCGAAGAGCGCGGCGAGCATGGTCGTCTGCGCGTGGGAGGTGTCCTGGTATTCGTCCAGAAGCACCGCGGCGTATCGTCTGCGCTCACCCTCGCCGACCTGCGGCGCGCTACGCGCCAGGAGTGCGGCCCGGGAGATCTGGTCTCCGAACGACAGCGCGCCCGCGCGCGCCTTGGCTTCTCGCAACGCGGCCACGATGTCAAGCAGTTCTGAGCGAAGCCGTAGCGATTCGATGAACCTTGCGGCCTGCGCATTCATCGAGCGCTTCTTCGGCCCGTAGGGCAGTCGCTGCAGATGATGGAGCGTGCTCGCGAACCACTCTCGCGCCTCACTGACTTCGCAGAGGTGCTCGGCGAGCGCGGAATCGAGGCTCATGGCGGCCGAGATGATGGTTCCCACCGCCTTGTCCGTGTGCAGATCCACGGGCCAAGTGCCCACTATCTCGGAGGCAAGCTGCCAGTTTCCGGCGTCCGTGATGAGCGCTGAATCCGGCTCGATGCCGACGCGCAGACCATGCTCGGACACGAGCGCACCAGCGTATGCGTTATAGGTCGCGACCGCCGGGCGATCCGCGAGGGACAGCGTCGCGGACTCCTGTCCGAGATGGCGACGCAAGCCGCCGAGTCGGGTGTCTATGCGGTGCGCGAGTTCGGCGGCCGCCTTGCGCGTAAAGGTCAGCCCGAGGATCTCATCGGCCTGGACGATGCCATTTGCGATGAGATAGACCACGCGTGCGGCCATAGTCTCAGTCTTGCCGGATCCAGCGCCCGCAACCACGATCGCGGGCGTGAGCGGCGATTCGATCACCGCCCGCTGCTGCTCCGTCGGGCGAGGCAGCCCCAGCGCGTCGGCGATGTCGAACGCGCTCATGACGACCACGCCCTGCCGTTCGTCAGGCATCATCGCCACCGACCTTCGCCTGCAGCCGGCGGTCCTCAACGGTCGAGTAATCGCTTCGGGGCGCGTCAGTGTCGGTACCGGAGCAACCGCGCGGGGGCACTAGCGTCTCCCCTTGAGGTTGCAGCGGGCACGAGGACGCTATGGGGCAGGTCCGGCACGCGTCGCCGATCCGGGCCCATAGCCTTCCTGCGGCCATGATGTCCGCTGCCTGGTCGACCATCCGGTGCGCCCACTGGGGATCGGGGAATTCGGCGAGCGCCCGCTGCGAGCGCTCGCTGGCCGATTTGGTGGCGGTACCGAGGTAGACGAGCCTTGCGCCTGCAGGTGGCAGGACTGGAATCGCGTCGGGATCGGACTGCCCAGGCCTTTCGGTGTCGGCATTCGCATGCTCGGCTACGGCGCCGGTCGCAAGCGCAACCTGGTAGGTCGCGAGCTGAGGATCCACCTCCGCCTCCGCGGCCGTCATGGCGGCCTTGCCGGTCTTGTAATCCGTCACGAGCAGTCCGGCGCCCGCTAGGTCGAGCCGGTCGATCGAGCCGCGCACCGTGACCTCCCCCGCGTCCACCGAGAATTCGAGCTCGCGCGCAAGCGGTGGGCCGTGGAGCCGCTGGAACTCACCCAGCTTGCGCGCCATCTCGGATGCCTCCGAAGCGATCTGCATCGTCGGCCATCCAGGACGCAGATTCAGTTCTCCGAAACGTTCTTCGAGCGCGGCGACGACGGCGCTCTCGTCTCCTTCCGGCAGGTCGCGCGCGATGCCGTGAACGAGGCTTCCGACGTGGTTGGAGACATTAGATCCAGGCGTGGCGTCGAGGGTCTCAGCCGCCCATCGGAGGGAGCATTGGTGCGCGAGCGCCACTCGGGATGGCGAAACCGCGACACTACTGCGGTCGGCGAGAGCACGAGGATTGGTGGGCGCCGCGACCCCGTACCACGTCGCCGGGTCGGCTGCGGCGACGCCTCGCTTCGCGAGATCAGCGAGCAACGTGGCCCACGCCTCTCGCTCGGGCGGGCCTGTGATCGCTCCGAAGTGCCGCGCACGCAGCACGATGCCACGCAGGTCGAGCGGCGGTGGGGCGCTCATGGTCTCGTCAGGCTCAGGACACACCAGATCGCACAGCGGCGAGGGCTGAATTTCATCGTCGGCGACCGCAGTGATCGTTAGCGAGAACCGTGCTCGCGAACAGGCGACCTCGAACAGCCGCAGTTCGTCGTCGAGGACGCTTCGCCGCGCGGCACGCGGATCGCGGCCATCGCCGCGTCCATCGACGATGTCCGCGAGCTGCACGGCTCCGAGCAGGGAGTCGCGCAGGCGCAGGTCCGGCCAGGTTCCGACCTGTACCCCGGCGACGATCACATGCGACCATTGGCGTCCCGCGGCCTGCGCCGGCGTCAGCACGTCCACCGCCTCGCCGTGAGACGTCGCGGCCAGTGAATCCGCCGGCAGATCGAATTGACGGATGAACCGGATGAACTGAGCGGCTGTCGCCGCAGCGTTGCGTTCCGAATAGATCTCCGCTTGCTTGAATAGCGTCATCATCGCATCGAGGGACTGGTCGGCAGCTACGGCGCGTGGCCCCGATTGCACGGCCAGATCGCGTATCCGTTCGGCCACGCCAGCTGCGTCCCACACGCGCCACAGCGTGTCGCTCACGCCGGCGGATTCGAACCCCGCTGACGCGCCGGGCACGCGCGCGGCGGAGATGGCCGCCGTGATCATGGCGGCTACTCGGTAGGCGGCGGCCGCGACAGGCGTCCCCGCGAGATAGGAATCCGCGAGCGCATCCAGCCCGCCGCGCGAAGTGAACTGCTGGACAAGCAAGCGACGCCCCAGTTCTCCGGCGTCGGCAAGGAGCACCCGCCGAAGCGATCGGATGGCGACCGGATCGAGGTCCCCAAAGGGGGAGCCGAGCAGGTCGGTGAGGTATGCGTCGTCCCACTGGCCGGATTCGCCGCGCAGGACGGTCTCGAGCAGGAGGCGGACCATCGGATCGTCCTTGAGTGCGCCCTCCGCGCCCTCCGCGCGGGCGGGCACGCCCGAACGCTGTAGGTCCGCGACGATCTCGCGCACCGCCGTGCCTGATCGCACTATCACGGCGAAGTCGGACCACGGCTCGCCTCCAACGAAGTGGCGGGCGCGCAGGCGCCACGCGATCCACGCAACCTCATCGCCGCGCGAGCGAAAGTGCAGGCGCGCCGCTGCGCCCGCCGGCGAGGTCCCGGCCGCGGCGGAATCTGCGCCCGCCGACGGGGAGATGGCCGCGACAGCATCTGAGAGCGGCGAGAACCCGGCCGCGCGGGGAGTTGCGACCGGAGGCGAGGCACCCTGCGGAGGCGGCTGCGCGCACGTCGTCGAGTTCGGCGGCCCCGGCTCCGCCGGCGTCGACTCCACCGTGCCAGGAGGTCGCAAGCGGTGGCGAACGCCTGCCGCGGCGCCGATCTGCGCGCTCACCTCAGCCACCACAGCTGCGATGTCAGCGCCGAATCGGTACTGCCGGGTCAGCACGATGGGCTGCGCGCCGAACGCTCCGATGCTCCCTGCGCCCCCGCTAGTCGGGCCGGTGCCACGAGGCAGTTCCGCGGCAGCGACGAGATCCGGCCGCGAACCGCGGAAACCCTGAACGGTCTGGTCGGGATCGGCGAACAAAATGAGTTGCGCCCCGTCGCTCTGCAGGGCCGACAGCAGTCGGGCCGTGGCCGCGGTGGCGTCTTGGTACTCGTCCACGACCACGAGATCCCAGCGCTCGCGCGCGGGAATCTCGTCCTGCGCCCACGACCGCGCGACGCGCGACGCGCGGTCCACGATAGTCGCGGAATCGAAGCGCGCTCCGCGATCGGGCGATTGGCTGGCCAGGTCCGTAACGTTCAGATACTCGTCGTACATGGCTGCCACGCCCGCCCACGCTGGACGATCATGCTCGCGCGCCAGCGCAGCAAGGTCCGACGGCGTTAAGCCGCGCTCGGCGCAGCGCATGATGACATCGCGCAACTCTGCGCGGAAGCCAGCGAGCGCCAGCGTGTCCGCGCTGATCTCGGCGGGCCAATGGATGGGAACGCCGAGGCCCCGCAGGTGGCCGGAAATCAACTGGGCGAGTTCGACATCCTGCTCCGGGCCGGTGATGAGCACGGGATCGGGCTCGCCCAACAGGCGTGCCTGGGCGGCGAGCACGGCGAACGCAAGCGACGCCACCGAGCGCACGGCCACGCCCTTGACGGTCCGGTCCGTGCGCGCCATCACGGCTTCGCGCATGCGACCTGCGGAACGACGCGAACTCGTGAGGACCATCACGCGCCTGTCACCGTAGGCATCGCCCAGGGCCTGCACCGCGATTTCGGCCGCGAGGGTGCTCTTGCCCGAACCCGGCGGGCCGGTCACGACGATGGTCTGTCCGGTCCCAGCCGCGGCAAGGACCTGCCGCTGTGCCACGTCCCACTCCCACGGGCGAGCGCCGTCCCCGTGCGGGCGCGTCGTGGTGCGTGAGGAGATCATGCAACAAGTGTGCCAGCGGCGTCGGACATCGCCCGATCCCGACCGGGGACGCTCGCTTCGCGCGCAACCGAGACATGAGCGCTAGGTTAGGAGGGAACGGTCGTTAACTTTTGCTGAGTTGGAGGATGAAGCATGGCTATCTTGCGCGGGCTCGCCCGAATACTCATCGTGGCCCCCGTGATCAGCCAGAGCGTGGACGCGTTGCGTCATCCAGGGGAACATGTCGCGGCGGCCCGGAGCCTCGCCGCCCGCACCCCGCTCCGCGAGCGCGCATCGGTGATCGACGATGCCAAGTGGCGGCTCGCCGTGCGGGCGCATTCGGCAGCCACGATAGCGACGGCCGTGGGTGTGGCGCTCGGCCGAAGTCCCCGCGCGGGAGGGACGTTGCTCGCTGCGCTCACCCTGCCCCGCGTCGCAGCCACCGCACCGATGACACCGGGCCGGCGGACGCCCGATGCCGCATTCGTGTCGGCCCTCGGCGCGCTGGGCGGGGCCCTCGCAATCGCCGCGGATTCTCGCGGTAAGCCTTCGCGTGCGTGGCGCAAGGCCCAGGCCGCAGCGACGCGCGACGACGAATGACCCACCGGGGGGCCGGTAGCCTATGGGGGTGACATCCTCTCCTGACCGCCCCGCACCGATGCCCGGGAACTGGGCCGCGCCCCGCGCTCCCGAGAGCGGTTTCGCGGCCACGATCTCCGTCCCCGGCTCGAAGTCTCTGACCAACCGCTACCTGGTCCTCGCCGCCCTCGCCGACGCTCCGACGACCGTTCGCGGAGCCCTTGATTCGCGCGATTCGCAGCTCATGATCGCGGGCCTGCGCGCGTTAGGAGCGACGTTTTCTCCCGGCACTTCGCCGGACGAGTGGCACGTCACGCCGATCACCACGCCCGCAGCGCCGGTGACCATAGACACCGGGCTCGCCGGAACGGTCATGCGATTCCTGCCTCCCGTGGCGGCGCTCAGCGGGATCCCAGTCCACTTCGACGGGGACGAGGGCGCCCGCGTCCGGCCCATGGGACCGATCATCGCGGCGTTGCGCTTCCTGGGAGCCGGCGTCGATGATTCCGGTCGAGGGTTGCTGCCATTCACGGTGACCGGCGGCCCACGCGTGATCGGAGGCACCGTGGACGTGGACGCATCCACGTCCAGTCAGTTCGTATCCGGCCTACTGCTCGCCGCAGCCAGGTTCAGGGGCGGGTTGACGGTCCGCCACGTTGGCGCAGCGCTGCCCAGCATGCCCCACATCGCGATGACCGTGGCGGTGTTGCGCGAGGCCGGCGTGGACGTGGACGACTCGAAGCCAGCCAGCTGGCGGGTCTCTCCCGGTCCGATCCACCTGGGCAGCGTCCGAATCGAGCCGGACCTTTCGAACGCCGGCGCGTTCCTGGCGGGCGCCGCCGCAGCCCCCGCGGGCACAAGGGTCACGATCACCGGCTGGCCCTCCGCGACTACGCAGCCGGGCGACCTCATGCCCGAAATTCTGCGTTCCATGGGTGCGCAGGTCGAGCTGGCTGGCGACCGGCTGACCCTCACATCGACCGGTGGACTGCACGGGATAGACCTCGACCTTGCGGCCGGTGGCGAACTCGCGCCGCAGATCGCCGCACTCGCGGCACTCGCGACCGGCCCCACTCGCCTGCGCGGCATCGCGCACCTGAGGGGGCACGAGACTGACAGGCTCGCGGCGCTGGCCGCCGAGATCAACCGCATCGGCGGCAACGCGGAGGAGACGTCCGACGGTCTTGTCATCGCACCGCGGCCGCTGCACGGGGGGCTCTGGCACACCTATCACGACCACCGCATGGCGCACGCGGGCGCCATCATCGGCGTCCGCGTCCCCGGTATCGAGGTGGAGAACATCGCCACGACGTCGAAGACGCTGCCCGGCTTCGACCGCCTGTGGGAGGCCATGCTCGAAGGGAGCGAGGGCTAGCCGCAAGGCGCCGAGTCACATGGCAGATTCACGCAACTGGGACGAGTCCTCCTTCACGGATCGCCCATCGCGACGGGGAACTCGTCCGCGAACGAAAACCAGGCCGGCACACGAGGATGCTCACCGGGCCATGGTCGTGGGCGTGGACCGCGGCCGCTACTCGCTCGTGGCCGACCTCGACACCACCGACGAGCGCGCCGTGACGGCCATGCGAGCCCGCGAACTCGGCCGCACGCGCATCGTGTGCGGCGACTGGGTCGACGTCGTGGGCGACGTGTCGGGCGGCGACGGCACCCTGGGGCGGATCGTCCGCATCGCCGAACGATCCACGGTCCTGCGCCGTACCGCCGACGACACCGACCCGTTCGAACGCATCGTTGTCGCCAACGCTGACCAACTCGTGATCGTCACCGCGAGCGCCGATCCCGAACCGCGCCCGCGCATGATCGACCGCTGCGTGGTCGCGGCCTACGACGCGGGCATGAGCGTCCTGCTCTGCATGACCAAGACCGACATCGCCGACCCCGAGCCCATCCTGCGCCTCTACCGCGGCCTCGACATAGAGATCTCGCAGACCAGGCAGGGGCCGAACGGGGAGATCGAGCATCTCGCTGACCTTCGCGAGCGCCTCGCCGGGAGGTCGTCCGTGTTCGTGGGCCACTCCGGTGTCGGCAAGTCGACGCTCGTCAACGCGCTCGTCCCCCACGCCCGGCGCGCGATCGGCCACGTGAACGCCGTGACGGGCCGTGGCCGGCAGACATCCACCTCGGCGGTCGCCCTGCGCCTGCCGCCACTGCCAGGCGAGTCCGGGGACCCGGGCTGGGTCATCGACACACCGGGCGTGCGGTCCTTCGGGCTCGCGCACGTGAGCGTGGAACGGGTGATCGGCGCGTTCGAGGATCTAGCGGAAATCGCCGAGGAGTGCCCGCGCGGCTGCACCCATCTAGAGCGCGAGCCGGACTGCGCGCTCGATGCCTGGGTGGCGGCCTCCCCGGACGATGGCACCCGCGAACTGCGCGCCGGACGGGTGGATTCGTTCCGCCGGCTGATAGCCGCCCGGATGGACGAGTCCGGCGATTCGCACGGCTCGGGACGTGACTGACACGGTGCACCACAGGCCCCATGCGGCCGCTGGAGTTTCCGGCACACTTAGGCGCACGGGTACTGATCCACTAGCGTAGAGCCATGTCTGCTACTGCCCCGGTCCGCTACGATGACGACCTCCGCCTTGCCCTCGTCCTCGCCGACCAGGTCGACGGGATCACGATGAAGCGATTCGGCGCCATGGACCTGCAGATAGAAACGAAACCCGACCTGACCCCCGTCTCCGATGCCGATCGAATGGCCGAGGAGGTCATCCGGGCGCAGCTCTCACGCTCGCGCAGCCGGGACGCGATCGTGGGCGAGGAGTTCGGCACGACGGGGCACTCCTCACGCCGCTGGGTGATCGATCCGATCGACGGCACCAAGAATTTCATCCGCGGCGTACCCGTGTGGGCGACTCTCATCGGCCTGATCGAAGGGGACGAGGTCGTCGCAGGCGTGGTGTCAGCGCCCGCTCTCGGCCGCCGCTGGTGGGCCGCGAAGGGCAGCGGGGCTTGGACCGGCCGGTCGTTGTCGCGCGCCAAGCGGCTGCGGGTCTCCGGGGTCGGGGCGCTGGCGGACGCGTCGATGTCCTACTCATCTCTGACCGGCTGGCGCGACCTGGGCAGGATGGACGAGTTCCTGACTCTCACCGAGTCGGTGTGGCGCACCCGCGCATACGGCGATTTCTGGTCCTACATGATGGTCGCCGAAGGTGCGGTGGACTTCGCCTGCGAGCCGGAATTGGCCCTGTACGACATGACCGCCCTCGTACCCATCGTGACCGAGGCGGGAGGACGCTTCACCTCGCTCGATGGGCGCTATGGGCCCTTCGGGCCGAATGCCCTGGCGAGCAACGGGCTACTACACGCCGAAGTGCTGGCGCGCCTCGGCGAATAGCCACTGAGCGGTTGCACGACGAGGGTTTCAGGCAGTAGATTGAGCCTGAATGACAACGCTGTCAGCAGAACCGGTCATCAGCAGTGCAATGCGGTACTCGACCGGGATCGGCTCCGCTGGAAATGGAGAAACCCAGAATGCAACCCACTTCGGTTGAACTTCCGCCTGGACGCAGGCGCCACGGGCGCATCAGGCGCTTGACCGCGGCTACCGCCGCCCTCGCGCTAGCGACAGTCGGCCTCGCTACTGCCCCCAGTGCCTCCGCCGCGCCCGTCACGGGGGCGCAGGCCGTCGACCTCGTGAATCCATTCATCGGGTCCCAGGAGGACGGCAACACCTTCCCCGGCGCCACGACACCGTTCGGGATGGTGCAGGTATCTCCAGATACGGGGCACACGGTCGGCTACGACTACACGAACAACGAGGTTCGCGGATTCTCCCAGACTCACCTGTCCGGCGTGGGCTGCAGCCTCGCCGGATTCGTCCCGATCATGCCGCATTTCGAGCATGTAGCCAACAACAACACCCGCTACGACCAGGCTGCCAACCGGCGCGGCATCGTCAAGGTGGGCGGACAGAAGGTCGAAAGCGCCAGCGCCGGCCACTACAGCGTTGAACTCGATTCCAACAACGACCGCGTGGCGGTCGATCTGACAGCCACCCCACGCACCGGCATCCAGCGCTACAACTTCACGCCCGCCCCTATCGCGCAACCGCACAAATCGTTTGTTCGCGTGTACGCCGGTAACGCACTGAACAACGGCGGAGTCATCAATTCCGAAACGCACATTGACGTAGCCAACCAGACCGTGCGGACGCGCACCACGCTCAATGGCTTCTGCCAGAACACCGACGTGTTCACCGTGTGGTCCACTACCAAGTTCAACCAACCATTCGTGTCCTACGGAACCTGGACGGGTGCCACGGTGAACCTCGGCTCGACGGACGCAGTCCCTGCCGCGGGCCTCACCGGTGACGCTGTCCGAACTGGTGCGACGCTGGAGTTCCCACAGAGCACGGTCGTAGAACTCCAGACGGCAATCAGTTATGTCAGCCAAGCCGGTGCGGACGCCAACCTTGCCAATGACCGAGTCGAGTACGCGAACAATTACACTGCTGGGCTCGCCAAGGCCCGCCAGCTGTGGGCCGATCAACTCGGCAAGGTCAAGGTCACCCAGGGAACCTCCAACTACCCCACGGGTCAGCAGGAAACCCAGTTGCGAGTGTTCTACTCGGCGCTCTACCGCTCATTCGTGGCACCCAACATTGGGTCCGATGTCGACGGGAAGTACCGCGGCTGGGATGGTGCGGTCCACGATGTGAGCAATGAGCCCGACATGGACGAGTACTACCAGAACTACTCGCTGTGGGACACCTACCGGACACAGCAGCAATGGCTGTACATCACCGAACCCGAACGTTCCAAGGACATGGCGAAATCCCTCGTCCTCCAATCCGAGCAATCCGGTTGGCTGCCCCGCTGGGGATACGGACCAGTGGAAACCAACACGATGACTGGCGACCCGGGAACACCGTTCCTCGTGTCTGCCTGGGATCAGGGGCTCCTCAATGACACCGGCTGGGCCGCCCGCGCTTACAACGTGCTGAAGCACAATGCGGACAACGTTCCGCCCAAGGACGCGTTCCAAAATGGGCGCGCGGGCAACGTGAACTACATCAACACCGGTTTCGTGCCGCAGTCGAAGGCCGCCAAGGATCGCAACACCGACTATGACCTCGACCACGGAGGTTCGGCGACACTCGAATACGCGCTCGCAGACGGTACGCTCGCCTACATGGCGGCCGGACTGGGCCACGCCGACGATGCGGCACGCTACGCGCAGCGAAGCCAGAACTTCCGATCGCAGTGGAACCCGGACAACAAGACCTTCCAGGCACGCGACCCGCAGGGAAATTTCGTCGACCCGACCACCGACGAGGGCAAGTCGGCGTTCCATGAGGGAACCTCCCCTCAGTATGAGTGGCTGGTCCAACAGGACATCCCGTCACTGATCGACCTGATGGGCGGCGTTCAGGCCACCAACGATCGGCTGGACACGTTCTTCGCCTACAACGACATCCAACTGAACTCCAACCCAGGACGGGTGGCCCGCAACGCGGGAAGCAACCATGACTGGTGGGTCACCGGTACGTACGACTACTACGGAACCAAGACGTACAACCCGAACAACGAACCCGACCTCCACGCACCGTACGTCTACCTGTGGACGGGGCAGCCGTGGAAGACCACCGACGTGGTGCGCGAGGCCCTCGAACTGTTCACGGATGCCCCCAACGGCGTGACCGGGAACGACGACCTCGGGACGATGGCCGCCTGGCAGGTCATGTCGACGATCGGGTTCTACCCGATCCTTCCGGGCAAGAATATCTGGGGCCTCAGCACCCCGGTTTTCGACAAGGTTGAGATCGACCTCGAACAGCCGTTCTTCAACGCTGACAAACTTACCGTCACGGCAAACGGCGCGTCGATGACCAACCGGTACACGCAGTCCGTCACGTCAGACGGCACGCCGCTACCCGTCGCACACCTGAGCGGCGACGCCCTCACCAGCGCAGGAACCCTTGCGTTCACTGTCGGGACGGCTCCCTCGACAACGTGGGCAACCGGTGCCGCCGCTTCCCCCGGAGCATTGAACGGGGCCGCCGATGTGCCGACACGATTCGTGACATCCGTCCCGGGATCGCGCATCGTGGTCAAGCCGGGCGCGCCCGCGGTCACCGCGAGCGTGGGCGTCCATGTGACGGGAACATCCGATGTCACCGGCACCCTCGCGGTGCAACCGTGGAGTGGAATCACGGCGTCCATCACGAAGGTCAACGGCACTTCGGGGGCAACAGTCGTCAGCGCGTCCCCACGCGGAGGCACCGTGCTCGGCACCGCTGAACTCTCGCTGAGCGCCGCGGCGGGGACCAAGCCGGGCACCTATCCGCTGACGCTTCGCATCGGCTCGGGTGCAACGGCGCTGACGTCAACAGTCAACGTGGTCGTACCGGACGTCTCGCCGCTTGCCGCGACCGGCGCATTCAACAACAAGGCCGTCGGCGACCGGACTGGTACCTGGACGGCGCGATTCAACCACACGGAGCCGGGTTCCACCGCCAGTGAGGGATTCATTCGGGACTCGCTTACGGCGGCGGGCATTCCGCTCGGTGCCAGTCTCCCTCATCCCTCAGATCCGTCGCTGACTTACGTTCTCCACGACGCGGGGGTCGGATCGGGCGCATCCGCGTACGACAACATCACTGCGCAGTCGCAGACGACACCCCTGACGGGCGTCTTCCCCGGCGCGACCAAGATCGCCTTCATCGTCAGTGCCAACAACGGATCCGCAGTGAACCAGGCGGTAGTACTGCGGTTCACGGACAACACCACGAAGACCGTCCAGGTCACGGCGACGGACTGGTGCAGCGATCAGCGACAGGGTGACAACATCCGCGTCGGACGAGCCTCGGAGCGTTACGCAGGTTCGCCCCAGGCCGCCAAGTGCGGACTTTGGGCAACGACACCTGTGACGCTAGATGGCAAGGCGCTCAAGGAAATTACCTGGCCGAACGCACCGAAGTTGCACGTCTTCGCGATCGCGAGCGACGCTGGTGTCAAGGCCACCGGTGAGTCTCAGATCGGTGCACCAACAGACGTTGTCCCAGGCACCGAGCTGACGGCCACCGCGCCGTCCTTCACGACGGCCGGCACTGCCACCCCAACGGTCAGTTACCAGTGGCTCCGCGATGGTGTACCGATTCCAGGTGCCACCGGTTCTTCCTACACCATCCAGGACGAGGACGCCGGCGCGCACATCTCCGTGGCGATCACCGGTCAGGTGCCCGGCTTCGCACCGCAGACCGTAGTGTCTGACCCGATCGCGGTGGGCCTGATCACGATCACCACGCAGGCTCCCGCCACGATCAGCGGTACGCCGCGCGTCAGTTCCACACTGACGGTGTCCCCGGGCGCGTACAGCATAGACGCCGCGGAGACCTACCAATGGCTCGCGGGCGGTGCTCCTATCCCCGGGGCCACAGGTTCCACGCTCACGCTCTCAACCGGTGAGGTCGGCAAGACCATAGCAGTGCGCGTGACCGCGAGCCACGCGACGGCCTCGCCGCTGACGTATGACACCGCGGCTGTGGGGCCGGTCGGCGATGTGACACCGCCCGCAGTGGCCGTTGCAGCCCGCCCCAAGGTGACAGGTCGCGTCCAGGTGGGCACGACTCTGCGGGCGACGCAGGGCTCGTACACCCCGGCTGTAACGGAGAAGTACCAGTGGCACGTGGCAGGCGCCCCGATCAACGGTGCAACGGGAGCGACCTTCGTTCCCCGTCCGGGCGATCTCGGCAAGCAACTTTCATTGGTCGTGACCGCAAGCGCGCCAAGCCACACGGCGGCAGTGGTCACACTTGACCTCGGCAAAGTCGCACGTGGCACTATCCGCATGGCGAAGAAGCCTGTCATCCAGCGAGGCAAGAAAACCGTCAAGACGAAGACCAAGGTGCGCGTAGGCCAGAAGTTGAAAGCCACCAAGGGTAAGGCGACAGCAACCGGGGCGAAGGTCAAGGTCAGCTATCGCTGGTACGTGGGCAAGAAGGCCGTCAAGGGTAAATCCGGGAAGCGTGCGACGTTCAAGGTGGTCAAGTCCGCCGCCAAGAAGAAGGTCCGCGTGAAGGTGACCTTCGAGGCACCCGGGTACACCACCCAGAACGTCTGGACAAAGTACACGGGCAAGATCCGCCCCTGACGCCAGCAACACAGGTAAGAACGCAGGGCCCCACCACTTAGCATGGTGGGGCCCTGCGCATCTGGAGGTTGCCACATAGCGGACGCTTGACGCATCAGGGAATGTCGTGAGCGAAGACGTTGCCAACGCTGTCAAATGCTCCATGAGCCGAACACCAGGAAATCCCCCGCAAGGCATGCCGAACCAAAGGGTTCGAGAGGCGCCGTGGTTGTGCTGTTTGACCGAGCGCGCAGGGTGCTGTATCGGCGCCCATCACTGTCGTGGTTCCCGAACCGTCACCACTCGCCGGTGTTGCCGGGGCATTCAACAACAAGGCCATCGGCGATCGCAACGCAGGCAACTCCGCGAAGTTCAACGCTACCGAGACCAGCAGCGCGAGCGAGTTCTTCATCCGGGATACCCTCGTCGGCGCCGGCATGTTACCGGGTAAGCGTTACCCGCTCCCCGGTGACGACGCGCTCTCGTACGTGCTGCACGATGCGGGTTCCGGCAGCCCAGCCACGGCGTACGACAACATCACGGCGCAAGGGCAGACGACCGAATTTGGTGACGTGTTCGCCGGCGCGGGCAAGATAGCATTCGTCGTCTCCGCCAACAACGGCAGCGCCGTGGATCAGAACGTGGTGCTGAACTTCGCGGACGGTTCTTCGTCGACCGTCGTCGTGACGGCCACCGACTGGTGCGACTCAACGCCACAGCCGGGAAATCTGCGGGCGGGGCGGACGTCCGAGCGTTGGGCGGGCGGGGCGCAGGGTCTCGGCTGCGGCCTCTTCGCTACGCAGACGATCGATCTTGAGGGAGAGACGCTGGAGTCGATCACGTGGCCGGTCAAGCCGAACTTCCACGTCTTCGCTATTGCCACCGACGAGGCGGTCACAGTCTCCGGTACCGCAACGATCTCGGGTAGTGCACAGTACTCCCCCGACGGATCTGTCCTCACCGGCACCCCGCCGACCTTCACAGCGACCGGTGGTGCCGTGACGCCGATCTACCAGTGGACGCGCAATGGCGCCCCGATCCCGGGAGCTTCCGCACTGACGTACACGATCGTCCCCGGTCAGCAAGAAGTTGACGGCGACGACTGGAACCTACACGACGGCCGACGTCTCGGAGGAATACCAATGGCTAGCCGACGGTACCGAGATCGCGGGGGCCACCACCGCGGAACTCGTGCTCTCCAACGCCGAGCGCGGCAAATGGATCGCCCTGCGGGTGACGGCCACTAAGCCGGGGTACTCAACCGTGACTCATACGACGTCACAGGTGGGTCCGGTCGAGGCGGCACCCGTGAGCAACATCACCCTGATAGCACGGCCGAAGGTTGCGGGCACGTCCCGAGTCGGTGCGCTGGTGCAAGTAGTGCCCGGTCAGTATTCGCCTGCTGCGGTGGAGTCGTATCAGTGGCTGGTGGGGGGGTAAGAAGGTGGCCGGTGCTACTGGTCGCACCTCCACTCCCCTGCCCGCCCACGCCGGTAAGGCACTGACCGTGACCGTGACTGCGTCCGCGACCGGACGCACCTCGGTGACCACCACCTTGACCGCAGGCACCATCGCCAAGGCCGCCATCAAGATCACCGGCAAGCCCGTCATCAAGAAGGGCAAGAAGAAGGTCACCAAGAAGACTGTGATCGAGGTCGGCACCAAACTGACCGTGACCAAGGCCAAGGCAACCGCCACCGGCGCCAAGGTCAAGGTCACCTACCAGTGGTACATCGGTTCGAAGAAGGTCGCCGGCAAGAACGGCAAGAAAGCCACCTACAAGGTGACTCGCAAAGCCACGGCCAAGAAACTTGCCGTCAAGGTCACCTACACCGCCACCGGCCACACCACCACAACCACCACCACAGCAAAGACCCCCAAAGTCCGCCGCTGACACAGAACCGACACCAGCCAACCACCGACCACGAGGGTGCGGGGCGCGAGCAACACGCTCACACCCCGCACCCTCGTCCGAATCGCTTCGCTCAAGATCCGTGCCCAAGGTGCGCTTGTTTGACCTTGATGTACTGTCGCACTAGCCTAGGAACAACCGACAACGCTGTCAGGCGGACTCCCGGGCCCGCCATATAAGAAACCGAATCCCGTAGAGGGGATTCCCATACGATCTGGAGTAGAACCCGGATGAATACGTCAACAAAGACTCGCGCGAGTTCAAGGACTCGAAAGTTCATTGCCCTCGCCGGAATCGGTGCTGTTGCCCTCGCGGGAATCGTCGCGGCCCCGTCCGCGATGGCCGATGACGAACCGGCAGCATCGACCAACTGGCTCGAAGGTTACTTCAATAACACCGGCATCGCCGATGCGGGCTCTCAAAACGGTGACATCGACGGCCAGAACGGCTTCTTCGTTCGCGGCGCCGGCGGCCTAGGTGCCAATGTCTCCCACTCCATCGCCGGCAATGGAAGCACATCGCTGAACTACACGCTCGCCGGCGGCACCGATGGGGCGGCGGATAACCTGTCGCTGAACTGGGAGGATCCGAACGTAACGATCGACACGTCGCTGGGTCTTGGGTCGCAAACCACGACGCCAGCAACCCAACTGCGCTTCATCGGCACCTCGACGTATGGCTCCATTAGGGTCAATGTCACGCTGAACTATGAGAACGATGGCAATCCGGCAACGCCCGATGCGTCAGACGAGTTCCTCCTGGAGTTCTCCGATTGGTGCGAGAACACCTCGCAGGGCGGTTCCGTGGCCGTCACGCCCAAATGGACGGATCGCTCATGGAGCGGCAACGTCCAGTCACTCGCCTGCGGCTTGTGGGCCAGCCCCGTCAAGGACATCCCGGCCGGACGCACCGTCGAATCAATCACGATCAAGCCGAATGTGCAGCCGGTCGACAACGAGACAGTTCGCCGCTTCCACCTGTTCGCGATCGCCTCTGACGCGGTCGTCGACGCGAACGAGATCGCGATCCAGGGCGCGGGAACGGTCACGCTCCCCGGTAGCGCAACTTACAGCGTGGGGATGCCGGTGACGACAGCCACCGCATCAGTGACGTGGCAGAACGGGGCGGCCGCTACTATCACCCCGGACAGCGTTCGCTACGTCTGGCAGGTCGGTGGCAAGACCGTCAAGATCACCTCGACGCCCGAGTACCAGATCCTGGCGCAGGATGCGGGCAAGTCGCTGCGCGTGGTCGCCGTCGCCAAGAAAGCAGGCATGCTGACCGGCACGGTCGCTAGCGCGACTCTTCCCATCCAGTTCGGATCGTTCTCCGCCACCACGCCCCCAGCGCTGACCGCCCCGGCCACCGTTCGCGTCGGCGATACTATCTCCGCTTCGGCAGGCGCCTACGATCTGCCCGATGCGCTCGTGACCTACCAGTGGTCGAATGGTGCCACGACCCCGAGCATCCAGGTCGCTCCCTCCGACCTGGGGCAGACGCTCTCAGTGACGGTCTCGGCGAGCCGACCGGGTTACTCGTCGGTAGTGAATACTCTGCAGACTTCCGGCCAAGTGCAGCGCGGCCAGTTGACTACCAATGCGCAGGCCACGATCGCGGGAACCTTCGCGACCGATCAGGTGCTGACCGCCACCGCCGGACAGTACGTGCCAACGGCCACCGAAACCTACGAATGGCTGGCCGACGGAGCATCGATCCCTGAGGCGACCGGTTCGAACTACCAGATCAAGGCAGAAGACGTCGGAAAGGTCATCAGCCTTCGGGTAACCGCCACCCGCAACGGATACGAGGATTCCCAGTACACGGTCACTGGCTCGCCCGCCGTCGCGTCCGACATCGCGGTCGTGGTCGCACCTGTCGTGTCACAGAGCCCCACGGTGAACGCGGTTACGGCCGTCACGCCCGGAACTTACGCCCCGTCCGATGCGACATCGACCTTCCAGTGGTCCGTCAACAATGTCGCGGTGGCCGGAGCAACGGGCGTGACATTCACCCCACGCGCGGCGGATCTCGGCAAGTCCGTACAGGTGAAGATCACCGTTTCGGCTCCGGGCTACAACGACCTCGTCACCACGCTCAGTGCAGGCGCCGTCAAGGCTGCGACGCTCACCGTGACGACGCAGCCGAAGCTCACGGGATCGGCGAAGGTGGGTACGAACGTCAAGATCACGGCCGGGACCTACAACACCGCGGGCGTCCTCCTCACCTACCAGTGGCTGCGTAACGGCGCCCCCATCGCGGGAGCGACCAAGTCCGCCTACACCCCGATCGCCACAGATCGACTGGGCGGCCTGTCGGTTCGGGTGACCGCCTCGGCTGCCGGGTTCACGAGCGTGACCACTACGACGAACACGCTGACAGTGGGCACGGGTACCTTCAAGGTGAAGACCAAGCCCGCCTTCAAGGTCGGCAAGAAGAAGATCACCAAGAAGACGAAGATCAAGGTCGGCAAGAAGCTCACGGTCTCCAAGGGCAAGTACACGACGTCGGGCGTGAAGGTCACGTACCGCTGGTACGTGGGCGCTAAGAAGGTCGCTGGCAAGAAGGGAGCCAAGTCTTCCTACAAGGTGGCCAAGAAGAACGCTGGCAAGAAGATCTTCGTGAAGCTCACGGTCAAGAAAGCCGGCTACTCGACGATCACCGTGAAGACAGCGACCACCAAGAAGGTGAGCCGGTAGGCGCGTTTCCACACGACAAGACGGGGGCCGTTCGGCGGAGTCACGCCGGACGGCCCCCGTCTTGTCGTAACTGCGCGCGGTGCGCTGCTCTCCCCGCGGAATCACGCGGCGGGCCTGTCACCACCCGCGGGCCTGTCACCACCGGCGGGCCTGTCACCACCGGCGGGCCTGTCACCACCGGCGGGCCTGTCACCACCGGCGGGCCTGTCACCACCGGCGGGCCTGTCACCACCGGCGGGCCTGTCACCACCCGCGGGCCTGTCACCACCCGCGGGCCTGTCACCACCCGCGGGCCTGTCACCACCCGCGGGCCTGTCACCAACCGCGGGCCTGTCGCGCACGAAGACGCCCGGCCGGGTTCGGCATGCGCTGCGCGCCCCCAGCCCGGCGGATTCTCCACGGCCTGCAGTTCAGAGGCCGGGAATGTCCCCGAGCTCGCTCACGTCGTACCACAGCAGGTCGTGGTCGTCGAGAGCGGCCTCGTTCGCTTCGAGTTCACGAAACGCGCCGGCTATCGCGACCGATTGCGAAGCGTCGTCTGCATGCGCGCACGCGATTCTCGCCCCTTCGAGTGGACTTGTCAGCGTGATCTGCCCCGCTCCATCCGGAGCGGGGAGACTACCGTCGGGCACGTCGCAGGACAGGACGAGGCGGAGTTTCGCTCCAGGCGAAGCCGCGGCCAGCCGAGCCGATGCGTCCGCTGCGAGGTACAGCGCCACGAATTCCGCCTCCTCGACCTCATCCGAGGTCATTTCCGGCGTCGCGAGCGGCGCGAGAACCTCCCCGCCGGGTGCGAGATCGATGCGGCCGGAACGAACCTTCTCATCCGTGAGCGTCGCAAAAGTGACCGGGACATAGATACGCATACCTTCAATTCTTGCATGCTCGTTCTCGAGTTTTCCACAGATTCGAGCCAAAGGGTCGTCGATAGATATATATTGCATTCATTGTCTACTTTGACGCCGGAGACGGAGCCACCATGACCCTTCAGTGCCACAACAGTCGAGAGTCACAGGCGCATCACCGCCCTGCTGCCGGATACCAGCGCGTAGGTCAGCAGTGCCGCGCGAGGCCGTCGTCCACAGAATCCCCCTCGAGCGCATTGGCAAGCCGCCTCGCCGTCCATGCCTTCGAGGTTCTGCACAGCCACGGCAATTTCGAACTGCTTCGTCCCTGGCTCACGCCTCAGGTGCTGCGCGCCCTGAACGAGCGCCGACGACTCTGCCGGAACCGCCTGAGCGATACGCGCCCGCGGATACGGCTCGTGAGCACGCGATCATGCTCCCCCGCTCCGGACGTGATGGAGGTAGCGGTGGTCGTCGCCGTGGGCGACCGCAATCACGCTGCGGCAGCTCGGATGGAGTTCCATCGCGGCAAGTGGCGGATGTCCGCTCTCGAGCTCGTCTAGTACCTCGTCAGGCGCGAGTTCGCGCGAGCACGGACAGTGGGCAGGACGGCCGCTTCCCCACTCACGCATGATGGCCGCATCACCGCGACGCAGGGCGGCCGCTTCCCCACTCACGCAAAGCGACCAACCCCGCACTCACGCAAAGCTGACTGAGGGGCGCGTATCGGCCTTCGCCGATGCACGCCCCCCAGTGCCGATCCACGCTTGGCGGACCTTCACCCGCTAGCGTCAGCCGCCAGCGGGTGACGCCTCACGCTTCGTTCTTGCCGTGGCACACCTTGTACTTCTTGCCTGAACCGCACGGGCACGGCTCGTTTCGCCCAGTACCAGGGAAGGTCTGCTTCGCATCGGCGCTCGAGTCGACGCTCGAGGTCGTGGACGATTCCCCGTCCTCACCCGCCGCCGTGTACTGCAGCGGCTGCGACTTGCGCGCCGGTCCATCGATGCCCTTGGCGACCAACTTGGTGGTGGTCTTCCCCTTGCCACCCGCACCGAAGGCGGCTCCGGCACTGACGGTGACTCCCGAGGCGTCCTTCTCCTCATCGTCTTCGCCGTCGAAGCCGTACTCCTCGAGCCCTTCGGACTCGACCTCGACCTGTTCCTCAGCCTGCTGCACTTCGACCTTGAGGAAGAAGAGGAAGCCGACAGACTCCTCCTTGATGGCTTCGGTCATCGCCTTGAACAGCTGGTAACCCTCGTTCTGGTACTCGACCAGGGGATCGCGCTGCGCCATTGCACGCAGTCCGATGCCCTCTTTGAGGTAGTCCATCTCGTAGAGGTGCTCGCGCCACTTGCGGTCCAGGACCGATAGGACCACGCGTCGCTCCAGATCCCGCATGGCCTCCGCGCCGAGTTCCTCCTCGCGGCGCGCATACTCGTGCTTCGCGTCGGACAGGATCTCGTCGAGGAGCAATTGGCTCGACAGCGTCTTGACGCCGCCGGCCTGCTCGATGACCTCATCGATCTCGATCGTCACCGGATAGACGGACTTCAGAGCGGTCCACAGCGTTTCCAGATCCCAATCCTCCGGGCTGTCGGACGCAGTGGCTGCCTCGACGTAGGAGGTGATCACCTCGACCAGGAATTTCTGGACCTCAGCCTGCATGTCAGCACCCGAGAGGACCTCGCGGCGCTCCCGGTAAATGACCTCGCGCTGACGGGACATGACGTCGTCGTACTTCAGCACGTTCTTGCGGATCTCGAAGTTTTGCGCCTCCACCTGCGCCTGCGCGCTCTGGATCGCCTTGGTCACGATCTTGTATTCGAGGGGCATGTCGTCCGGGAAGCCGGTGCTGTCCATGATGCGCTCGGCCATGGGCGACTTGAAGCGAAGCATGAGGTGATCTTCCATCGACAGATAGAAGCGCGACTCTCCCGGGTCGCCCTGACGTCCAGAACGTCCGCGCAACTGATTGTCGATGCGGCGCGACTCGTGGCGCTCGGTACCCAGAACGTACAGCCCGCCCAGTTCGACGACCTCGTTGTGCTCGGCCTTTACGGCCTCCTTGACCTCGGCGAGCACCTCCGGCCACTTGGCCTCGAACTCGTCAGGGGTGTCCACCGGGTCCAGCCCGAGATCCTTCATCTTCTGGTTCGCGATGAATTCGACATTGCCACCGAGCATGATGTCGGTGCCTCGACCGGCCATGTTGGTCGACACTGTCACGGCACCCTTGCGTCCCGCCATCGACACGACCGCTGCCTCACGCTCGTGTTGCTTTGCGTTGAGTACCTCGTGCTTCACGCCGCGCTTCTTGAGCAGGCTGGAAAGCAGTTCGGACTTCTCGACGCTCGTGGTGCCCACGAGGACCGGCTGGCCTTTCTCGTGACGCTCGATGATGTCCTCAACGACGGCGTTGAACTTTGCCGCCTCGGTCTTGTAGACGATGTCTGCCTGGTCCACGCGCTGGAGGCCGAGGTTCGTCGGGATCGGCACGACGCCAAGCTTGTAGGTGCCCTGGAACTCGGCGGCCTCGGTCTCGGCGGTACCGGTCATTCCCGAGAGCTTGTCATAGAGGCGGAAGTAGTTCTGCAGCGTGATCGTGGCGAGAGTCTGGTTCTCAGCCTTGATCGCCACGCCTTCCTTGGCCTCGATCGCTTGGTGCATGCCCTCGTTGTATCGGCGACCCGGCAGGACGCGGCCGGTGTGCTCGTCCACGATGAGGACCTCGCCCTTGGTGACGATGTAGTCCTTGTCGCGCCGGAAGAGTTCCTTGGCCTTGATCGCGTTGTTGACGAAGCCGATGAGCGGCGTGTTGAGCGACTCGTAGAGGTTGTCGATGCCGAGGTGGTCCTCGATCTTCGCGATGCCCGGTTCGAGGATGCCGACGGTGTGCTTCTTCTCGTCCACCTCGTAGTCGGTGTCGCGGTCCAGGCGGCGAACGAATGCCGCAAACTCGGTGTACCAGCGGTCGGCGTCGCCGTCCGACGGCCCCGAGATGATGAGCGGGGTCCGCGCCTCGTCGATGAGGATCGAGTCCACCTCGTCCACGATGGCGAAGTTGTGCCCTCGCTGGACCAGGTCGTCCTCGCGCCAGGCCATGTTGTCCCGCAGGTAGTCGAAGCCGAACTCGTTGTTCGTGCCGTACGTGATGTCGGCGGCGTACTGCTGGCGGCGAACTGCGGGTGACTGCCGCGACAGGATGCAGCCGGTCGTCAGGCCGAGGAACCGGAATACGCGGCCCATGAGCTCGCTCTGATACTCGGCGAGGTAGTCGTTGACGGTGATTACGTGGACGCCCTTGCCGCTGAGCGCATTGAGGTACGCGGGGAGCGTCGCGACGAGCGTCTTTCCCTCACCGGTCTTCATTTCGGCGATGTTGCCGTTGTGGAGCGCCGCGCCACCCATGATCTGGACGTCGAAGTGCCGCTGGCCGAGCGTGCGCTTCGCGGCCTCGCGAACCACGGCGAACGCTTCGGCCTGGATGTCATCGAGCGTCTCACCCTCGGCGAGTCGCTCCTTGAAGCGGTCAGTCTCTTCGCGCAGTTCCTCGTCGGTGAGGGCTTCGACGCCTTCTTCGAGCGCCGCTACTTGGTTCGCGAATGCGGCGAGCTTCTTGAGGACGCGTCCCTCACCCAGCCGCAGGACTTTTTCGAGGATTGCAGGCACGCAAATCTCCTGAACGTCGTAATCTTTGCGGCCGGGCCGCCGAGTGGGGGCATCGATTGATGCCATACATACCGGCCTATCTTAGACGAGATATGTGAGAACCGGGCACGCGGTCAGAACTTGTTCGCTGATGGAAAAACCGTGCCATACGAGGGGCAAACGACACCGAGGGCATCCCGCCAACGCGGGATGCCCTCGGCACGGACTAGGACGTCCGGAAACTGCGGCTCAGTTGCACGTGGTGTCGAGCGCGATCACGCCGTAGTCCCAGCCACGACGGCGGTAGGCGACGGACGGGCGCGAGGTCACCTTGTCGATGAAGAGGAAGAAGTCGTGGCCAACCAGTTCCATCTCGTCGATAGCCTCCTCGGCATTCATCGGCGCGCCCTGGTGAAGCTTGTTTCGGATCACGACGGGTGATCCGGAGATGTGGAACTCGACCGCCTCGCCAAGGGCGTGCGGGATGAGATCTGAGTCGTCGTCCTGCTCGACCGCGGGCTGCTGGGGCGCCGTGTCCTCGACGGCGACCGGGACCGCAGCGTTCAGTGCGTCTCCGCGTCGCTTTGTGCGGGTGCGACGGTCGTGCGCGCGGCGCAGCCGCTCGTTCAGTTTGTCCAGGGCGAGGTCGAGCGCTCCGTACCTGTCGTCCGCAGCGGCCTCGGCACGCACAACTGGGCCCTTGGCCCGGACCGTCAGCTCGACCTTCTCTGCCACGTCTGCCAAGCGGGGGTTCTTCTCGTGCGTTACCTCCACGTCGATTCGCTGCACCCCGGGTGCCAGTTGGCTTACCTTGGCGAGTTTGTCCTCAACGTGCCGGCGGAACCTCTCCGCGACTTCCGTGTGGCGACCAACGACGACGATTTCCATTTTGACCTCCGAATGAACCTGACGCGCCCTGCGCGACTTTCCGGAACCTGCTCGAAATTCGACACCCTCAGGTGTTCTGCTGCCTTGACGGTCAGACTGACGAACCACCTCCGTTCGGTCGGCCATCCCCGACCGATTTCGGCCTGGGATCCGCGCTTCGCTGCGCTTGGTCTCCAACACTAGCCCGATTCCCTGGACATCGCAGTAACCAATGTCCCAGGTGGTCGAGTCGAGGCAAGCGTGAGCGCGGCGACCACCTCGAATCCTGCTCGCGAGAGCACGCGAGCGCAGGCGCGAAGCGTCGCTCCCGACGTCACGATGTCGTCCACGAGCACGACCCTGGCCGGTCCTCGGGGTGGGCGTAGCCGGGAGATCCGCACCGAGCGCGCCGCATTGAGCGACCGGCCTGCCTGTCCGAGACCGACCTGGTCCCGCTTGACCGACCGCGCCACGAGGCAGTCGAGATACCTCGCCCCGAGGGCGGTCGCGACGCCATGGGCGATCGTCGCCGTGAGGTTCGCGCCCCTGGCGCGAACCGCGGTGGCCGACGACGGGACCGGCACCACAGCGATTCGTCCGCCTCGCCCCGGAGCTAGAATCTGCTTGGTGTGAGCGAGGGCGAGAGCCGAGGCAGATCGGGCGAATCGGGCGTGGAGATCCCGCCTCCCGCCGTCCTTTGCGGCGACAATGGCGCGGCGATGAGGGCCCTCGTATGGCACGATCGCCCACACCGGAAGTACCGTTTTTCCGTCGAGCTGGTCCAGCCTCCCCGCCAGATGCTCGCACCGGAACCCGCGCGCCTGCCAGTCGCTGCGGCACTCTGCGCACCAGGGGTCGTCGTACCTGCCGCATCCGGCGCACCGTATGGGCACCACCAGCCGCGCCAGCTCAGCCAGGGCGCGGCGGATCACAGGGGGTTGCGAGTGTTCCCGAGCGCGGTGTGCCACATGACCATATGACGCGCGTGATGGCGGGTAGCGCCACTCGGGATCACCCTTGTGAAAAACTTCCCCGGGCCCCTTCCGAGACGAAGGCAACCGTGCGCCCGCTCGCCGCACGAATCCGCAACGCTCGCCCCACCGACGCGAGCACGGACCTCAGCCCGGGTAGGCGACGGCCGCCACACCCGTCAGCACGCTGGTCCAACTGGCGCCGGTGGCGCTTCGTGCCACGAGCGAGCCGTCCTCTTTGAGCACGAACAGCGAGCGCACGTCCCAGGAGCCCGCGAGGGCGATGGGATTGTCGATTGCGGGCTGGGGCTGGCTCCAATCGCCCAGTGGCACGGTGTATACGCCGCGATCTGGCGCCGTGGAGCTCTTCGCGAGCACCGCGAGCGTGCTCTCGCCGATCCATACGATCCCGCTGACGTCGGCGAGGGAACCGCCGACCACTATCCCCTGAGTCAGTTGCGTGGGCGCGCCGCGATCGTCACGGACCACGGATGCGACCTCCAGCACCGGCTCTCGATCGTCCCCCGTGCCGGTCGAGACGATGGCCACGCGCGAGCCGTCGTGAGTTGCGCGAACCTGCGTGACACGCCTGGCGGCGAGCCACTCGGCGATCGGTTCCTCGCGCCCGTCCGTGCTGGCCACCGCGATCCGCCCGTCGACGGACGACCACACCCAGCCGTACCGATCGACGCTCGGCTCGCTCACGTCGTTCCCGCTGAGCAGCGGAACAGAGTTCGCGGCCGGTTTGCCCGCGGCCGGTGCCTGAACAATGTCGGAGTGTCCCCTGCGCACGACAGTAAGCAGGGGTAGCGCATCGTCATCGGCCGGTTCCACGGCGACCGCCGTAACCTGTCCACCGCCGAGAGGTTCGAAGTGCTCGTCCGCGGTGAAATCGCCGCCAGTAACCAGCCCAAGCCGGCCGTTGACCACTGCGGTGACCTCGGAGGCCGTCGAGGGTCCGCGAGCCAGCATCGCGGGTGTCTGCGTGATGTCGGCTCCGGCCGCGAGGAGGCGCACCGAGCGCACCTGCGGAACCTGCATCAGCACGGCGCTGAGTTGCGCCATCAGCACCGAGCGCTGCTCGGTGTTCACGTTGAGGACCTGCGAGGAGAGATCCACCACCGCCACGCCGTCCGAGGACACGTGCACAGTGCCCGCGACCGTGAGCGTCGTGCGATCGGGAACAGCGGTGTGCACGGCGTCGCGAAGCCAGGTGCTGGGCCCCGCGAGCAGTCCCTCGGTGGCGTGGGCCGCCAGGTTCTGCACGGGGTACCACCTCACGTCGGGCACGAGGTAGCGCTCGTCGGCGGACAGGAATTCCAGGGCGATCCGGCGGTATGTCGTGGTGAAGTTCGGCTGCGACACGAGGGTCCCGTCAGGCACCTGCGATATCCGCCATTCCCCGTCCTGCCGCATGAGCCGGAACATCACGACCTGCTCGGCTCCCGCGGACGCCTCGGTCAGCGCACCGTTCTCATCGACCCGGGCGGCCAGGCTCACGGGGCCGCCGACGTCCACGAAGTCGGCAGAATAGTCGTCGTCCTGCTCGACCGCGGCGCTGTCTGCGCCGGTCGCCACGAGGGCCGGTTCGCCGAGGTACACAGTCGTGCCCACGTGAGGGTTCCATTCGGCGGCCCGAGCGTCGGTGAGGAACTCGCGTGCGACCCGGAAGTCGTCGTTGACGCCCGCCGCCTGAGCGCGGATGAAACCCTGCGTGATCTCGATCGCCGAGGCCCCCACGGTCGGCCCTTCGGCCTCGACGAAGATCGTCTCGGGATCCGTGTCGGGCAGCGCCTGCGCGCGCACGGGGCCGGATGTGGGTATCGAGGCGCAGCCGCCGAGGAGCAACAACCCGATGAGCAGCGCGGCTGCCGCTCGACGCGCGGTGCGCGCCGTGTCGATGATGGACGAGGCCGCCGCCGCGCGTGGCCGGGTCGGGTGGGAGATCGGCAGTGTCATTCGTTGCCGCCTTGGGGTTGGACGTCGTCGTGCGGGATCACGACGTCCTCGAGGGAGATGATCGTGTCGTAGCGCAGTGGCTCGGGGGCCGGATCGCGGACTAGTAGCGGCGCATCGAGGATGGGGGTGGCCGAGTTCTTGGGCAGCGTCAGCAGGAACGTCGCCCCTTCACCCGGTGCACCGGCGACCTCGAGTCGGCCGTTGTGGAGCAATGCGTCTTCGAGGGAGATGGACAGCCCCAGCCCCGTCCCGCCCGTGGTGCGGGCTCGGGCCGGATCGCCGCGCCAGAATCTGTCGAAAACGTGAGTCAGGTCCGATTCGCTCAGCCCGACGCCGTGATCTCGAACCCGCACCGCTATCGCGGAGGTGGTCTGCGCGATCTCAACCTCGACGGGCTTGCCCTCGGCGTGCTCGATCGCATTGGCGAGCAGGTTGCGGATGATGCGCTCAAACCGGACGGTGTCGAGTTCGCATACGACCCTGTCGAGCGGCGTCTTCAACTCGATGACGACCCCCTCGTTGTCCGCGAGCGGCATCATTCCCTCGATGATCCCACGAACCATCGAGGCAACGTCTCGCGCATCCACGTCGAGGTGGGCGGCGCCGGCATCGAATCGGCTGATCTCCAGCAGGTCGGTGAGTAGCGATTCGAACCTGTCTATCTGATCCTTGAGGAGCTCAACCGAACGGCGCGTCGCCCGCGGGAATTCGTCGCGTTCGTCGTGCAGGAGGTCGACGGCCATGCGCACGGTCGTCAGCGGCGTTCGCAGTTCGTGCGAGACGTCCGAGACGAATCGCCGCTGCAGTGCCGAGAGGTGCGCGAGCCGCTCGATCTGATCCTGCAGGCTCGCGGCCATCGCGTTGAACGAGGATTCGAGTGCGGCCACCTCGTCGGATCCCCGTACCGGCAGGCGCTCGTCCAGGTGGCCGTCCGCGATGCGCTCCGCCGCGGAGGACACCGCGACGATGGGGCGAACCACCTGCCGAGTTACCAGCCAGGTGATCAGGACGAGCACCCCCGTGAGCGCGGCGATCGAGACGATAAGGACGCGCTGGATGAAGGTGAGCGTGCGCTGCTCCGCATCGAGCGAATACATGAGGTACAGCTCGAAAGTGCCGGCGACCGGAACCTCGATCGCGGCGCCGACCACCATGCCCGGCAGCATCGAATCGCCGTCGGCGATGGCGATCGACTGCCAGTGCGCCGATTCGGCATCACGAGCCACCGCGGCCCGCAGTTCGGGAGTGATAAGCCCGCCCAGGTCGGGATCACTGGAGACGTCGTTGACGGTGATCTGCGGCGTCGGTTGCTCCCGCATGCGCCATAGGAAAACGTCGCGCTGCCCGCCCGCGCCGGATTGCAGGGTTCCGATCGTGTCCTGGAGCAACTGCTGGATCTGCGTGCTGTTCGAGGCGGCGGACGAGTTCAGCAGCGCCCGCACGCCGGTGATAGAGCGCGCGCTCTCCGTCAGGACCGACTGGCGCCGCTGGTTGACGATTCCGTCCCGGATGGTGCTGGACATCAGCGCCGTCACAACCGCCAGGGAGATCAGGGTCATCGCCAGCACGGACGCGAGCACTTTGGCCTGGAGCGAGGAACGCCACGAGGCTAGGAAACGGCGCAGCACCGGGATGCGCGCACGGTCGCGCACGTCCCGTTCATCCCCACCGGCGCCGCGCTGCCGCATCGGATCAGGCGTTCGCGCCAGCGCGGTACCCGACGCCTCGGACGGTGAGCACCACCTGGGGATTCTCGGGGTCGTGCTCGACCTTGGAGCGAAGCCGCTGGACGTGAACGTTGACCAGCCGCGTGTCGGCGGAATGCCGGTAACCCCACACCTGCTCGAGCAGTTGCTCCCGGGTGAATACCTGCCACGGCTTGCGCGCGAGCGCGACGAGGAGGTCGAATTCGAGCGGGGTCAGTTGGATCTCCTGGTCGCCGCGCGCGACCTTGTGCCCCGTGACATCGATCGTGAGATCGGCGACGTTGATGGCCTGTGCCGCGAGCTCGTCCCGACGGCGTAGGCGCGTGCGGATGCGGGCGATCAGTTCCTTCGGCTTGAACGGCTTGGAAACGTAGTCGTCGGCCCCGGCCTCGAGTCCGGCGACGACGTCGACCGTGTCCGACTTCGCCGTGAGCATGATGATCGGCACATCCGATTCGAGGCGGATTTCGCGGCAGACGCTCACGCCGTCCAGCCCCGGCAGCATGACATCCAGCAGGACGAGATCGGGCGACTCGCTCCTGGCGAGCGCCACCGCCTGCTCCCCGTCGCCGGTGAGGACAGGCTCGAATCCCTCGGAGCGCAGGACGATACCGATCATTTCAGCGAGGGCTGCGTCATCATCGACAACGAGAATGCGAGACGTCATGGATCCCAGTTTGCCATTTCTCCGTTGTGCTTGGACGTGCCCGCCGCCTGAGAGCAGCGTCTGGAATCGCGTGGCACCATTAGGCTGGACGCAGGTAGCCGCCTAGGACCAGGGAGAATTACCGAGATGACGACCCCCGGATTCACGCCCGAGGACGAATCCGCCCAGCAGGGAACGAACCCCGCAGGGCCTACGGCTGATTTCGTCGCGCCGGGCGCAGGCGGAGTGCCCGAGACGGGATCCGGACAGCCGCAATACGGCGCCCCCGGCTACGGCCAACCACAGTACGGACAGCCGCAGTACGGCACCCCCGGCTATGGCCAGCCGCAGTACGGCACCCCCAGCTACGGCCAGCCCCAGTACGGCACCCCCAGCTACGGCCAGCCCCAGTACGGCACCCCCAGCTACGGCCAGCCCCAGTACGGCGCCCCCAGCTACGGCCAGCCCCAGTACGGCGCCATCGATCCGAACGCCGGACCGGGTTACGTACCTCCGTCAATGCTCGGACTCAAGCCCGGCATTATTCCACTGCGGCCGCTATCCCTGGGCGAGATCTTCGACGGTGCCATCAACGGCGTGCGCCGGAACTTCAAGGTCACCCTCGGGCTCACGCTGGCGATCGTCACGATCTGCATGACTATCTCGACCGCCATCGGCGTCGTCCTCATGCCCTGGATAAGTGCCCGATTCGGCCGCTTCGCGGACACACTCGACGATGCCGAGACCACGATCGGCTCGATGAACTACTTCGAGCAGCAGGGCATCATCTCCTTCGGCACGATCGGCCTCGCGCTAGCCACGATCATCGTGAGCGGCACCCTCGTGTTCGCGTTCGGTCAACTCGTCCTCGGCATCAAGCCCACCGCCGCCGAAATCTGGCGTCAAGTCCGGCCTCGAATCTGGGCCCTGTTCGGCCTCGCAATCGTCACCTCGCTCATCTCCGCCGGTATCATCGCGGTTCCCGTCGGCGCGACGGTCCTTGCCGCGCAGGCAAATGTCGGTCTCGCGGTGGTACTGGGCATCCTGCTCGGAATCGCAGCGGTGCTCGCTCTCATCGCCGCTACCGTGCTCCTGAGTTTCTCCCCCGCGGTCCTGATCCTCGAATCCGAGGGCGTGTTCAGTTCACTGCGTCGTTCCTGGCAACTCACGAAGCCACTGTTCTGGCGCGTGCTGGGCATTGAGATCCTCGCCTACCTGGTCAGCGGAATCGTCCAGAACGTGGTGGCGATACCACTTGCAGTCGTCGGTACCTTAGTCGGGTTGGCGACCGGTAGCGCCCCGTTCCTCATCCTGCTCCTGACGCTCGCGAACATCCTTGGCGCGGGCATCTCGGTTGCCTTCTCCGCAGGCGTGATCGCCCTGCTCTACATCGACGCGCGGATGCGGCGCGAAGGACTGGACGTGACCCTTGCCGCGAAGGCCGCGTCCCGGTGAACCTGGTAGCCGCGGTTCAGCCCGATGCGCCCACCGGCCGCACGTGGGCCCGCGACGAGCTCAGTCAGCCGATCTACCATCCGCACCGAGACCCGATCGCGTGGCTGATGGACAAGATCACCGGGTTCTTCGATCGGCTGTCGGATTCCGCGGCCGGGGGCCAGACCGGCCTCTGGATCATCATCGCCGTCGTCATCGCCGTGGCTGTCGTATTGATCGTGGTCATGGGGCCGATGCGCCGCGCCCGTCACATCGATGATGCCTCACTCTCGCTCACGGACCAGACGGCGAGCGCCCGCGAACTCCGGGCTCACGCAGATACGGCGTACCGCGCGGCCGATTACCAGCGCGCGCTGATTCTCTCCTTTCGAGCAATGACGCAGGACGGGATCGAGCGCCTGCTCATCTCGCCCCTGCCCGGCCTGACCGCGCACGAGGCGGCCGGCAGCCTCACCCGGGCCTTCCCGCACCTAACGGACCAACTCATCCTCAGCGCGCAGACCTTCGATGCGGTCGCCTACAACGACCAGGACGTGTCCGCCGGCGAGGCGCGCGCGGCGCTCGAGTTCTGCTCGCACCTGGCCCGCACGCGCGCCGAGCACATCGATGACGACCTCGTCCTGGCCACCGCCGAGCCCGGAATCGGCGAGCCACCCGACGGAGGGGCCGTCCGATGACCGCACCCGCCCCAGCGCTTGCACAACCCCCCGAGAGCGCCGTGAGTGACGAACTGCGCCCTCGCGGCAAGGAGCGCCGGGCACGCGCGCGTCGGAACCGAATTCCGGCCCGGCCCCGGCGCCGCGCCGCCATCGCGTGGGTGACCGTCGCGATCGTGGTCGGCGTGTGCGCGGTCCTCATCGCCATCGTGCAGCCGCGCACCTCAGCCACCCCGTTCGCACCAGACAACCCCGACCCGGCAGGTGCGCGAGCCCTCGCGCAGATTCTGGGGAGGCAGGGTGTCTCCGTGACGTTCGCGACAACCGGAGATGAGGCCATCGCCGAACTCGGAGCGAGTACGCGGGAGTCGACCCTGCTCATCGCCGCCGACTACGGGATCTCCTCGGAACAGTCCCGCTCGCTACGGGGAAAGGCCACCTCAACAGTTCTTATCGAGCCGCAGGAGGATCTGCTGAAGGCATTCGCGCCACACCTTGACGCGGATGCGCTGCCGGGTGGCGCAGGTCCAGTCTCGGCACGATGCGATGATCCGGATGCCATGGCCGCCGAGGAGATCGGGCCCGTCGGGTTCGGATACCGCACCGACGGCGAAGCCGCTGCCCAGATCTGCTTCGGCGTCGGTGGAATCGGCGCCATGGCGCGATCCGGGGACACGACCGTCCTCGCCGCTTCGGAGCCGTTCACGAACGAGCACCTCGCCGACTACGGCAATGCCGCTCTCGGACTTCGCGTCCTCGGCGCTCACCCCCGCCTCGTGTGGCTCATTCCCGACTGGACATCGATGGTCGATGGTCCAGATTCGGGCGGTTCTGCAACAGCCCCTCAATGGATCGGTCCGGCGGGGCTGGCACTGCTGCTCGCCGTGGCATTCGCCATGTGGAGTCGCGGCCCTCGATTCGGCCGGGTGATTCCGGAGCGACTGCCGGTCGTCGTGAGCCCGAGCGAGCTAGTCCACGGTCGAACGCGGCTCTACCGCAGAGCGCGAGACTATCCCCACGCGGCGGCGCTGATTCGCGCGGGAGCAGTCACCGACATCGCCCGCCGGCTCGGCATTCCACCCACGGCGCAGCGCGACACCGTGGTGCCGGCCATCGCAGTCGCGACCCGGCGCGACGCCCACGAGATCGATCACCTGCTATACGGGCCAGATCCGCGCTCGTCCGCCGAACTAACCGCACTTTCAATCCAACTCAACAGCTTGCGCAGAGAGGTCAATCCAGCATGAGCATCCAAGAATCCCAGGTCCGCGAGCGCCTGGCCGCCGTTCGTCACGAGGTGGCAAAGGCGGTAGTGGGGCAGGACAGCGCCGTGACGACGCTGCTCATCGGGCTGCTGTGCCGCGGGCACGTGCTGCTCGAAGGGGTCCCCGGGGTCGCCAAGACGCTGCTGGTGCGCTCGCTCGCCCAGAGCTTGTCTCTGGAGACCAAGAGAATCCAGTTCACGCCGGACCTGATGCCCGGTGACGTCACCGGTTCGCTGATCTACGACGCTCGAACCGCCGAGTTCTCGTTCCGGCCGGGGCCCGTGTTCACAAACCTACTTCTCGCCGACGAGATCAACCGCACCCCACCCAAGACGCAGTCCGCCCTGCTCGAGGCCATGGAGGAGCGCCAGGTCACCGTCGATGGGCAGGCGCGGCCGCTCCCCGACCCGTTCGTGGTGATCGCGACGCAGAACCCCATCGAGTACGAGGGCACCTATGCGCTCCCCGAGGCGCAACTCGACCGCTTCCTGCTCAAGGTGACGCTACCGCTGCCCGAGCGGGCGATCGAGACTGAGATCCTTGCCCGCCACGCCGCCGGTTTCAACCCGCGCGATCTGCAGGGGGCGGGCTTGTCCGCGGTCGCAGGCGCGGCCGATCTCGCCGCGGCTCGCGATCAGGTCGCCCACGTCGCGGTTCACCCCGACGTCCTGGGCTACATCGTCGACATCTGCCGCGCTACGCGGAACTCGCCATCGCTCTCCCTCGGAGTGTCTCCGCGCGGCGCGACGGCGCTTCTCGCTACGGCACGCGCGTGGGCCTGGCTGTCCGGTCGCGAATTCGTGACGCCGGACGACGTCAAAGCGCTCGTCCACCCCACGCTCGCTCATCGCGTTGCCCTCCGTCCGGAATCGGCCATGGAGGGCGTGACCGTCGCATCGGTGCTGAATACCGTGCTCGGTGCCATCCCCGTCCCCCGATGACCCCCGGCTCGCTCGGAAGGAAGTGGCCATGATCGTCACCGGACGGCTCGTTCTGCTCCAGGTCGCGGGCGTGGTGCCTGCCTTGATCTGGCAGTCTGCATCCGTCGTGTGGCTGTGGACTCTCGGCGTCGCTCTGGTCGCCGCGATCGATGCCACCGTGGCGGTCTCCCCCAAGCGGCTACGCATTCAGGGGGCCCCTCCTGCAACGGCGCGCCTGGGTCAACCATCGAGCAGCATGCTCACCGTGCGCAACCTCGCCAAGCGGACAGCGCGGGCGAAGGTGCGCGATCTGTGGGTACCGTCCGCGGGAGCAGTCGAGAACATCCATCGGATCAGGCTCCGCGCGGGCGACGGTACCCGCGTGTCGACTCCTCTGCTACCGTCACGTCGCGGCGACCTGCCGGCCGGTCCCATCGCGGTTCGCACTTACGGACCCCTCGGGCTCGCTGGGCGTGCGCGAACTTTCCCGCGCGAGCAGGCGCTGCGAGTACTACCCGCCTTCACGTCGCGGCGTCATCTGCCGAGCCGTCTCGCACGCTTGCGCGAGATGGACGGCCGTTCCGCCGTGCAGGTGCGCGGCGAGGGCACCGAGTTCGACTCGTTGCGCGAATACGTCATCGGCGACGATGTCCGCTCCATCGACTGGCGCGCGACGGCACGGCGATCGGAGGTCGTGGTGCGCACGTGGCGCCCCGAACGCGACCGCCGGGTGCTGTTGATCGTCGATGCCGGACGAACCAGCGCGGTCCGCGTCGAGGGCGGCACGCGCCTCGACGCGGGGATCGAGGCGACACTGCTGCTCACGGCGCTGGCCTCACACGCCGGCGACCGCGTGGACGTCGTCGCGTTCGACCGCGACCTGCTGGGGGTGACCGCCACCTCGAAAGCCGACAGCGCTCTCGCTTCGGTTGCTGACGGACTCGCCGGCGTCGAGCCGATGCTCGTCGAAACCGGTTGGGAGACGATCGCGCGCTGGGTGCAGACGCATCACCGCCAGCCCTCGCTCATCGTCCTGGTGACCGGGTTGGAGACCGCCGCGATCGAGGCGGGCCTGCTTCCGGTTCTGCCCGCCCTCACTCAGCGGCATCGCGTCGTCCTCGCGTCGGCGGCCACCAGCGACGGCGGCCCGTGGCACAGCGCGGCGGCGACTGACGCGGTGCCCCGCGGCGATGCGGCGCCCTCGGGCGCGGACGAGCCCCCGGCCGACGCGTTCGAACTGGCGGCCTTCCTGCGCTCCGAACTCGACCGAGCGGCGATCAGCGCCGAACTGGGCCGCCTGGGAGTCAGCGTTATCGATGCGCCAGGCGAACAGCTCGCGCCCCGCCTCGCAGACCGCTACCTCGAACTGAAGTCCTCAGGCCAGCTCTGATTTGCTCCCTGGGCGGGCGTCAGGCGTACTGCAACTCGTATCCCGCATCGTCCTGCGTTAGGTCTCCGGAGTGGCCGCGCCTCACTGCCCGCCGGCCGAAGACTCCCGCGTAGGCGATCACGAGAGCGAGCGCCGCGGCGCCAATCGTCATCTTGGCCCACGTCGGCAGGCCGGACCCGGTGACGAACCCCTCCACGACGCCTGACAAGAGCAGCGTGAGAACGAGACCGATAGCCACGGTGAACAGGGCCCGCCCCTCCTGCGCGAGCGCGACGGCGCGCGGTCGTCGGCCGGGATCGATCCACGTCCAGAAAAGTTTGAGTCCGGCGCCGCCAGCGATGAAGATCGACGTGAGTTCGAGCATGCCGTGCGGCAGAATCAGCGCGAAGAAGGTATCGAGTTCGCCGTATGCGCCCATGAGCCCGGCGACTGCGCCGACGTTGATAGCATTCTGCAGCAGCGCGTACGCGGGCCACAGACCCGTGATGCCGAGGGCGACACACTGCGCCGCTATCCATGCGTTATTGCTCCACACGCGTGAGGCGAAGCCGAGTCCCGGGTCGTAGTATTCCGCGAAGGCGTGGTAGACGTACTGTTCGCGGACCTCTGGCGAACCCATGCTCGCGAGACCCTCGGGCGTCGTGGCCACCCAGATCGCCGTCACCGTGGCGACAGCGATCACACCGATGGCGACCGCGGCCGTCCACCAGCGAACGCGATACAGCGCCGCTGGCAGGGACGCCACGAAGAAGCGGATCACAGACTCCCACGTGTTCTCTCGGGCCCCGGCGATGTGCGCCCGAGCCCGTAGCAGCAACTCCGACAAGCGCGAGATGAGTACGGGATCCGCGGCCGTGGAGCGAACCACCGACAGGTCAGTGGCAGCCTGTTGATACAACTGGACCAGCTCGTCCGCCTCGCGCCCGCTCAGCCGACGGCGCTTGATGAGCGCATCGAGTCGCTCCCAGCGCGGGCGGCTCACCACGATGAATGCGTCCAGGTCCACGGCTCTACCTTGACACACTCCTACCGGCCTTCGCTGGATTCCTGTGGGAAGATGCGGGCATGGCTATCCAGCAGTCCCGGGTGGAGGACGTAGAACTCGCCCTCCTCGAGGGAACGGTGCTGTCCGAGGGCGTCGTCGCCGACACCAGGCCGGTCGCCTTCGCCGTCAGGCTGCTCTCCGGAATCATCGACGCACTCGCCGTTCTCTTGGCCCTGTGGGCGTTGATGACGGGCCTGGCCGCACTCGACAGGCTGCTGCCCGGCGGGTTGGACGAGGACACCGTCGCGGTCGCGCAGATCCTGACCTTCGTGGGCGCGTTCGTCGCGCTTCCCACCATCGTCGAGACGTTCACGCGCGGCCGGTCGCTGGGCCGGCTCGCCATGGGCATCCGCATCGTCCGCGACGACGGCGGCCCGATTAGGTTCCGGCACGCGCTCATCCGCGCACTGGTCGCCGTCTTTGAGATATGGATGACGTCGGGCGCGATCGCCATAGCGGTGTCCTTCTTCAACAACAAGGGCAAGCGCCTAGGCGATCTACTCGCTGGCACCTACGCCATTCGCGTGCGAGGAGGGACGATCAAGACGTCACCCCTCGTCATGCCCGCGGACCTGGCGCCATGGGCGCGGCATGCGGACCTGCGGCAACTGGACCCGAGACGGGCGCTCGTCGCGCGCCAGTTCCTTGAGCGGGCCCACAAGCTCGCTCCTGGCCCAAGGGCGGCACTCGGGAATCAGATCGCCGGGATGCTCGAACCCTCGGTCGCGCCCGGGCCACCGCCGGGGACCCATCCGGAGGCGTTTATCGCCGCGGTGCTCGCCGAACGCCGCGATCGGGATCTGGCGGCAGCCATTCGCTCGCAGAACGTCGCCGCCGCGCGACACGCCATGCTGACGCGCCTGCCCTTCGGTGTGCGCGACTCGCTGGGCTAGCCGGCTTAGGCTAACGCTGGCGCGCACCGCTCGCCCGTGACGGCGCGCGATTGGTTGCGGGGGGGATGCCCCGTACCGTAGTCGACAAGCGTGGCACCTGTGACTAATGTGACTCATGTGACTAAACCGCCGCGCCCAGCGAACCGGGCGCTCACGCGCGCCTATGTCGAATCCCGACACAGGTTCTCGGCCTTCGCCGCCATCCTCGCGCTGATCGGAGCGCTCGGCGTATCCGCAGCGCCCGCCTCCCACGCTGTCCAGCCCGCGAAGGTGACCCTCCAGGCCACGGCACCCAAGACAACTATCACCCGTGGGGCCAAAGCCACCATAAAGGTCGTGTTCAAGAAGAAGGGCAAGCCCGTCACGAAGGCGTCCGTTCGGCTGCAGAAGTACGACGGCGGCAAGTGGAAGAACACCTCGGTTAAGGCAACGATCGCCAAGGGCAAGGCGAGCATCAAGGTTAAGCCGGCCAAGACTTCGAAGTACCGGATCAAGCAGGGCAGTTCCTACTCGAAGTCGATCACGATCAAGGTCAAGGCCTCGGTGGCGGCCCCGAGCAAACTCACCGCGGCGCGCGCGTTCACGATCAACGGATCCGGATTCGGCCACGGCGTCGGCATGTCCCAGTTCGGCGCGTACGAGCGGGCGCGCGAGGGCGATAGCGCCGCCACGATCCTGCGGGCGTACTATACGGGCGCAAAGGTGCAGACCATCGCCGTGCCCGCCCGCATCGGCGTGCAGGTGTTCGGGCCGGAGCCATACTCGTTCAGCGGCTACGCTGACAGCGCCAACACCACGACCTTCTCCGTGGACCGAGGCCGCTGGCGGGTGGTGGATCCCGAGGGGAACGTCATCTTCCCCTCATCCGGGATCGCCACCAAGGGAATGAAGCTCAAGCTCTCGATCTCCGGTAGCCGGGTCAAGGCCGACGTCACGGGATCGAGCCTGACGCCGTTGTCCTGGACCGCGGACGGGATGATCCTCCAGTGGTCGGGTACCGACGAGTTCCCTGGTGCCGGAACTGCGGCCGTTGCGAAGATCACCGGCGCGAACGGCACCTACCGGCACGGGGTTCTCAAAGTGTCCGCGATCGACAAGCGCCTCAACATCGTCAACGACCTGCCCCTGAACGAGTACCTCTACGGCATCGCGGAAATGCCATCGAGTTGGGGCTCCGCCAAGAACCAGGGCGCAGCGGCACTGTCCGCTCAGGCGATCACGGCCCGGAGTTACGCCCTCGTCCGCATGAGGGTCACGGCCGCTAAGCCTCAGGGAAAGCTCAAGGCCAAGTGCAACTGCCACCTCGTCGATGACGTCCGCGACCAGAACTACACGGGCTGGAACAAGGAGAACGAGACGGTCGGCACCACCAACTACGGGGCAATCTGGAAGGCCGCCGTGGACGCGACGATCTCCGGCGCGCAAGCACAGGTCCTCACGCACAAGAACGCCCCCATCGCCACCTACTACTACTCGTCCTCCGGTGGCGCGACCGCCAACAGCGAGGACGTGTGGGCAACGCCCGTGGACTACCTGAAGTCCGTGGATGACGCCCAGAGTCTGCGCGCGCCGGGGAATGCCATGGCCTCCTGGACCAGGACGATCGCCGCGAGCCGGGTCGCCTCGGTGTTCGGATTGCCGAACGTCGCAAAACTCGAGGTGACCGAGCGCTACGCGTCCGGCCAGGCTAAGACCCTCCGGGCAACGTCCACTTCAGGCAAGACGGCCACCTACACAGCCAAGGCAGACGTCGTGCGCTCGCGCCTCGGCTCCATGCCGTCCTCCTGGTTCACCAGCATCACGCCCACCAACTGACGGCTTGCACCCGCCCGGCGACCAGCGCGGGGCGGGCTACACGCCAAACGTGCCATCCGCAGGCGTTCGCGCGGTGGTTGGCCCCATTCACTGTCAGGACAGTTGCGCGTTCGCGCGCTCCAGATCCTCGGCGAAATCGACCTCGACCGCATAGAGGTCGGAGATGTCCACGGGCAGGAACTTCGCGCCGTCCTGCTCGATGGCGAGTTCGATGCCGCGCTCGAAGTAGTCCTGGTCGTCCACCTCGTCGAGCCGCTGGATGAGCGCCGCCTTGTCCGCCTCGGACACGTAGTTGATCCCCACGGCCTCGCCGAGGGCGTTCTGCACCTGCTTGGACAGTTTGTCGATGAATCCGTCACCGTCGACGGTGTACTTCACCTCTTCCTCCGCAACCGCCGACGTATTCACGGCGACGACGGACTGGCCGGCATCGATAAATGGCGCCAGCCGACCGAGCACGGCGGGGTGGAATACCACGTCACCGTTGAGCCACAGCACACCGCCCGGGCCCGAGGACCGGAGCAGGCGAAGCAGGGACTTGGAGGTGTTGGTACGATCGAATTCCTCGTTGTAGACGAACAGTGCTCGTGGATGCGCCTCGAGAATCATCTCGAGCTTGAAGCCGACCACGACGTAGATCTGCGGGTCGGTGAACTCCTGCTGCAGGTTCTCGAATTGCTGGGCCATGATCGAACGGCCGTCGCTCAACGGGGTCAGTGACTTGGGGAAGGGCTTACCGAGTCGGGTTCCCATCCCGGCGGCCAGAATCGCTACCTGCATTCAATCTGCTCCAATTCCACGAGTTCGCAACCACGCACGGCGCGGGGTGCAACCATTCGACTTTACCGGATGAGCCGCGAAGCACGCCGGGAAACTCGATCGGGCAGGCGGGGCTAGGTGCCCGGCTGCTCCGCCTCGAGCCGTGCCTCTTCTGCCAGTCGGCGGGCGCGTCGCTCGCGGCGACGGCGGCGCCGTTCGGCCCTGATGGTCGTCATGTGGGCCCGGTATTCCTTGGCTACCGCGTCGGCGGGTCCATCCATCCGGATCTCGCCCTGATCCAACCAGATGGCACGAGTGCACATCGACTGAATGGTGCGCGCCGAATGGCTGACCACGAAGATGGTGCCCGCCGCTTCCTGAATCTCGGCGATGCGTCGACGACTCTTCTGCTTGAACGCTGCGTCGCCCGTAGCGAGTGCTTCATCGATGACGAGCACATCCGGGGTCATCGCCGTTGAGATAGCAAATCTGAGGCGCGCCGCCATGCCGTGCGAATACGTCGACATCGGCAGATAGACGGCGTCCCCGATCTCCGAAAAGCGGACGATCTCCTTGAACTTGGCCCTAACCTCCCTGGGCGACATGCCCATGGCAAGGCAGCCCATCATAATGTTGCGCTCGCCGGTGAGATTCTTCATCAGCGCAGCGCCGACACCCATCAGCGACGCCTTGCCCTTCATGTAGACCCTGCCCTGCGACACGGGTTGAAGACCGCAAATCGCCCGCAAAAGCGTTGATTTGCCCGAGCCGTTGGTGCCGAGGATTCCGATGACTTCACCGTCGTACGCAGTGAAGGAGACGCCCTTCACCGCGTGGATCTCGGTCTTTCCCGCACCAGAGAGTTTGGCGCCCTTGCGCAGCAGCCGCTTCCATCGCGAATCGTTCTTGCGGGCTCTGACCGCCCCGCCCTTGGAGCCGATCACCAGATAGGTCACATGGACATCGTCCACGATCACCGAAGGAACGCGCTGCTGGCGCTCATTCTCTGCCATATCGCGCCTCTGCTCGCCAGAAAAACACCAGACCAACGGCGAGCGCCACGATCGCCCAACCCAGCGCCCACAGCCACATCGTCCAATTGAACGGTATGGACGGCTCGCTCAGCGTCACCTGACGGATAATCGTCAGCATGACGGCAACGGGCTGATAGGTCAGAATCGCCTGGATCGTGCCGTCCGTAAAGTAGTGCGACACCGGGAAGATGGCGCCCGAGCCGTACATCACGAGCCGCAGCACGAACGGCAGCAGTTTGGCGATATCCGGCACGAATGCGACAAGTCGCGCGACGAACAGCCCGCAGCCCAGCGAGAAGGCATAGAGCAGCATCAGACCGGGAATGACCAGGATGATGTGCCACGACCAGGTGACGGTCGCCATCCGCGGAATGAATCCCGAAAGCCAGATGATGACGAGCATCACGACCACTTCGGGACCGAGGACCGCCGCCTCCGAAACGGTTGACGAAAGCGGCATCGAGGCACGCGGGAACGGCAGGGACTTGATCAGGCTCTTACTCCTGCGGATCGACTTGCCCGCCCCCGTCACGACGTCGGAAAAGGATCGGTACATGAACACGCCCACGACGATGAAGCCGACGACGTTCGTCACACCGCGGCTCGTGTCGAGCAACAGTCCGAATACCAGGATGTACACGGCCGAGTTCAGGATCGGGTTGAGGAAGTTCCAGATCTGCCCGAGGTAGGAGGCGCGGTTGCGCGATGAGGCCTGCGCCAGACCGAGGGCGACAGTGAAGGGTGCCCAGCGGATGAGATCGCGGACGTACTCCACCAGCCCGGCGCGCACTCCGACCGGCTTCAGCCCATAGCGCGCCGCGAGGTCGCCCGATGTCAACTTCTCGTCGGGGATTGCCCCTTCCCCGCCGTCGGGGTCCTGCCCCGGGGGAGCCGCGGACGAGCGCCCGCGCCGAGATTCAACGCGATTCAAGCTTCGTTCCGTCCTGTCTGGGTGAGAACGAGCTCGGTTGCTCGCTCGGAATCGTGCCATCCTGCTGCCATCCGCAGAATCGTCAATAGCCTACAAGACCGCCGGGCCGCCGAGATACCCGGCGCGCGACGTCACCGGCCGCCTCCGATGACGATCTTGTAGGATCGATCAGACCGATACCTGGCAGCGGCGCCATCGCCATGTCGCCCGGATGGGCTCGGACAAGGGAGAATACACTGCAAACCGGCCTGAGTTTCGTGATGCCCGTCCTGAACGAATCTCGTTACCTCACCGAGGCCGTCACGTCCATCCTGCAGCAGGAGGTTGACGGCGAAAGCGAGTTGATCCTCGCCCTCGGCCCCTCCACGGATGATACGGACGAGGTGGCGCAGCGTCTGAGCGACGCGGCAGACGGGCGAATACGACTCGTGCGGAATCCCCGCGCCAACATCCCTGCGGGACTCAACGCGGCGATCGGCGCCGCCAAGTACCCCGTGATCGTGCGCGTTGACGCACACTGCGAAATCCCCACCGACTACGCGGCGAGGGCGCTCGCCACGCTCGAGCGGACCGGCGCCGCGAACGTCGGCGGCATCATGGTGGCAACCGGCACCGCAGTGGTCCAGCGCGCCGTCGCGCGCGCGTACAACAGCAAACTCGGCCTCGGCGGCCCGTCCTTCCACTCGGGTGGCGAGGAGGGGCCCAGCGAATCGGCCTATCTGGGTGTCTTTCTCCGCGACGTGCTCGACGAGGTCGGGATGTACGACGAATCCGTTCTGCGCGGGGAAGACTGGGAACTCAATCTGCGCATCCGCTCCGCAGGGTATTTGGTCTGGTTCGATCCCGAACTCAAGGTGATCTACCGACCCCGCGCCTCACTCGGGGCTGTCGCTCGGCAATTCTTCGCCACCGGCGCCTGGCGCGGCGAGCTCGCGCGACGCGATCCGCGCGCGACCTCGCTACGCTATTTCGCTCCGCCCGCCCTGGTCGCCGCAGTATTGGCGGGAATAGTAGTCAGCAGTATCGCGGCGCTGTCCCCAGGACTGGCCGGCAAGCCGTGGTGGCTTGCGGCGGCGTGGTCCCCCGCCCTCGTCTACCTGATGACCATCCTCGTCGCCACGGCACGCGACAGCGAGGCGCATTCCCTGGCTGATCGAATCGCCACGCTGGCCGTGCTGCCCACGATGCACGTCGCGTGGGGAACGGGCTTCTGGAAGGGTCTCCTACGCGGCGCTCGACGCACAAACGATCGTTCTCGCGTCCTTCGGCCCTGACGGGCAGGCCCGATCACGCGCCTGCTCCGGGAGGCGCGCAGTTCGCCCTCGCCCGCATTGCGGGACGAGTGACGCTAGGCGCGCGTAAACCCGATCCCGAAGATCGTGATGGGATTCGTGCCCACGGTCCGCACCTTGAGTTTCGCCGAGACCGTCTTGGTGAATGGCACACGAATCAATGACGCCTGGCTAGCGGGCAGAATGGACAGGTTGAGCGTCGCGACGGCGATACCCGAATCCTCAATGACGAGTGTTCCCTGATCCGGCCCCGTCGCCGCGAGGATCTGCGCGGAGGTCGCCGAACCCACCTTCGGCAGGGTGATGACGGCGTTGTTGCTCGCGGCCGTCAGCGCCTTGATCGCCGGGGGCGACACCTGCGAACCGAGGAGCAGCGACCAACCACGATTCAGCGTCACCGCGGAGAAATCAATCGATCGGCTGAATATGGGAACGGCGGCGGCGGTGCTCCAAGTCGTGCCCTTCTTGGCGAGTACCGCGACCTCGACGTATTCGCCCTCCGCGACGGGGACAGTAAGCGATCGTTTCTTGGTGGCCGTCTTGGTCCACGGACCGAGTCCCGCGTCGTCGGCCAGTGCCTTACGAGTAAGTACGTAGAAGCTTGAGGCTCCTGCGGGCGCCGTCCAGGTGACGGTCTGCGTCGCGGCCAGCACGTCGCTCGCGTCCGTCGAAACCGTGACCGGAGGAGCGGCCGGTCCAGCCTTGCGTGCCGGCACCGTCTTGCGCGCGGCACGACCCAGCCCGATGCCGGAGATGAACACCGCCTTGCCGGAGCGGGTCGCCACGGTGACGGTACCCGAGGCGACCTTGGGGAGCGTCACCTTGACCACGGCAGAGGGGTTGACCTTCTTGGATTTGAACGAGACGGTCTTGGTGACGTTGCCGACCTTGACCTTGACTGCGCCGGCACCCGGTCCCGTCCGCGCCCGAAACACGACGTACTTGACCGACTTCGCGGACTTCAGCGAGATCTTTGCGCCCTTCTTCGACGTCCGCAGGGCGCCGCCCGACCAGTAGCCGGAACTCTTCTTCGTTTTCCAGGCGGACTTCTTGAACGTCCATTGCGTGCGCGGCACGGGACCGCTGGCCGTGGCGAGGATCCTGATCGGACCGCGCCGGCCGGCGGAATCCACGGCTCTCACCCCGATGACGCGTGTCGCGCCCGCCGGGATCTTGACGCTGACCTTGGTGGACTTAGTCGACTTGTACAGATTCCACGCCCGGTTCGAGGGGGAACCTGATTTCCACGACGAACTCGATTGCGTCAGGACCTGGTAGGAGACCGCGCCGGTGACCTTCTTCCACTGGTACGTGCTCGCCGCCGTCCACTGCACTGGGGCCTGCGTGTTGGCCGGCACGATCCGGGTCGGGTGCTTGATGCTATCGATCAGCGAACCGTACGCGATCGATGCGCCGTTCATTCGGTCGGAGACGGAGGTGCGGATGGCCGGTAGCTGCGCGTAGAGATACTGACCAGGGCATGCCGTGAAGTTCGTGTCGCGGTGCCCCTGAATGACATTCACCGAAACGGTCGTCCCCGCTCTGGCGCGAGTGGTGCTCTTCGAACTCGTGCCGGTCGTTAGCTTGGTCCTGCCCAGTGGGTCGAGCCCGTACTCGTAGGCCTTCCAGGCAACGACGCTCTCGAGAGCCTCGAGCAGAGGTTCCGTCGGCTTCACCGTCTGGTAGTTACCCAGGGCGCTTACGCCGATCGTATTGGTGTTGTAGCCCCCTGTTTGCGCGCCGATCGGAGTGTCAACGGTGGCGTTGCGACGACCCTGGTAGATGTTCCCGTACTTGTCGACGAGGAACTGGTAGCCAATATCTGCCCAACGCATTCCGGTCGTGTGATACGAGTAGATCCCGCGCACGAGAGCGGGTGCCTGGGCGGCCGTGTAACTGTTGGCACCGGCCGTGTGATGGATGTAGATCGACTTGATGCCGTTCGACGTTTCATTCCAGGCGCCCCCCAGCGACTCCTTGGCGCCCCATTGGCTCCTGGTGATGACCTTGGGCTTGAGCACGTCGCGGTTGTCGGCGGCCTGGGCAACCGAACCGCCCGGGCTGGTCAACTGCGCATCCATGGCCGTGACGTGGGGATCGATGAGCTCGATCTCGGTTCCGGCCGGAACGGTGCCATCTGCGGTGGAGATCCTGACTTGGATACCGTCGGCGCCAACGCTCGTCAGAGGCTCCGTCCCGCCCCGGGGAGTCACGTCGCCCTCGAGGTTGACGTCGGGATTGTCGCTCACCGGCAACTGAGTCCAGGCGGACCACGTACCGTTCTCGCGGATTCGGGCGGCGACGTCCGTAACGTCTGCATCCTCGGTGAGGTCCCACGTCACGCCGGTCACCATGAACGACTGCGTATCGAGGCGGCCCGTGATGGCGGCCAGTTTTCCCTTGCCGGGAGTGCCATCGAGAACCACCGAGACGGGGTCGAGTGCGCCCGGCTCGGCTAGCGCACTGGCGTCGATTCCGCTGACCGCAATAGTGCTCTGGTCGGGGCTCACTTCCTGCGTCAGCGAAGGAAGCACCGCAACCGGAACCGCGAGGATTCCAGCAGCGAGCACCGTGGACAGCGTTAGAGATAGTGGCCCGCGCATATATCGAATCGTAACAATAGTCACATCAGTCACAAGATTTGGCGCGGCGTGGCGCTGGGTTTTCGCGCTGTCCCCACCCGGGAAACGTCAGGAACGAGGCCGGGGATCCCCGAATACGGCTTCGCGCGTCAAGGCTCGGCCCTCCGCATCGACCCAGCGGTTGGTTTCGCAGGCGTGGCAGGACACGAACAGGAACTCGCGCTCGACAGGAACAGTGAGCGGCATGACCGTGATGTCGCGGCTACCACACACACTGCATGTGAGTGGCGGTGAGTCAGACACTCTCACCCCGGAGCATTCGCAGGTGGCCCCGGCGCGACACCTCGCTCACCTGAACCGCGGGTTCGGGAGCCTTGTGCCGCGGCCGCGGCGGGTCGAGGACCGCATCCACGACGCTGGTCAGATCGTCCGGGGTGGCGCGGGGCACCGGCTGGATGAGGGACTCCTCGTCAACAACGGGTCGGGCCTCTGGGGCAACGAGGTGGACGATCTCCCAGCCGCGGGGAGCTGTCAAGCGCTTCGCGTGCAACTCGCACAGGTCGTAACTGTGCGGCTCCGCCTGCGTGGCGAGAGGGCCCAGGACCGCAGTTGAATCCGCATACACGTACGTGAGGGTGGCGACGGCGGGTCGACTACATGCGGACCTCGAGCAAGGCCGGGTAACAATCACAACTCAGACGCTACTTCCCGCGAACTATTTCCTCCGCGCTCACACGCCGAAATGCGCTCAGTTTCCGGGCACTACGATGGATGTATGACATCAATCCATGGAATGTCTCGCCGGGATCGCCGGGGACGAGGCCTCCGTGGCGACCTAATCCCGGTCTCTGTTCCCGCTTACCGCACCAGGGCTGAGCAGTTCGATGACCTCGTGGTTGCGACCGTGGCTCAGATCGAGCGTCGCTGGGAGAAACAATTGCACGGCGCCGAATTCGCGGTCGAAGAGGTGCCCGCATCCGACCCCGCGCCGTGGGAAGCTCGCGGCGTCCCGCTCGCGCGCCTGTTCCCCGAGCAGGCTGGTCATCCCGCCCGGATAGTGCTGTATCGGCGGCCAATCGAAATGCGCGCACCGGGGCGGAACGACCTGGATCGGGTCGTTCACGCGATCGTCGTCGAGCAGGTGGCGCAACTGCTGGGTGAGTCACCGTCGGACATCGACCCGGACTACGACGAGCGCTCCGGCGGCTGAGGAATCCCCCGCGGCTGAGCACACTCCCGCGGCTGAGGAATCCCCCGCGGCTGAGCACACTCCGGCGGCCGATGACACTCCCGCGGCCGTGAGCACTTCGGCAGTCCGAATCCTGCGCTGGAAGTGATCGCTGGCAGCCGTAGGCATGCCATGGCTTCGCGGCTCGCTCATCGCGCTCGGCCTGCCACGCATGCATAGCCCCGGCGTCGCGCGCAGTGGCAGGGCGACCACTCGCGCGACGCCTTGATCTCGCACGATGCCTCGATCGGCTGGCTTCACCTCAACCCAGCGGCCCGCGTACCACTGGAATTGTCACTGGTTCGACCGCGCTGGACACCGGTTGCAGCACGGCAATCGATCCCTCGACCTGTGGCGCGCCCGCGACCAGGGCGACGTCGAACCGCTCACCCGCGGCGGCAGGCACGTCGATCGTGATGGCAGCCACGCTCCCTGCCGGGCCCAGGGAGGCGAGATCTATCGCGGCAGGGCTAAGGAGATCGAGCTCCAGCTGCCGGGTGGTGAGTTCGGTTCCGGCGGCGTCGTAGGCCGTGATCCGAGCCGACGTCGTGGCGGGGGCGGATTCCGGTGCGGTATCGCCCACGATGGGAACCCGCGCGATGGCCGCCAGCAGTGCTTCTCCGTCCGCCGGGCTGCGCACGATCGTCAGCGTGCCGGATACTTGGCTCGGCACGGGGATCACGATGCGCCCGTCATCTTGGTCGCCGCGCCGAGACTGGACCCATGCGAAGTCACCACTGGTCCCCACATCGACGCTCAGGCTTCCCTCCGTGGAACTGATCGTGCCCCCACGTCGCACCGACTTCGCCCCGGCCACGACTGGCCCGTCCGCGGCCACCACGATCGCGTATTCGCCCGCCGGAACATCGCCGAGCGACACATCGGTGACCTGCCCCCGCGTCAGGGGCACCTCCTGGGCGCCGCGCAACGGCTGCACTCCTGACGCCGTGACGAGCCGCACCGAGGCATTCGCGTCGCCGTCTGTCGCGAGCAACCGCAACAGCGCACCGCGCTCGTCCCCGATCGCGCTGCCGTCGACGGCGACACCGGGCAGTACTTGCACGTTCCCAGGACCATCGCCCGCGGGCGCGAGGTCGATACCGATCGGCACGAGTCCGTCGAGGGAGTTCTGCGCAACCGATGCGGTCACGTAGCCGCCGTCGGTCTCCACATGCACGACGATTCGCGATTCGGCGGGGACGAGCGCTCCGAGGGGCACGACCTGAGTGGCTCCCGGCGCTATCGCGATCACGTCGGTGTTCTCGCCCTCGGTGGCCAGGATCGAGCCGTATACCGACACCGTGGCCGTCACCGCCGTGAGGCCTGGATTGTTGATGACGACCTCCGACGCGTTGCCGGGCTCGGTGCTGCCCGCCACGATCCACTGATCGGGGGACGGCGGAACGCACGTGCCCGCGGTCAGTCCGCGAAGGTCACCGCTGGGAGTCCATTGCGCGATGGCGCCGGCGGGTCGGGCTCCGGGCGCCCCGGGGGAGGCATCCGGCACCGCCCCGATGATCGTCGTCGCGGACGGCCAGGCGGGCGCGGCCACCTGCGCGACCACGGCTATCGGGTCAGAACCTCGAAGCGATGCCCGAGGCGCCGCCGCATTCGCCTCCTGGCCGCGTGCATCGATCGCCGATGCCTCCGTCAGCGCATCCGCACGGGATTCGGTGAGCGTAAAGGACTGCTGAGCCGAACTCGGGTCGTCCGAGGAAGGCTCGGCGGACTCGTCCTGAATGGCCTCCGTCAACGGCGCCGGACAGGACAGGACAACCTGCGCGGGCGTCACGCGCACGTCGCTCGCGCCGACGTTCCCGGAATCGCCCGGCAGCGCAGCAGGCCCGGCCACTGACGGAATGAGTAGTGCGCCGCCCGCGAGAGCCAGCACGGCAACGGAACTAGCGATCTGCCCGATCCTGCTCATCGGTCGCCTCCCGTTCTGCGCCTGATTGGCAGCGCCAGTAGCGCGAAGATCAGGAAAACGCTGCCCTGGACGGCCAGCCAGGCGGTCTTGCTCGTCCGTTCGTAGGACAGCGTGAGGGTTCCCGCTTCCGAGCCGACCGCGAACCCTAGCAGCCCATCCTCGCGCGGGACCTGCGGGAGTTCCCTGCCGTTCAGTCGGGCAACCCATCCGGGTGCCGTTCGCTCAGCCACCGCCAAGATGCGATCGGCCGGGCCGGCTGGAATGACAGCCGCGACGGAAAGCCCTTCGGCGGGCAGGTCCAGCACTGTCTCTTCGGAATTCGCGGTCGCGAGCCTCGCCCACGACACATCGGCACCGTCCGTGGAGTTCACCACGCGCCATACGATGTTGCGCCTACCCTGCGTCATGCGCTGCATACCCACCGCGCTGTCGATGCGATCGGCGATGGTCGCGCTCTTGCCGTTCGCGCTCTCGAGCAGTACCGCACCGATACCGAATCTCGTGAGCTGCGCGACCGCATCGGCACCGTATGAGCCGCCCAGCGCACCGACCACCGGGGCGAGCGGATCGTCGCCTCCCCGCAGGCTTGCGACGCCCACGACGGCGGACGATTCGGTAATCAACGTGGAATCGCCCCGCAGGAGCCGATACTCGAGCCGTTTTGGCGTGCCGCTAATCGCCAACACGCGAACCGCGCGATCGGATCGCTGCATGGCCTGCGCGACGGCGGGCACCTGCGCCCGCGACACGGCCTCAATACTCGAGCCGTCCCGCACGCCGCGAACCTGGCTTACGAGCGCCGCGCCCATGGGCACGACGATCGCGATGGCGAGCGCTCCAACCCCCACCTGGCGCCAGCCGAAGGAATGACGGGACGCCGCTGTGCCCAGCCCGCTGAGTGCGGACACGGCCGCGGCCGTCAGTCCCAGCACCGCAAGTGACGCGCCCGCGCCCCACCACCCCGTGGCGAGCGTGCCACCTGCGACGGAGACTGCGGTATTGCTTGACACGGCCGCGATCGTCAGCCCGAGGGCGCCAATCAGCCAACCAGCCCGCGCGATGCGGGCTGGGATCCCGGTTCGCAGCAGGCCCGCCACGGCCAGCCCCACCATCAGGATCGCGATTGTCACGGCGGCGGGCAGCGGCCACTGCATGAAGCTCGTCAGGGTGCGCTGCCCCGGCTCGACCCCGAACGCAGCGCGCCACCAGGGCCCTCCGAGCGAGACGGATGGCCCCCCCGGGTCCGCAACGAGCATGCGCCAGCCGCCTGCGCCCCAGGTCGCGACCACGCGCACGAGCAGGGGGGCGAGGAGGGCAAATGCGGGAAGCGGGATGAGCCACCAGCCTCCTCGGCCGGCGGTTCCCCGCCTGCTGGCGGCGACGCCCGCGATCAGCACCAGCCCGCTGAGCGGCAGCAGGAGCACGGGTGCGGCCGCGCTCAGCAGCGCGAGGAACAGTCCCGCTGCGCCCACTGCGACCAGCGATCCCCGCCCCGATTGCCCGAGGGTTCGTCCGGCGAGGGCCTCATCCCGCAGTGGATCAGTGCGGACGACGCCGACTGCGAGCGCGAGCGACAGCGCGAACCATGGCAGGGTCGCGTGGACGAGCAGTGCACCCAGGTGCCCGCCGCTCAACCCGGCGAAAAAGGCTGGCTGCGCCACCCACGCCAGAACAGCCCATGCCCTGGCTACCAGCGAGCGCGTGATCAGGCCGGCCGCGTACCAAGCACCTACTCCGCCGATGACGATGGTGAGGCAGATCAGCAGAGCGATAGCGGCCGTCAGGCTTCCGCCGGTGAGCACCAGTACCGGGGCGAGTCCTGCCACCAGCGGGTCGACAGGAGCGGATGATCCCAGTGACTGCGTGTTCCAGCCCGAGGAGATGGCGTTCCACCATGTCCCCCAGGTACCGACGCCGGGTAGCAGCGCACCGCCCACGAGCAGTTCGTGCTGCCGCAGCGCACGCAACGGCTCACGCAGGGTGACTGCCGATAGGGCGATGAGCATGATCACGAGGGCGGTGAGCGCGGCGCGCTGACGGCGGAGCTCCGAGAGTCGCGCGGCCCACTGAAGCTCGTCGCCGCGCCGCTGCGACCTGCGCTGCGCCGCGCGTGCGAGTCGCTGATCGCGATCGGCCCCAAGGATGTTCCGGCGAGTCGCGAGAAGCGGTTTCAGCGTGCGGCGCGGAACGCGCGTGACGCGCCCCAGAGAGTATCGGGCCAGGACGATCCGCATGACGCGCGAGGCGAGCCAGAATGGGGCGAACAACTCGTCCACCGCCTGGCCCGGCTGTTTGACGGCGACGCGCCACAGCGCGCGGGGAATGACGGCCAGGAAATACCAGAACGGGAGAAGCAGCCACGCGACGCCGGGGGCGTGCACGGCGCGCAGATAGAGCCATGAGCGTAGCCGGGCGCCGTACGAGCGATCGGCCGAGCCCTCCGAGATCGCACTCGGATCGTGTGCGCCGTGGAGCGCGAGCTGGGCGTGTTCGACGATCGCCGTCGGCACAACGATGACGCGCCCGCCCGCGCGCCGAACGCGCACACAGAAGTCGAGCGAGTCACGGAACGGGCCCAGGGCCGCGTCCGGGCCGCGAAGCGAATCCCAAACGCCTCTGCGGACCAACGCCCCGGCGAGTCCGACGGCAAGCACGTCCTCGCGACCATCGTGCTGGCCCTGGTCTATCTCGCCTCGATCCATGTCCGTCAGGCGCCGGCCGCCGGGCGACACGGTGTACCCCACCTCAATGAGGCGATCCGGCTCGTTCCACATGACCTGTTTCGCTCCCGCGACCGCTACGGTCTCGGCACCCGCGGTGGCGAGCCGCAGCTCCTGCAGGGCGTCCGGAAGAGGGGCAGAGTCGGCGTGTAGCAACCACAACCACTCGGTCTGCGGAATGCGGGCGTCGAGCAGGGCTCGGCGCACGGCCGCACCGAAGTTCTTGGCCCCGGGCGCATCGATCGGCAGCAACGCCACTGCGCCGGGAACGTCGATGTCGGCGACGATAGCGGCGGCGTCGGCACCAGCCGAAGCATCCACCACTACGAGGGTGGCGGGAAGGCGTGCTTGACTCAGTGCCGCGCGGATGGTGCGGCGCGCCACGGGCGACGCGCCACGGGCGACGATCAGGGCGACGACATCGTCGTCGACGATCGCCGACTCCGGCTCAGGCGCGTCGCTTGAGCTTGCGTCGCTCACGCTCGGACAAGCCTCCCCAGATGCCGAATCGCTCGTCGTTCGCGAGCGCATACTCAAGACATTCGGCCTTGACCTCGCAGCGCACGCAGACTCGCTTGGCTTCGCGCGTCGATCCGCCCTTCTCAGGGAAGAACGCCTCGGGGTCCGTCTGTGCGCACAGCGCGCGATCCTGCCAGGACTGGGCCGTCTCGTAGGCGTCGTCGCCGTGCAGCAGCGAGAGAATGTTCAGTTGCGCGGGCGTCGCAGCACGCTCGACATCGGATGGCAACGGCCCGTCGGGGTCAAGGATGTTCCACACGCGCACACCTCCTGTATTGCGTTCGCCGCTCATTCTTGGGTTGCGAGCTACGTCGCGGTTTCCCGCGTCCCAGGCCCCGGCAAGGTCCCGCGCCCGCAACGAACCTCACCATCGTATCGGTGAAATTACATCCATGTCATCTTCGTCCCACTTTGCCTCCACCGCAAGTGCACTGAGCAAATTGTCCGGGTTTCGGAAATATCTGCGCGGTCACGGCGGGACACGACTGACTATGATGGCGAATCATGTCTATATCGCCCATAGCCCAGGCGCTGAGCTCGCTTCAAGCGCTCGGCCAGCGGCCAGCTCTCACCTGGTATTCCGGTTCCGGGGAGCGACTGGAACTTTCCGGAGACGTAACCCTCAACTGGCTGAACAAGACCGCGAACTTCCTCGTCGATTCCGCGGCGGAACCCGGGACACGCGTCCTGCTGGATCTGCCACCGCACTGGCGCACGATCGTCTGGGGCGTTGCGACCCTTCGTACAGGAGCGACCGCGGTGCCCGCGAAAACCGCCGACGCCGCTGAGCGCACATTCGAAGTCGTCATCACCGACCGGGCGGCAGGTCCGCATCCCGATGCGGACCTGATCGCCGTCGTCACGCTGGCAGCGCTCGCGCGGCGCTACCCCGGCGAACTTCCCGCCGGACTCGTCGACGCCGGGCCAGCGGTGATGGGCAGCGCCGATTCGATCATCTACCTGCCGGGCGCGAACCCCGCAGCCACCGCCCTCGACCTCGGCACCAGCCAGGTGGCGTACGGGGATCTGCTCGATTGGCTCGCCGCGGGGCCAGCCGTACCAGCCGGTGCGCGCGTGGCGGTCCGGGTGCCCGGCGCTGGCGCGGCAGAGCCGACAAGCACACTATTGGCCGGCGTGCTCCGCCTCGCCTTATCGGCATGGCTGGCGGGCGGCTCGATCGTCCTGGTGTCCGAGGTGCAGGACGATTCGAAGTTCGCGTCGATCGCCGCGTCCGAGCGAGCCGACGTAACGGGAATCGGCATATGAGTAGGGCGCGCAGCCTCATCCGTCGACTGCGAATACTGATCGCCAGGCGCCCACCCGAAGTCCTCGCGATCCTCCCGGTTTACAACGTGGCGGAGTACCTGCAGGAGTGCCTGGACAGCCTCTTCGCACAGGATTTCTCCGACTTCGTGGTCGTCGCCGTCAATGACGGCTCGAGCGATGGGTCGGGATCGATCCTCGAGCGGGCGGCCAAGAAAGACCGCCGACTGATCGTCATCAACCAGGCCAATCGTGGCCTCGGTGCCGCTCGCAACCGCGCACTCGCCCTCTGGCGCAGCCGCCCCGCAGCACGTCCTCGCTACGTGACGTTCCTTGATTCCGACGACGTGCTTCCGCCCGGCGCAATCGGGGCCCTGCGCGGCTCGCTGAAGCGGACGGGCAGCGACCTCGCGGTCGGATCCATCGAGCGCTTCACCGACGACGCCTCGAAGACGTGGCGACCGTCGTGGTCCGTCATCGCCCACGATGAGGAACGCCAAGCGACCTCCATCACCGAGTTTCCGCTCGCGCTCATGGACATCGTGGCCTGCAACCGAATGGTGACCAGGACATTCTGGGACAGCACCATCGGCGCGTTCCCCGAGGGCGTCGTGTACGAGGACCACGTGCCCATGCTGACCCTCTACACGAGGGCAACGAGGTTCGACATGCTGACGCAGGTCACCTACCTCTGGCGCAAGCGCGAGGACGGCTCATCGCTGGCGCAGCAGAAGCGCGAACTTCAGAACCTGTTGGACCGGACAGCCGCGAAGCGCCTCGGGCTGCGCGAGATCGGGCGGCTCGGCAGCCGCGCCGTCACCAGCGCGTATGCGAGGCGCGTCCTGGCCATCGATCTCTACGGCTTCATCATTGAGGGCGACCTGCGCAACGACGCCTACTGGGAGGCGCTGCGAGCTTTCGCCCTGCCGTTCGCGGCCATCGCCGATGAGGACATGCCGATCTGGCTCGCCATCAACTCTCGTCACGCCGTCGCCGCATGGCTGTTGGCTCACGGCCGGCGAGAGTCACTCATCGCGCTCAGCACCGCCGAAGACAAGCGCGTTCAACTCGCCGAGACCCCCGCCGGCGAGACAGTCTTGGCGACCACCGTGGAGGCTGCGGACGCCGATATGCCGCTGGCTGTGCGGCAGTTCAATGATCGGCAGGCGCAACCGCTGGTCAGGGTCGTCGGGGTCCGAGAGGGCGCAGGGGAACTCGTACTCACCCTGCGAGTGCGCATACGCGAAGCAGACCCCACCACCATCACCGCGGTGGCACTCAAGCGCACGACCGGGGACGGCGTGCTCGCTACCGGCAAGCGCACCTCGGACGAGCGATGGGATCTCACGATCACGGCGGTTGATCTCGCAGCGGCCACGCAGCGGGACCCGGGCAACAGCATCGAGTTACGCGTAACCGTCCTCGATGATTGGCACCGATCGGCACCCATCAGGGTGACGCGCAAGCCCCTCGCTAAGATGAAGGATGCGAGCGCGCTGACCGGCATCTTGGTGGATGCCGAACACGGGGCGCTGCACTCGATTCATCCCGCCTAGATCAACGACCTGGCGGGCTTCGCCCGGAGTCGAGGACCACCGAACCAACCAAGGATGTGACGTGCTGCGGATCCGGAAGATCAACGCCGAGCCCGACCACACGCCAAGCCCGGCGAGGGCATCGCTTCCGCGCTACGCGGTCGCTGTCGCCTATCTCGCGGGCGCCACGGCCGCTTGCCTGGCGTTGCTGCAACACTCCTCGGGCACGGCCGAACCGTGGCTCGTGGTAGCGGCAGCGATCGCCTTCGCCACGGCCGTGGCACTCAACATCTACGCGACTGCGCGCGAGACCCGCTCGCTCACGGCATTCATCCGGTTCAGCGCCACGGCCCTGCTCGGCGCCGTGGCCGTGGAACCCCTGGGCGGTTCCCAGCGCGCCTGGTCGGGGATCGCGCTCGTGCTCCTGCTGCTGGTCCAATTGATCGAGCCCGTCATCTTCGCGGCACGGCGCCGGAATCCCATCTGGTCTCGCAACCTGCCTGGCGCACGAGAATCACGCTCGCCGGACAGTTGGGCCGACATCCTGGTCGTCGTGGGGCTCGCCCCGTGGGCCGGAGCCGCACTATCCGCCTTCTCGGACAACAGCCCTGCAGCGTGGCTCACTGGCGCCGGCCTGAATCTCGCCGTGGGCGCCGGGATGTTCCTGGTCGTCGCGTGGATCAACATCACGCTACCGCGCAGACAGGCGGCGTTCGCCGCCGTGCTGCGCGACTACGACCCGGAGTTCGTCATCTATACGGCACGGCCCGACGACGCGAGCTACCAGGTCAGCATGTGGCTGCCCTACCTGCAGCGCACTGGGCGGCGCTTCATCATCGTGACCCGCTCAGACCGGGCCGCGACCGCACTCGCCGAGCTGACGGATGCGCCAGTGGTCAAGCTCGCCTCGCAGCGCAGCCTCGAATGGCTGCTGACCCCCGCGATGGGAGCGGCGTTCTACGTCAATGCCTCGTCGGGAAACAACGCGCTGGTGCGGCACAGTGGGATCGCGCATGTCTACCTCGGGCACGGCGACTCGGACAAACCGCCGTCGTACAACCCGACCCACGCGATGTACGATCGCGTGTTCGCCGCCGGCCAGGGGGCCATCGATCGGTACGCAGCCCACGGCGTCCGCATCCCCCGCGATAAGTTCCGGATCGTGGGCCGACCGCAGGTATCCGACATCACGGCCCGGAACGAGCGCGGCGGGCTCACGGCCGATCAGGCCACCGTGCTGTACGCGCCAACGTGGCGCGGACACGTCGGCGCGACCGCATTCCAATCGCTCCATCTCGGCGAGCAACTGGTCCGGGGCCTGCTCGATCGGGGCGCGACGGTCATCTTCCGCCCGCACCCATTCAGCTACGAGTTCCCCGAGGACGCTGCGGCGATCGCACGGGTTCAGGCACTCCTGTCCGCAGACGCCGCCCAGACCGGCCGCGCTCACCGCTACGGCGCGGCGGCGGAGAAGGACCTCAGCGTCATCGAATGCATGAACCTGGCGGACGCGATGATCTCCGACGTCTCCTCCGTCGTATCGGACTTCCTCTACTCCGGGAAGCCGTTCGCAATGGTCGCCGTGAGCGAACCCGCGAGTAGCTTCGTGACCACGTATCCGGTCGCGAAGGGCGCATACGTGATCGAGGCCGACCTCGGCAACTACGGTGAGGTACTGCGCGACATTTTCGGCGCCGACCCGCTAGCCGATGCCCGCCAGCTCACGCGTGCCTACTATCTGGGCGACTTCGACGGCGAGGACTATGATTCACACTTCGTGTCAGCGGTTGGCGACGCCATCGCCGACGGACTGGCGAAGCGCGAGTCCCGCACGGGATATCGCGGCGGCCAGGACGACAGCGATGACCATTCCGAGAACGCGAGCGGCGATGTCGATTCAGAAGCCGCACTCGACTCCGACGCGGGCCCCGGCGCCATGGGCGACATGCGGCCGTTCTATGAAACGCTCCGACTGGCGCGGACCGCTCGGCGGACTCCAACGGTCCGGTCCATTCTGCGCGCCATCGGTCCGATAACCGCCGCCGCGCTGGCCATCGCCTTTCCGCACTGGATCTTCCCGCTTGCAGCACTTGTAGGCATCGGTATCGGCATGGTCGGCTTGAGCCAGCGCCGACGGGCGCGTGGCGTCACGCTGCGTTCCCTGTACGGGATCGAGAAGCCCTCCTGGGCGGTCCTGACCATCGCATTGGCCAGCGTGCTAGGTGAGAAGGCGGCGCCGCCCGGCTTCCCGACCGTGCTCATCGCGCTGATCCCACTCCTGGGGGCGGTGTTCTGCATCGCCGGATACTTCCTGCAACTGCGCGGCGTCATGGCCTCCCACCTGCCCGGGGTACGCATCGACGCGACGGAGGTGCCGCGATATGTGGTACCTGCCGCCGGTTTCGGCCTGCTCGCGCTGATCGCCGCCCTAGCCGCGGCCATCGCACCGGCCTTCGCCGCCGAGGTTGCGCCCGTGGTCGTCTGGCTCGCGTGGATCGCAGTGGCGGCGAACGCCGTCACGCTGATCGGTGGCGCGATTCGCGCGTGGCGCTCGGCGATCGACGACAGCCAGCTGCACGACATCGTCGCGGCCTACGCGCCGCAGTTCGAGGTGTACTTCGGCGGCAACGCCGCCGGGGACTACCAGTTCGGCATGTGGGCGCAGTACTTCGACCGCATCGACCGCAAGTACATCGTGGTGGCGCGCGATCCTGCTGTCCAGTTGCGCCTGGCCGAACTAACGAGCGCTCCGGTGGTGCTCCGTCCCACGCTGCGCGAACTCGACGACATCGACGTTCCCAGCCTGTCGACGGTGTTCTACGTGAACAACGCCACGCGCAACACGCACATGGTCGAACGAACCCAGTTGATGAACGTCTGGCTGAACCACGGCGACTCCGAGAAGCCCGCCTGCTACAACCCTGTCCACGCCATCTACAACTACATCTTCAGCGCCGGACAGGCCGGCGTGGAACGCTACGCGCGGCATGGCGTGGATATTCCTCCCGAGAAGTTCAAGATCGTCGGCCGCCCGCAGGTCGAGGACATCCAGCCGCTGACGACTCCGATACGCGATGTCGCACAGCCGACCGTGCTGTACGCGCCGACCTGGATCGGCCCGTACAGCGACACCGACGTGTACTCGCTGCCCATCGCTAAGCCCATGCTGGAATCCCTGCTGCGGCGAAATGTTCGGATCATCTTCCGCGCACACCCACTCAACTACACCAAGGACGAGGCAATCGCCTACATAGACGAGTTGCACGAACTGCTGGCGCAGGACGCGCAGCGCACCGGAAGGCAGCACCTGTGGGGTGCCGCCGCCGAAGTCGACATGACCATCACCGACTGCTTCAACGCCTCCGATGCGATGATCTGCGATATCTCCGCGGTGATCTCGGACTACCTGCAGTCGACGAAGCCATTCGCGGTGATGGCGATGCGAAAGACCCAGGACGAGTTGCTCGCGGAGGTCCCCGCCGTGAAGTCGGGATATACGATCCTCGGTGACCTGTCGAACTTGGAACAGCAACTCGACGCGATGCTTGGTGCCGACCCGCTGGGCGAGGACCGCCGCGACATGCGAACCTACTACCTCGGCGGATTTCCGTCCGCGCAGTATGCTGACCACTTCCTGCAGGCGGCTCGCGAGATCATCGATGCCGGGAGACGACCATGACTGCATCCGCGCAAGACCGTGGCACCGTCAGGATCACGCCGCGATTCGTGGTCGGTTCGATCCTGCGTCGCCGCCGCTCGTTGCGGCGGCTCGCCCACACCTGGTCGCTGCCGGTACTCGCCTTCGCCGGCGCCGTGCTCATCGCCCTTGGAAGTTCCGCGGGCTGGCGCATAGCCGGCGTAGCGCTCGGCCTGTACTCCGCGGGCGCCTTCGCCGTCGGTTTCGCCGCGACGAAGCGACGCGGCGAGAACAAGAACTACTACGGCGGTTACGTCTCACTGCGACTCGGGTTGATCGCGGCCGTCTCTGCCGGCTTCATGTGGCAGCGTCCCGGCGAGGCAGGCGCCGTCGCGGCCATCACGATCGCGGCCGTCGCAGCAGTGACGATCGAGCCGCCGCTCAAGACCTGGGTGTGGAAGACCCGCCAGGTGCACACCAACATCCCCGGCCTGCCTACCGTTCCCGCAGTCCCCGCCAGTGCGCGCAGGCTGCCGCTGGCCTCGTGGCTGCTGATCGCGGCCTCCGGAGTCACGGCGGCCGCCGATGTGACCCCCTGGGTACCATTCGCGCTCTGGGCCCTCCTCATCGTGGCGCAGGGTGCGCTATGCGGATGGTCGATCGTCGCCGATCGGATCAGCGGCATGCTGGGGCGCGGCGCGCGAGACGCGGTGCGTGAACTGAAGCCCGAATTCGTCGTCTACTACGCCGCTTCCTCGGGCGTGCGCTACCAACTCGGCGTCTGGCTCCCGTATCTGGAGCGCATCGGCAGGCCGTTCATCGTCATCACCCGCTCGCCCGGCACCGTCCAGGACATCGCCGACCTCACCAGCGCCCCGGTGCTGTGTCCGCTTGACCTCGGCGCGGGCGACCTGGACAACCTCGTCGTCCCCTCGATCAGGGTCGCCTACTACGTTCAGGGCAGCCCAGCCAACCAGACCTTCCAGCGATACCGGAACATCACGCACGTGTGGCTCAATCACGGCGACTCTGACAAGCAGGCGAACTTCCACCCGCGTCACGCCACCTACGACAAGCTCTTCGTCGCCGGCGAACTCGCCATCGAGCGCTACTGGCAGAACGGCATCGACATCCCGCGCGAGAAGTTCACGTTCATCGGGCGCCCGCAGGCCGAGAAGATCGTCGATGCCGCGACGCAGGCCGGCGCCCCGGTGCGCACCATCTTGTATGCACCGACCTGGCAGGGCGGGCGGCCATCGTCGAGCTATTCGTCGCTGATGGTGGGCCCCGAGATCGTCAAGCGGCTGCTCGAACGAGGTCTGACCATCGTGTTCCGCCCGCACCCTCTTAGCCGGAAGGTGCCGCGAGATCTGAAGCAGATCCAGGAGATCACCGCACTGTTGGCGGCCGACGCCGCGAAATCAGGGCGCCAGCACGTCTACGGCGCGCAAGCCGAGACGGCATGGGACGTGCCCGACTGCTTCAACAACGCTGACGCGCTCGTGACGGATGTCTCGTCCTTGGCCACCGACTATCTCGCCAGCGGAAAGCCGCTGGCGATGGTCGCGGTGCTCAGCGGCGGCGAGGAATTCCTCAGCCAGACGCCTCTCGCCCACGTCGCCTATGTCATCGAGAAGGATCTGTCCACGCTGGATCAGGTGATCGACGACCTCACGGGCGACGATCCCAAACGACCGCAAAGACTACGGTTCCGAGCTGTTTGCATGGGAGAATCGCTGGGGATTCACGCAACGGAACCATTCATAGCCGAGTCCCTCCACCTTATCGATGACCCAAGGATCGCCAACTCATGAGCCAGACCCGCATCGCACTTCGCGGATTCCGCGACCCCTTCAAGCCGGTCCAAGCCGCTCAGACTTACAAACGCAATCTCATCGGTCAGAACGTCGGGAACCTCGTCTTCCTGCAGGCCGCTCACCGACTGCTGATGCGCGACGACTACGACATCAGGCTCACGTTGAAGATGCGTGACGCGTCGGATGCGGCGTGGCTGGACAGGAACGCCGATCACCTCGTGGTCCCACTGGCCAATGCGTTCCGCCCGGCGTTCGCCAATCGCCTCGAGGAGATGGCGCAGTGCATCCGGAAGCTGAAGATTCCGGTGACGGTCCTCGGCGTGGGCGCGCAGGCAACCGTCTCCGGCAAGACCAGCAAGATCGACCCCATGTCTCGAGAGGTGAAGTCGTTCGTCTCGGCGGTGCTGGATCACGGACCGACCATCGGCGTGCGCGGCGAGTTCACCCGAGACTACCTCATCTCCCTGGGCTTCTCGGACTCGGATGTCGAGGTGATCGGCTGCCCATCGATCTTCCACTACGGGCCCGATCTGCCGGAACTGCGCATTCCGAGCGCGCCCTTCACGTCAGAGACGCCGCTCGCGGTGAATATCTCTCCCTACGTCCACTCGATGGGTCCGATTCTCCGCTCGAATCAGGAACATTACCGCGACCTGACCTACTTCGGCCAGGACCTGCACACCCTTGGCCTACTGCTCGGCGGCGAGTACCGCGGCACGGGCAAGCACCCCGACCTCCCGCTGACCCACGACCATCCGATGCTCGCGGGCGATCAGACGGTGTTCTGCCTGGACCCGCGCGTCTGGTACGAGGAACTGGCCAAGCGGGAGTTCTCATTCGGAACGCGCATTCACGGAAACATCGCGGCATTGCTGGCCGGGACGCCCGCGGTCGTGCTCGCGCATGACTCGCGCACTCTCGAACTGGCGCGCTACTTCGACATCCCGTTCGCCAAGATCCAGAAACTGGATCCGGGCACGCTCGCGCAGGAACTCTTCGCGAACGCTGACTACACCCAGTACTCGGCCGGCCATGCGGAACGATGGAACAGGTTCACCACCTATATGAACGCCCACGGTCTCAAGCACGCCTACCAGCCTGGGGGTACCGCTGAGGAGTTCGACGCGAAGATCGCGGCGGCCGACTTTGCGCCCCCTGTCCGCCTCACCGAGCAGGCGCTACGGAAGCCGATCAGCACGCAGACCTCGATGGAACGGCGCGCCGAGCGAAAGGCCCGCCTGGCCGAGCTCGCAAGTCGGGGCGCGAACGGCGAGCCCGCCGACACACCGGCCGCCTCGAATAGGAAGCCGAGCATCGTTGCGCGGATTCGCAGGAAACTGGCGAAGTAGCGGCATCCCGCGTACGAAGGCGGGTGTATCCTGACCGCTCTATCCGGTCACGATACACCCGCCTTTTCGCCAGCCGCTGGTGCCTATTCCTGCTCGCGGCGGACGTCCACCACGACCCCCGTGCTCTCTGTGGTGAGCACGGCGAGTGCCGACACCGCGACATCGTCCGCAGACAACAGCGTCCCGGGTGGTTCCTCACCGAAGGCATTCGACCGCATCGGCGTCGCCGTGCGCTCCGGATTGATCACGTTGACCTTGATGCCCGCGCTCGCCCACTCCTCACTGAGCGCCTGCGTCAGGTTGACGACGGCCGCCTTGGTGGACGAATAGATCGAGTAGTTTTCCCGGCCTCTCGTGTAGGAGGACGAGGTGAAGTAGAGCAGATGCCCGCGGCTCTCGCGTAGATGGGGGTACGCGGCCTGCGCGACGTGAATCGGCGCGAGGTAGTTGACGGCAACGGCCTGCGCGACCTCCTCTGGCGTGGTCTCGTTGAGGCGTCCCATACGCAGTACGCCCGCGGTCAGTACGACCGCGTCGATGCGGCCATGCTTGTGGACCGCATCGGCGAACGCGGCGCCGATGGATTCGGCCGACTCGACGTGCAGGCCGGTCGTGGATCGCCCGTGCGATTCGACGAGCGCCCCGGCCTCGCGCGCGATGCGCACCATTTCGGCGCCGATCCCGTACGAGCCGCCGAGCACGACGATGACCTTGTCGCGAAGATCGTGCAAGTCGAGTTCCGGCGCGGGCTGGCTGGCCAGTTGGAAAAGCTTGTCCGCGAGGTAGAGGTCGATCGGGTGGGTCACCTTCATGTTGTGCTCCGCGCCCTCGATCGTCTTGATGGGGACGTCGGGCAGGTAGGTGAGCACTACGCCGCAGTCATCGGTCGCGGCGAACTCGGGATCGCCCTCGGCGAGGTCGTACGCCCGGCGCAGCACGGAGTAGAGGAAGGATTGCGGCGTCTGACCACGGCGCAGGCTCGCGCGCGGTGGGATGTTGGTGATGACCTCGTCCGCGTCAACCTCGACGATCGTGTCGGACGAGGGAATCACCGCATCCACCGCGCCGTACGAGTCCAGGGCCGCTACGGAATCGGCGATGATGCGGTCGTCGATCAGGGGGCGAACGGCATCATGCAGCACGAGTTTCAGCTCGCCGTATTCGGCGGCGTCCGGGCCGACCGCGTCGAGCAGCCTGCGCGTCGTCTCATTGCGCGTCGCCCCGCCCTCGAGAATGCGCGTGAGCTTGCCGAACCGCTCCCCCAGAAGCGTGGCCACCTGCTCCGACCAGCCGGGGGTGATCATCACGATGAGTTCGTCGATCTCCGGGGAGGAGTTCATGGTCGTGACTGTGTGCTCGAGGATCGTCTTCCCGGCGATCTTGACCATCTGCTTGGGGATGCTCAGCCCGACTCGCGAGCCGATACCGCCTGCTAGTACTACTCCAATGGTGCGCACGTACTCCGCCTTGTTGGTCGAGGAATTCTCTTTGCGGGCCGGTCGTCTGGGGTGAGCGGCCACCCGCACCATCGTAGAGGACGAGTTCTGCGCCGCGCCGTGGTTCTGGAATACTTCGGTGCATGCGAGGAATCATTCTGGCCGGTGGGTCCGGGACCCGGCTGCACCCGATCACGCAGGGGGTCAGCAAGCAGTTGCTGCCGGTGTACGACAAGCCGATGATCTACTACCCGCTCTCGACGCTGCTGCTCGCGGGTATCGACGACGTGCTGATCATCACCACGCCGCATGACGCGGAGCAGTTCCGTCGGCTCCTGGGCGACGGGGCGCAGTTCGGGATCAGCATCACCTACGCAACGCAGCCCGAACCCAATGGTTTGGCGCAGGCCTTCGTTATCGGTGCCGACTTCCTAGGCAACGACTCCGCCGCCCTTGTCCTCGGCGACAACCTGTTCTACGGCCCCGGCCTCGGAAGCCAGCTGTCCCGCTTCGGCGACCTCGATGGGGGCGCCGTGTTCGCCTACCGCGTCGCGAACCCCTCCGAGTACGGCGTGGTCGAGTTCGACGCGAGCGGTCGCGCACTTTCCCTGGAGGAGAAGCCCGCAAATCCGAAGAGCAACTACGCGGTGCCGGGCCTGTATTTCTATGACAATGACGTGATCGAGATCGCCCGCGACCTGCGGCCATCTGCGCGCGGCGAGTACGAGATCACGGACGTCAACCGGGCGTACCTGGAGCAGGGCCGCCTGCAGGTCGAGGTGCTGCCGCGCGGGACGGCGTGGCTCGATACGGGAACGTTCGACTCGCTGCTGGAGGCCGGAAACTTCGTTCGTTCGATCGAGGCGAGGCAGGGCCTCAAAATCAGTTCGCCAGAGGAGATCGCGTGGCGCCAGGGCTTCTTGAGCGATGACGCCTTGCGCGAGCGCGGTGAGGCGCTCGCGAAGTCGGGCTACGGCAAGTACCTGCTGGGATTGCTGGCCGGCTAGCGCCGCGGTTGGCGCCGATTGGGAGAGGGTGGGCTCCCCCATCCCAGGGAGACGGCCTAGCCCGCCAGTGCGTCCAGCACCGCGGGTGCCGCCGTTTGCCACCGCTCACGCCAGTCACCGATCGGTTCGACTCCCGCAGCGGTCAAGCGGTGGTGGCCGAGCACCGAATAGGCAGGGCGCGGTGCCGGCCGGACGAATGACGCGGAATCCGTCGGTCTCACGGCGCCGGGATCGATACCCGCGGCCGACGCGATGGCCCGCGCGAAGTCGAACCACGAGCCATGGCCGCTTGCCGTGCCGTGGTAGATGCCGCCCGGCGCTTCCTCGCGGATGACGTCCACGATCAGGCGCGCCAGGTCGAGCGTCCAAGTCGGCTGGCCCACCTGGTCGTTGACCACGGAAATCTCTCCCCGCTCCTTGAGAATGCGGGCGATCGTCTTGGGGAAGCAGTTGCCGTGCTCCCCGTAGAGCCAGGCGGTGCGCAGCACCACGTTGCGAGGATCCGCCGCCATCACGGCCCATTCGCCGGCGGCCTTCGTGCGGCCGTAGGCGCTGCGCGGCGCGACCGCGGCATCCTCGCCGTAGGGCTGCGTCGCGTCGCCGGCGAACACGTAGTCGGTTGAGATATGGACGAGTCTCGCCCCGTTCGCGCGAGCCGCTCTCGCCAGGTTGGCCGCTCCGACCGCGTTCACGTCGAACGCGGCTGCCTCGTCCTCCTCAGCCGCGTCGACCGCCGTGAACGCCGCGCAATTCACCACGACGTCGGCGCCGGTGAGTGCCTCGGCAACACGCGGATACGAAGTGATGTCGGCATCGGAGCGCCGCAATCCGCGAGCCGATAGTCCGTTGTCCGCCAGCACCTGCATGAGGTCCCGTGCGAGCATGCCGTCCGCACCAACCACGTACCACTGTGACATTCGGTCGTTCCCTTCGCGCCGGGTCCGCGTCGCGCGCGGCTTCAGGACTACTCTAGGCTGAGCGATGGACAACACTAGGCACCTGTCACGGCCATCAAGGAGAACGATGCAGATCCGCGAGCTCACGATTCCCGGAGCCTGGGAAATCACCCCCCGCCAGTTCCCCGACGAGCGCGGGGTATTCCTTGAATGGTTCAAGCTGCCGGCGTTCGCCGAGGCGACGGGGCAGGCGCTGGATCTCGCCCAGGCGAACCTCTCGGTGTCGGCCTCGGGCGTCGTGCGCGGCGTCCACTTCGCTGACGTGCCCCCCTCGCAGGCGAAGTACGTCACCTGCCCGGCCGGATCGGTGCTGGATGTCGTCGTGGACATCCGGGTCGGCTCGCCCACCTACGGTCAGTGGGACGGTGTCCTGCTCGACGACGTTGATCGTCGCGCCATCTACCTCTCCGAGGGGCTGGGCCACGCGTTCATGGCCCTGAGCGAGAATGCCACTGTCGTGTACCTGTGCTCCGAGGGATACGCCCCGGGACGCGAGCACGGAATCAATCCGCTGGACCCCGATCTGGCCATTGACTGGCCCACCGCCGACCGTGCGGGCCGGCCGATAGCGCCGCTGCTGTCCGACAAGGACCGCCTGGCTCCAGGACTGGCCGATGCCCGAGACGCGGGGCTGCTTCCGGCATGGGATGACGTCCGGGCGCAGGTCGAATCGTTGCGGAAACGCTGGGAACGCGGCTGATCCGAGGGCGGCTAGCGGCCGCGTCGATCGAACTCGCGCACGGCGTCCACGAGGGTCCGGGCACGCGCGGCAAACGAATGCTCGGCAGCAACCTGGAGCGCCCGATCACGCCGTTGCTCGTCGGAGCCGAAGATGGCGTCCCACCCGGCAGGATCGCCGAGTCTCCGGAGGTCCTCGACGGTCGAGTAGGTTTGCACGGCCGTGCCGAAGACCTCGTCCAACCCGTCGACGGGATCCGATATCACGCGCGCCCCGGCGGCGAGCGCATCGAAGATCCGGTTCGCAATGAAGCCGTGCGCCGCCATGTCCGCATGATGGTCATTGAGGATGACGCCAGAGGCTCGATACAACGGGGCGAGTTGATCGTTCGGCAGGAACTCGCCGCGCCAATGCTCGGCAGGGATGTGGGTCCCCCAGCGCGGACCCCACACCTGGACGTCGAGACCGGCCGCGAGTGCGTCCATGACGATCTTGCGGGGACCCGTGGGTCGAGCCTGCCCGACGAATACGACGTCCCGGCCGAGCGCGATTCCCGATGGCATTGCGTCCGCGAACGATGCGTCGGCCGGACTCGCGTGAGCGGGGCTCGGGTCCGCCGGCGCGAACAACTCCGGGTCCGTCGCCTGATAGAGGACCCGGACGTCGCGCCCCGTTCGCTCGCTCATGCGGGCGGCCCACCCGCGCGAGGCGGCGAAGACCAGGTCGAACTCGGCGATCTCGTTCTCCGTGACCAGTTCCGGGTGGGAGATAACCCATAGGACGTTGATCTGACCCGGGTGGGCATAGCCACGATCCAGGCCGCGAATCACCAGATTGACGTCGTCGATGGTGGTGGTCGGCACAGCGTGCGCGCCGTGCCGCAGACTTACCGCGTCCTGGCCCTGCGCCACGAGGGCGTCTCGCAGTGCCGCGATGTAGTGCGTGTCACCCCACTTGTCGCCCCGCGGGCCGGGGTTGGCCGGGTTCTTGATCGACCAACGATACTCGCCGATGCGGTCGCTGCCGCTGGCGCGCAGGAGAAGGGGACGAGGTGCCGGATGCGGCAGGACGTCCACGCCGAGTTTCGCGATTTCCAGGCCCGCGGCGGCGAAGTGGCCGGTATCGGGTCCGGGCATACGGCCGCGCCAGCGATCGTAGAAGATGCCACGGTTGAACGCGATGTTCCGGCCGCGGCCCGGGGTCTTCGATTCCAGGTGCGTAACAACCGCGTCGGTGGCCACCTCGAAGTGTCCGCCCCACCGCTCCTGCATGCGCAGGCAGAGATCGATGTCCTCCATGCCGTTGATGAAGATGGGATCGAATCCCCGCATCTCCACGACTTCCTCGGCGCGCAGCGCCACGGCGGCAGCCGTCACCGCCGCGAACTTCTGGTCCGAGATCTTGGCGGCGTCATCGCGCGAGAATCCGGCCAGCAGGTGCATGCCCAGCACGCCCTGGGCCGGGAAGACCGTGCCAGCCGCCTGAATGGTGTCGTCGCCGTACAGCAGGAGGGGTTGCACGCCACGCACCTGCGGGTCCTGGAGCCTGTCCAGCAAGGGCTGCAGCCAGCCGTCCCGCACCTCCGTGTCATTGTTCAGGAATACGACGGTATCGCCCGTGGACCGAGCGAAGGCCAGGTTGGAGCCACCGGCGAATTGCAGATTGGTCGGGGCGTAGGCGATGCGGACATTGGGGAGTCCGTAGAGCGCCTCCGTCAGGCCAATCGAGGCCCACCCATAGGAGCCATTGTCGGTCACGACGATCTCGACGTCATGCCCGGCGCTGCACTGGAGGACGGTCTCGACGGCCCTCGCGGTCATCTCGTACTCGTGATAGGCGGGAATCAGAACTGAAACCCTGCCAGCCACCCTTTCGGCCATCGAGGATTCGACCAGGTCCCAGCGGCACCAGTTGTTCGACAACACGACGTACTGCCAACTGCCCGCCTCCCGGTTGGTGATCCGATCGTGGTCGGCGTCCTGACGGTAGTCGACGGCCACGACTGGAACGAGGCGGGGCTCGGCCACGCGCGCGAGTCGAATGGCAAAGTCGTGATCCACCCAGCGGCGTAGGGATTCGTCGAAGCCGCCGACCTGTTGCGCGATCTCCGCGCGCACGACCAGCGCGTTCATGTCGATGTGGTTGCGCACCAGTAGGTCATCGAGCCCGCCCTCGAACGTGAGGAATTCATCGCCGGCGTCCGAGACGAGGTGAACTATGCCATACGCGGCGTCGAGGCCGTCCAGGTGCATGGCGCCCACGATGGTGGCGAGGAAGTCGCTGCGCCATTCGTTGTCGGAGTCGAGGAAGGCTATGAACCGCCCCGTCGCGTGGCCCAGCCCGATGTTGCGCGCCGCGCTCACCCCGCGATGCTCGCCCTCAAGCGGCTTCACGCGCTCATCGGCTTGCGCGAGTTCCCGCAGGACATCGGCTGTGCCGTCAGTGGAACCGTCATCGACAATGACGAGTTCAACATCCGTGAGCGTCTGGTTCAGCACCGAGCGGACAGCGGGGAGCATGATCTCCGCGCGGTTCCATACCGGCATCACGACCGATACCAGCGGCCGGCCTTCGTCGCTGGGGAGGGATGCGTGTGCGATCCGCTCCTTGAGGGCGGATATGTCAGCCACAGGGGACTTGCTCGTCGTACGCGACATCCGCCGGCGACGGCGAACCACCATCAACTCCGCGGCAATCCTGGCCACGTCGTCGGACACGGCATTGAGCGTCAGGGTGCGACCCATCGACCAGGCCAGCGGGAGCGCTCTGTCTCGATCCCACGTCGCGAACGTCGTCAGCACGTCCTGGTCGATGTCCGACTCCGCCAGCGCCCGCGGATCGAACAGGGGCGACCAGGCGAACTTGCGCGCACTCGGCTTGCGGAGCTCGCGGATGACATCGGCGACCTCGGCGTGCTTCCAACTCTGCCGGATGCGCAACGGAAGCGCTCCCGGCATCAGCAGCGGGTGGCACGGCGCGTGGTGGCGCATCCCCCTCATTACGTAGTGGCGGGCGGCACGCTTCTCGGTCTTGAATTGCCTACCAGCGATCGAGGAATAGAAAGCCATGTCGAAGAGGCCGGCTTCGATAAGCATCTCGGCCGCGGCGGTGCAATGGTCCTGCTGGGTTCTGCTCTTGGCTGGCACTGCGGGCGCGGGTGTCGGTGACGCACCCCATGCTCGCTGGATTCGCCTTCTCAGATTCCGCAACCCCACCAGCGCTCTCTCCCCTTGTCCGACGACCCTAGTCATGCTCTACCGAATCCGAAGGCGTCCGAGTCCCGGCGACCTCGGCGGGGACGCCCTGCCACGTCTCGAGCGCGTTCGCCGCCAACTGGTCGAGTTCCACCTGCCACGTATGACCCTGCGAGTGCCGGACGTACACGTATCCGATGCCTTCCGTCGCATATACGATGCCACCTTCGCCTCTGACTCGCTCGATTAGGCCGCGGTCAACGGACCTGGGCACGGGACGCCAGCCCCCCACCGCAGTCAGGTCGGCAGCGCCGATCAGGATGGTGCCGCCCGCCACCACTCTGGTGTAGCGCTCAGCGGGCGTCTTGCGATGAACGGTGACGTCCCTTTCCGCGAGATACGCGTACTGCGCCCGCTTGCCGACGATGTGGGCGCCCGAATACAGGCGGGCCAGAACGAGATCCCAAACGTGGTCCGGCCCGTAGATGTCATCGTCATCCACCTTCGTCAGCAGGTCACCCTGCGCCATCGCCGAAACTCTGCCCAGGACGTGACCGAAGACCTCGTCCGCGGGCGCCTCGTAAACGGCCGAGACCCCCGGAGAGGAAAGCAACTCGGCGCGGCGGCGCTCAGATATCGCCACGCCGTGCAGGCCGATCACGATTTCCAGGTGAGGGTACGTCTGCGCCGCGAGCTGCGCGAGCACGCGGGTGAGTTCGCCTGGTCGGCGCGAAACCAAAAGCGCAGTCACCGCGGGCAGTTCGGGCCAGATCTGGTCGGCGCGTCCTGCGGAGGCGAGGCGCAGCGGTCCGGCAAAGCGCTGCAATGCAAGCCTGCGCTGCCGCAGGGAACGCGCCGTGCGCTCGATGCCAGTCGTGGTCGAAGGCGACGCAGTCACCAGCCCTGCGAGTTCCCGCGGCCAGCCTTGGAACACACGAGCGTGGGGCGGTGCCGAGTGCAGTTCGACGCCCACGGCGGCCACCTCAGCGAGCCGGCTTGCCAAGGACGAGGTTTCCGCTGGCGTCAGCGGATCGCCCTCGCCGGGCATCTCGAGTGTCGCCAGATTCAGCCGGGTCACCCGGGCGAGCCGTGCCACCTCGCCCGGCGTCAGGGGCGCACTACCCAGCCGGGCGAGCGTCTCCCCCGAGCGGTGGCGGATCTGCCAACCGCCGTCCTCACGGGCCAGCGCGGCTTGAATGCCCTTGGCCTGGGCCCTAAGCCGACCGATCGGGCGGTGAACGCGCGGATCTATGACCGGCAGGTGGGGATCGCCGACCTGCACCGAGCCGGCCGCGATCAGGGCGCCCCCGGACGTGACGACACCGAACGAATTGGCGCGCTCGTCGGGCTCGCTTCCCGGCCCGGTCACGAGCAGATCCGCGCCGCGCAGCAGTAGCGGGTCCGGTTCGGGTTCGAATGGCCGCGCATCGAGGGGCAGGCTGGCCAGCCCGGACTCGGGGGTGTCCCCGTCGATCGCTATGAGGCAACTCGCCCAGGCGGAGAGCCCTGCGGCGGGCACCAGGAGCGGAATCATTGCCGAGATGGCGGACGATGCCGCGGTCGGCTCCGCATACGTCAACTCGATCCGCACCGCCGGCTCATCGCCGAATTCGATGACCTGCCGCAGCAATCCGGGAAGAGCCCGCGGCTGCCCCCGCCAGTCCTCGAAGGGTGCGTTCCATCGCGAAACTTCGATGATCAGTGACCGGATGCGCTCGCCTTGATGACGGAGTACCAGCTGGCGGAGTTCGGCTACGTCGGCAGCCACGATCCTGAGCGGCCGCGCGGCGGCGTCCTCACCCGGCACGTGACCCGGCGCTGCCGCCGGTGCCTGGGTGGGTCGCGCGCCATCGCTGGCCCCGCCGCCGATCTCCGCACCACTATTCTCCGCGGCGCCGATCTCCGACGAGGTCGGCCGGCCGCGGCTGAACAGCCTCACGACACCATTCCCGTGGCGCCGGGCGAGCAGTGCCACGCGCGAGCGCGGCCCGTGAGCGCGTGCCGACAGGCAGATGCAGACATGTTCGCCTGAAGGTTCACGTGGTCACGCCTGCCCCGAGGCCGCGTACTTCTGCTCCGTGGCGGCCTTCGCCGGGCGCCACCACTCCTCGTTGTCCCGGTACCACTCGACCGTTGCCTCGAGTCCCGACAGGAAGTCGGTGTACCGCGGCGCCCAGCCGAGTTCGCTGCGCAGGCGACTCGCGTCGATCGCGTAGCGGCGGTCGTGGCCCGGGCGATCGCGAACGTGGTCGAAGTCATCCGTTGGACGGCCGAAGATCTGCAGCAGCCCGCGCACCACGTCGAGATTCGACGCCTCACCGTCGGCCCCGATCAAGTACGTAGAGCCCGCTTGACCCTCGTCGATGATCCGCCACACCGCGGCATTGTGATCGTGGACGTGGATCCAGTCCCGCACGTTCAGGCCATCCCCGTACAGCTTCGGCCGGACGCCATCGAGCAGGTTGGTGATCTGCCGCGGAATGAACTTCTCGACGTGCTGATAGGGACCGTAGTTGTTAGAGCAGTTGGACAGCGTCGCGTGCACCCCGAAGGAACGCGCCCAAGCGTGCACGAGCATGTCCGAGCCGGCCTTGGTGGACGAGTACGGCGACGAGGGGTCGTAGCGCGACTCCTCGTCAAACCGACGATCCTCGTCGAGTTCCAGATCGCCGTAGACCTCGTCCGTGGAAATGTGATGGAACCGCTTGCGGTGGCGCCGGACGGACTCAAGCAGCGTGTAGGTGCCGATGAGGTTGGTCTGCACGAAAGGCCACGGATCGACCAGGGAGTTGTCGTTGTGGGATTCGGCGGCGAAGTGGACGACCAGGTCGTGCGCCCCCACGAGCTCGTCCACGAGTCCCGCATCGGAGATGTCGCCCTCGACGAACCGGATCTGATCCGCGACTGGGGAAAGGGAGCGGGCGTCCCCCGCGTACGTGAGTGCGTCCAGCACCGTAACCTGAGTTCCCGGACGCGCTCGCACCGTCTGGTGGACGAAGTTGGAACCGATGAACCCGGCCCCACCCGTGATCAGGACCTTTTCCGGCATTCGTTACCTCCATGAACAGTGGCGGATCGGATTCCATCCTAGGGCCATTTATGCCTCACCCGCGGATTCTCGCTGCCGGTTCCGCCACGCACACGCCGAACATCCGGGCAGTGCGCCCGGGCCACCATCGGGTCCACTACGATCTCCCCATGCCCTCCGCGATTTCCCTTGCCGAGCAGTCGGTTGTCCCGGAAAAGCGGACCAGCACGATGCGAACCGACGTCCAGGCGCTGCGAACCGTGGCGGTGCTCGCGGTGCTCCTGTATCACCTGTGGCCCACCCGGCTCACCGGCGGCTACGTAGGCGTCGACATCTTCTTCGTCATCAGCGGCTACCTCATCGTGTCGCACATCCTCGCAGAGGTCGCCCGGAGCGGCACCTTCCACCTCGGAAGGTTCTGGGCCAGGCGCGCCCGCCGCCTCCTGCCCGCCTCGCTCCTGACCCTGCTGGCAACGATCCTGGCCACGCTCGCGTTCGTGCCCACGGTCCACTGGGCGCAATACCTGCGCGAGATCACCGCCTCGGCGTTCTACTTCCAGAACTGGCGCCTCGCCGCCGATGCCGTCGACTACTCGGCGGCGGGTAACGCGGCCTCTCCGGTGCAGCACTACTGGACGTTGTCGGCCGAGGAGCAGTTCTACGTCGTCATCCCGCTCATCCTGGCGATCGGGATCGCGCTTCGCCGCGGCGGGGCGCTGCGACGGCGCATGTTCTGCCTCCTCGCGGGCATCGCCGCCGCATCGTTCGCCTACAGCGTCTGGCTGACGCAGGCATCGCCGCAGGTGGCGTACTTCTCCACCGCGTCGCGGGCGTGGGAGTTCGCGCTCGGGGCGCTCCTCGCGTTCGGTGCCGCGCGATCCGGCCGCAGGCTGGCGGAGACACTGACGTGGGCCGGACTCACCGCCATTGCGGTGAGCGTTGTCGCTTTCACGCGCTCAACGACGTTCCCCGGCCCCTGGGCGGCACTCCCTGTGGCGGGGACCCTACTCGCCATCGGATGGGGGCAATCCACGTCCCTCGCGCGCGTGGGCTCCTGGCCGCCGGTGGCGATGATCGCCCGCTGCTCGTTCGCGATCTATCTCTGGCACTTCCCCCTGATAATCATCGCGCCATACGCGCTCGGACGGCCGCTAGCCCTTGAGGACAAGGTGATCATCGCGCTGGCCACCGTCGCCATCGCCTACGCCTCGACCACCTTCTACGAGGACCCGATGCGCTTCTCCACCAGGCTCCTCGCGGGACGCAAGGCGACGACGGTCGGCCTGCTGGCGCTCGCTGGCATGCTTGTCGTGGCAGGGGTCGCGCAAGGCGCCAACCGGGTCGGTGAGGCGCGCCTCGAGCGCGCCGAGGCGCAGACGGCCGCACTGCTCGCCTCCGCGCCCGACTGCCTCGGCGCCGCCGCCTACGCGAATCCGGGTCGCCCCTGTCACAACCCCGACCTCGATGGCATCCTCGTCCCGAACCCGGCCGAACTGCTGAGATCCGATGCCAACCGGCCCGAATGCTGGAGCACCGAAATCGGTGACTTCCATTTGTGCTCGCTGGGCCCGGAGTCGGGCTACGACAAGCACCTTCTCGCCGTCGGGGATTCGCACAACAACGCGATGATCGGCGCCTACGAGGCCATCGCTCGCGAGCACAACTGGCGTATCGACGTGGCGGGCCACAGCGGCTGCTATTGGACGGACGCCGAAATCGCCAGGCCGACGCAGGATACGAGGATCGCTTGCGAACAGTGGCGGCGAGACGTCGACGACTACATCGCGTCCTCCCCGCAGTTGGACGCGATCGTGGTGCTGAGCTCTCGGTCACGTTCCAGACCCGCGGCGCAGCCCGGCAGGACCCCGGTCGACGTGGAGCGGGACGGCATGGTGTCCGCGTGGGCCAAGCGGCCGAACCTCAGCACCCGCATCATCGCCATCCAGGACAACCCTCGCATGCGTGAGGACACCCTGGATTGCGTGCAGCAAGAGGGGCTCGCCGCCGCGTCCGCTTGCGCCTTGCCTCGATCCGAGGCAATGAGGCCGCGAACAGGCGTGCAGCTGGCCGTTGCCCTGGATTCCAACGCGCGCTTCATCGACACGAGTCGCTTCTTCTGCCGCAAGAAGGAGTGCTCGCCAGTCATCGGCAACGTGATCGTCTATCGGGACCCGGATCACGTGACGGATGTGTTCGCGAGCAGTCTCGCGCCGTACCTTGGTGAGGCACTGAGCGACGCGCTCCGCTGATTCCGCCCGGTGGGTCCCCCGCGGCCTCAACGTAGAATGCTTCCCATGCGAATTTCCGTCATAGGTTGCGGCTATCTCGGCGCGGTCCATGCCGCTTGCATGGCCGAACTCGGACACGAGGTCGTCGGCATCGACGTCGATTCGGGGAAGGTGGAGCAACTCAACTCTGGCACGGCACCCTTTCACGAGCCCGGCTTCGACGCAGTGCTCGCGCGCAATGTCAGAAACGGCCGGCTTCGCTTCTCGACGTCGTTCGAGGATGCCCGTGGGGCGTCGGTACACTTCATCGGCGTTGGCACTCCGCAAGTCGCCGGCGGGTACGCGGCGGACCTCACCTACGTGGACGCGGCCGTCGACTCGCTCGTCAGTATCCTTCCGCCACCGGGCGAGGCGACCGTGCTGGTAGTCGGCAAGTCGACGGTGCCGGTCGGCACCGCGAGCGCCCTTGCCGAGCGGCTGGCGAGCACGGCCGGCATCCTCGTGTGGAACCCCGAGTTCCTGCGGGAGGGATTCGCCGTCAAGGACACGCTCTCGCCCGATCGCATCGTTTACGGTCTGCCCCAGGACGAGGCCTCCGCCACTACGGCGACCGCCGCGCTCGACTCGGTGTACTCGTCCTTGCTGGACCTCGGCATTACCAGGCTGACGACCGACTACGCGACCGCCGAACTCGTGAAGGTGGCGGCCAATTCGTTCCTCGCCACCAAGATCTCTTTCATCAATGCCATGGCCGAACTGTGCGAGGCCACCGGCGCGGACGTGACGCAGCTCGCCCACGCCATCGGTATGGACGACCGCATCGGCCCGAAGTTCCTGCGCGCTGGCATCGGATTCGGCGGCGGCTGCCTGCCGAAGGACATCCGCGCCTTCATTGCGCGCGCCGAGGAGTTGGGCGTCGGGGACGCGCTCGCATTCCTGCGCGAGGTGGACGCGATCAACGACCGTCGGCGCGACCGCGTGGTGGCGCTCGCACGCGAGGTCGTGGGCGGAAGTCTGAGCGGCAGGCACGTGGCAATCCTCGGTGCCGCCTTCAAGCCGGACAGCGACGATATGCGCAACTCGCCCGCGCTCGACGCCGCGGACCGCATCGCGAGCGAGGGGGCGCGCGTGGTGGTGACGGACCCCGCCGCCGGACCAGTGCTCGCCAGGCAACGGCAAGATCTGGAGATAGCGGAGGATGCCTTCGCGGCATCCGCTGGCGCCGACGTGGTGCTGCTCCTCACCGAGTGGCGGCAGTTCCGGGAGCTCGATCCGGTCGCTCTGGGCGAGACGGTTCGGGCGCGGGTCATCGTGGATGGTCGCAACGTCCTCGATCCCGCTGCGTGGCGGGCTGCGGGCTGGACCTACCGCGGCATGGGACGTCCCTGACGCGGGGATGCTAACCGGCGCTAGCCGCTTGCGGATGCCGTCATGTCACCCGCATCGCACGCGACAATGCGGTAGAGCTTGGCGTGGCCGCGGCGAGCCAGGAGTTCCACCGTGTCGCTCTTGGACAGTGACGCTATTCCCTCGTAGCCGAAACTACGTCGGTCCCAGATGCCCTCGCCCCAATCGAGGACATAGTGCAGATCGAGCCGGTTCACGGCTGCGCATACCCCTGGCAGGGTCTCCGCCTGGTCAAGCCTGCCGACCACGAGGGCCAGATCCGGGCTCAGTTCCATGTTGAGCGCCGGGGTGAGCGTTCGCACGCCCCCGAGCGCCCACACGAGCGAACTGCCGTCCCGCGGATCCGAGACGATCGCCTCGTCCTGCGGGACGATCTCGGCCACCTCGTCGATAAACGATCGTTCCCCGCGGTCGAAGAGGCCGCCGAGCAGCGTTGTCGGGTTGTCGCCGCACCAGCCGCGGCCCTGTTCGAGCGCATCCTTGCCCGTCGGGTAGGCGTCCGGACGCTCGCCGCTCTGTGAGTACACGATCGCGATGTCGCCCGCCAGCTGGTGCGACGCACTGCTGTGGGCAGCGAGCCAGGCTCCTCCGGCAGCGAGCACGATGACCGACGCGGCAACGGGATAAGTCAGCGACCCCGAAACGCGGCGCGCTCCAGCGGCCCTGGCGAGCAGCCGCACGACCGCCACGAGGCCGAGCGCGGCAAGCGGCAGGGCGACGATAGGGATCAACGCCGTGATCCTCGCGGGGTCGTGATACCAGGGAGCCGTCAGCAAATCCCGGAATTCCGAGTCCGGGCCTCGCATCACCACATAGAGCACCGCGACCGCGCCGAGCGAGGCAACGAGCCAGCGCGCCCGCACCACCCAGATCGCGCAGAGGGCCCCCAGGGCGACCAGCAAGACCATCGGCCAGTTCGCGGCGGGGAAGGTGTGCGGCGCACCGAGCGACGCCACGCAGCCGAGAGCTCGCTGCCACGGCGAATCCGATATGTAGCCGGGATTCGTGCGCATGGCGGCGATCGCTGGAGATGCCAGCAGGGCGGCTATTCCGAGGGCGATGGCGGCATTGCTGACCGTCGCGCGGCTCACGGCGAGGCCGGGCCTGCCGCGCCGCAGCCGCCGCCGGGCGGCTGCCAGAATGCGCCACTCGAACCAGGCGAGGAGCAGGACGGAAGCACCGAACAAGCCGTTTGGCTGGGCGAGTACCACACCCACCGCCGCGAGCGCGGCGACGGCGCACGCCGCGATCAGCCGCCCGGAACGCCTTCGCGCGGTTCTGAGGACGAGTGCCATCGCTGCGGGCACGAGGGCATACGACAACAGGTTCGGGTACAGGATCCCCCACGTGAGCAGGTGTCCCGGGAACTGCGTGAAGGAGAGCGAGAGGATGCCGGTGGCCGCGACGATCTCGGGGCGAGGGCCGAATACGCCGCGGGTCAGCGCCATCATCGCTGCGGGCCACACCGCCACGGCGACGGTGACGGCGAGGACGTTGGTCGCCACGTCGATCCCGCAGCCGGTGAGTTGCACGATCAGGGCGACCAAACCGTGCCAGGCGGCGGGATAGAAATTGTGCGCCCGCTCGGGCGTGGCAAGCGTCATGTCCAGCGACGACGCGCTGCCCGACGTCAGAATCAGCTTGACCGCGTTGAGGTGGTAGGGAATGTCGTTGCCTTGGGCGACGGCATCGGCGGCTCCCATGAGCCGAACGAGCCGAAGTGCCGATACTCCGAGCACGACGGCCACGGCCGCGAAGCAGGCGCACCACAACCCTGCGGCGCGCGGGACGCGGGTGACTCGCAGCGACCTTCGCCCTGCCCCGCGCCTCAGGCGCGCGACCGCGCCGCGCCACGTGCCGGTGGCGACCATTCCGACGGTGGCCGCGACGACCGCGACCACGATGACGGGCACGAGTGACCAGTCAATCCCAACGAGTCCCGCGAGAACAGCGGTGCCCGATGTGACGCCCACGGTCAGCGCAGGCGCCGCACCCCAGGCCGTGATGCCGCGCAGTCGCCACGCGTAGGCCATGGCGATTCCTGGCAGCCATAGCACCAGCAGGGTGATCGCGAAGATCCACCAGGCTCCCGTGAAAGACACGTTCAGTCCAGCCAGCTCGCCGCCGCTCAGGCGGCGTCGTCACCGATCCCGATGACGGTGCGCGGGATGCCGGCCCAGTTCACGGGCGCGGTGATGTTGCGGCCGTCTACCAGCAGGCGGACTCCGGGCAGATCGGTCGGGGTGAGCGAGCGGTAGTCGGCGTGGTCGGTCTGCACGATGGCGACATCGACCTGATCCCCGAGAACGTACGGCTCCCAGCCGAAGCGTGCGAGTTCCGCGTCCGAGTAGAGCGGGTCGTGGACCAACACCTCGGCTCCGCGCTGCCGCAGCGCCTCAATGGTCGCGAAGACCCCCGAGAAAGCTGTCTCCTTGACCCCACCGCGGTAGGCCGCCCCGAGCACCGCAACCCGTAGGCCCGAGAGCGTCCCGAGCAGCGATTCGGCCCGGGCGACAACGCGCTCGGGCATCGCCGCGTTCACCGCTCGGGCGGTGCGCACCACGTCGGCAGCGGGATCCACCGACAGATACAGTCGCGGGTACACCGGGATGCAGTGCCCACCTACCGCGATGCCCGGCCGGTGGATGTGCGAGTACGGCTGCGAGTTGCACGCCTCAATCACGGAGTAGATGTCGATGCCGGACTTCTCGGCGAAGATCGCGAACTCGTTCGCGAGTCCGATGTTGACGTCGCGGTAGGTGGTCTCGGCGAGCTTGGCCATCTCGGCGGCCTCGGCCGAGCCGAGGTCCCACACGCCGTTGGCGCGCGCGAGGTCCGGCCGGTCATCGAAGGTCAGCACGCTTTCGTAGAACGCGACCGCCTTGCGCGCCCCGGCCGGGGAGAGCCCACCCACGAGCTTGGGATACTTGCGAAGGTCCGCGAAAACGCGGCCGGTCAGCACCCGCTCGGGCGAGAACACCAGGTCGAAATCGCTGCCCTCGGTGAGTCCCGAGAGCTCCTCCAGCATCGGCTTCCAGCGCCCGCGCGTGGTGCCCACCGGAAGCGTCGTCTCATAGCTCACGAGCGTTCCAGGAGTCAGGTGCTCGCCGATGGATCGCGTTGCCGCGTCCATCCAGCCGAAGTCGGGAGCGGCGGTCGCCTCGTCCACGAAGAGGGGAACCACCACGACGACTGCGTCCGCACCGGGGACGGCATCGGCATAGTCCGTGGTGGCGCGCAGGCGCCCGGCGGGGACGAGTTCGGCAAGCCGCTCGGCGAGTCCCGCCTCCCCCGGGAACGGCTCCGCGCCCCGATTCACCGAATCGACGGTGGCGTCGTTGACGTCCACGCCGATGACGTCGTGCCCCGCCGAGGCGAACTGGGCGGCGAGGGGAAGGCCGATCTTACCGAGGGCAACTACAGCAATACGCACGGGTGCCAGTCTAGTGCCCAGGCCGGGCCTGCGGCAGGACCGGTCAGGCCGGTGCGTCCGTGTTCGACGTGGGTGGCGCGAACGCGGACGAGATGGCCCCGATGACTCGGCCGGCCGCGTGGCCATCGCCGTACGGCGCGGCGTCGGTGGGGACCGGCGCGGGGCGGGTGATCGCCGCGCTGATCTCCTCCGGTGTCCGCACCAGCCGGTTCCAGCCGAGCTCTACCGTCTCTACCCATTCGGTCTCATCGCGAACCGTGGTGCACGGCACTCGGAGCAGGAAGGCCTCCTTCTGCAGGCCACCGGAGTCGGTAACCACGCCCGCCGAGGCGAGCACGGCCGAGATCAGGTCCGGGTACGCGAGCGGGTCGCGCGCCCGCAGGGCCCCCCGGGTCAATTCGATCCCCGCGGCCTCGGCCTTGGCGCGCACGCGCGGGTGCGCGAGCAGGATTACGGGCTTGTCGGCGCCGGCCAGGCCGGTGACCACCTCGCGCAGGCGCGCCGGATCATCGGTGTTCTCCGCCCGGTGGATAGTGGCCACGTAGAAGCCGCCGGGTTCGATACCCGGCTCGGTGAGGAGGACGGACGAGGCGCCCTGGACCCGATCGCGGACCTGATACAGGACGTCGGTCATCACGTCGCCCACCATCACGGTGCGCTCCGCGAGGCCCTCTGCCGCAAGGTGACGCGCGGCGACGTCGGTTGGAGCGAGCAGCAGGTCGGCCGCGTGATCGGTCAGGACGCGATTGTGCTCCTCGGGCATTCGGCGATTGAACGAACGCAGCCCCGCCTCCAGGTGGGTGACGTGCAGGTGCAGTTTGACGGCACTGAGGGCCGCGGCGAGCGTGGAATTGGTGTCGCCGTACACCAGCACCGTGTCCGGCTCCAGGTCGGCGAAGACCTCGTCCAACCGACCGAGGATTGCCCCGGTCTGCGCACCGTGGCCGCCCGAACCGACACCGAGATGAACGTCGGGGGCGGGAATGCCAAGGTCGCGGAAGAATACATCCGACAGCATCGGGTCGTAGTGCTGGCCGGTGTGCACGATGCGGTGCTCGACCCCCGCGGCGGCCGCGGCGTGCGCGATGGGGGCGAGCTTGACGAACTGCGGACGGGCACCCACGACGCTGACGATTCTCACGTCTCCCGATCCTACTAGGCACGCACCCAGTAGACTCCCACTGTGAATCTTCCCGTCGGCGAGGGCCACGCCGTGCGCCTCAACGCCATCACCGGCCTGCGCTGGTGGGCCGCGCTCGGCGTCTTCGCCTATCACGTGACCAACGTCGCGACACTGCCCGGATCGATTGCCGCCGCAGTGCGTCCCGGCTACCTGGGCGTCACCTTCTTCTTCGTACTCTCCGGTTTCGTATTGACCTGGTCGATGCGCGCAGGCACGCCCAAGCGCACCTTCTACTGGCGGCGATTCGCGCGCATCTACCCGCTGCACCTGCTGACGCTGCTGGCCGCCATCCCCGTCTTCTACTCATTCCACCCGGATACCGCCGACTGGTGGGTCAAGCCCTTCTCGATTCCCGTCCTGATGCTCTCGGTATTCGTCATCCAGGGTTGGTGGCGCGATCCGACCATCCTCTTCTCCGGGAACCCCGCCGCCTGGACCCTGACGGCCGAGGCGTTCTTCTACGCCACCCATCCCTTCCTGGCGTCGGGGCTGCGCCGCACCCGATTGCGCGGAGCGCTCATCGCCGCCGCGGGCACCATCGCCTTCGCTGCCATCTGTCGCATCGTGATCATCGGCAACCCCGGAAGTTGGTTCGCGGGACTTCCCTGGCCGATCCTGCGGCTGAACGAGTTCGTCCTCGGGATGACCCTGGCCTGGGCGATGCGCCAGGGCTGGCGGTTCCGGGTGCACCCGCTCGCGATCATCGCCGTCGCTGCCTTCTACTTCATCGGCATCGTCAAGATTCCAGCGATGGCTTCGATAGCGGCCTGGACGCCCGAGGTTGCGACCGTGCTCAGCGCGGCCCTCATCGTAGGGGTGGCGAGCCGCGAGATCGCCGGAAAGTCGAAATGGCTCGGGGCGCGGCCGCTCGTCGCGCTGGGCGAATGGTCCTTTGCCTTCTATCTCATCCATGCGACGTTCATCTACCTCGCCCGCTCGCTCTTCGGGGTGCAGCCCGCCGGGCTGCACTCCGCCGCGATGGTCGCGGGTCTGCTGGCCGCGTCGATCGTGGTGTCGTGGCTGCTCCACTCATTCTTCGAGCGGCCCGTCGAGTCGCGGCTCCGCGCGTGGCAGGCGGCGCGGATGGCACGCTCGATACGCTGATACCTTGGTCGGGTGCGCATTCTGATCGTCACCCCGTGGTTCCCGACATCGCGCCTGCCGCACTCCGGAGTATTCGTGGTCCGCGATGCACTGGCGCTCGGCGCGGCCCATGAGGTTCGCGTGATCCACCTGATCTCACCCGCGAACCTCGGGGACGACCCGTTGTCCGGCGAGGTTCGCGGCGTTCCAGTCACCCGCGTGATCATGTCGCGCACCAACCCCCTGCATTGGTTGCGCGCCGCGCGCACGGTGAGGCGCGCATCCCGCGGTGCTGACCTGATTCACTCCCAGGCGATCTCGGGACTGCTTCCGTTCACGCTTGTTCGCCCCGCCGGGCGCAAACCCTGGATTCACACCGAGCACTGGTCCGCACTGACCACACCCGACACACTTCCGCGATGGGCCCGGCCGGGAATCGGCGTCGTGGCCCGGCTGCTGGCGCGACCGGACGTGGTGACGGCCGTGTGCGAGAGGCTCGCCGCCCCCATCCGGAAGATCCGCGGCACCGCCCCTGTGGAGGTCGTCGGCTGCGTGATCTCCCCCGCACGCGAGCTAACCCGGCCGCCGCGAGATCCAGAGCTGATCCGCCTCGTATCCGTCGGGGCGCTGGTCCCCCGCAAGGATCCGCTGACCGCGCTGCGCACGGTGGCCGCGCTTGCCGAGCGCGGTATCAGATCCCAACTCACCTGGGTCGGCGATGGCCCCTTGCGTGAAGAGGTGATCGCGCTCGCCACTCAGTTGGGTCTGGCCGACCGCCTGACCCTCACCGGATCGCTGGACGACGAAGGCGTGCGCCGCGAGCTCGACGCCGCCGACCTGATGCTGATGCCGACCCTCGGTGACAACTTCTGCACCGTAGTCGCGGAGGCCCTCAGCCACGGCAGGCCGGTCGTCTCCGGAAGCGCGACGGGCGCCGACGAGTACACCGCATCAAGCGTCGGCGAGTTCGTTGAGGTGCAGGACCCCGAGGTCTACGCGGCAGCCGTCATCGACGTGCTGCGCCGCACGGAGGCCATGTCTGCGGACGAGGTCGCCGCGACGCTTGGGGACCAATTCTTCCCGGGCGTGGTGGCGGCCCGTTACACGGATATCTACCAGCGAACTGCGCGCGAGGCGGATGCGAGGTGACGCCCGAGCGCCCCCCTGCCCCCGACGTCGATCTGGTGATCGCCGTGCACTCCTCCGCACGCGACATCGCCCGAGCCGCGGCGTCAGCGCTGACCGGAACGCGCGCCGACGTGCGCGTCACAGTCGTGTGCCACAACGTGGCCGCTGACGAGATAGCCGCGAGCCTGGGCGACATCTCCGCAGATCCCCGAATTCGCCTCACGACCCTCGCGGACGGCATCGCCAGTCCGGCCGGCCCGTTCAACCTGGGTCTCGACCTGGCGGACGGGCGGTTCACCTCCGTGCTCGGCTCCGATGACTTCCTGGAGCCGGGCGCCATAGACTCGTGGCTCGCGAGGGCCGAGGCCGACCGTGCCGATGCCGTGATCGCTCGCCTGAAACACGACTCGGGAGGCGTGGTGCCGACGCCACCGACCAGGCCGGGGCGGCGTAGCGGTCTCGACTTCGTGCGCGATCGCCTCGCCTATCGATCGGCGCCGCTCGGATTGATCCGCCGCTCGACGCTGGGCGAGCTCCGGTTCGCACCCGGCCTGACCACGGGCGAGGATCTCGCCTACGTCTGCCGAGCCTGGACGAGTGGTGCGGTGAGCTTCGATCGCGGCGGACCCGCCTACGTCATCGGATCGGCGGCGACAGATCGGACGACCCGTATCCCGCGGGCAATCCGGGACGAGTTCGCCTACGTCGCCCCGATCCTCGACTCGGACTGGTTCGCACGGCTCTCCGATGGCCAGCAGGCGGCACTCGTGGTCAAGTTCATCCGAGTGCACGTGTTCGGGGCGATCGCCAACCGCCCCGATCCCGGCTGGTGGACGCGCCCGCAGCGCAACGACCTGCTGGTCACCACGCGAGAGTTGCTCGACCGCGGCCATGGCATCGAGCGCGTGCTGTCGCTAAGAGACAGGCGCGTCCTTGCCTTGATCGCCTCGGTGGACGAGCCCGCGGAGATCCTGCTGGCAGCGGTGCGTGCGCGCCGTCAGTACAGTTCTCCGGGAGCCCTCGTCCCCGCCACCGCATCGCGACTGCTGCACAGGGAAGCCCCGATCCGATTCTCGCTGGCGTCGTTCCTGGCTAGCCGAGGCCGGTGAGCCAGGGCATCAGCGCGCTACTCGACGCGTCGGAACTGTGGGCGCGTTCGACGTATCGCGGACCCGCGGCGGCGACGTCGCGGTAGGAATCGCGGTTCGTCTTGATATCGCGTAGCACATCGGGCAGGGACGCCACGGTCGCCTCGACGATCGGCAGGGTCATCCCGAACTCGCGCTCGACATAGCGGCGCACATCCGCGCTGACGTGGCCGACGACGACACGGCCAGCCGCCATGGCCTCGCACGCGGCAACGCCGTAGTCGCCGATCAGGAACTGATCAAGGACAACGTCCGCTTCGCCGTAGTACTCAGGCATGCGCGCATGAGCCACCCCACTCACCTGCGAGAAGTGGATCTCACCGTTGCCGTGCATGCTAGCCATGGCATCCGCAATGCGATGGGTTCCCTTGACGCGACCGGCGGAGGGCACGTGGACGACGCGCGGCACCGCCGCGTCAAGGACCGGACGCACGGCGGCTGTGCGCCATACTTCCGCGTCCACGCGCAGTGGTAAGAGCGTCGCGTCCGGCACGTCGGCCAGGAGACCGGGCGTCGACACGAAGGTCGGCAGGCTCAGTTCCCGCAGTATGGCGAGGTTGTGCAGTACTCCCTGCTCCACCAGGCCGACATCGGGCCAGTCTTTGGCATAGGGCGAATCCGGCTCGTCGCGGACGTGACGGGACGGGAGCCGCACGTCGGTACCGTGCGCCACCATCGCCACCTTGAGGCCGCGTTCCATGAGCGCCCGCACCTGGGCCACGACGCTACCGCGGTACGCCCCGCCCAGCGGCCGCAGTTCCGCCTCCACGAGAACGTGGGTGAAAGTGGCGGAAGCCTCGTCCAGGAAACGGCGCTGCCAGGCACGGGAGTGCGCCGAGATACGGTTGGGCACAACGTAGTCGGCCGGGAATCCGAAGAGGTTAGCGGTGCCTGTGACCATGTTGATCGCAGCGACACGCGGATCGCGGCGCACGGCTCCGGCCCACTGTGCGGCCTGTCCTGCGAAGTTCGCCGGCGCGATCAGTAGCCGGATCTCCCGCCGCTCAACCGCGGGAAATTCAGGCACGACATCCCCGACCCGGCGCGCCTGCAGCATGCCCGCCACGTCGCGCGCCCAGCGCGGCGACGCCTGCCACATCCTGGATGCGATGCCCGTCATCGTCCGATCCAGCCTTCCACGAGAAGCCTCGCACTGAGTTGGCCATCATGAACCCGCGACACGAACTCGACCCCTCGGCGGCCAATCGCCTGCATCTCGACCCGATCGGCGATCAGCGAGCGGATTGCGTCAGCAACCGTATCCGGGGTCGCCTCCACAATGGGCAGGTCGAGCCCGGTCGCCGCGCGCACGTGCGCGCGGACCGGTTCGGCGACGTGGCCCACCACGACTCGGCCCGCCGCCATCGCCTCGCACGCGGCGACGCCGTATGAGCCAAGGCGGAACTGGTCGAGCACGATGTCGGCGTTCCGATACAGTTCGGGCATCCGCGCCGCACGCACGTCGCGCGCAGTGACGAACTCCACTTCGCCGCGCTCGGCGAGCCGATCGATCACCGGCTCGACGAGATGAGAACCCTTGACGGCCGCACGACTTGGAATATGCACGACGATCGGACGCTCCCGCCCGCCTGCGGTCGCGTCCGTCACCCAGCGCTCCGGCGAGACCACGACGGGACACCAGGTGGCGTACGGCACGTCGAGCAGCAGATCGGGGGTGGACACGAACACGGGACGGGCAAGAGAATCGAGCAACTCCCGGTTCCGCGCGGCGTCGCGTTCCAGTTTGTCCAGGTATAGGCCGGGGTCGCGGAACGGTGACCAGGGGGTTAGGTCCTGATGCCGGGATGGCAATCTGATGTCAGTCCCGTGACACATCATCGCGATCGACAGGCCGTCGAGTGCCGCGATCTCCTTGGCGACATCCCGTCCGAAGAGCCGCCCGAACATGGGGCGTTCGGCCTCGTACAGGACGTGCGTGAAAGTGCGCGCGGCGGCGAACTGCGCCGCCTGCCACTCGCGCGAGCGGTGGTAGACCGCCACCGGCACCTCCCGGTCCGCGGGGAAGCTGAATCCCGCAGGCTCCTCGACCGCCAGGTTCCGGGCAGAGATCGCCGCGGCAAGAGACTCACGCGAAAACGCCTCGACGGCCCGCGCCCACAAGAAGCCCTGGCCCGCATAGTTCGTCGGGCCGATGAGCACCTCCGCGCCGCCCTCAGACTGATCGCCGGGCGCGCTCAGTGCCGCGGGTATATCCGAAGCCTGGTAGTTCCCGTACGAACGCACGGCCAGCCGCCCAAGAGGACTCATCGGATTCTCGGCAACCCAGTCGATGCTCGCGTTGACGAACCTGGGGAATCGAGATCGACGGGCCATGAGCCGGCGGAACCATCGGCCCGAGGCGAGTACGAGGCGGCGCACAATCATCTATCTCCTGTGGGGTGCTGGCCTAGGCGGGCAAACGCAGCCGAAGTATCCGGCGCAGGCGCGAATCCACGCCGAGGCTTCGCCACCAGGCTCCCGCGAGCAGCCACTGCGACCTGCCCGCCGCTAAGTAATTCTCGATTGAGCCCAGGATTTCCGAGCGCTTACCGCTCAGTGCGCCTCGCACGATCTGGATTTCGACCCGCGCCAGGCACGGCACCGCATCCGGCGCGAACTCCGCCAGCCATTGCGCGAACGCCTGCAGCGCCGCGACGTCGGGCTGTGGCCAGTCGGACTCCGTCCGTCGAACCGCCACTCGTGCGACGACACTCAGGCGCCATAGCTTCACCGCGATGGCCGTCTTGCGGCGCGGCGGGAGCGCCGCCAGCCACTCTACCTCACGTAGTCGCGCCAGCGGCGCGATCTCCTCACCGTATCCTCGTTGCGCGTGGGTGACACGCTCGGGGGCGTCCTTGCCCACCACGTATGAGGGGGCGCCCAGCGCCGAATCCACGCGGCCGAGATTGATGACGGCCAGGCCCGCTTCGATGTCCTCGCCGCTCGCGAAGCCAGGCGTCAACTGCAGGTGCCGGTCGCGATAGAACCGGGTGCTGATCAGGCCGAGCGGGGCCGTCCGGTAGTTGAGTCGGTCGCGAACCGGGTCCAACCCTCGTCGGCGGCCGGGGCGTAGCAGGGGCTCACGCCAGACAGCGCCGTCCTGGTCACGAAGCGATGCCATGAGGTAGTCGGGCCGGTGCGCGCGCGCGAGCGACGCCCACGCCTCGAGCGCGCCGGGTTCGAGGAAGTCATCGGAGCCCATGATCCCGAAGTATTCGCCGGATGCCAGCGAGATCCCGTGGTTGAAGGGACCGGCCGGGCTGCGGGATTCATCGTGGAATTCGACTATCCGGAGGCGCGAATCGTCCGCATACTGGCCAATCTGGCCTGCGAACGCCGATCGCGGCTGGTTGTGCAGGACAAGCGTCAGGCGCACGTTCGCTGTGGAGTCGGCCGCGAGGACCGAGGCCACCGCCCTATCGACGCGCCTGCGCGGATCATGCGCCGCGATGACGAAGTCGATGAAGGGATCGCTCATAGTTCCTCGCCCAGACCGGCAAGTGCGACCTGCTCGCCGAATTGCGGTACCTTCCGCGCGAGCAGCCGGAACGTGTCGTGTCCCAGGATCTTTCCTCCCGAAACGTACGCGATTCGGTCGTAGTCCTTGATCGTCGAGAGACGATGGGCCACGGAGATGATCGTCATCTCGCCTTGCAGGCTCTTGATCGCGCGGGTGACGGAGTCCTCGGTCTTCGTGTCGAGGGAACTCGTCGCCTCATCGAGAACCAGGACGAGGGGATCTGCATACAGCGCTCGGGCGATGCCGAGCCGCTGCTGTTCTCCGCCCGACAGCGCCATGCCGCGCTCGCCGATCATCGCGTCGATTCCCTGCGGGCGCTCAGCGATCATCGTCATCAACTGCGCCATCTCCAGCGCCCGAGCCACTCGATCGCGATCGTAGTCGTGCGTCCACGTGAGAGCCACGTTCTGCGCAATCGTCCCGTTGAACAAAGAGACGCGCTGCGGCACGTACCCGACCCTCGACCGCCACGCGCGCAGGACCTCGATGAGGGGATGGCCGTCGATCAGTATCTCGCCGCGAGACGGCACCGAGAGGCCGAGCAGCAGATCGACGAGCGTCGACTTGCCAGCACCCGAAGGGCCGACGATGCCGAGCGAGGATCCGAACGGGATGTCGAGCTCGACTCCCCGCAGCACGTCGTCCGTGGCACCGGGGTATCTGAACGTGACATCGCGCAGGGCGAGCGTCCCCGGATCCGTGGGAAGTTGCGAGACGTCGGCCTCAGGCTCGTTTTGGGCGATATCCCGCTCGGAATCGTGGATGTCGGAGATCACGTCCTGGGCTGACGGTAGCGTCGCCGTGGCCTGGACGATGCTGGCCTGCACACCATTGATCGCGGGGATGAGCCGGAAGCCCGTGGCCGCGAAGAGCGCGACTGCCACTATCGCCTGCTGCATGCCGCCGAGAAGGTACGCGCTCACTCCGATCAGGACGAAGCCCCCGATGAGCGCCGAGTCGAAGACGAACTTGGGCACCACGGAGAGGAAGGATGCGTTGGCACGAGCGCGAACGGCCCGCTTGCGCTCGTCGGTGACGACCTGGGCGACCTCGTCGAGTCGTCCGCGCAAGGTGATCTCCTTGAGCGCCTCAACCATCTGGGTCATGAAATTCGCCACGCGATAACTCGAATCGCGGTTCACTCGCCCGGCCTCCATCGAGCGCCGCGTGACGATGCGGTTAACGAAGAGGGAGACGGATCCCAGGTACACCAGCGCAATGAGAGCGGTGACCGGTTGGGCGACGAGGAGGACGGCGAGGATCATCAGGAACGTGAGAACGTAGCTCGGTATCAGCGAGATGGGGAGAACGAACCCCATGATCGCGTTGCCGATGGCGCCGTCCGCGATGCGAGTGATCTCCGCGACGCTGCGCTTGGAGCGCTGCTCCCACGAGGAATGGATGTACGCAGAGAAGAGACGCCTCCCGATCTCTAGCTCATATCGAGCGAATCGGCGCGTGGCCAACCAGTGCAGCAATACCGACAGGGCGCTCTTGAGAATGATCAACCCGCAGGCCGCCAGGACGAGCCAGGGAGCGGAACTCGCCGGCAGCGAGCCGGCGAGCGGGATGGAGATCACGTCACTGCCGGCCACGATTGGAGAGATGATCAACGCCAGTAGTGCCATCGCCCCGACGTCCATGACCGTGAGCGCGCTGGTGGCGGCGACGTAGCCCACGAAGAACCGGCGGGCGCCAGGCGGGAAAAGCGGCAGCAACTGTCGCAGCGTCGTCCAAAGGAGTGTCATCGTCCGCTACCCTACCGTCACTAGCTCGCCGGCGGCTGGGACGCCGCCAGCCGCTCGATAGCCGCTCGCCATATCTGGACCTGCGATTCGGCGCATAGGCGCTCAGCGTTTGCATCCGCTGCCGCCTTCCAGGCGCTGACCCGGTCTGGAGTCAATTGATCGATGGCGACCGTAAGGTCCCCCGACGCGAATCCGTCGGCCACTTTGCCGATCCCGTACTCGTTCACGTAGTGCGCCATCTCGGGCGACGGTCCGATGAGCACACCGAGTCGCGCCTGGACGTAGTCAAACAGCTTGTTGGGCAACGCCCAACGGTTGTTGAAGTTGACGGGCGGCAGGAGGTGGACGCCCACGTCGTACCCGTTCAACGTCCGGGCCAAGTCGGCATACGGAACCGGATCGTGCACAGTCACGCGAGGGTTGCCGGCCACGTTGGAACGCAACTCGTCCACGTAGGCAGGCTCGTTGGGCACCAGGTATAGGTCCAGCGACACGTCGACGTGCGCCGCCGTGACCGCCTCCACCAGCGTCTCGAGGAAGCGGTCCCTCATGCCGACCCCGGAATGGACCAGGCGGATGCGCTCGCTCGTCGAAGAGGGCGAGAGCTCTTCAAATGGCGCGGCATTGGTGACGAGTTCCGGCCGGAACCCGAATTCGCGCTCGTATTGTTCGGCGAGCCCGCGGCTGACGGTCGACCAGGAAGCCGCACGCGACACGTGGCGGCGGCACAGCCAATTGAGGTAGGGCGTCTGCAGCGCGCGCCAGGCGGGAATGTCCTCGTGCAGTAGGGGCGAGTACTCGTGCAGGTCCGCATGAACCCCACGATGGGGCCTGAGCGACAGCGCGAGGGGCACCGCCTCGACATCGTTGGCGAGCACGATGTCGAACGCGCGCTTGCCGATCGCCGACTTCGCGGCTCGCACCGACGGCATGAGCCAGTAAGCCGCGCTATACGCGTGCAAGCGCAGGTAGCCCCCGAACGGACGGTTGGGCGTACTCGAGGGGATCTGCAGATGTTCCGCCACTCCCGCGGGGGCATCCCCGTATCCGCACGTCGTGACGTCGAAATCGGAACTGAGCCCGCGGACCTGCTTCAGCACGCGCGCGTCGGAGGCAATCGGCGAGAACGACAGTATGAGCAGTTTCTTCTTCATGCCCTCCGCATGGCCCTTCTATCCAGCGCGAGCAGCAGCACGCGCACGAGGTTCGACTCCCGGTCGGCGACGAACCACGGCAGCCGTGGCACCTGCCGGGCCCAGAGGCCGGCGCCAGATCGCCGCCGCGCGGCTGCGAGAACGCGATCGGAAGTCGCGCCGCCCTCCCGTAGCGCATCCAGGAGCCAGCGGTCCGCGACGGAGAACGGCTGTTTCCAGCGCGGGCTGAGTGCCGTCACCGAATCAAGGGCGTCTCGAAGAGCGGCGAGGTCCTCGTCCGTCAGGAACGAAGCCGGGGACTCGGCCGCCAGCGCCCGGGCGTAGACGAAACCGAGAATGTGGATGCGCACCAGTTTCACTGCCAGGGAGCGCCGAACCGACTTCCCCGCCGTCCTCGTCCAGGGGGCCATGGAGGTCGAGAGCACGGCCCCCATGACCTTCCGGAGCGGAACGGGATCGGTCGAGACACGCGAACCGGCATCGGCGCCGATCACGTATCGCGGCGCATGCCTCGCGTACGAAATCCGGTGACCCGACGCCCACAGGCGCGCGCTCGGCTCCATGTCGATGCCCGCATGGAGGCTCGCGTCGAACTCATAAGAGCCCTGCCACACCTCCCTGCGAAGGAGACCAAGAGGCGAGGTCCGGTAGAAGAGTCGGTCACGGACCGCGTCGAGCCGCCGCTCCCGGCCGTGCCGCGGCAGTGGATTCGGGATCTCCGTGCCGTCCTGGTGCTTGATCGGGACGAGTACCGCCGCCGGTTGAACCTCATCTGAGGGGCCCGCATGCGCGAGCAAGGCCGAATAGCAGCCGGGTTCGACCATGTCGTCGGAGCCCATGACCGCAACAAACTCGGCAGTGGCGTGCGCGATGCCCGCGTTGAACGGCCCTGCGGCGGATCGGATCCCATCGTCGTGCCCGATCACGCAGATGCGCGCCTGGTCCAGCCCGTCGAGCAGTGCGGCAACATCGTCCACCGGCAGCCCGTGCGCCACCACGATCACGCCGATCGGGCCGCCGTCGGCTAGGACGCTTTCGACTGCCCGTCTGATCGGACGCTCGGTGGTGTGAATCGGGATGACCACCTGAACCCTCAGCGTCGGCGCCACGGCGTCATTCACCGCGCACCTCCCTCTTCTCCCGGCGCGGCCACCGGGTGGCGGTCGGCCAATCGGCTGACCACCGCGGCAGCACGCGCGGCAGAGGCCGACATCGCGACGTTAGCCGTCGCCCAGTGGCGTATCAATCGCGCCCGATCAGGACGCGGCGGAATCGACATCGCCGCGCGCAGGGCATCGGCGACCGCAACCTCGTCGTGATCCACGACCCAACCGAGGTCGCTACCCGATATGACCTCGGCCGCTGGCCCGGGCCCGGCGTAGATCACCGGCGTTCCCGTGGCGAGCGCGGCGTTGACCTTGGTCGGATAGGCGAAGTCGTAGCCGACTCCCGGTCGCATGCTCACAAGTGCGACCCAGGAACGCTGAAGCCAGGCAGCCGCGTCCTCGGGAGGAACCGTCGGCACGAAGCGAACTGCCTCGGCGAGGCCGAGTTGACGGGCCAGGGCGCGCAGCGCCTCCCACGCGCTCCCCTGACCGACGAATACCAGCCCGGCCTCGGGGACGGATTCGACGACCCGCGCAAACGCCCTGATGAAGACATCGGCACCCTGCCACTCCGACGTCGTTCCCACGTAAACGGCCAAGGGGGAAGGGGACAACGCGGCGGGATCGAGATCGAAAATGGCTGTGTCAATCCCGTTGGGGACAAACGCGATCCGCTCGTGTCCGGCCAGGTCGCGCACGCGATCGGCTACCCCCTGGGTGACCGCGATGACCGCGGTCGCGCCGCGCAACGCCCACGCCTCGACCCGGCGGACAATGCCGACGATGACGCCCGGCGCGCCGGTGGAGGCCGCCGCGTCGGACCAGACGTCCGCCGCGTAGTAGACGTAGGGAACCCTACGCAGCGCGCACGCCAGACGAACGACTGCACCCGTCGTGGGCGGCGGCTCTACGACGACCAAGTCAGGGCGCCGCGACATCAGAACCCGGAAGAACGCGGGAACGTCGAAACTGAGGTATTGCAGGTAGCCGCGCACGTACCCCGTCTTGTCGCGCAGCACCGGCCATCGCCGTACGCGACCAGTGCTCGCTCCGTCGCCGCGCAGGTGCGGGGGTGGGGTCGTAGTCAGCACGGTGACCTTCGCGCCAGCCACGCCGAGTGAGCGCACGAGCGCGTCGAGTCGAAAGGATGCTGCGGCCGGCTCGGGCAGGAAAATGCGCGAAACGACCGTGATTCTCATGCGCTCAAGCGTACCGTGCGAGGAATCAGCGATCCGCAATCCGCCCGCTCTTCCGCTCCGTGGATGCGCGCCCAGGGGGTTCCGGCCAACCGGTCAATCGGTCAACGCAGAGCAGCGTAACCACCGCCACGATAGATCCCGCAAGAAACGCGATGCCACCGAAGAATAGCGCCGACGCAAGGCCCCATCCTTCCGCGGCCGCCACGGGTGCGCCCATAACGAGCCCCGGCACCAGCCCTCCGACGAGCGACACCGACAGGTACTTGGGCGACACTCCAGGCACGAGGACATCGATCGGCCAGATGGCCAGCCAGACGGTCGGAAGGACCAGGGCGGCGCTGGCAATAGCGTTCTGAGTCAAGGCACTTGCGGAGTAGGGACGCAGGAACACCCAGAGGGCAACGAAACCCAGGCAGAACCCGATCCCGCTACCCCAGAGCAGCCTCACGATCTGGCCCTTGGACCGCCAGCGAGGAGACGGCCGGACGGTCGTCTCCTCGCTCACGGTCGCGTCGGGGCTGTTCACGCGTCAAACGATACCGATTGTCCCGTCTCTGCGGACTCCAGCAGTCCCTCGACCACGGCGAGGGTTCGCAGGCCCTGCTCCATCGTCACGACATCGGACTCCTTGCCGAGAACTGCGTCGCGGAACGCCTCGTGTTCAACCTTCAGTGGCTCGCGCTTGGCGTAGGCGAAGCGCGTGACATCGCCCTCGCTGACGCCGCGGAATGCCTGGACGGACTCCCACTCGAGCGGGATGGTGCCGTTGGCGTAGAACGTCAGGTCGCCGCTGCCGGTATCGGCCACGAACGCGCCCTTCTCGCCGGTGACGATCGTGGTGCGCTCCTTCATGGGGCTGAGCCAGTTGACGATGTGGCCCGCGATCACGCCCGACGCGAGACGACCGGTGGCCAGCACCATGTCCTCATGGGGCCGGCCGGATCGCCGGGTGACCTGAGCGAACACTCGTTCGTAGGGACTCTGCGCGACCCAGGCGGTCAGGTCCACGTCATGCGACGCGAGGTCCTTGCCGACCCCGACGTCGGCGATACGGGCGGGGAACGGTCCCTGGCGGCGCGTGGCGATCTGGTAGACCTCGCCGAGGTCGCCCGCCTCGATCCTGCGGCGCAACTGCTGCAGCGCGGGATTGAAGCGCTCGATGTGGCCCACGGCGCCGACGAGGCCGCGGCTCTCGAAGGCCTCGACCATCCGCCGACCCTGCTCCACGGTCGTCGCGATCGGCTTCTCCACCAGCGTGTGGATTCCCGCCTCCGCGAGCGCGAGCGCCGCCTCCTCGTGGAATTGCGTCGGTAGCGCCACTGTCGCGATGTCGATACCCGCAGCGATCAGCGATTCGATATCCGGCAGCACCGGCAGGTCGCCCGCAACGCCGAAACGATCCCCGCCGGCGTCCGCGATGGCCACGAGTTCAACGCCGTCGAGCTCGCGCAGCACCCGCGCATGGTGCCGGCCCATCGCGCCGATGCCGACGAGGCCCGCGCGCAGGCTCGCCATCAGGCACCGGCCTTGACGACGGCCGCCACCGCGGTGGCGATGCGCTCCAGGTCGGCCTCGCTCAGCGACGGGTGCACGGGCAGCGAGATGACCTCCGCCGCAGCCTTTTCCGTCTCGGGCAGTTCCAGTCCGGGTGCGAACTTCGCGAGCGATTCCAACCGGTGGTTCGGAATCGGGTAGTAGACACCGGAGCCGACCGCCCACTCCTCGCGCAGCGCAGTCACGATGCGATCGCGGTCCTCCGCGACCCGGATCGTGTACTGGTGGTAGACGTGCACGCCGCCGGGAGCGACCGGGGGCGTCGTGACGCCATCCAGCCCCGCCAGGTGCTCGTTCAGGTAGGCCGCATTCGCCTGCCGCTGCTCGGTCCAACCGCCCACCTTACCGAGCTGGACCCGGCCGATCGCGGCGTGAATGTCGGTCATCCGGGCATTGAATCCCACGAGCTCGTTCGCGTACTGGCGCTCCATGCCCTGGTTGCGCAGCAACCGCACGCGGTGCGCGATCTCGGGCGTGGCGCTCACCATGCCGCCCTCCCCGGACGTCATGTTCTTGGTCGGGTACAGCGAGAACATGGCGAAGTCGCCGAACGTTCCCACCTGCTGGCCGTTCAGCGATGCGCCGTGCGCCTGGGCCGCGTCCTCGAACAGGCGCACGCCGCGCTCGTCCGCGAGCTTGCGCAGGGCGGGGGCGTCGAAGGGGTGACCGTACAGGTGAACGGGCAGGATGGCGGCCGTCCGGTCGGTGATCGCCGCCGCGACGGCCTTCGGGTCGAGGCAGAAGTAGTCGGGTTCGATGTCGACGAAGACCGGTGTCGCCCCCGTCAGCGCGACCGAGTTGCCGGTCGCGGCGAACGTGAATGACGGGACGATGACCTCATCGCCCGGACCGATGCCCGCGGCCAGCAGGCCAAGGTGGAGGCCGGCGGTGCCCGAGTTGACGGCTACGCACTCGCGACCGGCCACGAGCGCGGCGGAGAACTCGTCCTCAAACGCCTTGACCTGCGGGCCCTGGGCGACCATGCCGCTGCGGAGCACCGCGTCTACCGCGGCCCGCTCCTCATCGCCGATGATCGGCTTGGCGGGGGGAATGAAGTCGTTCACTGAACTGCCTTTCTGAGGCCGTCACCGTCGGCCTCGTACTTGTCCTGAGTCTCTGGGCATTCCCAGTACCCGTCCTTCTCGATGAGCCGGACCCCGGCCTCACCGACCCAGCCGATGCGCTTCGCGGGGACGCCGGCGACCAGTGCATAGGCGGGCACGTCCCGCGTCACCACCGCCCCGGCCGCGACCGTAGCCCAGGCGCCGATCCGCACGGGAGCCACGCACACGGCTCGTGCGCCGATTGCTGCGCCCTGCTCGATCGTCACCCCGACGGGCTCCCAGTCGTGCGCCGACTTGGGGCTGAGATCCGGGTTGACCGCGCGCGGGAAGTGATCGTTCGTGAGGACCACGGCGGGGCCGATGAAAACGCCGTCGGCGAGGCTCGCCGGCTCATACACGAGCGCGTAGTTCTGGACCTTGCAACCGTTTCCCAGGCGCACGCCGGAACCGATATAGGCCCCTCGCCCGACGATGCAATTCGTGCCGAGGACTGCGCCCTCACGCACCTGGGCGAGGTGCCAGATGCTGGAGCCCTCGCCGATTTCGACATCGCTCGCGACGTCGGCGCTATCAACAATCCGAACGCTCATCGCGTCGTCACCATTCTTGTCACGCCCTCCAAGGTATCGCACAGCAGGGGCGGCCACCTGAGACAATGTTCCCATGACCGTTTCGTCCCTGGCCGATGTCTGGCTCGTGATGCCCCTGTACAACGAGGCGGCGGTGGTCGGGGATGTGGTCCGCGAGGCGCTCGAGACGTTCGAGCATCTGGTGGCGGTCGATGACGGATCGTCCGACGACTCCGCGAACGTGGCGGCGACCGCTGGTGCCGCCATCGTCACCCATCCGATCAACCTGGGCCAGGGCGCGGCACTCCAGACCGGCATCGAATACGCGCTGGCGCGCGGGGCGCAGTGGATCGTCACCTTCGACGCCGACGGCCAGCATCAGGTTGCCGATGCGGCGGACATGGTCGCGTTCGGGGTTCGCGAGGACACCCCCATCGTCCTGGGCTCCCGCTTTTTGGACGAGCGCACCGACGCCGGCCTGCTCAAGCGGATCGTGCTGCGCGCCGCCGTCTGGTTCACCAACACAACGTCGAAGATGCGCTTGACCGACGCCCACAACGGCCTGCGGGCGCTACGGCGCGACGCCGCCGAACAGATCAACCTCACCCAATCCAGGATGGCGCACGCGAGCGAGATCATCTCGCAACTGTCCGCGACGGGGCTCCCCTACCGCGAGTTCCCGGTCCACGTCCTGTATACGGACTACTCTCGCAGCAAGGGACAGTCCGTTCTTAACGCGGTCAACATCCTCGTCGAGCTCGTCTTCAAGTAGGGAACCCGGAACGCAATGTGGATCAAGATTCTGCTGCTCGTCGCCATCGTCGCCATAGCGGCCATCCTGACGCGCGCCACCGCGGGTGCGCGCCGCCAGGCCCTACGCCGGCTCCTGCTCGCGGGATTCATCACGGTCGCGGCGCTGTCGGTGATCTTCCCGAACGCCCTCACCCGCGTGGCCAACTGGATGGGCGTCGGGCGCGGCGCGGACCTGCTGCTCTACGCGCTTGTGATCGCCTTCGTGAGCTACGTGGGAACGTCGTATCGCCGCACGAGCCATCTGAATCGTCAACTTACCGTCCTAGCGCGCGAGGTCGCGCTGCTGCACGCCGAGATCGATCCGCGCAACCAGACCGGGGATCTACACAACTCCTCCACGTCCCAGGCTCAGGGTCTGCGCCGATCCGCGGACCAGAAGCAATACGATTCTGAATCGTGACCGACGAACAACTCCCCACCCGCCGATCCCGCCGCCTCCAGCGCGAGGCCGAGCAGCGCGAAGAGAAGCTCAGCCAGATAGCAGGCGGCAACGCTGCGCAGCCGGGGAACTCCGCCGGGCTACCGCGCACCGAGGCCGCGCAGCCGAGCGAAGCGGGCACCGCGCCGCAGGCAGGCGGCGAGTGGGCCCCCGAACCGCACACCGGACCGTCATCGCCGGCGGCAGCCGCTGAGGCGCTGCCCAGCGAGACGCCGGCGGCAGACATTGAGGCGCCGGGCGCGGGCACCGAGGCGCCGGGCGCGGGCACCGAGGCGCCGGGCGCGGGCACCGAGGCGCCGGGCGCGGGGCCGTTCTCCGGCGGCGTTCGCCGCACCAGCGCTTTCGTGACGGGGGCAACGCCCGTCCAACCGCCATCGCCCGCGGCGTTCTCGCAGTCCAGTTCTCCCGTTCCGGCTGTGCCCGGGGGCGAACCCCCGCTGGCGCTTGAACCTGACGACGAGCCGGAATCGTTCGCCCACGTCAGCGCGTGGGGCGAGGCGGATGGCGCATCCTCGCAGCTGGCTCCAGGCGGCGCATTCGACACGCCCCCCGCCTTCGCTGGCGGGGACTTCGACGCGACCCCGGCCCACTCCGAGCCTTCGGCTATCGACGAGAATGCTGCCGCGGACACCGCCGCGGCGCTTCCCACAGACGGGCAGATCCCCGCCAGTTTCGCGCCCGCTCAAGGCGAGTTCTCCGCCGCGCCTGCCGCCGCAATCGCCACGCTGAATCTCGCCGAGGAGGACGAGGACCGCTCCATCGACGCGGGGCACGCCCGCGTGCGACGCTCGCACCGCGCCCTCAAGGCCGTGGCGCTGGCGGTAGCGGCGCTGTTCGTCTTCTCGGGCGCAGCATTCGGCGCGATCTACCAGCGGCTGGCCGGGAACATGGCCATCGAGAAGGTAGGGGGACTCGTTGACGACACCAACCCGGCGTCGACCTTCCAGCCGCCGAGCGACCCGTCCGACGGCAAGGCGCTCAACTACCTGATCATCGGCGTGGACGACCGTAGCGGAGACAACGGGGAATTCACGAACGACAACCCGGGCGGTTCGCGCTCCGACACGACGATGGTGCTGCACATCTCGGAGAACAGGAAGCGCATCGAGGTCGTCTCGATTCCTCGCGACTCGATGGTACAGATTCCAGCCTGCAAACTGACCGGCGGCGGCTCGACGAGCGCGACGTTCGGCATGTTCAACTCGGCCTACGCGAGTGGGTACGACCAGGGCGGTGACACCGCCTCTGCGATCGCCTGCGTCTGGCGGACCGTCCAAGAGAACACGGGCGTGAAGGTCGACGGCGCGATCATGGTCGACTTCGCGGGATTCGCCAACGTCGTGGACGCCATCAACGGGGTGTACATGTGCATCCCAGAGGAGACGATCTCCAAGGACGCCGGCAAACTCCATCTCGAGGCGGGCTGGCAGACCCTGAACGGTAAGGACGCGCTGAACTACGCCCGCGCCCGCAAGGGGACCGGCCAGAACTTCGACGGATCCGATCTCAATCGCGCGGGACGCCAGCAGCAGATGGTCGCAGCGATATTCAACCAGGTCACCGAGGACGGCATCCTGTCGAACCCCACCCGACTCTTCTCGTTCGCCGATGCGGTGACCAAGACGCTGACGGTGACCGAGACCCTGAGCAGCACCAAAGACCTGGCCGGGCTCGCCTATTCGCTTCGAGGCGTGAAGTCGAAGAACGTGACGCTCATGACGATCCCGTTCGAGGCGTACCCCGCGGATCGCAACCGGATTCAGTGGTCGTCGGCGGCCACCGACGTGTGGCAGAACATGTCCGAGGACAAGCCGCTGGTCGAGGCGGAGACGTCGGGCTCAGCGGCGCCTACGACCGGAACCACTACGAAGAAGCCGACCACGACGGCACCAGACGTCACCAAGACTCCGGGACGCGAGGCATTCACCGCCGAGGACACCACGGCCGTCTGCGACGCTCCGGCCTCGAAAAACTAAGGGGGGCGCGTGGCTTCGGACCGCAACGACAACCTACCGCCGCCGAGTTTCGCGCCGCGTTCTGGCCGGCGCCGGCCAGACGCTGCCGACGCTGAGATCATCGGTTCCCAACCGGCCCCGGTCGAGCAGACGCGGGTGATGCCCGTCTCCCCGGTCCCGGGGGCACCAAAACGGACGGGCGGCCCTCGTCATCCCGACCAACGGACTGGCTCGCCCGCCGCGTCGCGCCCCGCCACCCGTCCTGCCCAGGGCGGTCGCCCGCCGCAGGGTCCGCGCGGTGCGGGTCCCGGCGGTCCCGGCTCCGATGAACCGCCCGTGGGCGGCAAGCCCAAGCGGCGCAAAGGCCGGATCATCGCGATCACGGCGATCGTCGTGGTGGTGCTACTGCTCGCCTGGCCCATCGGGCTGGGAATCTGGGCCAACGGCCAGATCCAGCACGTCGACGCGCTCAGTTCCACGGCTGACGAGGGCGACGGCGCGACCACCTACCTGCTGGCCGGGTCTGATTCGCGCGAGGAGACCGACCCGGATTCCCCGATCCTGGGTGCCCGCACGGACACGATCCTGCTGCTGACGGTGCCCAAGAGCGGCACAACGTCACTCATCTCGATCCCCCGCGACACGTACGTCGATATTCCCGACCACGGTCCGGGGAAGATCAATGCCGCCTTCTCCTACGGGGGCCCGCCATTGCTGGTGCAGACCGTCGAAGCCCTCACTGGCTCCAAGGTCGATGCCTACGTCGAGATCGGCTTCGGCGGCGTCAAGGAGGTCGTCGACGCGGTCGGCGGCGTCCGCCTGTGCCTCGACTACGACGTGGACGATAAGAAGTCGAAGCTGAAGTGGAAGAAGGGCTGCCACACTGTGGGCGGTAAGAAAGCGCTCGCTTTCTCCCGGATGCGCTACGCCGATCCGAAGGGCGACATCGGCCGCGCCGAGCGTCAGCGCCAGGTAATCGCGGCGATCACCAAAGAGGTGCGCGACACGAGCCTGCTGTTCAATCCCGGGCAGCAGGTCAGCCTGATCAAGGCGGGAACGGGCGCCATCGTGACCGACGAGAGCGCGAACATCTTCACGCTCGGCAGGCTCGCGCTCGCGTTCCGGGACGCGAATGGCGACGACGGCGTGACGGGCACTCCCCCGATCAAGTCGCTCGACTACCGCCCCGGGGGCGTCGGCTCGACCGTCCTACTCGACCCCGACGAGACGCCCGGGTTCTTCGAGAATGTCCGGCTCGGCAAGCTCCCGCCCGGCGAGGTCGGCGGGCTCGAGTAAGGCTCCCGAAGAGTGGCCGGCTGGGACGCGGAACGCGACCGGCGCTGCCTCCCGCGGCTCCCTACCTGCCGCGGCGCTGGCGCAGCGACTCACCCTTGGCGTATGCCTGATCGCGCAATCCACTCTGGAAGTCGCGCATGGCGGCGCGCAACCGCTCGGCCTGATCATCGTTTCCCGAGGCCAGAATCCTGGCGGCCAGCAGCCCGGCGTTGCGGGCCCCGCCGATCGAGACCGTCGCAACCGGCACACCCGCGGGCATTTGCACGATCGAGAGCAGCGAATCCATGCCGTCGAGGTACTTCAGCGGCACCGGCACTCCGATGACCGGCAGTTCGGTCACGGCTGCGAGCATGCCCGGCAGGTGGGCCGCGCCACCGGCGCCGGCGATGATGACGCGGAGTCCGCGACCCGCGGCTGCGCGCCCGTAGTCGATCATCTCGGTGGGCATGCGGTGCGCCGAGACGACATCGGCCTCGTACGCGACGCCGAACTCGTCGAGCGCGTCCGCGGCGAGTTGCATCACCGGCCAGTCGGAGTCGGACCCCATGACGATTCCGACGATGGGCTTGTCAGGTGCCATTGCTCTTACGCCTCTCTTACGTTCTTTGCGGACGAGTTCCCCGCGGCTCCCGCGCCGGCGGACACCGGGGCGGCTGCCTGCAACAGATCGGCGGCCAATCGAGCCTCGGCGCGAACCGCGTCCAGGTCGTCGCCATACACGTTGACGTGGCCGAGCTTTCGCCCGGGCCGTATCTCCTTGCCATACAGTTCGACGCGGGCGCCTGGGCACGCCGCGAGCACGTCCGGCAGCGCGTCGCTCAGCGAATCGTGGGTCGACCCCAGCACGTTGGCCATGACAGTCACCGCCGCGCGGGGCGTCGTGGGGCCGAGAGGCAGATCGAGCACGGCCCGAAGGTGCTGCTCGAACTGGCTGGTTTCGGCGCCGTCGATGGTCCAGTGCCCCGAGTTGTGGGGGCGCATTGCGAGTTCGTTGACGAAGAACGAGGTCGCGCCGTCCTCGTGGCTCACCTCGAACAACTCGACAGCGAGCACGCCGGTCACGTCCAGCCCTTCGGCGATGGACACCGCGAGCGCCGTCAGCCGGGCGGCATCGTCCTTCGACAGGCCGGGGGCGGGTGCGATCACCTCGGCGCAGACACCACCGCGCTGGATCGATTCGACAACCGGGTACACAGCCGTCCGGCCGCTCGGCGTGCGGGCAATCAGGACGGCGAGCTCGCGGCTGAAGGGGACTTTCTCCTCGACGAGCAGCGGGGTATCCCCCGCGAGCCAGTCGGCGACCTCGGAGCTGGAGGAGACGACCCGCACGCCCTTGCCGTCGTATCCACCGCGGGCCGTCTTGACGACTGCCTCACCAGCGACGGCACCGTGACTAGGAGCACCGCCCCGCGCGACGTCCGCGATGAACTCGTCCAGCGCGGCGGCCCCGGCGGAGGCGCCTGCGGGTAGCGCTAACCAGCGCGGGCACGGCACCCCGAGCGCCGTGAGGCGGGAGCGCATCTCGATCTTGTCGCGCGCGTACAGCAGCGCCTCGGGGGACGGCTGCACCGACAGTCCGCCTGCACGCAGCTCGCGCAATTGGTCCCCGTCGACGTGCTCGTGCTCGAAGGTAAGGACGCTGGCCCCGTCCGCAATGGCGCGCAGCGCCCGCGCGTCCTTCGCCGCGCCGACGGGTGCGTCCACGACGACCTGCCCCGCCGAGCCGTCGCTGGCCTCCACGAGCACGCGCAGGTGCAGGCCGAGTCGCGTCGCCGCTGGGGTCATCATGCGGGCCAGTTGCCCGCCGCCGATCACGGCAACGATAGGTGCAGTCACAACGCCTAAGCCTAGCGAACGCCCGCCTTCGTCGAGGAATCTAGGCGCCAGGGCGTAATGTTGGTGCCATGCATCGCCGCACTTCCCTGCTGAATCACCCCTGGGCGACGCGCATCCTGGAGATTCTGCGGTTCTCGGTTGTGGGCGGTGCCGCCTACATCGTGGACGTTGGCCTGTTCAATCTGCTGCGCTTCGGCCCCGGCGATCTGCTCGCCGACAAGCCGCTCACGGCCAAGATCATCTCGGCCTCCGTGGCCACCGTCGTGGCGTGGATCGGGAACCGCTACTGGACGTTCGCCAGGAGCCGGACCGACTCCAGCGTTCGCGAACTGGTCTCCTACGCGATCGTGAACGTCGCCGGCATGGGCATCGCCGTAGGCTGCCTCTGGCTGAGCCACTACGTGCTCGGGTTCACGAGCGCCGTGGCGGACAACATCGCGGCGAACGTGGTCGGCCTCCTACTCGGCACGCTGTTCCGCTACTTCGCGTACCGCACCTGGGTATTCACCGGCGCGGGGCGGGTGCTTACGGACGAGTCCTCCGTCAATCCTGCTCAGGTTTCTTCCGCCCGCGAGGCTTCCGAACCCGCGATGACCCGCCCGTAGGCAGCACCTCGTCCGGGTCCAGGACCCGGGGAACGCCGGCGAGGAATATCGAGAAGATCGCGGGCGCCCGCTGCGACAGTTCGAGCCGCCCGCCGTCGGCCGCCACGAGGTCGCGCGCGAGCCCCAGGCCCAGGCCGCTCCCCTTACCCGAGCTCACCTCACGCTCGAACACGCGCGGGACGATCTCCTCGGGAACGCCCATGCCCTCGTCCGCGACGGAGATCACGACGGCCCCCGAGCCACGGCCCGCGGTGGCGCTCACCGTCGTGAGGCCGCTGCCGTGTTTGAGGGAGTTCTCGATGAGCGTAGCCAGCACCTGTGCCAGCGCCCCGGGCGTCGCCAGCACCTGCACGTCGGAGTCGACCTCGATGCGGATGTCGCGCTCCTGCGCCTCGAAGCTGGCGAGCCACTCGTCGCGCTGCTGATCTACGACCTCGCGCAGCGCGACCGGCTCGGTCGTGCCGCCCGTGGTCTGCCGCGCCCGTTGCCGCAGGTCCTCGACCACTCCCGCGAGCCTCTCCACCTGTTCGAGGGACTTGCGGGCCTCATCGCGCACGTAGTCGTCGTCGCTGGCGAGCATGATCTCCTCGAGCCGCATGGCGAGGGCGGTGAGCGGGGTGCGCAGCTGGTGCGAGACGTCGGAGGAGAACTGTCGTTCGACCGCGAGCCTGCTAGCCAACCGGTCGGCGCTGCGCGAAAGTTCCTGGGCGACGAGGTCGATCTCCTCGACCCCGGAGGGCTCGATCCGTGGCCGCACCTGGCCGGATCCCAGCAGTTCGGCGGACGCCGCGAGGTAGACCAGTGGCGCGGAGAGCCTGTTCGCCTGCCAGACCGCCCATCCGAGGCCGATGAGGAGGGCCGCGAGGCTCAGCGCGGCGACGACGAGCACGACCTGGAAACTGCGCCAGAACACGTCCCAGTACGAGGTGGCGATCACGACGATGGTGTTCGAGTCGGTGCGAAGAGCAGTCTCGATGGTGCGGCCCGAGATGGCGGTCCCGCCCGAGATCTGATCTCCGGTGGCGGTGACGACGACGACCGAGATGGCGAGCTGGCCGGAGGAACCGGCGGCGAATCCGTCCAGCAGGTCGGAATCAACCGTCTCGCCGAGGCCGATGCGGCCATCGACGACCCGGCCGATCTCCTCCGCCCTGACCTCGAGGCGGCGTTGCTCGACGTCGCTGACCATGCGCCCGCCGAAGAGCGCCAATGGCACTCCGAGCAGGATGACTGTGACGACGACCGAGGCAATGGTCGCTAGCAGGACCCGTTGCCGCATGGGTCAGACTCCTTGCGGCGGGCGGGCCTGGACGCGAGGAATCACGTCGCCGGGACCTCGAATCGGAAGCCCATGCCCCTCACAGTAGAGATGTAACTGGGTGAGTTCGCGTCATCGCCGAGTTTGCGACGCAGCCAAGAGACGTGCATGTCGAGAGTCTTGGTGGACCCGATCGGCTCCGATCCCCAGACCTCGCGCATCAGCGTGTCGCGCAGCACTACGGTGCCGGCGTTCTGGACGAGCACGCGCAGCAGTTCGAACTCCTTGGACGTCAGGTGGAGCTCGCGCTCCCCCTGGAAGGCGCGGTGTGCGGCGACATCCACCCGGACGTCCTGGGCGCGCAGTTCCTCGACGTCTATGGCCTCTCCGTGCGAGCGACGTAGGAGCGCCCGGACGCGGGCGAGTAGCTCGGCGAGGCGGAAGGGCTTGGTCACGTAGTCGTCGGCCCCGGCGTCGAGGCCAACGACGAGGTCGACCTCGTCTGCCCGGGCCGTGAGCACGAGGATCGGCGTCGTGTGGCCCTGGCCGCGAATCGCGCGTGCGGCGTCGAGGCCGTCCATATCGGGCAGGCCCAGGTCGAGGATGATGAGGTCCACGCCACCGGCTCCGCCGACCGCGCCGCCACCCGTGCCCTGCACGTTGACCTCGTAACCCTCGCGGGCCAGCGCACGGGCCAGAGGTTCCGCGATAGCGGGGTCGTCTTCTGCCAAGAGCACACGAGTCATGTACCAATGTTAGGTCATGAATCGTTCTTCGCCAGGTGACCTTTACCGAAAGAGCGCACAAATTTCCGCCCCATTGCCGGACTCGTCGCCTACGGTTGACCGTGTGAAGCACTCCGGATCCCGCATAGCTCGTATCGTGAGTTGGCCGGATCGCCACCGCGCACTGGCCGATAGCGTCGGCGCGGTACTGCTGGCCCTCTTCAGCCTGATCACGCTCACGGTGGTCGGCGTGGCGGGCACGTATACCGCACTCGCTGACGCGAATGTCGCGGTCTTCGACCGGTTCTTCCCCGTTCTGATCACGCTCGGAATCGTGGCCTCGCTGGCGATCCGCCGGACGCGGCCGGTGCTCTCTGCCGCAATCATCTACTCCCTCGCGCTCGCCCACATGCTCATCGGGTTTCCGCTCATCCTGCCGGCCGACCTGCTAGTCCCCATCGCCCTGTACAGCGTGACCGCCTACGGCACGCGACTGGGGTACAGCATCGCCGTCGTCGGCGCGGGCGCCGGATCGATCATGGTGGCCATCGCGACGATGACCGTCGATGGCGCGTCAAGCGCGCAGACAGCCGCGTTCGCCGTCACCGTCGCGCTCATCTTCCTGGCCGCATGGGCGTTCGGCCTGGTCAAACGCGCCCGCATCGAGCAGCTCAACGAACTGAACTCACGGGCGGTCCAGCTGGAGCGCGAACGCGACGAGCAAGCGGTTCTGGCCGCGACGCAGGAACGCACGCGCATCGCCCGCGAGATGCACGACATCGTCGCGCACTCCCTGACGGTGCTGGTGGCCCAGGCCGATGGCGGACGATACTCGGCGGCGCAGGATCCCGCTGCCGCTGTCCGCTCCCTGGAGACGATCGCCGAGGTCGGGCGCGCGGCGCTCGCCGACATGCGGCGCCTGCTGGGGGTGTTGCGGGCGGATGCGCCCGCAACGGGATCGAGGACGAGTTCTCCCGCGTACGCCCGTGAGGCACGGCCAGCCGCGACAAGCCCGCAACCTGGCATCGGGGCAGTAGAAGGCCTGGTCGAGCAGGTGCGGGCGGCGGGCATCCGGGTTTCCTACGGGGTGACGGGAAGGCCTCGTGAACTTCCACCGGGCATCGGCCTGGTCGCCTACCGGATCGTGCAGGAGTCGCTGACGAACGTCATGAAACACGCCGGGCCCGATCCGAGCGCCTCCGTGATGCTGCAGTGGAGCGCCTCGACGATGGTGGTCCAGGTGATCGATGACGGCCGCGGTGCCTCCGCCACGTCGGACGGCGCTGGCCAGGGCGTGATCGGCATGCAGGAGCGGATCGCGATGGTGGGCGGCACGCTCCGCGCCGGGCCGCGACCCGGGGGCGGCTATCAGGTTCGCTTCACCATTCCCATCCCGTCCGACCCCGCGAAGGAGCCCTCCGATGACGAGCAGAGCTGAGCCGGAACAGCGTGACCATGCGGCGATCCGCGTCGCGGTGGTCGACGATCAGGCGCTGGTGCGCGCCGGATTCGCGATGGTCATCAACTCGCAGCCGGACATGACCGTCACCACGCAGGCGAGCGACGGTGACGAGGCGATCCGCCTGCTCGGCGCAGGCGACACAGACGTCGTGCTGATGGACGTGCGCATGCCCGTCACCGACGGCATCGAGGCCACCGAGCGCCTCACCGAACTGTGGCGCGAAGTGGCCAGCCCGGCGCGGGTGATCATGCTGACGACGTTCGACATCGATGAATACGCCATCGAGGCGATACACGCAGGCGCCTCGGGGTTCCTGCTCAAGGACGCCCCGCCCGAGGAAATGCTGAACGCCATCCGCACGATCCACCGCGGTGACGCCGTACTGGCGCCTTCGACGACCCGCCGCCTGATCGAGCGGCTCGCGAGCACGCAGGACGCCTCGTCCTCCCCCGCCCCCACCCAGGACACCGCTCGCCTTGCAGAGCTCACGGAGCGCGAGCGCGAGGTACTCGTCCTCGTCGCCGGCGGGCTGACGAACCAGGAGATCGCAAGCGAACTCGTCGTCGCCGAGGCGACCGTCAAGACGCACCTGGGGCGCATCCTCGCCAAGCTGGGGCTGCGCGACCGCGTGCAGGCCGTGATCCTGGCCTACGAATGCGGACTCGTCTCCCCGGGCGGCGCGGAATAGGCCGCCGCCGAGCGGCGTACGACCGTGGTCGTACGCGACGCCCCCGCGAACCGCGGAAGACCAGACCACGGGCTGACGACGCACTCACAGGGATTTCCTAGGGTTTGAGGTGACATAGTCATCGAACGCTAGGAGAAGTCATGAGCACCCCGCTCACAACCGCCCCCGCCCAGACCGCCGTCGCGGCGCGCGGGCTCACCAAGACCTACGGCGAGGGCGCAGCTATCGTGCGTGCGCTCGACGCGGTAGACGTGGACTTCGCCGCCGGGCAGTTCACCGCCATCATGGGACCTTCGGGCTCCGGCAAGTCCACGCTGATGCACCTGCTCGCGGGACTCGACTCCGCCACGGCGGGGCACGCGTTCCTCGGCCAGACCGACGTCACGCAGCTCTCGGACAACGGCCTGACCGAGTTGCGCCGCCACCGCATCGGTTTTGTCTTCCAGTCGTTCAACCTGCTGCCCATGTTCACCGCGGAGCAGAACATCACGCTCCCTCTCGGCCTCGCAGGCGAGAAGGTGGACCGGGAGTGGCTGGACACGCTGGTCCAGACCCTCGGCATCGCCGATCGCCTGAGCCACCGCCCGTCCGAGCTCTCCGGCGGTCAGCAGCAGCGGGTGGCCATCGCCCGCGCTCTCATCACGAAGCCCGAGGTCGTGTTCGCCGACGAACCGACCGGAAACCTCGACACCCGCTCCGGCATCGAGGTTCTCAGCTTCCTGCGACGCTCGGTACGCGAACTGGGACGCACGATCATCATGGTCACGCACGACCCCTCGGCGGCGTCCTACGCGGATCGCGTGGTGCTACTCGCGGACGGCCGCGTGGCGGGCAACATCGATCAGCCCACTCCCGACGCCGTGCTCGCCGGACTCGACGCACTGCGCAATGTGGATGATATCGCTGGCGGGGTGAACGCCTGATGTTCCGCCTCACCCTTTTCCAGATGCGGCAGTCGCTCGCGCGGCTGATCGCAGCGGGCATCGCGATCGCGCTCGGCACGGGGTTCGTCGCGGCCACGCTGCTCGCCTCGAACGCGATGACCCGCTTCACCTACGACGCCGTGACCGCCGGCTACGGCGACGCCGACGTGGTCGCCACACTGCAGAAACCCGAGTCGCAGTCACTGACGTGGCAGGATCTCGACGGCATCGCGGCTACGCAGGGGGTAGCCGCCGCCACCGCCGCCGGGCCCTACTACTTCTCGCTCAGTTCCGGAAGCAACGAGCGGTCTCAGGGGGTCGTCCCCGCGACGGCGGATCGTCTCGCGATCTACAAGATCGCGTCGGGCACCGAGCCCAGCACGGCCACGGAGATCGCGATTCCCGCGAACGCTGCCGAGTCCCTTGGCGTGGGCATCGGCGACACCGTGACATGGCAGGGCTTCGGCGAGTACAACGAGGGCACTGACGAATCCGGCAGCGCCGGCACGCCCCTGACCATTACCGCCATCGTGGCACCCAGCGGTGCCGCATTCCTGAACGACGGAGACGTGGGCGTGATGACGCGCGATGGGCTCGCTCAGCTGACGTCCGCGCCTACGCCGCCCGTCGCCATCGCGCTCGACCCGGGCACGACGCTGGACGAGGCCTCCGCCGCCCTTTCGGCCAGTTCCTCCCTGCCCGCACTCGCTCTGCAGACGAGGGATCAGGCCGCCAAGGACACGATGGCGGAGTTCTCGGACGGCCAGGACGTCTTCACTGCGTTCATCCTCGCATTCGCCGGATTGGCGCTGATCGTCGCGGGCCTCGTCATCTCGAACACATTCCAAGTACTGGTCGCGCAACGAACCCGCACGCTCGCGCTGCTCCGCTGCACCGGTGCCTCCAAGTCGCAGTTGCGCCGCTCGGTCCTGATCGAGGGCGGCATCCTGGGACTGGCGTCCTCGCTCGTCGGAGTCGTCACCGCTGGCGGGCTCGTACAACTGGCGCTCATCATCCTGCGCCGGATCTGGCCGACGGTCCCGATCCCCGCCGCGATCTCGCCCACGATCTGGGTCGTCATCGTGCCGGTGGCCGTGGGCATCGCCGTGACCGTCATCTCCTGCCTCGTGCCGGCACGGCAGGCGACGCATGTCGCCCCGCTCGCCGCGTTGCGGCCGATCGAGTCGCCGACGGTCAAGCGTCGCGGCGGACTCGTACGCCTGATCTTCGCGATCCTGCTCACCGTCACGGGCGCACTATTGCTGATCGCCGGCATCGCCGTGAGCCGATCCGACGTCGGGGTAGGCCTGCTCGCAGGCGTAGCCGGAGGTGCGCTGTCCTTCGTCGGCATCGTGCTCGGCGCCGTGTTCTGGTTGCCACCCGCCGCCCGCCTGCTCGCCATGATCGTCGGGAAGATGGGGCCGGCGGCACGCCTGGCGGCGGCGAACTCGATACGCAACCCGCGCCGCATCGCGGCGACCTCCACGGCACTGCTCATCGGCGTTACGCTCGTGACCACCATGTCCGTCGGTGCCGCGAGCGCCCGCGCCACCATGAAGAACACGCTCGACCAGGCATTCCCCTTCGACATCGCTGCAGCCTTCTATCAGGAGACGTGGTCCTCGGGATCGTCGGACGGCGAGTTCCAGTCGGACGCGGCCGACTTCACGACCCGCGTCAGCGAGAACCTGGAGCGGATCCGCAAGGTCGAGGGCGTGCGGAGCGCCGCGCCGGCGCTGTCGACCGAGCAGGTCGTGAGAATAGACGACTCCCGCGAACTCAACCTGCCCGCCATCGCCGTGAACCCGGGTTCCGCGGCAAGCGAGATCATTCGGGGTATCGACGACGCGCCCACACCGCGAGCCGGGGTCGCGATCATCTCGAGCGAGGTCGCCGGGTCAGCTAGTTCCGGCAACCTGCGAAGCGGCGACAGGCTGCGCACCGGGTCCGCACCCGCCGCACCCGTCCTCACGGTCCAGGTCGTCCCCGGACACTTCCAGTTCATCCTCACGGACTACGCAGATCTCGAGGAGGCGCGGTCCCTCGACGACGGGTCCGACACCGTGAACACGCTCGTCGTCGCATCGCTGACGGACATCGATGACGCCGGCAACGTCCTACAAGACGTCCAGGATGTCGTCACCGGGAGCACCTGGGTTCAATCACCAGCAGCCGAGCGAGCGATGTTCGACAAGGTGATCAACACAGTGCTGGCGATCATCATCGGGCTGCTTGCCGTCGCCGTGATCATCGCGCTGATCGGTGTCGCCAACACCCTCTCGCTGTCGGTTCTCGAACGCCGCCGGGAGAACGCGACGCTGCGAGCCATCGGGCTGTCCAAGAAGCAACTGCGCGGGTCGCTCGCGGTCGAGGGCACGTTCCTCGCCGCGGTAGGCGCGATCCTCGGCACCCTGCTGGGACTCGCCTACGGGTGGATCGGCTCGTACATAGTGCTCGGCTCGTACAGCAACCCCGATCTCGTCGTGCCCTGGCGTGACTTCGGACTCGTCGCGCTGGTCACGCTAGGTGCCGGCCTGCTCGCGTCCGTGGTGCCCGCTCGCAGCGCACTGAAGGCATCGCCGGTCGCCGCGCTCGCGGTCGACTAGGCAAAGCAATGCGGGCGCGAGGCCTACTCGTCGGACGGGTAGGCCCCGCGCCCGCGTGCGGGATTGGTCGTGGCCGTCAGCACCGCGGGCACGAACATGAGGACTCCCGCGGCAAGCGCCGTCGCGAGGATGGCAATCGCGATAAGCGGATCGAGGTCGTTCCACGAGCTGATCACGGCGGCGATTGAAATGAGTTCAAGCGTGATCGCGGGACCTCGGAACCAGGTCTTGCCACGGCGGATGGCTCGTCCGAAAGCCCACAGAAGCGCAGCGATACCCAGCGCTACGACGGCCAGGCCGACCGCGAGCGAATCCAGCCGACCGCCGTCCGCAACCGCGAGCCACAATCCGGTCAGCGTGCCCGCTACAGCAAGAACCGCCTGCAGCCAGAAGACGACGACGAGCATATCGAGCAGGACGACGCGCTCGCCAGGTACCTGTGCCGGTTTTTGATCCACCGCTCCAAGGTACAGCGCCGGCGCTACATGCGGCTGGGCGCAGGGAATGTGACGAACATCTCAAGGCAATCCCCCGGCCCCAAGCGTTTATCTCTTGTGTTCTGCCCGTTCACATGTGAATCTAGATGACAGCAGATTTCCGTCCCCCATCACGACGCACCAACCGCGCACGCCCCCAGGGTTGCGCTCGAAGGCGCTTGTGCTCGGACAGGCGATCGTGACGCTGGCCGCGAGAGCGGCTGCCCCACCTTCTTGCCTGCGGTAGCCATGCCCTCCGGCGCTTGCGCGGCACGGGCTGACTGTCACCAAGGAGTGCTCCCATGGACTGGCGCAACCGCGCTGCGTGTCTGACCGAAGACCCCGAGTTGTTCTTCCCCATCGGGAACACCGGACCGGCTCTCATTCAGATCGAAGAGGCCAAGAAGGTCTGCAACCGCTGCGACGTCATGGACGTCTGCCTGAAGTGGGCCATCGAGTCCGGCCAGGATGCGGGTGTCTGGGGCGGCATGTCCGAGGACGAGCGCCGGGCGTTCAAGCGGCGCACCGCGCGCGCTCGCCGCGCCGGCTGAGGTCGCGCCCGCGGAATCTCGCACTGCAAGCCTCACGGATGGGGCCACGGTCATACCGTGGCCCCATCCGTTTTTGTTCCTGCCGCGCCTTACGAACCGGACGCGCAGCCCCGCGAACGCCATCTGCAGTGGCCCGCGAACGCCACCCGCAACTCACTCGAGAACACCGGTTAGGGTTGCCGAACACCGGGAAGTCCCGGTGTTCGGCAACCCTAACGCGCCCTCTCGCATAAGGGATGGCGGCGGGCGCGGGACGATGGGGGCGGGCGCGGCGGGTTATCGCTAGTCGTTAGTCGTCGAGCGGCACGTCGATGTGGACCTCGGTCCCACCGCCGGCGCGGCCGGTCCAGGAGATCGTGCCGCGCAACTCGTTGGCCACAAGCGTCGAAACGATCTGCGTGCCGAGCCCGCCACCGGGACCGTCTTCGCTGGTTCCTCGGCCATCGTCACTGACGACGATGTGCATGCCCGCCGTCGTCCGCTCCACGACGACCTCCACGACGCCGCCGCCGACAGGCGCCAGACCGTGCTCGACGGCGTTGGTCACGAGTTCCGTCAGCACGAGCGCGAGAGCCGTGGCCGCCTCGGCCGGGACGTGGCCGAACTTGCCGGTGCAAATCGTCCGCACGGGAGTATCTGCGGCGGCCACGTCGGCCGCCAAACGGAGCACTCGTCCCACCATCGCATCGAATTCGACGCGCTCGTCCAGGGTCTGGGAAAGCGAATCGTGCACGAGGGCGATCGTGGCGACGCGGCGCATGGCCTCGTCGAGGGCCGCGCGCGCCTCGGGCACGGTCATCCGACGAGACTGCAGGCGCAGGAGTGCCGCCACGGTCTGGAGATTGTTCTTGACGCGATGGTGGATTTCGCGGATGGTCGCGTCCTTGGTAATGAGTTCGCGCTCGCGACGACGAAGTTCCGAGACGTCGCGGCACAGCAGCACGGCACCGATTCGCGAGCCGACCGCGTCCAGCAGTGGAACCGCGCGCAAGGAGAGGCAGACGCCACGAGATTCGACCTCCGTGCGCCAAGCCGCTTTGCCGAGCAGGACGAGCGGCATCGATTCATCGACCGTGGACTTGTGCTCCACGAGGTCCGTAACGACCTCGATCAGCGTGTCGCCGACCAGCGCGCCCATGACGCCGAGGCGATGGAAACAGCTCAGGGCATTGGGGCTCGCGTAGACGACCTCGCCCTCACTGTTGAGACGGATGAGGCCGTCACCCACGCGCGGGGCTCCGCGACGCGGACCGGTGGTGCCGTCGGGCGAGGGAAAGTCGCCTGCCGCGACCATGCCGAGCAGGTCGTCGGCCGCCTCGACGTAGTTCAGTTCCAGGCGGCTCGGCGTGCGTCCCGAGCCGAGGTTGGTCTGACGGACCAGGACGGCGATGGTGCGGCCGTCGTGCACCACGGGCACGGTGTCCTCGCGCACCGCGTAGCTACCGAACCAGCGCGGTTCTCGGATGCGGAATATGGAACCCGACGAATACGTCCGTTCCAGGTCGGCGCGGGAGCCCTCGGGCGCCATGGAACCGACGATGTCGTCGTAGTGGACCGTGGCTCCCGTGCTCGGCCGACACTGAGCGACAGCGACGAAGGAGCCGTCGCCGGTGGGAACCCAGAGCACGAGGTCGGCGAACGCCAGATCCGAGATAAGCTGCCAGTCTCCCACCAGCAGGTGCAGCCAGTCGGCATCGGTCACCTCGAGATCGGTGTGGGCGGCGAGGAGTTCGCTGATGGTCGACACGCTTCCCACGATACGCATGTGCATGCCAGTTTCCTAAGTGAGGCATAGGCTGTTACCAATCACTTCAACGCCACCTACTTCCTAGTTAAGGGGACGCATGCAGGTCGCTGTCACTCTCCCGTTTGAACAGAGCCCGTCAGTGGTGCTCGGTGCGCTCGGTGACGAGGAGTTCATCAGGTACGCGACGGAGCGCGCGGATGCGACGATCACCCAGTTCGACCGCAATCCGTCGCCAGAGGGAGACCTCATGGTCGTGGTCCGCCGCACCGTGCCCACCGAGCTCATTCCGCCTCAGGCGCGGACGTTCGTCGGTTCCGAACTGGAGATCCGGCAGGTGGAGGCATGGTCGCGTCCGCTCGAAGGTCCCGACGGGGCGCGCTACGGAACGGTGGCCCTCGAGGTCCTCGGAGCCAAGGTCACGGCGTCGGGCACGGCCGTCCTGACACCCGCCGACACCGGGTCGTCGCTCGCCTATGATCTCATCGTCAGGTCGTCCCTTCCGCTCGTCGGTTCCGTTGTCGAGCAGAAGGTCGGACGAGGACTCCAACAGGCGATCGAAATCCTCGGCGAAGCGCTTCGCGACTGGCTGGCGCAAAAGTAACGAATCGGTAACAACCGAAATCGTGCTCTCATCTCGGCTTGACGCACGCTCCCGTCGGTTGCAGGATGATCGTGTTGGGAGCGTTCTCACAGATGTGACACCCTGGATCAAACCGCCCACTTGATCCCTCATGGTTGATATCTCGCACCGTCGCGAGAAAACGCTGCCACCTGCTCGAATCACATGCCTACAAAGGAGTACATGATGAAGCACATCCGCAACGCCAAGCGGGCGGCAGGCGCCGCGCTCGGCCTAGTTATGGCGGTCTCGCTCACAGCCTGCGGCTCAGGATCGTCGGACGGCACAAAAGGCACCGAGGGTGGTGACGGGGGTGGATCTGGCGAGCAGATCACTTTGCGAGTCGCCACATTCAACGAATTCGGCTACAAAAAGGCCGGCCTATACGACGAGTACATGGCCGCCAACCCGAACGTCAAGATCGAAGAAGTTCTCGCCGCAAAGGCAGAGGAAGCAAGCGCCAATCTGAAGACCGGGCTCGCCGCAGGCTCGGGGTTGGCGGACATCGAGGCAATCGAGGGTGACTGGCTGACCGAGTTCATCCAGAGCGCGGACAAGTTCACGGATCTGAGCGACTCGTCCCTCGACGGCCGCTGGGCGGAGTACATCACCGCGCCCGCGACATCCGACGGCCAGCTGATCGGCTACGCCACGGACACGGGACCGGAGGCCGTCTGCTACCGGCAGGACCTGTTCGCCGAGGCCGGCCTGCCGACCGACCGCGATGAGGTCGCCAAGCTCCTCGCGGGTGACTGGGACCGCTACTTCGAGGTGGGGAAGGACTTCGTCGCCAACTCCGACAAGGCGTGGTTCGACTCAGCCGGGGCCAACTACCAGGCAATGGTGAACCAGCTCGCCAACCCCTATGAGGAGGACGACAACACTCCCAAGGACCTGGCGACCAACTCCGACATCAAGGCCCTATATGAGCAGGTCGCGGGCGCGTCCACGACCGACGGGCTCTCGGCCCACCTCGGACAGTGGAGCGCCGACTGGACCTCCGCGTTCCAGAACGGCGCCTTCGCCACTATGCTCTGCCCCGCCTGGATGCTACCCATCATCGAAGGCAACGCCGCAGGCGTCGAGGGCTGGAACGTCGCGGACGTGTTCCCCGGTGGCGGCGGCAACTGGGGAGGTTCGTACCTGACCGTTCCCGCCCAGGGCAAGCACGCCGAGGAAGCGAAGAAGCTCGCCGCGTGGCTGACCGCACCAGAGCAGACCGCCAAGGTCTTCGCCGAGGTCGGCAACTTCCCCTCGCAGATCGAGGCGCAGAAGTCGGACGAGGTCACCAGCAAGGTGAACCCGTTCTTCAACGACGCTCCCGTGGGTCAGATCTTCGCCGAGCGCGCGGCCGCCATCACGACCACGACCCACAAGGGCCCGAACTACGCGGCGATCCACAAGACAGTGCAGGACGCGCTGAACCGCGTGGACATCGAGCAGAGCCAGAGCATCGAGGACGGTTGGACCCAGTCCATCTCCGATTTCAACAACCTCGGCCTGTAGCAACCGCGACCGCAGGTGTCCCGTGCGGGCGAGCCGTCCGCCCGCCCGCACGGGACACCCACCTCGATCGAATCGACGACGACACTCGGCAATGAGGGACGACCATGACATCGGCGACCACCGAGGGACCGCCTCCCCTGACGACGGCGAGCAGTGACGCGACTGCCGAGCCACTGACCGCAACCGAATCCGCGCCGGGCGCCGGCCCGCGGGGCCCGGGCCGGTTCAACTCCCCCGCCGCCCGCGCCTGGCGTGGCCGGTTCGACGTGAAGGCGTCGCCATATCTCTACATCGCGCCGTTCTTCATCCTGTTCACCGTCGTGGGGCTCTTCCCGCTCCTGTACACGGGATACGTCGCGATGCACTACTGGGATCTGCTTCCCGTCTCGCCCAAGCAGGGGGAGTTCGTCGGGCTCGCCAACTTCGCTCAGGAGTTGACGCAGGCCAAGTTCTGGATCGCGGTCAGAAACACCTTCTCGATCTTCCTGCTCTCATCCGTCCCGCAGATCATCGTCGCCACGTTCATCGCCGCCGTGCTGAACGCCAACATCCGGGCGCGCACGTTCTGGCGCATGTCGGTGCTGATCCCTTACGTCGTAGCGCCCGTGGCGGTCTCGCTGATCTTCGGTCAGATGTTCGCCGACCGGTACGGCATGTTCAACGCCATTCTGGAGAAAATCGGCCTGGATCCCATCGCGTGGCACGTTGACCCGCTCGCCTCGCATTTCGCGATCGCCACGATGGTCAACTTCCGCTGGACCGGCTACAACACACTCATCCTGCTCGCCGCCATGCAGGCCATCAACCGCGATCTGTACGAGGCGGCGCTCATCGACGGGGCGGGCCGCCTGCGCCAGTTCCGGTCGGTCACCCTGCCCATGATCCGGCCCACCATGATCTTCGTGATCATCACCTCGACCATCGGCGGTCTGCAGATCTTCGACGAGGCAGTGATGTTCGATTCGAACAACTCCCAAACCTCCTCGGGGGGAAGTTCCAATCAGTTCCTGACGATGACCATGTATCTGAAGGATCTCGGGTGGTCCGGGACCGTTCGCAATGGTTTCGGACGAGGCAGCGCCGTGGCGTGGCTCCTCTTCCTGCTCATCCTGATCGTCGGCGCGGTCAATTTCCTCCTCACGCGGCGGATCGCGAGCAGCGCCCTGCCGAAGCGCCGACGACGCGATCGCAGGTTAGCCACGGCAACGCAGGCGGACGATTCGCCCCTGGTCATTCAGCCATCCGGAAGCGCACGTGCGCAGGAGGAAACGCGATGAGCTCGTCCATCCCCGTGATCGCCCAGACGGTGGGACCGCGCGCCGCACGCCGCGAAGAACGCAGGCGCGGATCTGCGCGGCGACCAGGCTGGCTCACCTACGCGATCCTGACCGTATTCCTGCTCGGCTCGCTCTACCCGCTGTACTACACGTTCCTGCTCGCATCGGCGGATCAGCAGTACATCGCACAGCACGCGATCCCCTCCCTGATACCGCGCGGCAACTTCCTGTCGAACGTTGGCAAGGTGCTGAGCAACGAGAACGTGGATCTCTGGCTTGCCCTGCGGAACTCGCTGACCATCGCGGTCATCACATCCGTCTCGGTGGTCTTCTTCGCGACCCTGGCGGGCTACGCCTTCGCGAAACTGCGCTTCCGAGGACGGCGCGGCCTGCTGTTCTGCATCATCGCGACCATGGCCGTGCCCACGCAGCTAGGCGTCGTCCCGATGTTCATGATCGCCACGAAGTTCGAATGGCAGGGCAGCGTGATCGCCGTGATCGTGCCGGGTCTGGTGACCGCATTCGGCGTGTTCTGGATGACTCAGTACCTCGATTCGGCGCTGCCGACGGAACTCATAGAAGCGGCGCGCGTGGACGGCTGCTCGATGATCCGCACGTTCTGGTCCATCGCGCTGCCGGCCGCCCGGCCCGCCGCGACAATGCTGGGACTCTTCACGTTCATCGCCTCTTGGACCAACTACCTGTGGCCCTCGATCGTGCTCGGATCCAAGAATCCGACGCTCCCCATAGCGGTGCAGCTCTTGCAGACGTCGCTGTCCAAGGACTACTCGCAGATCATGACGGGCGTGCTCCTCACGACCGTGCCGCTCGCCATTTTGTTCGTCGTCGCGGGGCGTCAGCTCGTCTCCGGCATCATGCAAGGAGCAGTCAAGGGATGACCGTCTACCGCTTTCCCGAAAATTTCCTCTGGGGTGCCGCGACGGCGTCGTATCAGGTCGAGGGCGCCGCGCACATCGACGGGCGCAAGCCTTCCATCTGGGACACCTTCTCGGCAATCCCCGGAGCGGTGATGAACGGTGACAACGGCGATATCGCGTGCGATCAGTATCACCGCTATCCCGAGGACGTAGCACTCATGCGCGATCTGGCTATTGGCGCGTACCGATTCTCGGTTTCCTGGGCGCGCGTGCGGCCCGATGGCGCGTCGGGGCCGGGCGGGGTCAACCGGTCGGGCCTGGACTATTACTCGCGCCTTGTGGACGAGTTACTCAGCAACGACATCGAGCCCTGGCTGACCCTGTACCACTGGGATCTACCGCAGGCGCTCGAGGATCGGGGCGGCTGGACGAACCGCGACATCGTGCAGCGCTTCGTCGAGTTCTCCCTCACCGTCCACGATGCGCTGGGCGACCGGGTCCGCTCGTGGACAACGCTGAACGAGCCGTGGTGCTCCGCCTTCCTCGGCTACACGGGCGGGGTTCACGCCCCTGGAAGAATGGACGGAACGGCGGGGCTGGTCGCCGCGCACCATCTGCTGCTCGGACACGGTGAAGTCACCAGGGAACTGCGACGGGCGGCCCCGGACGCAAACCTGGGAATCACGCTCAACTTCACCGTGGCGGATCCCGCAGACCCGAGCGACCCGGCGGACCTCAACGCGACGAGGCTCTTCGACGCCCAGTTCAACCGGCTGTTCCTCGACCCCCTCTTCCGCGGCGAATACCCTGCCGACCTGCTGGCAGATCTCCGGACCGCCGGCCGCCACACCGAGTTCGAGGCCGCGATCAAGGACGGGGACTTGGAAACGATCTCCACTCCCATCGACTCGCTCGGCGTGAATTACTATCACGGGGAATTGGTGAGCGCTCGTCCCGACCCGAATGGAATATCCAACGAGGCGCCAGTTGAACGGCCAGTGAAATCCCCCTTCGTGCTTAATGAGGATCTGCACGTCCATATGCGCGATCTGCCACGCACTGATCAGAACTGGGAAATCCAGCCCGAGGGCCTGACGAGACTGCTGACCAGGCTGCACCGCGAGTACCTCGCGGGATCGTCCGTACTGATGTACATCACGGAGAACGGTGCCGCGTTCGACGATGTCATGGCCGCGGATGGACGCGTCAACGACACCAAGCGACTGGAATTCATACGCTCCCACTTGATCGCCACGCACGCTGCAATTGAGCAGGGCGCGCCCGTTGTCGGCTACTTCGCATGGTCGCTCCTGGATAATTTCGAATGGGCCTGGGGATATGCAAAGCGATTCGGTATCGTTTATGTCGACTTCGACACCCAGGTGCGGACAGTCAAGGCATCCGGCAGATGGTATGCGGAAACGAGCGCGGCTAACGCTGTGACTTCCACGTAACCGACCGGCGCGACCAGGAGGTATGACCATGGAACACCGGGCCCCCACGCTCGAGGAAGTCGCGATCGCTGCTGGAGTTTCGCGATCGACCGCCTCCCGAGTGATCAACGGCGCAGCCCGGGTTGCGCCGGAGACGCAGCAGGCGGTGGAGTACGCGATCGAGCGCCTTGGCTACGTGCCGAATCAGGCGGCCCGCTCCCTCGTGACGAGGCGCACCGAGTCCATCGCATTGGTCATACCCGAGGACGACGACCGGTTGCTGTCCGACCCGTTCCTGGGTCAGGTCGTCAGCGGCGTGAACGCCGCCGCCGGGCGCGCCGGGAACCAACTGGTACTCCTCATCAACCAGCGGAACCTGGAGAAGTCGGACCGCATCGCCCGATACCTGCGTGGCGGGCACGTTGACGGCACGATCGTGGTCTCGCACCACCGCGACGACGAACTCGAGAAGGTGCTGTCGCAGTCGGGCATCCCCGCGCACTTCATCGGCCGCCCGTTCAACCACGTGCCGGGTGTCCGGTTCGTTGACGTCGACAACGTTCGCGGCGGCGAGATCGCGACGCAGCACTTGATCGACCGCGGCGCCAAGCGCATCGCCACGATCACCGGCCCGGAGGACATGACGTCGGGGACCGACCGTAGGAAGGGATGGGAGGACGCGCTTCGCAGGGCCGGCATGCTGGCCGATCTGCACGTGGCGGGCGACTTCACGATTCCTGGCGGCATGCGCGCGGCGACCGAGTTGCTCGACCGAGGCGAGCGGTTCGACGGGCTATTCGTCGCCTCCGATCAGATGGCCGTCGGCGCGATGCAGGTGTTCTCCCAACGCGGCCTCGTGGTGCCGGACGACATCATGGTCGTGGGCTTCGACAACCTCGGCTTCGCCGAGAGCGCCGTCCCGACGCTCGCCACGGTGCAAAATCCCGTTCGCGAGATGGCCGATCTGGCCACGACCGCACTCCTGCGCCGCATCTCCCACGGGATCGAGCCGGGCCTGCCGGACGAGATCGCCATCATCGAGCCCGTGTTCGTCCCCGGCCAGTCGGCGTGACTTTCTGGCGATAACCCGCCGTGCTCGCCGCCGCGGCCGCCTCGGCGACGCGACGGGCCCGTCGTTCGTTCGCGCCCGTCGCGTCGCCGCACACGAGAGTAGCGACCGCAGACGATGAAGCGCGGTGGACGCGGGCGGGTAGCGCCGGGACGCGGGCGGGTAGCGCGCGCCTAGTGGCGGATGAGTTTGCGCGCGAGCCCGTTGCCCACCCCCTGAACGATCTGCACGATGATGATGATCGCACCGACCGCCACCCAGGTGACCAGATCGTTGTACTTCTGGTAACCCCACTGGATCGCGAAGGCACCCAGCCCGCCGCCACCGATCATGCCGGCCATGGCTGACATGTCGACCACCCCGACGAACAGGAACGCGTAGCCCAGCACCAGGGGGCCGAGCGACTCGGGAACCACGATGCGCAGGAGTACGTGCAGGCGCGAGGCGCCCATCGCGCGACCAGCCTCCACGACGCCGGGTGGTGTCGCCACGAGGTTCTGCTCGACGATGCGCGCGGTGGCGACGGTGCACATGATCGCCATCGGGAAGATCATCGCCCGCGTCCCCAGCCCGGTTCCCATCACGGTCTGCGTGAGCGGGCGGATGGCGGCGAGGAAGATGATGAACGGAATGGGTCGGATGAAGTTGATCAGGAAGTTGATGATCGCGTAGATCACCCGGTTCTGGAACAGGCCGCCGCGCCGCGTGGCGTACACGGCCAACCCGAGGATGAGGCCGAGCGCCCCGCCGATGAGGAGGCTGATGGACACCATCTGCAGGGTCTGCTGGATCGCCTCCACGAACTGGGGCGTGTGGCGGTCCCAGTCCCACTGATTCACGGCTAGCGAGGTCATTGGTCGCCCTCCTCGGAGATCGACCAGGCCGGATCGAGCTGCGGCTTCGATGCCGTGCCCAGGTCGGTGACGGTCGCACGCTGGCGCAACTGCTCCACGGCGCGCGCGGCGGAGACCTCGTCCCCACCGAGCGCGAGCGTGAGCGAACCGAAGGGCCGATCCGTGACCTCACCGACCCCGCCGTACACCACTGTGGCGGGCGCGGCCAGGCCGCTCAGGTCCAGACCGCTCTCGCCGCCTCCCGCCAGGCTGACGACGACGAGCCGCCCCGCATGGCGCTGCCGGATGGAGGCCACGACCTGCTCCGAGGGTCGATCGTGAAGGGCCGACTGGACGAACCGGCGGGTCGCGGGATGCCGGGGGTTCGACAGCAGCGAATGCGCGTCCCCGGACTCGACGACGCGGCCCTTCTCCATGACCGCGACGCGCGTGCACAGGTGCTGCACGACGGTCATCGAGTGGGTGATGAGCACGACCGTGATCCCGAGGTCCTCGTTGACCTTGCGCAGGAGCTCGAGCACTTCTCGGGTCGTCTCGGGATCGAGCGCGCTCGTGGCCTCGTCGGCGAGGAGAACCTGGGGCGAAGTAGCCAGGGCGCGGGCGATGCCGACGCGCTGCTTCTGCCCGCCGGAGAGCTGAGCGGGATACGCCTTGGCCTTGTCGGAGATCCCGACGAATGCGAGCAGTTCCGCCACGCGCGCCGCTCGCTCCTTGGCGGGCCAGTTCGCGAGTTTGAGCGGGTAGGCGACGTTGGCCGCGACAGTCCTCGCGTTGAACAGGTTGAAATGCTGAAAGATCATGCCGATGTCGCGGCGGATCTCGCGCAGCTCGGATTCCTTCGCCCGCGACACGACGCGGCCCGCGACGCTGACTGTGCCCGAATCGGGTACTTCGAGGGCGTTGATGAGGCGTACCAGTGTCGACTTACCCGCACCGGAGTAGCCGATGAAGCCGAAGATGTCACCACGATCGATCGTCACGCTCACGTCGTCGACCGCTCGTATGCTGCCCTTGGCGAACGACTTGGTGACGCCTCTGATGTCGATGAACGCCGCGTCCGGCGGTGCCGGTTGACTGATAGCGGGCATGTGTCACCTCTCGCTCGAGATGGCGGTGTGCCCCGGCCGCCAGGCCGAGGCGCACCGCCATCGAGGGGTCAGGACTTCAGTTGGCTCCGCGCGTCCGCCAGGTAAGCCGCGAGTTCTTCCGGAGTCGAGTGGACGAGCACTGCCGTACCGCCCGAGTTCTCCTGCAAGTCTGCCTCAACCTCTGCGGTCTGCGCGAGCTCGACGAGCTTGAGGTAGACCGGGTTGGTCGCGTCCTGCGCGCGGGAGGCCCAGATGTTGATGAAGGGCTTCGACGCGTCGGCCGCCGGGTCGTCCTTCGCGATGGCAGCTGTGGGCTCCAGGCCGGTGTCGGCCACGTAGTCGTTGTTGATGATGGCGCCAGCGATCTGCTTGTCCGCGAGCGAACGAGCCGTCTGGTCCGCCGCCACCGGCACGACCTCGACGCGTGAGGTGGCGGTGTCGATGTCCTCCGGCGTGGCAACCAGCGCGCCAACGCCGGAGTTGAGGGTGATCAGACCTGCGGACTGCAGTACGCCGAGCGCGCGGGCCTGGTTGGTGCCGTCGTTCGGCACCGCGATCTTCGAGCCATCCGGGATCGCGTCGACCGAGTCGTAGTCCTGCGAGTAGAGGCCGAGCGGGTAGATCGCTGTCGAACCAATCGCCGCGAGGTCCGATCCCGACTCGTTGTTGTACTGCGCGAGGAACAGGATGTGCTGGAACTGGTTCAGGTCGAGATCGCCGGCGTCGAGCTGCGGGTTCGGCTGCTGGTAGTCGGTGAAGTCCACGAGATCGAGGTAGATTCCGTTCTCGTTCGCAAGGCTCTCAAGGGTCGCCCACTGCGGACCGCTAGCTCCGACCACGCCGATCTTGACGGGGTTGTTCTTGCCGCCCTTGTCGTCGTCACCGGGAGCTGCGAAGCCTCCGTCCGCGGGCTTCTGCGTCGCCGAGTCGCTGGGGGCGGGAGTGGCTGGCGTAGATGTCGATGCGCTGCTGCACGCGCCGAGGGTCAGCGATGCGGCGATGGCAATCGCGGCTATTCCGATTGATTTACGGAGGTTTTTCACAATGATCTCCTGGGGTGTTGGAATGGTAAGGGTATGGACGCCGGTGCCGGTGGGCCAATGGGGTCCGAGTTAGAGCATTGTCTTGGCGCGGCGCGTGAGGGCCGTGCCCGGCGTGGGTGCCGCGACGAAGATCCGCCGCCACACCGTCAGCGCCTGGATCAGGGCATCGTGCCCGCGCAGCGACACATTCGGCGGTCGCTGACGGCCGAGGATGCAATGGCGTTAGCTGCCGTGTCGTTGCTTGTGCTCACATGTCCATGGTTGCGGCATCCATGGCGCAGCGGAAATGCGTCTCATGATCCGAAACATCCCACTATTTCGCGATGGCCTGCTCCAGATCGGCGACCAGGTCTGCGACGGTCTCGATGCCCACGGAGACTCGCACTAGGTCATGCGGCACCTCGAGTTGCGATCCCACGACGGATGCGTGCGTCATCGCGTACGGGTATTCGATGAGCGATTCCACGCCGCCAAGTGATTCCGCCAGCGTGAAGACCTTGGTCGATTCCACGATGCGGCGGGCCCGCTCGGGCGAGCCGGCGAGGAACGACACCATGCCGCCGAAGCTCGACATCTGACGCGCGGCGATCTCGTGGCCGGGGTGGCCCGCGAGACCGGGATACAGGACCCGATCCGCCCCCAGCCACTCGACGAGGGCATCGGCGACCACCGCGGCGTTCTCGCTGTGCCGCGCCATGCGAACGTCGAGCGTCTTGATGCCGCGGTGGGTCAGGTAGAGGTCGAGCGGGCCCTGCCCCGCGCCCGCAGCGAACTGCTGGAACTTCACGGCGTCCGCGACGGACGGGGTGCCCGTCCCGCCGTTACGTCCGTCGGTCAGCTCGACGCCGCGGCCGATGACCACGGCGCCGCCGATCACGTCCGAGTGCCCACCGATGTACTTCGTCGTCGAATGCACCACGGCGTCCGCCCCGAACTCCAGCGGGCGCTGCAGCGCGGGCGTGGCGAAGGTGTTGTCGACGACGAGCAGCGCCCCTGCGTCCTTCGATATCGCCGCGATCGCGGCGATATCGGCGATCCCCAGGAGCGGGTTGGAGGGGGTCTCGACCCACACGAGCTTGGTCTGACCCGGCCGGATGGCGCTCGCCACCTCGTCGGGGTTGGACGAGTTCGCCGCCGTGAGCTCGATGCCCCACTCGCCGTAGATCCTGGAAAGCAACCGGTAAGTCCCGCCATAGGCGTCACTGGGGATGACGATGTGATCGCCCGGTCGCAGCACGGCGCGCAGCAATGCGTCTTCGGCCGCAAGTCCGGATGCGAAGCTGTACGTCGCCTCGCCGCCTTCGAGGGCGGTCAGCACGGATTCGAAGGCCGTGCGAGTCGGGTGACCCGCGCGCGCATAGTCGTAGCCCGCCCTCATCTCGCCCACGCGCTCCTGGGCGTAGGTGGATGAAAGATACAGCGGCGGAATGACCGCCCCCGTTGACGGATCGGGCTCCTGGCCCTCGTGAATCGCCCTGGTCGCAAATCCAGACATCTTGTCCCGCTCCCTCATTACCCTCAACTACGTTTACGCCCCGAGGTACCCCAGCAGATCGTGGCGTGTGAGCACGCCGATGGGCATGCCCTCTTCGATGACCAGGACGGCATCCTGGTCCTGCAGCACCGATTGCAGGTTGGCGACCGACTCGCTCGAGCCGATCTGCCGCAGGGACGGCCCCATGAATCGGCCAACGCGCTCGCTCAGTGCCGCGCCATCCGCGAACACCGCGTCGAGCAGGTCGCGTTCGGTGACGGAGCCAACAACCTCGCCGACGACCACGGGCGGCTCGGCGCTGACGACCGGGATCTGCGAGACGCCGTACTCGCGCAGAATCTCGATCGCGTCTCGGACCGTCTCGCCCGGGTGCGTGTGCACCAGGTCCGGCAGGTCACCTGTCTTCGCTCTGAGCACGCCGCCCACCGTGGATTCGCCCTGCGCGAGCAGGAAGCCGTAGCTGCGCATCCACGAGTCATTGAAGATCTTCGACAGGTAGCCTCGGCCAGAATCCGGCAGCAGGACCACGATCACGGCGCGGGCCGCGGCCTGCGGGTCCTCGTCCTCCAACCGCTCAGCGAGTTTGAGCGCGCCCGCCACGGCCATGCCGGACGATCCGCCGACGAGCAGCGCCTCCTCGATCGCGAGGCGGCGCGTAACGTCGAACGACTCGGAATCACTGACCGCGATGATCTCGTGCGGCACAGCCGGATCGTACGCCTTCGGCCAGAAGTCCTCGCCCACGCCCTCGACCAGGTACGGCCGACCCGTGCCCCCCGAATAGACCGACCCCAGTGGATCGATGCCGACGACCTGCACCTCGCCGCCGAGTTCCGCATCGCGGTCCCTCGATACCTCGCGCAGGTAGCGCCCGGTGCCGGTTATCGTTCCGCCAGTGCCCACGCCGGCCACGAAGTGCGTGACCCGGCCATCGGTATCGGCCCAGATCTCCGGGCCAGTCGTGGCGAAGTGGCTGGCGGGACCGTTGGGGTTCGAGTACTGGTCCGGCTTGTAGGCGCCGGGAATCTCGGTGACGAGTCGATCCGACACCGAGTAGTACGAATTGGGGTCGTCGGGCGCGACGGCGGTAGGCGTAACCACGACCTCGGCGCCATACGCCCGCAGCACGTCCTGCTTGTCCTGGCTGACCTTGTCCGGGCAGACGAAGATGCAGTCGTAGCCCTTGCGCTGAGCGACCATGGCCAGGCCAACGCCGGTGTTGCCCGACGTGGGCTCGATGATCGTGCCGCCCGGGCGGAGCTGACCCGATCGTTCGGCAGCCTCGATGATCCGCTCCGCGATGCGGTCCTTGACCGAGCCGCCGGGGTTCAGGTATTCGACCTTCGCGAGAATGGTCGCGCTGAGTCCCATCGACACCGCGTTCAGGCGAACCAGCGGCGTCGAACCGACGAGTTCCGAAATGTGCTCGGCGTATTTCATTCCTCCACCGTACCGACTCCCTCGCAAGAAAATCGAAAGTGCCACGGAGCGGACGCGCTCGCCGAGTCGGCCCGGAACAACCGCCCGAGCGTTCCGGACTTAGCCGCAGCCGATGGAGCGGGATCGGGCGAGGTGGTCAGCCGTCCAACTCGGCCAGCGTGGGCGGGTCCGCCCCCGGGCGCGAGACCGTCACCGCGGCTGCCCTGGCGCAGCGATTCAGCACCGCCACGAGCGCCTCGTGATCGATCGTCTTGACCGCACCCTGGTGGCCGTAGCCCAGCGCGCCGGCGCTCAGCAGACCGTCGATCAGCGCGCCCATGAAGGTGTCGCCGGCCCCCACCGTGTCGACCACCTCGACGCTCACGCCATCGACCTCGAAGTTCGCCTCCTCGGTGAATGCCAGCGCGCCGGAGCCGCCGCGAGTGACGATGACGAGTCCGGGGCCGGAAGCCGCCCAGCGTCGCGCAACGTCCTCGTAGGATTCGCCGGGGGCGACCCACTCGAGATCCTCGTCGGACACCTTTACGACGTCGCTGATGGCGACGAGCCGCGCGAACTTGCGGGCCGTAATCTCGGGCGCCTCCATGATCGCGGGTCGCGCGTTCGGGTCGTAGGAGATGGTCGCGCCCGCAACCTTGAGCGCCGAAAGCAGGTCATAGAGCGGACCGGCGGCGGGCTCCAGCACCGCCCCGATCGACCCGACGTGCACGTGTCCGATGCCGGACAGATCGACATCCGCCGGGATGTTCCAGTCGATGTCGAAGATGTACCGGGCCCCGCCGTCCTCCCCGAGCACGGCCGTCGCGGTCGACGTGTGGTCGGACCCGAACGAACTCGGCTCGACCACGACGCCGGACGCTCGCAGCCACTGCGCAATCCGCTGGCCAGCGGCATCGTCACCGACCCAGGTCAGCAGGTGCGGGGTGCGGCCGAGCCGTCCCAGGGTGATGGCGACGTTCGCGGGAGAGCCGCCGGGAACCTCGTCCACGGAACCGTCGAGGCGATGCACCACGTCGATGAGTGCCTCGCCGATGATCAGCAGACCGTCGTTGCTCATTTGATCAGTCCCTCGGCAATCGCGCTGGCGAGCGACGGCGTCAGGGGCAGGCGCGGGATCAGCGTCGCCTGCACCGCGTGATACAGGTCGGGCTTGCCGGGCCAGACGATCGCCGCCGGAACGTTTTCAACGTCGAGTTCGTGGAACCAGGATCCGCGCTCGTGGTCGATCAGGTGGACATCGATGTAGTCCCACCACGCGGCGTACACCTCGGCGTACTCGTCCTCGTGCGTGCGGTGCCACAGCGCAGCGGCCGCACCGACGCCCTCGGCGGCGACCCAGTGCATGCGGCCGCGGACCACGGGGACGCCCTCCCAGTCGGTCGTGTAGACGAACCCGGGTTCCCCGTCCACGTGCCATCCCTTGTCAACGGCCGCCCGGAAGAGGCTGCGGGAAGCGTCCAGGAAGTCGCCGTGCGGCAGACCGAGCTTGTCGAGCGATGCCTCCAGGTGCAGGATCAGCCGAGCCCACTCGAGCGAGTGGCCGATGGTCACGCCGTACGGCTTGAACTGATCGTCGCGGCGGTCATCGTTGTAGTCGAGAAGCGGGACCCAGGTCGCATCATAGTGCTCCGGAATCTGCCAATCGTGGCCCTTGGCCTGGTCGATCACGAAGTCGACAACGCGCTGCGCGCGCAGTAGCCAGATCGGGTCTTCGGTGACGTCGGCAACCGCCAGCATCGCCTCGACGCCGTGCATATTGGCGTTTATGCCGCGGTAGGGGTCGAGCTCGGAGAAGTCGGTGTTCCAGGTGTCGACGAGCTTGCCGGCCTGCTCGTCCCAGAAGTACTTTTCGAAGACCGCGATGGCATCGTCGAGGAGTTCGCGCCCCCCTTCGAGTCCTGCGCGCGTGGCGGAGGTTCCCGCCAGCAGGACGAACGCGTGGGCGTAGGCGGACTTGTCGGCCTCTGGCCCATCGGCGCCGATGGACGAGAACCACCCGCCGCCATCGGCGTCCCGCAGACGCGTCGACAGCCCGTCGAGGACGTTCTGCGCCACGGGCTTCGAACCGGGCAGGCCGAGCAACGCGCCAATCGAGTACACGTGAACCATGCGGCAACTGATCCAGGTGTACACCGGCTGGTCCAGAATCGGCTGACCATTGTCATCGAGAACCCCGGCGCCACCATCGGGGTGAACGACGTTACGTCCGAAGTCGAGAAGATTGACCGTCTCCCCCTGCAGCCATTGACGGTGGCTGGCAAGGTCGTACCACGGTTGCATCGATTGTTACCTCTATCTGGATTGTGATCTTCGTGCCTGGCACCGACGCCGGACGATCACCTACAACGTTGTCAGTCCCACGCTACTACCTCAGAGCACTACCTTCCCAGACGGCGTTCCCGCTCGGAATAGGACCTCAGTGCCCTGAGGAAGTCCACGCGGCGGAATTCCGGCCAGTATGCCTCACAGAAATAGAATTCCGAGTGGGCAGACTGCCACATGAGAAAGCCGCTGAGCCGCTGCTCCCCCGAGGTCCGGATGACGAGATCCGGATCGGGCTGGCCACGAGTGTATAGGTGCGCGGCGATGTCCTCGACATCGAGGCATTCCGCAACAGAGGCAAGGTCCTCGCCGTTCGCCAGGCGCTCGCGAAGCGCGGCGCGCACGGCATCGGCAATCTCGTGGCGTCCGCCGTAGCCGACAGCGACGTTGACCTGCAGTCCGTCCGTGATTCCCGCCGTGGCCCGCTGCGCCTCGCGCAGGGCGGCCGCAACCGATTCGGGCAGGAGCTCGAGCCGGCCCACGACACGCAGCCGCCATCGACCGACCTCGGCGAGGTCGCGGATGGTCTCCTCGATGATCACGAGGAGGTCCGTGAGCTCATCGCTCGAGCGGCTGAGGTTGTCCGTGGACAGCATCCACAGCGTTGCGAGCTCGATGTCGAGTTCCTCGCACCACGACAGGAACTCCGCGATCTTGTCGGCGCCCCTGCGGTGTCCGGTCATCGCCGGCTCGCCGAACGCGCGCGCCCAGCGGCGGTTGCCGTCGAGAATGACGCCGACGTGACGAGGCATCCGACTGGTGGACAGCGTCCCGAGCAGCCTGCGCTCGTAGGCGCGGTACAGCGGGCTGGGCAAGCGCCCGATCTGCCTCACCATGCGCTGCGACCGCGGCACCGTCCGGCCGCGCTCGCTATCTGCTGAACTCACGGGGACCAGGTTACCCGAGCCGCCGTGAAACGTACCGTAAGTTACGGTACCGTAGGTTAGGTCCGTGAGATCAGCGACTTTGGAGCTACCCGTGGTGACGACGATCGATCCCCAACCGATCAAACCGCGATTGCGCGGCTGGCTGCATGCCGCCGCCGCGCCGCTGGCGCTCGTCGTCGGCATCGTGCTGATTTGCCTCACGCCCACCATCGCCGGAAAGGTCGCGAGCGCCATCTTCGCGCTCACCTCCGTCATGCTGTTCAGCACTTCGGCGACGTACCACCTGGGCCACTGGTCGGTGCGCACCAAGGCCGTCCTGCGCCGACTCGATCATTCGAACATCTTCCTGCTGATCGCCGGCACCTACACCCCGCTCGCCGTCCTGCTCCTGGATCGCAAGCCAATGATCATCCTGCTGTCGGTGATCTGGTCCGGTGCCCTGATCGGCTTGCTCGCCCGCGTGCTGTGGATCGGCGCCCCACGCTGGCTCTACGTCCCGATCTACATCGCACTGGGTTGGGTTGCCGTCATCTACCTACCGGCCTTCGCGCGCGGGGGCGGTGAGGCGGTCGTGTGGCTGATCATCGCGGGCGGCCTCGCCTATACGCTCGGCGCGGTCGTCTACGGGCTGAAGCGGCCGAATCCCCTGCCGCGCTGGTTCGGCTTCCACGAGATATTCCACCTGTTCACGCTCATCGCGTTCGCGTGCCACGCCACGGCCATCATGATCGCGGCCGTGGCGCTGCGCTAGGGCCGCCCAACTTCCGCCGAAATCGTTGGCGGGCTCGTTGTTCGCGTGCGGGCGCTTGAACGGGCGCAAACGCACGAAACCCGGGCATCCGACGCGTCAGCCCGACGGGAAAATCCAGCTAGAGCGGTTCGACCCGGTACTTGCGGGCGGCGAGCGACGGATTGCGCAGTCGCGCGGCGCGGATCTCGTCCGCAGCCACCGAATACGCGAGGAAGCCGGGCTCGTCGCCAAGCCGCGCACGAACCTCGCCATCTGGGGCGACAACGAGTGAATTCCCCGTCACCGCCTGCCCCGCGAGGCCGACGGCGGCCACCACGGCGACGTTCTCTATCGCCCGGGCCCGCGCCAGGGTTTCCCAGTGGCTGAGTTTCCCCGGCCCGCTGGCCCATGCCGCCGGCACGAGGACGATTTCTCCGCCCGCATCGATCACGCGTCTGGCAGATTCGGGGAAACGCAGGTCGTAGCACGTGATGATGCCCACCCGAACGTCGGCGATCGAGATGACCGTGGGCGTGGCAGCCGGATCGCCAGCCGTGAGCCGGTCCGATTCGCGCGCCCCGAAAGCGTCGTAGAGGTGCACCTTGTCGTACGTGCCAGCGATCGTTCCGGCCGGGTCTGTCACGACGATCGTGTTGCGTGGGCGGGCGCCATCTGCCGCCCCGACTAGGTCGGGGCAGGTCGCGACCCCGGCGGCGATCCAGACGGCGTGCCGCCTCGACAGTTCGCGCATGCGCGTCACGTAGGGGCCGTCGAGGAGCTGCGCCTGCGCCGATCCAACACCAGCCGGGTCGAATCCGCTGGCGTACTCGGGCAGGACGAGTAGGTCGGCCTTCTCGGTTCCGGCCCGTACCGCAGCGTCCTCGAGCGCGGCGATATTTACGGCGGGAACGTCCGAACCGGCGGTCTGCGCGACGAGGAATCGCATGATGTCAGCCGCGACCTGCCCCGGGCGCCCCGCTGGTCCCTGGCGGTGTCTGCTCCAGCCTGGCTGAGACGTCCATGCTCGACGGCGCGGCAGCGCCCGGGGGTGCCGCCAGCGAACCATCCGGCAGGAACGTAGCGCTCGTGGTGTGATTCGCGTGGTCGGCGTGGTGGATGCGGCGAATGCGACGGGAAAGCGAGACCATCAGCACGATGCCCGCGCAGACGATGGCGAACGTGACCAGGAAGCCCACCACACCCGGAGCGATGTCCGAGTCCTTGAGCTCTCCGCGCAGGACGGGAGCAGGCGATTGGGAGGCGGCCAGCAGGCGCCCCGTAATCTCGTTCAGCATGATGGTCACTTTCCTTGGTTCTGATCGGATTCGAGCGCACTGGTGGTTTTCGCCGCGGCGGCTAGCGGATCGTCCGCCCCGAACAGTGTCGAGAGCGGATCGCCCAGCTCTTCGTAGCCTGCCACGCTGACATCCCGGCCTCGCGCCGCTTCCTGCAACTCATCGTCGCTGGCCAGCGCGTCGATCCCGGCGAACAGGTCCACCTCGGGCAAGGTGATCTGGACCCGCGCCGCGGCGAGCTCGTACTCCTCCCACGGCCAGATCCTCGATTCGAGTTCGCGCGGCACCGCGAAGAAGAAGCCGTTCGGGTCGATCTGACTCGCGTGCGCGAGCAATGCGCCATCGCGTGCATCGTAATGGTCCTCGACGGCGATGCGGGTGGTGACCGGCCGTTCGTGGATGGCCCACTCCTCCCGGAGTTCGATCCACGGGCCGTAGGGCGAATCGAGTCCGGCGTCCAGCATCGCCTCGTGGAGCACCTTGGAGCGTTCGAGCGAGAAGTCGTGGTTGTAGTAGAGCTTAAGCGGAGCCCAGGGCTCCCCTGCGTCCGCGAATTGCTCGGCGTCGCCCGCCAGGAGGAAGGCGGCCACCGCGACCTGGTGCGAGCGAATATGGTCGGGGTGCGGATATCCCCCCATTGGGTCGTACGTCGTCACCACGTGGGGCCGGAACTCCCGTATCACGCGAACGAGCGCGGCGGTCTGCTCGCGCAGATCGCCCGCCGCGAAGGAACCCACCGGAAGCGGCGGCAACGGATCACCCTGCGGCAGACCGGAGTCGACGAAGCCGAGCCAGCGGTGGCCGACCCCCAGCGCGGCGGCCGCCGCTGCCATCTCGTGCCTACGAACCTCGCGCATGGCCTCGAGCCCGCCATCGACCGGCGCGAAGGCGGGGTTGAGCACGTCACCTCGCTCGCCGCCCGTGCAGCTCACGACCAGGACGTCCACCCCCTCGCTCGCATAGCGAGCCGTGGTCGCGGCGCCCTTGCTCGATTCGTCATCGGGATGGGCGTGAACGGCCAAGATTCTGCGAACTGGCGCCACCATTACCTCCATGCGGTTCTGACTCCCTCGATTATCTCAGGCTCGGGGACGCGTTCGCCCTCTTGTCGGGTGGGACACTTAAAAGACCAGTCAATTCTCGTCAATTCTCGAAAGGGTGAGCGATGCACGAGTTCAACGAAGTCGAGGACGCCGAAGCGGCCGCCTCTACGCGCTGGCTGGGCCCGCGGCAACGGCTGATCGCGGGAATCATCCTCGCCATCGGGATCGGGGTGGCGGCGTGGTTCGCCTTCGGTAACGAGAATTCATCGGTCGCCGCGGACGAGGTCTCCTTCACCATCAACGGCTCGGAATCGGTTTCACTGACCTTCAACCTGACGAAACCAAAGAACGCCGCGGTCACCTGCGTTGCCGAGGCGCTATCGCACAATTTCCTCCAGGTGGGCTATCAGGAACTCGAATTCGGCCCCGCGACGGCCGAAAAGCAGCAGTTCACGACGACGATACCTACGACCGAGAGGGCCGTCACCGCAGTCGTGAAGTATTGCCTCTCGCAGTGAGACTCGCTGTTGTATGATGGCAAGTTCATGCGCCCTGGCGCCTACAGGCTAAACGTTAGGCACCCCGGTGCCTACATGCACAACGAAGGGAGGCCGCCGTGCCCAACTCATCAGGTACTTGGCTGACCCAAGAGGCATTCGACAAACTCAGTGCCGAGCTGGAGAACCTAAAAGGTCCGATTCGCGACGAGATCACCCGCCGCATTGCTGCCGCACGCGACGAGGGGGACCTGAAGGAGAACGGCGGATACCACGCCGCGCGCGAGGAGCAGGGCAAGAACGAAGCCCGCATTCGCGAACTCGCCGAGAAGCTACGCACCGCACAGGTCGGAACGCCGCCCGATGACGGCGTGGTCGAGCCCGGAATGCTGGTCACCGCGCTCGTAAACGGCAAGGAAATGGTCTTCCTGCTGGGCTCTCGCGAGATCTCCGAGACCACGGACGTCAGCGTGTTCTCGCCGACCTCACCGCTGGGTGAAGCCATCGACGGCAAGCGCGTCGGTGAATCGACCACATACACGGCCCCGAACGGCAACCAGATTCCCGTGGAGATCAAGGACGCGAAGCCGTTCACCGGCTAGGGAGACGCGCCTAGTCCACGATTCGATAACCGCGGCCCCGAAGACTCGCCAGGAGTTCCTGGCAGTGTTCGGGGCCTTTGGTTTCCACCTGGAAGATCACCTCGACCTCATCGATCGCCAGATCCGGGCCGGTGCGGACGTGATCGACGTGCATCACGTTGCCGCCATCGCGCGCTAGTTCCACCACCAGCGAGGCGAGGGCTCCCGGCCGGTCGATGAGCCGCACCCGGAGATTGAGGTAGCGCCCGGCCGCGACGAGACCGTGCCGGATGACGCGCAGCAGTACGGTTGGGTCGACGTTTCCGCCCGATAGCACCACGCACACCGGCCCGCGCGCGAACTGCTCGGGCCGGGCAAGCAGCGCGGCCACTCCGACGGCCCCGGCCGGCTCCACGACGAATTTTGATCGTTCGAGCAGGTGCAGCAGTGCGCGGGAGATGTCCTCCTCCTCGACGGTCACGATATCGGCGCGACCGTGCGCAACGGCGAACGGAACATCCCCGGGCCGGGCGACCGCGATTCCATCGGCCATCGTCGAACGACCCTCGACCGTAACCGGCGCGGCGCTCGCCACGGACGGCGGCCACGAGGCGAACTGCGCCGCCTGCACCCCCACCACGCGGGTGGTCAGACCGCGCGTCGTCACCGCCTGCACGATGCCGGCCAGCAAGCCGCCCCCGCCGACGGGGCTGACGATCGTCGCCACGCCCGGGAGCTGTTCCAGGATCTCGAGCGCGACGGTGCCCTGCCCGGCCACGACATCGGGATGATCGAACGGATGAATGAACACCTTGCCGGTCTCGTCGGCTTCGATAGCCGCTGCGGCGAGCGCGTCCGCGACCGAATCGCCCGTGAGCCGGACCTCGGCTCCGTAGGCGGACGTGGCCGCGATCTTGGGCAGGGCCGCATCGGTGGGCATGTAGATCGTGGCACTGATGCCCAGTTCCGCCGCGGCGAGGGCAACACCCTGCGCGTGATTGCCGGCGCTGGCCGCTAAGACGCCGCGGGAGCGCTCGTCCGCTGAAAGCCCGGCCATGCGCGTGTACGCGCCGCGGATCTTGAACGAGCCCGTGCGCTGGAGATTCTCGCACTTGAGCCACACCGGGACGCCGACCAATTCACTTAGCGCGCGGGAATAAGCCAGCGGCGTTCTCCCCGCCACGCCGCGCAGCACACGGGCGGCTGAGGCTATCGGGTCAGTCGCCCCAGAGGGGGCGGGCGTGGCGCTCATGTCTCACGACACTACCGAACCCGACCGGTGGCACACTAGGAATGTGAGCGAAAACCCGTGGAACGCGATCTTCGGCCGCCGGGAACCGGCGCGAATGGTCGATCAGTCGAGCGCCTTGCCGGGACGAGACTTCCCCGTCCTGCCCTCCCCCGGGCACCACGCCGTGCTGGGCACGCCCATCGCCCCGCCGTGGCCTGAGGGCATCGAGGTGATCTACCTAGCCCTGGGCTGCTTCTGGGGCGCGGAAAAGGTGTTCTGGCAACTGGACGGCGTCTACACGACCGCTGTCGGATACCAAGGCGGCATAACTCCCAACCCTACGTACGAGGAAGTGTGCACGGGCAGGACCGGGCACGCCGAGACTGTGCTCGTCGCGTTCGATCCGGCACGCGTGGAAGCAGCCGCGATCCTGCGAACCTTCTGGGAGGTTCACGACCCGACGCAGGGCTTCCGACAGGGGAACGACGTGGGAACGCAGTATCGTTCAGCCGTCTACTACACGAGCGAGGCGCAGGCGGAACTGACCGAACAGACAGGCAGGACTTTCGCCGAGCGGCTCGCGCAGGCCGGGTTCGGCGCCATTACAACCGAGATTCGCGGGGCGGCCGATGCCGGCCCCTTCTACTACGCCGAGGACTACCACCAGCAGTACCTGGCGAAGAATCCGAACGGCTACTGCCCGGTTCACGCAACTGGCGTGTCCTGCGGCTAAGGGCGGCGTGGCGCGCGGCGATCCCGACCCCAAATCAATCGTCCCAGTAGTAGTTAGTCGAACCGAGTGCGAGTCCCACGCCATGCGGAGACGCCTTGCCTCGAACGTCGCGCATGAAGCCGATCGTCGTCCGCTCCTTCGTGCCGTTCGCGAAGCGCAACTCGATCCGCCCAGCGCTCACGATCTTGTAGGTCCCCCGCTTGTCCGGCGGGATGACCGACCAGGACGATCCGAGCCCCGGCCACGAGCCTATCGACCACCCTGATCGGACGAACCGGCCCTTCTTGTCGAAGGAGAGGCGTGTGGTCGTTGTGGTACACGTGAGCAGGCAGTTGCCGTACCAGTCGTTGTTGAGGAGATTCGCGGCGAAGCGGGTGCCGCGCTTGGGTAGGGTCAACGGCTCGTAGTAGCGGCGCGCATCGCCCTTTCCGAACGATCCGGAGAAGCCCTCTGTCGTCACTTTGAACGTGCCCTTGCCGACCTTCACCTTGCCCGTCTTGGGGTTGTACTTGTAGCGCACGCACGATTTCGACCTCTTCACGCATCGCGGCTTCTTGCCGTTCTTACTGACTCCCACGTACACGAATTTCTTGTTGACGAAGCGCACCGTCTGGGTGTCCCAGCCGCTGTACGAGTTAAGGTCCGTCGTGGCGAATCCCCAGAAATACTGCCCGACGAGGGTCTTGTATCTTTTTGGTTTGGGTTTTTGCACAATGGTGATCGTTCGCTTGGCCGTTGCCCCACCTGCTTCTCTGACGGAGATCACCAGTTTCGTCGTCTTCTTCTTACTGCCGAGCTTTACCTTCACCCGGAGGGCACGCGACGTGCTCCCGTCGGAGAGGTCACCCACGGAAATCGTCTTCTTCTTGAAAGTGAGATGTTTGCCCGACAGCCCCGCGGATACGCTCTTCGCGAGCCCCTTGCCGCGATTGCCGACCTGGAAACGTATTTCGAGCCATTTTCCCTTCAACGCACCCTGCACGGGTGCCGCGATATCGACCACTGCCACGGAGGCCTCGGCAAGGTCGTCCGAATAGACGTTCTGCGCCACCACCCACGTCCCGGCGTCCAGCACGCCCACAACGGCGCCGGCGCAGTTCCAGTTACCCGCGGCGACCTGCCCGTTTGCCGCGGAGGTCGCGGTGACGCGCGCCCCGGACTGCTTCACCGTCGCGTTGATGTCGCCGCCCCACGTCGTGCCCGACATCATCCCGCCCTGCGCCCCAGAACCGGGAACGATACGCAATTCGAATTTCGACACGCAATAGTCGTTCGCGTTCCACACGCCGAAGTAGACATCCACCCGCACCGGGTTGGCCGTCGTCGGCGGCGCCTCGAAGGTGATGTCCGCGACGGTCACGCCCTTCGCGCTGTGACGGACCTCGATCTTGTCGACGGTCTGGGATTTCAGGACGCTGGAATCGGGCCAGGATGTGTCGTCGAGGAGGGCGGTTCGGTCGGGGCGACCGGCGGCCATCACTCCCCCTTGGCTGGCCGGCGCGGCCTGCGTCTCGGCTTCATCACCATCCCCGCCAGAGCGATGCCCCGGTTTCGAGGTCGCGCTCAGCATGGCGGAGCCTGCTCCGTGCGCCACGAAGGGCGACTCGATGGCGGAAGCGAGACGCGCGGGCACCGCGGATTGCGCATCCTCGCGGGGTGCCGCTGCAGCGATCGGCAACCCGAGCCCGATCATCAATCCGCCGGCACCGAGCATTGCGATAAGTCTGGCTCCACGCATCTAGTCCCCCTCAAGATCGGGGACACCCGCGCTACGTCCTCTAACGCCGGTTTACGCGGCGAGCGTGGCATCCCCCGGTGTCACGTCTGAGTCCAGGCTATGCAGGGATCGCAGATTCGGCATCCGGTCCATCGCGCTCGCCTGTCCGGCGGACGCGCCCTGCGCTCCAGACGTACAGGCCGACCAGGATCAGACTGCCGCCGGCGATCGCCACCCACCAGGGGAATCGTGGGAGGTCAGAGGGGTGACCTGCTCCGGCGAGGTCAGATGGCGGCGTCGGATGCACCCGCTCGCCGGTCACTAGTATTCGGTGGCTATTGATTCCGACCGGGGTGCACGTCACAAGGGTGACGAGGTCGCGCCCGGCCTGCGGTTGCAGCGTCTGAGTGTCCTCTGGCTCGACCACCTGCGTCTCCACGACCTCGTAGGTCAGCACCTCGGCGAATACCTCGATCACGAAGCGGTCGCCGACATTCACCCTGTCGAGGTTGGTGAAGAGCGTGGCCGAGGCAAGCCCGCGGTGTGCCGTCAGGACCGCGTGCGTTGAATCGCCGCCCACCGGCAGTGCCGTACCCTCCAGGTGCCCGACCCCGTGCAACAGCGTCTCGTCGTCCGTACCGTGGTAGATGGGAAGGTCGACATCGATTGCCGGGATCTTGATCCGCGCCATGAGCCCGTCGTTGTCCGCCCGCAGGAGGGTTTCGTAGTCCCAGCCGCCGGAGTCCGCCCCATCTGACGTCGGGATCCGGCTCCCCGCACCGACTACGGCCCGTCCGGCCACCAGGTCCGCGTTGTAGGCCGTGGCCTCCTCCAGCGCCTCATCGCGCTGCTGAGGTCCGATCTCGCGCAGGGAATTGTTGTAGGTATCGATCGCCCTCGACTGGTTGTATTGCGCCAGCCAGGCCGCGGCCGAGGGATAGAGGAGAAGCGTCACGCCCGTGAGGCACACGAGGGCGATGAATAGCGCGGACTTGGGTAGCCGCCAGCGGCGTTCGCGTGTGCCAGCGGCGCGTCGACTTTGGGACGATTCCCCCGGCGCCGCGGCCAGCGGTGCGGTTTCGGCTGGGGGTGCGGGAGCCCGTCCGGCTCCCGCACCCGCAGCATCCCCATGCGTGTTGCTCACCTATTGCACACTACTTGGGCAGTAGCTCAGGCGGCCGCCGACTTGCTCCTGCGGCGATTGTTGACGAGCGCCGCGCCACCGGCGACGAGCACGAGCCCGGTGCCGATCAGAATCAGCAGCGCGGTTCCCGAACCGCCGGTGAGCGGCAGGTTCCAGCCCGAACGCTGCGTGTTCTCCACGGGCAGGTAGTTGTTCACGGCAACGGTCCGGTCTCCGATCGTTGCCGTCTGTCCGTTGACCACTGTGACAGCGATCGGGGCGGTGATCGGCACGTACCCATTGGGGGCCGTGATCTCGCTCAGGTAGTAGGTACCCGGCTTGAGCGCGTCGATGGTGATGCTGCCGTCCGGGCCGCTCGTGCCGACCCACGGGGTGCCAGCGATGCTCACCCGGTCGGTCAGGCCGGAATCGCGGAACAGGTGGAAGACAGCATTGCGCAGACCGATGGGCGAGCCGTTGCTATTGGCGTACTTGAAGATGCGCAGCTGGCCGAAGGTTGCGTTCTCGGCGTCATTGGAGACCTCCGTGCTGGTGTCGTTCACGTAGAGCGCGACATTGTTCGAGATGACGCCGTTCGACGGGATGGCGGTGACGCGCGTGCGGACAACCCAGGTGACCGTTCCACCCTGCGCGCTACTCGTCAGCACCGTGCGGCCTGCGCCGGTGAAGTCGAGCTGGACAGGACCGGTGCCGGTCACGTTGTAGTCGGTCCCCGACGTGACAGGGACGTTCGCAGCGGCTGCGCTCGTGACCGTGACCGACTCGGTTGACAGATACGTCTGACCGGCCCCGGGGGTGTCGATGAGGCGGAATACGGACAGCGGATCCGTTGTCAGGTAGGGGACGTCCGCCGTAATGGTCCACTCGACGACGTCACCGGCAGCGGCAAGTGCACCACTAGTGCCGAGATTGGAGGACTTGCTGACGCCGGTGACCGCGTTCTTGGGGTACACGTGCACGTCGTAGAGCCAGCTGCTGTCGCTCGCCTTTGCGGTCGGAACAGAGACGAGGAACGGCTTGTGCGGCGTCACGATGCCGTTGCCGCCGTTGTCAGCGCCCTCGAGCACCAGGTAAATACCGAGGTCGAGTCCGGTGAAGCTCGCCTGTCCGCTGGCGTTCGTCTCCTGCGTCGAGCCGGACTGCGTCACGGTGAACGTGCCAGCCGTCCCGACGGTCACCGAAGTCGGTGCCGTGATCGAACCGTTGACCGCGAGGCTACCGATCTGAGCCTGAACCTGCTGGAACGTGGCCCAGCCTGCCGGGGTGGTCAGGTCGATGCCATTGAGCTTCCAGACGGAGAATTCGACATCCTCCAGCGCCGGCGCGGTGACGGTCTGAGCCTCGCCGGAGGCCGGGGCGCCAGGTGTGGCGGGCTGCGCGTGCTTGTGCACGATGATGGACGAGTTGCCGTTGCGGGCGGTGTCAATGTCCACCGGGGTCGCAGCTCCCGCCGGCTGCGCAGCCGCGAGCGCGCCCGCGGTCGCGAGCAACGCGGCAGTTACAGCCGCAGCGATGCGCTGCCATCTGCGTTTCGTCGCGATATTCATGGTTGATCCTTTCGTAGTGCGCCAGGTGAAAGCGCTGTGGGGTCGAGCAGTAGATCCGCTCGAAGCGGTGTGTGCGGTCATGAGGTCATGCCCGTCTGGGGAGTGCCGCGCGAGCCTCGTCGTCGCCGGACGATACTCATGGCAAGCGCGAGGGCAACTAGCAACGCACCGCCAGCCAGTAGCCAGTCGGCACCGAACCCGCCGGTGAGCGGGAGAGTGAGTGCGTCCGTGCGGGCATTGGCAAACTGCCCGAGGGCGATGCAGGTGTGCCCCGTGGCGACGCAGGAAGTATTTGTGCTCCCCGTGACGGTGAACGTGTGCGGCGTGGTGTCGATGAGGTGGCCTAGTGGCGCGGCGTATTCGACGAGGGTGTACGTGCCCCACGCGAGTCCGGAAAGCGAGAAGCGACCGCCTGTCGCGTTGCCGTCGAGCCCGCTACAGACCGCGGGGAGCGTTGCGTCGCAATCGGCGATCTGCACTCCGCCGGGATAACTGGGGCCGGTCAATGTCCACACGGATCCGGAGAGGAGTTGCGGGGAGGTGTCCGTGTTGACCTTGTCCCACGTTGCCGTGCCCGCGATGGCCGTGTTCGTGACTGAGCAGGTGACGTCCATCGTCCCGGTGAGGTAGATGCGATCCCAGTGACCGGTGTCGACGAGCACCGGATCGTCGTTCTGGTCGACGCAGGACCAGGCACCCGGGGTATAGCCTGGTGGACCCGGATATGAACGGAGGTCGGTGGTCTCGTAGTCCTTGAGGTAGTAATTGCCCGGCCGCACTGGGACGTTGCTCACGCCACCGGTCTGCCCCGGGTTGCCGGTACCCGAGATGATGGGCTGTCCTGCCGCGATCAAATCTGAGTGCGGTTCTGCCCCGATGGTGAAGTCAGCGGGTGTCGCGGTCGAACCCGTTGTTCCGTTGTCCACGATCTTGATGAGCGTGATGCCCGCACGCGCCGGTCCGGCGGGAACAGTCACGGAGTGCTGTGCCTGAGTCGGGTTCGGGATGCTCCCGGGCGAGGTGGCGTTGGCGTAGGCCGTGTTCGGGATGCCCGGACGGCGCAGATCGGCTCTCGTGACCGTGTATGTCGCAGTGGCCGCGCACGACGCGGTTGCCCCGACGGCGAGCGACGATACGCAGGGGGCGTTGGTGAGCGAGAGTGTGAGACCGGCGAGCGGATCGGTGATCGTCACGTTCGTCAGCGGAACATTGCCCGTGTTCGTCACTGAGAACGTGAACGTGACCGTCTCGCCTTCATCCGCGAGTGAGTCGGCGCCGGAAATCGAGTAGGCCTTCGTGACGGTCAGTTCGGGACGAGCGGGAGTGAGAACGTTGGCGGAGTCGTCATCGGTGACGGTCAGCGAGGGGTTATGAGGGCTCACACCTCTGGCTGTCGCGGTGTTCTGCACGTGGCCGGCCGCCAGATCACCGACGACGATGGAGTGGCTGCCCGTCGACGAGCAAGTCGCCGTTGCTCCCGGGGCCAGGGACGCGACGCAGGCCTGCGCGGTCCAGCCGAGCAGCGGATCAGCGAGGGTCACCGGCGCGAGCGTGATGTTGCCAGTGTTCTCGACGCTGAAGGAATACGAGATCGTCTCACCTATGTTGGGCTCACCGTTCGCGTTCCCATCGGTGAATACGGCCGTCTTGGTCAGGCGGATCTTTGGGTCAGGAGCTTCGAGTTTCGCTATCGCAGTCGAATTGTTGGATGTGACCGTGGTCGATGAGAATACGCCCGTCGCATTCGCCGTATTGCTCAACTCGTAGTCTGGTGCGGTTGCTGTTGCTGCATCGGCGGCGGTGACCGTGTAGGTGCCAGTACAGGTCATCGTGGACCCGGGCTGCCCCGCTGCGGCGAGAGTGGTCGAAGGGCAACTAATTGAGGTGATCTTCGGATCGTGTACCTGCACGTTCGAGAGGGCGACTCCGCCATTTGTCAGTGTGAAGTTGTAGGGCACCAGGTCGCCCTGCCGGTAGGTGGTCCGATAGAGAGGAGACGCCGTGTTGAGCGCCTTGACGAGACCCAGCCCGTCAATGTTGTCGTAAGTTTCGACAGCGAGGTTGCGGATGAGGTGAACGTCGTTGCTGCCGCCCGTGGAAGACGAGAAGCCGAACTTGTAGGTCGCTGGGATCTCGACGTCGGTCGTGTACGTCAGCATCGTCACGAAGCCCTGGGGTCCACTCCCATCCGGGTCAATTTCAACGGTAATGGTGGTAAATCCGTTCGAATTGGCGGGCGTGATCGTGATCTTCACCCTCCGGACCGCCGTTACCGGGTTGGAGCCTGTGTCGCGAATGCCCCAACTCCGATGGTCCCACCAGTTCTGATTCGCAGTTTGGCCATTGACGGACGTCGAGGCCCAGAGGCAGTACCCCTCGACCCATTGGCCGGCCAACGCGCCCGATGTCGCCACCCGGCCTGGACCACGCAATGAAACATTGGGCCGATAGTTGTCTTGGTTACCGGCGGAGAACCCGGGGTTCTGGGGCGATGTGCAGCCTCGGCCACGGTTTTCGTTGTTACGCGGGTAGTTTCCCCAGGCGTCGAGTCCGAGCCCCAGGAATCCGTGCTCGACGCCCGGCTCGTTGTCTCTCGACGCGTATCCGAGCGACCCACCCGGGGCACCCGTGTCCGTGAGCTGGTATGCACCGTCGGACAGGAAGAAACTGATGCCGTCCGCGCCGTTCCCGCCGTACTGCGCCTGATCGAAGGTGACGATCAGGCCACCGGTGGCCGGAAGTGCCTGATTGTAGAGAATTCCTCCGGTGCGATTGCTGCCCGTGTCGGTCAGCTGCAACCAGCCCGGGGTCGTTCCCATCGTTGGAACAGGACCGCTTTGATGCGCTCCACAATGACTGAGGCTCGATCCTCCGCCTGGCGGCGTGGACCCGTTCGCCGCACCCGTGAGGCACGCGTCCCCGAGTCGGAGAACAGCAGGATCACTCACCGATGAACCACTGAAGCTCTCGGAGAGGAGCGGCGTACCGGCGAATGCCGGGGTAGAGGAAACGACAACGCCGAGGGTCAGCATTGAGCCCAGAATCACTACCGCCATTACGAGCGCAGCAACACGCACACGAAAGAGCGAGAGTCGGGCCGTCAATGTGGATCTGGCAAGCAAAATTCACCTGTCTCATGGGGGATTCCCATCAGGGTACGGGTGATTTCGCATTACCGGGTAGGGGTTTTCACCCAAGTCCGGCAGTTTCTAGCGAGACAATCTTCACGTTAGGGGGAAAAATCGCACTCGGTGATGAGGCGGCTCCGTCTGCATACCTACAGACCCGGAGATCAGCGCCGTCGTCCTCGACCCTTGCCGTTGTTGGACTTGCCGCCAGGACGAGGGGAACCTTCGCCTTTGCGCTGCGTCTCCCGGGGGGTCGGCTTTCCGGACGATTGCGCCTTGCGCGGGGCACGTGCGGCGACGGTCCGTGACCTCTCTGCGGCAACCGGCCCAGGCACGGGCTGCGGCGATTCCCCGCGGGAACTGTTCGCGCCGCGGCCGCGCACGATGCCGGCCAGTTCCTCGATCAGCGGGTCGTCGAGCCACCGCACCCAGGTCAGGGCGATCCTCGAGGTGGGAACGCCCGCGAGCGGAACATAGGTGACGTCCTTGCGGTGGTGCAGGCGAGCGAGGGACATCGGGACTATCACCTGGCCGGCACTCGCCGCGCACCACTCGATCGCCTCCTTGACGCTCGGCGGCTCCTCGGTCGAGCGCCTGCCGGGCATTGCAGAATCGCCCTCATCCCAGATCAGTCCCGTGCCGGGCGGATCGAGCACGATCTCGCCAGCGAGGTCCTCAGGGGTGCACTCAGCGAGCAACGTCAACTCGTGCTCGACGGGCACGACGACGACGCTCACCTCCTCATACAAGGGGATCCTGTGCCACTCCCCGGTGCCGGGTATGGGCATGCGCACGAGCGCAGCTGCGAACTCACCGGACCGAAGACCAGCGAAGGACTCGTCCTGGGATGCCAGAGACGCGAACAGCGGGGTGGCGGGGAATCGTTCCCGCCACACCCGCTGCCACTTGCCAGGGCTCACGCCCGGCACATACGCGAGGTTGAACGCCAACTCAGCGCTTGATGCCGAGCAGGTCGACGACGAAGACCAGGGTGTCGTCGCCGCCGATGCCCGCCTGCGGAACACCGCGGGCGCCGTAGCCGAACTCCGGCGGAATCGACACGAGCACGCGGGAACCGACCTTCTTACCGACGAGCGATTCGTCCCAGCCCTTGATGACCATGCCGACGCCGATCGGGAAGTCGATCGACTGCCCGCGCCGGAAGGACGAGTCGAAGATGCCGCCGCCCCAGATCTGCCCGTGATAGTTCACGTCGATCGCGTCACCGACGGCGACGATTTCGCCGTCGCCCTCCGAGAGGATGGAAACCTGCAGGCCGTCAGGGGCAGAATCGGTCGGGAAGGACAGCGTCGGCTCGATGCCGAATTCGCCGGTTACCTCGGGAAGTTGAACGCTCAATGGATGCTCCAGATCGTGGTGGATGGGTTGGCCGTGTCGGCAGGGACTACGTCAGTTCCGCAAGATGGCCAGCAGGCGCAGGAACTCGAGGTAGAGCCATACGAGGGTGACCACGAGCCCAAACGCCGCCGCCCACGCGAACTTCCGCGGCGCGCCGGCCTGTACGCCGCGCTTGATCGAGTCGAAGTCGCTGATCAGGGACATTGCGGCGAGTACGACGGCCACGATGCCGATGATGATGCCCCACTGGCCCCCGCGCATTCCCCAGCCGTCCAGGACGCCGGTCCACACCAGGATGAGGTTGGCCAGCGAGAACAGCGCATACCCGGCGATCGCGACCAGCAGGAACCGGTTGAACTTTGGCGTCACCCGCACAGCACCCGACGTGAACAACAGCAGCGACGCGGTGAACGTTGCGAGGGTGGCAAGCACCGCCTGCAGCACAATGCCGTCGTACACGACATTGAAGGAGGCGGAGATGCCGCCGAGGAACAGGCCCTCGGCCGCGGCATACAAGGCGATGAGCACGGGGCTCGGGTTGCGCTTGAACGCGTTGACGAGGCCGAGCACGAGTCCCACGACCAGTCCGCCGAGCCACAGGCCGGGCACGGAATCCACGAGAGACCAGGACACGACGCCGGTTGCAAGAAGCAGCACCAGGAGGCCCGCCGTCTTCATGATGACGTCGTCATACGTCATGCGGTTCGTGTCGAGCGGCGTCGCCGAGGGGGCGTTGTACATCGACTGCAGCGTCGACGGGTCGCCCGTCGGGGTAGCCGTGGACTGGTCCGGAAAGTGCTGGACCTGCGTAGCGGAACTGTAGGCAGGGCTTGAGAAAACGGGATTGGACATCGGTGGGACTCCAAAGTGGTCGTTTGATGCGGCCGTGGCAGTCGCGTCGAGGGCGACCGGTCCAAACGATTGTAGTCGTTTGGGCTGGGAATTGGCGCAATGGGACGATGAGGTACATGGACACCTCCCCGCTGCCTGCCATCTCCGCCCGCAACCCCCAACAGGTGCGGATCGCAGCTGCCGAACTCGTCGCACGCGCCGCGCCCGGGCACGAGACCTGGCTGGTCTCCCTGGCAGCGGATGCTGCCGCACTCGGCATCGAGCCCGGCGACACGGTGGGCGTTATCCCGCCCGCGCTCGCGGGCCAGGTGGAGGGGGTTGTAGCCGCGCTTGGACTCGTCCCCGGCTCCCCCGCGCGGGCCACAGGTGATCAGCCTGTCGGCGCGTGGCTTTCGACGCGCGAACTGTCCATCCCCTCGATGAAACTGCTCCGCCTCGCGGGACTCGCGCCCGCACCCGGACCGCATTCGGCGGCGCCGCCGGTGCCCGATGCGCTCGATGTCATTGCGTCGATTCCCGATGCCCCCGCGCAGGCCGACGCGATACTTGCCACGCTCCGCCCCGCAGCCCCTCGCGCGTTCTCGCTCGCCTCGTCACCGCGCGAGGAGGAACGGCTAGACCTGATCGTGGGGCACCATCCCACCGAACGCGAGGGGCGCATGCGCGCCGGGGTTGCCTCGTCCCTCCTCACCACCGCGGTGGGTGCGAACGCCGCGATCTTCCCCATTCCCAATCCGCAGTTCCGGTTGCCGGACGACGGCAGCGACCTGCTGCTCATCGCCACCGGGACGGGGTACGGGCCCTTCCGCGCGTTCTTGCGCGAGCGCGGGCTGACGGGGGCGCCGGGCCGAGCCTGGCTCGTGTATGGCGAGCGCGGGAGCGGTGGCGAGGGCGGTGGCGAGCGCCGCAGCGCATTCGAGGACGAGTTCTCCGCCGCCCTTGCGTCGGGTTCACTGTCGCGGGTGGATGTCGCAATGTCCACCCGCCAGGACGGTCCTCGGTACGTGCAGGAGGTCCTGCAGGAATTCGGTCCGGATGTCGTGGACTGGCTAGATGCGGGTGCGCGTATCTACGCCTGCGGGAACGCGGGGATGGTCGAATCAATCGGCGGCGCCCTGGCCCAGGTTCTCGTAGACGAACTGGGTATCAGCGCGGGTGAGGCGGTGGCTCAGGTGGAAGGCTGGCGAGAATCCGGCCGCCTGGCCCTCGACGTGTTCGCCTGACTTTTTGTGTCCGGCCATTTTTCAGTGCCCGGCCGCAATCGAGTGCCCGGCCGTAATTCCGTGCCCGGCCGCAATCGAGTGCCCGGCCATCGTTTGCGGGTTCCCCCGTCGTTTGCTCGCTTGTGAAAGCCCCAGGCGCACAGAAAGCCCGCAAACGATAAGTGAAGGCGGGCCAGCGCGGTCGCGACAGGCGCGGTCGCGACAGGCGCGGTGCGCGCGGTGGGGTGCGCGCCGCGCGCCGACCCATCAGTCGGGTTCTGTCGTGCGCGTTGCCGCGCCGTGGCGTCGCCCCTCAGTCGGAAGCTGTCGCCCGCGATCCCGACCGAATGCGCCGCGACCAGGCGATGCGGCCCGCGATGCCGGCGGCGAGAAGCACCAGTGCCACGGCGATAACGAGCGAGTTCGGCACCGCTGAGGTCGCGTCGAGCACCGCCGATTCGAGTCGGACGTGCTGCCCCGAGGTGAGGGGCGACGGCAGCAATGCGGTCCCCTCAGTCACCAGCAGCAGGACTCCCAGCGCGATCGTGAAGACTCCCCCAGCGAGCTGCGTCCACGTATTGGTCCAGGTGACCGGCCCGAGCGAGAGCGAGAATCCGCGGGGGCGGACGAGCCTTTGGAGCGACGGAAGCCTCGTCCACAAAAGCGCGAGCAACAGCAGCGGAATGACCATCCCGGCCGCGAACGAAAGCAGGACGATCCCGCCGTACAGCGCGCTAGCCGATGCCACGGCAACCGCCAGTACAGTCCCCAGGATCGGTCCGGCGCACACCGAAGCGATGCCGTACACGACCCCGAGCGCGTAGACGGCAAGTGGCGTCGTCCCACCGGCGAGCGTGCGGCCGCCCGGCAGCGGGATATTGATCACCTGGAGTGCGCCGAAGACGATGACGGCGATCGCCGCGATCGCGATGACGGCCGAGCGGTGCTCGCCGAAATAGGCGCCTACACTTCCCGCGAGCACCCCGAGCGGCACGAGCGTCGTGATAAGCCCCAGGTAGAAGATGCCCGTGCGTTCGAGTAGCCGTCCCGGACTCGTGAACGCGTACGCGAAGAATGCGGGCAACAGGAGCGCCGAACACGGGCTCAGCAGCGTGAGCAGGCCGCCCGCGAGCGCCCCGATGATGCCGATGTCCATCAGCGGCCCGCCGCGGCCAGCTTCTCATCGATGGCTTTCGTGAAGGTTTCGAGCGACTGCGCGCCACCAATCACCGTGCCGTCGATGTTGAAGAACGGCACGCCCGCCACGGCGTTGACGCGCGCGTAGTAGGTGCTTTCCTTGACCTGCTGGATCAGGTCGGGGTTGTCGAGGTCCTGCTCGAACAGATCCAGGTCGGGCACGCCCGCATCGGCGGCGAACTGCAGCAGCTTGTCGCGCGGAAGATCGGGCAGGCCGCGCTCGGGGGCCGCGGCGTAGGCGGTGCGGAGGAAATCCTCGAACGAGTTCTGCCGCGCCGCCGCGCGAGCCGCGATTGCGCCCTGAGTGGAGTCGTCACCGAAATATGCGACGTCGTAGAACTCCCAGCGGACCAGGCCCGTGTCGATGTAGTGGGTCTTGAGCGCCTCAAATGTGTCGTTCATGAACGCCGCGCAGTAGGAGCACCGCAGGTCCGTCCACTCCACGACCGTGACGGGAGCGTCGATGTCGCCGATCGCCATAGTGTCGTCCGGATCATGGCGGGCGTGGTCGATGCCCTCCTGGCCCGTGGCCGGGGCGACTTGATCCGCCTCGGGGTCGACGCTCTGATTGGACGAGTCCTCCGTCGTGCCCTCGCCGCCTGCGGCGGACGTTTCTGCCGCGGGTGGGGTCGCCGATGGGGGCTGTTGGGTGTTGTTGTTCGTCAACTGGCCCGCGATGACGACGGCCGCGAAGACGGCAACGGCGACGCCCGTGATGAACAGGTAGCGGCCGCGCCGGGGCGGCGCGGCCGCCTGCTGCGCGGGGTTCGGGTGCGAAGCGCCGGCAGGCTGGTTGTCTGACTGCGCGGCGGGGCGATCATCGTGGAGCACAATCCCTACGTTATAGGTCGAGTATTACGTGGCGCGGATGTGATCGAACCGTGAGACGGGGTATGAGACGGATCGTGCGGGCGTCAATTTGACCGCCGCGATGTGCGTCTGGGGCCGTCTCAGATGCCCGCTTGACGCATTGGCAGGCGGTCGGCCCGGATGCCCGAAATGCCTGGAATTGCAGTGAGGATAGGCTTTCCTGCGGTGCATTTGCTGAGCAAATTTGCAAGGCTGACACTATGGCAAGGTTAGTCAGCGCGATCCGCGTCTACCCGCAAGTGTTTGCCACGCTCGTCGTGGCGATCGCCGGCCTTGTGCTGTCCGCGACGCCCGCCGGACACTTGACTGCGTGGCTGGTCGGGGGCTACAGCCTCCTGATCGCCGCTGTTGAGGCAGTCTCGATGATCCGCCAACTCATCAAGGGGCATGCGGGTCTGGACATTTTGGCAGTCATGGCGATCACGGCCGCCGTTCTGGTGGGTGAACCCTGGGCTGCGCTGATCGTCGTGCTCATGCTCACAGGCGGGACGGCGCTGGAGGACTACGCATCGAACCGGTCCACCCAGGAACTGACGGCGCTACTGCGCCAAGCGCCACAAACGGCGCTTCTCGTGTCGGGCAGTGACTTAGAAGATGGCGCACGCGAGGTTCCCGTTGATGAGGTTGTCGTCGGCGACATCCTGCTGGTGCGCCCCGGTTCGGTGGTTCCCGTCGATGCGGTCCTGCTGACCGAATCGGCAATGTTTGACGAGTCGTCGCTTACCGGGGAGAGCCTGCCCGTGGATCGTGCCGCGGGTGAACACGTGTCCAGCGGCGCCGTCAACGGTTCCACGGCAATTCGCATGCGCGCTGTGGCAACCGCCGACCAGAGCGAATACCAGCAGATCGTGCGGCTGGTCGAACAGGCCGCGGGCAGCAAGTCGAAGGTGGTGCGGCTCGCTGACCGGTACGCAGTGCCATTCACCATCCTGTCCTTGGCGATTGCATCGATTGCCTGGGCGGTCAGCGGGGACTCCGTCCGGTTTGCCGAGGTCCTGGTCGTGGCAACCCCCTGCCCGCTACTGATCGCCGCGCCTGTCGCCTTCCTGGGTGGTATGAGCCGCGCCGCACGGCACGGTCTGATCGTGAATAGCGGGCAGACACTCGAACAACTCTCGCAGGTCCGGTCCGTGGCCTTCGACAAGACCGGCACGATCACGACCGGGCATCCCAGCTTGGAACGCGTGATTCCCGCACCCGGTTTCAATGACGATGAAGTGCTTCAATATGCCGCATCGGCCGAGGCCTACTCGTCGCACGTCTTGGCCGGAGCCGTTGTGGCCGCAGGCCGGGCCCACGGCCGCGCCCTGCTCGAATCCACCGGGGCCGAAGAACTGCCCGCCAATGGGGTCACTGCAACGTTTGCTGCCGTGCCGGGACGAACCGAGGTGACCGTGCGGGTCGGTAAACCGTCGTGGTTGCGTCAATTCGCGCCCACGCTGGAACGCGTTGAAGTGGCGCCTGGCGAATTGGCGATTTATGTGACGGTGGATGATGCGCCAGCAGGCGCGCTCGTCATGCGCGACCAAACGCGGCCCGAAGCCAGCGAAGTCATGCGCGACCTGCACGAACTTGGCGTCACTCGAACCCTCATGGTCACGGGCGATGTGGCCGCCACTGCCCACATCGTTGCCCGTGAGGTCGGGATCGATGAGGTGCATGCGGACTGCCGCCCGGCCGATAAAGTCCACGTCGTCACGGATGTGCAACCGCGACCCCTGATGATGGTTGGCGACGGGCTCAACGATGCCCCGGTGCTCGCGGCCGCGGACATCGGCCTCGCGATGGGTGCGCGCGGCGCGACTGCCGCCAGCGAATCGGCAGATATTGTCAACCGGTTCGACACCCTGGCGGGCGTCCCCCAGGCCGTGCGGATCGGCAAGGACACCGTGCGCATCGCCCTGCAGAGCATCTGGCTTGGCATCGCGATTAGCGTGGCCCTCATGTTGGTGGCCGCCGCCGGGTTCCTTCCGGCCATCGCTGGCGCATGGCTGCAAGAGGTGGTCGATCTCGTCGCCATCCTAGGAGCCCTGCGGGCCATCGGCCCCCGCTCCGAACGCAAACCCGCACTCGTGCCCGGCCGCACCACTATGACGCGAGTCGTGGCACACACCAAGTAGCACCCCGGCACGCCAATGGCCCGGACCCACATCGTGGATCCGGGCCATTGCGATGCTTTCGCAGCCTTGCAGGTTGGTGCCCCCAGTGGGACTCGAACCCACACTGTGCCGATTTTAAGTCGGCTGCCTCTGCCAATTGGGCTATGGGGGCGGCCCTTTAAGCGGACTTGGCAGGCTCGTCCTTCTTAGCCTCTTCCCTCGGCTTCGGCGGGGCCGAAGCGACGCGGAACGATGCGCGCGGGTCGGCCGTCGCACCGAGCGGGCCGAGCTCACGACGCAGGAACGTTGCCGACAGCCAGCCGAAGATGATGCGGGTCTTGCGGCTCGGGGTCGGCATCGCCATGACGTGGTACGCGCGGTGCGCGAACCAGGCCGGCCAGCCCTTCAGCTTCACGACGCCGAACAGTACGGCGACGCCCTTGTGCAGGCCGAGCGACGCGACGGTGCCGAGGTTCTTGTGCTTGTACTGGCTCACGCCGCGGCCAGCCAGGTTGGCAACCAGGTTGTCGGCCAGCACCTTGGCCTCGCGGATGGCGTGCTGAGCGTTCGGCGGGCAGAACTTGCCCTCGTTGTACAGGTCCGGCACGGCGGCGCAGTCGCCTGCACCCCACGCGCCGGGGACCACGTTGCCCTCGTAGTCGATGACCTGCAGCGTCGCGGAGACGGTCAGGCGGCCGAGCTTGTCCGTCGGCAGATCCGACTCGCCGATGACCGGGTTGGCACGCACACCGGCGGTCCACACGATCGTGTCCGAGTCGAACTCGACACCGGTCGAGGTGACGACATGGCCGTCGACGCACGAGCTCAGGAAGGTGGAAAGGTGCACGTCGATGCCCCGGCGACGCAGGTTCGCCAGGCCGTACTGCGCCATCTCGAGCGGCAGTTCGGGCAGGATACGGTCGGCGCCCTCGATGACGACGAACTTGAGGTCGTCCTGCGACAGGGAGGGAATCTTCTTGACGGCGGCGCGGGCCATGTCCTCGGCCTCGGCGACCGCTTCGATGCCGGCAAAGCCGCCACCGATGAAGGTGAACGTCAGCAGGCGCTTACGGAGCGCCTCGTCCTCGGTGTGGGCGGCGATGAGCACGCGGTCGAGGATCTTGTTGCGCAGGTAGAGCGCCTCTTCGACGTGCTTGAAGCCGATTGCTTCCTCGGCCAGGCCGGGAATAGGCAGGGTGCGGGCGATCGAGCCGAGGCCGATGACGAGTTCGTCGTACTCGATGTCGAAGTCGGGGCCCACATTCGGGCTGACGGTCACCTTGCGTCCCGCGTGGTCGATTCCGGTGACTTTGGCCTGAACCGTCTCGATGCCGCGTAGCGCGCGCAGGAACGGAGCAACCACATCGCGCCCACCGATCGCACCCGAGCCGACCTCGGGGAGGAACGGCGCGTAGGTCATGTACGGCAGCGCGTCCACGACGGTGATGCGCGCGCGCGAACCGAGGCGGCGGCGCAGCCGGCGCGCGGAGTACAGGCCGACGGATCCACCGCCGAGAACGAGAATTCGAGGGGCACCCGACTTAGCGGTCACCGACGCACTAGGCACACTTGTCTCCTGGGATGGAACGGATTGATGCTTCCAAGACTACGCCTTCGCCGCGTGCCACCGAAATCGCTCAGAATGTGGGCCTATCGCGCAACGGACGAAGGTCTCGTTCCCTATTCGACCAGGGACCACGCGATGCCGTCGAGAATGTCGTGCTCAGACGTGAGGATCGGCCCGAGTTCTCTCCCCTGAGCAGCGACTTCGTCTCGCACCCGCGCCACAACCTCTGACCAGACGAGCGCTCCGGCCCCGATCACGTCGATCCGCCCCGGGTGCATGAACCCCAATTCCGCGCGCTGTGCGCGGTCACGGGCCAGCAAGTCCGCGGCGCTCGCCAGCACGTCGTCCACCGACAGGGTCGCGCCGTTGATGCGGTCGCGATCGTAGGCGGCCAGTCCCAGCGCATGCGCCGTCACGGTCGTAATTGATCCCGCCAGGCCCACCAGGGTCGCCGTCTGCCCCAGCGGTACGATTTCGGCTGCCTCGTCCAGCGCCCGACGAATGTCGGCACGGGCGGCCTCGATCTCGGCAGGCGTTGGCGGGTCAGAGCGCAGGTGCCGCTCCGTCATGCGCACGCAGCCGACGTCCATCGACTTCGCGGCCTGCGGGCGATCGGTGCCGAGGACGAGCTCCGTCGAGCCGCCACCGAGGTCCACGACCAGATACGGGGCGGGGAACTGCCCGCCGAACACGCCCGTCGCGCCGCGGAACGACAGGTACGCCTCTTCGTCCCCGGACACCACTTCCGGCGTGACACCCAGGATCTCCCGGATGCCGGAGAAGAACTCGTCCCTGTTGCTCGCGTCCCGAGTCGCCGACGTTGCCACGAAACGCACCCGAGTCGCGCCCAGTTCGGCTATCTTGGCGGCGTACTCGCGCGAGCGCTCAAACGTCCTGGCCAGCGCCTCGGGGTCTAGGCGCCCCGTCCGGTCGACGCCCTGGCCCAGCCGGACGACGTGCATCGTCCGCTCCAGGTCGGTGAGCGTACCCGCCTCGCGGTCGATGTCGGCAATCAGCAGACGGATCGAGTTGGTGCCGCAGTCGATGGCGGCGACGCGCGTAATCTGTTCAGCCACTTTTTCAGCCATGACCACTACCCTGCCACGGGACGGGCGATGCACTGGCACGCCGACGGGTCAAACTGGCGGGCGCGGATGGCCAGCGCGATGGCCTCGTCCCCGAGAGGGTTGATGCCGGGCCCGGCGGACAGCGAGTGCGCGATGAGCACGTGCAGGCACTTGACGCGCGTGGGCATGCCGCCGGCCGAGATGCCGTGGATCTGCTCGACGAAGCCGAGGCGCTCCCGCTCCGCGAGGTAGTCCTCATGGGCGCGGCCGTACGCGGCTCGTAGTTCCGGGTCGGTCTCGAGGCGGGCGCTCATGTCCTTCATCACTCCCGACGCCTCGAGCGTGCTGGCGGCGGCGGTGATCGCCGGATGCGTCAAGTAGTACAGGGTCGGGAAGGGCGTCCCGTCCGGCAGGCGTGGCTCGGTCTTGACCACCCAGGGCCGACCACACACGCAGCGCGCGGAAATGCCCGCAGTGCCGCGGGGGGCTCGTCCAAGCTGCCATTCGATCTCGGCGAGGTCCTCGGCGCTTGCCTCGGCAGCGGAGCCGTCGGGTGCATATCCGCCGCGGCGGCGCAACTGCTCGGCGGCCTGTTCGGTGAGCGTGAGCGGGGCTTCGTCCCCGCCCTGCGGGACATTAAGAGTGGGAGGCACCCATCTATTGTGCCGTGTCGGCCTCGGTGGATCCCGCAACCTCGACGGATTCCCACAAAGTGCCGTACCAGGAATCCTCCTTACCGATCGGGAAGGTTACGGCGCCCGGTTCGACAGTCCGCCCCGTCTTGGGGTTGGTCTCGTCGACGACCGTGGCGGGGTCGATCACCTTGTAGCGGGTCTCGCCCGGGTAGCCGAAACTGAGCCGCTCGCGCGCCTGCGCGGCGACGTACTTGCTGTCCTTCCAGCGATCGATCTCGGACTGCAGATCGGCGTTCTCGGCCTTGGTCGCCGCGAGTTGCTGCTCCATGGCCCGGGTCTGCGCCCGCTGATCCACGAATCGCATCATGGTCGGCACGACGATAGCCAGGGCGCCGAGGGCGATGATCGCGAGCACGATAACTCGAACGGATACCGGCCCGACCCAGCGCATGCGATCGCCCTGCGGGCGGTCGACGGGGATCCGGGCAGTCATGCTGCCATTGTGCCGAAGTTCCCTGGAAAGCCCGCAGAGGCGCGCCCACGGCTCGCCGCATCGTCCCTCGGGCACATGAGACCACCGGTTGTGGTTGCTCGGCACCCGCTATATCGGGTGTCCTGGAGCCGTAACCGGTGTCCGCGGCAGGGCACGTCCATGCACGGCACGTCCATGCAGGGCACGTCAATGCAGGGCACGTCAACGACGCGTGGGGCCGCCCGCCAGACGGCGGACGACCCCACGCGGGTGTCGCTGGCTTAAGTTCTAGCTCAGAACTTGGCGCGAGGGAACGCGCTACGGCCTGCGTAAACCGCAGCCTCGCCCAGACCCTCTTCGATGCGCAGCAACTGGTTGTACTTGTTGATGCGCTCGCCACGAGCCGGCGCGCCCGTCTTGATCTGACCCGAGTTCGTCGCCACGGCGAGATCCGCGATGGTGGTGTCCTCGGTCTCACCGGAACGGTGCGACGTCATGGCGGTGAAACCGGCACGCTGCGCGAGCTGCACGGCGTCGAGCGTCTCGGTGAGGGTACCGATCTGGTTGAGCTTCACGAGCAGCGAATTGGCCGCCTTCAACTCAATGCCCTTGGCGAGGCGCTCCGGGTTGGTGACGAACAGGTCGTCGCCGACGATCTGGACGCGGTCGCCAACCTCGGCGACGAGCTGCGACCAGGCGCTCCACTCGTCCTCGCTCAGCGGGTCCTCGATGGACACGAGCGGGTAGTCCGTGATGAGCTGCTCGTAGTACTTGACCATGAAGTCCGTCGACTGGGCCTGGCCCTCGAACTGGTAGGCGCCGTCCTTGAAGAACTCGGTCGATGCGACATCGAGAGCGAGCGCGACGTCAACGCCCGGCTTAAAGCCGGCCTTCTCGATCGCGACGAGGATCTCGTCCAGCGCGTCGCGGTTGCTCGGCAGGTTGGGGGCGAAGCCGCCCTCATCGCCCAGGCCCGTCGCCAGGCCCTTGGACTTCAGCACCGACTTGAGCGCGTGGTACACCTCGGCGCCCCAGCGCAGACCTTCACGGAACGTGGGCGCACCGATCGGCGCGACCATGAACTCCTGGATGTCAACGTTGGAGTCGGCGTGCGAACCGCCGTTGAGGATGTTCATCATCGGAACGGGCAGAACGTGTGCGTTCGGGCCGCCGACGTAGCGGTACAGGTCGAGGCCGGCGCTCTTCGCGGCGGCTTTGGACACGGCGAGCGAGACACCCAGGATGGCGTTGGCGCCAAGCTTGCCCTTGTTCGGGGTGCCATCGAGCTCGATCATGGTGGCGTCAACGAGACGCTGGTCCTCGGCGTCGAACCCGATGATCTCGGGGGCGATGACGTCCTCCACTGCGGAGACCGCACCCTCGACACCCTTGCCCAGGTAACGCCCCGCGTCGCCATCGCGGCGCTCAACGGCCTCGAACGCGCCGGTCGATGCGCCCGAGGGAACGCCCGCGCGGGCGTAGCTGCCGTCTTCAAGTGCGACCTCGACCTCGACGGTCGGGTTGCCGCGGGAGTCAAGAATCTCGCGCGCGCCTACGGCTACAATTTCTGCCACTTTCGCTCCTTTTGAGGTGTTTGTCTGCACGTACGTTCCAAGCCTAGTCGCTTCGGGGCTGTGCTAGGCGGGACCGGGGTCCCGCCACCGAGCCGACATCAAGCATTCATCCACCGTTGGCGCTGCTCAGGCGGTGGGACGTCGGATTCGTTTGCCGGCCCTCTGGAGACCTGCCTCGCGAGTGCACGCGCACCGGAGGCATTCGCGCGGGCGGCGGGGAGGAGGGGCACACGCTCCTCCTCCCTGCCGCCCTGGCGTGTTGGGTCAACCTGTCCTAGAACTCCCAGCGCTGGTTGATGTCACCCCAGCAGTCCCAGATCTGCAGCTTCTGGCCGCTCGACGGGGTGGGCTGGCCGTCGCGAACGTCCAGGCATTTGCCCGAATTCGGGTTGCGTAGCGTTTTGGTCGACGGGTTGTACTCCCACTTCTGGGCACCCGTGCCGTTGCAGTTCCACAGCCACACGTCCGTACCGTTGGCCGTCCCCGAACTGGCGACGTCCACGCACTTACTCCCGATTCGAATCTCGCCGTTCGGGTTTCGAGTCCAGATCTGGGCGCCGGTGCCATTGCACGTCCACGCCTGGAGCTTGTTGCCATCGACGAAGTTGGACGACGGCACGTCCACGCAGAGGTTAAGCCCGGCCACGCGGACCGCACCGGTTCCGTTCGTCAGGCTCTGATAGCCGTCGCCTGAGTTCCCGCCGCCGTTGTTGTTGCCGCCTGGCGCGCATCCGTTGTCGACCCCGACGACCCGCCAGACTCCCCCCTCTCCCGTGGTGCCAGGAGTCTCACCCTGTGTCCACCACTGCGCCTCGTAGACGAGCGTTGCGAGGCTGACGCGATCGCCCTGGACGTAGACGGCCTGACCGTCCCACGGCTGGGCGCACGTGCCGCCGTTGTTCCCGCCGCCGTTGTCGCCACCACCGCCGTTGTTCCCGCCGCCGTTGTCGCCACCACCGCCGTTGTTCCCGCCGTTCGTCAGCGGAGGGGCCGCGCCGGTGAACGGGTCGAGTTGGAGGAAGGCCTTTTGCGGGTTGGTTGTCGAGACCAGGGATTCCTGCTCGCTCACGTCGTCATAGGCGAAGGCGTAGGACCGCCCGGAGACCATCTGGTCGTGGACGATCTTGACGTAGTGGTTGGTCCAAGCCGCATCCGTGAAGTAGGTACTGGGATTGGCCGGTTGGCTCGTCTGCGACATGATGTTGGATCGGTTGAACCCGGCACATATGGTGCGGGCAACCTCGCCCTGGACCCCGACACCCGTCAGGGATCCGTCACAACTGACCACGTTTTGCGGGGTCGGCTTCGTGATCGAGATTGCCGGCGACCCGGATGCCGATCCCGAGGGCTGGAACACGAAGGTCGAACCTTGAACCTGGCCGGTGTAGACGAAGTTCTGGTCGTCCTTCCGCGGTCGCAACGTCAGGGTCGTGTTCTGATACTTGCTCCACACCTGATCGATGTAGGACTGAACCGGAGCAGTCGCGAGGACCCCATCGATCATGCCGTCCTTGGCGCTGAGAATCCGCAGATACTGCCCGTTGTGGCGCTTGACCAGCCCACCCCAGCCCGGTTGCGCTTCGAGGTAGCTGATGATGTTCTGCAGACCGTTGTCCTTCAGTCGGCCAATCGAGAATGTGTCGCCACCTTCAAACTCAACGCCCACCTGGACCGGCGGGCCCACGAAGTCGACCTGACTGGAGTTGAACCACAGCCCGGTGTTCTGGTCCGGGTGCCGTACGAGCGAGTATTCCGCCGATCCGTGCAGGATATTCACGTTCGGGTCAGAGGCGTTGAAGATCGAGGGGTAAGCGAAGTTCGTGATTCCGTCCCCGTCGATGACCTTGGAGAAGGTGAGCTTCTGGCCGTAGGAGTAGTAGATCCGGCCCGAGGACAACAACGGCGAGGGCACCGTGATCGACTGCCCATTGCCCGGTCCAGTGATCGAAATGTCCCCCACCGGCGCCGGAGTGCTCGTCCCGCCGGACAGCGCGTGGAACGACCCCGAAGCATCGATCCACCCCGCCTGGTTCGACGTGTTGCGTCCCAGGATGTAGATGTAGACCGGGTCGGACTTCCCCGACTTGTTGCTGATCACGAGCGGCACGGGAACCTTTGGTCCAGTGGTGCCGCCGCCGTTGTCACCGCCGCCGTTATCTCCACCGCCGCCGTTGTCACCGCCGCCGTTATCTCCGCCGCCGCCGTTGTCACCGCCGCCGTTATCTCCACCGCCGCCGTCGCCGGGTGAGCAGTTCTCAGCGGTCCCGGAGCGCGACCAATTGAAGACGGTCGAGACATTGCCAGCCTGGTCCACAGCACGCGCCCACACGTTTTGCGCGTCGCCGGGGATCGTGACGCTGCCCGTATACGGCAGCCAGAGGTTGCAACCGATCTTGTAGTCGATGTGCACCAGGTTGGCGGCCGTAACGTTGTCGGATGCGCTTGCGGTCAGGGTTGTCCCCGACACGCTGGCGTTCAGCGTCGGCTTGGTGACATCGCCGGTGGACGAGTTGTAGGCCCGCATCCACTTCGTCTTGTTGTCCTCGTTCCCCGCCGAGAATGCGGGACCACCCTGGTCGTTGACGATGTGACGGATACCGCCGCCCAAGCCATCCGAACAACCCGCGATACCCTTCGAGGCGCTGAGGGATGGGATGCATCCGTTCAGCCAGCGTGTAACCGCGCGATTGACCTTGACCGTCGATTTCTTGGGAACGGAGATCCCATTCTCGGCCCAGACCGTGTCGACCCAGCGGTAGTAGGAGTAGACGCCGGCGCCGAACAGTTCGTGGCTGGTGACCGAGGCGTCGACCTTGTAGGACGAGTAGCCCTCGCGACCACGGTCCGAGTGCTGAGCTTGGGTTCGCGGCTCGTACGGGATTTCGGACTGGTAGAAGATGGTGCGTCCGTTCTCACCGTTCCACTCGGTCTGCGTCTTCTGGTAGTGCTCGACGAAGAGTCCCAGCGCTGTCACGTTGTCACCGTTGACGCGCACGCCGACGTTCGCGGGGTTGCGTTCCCACTGGTACCCAACGTTAACGTCCGCGTCGTTACCGTGGTCGGCTCGCCAGGACCAGATGTTGTCGAGCAGCGCGTAGTCGGAGTTGACCTCGAGTGCGGTGTCGACGTTGCCCTCCTGTGCCCCACCGATGCGGAAGAACACGTCCGACAGCGTGGTCGGGTCGGCCTGGTTGGACACCGTGGCATGTCGCGGTCCCACCTTGACGAGCACGTCCGACTTCACCGAATGCGCCTCGATCATGAGTCCAGCGATCTTGACGCCAGCGACATCGGCGACCTCGATCGCGGCGTTGCCTGCCGTCGGCCGTAGCGTGGCGAGTCCGAGTCCGAGCACGACGGTGCCGGTTCGGTTGACTCGCAGTGGCTGATCGAACGTGTACTGACCAGGGGTGAAGAGGATGTGCTTCCCGTTGCTGATGGCCGTGTTCAGCGAGGTGATCGAATCGCCCGGCTTGGCGACCACGAAGTCGTTCAGGGATATCCGCGTTCCCGCTCCGGGGTTTGATCCCGACCATGACGGACCGGATGCGTTCGTCCGCACGGCAGGCACGAACACGCCATATCCGTCCGACTGATTCCAAGTGAGGAAAGGAGCTTCGCGGCTGACGGGCGTGTTGCCGTAGTTCGCGTGCTTGTTGGCACCGTACTGGTCCATGCCCGGGGTCTGCTGGCTGTCCGGGTAGTTGTCTACCGGAGCGCCGTTCGTTCCGGAGAACACGATGTTCCACACGCCTGGCTCCGAGTAGGAGCCGATAGTCGAATCACGGTGGTAGAACTGCTGCTGCGAGCCGGTCTGCACGAGTCCGTCGATTCGGGAGTCAGACGTGAAGCCACCAGAGGCCATCGCGCCGTACCGGCCCATGTAGGTCAGATCGCCTTGGATGTGGACGCGGCGCATCGGGGCGGCCTGCGAGACGGACCAGCGCATGCGGTTCGGCTCAATCCATCCTTCGCGAACGTCACCCTCGACGGGTGCTCCGGGCTGCGCCGTCGTCTGATCTACGGGTCGCTGGATCGGTTTGATCGCGACGTTCGCCAGCGACCGCCAGAAGTTGTTCAGCGAACCTGGGCCCTGGCACCACCAGGGGGTGTTGCACACCTGCTCGGGCTCGACGTGGAGGGCGCCGTTGATCTGGACCTGATCAGGAGTGAGGCCCAATCCGGCAACGGAGGTGTAGTAACCGACCTCGCTGTTGATGAAGTTGGTTGCCAGAGCCGGGTTAAGCTCGGCCGCGCTGCCATACGTTCCCGGCTTAAAAAAGAAGGCGCGGCGCTTGGTCGTCCAGTGATTCGCATCCCCGGACATATCCGCCGAAGCGCTTTGCAATGCTTGATTGATGCTGCTCGTGCTCATCGACGGCTCGAATATTGTCACATTCGGACCAAAATCCGGATTGAATGCGTCGGCACTCGCTGTGGTTGCCAAGCCAGTGGTCATGCCTGATATCACAAGCGAGGCGATGGCTCCGCTTATGACGAGGGCGGAGGCTGGACGCGGCATTCGGTGAGGCGTTTGTGCAGGTGGAAGCGTTCTCGCAATCACACGCGTTCTCCTTTGAACATGGATGGTGTTTGTCCGGTCGCGACATTGAAACCGTTTTCGCGAGTCCCGAAAGATCGCATCATTGCGAATCCAATTCGGCCCATATTCACGCTAGCATCGGAGTTATTTCCGCGCATTTCGCGGGCGCACGCGCGTGCAAGTCATGAAGGCACCGGCCCGATCAGCGGCGATGTCGAGAGGTTTTGCCCGGGACGGGAATCCTACGGACGGGATCTGGCGGAGAACTCGTCCCCGGCAGGCAGGAGACCGCCCGCGTCAGATCTCGATGCGATGGGGACCGGCCTGCCAGGCCTCCCACGCCGAAGCGATGATGTCGGGAAGGCCGAACTCGGCACGCCAGCCGAGCACGTCGTTGATCCTCGTCGGATCTCCCACCAGTTCGGCGGGGTCGCCGGGTCGGCGCGGCAGGATCTCGGGAGCGACGTCCAGGCCGCTGACCCGTCCGATCTCGGCGATGACCTCGCGAACGGATGAGCCTTCGCCGGTACCGACGTTGAAGACGTCGTAGGGGCGATCATTGCGCTCGAGATAGTTGAGGCTGTCGATGTGGGCGCGGGCCAGGTCAGAGACGTGGATGTAGTCGCGCACGCAGGTCCCATCTGGCGTCGGATAGTCGTCACCGAAGATCAGGGGACGCCGCCCGGCGGCCAGTTTCTCGAGCACCATCGGCACGAGGTTGAGGGCGGCGGGATCCCCCAATTCTGGAACGCCAGCACCGGCGACGTTGAAGTATCGGAGTGCCACCACTCGCAGTCCCCAAGCGGTCGCGGCGTCGCTCGCGAGCCATTCGCACGCGAGCTTGGTTTGCCCGTACGGGTTGATCGGCACAGCCGGGCTCTTCTCGCTGACGATGCCGACGTCGGGTTGGCCATAGGCGGCGGCGGAGGACGAGAACACCAATCGCGACACCGACGCCTGCTCCATTGCGGCGAGGAGATTGGCCATGCCGCCGACGTTCTGCTCGAAGTACCAGACCGGACGCGCCACCGATTCTCCGACCTGCTTACGGGCGGCGAAGTGGATGACGGCCGTTGCTCCGACCTCGCGCAAGAGCGTGGACAACTGGTCCTTGGCTTCGGGCTGGGCGATGTCGAGTTCTATGATCGGTGCCCCGCCCACGCGGCTGGCGTCGCCCGTCGACAGGTCATCGACGATCACGACTTTATCGCCTGCCTGCTGCAGGAGCCGGACGACGTGCGCCCCGATGTACCCGGCCCCACCGGTCACCACGATCGTCATGCCTGCCCTCTCATTCCACCAGCGATTGCAATGCCTCTAATCTACGTCACAGGTGGCGCGAGCCGAACGCCGCTGAACACCCCGCGGCGCAGAGCGGGCTATCCGACCTTGGCGGCGTCGACCGCGTGGACGAGTTCTTCCACCCTGGTCTTCGCGTCACCGAACAGCATCTGCGTGTTGTCCTTGAAGAACAGCGGATTCTGCACGCCCGCATAACCCACGGCCATGGAGCGCTTGAACACGACGACGTGCTTCGCGTGCCAGACCTCGAGGACGGGCATCCCGGCGATCGGCGAATTCGGGTCCTCCATGGCGGCCGGATTGACGGTGTCGTTGGCGCCGATAACGAGCACGACGTCGGTGTTCGCCAGGTCGTCGTTGATCTCGTCCATCTCCTCGACGATGTCGTACGGCACCTTGGCCTCGGCAAGCAGCACGTTCATGTGACCCGGCAGGCGGCCCGCGACGGGGTGCACTCCGAAGCGGACGTCCACCCCGGCGGCCCGCAGTTTCGCCGCCAGGTCGGCCACGGGGTACTGCGCCTTGGCGACGGCCATGCCGTAGCCGGGTGTGATGACGACGGTCTTCGCGTCCCTGAGGAGGGCGGCCAGATCTTCCACGTTGGTTTCGTGGTACTCGCCGGTCACCTCGGCGCTGGCACCAGCGGGAGCATCCCCGAAGCCGCCCAGGATCACGGAGATGAACTTGCGGTTCATGGCCTTGCACATGATGTAGGACAGGATCGCACCGGAGGCTCCGACGAGTGCGCCGGTGATGATCAGCAGGTTGTTCGAGAGCATGAACCCGGCGGCAGCCGCGGCCCAGCCGGAGTAGCTGTTGAGCATCGACACGACCACCGGCATATCGCCGCCACCGATCGCGGCGACCAGGTGCAGGCCGATCAGCAACGCGACGACCGTCATCGTTATGAGCGCCCAGAGCGAGGGCTGGGCGAGGAACACCGCGAGTAGTACGCCACATGCGACGATCCCGCCGAGGTTGAGGAGGTTGCGGCCCGGCAGCGTAATCGGCTTGGACTTCATCCTGGCCGACAGTTTCAGGTACGCGATGACCGAACCGGTGAACGTGATGGCACCGATGAAGATGCCGAGGAACACCTCGACGAGGTGAACCGCGTCGTCCTTGGGCTCCGTGACAAACGAGTTGAATCCGACCAGGACGGCGGCGATGCCGACGAACGAGTGCAGGATCGCAATCATCTCGGGCATCTGCGTCATCTCGACGCGACGGGCGGCTATGGTCCCGATCACGGCACCAATCAGCAACGCGCCGGCGATCAGTGCAGCGGTGACGGCGGTGTTCGCCTCCGCCTCCATCAGTGCCAGTCCGATGGTCGCCGCGAGCGCGATCACCATGCCGATCTTGCCCGCCAGGTTGCCCTGCCGTGCGCTGGCCTGCTTGGACAACCCGGCAAGGGAGAGGATAAACAGCACTCCGGCGATGAGGTAGGCCGCCTGGACGAGCGCGTGCCAGCGGTCGGGTTGCGCCACGTCGGCCACGGTCGAAGCGAGGATCGAGGTCATGGGTCAGGCCTCCTTGCGGAACATGTTGATCATGCGGCTTGCCACGAGGAAGCCGCCGAAGATGTTGATGGACGCCACGGTCGCGGCGGCGAAGGCGAGGGCCACGACCCAGGGATTGGACGATCCGAGCTGCAGGATCGCGCCGACGAGAATGATCCCCGAGATGGCATTCGTCTGCGCCATCAGCGGCGTGTGCAGCGAGTGCGACACGTTAGTGATCACGTAGAAGCCGATGAAAACGGCCAGGATGAAGACGGTGAAGTAGCCGACGAAGGCCACGGGCGAGAACGTGATGGCCAGGCCGATCAGCACAGCCGCTAGGCCCCCATACGCGAGCATCTTCTGCTCCTTGCGCTTAGCGGCAAGTTTCGCGCGCTCCGCGGCCTGCGCAGGATCCTCGGCCGGGGTCGCGGGAGCGGCATCCGCCTGCGGTGCCGCCGAGACCTGGACGGGCGGCGGCGGCCACAGCACCTCACCGTCACGAGTCACCGTGATGGACCGCTGGACGATGTCGTCCATGTCGAGCGTGAGTGCGCCATCCTTCGCGGGGGTCAGGAGCACGAGCAGGTTCACGATGTTCGTGCCGTACAGCTGGGAGGCCTGCGAGGCCATTCGCCCCGGCAGGTCGGTGTACCCGACGATGGTGACGCCGTTCCCGGTGACGATCTTCTCCCCCGGCACCGTCAGCTCGCAGTTGCCGCCACCCGAGGCGGCGAGGTCCACGATCACGCTCCCCGGCCGCATGCTCGCGACCATAGCGGCCGTGATCGTGCGCACTGCCTTGCCGCGAACGAGGGCGGTCGTGATGACCACGTCCGCCTTGGCCGATTCCTCGGCGTAAGTCTCGGCGGTGGCCTGGAGCTGTTCCTCGGTCAGTGGCTTGGCGTACCCGTCCGCGCTCACCTCCTGCTGACCCGCGGAGCGGACGAATACGGCGCCCATCGATTCGATCTGCTCGGCGACCTCGGGGCGCACGTCGAAGGCGCGCACCTGCGCGCCGAGCGACCCCGCCGCACCTAGCGCCGCAAGACCGGCCACACCGGCGCCAATGACGAACACGCTGGCCGGCGCGGTCTTCCCGGCGGCGGTCACCTGGCCGCCGAACATGCCGCCGTAGGCCTCAGCCGCCTCGATCACGGCGCGGTAGCCCGCGATATTGCTCATGGACGAGAGCACGTCGAGGGATTGCGCCCGGGAGATCCGCGGCACGGCATCCAGGCATAGGCCCGTCACGCCGTGATCGCGCAGCGCGTCTACGAGGTCGGGGCGGTCACTCGGTGCCATCCGCGAGATGACGGTTGCGCCGGGTCGCATCGTCGCGATCTCCGCGACGGAGGGCTCGTCCATCTTGATGACGATGTCGGCCGCCCAGACCGAAGCGGCCGGCGCGACAACGGCGCCCGCCGCGATATAAGCCGAGTCAGGGAAACTCGCCCGCGTGCCGGCGCCCGCCTCGATCGCGACTTCGTAACCGAGCGAGATGAGCTTCGCGACCGTCTTGGGCGTGGCTGCGACAATTCGCTGGTGGGGGGCCGCCTCCGTGGGGACGCCGATGCGCATTTTGCTCCTCCTGAGTCGAGTCGGGGCTTCCGCTATCGAACCTACGGCATGTCCGATTTGCCCGATAGGACCATTGTCCCCGGTGGCGGCGCTCCCCGGGCATTTTGGATGAATCGACTCACTTTCGCGCCGTGTGACGCGAAGACGACAGAGTCGTGTTCGGCGCCCCCGCCGGGACCCCGAACACGACTCCTGATTCCTGGCCGATCGCGACGCTAACTCGCGTCCGACGGGGTCGCGGATTTCGTATCCGGCGGTGTGGACGAGGCATCCGGACCACTCGATCCCCCGGCCGCACCCTGGTCATTCGACGGGCGACCTGGCAGGCCTGGCGCGGAACCGGAGCCCTGCCCCGATCCGCCTGACCGGGAGTTCGCGTCGCTATCGGAGCCAGCCGCTCCCCTGTCGCGCCCGAAACCGCCGCTGGGAGGGCCGCCCTGCCCGTCACCGCCCAAGCCTCCCTTCCCGGGGCCAACGAACTGCCCACTGCCCGGCCTGTCGCCGTGATGGCCAACAGCCTGCGTAATCAGCGAGGACGCCGTGGCCGTAAGCGCCAGCGCGAGGGCGCTGATGCCAGCGGCCCAGGCGATGCGTTTCTTGGTCCACCACGAGGGCGACACTTGAACCGCTGGCGCGACTGCGACCTGCTGCGCGAGGCCCGGCGGAATGCTCGCCTGTACCGTTGCTTGCGACGGCGGGTAATGCTGCGGCTGCTCGCCATCTGGCGCCGCCACGGGCGCCTCGAGGACGGGCGCTGTGGGAGGAATCCCTTCTGAGGATGCCGTGGCAGGGACCGGTGCGGTGCCGAACGTGGCGTCGGCGGGTGTTGCGGGGCCCGAAGGGTGCTGAACGCTCTCGCCTCCGGCAACTCCCGCTGGCTGGTTGTCGTGAGTCATCGGTATTCTCCTCTCGATGGAATTTCCCTCGATGGAATTTCCATAGTCCGATAGTGAGGAGGCGCACTGAGCGATGACTTTAAGACGGCTATGCCCGGACTGAGGAAATGCCGTGGCGGGCAACGCCGCGCGACGACCGGGCTACCGATTCACCGGGACGATCGCCGCGATCAACTCGCGCGCCCATTCCAGCAGCGGCAGACCGACGATGGGCGGCGCCCCCATGCGCTTCGGCTTGGGATAGGGCACGAGCAGCGTCCGCACGGCGGGCTTGATGATCGAGCCCGGATACAGTCGCTTGAGTCGCAGACCTGAGGACTCGGGCAGTTCCACGTGCGCGAGCCGCACGAAGTTGCCCTGCACCACGACCTCGGCCAGCCCGTACTGGCGGGCCAGCAGGCGGAACTCGGCCACGGCGAACAGGTTCTCCACCGGCAGTGGCAGCGCCCCGTAACGGTCCTGCAGTTCGGCGCGGATCTCGTCCAGCGCTCCTGGCGCCGTGACCTCGGCCAGCTTGCGGTAGGCCTCCAGGCGCAGGCGCTCCCCATCGATGTACTGATGCGGGATGTGCGCGTCGATCGGCAATTCCACCGTGACCTCGGGAGCCTCGTCCTCGCCCTCACCGCGGAAGGCCTGGACGGCCTCGCCGACCATGCGGACGTAGAGGTCGAACCCGACTCCCTCGATGTGCCCCGACTGCTCGCCGCCCAGCAGGTTTCCGGCGCCGCGGATCTCCAGATCCTTCATGGCGATCTGCATGCCGGCACCGAGGTCGGTGTTGGCCGCGATCGTGGCCAGGCGGTCGTGCGCCGTCTCCGTGAGCGGCTTCTCCGGCGGGTACAGGAAGTACGCGTACGCCCGTTCCCGCCCGCGCCCCACGCGCCCGCGCAACTGGTGCAACTGCGACAGGCCGAACAGATCGGCGCGCTCCACGATCAGCGTGTTCGCGTTCGAGATGTCGAGGCCGGTCTCCACGATCGTGGTACACACCAGCACGTCGAACTTCTTCTCCCAGAAATCGCGGATCACGTGATCGAGCTGCTTCTCGGACATCTTGCCGTGCGCTACGGCGATGCGCGCCTCGGGCACGAGGGAGGCAATGCGCGACGCCGCACGGTCGATCGATTCGACCCGGTTGTGCACATAGAAGATCTGCCCCTCGCGCAGCAGTTCGCGCCGCACGGCGGCGGCGATCTGCTTGTCCTCGTACGCTCCGACGTACGTGAGAACCGGATGGCGTTCCTCCGGCGGGGTCGCGAGCGTCGACATCTCGCGGATGCCGGTGACGGCCATCTCGAGCGTGCGCGGGATCGGGGTTGCCGACATGGCCAGCACGTCGACGTTGGTGCGCAGCGCCTTCAGCGTCTCCTTGTGCTCGACACCAAAGCGCTGTTCCTCGTCCACGATCACCAGGCCGAGCGACTTGAACTGCACCGAGCCCGTGAGCAGGCGGTGCGTGCCGATCACCACGTCGACCGTCCCATCCGCAAGCCCGTCCATCACGGCCTTGGACTCCTTCTCCGTCTGGAAGCGCGACAGGGTTCGGACTTGAATGGGGAAGCCCGCATACCGCTCGGTGAACGTCTCGAAGTGCTGCTGCGCGAGCAGGGTGGTCGGCACGAGCACGGCAACCTGACGACCGTCCTGGACCGCCTTGAAGGCCGCCCGCACCGCGACCTCGGTCTTGCCGTAGCCCACGTCACCGCAGATCAGGCGGTCCATGGGGACGGCCTTTTCCATGTCGGCCTTGACCTCGTCGATCGTGACGAGCTGATCGGGGGTCTCGATATAGGGGAAGGCGTCCTCGAGCTCGCGCTGCCAGGGCGTATCGGGCGAGAAGGAGAACCCCTTCGTCGCCATGCGGGCCGAGTACAGGCGGATCAGCTCGCTCGCGATCTCCTTCACGTGCTTGCGTGCGCGGGCCTTGGTCTTGGTCCAGTCGGCGCCGCCCATCTTCGACAGCGACGGCGCCTCGCCGCCCACGTAGCGAGTGATCTGATCCAGTTTGTCGGTCGGCACGAACAGCCGGTCGCCCGGCTGGCCGCGGCGCGAGGGCGCGTACTCGATGACGAGGTACTCACGCGTCGTGGCGGCCTCGCCCTTGCCCGCGGTGCGCTGGACGAGTTCGACGTACCGCCCTACGCCGTGCTGCTCGTGGACCACGAAGTCGCCCACCTTCAGCTGGAGCGGGTCCACGACGCCGCGGCGGCGTGCTGCCAGCCGAGACATATCGCGCGTCCCGGCCACCGCGCGGCCGGTGATGTCGGCCTCCGAGAACACCGCCAGGCGATGCTCCTCCGAGGCGAACCCGGTACCCGCGAGCGCCGGCACGACGTGTACGACGCCCGGTTCCGGGGCGTCGGCGACCTCATCGACAAGCCGCGCCGGAGTTCCCGCCTCCGCGAGTTGCTCGACCATGCGCTTGGCCGGACCCGGCCCCTGCGTCGTCGCCACGAGGCGCCAGCCCTGCTGCTGGTGCTCGTGAATCGTGCCGAGCGCCTTGGCCACGTCCCCGTGGAACGTCGCCAGTTCGCGCGCGGCGATGCGGATTCGCCCGCGGTCGGAGGACGAGCCCTCCGTCGCGCTATCCGTGGCATAGTCGAGGGCTGCGGCCGGGTCGGTGGCGTCGACGCCGAACGGGCCGATGGTCCACCAGGGCTGCTCGCGTTCCCCCGCCACCTCCCGCACCTGTTCGAGGTTCAGGAACGAGGCGGCACTGAGGTCGATGGGTACCTGTCCTCCGGCCGCGGCGCCGGACCAGGCGGCGGCGAGGAACTCGTCCGTCGTGGCCACCAGATCGGCGGCGCGCCTGCGCACCCGCTCGGGATCGCACGCGACGATGACGGCTTCGCGCGGGACGAGCGACAGGACCGGGACCATCTCGTCCACGAGCGCGGGAGTGAGCGATTCCATGCCCTCGACGGCGATGCCCTGGGCCAGTTTCTCGAGCATCTCCTGCGCGGCCGGCACCCGATCGGCGAGATCGCGCGCACGCTCGCGCACGCCGTCGTCGAGCAGCAGTTCGCGGCAGGGCGGGGCCCACAGACCGTGCGCGGCGACTTCGAGTGAGCGCTGATCGGCCACGGCGAAGTAGCGGATCTCGTCCACCTCGTCGCCGAAGAACTCCAGGCGCAGCGGGTGATCCTCGGTCGGCGGGAACACGTCGACGATGCCGCCTCGCACGGCGAACTCGCCGCGGCGCTCCACCATGTCGACGCGCGTGTAGGCCGCTGCGACCAGGTCTTCGACCAGTCGCTCCATGTCGATCTCATCGCCCGTGCGAGCAGACACGGGCACCAGCTCGGCGAGCCCGGCCACGATCGGCTGGAGCAGCGCGCGCGTCGGAGCCACGAGGACACGGATCGGGCCGGCCAGGCCGTCCGTCTCGGGGTGGACCAGGCGACGGAACACGGCGAGGCGCGTCGCGACCGTGTCGGAACGCGGGGACAACCGTTCGTGCGGCAGCGTCTCCCAGGCGGGCAGCACGGCCACGTCGCCCTCCGGCAGATAGCAGCGCAGGGCGGCAGCGAGTTCGTCGGCCTCGCGGCCGGTAGCGGTCACCGCCAAGACGGTGCGCTTCTTCGCCAACTCGGCGACGACGAGCGGCCGCACGCCGGCCGGCGCGATGATGTCCGCCTCGCCGCCATCGGCGACCGTCACGGCGATCTCGCGGAACTCTTGCGTTTCCGCGGCGAGCGCGAGGAGTCCGAGCAATCTCATGAGTCGTGTCAGGCCTGTTCCTTGGAGTGGTACTTCTGCTGCGTGGCGAGCAGCCCTTCGGTGACGATCATCTCCGCCGCGTCGGCCGCGGCGTCGACGAGGAAAGGCACACTTCCCCGCTCGGTGGCCGAGAAGTCCTTGAGCACGAAATCGGCCACGTCCATCCGGCCCGGCGGGCGGCCGATGCCGACGCGCAGGCGGACGTAGTCCTTCGTTCCCAGCGCCTTCGTGATGTCCCGCAGTCCGTTGTGCCCGCCCTCACCACCGCCGACCTTCGCGCGAATGGCCTCGAACGGTATGTCGAGTTCATCGTGGATCACAAGGATGCGATCGGGTGACACGTCGAAGTACTTGGCCAGGCTGCTCACCGGGCCGCCGGACGTGTTCATGTAGGTGCTGGGCTTGGCCAGGATCACCCTGGGGCCGGGTGCGCCACCGGGCAGGACACCCAGTCTGCCCTCGGCCACCTTGGCGTTCGATCGATGCGCCGAGAACGTAGCCCCGATGCGCGCGGCCAGGTCGTCCGCGACCATCTGGCCGATGTTGTGGCGATTATGCGCGTACTTACTGCCCGGATTGCCGAGCCCGATGATGAGCCAATCGCTGGATGCCATGAGTCCCTTAATCCGCTCCTACTTTGCCAGTGTGTCGTGCCCGTGTCGTAGATGGGCCATCGCACCGGCCCGCGACCGCTCGGGTCGAAGATGCCCAGCGAGAAAAACAACCGCCCTCCCCCGTCAGCGTAGACGTTGGGGAAGGGCGGCTGCGAAGTGCGAGGATCAGGCCTCGGTGGTTTCGGTCGCCTCTGCCTCGTCCTCGGCGGCGGCCGACTGCGGCTCCGAGACGGTCAGCAGGACGGTGGTCGGGTCGGTGACGAGTTCCGAACCGGCGGGCAGGGTGATCGCACCCGCGGTGACCTGGGTGCCGGCGGTCAGGCCGGTCACGTCGATGTCGATCGACTCAGGCAGGGCGGTCGCGTCGGCCGCGATGGCGATGTTCTGGTGGTCAAGCAGCACGAGGGTGCCCGGAGCGGCATCGCCAACGATGTTGAGTTCGGCAACGACCTCGACCTTCTCGCCGCGCTTGACGATCAGGAAGTCGACGTGCTCGACGGTGTCGCGGATCGGGTCACGCTGGACCTCCTTGGCGATGACGAGCTGCTTGTCGCCCTCGATGTCGATCTCGTACAGCGCGTTCGCGTGCTTGAGAGCCAGCAGAGTCTCGTGGGCAGGCAGGGCGATGTGGATCGGGTCGGCGCCGTGCCCGTACAGGACGGCCGGCGTCTGGGACGCGCGGCGCAGGCGACGCGCTGCGCCCTTACCAAATTCGGTGCGCTTGGACGCGGAGAGCTGAATTGACGACATGAGTTGAACTCCATTGGAACGTACTGGGCCGAGCGCCAGTGGGGAGCGCCGGCGAATCGCCTAGGCGTGGGGCGGGTGACGGACGCAAGCGTGCGCACGCCCTGTCGATCACGGACGGCACCTGCACACAAAACGCAGTGGCGGTGCTGGCGGATCAGGTGCGCGGTGACTAGTGGTCTCCGTATTCGCGCCCATCGCTCGTCCCTCGCCGAGGCAACCTCACTACTATAGCCGATCGATCGCGCCCTTCGGAAGACGCACCACCGTGTGCGCCTCCCTGGTTCGGCTGCGCTCGGCCTTTCGTCAGCAAACGAATCGCAATCGCGCACACGAACTGGGCGCGAGCCGCCGCGCCGATCCGTACAGTAGCGCTGCAGCGGCGCTCAAGTGACTCGCCAGCGACCGGCGCCAACGTGTACGTCATGAACAAACTCACATCCGGCAGACGGTCCGCGACCGCTGGCCTGCTCTGCGCCATCCTCATCATGTTCCTCGCCGCGCAAGCCACCACGCAGATCGTCGCGCCACGCGCCTCCGCCGCAGCCCCCAGCGCCCCGCACACGACCGCGACCCGCTATCTGTACAGCGGCACGTTCACGTTCAACGCCACCAATGACGTGCTCATCGACTTTCCCGGCGATAACGACGAGACCCGCCACATCAAGGCCAGCCTGACCGGGACGCTGCCACTCGTCCAAGTGACCGAGGGCCAACGGTTGGACCCGGTCCTCGCGTCCGTCGCCACCTCCGTTCACGTCACCAGCGCGAACGCCAAGGTCGTTTCGCGTACCAATGACGGCGCGAACACGACGACCTGCACGGGGACGGCCACAAAGGTGATCGGCCGCCCCTGGCTCGCGGCCCTCCTGATGAGCACGCAACTGCACGCCTATTCCCAGTTGCAGTTCCCCACCTCGTGCGTCAGCACCGAAGCCGGCGATCTCGGCACGACGACGTACGCCTTCGGACCCATGGGCGCCGATCTGACCGCTGCCACCGGTGTCGTAGGAGACCCCTCCATCGCGTACACGATCAAGGACGATGCAGCCACCTCGCTGGCGCCGGACGCCAGCTGCCCGGGTGAATACACACTGCCCGGCAGCACATGCAGCTTCAAGATAGACGGCAAGCTCACCCTGAAACTGATCAAGAAGATCGAACCACCCAAGAAGCCCGCCAAGAAGCCCGCCAAGGCCACCATCGGTAAGGGCGCGAAGAAGGTCAGCGCCAAGGTCCCCTGCCCGGCAGCCCGGGCGTGCACGGTCACGATCCGGGTCACGCCCCTGCGCGGCGGGCCCACGCTCACCGTCAAGAAATTGACCGTCAAGCCGGGCAAGACCAAGTCGCTGTCCATGAAGATCCCTAAGAAGAAGCGCGCAGCCGTCAAGAGGGCGGGCGGCGTCACGGTGAAATTCACCTATCGCAGCGCCGGCAGCAAGGCGTCTTCCCAGACCCGGCGCGCTCGTCTCTGATCACCCGTGATGCGCTGAAACAGGCAGTGCACTCCCGCGCGAAGTGCGGTTGTATGGAATCACGAGGGTCCGGCGCGTCGAATCGGCGATGCGCCGGACCCGCAACTGGAGCGCGACTTTGGCACCGGCGGTGAGCGGTGCAGGCGCGGTGGAGACGGAGGAAGGCGATGACCGAGGTCAACGACGAGACACTGAACCGGATCGACAAGTGGTGGCGCGCCGCGAACTACCTGTCGGTGGGCCAGATCTACCTGCTGGCCAATCCGCTCCTGCGAGAGCCGTTAAGCAGGGATGACGTGAAGCCGCGACTGCTCGGTCACTGGGGCACGACGCCCGGGCTGAACTTCATTTATGCCCACCTCAATCGGGCCATCGCGGAGCGTAAGCAGTCCACCATCTATATCGCCGGACCGGGACACGGTGGGCCGGGAATGGTGGCGAACTCGTACCTCGAAGGCACGTACACCGAGACCTATCCCGATATCACCGGCGACACCGAGGGTCTGCGCCGGCTCATGCGCCAGTTCTCCTTCCCCGGCGGCATCCCCAGTCACGTCGCGCCCGAGACACCCGGTTCCATCCACGAGGGTGGCGAACTCGGCTATTCCCTCTCGCACGCCTACGGCGCCGCCTTCGACAATCCCGGCCTGCTGGTCGCGGCCGTCATCGGCGACGGCGAGGCGGAGACCGGCCCGCTGGCGACGAGTTGGCACTCGAACAAGTTCCTGAACCCGAAACTCGACGGGGCGGTGCTGCCCATCCTGCACCTCAACGGCTACAAGATCGCGAACCCGACCGTGCTGGCCCGCATCCCCGATGAAGAACTGCACGATCTCCTGGTCGGCTACGGCCATCGCCCCCACCTGTTCGTCGCGGGCTTCGACGACGAGGATCACCTCTCGATCCATCGCCGGTTCGCGGCCCTCCTGGACACGGTCCTGGACGAGATCGCCGCCATCAAGAAGGCCGCGGCGTTGGGCGACGATTCTCGTCCCACCTGGCCAATGATCGTCTTCAAGACCCCGAAGGGCTGGACCTGCCCCAAAGAGATCGACGGCAAGCTCACCGAAGGCTCGTGGCGATCCCACCAGGTGCCACTTGCGAGCGCGCGGGACACCCCGGCGCACCTCGACGTGCTGCGCGGCTGGCTGGAATCGTATAAGCCGAACGAGCTATTCGATGAAAACGGCCGACTTGACGCGGACGTCGCGGCACTAGCGCCCGAGGGCGAATTGCGGATGAGCGCCAATCCGCACGCCAATGGCGGCCTGCTGCTGAAGGATCTGCGGCTGCCGGATTTCCGGGACTTCGCGGTGGAGGTCCCCAGCCCAGGGGCGTCGATCCACGAGGCGACCCGGGTGCTCGGCCGCTGGCTCGCGGAGGTGGTACGCCTCAACCCGGACAACTTCCGGATCTTCGGGCCCGACGAGACGGCATCCAACCGGTTGCAGGCCGTCTACGAGGCGACCGACAAGGTGTGGGAGGCGCAGTACCTCTCCCCCGAGGTCGACGAGCATCTGGCCCGGGTGGGGCGGGTGGTCGAGATGCTGTCCGAGCATCAGTGCCAGGGATGGCTCGAGGGTTACCTGCTGACCGGTCGCCACGGCCTGTTCAACTGCTACGAGGCGTTCATCCACATCGTCGACGCAATGTTCAATCAGCATGCCAAATGGCTGAAAGTCACCAACCACATTCCCTGGCGGCGTCCCATCGCCTCGCTGAACTATCTGCTCTCGAGCCACGTGTGGCGCCAAGACCACAACGGGTTCAGCCACCAGGACCCCGGATTCATCGACCACGTCGTGAACAAGAAGGCCGAGGTGGTCCGGGTCTACCTGCCCGCCGACGCGAACACCCTCCTCAGCACCTACGACCACTGCCTGCGGTCGCGGCAGTACGTCAACGTCGTCGTGGCGGGCAAGCAGCCGTCGCCAAATTGGCTGACGATGGACGAGGCCATCGCCCACTGCACTCGCGGGCTGGGGATATGGCAGTGGGCCGGAACCGAGGTCGAGGGCGAGGATCCCGACGTGGTGCTCGCGGCCGCCGGTGACGTGCCGACGCTGGAGGTGCTCGCGGCCGCCGACCTGCTGCGCCAGCGCATACCGTCACTGAAAATGCGGGTGGTCAACGTCGTCGACCTGATGCGGCTCCAAGATCCGAAGGAGCATCCGCACGGGCTGCCGGATCGCGACTTCGACACGATCTTCACCCCGACGAAACCCATCATCTTCGCGTATCACGGCTACCCGTGGCTCATCCACCGGCTGACGTATCGGCGCACGGGTCATGACAACATCCATGTACGCGGGTACAAGGAGGAGGGCACGACCACCACTCCCTTCGACATGGTGATGCTCAACGATCTGGACCGCTACCGCCTGGCCATCGACGTGATCGACCGCGTGCCCGGCCTCGGTTCGCGCTACGCGGGGCTGCGCCAGGAGATGCTCGATGCCCGCCTGGCCGCGAGGGAGTACACCCGCGAATTCGGCGAGGACATCCCCGAGGTGCGCGACTGGGTGTGGCCGGGCGCGAACGGGGACGGAGCCGACACTCCGCCGGTGGACCGCACGGCAACCGCCGCCACCGGCGGGGACAACGAGTAACCGCCAAAGGCCTCCTCCACTGCCCAGCGAGGCCCGTCAGGCCATGACCGCCACGGCGGCGGCGAGGAACTCGTCCACATCACCGTCGGTCGTGTCGAACGAGCACATGAGGCGGACCTCGCCGATGGCCAGGTTCCAGTCGTAGAAGCCGAACCGGGCGCGCAGTTCCTCGCGCACTCGTTCGGGAATGATCGCGAAGACGGCATTGGTGTCGGTCGCCTGAGTGAGCCGCCAGCCGGGCAGTTCACCGCGCGCGATGGCGGCGTCCAGCCCTGCACGCAGGCGCGCGGCGGCAGTATTCGCGGCCGCGGCGCTGCGCAGCCACAGGTCGGATCCGTAGAGAGCGACGAGCTGGGCCGAGACGAAGCGCATCTTGGAGGCGAGCTGCGCGCTAAACTTGCGCACGAAATCGATCCCCTCCCCGGCGCCGGGGCTCAGGACCACGATCACCTCCCCGGCGATGATCCCGTTCTTGGTGCCGCCGAGCGTCACGACGTCGGCACCGACCTCGGTGGTGATCTCGGCCAGCGTCGCACCCAGCGCGGCTGCCGCATTGGACAGCCGTGCCCCGTCGATGTGCACGGCCATGCCGAGCGCATGCGTGCGCTCGACGAGCGCGCGCAGTTCGTCCAACTGGTAGACGGTGCCGAGTTCTGTCGGCTGCGCGATGGATATCGCGAGCGGCTGCGACCGGTGCGGGTCGCCGATGTTCGCGGTGAACTCATCGAGGTGAGCAGGCGTAAGCTTCCCGTCCGGCGCGTCGACTGTGAGCAGCTTGATCCCGGCCATGCGCTCGGGAGCGGCGTTCTCGTCCACGTTGAGGTGGGAGGACGCGGGCGTGATCACGCTGCCCCAGCGGGGCAGCATAGCCGCCAGCGACACCACGTTGGCGCCGGTGCCCGTGAGCACCGGATAGGCCTGAGCCTGCTCCCCGAAGTGGCCGCGCACGACCTCGCACAGGCGCTCGGTCCATGGATCGTCGCCGTATCCTGGCCGATGGCCGGAGTTCGCCTCGATCAACGCCTCCAGCACCTCGGGATGCGCCCCCGCGTAGTTGTCGGAGTTGAACCGGCGGGCAGAACTGGCATCCATCAATCCAGGATACGGCGACCCGATTTCGGTCAGGTTTCCACCGCTGCGGTGTCCTATCGCAGTTTGAGCAACACCTGCTTGGACCACTTCGCGTTGACCGTCTTTGCCGAGGTAGGCACGAATTTGGCCTTGACCTTGATCGAGGACGAGTACCGCTTCGGCAACTTGACCACGATCTTGCCCTTGCGCTTGGCCGTCAGCTTGACGGTCTTCACGACCTTCTTACCGACGCGAATGCGCACCTTGCCGGTTGCCGCACGGCCGTTGGTCAGCGTTGCCACGCGAACGGTCAATTTCGGCTTCGTCCCGGCACGGAACTTCTTGCCGGACACCGTGACCGACTTGGTGGTCGCCTTGACCACCCGGAGCGATACGCCGGCCGACTGCGCCTGCGCCGATTTGCCGCCTGCGGTCAAAGTGGCCGCGAGCCCCCGGTAGGTGCCGACGGGCAGCCGTGCCGGGACCGGGAGGGCTGCCCGATAGATCGAGCCCTGCTTGACGACCGTGGCCGTGCCGAGCAACCTGCCGCCCGCGCGGAACGCGACGACGCCGGAGGTGACACCGGACACCGTAGCCGAGATCGTCACTCGGCGCTTGGCCACGGAATCGTACGCCTGGCTGGGCTTCGACAGCACCGGAGCACCCACCTTGGCTACGACCGGATCGACCGGCTTGGGGTCGCCGCCACCGGGTCCGTCCGGGTCCACGGGCGCGGCCGCCACGGTGATCGTTGCGCCCACGACCTTGGAGAGTTCACCGTCGGTCACTGTGATATGCACCTGGTACGTTCCCGCCGCCGCGAAGGTGTGGGAACCGGAGACGATGCCATCCTGCACGGTGACCTCTTCCAGCGCGGTGCCGTCGCCCCAGTTCGCGTACGCCCGGTAGTCGCCCCGGCCGCCCGATGCCGTGGCAAGTTCGGCCGCGAGCGGCTTGCCCGCCGTGGCGCTCGGCACTTGTCCGCTTGAGGCCGCCGCGAGTGGCGGGACAGCGGAGCCGTCGAAGGCCAGCGCCACGATGTGCGCCTTCCCGGCCGGAATGTCGGTTCCCTGGTCTTCGAGGCGAATCCGGTTGAGCGTCTTCCCGGGTTGCAGGGTCACCGGGTCCGTGGCGAACACGGCAAGGTTCTTGGCGGGCAGCTCCTGGCCCGCGTCCTTGAGGCGGCCAGGCGCGTTGAACACCTGGGTGTTGCCGGTGATAGGGTTACCGGCCTTGTCCACCCAGTCACCGAAGGTGACGTCCACCGCCTGCTCGGTGCTGTCGCTGTAGCCGAGCCAGACTCGGACGGTCCGCTGTCCCTGGTTGGCCATTCCCAGGAACGAGATCCGCTCACTACCCGGGTTCGGGGACACCGCGAAGACCTGCCCGCGACCGGTAAGGGTGTCGCTGTTCCCGGCGAGAACGTCCGGGAGCGTGTACCGGAAGGTGCGACCAGCGAGCTGGATCGTCTGCTCCACGCCGAAATCGATCCCGGCGGCGCGAATCTTGGCGCGGTCGTACGCGTAGCCCTCACCGTCGCAACTTCCGCCGATCCCGAGCTCCGAGAAGCACGCGACGTTCGCCGCGGATGCCAGCTGTGTGGCCGTGCGATTGTCGACGTAGACGTTGACCGGCACCTTCGCGCTCTTGTGCTGGCCGCCCTGCGATGCGTCGACCGTCACGACGTGCAGGCCGGGAGTGCTGAACACCAGATTGGCGCTCACCACGTAGCCGCCGAACGGATTCGCCGTCACCGTGCCCGGGACGGGACCGTTGCCATCGTCAACCGTCACCGTGGGCGCCTGGCCGTTCGTCGTCACGGTCGCGAGCGTCCCGGTGAACACCGTCCCCGCACGCACGTCGAGCGCGTCGGACGCGTGGACGGCGAGCTGACCCGCCGACGACCCGCGCTTGACGACCAGGAACTCGACCTCCGACAGCGCGAGATCGCCGCCGCCGGTACCTGTGACCACCAGCCGGTAGCGGCTGTAGGAACCCGGCGATGCGACCGTGAACGGCCTCGTCTGCGTGCGCCAGGGGAACGCCTCCCCACTGCGCTGGTCCAGGATCGTCCAGGTTGTTCCGTCATCGGAGCCTTCGAGTCGCCAATCGCGCGGATCCCCGCTGGCGGAACCGGCACCATTCGTGAGGGTGTACTCGTCCACCGTGACCGGCCCGACCTTGGACGACCCCGTGACGCTGCCGCCGGGCGAGGAGAACTGCGCCACCGCACTCGAGGTGTTGTCGGCGAGCGGCGCGGCCGCGGTACCGACTGCGGAGATGCTCGCATACTTGGCGTCGAGGAAGTCGATCGACGGCGTCGGCTGCTCAGCGGGCAGGACACTCTCGCCCCAGCCCGAAGGCTGCTCGCCCATCGTGAAGTCGAGCGTGTGGTCGGAACCGTCGAACGCATCCGCGACGCCCAGCGAGGCCTTCTGCAACGGCGCGCCATCCAGCTTGGCCGTCTGCACGTAGACGTTCTTCACCGAGTTGTTCGACGCGTTGATGGTGACCTTTCCGTCACGTCCCAGCGGCTTGACTACGGCCTTGCCGTGGACGGGCGAGCCCACCGCGTATTCGCCAGAACCGATGGCTAGCGGGTAGAACCCGAGCGCCGAGAACACGTACCACGCGCTCATCGCGCCATTGTCCTCATCGCCCAGGTATCCCTGGCCGATGTCCGAGCCGACATAGAGGCGCTGAACTGCCTCACGCGTGAGCGCCTGCGTCCGGCTCGGCTTGCCCGCGCCAGCGTAGACCCACGGGATGTGGAACGAGATCTGATTCGAGGCGCCCCACTGGCCCATCCGCACGTCGCGAGCCTCGTACGTCTCGTGAATGCGCCGCGTATTCGCCGTCTCCGGGGTTGCGAAGAACGTGTCGAGCTTGGCGATCAGGCCCGCCTGCCCGCCGTACAGCGCAGCCAGCCCGTCGACGTCGTGCGGTGTATGGAAGGCGAAGTTCCAGCCGTTCGTCTCGGTGTAGGTGTGGTGCCCGGTCTCGGTGCCCGAGTCCCAGTCCTCCGGGTTGTACACACTGGTGCGATTGGACAGGTCGTACGCCCCCGGCGCCAGCAGCCAGTCGCCGTTCGCCTTGCGCCCTTGGAAGAAGCCGAGCGGCGTGCTCGCGTCCCCCGGATCTCCCACGCGGGAGTCGAAGAGGTTGACGTAGCTCTCGGCCCGGCCAAGCAGATACCTGGCGTCGTCCGCGTAGCGCGCGCGGCGATCTGCGGCCACGTTCGTGTCCTGCGCCAGCTTGGCCGCCATCTTACCCAGCGCGTAGTCGTTGATGATGCCCTCGAGCCCCCACGACACCGACTGGTCCAACGACGCAGGACTGTAGCCCAGGAAGATCGACTCGTTCAGCGCCTTGCGCCCCACCTGGTCGGCCACGTAGTTGCCGTTCGCTTGGATATTTGAGGACGAGGCCGCCGTCGCGTTCTTGAGCCCAGCCGCGTAGGCCTCCTCGGCCAGTGATGCCGGGATGGCCCCGGCGATGTAGGCGTCCGCGAACGACGCGTCCGAGCTCGTCCCCGTCATGGAGTCCTTGTAGCCCGGGGTGGACCAGCGGGCGATCCAGCCGCCGGCCCGGTACTGCTCGACAAAGCCGTCGATCAGGTCCTTCGCGACGTCCGGATACAGCAGATTGTACAGGGGCCAGGCCGTGCGATAGGTGTCCCAGAAGCCGTTGTTGACGTACATCCTGCCGTTGTTGATCTTCGCGTTGGTGTCGGTCGCGGTCGCCGCGCCGGTCGTGGCGTTCACGGGGCTGGCATACTTCCACACCGGCGTCGCCGCCGAGCCGGTGTTCTCGTGCTGCGCGTTGGGGTAGAGGTTCAGACGGTAGAGGCTGGAGTACATCGAGATCTTCTGCTCGTCCGTCGCCTGCTGCAGGTCCACGACGCCGAGGCGCTGGTTCCACGCGGCCTGCGCGGTCGCGCGTACCTGGCTGAAGCTCTTGTCCACGACCTCTAGCTCGTAGTTGTGCCACGCCTGGGTCACGCTCATCAGCGACGTCGCGATGCGCATCTCCACAACCCGGTTACCGGGGTCGGAGGTATCGAAGGAGACGTACTGGGCGCCGCTGCGGTCACCAGCGGCTGTCCCCTGCGCGACCGTGGAACGGTTGAATCGCGCATGGACGAACATGCGCGTCGTGCCCTCGGCGCCGCCCTGCATCCAGCCATCGAACCCGGTGTTGTCGCTCCGCAGGGTGAAGCCCGCGTCGTGCGACACCTTGTCGAGGAAGATCGTTCCCCGGTTGTTCGCGCTCGCCGGGAATGTGAACCGGAGGATCGCCGCGTGATCGGCGGGCGCGATCTCGGCCTTGATGCCGTTGTCGAACGTCACCGAGTAGTAGTCCGGCCGCGCGATCTCGTTGTCGTGGCTAAACGTCAGCTGGCGATTTCCCAGGCCGGCGTTGGGCGTTCCATCCGTGGTGACCGACGGCATGAACTGCATCTGATTCCGGTCGTTGATCCAGCGGCTCGGCTCGTGCGAGATGGCAAGCCCCTGCAGCCGCGGCTTGTTGGCGGAGGTGTTCGATCCCTGGTACTTGTACAGGTCGACGTTAGACGACCCCTCAGTCAGCGGGGTGTAGAAGTTGAATCCATTGGGTACGGCCGTCGCGGGGAAGGTCGCACCACGGGTGTAGTCACCCGTGGAGTCGGAGCCACGGCGTGTGTCCACATAGGCGGTCAGGCCATCGGCCGATGTATCGATGACGCGACCGCTGCCGATGCGGATGTCATCCACCCAGCCGGTTGGAGTGGAGGCCGCCGAACCGCTCGGGTTGTCGTAGGAGAGCAGTACCTTGTGAACGGTCGCTCCCGCGAGCGCACCCAGGCCCACCCGCACCGAGTTCCACTGACGCGCCAGGAGCCGCTTGGACTCGCCCTGACCGCGGGCGGTTGCGGGGAACCCGTAACTGTCCGTCAGGCCGGCGAGCGACATGCGCTTGGGCGTGCTGCTGCCAGCCTCCGTGTATTCCAGATCGACCGCGACGTAGGTGGCGGGCCAGGCCAGTTCGAGCTCGTCCAGATTGGGGAAGATCTTGTAGGTGAGTTCGGTATTGGATCCGATCTGCAGGTCGAGGTCCTGGTAGAGCACATTGGTCGTGCGAGCGGCGCCATCGGCCGTGTGGAAGCCCCAGTAGCGCAGCGCCTTGGTGCCACTGAATCCGACCTTGGCCTTGGCGACGCGGCTCGACCAGGGGCCATCGTCTACGGCGGTCTGCCATGGAGTCACATTCGGTGTCGAGGACCCTGTTCCGATGAGTTCCACACCGGCCAGTTGAGTGCCAGCCGCGCCGTTGTTGTCGCTCACGTCTATCCGATAGCGCGAGTAATCGCCCTGCTTGTCCGCAGGTACAGCGAAGGAATGCCGAGTGTGCAGGCTGGGTGCGCCCCCATTGCCCCACAACTGACCCGTGCGGGTGTCCAGGGTGGTCCAGGTGTTGCCGTCGTTCGAACCCCGCAACGTCCAGTTCTTCGGGTTGCGGTCGGGGGCGTCGTTGGCCGTGGTGAGCACGTACCGCGTCACCCGCTGCGGGCCGGCGAAGACGAGATCCACCTTCGGCGTCTTGGTGTTGGCGAACCATTTGGTCAACGGGTCTCCGTCGATGAGCTTCGCGGCGGATTCGTTCGGGGCGTTTTCCGCGCTCGCGCTCACAGATGAGGGAGCCAGGTTCCCACGCGAGTAATTGGTGCCGGAGAAGTTCTCGGTCGTCGCTCCGGCGGCCGAGTAACTCGTCGAGTTGACGAGACCCGCCGGGGCAGCGACCTCATCGAACGACGTGTAGAACGGGTTGGTCTCGGCATTCGCGGCCTGCGCGCTCGGCATACTTGCTCCCAACGATCCACCGCACAGTGCGGCGATGGCGAACGCGGCCGTGATACGCCGACCGCTGCGTGAACGGCGCGGTTTTCCGATTGACGACAAACGCATCTCAATACCTAACTGTGGGGGATCACTCGTAGTGACGTTCTCAAGGATGTTCTTGTTTAGTGGGATCTACCGAATGGCTTCCCCGCCCGCCGCACGATAGGCGCCGGGCGGGGAAACCGGCTTATCGGGCAGCCTGGACGGTGATCGTCCTGGTCACGGTCCGGAGGGCCTTGTTGCCTGCGAATTTCACCGCGAACTTGACCCGACCGCGGACCGCTACCCTTGCCGTCTTCGCTTTTCCGCTCTTGCTCACACGGACGGTCGTTACCCGTTTGCCGTTGACGGAGACGGCTGCGCGACCGGTGGCGGATACGCCCTTGGGTTTGACCACAGTGATGCGGAAACTGGCTATGCCGCCCGAGCGCTTCACGCTGATCTTTACCTTCGGCTTCGCCTTGACGACCGAAATCCGTTGCCGGTGAGTGCTGGCCGACTGGCGCGCGGTTGCAACGGTGCGGGCCACAATCGTTCGCTTACCCGATTTCTTGAGCGCGGGAAGCTTGATCCTGGCCAAGCCGCTGGCGGGCACGGTCACCTTGCGCGTCTTGCCCCAGCCAGTGAGTGTCACCCGTCCTCCGCGCCAGGTTCCCGTACTCGTCACGCGAACGGTCGCCGTCGTCTTCTTGCCCACCGTCGCTTTCCCGATGGTCACCCGAGTGGTCACCCGGGCTTTGTCGACCGTCAGCACCTTGGTCGCGGAACGTGAATCCCGCCAGCGTCCCATGTCCACGCTCCGGAACTCAGCGGTAAGCGCGTGATCACCGATCGCCAGGGATGAGGGTATCGTCACCTTTCCAGAGCCGGCCACAACAGTTCCGCGAGCGATCTCACGGCCCGATTCGGCGATTATCACGGTACCCGCGGGCGCGCCTGCACCACCGGACGTCACGGAGACTTCCGCGACGACGGGACGCTTCGCGTCTGCTACCACGGCGCTAGAGCTGAGCTTGAGCACTGTGGCGGTTGGGACGCTCACTTCGGCGGCCGGAGTAACTGTGACGGTAATCGATCGTTCGACCCCTGATGACAGGCCCGTGACGGTCAGAGTGTGCTCTCCCGTGATGGAGGGCACGACTACCTCTGCCGTGAACGCCCCGGTGGAATCCGCGGTGACCTGGCTGCTCGCCCCGCCCTGCCAGGCGAGAGTGATCGATTCTCCTGGAGTGAAGCCGCTTCCCACGATCGGCAACGCTCCGCCCGCGATGACTCCTCCGCTTCCGATGTCCCCCAGGGTGATGTCGCCGACCCGGGTGACTCCCGTCGGGCCGTACACCTCGAAGTCCCACATCGAGTACGACCACTCGGTGCCTCGCTGCACTCCGACGAAGCGGACGTAGCGCCCCTGAGTGCCCTCGGGCAAAGCGATGGTCTGGTCGCCACCGGTTGCGCCGGTGATGGTCTTGGCTACATCCCAGTTCGCGCCGTCGAGCGAGGTCTCGATCCGGAAATCTCGGCCATAGGCCCCTTCCCAGTTGATCCGTACAGCACCGATCTGCTGGGCACGACGAAGGTCTACCTGCGCGTTCTGCGCATCGGTCGCGGCAGATTCCCAGCGCGTGAACCGGGACCCGTCAGTGAGGTTGGCTCCCACATGGTGGGTGTTGGTCGTGCTCGACACCTGCACCGGGACATTTCTCGCAAGATCGCCTAGGTGGACTTCGATTGCGCGCAGGTCGAAGGTACCGATGGGAATGGCGACGCGCACGTACCTCGCCTTACGAGGAGTGAACGTGGCCGTCTCACGCCCGCCGAGGGACGAGACCTGAGTCGCAGTCGTCCAGGACGAGCCATTCGTGGAAGTCGCGATGGTGTAGTCCGCCGGATGGGTGGCTCCCCAGGCCACGAGGGCTGACCCGACGCTGTGCTCGGCGCCGAGATCGAGGACGACGTTCTGCGCCTGCGTGGTCGTCGCGGCCCAGCCCGTCGTGAAATCGCCATCGACGAGGCTCGCGGCGGTCACCGCGCTGACACTCGTGGGGGAAACACCCACCCCTGCGGCCAGAGCCAGGTCACGGCTCGGTGACACGTCATAGGCGATGGGCTCACCGTTGGCAGAGATGGTGTGCCCCTCGGTCGACAACGTTGCTCCGGCCGGAAGTTCCACCAGCACGATGGAACCGCCCGCAGGCACTGGCACCGTTACCTGTCCGGACGCGCCACGCGCCAGATAGGAGCCCGTAACTGCGTCATACAGGTCGCGTGATCCGGTGAGGGGGATCTGCACCTGGGCAACCGACCCGGTCGGGTTGTAGATCAGCGACGTGGGATAGGCATTGTTCCCGAAGTGATCCAGGGCGTTCAGATCCGTTCGCAGGACGTCTGCCACGTTCGTCGGTTTGATGACGGACATGAATCCGATCCAGCCCGAACCGTAGAGACCCAGGTTCGTTGAGTCCGGCCCCAGGTTCCACCCACCGGATCTTTCCGGGTGCGTGACATCGGCCGTGGCCAGGATGCCGACTCCGGAGTGCGGCTGCAACCCCTCGTACGCGATTGCGCCGGCACGCTTGTCGGTCTTCCATCCCGTGGACGATCCCGGCTGACCGGTCTGCTGCGTGCTGATCACGCCCTCCTGCTGGTTCGCAGCCACTTGGTCGGCGAAGAACCACCGGGCCGACGTGTTGACGTTGAGCAGCCAGCGACCGACGGTGTTGGCATACTGCGTGTCGTACTTGGCCGCCGCGGCCAGCCAGGTCGTCACGAACGAGTTCATTGCGAAGGCGTAGCCTCGAGTCGACGAGTCACCGTCGAATCCGGTGTCCGAGAGGCTGCCAGAGAGTCCCGACACCGTCCTACTGGCCCACCGCAACGGGCTGGTGCCTGCACTGCGGAACCCACCGATTGTGCCCCAGCCGTTGCGGGCAACAGTGTCGTACTGGAGCCACTGGAAATACTTTGCCACGTCGTAGTTGGTGCCGTGCATCGCGTTCATGCGCGCGGCCAGGTACGGCAGCAGCATCGTGATGATCTCGTAGTAGCGGTTCTCGCTGGAACGATCCATCGCGTCCATCGTCCACTTCGCGGTCTGGAGGTATTTCGCGTCACCGAAGTGATCGTGCGCCCAGATCAACACCGCAGCCGTAGCCGCTCCGATATCCGTGGCCTGGTTCCAGCCAGCGTTGATGATGGGCTTCATCTCTTCGAAGTCATAGTCCTGCATGTTGAAATCGGCGTTCGCGCCGCCGATCTGACGGACCATCGCGTCGTAGTTGTCTGCGATGCCCCGCAGGATCTCGTCCATATCCGTGGCATCGGGATACATCGATCCCATGGCGTAGTACAGGACGTTGGGCAGGAACTGGTACCAGCCGTCGCGCGTGCCGGGGATGTCCTTGCCATCACCGGTCTTTCCGAGGAGCGGCGTGTTTCCTGCCACGCCGATGCCCTGATGAACGAAGGTGCGCATCATGTCGACGTAGTTGCAGGTGGTCACACCCGAGGGCAGATTCGGCTTGTTGCAGGGCTGGTTGCTCTTGTCGATTCCGATCAGCGTGCCGGAGATGATGGACGAGAACTGCGTCACCGATTCCTGGTAACCATCGCCGTTGTTCGTGCCGAGCCGCTGGATGCGATCATCGCCCCAGTAGGCGGGCATCTTGAATGAGGTTTCGCCCGGATCCATGTTGTACGCGGTTGAATCCTCCATGATGGTGGTGAAGTCACCGCGGTTAGTCCAGTCGTACGCGAGGTCGTCGAACGCCTGTGCGCGCTGTACCCAGTCGAAGGAGTGGCTCCCCGCCACTCCGAATGCGGGCACGGGGGAACTCTCGAACGACGCCACCCCGCCCGTCACGATCTGGTCGGCGGAGATCGCCCCGGCGGTGGTCGGGGCGAAAAGCGAAATCGCGCATCCGAGGGCGATGGTTGCGCCTATCGCGCGCCTGTGAGATGTGTTCATCGGATTCTTACCTTCACCGTCGTTGTGTGGTTGCTGGACTTGTAGGTTCCGTTGCCGCTGTACCTCGCCGTGACATTCGCGGACTTCTTGAACTTCGTCGTCGCTTTCGCCTTGATCTTGACCGTGGCAACGAATCGCGAACCAGCCTTCTTGATCTTTGCCTTGCCGAGGGTGTGCTTGCCAGCGGTGAGGCGCACTGTGCCGGTGACGCGGGCGCCGTCGGTGCCCGTGAGCACGACCCTCACCGTCGCCGGATTGTTGCGCATGATCTTCTTGGTGGACTTCTTCGGCTTGATGACGCGCGCGGTCACCTTCTTGATCTTGGTCTTCGTCACGTTCACGCTGAGACTGCTCGATGAGGCCGCGAAATCGCTTCCCGTCGGCACATACGTCACTGTGGCGCCGAGCCGCCCCACCGCCAGGTTCTTCGGCAGCGACACGGTCGCGCGACCGCGGACCAACGCGGCGGAACCGAGGATCCTATTTTCAGCACGGACCTCGACCCGGCCGGAGGGAACAGCCCCGTCTGCACGGACATTCACCGCGACGCGCGCGGTCACTCCGTATCGGGTACTCACCTTGCTCGGTGCGACGATGGTGGTGTCCTTGGGCGTACTCGGGTCCACTGGCGCGGCCTTGACGGTGAACGCGAGGCGATAGGTGCGGGTTGTCACTCCGTCCTCAGCTGTCACCAGCACGGTTGTGGTTCCCGGCAGCGCCGATGCCGGGGTTACGGTGACACTCGCCCGCTGGTCGGTGGCAATACCCGTGACGCCGGGAACGATCGTTGTACCAGCGGGGAGTTCGACGGCGTAGTCGGTCTTGCCCGCACTAAAGCCGCTCAGAGACGTGCCGCCGACGCTCAACGACGACAGTGATGCATCTGTACTCGCCTGATACCCGCCCTCAGGGGTGTGAGAGACGCCCGTTTCCGAGACATCGATCGTGGGTGGCAATCCGCCGTGCCCCACCGCGGCCCCGCTGAGCCGGATCGTCGTGCCATCAATGTCGAAGCCGAACTTCTGGTTCCTGTGAGTGAGCCCAGAAACACCGCCTGTAGCACCCTCCAACCGCAAGAAGGTCGGGGTCCCCTCGTCGAGACGGTAGCCGTTCGAGATCAGCATGAAGTCGATGAAGTTGGAGATGCCGAACAGCGAGGGACGGACGCCCGATGCCTTGATATGACCGCCGACCGCGCCGTTACCGGTTTCGTGATACACCTCCGCGAACCACTTCGCGATGACCATGTCTCGGTTGAAGGAGTTGACCAGAACGTTCGCCTGATCCAGCAGGTCCTGGCGCGTGTAGTCGCCGAAGGCGCCGGCGTCGAGCAGCCCGTACGTGATCAGTTGAACGTCCGGCGCCTTGACGCGGATCCGTCCGAGACCAGCGAGCTGGCGGTTGTCGTCGTAGTCCCACTCGTGGCGCTGCAGGACCTTCGCCTTGAAGTTCGCGCCCAACTCGTCGGCGACGAGCGCCGTCGTGGTGTAGTACGACAGGCCCTGGCGCACCCAGCGCCCCTTCTGGTCACGGTAGGGCTGCCCTTCGGTCTCCGGGTGCTCGGGGATCGAGGTGCGGCTCGTTTCCAGGAACACCTTCTGCACGGTCGGCCACACCTTGCCAGCGCCGTCCTGGGTGGTCGGGAAGAACCAGTCCTCATAGTCGCGGGTTAGCGACGTGATGAGCGACGTGTACTGCGCCGATAGGTCATTGTGACCGAGAAGATCGGCGATCCTCACCGCAAACTTCAGGTCATAGATGAGCGAGGCCACGAACTCGCTGTCGCGTTCGTCCGTCGCGTCGTTGCTTCCGAAGATCCAGCGCAGGTTGTGCGACTCCCAGATCAGGTGGGCGTGCAACTCGTCGAAGATCGACTGGAGTTTGGCCTCGTCCCCCGTGACAGAGTAGAGAATCCACGCGGTCTGCGCCTTGCGACTCGGCAGGGACTCGCCTTTGAGGCCGCCCTTCGCGTCGACCCCGTTCGTGTCGGTGGGCGCGGGGCCGTCCATCTTCACCGACTTCATCATTCCGATGAACGAATCCCAGGAGGCGCTCGGGTTGGTGTAGACGAGTTGCTGCATGCCCAAGAGCGAATCCCAGGAGGCCACGTTCTTAGTACCGGGCGTACCGTGCATCCATAGCGATGGCTTCCCGGTACCAACCTGCGCATACAGGTTTCCGGTCTCCGGCGTCGCTGGCAGGACGTTCATCTCCAGGTTGATCCAGGCATAGAAGTAGAACACCCGCATGCGATCCGACTGCACGCCGCCATCGGCGACGCGGTTGATCGAGTAGTCCTCGAGAGCAGGCACGCTGCCGAGGTATTCATTCCAGTGCTGGGTCCAGTGCGCGATTCCGCTCGCCTGCTCGTCCCTGCTCGCCCGCGCTGCGGTACGGGACTGCGTCGCGGCATCCGACTCGCCCGCGACTGCCCAGGCGATTCCGATGTAGCGGTCGGTCCCATCGGCGGGCAGTGCGGCCGACCAGTAGCCGGACGAACTCGTCGGGGCAGCGGTGCCGGGGTCCCCGTTCTTGAAGGATTGCAGGCCGCCATAGAATCTGACTTCGGAATCGAGCGGAAGGGCGACGCTACGCGACGCGTAGGGTCCGGTGACAGTGATGGTCCGGGTCGCAGCGTCGTAGGCGGGATTCGAGTGCTCCAGCACTCCCCCGACGGCAAGGTCGCCGTCCCCGGTCGCGCTGATCTTCCGTACCAGGCCATCGATCTGCCCGGTGGAGAAGTAGTCCTCCGTGTCGACGGTGATGTTGTCGTAGGTTCCCCGCATCGTCACGGATGCGGGTGTCCACGCGTAGTCGACGTTGTTGGCCTCGAAGACGGACGAGGAACCTCCGGAATGAATGGCGATGCGGTCAAAGCGAGTCGATGTGTTGTGACCGACTTGGAACACCTTGAGCGTGAAGTTCTTCGAGCCCGTCCAGCCCGTCAGGGCGCGCAGGTTATAGGTGAATACGCCGTGGCTGGCGGTATCCACCTGCAACGGGATGTCTCCGCTTCCGGAGTTGACCTTCACGGCCCATTCGCCGGTACCCGAGGATGCCTTGAGCGACAGGAGCGGGTAGGTGTCGACGTTGAGCCCGGAGATCTGGGTGGTCGCTGCACCCCAGGCGTCGCCGGAGCTGCCCAAAGCGATGACGCCCTCACCCGCGGAGGCAACTATCGATCCGTTCGAAGGGCCCGACCATCCGCTCACGTTGTCGAAGTTCGTCTCCCAGCCGACGGCCTGTCCGGTGCTGGGAAAGTCGTTCTCCCCGATCTTGTGGATCGAGATCGAGTCGAACGTCACTGAGACATTCGACGAGCCGGTGTTGTATGTGCTGGCCCACAACCGGAGCCGGAACTGCTGAGCCCCCGTGCGGCCTGCTTCCGCAAGCTTCTTGGCGAGTTCGACGGTGAATTCGCCGGTCACGGACGAATCAGGCTGGAATTTCACGACTTCCGGTCCACTTCCCCCGACGAAGTGGGCCTCGATCGACCAGAGCCCGTTCGCGGGGCTAATCGAAGGCACATGGACGGTCAGCAGGGGCTGGTCACCAGGGCTGAAGTTGACGAGGGGCGATTGGAGGTATCCCCATTCGGCGCCGGAATTGGTGACCGTCACCTTGCCGCCCGAGTACACGGAAGTGGCATCGCGCAGGGTCCACCCTGCCGCCTCGGTGGCCGCTTGCGAATCAAACGACTCGTTCAGCGAGTATTCCGGGGCCTCCGCTCCTTTTTCGTAGACATTGAGGATGTTCTTTACGTGAATAGCCTCGTCGTGGGCGTAGAAGCCGTTCGAGAGAGGAAGGTTCGTCCCGCCCGAGTACTCGATCTCGCTCCGTTCCGTGGTGGCCCCCACCTCCTCGAACGCGAAGGGGTTGATGACGGTACGCGAATAGGGCACGGAAAGCCAGCGAGGCTGGGTCGTACTGGTATCGCGCAGGTCCGCCACGGTCGGTATCTGCGGCAACGCGGCAGTGGCCACGGGTGCAATGAGTGCACCAGCGGCGAGAAGCGCACCGATTCCGGTGGCGGCGATGCCCTTGAGTACTCGATTCACGAGGAATCTCCTTCTGGAAGCCCGCCTGGCGGTAGCCTGCGGCGAGTGGAACGGCGGTCGCGGTGATGGCGTCCGGTGTCGAGTGGATCGGCAAGTGGCGGTCGGCGTCCGGTATTGCCAGGTCCCGGACGCCGCGCGGCTACTTGACGACTCGCAGTTTTGTCGTCTTCAACAGCTGCGAGTAGGTTTTGCTCTCGGTCATAGCCACCTTGAGCCTGGTCGTCTTCTTCAGTCCCTTGGTGGCCGATTTCTTGATCGTCACGGTCACGACCGATCGCGTGCCGCTCTTCTTGAGCTTCCCGGACGCGACGGTGCGCTTCCCGGCCTTCAGGACGACCTTGCCCGTAGGCGCCACACCTGCGACACCCGCGACGATGACCTTCACCTTCGCGGCCTTGCCGCGCTTGATCTTCCCGCCCGCCTTCTTGGGGCTGACGATCTTGACGGCCTTCAATGTGGGCTTGGCCTTCGTCACGGTGAGAATGGACGAGGCCTGCGCCGCTTTGAACGACGTCCCCGAGGGGGTGAAGGCGATCCGGAACGAGTGCCGGCCAACGGCGAGCGCCGCGGGCAGGACCACAGTGGCGCGCCCCGCTGCCAGTTTGGCCGAGGCCAGCTTGCGCGAGCCTTCGAATACCGCGATGTCACCCGCGGGGATTGCGCCAGTCGCCTGGGCCGTCACCACCAACCTGGCGGATTGGCCGAATGCGGCAGCGATGGTCGCGGGTGCGACCAGGGTCACCGCAGTTGGCTGCGGGCCCGGCTCCCCCGGCTTGGTCGCGACGGTGAAGTGAATCGAGTAGGTGGCCGTCGTACCGTCGGCGGCGGTCACGACGACCTCAGCCGTGCCGGGAAGCCCGGCCGCCTGCGATACCGAGACGCTCGCCCCGGGGTGCGCCGCCGAGGCGGACACCTGCGGAACGCTGGCGGACCCAACCGGTAGCTCCACCTGGTAGTCCTTGACCGCTGCGGTGAATCCCGGCACCGCGACACCGTCGTATGCCAACGAGGAGAGGGACGCGTCGCTGGATGGTGCCGCGACGGGTGGCAGCACGGTCTGACCGACCACGGAGACGTCGATGCTCGCGGGCAGCGATCCCGCGTTCACGGCCGTGCCGCTCAGTTTCGCGGTCGAACCGTCGATGTCGAGGTCGAACGGCAAGCCGTGCACCTTCAGCCCGGTCAGACCGCCCGTGGTGCCTGGCAAGCGAAGGATGGCCGGGTCTCCGACATCCATGCGATAGCCATTGGCGATCCACACGTTGTCGATGAAGTGGATGTTGCCGAAGATAGACGGGGCAACCGATCCGCCCCAGATCGAACCGTCGCCATTCACACCATAGGTCTCCGCGAAGACACCCGAGCGGATGATGTCGCGGTTCATGATGTGCAGCACCTGCTCGGCTTCCGTCGCCATGCCCTGACCCAGCAGGCCATAGGTGACGAACTGAATGTCGGGCGCCTTGATGTCTTTGTTGCCCGGGCCGGTCAGCCCAGCGAGACCCTTGGAGACATTGAAGTTGTTGTTGAACAGCGTCTTCAGCTTGTCCATCTGGGTCGCCCCGAGGCCCGGCGTATGCAGTCCGGTGAGAACGTATTGGATAGGCTCCGTCACGTTCCCGTGGATCGGCCAGCCCTGGGTATTCGCGATCCAGGTCTTGTACAACGGCGATCCGCTCGGCGGGAAGAACAGGGAGGCGTACGTGCTGGTCAGGGTGGTCGCTGTCTGCTCCCACCGCTGCGCATCGCTCTCGTGGCCGAGCTGGCGCGAGATCTTTGCTGCGTATCCGAGGTCTACGATCATCGACACGTAGAACTCGGCGTCGCGCTCAGCCTTGCCACCCGAAGTGTAACTCCACTGCATGTTCTCGTCACGCGACGCCCAGTCGAGGTACTGGACCATGCGGTCATAGACGGACGCGAGCTGGGTCTGGTCGCCCGTCACCTCGTAGAGGATCCACGCGGTCTGCGCCTTACGGCTGGGCAGCGTCTCGTGACTCGTCCCGGGTTCCGGCACGGCGTGCTTCAGGTTGCCCTTGAACGCGCTCCAGGCTATCTGGGGCCGGATGTATGACATGAACTGGATGCCGAACAGCGAATCCCACTCCGCCGACGCCTCGGCTCCGCGCGGGCCTGACGCGTAGGTCGATGGCTTACCCGTGGCGATCTGCCAGAAGCCATCCCCGGGCTCCTGCGTCTCCGGCGTTGGCGCCATTATGTTCGTCTCTAGCCCGATCCACGCCGTGTAGTAGGCCCGCTTGACGTCCGCGGATGAAAGTCCCTTGGCGTCGATCCCGCTGAGCTCGAAGTCCTGCGGGGCAGGCACCTGCGCGAGGAAGTCGTTGTAGTGCTGCCGCCAGCCCGTGCGGGCCTGTTCGAGGGCGGTCACGGTTGCGGCGTTGCCCGCGTGTGCGGCGCTGGCCGCAGCGGCTCGGGTGGCCTCGGTGGACGAGTTGCTCGCCATCAATTCGTAGCCGAAACCTATGGCGAGGTCGCTTGCAGGATCGAGCGTGGCCGCCCAGTAGCCGCCACCGGGGCGAGGATTGGCTCCCCCGTTCTTACCCTTGCGGGCCGATCCCTCGGACGTGAAGAAGTACAGGTCGGTGCCCGCCGGGAGCTTCACGGACCATGCGTTCGAACCGAAGTCCTTCGACGTGATCACGCTCAACGTACCGGTGGCCTTGTCGTAACTCGCCTCTCCCTGGTAACGGCCGAGGACCGCGAGGTAGCCGTTCGAGAAGGTGGGACGGAGAACTCGTCCAAAAGCATCCATGCCAACGGTCGTGTCGAAGCCCGCGATCGAGTCGCCCTCGGCCCACTGCGCGGTGTAGTCGATGGCCTCAGGCCGCCAGGTGCTGGTGTATGAACTCGCCGCGTCGAGCCACTGCGGCGTACCGGAGAAGTGCAGGTTGGTGAAGAGGGTGGACGAGCCCACCGCTCCGTTGTGGTAAATCCGCACCTGGAAGGTCTTGGTGCCGCTCCAGCCCGTCGCGGACGCCACATCGAGGGTTACGGTGCGCGCGTCGGTCAGGTCGGATGACGCGACCTTCTTCTTCTCGTACCCGCCCTCGACGATGGCAGCGTTCCACGACCCGGACGTCGCGCCCACGGTGATGGACATAGTCTGGAAGCGATCCAGGTCGACGGTCACCGAACGCTCGATCGCGCCCCACTCGCTGCTGGCTCCCGCGCCGCGCGTCACGCGCCCGCCGCTGGAGTCGGCCGAATAGGTCATGCCGTTGCCCTGGTTGTTGTTCGCGCTCCAGAGCGACTGCGTCGTGGCGTTCATGGGATCGGAGAAGCCCACGGTGGGTTCGACCGGTTCGCCACCGTCGTCACCAGTGCCCCAGAACTGGAGATAGTCGAACGTGGCCGTCCGCGCGTTGACCCCGTCGCTGCGCGTCACGAAGAGGCGGACCTGGAAGGTCTGGACGCCCGTGAGCGATGAGGTCGAGTCGATCTCCGAGAGGTCATAGTCGAAGGTTCCGGCCTGGTTCGTGTCGGATTGAACGGTGCGGTCACCGCTGCCGTCCGGCCAGATCTTGAGCGCCCAGTAGCTCACGCCACCGCCGCCCAGTTCGGGTACGGACACGGTGAGCATCGGGTACTCCGTGAGGTTGACCGTGATTTTCTTCGAATAGACGTTTCCGTATTCGCTGCCAGCGGCCGTGGTCGCCTTCAGGCCCTTGTTGGCGCCGTCCAGATTGACGATCTGCGAGGTCACGTTCTCGTTTTGCCAGTTGTTGGTGGCCAGGTCGTTGAAGTCCTCGCGGAATCCGACCTCGGTTGCCGTCGAGCCACCGGCCGACTGCGGCGCTCGGTCCTGCGCGCGGAAGATCTTGAGCTGCGGCTCCTGGTAGCTCTCGCCGCCCCATCCGAAGTATTCGGTCTTCAGCGGGATCGTCGGTGCCAGTTCGGCGGGGTTGCCCGGGTTCAGCGTGATGCGCGAGCCCGGAGACGATATCCAGCGCTGCTGATGCGCGGAAGAATCGGCCAGGTCGTCGGTAGTGACAGCAGCCGCCTGCGGCTCGGCACTCGGTGCCGCATGTACCGCTGGGGTCAGCGCCATCGTCAAGGCGAGTGGAACTGCGGCCACGATGGCCGAGAGACGTAACTTCATCGTGACTCCTCTTGCATTGACCACGTCGGCGTGATCAAACCGGTTTGAGCCTAGTGGGTTGCGGCCGCACCCTCAAGAGGGAAGAACGTTCGCCTGCGCCGATCGGCCGGGAAGATCGGCCTCAAGCGAAGCGTTTCGGCCCGTGGCGACTATTTGTAACGATTCAATAACAAAGGTGGTTAATCGGATCATCGCGCTGTTGCGCCGAGGACGCGCGCCAGTTCAGCTCGCCACGACTCTTCCCAGCCGCCGCCCGGTCGCTGCCCGAACAGCGCGTCTCGGGCTACCGTTCGAGCCGCCTCGCGATGATCGGCACCGAGGGCGTCCCCTATAGCGGCTGGCAGATCGGCGAGGTCGCCCCGCACCCGGTAGAGGGCCGGAAGCACGACTTCGTCGACCGAAGGTAGCGGGTCTGCCTCGCTCAGGCCCTCCGGCTTCACCACGATGATCGGGCGTCCCGTGACCAGGAAGTCCGCGATGACGCTCGACGGATCAGTGACGAGGAGGTCGGCCTGGCTCGCCACCGTCGCGAAGGTCGCGCCGGTCGCCTCGATGCCCCACGCGTGACCAGTCCCAGTGCGCCGGGTGTCTTCTCGCAGCAGTTTCCTGATGCGCCCGATCTCGCGCCGCCCCGAACGAGTGCGACCAGACATGGGATGCGGGCGGAAGACAACCCGCGCACCCCCCGCTATCAGGGCTTCGACGATGCCGTAGCCGATCCCGAGGGAACTGAGACGGGTGAGTGAGTTGTAGCCGTTCCAGGTGGGCGCATAGAGCGCGGTCGGGCGACCGCTGTCCGCCGGCCGAGTCATTGTCAGTTCGGCGAGCTGCGGCCGCGAGATGATGCGAAACTTCGATGGTTCGATCGCCACTCCACGTTCGGCATAGCGCTCGATCGAATGCTGCCCCGCGACCCAGATCTCGTCGAACATTGCATGCCCTGGATGTGAGGAGAGCGGCTTGTCCGAGTCACCATGGCCCAGATACACGTGTCGCGGCCCACGCCAAGCCACCATGTCGAGATTGCGCGGAAGTGTGTTGACGTAGAACACCGCGCGCAGAGACGGAGCGAGCGCAATCTCAAGATCCTCGGCGCGCGGGAGGAGGAGAACCGGCCACGGCGAGCCAGGTGCGAGTTCGCGCAACGCCGACCGGTCGCGGACGATGACGATTCCGCGTGCGCCTGATTCCACCAGGAGTTCCTGCCACATCGCTATCTGGTAGCGGTTGTGGCTGATGCGGGAGGTATAAATCGCAAACTGCGGGCCGAGCGCCGCGATGCGCTCGGCGTAGGATGCCGTTTGACCGCGGCTGCGTACGATGGCGCGGTATGCGGTATACGCGGTCCCAGCCAGGATGAGTCCTCCGACAGTCGCCACGATTGCTGCCGCAAACGGCCGCCCGGACCACGCGACGAGAGCGGTAACTGGAGCAGTGACGGCCCGGGCCCACGCGACGAGCACCGCGCGCCCGCGCCCGACCGCGACGGGGGGAATCCCCGGGATTCCGTTCGCGGCGACAAGTGGCACGCTGGCCACACGCTCTGCGACTGGCCGAATGAGCAGGGTGAGCGCGGCTATTACGGCCGCGATCGCGACCCACCACGGTCGGGTGGATCCGGACCCCAGCCCGGCCACGGCCAGGGCGGCCAGCGCGGCCGCCCCGAGGTCACCGGCGTGCCTGTTCACCAATCGCCACAGTCGCGCCACGACACATCAAACCGTCAGGCGTTGCCGTCGAACAGCGACGTGACAGAGCCATCGTCGAAGACCTCGCGGATCGCCCGAGCGATGACCGGCGCGATGGACAGGACGGTCAGGCGCTCGAAGCGCTTCTCGGCCGAAATTGGGAGCGTGTCGGTCACGATGACCTCCCGGGCGCCCGATTCCTGCAGCCGCTGGGCTGCGGGGTGCGACAGGACTCCGTGCGTGGCGGCGACGATGACGTCCTTCGCGCCGGCCTCCAGCACCACGCGCACTGCCTCGGCTATCGTGCCCCCCGTGTCGATCAGGTCGTCGACGAGAACAGCCGTGCGGCCGGCGACATCGCCGACCACGCGGTTGGCCACAGCCTGGTTGGGACGAGTGATGTCGCGGGTCTTGTGCACGAATGCGAGCGGGCCACCGCCCAGTTTCGCCGCCCACTGCTCCGCGACGCGGATGCGGCCGGCATCCGGCGAGACGACCGTGACGTTCGTGACGTCCACTCGCGTCTTCACGTAGTCGGTGAGGAGCGGCATCGCCCACAGGTGGTCAACGGGCCCGTCGAAGAAGCCCTGGATCTGCGCAGTGTGCAGGTCAACGGACATGATGCGATGCGCGCCCGCGGTCTTGAACAGGTCCGCGATCAGTCGGGCCGAGATCGGCTCGCGGCCGCGGTGCTTCTTGTCCTGCCGCGCGTAGCCGTAGAACGGGATCACCACGGTGATGGTCTTTGCGGACGCGCGCTTGAGCGCGTCAACCATCAACAGGTGCTCCATGATCCACTGGTTGATGGGGCTCGTGTGGGACTGCAGCACGAACACGTCCGAGCCGCGCACCGACTCGCCGACTCGGGTGTAGATCTCGCCGTTGGCGAAGTCGTAAGCGTTGACGGGAGCGAGCTCCACGCCCATTTCCTCGGCGACGCGCTGGGCAAGCTCAGGGTGCGCTCGTCCCGAGACGAGCATCATCCTCTTTGTTCCGCCGTTCTCGGAGAACAGTCCCGTCATTGACCCGCGCCGCCTTCATTGTTGGAGTTGTCGCCTTCGACGCCGCCCACCGGCGTGCCGAAGGGCGGAGTTTGGATGCGATAGCCGAAGCCCGCGCCATCGACAGGGGTGGCCGGTGGCGCCTGTGAGCCGCGCTGCTGGGCGCGGGCTTGCTCCTCGCGCGCCTGGCGGCTGAGTCCGCCGCCGTCGGTACCCTGACCGCCGCGCGCCTTGCGAGCGATGTCAGCCGCAGCGGTGCCGGGCCGGCGGCGCTCGACCCAGCCATCGATGTTGCGTTGCCGTCCGGCGGATACCGCGAGCGCTCCGGCGGGGACCTCGTACCGCACGACCGTGCCGCCTGCGGTATACGCGCCGTCGCCGATCGTGACCGGCGCGATGAAGATGTTGTTGGCGCCGGTTCGGGCACCATCGCCGACGGTGGTGTGGTGCTTGTTCACGCCGTCGTAGTTGACGAAGATCGTGCCGGCACCGATGTTGGTGCCCTCGCCGATGGTCGCGTCGCCCACGTAGGACAGGTGCGGAACCTTGGTTCCCTTGCCGATCTTCCCGTTCTTGACCTCGACGAACGTGCCGATCTTCCCCGCCTCGCCGAGCTCGGTGCCGGGCCGGAGGTAGGCGAACGGGCCCACGGTGGCACCCGCTCCGATCACGGCGAGCGATCCGTGCGTGCGGATGATCGTCGCGTTCTCCCCCACCTCGACATCCGTCAGCGTGGTGTCGGGGCCGATCGTCGCGCCCTTGGCGACGGACGTCGCACCGTGAAGCTGCACCCCGGGCAGGAGGGTGACGTCCTGGGCGAGGTCCACGTCCACGTCGATCCACGTCGTGGCTGGATCGACGACGGTCACGCCGCGCTGCATCCAGTCGTTGAGGACGCGACGGTTGAGCTCCGCGCCGAGAATCGCGAGCTGCGCTCGGTCGTTCACGCCTTCGACGACCATCGGATCATCGGACTTCACGGCGCGTACCGGCAGGCCCTGCTGGTGCGCAATGGCGACAACGTCGGTCAGGTAGATCTCGCCCTGCACGTTGTGCGTGGTGACCTGCCCCAGCGCGGCTCGCAGCAGGGCGGCGTCGAAGACGTAAACAGATGAGTTGATCTCCGCGATGAGGCGCTGCTGATCGCTCGCGTCGCGCTCCTCGACGATGCCCGTGACCTGGCCCGTCTCCGGGTCGCGCAGGATGCGCCCGTATCCGGCGGGGTTCGCGACCTCCGTCGTCAAGATGGTCACCGCGTTCGCGTCCGCGGCGTGCGCCGAGACGAGTTCGCCGAGCGTGTCCGCGTCCAGGAGCGGGACGTCGCCCGCGATGACGACCACCGCCCCGTCGATGTAGGCGTCGCTCACGGTGCCTTCGCTGTCGATCGGCGCGCCGTGCTGTCCCGCGAGACGTGCCTGCACCGACGCGTCGAGCGTGCTCAGGCCGCACTGGACGGCGCGTCCCGTACCGGGGACATCGTCCTGGTCGGCGATCAGCACATCGGGGTTGATCTCCACGGCGTGCTCGGCCACCTGATCGCGCTGGTGCCGCACGACCACGGCAATGCGCTGCGGATCGAGTCCCTGCGCAGCGTGGATGGCGTGACCCAGGAGGGAGCGGCCCCCGATACGGTGCAGAACCTTGGGAGTGTCGGAAACCATGCGGGTCCCGGCACCTGCGGCGAGGACGATGACAGCTGCTGGGGCGGCGTACGCCACGGAGAAACTCCTGTCCGTATCTGAGCCACCCGACCGGCGTGGCGTTCGCACATAACTCTACCGCGATCGATGGCCGCGACCGCGCCTGTCGACGTCTGTGGAAAACTCAGCTCCGCCCCCAGGGCTCGAACCTGGACTATGGGCACCAAAAACCCGTGTGCTGCCAATTACACCAAGGCGGAACGGCGCCCGCAGAATCTCAGTGAGCGGGTGCGCCTCGACTATTGTGCCAAAGATTCAGGCAAGATGGAGACATGGCCTCTGAACTCAAGCGGACGCGCATGTCCGCGCAGGAGCGTCGGGAGCAGTTGCTCGACGTCTCGCGCCGGCTCTTCGCCGCGAAGGGGTTCGAGGGCACCTCGGTCGAGGAGATCGCCGCGCAGTCCGGCGTTTCGAAGCCCATCGTGTACGAGCACTTCGGTGGCAAAGAGGGCATGTACGCCGTCGTGGTGGACCGCGAGACGCGCGCGCTCACGGACGCCCTTTCCGGGGCGCTGGCCAAGGGCGGTCACCCGAAACTGCTGGTCGAGCGCACGGCGCTCGCCCTGCTCGGCTACATCGAGGAGAACGAGGACGGCTTCCGCATCCTCGTGCGCGACTCCCCCGTTGCTCAGGCGACCGGCACGTTCTCGAGCCTGATCGGGGACGTCGCAACGCAGGTCGAGCACATGCTCGCCGATCAGTTCCGCAGGCGGCGGCTCGACGCCGAGGCGGCACCGATCTACGCGCAGATGCTCGTCGGCATGGTCGCGCTGACCGGACAGTACTGGCTCGACGCCCGCGAACTCGACAAGTCCGTGGTGGCGGCCCACCTGGTCAACCTCGCCTGGTTCGGGCTGTCGGAACTCCGGCGCGATCCGCACATCGCATCCGCGGGCGCTTCACCCGCCTAGCGCAGTGACGGCCATCGATGTGCCGCCGACGGCCCGGCACTCGACCACCGATGGCCCGTCGCCGACCAAGCCGGTTCGCGCCATGATCGTGCTGTTCGAGGTGTGAAATACCAGTTAGCGAACTGCACTATCGTTGCGCGAACCACGCGCAGTGACCGCGCCGCGAGTGCGAGTCGCGGGCCATCTCGCTTTGGGACGCCGCCCAGCCCGGCGGCGAAGCCATCAAGAATCTTGACGTCAAGGTATCGTCTAGGGATGACCGATCGCGACGAGGTGGACCAGATAGTCGGGGCGTGGCACCGCGTGCGGCCGGACCTCGATCTGGCGCCCCTCGAGGTCATGTCGCGTATCACCCGCATCGCTCGCCTCCTCGACAAGGCGCGGCGACGCTCCTTCGAGCGTCACGGCCTCGAGACCTGGGAATTCGACGTCCTCGCCGCGCTACGCCGCGAGGGTGACCCGTACTCCCTCTCGCCCGGAGCGCTGGTCGCGCAAACCCTTGTCACCTCGGGCACGATGACCAACCGCGTGGATCGCCTGGTCGCGCGCGGACTCGTCACGCGCGAGCCAGACCCCACGGATCGGCGCGGGGTCGTCGTGAGTGCAACCGTGCGCGGGCTAGACCAGGTGGACGCCGCCATGACCGACCTCATCGAGGTCGAACGCGCCCTCCTCGGCGCCCTGACGACGGCGGATCAGGCTCGCCTCACGCAAACGCTGCGTGCGTTGCTGAGCTCGCTTCACGAGCCTCGTCCGGAGTGACCGTCACCGCCGTGCGGGCGCCGCTCACGGTGCCCGAGGCGAGCCATGCCGCGCAGATCTCCGCCGCGTGGTCGGCGTCGCGAGCGAGTGCGGCAACGGACGGACCCGACCCGCTGACGATGACGCCCAGCGCCCCCTGACCAGTTGCGAGGTCCATCACCTGGGCGAGGCGCGGAATGAACTGCAGCGCCACGGGCTGCAGATCGTTGTGGAGTTCGGCGCCGATGGCCAGGAGGTCACCCGCCGCCAGCGCGGCGAGCAGCGCTGACTCAGCATCCTGGTTCAGTGCCCTCGGCGACAACGCATCGTAGGCGCGATACGCGCCGGCGGTCGAGATGCCCTCGTCCTGGAAAGCCAGCGCGAAGTGCAGTGGAACGGCGCTCGGCACCGGCTGCACGCTGTCACCTCGGCCTGTACCGAGCGCAACGCCGCCGAGCACGGCGAACGGCACGTCGGCCCCGAGCGGACGCGCGATAGCGGCGAGTTGACGCGGGTGCAGGCCGATCTCCCAGAGCTCGTTCAGCGCAAGCAAAGCGCCGGCCGCGTCCGCCGAACCGCCGCCCATACCGCCCGCAACCGGCACGCCCTTGACGATCTCGATGGCGACATCGGGGCGGCGCCCGACGCGCTCAGCGAGTAGCTTGGCGGCGCGGGTAGCCAGGTTGGACTCGTCCAACGGGACGAGACCGGCCGGGTCGTTCGCCACCCGGAGGGTGAACTCGCTTGCTGGCGTCACGCTGATCGTCTCGCGCAGGTCGAGCGACGCGAACACGGTGCGCAGGGGGTGGTAGCCGTGCTCGTCCACCGGACCGCTGCGGAGCGAAAGATTGATCTTGCCGAATGTGGTGACAGAAATCGTCATGGCTCAGGTAACTCCTCGTACTGCTAATTCCGCGCCGGAGCGAGCAAGCTCGGACGCGATGCGCGCGTAGTCCTCGACATCCAACTGCTCGCCGCGCGCGCGAGGGTCGACTTCCGCGACGCCCAGCGCATCGTCGAGCATAGCGGAGTTGTCCACGAGGACACTAAGTGCTTTGCGCACAGTCTTGCGTCGCTGCGCGAACGCTGCGTCCACCACGGCGAACACCTGTCCGCGCGTCGCCTCGGTCTGTACCGGATCGCCCTTGTCTATCCGGACGAGCGCGGAGTCGACGTTGGGAACCGGCCAGAACACCGCCCGGCCGATGGTGCCGGCGCGGCGAACCGTGCCGTACCAGCGCGCCTTAACCGAGGGCACGCCGTACGTCCTGGAGCCCGGGGGTGCGGCGAGCCGGTCGGCCACCTCGGCCTGCACCATCACGAGTACCGACTGCAGCGATGGGACGCTGGCCAGCAGATGCAGGATGATCGGCACCGCCACGTTGTAGGGCAGGTTGGCGACGAGCGCGGTCGGCTCGCCCACATCCGTGACCCTCATCGCGTCATCGTTGATGACGACGAGACGATCGCGCGCCTCCGGCGCGAATGCGTCCACGGTCGCCGGAAGTTGCTCGGCTAGGCGTGGATCGATCTCCACGGCGGTGACGTGCGCGCCGGCTTCGAGCAGTCCCAGGGTGAGCGAGCCGAGTCCCGGTCCCACCTCGATCACCCGGTCGCCGGGCTGAACCTGAGCGGCGCGCACGATCTTGCGCACCGTTCCGGCATCGTGAACGAAGTTCTGTCCCCACACCTTGGTCGGGGTCACTCCGGCGGTCGCGGCAAGGTCGCGAATTTGTGCTGGACCTAGTAGTTGCATCAGTAGAAGTTGCGGGCTTTGAAGAAGGACCAGGCGCCGCATGGCGTCTTGTACCGGCCCTTGATGTAGCCCAGGCCCCACTTGATCTGCGTCTCCGCGGATGTGCGCCAGTCGGAGCCGGCGCTACCCATCTTCGAACCGGGGAGCGCCTGCGGGATGCCGTACGCGCCGGATCCCTTGTTGTGCGCGGTGACCCGCCAGCCCGATTCGCGCTGCCACAGCGCATCGAGGCAGGCGAATTCGTCCTCGTCCCAGCCGCGATCCAGCACCATCTCCTTGGCGATGGCGCGCGCGCTTCCCGGGGTGATCGGTGAGGACGTGGGCACGTCGATGTCGGACGCGGCCGACTTGGAGCCGACGCGGACGATCTTGTTGACGGGCGCCTTGGTGACGGCGGAGGCGATCTGCTGACGCGAGATTTCCTCGCCGGCCACGGTTACCACCGAATACGTGGTGGTGCGCGTTCCCTTCTCGCCCTTGGTCTCGACGACCTTCTCGCCCTTTTCCAGGCTCGGGTCGTCCTTGGTCGTCGTCTTGAAATCGACGTCCTCGACAACGGTGGTGGACGAGGTGGCCGCCTCCGCGACGGTGACCGCGGCACCCTCGGCGAGCGCGGTGTCCAGACCGGGGATCACGGCGTCGGAATCACCGAGCGTAACCTCGAGATCGCGGAGCAGTGAGCGAACTGTGGTCGCCTGCGTGGCGACTTGCTTGGCGGCACCGTCGATGGTGACCGTGACGTTGATGAGCGGACCGCGCACGGGGTCCTCGGACCGGCTAGCCGCACCGCCGCGGAGCATCAGGTCGGATTCGTCCTGGGGGGTGCGGACGGTGACTTGATCGCCGTCGGAAATCTTCTCGTCCGCCGATGGTGCGACGATCTCGGAATCGGCGGGGGTGATACCCGCGGCCGCGAGTGCGTCGCCGACCGTCGAGCCGAACGTGGTCACAGTGACCATGGCTCCGTTGTGGTCGACGGTGATGCGCTTGTGGCTCGCCGCGAATCCCACGGTGCCAGCGGCGAGCACCGCGACAACGGTGCTACGCGCCACCCATTGGGTGACCTGACGGCGGAGGGGGCTTCGGACTGACACGCAAATAAACCTTAAGGTCGGCAGACAACTCGTCCAACGATAACGAATTAACCACGCTCTGGCGAGTGTCCTACGTCACAGGCCGGGCCACGGGCCGTACAATTCCTCGCTGTTTGCCGAGATCACGTCACAGAAAGCGGCGAGATCCTGCCCGCGAATTTCGGCCATCGCGCGGGCCGTGACGGCCGCCAGGTAGGGGGCATTGGGGCGTCCTCGCAGCGGGTGCGGGGTGAGGAACGGCGCGTCGGTCTCCACGAGGAGTTGCGCGGCGGGGGTGACGCGCAACGCCTCGCGCAGAGCGTCGTTCGCCTTGTAGGTGACGGGCCCGGCGAACGAGAGGTACCAGCCCTGCTGCACGCAGTATTCCGCGAACGACCGGTCCCCGGAGAAGCAGTGGAACACGGTCCGATCGGGTGCGCCGTCCTTGCGCAGGACCTCGACGACATCGGCGTGCGCGTCCCGATCGTGGATCTGTATGGGCAAACCGAGTTCCTTGGCGAGCGCGATGTGCTCGCGAAACGACTCAATCTGCGACGTCAGCCCGAGTTCGCCGGTGCGGAACCTGTCGAGGCCCGTTTCGCCGATGACGCGAATGGCATCGCAGCCGCGCGCCAGGTCCGCGATCTCGGCGATCGCATCGCGCAGGGCTATCCGGTGATGCGCCTGCGGGCGAGGCTCAAGACCGTCGGGCCCGACCTCACGCACGCCCGCGTGCAGCACGGCCTCGTTGGGGTGGATCGCGATGCCGCCAAGAATGGGATACTGCCCGCACCACTTGACCGTGGTGCGGGCGGCGGGCAGGTCGCATCCGATCTGCACGATCCGGTCCACGCCCACCGATGCCGCGGCCTCCAGGTGCTCGGCGATCGTCGGCACAGGCACGCCGGGCTCGAGGATGTCGTCGACGAAATCGAGATGGGTGTGGTTATCGACGATCCTGCCCGGCAGCGGCTCCGGCGGCGCGGGCCACGAGCGGTCGCGGTTTCCCACTTGCGGCCTACTCTTCCTCGATCCGCGGGAACAGCGCCGCGCCCTTGGTCACCGTGGTTCCCGCCGCGAGATGCCCAAACGATCCGGCGCTGGCGAGCGGTGCGGCAGCGAGGTCGCCGTCCGCGCCGAGGCTCTCCCAGAGGGCGGCGGAGGCGGTAGGAATGACAGGGTTCAGCAGCACGCTGAGCGCGCGTAGCGCCTCGGCCGCAGTCACCAGGATGGTGGCGAGCCGACCGCCCTGCACGCCAGCGCCGGACTCGTCCGTCTCGCCCGGGAGCTTCGCGACCTTCCACGGCTCCTGCTCGGTCAGGTACTGGTTGGTAGCATCGACCAGCGTCCACACGGCGGACACCGCGTCGGTCGTGCTGATTCGGTCGATTGCGGCCTCAGCGTCCGCCAGCGCCTTGGCAGCGACGGCTTCGAGCCCCGCTTCGGCATCCGTCAGCCCGCCTACTGAAGGCAGCGCGCCGCCGAAGTACTTGCCGATCATGGCCGTCACACGGGAGGCGAGGTTGCCGAGGCCGTTGGCGAGTTCCGCGTTGTAGCGCGCCGAGAGGTCCTCCCACGAGAACGACCCGTCGTTGCCGAACTGCACGGCGCGGGTGAAGTAGTAACGGAAGGCGTCCGCTCCGAAAACCTCGACGATTTCTCGCGGGTGGATGCCGGTGAGTTTGGTCTTGGACATCTTCTCGCCGCCGACCAGCAGCCAGCCGTGCGCGAACACCGTCTCGGGCAGGGGTAGCCCGGCGGCCATCAGCATCGCCGGCCAGATGACGGCGTGGAATCGGAGGATGTCCTTGCCGACGAGGTGCACGCTCGCGGGCCAGATGCGCTCGAACTCGGCCTGCTTGTCGGCGTCCTCGAGCCCGATGGCGGTCGCGTAGTTCAGCAGCGCGTCGAACCATACGTACAGGACGTGGCCGGAGTCCCACGGTAGCTCGATGCCCCAGTCGAAGGACGAGCGCGAGATGGACAGATCGCGCAGGCCCTGGCGGACGAACCCGATGACCTCGTTGCGCGCCGACGCGGGCTGCACGAACTCGGGGTGTTCCTCGTACAGCGCGAGCAGGCGATCTCCATACTGGCTGAGCGGGAAGAAGTAGTTCTCCTCGGAGAGCAGTTCGACGGGACGCCCATGGATCTTGCAGAGCAGTTGACCCTCCTGGTCGCCCGTGCCCTCGATCAGATCGCCGGGGAGTTTGTACTCCTCGCAGGCGACGCAGTACGGGCCCTCGAAGTTGCCCTTGTAGATCTGCCCCTCGTCATACAGGCGCTGGATGAATCGCTGCACCGCGACGACGTGGCGCTCGTCCGTGGTGCGGATGAAGTCGTCGTTCTTGATCTCGAGTAGGTCGAGCAGCGGCCGCCACTCCTCGCCCACCAGCCGGTCCGCCCACTGCTGCGGCGCGACGCCCTGCGCCTGCGCGGTGCGCATGACCTTCTCGCCGTGCTCGTCGGTTCCGGTCAGGAACCAGACGTCCTGCTGGCGCTGGCGGTGCCAGCGCGTGAGGATGTCCGCCGCAACGGTCGTATATGCGTGGCCGATGTGCGGTGCGTCGTTGACGTAGTAGATGGGCGTAGTGAGATAGAAACAGGAGGGCTCAGCCATGCCTCCCATGGTAATGCGCGCATCTCAGTGAGTGAGAACGGGTTTCGGAAAATGGACCACCAGCGACCGAATGCGAGGTGTCTGATACGAAGCCGACACCAGTTGTGGTTGTGGGACACCCGATATTGGCGGTGCCCGGCAACCACATCCGGTGTTCTAGCGCGGTCGAGCGAGCGGCGATCAGCGCGAGCCGCCGCGTGCCGCGAGCGCGGCCTCGTACACGTCCCGCTTGGCCGCACCGGCGGCCTCGGCCACAGCGGACGCCGCCTCCTTGAGCCGCACCCCGTCCGCGACGAGGTCGAGCACGCGCCGGGCCAGTTGCTCCAGGTCCACGGTCTGCTCGCGAGTCGCACCGCTGACCACGATCACGTACTCGCCGCGGGGCGTCCCCACGTCTTTGACCAGTGCGCCGATTTCCCCGCGCAGCACTTCCTCGTACGTCTTGGTGAGTTCCCGGCAGACGGCAGCAGCCCGATCCGCCCCGAACGCAGCCGCCATGTCGGCCAGCGACTTGTCGATGCGATGCGGCGATTCGAAGAACACCATGGTTCGTGCCTCGTCCGCGAGCGCCGCCAGGAGTTTGCGCCGATCGCCCTCCTTGCGCGGCAGGAATCCCTCGAACGTGAACCGGTCCGTGGGCAGCCCTGACAGCGCGAGCGCGGTCAGCACGGCCGAGGGGCCGGGTGCCACAGTCAGGGCGACTCCGCGCCGCGCCGCTTCCGCGACCAGCGGGAAACCCGGGTCCGACACCGTGGGCATACCGGCGTCCGAGACGACGACCACGAGCTTGCCCGCCTCCGCGGAGTCCAGGAGCGCATCGACTCGGTCGCGCTCGTTGTGCTCGTGATGGGAGATGAGTTCGGCCTGCATCGCCACACCCAGGCGCCGGGCCAGATCGCGCACCTTGCGAGTGTCCTCCGCGGCGATCACGTCGGCGGTCGCGAGCAGTTCCACCAGGCGGGCGGATGCGTCGCGAGAGTTGCCGATGGGCGTCGCCGCCAGGACGATTCGTGCTTCAGCCATACGTCACAGCGTGTCATAGGTAGCATTGCGTTACGTGAGCACAGCAGCGCAGGGCCGCCTCGGCCACCTGGACGAGTTCCGTGCGCTGCTGTTCAGCCACCGCGAACTGAACCTCCGCGATCGCGGGTGGCTGCTGCCCCTGATCGTGACGGCCATCGGCGGCCTCATCCGGCTGATCGGGCTGAATCATCCGAGCACCCTGGCCTTCGATGAGACGTACTACGTTAAGGACGCCTACACCTACTGGGAGCTCGGCTACGACGCGCAGTGGCCCGAGAAGATCGACGACCAGTTCGCGGCCGGGAGCCCCGACCTGTACAGCGAGAAGGCCGCCTACACGGTTCATCCGCCGGTCGGCAAGTGGATCATCGGGCTGGGCATCAAGCTGGGCGGCGTTGAGAACCCGTGGGCGTGGCGTATCGCGACGGCGCTCCTCGGCACGATCGCGATCCTGATCCTGGCGCGCACCGCGCGCCGCCTGCTGTCCTCCACCAGGCTGGGGGCGCTGGCCGGCGGGCTGCTCGCCATTGACGGCCTCGGCATCGTGATGTCCCGGATCGCGCTGCTGGACGGCGTGCTCATGTTCTTCGTTGTCGTCGCGTTCGGCTGCGTCGTGGCCGATCGCACCGATTCGCGCCGCCGCCTCGCCCTAGCGGCCGCACGCGCCGCGGACGAGGGCCGCCCCCCGATACGCCTGCGCACCGGCATCCGATGGTGGCGCATCGGGACCGTCGTCGCGCTGGGACTTGCCATGGGCACCAAGTGGTCCGGCCTGTACTTCGTCATCGCGTTCGGCGCGCTGATGGTCTGCTGGGATCTCTCGGCGCGCCGGGCGATCGCGCGCAGCGGGATTGGGCCTCGCCCCAGTGGCGGCCGCGCGGTTCCGGTTTCCAAGAAGGACGAGTCCTCCGCCGCCCTCGATGACACGGCGACCGATGCCGCAGCCCTCGCGGCGACAGCCAGCGACGAGTTCCCCGCCGAGAGCGGCGACAACCCCGACACCGATCACGATGACCCGGCGACGGGGGACTCGTCCTCTCCCCTGCCCTGGGTGCGCGACTGGCTGCTGCGCGACGTCGCCCGGGCGGTACCACTGGGACTGCTCGCCGTCGTCGTATACGTCGCGACGTGGTGGAAATGGTTCACGCATCTGGGCGCATGGGGGCGCACCTGGGCGGCCGGCCACCCCGAGGCGTATCCGAGCCTGCTGCCGGATGCGCTGCACGGCTGGTGGGACGGCGCGCGGTCGTTCATCCATTACCACTCGACGATGCTGGAGTTCCACTCGCACCTCGACTCGGCGCACCAGTACATGTCGAATCCGTGGCTCTGGCCCATCCAGTACCGCCCGACGTCCTTCTTCTGGGAGGACACTGATATCTCGTGCTTCGGTGACGACAAGTGCATCGAGGCGATCACCGCGCTGGGCAATCCGGTGCTCTGGTGGGTGGGGACAGCGGCCATGATCTTCGCGCTGTGGCGGCTGGTCACGCGCCACGACTGGCGGGCCGGGGCCGTCATCGCGGGTTACTTCGGCGCGTGGGTGCCGTGGCTGTTCTTCGCCCACCGCACGATCTTCAACTTCTACATGGTCGTGCTCAGCCCGTTCGTGGCACTCGCGGTCGCCTACGCAGCAGCGGTGCTTCTCGAACGGACCGAGGTGTCCGCCTCGCTCGTGGAACGGGCGAACGAGGACGGCGAACTCACGCGCGCGAAACTGGCCGCGCGTCGCCTCGTCCGAAGGTCCAGGCGTGGGCGACGGAACACCACGTGGGCGGTTGCGGCGATCATTGCCGCGATTGTGGCCGTGTCCGTGTTCTTCCTGCCGCTGTGGACGGGCATGCCGGTGCCGTACCTCTTCTGGCTGGTCCACATGTGGTCGGCTTCCTGGATTTAGCGGGGCCACTGGCGCCTTCGCCAGGGATGCGCCACGGATCGAGCGAGGCTGGTTTCCGGTCGGGCTGGCGGGACGAGTTCGGACGGACCGAGGCCGCGTGCGCGCGAATTCCGCAGCCGAACCTCCCGCTACGCCCCGAACAGGACCGGTGCGGGACCGCCGCGTCCGCGGGTTAACTCTGGATGTACTGGCCGAATTGCCGGATCAGGGGCTCAGCGCCGGCCTCCGCGTTGGCTCCCATCCAGGTGACGGCCCCGGCGGTGAGGACGTGAGTCGCCACCTCGAATGAATCCGAGGTGCGAGCGACCACCCAGGCGAGTGCCCCGTCGATCAGCGCGGGGCCTTCCGGAGCGCGCCGGTGGTGCGGTACCGAATCGAGCAGGCCGATCAGCGGCGTGCCGGGTTCAGAAAGCCACTGCGCGATGCCCCGCTGGGACGCCGAGAGGAAGCTGAGGGCCCAGGAATCGGCGTCCTCGACGGCTTCGGCCATTCGACCGAGGGAATACAAGGAGACGAGCACGGTCGGTGGATCCCAGGACACGGCGATGACGTCGGTCACCGTGCGGGCCACGTCCAGCCCGCGATGGCGCGCGGTAACGACCGCGACGCCCTTGGCGAGTCGATTCGAAACGTCGCGGAACTGCTCGCTCGCGTCGTTCATGCCCCGGCGATAATCATCGGCTTGCGCGCGTCAGTTCACGCGCGGGAGTCAGTTCTTGGACCACGACTGCGAGTTCGGCATCAGTTCCACCCAGGTGTTTCCGGGTGCGAGCTCCACGTCCTCGCCGTTGGCTGTCAGGATGACCGGTGAGGCGGTGTCCTTCTTCTTCCACTCGACCTCGATCGCCTTGCCCGCGCTGATGACGAGTCCCTTACCGGAGCCGATGACGATGGTCTCCGGCACCGCCGTGCCGGCGGGATCGCGGTACTTGGTGGTCTCGAGCTTCACCTTGAGCACCACCACGTTGGCGGCGCTCAGGCGCGTGCCGTCCGCCACTGTCGCGGGGGTCGACCCCTCGGAGCGGAGGAACTTGCCCTCGTCCCACTTCCAGCGCGGATTGAAGCCCTGGGACATCTGCACCGAGAGTTCGTCAATGGGACTGCCCGCGGTGGCAGCCGTCGACTCCTCCGCACTGGAGGCGTACTCGAAGGCCGGATCCGGCAGCTTCTTGTGATCGCCCTTGGCCTGCTTCCAGAACGCGGTCGTGTCGCCGAGCACGTTGTGGGGGGCGGCACGCCCTGGCATGCGGGAGAATCCGGCGTCGCCCCGGTCCATGCTGATCACCTGCAGTCCCGCTGCCGGCGCCAGGCCGAGGAAGGCGCGCTGACCGCCCGAGTACGCGAGCAGACCGCCGAGAGGCGCCACGATATTCGCGTCCATGGGCCGCACCGAGCGCACAGGCGCGACCTGCTTCGGGTTCTTGGACTGGAAGACCGCGATGAAGCGAGTGATGCCGCCCTCGACGACCTCCTCGTACACGATGTCCGCTTGATCGATGCCGATCTGCGGGCGTGCCGATGGCGAGTTCTCGATCTTGATCGACAGCGCAGGACGCTTCGCCACCTTGTCCGTGGGAACGCCCGTGAGCGGCCAGACGAGTTCCCTGACCGGCTCAGGCGCCGGGACGCGAGTCGCGACGGCGGGTGGCAGGACGCTCACCGACACCGGTTCGGGGGTTGCGGGCTTACCGCAACCGGCCAGCAGGAGCGCGGCGCAGGCCGTCAGTCCGGTTGCCGCGGCAGTGAGTTTCGCAGTATTGAAGTGGCGCCGATCCACGTTAGTTCTCCCTCAAGCCAATGTTCGCCGACCACGTTACAGCCTAGGGCTCGGCCTAGGCTTAGGTGGTGAGCCGCGCCCGAGGACACGCCAAATGGATGAGAGATGGGAATGCTGCGATTCCATCGCGACGCGGAAGCCGAGGCAGGATGTGAGATCGCGGCTTTGAAGAAGCGGGGTCGTGGACGACCCGGCAGAACTGGTAGAGCCTTCTCAGAGGGTTGAGCCACGTCAGGATGATTCTTGCGCCCTTGTCTGTGAGGCACATCATGACGCCGCACCGGCTTTCGCCTCGTCCTCGGAAATCGACACCGCGGGGCGTCTATACGGTGGCAGTCAGATCTTCCCCGCGCGCATCAGGTGCAGGCGACAGCAGGACTGACTGCTAGGAATGTTAGGGAGCACAGTGATACGAGTAAGCCGAAGAGGGTTCCTTGCCTTGAGCAGCGCAGCCGTGGCTGGCTTCGCCGCAGGAGCAGCAGGGGAAACCGAGGTTGCGGCACTCGCGTCACGGGGGCACCTGGACTTCTACAACAGTTACGCGGCGACCATCCACGCGGGGCGAGTGACACCGCCTCGCCACAACCAAATCTCGGTCGTATGGGGCGGACCCGACGTCGCGAAGGTGGCATTGACGTTCGATGACGTTCCCGCAGGCGATTGGACGCCGCGGGTACTCGACGCGCTCAGCGCAGCCGACGCTAACGCAACCTTCTTCGTTCAAGGGAACAGCCTGGAGCAGAACTGGCAGATACTCGCTGACGCGGTCGGCACGCACGAGATCGGCATCCACACCTGGGACCATTCCGACATGGGACGGATGACTCTGGCCCAGGCGACCGATCAGCGAAAGCGGGCTGGATCTGGTCACCGTCTCGGAGTTGCTCGGTGCTGCTTGATGCGTGGCTGAGTTGCGACTTCGCCAGCCCCTCATCGTGTGCGGGTTTGCGGTTCGACTGCGGGGACTGCGGCGGGCGCACGCGAACCGGGAACCCGCACACGACGTTTGTCCTACGATGATCTGGTGCCCCACTCCCGACCGTCCGCAGCTACCTCCGGCGCACAACCCGTCGAGTCGGAAGTCCGTGCCCTAGTTGCCGGCGAAGTCGATCACCTCGTGGTCGGTACCTCGGGTTCGTCAGGCGGGTCGCGGCGCGTTCGGCTCTCACGCGTGGCACTGCAGGCATCCGCCGCCGCAACCCACAGGCGCCTGGGCGGGCCGGGGAACTGGCTGTTGTGCCTGCCGACAAGTCATATCGCCGGCATTCAGGTGCTGATCCGAGCGGTACTGGCGGGCACGAATGTCGTGACCCAGCCGTTGGACGATGGGTTCGCGCCGCAGGCCTTCGCCAACACCGCCCGCGAACTCGGCCCGGGGCGCCGGTACACCTCGATCGTCCCTACGCAACTGACCCGACTCCTTGCGCACGACGAGGGAACCGCAGCGCTCGCGCGCTTCGACGCGGTGCTCGTCGGCGGGGCGGCAACGGACCCGGAACTCCTGACCGAGGCACGCCTGGCCGGAGTGAATGCCGTGACGACCTACGGGATGACGGAGACCTGCGGCGGCTGCGTCTACGACGGGCGGGCGCTCGACGGAGTCGAGCTTTCGATCGACCCCGCTGGCAGAATCCGGGTCCGAGGGCCGGTCCTGGCCGATGGCTATCTCGATGCCGAGGGCAACCTCGACGAGGCCGCCACCAACCAGCACCTGACCGCTGACGGCTGGTGGGTGACGAACGACCTCGGCTTCATCGACCACGGCCTGTTGCGCGTCACCGGCCGCGCGGACCGTATCATCAACACCGGCGGGGTGAAGGTCGACCCGGAGGCGATCGCGGCGGCGGTCCGGTGCGCGCTGGCTCCCAAGAGTGAGGCGCTCGGGGACGGGGCGCCCGGATACGAGGTTCACGTGCTCGGCTTGCCGGACCGGGAGTGGGGCGAGCGCGTCGTGGCCGCCGTCACCCCGACCGCTGGCGAGGACGTTCCGACGTCGCCAGTACGATGGTCCACCGAGAGGGTTCTCGCTCTGCGCACCGCCATAGCCCGGGAGTTGGGCCGAGCGGCGGCCCCAGCAGAGGTTTTCACGGTCGCATCCCTGCCCCGTGGCGACCTCGGCAAGGTCGACCAGGCCGCGCTCGCGACGCTACTCCAAGCGGCACCGCAAGGCTGACACTCCAACGTACGCGACGACCATTATCAGGAGGGCTCATGGCCACCGCATCCGAATGGCTTAGCGGCGCCCGGCCGCGCACGCTGCCCGCCGCCGCGGCACCGGTGCTGGTGGGCACAGCCGCCGCCGAGTTCCATAGTGAGGCCCACCTCGGCGCGGCGCTCCTGGCGCTCGGAGTCGCACTGAGCCTGCAGATCGGCGTGAACTTCGCCAACGACTACTCCGATGGGGTGCGCGGAACGGACCTGGATCGGGTGGGGCCCACCCGCCTGGTCGCGTCGGGCGCGACGAGCGCCCGTTCGGTCAAGTTCATGGCGTTCGCCTGGCTGGGTCTGGGCGCGCTGTTCGGCCTGGCGCTCATCACGGTCAGCGGGATCTGGTGGTTGCTCGCGGTCGGCGTCGCTGCGGTGCTCGCAGCGTGGTACTACACGGGAGGCCGCAATCCCTACGGCTATCGCGGGCTCGGTGAAGTGGGGGTGTTCGTGTTCTTCGGGCTCGTCGCCGTGCTCGGGACGATGTATACCCAGGTCCACGCAGTCTCATTTGCGGGCGTGCTCGGGGCCGTCGCCATCGGCCTATTGGCTTGTGCACTCCTGATGGTTAACAATATTCGCGACATCGCCACGGACTTCACCGCCGGGAAGCGCACGCTTGCTGTGCGGCTGGGCGAGCGCCGCGCCCGCAGGGCGTTCGTGGCGATGCTGTGGCTACCGCTACTCATCGCCGTGGCCGCGGCCCCACTCACGTCCGGATGGTCGCTCATCAGCCTGGTGCTGCTCGCTCCCGCGGTTGTCTTGTCGATCCCGGTAATGGCGGGTGCGTGGGGCCGCGCGCTCATCCTGGTGCTGGGGGGGACCGGCATCTACGAACTCGCCTACGCCGCCCTATTCAGCCTCGGCCTGCTCCTCGCCGCCTAGTCCTTCGGCCGCGTCCTTGGTCGGCACGTCCTGCTTCGCCAACTCGATGGTGGCGGAACGCTCGATGGCCTCGTCCTCCTCCGCGAAGTAGGACTCGTCCTTCTCGCTGAAGCGGTGCCCAGCCTTTCTCCGCTGGCGACGCTGTGCCAGATACTGAGAGGCCTGCTCGCGCGGCCGGCCCAGGACCGCGTACGAGATCAAGAGAGCGAGCACGACGGCCCACACCCACAGCAGCCAGCCTCGCATCCCGAACTGATACAGGACGATGACCGAGATGAAAACCAGCGCGATCCGGTAGGCGGAGTACAAGACGAAGGGCACGCATTCCAGGGTAACGGCTCTGGCGCACTACGCTAGGAAGATGCCCCGCGCCCTGCTGACTCTCGCCGCGATCGGACTGACCGTGTTTGCGGCTGCCGATTGCTACTCAAGCCCGCGCTACCGGCTCGTCGGCGCGCCCCGCTGGCTCTGGATGGTGTTGATCATCCTCCTGCCGCTCATGGGCCCCATCCTGTGGCTGATCGTCAGTCGCAACGCCAAGCGGCCGGCCCCGATTGCCCCCGACGACGACCCAGATTTCCTTCGATTCCTGGAGAATCGAACGCGTCGGGCAACCTATGGTCAGGAAGCAGGCGAGGGCGAAGACGGGCCTGAGGAGTCCGAATCGTCCGACGACCCGGGCGAAGGCGAGGCCTCCTCCGGCTCGTCCAAGTAGTCCGCGGACACCGCTGCATCGTGGATAGCGTGCCGGGGGAATCGCGACGGAGCTTGGGAGCCGGTCTCCTCGGCCGTAGGCGCGTGACGGCCGCGCTCAATCTCGCCCGGCGTACCGTCGTCCCGCGCGCCGGGCGCCATGGCGGCGGCAATCGCGGTCGTGATAGGGATGGCGAGCACCAGCCCGATGGAGCTGACGAGCGTGCGCACCACCTCCTCGGCCACCGCACCGGATGTCAGTGCCGTGCCGATCGCCTGCTGCTGCATCAGAATCAGCATGAATAGTGGCAGCGAGGCGCCGAGGTACGCGAACACGATCGTGTAGACCGTGGAGGCGATGTGGTCGCGGCCCACTCGCAGGGCGCCGCGCATGATGGTGAGGCGGCTCGCGTGCGGGGCCAGTTCGCGCATCTCCCACACGGCCGAGGCCTGGGTCACGGTGACATCGTTGAGCACGCCGAGCCCCGCGAGCACGATGCCGCACATGACCAGTCCGCGCAGGTCGAGGTTCGGCACGTACAGCGGCAGGGAGATCGCCTCCTCCGACGTCATGCCGGACAGTTGTGCGGCGTTCGTCGCCCACATCGCAATGCCGGTGGTGAGCGACAACCCGGCGATGGTGCCGAGCAGGGCGGTCGAGGTCCTCACCGATACGCCGTGCGCGACGTACAGCGAGACGAACATGATGGCCACGGCGCTGACCAGAGCGATCGGCATCGGGGGTCCGCCCGCCAACAGCGCCGGGATCGTGAAGTATCCGAGCACTCCCACCGAGAGCAGCAGGCCGACGAAGGCGGATACGCCCCGCCAGCGGGCGACCAGGAACACGAGGACCGCGTAGAGGATCGCGAGAGCGAGGATGGGGGCGCTGCGCTCGTAGTCCATGAAGATGTAAGGACTGGCATCCTCGCCTGAGCCGTCGTCCACCCCGATGGCATAGGGCAGATAGACGACACGGATCTGGGCCCCCACCTTGACCCCGGCGGCGACTTCCTCGTATGGCAGGTGGACGGTCGCTTCGTCTCCCACCTCTGGGATCGGATCGCCGTTGGCGGTGAGCCGCGCTCTGGCCTCGTTCGGAATCCCGGTCACGCGGATGGTGATGACGGCGTCCTCGACGGGATCCACGCCGACGATCTCGGCGTGCAGGATGGTTGCGTTCGGATCGGTGACCGGCAGTGGGTCCGGTAGCTTGTCGGAGTCGGGCCACAGGGCGGCCATCCCCACCACGGTCGCCAGGACGACGGGGATGAGGACCGCCAGGATGATGCGGATCGATCCGCGTCCCGTCGATGCGGCGTGAGCGTGCGCGTGAGCGGCGCTCACGCGATGTCCTTCCGCAGGGTGGTGGCTCGGCCGATGGCGGCGAGCGCGACGCCGTAGCCGGTCAGGACGAGCGCCCCGGCCCACCAGGGCAGTAGTCCCCCGCCGGAGATGGCGTTGTACACACTGCCCTGGGTGAGCGCCTCGCCCGCAGCGCCCGGCAGGTAGGCGGCGATGTCTCCGCCCGCTCGCGGCATTGCTGCGGGCAGGGCTATGCGCAGGATGGGCTCGACGAATTGAGTGAAGGCCAGCACGACCACGACCACGACGGCCTGGTTCGTGAGCGTCAGGCCGAGTCCCACGCCCACGACCGTCCAGATCGTCAGCGCCAGTACGCCCAGGGAGATCGACCGCCATACCTCGCCGGAGCCGAGCATCGAATCGTGGCCGAGGATCTCCAGCACGCCAGCGCCCGCGGCAACCCCCGCGAGGATTCCGCATACGCCGAAGATGACGCCCATCGGGATCGCGGCGACGAGCTTGCTCGCCGCGAATCGCCCTCTGCTCGGGTAGAACAGCAGCGTGGGAACGATCGTCTTGTGCCGGAACTCGGCGGTGACGGCAAGCGCGCCGACGAGCACCGGGAACACGTAGCCCAGCGAGACGGCGATCGTGTAGACCGTCTTGACGATCTGGATGTCGGTGAGCGCCCCGAGCTCGCCCGTGGTGTCGGTGACGAAGCTATAGGCCATGACCCCGGACAGGAATACCATGTAGGCCGCCATCGAGGCGAGCAGCACCCACCACATGCGCGTCGAGAAGAACTTGGCGATCTCCATGCGGACTGAGGCGATCACTCTCCGGCCCTCCCGTCTTGTGCAGTTGCGGGGTGATGATGGGACTGTGGCGGCCCATCCACGAGCCGGAGGAACGTCTCTTCCAGCGAGGGCGCGTCATCCTCGAGGCGGTGGATCTCGACGCGCGCGGCATATAGCGCGTGTCCGACCTCGCTGGCTCGCACCCCCGCGATGCGGAAGGTGCCCGCTCCTTCGTCGGTCACCGGCCAGCCCGTCGCCTGCAGGGCGGCTCGCAGCGCATCGGGATCCGGGCCGGAGACCACCGCGGCGGGCTCAGCGAGGGCGTGGAGTTCGCGTAGCGCGGATTCGTGGACGAGTCGCCCGCGAGCGATGATGACGACGTCATCAACGGACTGCTGGACCTCCGACAGTACGTGGCTCGAGACGAGCACCGTCCTGCCGGATTCGGCGTAGTTCCGCAGGAACGTCCGCAGCCACGCGATGCCTTCCGGGTCTAGCCCATTGGTGGGCTCGTCCAGGATCAGCACCTCGGGATCGCCGAGGAGCGCCGTGGCGAGCGACAGCCGCTGGCGCATTCCAGTCGAGAATCCCTGGACGCGGCGATTCGCGGCGTCCTCGAGTCCCAGGAAGCTGAGCAATTCGTCGCAGCGTGCATCGCCGGCCCCAGCGGCGGGCGCGAAGAGCCGCAGGTGGTCACGGGCGGTTCGCCCGGGGTGGAAGGACGATGCCTCGAGCGCCGCCCCGATGTGCCGGGCAGGCTGACGGAAGTCGGTGTAGCGACGACCGTCGAAGGTCGCGGTTCCGCTGTTCGCGCGTGCCAGGCCGAGTAGCATCCGCAGGGTCGTCGTCTTGCCCGCGCCATTGGGGCCGAGGAAACCGGTGACACGACCGGGCTCGACCACGAAGCTGAGATCGTCGACGGCGTGCACCCGCCCGAAGGATTTGCTCAGGTTCGAAACCTGAATACCGAGTGACATACTCACTACGCCTCTCCCGGGATCACAGTCCCGAGTACGAGTGCTTTCCGTTGAACAGCAGGTTCACGCCCGTGAAGTTGAAGATGAGGCACGCGTAGCCAGCGATGACCAGGTACGCGGCGCGGCGCCCGGTCCACCGGTTGGTGGCGCGGGCGTGCAGGTAGGCGGCGTAGACGACCCAGACGACGAACGACCAGACCTCCTTGGGGTCCCACTGCCAGTAGCGTCCCCAGGCGTCCTCCGCCCATACTGCGCCGGTGATGAGCACGAAGGTCCACAGCACGAAGGCGATGGAGTTGACGCGGAAGCTCGTCACCTCGAGCGTCGACGGGCTGGGCAGCGCGCTCAGCCAGCGCCAGCGCAGGATGCCGGCGTTCGCGGGTACGGCGGGCGCCTCGTCCTCGATCTGGACGGTTACGAGACGCGATGGCTTGTCATCCCACGTGCTCCCAGCGGCGGCGCTTCCTGCGGCGATGACCTCAGCCTCGCGGGGCGCCTGTCCAGCGCTCGCGGCCTCGAACGCGCGGTCGTACGAGTCCCGGAGCAGTTGCAGGACGGTGAGCACCATGCCGACCGTGAAGATTCCGGCACCGGACACGGCGATACCGACGTGCAGGATCAGCCAGTAGCTCTGCAACGCCGGCTGAACGCCGTCTGCGACCACATGCCACTGCGTCAGCCCCACACCGAGGAAGGCTGTGGCGATGCCCGTCACGGGGGCCCCGATGAACCAGACGCCTTTCCAGTACGCGACGATGAGGAAGGCCACGATGGCGACGAAGGAGCCGACGAGAGTGAACTCGTACATGTTTGCCCACGGCGCCCGGCCCGCGGCGATGCCGCGAGTGATAATCGCGGCGAGCTGCAGCAGCACGCCGAGCTGCACGACGGAACGCGCCATTCCCAGCGACTTCGCGCGTCGCCGGTCGCTCGTCTTGACCTGCGCCTCCGTTGTGCTGTCGGCGAGCGCCCCGCGTCCGGAGACGAGGTTGACCGTGAACAAGATCATCGCGATCAGATACGCCGTCGCGGTGCCCCACACGAGGACATCGCTGACTTCAGCGATCGTCATTGTCCCTCCAGATTGCTGTTCTTCGGCTGCTTGGGATCCGCGGAGTCGGGCGCGAGCGGGGCGGCGGCTTCCGCCAGTGAGCGTACCGCACGTTCCAGCCCGCCGTCATCGGTTCTCGATATGCCGGCGGCCTCGATCGAATCGGCCGTGATCCGGACCCACATGCGCCGGCGGGGGATGAAGAGGGATAGCCCGAGTCCGGCGACCGCTGCGAGCGCGGATACAAGTACGTAGGTCAGCGATGGATCGTGACGCAGATCGAGCGCCACGAAACGCTTCACGCCCTCGAACGTGAATTGGCCGAGCCCATCGGGCAGGTCCACGGTCTGCCCCGGTCGTACGACGAGCGTGACCGGATTTGCCCCGTCGAGAGACTGAGTCATGCTCGCGGTGTCGAGCTGGTACACGTTCTGCGGGATTCCGTCGTCGAGGCCCAGATCGCCGCGCCAGACGGTGAGCACCAGCGCGGGGTCCAGCAACTCGGGGAAAAGCGAGCGCCACGCGCCAGATTCGGTCTGGTCCGCGGTGGGCAGCAGGTAGCCGACCAGACCGAACTGTTCGCCCGAGGTCACGTCCGGAACCTTGATCGTGCCCTGCGAGGTGTAGACGCTGTCCCTCGAGATGAAGGGAATGGCCCCGGCGAACGCCACGTTTCCGTCCGCGTCCGTCACGCTCACCTCGGGGGCGTACCCGTTGCCCTGGAGATAGATCTTGGCGCCGTCGATGTTGAGGGGATGGTTGACCTTGATCTGCTTCTGGGCGGGCGCGCCGTCGCGGGTGATCGTGACGTGCGCAGTGAAGTCCTGCGCTTGCGCATCCGAGGTGCGGAACTGCGCGTCGAAGTCGTCGAGCGTCATGTTGAACGAGCTCATAGACGCCGGGTCGAACCAGGCTCCCGATTCGAACGTGTCGTAGTCCACCTGGGCGTTGGCGAAACCCTTGCCCTGGACGAGGATCACCTGGCCGCGGTAGTGAAACAGCTGCCCCAGCGCGACCGAGATGAGGATGCCGACCAGCGCGACGTGGAAGAGCAGGTTGCCGGTCTCACGCAGGTAGCCGGACTCGCCGCCCACCACGATCGCGCCTTCCTGGTTCGAGATTGCGGTGCGGAATCGGCCGGTGAGGCGCGGGCGGCGCAGGAAGCGTAGCGCTCGGGCGGAGGCCTCGTCCACGTCGACGCTGACGCCAGCCGAGGCGACATGGACCGGCATGCGCTCGAAATTGCGCGGTGCGCGCGGCGGGGCCTGGCGTAGCGCGCGCGCATGCACGCGAATGCGCGGGATGATGCAGCCGATCAGCGAGATGAACAGCAACAGGTAGATCGCCGAGAACCACACCGAGGTGTACACGTCGAACAGTTGCAGTCGATTGAGGAGATCGACTCGGTCGGGGTGATCCTGCAGATACCGCTGGTAGCCAGTCGGGTTAGCCATCCGCTGCGGGATGATCGAGCCGGGAATCGCCGCGACGGCCAGCAGCATCAGCAGCATGAGTGCCACGCGCATCGACGTGAGCTGCCGCCAGATGAACCTCAGCCAGCCGCGCCAGCCGAGTCCCGCGACCACGGTCGATTCGCTCACAGGACCGTCTCGAATCCGGAGATCCACAGTTGCAGGTGCGATGCGAGGCTGCTCCACACGCCGGTGAGCATCAACGCCCCGAGGAGAATCAGCAGCCCGCCACCGATGCGCGAGGTGGCGAGGCGATGACGCCGCAGGAATGCCATGAGGCGAGCGGACGACCCCAGGCCGAGGGCGACGATCACGAACGGGATGCCCAGCCCAAGGCAGTATGCGAGCGCGAGGACGCCGCCGCGCGCTGGCGAGCCCCCGTCGAGCGCGAGCGCGTTGATCGCGGTGAGGGTCGGTCCCATGCAGGGCGTCCAGCCCAGGCCGAAAGCGATGCCCAGCAGCGGCGCCCCCCAGACACCGGTCGACTCCGGCAGCCGGAATCTAGCCTCTCGCTGCAGGGCGGGCACGAGCCCCACGAATGCGAGTCCCATCACGATGACGATCACGCCGAGCGCGCGCTGAACAAGAGTGTCCCACTGCACGAGGAAGTGTCCGACCGTGCCGAAGAACACGCCGAGCGCGAGGAAAACGAGCGAGAATCCCGCAATGAAGAGGGCCACCCCCAGGCCGAGACGGCGACGGTCGGCGCGCGGTGAGGGCGGTGGTGAGGACGAGCCGACCGCCATCATCGCCGCGACCGTTCCAACGGGCTGCGCGGCGCGATCCGTCGCGGCGAGCGAGGTCACGTAACTGAGGTACCCCGGCACGAGCGGCAGGACGCATGGCGACGCGAACGAGATGAGGCCGGCGAGCAGCGCGATGGGGATCGCGAGCAGTACCGGCCCGGAGAAGACCGCCGTGCCCCAGGAGTTGCCGGCCTCGGCGAGGATGGTCACCCGGCCGCCTCCGCGAGCACGTCATCGATCAGCGTGGCAAGGGTCGCCTGCGAGGCCTCGCCCAGCACGCGGGCGGCGACCCGTCCCTGGGTGTCGAGCACGATGGTGGTGGGGACCGCCTGGATGGGGACGACGCCCTGCAGGGCCGAGGTTACCGAGCCGTCCGAGTCCTGAATCGACGGATACGTCACGGAGAACGTGCGCTGGAACGCCGCCGCAGCGCCCGCATCGTCGGTCGAATTCAGCCCGACCAGGTGTGCCTTGCCCTCGTACTGCGCTGCGACCTCGACGAGACCGGGCGCCTCCTTGCGGCACGGCGGGCAGGCCGCGTACCAGGTGTTCACTACCACGACGTCCCCGGCCCACGCGCCGGTATCGACGGGAGCGCCCGCGAAATCGGTGCCGTGTAGCCGCACCGCCTGGCCGCGCTCCGCGGGCGACCAGGTGCGGATGGATCCGTCTCCTGACTGGTAGCCCTGGTCAACGACATCTCCGTTGCCGGAGTCCGATGCGCAGCCGCCCGCGAGCGCGAGCGCCAGCAGGCACGCGACGGCGACGACGAGCGCCCGCAGCGAGCGAGTCGCGGGGCCATCCATGGCCCTGGTGAAAAGTCCGCCGCCGCGCGATGTGTCCCGCGCGCTGCCGCGCGAGAACCCGTCGACGGGTCTGCGGCGGGTCGAACCCGCATCCGCGGGACGCGTCGAGAGCCTGATCACCGCGTCGGCGCTCCCCGAGATCCTGGCCCTAGTCGTCACGCGCCGGCCACCCCGCTCGCGCCGGGCAGCAGGTCGGCGACCGGTTCGTGGAAGGTGATGCCCGTGTACTCGTCCCCATCGAAGTGGATCGAGGTCACGGACGCGAGGGAGCATTCGCGCTTGCGCGGGTCGTGCCACAGTCTGCGCCCCTCGAAGGCGAGGCGCGCGATCCAGATCGGGAGCTGATGACTCACGATGACGGCTTCGCGGCCGGCGGCCAGATTGCGGGCGTCGGCGACTGCGGCGTGCATGCGCGCGACCTGGTCGCGGTAGGGCTCGCCCCACGATGGACGCAACGGGTTGATGAGATGCGGCCAGTGGCGCGGATGCCGAAGCGACCCGTCGCCCACGCCGAACGTCATGCCCTCGAAGTAGTTGGCCGCCTCGATGACGCGGTCATCGGTGCTGATCTCGAGTCCGAGCGCGCTGGCGATGGGTGCCATCGTCTGCTGCGCTCGGGTCAGGGGCGACGCCACGAGCGCCGCGACGTCGTGGCTGCCGTCCGAGAAATAGGTGCCGAGGCGCGCCGCCATCTGCTGCCCCAGCTCGGACAACTGATAGCCCGGTAAGCGCCCGTAGAGGATTCCCTCGGGGTTGTGCACTTCGCCGTGGCGGACAAGATGCACCGTCGTGTGAACCATGAAGACAGTCTCCCAGACATTGCTTAACGCACCGTGATTGGTTTATGCTACAACTATTGCGTTTGCAATTAAGTCGATTCCAACTCTCCCAGGAGCAACATGACCACCCTTCCCGAGGGCCTGACCGCGGGCACCTACGCCATCGACGCCAGCCACTCCGCCGCCAGTTTCATCGTCCGTCACGCCGGCATCTCCAAGGTGCGCGGCTCCCTTGCGATCACCAGCGGCGAGATCGTGATCGCCGATGAGGTCGAAGGCTCATCCGTCGTCGCCGAGATCGACGCCGCGAGCGTCGACACCGGCAGCGAGCAGCGCGACGAGCACCTCAAGAGCCCCGACTTCTGGGACGCCGCAGTCAACCCCACCTGGACCTTCAAGAGCACCTCTATCGCCGCGGACGGCGCAGACTTCGCCATCACCGGCGAACTCACGCTCGCGGGCGTCACTCGCTCCGTCACGCTCGACACGGAGTTCACCGGAGTCGCTACCGACCCGTTCGGAAACTCGCGCGCCGGGTTTGAGGCCACAACCGAGATCTCGCGCAAGGACTTCGACATCACCTGGAACGCGGCGCTCGAGACCGGCGGGGTGCTCGTGAGCGACAAGGTGAAGATCGAGCTCGACATCTCGGCGATCAAGCAGGCGTGAGCCTTACGGCCCCCACGGGGCCCCCGCCTATCCGGGACGATAGATAGGACCATCTAGTGCAACTGTTCGCGGCGCAAGTCGCGAATGGTGGGGACCCGCACCTGACGTCAGGTGCGGGTCCCCTTGTGTCTCTGCAGGTACGTACGACTCGGCGTGGTCCATGCGGCTCGGCGTGGTCTCGATGCACTGGACCTGCAGCGCACCCCCTCGGCCCGACCCCGACAGGCGCGACCGACAGCGAACGATGCGCGCACCAGTCCCGGTTCACCGTCACTTAGTGCCGTTCACCGTATGAAATACATGCGGGTGAACGGCAATATCATGCCCCGAACCGGTGAGCGCGGCACGTGGCGCCCCGGCGTGCAGGTTGGTGCCCCGGTGTGCAGGTTGGCACCCCGGCGTGTGACGCCTCAGGCGCGGAGCACCCGACGGCCTGACGCCGGACCCTTGATCGCGGCGGCCAGCCGTTGCTCGTCAACGCGCCAAATGCCCTGCGGGGTTCCGTCCACGACAACCACGGGCACGCTGTCAGCCCATGCCTCGCGAGCGGCGGAGAGCTCGTCCTCGGTCAATGCCCGGCTGGTGCGCGCACCACTGCCGGCCACGTCCGTCACGCCGAACTCGCCGGACAGGTCGGTCTCGCGCCACGGTTCACCCAACTCGGCGCAGACCCGCTCCACAACCTCGCGGGCGGCGGGGCAGAGCGAGCACGCACCGCGTATGAAGAGTTCAACGCGCACAGATCGTATCCCCTCGCTCAAACCACGGCACGAATCGCACATGGCTATACAGTTGATGGTAATGACCTCCTCGACCGCAAACACTCGCCGAGCCGCATTCTTCGATGTGGACAACACCATCATTCGCGGTGCGAGTTCGTTCCACCTTGCGCGGGCGCTGGTCAATCGCGGGTTCTTCCGCAAGCGGGACCTGTTCAGATTCGCGGTCCACCAGGCGCGCTACCTCACGTTCGGCGAGAACAAGCGGCAGATCGCGGAAATCCGCAGCGAGGCGCTCGACATCATGCGCGGGCACCTGGTCGCCGAGGTCGTGGCCATCGGCGAGGAGGTTTACGACGAGGTCCTGTCGCTGCGCATCTTTCCGGGGGCGCTACGCCTGGTGAACAGGCACCTCGAACGCGGGGATGAGGTGTGGCTCGTCTCGGCGACGCCGATCGAGATCGGGGACCTCATCGCGCGCCGCCTGGGAACGACTGGAGCGCTCGGGACCATCGCCGAGCACGAGGATGGCAAGTACACGGGACGTCTGGTCGGCGACATGATGCATGGCGAGGCCAAGGCACGCGGCGTCCAGCGGCTCGCCAAGGAGCGCGGAATCGATCTGGCCGAGTCCTATGCCTACGGCGACTCGATGAACGACTCGCCGTTGCTGTCGACGGTTGGGCATCCCTGCGCGATCAACCCTGATCGCCGCCTGCGCCAGCACGCAAAGAAGGTGGGCTGGCCCATCCGGGACTTCCGCGGCTCGCGGGTGTTCAATCGGCGCAATGTGCGCACGGCCTCGGCTGCCGGCGCGCTCTGGGCGGCCATCATCACGATTCGCTCGGTTCTGCGGCACCTCCGCGGCCGCCGCTAGCAAGCTACCCGCTTGCGCCTCAGCGCTCGGCGCTCACGGGCTCACGGGCTCACGGGCTCACGGGCTCACGGGCTCACGGGCTCACGGGCTCACGGGCCATGTTGCGCCCACTCCTACCCGCGCGAGCCATGAAGCGCCCAGTTCACGCGCGGCTCACAGCCCCGCTCACGCGCGGCTCACAGCCCCGGCCCAACCACAAAAAAGCCCGCAAAAAGCGATTGAGCCCGGCCGAAGCCGAGCTCAATCATGACGTCACTTCTTGTTGCGACGCTGGTGGCGTGTCTTGCGAAGCAACTTGCGGTGCTTCTTCTTCGCCATGCGCTTGCGACGCTTCTTGATAACGGAACCCATGGGGCACTCCTTGCGGCAGTAATGAATCGTGGTCCTGCAATACAGCCTCGATCTACGCCGAGACAGCAAAGTCCGTCTTTCAGCCTACCCGCTCTGCGGCCTCTTCGTGAAATGCGGGGTCAAGACGTGATGCGATCGGCGTCAAAGTAGGCGCCCGCGAGGTAGTCGTCGAGCGCCTTCTGGGGCACGCGAAATGACTTGCCGACGCGCACCGCGGGAAGTTCACCGGAGTGCACCAGCCGATACACGGTCATCTTGGACACGCGCATCTGCTCGGCAACCTCAGCAACCGTGAGGAACTGGGTCGCGGGCGAGTCGGACGGCATCGATGTAACTCCTGATGTGACGAATGGTGCTCGAGGGACGCACATTCACTACGGCCAATGGTAAAGCCTTATCGACCAGGGCACGAAACACCCGGTTACAGGTCATAGGTAACATCGACGCCCAGCGCACCAAGCCCCGCGCGGCGTGCGGCCCGAATCGCCTGATCCACTGGACTGCCGGGGTCGAACCGGCCGGTCCACGCGTCGTACTCCGCGAGGCCGTCCTGCGCGCCCATCCGCCGTGGGAGCGAACGCTTGCCGAGTTCGCGGGCCCGCCGGCGCCACGCGCCAGGCACCGGATCCGCGAGCGCTATCGGGTGGTGCGCCGCGATGGCTGCGACGTGCGTCCACACCATCGGGACGACCCAGGAGACCTCGTACCCTCCCCCGCCCAGGGCCAGCCAGCGCCCCCCGCAGAATTCGTGCGCAAGACGGTGGACCACCTCGGCCGCTTCCCGCATCGCCCCAACGCTCAGCAGCAGGTCGCTCATCGCATCGAGTCGGTGGCCGTCCGCGCCGTGCTGCGACACGATGACGTCCGGGCCGAATTCCGCTATCGCGTCCGGCACAATCGCATCGATCGCGCGTAGCCATCCGCTTGAATCGGTGCCCGCCAGCAAGGGCACGTTGACGGCGCTGCCCGGGGCCGACACGCCTCCCGTTTCCGTCACGACCCCGGAGTGCGGATAGATGCCCGCCTGATGAATCGAGACGGTGAGCACCCGCGGATCGTCCCAGAACGCGGCCTGCACGCCGTCCCCGTGGTGGGCGTCGAAGTCGATGTACGCGATCCGGCGCGCACCGCGTTCCAGCAACGCCGCGATCGCAACCGCCGCATCGTTGTAGATGCAGAATCCGGCTGCGGCATCGCGATGGGCGTGATGCAGTCCACCGGCCATGTTCACCCCGTGGACGAGTTTCCCGTCCCATATGGCCCGGGCGAGTTCGACCGAGCCTCCGACGACGCGCGCCGCCGCCCGGTCGATGCCCGGCACGAGCGGAATGTCCTGCGTCCCGAGGCCGCGCGCCGCGTCCGCTTGGCCTCGCCCGGCGGCCTCGACCGCGGCAACGTAGGCCGGGGTATGGACGAGTTCTACGTCGCGCCGCTTCGCAGCAACGGCCGGAATGACATCCACATCAAGCAGGTCGAAGATGCCGCAGTCGTAGGTCAGGCGCATCGCCAGGTCGAGCCGGATGGGGTTCATGGGGTGACCGGGCCCGAATTGGTAGTCCAGCAGCGCGTCGTCCCAGGCGACACCGGCGCGTGCGGCCATGGACCCCTCCTCATCGGCATTGACGGGCACCCCGTCAGCCTACCCAACCGGGCAGCGGGCCAATCGGGCGGACTTCACTCGACCAGCGAAGGGCGACGTGACATGATCCATGATGGTCCTGGGAAGCAAGAAAAGGAGGGCGGATGACACTGCGAGATCGTTTCGCGCCGAGCGCGGTGCGCGACCTCATCGATCGCATCGCCCGCCAATCTCCCGCACGCCTGGCCATATTCGCCTTCGCCGGCGTCATCGGATTCTTCACGCTCCTGCTGATGCTGCCGCAGGCGACCGCCTCGGGGCACAGCGCCCCCGGAGTGACTGCGTTGTTCACGGCGACCTCGGCGGTCTCGGTCACCGGCCTCACCGTCGTGCCCACCGGCATCTACTGGTCGACGTTCGGCCACGTCGTCCTGCTGATAGGCATCAAGGTTGGCGGATTCGGCGTGATGACCCTCGCCTCGATCCTCGGCCTGGCAGTATCCCGCCGGATCGGCCTGACCCAGAAACTCATCACGGCATCGGAGACCAAGACGACGCGCCTCGGGGAGGTCGGCTCGCTGATCCGTGTGGTTATCGTCACCTCCACCACATTGGAGATCGCGCTCGCCCTGCTGCTGACACCGCGCTTCATTGCCCTGCGCGAGAACGTGGGCGAGGCACTGTGGCACTCGCTGTTTTACGCGGTCAGCGCCTTCAACAACGCGGGTTTCGTTCCCACGGCGGACGGCCTGACCGCCCACCAGAGCGACTGGCTGCTGCTCCTGCCCATCATCATCGGCGTATTCATCGGTTCACTGGGCTTTCCCGTGATCCTGAACGTCCTGCGCACGCTCCGACACACGCGCAAGCGTCGCTGGAGCCACTTCTCCCTGCACACCAAGCTCACGCTCGTAACCTCCAGCCTCCTGCTGCTGATCGGCAGCACACTGTTCCTGCTGACCGAATGGTCCAACCCGGCAACGATCGGCGGGCTGTCGGGGCCGGGCAAGCTGCTTGAGGGACTCATGATGGGCGTGATGCCACGCTCGGGCGGCCTCGCGACGTTCGATGTCTCGCAATCCCACGAGACCACCTGGCTTATCACGGATGCGCTTATGTTCGTGGGTGGCGGCTCCGCATCCACCGCTGGCGGCATCAAGGTGACGACCCTCGCTGTGATCATTCTCGCCATCTTCGCCGAGGCGCGCGGAGATCGGGACGTGGAGGCGTACGGGCGCCGGATCCCGCCGGAGACGCTGCGGCTCGCGGTCGCGGTCGTGTTCATCGGCGCCACGACCATCCTCATCACGTCGCTGGTGCTGCTACAGATCTCCGGCTCGACGCTCGACCGCGTGCTGTTCGAGTCGATTTCGGCGTTCGGCACGGTGGGACTGAGCACCGGCCTGAGCGCCGAGCTTCCCCCAGCGGGCCAATACGTTCTCGCCGCACTAATGTTCGTCGGCAGAACAGGAACCATGACGGTCGCCGCCGCGCTCGCGATTCGCGAGCGGCGGCGCGTCATCCGCCTCCCAGAAGAAAGGCCGATCATTGGCTGACCTACATTCGTCGTTCAGGACGGCCGACCAGCCGCGGCGTTCCAAGCGTGGCGGAGTACTCGTCATCGGGCTCGGGCGCTTCGGCTCCGCCATCGCCACCACGCTGGACCGGCTCGGCCAGGAGGTGCTCGTCATCGAACGGAACCCCGCCCTCATCCAGCTCTACGCCGACCGCATCCCCACGGTGGAGGCAGACGCCACGAGCCCCGAAGCCCTGGAACAGATCGGCGTGCGAGACTTTCCGGTCGTCGTCGTGGGCATCGGATCGTCGCTGGAAGCGTCCGTTCTCGTCACCGGGAACCTCGTCGACATGGGCACCGCGCAGATCTGGGCCAAGGCCGTGTCCGCCGAGCACGGGCGTATTCTCCAGCGCATCGGTGCCCATCACGTGGTCTTTCCGGAGGCGGACGCGGGAGCGCGCGTCGCCCACCTGGTCTCGGGGAAGCTCCTGGACTACATCGAGGTGGAGGATGGCTTCACGATCGTGAAGATGCGCCCGCCCAAGGAGACCCAGGGCTTCACCATCGAGCAGTCCAAAGTCCGCACCAAGTACGGCGTGACGATCATCGGGGTGAAATCACCCGGCGAGGACTTTGTCTACGCGACACCGCAGACGCGCATTTCGGCCTCCGACCTGCTGATCGTTTCGGGCCACTCCGAACTGCTGGACCGATTCGCGGCCAGGCCGTAGCGGCACAAACCAGCCGAGGATCGTCGGGGCCGGCGGGCGTGACGGGCGGCGACGCAAGATCGAGCGGGCGACGCAAGATCGAGCGGGCAGAGTGAGGAACCGTCGAAACTGACCGAGCGAGCAAGCCGGACGGTGACCGCGAAGGATAAGCCCTCGTCAGAGCCCGTAGCCGTCGTAGAAGCGCTGGAGCTGGTCCCCGGGGCCGGTGAGCGCGATGACCGTCGAGCCGTTGGTCCATACGAGGCCCGCAGGCGTCGCATCGCCGGGCAGTCCCGCCAATGGCGCCCACAGGTTTCCCACCACCGCGTCGCCAGCCCTGACGTCGCTCAGTGCCGTGTCCGTTCCCACGGTCTCGGCGGTGACGACCTTCGCCGCCTCGGCTGCCTCGTCGGCATCGCCCCATTGGCCGATCGTGACGGAGAGGGTAACTTCCGCACCGTCGATCGTGGCGGTGTACGTAGCATCGTACGCTTCGATCGCGTCGCGGTCGTCCACCCAGGCGGCGTTGTCAGCGAGGGCCGTCAACGTGAACTGATTGCCCGTCGCGGGGATGGCCTGGAAGAGTTCGCTGCCCGTGCCGCGTTCGAATGGCGTCCCCGCCGGTGTCGGCGCATCTGCCGTGACAGTGACCGTCGGCGCGGGCGCGGGCGCGCCGCTTCTCGACGAGACGATCGCGATGACGACCCCGGCGATGACGAGCAGTGCACCGCCCCCGATGAGTGCCCACACCCACCACGCGAAGCGCTTCTTGCCGTCCTGATCCTCGCTGGCGTCCTCGGGCGCTTCGGACTCCGCAGCGTCGGAATCGTCCTCGGCGTTTCCGTCGGCGTCGCCGCCGAGGATGACGTCGGCGAGGTGCTCGGCGGGCTCGTCCGCCAGCGCGCCTGCGGGTGCGACGGGAGCCGTCGCGGCGCCCTCAATGGGGCCCGTGTGGGATGCGTCGGATGCGGGAGTGGCTTGGGTTCCAGAGCCGAGTTGGTCATCCGCTGGCTGCCCGCCTGACCGGCCGCCATCGCTGCCGCCACGCACGGGCGGAAAGACTGGTCCGTCACTCATCCGTTGCCACTTCCTCACATCGCTTTCCTCGCGGGCGGCCGATAGCCACGCCGCGCCTAGGGCGACGATACCCAACCGGGACTCCAAATTAGGGACGATTCGCGGCGCGCGCCACGAAATCGATCCGGCTCGCTGATGCACGGCCCCGGCGGCGGCAACGTCCCTGTCCCAGGGTGCGGCTAGGTTAGTCGCATGGCGACCAACACCCGAAAGTCATCCGCCAGGCAGGCGCGCCCGGAATTCACTTGCACCGAGTGCGGCTGGCGCACCGCAAAATGGGTGGGTCGCTGCGGCGAATGCCAGCAGTGGGGCACGGTGGTGGAGGCTGCGGCGAGTTCCGGCCCCCGCACGACCGCGGTGGCGCCCGGCAAGGTCGTCGCCCTGCCCATCACCGAGGTAGAGGCCGACGCGACGACAGCCGGGCCCACCGGGGTGAGCGAGTTCGACCGCGTGCTCGGCGGCGGTCTCGTCGCGGGAGCCGTCGTGCTGTTGGCCGGCGAACCGGGGATCGGCAAGTCCACGCTCCTGCTGGACGTCGCGGGGCACTACGGCCGGGAAGACCGGACTGTTCTCTACGTGACGGCCGAGGAATCGGCCGCGCAGGTGCGCATGCGCGCCGAGCGCATCGGGGCGATGAACCCCGGCGTGCTCCTGGTATCCGAAACCGACCTCGGTGCAGTGCTGGGGCACATCGAGCAGGCGTCACCGGGACTGCTGATCGTGGACTCCGTCCAGACGATCGCGTCCAGCGAGGTCGATGGCCTGGCCGGTGGCGTCAGCCAGGTCAAAGAGGTCGCGTCGGCCATCATCGCCGCGGCCAAGGCGCGCGGGCTGCCCGTGCTTCTCGTGGGGCATGTCACCAAGGACGGCACGCTTGCCGGCCCGCGCACCCTTGAGCACTTGGTGGATGTCGTATGCCAGTTCGAGGGTGACCGGCACACTCCGCTGCGGCTGGTGCGTGCCGTCAAGAATCGGTACGGGGCGACCGACGAGGTCGGGTGCTTCGAACTCACCGACGGCGGGATCAGCTCGCTCGTGGACCCCTCGAAACTCTTCCTCTCACGCGATGCGGGAACCGTGGCAGGAACGTGCGTCACAGTCACTCTCGAGGGCAAGCGGCCCCTGACCACTGAAATTCAGGCCCTGGTCACGGACGCGGTGGCGAGCAATCCGCGGCGCACGACCTCGGGCATCGACTCGCCGCGGGTCGCGATGATTCTCGCCGTTCTCGAGCGACACGTCCGCCAGGGCATGAATCGTAGCGCCGATGTGTACGTCTCAACGGTGGGCGGCGCACGCGCCAACGAACCCGCCTGCGACCTGGCGATTGCGCTGGCGCTGATGTCCTCGGCTCGGGATCGCCCGCTTCGCCGCTCGCTCGTAGCTTTCGGAGAGGTCGGCCTGTCGGGCGACCTGCGACCGGTCGCAGGCTTGCAGCGCAGGCTCACGGAGGCCTACCGGCTCGGATTCAACCGGGCGATCGTCCCGGCCGGATCCGCGGACCAGGTGTCCGTGCCCATGAACGTCATCGAGGCCGACACGCTCGCCCAAGCGGAGAATCTCGCCATTTCGTAACTAGACTCATCGATGTGGCAAACACACTCGATCATCACGACGAACTCCTCTTCACCACGCTGGCTGCTGTGGCACCCGGTACGGAGTTGCGTGATGGGCTCGAACGCATCCTGCGCGGGCGAACCGGCGCGCTTATCGTGCTGGGCATGGACGATGTCGTCGCGGAGATCTCCTCCGGCGGATTCGTGCTCGACGTCCCGTTCTCGGCGACCAGGCTGCGCGAACTGTGCAAGATGGACGGCGCCGTCGTGGTCGACCCGGTATCCAACCGGATCGTGCGGGCCGCCGTGCAGATGCTTCCCGATCCAAACATCGAGACATCGGAATCCGGCACCAGGCACCGCACCGCGGAGCGCGTTGCCAAGCAAACCGGCCTGCCGGTCATCTCCGTGAGTCAGTCGATGCGGATCGTCGCCCTCTACGTCGGCCACTCCCGCCACGTGCTGGAGGACACCGACACGATCCTCGCGCGGGCGAACCAGGCCCTCGCGACGCTCGAACGCTACCGCGCCCGGCTCGACGAGGTCGCCGGGACGCTCTCCGCGCTGGAGATCGAGGACCTGGTCACGTCCCGCGACGTTTGCGCCGTGGTTCAGCGCCTGGAGATGGTGCGCCGCATCTCCGACGAGATCGGCGGCTATGTTGTAGAACTCGGGGCCGATGGCCGCCTCCTCGCGCTCCAGTTGGACGAGCTCATCTCCGGCGTCTCAACCGACCGCGAGGCCGTGATCCGCGACTACGTTGAGCTCGCCGCCCGGGACCGCAGCGTCGATTCCGTTCTGTCGGAACTGGACTCGCTCGACTCGGCGCAACTCCTCGACCTGGCCGCGATCGGCAAGGTACTGGAGATGCCCGGCGGGGGCGAGGCACTCGATGCCGCCGTGGCACCGCACGGCTACCGCCTACTGAATCGCATCCCCCGCCTGCCACCGATCATCATCGACCGGCTGGTCGGTCACTTCGGCGGCCTGCAGAAGCTCCTGGCCGCCTCCGTCGATGAACTGATGACGGTCGACGGCGTTGGCGAACAGCGCGCCCGCGCCGTGCGGGAGGGGCTCTCCCGTCTAGCCGAGTCCTCGATCCTCGAACGGTACGTGTAGTCCGCGAGCCGCCCATCGGATCAGCGATCCGGTCGGGCCACCCCCGCATAGGCCCTCGCCCCCCGTCGGTTCGCGGCACCATATTGCCGTTCGGGGTATGAAATACATGCCGGTGAACGGCAATATCATGCCCCGAAGCGGCGCGCGGAACTCGTGAGGATCCCCCGGAGCCTACTCGTCGAGGCTGACGCCGACGAGGACCGGCTCGGCCTCCAACCGAATACCGAATCTCTGCTGCACACCGGATCGCACCTCACGCGCCAGCGCAATCACGTCACTGGCGCTCGCCGAGCCGCGATTCGTCACCGCGAGCGTGTGCTTGGTCGACAGCCGCGCGGGACTGTCCTCGCCCGCGATCCCATACCCCTTCGGATATCCTGCGTGTTCGATAAGCCAGGCCGCCGATGTCTTCACGACGTCCTCGCGCACCGCCCCCAGGCTGGGCCCTGTGGTGAACTGCGGCAGCGGCGAGCGGACCGGATACCGTGGAGCGCCGTCCGGGAGGTCGGCCGCGAGCTCGACCGGAATGATCGGATTGGTGAAGAACGATCCGGCGCTCCAGCGGTCGTAGTCCGGTCGAGTCGGGTCATCGAGCAGCATCCCCTTGCCGCCGCGCAACGCCAATACGGCCTCGCGCACAGCGGAGTTCGGAACGCGGGAACCCACTTCGACGCCGAGCGTGCGGGCAAGTTCCCCGTAGGCGATGGGAGCGCTCAAGGACGCCAAACGCACCTGGAAGCTCACGGACAGCACGACGTAGGCGGGGCTCGGATACCAGGGTGCGCCCGGAAGTTCCGTCGCCGCAGACATCGAGGCCTTCAGCATCGACGAGCGGTAGCCGAACCCGAGCCTGCTGGCGGCGAAGGTTCTGACGGCGCCCGCCACGCGATCCCAGACGCGCACGTTCGCGACCGCACCGGCGACCTCTTGGCCGTAGGCGCCGATGTTCTGCACGGGAGCGGCCCCGACGGTTCCGGGGATGCCGGACAGCGCTTCGAAACCGACCCAGTCGTTCTCAATGGCCTCCAGGACCAGCGCGTCCCACGAGTGCCCGGCCACGACGTCGAACGACACACCGCCGCATGCGTCCTGGCTCTGCGGGCTCACCCCGGAGCGAACGTCCCGCACGACGACGCCGGCGAAGCCCTCGTCCGAGACGACCAGGTTGGAACCGCCACCTAGCACCAGCAACGGCACCCCGGCGTCATCGCATTCGCGGATGGTCTCGATGAATTCAGCTTCGGTGGAAACCTCGCGATAATCGTCGGCGGGGCCGCCGACGCGCAGGGTGGTAAGTTCATCGAATGCTGGCATGAACTCGACTCTAGTCGAGCTTGACCACAGCCTGCGCCTTGGTCAGGACCCTGGCGCCGTCGAGCGTCACGCCCAGGTCGAAGCGCACCGATTCGTCCGTGAGCGCGCCCACGGTGGCGGTCACGGTAAGGGTCACATCGCCGACGGCAGGCACCGGAACCGGACGTGTGAAGCGCGTCTGGTAGTCGATGATCGCGGCGGGGTCGCCCAGCCAGTCCTCAAGGACGGCGACGGCAGCGCCCATGGTCAGCATGCCGTGGGCGATGACGCCGGGCAGCCCGACCTGCTCGGCGATGGCATCGGAAAAGTGGATCGTGTTGAAGTCGCCAGATGCTCCGGCGTACTGCACCAGGCGCTTGCGGTCGAAGACGACTTCACGCTCGGCGACGATCTGGCCGACGGTTAGTTCTGCGGCGTTCATGACGCTGCCCCGTTCGTCTCCGCTGCGCGCACGGCGAGGGTGGAGCGCACGGTCGCGATGCGATCCTGCGGGTCGGCGGCACTAACGATTTCGCAGCGGGTGGACACGAGCGCGAGTCCGGCGCGCTCCTTGATCGAATCCACGTGGAGGATCGTCAGAACCTCGTCGCCGGCCACCAGGGGGCGCGCATAATCGAAGCGCTCGTCCGCGTGCACAACGCGGGAGAAGTCGATTCCCGCCGCGGGGTCCTCGATGAGCTGTGATTCGGCACGCTGCGCGATCACGACGGCGAAGGTCGTCGGCGCAACGACGTCGGCGTAGCCAGCGGCACGCGCGGCAGCCACGTCGTGATGGTGCGCGAGAGTAGCGCCCACGGCGCTGGCGAACTCGCGGATCTTCTCCCGGCCGACCAGATATGGCCCGAAGGGCGCGTATTCGCGCCCTTCGAAGCTGACGTCAACCACTGGGTGAATCAGCGGGTTTCGCGGTGCTGGGTCTTACGGCCGCAGCGGGGGCAGAACTTCGCCAGCTCGAGACGGTCGGGGTCGTTGCGGCGGTTCTTCTTCGTAATGTAGTTGCGCTCCTTGCAGTCCACGCATGCGAGCGTGATCTTGGGGCGAACGTCAGTCGACTTGCTTGCCACGGTACTGCCACCTCTCGCGCCTTGCGGCGCATGATCGTCATCGCGTGTCGCCGGTCGAACACGCTTCATTCAATGCTGGTAGCGGGGGCGGGGCTCGAACCCGCGACCTCACGATTATGAGCCGTGCGCTCTAACCAGCTGAGCTACCCCGCCGCATATCGTGCCGACTCTCGCATGCGCGAGCTGGTGTCGTCACGTGGTTTTGAACAATCGTTCGCGCCTCGCTATTCCGAGGCGGAAGTTGTGCATCACCAGAGCCCCCGATGGGAATCGGACCCATGACCTCAGTCTTACCAAGACTGCGCTCTACCACTGAGCTACGGGGGCAGCGCCGACTACAGTACCGCAACATGCGGCCACGAGTAAATCGGGCATTGCTGCACACCATCACCGAGGCGGCGAAGCCCCAGGCGATAAACGTGCAGTTCCGTGGCGGGTGAGGGATTCGAACCCCCGTAGCATGACGCGGCTGATTTACAGTCAGCTCCCTTTGGCCGCTCGGGCAACCCGCCTCGCCCGTTGCCGGGCGTGATTACTTTACTAGGAGTTGGCCGAGTTGCGAAATCGGTCCGTGATCGCGATTCGCTCCCCCGCGCCCGCCCGCCTAATCTTGAGGTAACTTCACCGCATTTCCAAGGAGACGACCGTGGCAGATTCATCGTTCGACATCGTGAGCAAGGTGGACCGGCAGGAGGTCGACAACGCGCTCAACCAGGCCGCCAAGGAGGTCTCGCAGCGCTACGACTTCAAGAATGTGGGCGCCTCGATCGCATGGAGCGGCGAGAAGATCCTGCTCATCGCCAACTCGGCGGAGCGCGTGCTGGCGATCCTGGACGTGTTCGAGACGAAGCTCATCAAGCGCGGCATCTCGCTGAAGTCGCTGGAGGTCGGCGACCGCGAGCCGAAGCCATCCGGCAAGGAGTACCGCTTCGAGGCGTCGATCAAGGAAGGCCTGAGCTCGGAGGCCGCGAAGAAGATCACCAAGATCATCCGCGACGAGGGGCCCAAGACGGTCAAGACGCAGATCACCGGCGACGAGGTGCGCGTCACCTCGAAGTCCCGCGACGCCCTGCAGGATGTCATCACGCTGTTGAAGGGGTCGGACCTGGACGTTGCGCTCCAGTTCGTGAACTACCGGTAGGCGAACTCGTCCGTCGCCAGGGCGCGTCCGCCGAAGGTGACGAAGCCACCGGACGGTACGGCCAGCGATTGGCCCGCGCGCTCGCGAGAGCCAATTGAACCGCGGATTCGCCTCTGCGGCGACGGGCGTAGCGCGGTTGCGACATCCGGGCCGATGATTCGGTCCGAAACGAGCCCGGAGCGTTGGCAGAAAACCGGGCTACCTCAATCAGGCCGGGGTATCGTCCTCGGTTGCGTCCGGAGCGTTGGCCGCGCTCTCGTCGCTGTCAGGCGCGTCAGCGGCTTCGATGCGTTCCGCCGTCTCGTTGAGTTCCGGCTCGGATCCATTCGTGGACGAGGCCTGCGCCGCCCTGCCCGCGCGCGCGGATTTCAGGACGATCGTCTCCGGCGTACCGTCGGCGCCGTAACCGATGCGCATGGCGTCTGACTCCCAGGCACGGTCACCGGGGACTGCAGACTCGACGGGGAGGTGCCGTCGCCGTTCCATTTCGAGGTTGGCGTTGTGCTGGCCGGGGTTGAAGGCCTCGTCCAGGCCACCGAACATACCCCCACCGCCGCCGGCCCCGTTCTCGTCGGGCTGGGCGAACCACTTGACCGCGAAGACCAAGATGACGATCCCGACGATGCTACCTACGACCCATAGGGCGGCCGTGCCAATCCACTCCATCGTCCTAGCATCCCACGGATGGCCCTGCGAGCCTCAACGGGGCAAGGCTCAGTAGTAGGTGACCGGCCCGCCAGCCATTCGCCGGAGGCGTTCGATGCGCTTGTCCATCGGCGGGTGGGTCGCGAGGAGAGAGCGGACTGTGCCGCCGAACGGATTGGCGATCATCAAGTGGGAGACGTTCTCGAGTTTGGGGGTGTCCGGGAGCGGGGCGCGCCGGGTTCCGCTCTCGAGCTTCTGCAGCGCACTGGCGAGCGCGAGCGGATCACCGGTGAGGGCGGCCCCATCCTCGTCCGCGTCGTACTCGCGCGTGCGCGAGATCGACATCTGGATGATGGCGGACGCGAGCGGTGCGAGCAGGGCGATGAGGATGGCCACGAGCGGGTTAGCGCTGTTGCGGTCGCGGCCGCCGCCGAAGAACAGCAGGAACTGAGCCACCGTGGAGATCACGCCCGCGATCCCCGATGCTACCGAGGCCGTGAGGATGTCGCGGTTGTACACGTGCATGAGTTCGTGGCCCAGCACGCCGCGCAACTCTCGCTCATCGAGTAGTTGCAGGATGCCCTCTGTGCAGCAGACGGCCGCGTTCTGCGGGTTGCGCCCGGTCGCGAATGCGTTGGGCGCCGCGGTTGGTGACACATAGAGTTTCGGCATGGGCTGGTTGGCCGTGGCGCTCAGCTCGCGCACGATGCGGTACATGGCGGGCTGATCCTGCTCGGTCACGGGATAGGCCTGCATGGAGCGGATCGCTATCGACGCCGAGTTCCAGTACCCGAGGGCGGTGCTCACGAGGCCGACGCCGCAGAACAGGATCAGCAGCGAGGAGGACCCATTCCCGACGAGAGCCCAGATGCCCAAGAGCACCGCCCACATGCCGCCGAACAGCAGCGCAGTCTTCAGCCCGTTGTGGTGCCCTCTCGAGATGCCCATCGAAATCCACGTCCCTTCAACCCTCGCGGCAATGCCTGCCTAGTTACGAGAATAGGGACCGCGACTGACAAAAGACTTAGGGCTTCGCTGACAGCGCAACTGTCAGCGAAGCCCTATGAAGTGGGGTCAGGCGCGAACGCCGCGCGCCGCTGAGATCATGCCCTCGCGCGTGGGAACCTTGATCCGCTCGCGGCCCTCGGCCTCTCCGAGCGAGCGCTCGAACGCGTCGAGTTGCAGCCAGTCGTCCCACTTCAGGAACGGCACGCCGCGCTCGGTGAGGAAATCGATGACGGCCTCGGGGGCGGGCTTCGGCGCGGTGGCGAGGCCCGCGACATCCTCGACGAGGTTCGCGATCGTCTCGCTCGCGTCGGACTTGGTCGAGCCGATCAGGCCCACCGGACCGCGCTTGATCCAGCCGGACGTGTACAGGCCGGGAACCTGCGCGCCGGAATCGTCGACGACTCGGCCAGCAACGTTCCGGATCACGCCGCGATCGGAGTCGAACGGCACGCCCGCGATCGGGCTGCCGTAGTACCCGACTGCTCGGTAGACAGCGCCCACCTGCCAGTCGTGATAAATACCGGTGCCACTGACGGTGCCGTCGCCGTTGAGCTTGGTGCGCTCGGTGCGGAGCACGTCAACCTTGCCGTCCCCGTCGGTGTCGAGGATCTCGGCCGGCGCCGACAAGAAGTGCAGGTGCAGCTTGCGGCTCGCGGTCTGCGTTGCCGGGTCGATCACCGCCCAGTCCGTCAGCGTCTTGACGACCTGCTTGGTCTGATTGGAGCCCTGGATGGCCGCCATCGACCCCTCGTCGAACTCGAAGTCCTCGGGATAGACGACCACGTCGACGTCGGGCACGTGGCCCAGTTCGCGCAGTTCGAGCGGCGAGAATTTCGCCTGAGCCGGGCCACGGCGGGCGAAGACGTGGACGTCGGTGACCGGCGAGGCCTTGAGCGCGTGGTAGACGTGGTCCGGGATCTCGGTCGAGTGAAGGTCGTCAGCGTGCTTCGCGAGGATGCGCGCGACGTCAAGAGCCACGTTTCCCGCGCCGATCACGGCGACGTGCTGGGCGCTGAGCGGCCACTCCGGCGAGTAGTCCGGGTGGGCGTCGTACCAGGAGACGAAGTCGGCGGCGCCGTACGACCCGTCCAGGTCGATGCCTGGGATGTTCAGTTCGGCGTCCAGGATGGCGCCAGTGGTGAAGATGACGGCGTCGTAGTATTCCCGCAGCTCGTCGATCGTGACGTCGACGCCAATCTCCACGTTCGAGATCAGGCGGATGTCCCCCCGGTCGAGCACCTTGTGCAGCGCGTTGATGATCTGCTTGATGCGCGGGTGGTCCGGAGCGACGCCGTATCGAACCAGGCCGAACGGGGCCGGTAGCCGCTCGTAGAGGTCGATAGACACCTCGACGTCGGTCTTCGACAGGATGTCGGCGGCGTAGATACCGGCCGGTCCTGCACCAATGACGGCCACTCGCACGGGGTGGTTTGTGGTCACGCTCAGTCCTCAACTCTCTCGGAACGTTCGAACAATCAATTGTCCCACCGGAGCCTGATTTTTACTGTGACGTAGGGCACGGCGGGCGCACTCCGGGCACGCCGGAAGCACTGCGTCGCGACGCTAGCATGTGAAAAGCCTCCCGAAAAAGGGGATTCCAGCCTCCGAGACGGCAGGTCGGGCCGGCGATCAGGCCGACTCGCGGATGACGAAGGTCGCACCCTCTCCGATGTCGATCACGGTCCCCACCTGGACCGTGGTCGGCACGTTGGGTGCCAGGCGCACCGAATCGCGCCCGGGGATCGTGATGTAGACCCCGTTAGTCGAGTGGAGGTCGGTGACGACCGCCTTCTCCGCGATCTGCGAGATCTGCACGTGCGTTCGGGAGATGTCACGGGCGGGCGAGTCGAATGCCAGCAGGCGCGGCGTCTCGGCACCCACTGCTCGCGAGTAGATCGGGGCACGCCCCATGATGAGCGGCCGATCTAGCGGCACCACGAGGCCGGTGGCCAGAACGACCGATAGCGGGCTGGCGATCGCTGAGGCCTCGTCCACCTCAGACGTGTCCGTATCAACGCCTTCCGCGAAATCGGCCGCGATACCGGTGAGGTCCACCGCACTGACCAGTTCGCGGATCAACTCTGCGTCGGCGACGCTCTCGCCGCCCCTCACGGATGGCGCGATGACCGTTGCCTCGACCTCGTCGTCGAGCACCGGTCCCAGGGAGTCCGAGACCTCGGGCTCGAAGATGGACGTCACCTGCGATGACCCGACCAAGCCCGATTCGACGTGCCAGCCCTCGCCGAGGCGCGCCTCGTTGTCCGGCAGCAGCAGGGTAGCGCGTAGCGCGCCGTCGACGTCTTCTCGCTCGATCGCGGCGCCGCCACCGACAGTCAGAATCGTTCCGTCCCCCGCCTGTAACTCAACCCGAGCACCCCCGCCCGCAATGGCCCGTAGCTTGGTACCCACCGCCTCGACCGAGGCGAATGGGAGATCGCTCTGGCCGAAATGCTGGAGAATCGCGACGATCGCGTCCCCCGAGATGATCTGAGCTGTGGCCTGCCACAGTGCGCTGGCGGCATCGTCACTGATTCCCGAGGACACCAGGGCGGTGCCCGTCGGCCGGATGACGGCAGCGCCCTCACCCGCGATGTACCGGCTAGTCAGCATCTGGTCAGCTCCTTAGTCGCGCGTCGTACGGTCAACGTCACGTCACCTAGTTCTACGACATCCGTGCGGCCGATCTTTACCCGCTGGCTCGGGTGGCAGATCGTCGTCGATCCATCGCCGCGAACAACCACGGTGCCGTTCGTGGACCCAAGATCAATTAACAATACGTTGCGCCTCATGGGTGTGACCACCGCATGCGACCGGGATAGCGACTCGTCTCCCGGTATCGCGACCAACAAATCCGCATATCCTGCGCGGGGTTTCGGTAGGCGGCCCACCACGAGGGCCTCGTCCAGCGGCACCTCCCGGACGAGTTCGCCGTTCCCGTCGCGCAGCGTGACCACCCACGTCCGGCCTGCATCCCGCGCAACTCCAACTTCCTCGCTGGGTTGAACATCCTCATGTCCGTCGACGGTCGTCGCCTCGGCGAGTTCGAGATGGTCGAACGGCGGGAAGGCGAGGGCTGGCGCCTCGGTGCCTACGACCTGTTCGGCCGGAGGCGTGGGGAGCGCGTCGCCGGAGAACGCCCCAGCGGGAGCATCAGTGAGATGCGCCACCCGCGGAGAAAACTCGCCCGCCCGCGCGGCAGCGCCGTGGGCCGCCCACTGCGAATCGTCCCGCGCGAGAGTGCCGGTGACATGGGCCGCACGCGACGAGTTCTCCCCCGGATGCGCGAGAGTGCCGGCGCTACGCGCCACCCCCGGAGAAAACTCGCCCGCCCACGCGGCAGGGCCAGACGGGTGTTCTGCGTGCGGGTCGAATGCCTGCTGCCACGCGTCTCGCGCGGGCATGGGTTGCTGGATCGCCACCGGCGATTCTGCGGCGACCACAGAATCGAGCGGGTGTGCGGCGCGCGTCGGCCCCGCGGATCCCCGCCCGCATTCAAGCTCATCTCCGCGGTCAGCCCCACGCGGACCCGCCGCAATACCGCGCAGTCGCAGACGGACCCGATGGGCATCCGATCGATGGGGGTAGCCGAGCGCGCGGGCGGCACTCATCGCGGCGCGCCCAAGCCGGTGCGCGCGCCGACCGCTCACTGCGTCGCGTTCAGTCGGCCCCAACATCGCCGCCCCCTCGTGCTCCCGTCTCGTGAGAAACGACGTTAGTCGCGAAAGCCCGTCGAGGTCGTCTTATCCACAGGGGATCGGCATCGCTAGCGGGCCCGCTCGACCAATGCACGGGCGTAGCTGGTCAGCGCCGCCCGGGCAGGAACGTCCGGCAGTCCGTCGAGGAGTCGCACGGCGCGCTCGGCGTAGTCGCTGGCCAGTCGCTTCGCCTCTGCTGCAACCGGGTGATCGCGCAGGCGGGCAACGACGTCGGCGAGGATCTCGTCGTCGCCTAGGTCGCCTTCGATAGCGGCGAGCAGCGCGGCATCCTCCGGTATTCCCGAGCCGAGAACGCGCTCACGCAACAGCAGGACCGGCATCGTGACGACGCCCTCGCGCAGATCGGTTCCCGGTGTCTTGCCTGTCGCGGAGTCCGCGGGGGCGAGGTCGATGACATCGTCGCTCAGTTGGAATCCGATGCCGACGAGTTCCCCGAACTCCGCCACGATGTCGATGACCTGCTGCGAGCACCCCGCATACATGGCACCGAGTCGCGCGGATGTCGCTAGCAGCGACGCAGTCTTGTCGGCGAGCACCTGCAGGTAGTGGGCGCCGGGGTCCTCGCCGGGACGCGGGCCGACGGTCTCGTGCAGTTGCCCCAGGCAGAGCCGCTCGAAGGTCTCGGCCTGCAGCCGAACGGCCTCCGGGCCGAGCTTGGCGACGGTCAGCGACGCGCGCGCGAACAGCAGGTCGCCCGTCAGGATGGCCACCGAATTGCCCCAGACCTCGTGAGCCGACGGAGCTCCGCGACGCACCGGCGCGGAGTCCATGACGTCATCGTGATACAGCGAAGCCAGGTGCGTCAGTTCGACGGTGACCGCGACATCCACCACCTGCTCGCGGTCTGCCTCGCCGAACTCGGCGGCCAAGAGCGCGAGCACCGGGCGCAGCCGTTTGCCGCCCGCCTCGACGAGGTGCCTCGAAGTCTGGTCGGCTAGCGAATCGGCGTTCGCGGCCGCAGCGCGCAGACGCTCCTCGACGATTGCCAGGCGGTCAAGCGTCCGCCGCGCGAGATCAGGGTCGATGCCGTCCCACAGCCCGCCCTCGGGGATCCCGGCCGGCGGCGTCGAATCGGCGGCCAGGCCCGCAGGGAATGAACTCGAAGGATTCACACCTAAGAACCTATCCGTTCCGCCCCCGCCGGGGGAACTCGAAATGCCCCGAGCGACGTCAACGCCGTCAGGCATGGCTGAGCCCGTCGGCAACGTCTCGCTGTCCCCGATGGACGGCGACGATGCCCCCCGCTAAGTTCCGATAGGCGACTTTTTGCCAGCCCGCCCGCAACAGCATCCTGCCCAGATCGACCTGATTCGGCCAGGATTCAATGGTGTCGGACAGGTACGTGTAACTATCGGTCTTACCGGTCACTGCTCCCGCGACGAGCGGCAGGACGCGAGAACGATAGAAGCCGTAGCCGGAATTCAGCAGCGGATTCGGCGGCTGTGAGAATTCACACAGTACGATCCTGCCACCAGGCCTGGTCACTCGGTGGAGCTCACCGAGCGCCTTGGCGGGGTCGGCGACGTTGCGCAATCCGAAGGACATCGTCACGACGTCGAAGGACTCGTCCTCGAAGGGCAGGTCCATCGCGTCCGCGCGAACGAAATCAAGCTCGGGATGGCGCCGAATGCCCTCGGCGACCATCCCCTCGGAGAAATCGGCCGCGACGACCGAGGCACCTGCACGGTACAGAGGAACAGAGGAGGTTCCGGTGCCCGCCGCGAGATCGAGGATTCTCAGCCCGGGACGAGGCGCAATCTCGCCGGTCACGACGTGGCGCCAATGGCGCGTCAGGCCGAACGAGAGGACGTCATTGGTGATGTCGTATCGCTGAGCGATTCCGTCGAACATCTCCCCAACCTTGGCCGGGTCCTTCTCGTCGCGTGGTTCCGTCATGCCCCTATCGTCGCAGGGGCGGGCCAGTGATACGAAATCACCGGCCCGACCCTGCGACTGCGCAGACTAGTTGTCGTCGCTGTCGCCCGGCAGTTGCGGGAACTGTGGCAGTTGCTGGCCCGGGGCCTGCTGCTGCCCCTGTTGGTCCTGCTGGTCGTCTTGCCCCTGGCCGCTTTGGCTCGTGGCGTCGTCGACCCTGGTCTCGAGAGTGACCTCGGTCGAGAGCGTCTTGCCGTCTCGGACGATGGTCAACGTGACCTTGGTGCCCGACGCTTCCGCCCGGACGAAGGCCGTGAGCGACTGGGCCCCAGAAACCGCCTGGCCGTCGATGGCCACGATGACATCGCCGGTCTCGATATCTGCCTTCTCGGCCGGCGAACCGGACACCACCTGCTGCACCTGCGCACCCTGCCGGGTGACACCGTCAGCGGTGGCCTGGCCGTCGACGAGCCCAACGCCGAGGAATGCGTGCTCCGCCACTCCGTTCTCGATGAGCTGCCCGCCGATCATGTTGGCCACGTTCGACGGAATCGCGAAGCCGAGGCCGATCGATCCGGAGGTGCTGGACGAGTCGGACATCGTCGCAATCGAGGATGTGATGCCGATGACCTCCCCCTGCGCGTTGAACAGCGGACCACCGCTGTTGCCGGGGTTGATCGCCGCGTCGATCTGAATCGCGTTGGTGACGACCGTCTCGGACTGCGTGGACGCGTTGCCCGAGGTAGTGACCGGTCGATTGAGCGCGGACACGATTCCGGTCGTGGCGGTGTTCGACAGGCCGAGCGGGTTGCCCACCGCCATGACGGCGTCGCCCACCTTGACTGCGTCCGAGTCGGCGAACACCGCCGACTTCAGGTCGTCCGGAGCGCCGTCGAGTTTGACGACAGCGAGATCCGTGGTGGAGTCGGTGCCGACGATTGAGGCCGAGTAGATGCGCCCGTCCTGCAGCGTGACCGACACCTTGGTGGCATCGCCGACGACGTGGTCATTGGTGAGGACGAGGCCTTCGGCATCGACTATCACGCCCGATCCTTCGCCTGCGCCGGAATTGGTCTGGATCTGGATCGACACGACAGAGGGGGCCACCGCCGCGGCGACCTCCTGCCAATTGGGATTCTCCGAGCTCGACGATGTGACGGGCACATCGACGGAGTCCTCGGACGATGTCCCCAGTTGCGTGGCGGTCGGGGATGCGGTCCGCGCGACGGCCGCGGGGGTGCCATCGCCCCGCATGATGAATCCGGTTCCCACGCTGGCGGCGAGCGCGGCGACGAGCGCCACCACCACGAGGGTCAGCCACGGCGTCCGTGCCCGCTCGCGCTTTCGCTTTGCCGGCTGGGGGCCTGGGGGCTGAGGTTGCTGCCAGCCATCGTGCTGCGGATTCCCCGCGTACTGTCCCGGGGCCGCGTTCAGGGCGGGGTTGGCCGGGTCATTCGCGGGGTGTTGACCGTAGGTGTGCGGGGTCGATGCGGTGACGTGCGGTCCCGGTGCGGGAGGCGGCGCGAAGGGCTGCGCGCCGCGAGCGGCGGGGGCATCGATGCGGGAGGCGGAGGCCGCGGCTGGCTGACCGGCGGGGTGTGCGGCGACCGGAGTGCGCTGCGGGTAGCCCGCGGACTGTCCGGCGTGAAGGGGTGCCTGCTGGCCGAGTCCGGGTTGCCCCGCTTCCTGCTGGACCAGTGGCGCCCCGGGTTGCTGGCCCAGCCGCCCCGCGGGCTGCGGAGAGATCCCGGGCTGCGAGGACGGCGCGCTCTGCGACGCAGGACCGGCCGGAGCCGCGAACAGCGCTGCCGGCGTAGCGCCCTGGGGCGAGCCGGAACGTCCTGGCGCCGCAGCGGGCTGGGCCGGCTGAGGCGACGATGGGTGGGGTGCCTGACCCTGCCCCGCTGGGCCCTGCGGTGGCCCGAATTGGCTGTGCTGTTGATCGATGGGCCGCTCGAACCGCTGCGTTGGAGCCTGCTGCGCCAACCGTTCGGTGCGCGCCTCAGAGGGGTGAGACCCGAAGGCGCGAGCATCGGAACCATATTCCTGCTGCGCCGACTTGCCGAGGTTGAGCGCATCACCCGCCGGGGCCGAGGACCGCTCACCGGACTGCGGCGCAATCGAGTCATCGAACCGCGAGGCCGCCACGCCCGGCGCGGGGATCGGAGCCTCGGCATCCGTGCGGGGCGACGCGAATTCAGCAGGTGCTGTCGCTGCCCTATTCGACGCCGACCCGACCGCGCCATGTGGCGCCGCCTGTGCGTGCTCGTTGTCACCGGCCGGCAGATCCGGCGTTTCGTTGCTCATGAAGTCCTCCTCCGTCAGTGAGACAAGCAAACACCATCACTCTTGAAGCATTCAGGACTTTTCCTGGGAGCCGACTAAGAGAATGGTGCGTCCGCCGAGACTTCGATGACGGTGACGCCGGGGAGGGGATTTGCCAGTTCCCTCGCGAGATCCCGGGAGTGGCGAACGCCCATCGCCTGGCACAGCAGTTCGATGTCGGCACTGGCTGGAGTGGTGAGCAGTTGCGCGACCACGTCCCTGGCCGCGGGATGCCGTCGCGCGACTTCGCCGTGTTCGAGGGTGCTGAAGATCGTCCCGCCGTCGTCGTTGACGACGACGATCTGCAGGTTCGGCTGGCGCACGCCTCGTCCAAGCTGCAGTCCGCCCATGTCGTGCAGGAAGGTCAGGTCCCCCATGACCGCCCGCACCGATCCGAAGCGGTCGGTGAGGGCGACGCCGATAGCGGTCGACACGACACCGTCGATGCCGGACACGCCACGATTCGAATACACCGTGACGCCGTCCGCGACTTCGCACTGGTCGGCATGGCGCACCACCCGCGAGGGGCCGAGCACGATCGCATCGCCCGCTTGCGCCGCCGCGAGCACCTGACGAACGGCCGCCGCTCCCGGGTCCGGAACCGTGACGACAGCCGCGACGTCGCCGCCGCGATCCGTCACCGGAGCACTCGTCCAAGCGCGAAGCCAGCTCGATCGGCGCGGACTCATCGGCGCTGGCGCAAGCCATTCGTGCGGCAGCGCGCGGTACTTCGCATCCGCCCGCAGTGCGGGGTCGAACACCCGGCTGATCCCGCCTGGCTGCTGCCCCACGGCGATGACGCGACCGGGCGTCTCGGCGATGAGTCGCGACACCTGCCTGCTCAGCGTGGGCCTCCCGAACACGATGACCTGCTCCACCGCGTCGACGAGACTCCCCGGCGCGGCCCCGCTCGCACCGGCCAGGCCCTCATCGAGCATGCGGCGGTAGTCCGTGACCCGGTGAGGGCCTGGTCCTGCCCCGGCGACGATCTCGGCGATCAGCGGCCAGCCCTGCGCGACGCACAGCTCGGCTACCCGCGGGTCGGCCCCACTTCCAGCGACGACAAGGGTTCGGTCAGTCCCGGTCACATCCAGTGCGGCACGGTCGTCCGCGCCAAGACCCAGGTGGCGGCTCGCGTCCGCGTCCGACGGTTCGGCGGCAGTCGATGCTTCCGCCGCGCGCCAGCGGGCGGTGATCGCGGCCAGGTCGCGTCGCAACAGGGCTGTCAGGTCTGCGATCGGATCGATCCCGCGCCCGGAATCGGGCTCGCCTCCCGTAGCGGGGACGAGCGGCTCCGCGAACTCCACGTTGAGGTGAATCGGTCCCACGCCCGTCGCCACACCTGCCGCCGCGCCGAGACGGTCCCGCAGCGCGTCTGAGGCATCGAACTCGGCGGCCTCGATATCGATGAAGGTCGTCTCGATGTCGGGGCCGAAGATCCCGGATTGGCGAACCGACTGATTGGCTCCCCCGGCGCGCTGCGCGGCGGTGCGATCTGCGGTGAGCGCAACGATCGGCACACCCGCGTACGCGGCCTCCAGCATCGCCGGATGCAGGTTGGCGACCGCGGTTCCCGAAGTGGTCGTCACCGCCACCGGGCTATGGCCGCTGCCGAGGCTGAGGCCGAGCGCCACGAAAGCCGCCGAGCGCTCGTCGCTGCGCGGATGGAGTCGCACAAGCCCAGCCGCCTCGGCTGCCGCCGCGACGTATAGCAGGGGCGCGTTGCGAGATCCGGGGCAGGTCACGATGTCCTGCACTCCGAGGGCGATCAGCGAGGCGACGATCAGCGAGGCCCGTCGCAGGGACGGCGGTTGGCTCACCCCAGCAGGCTCATCACTCGGTCGAAACGCCTCAGCCATCGGTGCGTGATCTCCTCATTCGCGGGTTCGAACGCCAACTCGGGTAGCGGGACCGCGAGCGCGTCAGCAACCGACATTACCCCCTCGGACGGCACCAAAGGGGAGTCCACAACGTCCTGCTCCAGCAGCATCGCCGTACCGAGACCGCACGCGTAGGGCAGTTCGGGCAGTGCGGCGGCGAGGGCGATACCCGCCCGGAGCCCGATAGAACTCTCAAGCGCGGAGGACACCACGATGGGAATCTCGATCCGCTCCGCGATCCGCAACGCCTCGCGCACTCCGCCGAGTGGCTGAACTTTCACGACCGCGATGTCAGCGGCCTCCGCCCGGATCACGCGGAGCGGGTCGTCGGCGCGCCGGATCGACTCGTCGGCCGCGATGGGAACCTGCTGTCGGCGGCGCACGATGCCGAGATCCTCGATGCTCATCACCGGCTGCTCGGCGTACTCCAGTCCGCCCGCCGCCCGATCGAGTCGGGACAAGCGGCGCAGCGCCTCGTCCACATCCCACAGGCCGTTGGCGTCTATGCGAATCCGGCCGCCCGGTCCGAGCGCGTCGCGGACCGCCTCCAGTCGGGCGACCTCCGCACCGACGCCGTCACCGGGCGCAGCGACCTTGACCTTTGCGGTACGGCATCCCCCGCCGCGCTGGACGATGGCGTGTGCCTCCTCGGCACTCACGGCAGGCACGGTCACGTTGACCGGGATCTCGCCGCGCACCGGAGCGGGCCAGTCGCCATCTGCCGCCTCAATTGCGCAACGCAGCCACGCCGCGGATTCCTTGTCGCCGTAGTCCCAGAATGGCGAGAATTCCCCGATCCCCGCGTTCCCGGCGACGAGCATCCCGTCGCGCCTGCTCTGGCCGCGAAAGGAGGTCCGCAAGGGCACATCGAACACCGCCAGCGGGCGAATCGTCATCCTAGAACCACACCAGCCATGCAAGCGCGCTCGCCGCCACGACGGTTCCGGCGACGGCCAGCGCGACGACTCTTGCGCGCACGCGCGGAGGCGGGGCAGCGGCGGAAGCGAGCGGCGGAGGCTCGGGGACCGACGTGCGCTGGCGCGTCGCGGGCGACCCGTAGCGGTGCCGCGGCGGGGTCGTCGCGGCACCGCCGCGCCGCACCTGGTACCGCTCGATCCCGAGCGGGGAGGACGGGTCAACGGGGATCTCGGCGCGACCCACTCGCGGGCGGGTCGCCGGTCGGCCTGTGACGCCGCCCGTCCCCGCGGCGCTGGCTCTGGGCTCGGTCGCTTCGCGAATTTCGGACGAGTCCTCCGGCACCTCCACTCCACTTCGCGGCGACCTGGGGCGGATGTCGTCATCCCCATCCCGACTATCCGCATCGCGCAGCGGATGACTCGCGCTCAGCACGGTGGCGTCATCCGCATCATCCGCCGCAGCGCGTCGTGAACTGAGGACCGTGTCGTCGTCAGGATCGTCCTGCGGCGCGCGGGGGCGGCGACTGCTGACGACGGTGTCGTCCGCATCGCCCTCGGTAGCCAGCGACTCGGGATCGACGGCGGGCACCGAGCGACGAGGGCTCACTACGGTGTCGCCGTCGAGAAGATCGTCCTCACCCGCGGCAGCGGCCGGCCGCGCGGGACTTCGTCGCTGCGTGGCGGCGTCCTCGTCCTCGCGGTCCCACGGTTCGCTCTCCATGCTCACCCGCCCTCGCTATGTCCTCCGCGTCGGCGCGGTGTCCTCGTCGGGGAACTCCACGCCGCTCGCGTCCAGTCCGCCCTCGACGACATCCACAACTATGGCCGAGATGTTATCGCGTCCGCCCGCGGCGAGCGCGGCGTCGCGAAGGATCTCGGCGACCCGATCCGTCTCGGTCACGTCCCGGAACGTCGCGGCTATCTGCTCGTCGGGGAGCTCGTTGGTCAGGCCGTCGCTGCAGATCAGGATCCGCTCACCGTTGGTGACGGGAAGGAGCAGGAGCGTCGGCTGGAAATCCGCCGACCCAAGCGCACGGGTGATGACGTTGCGGCGCGGGCTCGTGCGGGCCTCCTCGGGCGTGAGCATGCCATCGGCGACTAGCTCCTGGACCAGCGAATGGTCGACGGTGAGCTGGCGCAGCGCGCCGTCGGCGAAGCGATACACCCGCGAGTCGCCGATATTGAAGACCAGCCAGTGCGGCCCCTCGGCGAAATCGATGGCGGCGATCCCGGCGAGCGTCGATCCGGCTCCGCGCGGCCCGCCACCGGAGATCCGTAGCACGTTGGCTTGCGCGTCCTCGATCGCGTCTATCACCGCCTCCGGGGTCGTGCCGTCGCCCTCCCGCCCGATTCGCGCGAGGGTTTCGACGGCGGCGGCCGATGCCACCTCGCCTGCCTCATGCCCGCCCATCCCATCCGCCACGGCGAATACCGTGCCGTCGGCCAGGATCGCATCCTCGTTGTGACTGCGCACGCGACCGGGGTCGGTGACGGCAGCAACACGAACGTCGAGTCGTGTCACGACTGAATCCTCTCTGATCCACTCTCTGCCCCCCGGCGACGGTCCTTCATCAACGACCGCCATGAGATTTTCGCGCGCAGCCGTTCACCGGCAGTCGCGTCCCTGTACCTGTTCGCCAGCGTATCGCTTAGCAGTCGCCAGTACTCCTCCCGCTCGGCGGCCTGCGGATCGCGATCGCCGAAGACGGCGGCGTCCGCGAGAATCGCCAGCCTCGACGATTCAGCGTCGCCCAGCCCGCCCGCGAATTCGGTACGAGTGGCGGTGCCCGGCGGAGGTGTTCCCAGATCGACGATCCGGTCGATGTATTCGTCCCACCCGGCGGCGATCTGGTCCTCGGCGCTACCGCGAGTGGCACGTCGTTTGCGCTTGGACGACTTCAGCCAGAGCGCCAGCCAGAACGGCATCGTCAGCAGCAGAAGGAACAGCAGCCCCAGCGACGTCATGGCCGCGATCTTGACGAGGGTGGCGCTACCCGACCCCGCGACGTGCTCACCGGCAGGCGAGTCGTTCGCGTGGCCGCCGGTCTGCGAGCGAACGTCGGGCGGTGGAGTCTGCACTGTCTCGTCCCGGTCGACGGGGTTGTTGTGGTCGCGCCACTGGGGTTGCGACTCCTGCTCAACGAACGTGTTGTCGGTGCGAGCGGTCGCCTCGATCGGCGCCCACTGCCCGTCGGCCGACTGGATCTCAGCCCATGCCCGCATATCGCGCCCGCGAACCAGGCCATTCGCGGCCACATCCGCGCCCAGCACGACGCGGCTCGGATACCCGGCACTCTGTGCGATCAGTGCAGCGGCGACGGCGAACTGCTCGTCGTCGCCCACGACGGCGGCGCACTGCGTGTCCTGCGGACCCGAGCACGGCACGTAGTCGTCGCTCAGCAGGGGGGCGAAGACACGATCGTCGATGCTGCGCAGTGCGTGGCCGGCGTAGCTGGGCCGGAACTCGTAGGTACCGGGGAGGCCGGCGAGCCACGTGGAGGCTCGATTGCCCGTACCGCCGGTGGGATCGTCGAACGAGTGACCGACGTAGCTCGCGGCCATCAGCGCGTCCACCGCTTGCTGGACGCCGCCGACGGTCGACAGGTCGATGCCCTCGCGCTCGAGCCACGCATACATCGAGGGCAGGTCCGAATCCGTCCAGTCGGGTTCGAGGTGCGGCGAGCGAGCGGTGGACGAGGCAGCGGGGGGGTCCACGTAAGTGAGGTCGTAGCGATCACCGCGTTCGAGGCCGAGCGTGCCGCCGCTGCGCTCGGCCATCACGATCAGACCAGTGGTGCTGCGCGACACGTACGTGCTGGCGCTAAGGCTGAGCGCGGACGCTCCGCTGTAGCGCACCTGCACGGCCTGACCCGCAGTGGGTAACCAGACCCCGCCCAATTCGCCGATGGTGATGCGAACGTCCCGCGGCGTTCCGGGAACGTCGCTCAGCCGATACGCGAGCTGACGGAAATCCGTGCCAGGATCCCTGGGGTCTATCGCCGTGAACGTGTCGCCCCGATAGGAGGACAGCGTGGCGATCCGCACCCGGCTGGGCACGTCCTTGCCGGTGACCGTGAACAGTTCCGCGTCGAGGGTGCCGGGACGGAAGTACGCGCGGTAGGCCGCCAGGGGCGAATCCGCAGGCGGCTCGATGACGTGGGGTTGCACCACGCTGCGCGCCACGGCCCGCTCCGGTAGCCAATGCGGCACGAAGGTGACCGCGACGACCCCGCCGAGTGCCAGGGTGAGCGCGCCGGCGAACCAGCGGGCGACGGCGCCGACGGTGAGTCGCCCCCTCGCCTGTCCGCCCTCTTCCACGGCCTGCACCCGGCGATGGCGCACCGCGAAGCGGGATGTGAGCCAGAGTATGGCGACCACCGCCCACACGGCACCGATCAGGGCCTCGCGCGCCGACGGCCAGTCGCGCCCGAGCGGCCCATTGATGTCCTCAAGCACGGCCGGGCCGACCAAGATGGCGAAGAGCAGCGGGACCACGGACGCCGCGAGTTGCCACCCGACCCATGCCGGCCGACGCAACTGCAGCAGGACCAGGCCGAGAGCCACGGTACCGAACACGACGTATCCCGGCACGAGAGCTGTACCGAAGGACCCGACGGGAGGGTCGAGGCTGACGAGTTCCTTCCATGCGGTGACCGGTCCGGTCAGCGCGCCCCACAGCCCGTAGCGGAGGTTGGCTGGGAATGCCCACAGGGCTGAGGGAATGGCGGCCGGAGTCACGCTGACGAGATACACGCCGAGCCACAACAACCACACATTTCGCGCCCGCACCCTCCGGACCGTCGCCCCGGCGGCAAGCGCGGCGGCGAGCGCGACGGCGACGACGACGCTGACAATGAAGTACCAGGATTGGTACACCGGCCAGGCGAGCCAGGTGGCGAGTCCGAACAGTATCGCGACAGCGACGGCGTCGATCGCCAGTATCCTGCCCGCACGCTCGCCCTTGTGCCACGTCCCGCGGCGCACCTCGGAGGTAGAGGGCGCGCTCACGACTTGTCCCCCTTGATCAGCAGCTGGCGCAGGTCGTCGAGCATGGGTACGCGAACAACCGTGAGGTCCCCGAGTACCGATACCTTGGGCGCGTGCCCCAGATCCGCGACGACGGCGACGACCTGCACATCCATGGGGAATCGCAGGGCGGCGGACTGCAATTCGGCTAGGGCGAGAGTGGAACCGCAGACGACGAACGCGACGGACAGTCCGTGAGTGCCATGTCCGGCGAGTTCGGCGGTCTGGATCAACCGCGGGCAGTTCGCCAGGCGGTCCACGCCGCTGAGTCCGTCGAGGAGCGTTCGCGGGGAAAGCGCCGCCAGCGCGCGCACGCTCCTGCGCCCGGTGTTGTCGAATTCCGGAATTGCCTCGGGAACGATCAGATCAACCTCGCGATTGGCCCGCCGGGCGGCGATCGCCAGCGACCCCGCCAGCGACACGGCCAGTTCGAACTCGTCCGGTTCCGCGAAATCCTGCTCGCAGAGCGAGAGCACGACCGCGATGCGCGACCGGCGCGTTTGCTCGAACTGCCTCACCATGAGGGTGCCGGCGCGGGCCGTCGCCTTCCAGTGGATGTGCCGCATCGAATCGCCCGGCGCGTACTCGCGCAGTGCGTGGAAGGAGATGTCGTCGTCCGCGATGGCCGAAGTCGGGTTGCCTTCCAGATCCCGGATGAACCCCGCGTTGGTCGCCGGGACTGCGGTCGTAACGGGGTGGACGAACAGCGTGTACGTCTGCGGCCACACCGTCTCGATGCGCAACAGGGACAGCGGATCGGCACGCACGGCGCGAACCGGGCCGACCGGCACGACCGACCTCCTGTCGGTCGGCAGGGCCAACTTCGCGGTATGAGCCGAACCGGGGCGCAGCAGGGGGATGTCGATGACGGCGAGCGCGTCCCCCATCGGAATCTCTACCCGTCCGGGAAGCGCCACGCGGCGCCCCACGTTGGTGACGACCACTGAGCCGGTCGTGTCGTCACCGACCACGACGCGATCCCGGACCATGGCGAGGTCGACGTGGTACTCGCGGTGGCCCAACACGAACAGGACGGCCACGACGATCGCCACCGCACTGACCGCGGCGATCGCCCCTGCCTCGGCCCAGCCCCAGATGGCCGCAACCGGCAGCGCGACGACGAAACCCGAGAACGCCAGCCAGCCCGTAGGGGTGAGCGCGCGAGCCAGCCACCTTCGGCCGCTGCGCACCCGCCTCGTCACCCTCCGCAAGGTGCGCCGGCTGCCCGTCGCCGCGGTGCGCGAAGTGGTGGTGTCCCCCGGCCTGCGGGTGCGCGAGTAGGTGCGCTCGCGGAACGTGGTGTCCGTGGTGCGCGTGCGGGAGGTGGTGGCCAAGACTGGAATCCTGCTACTGGTGCTTGACCGGCGGCTGCACGTCCAGGATGATCTGCGAGATCACTGCCTCGGGGGTGACGCCATCGAACTCCGCCTCGGGATCGAGGATGAGCCGGTGCGCTAGCACTGACTGCGCCAGACCCTTGACATCATCGGGGGTCACGTAGCCTCGGCCCTGGCTGGCCGCCCAAGCGCGAGAGGTCTTGGCGAGCGCCAGGCCGCCGCGGACGGAGGAGCCGAGCCTAACCTGCACGGCCGTGCGCGTCGCATCGATGATGCGCGCGATGTAGTCCGTCACGAGCGGGTCGATGTAGACGGCACGAGCAACGTCGGCCATGGTCAGCAGCGTATCGGGCGTGACCACGGGGTCGAGGGTGACCTGCCCGGCCGAACCGTCGATGATCTGCACCATGGATGCGTGATCCGGGTAGCCGATCGACGTCTTGAGGATGAAGCGGTCCAACTGCGCCTCGGGCAGGCGATAGGTGCCCGCCTGCTCGACGGGGTTCTGCGTGGCGATCACGAGGAAGGGAAGCCCCACCGAGCGGCTCACGCCGTCGATCGTCACGTTCCGCTCCTCCATCACCTCGAGCAACGCGGATTGCGTCTTGGGTGAGGCGCGGTTGATCTCGTCAGCGAGCACGATGTTGGCGAAGACGGGCCCACGGTGGAACTCGAATTCGCCCGTCTTCTGGTCGTAGACGGTCATGCCGGTGACATCGCCCGGCAAGAGATCGGGTGTGAACTGGATGCGGGTGACCGTGCCTGAAATGGATTGCCCCAGCGCCCGCGCGAGCGACGTCTTGCCGGTCCCCGGCACGTCCTCCAGCAGCAGGTGCCCCTCAGCCACCGCTGCGGTCAGCGCGAGCCTGATCACATGCTGCTTGCCGAGAATCACCGATTCGACGTTGTCCGCCAGGCGGTCGAAAACGCTCTTGAACCATTCGGTCTGATCCTGCGTGATAGCCATCGAGGCGGCCTCCTGGGTCATGGACGTCTGCCCAATCGTAGTGGATTATGGCGGCGGGCGAGTGGAGCGAACCGGTGTGGACGAGCTCCGCCACGCCCCGCGCGGACTTGGCGGTGCGCTATGTCACGGCGGCGGTTCGGGGCAGTCATACGTGCGGGTGATCTCCGTCCCTGACGAGGATAGCTCCGAGAGCGAGTTCTTCCAGGTCAGCTTTGCCGTCACCGTGTAGGTTCCCGGCTCGTAGTCGTTGCCCTGCGGGAAGGACCAGGAGAACGTCGGACCGCTCGACAGGTCGTAATTCGCCGGCGCAGCGGACGATCCGGACGGTGGTTCGATGCGCAGCGTCCACTCCCAGTCGGAACCCTTGATGGACGAGAAGCTCGGGACCGAGAAGTTGACTGTGCCACCGCCGGCATCCGTGAAGCCACCGCCTCCATCCGGAACGGGCGCGGTGCAGCTTGCGCTCGAGGGCACGCTGGGGGCGGACCAGCCACCGGGCTTATAGGCGGCATGGGTCGACGCGGGTCCCACGCGGTAGCGCTGGGTGTTCTGCGAACTGTAGCCGCCCTCGGCGGTGAGATAGACCGAGACCACGTGATCGTTGGGGTTGAGGATCGACTCGTCGTAGATCTCCGCGGTGAACGTGACGTCGCCGATCGTCACGGTCTTGGGGTCGAGGCGCACGGTGAAACCGCTGTCCAGGGTGCCCTCGACCTTGTACTTGATGGCGTTTACGACCTCGGCGTTGTCGGGCGTGACGACGATCGTGAATTCCTCGTTCACGCGCGCCACGTCACCATAAGTGTCCTCGCTGCGTATGCCGGTGGCCCCGCGGCTGCTCAGGGCGGTCGCGTCGACCGCCCTGGCGCAGAACGTGATCGTGACCTTCTTGTTCCTATCGGAGCTCGTCAGAAGCGTGGCGTTCTGCGTCACATTGTTCCCCGCGGCCTTGATCTCCGCCTTGCAGGTGCCGGATCCCTTGAGCCATCCGTAGTAGTAGTTGGTGTAGCCGTCGATCGCGACCGTGGCCGTGAACGAGTCGCCCTGCCCGTCGCGCGTGACCGATTCGACGCGAACCCCGCCGATGCCATATATCCGGGCGGTACGACTGGATGACGGCAGCGAGGGGTCGTCGCCGGGTACATCGCCGTTCGATCGGGCGAATGCGCGCACCTTGATGTCCTGGCCGGCGGACGGCACCGACTGGAGTTCGGCGTTAATGCTGGTGCGACTGGCGGAGACATCCCAACTGGTGACGTCGCCCGCCTGCTCGAGTTCGATCCGCCCGACCTTGCGGGGATCGAGGTTGGTGATCTTCACGTCGACCATGCTCGTCTGGCCGCCGGGCGTCGGCTTCCATTGCACGGTGGGAGCGGGTGGCGGCTCGTAGCCCCAGCGTTCTACCGCCTCGGACTGCGCAGACCAGCCGCTGTCGCCGGCCTTGACCTGCGCGGTGAATGCGTAGCTCTCGAACGCTCGCGGCACCGTAACCGTGAACATGCACTCCCCGCCCTGAACCGGCGCGGTCTTGTCCACCGTCCCGTTTCGGAGCACCCGGCATTCGGTGACGTCGCCCCGGCCCGACGCCCGGGGCGTGACCCTGAGGGTGAACTGCGTCCCGCGCACGCTCGTCACCTCGATCGCCGGGCGGGCGGGAACCGACTCGTAGCGGAACTTGATCACGCCGCGACCGGAGTTGATCGTGCGGGTCGAGGCGGCCCCGCTGTCCCAGACCGTGAAGCCGATTTCGTACTGGAAGCTCGTCGTTGGCGCCTCGGGGGTGCCGGGATCCACGGTGAGGGTGAGCACCTTGCCGGAATCGGCGGCCTGGCACGTCAGTGCGGCGACTTCCTGGCACGCATCGTATTCGATCCGGCCGTTGTCCCAGCCGTAGTACTGGTCGAGGGCAGCCGAGATGTGGTCGGCGAAGATGTTGGCCGTGAGCGACGGCTGTCCGCCACCGCCTTCGAAACCGTCGAATTTGAGCGTGGGGAGCGTTATCGGAAGGAACGTGAGGTTCACCGCGCTGGCAGGCAGCACGCGGACTGTCACCTGCATTGTCACGGCCGGCGTGTAGGCGCCGTCGGGCCCGACAAGCTGGGCGAGCACGTCGAACTGCGTCGGAGAGGTGGTAGCGGGCACCTCGTCCACAACGACTCGGGTGCCGTCCACGCGTACCGGCAACGGCGCCGCCGCCTCGTCCACGAGTTCGACGCGCAGTTTGGCCACATCCCCGAGGCCGGATGCCTGGCGCCAGGCGATGCACGGCTTCAGATCGACGTCGCCGCCTTGCTTGGGCTGCACCTCTATCGTGCGCGACGGGCACGTGAATTCGGGCGGCGAGTTCTCCAGGACGATCTCGAACGACAGCCCGAGCGTCACTTCCGAATCGTCCACCCCGGCCCACGCAACGCGCACGTAGCAATCGTCCCGCGTAGCCGCGGACTCAGTCCCCGCCGCGTACGTCACGACCGTCCCGCTTAGCGTGCACGACGCGGGCGCGGGCTTCGCGTCCTTGCGCTGGCCGCCGACAGTGACACCGGTGACGTTGAGGCTGCGCCCCACGAGCGGGACGATGGCCTGCGCGAGATCCACGCTGCGCGTGCTGCCCTCGTTGAGCGTGTATATGCGGCTCGGCTCACGCAATTCCGGCTTCAGCACCGATGACCGCGGAAGGTGCACGAATCCGTATGAGACCACGACGGGGTTCGACCCGGCAACCCGCAATTCGAACGGGACCACTCGCTCGGTGGCGCCGAGCTTTCCGCGCACCCTGGTGGCGCCATCCGCACTCGCGGAATCGTCGTCCGATAGCAGCGACAGCTTGAGCGATTCCCCCGACCATACGACTTTGCCCGTGTACACGTCGATGTCGAAGGTCTCGGCCCCGTCACTGGGGTCGATGCCCGTGATCGCCGCGGCAGTCACGTATGAATCGCTGATGCGCGGGAACTGCGGGATGGTCTCGTCGGACGAGTGGACGATCACGAACGCGGTCGTCTCCCCGATGAGTTGACCGATCTCGCGGCTGGGGTCGAAGATCCCGTCCTCGTTGGGCAGCCCCGTGACGACCGTGTACTGATAGGCGGAAACGCCCTCGTCCACCGGCGCCGTGAATGATTCGCCGTCCGGCGCGAGCGTGCCGAGTGCCGTGGCGACGCGGCGCGCGGTTTGGCTAGCCTGGTCGATCTCGGTCGTGATTCTCTCGACCTTGGTGATCCGCGCCGATTGCCCATCGGGAATGGAGTCGTTGGTCAGCGGCGTTACGACAATCTCGTTGCCCGCTGGCTCGTATCGGTAGTCGTTGAACGCGACGGGCTGCGGTGATGCATCGATCACCGCCACGATCACGGGGACCGTGGCGGTCGCCGACCCGCTGGTGACCGTGATCGAGAAGGTGATGGCCGACGGCGATGCGTCCGAGCCCTTGGACTCGACGATGACCGAGGTCAGGTCCTCCCCGATGCGGGCGTGCGCGCGCGACTGATCGATGCCCGAGATGGCTGAGATCGTTGCCCCACTCGGGATCGCGTCGCCGGCCTGGCTCAGGTCGATGACGGTCTGGCCGCGCTGGAATAGCCGGCCTGTGAGTTGCGGGATGGGCAGCCCCGAGGTGGTGGGCGGCTCAACCACGAACACGGTTGCGGTTCCGCGCGTGACCTTGTCGGGCCGGCCGCGCGGGTACACGTAGTAGGAGATTTCGCGCTCTCCGGGCGTGGTGGGCGCGAGGATGCGCAACTTCGATCCGGAGGCGAACGCCAGCCCGTTGCCTGCCAAGTCGATCGACTCTGTGTCCTTGATCGGCCGCGGGTCCAGGACGAGGTCGGCGCCCGCCGCGATCACGTCGTTGCGCAGGACATCGAGGTCGCCCGTCTGACCAGCCGCGATCTCGATCGTGTCGGGGACGGCGATCGCCTGGGCATTCAGCGGCTCGGGGACGAGGAACACGGTGCCGAATCCGCGCGTCTGAGTCGTGCCGCCCGTCGCGCTCTGGGCGATGACCGTGAAGGAGAAGCGGCCCGCAAGCGCGCCCTGAGGGCCGAGGGTCGCGCCGCCGGCCGTCTCGTCCGCCGCGACTCTGAGGGACGAACCGGAGAACTCCGCGATGGCAACCCCGCTCTCGGCGAGCGTGGGCGAGGCACCCGCGAGGGGGGTTACGTCCTTGATACCGATGGCCGCGCCGCCGGGATTCTGGACGGTGGAAAGCAAGTCGACGCGCGCGTCGTTGCCGGGGCTGACGTGCACGGTGATCGGATTCGCCGTGACGGTGGCGTCATCGGAATCGACGACGGAGAGCCGTACCGTGCCCTCAGCAGTGGCCTGGCCAGCCGTGACTCCGTAGGTGAAGGTGTACTCCCCCGGCTCGCTCGCCGTCACCTGTATGGTCGCCGGGGCCTGACTCACGGTGAAACTCAGCGCCGGGTCATTGTTGGTGATGGGCAGGAGCCGCGTCGCGCGGGCCACGCCCGTGGTCAGGTCCGCGACCGGAATGGTCACGGCCCGGCCAACCACGCCGGTCACGGCGGCAGGGACGATGGTGGGTTGCGCGTCGGCGCGCACCTCGATGCTGAGCGCTCCGGCGATCGATTCCCCGAGTGCATCAGTCACCACATAGGGCACCTCGATGGGAGCGGCGGAGGCCTCGTCGGGAGCGCTGAACACCAGGCGGCCCTCGGGCAAGGCGACCACGGTGCCGGCAGCGGGAGTCGATGCCGTCATGCTCAGCGCATCGCCATCCGGATCGACCCAGTACTTCAAGACGTCGGCCGTGATCACGGCTCCCGGGCCGGCCGTCAGGCGCGGCGCGCCCTGGCTTCCCATTCGCACCTCGCGCGGCGCGGACTGCTGCGCCGCCGGATCGTGGGTGGAGACGCGGACGACCGCATCGCGCTCATGGCCCGCAGTGCCGTCCGTGATCTTGAACCGCAGCGTCGCGGCGGCGTCATCGGCGCCCGTGGCATCGACCACGACCGCTGTATTGCCCTCCACGAGTCGCGGAGCGCCGAACGACGCGTTCTTCTCCGCCCACTGCACCGTGCCGGGGACGATCGAGATGACGTCCCCGGGGTTGGGGTCGGAGGCCCCGATGAGCACCGGCACCCGCGTGACAGCCCCCGGCCGGACGCCGAACTCGGCATTTTCACCCTTCGGCGGAATCGGCGGCTGCGGGGAAGGCGCGTCAATGAGGGTGTCATCGCGCTGGTCGTTGTCCGCGACGTCGTCTATTTCCCACGTGAGGGTCGAGGGAACGAAATCCCACGCCCGACCATTGAACACCCAGGCGGTTCCGCGGGTGATGTCGCTCAGCACGATGGTCGAACCGACTCGCTGGAACACGATCCGGTTGTCGCTCTGAGCCAGCGCATCCTGATTGAGGGTTTCGAACGAGCCGTCGCACGTCGTGGCGATCAGCGCGCCCGCCGATGTCCACGCACCGAGGACGCATCCGTCCGCCAAGACCTCGGGAACCGCAACGCTGGCAGACGTCGCGGCGGAGGGAAGCTGGACGGATGTCGACTCGCCTTGCGCGTCGTAGCTGTCGTATCCCGTACCGGTGGCCACGACCAGGCGCGCGTCGAGTGTGGGACTTGCGAGCACCGCGTCGGCGCCGACGTCAGCGATCCGCGTGCCGTCGATCCACAGCGCTGCCGGCGAATCGGGGGTCTCCCTGGTCAGCAGGGCCCAGTGTTCGGCGAACGTGGTGAGGTCGGCCTGCCGCGCAGGGGTCTGGGGAAGTTCGATCTCCAGTGGGGTGCGGCTCGCCTCCGCGTCAGGGAGCGTGAGGTCCTCGGTGATGAGCACGCCGTCCTGCGTGAGGGCGGTGACTCGTCCGAGTTGGTCGACGCTCGCGGCGACGATGCGCTCGGTCGTGCCGTCGGCAGTGGTCTCGTTGAGCGCAGTCAGGCTCCTTCCCGCCGCGAGGTCCGCGATCGTCGTGGCGTAGACGCGCTCGTTCTCGTCGCGCAGCACGATGTAGTCACCCGCCGTCTCGACGTCGGAGATCGGTGCGGGCAGTTGGCCGAAGGCGGTGTCCTCGTCCACGGGGGCCGGGCGGGCGGGGTCCACGACAAAGTAGCGTTCGCCGTGCAGCATCACTGTGTTTGTGCCGTCTTGCGCAATCCATTCGGGGAACGAACGGGTGGTCTCCTGCGCCGTGGTCAGTTCCATCAGGTCGACGTTGAGGCTGCCGTACAGGGAGCGTCCTGCCGCAGCGTCGCGGTTGATCCACACCGTGGATTCGTGCACCTGGATCGCCTGCACGTCGGCGGGCCGGCTCACCGCGAACGCCACGCCCACAGCGGCCGCGGCGACGGCGAGCACGGCAACGAGGGCAATCGTCTTACGGCGCGGCGCGCTACGAGTGGTCGCGTTCTCCGTCGTCATGTCAGCCGCCGCGGGTCACGAGGACGGCCGTCAGGGCGACGATGATCGCCAGCAGCCCGCCGCCGACCGCCGCGGCGAGCGCGAGCGGGACGGTGCGGCGGCGCCGACCGCTGGATTCCACATCGTCGGTGGGGCGTAGCGGGCCCGTCTCGCCGCGCGGGCGCCGGCTGGAGGCCACCTCGACGCGGGATCGCACGACCGGCGGCCGGAACGTGGCATCCTGCAGATCCGGGGGTGGGGCGAACGACGTATCGGCCTGCAGCACATCGAGCGGCGTCACAGTGAGACCGAGCCGGCGTTCGACCTCCTGGAGCTGGCGGCCGATCTCCTCGGCCGACTGCTGGCGCCGCTGCGGGTTCGCCTGCATTGACTGCGCGAGGATCCCCTGGAGTTCGGCCGGGATGTCCGCGCGTTTGATCGGCGTGTATTTCGCCTGCCTGACGCGTGCGGAGAGCTCGTCCGAACTATTTCGCCCCGAACCGGGGATCTCGAACGGGCTGTGCCCCGCGAGAAGGGAATACACCGTGGCGCCGATCGACCACACCTCGCTGGGAATCGACCCGGTGATCTGATCGGAGACGACCTCGGGCGCGCTCCACGGCACCGACAACGCCATGACGCTGGTGTTGCCGGAGAGTGACGAGGCGATGCCGAAGTCGGCCAGGACGGGAGCGCCGAAGGAAGTGACCATCACGTTGGAGGGCTTGATGTCCCGGTGCAGGACGCCCAGGCGGTGAGCAGATTCGATGGCCCCCGCGGTCTTGACGCCGATCCGCAGGATTTCGGCGATGGCCATCGTCTCCTTGCGATAGCGCTGCCCGATGGCGACCGGGCAGTACTCCATGGCGATGTACGGGCGGCCATCCGACGAGATGGAGGCCTCGTACACGGTAACGATGGAGGGATGGGAGCCGAGCTGGGCCATGACGTCGGCCTCGGCGTTGAACATGCGGGCCACTGGCTCGTCCACCACGTCACGCAGCAGCACCTTCACCGCGACCTTGCGCTTGGGCATCTGCTGCTCGTAGAGGAATACGTCGGCGAATCCGCCCAGGCCGAGCACGTTGACGTGCGCATAGCCGGGAAGCACAGGTGGTTTGGACGGTGGTCGCCGCGCCATGGACTCCCCTCCTCGGGCTCGCTCGGGATAGCGGGGTCGCCAAATGCGGCTGCCCCAAAATGTCACTCTACCGGGTAGAGAAGTACCTTATCCATTGCCGGTTAACCACCGGTTATTACTGGAGGAACTACAGTCGTAGGCGTGACCTTCGACGATCTGGGGGGCCAGGCCTCCGCACTTGGCCCCGAAACCCCGTTTAACCCGGCGCTGTGGCGCGCGCTGCCGCTCGGCGAGCGGTTCGAGGACATCACCTACCACCGGGGGATCGATGCCGCCGGGCGCGATCTGCCCGTGGTCCGGGTTGCCTTCGACCGGCCCGAGGTGCGCAACGCTTTTCGACCGCAGACTGTGGACGAGCTCTACCGCGCCCTCGACGACGCCCGCATGACCTCGGACGTGGGGACTGTGCTACTGACCGGCAACGGGCCGTCACCGCGCGACGGCGGGCACGCGTTCTGCTCGGGCGGAGATCAGCGCATTCGGGGTCGTGACGGCTACCGCTACAACGAACCGGGCGACCCGGGACGCGCCGGGCGCCTGCACATTCTCGAGGTGCAGCGGCTGATCCGCACCATGCCCAAGGTCGTGATCGCGCTCGTCAACGGCTGGGCCGCCGGTGGTGGGCACTCGCTGCACGTCGTCGCGGACCTCTCCATTGCGAGCCGCGAGCATGCGCGGTTCATGCAGACCGACGCCAATGTCGGATCGTTCGACGGTGGCTACGGGTCGGCCTACCTGGCCCGGCAGGTCGGGCAGAAGCGCGCTCGGGAGATCTTCTTCCTCGCCCGCGAATACTCCGCGCAGCAGGCGTACGAGTGGGGATCGGTCAACGACGTGGTCGATCATGTGGAACTGGAGAACGCCGGCCTGGAGTACGCGCGCATCATCGCCACCAAGTCCCCGCAGGCGATCCGCATGCTGAAATTCGCGTTCAACCTCGCGGACGATGGGCTGGCCGGGCAGCAGGTGTTCGCGGGCGAGGCCACTCGCCTCGCGTACATGACGGACGAAGCCGTCGAGGGGCGCGATGCGTTCCTGGAACGACGCGACCCCGACTGGGGTGCGTTCCCGCACTACTACTAGGCGCGGGCAGCCTCTGCGCCGCGCTCACGGGATTGCTCAGGACTTTACGCAAGTGTTCTGAGACATATCGTGCGTGTTTGCCGGAACTCCGATGAGATCTCACTCTCGGTTCCCGCTTTACATACAAGAAGTGAGGACCTCGGCTCGTGCCGAGGTCCTCACTGGGTCAATTGGGTCATGGGCGATCTGGCGCCCGCAAGCGGGCAATTAGGTCACGAGCACGGGTCAGGAGCCCGAACCTGCCTTGCGCCTGACCCAGCCGATGACGGCGGTCCCCACGAAAAGGACGATGCCGATGATCGCCAGCCACATCAGTCCCTTGAAGGCGAACCCGACGACGGACAGGACGGCCCAGACGATGAGCAGAAATACGATGAGTGATGCCATGCGCCTCACGCTACGCCCGTGGCATCACCCCCGCGACCGGAGTCACTAGCGGACCTCGCCGGGGTCGCTCACCGACGCCGTCAGCGCCGTGGCGTAGGCCAGCCATCCGAGGTAGGGGACGAGCAGCCCAGCCGCCACCTTGTCCGTCCTGCGCAGCGCGGCGATCTCGGCGGCCACTACCGCGTCGAGGGCAATGATCGTGCCGAGTGCCGCCGTGCGCTTGCGGGCGTCGAAGAATAGCGGCGTCCAGGCCGCATTGAGGACCAGTTGTCCGGTGTGGAGCAGTCGTTGCGTGCTCGTGACGGTCCGCCATCCAACTACCGCGTTGGCCGCATACAGCGCGGTCCAGGCAGGCGCGAAGGCCGCGGCGGGCGGGGCCCAGCGCGGCTTGTCCAACCGCGCGTACACCTCGGCGGCGTTCCGCGACCCGTAACCGCCGATGGCCGCGGCAGCGGCGACCGTGCCGACAGCCCAGACCCTGACCCAGTTCTTTGCCATGGTGCACCTCACGCGCTATCAAAACCGACAATCCTGTCCCCGCTACTCCACCGTCTCGCGTGGCCGACCAGCGCGCAAACGCGCGCTGTCGGCGCTCGGCGCTGGCAGCGCATCGGGGGAATCGTCCACGGCCTCGTGCAAGAGTTCGCCCACGCGTCTACTTGCGGCCGCGCGAAGCGGAATCGGGCCACGCCGGACTGGTCGCCGAACTCGTCCCTACCCCTCCTGGTTATCTTCGGCGAGCCGCCTCATAACGGCGCGCCAGCGGGTTTCGGTTTCGGCGTCGAAGTCCGCGAACACCGATTCGAGCATGCGAACCTGCGCTCCGGTGAGTTGCGCTTCGAGGAGGGCTCCGTCCGCGGAGGTCGTGATGCGGCGAATCCGCTTGTCCTGCGCGTCCGGAGCGAGGGTGAGGAGTCCGAGCTTTTCGAGGTCCTTGAGCGGGCGGTGGATGGCCTGCTTCGTCACCTTGAGCAAAGAGAGAAGGTCGCCGATGGCAATCCCCGGTTCGCGTTGCACGAAGTAGAGGATGCGGTGGTGCGCCCGCCCGAGGCCGCGCTCGGCGAGGATCCGATCGGGAAGCGACGTGAATGTTCGGTAGCCGAAGTAGAGCGCTTCGACGTCCTGCCGGAGTTCCCGTTGCCGCTTTGAGTCAACCATCTTGACCTACTTCCGTGCTGGCGCGATACTGGGTCAAGTATATTGACCGTTCCCAAGGAGGCGGCGTGTTCTCGCAGCGCATCGACGGGCTCCGCCCGTCGCCGATCCGATCCATCCTCAACGTCATCGAGCGTCCGGGCATGGTCTCCTTCGCCGGTGGCCTCCCCGCGACGGACGCCCTGCCGTCCTGGTCGGGCGCCGTACCCCCCGCATTGCTCCAATACGGCCGGAGCGAGGGCGAACCCGAGTTGCGTGCTGCCGTATCGGACAGCCTGCGCGCGCTGGGCGTCGATGCTCCCCCTGAGCGGGTAATGATCCTCAGCGGCAGCCAGCAAGGCATCGATCTCACCGCCAAACTCTTCGTCGATCCGGGCACGACCGTGGCCGTGGAGTACCCGACGTATCTCGCCGCGCTGCAAGTGCTTCGCTTCTACGGCGCCGAGTTCGCAGACATCGCTACCTCTGCGCTCGAACGGGTGCCCCTCGGATACGTCGTGCCGACGTTCGCCAACCCCACCGGCGCGTGCATGAGCGAAACAGAACGAGACAGACTCGCCGAGACCTGCCTTAGAACGGGAACCGCGGTCTTCGAGGACGATCCCTACCGCGAGCTTGCATACGAGCCGTGCGATCGAACGCCGATCGTCGCGCGGATGGTCGGCGGAACCTGGATCTATCAAGGCTCGTTCTCCAAGACGTTCGCGCCGGGGTTGCGACTCGGCTATCTCGCGGCCTCGGAGGACCTCTTCGAGCACCTTGTCGCCATCAAGCAGGCCACCGACCTGCACAGCTCGCGACTATCGCAGCGCATCGTCTTCGACGCGATCACCGATCCCGGCTGGCCAGCGCGGCTGGCAGGCCTCGTCAGTTTCTACCGCAGCCGCCGGGACGCATTCGAGGGGTCACTGCGGCGGCACTTCGATGGCCTCGCCACCTGGGACACCCCGCCAGGAGGCCTGTTCTATTGGCTCCGGCTGCAGCGTCCAATCGATACCCGCACCCTCCTGGCCGATGCCATCGAGAACAGGGTCGCGTTCATGCCCGGGGAAGAGTTCTCTCCGGGACAACCCGACATCGGCACCATGCGCCTGAACTTCAGCCACGCGAGTGCCGACGACACCGAGCGCGGACTCCGAACCCTCGCCCGGATCCTGGCACGCGCCTCCTAGTGCGCGCCGCGGGGAGAGTGCTCGCCCCGCGGGTCGGCGCGGTCCGCAAGTCCTGGACGCGCCGGTCAGTCAGCGCGGCTGGCGCGCAACTGCGGTCCGACACCCGCGGGCCTGTCCTCGCTCCGCTGCGGCGGCTCCTCGAATCACTCCACCCAATACAAATAGCCGAGGGCCCCGGCTTTCGCCGGGACCCTCGCCGATTTGTGGAGCTAAGGAGAATCGGACCGGTTGATGCAGCCTAGTGCTCGATCATGTTGGAACGTGCTCTGAACTGCAAGAACGCTGATTTTGCGATGCAGTGGGATGCGGGGAAATGGCCACTGATTTGGCAATTATCGTGGGGTTTTCGTGGGGTCGGACGTCCTTCCGAGCCTTGATTCGCAGCCAATGGTGGCGGTGGCGAAGCAGGCGATGCGCATCTTGATCGACGCGGTCGGCGACGTTGGCCCCTTGATTTCGTCGAGTTCCGCAAAGTTGAACGCACTCTCCAGTAGCGAGCCGATGACGTGCTCGCGTTCTTCGCCGCGGCTACGCCTCACGGTGTCGTATTTCCAACCGCCACCTGGTCTGTTCCCTGCTCGAAGCCGCAGGATTCAGGCACCATCTACATCCTTGATTACGAAGAGTCGCTCTTCGTGCTCTGCGGGCCAGAGGGCACGCATAGCACACCAGGTGGGGCTTGCGGTTCTCCACGCAGTGGAATACAGTGTCTCATATCTACTCGAATCAACAATGGAGTTGACCCTTGAGTTCTTCTTTCCGCGCTCCAGCAGCTTTTTTTCTTGGCAGTCCTTTTGGGCGGGCTCGCGGGCACCTTGGGTGCGACTAATGCCAGCGCCTATGCGTTCGGTAGTTGCAGGTACAGCAAAGACGCGATCTCTCCCATTTCGTACCGGTTCTTCTCTGTTTCTGACACAAACGAGTATGCGGTGAAAACTGCAGCTACTCAGTGGAACAACACGAGCGCTCCAGGGTACTTCGCTGAGCACTCAACCTCTGCTGATCCAGAGGTCAATGTCACTGACGGCTCATACAACAAGGACGCATACGCCTGGGTAGCGTTCTCATGTAAAAGCAACGGGACATATACAGGCGGAGAAGTCGATCTCGTCATCAACAACCAACATTCGAACGGACTCACGACGCTTAAACGACGCGCTGTTACGAGTCATGAACTTGGGCACGCCTACGGGCTTGGCCACGTGTCAACCGGCTGCCGAATAATGCGGTCTGACATCGGATTCCTCACCGATTGCAGTATGTCCTCGCCGCAAACAGATGACGTCTCGGGCGTCACAGCTCGCTATAAGTAAACGAATCGGGGAAGAGAAACATGGCAACAATAGGACGAACGGCGCAGCGATGGAGCGCGATAGCATTGACGTTCGCACTGGCAGTCGTGGCAACCTGGTACGCATTCAACCTCCTGAGTGATTCCGACCCTGGCGAGCAGGTACAGATAAGCGCCCCAGTGCTCTACGAATCGTTGCAGGATGTCGTCGAGGCAACAGATGCGACCCTGGTCGTCAAAGCAATATCGGAGCCTCGCCAAGAGGTTGATTTCGGACTTGATGGCAAACCGGACCACGCCGACGACGAAGGCCTGCCCGTGGAAGTCGTTGACGTGGAAATCCTTGAAGTCCTTTCCGGCGATGTCGAGGTCGGCTCGACTCTCACCTTTATTCAGCCGCGCACCGGGTCACAGGACGAGGACTTCAGTGATAGTGACCGCCTCAATCTCGATGGAGAGAACCTCATCCTGGCGTATGAAATCCCCAACCACCCGCTGGGCAACGGAAAATCGACGTGGTACGCACCAGGGAAAGGCCAAGGAATCTTCGATGTCGATGCCTCCGATGAGGTCAGCGTTCGTGACCAAGGGGTGTTCCCCGAGACCTTCGGACGAGACGGCAGTAAAGAAATACCACTCGACGAGATAGCCGAATAGACGGCCGCTGCACGCCAGCGATACGCCTGACCGCGATCAGCGGCATTCACTGCGGCGACTGGGAAACAGTCACGCTCGTGAGGATCCGAAGGCTTGTGAAGTGCACCTCGATCATATGAATCAGCGTGGTGCTTGGTCCTCCAAGCCGGATCAATAGTGCTACGCGCCCCTCACCTAGGTGTGCAACAGCCCTCTTTTTGTGCCATTTTCGTGCCCTGGGGCGGGTCACTCTGTGCTGACGTCGCCGGTCTCGGCCCACACGTAGCGGGCGAGGTCGATGCCTTCGCGCAGTTCCGCCCACAGGGATTCTTTTGTCCATTCTCCGAGGGGTCGCGACCAATCTTTGGCGCCGCGGTCGGGGATGAGTTCGAGTCCTGTCCCGCACAGGTCGACCGCGTCGACAGGATGCGGGACGGCGTCGGCCAGATCGTGTCGTCCCGGTGGGAGGAGTTCGACGCTCAGTCCGTGTGCGGGCCCTCCCCCGCGCGGGTGTAGTGGCGCGGCCTGTAGCACGAGGGCCCAGTCTTCGGGTAGTTCGGCTGCGGCTACCTCGTCGATGACTGCTCGGGCCGTCTCGGTGACGTCGTGCATGGCCGCCTCAATCCCCCTCGAGGGGGACTGTCAGCAAAACGGTGGATCTGGGACTGGCCTGACCGAAAGGAAGGGCTATGAGCCAGACCATCGAGATGATCGATCCTGTGACGGGAGAGATCATCGATCAGCAACAGATCGCCGAGCAGCTGCTTGCGCAGGCGAAGGAGCAGGGCGTCAGCCTCGTGGGGCCGGGAGGCCTGCTGGGCGGGCTGACGAAGACCGTGCTCGAGACCGCGCTCGAGGCGGAGATGACCGAGCATCTCGGCTATGAGAAGCACGCGTCATCGAACGGCGAGAACGCGCGCAACGGGACCCGGTCCAAGACCGTGCTCACCGAGGTCGGTGCCGTCGAGATCGACGTGCCGAGAGATCGTGACGGGTCGTTCCAGCCGAAGATCGTGCGCAAGCGGCAGCGGCGGTTGGACGGGATCGACGAGATTGTCCTATCGCTGACCGCGCGCGGGCTGACGACTGGTGAGGTCGCGGCGCACTTCGACGACGTCTGCGGGGCGAGTGTCAGCAAGGACACGATCTCGAAGATCACCGACAAGGTGATCGAGGAGATGACCGAATGGCAGAACCGTCCACTGGACCGGGTCTACCCGGTGGTGTTCATCGACGCGATTCGAACGTGAAGGTCCGGGACGGGCAGGTCCGCAACAAGCCGTATCTCACGTCGCCGTCGGCGTCACCACGGCCGGGGAGCGCGACATCCTCGGGATCTGGGCCGGCGACGGCGGCGAGGGCGCGAAGTTCTGGCTCGGCGTGCTCACCGAGATCAAGAACCGCGGTGTCGAGGACGTGTGCATCGTGGTCTGCGACGGGCTGAAGGGCTTGCCGGAGTCGATCACCACGACGTGGGAGCTCGCGGTCGTGCAGACGTGCATTATCCACCTGATCCGCAACACGTTCCGCTTCGCGTCGCGCAAGTACTGGGACCAGATCGCCCGTGACCTGCGCCCTGTCTACACCGCGCCGACCGAAGCCGCCGCGAAGGCGAGGTTCGAGGAGTTCGCCGAGAAGTGGTGCACGATGTATCCCGCGATCCGCAGGCTCTGGGAGAACGCCTGGACGGAGTTCATCCCGTTCCTGGACTACGACGCCCGGATCCGCCGCATCATCTGCAGCACCAACGCGATCGAGTCCCTCAACGCCCGCTACCGCCGCGCGGTCAGGGCGCGTGGGCACTTCCCGAACGACGCCGCCGCGTTGAAGTGCCTCTACCTCGTGACTCGGTCGCTTGACCCCACTGGCAGGGGTCGGGCACGCTGGGTGACGAGGTGGAAGCCCGCACTCAACGCGCATCCGATCACCTTCGAAGGCCGAATCAACTAAGAATGCGCCAGGCCAGATCTGTCAAGTCTCAAGACATCGTGGACGGTTGTGTCTCAGTACATCGTGGATAGTCTGTCTCGGGACATCGTGGTCGGTCTGGTACCGAGTTGTATGTGTGGATGGAATCAAATTGTGTGCCCGCCGATGTGCGGTGGGCGATTGCGAACTGGCCGAGCGATGCTGAGCGAGGAGAGGTTGGGCGTTTCTGCGAGAGGCATGGAATCAGCCGATCGGTGTTCTACAAGATTCGCCGGATGGCTGGTGAGGTTGGGCCTGTGGGTGCAACTGAGCCGGGCTCGAGGCGCCCACATCGCAGTCCCAGACGAACTGATCCGGCTGTGATCGAGCATGCGTTGGCGGTGCGGGCATGGCTTGTCGAACAGGGTCTGGATGCGGGCCCGTTGTCTGTTGTCGCCAGGATGAAACGGCAGGGCCTGACCCCTCCTTCACGTGCAACTCTCGCGCGGGCGTTCGCTGCCGCTGGCCTCTCGAAGCCCGAGCCTCGCAAGCGCCCGCGGGCGGCGAATCGCCGGTTTGTGTATCCGGCACCGAACTGCTGCTGGCAGATCGATGCCTTCGCTTGGTCTCTCGCCGATGGAACCTCGGCCGCGATCCATCAGGTCATCGACGACCACTCGCGGATGGCAGTTGGCACGCTCGTCGCCGACGGAGAGACTGCCAAGGCTGCCGTGAAAGTCGTCTCCGAGGCGATACGCCGCCATGGCGTGCCGCAGCGATTACTCTCGGACAACGGGCTCGCTTTCAACCCCACGCGTCGCGGGTTCACCGGCAAACTTGTGGACTACCTACTGGATCTGGGTGTCAAGCCGATCACGGGTAAGCCGAACCGGCCTACGACTCAGGGTAAGAACGAGCGGTTCCACCAGACCTTACAAAAATGGCTGAACGCCAGACCCCCGGTCAAGACAATCACTGCACTGCAAGCCTTGGTCGACGAATTCGACAAGTACTACAACAACGAGCGCGTCCACCAAGCACTGGGCGGGCAGACACCCGCCGAAGCCTGGGCAGCTACCGCTCCTGCACCGCCACCGGTCGCCGAACCACGCATGCCACCGATCCCGCCGGCAGCGGTATCGGCTCAAGCCGAGTACTTCCAGGACGACACCGAACAGCCCAGCCCGACTCGGCGTACCCGAGTGGCACTGCACGCCAGTAAGGGATCAGTCGACGCGAAAGTCAGAGCAAACGGACAAGTCAAGGTCCTCAGCTGCCTGTTCTACATCGCAACCACCCGGGCCGGGCAAAACGTCCACGCCATCTGGGACACAACGACTGTGGAGTTCTTCGCAGACACCGGCGAATCTCTGGTTGCCTACCCCCGGCCGACAGCAACAGGCTGGTACTTCGGCCCACGCACCCCGAAGGAGACCCCCATCAAAGGTGCCGCCGAGAACCTCGCTGTCGGGGTAGACGGCTCCGTGCGACTCAAGGTATCGAAAGGAGGGTACGTCGGCGCGCTAGCCAACAAGTTCTACGCCGGATACAAGCGCGTAGGCGAAGACGTAGAGGTCACCTGGACCGCCACCACCGTGACAATCAAAGACAAAGACGGAACAACAATCAGCGAGTTCCCCAAGCCAACCCAGAAACAACACTGGCACGGCCCAGGCTCGACACCATCCACGAAGTCCTGAGACACCCAATCGTCCACGATCTCCCGAGACATAACCGTCCACGATGTGCCGAGACATCACAGCGCCAGGCCAGATCCACCGTTAATCTGACACACCCAATCCCGCATCGAAACTGATCGGGTCGCATAGGCATGGCGGCAGGTAGGCCACCACGCCCAGCCAAAGTCGCCGGCGAGGTGTGGGTCACGAGAATTGACCGCGGGTATCGGGCGCGCACCACTGTCCGCGATGCCTCAGGCGCACTCCGCCACGTCGAGCGAACACGCTCGTCGAAGGGCTCCGCAAGGTCTGCCGTCCTCGAGGCTGCCGCAGCAATCACGCCCAAGACCGCAGGTGCGCTCGGTGCCAGCACCGAGATTCAGCCCTGGACCAGGTTGGTTGATGTCGCAGAAGTTTGGCTGGCAGAAAAGGAGGCTTCGGGGCGAGTCCGAGACCAATCAATGCAGCAATACAGGGCCGTAGTCAAGAACCAGATGTTGCCATTGCTGGGGGAGGTCACCCTAGGAGATGCGACTACACCGCTCCTCGACCGCACGCTGAAGGTGCTTGCAGAAACCAAGAACAGTCGTGCTCGAATCCTGAGGCAGGTCCTCGTCGGGACTCTCGGACTTGCCGTGCGCCACGGCGTCCTCAAGACTAATGCGGCGAGCAACACAGCGACCGTCCTCACGCCAAAGAAGCAAATCGAGGACTATTCCGTTGCCGAAGTCAGAGAACTCCTGGCGCATCTGCGAGCTGTGACTGCCGAGGGATCGCTTCTCGAGCAACAAGCCTGCCAGGTCGTACACGTCATGGCCGGGACCGGGCTCCGCGTCGGCGAAGCCCTCGGCCTCAGTTGGGACGGTGTAAACCTCGATGCCGATATTCCCTACGTCGTCGTCAGCCGAACAGTGGTGACAGGGACGTCGACAGGGACACGCCTTCAAGACGTTCCAAAAACTGAGTCATCGCACCGCCACCTGCCCATTCCAGACTTCGTTGTCACGGCTCTACGCGCCGCAAATGCTGCCGGACTTGATGGTGGAGAATTCGGCCTCGTCTTTCCTGCAGTCACAGGCGGAAAGGTACGGCAGCCAAACGGTCTCCGCGCCAAACTCAAGGATCTGACGTTGGGGACACCGTTCGAAAAGCACGCGACACACATCTTCCGCAAGTCAGTCGCCACCCATGTTGCCCGCGAAGTGGGACTTACTCAGGCGTCGAGCCTACTCGGCCACAACGAGACAGGAACCACGGTCAAGCATTATGTTCGCCCCGAACACGAGGCGCCGGACGTGCGCACGGCACTCGAGAAACTGAACGGTGACACCCCGAACTGAAGAGTTTCCATGGGGAGAGGCCCCTGATCTGCAACGTTTTTGCAGGTCAAGGGCCTCTCGAGCACAACGAGGTGGAGCTAAGGAGACTCCGCCGTCCTCGCTCCGCTGCGGCGGCTCCTCGAATCACTCCGCCCAATACAAATAGCCGAGGGCCCCGGCTCACGCCGGGACCCTCGACTATTTGTGGAGCTAAGGAGATTCGAACTCCTGACCTCTTCGATGCGAACGAAGCGCGCTACCAACTGCGCCATAGCCCCCTGCCGCGTTAAACGGCCGCGAACCAGGATACCACCATTATCCGGCGGCGCGGCGACGCTCCAGGACCCCATCGAGGGTGAGTGATCCCAGCGCCGACGCGCCCTGGTCGGTGACGGATGCCTCGCTCGGCACGTAGTCGATCTCGATGTCCCCGGCGTGCTCGGCGTCCCATGCGGCCATGGTCCGGCTGGCGCGTTCGATTTCCGCACTCATGGGCGCGGGCTCCCACTTCGGTGCCGCCGCCTTGGTCGCGTAGGTCGGTCGCGGGACGCGACGAGCGACCTCCGCTTCGGCGCGCGCCGCAGGCACCTCCGCGCGGGATTCGACGGTCTCGGCCGCCACTCGCTCTGCCTCGGTTGCGGACGAGTCCTGCGCCGCCCGGCGCGCGTCGACGCGCTCCAGCACTTCCTCGACGCTGGCGCTCCAGTCGAGGCCGGTCGACGCCGCGACTGTGCGCTGTTCGGCCGTACGCGGCTTGGCGACCGGGACAGGACGTCCCACGCGGTGACCGGCACCGGTTCCGGCGATGCGATTGGCGATGGCCGCGCGGTGCGCCACCCTCGCCCGGCGGGCGATCTCCTCGTCGGCGCGCTGCTGCGACACGACCGCGCGGCGGCCCAGGACGAGCACTCCCGTCAGGAGCAAAGCTGGCGCGATGAGGACGACGGCATGCACCGGCGTAAGGAACACGACGGGCACCAGCACGACCAGCGCCGCCCCCAGTACGGCCGTGATGAGTGCGCGGCGGCGCGCCTGCTGCCGCCGCTGCTCCGCGAGTCGGCGTTGCGCCTGCGTGAACTCTGGCTGGGTCATGAATACCTCGCGTTCGCCCGGTTTCGGGACTGGTAGCAGTTGGCTGGCGCGCGGTGCAGCGCGATCACAGTCACCATGTGGCCCTGCATCGACCTTCGCGCCACCGGCGACGGCGAGTACGCGAAGATTCTCGGAGAATCGATCATCGACCCGCGCCGCGGCAACTCGACCTTTGCCCGCGAGCTTGCCCGGAACGAAGTACGCCAGCCACACCACCACAATGGCGAGGGCGACGATTCCGGCGGGCGAGTCCACATGTTCGACGGTAAGTCTCCGCCATGCCTCTACTGGTTAGCGACCGCGGCGTGTCCGTTAAATGACATCGGTGTAGTTCGCCCCGCGCCAGGCACGCCAGCGCCCAACCATATCCCCAGGGCCAGCCCATTCGGAGGTGTCTATCGCGAAGACGAGATGATCGCGCCAATCACCGTCGATGTGCACGTAGCGCGGGCGCGTGCCCTCCGAGCGCAAGCCGAGCTTCGCGATGGCCCGTCTGCTCGGAAGGTTCTCGGGCCTGATGCACACCTCGACGCGGTGTAGCCCCGCCTCGGCGAATAGGGTGTCGATGAGCATGGCCGTGGCGAGCGGCGCGATCCCGCGCCCCGCAAGGTGCTCACTCACCCAGTAGCCGATCATGCCGGACTTCTGCGCTCCCCAGACGAGGTTCCCGGCCGTGATCTGCCCCGCAAGCTCGCCATCCACCTCGATGGCCAGCGGCAGGGACGTTCCATTGCGCCCCTGCCGGGCAAGTTCGCGAACGTACTGCCCGAACGTCGGAAGCCGGCGACGGGTCGGTTCGGGATCTGACGGTTCCCACGGCGCGAGCCACGCCGAGTTCGCCCGGCGGACCTCGTCCCACGCCGCCCCGTCGCCGCGCCGGAGCGGGCGCAGCAGCACGCTTCCGATGGAAGACGGCGGAGCGAGATCCTCGCGGATGACCAGTGGCCAGTGCATTGTTAGCCGTCCAGGACCAGGCAGTGCAGGGTCATGCCGCGCGCCACGTCCGTCACTTCCTCCGGAACGACTGCGAGCGCGTTCGCGGCCGACAGCGCTGAGATCGATAGCGATTCGAGCTGTTCGGGATCACCCATCGGGGCGACCTCGTACCCCGTGGCCGGTGATCCGATGATGCCCACCGGCACGAACTGACGCGTCTGCGGTGGCACCTGCCACGAGGTGGCGGCACGTGCCGTCAGTGAGGACCGGTAGATCTCGGAATAGCCGGCGATGGTCCGCAGCGCCGGGCGCACGAACACCTCGAACGCCGTCAGGGCGGCGACCGGATGCCCCGGTAGCGCAAAGATCGGAACCCGGTTCTCGGTTCCGATCACGCCCACTCCGTGGACCCGCCCCGGCGACATGGCGACGCGGTCGAAGCGGACCGTGCCGAGCGGCGCGAGCACATCGCGTAGCGTGTCGCGAGGCCCGTCGGACAGCCCGCCGGTCGTGATGACGAGATCGGCGCGCACCAGCTGATCCTCGAGCGCCTCCCTCAGCGCGGCGCGATCATCGCTGAGCGGGCCAACCTGGATCGCCGTGGCACCCGCATCCTGGACCGCGACTCGCAACGCGGGCCCGTTCGCGTCGTAGATCGGGCTGCCGCGACCACCCCGCCGGACCGCCTCGAGCTCATCGCCGACGGTGATGATGACGACGCGCGGGCGCGGGTGGACCGTGACCCGGGCGAAGCCGAGCGATGCAGCGAGTGCGATCTGGCGCGCCCCCATGCGCGTGCCGGCGGCGATCGCCACGGACCCGTCGGCTGCGGTCGTGGCACGCTCGACGATGTTGTCGCCGCTGCGAGGCTGATAGGCGATCCGCACCTTCACATCACCCCGGTCGGAGTACTCGACCGGGACGATGGCGTCCGCTTCAGCCGGCACTGGCACGCCCGTCGACACTCGCAACGCCTGTCCGGCCATGATGTGCGCGGGGGTCGAACTCGCCGACCAGACCTCGTCCACGACCGCGAGCGTGACCGGGGTGGCGGGCGACGCCGTCGCTAGGTCCTCGCGGCGAACGGCGTATCCGTCGCGGGCGGCCCGTGGGAAGGCGGGAACGTCGGCCGTGGCGATCAGCGGCTCGGCGAGGATGCAGCCGACCGCGTCGGTGACGACGACATCGAGTGGCGCAATCGGCTGCGCGACCTTGAGGACCTCAGCGAGATGTTCGCCAACGCCCCTCACTGAAGTCCCGCCGTAAAGCCGTGCAACCACTCACGGAAATCAGCACCCAGGTCGTCGCGGTCGGCGGCGAGCTGGACAACGGCCTTGAGGTAGTCCAGTTTGTCGCCGGTGTCGTAGCGGCGGCCGCGGAAGACCACGCCGTAGACGCCATGCCCGGGCTTGTCGGGCGATTTCGCGAGCTCGGCCAGGGCGTCGGTCAGTTGGATCTCCCCGCCGCGGCCCGGCTCCGTCTCCTCAAGCACGTCGAAGACCGCGGGGCTGAGCACGTAGCGGCCGATCACGGCGAGGTTGCTCGGCGCGTCCTCGGGAGACGGCTTCTCGACGAGTCCGTTGATCTGCACCACGTCAGCGGAAGACAGTGCCTCGCCGCCGACTTCGAGGCCGGCCGAGAAGTCGGGGTCCGTGGGCACGGCCTCGGCGCAGCCGTAGAGCTGGATCTGGTCCTGCGGTACCTCGAGCAGCGCGACGACCGAGCCGCCCGTGCGCTGCGCCACTTCGAGCATGGCGGGCAGGACGGGGTCGCGCTCATCGATGAGATCGTCCCCCAGCAGGACGGCGAAGTGCTCGTCCCCCACGTGCTGGCGCGCGCACAGCACCGCGTGCCCCAGGCCGCGCGGCCTGCCCTGGCGGACGAAGTGGATCGTGGCGAGGTCGACGGGAGACAGGACCGAGGCGAGCTTTTCGTCGTCGCCCTTACGGCGCAACACCTGCTCCAATTCGGGGCTGACGTCGAAGTAGTCCTCGATCGCTCGTTTCGTGCGGCCGGTGACGAGCAGGATGTCGTCTAGACCAGCCCGCGAGGCCTCCTCGACAACGTACTCGATAGCCGGCTTGTCGACGATCGGGAGCATCTCCTTGGGGCTCGTCTTCGTAACGGGCAGGAAGCGGGTGCCAAGCCCTGCGACGGGGATGACAGCTTTGGTGATTGCCATGACTTCGACGTTATCACCAGGATCCATTCGCGGGTTTGTCTGCCAGAATGGAGCCATGGTCGGCGCACACCAGGATCTTCCTCCCACGGACGGAATGGAACCGGAAGACGCTAAGTCGACCCTGCGAACCGCTCTGCGGGAGGCTCGCAGCCACCGCTCGGCGAGACGCCGTGCCGAGGCGCAGGATGCGCTCGGCGTCATCGGTTCGCACCTGATCAAGCAACGAGGCGACGAGGTCGTGGCCCTCTACGCGGCGCGCCCCTCGGAACCCTCTACGGCGGACCTCATGGACCGGCTCAGCCGCGCGGGCGTGGAGGTGCTTCTGCCGCTCCTCGGCGCCGGCCTGGCCCGACAGTGGGCGACGTTCAAGGGCCTGGACGACCTGGTCGAGCGGGCGCCCGGCCGCCCCCCCGAACCATCCGGCCCCGCACTCGACATGACGGAGGTGTCCCGGGCCTCGCTCATCCTCGTTCCGGCGCTCGCCGTGGACTCCGCGGGTTGCCGGCTCGGTCAGGGCGGCGGCTGGTACGACCGCGTCCTCACGCACGTCCGCCCGGACGCGACCATCCTCGCCGTAGTTTTCCAGGACGAGGTCTTCGACGACGTCGAATTCACGCTGCCGCGCGAGCCGCACGACCAGCTGGTGCACGGAGCGATCACACCTCAGGAAGTCATCACCTTCACATCCGTGCGCAAGTAGCCGGCCCGCGCTTAAGACTTCTCCACAGGGCGGCCATCCGCCCATTGCCGGGCGCCGCGTTCCGCAAAGATGGCCGAATGAGGACGAACCATGAGACCCGTCTCCCGTGGGTAGTGAGATATCGCTCGCTGGTGTGGCGCCTGCGGAGGCTACCCGCCATCCTCCTCGCTTTCGTCGCCGCGTTCACCGTGTTGGGTCAGGTGGGTGGGCTAAGAGGGGCCGACCCGCCCGGCGCGGAGGTTCTCGTGGCAAAACACGATCTGCCCGCGGGTGCGCTACTGGATAGTGCTGATCTCACCGCAGTCACGGTGCCGTCATCGATCGCGCTCGACCTATCCCTGATCGATGATCTCTCTTTGGTGGCGGGCCACAGGCTGGCCGTCGGCCTTTCCGAAGGCAGCCCGGTCATCGAGTCCGCGCTGCGGGGGCCGGCCGTCGCCGATCAGCTCCCGGCGGGCTCGGTGGCCGTCACGGTGACGGTGGCCGACCCAGCTTCCACCGCAGCCGTTTCGCCGGGGGATCGCGTCAACGTGCTGGCGTCGAGCGACCAGCCGGGAGCCCAGGTGCTGGCTCACGGGGCGCTCGTCCTGCCCTGGCCGCCCGAGGACCCGCCGACGGGGGCGCTGCTCCTCGCGACGACCAGCGCAGAGGCCCTCGCGCTGGCGGGCGCGAACAGCGCGATGGTGAGTGTCGTAGTAGTGCCCCACGCGAACCCAGGTGATTAGATGGGCGTGTCGGACTTCAACTTGGAGGGAACACCATGAAAGACGTACTGAACGGTTTCAAGGACTTCATCGCTCGCGGCAACGCCGTCGACCTCGCCATCGGTGTCGTTGTCGGTGCAGCTTTCGGGGCCGTGGTGAGCGCCATCGTTGAGGGCCTCATCACCCCACTGATCGCCGCCCTGTTCGGCCAGCCGAACCTCGATGAGGTCGCCAAGTTCACGATCAACGGAGCGCATTTCACTCCCGGAACCGTCCTCACCGCGCTGCTGAACTTCCTGTTCGTCGCAGCAGCGATCTACTTCATCGTGGTGCTGCCCCTGAACAAACTCGCCGAGCGCCGGGCCAAGAAGGCGCCCGAGGTCGAAGAGGCGGAAGCCAAGGCGGAGGACGTCGTCCTGCTCGAGCAGATCCGCGACCTGCTCGCGAACCAGCAGCGGTAACCGCGAACGTCCGCGCTGCCTTCGGCATGGCGGACGTTGGGGCTGGTGTTTTCATATCCGTGGCGGTCTTTGCGTAACGGCAACGACCGTTGCCTGACGGAACTCTTGAGCCCCCGCCTACCGGCCGGGCTGATCGCGCCTCGACGGCTCCCAGTGGGGTGGCACCTCGCGAAGAATCTGCGATTCCAGCGAGGAGTCACCCCCGTCGCCGCCCCGCCGACGATCCTCGTCGTCCACCTCGTCCCGGCTCGGTCCCGGGACTGCGCCCTGCTCCCGGCCAGGGCGTTCGACGCGGCGGCGCTTCCTGGGCGATGCCCCGCTAGTCAACGATCCGACGCACCGCGGCGGACAGGATGGCATCCACGCGGGTACTCCGCTTCGAGATCGCCAGGTGCTCGCGCAATACCTCGATCCACTCGTCCATATCGCGTCGCTGGCCGTCCATCGCGATCCATCGAACCAGATCGTCGAGTTCGTCGTCTGTGTAGGCGGTAACAGGAAGTCCCGGGCGGATCGTCGGCGCGACGATGCCAGTAGGTGCCTGGCGCGCATATTCGGGGAGTTCGGCGACCACCGGGATCGCGGCCGAACTGGTGGCATCCGGCTCCGCCACGATCGGCAGAGTACCCGTCTGCACGGTCTCGACGGTCTCGCGGGTGTGGTTGGCCTCACCCGCGAGGACATCGGCTACCCACTGGGCGCTGCGCTCGTCCAGCAGGGTGGGCAGGGCCCCCGTCACCGGCTCGACACTTTCGCCGCGCCGCTGGGCGATGGACAGAACGGCCTGGCGAATGCGGTTGGCCTGCCGCTCCGGGTCGAGGAAGAGAGATACCGACCAGACCTGCATCACGGTCCAGCCAAGTCGTTCGAGTTGGGTCGCCCGTTGCCGGTCACGGACGCGCACGCTCTTCTCGGCGATGTACGCATCGTCGTCGGTGAGCACGGCGACAAAGAACTCACCCGGGAAGTCCGGGTGCCCCACTGCCAGCGCAATCCGGTCACCGTCGGCTATCCCGTAGCCGACCTCGACGGTCAGCCCGCTGTTCCACAAGCGTGCTGCCAGGTCCACGAGGAGCTGGTTCGGCTCGTCGGCGTGGTCGGCGACGTCGACCTCGGAATCCGAACTCACGTAGTCGTGGGCGAACTGCAGCAGATCGGCAAGCACGATGGCGCCGGGTGCCTTGATACGCTCGCGATCCAGATCCTCGGGCGTGAAGCACGAAACGACCGTGAGCCGGCGCCGCACGACGCCCAGCATGCTCAGCAACAGCGCCTCTCCGCCCCGCTCGCTAATCGCGCCGAAGCGGTAGAGGACTCGTCCATGAGGCGTGCGGCCGAAGCCGACGGCGTAAATCACCGCGTCGCGCATGACCCCGGGAGCGCCGGCCAGGTCGGTGATGACCACCGGCTCGGCGCGCCGAGGATCGAAGTATGAGGCGAGCGTGGGATGCCGGCGCACCTGACTGAGCAGCGCGGTGCGGATCTGCTGCGCGTGCAGGGCGTTCGAAGCGACGATCGACAACGACTCCTCCGGTCGCGCGACGGCCTGATCGATCGCGAGCTCGACGACCCGATCCACCTCCGCCTGAGTGGATTCGACCAGACCCGTCGCCTCGTCGTGCATGCCCCGACCGTCCACCGTGTGCAGCGACACGAGTCGCTCGCTCTGCGGGAGTGGGACGGTGCGTAGCACCGATTCGTAACCATGGTCGATCAGGAACTGCGTCAGGTTCGGGTCCCGCGGAGCCCAATCGCCGCGCAGGGAAACCGACGTCAGCACCTCGCTGAGCGCTCCGATGGCGGTACCGGACGCGCAGCGGGGATCCCCGACGACCACGACCTGGCGGCCGCGCGCGAGCGCGCTGAGCACGGTTTCGAGGGACAGGTGCTGCGCCGCGTCGATGATGACGAGGTCGACGGTGCGGTGCGGCGGTGTCAGTTCCGGCACGAGCGACGGCGTGGCGATCAGCACCGGGCGCAACGCGCGAACCACGTCCCCGAACTGTTCGAGGGCGGTGCGCATCGATGTGAGTCGCTCATCGATCAGTTCGGCGAACAACTCGTCCGCTTCCTCGCCGTGCGCGGTCAGTGTTTGCTGCACGTGCCCCGATACTGCCGACTGAATCGGCTGTACCAACAAACGAAGGTGCTCCGTATCCAACGCCCGGAAGCGGGCCGCGAGCGTTTCAATGCGCGCGCCGTCGATCTGCGACAGATAGGGATCCGCGGCAACGATCTGGTTGAAGGCCGTGGACCACCAGGCGAGTTCGAGCTCGTCCATCACGAGTTCCAGTGGCACCTCGCGCGCGCCCAGATCCTCGACGAGCTCTCGCACGCCCGCCCGATCGAGCATCTGCATGACGGACGAATGCTCCTGCACCTTGTACAGCGTTTCGCCGGGAACGCGCAGCCCATCGAGGCGGTCGGCGAGTTGTGCGAAGTCCGCGCTGACGAGGTCGCCTCCCGCGCTCGTGGACGCCAGCACCTGCTGGAGGGCCGTGATGTCTTCGAGCACCTTGGCGTAGTGCGCCTGCGCTTGGGGCAAACCCTGCGGGATCCGCGGCCACCCCGCGTCGGGGAACGATTCGTACCACCGACGCCTGTTCGCCTCGAGCTCGACGAACGCGACGTGCAGGTCTTCGACGTGCATGCCCGGGCGCACCAGGTCTTTCGCGTGCTTGATCAGCCGGCGTCGCTCGGCGCGCGACTGGTCGATTCCCTTGTCTTCTCGCCACTGCTTGGGTGCCGTGGCGGCAATCAGATCTTCCGCGGAGCGCTCCAGCGCAACGGGCAGGAACATGCCCAGTTGCCCCCGAATCGCGGCGAGCGTCGCAAGCTGTTCGCCCCATTGCCTGAGGTTCGCTGGCGGTGCGATCTGCAGGTCCTCGGTGATTTGGGCGATGTCGCCGCCGAGTTCCACGAGGCCGGTATCGAGCAGCCGGTCGATGCGCTCGAGGGCGCGATCAGCAGCCGCGGCGTCCGCGAGATCCGCACCGAACCAGCCGGAATGCGTGGCATCGGGTCCGAGGCCCCCGCGCTGTCCGAGCTGGACGATCTGACTCGCGAGTTCGCGCCGCTGCGAGGCATCCAGTCGTGACGCCGCCTCGCGGGTGAACCGGACGCGCGTGCGCGGCCCATCGTCCTCGGACGTGAGCTTAACGAGGGCCTGGAGCGCCTCATAGGCGCTCACCCCCCAATCGGCGCGCGGCGCATGTAGCGAATCCATCGTCCTGGCGAGCTCGTTGCGTACGGCTGTGAGTTCGCGCCGCACGGCCGAGATGCGCGCGAGGTCGACGGGTTCGGCATCGTGCGTCATCGCCCCGAGGAGACGCTGCGAAACCTTGGCGCGCCAGCCCTGATCCGGCGGTACATCGAGGACGAGCCCTTCAAGGCCGAGCTCCGCCAGTCGGTTCTTGAGGGCCGCGGCACTGCGCCGGTGACCGGGCACGTAGAGCACGGAGCGGCCGATTGCCGAGGCTTCGGCCGCCACGGCGGCGATGAGGCCCGTGGTATCTGTTCCTACGGGAGCGTCGACGAAGAGGTGACCGCCGGTAGCCAGCGCCTCGAGGACTCGGCGGGCGGAAGGCTCCAGATCGCCGACCCCTCGTTCGAGGTTCGGCTCGACATCGGATCCGTCGAAATCGGGCAGGTCCACGGCAAGGCTGGCAAGGCTCGGCGCGTGACCCGCGAGGGCGGCAATGAGTTCGTGGTGTTCAAGCGCAGTCAGCTCGTCCAAGTCGTCGACGAGCGCCTGCCCGGGATGAACGAACGTTCCGATGAGGTTGCGCTCACTCAGGCGGAAGTCGGCGAACACGGCGCGTCCGAGCGCATCGAGCCGGTCGAGCGCAACGCCGGGGATGAACCCGGTCGAGTCGAACGTCGACTGCGCGAGTGCCTCCGGGTCGAGCAGGGCGCCGCGCGAGCGCAGGGCCCGCGCCAGTACCGGGTTGATCTCGATCGTCGGTTCAAGAGTGAGCTCGAAGTCCGAGGCGTCCTTGCCGCGGCTGCGGATCGAAATTGGGCGTAGGAGCACCGGGGCATGCACGGCGACGGGAACACTGTCTTCTTGATCGGTTGCGGTGACAACGCCGTCAGTCGCACGCATCAGGGCGTTCAGGTCTTCGAAGTCGGCACCCTGTCCGCCCCGCTCGGTCCAGTTGGCGAGACCGATGACGAGGTACATGGGCGCGAGGCCAAAGCGCTCGGACTGCTCGCGCGCGCGTTCAAGGATCAACCTAATCCGTCTGCGGGCTGTTGGTAGCGCCGCGGCGTCCCGGAAGATGTTGGACAGTCGGGTGGCCCGGCCCGTGTACAACTGAGCGATTCCCGACGGGTGCGCACCCGTCAGGTCGAGAACAGCGTCCTCCAGGAGGTCCACGTCGCGCAGCGGCGAGCCACCAGCCATGCGCACCAGGGATTCACGCCAGCGTTCGACGGCGACCCGGACCAGTTCATGCGCGCTACGGGGGCGGACGAGTTCTGGGGCCGCGACTTTTTCCGGGACAACGCGAGGTGTGGCCTCGCTCCGCGCGCTCGACCCATGCGTCACCCCGCCGGATGTGTGCTCCACTCGTGATCCTCCCCAGTCGGCGGGCGCAAGACCATGACGATGCACCCGATTCGACGCTAGCGAAGGGAGGTGGCATCTGATGTGACGGCGCGCCGAGCGATGGGCCAAAAAGGCACAAGGCGGCCTGGCGGTTGCGTGGCGGGGAGGGAGGCGTGAGCATAGTGATGGCGCGCACCACGCAGGGGGGCAAGCGGTGCGCGCCATCTAGTTTTTGATCATGCCCGGTATGACAACGTTGGTCAATACCCCGGTCGAGCCTGTTTGAGACCCCTGAGTAGCATTGGGTTATTTCACCTAAAACGGGCAGTCAGTCCAGGTTCTGAAAGGGGAAATCTTCCGAGTTCCAGACCACAAAACCCGCACTCGGAACGTCCAGTACGGCGATCTCGTAGCCGCCCGCCTCCTCGGCCGTCGGTCGAAGGCGGATGGTCCCGGACGGCCAGGCAACGGTGATACCGGTGGCTTCCTCGGCATCCGCGCTGATCACTTCCTCGTCCAGGCATGCCAGCAAAGCACCTGCATAGGTCGGATCTGACTCCGTCAGCGTGACGTCCCCGAGAAGCACTCGGGGAAAGCACCCACAATGAAAAGTCACGGTTTCGATCGTGCCCTCATCGCCGTCGAACCAGAACTGCACGTAGAACTTGGTGAACTGAATGGAGTTGAGGCGTCGCCCCACCAACCGTTGCAACAACTCGTTGCTGACGGCCCGCCCGTCGAACCGTTCGCGCTTGGGTAGCCAGGGAAACCTCATAGTTCACTCCCTCGCGCTGCGAGTTCTCGTGGCCCCAGTTGTATGCGGTGCGCTCGGGCGGACTCGAACCGCCGACACCCGCTTTAGGAGAGCGGTGCTCTATCCACTGAGCTACGAGCGCTTGTGTACCCTCCACGCGAAGAGTGCATCAATAACCTTAGCGGGTTTACCACCATCATGCGGACACCGTGCGCCGCGGCGACGAAACGGTGGGGCGAGCGTGCCAGAATCTTGTGCATGACTTCTCAGCCTGCCTCGACCCCTTCCGTCTCCGTCACTCGCGACGGCCATCGCCGATTCACGGGCCGGTCCCAGCGCGGCGGCGTGGTCGCCATCGGCGACAAGAGTTACCCCGACACCTTCACTCCCGGGGAACTCCTCAAGGTGGCGTTGGCGGCGTGCGCCGGGTTCTCCGCCGAGCAGGCCATTACGCGTCGCCTGGGCGAAGACGCCGCCGTCGCGATCGAGGTCGGCGGCGATGCGCACGCGACCGAAGACCGCTACGACGTACTCACGGAGCGCATCGAACTCGACCTGAGTTCGCTGGACGAGTCCGCCCGCGCCCGACTTATCACCGTCATCGGGAGGGCAATCGACCAAGCCTGCACGGTCGGGCGAACTCTCGAGGCCGGAGCGGCCATCGAGCGCACGGTCGAGCAGCTCGACGCTGACGCCTGACGATTCCGCGAACGGCCAACGGCGGTCACGGGGAACTCGTCCACGAACCAGCGGTGGGCGAGCGCGACCCCGCGCGGGGAACGCTCACTCGTGCGCGGTGCCACTGTCCCCGGCCGCGGCCGACGCCGTGGCCAAGTCGGTGCGCTTGTTGATGACGAGCACCGGGCAGGACGAGTGGTGCAACACGGCCTGCGACGTCGAGCCGAGCAGTAGCCCGGCGAATCCCCCACGCCCACGCGAGCCGAGGACGAGGAGGTCCGAGGTCTTCGAGAAGCGCGTCAGGAGTTCGGCCCCGGTACCGTCGAGCACGACGATCTCGGGTGTGATGCCCGGAATCTCGGCGACGGCCTGATCCACAAGGCGCTCAATGCCCGCGCGAACGTCGTCGACGATCTGCTGCCGGTCGATCGCCGCGGGCAGCCACGCCAGCAGGCCGGAGCCGGAGGCGATCGGCACGCCGCCAACCACAACGACCTCGGCCTCCCAGGCGCGCGCCTCCCGGAGCGCGACCCTCAGGGCCACCTGGGAAGTCACCGACCCATCGACGCCGACGACGATGCGCTTGATGGGCTTCAGCGCGATGTCGGGAACCGCATCCTCGGCGGCCTTCTCATCCCCGGATGCATCCTCGCTGAAGCCGCAGCAACGCGGCACGAGAACCGTTGGGCACTTCGCGTGGGCGGGCAGGGCGGACGAGACAGTGCCGAGCAGGCGCTCTGGAATGCCCGACCCACCCCTCGTACCGACTACGACGAGTGACGCCGATGCGCTGATGTCGATGAGCGCGGCCGCGGCATCGCCGGGCACGACCTTGGCTGACGCGTTGACGCCCGCATCCGCGGCGCGCTGGCGGGCAAGTTCAGCCACCTGCCTCGCGCCATCCGCGATGGCCGCATCGTCGAGCGCCGCATAGCCTCCGTCGAGGGATGCGACCGTGAACGACGGCAAAGAGTACGAGCACAGAGCGATGAGTTCGGAGTCTGTGCGCTGGGCCTGACGGATAGCCCACGCCAGGGCGACCTTGCTTGCCGTCGATCCGTCAACCCCGACGACGATTCGCTTGACCATCACCACATACCTCCAACGCGAAGTTGCTGGTGAGGATTGCCTACGGCCGTGATTCGACTACGTCAGTCGTTCGACTTTCAGCAGTCCCCTTGCCATTACTGTACTCGCAAAGGGTTGGTAAATCACTCGGATGGAACAGACTAAAGAACGCGGATGAAAACCGGGTTCGATTGGTACATGGAGCGCACGGCCACGGACTTGCCCGGGCGGGGTGCGTCGATGATCTTTCCGTTTCCAATGTAGATCGCCACGTGACCGGGGCTCCACACGATGTCGCCGGGAACCGCGTCCTTCGCCGAGACGACCTTGCCTGCGTAACGCTGAGCGCCGGACGTGCGTGGCAGGTCGATCCCGAACTTGGCAAAGACGTACGACGTGAAGCCAGAGCAGTCGAAACCCTTGGGGGTCGAGCCGCCGTACCGGTAGGGCACTCCGATGTAGCGCTTGGCCACCTCGATCACGGCCGCGCCGCGGGACTCGAGGTCATCGCCGTCGATGGCGTCATCAGCGGACTTGCTTTTCTTGTCCGAATCCTTGGCCGAGTCGCCGGACGAGTCCGAGGAGTCGCCGACCTTCGCGGTCTTGTCCTCATCGCCGCTCACGAGGCTGTTGCGGCTTGCCGACCGCGAGGATTTCGCGGACCGGGCAGGGGTGCTGTCTTCGGTTGGCTCGGCAGCCGTGGTGGCGCTCGTGGCTGTCTCTTTGACCTTGGGCTTAGTGGCGCGCTTGACCTTCAAGGAAGTCGAGTCATCGGACCATACGACGGCCTCGGACACCACGACCGACGAAACTACGGCGTTGTCGCCCTCTTCTGCGGTGATCGAGTTCGCCTCGTTATCCAGATCCTGGGCAGATGCGGTCGGGATCATGACCGATCCGACGACGAGGCTGGAGGATGCGACGAGGAGTGCCGAGCCGCGCCCAAGGGCGGTGGCCTTCTTACCCGCCGAACGAGCGGCGACAGTGATGGATGTTCCGGTCCTGTGCGTTGCGCGATGACGACCGCGAGCTGCTTCAGTCACTAATGGTCTCCTGCGCCGCCGAGGTGAGCTGTCGGGTTCGGGCGGAGATTGCCCGGCCGGTGTTTGCACACGCGGCTTCACCCCAAGAAGGGCACTCACGCGCCCATCGAATGGTGGTTCCCCCGTCCCAGCCGAGGTTAAATTTCTCGCGCCGCGGCGGCTGGGCTTGGCGTGCCGCGGAACTCGATCCCGGTGGTGATCTCCGGGACCTGGCTATCGTATCCGACCGCCACCCAAAAGTCACGGACAGGTCACGAAGTGGACACCCTAATGTTCACTCGGCTAACTGGCCGCCACGAAGATGTGCCTCGCCAATTCACCCGCAAGGTCGATCACCGTCTCGCTGCCAGGCGCACCGATAGTGAATCTGTCGCCGTCCCGCGTCACCTCGACCTGCGCTCCCGGCGTGAGTCCGACCTCCTGGAACTGCGATAGCAGCTCAACATCCGGCTGCAGCGGCTCGCCGATGCGCCGAACCCCGACGATGACCGGCTCGCCATCTGGAACCCGCAGGAGGTGATCGACCAGGGGAGTCACTCCGTCCCGAAAGGTCACCGCGGTGCGCGTTTCGCCGATCTCCTCCAGACCAGGAATCGGGTTGCCATAGGGATCGAAGTGCGGGTGTTCGAGCAACTCCACCAGGCGACGCTCCACGAGTTCGCTCATGACGTGCTCCCAGCGACACGCTTCCTCGTGAACATGCGGCCAGTCGAGGCCGATCACGTCCGTGAGCAGGCGTTCGGCCAGGCGATGCTTGCGCATAACCCGAGTCGCTATCGTGCGCCCGTGATCTGTGAGTTCGAGATGCCTGTCGCCGGTGACGATCACTAGGCCGTCGCGCTCCATGCGGGCGACGGTTTGTGAGACCGTCGGGCCCGAGTGACCGAGGCGCTCTGCGATACGTGCGCGGATCGGGACGATGCCCTCCTCGGTCAGTTCGTAGATCGTCTTGAGGTACATCTCGGTGGTGTCGATGAGGTCCGTCACCTTCGCGCCTCCGCATCAGTCGAAATCAACGCCTCCCAGCCTATCGCGCGAATGCTCCCGGACCTGGCCCTAGCGGGCGTGGTTACCTGACATACGTGGCCGATCGGTCATAAGCGTTTGGTCGGTGGCACTATCCTTGATGGGGTGAGCGCCGACGTCATCATCCCCGCATCCCTTCTACCGCGCGACGGCCGTTTCGGCTCCGGGCCGTCGAAGGTCCGCCAGGCCCAGGTCGATGCCGTTGCGGCGGGAGGGCGATCCCTCCTTGGCACGTCACACCGAAAGCCACCCGTCAAGGCATTGGTGGGTAGCGTCCGAGAAGGCCTCGCAGAATTCTTCCGAATCCCGGATGGCTACGAGGTGATTCTCGGGAACGGCGGCTCGACGGCCTTCTGGGATGCCGCCACGTTCTCCCTAGTTCGCGAGCGCGCAGCACACGGCGTCTTCGGCGAATTCGGTGCCAAGTTCGCCGCGTCGACCGCCGGCGCGCCGTTCCTGGCCTCGTCCCTCGTCACTGAGGTCCCCGCGGGGCAGGTCTGCCTGCCGGATGTTGCGCCGACTGCGGACGTGTTCGCGTGGCCGCACAACGAAACATCGACCGGCGCGGCCGCCCCGGTGAGGAGGATCGGCGATCCGGGTTCGCTCGTCGTCATCGACGGGACCTCAGCGGCAGGCGGGCTCGATGTGGATATCTCGCAGACCGATGTCTACTACTTCGCGCCGCAGAAGAACTTCGGGGCGGATGGCGGACTATGGCTCGCCGTCCTGTCCCCGGCAGCGATAGAGCGCATCGAGTTGCTGGCCGCCTCGGGCAGATGGATTCCACCATTCCTCTCCCTGAAACTCGCGCTCGACAACTCGCGCGCGAACCAGACCCTGAACACGCCCGCCGTTGCCAGCCTGATCCTGCTCGCCAACCAGATCGAATGGCTCAACGCGCACGGCGGGCTGGCATGGGCGACGAACCGGACGTCGCAATCCGCATCGCACCTGTACGGATGGGCGCAGGCAAATCCCGCCGCGACGCCCTTCGTGGAAAACCCGTCATGGCGGTCCAATGTCGTGGGAACCATCGACATCGATGAATCGATCGATGCCGTGCAGATCACGAAGATCCTGCGCTCCAACGGCGTAGTCGACATTGACCCCTACCGCAAACTGGGGCGGAACCAACTCCGCGTTGCGATGTTCCCCTCCGTGGACCCGAGTGACGTCGCACTACTGACGCAGGCCATCGACTTCGTCATCGAGCGCGTCGCAGGCTAACTCGTTGGGCCTTCCGCGAGGCATGTACCGCTATGGTGACACTGTGAACGAGCACACCAGCGACCACCTGGCGGACCCGCACGGCAGCAGTCAGCGACACCAGGGCGCGAAGTCGGAGCCGATTCCGGCCGAGCAGGTGGACCTGCACCGCGTCTTCTTCTGGGGCACGGTAGCGTGGGCGATCGTTTTCCTCTTCGCCTGGGGGATGACGCTGATCGACGCGCGGTGGCTAGGGTCTGAGTTGAAATTGCCCTGGATCAGCGGCGTGGGTGTGATCGTCGGAATCATCTCGCTCGCCTGGCTGCGCAAGTCGCGGCAGGCGGGCTCTGCTCGCGCCCGCAAATAGGTGCGCAAGTAGGTGCCAGGGGCGTCAACAGACGCGCGTGACTGCCAAGCGTGAAGAAATCGGGCGAGGGCGGACGACCTCATCCACGCATGTCCGGCGACACGCGCCCACACCCCCCGAACCGGGCACTGCCTGAGTGCGCTGGGAAACGACAAGGGCGGGGTGCGAAGAAAATTCTTCGCACCCCGCCCTTGGCTAGGCGTTCGAGCGGCGTCGCGCAGGGTTACCCCTGCGTGGCGATGAGCCGCGAGCGAACTTAGGCCGCCTCGAAGTAGGCGTCGACCACGCCGAGGTAGGCGATGGCGGAGGGAAGCCATTCGGCTTCGTTGCCCGCCGCGTCCTTGCGCTTGATCGTGTTGGATGTCAGCGCGTGCAGCGAGGGATCCGACGTGTCGGCGCCCTCGCTCGCGGCCCGAGCGAGCACCTCACGCGTAGCGAAACCTTCGATGACGCTGCTAGCGGCGATCACAAAGTGCTCGTAGCTCACCTGGGGGTCGCGGAGTTTGAGCCGGAAGGTGCCCTCGAACAGCGTCCGGTAGCGATCGGCTAGCTTAGCGATGACATCGTCGCGCTCGGTCTGTACTTGCGTATCGGCGATGCGGAGCCCGTCCGGAAGGTCCGTGAGGACGGGGGACGAGATCATCATCTGGGCATAGGTTTGCCACTCAGAAGGTGCGGAGATCGCGGTGAAGTTCTTGGCGACTCCGGTACGGATCACTTCTTCGAGTAGTGCTCTGCGAGTAGTGGCGTCGTCAAGGTTTCCAGATAAGCCACTGACCGCATCGTCCACGCCCGCGAAGACCTCGTCCTTTAGGATCTGCTCCGCGAACAGGCTGCCGCGCGCACCACCCTGCGGTCCCGCAAGGGTTTCGTAGAGGTCGACGAGATAGTCCGCCTTGGTCTGCCAGATTCTGAAGACAGAGGACCTGGGCACCGATGCGTTCCGAATTAGGTCATCGAAATGCGAATCGTTCAGGTCCAGCGTTAGACCGGCATTCCAAATGCTACGGCGTCCGGCGTCGATCATTGCTGACCGGACCTCCGCAGCAGACATTCTGCGACGACGTGTCACGGAAGTTCCGCGCGAGTTACCTGGCATCTCACCCCTCCCTTGGGTGTAAGTAGTGACGATCGATTTTCGACCGTCACGGGCGATGACTCACTATCCTAACGATCGATCCTGGGAATTTCCTCCGCAAAAGCGCCATCAGGCACCGCGAGTTCTATGTGTCGGGTCACAAAATGATCGTGACTTAACAAAAGCGAGCCCCCTGGCATCGACTCTCTAGCGGTCAACGCGTTGTCCCATCAGCCTAACAACAAAGACGAGCAGGCACTACCGGGATGACGGAGCCGGGCCTGCGGTAGCGCTCCCATACGGCGCTGGGAAAGTCGCTGCTAGCAGGCGGATTTGGGGCAACGAAGCGTATCGTGGGCGAGGAATTCAAACTACCACTCGCCTGTCACCTGCGGCTTTGCCGAGGCTAACGAGCGTCAGGAGTTCGTGCCCGAAGCCGCTTCCTGAGTCTCGGCGACCGAAGATTCGTCCACTGAATCCCCCTCCCCTGCGAGATCACGCCTGACTTCCACGTCGATGCTCACCTCGTCCAGGACCGGGCTCGGGCTCGGCCATTGGGAAGCGGGTACGGGTGCATCCGTTTCGGAATGCGCTCCACACCCGTGGTCCAGGGACACGACGCGCCCATCCTCAGGCGACCAGGCATTGGCGCAGACTCCGAAAATCTGTCCCAGGCTCCCCTGGAGCGGCACGAGAAAACCACAGTCACCGCAAGGTGCGGAGGAATGAATCGCTATGGGCGTCGCTGGCCCTCGATCCGACTCGTACCACCGGTTGGCTGCCTCAAGCCTGCCCTCCGGCGAGAGCACCCTAGCCCGAGCCAGTGCGAGTTCTTCGATAGCGACGAAGTCCTCGTCCTCGTCGCCCGTCGGCGTATAGCCAGGCACCAGGCGCGGGTCGTCGGCCAGGAAGGGAAGGACGTGACCGGGGCCGATGTCGGAAGGCCGCAAGCGCTCGGCCCACGGCAACCACTCGGGTGCGAGCAATGCGCGCTCGCCGGGAAGGAGTGTCACCTCGCAGATCGTCGCAGTGCGGGCGCGTGGCGCACGTGCCAGAACGACGTTCCACTGCCAGCCGGCGTATCCCTTGAGACCGCTCGCGAACCTGTGCACGACGAGCCGCTCATCGATGGTCACCGCGTCCACGTGCTCGGCGACGTCCTCGGGGTGATCGGCAGTCTCGATGGCGGCCGCACGCGCCACATCTACGGCGCCCATCAGCACCGCATCACGCGCTGGCTTCCGCCGCGAAGGCGCCACGGTCGTCGTCACCCTTCGAACTCGTCCGCAACGCGGCGCAGAACTGCCGCCGTTCGCTCGGACGACTCCCTGTCCGGGTAGCGTCCATGCCGCAGTTTGGCCCCCGCCTCATCGAGTAGCTTGATCAGGTCTTCGACAATCGTCGCCATCTCGTCAGCCGACTTGCGTGACGTACGCACGTACGCCGCCTTCGGATCGAGCAGGCGAACCGTCAGTGCCTGCCGCCCGCGGCGTCCATCGGCCATCGAGAACTCGACCCGGGCGCCCTTGCGGAGGTTGGTCACGCCGTCGGGCAACGCGTCGGCGTGTAGGTACACGCGCGTCCCGTCGTCCGTCGTAATGAATCCGAAGCCGCGCTCGACGTCGAAGAACTTGACCTTGCCGGTAGGCACTTGAAACCTCGCTGATAGGTATCGGGGTCCCGGCGAGGATCTTTCGCGCCGGGCTCGGCGGCGGCAATCACCGCGCACACTGCATCACTACAGCCTACCCGCCTGTACGTCGCGCACGCGACTCGATTCCGCTGGATACGTCCTATCCCCCCGGCCCGCGTGCCGGTACTCTTCATACTGTGACTGAATCTGGGGATCGCCGGACATATCTCATCGTCGACGGCGAGAACATCGACGCAACGCTCGGCATGAGCGTCCTCGGGCGACGCCCGAACCCGGACGAGCGCCCACGCTGGGACCGCGTCGCCGAATTCGCAGCGGAGCTCTGGGATCAGCCGGCCACCAACCTATTCTTCCTGAACGCAAGCTCCGGCCAGATGCCGTTGAACTTCGTCCAGGCGCTCCTCGCCATGAACTACCGCCCGGTACCCCTCGCAGGCGAGGCGACCGAGAAGGTCGTCGACATCGGTATCCAGCGCACGCTAGACGCCCTGAAGGACCGCCCCGCCGACGTGCTCCTCGCGAGCCACGACGGCGACTTCCTGCCGCAGGTCGACGCGCTACTCGATCATGGACACCGCGTGGGCGTCATCGCCTTCCGCGAGTTCGTCTCGAATCACCTCTCGGCGCTCGCCGAGCGCGGCGTAACCGTCTACGACCTCGAGCACACCGTCGGCGCCTTCATGACGCAGTTGCCCCGCGTGCGCATCATTCCGCTGGACGAGTTCGACCCGCTGCAGTTCATCTAGCGGCCGGGTGGGGCCCGCGAGGGGCCCCACCTCTCCCAACAGGCTCCCAGAAAACTCGCAGGTTTTTTTCGCATTATTGACGCATGGGTAGTCCAGAAGCACGGCTCGTGGTAGTCGACGACGAACCGAACATCCGCGAATTGCTGATCACATCTCTGCGGTTCGCCGGGTTCGAGGTCCATGGAGCGGCAGACGGGACGAGCGCACTCGACCTTGTCACCGACCTGCAGCCCGATCTCATCGTGCTCGATGTCATGCTGCCCGACATGGACGGTTTCAGCGTGACCCGTCGCCTGCGCGAGAAGGGCATCCGCACCCCCGTGCTGTTCCTCACTGCGCGCGACGACACGCAGGACAAGATCAACGGCCTGACCGTGGGCGGGGACGACTATGTCACGAAGCCGTTCAGCCTCGAAGAGGTGGTCGCGCGGATTCGCGCGGTACTGCGCCGCACCTCCCCAGAGGCGCCCGCCGACGATGCCATCCTGCGCTTCGCGGATCTGGAGATGGACGAGGATTCCCACGAGGTCACGCGAGCCGGGCAGCTCATCGAGTTGTCGCCCACCGAGTTCAAGCTCCTGCGTTACCTCATGCTCAACGCCGGACGCGTGCTCTCGAAGGCTCAGATCCTGGACCACGTGTGGGATTACGACTGGGGCGGTGACGCCAACATCGTGGAGTCGTACATCTCCTACCTGCGCCGCAAGATCGATCACGTCAAGCGCGAGGACGGCTTAGAGGTCGAGCCGCTCATCCACACGAAGCGCGGCATCGGGTATCTGATGCGCCAGCCAGTGTCACGCCATTAATCCGCCTCGCATGACCGCACCGGACCCGGAAGCCGGGCTCCCCCCGATTCCCCCACCACCGGCAACCGATTCTCCCGCCGGCGCCCACGTCGACCCGACGGGCGACGCGGCCGGCCCGTCATCGGGCGAGCAGGACGAGCCGCCCGAACGGGCAAATCCGCGAGCCCGGAGCAAGCGCCACCCCATGCACACGTTCGTGTCGCAGGTGCGGCGCCACTGGGCGCGCATCCCGTTGAGAATGCGCCTACTCACCGTGATCAGCGTCCTGCTGATAGTGGGCCTGAGCACGGTCGGAGCGATCACGACGGTGATGTTCGAGCGCCATCTGAAGGATCAGCTCGACAGCAGGCTGCGAGACAACGCCGCAGGGATCATCTCTCGTGACGGATTGTCGTTCGGCAGCAGGATGCTACCGACGGACTATTGCTTCGCCATCGTCGATAGTTCAGTTCTGCGTAACGCGAGCTACTACTGCAATACGACGACCATCGCCAAGAATGGCATCCCCTTCCTCGCGAACGCCCCCACCTCGCACACCTCACTCACCGAAGCGTTCACCGTCAAGGGCATCGCGCCGCCCAACAGCGACATCGTCCCCACGGAAAGCGAGCCGACCTGGCGCGTCATCGGCATTCCCCTAGCGAACGAGACGACCGCGGGCGTACCCGACATGGTCTACATAGCGCTGCCGCTCACCTACACGAAGCAGACCGCCAATCAGGTTCGCGTGGCGTTCATGCTCGCCACGCTGGCCGTCGCGCTGTCGGGGGCGATGGTCGGGTATGTCGCCGTACGCGAGTCACTCAAGCCTCTTCGCCGCATCGAGGCGACGGCCTCCCGCATCGCCCAGGGCGACCTCTCCGCGCGCGTTCCTGACATGCCGCCCACGACCGAGGTCGGCTCGCTCGCACGATCGCTCAACACGATGCTCGCGCAGATCGAAGTGGCATTCGCGGCTCGGGCGTCATCCGAGGCCCGGATGCGCCAGTTCGTCTCCGATGCGAGCCACGAACTGCGCACTCCCCTGGCGACCATTCGCGGATACGGCGAGTTGTACCGGATGGGCGCGCTCAACGACAAGGCCGAACTGGACGATACGATGCGCCGCATCGACGATTCATCCCGCCGCATGGCGTCGCTGGTGGAGGACCTCTTGGCGCTCGCCCGCCTGGACGAAGGGCGCGAGCTTCGGCGTGATCCGGTCGATCTCGTGGCGCTGGCCCGCGACGGGGCGATGGACCTCGGCGCGCTCGACGCCGAGCGGCGAGTGGCCCTTGTCCACCTCGACGGCGCTGCGATGGACATCATCGACGCCGACGGGAAACCGGGCAAGTGCGTCGTTATCGGAGACGAGGACCGCCTACGTCAGGTCGTCATGAACCTCGTCGGCAATGTCGCACGGCATACGCCGACCTCGACCCCCGTCGAGATCGCCGTCGGAGCGCGCGAGGGCTTCGGCGTGTTCTCCGTCATCGATCACGGCCCCGGCGTCGCAGAGGACCAGGTGGCGCGGCTCTTCGAGCGCTTCTATCGTGCGGATTCCTCCCGCGACCGGCGATCGGGTGGCTCAGGGCTCGGGCTCGCCATCGTCGCTGCCATCGCCCACTCACTCGGTGGCGACGCACGCGTCGAGCAAACGCAGGGCGGCGGGCTTACCGTGAGCGTGCTGATCCCGCTCGCTGCAGCGGTCGAGTGACGGTCGCCGTTTGCAATACGTCTGCTAGTCGGCAAGGCTGGGGGCATGACCGTCAGCGCAGCGTCCGCTCCTCAGTGGATGTACTCGTCCTGGTCGCGCAGTTGCCGCGCGCTAGGGGCGACGGCTGGCGACGACGAGATCTACGCCGTCGCGCGGACCCTGCTCACCAGGTGGGACGAGCCGCAGCGTAAGTACCACACGATCAGTCACCTGCTGGAGGTACTGCGGCGGGTGGACGAACTCGCCTGGGAGGCGCACAACGCGGATGAAGTGCGCCTGGCCGCCTGGTATCACGGCGCGATATTCTCGTGCGATTCGGCGTCCGCCTACGCCAACAGGGCTGGCGAGGACAAGGCCGCAAGCGCCGAGCTGGCGCGTACCGACCTGACCTCCCTGGGGTTGGCCACGACGAGCGTAGAACGCGTCGCGAACTTGGTGAACTCGATGCGTCGTCACGCCGGCCAGGCAGGCGACAGCGACCTCAACGTGCTGATCGACGCGGATCTGGCGATCCTGGCGGAGAGTCCGCAGGTGTATCAGGCGTACCGGGACGCGATTCGCGCCGAGTACGCGCACATTCCGGAGGACGATTACCTGACCGCTCGCGTCAGCATCCTCGAAAAACTGCAGCACCGCTCGCGGATTTTCTTCTCGGCCGGTGCCCAGGCGTGGGAATCGCAGGCGCGAGAGAACCTCAACGCCGAATTGGCCCGCCTGCAGCGCAAACTCCGCGCGAGCGGCTAGTTCTTCGAGGATCGCCCTGATCCTCCCGGCAGTTGCCCAGCAGGCTCGACGCATAAAACAGGAGGCCCGGCACCGCGTGACGCGGTGCCGGGCCTCCTGCCTGTCCTAAGACGGCACGGCTAGAGCCGGGGCGGGATCAGAACCCGCCGCCGAAGTCGTCGCCACCCGGCGCGGCCGCAGCGGCCGGAGCGGGCTTGTCGGCGACGACCGCCTCGGTCGTGAGGAACAGCGCCGCGATCGACGCAGCGTTCTCCAGGGCCGAGCGGGTCACCTTGACCGGGTCGGTCACACCAGCCGCGAGCAGGTCGACGTACTCGCCGGTTGCCGCGTTCAGGCCGAAGTTCGGACCGAGGTTGCGGACGCGCTCGACGACGACGCCGCCCTCGAGTCCCGAGTTGAACGCGATCTGCTTGAGGGGAGCCTCGATCGCGACCTGCACGATGCGGGCACCAGTTGCCTCGTCACCCTCGAGTTCCAGCTTCTCGAATGCAACCTTGCCGGCCTGGATAAGCGCCACGCCACCGCCAGCGACGATGCCCTCTTCCGCAGCAGCCTTGGCGTTGCGGATGGCGTCCTCGATGCGGTGCTTGCGCTCCTTAAGCTCGACCTCGGTCGCGGCGCCGGCGCGGATGACGGCCACGCCGCCTGCGAGCTTGGCGAGGCGCTCCTGAAGCTTCTCGCGGTCGTACTCGGAGTCGGACGACTCGATCTCGGCGCGAATCTGCTTCACGCGGCCCGCGATCTGCTCGGCGTCGCCGCCACCCTCGATGATCGTGGTCTCGTCCTTGGTCACGACGACCTTGCGAGCGGTACCCAGCACGTCGAGGCCCACGGTCTCCAGCTTGAGGCCGATGGTCTCCGAGACCACGGTTCCGCCGGTGAGGATCGCGATGTCCTGCAGGATCGCCTTGCGGCGGTCACCGAAGCCGGGAGCCTTGACGGCAACCGACTTGAAGATGCCGCGGATCTTGTTCAGCACCAGGGTGGCCAGGGCCTCGCCCTCGACGTCCTCGGCAATGATCAGCAACGGCTTGCCCTGCTTGATAACCTGGTCGAGAAGCGGCAGCAGGTCCTTGACGTTCGTGATCTTGCCCTCGACGAGCAGGACGTAGAGGTCCTCGAGGACCGCTTCCTGGCGCTCGGGGTCGGTCTCGAAGTAGCGGGCCAGGAAGCCCTTGTCGAAGCGCATGCCCTCGGTGAGCTCGAGTTCGAGGCCGAACGAGTTGGACTCCTCGACGGTGATGACGCCTTCCTTCTTCACCGTCTCCATCGCCTGGGCGATGAGGCGACCGATCTCCTCGTCGCCGGCCGAGATGGCGGCCGTAGCGGCGATCTCCTCCTGCGACTCGATGTCCTTGGCGAGCGTGTGGAGCTCGGCGGTCACGGCGGCGACAGCCTTCTCGATACCCTTGCGCAGGGCGATCGGGTTGGCGCCGGAGGCCACGTTGCGCAGGCCCTCCTTGACGAGCGCCTGGGCGAGAACGGTTGCGGTGGTGGTTCCGTCACCCGCGACGTCGTCGGTCTTCTTGGCGACCTCCTTGACGAGTTCGGCGCCGATGCGCTCGAACGGGTCCTCGAGCTCGATCTCCTTGGCGATGGAAACGCCATCGTTGGTGATGGTCGGCGCGCCCCACTTCTTGTCGAGCACGACGTTGCGGCCCTTCGGGCCGAGGGTGACCTTCACGGTGTCAGCGAGCTGGTTGAGTCCACGCTCGATGCCGCGACGGGCTTCCTCATCAAAGGCAATGAGTTTTGCCATGGGGAATATTCCTCCACTTGTACCTGGTCGGTATCGACCCCGGGATGCCCGCGACGGACGATCCGGCCTATCGCGTTCACGTCACGCGAAGCCCGGACCTCACCCACAAAGGTCGGCAATTCTTGTCACTCTTAGGTAGAGAGTGCTAATCAATTATTGGCACTCTCGACCGCAGAGTGCAAGGCGGTACGCCGGTGGGTTATTGCGCTGTCAGCGAGCAGTGACTCGAACTCGGGCAGTATCGCGTCGCAGACGCGTGGCTGCCAGGAGCGTCAGTTGCGGTAGTCGCCGGCCAGAATGACCGAAAGCGGGCCCGTGAGGTCGCTCACAAGTTTCGTGGAACCGATCCCGAGCGTCTCGGCGATCGATTCCGCGGCAGCTTTGTCATCCTCGGTCTTGTAGTAGACGACAGAGGACGAGATGGCCGCGCCCTTGTAGTTGGTCGCGTTCAGATCGGTCCAGCCCTCGGCCTTGAGTTTGCTCGTAGCCCCGGCGGCCAGGCCCTGCGTGCGGGTAGCGTTCAAAACGCGGACGGTGGTCGCCTTGTCGACGGCGGGAGGCTCGTCCTTCTTCGGCTCATCCTGGGCGGTTTCATCCGTGCCCTCGTCCGCGGCGGCGTCAGGAGCGGTCTCGCCGGAATCAGGCTCGTCCGATATCTCCTCGTCCGAGGTCTCGTCCTCGGGTGCGGAGCTCTGCGGGGTGGCAGACTGCGACGGCGTCGTCGTTGTCGTCTCGATTCCGACCTTCGTCGCGACGTCCTCGTCGTTCATGCCGAGCAGCGCTGGAATGTAGAGCGCTGCCGCGACACCCAGTGCCGCAGCGGCCACGAGCACACCAACGGCGATGAGCACCCCGCGGAGCCGGGAGCGGGGAGCACGATGCGCACCCTGCGGAACGTCGCCCTCCGCGGGATCGATGTCGAACTCGTCCTCGGGGTACGGATAAGCCTTGGTCACCTGGACAGGCTACCGGTTCATCGTGAGCAACTGGAACATTTGCCCGTGGCGACGGCTAGTCGCGGCGACGTCGGCCGTCGGTTCGCTCTCGCTGGCGCGCATCGCGAAGCCGGCGCAGGCGCTTGACCAGCAGCGGTTGCGCGGCCAGCGCGGCGGGCTGATCGATAAGGCGATTGAGGACCTGGTAGTACTGCGTGGGCGACAAATCGAACTCGGTCGCGATGGCCTGTTCCTTCGCCCCGGCGAAGCGCCACCAGCCGCGCTCGAACTCGAGGATGGCGAGTTCCAGTTCACTCAGGGCGCCCGGGTCACTCTCGATTTCGCGGGCAGCGGTGTCGACTGGTTCGGCGAGCGTCATAGTCACCATGATACGGCGGAACTACAACCATGTCATTTGCCCGCCGGGGGCTCCGCTGCCTGCGCGGATCTCCCATACGGGGCAGGAACGGGGTCTCCACCTACGCGGGGAAGAGCTTGGGGCTCGGGCGATGGGAGCCAGCGCCGGGCGCTCTAGCGCCTGGCGCTGAAAGTCGAGTCCCGTTGGGTCGGCGGCCCAGGCTGCCGGACCCACCGGGCCTCATCCACGTGGAGCCGCCTGTCGGGTTCGAACCGACGACCTTTCGCTTACAAGGCGAATGCTCTACCAACTGAGCTAAGGCGGCGCGTGCCCAGACTACCGGTTCGGGCAGTCCGAGTCACATTCCTTCTCGTCCCTACTGGTCCGCGTTCGCGTCGTCGGCCGGCGTGCTACCGCCACCCGCGATCGCGGTCTCGAGGGCGGCCCGGAACTCGTCGGCGCTCGTCGCGTTGCCCGTGAACTTCTCGCCATCGATCACGATAGTGGGCGTGGTGAACCGGCTCTGCGCATCGAGGAGTTCCGTCCGGGCTGCCGCCTCCTGATACTGCAGGATGGCCCAGTCCGCGAACTGGTTGCCGACGGCAGCCTTCGCCACGTCCTCGGGAACCCCCGCGCCCTTCGCCAGGTCGACGATCTCGTCGTCGCTGAGCCCGTCGCCGGTCTCCGGTGGCTGGTTCGTGTAGAGCGCCGTGCTGAACGCGAGCGCCTTGTCGGGAGCGTTGTCGGCGACATACGCGAACGCCGACGCCGCCCGCGACGAGTATGCGGTCTTATCGCCGCCGGAGAGCATGGAGATCGGGTGGACCACGAGGGTGATCTCGCCCGCCTCGCGGAACTCGTCCAGGTTGGCCGTGTTCTCCGCCTCGAACTTGGCGCACCAGGGGCACAGGAAGTCCAAGTAGGTCTCCACGACGATCGCGCCGTCGTTCGAGGTACCGGCCACGCCGTCGGCCCCGAAGGAGATGCCACCGTTGATCCCGACCGCCGTGGTCGGGGCCGACGCGTCGGGATTGACGTTGACCTTCTTGTTGCCCGAGATCACGACGAACGCTATGAGGCCAGCGACGATGACCAAGCCGACGATGATCGACAGCAGCGTGATGCGCCGACCTCGCGCTTCCCTCTTCAGCTGCTCGGCGCGCAGGGCGGCGGCCTTCTCGCGGGCCTGCTCACGTCGATCGGACTTGGAAGGTGGGATTCCGGCCATGGCTCACACTCTCTGGATCGGGGACACGGTAGACGACTATCGCGCGGCACGACCGCCCGGCGTATCAGGCCGTCCGTGAATTCTGGAGAATCCTAACCCGCGAGGCTGGGAGGTGCGGGAAGCGGCGACCACACTATGGACTGGTCGCTCACGAAGACCTGCCACAGGACGAACGAGGCGACCGCCGCGATGACCCACACCGTGGCGACGCCCCAGCCGCGCGGCACAGCCCTATTGACGACCACGCGGGCGCCGAGCCGAGTCAGTCCAGTCAGCGGCCCGAACCACATGAGGCTGACGAACAGCACCACGGACCCGAACAGGACCCACTGATAGACGTGCGGCGCGTTTCCGGGGGCATCGCCGATCACCACCTTGTCGTTGTCGAGCAGCCACCACGCGACGCCGCCAGTGGTCAGCAGGACGGTGCCCGCGACGAGCAGGGCCGGGACGGCGCCGAATACGCTCCGGACGAGCAGCCACGGCGTCATGATGCCCTGTCGCACAGAATCGTTGTGGGCGATGCCGCCGCGCGACTCCCGTCGGGATTGCATCGAATCCCAGAAGACGCCGACGAATCGGCAGACGAACCAGATCGCCGCGAAGATGACCAGCGTCACCCCGGGCCACGAGGCTCCCGCGAACACGAGCGGGATGCCGAGGGCGAGAATCGTCCACGTGCGCCTGGCCACGATCGGGCGCACGTACACCGGATCGGGCGGGCCCTCCACGGCGTCGCGCACGAACTGCCGATCCGGATCGTCGTCGAAATCGGGGTCCACGGCTGCGGTGGATCCACCATCGCCGAGGTCCTCCGTCGCGTAGGAACCGTCGCCCGGGGCGGCGGCGATCTGCGCCATGTCCTGCGGCAGTGCGCCTGCGGGATAGGGCGTGGTTGCACCGGGAACAGCACCTCCCGACCCGCCGAGCACCGCGGTGGCATCATCATCTGGCGCCGCCGAGGGGACCTCGTCGGGCCGGGCGTCCCCCTCCAAGTAGGCCATGCGGAGTTGCTCGACCACGACCGCCGGCGGCGTGCGGTTCTCCGGGACTGGATCTAGGGCACCGCGCAGCGCTCGTTCGGTCCGCGGCCCGAGTCCGGCGAGATCGGGTTTGCCCGAACGAGCACGGGCGAGCACGGCGTCAATGGGGCGGACACCGAAGGGCGCCCTGCCGGTCGCCGCGTACGCGAGCATCCCCGCCCACCCCCACCAGTCCGTGGTCATCGACGGCTCGGCGCCGTCAACCAGTTCCGGCGCGAGGTACGCGGGCGTTCCCATGACGAGTCCCGTCTTGGTCACGCGTGCGTCGCCGACAATCTGGGCAATGCCGAAGTCGATGAGCACTGGCCCGCGTGCGGACATCAGCACGTTGGATGCCTTCAGATCCCGGTGGATGACCCCCGCCACATGGACGGCGTTCAGTGCATCTCGCAGCCCCTCGGCCAGAGTGCTCAGCGCGTGGGCGTCGAACGGTCCGTTGTCGGCGACGACCGACTCCAGCGTCGGGCCGTCGATGAGCTCGGTGACGATGAACATCTCGTCGCCGTCCGCCTCAGCGTCGATGACGCGGGCGACGCCCTTGTTGCGGATCTTGCTGAGTACGGCGATCTCCCGCTGCAGGCGCTGGCGCGACTGCGGATCGGCCGCCACCGAGGGATGCAGCGTCTTCATCGCAACTTCGAGGCCATCGGCGTCCCGCGCACGGTAGACGGTACCCATCGCACCTGAGCCGAGCGGCGAAATTATCCGGTAGCCACCGATCATGGTGCCAGGCGCCAAACCCACTCTCTCCATGCGAATACGTTATCGGGTCTTTGCCATTTCGGGGAGGTGATCGGCGATGAAGATGAGTCAGGCGAGGCGCTGCCCGCGCGGAGCCCTCACTTCTTCCGTAGCATTCCCGTGAGTGTGCGCGGTTCATACAAACGTAATAACTATTCGTTATCGTTGTTGGTGAGATGATCAAGGAGTGGTGAAAGCATGGCAAAACCACAGCACGACCTCGTCGTAGTCGCCAATAGGCTTCCCGTCGATCTGAGGCTGGACGAGTCCGGAAATGCCACCTGGAAGCGTGCCCCCGGCGGGCTGGTTACGGCGCTCGCGCCGCTTATGCAATCCAACGAGGGCGCCTGGGTCGGCTGGCCGGGCATGGCCGACCTAGCGATCGACCCGTTCGACTCGGATGGCATCTGGATGGTCCCGGTGAGCCTTTCGGAGACCGAGATCGCGGAGTACTACGAGGGGTTCTCAAACGACACGCTGTGGCCGCTTTACCACGACGTGATCGCGCGACCCTCATTTCATCGCGAGTGGTGGGACACCTATCGCGAGGTCAACGAGCACTTCGCCTCGATGGCCGACTATGCGGCCGCGGAGGGCGCGACCGTCTGGGTCCACGACTATCAACTTCAGCTCGTGCCCGCGCTGCTGCGCGCCGCCCGCCCGGATCTGCGCATCGGCTACTTCCACCACATTCCGTTCCCGCCGCTGGAGATCTTCTCGCAGTTGCCCTGGCGGCGTCAGATCGTCGAAGGGCTGCTCGGCGCCGACCTAGTAGGCTTCCAGCGTTCCGGGGACGCCGCGAACTTCCTGCGTAGCGTGCGCAAGCTGACCGACCACACGACCTCGGGACAACTCGTCGAGATCGACGATGCCGAGGACCGACTGGTGCGGCAGGTCAAGGCGTCTGCGTTCCCCATCTCGATCGACTCCGGCCAGTTCGACAAGCTCGCCCAGACGGCATCCGTCCGCGCGCGGGCCGCCGAGATCCGCGAGGAACTGGGCAATCCAGACTGCATTCTGCTGGGGGTGGATCGGCTCGATTACACCAAGGGCATCCTGCACCGCATCAAGGCGTTCAGCGAGCTCCTGCGCGACGGCGACGTGGACCCCGCCAAGGTGACGATGGTCCAGGTCGCCAGCCCCAGCCGCGAGAACGTCGACGCCTACCAGCAGTTACGAGACGAGGTCGAGGTTCAGGTCGGGCGCATCAACGGCGAGTTCGGCGGAATCGGGCGAACGGTCATCAACTACCTGCATCACTCGTATCCCATGGAGGAGATGGCGGCCTTCTACCTCGCATCGGACGTCATGCTCGTCACGTCCCTGCGAGACGGCATGAATCTCGTGGCCAAGGAGTACGTAGCGGCGCGATCCGATGACCGCGGCGTGCTCGTACTTTCCGAGTTCACCGGAGCGGCCGAAGAACTCACCGCGGCGCTGCTGATCAACCCGCACGACATCGATGGCACCAAGGCGCAGGTGCTTGCGGCCATCAACATGCCCGTCACGGAGCAGCGGCGGCGCATGCGTCGCCTGCGCCGGCGAGTCCTGGCCGATGACGTCGCGAAATGGTCCAACCGCTACCTCGCGACCCTCACCGACGTCGCCACGAGCCAGCCAGAGCGCGTGGACACGCCACCGTCCGGCACGCTCGGCGCGTCGCTGCGCGAGGCGCTGCAGACGTTCTCCCACGATGCCTCGCCCGTGCTCGTGGCCTCGGACTTCGATGGCGTCCTCGCCCCGCTCGTCGACGACCCCGCGACATCGCGCACCGTTCCGCGAGCGCTTCGCGCGCTGCGGCGCATTGCGGCGCTTCCGCGGGAGAACGTTGCCCTCGCGCTCGTCTCCGGCCGCAGCCTCGAAACGCTCGCGCAACTGTCCAACGTGCCTCCCGGCACGCACCTGCTCGGCTCCCACGGCGCCGAGCGCGGAATCATGACCGCGGACGGTCTGCGGCGAGAGGAACTCGCCCTGTCCGAAGGCGAGCAGTCGCAATTGCGTCATGTCACCGAAGGGCTCGAAGCGATAGCCGCGCGCCACTACGGGGTCTGGGTCGAGAAGAAGCCGTCCGCGGCAGCCCTGCACACCCGCCTCACGACCCACGACGGAGCGGAGCAGGCCACCGAGGCTGCCCTCGAACTGGCCAGTCGGCTCGGCCTGCAGCCCCTGCTGGGCAAGAACGTCGTCGAGATAGCCGTCGTGCAGACCACCAAGGGGCGGGCCCTCGATGCGCTGCGTAGTGAACTCGGCGCATCGCACGTCGTCTACATGGGGGATGACGCAACAGACGAGCACGCCTTCGCAGTGCTGGGTCAACGCGACGTCGCTATCAAGGTCGGTCCCGGCGATTCGATAGCGCCCTATCGGATTGCCGATAGTTCCGCGGCAGCGCTCGTCCTCGAAAGGCTCGGCGCCCTGCTCAGCGCGCATATCGAGCCGGGACGCAGACGGCGCAAGCGGGCGTAGCGCGCCGCCGCCCGCTCCGCCGGTGAACAACGGGTGAAGTACGCCACAATTCCTGGCGATCCCCGGCGGAATGTGACGTACCGCATAGGCGGTTCGGCAACGGGAATGTACCCTTGAGGTGTTGACCCACGACGGGTCACAGACTACTGAAGAGTCGTCATCCATTCACAACGGATCGTCCGGCACGTACCTGCCGGTGAAGGGAAATCATCATGGCATCTGTCACTTTCGACCACGCCACCCGGACCTACCCGGGAACCGACCGCCCCGCGGTCAACGACCTGAACCTCCACATCGAAGACGGAGAGTTCCTCGTACTCGTCGGCCCATCGGGCTGCGGTAAGTCCACCTCGCTGCGAATGCTCGCCGGACTCGAGGACGTCAACTCCGGCCGCATCCTCATCGGCGACCGCGACGTCACAAACGTCCAGCCGAAGGACCGCGACATCGCGATGGTGTTCCAGAACTACGCGCTGTACCCGCACATGACGGTCGCCGAGAACATGGGCTTCGCCCTGAAGATCGCAGGCGTCGACAAGGCCGAGATCAAGAAGCGCGTTGAGGAAGCCGCCAAGATCCTCGATCTGACGGACTACCTTGAGCGCAAGCCGAAGGCCCTCTCGGGAGGTCAGCGCCAGCGCGTCGCCATGGGCCGCGCCATCGTCCGACAGCCGCAGGTCTTCCTCATGGACGAGCCCTTGTCGAACCTCGACGCCAAACTGCGCGTTCAGACGCGTACGCAGATCGCCTCGCTCCAGCGTCGCCTGGGCGTCACGACCGTGTACGTCACGCACGACCAGACCGAGGCCCTGACCATGGGGGATCGCATCGCGGTCCTCAAGGACGGCTACCTGCAGCAGGTCGGCACCCCGCGCGAAATGTACGACACCCCGGCGAACGTCTTCGTCGCAGGCTTCATCGGCTCGCCCGCGATGAACATCGGCACATTCAACGTGACTGACGACGTCGCCCTGATCGGCGGATCGCGCGTCCCGCTGCCGAGCTACGTGCTCGGCCAGGCCGCGGCCGCCGGAAACAAGATCACGATCGGGTTCCGCCCCGAGGCGCTCGACATCGTTCCCGCCGAGGACTCCGGTGCGATTCCCGTCTACGTCAACCTCGTCGAGGAACTCGGATCGGACGCGTTCGTGTACGGCACGCTCGCGACCGAAGCTGGCGCAGACCAGGTCGTCCCGCAGGGTCAGGAAGTCATCGTGCGCGTCAACCCGCGCGCGGTTCCCGAGAAGGGATCGGTCATCAACGTGAAGATCCGCCCCGGTCAGGAGCACATCTTCAACGCCGAGACCGGCGAGCGCATCGCGTCTGCCTGATCAGCGACAAGTAGTGGCGGACTCGCTCACATGAGTCCCAGATACGCCGTGGCCGCGATACCGTGGTCACGGCGTATCCATGCAGGGAAGGGGCCTCGCCGGTCATGACGCAGGAACTGCACATCACCTCCGCGCGCGTGGATCCGGACCTTCTGGATCTGCCGTGGGGCACCGCGCTCGCGCAGTGGCCCGCGAACGTCCTCGCGGCACTGCCGCGCGGCCTCTCGCGGCACGTGGTCCGCTTCGTGCGACTTTCCGGACGAGTGATCGCCATCAAGGAGATCTCCGAACTCGTCGCTCACAACGAATACGAACTACTGCGCCGCCTGGAACGCCTGGATGTGCCCTCCGTCACCCCGACGGCGGTGATCACTGGACGCGTGGCTGCCGACGGCGAGCCGCTGGAGGCCGTACTCATCACTGAGCACCTGCAGTACTCGCTCCCCTACCGCTCGCTGTTCAGCCACATCATGGGCGCTGATACCGCGACACGCCTCATCGACGCACTCGCGGTCCTGCTCGTGCGCCTGCACCTTGTGGGCTTCTACTGGGGCGACGTGTCGCTGTCCAACACGCTCTTCCGCCGGGATGCGGAGACCTTCGCGGCGTACCTCGTCGATGCCGAGACCGGCGCGCTCTATCCCGCCCTGACCGACGGCCAGCGCAACTACGACGTGGACCTGGCCCGAACGAACATCATCGGCGAACTGATGGACCTCGAGTCGGGCGGGGTGCTAGACGAGGACACCGATGTGATCGGCATAGGCGACTCGCTGGTCGCCCGCTACGACGAGTTGTGGCAGGCGCTCACTGAGGAGGAGTCGTTCACGCGCGACGAGCGGTGGCGGGTCAACGAACGCATTGAGCGCGTCCACGGGCTGGGCTTCGACGTGGACGAGTTGGCGATGTCCACCGAGGAGGGCGGTCAGCGCGTGCGCATCCGCCCGAAGGTTGTCGAGGCGGGGTTCCACTCGCGCCGCCTCGCCCAGCTCACCGGCCTGGAGGTGCAGGAACACCAGGCACGCAGGCTGCTCGCCGATCTTGAGCACTACTGCGCGTTCGAGGAGAACCCGAGCGTCTCCGAAACGCACCTAGCCCATGAGTGGCTCACGGAGGTTTTCGAGCCCGCTATTCGCGCGGTTCCGCCGTCGCAGCGGGGCAAGTTGCAACCGGCGCAGCTGTTTCACGAGGTGCTGGATCATCGCTGGTTCCTCTCCCAGCAGCAGAGCCGCGACGTACCCATCATCGAGGCGGCCCGATCCTATGGTCATTCGGTTCTGCCATCGCGCCCGCCGGAGCAGTCCATCCTGGGCCTGACCCCGGAGGAGGCGGCCGCCGCGGACGACGCGGCGCAGTTGCTCGACGACGACGATACCGACCTCGAGGGCGATCTCGCCGACCTGGGCCCGAACCCGTAGACAACAGTGGAATCGAACCGCGGATCGACCCGCGAATCCACGCAAAAGGTCCCATAGTCGCCACTGGCGCCGCCGATAGGCTCAAAGGACACCGACGCGTCACTCGCCCACGGATGACACTCGGTTCCACAATCGCCTTCGACGCGGAGAGCATCAGTCATGGCCGGAAATCCATCCAGCAAGTCCGACCGGCGCGAGAGCGCACGCGCCAAGGCCGCGGCCCTGCGTGACGAGCAGTTGCGGCGCGAAGCGCGCGGGCGGCGGATAACGCTGCTCTCGATCGTCATCGGCCTGCTGCTCGTCGTGGCACTGGTCGGCTACATCGTGGTGTCGGGGAACAAGAAGACGACCGTCGACCCCAACGCCGCGGCGCCCCCGACCGCGACCGGCGTTAACGGCGGCATTCCATTTGGCTCGGACGGCACCGCCGGGTCGGTCAACGACGGGGCCATCAATGTCGAGGTCTACGCTGACTTCCTGTGCCCGTGGTGCGCCCGCTTCGAGGCGGCCAATACCGGCATTTTGGACGAGTACCGTGTCGCTGGCGACATCACGCTCGTCATGCATCCGCTGTCGATGCTGTCGGGCGGGTCCAAGACCGCGTATTCGTCGCGGTCCGCGTCCGCGTTCGCATACGTGACCGTCCACGCACCCGACAAGGCGCTCGCGTTCAACACGATCCTCTACGCCGAGCAGCCAGCGGAGAGTGGAAGTGGGCTGAGCGACGATGAGATCGTTGACCTGGCCAAGCAGGCGGGCGTGCCGGACGATGTCGCCGCGGCATCGGTGAGCAATGAGTACGCCGACTGGGCGATCACGCTAGCCTCCCAGGCCGCTGCCAACGCCGCCGTCACTGGCGGCACCGGTCAACTCTCGACGCCAACCATCCTGATCGACGGGGTGAAGTACGCTGGCGGCCCAGAGGATACCGAGGCGTTCCGGGCGGCCATCGACGCCGCGCTGCAGTAGGCGATTCCGCGAGGCTACCGCAGGGCCGGATTCGACAAGGGCTCGCCCAGTGCCCGAGGACTGCAACGCCGGCGGATCAGGCCTGTCGACGCTGCTTGGCGACCTCATACAGGGCGACGCCACCGGCCACGGCGGCGTTGAGGGACTCGACGGCGGATGCGATCGGTATCGACACGATCGCGTCGCAGGTCTCCCGGACCAGGCGTGAGAGCCCGGCGCCCTCGGCACCGATCACGACGACCAGCGGGTCGTTCGCGAAGGGCAGGTCCGCGATATCTACGTTGCCGCCGGCATCGAGGCCGATCACGAAGAGCCCTGCCTTCTTGTAGTCCGTGAGCGCACGGACCAGGTTAGTCGCCTTCGCAACCGGTACGCGGGCGGCCGCCCCCGCCGACACCTTCCAGGCCGCAGCCGTGACTCCAGCCGCCCGGCGCGCGGGAACAAGCACGCCATGAGCTCCGAACGCTCCGGCCGAGCGCAGGGCCGCACCGAGGTTACGCGGATCCGTCACAGAGTCGAGCGCGACGATGAGCGGCAGTTCATCCCGCTCCGCCGCGAAGTCCAGGAGATCCTCGGGATCGGCGTACTCATAGGGCGCAACCTCCATGGCGACGCCCTGATGGACTCCGCCGTCGGCCAGATCATCGAGGTGGCGCCTGGACGACTCCATGATGGGACGGCCCTGCTCGGCAGCCAGTTGGAGGATCTCGCGCAGGCGATCGTCGCTGTCGACGCCACCGGAGATGAACAGGCCCTTCGCCTTGATCTCAGCTCGCAGCGCTTCTAGCACCGCGTTCCGGCCGACGATGACCTCGTTCTCCCCCTTCGACCCGCGGCGCACGCTGCTCGGGCGCGAGGCCGACTCGCGCTCCTGTTTCGCCTGGTAGGCCTTGTGATACGGGCGGTCCTCCGCCTTCGGCGTCGGCCCCCTGCCCTCTAGTGCACGCCGACTCTGGCCGCCCGAACCCACCTTGGGATTCTTGGCGAGCTTCCGGACTGCTCCCTTGCGCTGCGAATTACCGGCCACTTAAACGTTCCTTTGTCATGATTCCAGCGACCAACGGGCGCCGTCGGGGCCGTCTTCGACGGCGATACCGGCCGCGCCCAACTCGTCCCTGATACGATCCGACGTCGCGAAATCGCGGTCGGCGCGGGCACGTGCCCGAATGTCGAGCTGCGCCTGGACAAGGCTGTCCAGGGCGGATCGGGAGGCCTCGTCCGTAGCGGCCGACCACTGGTCTGACAGCGGATCGAGGCCGAGGACGTCGAGGATGCCGCGGACTGCCACGAGCGCGGCGCGCACAGCGTCGTCGTCACTCTGCGTAAGGGCGTTGTTCCCGTCGCGGACCTGCTCGTGAACCGCCGCGAGCGCCACCGGAACGTTGAAATCGTCGTCGAGTCCCGCGATCGCCGCTTCGGGGAGTGCGGCGGCGCGGACCTCGTCCACGGACACCGCCCCTACTCGCTCGGTCGCGCGCGCGGCGAACCCGGCGAACTTCTCCCACGTCGCGGCCGCTTCGCTCAACGACTCGGCCGACCATTCGATCATCGACGAGTAGTGAACGCCGCCGAGCGCGAGGCGCAGAACCGCGGCGGAGTGGTCGTGCAGTACTTCCGTGACGAGTAGGCCGTTCCCGAGCGACTTACTCATCTTGGCGCCCTGCTGGGTGACCCATGCCGAGTGCATCCAGTAACGCGCGAACCCGTCGCCGGCGGCACGGGACTGGGCCTGCTCGTTCTCGTGATGCGGGAAGCGCAGATCCAGGCCGCCTCCGTGTATATCGAACTCGGGGCCGAGGTAGCGCGTGGCCATGGCGGAGCACTCCAGGTGCCAGCCGGGTCGGCCCGCGCCAAACGGCGTGCGCCACTGCGCGTCGGCCGGCTCGCCAGGCTTGGGTGCCTTCCAGAGCGCGAAATCCCGCGGATCGTGCTTTCGCTCATCGTCGCTGTCGGTGGCCGGACCGATGTCCTGGGGTCGCTGGTTGGTGAGGCTCCCGTACTCTGCCCACGAACGGGTATCGAAGTACACGTTGCCCGGACCCGCGACGTAGGCGTGACCACGTTCGATCAGGCGCTCCATCAACTCGATCATCTCGGGCACGTGTCCCGTCGCGCGTGGTTCGTACGTGGGCCGCTCGATGCCGAGTGCGTCATACGCCGCGGTAAACGCCTGCTCGTGGAGGCTCGCCCAGGCCCACCACGGCTCGCCGGCATCGGCAGCCTTCGTGAGGATCTTGTCGTCGATGTCGGTGACGTTGCGGATCATCGTGACCCGGAATCCGCTGCGCCTCAGCCAGCGGGCAACGATGTCGAACACGACCGCGGATCGCATGTGTCCGATGTGGGGTGGCGATTGCACCGTTGCTCCGCACACGTAGATGCCGACCTGCCCGGGCACGAGCGGGCTGAAATCACGCACCGAGCGCGTCGCAGTGTCGAAGATCCTAAGGCTCACGTTGTCAGATTACCGTTTCCTGTCGGGGCGGGAAGGAGTTCACTCGCCGCTGTGGACAATGAGGGCGACGGCGATGGCCGCGGCCCCCTCCCCGCGGCCGGTGAGCCCCAGGCCGTCCGTGGTCGTGGCGGCCACGGACACGGACGCACCTACCGCCTCGGACAGGATTCGCTCGGATTCCGCGCGGCGAGGCCCGAATTTGGGGCGGTTCGCTACCAGTTGGACGGATACGTTGCCGATCTCGAAACCGGCTGCGCGCACGCGAGCGGCGGTCTCCGTCAGGAGCGTGCAGCCGCTCGCTGCGGCCCAGCGCGGATCCGACGTGCCGAAGATCGCACCCAGGTCTCCCAGCCCGGCCGCGCTCAGCAGAGCGTCGCACGCGGCATGTGCAACGACGTCGGCATCGGAATGGCCGTCGAGGCCACCGGAATCGGCCCAGTGGAGGCCACCTAAGTGAAGCGGCACACCGTCGGCAGTATCCGTGAACGCATGCACATCCACGCCCTGGCCGATTCGCGGTATCGTCACGGCGCAAGCCCTCCCGTCGTGGATCGACTCACCACCGACTGGTCAGTGGAATAGGCCGGTGATCACGCCGGACGACGTGAACCCGCTCGGATCATTGAAGCGTCAGGAGGCCAGAAGCTTGTCGAGCAGGAGCTCCGCGGCGTCCTCTTCGGTCCGCTCAGCGAGCGCGAGTTCGGAGACCAGGATGTGGCGGGCCCTGGAGAGCAGCGCCTTCTCGCCGGTGGAAAGTCCGCGACCGGCACTGCGACGCGAAAGATCGCGGACGACCTCGGCCACCTTGACCACGTCGCCGGTGGCCAGCTTCTCCTGGTTCGCCTTGAATCGGCGCGACCAGTTGGTCGGCTCCTCGCAGTCGCGGGACTGGAGAACGGCGAATACCTCGTCCAGGCCCTCGCGACCAACGACCTCGCGGACACCCACGATGTCGACGTTGGCTGCGGGAACCTCGATGGTGAGGTCTCCTTGGGTGACGTGCAATTTCAGGAAGATCTTCTCCTCGCCACCAATCTTGCGCGTCTTGATCTCTTCGATTCGAGCTGCGCCGTGGTGCGGGTAAACAACGGTTTCACCAACTGTGAACGTCATGTGCAGATCTCCCTTTTAGCGGACCTCTATTCTACCATGCCGGCCCATTGCCACTAAGATGGACCCTTGGGCCACCTCACGGTCCAAAAGTCCCTTGCACACGCAGTGCTTTCCTCGCGCTTTGGAGTCAGATTCGTGCGCCCTTTGCTCAAGACCCGCCCCGCTCGTATGGTGGCCGTCGTCGCCGCGGCTGCGGCCGTAGCGCTCACCACCGGATGCGCCCCGGTCACCACCGACACCGACTACGCGCCCTCTGACGGCGTGCGCGTTGAGGTCGGCGCGCTGACCGGGATCAACCTGCTCGTCGTCGCTGACGAATCCGGCGATTCGGGCAAGCTGTACGGGGCGTTCTCCAACGGATCCTTCACCGACGTGGAGTTCTCGCTCGAAGCGCCGGCAGGCAAAGAGGTCGCGGACGAGGTCATCGGCAGCCGCGAACTGCTCAACTTCAATGCCGCAAACGAACTCGTCCTCAAGTCCCTGGGTGGCGCCGTACCGGGCGAACTCCTGCCCGTCGTCGTCAAGGCGGGTGACGAGTCCGCCGAGCTCTCACTCCCGATCATCTCGGGTGCGGCTGTCGACAGCGTCGACACCTACGGCAAGTCGCCGCAGGAGTAAGACTCAGCGGTAGCCCGGCCGCCACGGCTGGGTCCCGGCACCGCTTACCAGTGCGCGTCCCTCGTTTAACGTGCGACGAACAGTCGCAACCGAAGGAGCGGCTCGCGCGCGTGGGCAGCTGGCCGGCTCAGCCGAATCGACCGGAGATGTAGTCCTCGGTCGCGGGCACGGACGGCGTCGAGAAGATGGTCGCCGTGTCATCGATCTCGATGAGCTTGCCAGGCTTTCCCGTTCCGGCGATGTTGAAGAACGCGGTTCGGTCGCTCACGCGGGCCGCCTGCTGCATGTTGTGCGTCACGATGACGATCGTGAACTGCTCCTTCAACTCGTTTATCAGGTCCTCGATCGCCAGGGTCGAGATGGGGTCGAGGGCCGAGCACGGCTCGTCCATCAGCAGGACCTGGGGCTGAACGGCGATCGCGCGGGCGATGCACAACCGCTGCTGTTGGCCACCCGAGAGGGACGAGCCGGGGCGGCCCAGCCGGTCCTTCACCTCGTTCCAGAGATTGGCGCCGCGCAGCGAATGCTCGACGATCTCTTCGGCGTCCCCCTTCGAGATGCGCTTGTTGTTCAGTTTGACTCCGGCCAGCACGTTGTCGGCGATCGACATCGTGGGGAATGGGTTGGGTCGCTGGAACACCATCCCGATGTGACGGCGAACGGCTACGGGGTCCACGCCCGTGCCGTACAAGTCCGTGCCGTCGATGAGCGCCTTGCCGGTCACGCGCGCCCCCGGGATGACCTCGTGCATCCGGTTGAGGGTGCGCAGGAAAGTCGACTTCCCACAACCCGACGGCCCGATGAGCGCGGTCACCTGGCGGGGTTCGATGGCCATGGTGACGCCCTCGACAGCCAGGAAGTCGCCGTAATAGACGTTGAGGTCTTTGACGTCAATGCGCTTCGACATGTGATTGATTCCTTTCCGAGGGGCGCGAGCCCCTGAACCTCAGAAGTTCCGGGCCCTAACGAGCGATCTTGGGGGAGAACTTCTTGGCTATCGCCCGTGCGATGAGGTTGAGTGCCATAACGATGATGATGAGCGTGAGCGCGGCGGCCCACGCTCGATCGATGCCGACGCCGCCCTTGGAGTATTCGCTGTAGGCGAAGACGGGCAACGTGGCCATGCGCCCTTCGAAGACGTTCATGTTGACGCGCGTCATCATGCCGACCGTGATCAGGAGCGGCGCCGTCTCGCCGATCACGCGCGCGATGGCGAGCATGATGCCGGTGACGATGCCCGCTATCGACGTGCGCAGGACCACCTTGACGATGGTCAGCCACTTGGGAACACCGAGCGCGTAACTCGCCTCGCGGAGCTCGTTCGGGACGATCCGCAGCATCTCCTCCACGCTGCGTACCACCACCGGCGTCATCAGCAGCGCGAGCGCGACCGCGCCCATGATGCCGGCGCGGAAAGCCGGCCCCATGATCAGTGTGAAGATCGCGAAGGCGAACAGGCCCGCCACAATCGACGGGATACCGGTCATGACGTCCACCAGGAACGTGATCGCCCGGGCCAGCGGGCCGCGCCCGTACTCGACCAGGTAGATCGCCGTGAGGAGGCCGAGCGGCACGGAGATGACGGCGGCCCAAAAAGTGATGAGTAGGGTGCCGATAATCGCGTGGTAGGCGCCGCCGGAGGTCATATCGCCGAATACGCCCACCATGTCGGTGCTGAGGAAGTTCCAACCGAACAGTTTCAGTCCGCGCTGGATAACGATCCACAGGAGCGAGAACAGCGGCACGAGGGCGATGCCGAACGCGAGATAGATCAGCGTGCGGGCGAACCCGTCCTTCAGCCTGCGGCCGGTCGAGATCGGCGGGAAAGCCAGTGCGCTCGGTACGGGATTCTGATTGATCACGCTTGTCATGTCAGTTGGCCCCCGAGAAGTCCTTGCGGCGCGCGATGATCGCGCGGGCCGCCATGTTGACGAGGAAGGTGAAGACGAACAACGCGAGGCCGGTGGCGATCAGCACGGACACCGAGAGCCCCGAAGCCTCGGGGAACTGTGCCGCGATGTTCGCGGCGATGGTCTGGTGCTGCCCGGGCTTGAGCAGGAAGAACGAGTACAGCAGCCCGGGCGAGATCACCATCAGCACGGCCATCGTCTCCCCGAGCGCGCGTCCCAGGCCGAGCATCGAGGCGGAGATGATTCCCGAGCGTCCGAACGGCAGCACGGCCATGCGTACGAGCTCCCACTTGGTGGCGCCGAGCGCCAGCGCGGCCTCCTCGTGCAGGCGGGGCGTCTGCAGGAAGATCTCCCGGGACACCGCAGTAATGATCGGCAGGATCATCACGGCCAGCACGATCGAGGCGGACAGGATGTTCTTCGCCGGGGCCTGATAGTCGGCGAACAGCGGGATGAAGCCCAGCGCGGACGTCAGCCAGGAGAAGATGGGGTTCAGCACCGGCAACAGCCAGAGCGCCCCCCACAGGCCGTACACCACCGATGGGATCGCCGCGAGCAGATCGATCACGTAGGCGACGGTCTGCGCCACGCGTCGAGGGGCGTAGTGCGATATGAAGAGCGCGATCCCGATGGATAGCGGGACGGCGAACAGCAGCGCGAGGACGGATGAAAGCAGCGTTCCGAAGACGAGTGGCCCGATGTACTCGAGCAGGCTAGTGCCCTTGAACCACGAGATCTTCTCGAGTTCCTCGGTGGGTGCAGTAATGGCGGGCCACGCCTCGATGATGAGGAACACGGCCACAGCAGCGAGCACGACCAGGATCAGGATGCCTGCGGTGTGGGACGCCCCGGAGAATATCGCGCCGCCCCACTGCCTGCGTCCGTTGGTGAGCAGGTCGTCGGTGTTGCCGCGCTGACCGCGCCGCCCGGTGGCCTCGTCGGGCTGTACTTCGGTGAGCAAACTGCTCTCCTCGTGTCTGTGTGTCCGATTCAAGGGAGTCTGCTGAGTCTGGTTGGACCCGAGGGTGTGGCGGGCGGAAGTCTGTATCCGCCCGCCACACCCCTATGCGGTCTGCCCGGAATCAGCTGGCGAGCGAGATTCCGTCGATCGCAGTCTGGACCTCGGTGTGAAGCGCGGCCGAGATCGGAGCCGAACCGGCGACACTCGGGTCAGCGGCGCGGGCCTGGCCCTCGTCGCTGGCGATGTAGGTCAGGAAGGCCTTCACGTTGTCCACGTCGGCCTGCTTGTCGTAGGTCGAGCAGGCGATCTCGTACGAGACCAGGACGAGCGGGTAGGCGCCGGCCTCGGTCGTGGTGCGGTCGAGCTCGACGACGAGCCGGTTGGCCGTCGCGTTCTCGGCGCGCGGTGATGCGTCGACGACCTTCGCGGCGGCTTCCGCCGAATACGGCACGTAGGCGTCGCCGACCTTGATCGCGACGGTACCCAGGTCGCCGGCGCGGGACGCGTCGGCGTAACCGATGGCGCCCTCAGCACCCGAGACGGTGTCGACCATGCCCTGCGTCTTGGCGCCGGACTGACCGCCCGAGATGGGCCACGTGCCACTCGCCTCGTACGACCAGGCGCCGTCAGAGGCGGCAGCGAGGTAGTCGGTGAAGTTCTCCGTGGTGCCCGACTCGTCCGAGCGGTGTACGGGGATGATCGTCGTCGCGGGAAGGTCCACGCCCGGGTTCTGGTCCGCGATGGCGGCGTCGTTCCAGCTGGTGATCTTTCCGTCGAAGATCTCGGCGATGGTCTTCGCGTCGAGGTTGATATTCGCCGCTGACAGGCCGGGAAGGTTGTAGATCACGGCGATGGGGCTGATGTAGACGGGCAGTTCAAGAGCCTCGCCGCCGAAGCAGCGCTGCTGCGCAGCGGTCAACTCGTCCCCAGACAGTGCCGCGTCCGAGCCAGCGAACTGAACGGCGGAGGCGAGGAACTGCTCGCGGCCGGCGCCGGAGCCCTGCGGGTCGTAGGTGACGACAACATCGGGGGCCGACTCGGAGAATCCGGCGACCCAGCCGTCCATAGCCTTCTCCTGGGATGACGCGCCGGTCCCGGCAAGGTTGCCGGACAGCGCGGAGTTGTCGGCGGGTGCCGATCCACCGGGCTCCGATGAACCACCCGGCGCGGGCGAAGATGAGTCAGAACCCCCGGAGCAAGCGCCGAGGGTAAGCGCCAGTACGCTCACCGCAGCAATTCCGGTCAGGCGAGAGCGACGGTTGAACTTCACGATATGTCCATCCTTTTGGTTGGGCGTCTTTTCCGCCGGCGGATCGCCGGCGACACCCCCAACATAGGTACCGCGAGTGGACGAAGTTCAGTCACCAGGTGAACACGAGGTGAACGCTCTCCAACGATTGCGAACGTGGCCTACGACTCGCTCGCATCGGCGAATCGGTACCCCAGGCCGCGCACAGTAAGGAGTAGCACCGGGCTGGCGGGGTCGGTCTCGATCTTGGCCCGAATGCGCTTCACGTGGACGTCCAGGGTCTTGGTGTCGCCCACGTAGTCGGCTCCCCACACTCGATCGATCAACTGACCGCGCGTCAGCACCCGGCCCGCATTCCGCAGCAGATACTCGAGAAGTTCGAACTCCTTGAGTGGGAATGAGACCTCCACGCCGCGCACCAGCACGGCGTGACGGTCAACATTGAGCGAGACGGGACCGATCGTGATGATCGATTCGGAATCCTCGTCCTCCTGCGCGCCGGCTCCCGCCTGCGAACGCCGCAGCACGGCCCGCATTCTCGCGAGCAGTTCCCGGAACGAGTATGGCTTGGTGACATAGTCGTCGGCGCCGATCTCCAGGCCGACGATCTTGTCGATCTCCGCGTCCTTTGCCGTGAGCATGATGACGGGGGTGTCACTCGTCTTGCGGATCGCCCGGCAGACCTCGATGCCGGACAGTCCCGGCAGCATGAGATCGAGTAGCACGAGGTCGATCTGCGAGGACTCGAACGCATTGAGCCCCTCCAGTCCGTCAGCGACCGCCACCACGTCGTACCCCTCGCGGGTCAACTGGTAGGCGAGCGTCTCGCGGTACGACTCTTCGTCTTCAACTACGAGGATCCTGGTCACGCGGATCGATTCCCCTCTTCGTTTTCAATGTCGTTGTGGTGGCTGTCGGATTCTTCCTGCGACTCGGGTATCCACAGGGTAAAGGTCGATCCCTGGCCTGGCGCGGACCACACGGTGATCTGCCCGCCGTGATCCTGGGCGATGTGCTTGACGATACTCAGTCCCAAGCCCGTTCCCCCCGTATCGCGCGCGCGGGCAGGATCGGACCGGTAGAACCGTTCGAAGATGCGCTCCTGGTCCTGCTCGCTCAGTCCGATGCCGTGGTCGAGGACTTCGATCCCGACCATACCGTCCTTCCTGCTGAGCGCGATTTGAATGGACGAGTTCTTCGGTGAATACGCGCTGGCGTTGGTGAGGAGATTGCGGATTGCCGCAACCAGTAGCGCCTCGTCCCCGTAGACGCGCCACGTCGAGGCCTCCGGCAAAGTTATGTCCTGTTCGCGGCCCTGAGCGATGACGCGTACGTCCTCCGCCGCCTGCGCGATCACATCGTCCACCTCGACGAGCCGAACGTCCATGAGGGCGCTGGCGCTCTGCAACCGGGACAGCTCTATCAAGTCGTGCACCAGGGCCGCGAGGCGAACGGCCTCCTGCTTCGTCTTGCCCGCGAATCGCCGCACGGCTTCCGGGTCGTTCGCCGCGGATTCGAGCGTTTCGGCCAGCAGACTGATGGCACCGACCGGCGTCTTCAACTCGTGCGACACGTTTACCGAGAAGTCCTGCCGGATCTGCTCGATGCGCCGGGCCTGGGTGTGGTCCTCGGCGAAGATGACGACCACCTCGTTGGTCAGGTACGCGACGCGCACCCCCACTATCACCAGATCGCGCTGGCTGCCGCGCTGCAGTTCGAGTTCCTCGTCGACGATCTCGCCCGTGGCGCGGACCTGCTCGACGACCTCTCTCACCTGATCGTGGACGAGGTACTCCCCGCGCACCATTCCCAGCGCGTACGCCGCGGGCGAAGCCCGCAGGACGACGTCGCCAGGGCCCAGGACAATCACCGCTGAACGCACGACGGCCAGCACGCGAATAATGTCGTCTGCCAGCTCCGGTTCAGTCCTCTCGGGCACCTCCGTCTGGGACTTCTCGGAGTAGCGGAAGGCGATCATGGCGATCATGCCGACGAAGACGCCGAGGAGCCCGGCGACGAGGATCAGCCATGGCGACTGCATGGACATAGAGGTGCTCACGCAATCAGCGTAAGTGGTGCGGCCCGCCATTCCAGGCCGAATCAAGCGCCCCGTCGACAGGTATTCACCTGGTGGCCCAGCCGCGTTCACCTGCCGGTCGATTGATGATTCCGGAGATCGGCCACAATGATGGAGATAACCCAGCTAAGGAGAAATCCCAGAATCATGCGCGACATCTTTGAAGCCGAACTCGCCCAACTGGGCGACAACCTTGTCCAACTCTCGGTCAAGGTGCACGAGGCGATCGTGAACGCCGGCGAGGCTCTGCTCACTGCGGACGTCGCACGCGCACAGCAGGTCATCACCGCGGACGACGCCATCGACGAGCTCGCTCGCGAAGCCGACGATCGCGCAGTGCTGCTGCTGGCCCAGCAGGCGCCCGTGGCGACCGATCTGCGGATCGTTGTCTCCGCCCTGCGGATGAGTGCGACGCTCGAACGCATGGGCGACCTCGCCCAGCACATCGCGCAGGTGGCCCGCCGAGCCTACCCGTCGAAGGCCGTCCCCGAGGATCTCACCCCGGTGTTCTCCGCACTGCAGGACGCGTCGGTTCGGCTCGCGAAGCGGCTCACCCGGCTGCTCGAGACCCGCGACATCGCCGAGGCGAACGCCATCGAGCGCGACGACGACATCATCGACGACCTGCATCAGGACACCTTCGCCGCGCTGCTCGGCTCCCACTGGGAGGGCACGGCCCAGGAGACGATCGACATCACGCTGGTCGGGCGCTACTACGAACGCTTCGGCGACCACGGCGTGTCGATCGCCCGCCGCGTCATCTACCTGGTGACGGGAACGGACACGCAGCACGTGTAGCCGGTGAACCGACGCGCCCGCACCGGTTCACCCCCTGATATTTCAGTTCGCGGTATGGAATACACCGCGGTGAACTGAAATATGGCACTCCCAACCGGACGATCGCTTCGACGCGCAGGTCCGGCGGGCAATAGCAAGCAAGAGCGAAGGGCGGGCCCCCACCGCAGTGGGTGCCCGCCCTTCGTCAGCGTCGGGGTCGGCTACTTCTTGCCCTGGTTGGCGACGGCCTGGATCGATGCCGCAGCGGCCTCCGGGTCCAGGTAGCGTCCGCCCTTCGTGACGGGCTTGAAGTCCTCGTCGAGCTCGTACACGAGCGGGATTCCCGTCGGAATGTTGACGCCCGCGATGTCCTCGTCCGAGATCTCGTCGAGGTACTTAACGATCGCCCGCAGCGAGTTGCCGTGCGCGGCCACGAGGACCGTCTTGCCGGACTTCAGGTCGCCGAAGACCTCGTCCTTAACGTACGGCAGCGCGCGCTCGAGGACGTCCTTGAGGCACTCGGTCAGGACCACGGGGGCCCCCGCGTAGCGCGGGTCAGCGTCCTGGGAGAACTCCGAGCCCACCTCGATGGCGGGCGGCGGGGTGTCGTAGGAGCGGCGCCAGAGCTTGAACTGCTCCTCGCCGTACTGTTCGAGCGTCGCGGCCTTGTCCTTGCCCTGCAGCGCGCCGTAGTGGCGCTCGTTGAGGCGCCAGTCTCGCTTGACGGGGATCCACAGGCGATCCGCGGCGTCCAGGGCGTAGTTCGCGGTGTTCATAGCGCGGCGCAGCAGCGACGTGTGCACGACATCGGGCAGGATGCCCGACTCCTTCAGCAGTTCGCCGCCGCGCTTGGCCTCGCCGACGCCCTTCTCGGACAGCGCGACGTCGACCCAACCGGTGAACAGGTTCTTAGCGTTCCATTCGCTCTCGCCGTGGCGGAGCAGCACAAGCGTGTATGTCATGACTCCATTATGAGCCACGCAGCGTAAGAGGCGATGGGCCGACAGGCCCACGGCAGGCGATTGTCACCCGCATATCAGCTCGCGTTCGCCTGCGCCCTCGCGATGGATTTCGAATACACGTTGAGGGTGCGCCGTGCCGTGATATCCCACGAGTAGGTCTGGGCGTGATCAACGGCCGCTGCGGACATCGCGCACAAACCAGCCGGGTCGCGCACCATCAGTTCGATCTCGGCCGCCCACGCTGCCGGGTCGTGAGAGTCCAGTAGCCTACCCGTGGTGCCGTCGCGCACCACGCTCGCCAACCCTCCCACACGCGCGGCGAGGACGGGCGTCCCGCAGGCCTGCGCCTCGATCGCGACGAGGCCGAACGTCTCGTAGTAAGACGGCACCGCCACGAGGTCGGCGAGCCGGAACAGGTCGGCGAGCATCCCCTGCGGCACGGGGTCGAGCCATACGATGTCACCGTCCAGGCCACGGCGGGCAGCCGCCTCCCTCAGCATGGCGCGATCGTTCCCGCCGCTCGAATGCCCGACGACCACGAGTTGTGGCCGGCCGACCTCCCCCGGCGCGGATCGCAGATGCTCCCAGGCGCGGACGAGCACTTCCGTGCCCTTCAGCCGTTGTATGCGACCGGCGTAGAGCACCACGGGGCGGCGTGGGTCGACGCCCAGTGCGCGCCAGTGATCGAGGTGCCGCACGGGGCCGGCCTGGAACTCGTCCACATTGACGCCGGGTGCTACGACCGAGATCTTCTGCGGGTCGGCACCGTAGAGGTCCGCGAGCTGGCCGGCCTCGCTGGGCGTGGACGCCACGAGGCGGTCTGCCTCGAGCGCGATCTGCTGCTCGCCGCGCACACGGGCGCTCGGCTCGGGGCGATCGCCGGGGGCGAGCGCCGCGTTCTTCCCCTTGGCCAGGGTGTGCATGGTGTGGACGAGCGGCACGCCCCAGCGCTCTGCGGTCAGCAGGCCAGGCAGGGCGCTCAGCCAGTAGTGCGAATGCACGACGTCGTACCAGTGGGGCCGGTGGGCCGCCTCGTGACGCAGCATCGACGCCGCGAAGGAGCACATCAGGGCGGGAAGGTCAGCCTTGGGCACCTTGCCGTACGGTCCGGCGCTCACGTGCCGCACGACGACGCCGGGCGCGAGTTCCACGGCGTCCGGATCCTGGGATGAGGTGCGTCTGGTGAAGATGTCAACGCTCGCTCCCAGTCGCGCCATCGCCCGGGCCAGTTCGGTCACATAGACGTTCATGCCGCCAGCGTCACCGCCGCCCGGCTGCAGGAGCGGGGAGGTATGAACGCTCACCATGGCAATGCGTGATTCACGAATCATTTCAAGTCACCTTGCCTCGCACCGAAAAGGGACCTTGGACCCGGACATATCGGACATCCGGGGAGCACGATTGAATCATGAACGGCGAACGGGACACACACACCATCAGTTTCGCATCACTTGGCGAACTTTCGGACATCCTCGCAGATTCCGATGAGGTGCGAGGAATTACCGCCGAAGAAGCCGCAGAACTGGACGACGATGCGATTGTCTGCTGGTGCAACAACGTCACGGCGGGCGAGATTCGTGCCGTGATCTCTGATGGCACGGCGAATTCTCTCGAATCGGTACAGCGATGCACCCGGGCAACAGGCGGGTGCGGAAAATGCCTGGGAACGGTGCGCGCGGTGGTTTCCTGTGCCCTCCATGCGGAATAGTCCGCCACCGCGCAACCGATGTCAGTGAGCCTGACGGAAAACTTCCTGCAGTTCGGCCGAGATGCGACCGCGCGTGGAAACCTCGTAGCCGTTCTCGATCAGCCACGACCGCATTTCTCCGGTCTTGTGGACGCCCCCAACCTGTCCCGATGTGGTGCGCTTGGAGACCTGTCCGCGATTGACGCGCCCGACGCGACGCGCGTAACGAATCCATTCAGCGATGGAATCGCGAAGCTTCGCCGCGTTTTCCTCGCTGAGGTCGATTTCGTAGCCAGTGCCGTCTAAAGCGAAAGTAACGGTGCTCGTCGCAGGGCCGCCGTCGATGTCGTCCTCGAGAATCACTTGCACCTTCTGAGCCATGTTTGCGTGCCTTTCTCGCTAATTAACGGAGGATCGCTAATACCCTAACATTTAACGATGGCGCAGTCTTGGAAATTCCTGGATTCCGGCTAATTTCACCGTTCTTCGCGCTTAATCCCCGGGTCGTCAACCGCTGAAGTCGCCTGCACGTCCTCGTTGTCTAGCTCACGCAGATACTCGCGTTCGCGCCTATCGGCACGGATTACCGAACGGATCACAAAGAAGAAAATCAAGCCGACGCCAATTGATGGCGCCACCGTGCTCAGCACGCCGACCCATGCATCCATTTCGACCTCGTATCTGGGCGTTCTACGACCTACTGTGCGGGCTTTACCAGGGGGAACAAGACCGTTTCGCGAATTCCGAGACCTGTCAGGGCCATCAGGAGGCGGTCGATTCCCATACCCATTCCCCCACTTGGCGGCATGCCGTATTCCATGGCGGTCAGGAAGTCCTCGTCCAGCGCCATCGCCTCGTCATCGCCGGCCGCGGCGGCCTTGGCCTGGGCTTCGAAGCGCTGGCGCTGGATGACGGGATCGACGAGCTCTGAGTAGGCGGTCGCCAACTCGAAGCCGCGCACGTACAGATCCCACTTCTCGACGATGCCAGGCTGATCCGGGTGGTCGCGGGTGAGCGGGGAGGTCTCGACGGGAAAGTCGCGGACGAACGTCGGCTCGTACAAGTCATCGCCGACGTAGTGCTCCCACAGTTCCTCGACCAGCTTCCCGTGACTGACCTTGGCCGGGTTGACCGAGATCTCGACCCTGTCGGCGAGGCTCAGCAGGTGCTCGACCGTCGTCCGCGGCGTGATCTCCTCACCCAACGCCTCCGACAGCGACCCGTACATCGTGATCGAACGCCATTCGCCGCCGAGTTCGTAGGCCGAGCCGTCGGCGAGAGTGACATCGGTCGTGCCGAACACGTCCAGCGCCGCCTGCTGGATCAGGTCCTTGGTGAGCGCCGCCATCGTGTTGTAGTCGCCGTACGCCTCGTAGGCCTCGAGCATGGAGAACTCCGGCGAGTGCGTCGAGTCCGCTCCCTCGTTGCGGAAGTTCCGGTTGATCTCGAAAACGCGTTCCAGCCCGCCGACGACGGCTCGCTTGAGGAACAGTTCCGGCGCGATGCGCAGGAACAACTCCATGTCGAAGGCGTTCATGTGCGTGGCGAACGGCCGCGCCGCCGCGCCGCCATGGATCGCCTGCAGCATCGGCGTTTCGATCTCGATGAACGAGCGGCGGTCGAAGTTGGCGCGCAGCGACTTCACCACCGCGGGACGCAGCCGCGCCATGTCGCGCGCCGTATCGCGCGCAATCAGGTCGACGTAGCGGCGCCGAACGCGCGACTCCTCGTTGAGCTCCCGGTGCAGGACGGGAAGCGGTCGCAACGACTTGGCCGCCAGCTGCCAGGAGTCGGCGAAGACGGAGAGCTCGCCGCGGCGCGAGCTGATCACTCGTCCCGACACGAACAGCTGATCGCCCAGGTCCACCACGGCCTTGAACTCCGTCAGGGACTCCTCACCAACGGCCGCCAGGGACAGCATCGCCTGGAGGCGAGCGCCCGCGCCGTCCTGCAGCGTGACGAAGCAGAGCTTGCCAGTGTTGCGCAGGAACACCACGCGGCCCGCCACGCCGACCACGTCCTGCGTCTCGTCACCAGCCTCAAGGTGGGAGTACTTCTCGCGGATCTCCTCGATCGTGTGGGTGCGATCCAGCCGGACCGGGTAGGCCTGGCCCCCGCCGTCGATCACTCGGTCGCGCTTGGCGCGGCGGACGCGCAACTGCTCGGGAAGGTCGTCTGCCTCGGCATCGCCAGGCATCTGGTTCTCGGTGGGGTTCACACTCACCCGTCGATTCTATCTGTCGCGACTGGCTTCCGGGACAACGCCTCCCCTTCCCGGCAGTGGCTCCTGTGTCCACTAGTGGCGCTGCGCGGCCCGCTGTCAATCGCCCGCGTTCGCCACTCTGGGGCGCGGAAAACTCGTCCTCAGCGGTTCGGGAAGTCCAGCGCGAGATCGAGGATCGGCGCGGAGTGCGTCAGCGCGCCGACGGAGAGGTAGTCCACACCCGTCCGCGCGACCTCGGCGGCTCGATCCAGGGTCAGGTTGCCCGTGGCTTCGAGTTCCACCCGGCCCGTCTCGGGCTCGAGGGCGCGGATCCGACTCACGAGATCGGCCATCACGGCTGTCGGCATGTTGTCGAGCAGCAGGAAACGGGCACCGGCACTGACGGCCTCCAGTGCCTGCTCGGCGGTGTCCGCCTCGACCTGAATCGAGATATCCGGGAATCGTCCCGCCACCGCCTCGATGGCGGGACGCACCCCGCCCGCGGCGGCGATGTGGTTGTCCTTGATCATCGCGACGTCGTAGAGGCCCATCCGCTTATTGGTTCCGCCACCCGCGCGCACCGAATACTTGTCGAGTTCTCGCAACCCCGGGGTCGTCTTGCGAGTGTCCAGAACCTGCGCGCCGGTGCCGTCCAGGGCGTCCGCCCAGCGCCGGGTCGCGGTGGCTACGCCCGAGGCGCGGCACGCGAGGTTGAGGATCGTCCGTTCGGCGATCAGGATCGCCTGGACCGGGGCATGCAGAACGGCGAGCACCGTTCCCGGCTCGACGGCCGTGCCGTCGTGTACGAGTAGCTCAACCGTGGCGGATGCGAGCCCGAAGCGTCGCGAGACATCGGCCAGGGCTATCTCGGCCACCCCGAGTCCCGCGACGACTCCCGGCTCGCGCGCGACTAGATTAGCCTGCGCGCGCTGATCGGGGGGAAAGATCGCCTGCGTCGTGACGTCTCGGCCAGCAGCGGGAACACCGTCGAGAGATCCGGTCGCATACGGGCGGACGCCCAGGTCCTCGTCGAGGGCGCGCGCGACCGCCGCGGCGAGCCATGCCTGATCGCAGTCCGTCATCGATTCCCCATTTCGGTGGTGGCTGAGAGCACGGCGGCCAGCGTTGAGCGGATGGGCGCCACGCGGGTACGCAACACGCCGTTGTCGCCAAGCGAGATCACGGTCCGCGCCACCTGCGATTCCGAGGGCGCAGGGAAGTCGGAGCGGAAGTGACCGCCCCGCGACTCCGTGCGCAGCAGCGCTGCGAGAGTCGTGGCAACCGCTGCCGCGTGAATGTTCGAGGTCTCCCATTCCGCGTACTGCGGGAGCGCCTGGAGGTCCTCGCGTTCATGCGCGTCAACGGGAACATTGCCGAGGGCCATCAGCGCGCTTCGGAGGCTCGCCTCGTCGCGTACCACGCCGGTGCCCGCCGTCATCACGCGCTGAATGCGTGAGCGGGCGGCGCCAGCGACCAGGCCGGCGGGAGCGCGCGGGCCGTCCGGTTGCGAGTACGGCAAGTCCCCTGCTTCGATCCGCCGGACGATGTCGGCCGCCGCGCGACGGCCGAAGACGAGCCCTTCGAGCAGCGAGTTCGATGCGAGCCTGTTGGCTCCGTGCACCCCTGAGCAGGCGCACTCCCCCACTGCGTACAGCCCGTCCACGCTGGAGCGCCCATTGGTGTCAGTCAGCACGCCCCCGGAGTGGAAGTGCTGGGCCGGGGCGACGGGGATGAGGTCGTGCCCGAACTCGAATCCAGCATCGAGCAAACGCCGGGTGATCGTGGGAAAGCGGGCGGCCAGGAACTCCGGCCCGAGGTGGCGCGCATCGAGCAGGACGTGATCCGATCCCGTCTTGGCGAGTTGGCGGACGATGGCGTGAGCGACCACGTCTCGCGGCGCCAGTTCCGCGAGCGGGTGGATGTCCTTCATGAACCGGGTGCCCTCGACGTCGAGTAGGTGCGCACCCTCACCGCGCACCGCCTCGGAGATGAGGGTGAGTTGCCCGCGAGCGCCCGCGCCCAGCCAGAGCACCGTCGGATGGAACTGCACGAACTCCAAGTCGGCGAGGTGTGCCCCCGCGCGCAGGGCGGCGCTCAGTCCGTCGGCGCTGGCCTGCGGGGGGTTGGTGGACGAGGTGAACAACTCGCCGATTCCGCCGGTCGCCAGCACGACGGCGCGCGAGTGCACGGCACCGACGCCGTCGCGCGTTCCGGCCCCCACGACGTGCAGTGTCACGCCGCAGACCTTGCCCGCCTCGTCGGTCAGCAGATCGATCATCTGGGCGTGCTCGATTACCTCGATCCCCGGGTGCTGGAGGACCTCGTCGATCTGGGCGGCGAGCGCGCGAGAGATCTCCGCCCCGGTGGCATCCCCGCCTGCGTGCGCGATGCGCGAGGCGTGATGCCCGCCCTCCAGGCCCAGCAGGATCTCCCCCTGGTCGCTCTGGTCGAATCTGGCTCCACGGTCGATCAGTTGACGCACGGCCGCCGGTCCTTCGCTGACGAGGATCTCCACGGCGCCCTCGTCGCACAGGCCACCGCCCGCGACGAGCGTGTCCGCGAGGTGCGCCTCGGCCGTGTCGGCAGGATCGAGCGCCGCAGCGACCCCGCCCTGCGCCCACACCGTCGATCCGGACGTGAGGACCGTCTTGGTCAGCAGCACCACCTTGCCCACTTTGCCGCACAGGTCCAGCGCCGCAGTCATGCCGGCGACCCCGGAGCCGATCACCACGACGTCGGCGGTCGTGCTCCAGCCCGGACGCGGTCCTGCGAGGAGGCGCGGAACGTTCGGCGCGGCGCCTAATCCGCCCAGTGCAGGCGCGCTCACGATCGAGCGGGCAACGGGCGGTCGATCGGCACGGCCGATGTCTTCAGTCCCGACCCCGAGGGCGCCTGGCCGGGGTCGGAGTCCAGTTCGACGATGCGGTTGAACTCGTCCACGAACACGACAGAGGGGGCGAACGTGCGCGCCTCTGCATCGGCGAGCATGCCGTACGCGATGAGGATTACCAGGTCGCCCGGTTGGACGAGTCGCGCCGCCGCGCCGTTGATCGCGACGATTCCGCTGCCTGCCTCACCGGGGATGGCGTAGGTCGTCAAGCGGTTGCCGTTGTCGATGTCCACGACGTCGACCTGCTGACCAGCGAGGATGTTCGCAGCGGAGAGCAGGTTCTGGTCGACCGTGATGGAGCCGACATAGTCGAGGTCGGCCTGAGTCACCGTGGCGCGGTGAATCTTGCCGATCATCATGGGGCGTTGCAAGGAGGTCACGCCGTTCCTTCCGGAAACTACGGCCGCTCGCTTCGTGTCTGCCGGATCAGCACCTCGGCATTGTCCAGCAATCGGGTCTGCCCGACCCTGGCTGCGATGAGAACGAGTAGCGGCCCTTCGTAATCATCGTCAACCCCCTCCATTGTCTCAGGTTCGACGCCTTCTACATAGTTGACGTCGGTCACGTTCGGCGCAACCGGCCCACCCTCGAGGACGTCCCGAGCGGCAGCTATCACATCGCTCGCCGGTCGGCCGGCTGCGGCGGCCTCGGCCGCTGCGCGCAGTGCGCGGGAGAGACCCAGTCCAGCGGCGCGCTCGACCCCGCTCAGGTAGCGATTGCGGGAGGACAGCGCCAGCCCATCGGCCTCGCGAACGATCGGGGCACCGACCACCGCCACGGGCAGATTGAGATCGCGGATCATCGCCCGGATGAGCGCGAGCTGTTGCGCGTCCTTGCGGCCGAAGACCGCTACGTCGGGTCGCGTGAGATTGAGGAGTTTGAGGACGACGGTCAGCATGCCATCGAAATGACCCGGGCGCATTTCACCCTCTAGCACCGAACCCAGCCTGCCGGCCCGCACGCTCACCTCGGGGACGCCGGACGGGTACATCTCGCGAGCACTGGGCGCGAAGACGCCCGCCACGCCGAGCCCCGCCAGCGCGGCCACGTCGGCGTCCAGCGTCCGCGGATACAGGTCATAGTCCTCCCCCTCGCCGAACTGCAGCGGGTTGACGAAGATCGTGACGATCACGCTATCGGCGTGTGCGGCCGCCGCACGGACGAGCGAGAGGTGCCCCGCATGGAGCGCCCCCATGGTCATCACGACCGCGACCGTGCCGGCAAGCCCTTCTCGCAGCGATGCCAGCTCATCGTGCGTTCGCAGCACACGCGGATGCCCGCTCCCACCTGACGTCATTGCGCGCCCCCTTCCTCGTCGTCCTCGTCGTGTCGAGCCCTGGTCTCGTCCAAGGCGCCCGGGACGGGATCGAGCGCCGTCATGATCCTGGTCAGGGCCCCTGCGTCGAGTCTGCCGGCGCCGTAGGCGCGCGCAGCGGTGGATCGGGCGAGCGCTCGGTAGGTCGGCACGAGGTCGCCGCCGGCCCCCTCCGCGGTGATTCGCGCCAGGGCGTCGAGGTGGCGTGCCACGGTACCCGCATCTCCGCGGGAGACCGGCCCGGTCAGCGCCCCGATCGGGTCGGCTCCCTCCGAGGCGTAACGTAGCGCCCCCTCGGCGCTCGCATGGACGATGCCCGCGAGCAGGTGCCCCGGCTCGGAAACGCCCGCCTCCTGCAGCATCTCGCTAGCCTGTGCAAGCAGCGTCACGAGATGGTTGGACGCGTGGCTGAGTGCCGCGTGATAGGCGACGCGCGCGCCCTCGCCCACGACCACGGGCTCGCCGCCCATCTCCACCACGAGAGCCTGGGCGATGGGCAGGAACGGGCTCGACGCCGTCACGGCGAACGGCGCGCCCTCCAGCCGGGATACGTCGAGTGATGTACCGGTGAACGTCATGGCCGGATGAATCGCCAGGGGAATCGCCCCCTGAGCAGCGGCCGGGCCGAGTATCTCGAGGCCATGGGCACCCGAGACGTGCACGACGAGTTGCCCGATCTGCCATCCGAGCGAGTTCGCGATACCCGCGACCAAGTCCGCCAGTGCGTCATCGGGCACCGCCAGGAGGACGAGCTCGCTACGCTCTACGATCTGCGGGATGGGAAGGATCGGCACGCCCTGCAGCATCATCTCGGCTCGGTCGATGGACTCGTCCGAAACCGCACTCACCCCCACGATCGCGTGACCGGCCGCCCGCAGGGTGCTGCCCAGAACGGCACCGACACGGCCCGCGCCGATGACGCCCACGCCCATACGCCCGGGACGCAACCCGGCCGTCTCATCAGTGACCGGCATCGTTGGCCTCCGTCCCGTTTCTACCCGGCCGGCCATGGCCGGCGGCGACCGCGCAATGATCGCGGATGGTGGTGGCATCCGCCTGCGCGAGGTGGTCGATACTCGGCGAGACGGGACCCGTCACGAGATCGAGGACGAGCGACGCCACCCCCGCTCGCCGATCGAACGGCCCCGCCACGACCGTCACCGACTGGCAGTGATCGAGCCAGGCGACGGTAGCGCGGCGCGCGATTCGCCCGGAACGAAGAAACGCGACGCCGTCATCCACGACGATACCGGTCCGCGCGAAAGCAAGCGGCTCCCAGAGCCGCGCCGAGGGCGGCGTCGCGGTGAATGGACTGCTGCCGTCGCGGCGCGTGCCCGTCATGGCGTGCGCCAGCAACTCCTGGGAACGGTCGCGCTCCCAATACGGGCTAAGTGCCGCAAGGAAGGCGCGGATCTGAGCGGGCGTGCCGTAGGGCAGGAGCGCGCGCTGCGACTTCTGCCGGTCGTATCCGGCGATCGTGGCCTCAACGGTCCACCAGCCGAACGCGCGCGCGATGAGCCCCTGCGTCACGGCGATCGCATGGATCCGGTCGGTGGGAACCGACTGCGACGTGTGATCCGTCAGGCCGCGGCTGATACGCAAGTTGGATCCGCTGAGCGTCGCGCGATACCCGCCATCGCCGGTGATGACGCCGAACGTCTGCGCCACGAATCCCCACGCGACGGGGACGATGAAGCCCAACGCGCCCCATCGCTGCGTGATGAGCGCGCCGGTGACCAGGCCGGCGGCGATCAGGTAGGTGATGATCGCCCCCGGACCCAGGAGCGCCATCGTGACGATCCGCGCGACGGGAATCCGCACGACATCCGCGTAGGCCCCCGCCTCGGGATCGCCAGGCAACAGGGACTGGAGCGGGCCGGCAACGCGCGCTTTGCCGGAGGCGGGCACGATGTGGCCGGGCTCGGGCGGGATCGGCGCGGCCAACCCGGGTCCCTCCGCTACCGACTCATGCGCGATGGCGTGCCCATCCCGCGGAGACGGTTGAGCGTAGGGCGGTGCGGGTGAGGTCGCGCTGCCGGGTAGGGGCGAGGGCCCGCCGCTGGCGAGGGGCGAGGTGGCACCCCCGGGGAGAGGCGAGGGCGGTAGCGGCGAGGGCGACACCGGCGTGCCCCGGCCGGACACGAGCACGGCGCGCAGGTCAGTGGCGTCCCGCACCTTGAAGTAGCCGAGTTCAACCTTCGAATCGTCCCCGCCCGCCGTCTCGATCTGGAGTTCGGCCAGGCCCAGGACGCGCGCACCCAGGGGGCGACGGATGTCTATGGCCTCAATGCGCTCAAGACGGGTGGTGACGTGCTTGCGGAACAGGATTCCGGATCTCACCTGGAGCGCACCGTCCCCTATCGAGAAACGGGTCATGCGCCACGAGAGATACATTCCTCCGCCCACGACGATCACCACGACACCGAGCACGGCCCACGCGGTGAGGTTCCGCGCCAGATCGGCTATCGAGACGTCGGATGAGGATCCTTCGATGGCGGAGTCCGCGAACTCGCGCAGAGCGAATACCACGAGCGCCAGGACGACCAGCCACATCTTCACCAGCGGGGTGGCGGGATGCACCCGCCGCCAAGGCGCAGCGGGAACCTGCGACCTCGGACGGTCAGCCGCGCTGAGCTCGCCGATAGCCGGGTCGTGTCCAGAGGGGAGCGGCATCGTCATAGTCGGAGCATCCGCGCCTCACCGAGCGCCGTGAGGCGGTCCCGTAGATGCTCCGCCTCCCTCCGGTTGATGCCCGGAATCGTGGCATCCGAACCGGACGAGGCCGTCTGCAGTCCGATGGCCGCCAGACCAAATCGGCGCAGTAACGGACCTGAGGTGACGCTCACCGTCTGCATGCGGCCGTAGGGCACGACGACCATCCGGCGATGCCAGATGCCGCTACGGATTGCCACATCGTCGGCCCGGCACGCGTACCCGAAGGCCCGAACCCGCCGCGGAATCAGGATCGCCTGACTCAGCCAGATCAGCGCCAGCCCAGCCGCGACGAACATCAGCCAGGTCAGGGAGAAGGCGTACGCCGCGACGCCGACGGCAATGGCGGGGATCCCGAGCCATACGGCGAGGCCGAGTTCCCGGATCGTCGTGAGTCTCGGCGAGAGCGGTTGCCATTGCACCCCGGGCAGATCGAACGGGTCAGGCCGACTGTCCACTGGGGTCCACGCTCCTTCCGGCGCTTTCCTGCTCGCCGTCTCCGGGCGGGGGAATCCGGCCGGATCGTTCGGCGAAGTATCCCGCCGCCGCGAGGGCCACGCCACCGAGCGCGGCAATACCGGCGCTTAGGGCCCGCGCGTGCTGCGACTCGTACCCGGCCATGGGCAACGCGAGGAGCGCCTGCGCGCCGTACCAGCCCGCGAGCATCGCGCCCGTGTGGCTCGCCGCCTTGCCGAGCATGACGAAGCGGGCGGCCTGCAACCCCGAAAGGTCCGGCCGCTTGCCCTGCATGTAGGCGCGCACGCGAACGCCCGCCACGAGGACCACGGCGGCCAGGAACAGCTCCACGACGATGACGAGCGGGGGAACCGGTGCCAGGTGGAGTCCGCGCGACTGGGCGAGCGCGAGAGCGGCCCAGCCGACGAGCCCGACGCCGAGCGCCCAGGCCACGAGACCGACCGGGCGCGTCGGGGTCACGATCTTCCCTGCTGAAGAGTGCCGAGCACGTGCTCTGGGCTCGGGAGTGTGTCGGTGGCGAACCAGTCGAGCGATAGCGTGCGAATCCCATCCCGGTCTGGCGCGTTCCGCGCCAGGACATCCACCGGTCCGCCACCCAGGCCATGCAGATAGGCATCCGGTTCGATGTGCACCCAGGGAAGGAGGACGAAGGAACGTTCGTGCGCCCGCGGATGCGGCAGTTCCAGGGTGTCGTCGTACATGACGATGTCGCCGTAGGTGATCAGGTCGATGTCGAGCGTCCGCGGACCCCAGCGAACCTCGCGCACGCGCCCGTAGTCCGCCTCGATCCCCTGCGTGATCGCGAGTAGCTCGTGCGGTGCGTGCGTCGTGATGATCGACACCACGGTGTTGAAGTAGTCGGGCTGGTCGGCCGGCCCGCCGACCGGCGCGGTGCGCGCAAGCGGTCCTACCGCGGTCACCGCGATGCCCTCGGTCGTGGCCAGTTCGCGGACCGCCTGCCGCAGCACATCAACCGGATCCCCCAGGTTGGCCCCGAGCGCCAGCAACGCACGGACAGGTTCCCGCCGTGGAGCCGAGGGCAGGTCGCCGGCTTGCGGCGAGTGGGGTGCCGGCGGCACGGGCGGCAGCGCCGCCCCCACTGGAAGAACGGGCGGGACGAGCGGCGGCTCCGGAGCCGGCGGCGGCGGGATCGCGACGGAGGACTCGTCCACGAGAACGGATTCCCTGCGCACCGGAACCGAGACCGGCGGATGCGCGCGGTCGCGCCGGATCGTCACGGAGACGTCCGCGAACGGGACGTCGATTGGCGCCGAGGGCTTGTGCACAGTGACCGTCACGGCGCTGACCAGCGGGTTCTCGAGGACGAGCGCCGCCAGATGCTCCCCAAGCGTTTCGATCAGATCGAAACGCTGCGCACCTACCTGTTGCACGATGGCCGTGGCGAGCGCGCCGTAGTCCACTGTCCGGGCCAAGTCGTCGCCCTGGGCGGCGCTTTGCGTGTCGAGGGCAGCCTCGACATCGATAAGGAATTCCTGCCCGCGAAGTTTCTCCTCTTCGAGCACCCCGTGGTAGCCGAACGCGCGCAGGCCCTGGAGCCGAATAGTGTCCGCGGTCATGGTGTCATTCCTGCTTTCTGCAGGGCCGTGACGACACTGATTGCGTCGATCGACCCCGCCACGTCATGTACTCGCACGGCCCACACGGGTCGCTGCGCCACGATGGCAGTGACCACCGCGGTCGCCGTGTCACGTTGCGCCGGTGCGCGCTCCGTGCTCAGCGCCGCCGCGAGGAAGCGCTTGCGCGATGCGCCGATAAGTATAGGAAAGCCCAGTGACTCGAGTTCGTCGAGCCGGGCGAGCAGCGGCCAGTTGCTGTCGGTGGCCTTCGCGAATCCCAGCCCGGGATCCAGGACGAGTTGTCCCGGGTTGCCACCTGCAGCGATGAATTCTTCGGCGCGCCTGGCGAGTTCCGCACGGACCTGCACGACGACGTCGTCGTAGCGGTCATGGTCGTCCATGTCGGTCGAGTGCGCCCGCCAGTGTGACAGGACGTAGGGCACGCCCAGCGACGCGACCGTCGCGAACATGTCCGCATCCGCGAGCCCGCCCGAAACGTCGTTGACGATGACGGCACCCGCCGCCACGCAGGCGCCGGCAACCGACGCCCGCATGGTGTCGATACTGACCGCCACTCCCCGATCGGCGAGTGCGCGAACTACCGGAAGGACGCGCCCTAGTTCCTCGTCCTCGCTGACGCGCTGCGCGCCCGGTCTGGTTGATTCACCGCCAACGTCGATGATGTCGGCACCCGAGAGAGCCATCGCGAGTCCGTGATCAACTGCGGCTTGCGCTCCGAACCAATCTCCGCCATCGGAGAACGAATCGGGCGTGACGTTGAGGATTCCCATCACGCGAGAGGGACCGCGGCTCAGTAGCTCGGACGCCGCTGTGCGCCAGTCAGGAAGATGCACCACGGCTTCAACTCTAGGTCAGGTTGCGGCGCCGACGCTTCGTCGCGCATCTCTGCCGGGGGCGGGCGACGAAGCGGGATGAAAGTCTCACGGTCGCGCCGCCTCGCAGCGATAGTGTCGAATTGTCGTCACATTCGACTATCTAGCAAAGGAGACGACCATGGGGCACGTGGAGGGAATGACACCCAACGAGCAGTCGTGGGCTGTCGCTGACGAGGCCCGCGGATACATCGCGAACGTCGAAATGAACCCACTCGATGTCGACGCGCTCGAGGCGCGCGTGCAGCGCGCGAATCACCTGGTGGAGCCCGCCGTCGTACTCGAACTCATCAACCTGCTGCGCGAAGCTCGGGGCAGCGAGGCCGCGGCCGCGAGTTAACGCGGGACGCACTCGATTCTTCCAGTCGAGTGTCGCGGCCTCGCATCGTGTGCGCACTCTTCGTGCGCACACCGCGGTTCAGCGCGCAGTGAGTCCGCGCATTCAACGCGCATGATGGCCAATAGACGATGGGTGGGTGGCGGCTTTGCAGCCGTCACCCACCCATCGTCGTTCCGTAGCGGAAACCCTGCTATTGGCTGATCTCGTTGTCGATCTCACTGTCCGCGATGGCCAGCACCTGCCAGGTCGCGCCGTCCGCATCGGATAGCGCGTAGGTGGGCAGGAGCAGGCGAGCGCCCGTCGCGTCCGAGTACGAGCCGACTCCGAGGGTCGCCTTCGTGATCGTCACATCGGCGATCGGGAAGACGAACTTGGCGCCCGGTGCGGGCGGAGCCACCGGCTTGTAAGCCTCCGCATAGTAGGTGGCGTCATTCCAGCGCGCTTCGATCCACTTGGGGTAGGTCACCGGCCAGAGCGAATTCTGGTACGAGCGATCCGACAAGCGAGCGAGCGCCTGGGCGGGAGAGATGACGTCGTAGTCGCCGAGCGAGACGACTTGGGACAGGTCTCCGCTCAGGTCGGTCAGGTCCTTCCCGAAGAAACTGAACCACCACGCGGCCTCGGTGTAGGTACCACCGACCGGCAGTTTGACCGATGCCCAGCGATATCCGCCGCTCTGCGAATCCTTCTCGAGTTCGATCTTCGCCCCCGTGGGATCGAGGCCGAGCGCCTCAAGGGTGTCGTTGATCGTCTTCTTCACATGCTTGTCGGATGCCGGCTTCCTATCCTTGGGCTGTGCCGCCTCCTTGTCGAGAACGCTGGTGCCCTCCGAGGCCGCTGCGTCATCGGACGCTAAGGCCTCGCCGTACCCGGACGAGTTGTAGTAGTAAACGCTGCCGTCGTTGGACAGGGTCAACGACCGTTCGCCGTTCTTGCCGGTCGCGATGCTCCAGCCCCATTCGTCCTGCTTTGGCGTGCCCTTCACGCCGAGAGCGGCGGCGATGCCTTCGATGCGGTCCTTGCTCGCGACTCCGGTCGAGTCGTAGCCCCAGGCTTCCGCCTTCGTCGAAGCCGTCGACAGCCCCCCGTCGATGAAGTTGAAGCGGGCGTTGTCCCAAGCGTTCGTCTTCCGATCGTGGGTCGACGACGCGCCGGAGCCCTCCGCGGCGCTCGCTACCGCAGCGTCCGATTGCAGGCCGGGAGCCGCGCCCTGCCCCTTCGAGGCCATCGCCGATTCCGTCGCTGCCTCTCGACCGCTGTTCGCCGTGCCATCCCCGAGGAAGGGGACGGCATCCTCGCCGGATTCGTCCGCGAGGCTGACCGTCTGATCGGATCCATCGCCCAGCGCGCCGATCGCGTAACCGCCGCCGCCGGACACCGCGACAACGGCGGCAACCGCGGCAACCGCCACCCAGCGCCGCTTCGCTCGGCGGATCGGCTCAATGCGAGCGATTCCTGGCGTTAGGTCGGCTTCTGGCGATGCGCCAGGTTCGAACGAGGTCTCATTGGCGATCTTGGCGTCCACTTTGGCTCGGAGCCTGGCGAGGTCCGGGCCCGTCATCCCAGCCGGGTCGGCATCTGCGATCGCGTCCCACGAGACGCCTGCGCCGTCGTCTTCTGTCGGCTCTCCCGTGGGCGAACCGAAACCGTCTTTGCGGTCCATGACTTTCCTCCAATTTCCGTGCCCGATGACCCCCTGCGCGATCGGGCTTCGAAGTCTTTATGTGCTGCGGTGCGCGATTCTTGCGCTACTCGTAGGTCGCCCACGCTGCGGCGAGGCGTGCCCGCGCGCGCGATAGGGCGGCGTCGGCGCCACCCACCGAGATGCCGAGACTATCTGCCAGTTGGGTTCGGTCAACGCCATCCCATGCAACGAGGCGAATGACCTCCTGATCACGCGCCGACAACTGCGCGAACGCCATCAGTGCCCGCTCGCGCTCCGAGATCTCCGCTTCCGGATCGTTCGCCGAGCCGTTGCCGAGCAGCGGTGACAGGCTCTTGAGGTACTCAAGTTCCGCCGATGGCAGGTCGCGGACCCGGCGACGGTAATTGGCCAGCACGAACCCGGCCGTCCGGTACAACCACGGCAGTTCGCCCCCCAGCGCGATGGAGTCGCGGCGCCGCCAGGCTGTCGCAAGCACCTCAGCGGTGAGGTCCTCCGCGTCGTCGATGGGGGCACGCCGGATGAAATAGCGGTGCACGACTGTCGCGTAGTTTGCGAACAACTCGTCGAACCACTGGGTATCGCGGTGAGAACCGGCAAGCGGTGTCACAACGGCATCTCCCCCCGGCGGGTGCGCCGTCATATCGGATGGCCCATCCAATGATGGTGCATCCGTGGAAGCAGCATCCATGCTCACTCCTCAAAGTCCGACCCAAGGTCGCTCACAGTTTGACTTTAGGTTTATGTCGCCACTGCGGCAGTCCTTGCACGAGTTTTTCGAGAATCTTTACTGGCCGCCCGGCTGCCCGATCCCCTGGCAAGTACCAGCGGAGTACACCAACGCCGATGGAACGACCACGAGTGAGCAGCCTCGCGCGAAGAGGAGATGGCGCGATGGGGCGTGAAAAGTGCACGGCGCGGCGGGGCGTGAGCGGGGAGGCGGCTGTGGGAGGAGCGATCCCCCTGCGAGCGCTGCCGCGCAGCGGGGCCACGACGGGTGCGGACGAGGCCGTGGCTAGCGGCCGAGGATTAGGGCCATGACTTCTGCCCGCGTGGCCGGGTCCCGCATCTGACCGCGCACCGCCGAGGTGACGGTCTTGGCGCCTGGTTTACGCACCCCGCGCATCGACATGCACATGTGCTCGCACTCGACCACCACGGCGACGCCCCGCGGCTGCAGCGAGGCGACCAGCGCCTCGGCGATCTGCGTGGTAAGCCGTTCCTGCACCTGCGGGCGCTTCGCGTACACGTCGACTAGCCGTGCCAGCTTACTCAGGCCAGTGACGTGACCCTGTGCCGAGGGGATGTAGGCAACGTGCGCGACGCCGTGGAACGGCACCAGGTGATGCTCGCACGTCGAGTACACCGCTATGTCTTTCACCAGGATCATCTCGTCATGATCGATGTCGAAGACTGTTTCCAGCACCTCGGCGGGATCGTCGGCGAGTCCGGAGAACACCTCGGCGTACGAACGAGCGACGCGTTCGGGGGTTTCCCGCAGGCCGTCACGGTCGGGATCCTCGCCCACCGCGAGCAGGATCTCTCGCACGGCGGCGGCGATGCGCTCTTGATCGACAGCCATGCTGCGTCAGACCTGTCCGGCGGGCGGCTCGCTAGGCCCGGTCGGCGGTGCTGGCGGCTCGATCGGCCCGCTCGGCGGGGCAGGTGGCTCGGTCGGCCCGCTCGGCGGGGCAGGTGGCTCGATAGGCGGCTCGGTGGGCTGAGCCACCGCATCCGGCGCGGAGCCCCCGCCTGGCTGGTTGGCGGACGAATTCTGCTGGAACTGACGGTGACGCTCGTAGGCTTCTCGTACCCGCTCGGGGATCGCCACCGGCCCGCGCTGGGGGGTGCGACCTTCGCCGGACTGCCAGACATCTCGGGGCGGGTTCTTCACGACCGGCCCGAAGATCCGCGCGATCTCCTTTTCGTCCAGCGTTTCCTTCTCGAGCAGCTCGGTGACCAGGTCGTCGAGTACGTCGCGATAGCGCGTGAGGATGTCGCGCGCCTCGTCGTGGGCGGTCTCGATGAGCTGACGGACCTCGGCGTCGATCTGCCCGGCCACGGCATCGGAGTACTCGATGCTACGGCCCATGTCGCGGCCCATGAACGGCTCGGAGGACCCGTCTCCCAGTTTGACCGCACCGATCTTCTCGCTCAGCCCCCACTCGGTGACCATGCGGTGTGCCGTGTCGGTCGCCTTTTCGATGTCATTGGCGGCGCCGGTGCTTGGGTCGTGGAACACGAGTTCCTCGGCGACGCGCCCGCCCATCGCATAGGCGAGCTGGTCGAGCAGTTCGTTGCGGGTGGTCGAGTACTTATCCTCCGTCGGCAGCACCATCGTGTAGCCGAGCGCCCTGCCGCGCGGCAGGATTGTCACCTTGGTGACCGGGTCGGAATAGTGCGACGCGGCGGCAACGAGCGCATGCCCGCCCTCGTGATACGCGGTGTTGAGGAGCTCGTCCGGATTCATGACCCGGCTCCTGCGCTGGGGACCGGCGAACACGCGGTCGATGGCCTCGTCCAGCGCCCGGTCATCGATCAGGTTCGCACCCGAGCGAGCGGTGAGCAATGCGGCTTCGTTGAGCACGTTCGCGAGGTCGGCGCCCGAGAAGCCGGGCGTGCGCCGCGCCACCGATTCGAGGTCCAGTCCCGGCACCATGGGCTTCCCCTTCGAGTGCACCTGGAGGATCCGCAGGCGCCCCTTGAGGTCAGGCGCGTCCACGCCGATCTGGCGGTCGAATCGTCCCGGGCGCAGCAGCGCGGGGTCGAGGATGTCGGGTCGGTTGGTCGCGGCGATGAGGATGACATTGGTGTTGGTGTCGAACCCGTCCATCTCGACGAGCAACTGGTTCAGCGTCTGCTCACGCTCGTCGTGCCCACCGCCCATGCCTGCGCCGCGGTGACGGCCGACGGCGTCGATCTCGTCCACGAAGATGATGGCCGGTGCCGACTCCTTGGCCTGCTGGAACAGGTCGCGCACGCGCGAGGCGCCAACGCCGACGAACATCTCGACGAAGTCGGAGCCGGAGATCGAGAAGAACGGAACGCCCGCCTCGCCCGCGACCGCTCGGGCGAGGAGCGTCTTGCCGGTTCCGGGCGGGCCGTACAGCAGCACGCCCTTGGGGATCTTGGCGCCGACGGCCTGGAACTTCGCCGGCTCGGCCAGGAACTCCTTGATCTCGCGGAGTTCATCGACGGCCTCGTCCGCGCCAGCGACATCGGCGAATGTCACCTTCGGCATGTCCTTGTCGACGAGCTTGGCGCGCGACTTCCCGAACTTCATCACGCCCGCGCCCCCGCCCTGCATGCGCGTGAGCAGGAAGTAGAAGATCACGCCGATGATCAGGAACGGCAGGAACAGCGTCAGGAGGGACGCCCACACGCTACCCTTGGCGATCTGCGAGTTGTACCCCTTGGCCGGGTCCGCCTTGACGACCGCGCTCACGACCTGCTCGCCCTGGGGTGCGACGTAGTAGAACTCGACCTTCTTGCCCAGGTCGCGGTCGTCCTTCTTGAACGACTGCGTGAGGTCGAGCTGGACGCGCTGGTCGCCGTCGATGATCAGCGCGCTCTCGACGGTCTCGCCGGTGAGGAGCTCGAGGCCGTCGGACGTGCTGATACGCGAAACGGGGTCGCGGTTGAAGGCGAGGAGCGCCAGCAGCAGCAGGCTCACGCCGAAGATGATCCAGAAGGCAGGACCGGTGAAAACTTTCTTCATAGTTGCGCGCTGGGGCGGACCCCGGCTCCCTTCAACTTAAGATGCGAGATGTTCCGACACGAACATACCCGGTCCCGATTCGATTTCACTGTGCGCACCTTCCTTGTTCGCCATCAGCGTCGAAGGACGGCGCGGACGGATCATCGGCCGCTGTACACCTCGGCCTTGAGCGTTCCGACGTATGGCAGGTTGCGGTACTTCTCGTCGTAGTCGAGCCCATAGCCCACCACGAACTCGTTGGGAATGTCGAAGCCCACGTAGCGAACGTCGACGTCCACCTTTGCCGCGTCCGGCTTCCGCAGCATGGTGGCGATCTCGACGGACTCAGGGCCGCGGCTGCGCAGGTTAGCCACGAGCCAGGACAGCGTAAGCCCGGAGTCGATGATGTCCTCTATGACCAGCACGTGGCGTCCGTGCAGGTCGGAGTCGAGGTCCTTGAGGATCCGCACGACGCCCGAGGACTTCGTGCCCGAGCCGTACGAGGACACCGCCATCCAGTCCATGGTGACGGGAATGGTCATGCGCCGGGTCAGATCCGCGACGACCATGATCGCACCCTTGAGGACCCCCACCACGAGCACGTCCTTGTCGGCGTAGTCCCGGTCGATCTCGCGCGCGATCTCGTCCAGCCGGCCGTTCAACTCATCGGTTGGGATGAGCACGTGTTCGATGTCGTTTTCAAGTGAGCCGTTGGCCACGTGGTTACTCCTTGGTGTGCAGCGATGCCGGGTTGGTGGAAGTGCCAAGTTCTAGCGTGCCACAGTGACGGGCCGCGCCGACATTCCCGGGTAGCGCGATCGGCCCTTGCCCGTGCCACTGCGTCAAGAGCCGATCGATCTCTTCACAGTGGCCGTATGCCAGTGATCCGGCGGGGCTGCCGGCCTCGATCGCGGCCAGGCGTAGCGCCCGCAGTCGCACGGCCGCATGCGCCGCGATCAGGGTTTTCACACTCAGGCGGATTCCGCGAGGCGCGCACGCGCAGTCGGGCGCGGCTTCGCGGGCATTGTGGACGAGTTCTCCGGCGCACGTCTCGATGAAGTCCGCGTCGCGGGCGGCCAGCATGCCCGTGCGAGCGAGGGAACGCGTAAGTCCTGGCCCCAGCACCTCGATGAGTGACGGGAGTGCGCGCGCCCTGAGCCGGGATCGTACGGGGTCGCCGTCGGCACCGGCGTTCGTGGGGTCGTGCCACGGCTCGATCCCAAGGTGGGCACAGACGGCTTCGGTCTGCGCGCGAGTGATGGACAGTAGGGGTCGGCGCCACGCGTCGTTCACGGCGGCCATACCGGCGATGGAACGGATCCCGGAACCGCGTGCGAGTCCGAGCAGGACGGTTTCGGCCTGATCGTCCAGCGTGTGACCCAGCAGGATGGCGCTTGCGCCTAGCTTCCGCCGCGCCTCGTCGAGTGCGGCGTAGCGGGCGTCGCGTGCCCTCGCCTCGGGGCCGCCGTGACCCTCGGATGGCACATGCACGGTCGCGACGATGGCCTCGTCCAGGCCCAGGCCCTCGCAGGCGCGCGCGGCACGAATGGCGACGTCAGCCGATCCCGCCTGCATGCCGTGATCCACGGTGACGGCGATGCCCCGGCGTTTCAAGTGATCGGTGGCCTGCGCCGTAGCGGCTGCAAGCGCGAGCGAGTCCGCACCGCCCGAGCAGGCGACGATGACGGGCACATGGGGCTCGAGTTGGGAGAGGTGCCGTTCGACCGCCCGGCGGAGCGGATCGAGCGGAGTGATCCGGGCCACCGTCAGCCCAGCACGCGGGCGATCCACGCGGCGGGATCCGCGATCTCCTCGGCACGCGGCAGGTTCTGAGGCGCCGCCCACGCGGCTGAGAGCGCCTCGACGCCCGCTTGGTGCTGGACGCCGCGCACGAACTCGGCGCCGTTACGGTACTGCGCCAGTTTGGCCTCCATGCCGAATACCCGGGCGAAGACCTTGGCCATGCCCTTGGCCGAGTCGCGCTTATTGTCGAAGTCCTCGCGCAGTTGGTCGATCGAACCGATCACCTCGGGGCCGACGGCGTCCATGGTGACGTCCGCGTGCCCTTCCAGCAGCGCCATGATCGCGGTGAGTTCCGCGAGCCGGGCCTGCTGACGCGGACCGAGGAAGCCGTCCATGAGTCCGGCCTGACCCTTGCCGCGTGCCGCCTGCACGCCCGAGCGCACGATGCGTCCCGCGCGCACCACGCCGGCGGCGAACCCGGCGATCGCGTCGGCGGCGGCGGTAGCGGCCTTACCTTGAGCGAGATCGCCGAGGGTGGCCGGCTCGTCGGGAGCCTCGTCCTCCTCGGGGTCCGTCTTCGAACCCAGGTCGCTGATGAGCGATACGAGGTGATCGGCGAGCCACGGCGCGGCACGGAACTGCGCGGCGTGCGTGAGTTCGTGCAGGCATACCCACTGGCGGAAGTCGCTCGCAGGGGCGCCAATCACGGATTCGACGTCGAGGATGTTAGGCGCGATCAGGAGCAGGCGCCCGCTACTGGGACCATACGGGTCGAATTGGCCGAGCACCTTGGTCGACAGCAGCGCGAGGATGCCAGCCGCCTCGACGGTGCCGAGTACCTGCGCGCTCGCCCGTTGCGCGGGCAGGTCGCCGAGCAGCGGGGCCGAGAGTCGCGCCATGGATTCGGAATTGGCGACGGCCCAGCCAGCGCGATCAACCACATACACGGGTGCGATCGGTGCTTCGTCGCCGATGAGGTTCGCCAGGCCGGAGAACTCGACCGCCGGCGCCCAGGCGCGCTCGGCGGCGATCCGCAACTCGTCCACGAGCGCCTGTAACTCGACGCGCGACCCGATCGGGCCGGGCGGCGCGATCCGCCCGGCGACGCGGGCGGCGCTCGACCAGTCGATCAGGGATTCGGGATTGGCGTGCGTCATGCGGTCAGTCCTGTCACGAAGTCGTCGATGACCTTGCGGGTCGACCACGTATTGGGCGACCTGTCGGCGATCACGACGAAGTTGAGTGGGCGCTGGCTGGAAGTCTGGATGGTGCCGGCGAGCGCCACCACCTTGGGCAGGGATCCCGTCTTGGCCCGCACGTTGCCGCGGGCGTCATCCGAGGTCATGCGTTCGGCCAATGTGCCGGTCCAGCCGGAGATGGGCATGCCCGTGGCGGCGTCGTGGAACGTGCCCTCGCCCGGAGTGGCGAGCCGATCTATGACCTCGATGATGGTCTCGGGCATTACTTTGGAACCCTCCGCGAGGCCCGAGCAGTCCTTCAAGGACGCGCCCGATACGTCGATGCCCATTCCACTCAGCGTCGCCAGGACGGCTTTGGCGGCGCCGTCGAACGACGCGGGCAGGCCGCGATGAATGGCGACGAGTCGGCCCACGACCTCGGTAATGGTGTTGTCCGAATACCTCATGAAGTGCTCGATCAGGTCGCGCACGGGAGCGGATTCGACCGTCGCGACCGTCTTGCCGCCACTGACGGCCTTGCCGCTGCGCGGCGCGCCGTCCACGGTGATGCCCCGTTCCGCCAACCGCGCGGCGAAGACCTTCGCAGCCTCACCCGCCGGGTCGTCATATCGCGGAGCGTACTCACCGTCGCTCATGCGGCCCACGTTGATCGCGAATGGAACGACGGGCGCGGCGTACCCCTGCGCGGGGCTCTGCTCCCATACGCCGTGGGTGTTCGCGTCGAACAGCGAGGTGTCATAGACGAGGCGGACGGTCGTTTCTCCCCGCAGTTCCAGGGCTGAGGCCGCTTGGGCCGCGAGGTCGGCGAGGCCCGCTCTCCCGTTGACGACCGTCGGGTCGCCGGCCTCGGCGGAGAGCATCATGTCGCCACCGCCAACCAGCACGATCTCGGATGCGCTGGATTGGACGACAGTGGTCTTCAGGGTGGCGTCCAGGTCGAGTTCCTCGGAGCCGGCGAGCGCGACCAGCGCCTTTTGCACCGAAGCCGGGGTCATTGGCTTGTTGGGCTTGTGCGCTGCGATGATCTGGCCGGTCACCGCGTCGGACACGATGACGGAGATCGACTTGCCGACGTTCTTCTTGTCAGTCACCAGATCCTTCACAGCGGCGGCGATATCGACGTCGGTCTGCGGCAGTACGGCCGTAGCCCCGCCGGGCGCTGCGGCCGTGTCGCCGGGTTCCACGGCCCCGGGCGGGGTCGGGAATTCCGCGGCGGGGCCGGGCGGTGGGGACATCGTGAGATAGCCGGGGAGCAGGTCCTTCGCATCGGCCCACAGGTAGCCAACGGCGACGATGAGGACGAGCAGGAACACCACCGCCCCGGCGGACTTGCGACGCCTCTTCGAGCTCATCTGGCAGCGTTACCTCTCTGACGCGCGCTAACGGGGGTGGGCGGGCCGCATTCCTGCGTGATCGACTCGCACGAATCAGCCTAACTGCCGCGGCTAGGGTTTCCCGGACGGCGCGGCACGGGAGAGTTCTAATTCGAGATGTTCCAGGCAGATCAGGCATGATGGACCATAGACAATCAACTCGTCCAGCGAAATCCAATGGACGCCCGCGGGGAAGGTGTAACCACTGTGGCACTGGAGTTCGACGTAACAATCGAAATCCCTAAGGGACATCGGAACAAGTACGAGGTAGACCACAAGACCGGCCGGATTCGGCTCGACCGGATGCTCTTCACCGCTACGCGCTACCCGGACGACTACGGATTCATTGAGGGCACGCTGGGCGAGGATGGTGACCCGCTGGACGCGCTGGTGCTCCTCGAGGAGCCCACCTTCCCCGGCTGCCTGATCCGCTGCCGCGCACTCGGCATGTTCCGCATGCGAGACGAAGCGGGCGGCGATGACAAGGTGCTCTGCGTTCCCACCGCCGATCAGCGCGCGGCCTGGCGGCAGGACATCGATGACGTGTCCGACTTCCACCGCCTCGAGGTCCAACACTTCTTCGAGGTCTACAAGGATCTGGAGCCCGGCAAGTCAGTCGAGGGCGCCCACTGGGTGGACCGCGCCGCCGCCGAGATCGAGATCCAGAACTCGTTCCAGCGCGCTATCGATGCGGGCTATCACATCGGCGAGCACTGAGGCGGAAGTTGTCCCGCACCTGGGCGTACAGTGTTGACGCGCTCAGGCACCTGGTTGCGTTGCTCTCGGGGTTCGTTGTCGTTTCCGTGGGGCTTTCGGGCGTCCAGGTATTTGCGATTCGCTCGGTGGATGAACTCGTTGGCCCCGCTGTCCCGCCCCAACCGCGCCCGATTCGCCAATGGCGACTAAGCCCGTCCGGCGTACGGCATCAGGCGCGAGTCGTAACGCACTGACGTGATGCGCACGGTGAGTCCGGGGCGAGGTGCCTCGATCATCTGGCCGTCTCCGATGAACATCGCGACATGCGTGATCGACATCGGATCGTCCTGATCGTCACCCCAGAACAGCAGATCGCCGGGTCGCATGGAAGAAAGCTGAATCTTCTTCACATGCAGATACTGCGAACGCGACGTGCGGGTGATGCTCACGCCGGCCTCGCTCCACGCAGTCATGGTCAAGCCCGAGCAGTCGTACGAATCCGGTCCTGTTGCACCCCAGCCGTACGGCTTACCTAGTCGCAGTTTGGCCGCCGCCACGGCAGATCGACCCTGCGCGGCCGTCGCGACGGCAGTGCCCTGCCCCAGCAGTCCGCCGGAGCTCCCACCATCGGAGCCGGATCCCCCGGAACTTCCGCCGCTACTGCCGCCCGAGCCGGATCCCCCGGAACTCCCGCCGCTACCCGAGCCGCCTGCGGAACCGCCGCTCGAACCGCCGCCCGAATTGCCGGAACCGGTGCCAGCGTTGGACGAGCCCGAATTGCCGGAACCAGTCGAACTCGACCCGCCGCCGTCGTCCTTCGGCTTGGGCTTGCGGTTCTTCTTGGTCGAGGACTTGGAATCGTCGTCCGCGTTGTCGGATCCGCTGTCCGTCTGCGCGTTGTCACGGGCCTCCCGTTCGGCGGCGGCCTGTCGCGCCGCCTCCTCGCGGGCCTTTTGCCGCTTCTCCTCGAGTCTGGTCTGCCGCGCCTGCTCCGCCGCTACGGTCGAGGATCGGAGCTCGGCAAGTCGGGTGACTGCCGCCTCCCGTTCGGCCTTGGCATCTTTCTGAAGTTTTTGCGCCTTCTCCTGCTGGCGCTTCGCCTTGCTCAGCGCCGATTTCGACTCCTCGCGAACCTCAGCGAGCTCGTTCTGAGCCTTCTGCGCTGCCTGCGCCAGGGTGTCAGCCACGACTGTGTTGGCCTGTAGGTGCTGAACGGCGCGCTGCGCTCGGTCCTGGACGAGGTCCTGCGCAGCGGCCTCGGCTACCGCCTCGTCGAACTCGTCGGCCGCGAAGAAGGCCTGTATCGACGAGGTCGTACCGCCGAGACGGGAGCGTTCGCGCACGATCTGGACGAGTACCTTGCGGGACTCCTCCTTGTTCGCCAGGGCGGACTCGTAGCGCTCCTGCGCCTGAGCCGTGGCGCTCTCCGCGTTCTTAAGGTCCTCGGTGGCCTGCGCGTAGTCCTCCGCAGCGGCTTCCACCACGGCCCATGCGTCGTCTACCTGCGACTGCAGTTTCGCGATGCGGTCATCGAGTGACTTGACCTCCACGGCGGCTGAATTCGACTGGGCGCGCAGTTGGTCGAGTTGATCGTCCTCTGGCGTGGCGACTGCCGCGGGGAGGGCGGACGAGGAGCCAAGCGCGAGCGCGAGCACGAAGACTCCGAGGCGACGGCGGTGGCGCGCGAAGAAGCGCGGCGGGCGACGCGGTGTGCGGTCAGGCATCTCGGCTCCATTTTCGACAGCGCGGTGGACATCCCGGATGCGCAGCCGTTCCAGCCACTGCCTCAAACGGGCAATGACGTGCAGGCGCGCCCGTCAGGACGTGCGCATTCGACTTCTGAGCCTATCCCTCTTTCGTCACTTTGGAAATATTTGGCCACTTCAATCACACCAGTCACACGGGCACCATGGCTTCCGTGTTTTTGGACGGGCGTCCCAAATCGGCGTCCGGATCGTGAGACGGTGGGGTGCGTAGGTGCCGACTTCACGGATACAGTCATCGAACTAACTACGCGCCGGTCCACACGGCGGACAAACCTCGATGGAGCATCCACATGAGTGAAGCAGATTGGTCATTTGAGACCCGCCAGATCCACGCCGGACAGGTGCCAGATCCAGCGACCGGCGCCAGGGCGCTGCCGATCTACCAGACGACCTCGTTCGTCTTTCCCACGGCTGACGTCGCCGCGGACCGATTCGCGCTGAAGGATCTCGGCCCCATCTACACCCGCATCGGCAACCCGACCCAGGAGATCGTGGAGAACCGCCTCGCGAACCTCGAGGGTGGCGTGGGTGCCCTGCTGGTCAGCTCCGGCCAGGCGGCGCAGCAGTACGCGTTCCTCAACGTGGCAGAGGCGGGCGACCACATCGTCGCAAGTTCGAGCCTCTACGGGGGAACGTACAACCAGCTCAACTACACCCTGCCCAAGTTCGGCATCGAGGTAACGTTCGTTGAGAACCCGCACGACCCGCAGCAGTGGCGCGACGCGATCCGCCCGAACACGAAACTGCTGTTCGGCGAGACCATTCCTAACCCGCGCTCAGACGTGCTGGACATCGAGACGGTCGCCGGCATCGCGCACGAGGCGGGCGTCCCGCTCATCGTCGACAACACCGTCGGCACGCCCTACCTGCTCAACCCGATCAAGCACGGCGCCGACATCGTCATCCACTCCACCACCAAGTGGATCGGCGGCCACGGTACTGCCATCGGCGGCGTCATCATCGACTCCGGCAACTTCGACTTCGGCAAGGACCCGGAGAAGTTCCCCGGCTTCAATACCCCGGACGAGAGCTACAACGGACTGGTCTTCGCCCGCGACCTTGGCGTGAACGGCATCCTCGGCGCGAACCTCGCGTACATCCTGAAGGCCCGCGTCCAACTGCTGCGGGACCTCGGCGCCGCCATCTCGCCGTTCAACGCATTCCTGCTCGCACAGGGGCTTGAGACGCTGTCGTTGCGCGTTGAGCGTCACGTCGAGAACGCCCGCACGGTCGCCGAATGGCTCGAGGCGCGCGCCGATGTCGTCAAGGTGAACTACGCCTCGCTGCCATCGAGCCCCTGGCACGCGAACGCGCAGAAGTACGCGCCGCGCGGCTCCGGGGCGGTCGTCTCGTTCGAACTCGCCGGTGGAGCGCCCGCCGGTCAGGCGTTCGTCTCCGCGCTCAAGCTGCACTCGAACGTGGCAAACATCGGCGACGTCCGCTCGCTTGTCATCCACCCGGCCTCGACCACCCACAGCCAGCTCAACGAGCAGGAGCAGGCGCTGTCCGGAGTGACGCCGGGACTGGTGCGCCTGTCGGTGGGAATCGAGAACATCAAGGACATCCTCGCGGACCTCGAACTCGGTTTCGCTGCGGCCGCGGCCGTGAACTAGTTCTAGTCTGAGCGGCGGCGGCGATCCCACGTGGTGGTCGCCGCCGCCGTTGCGCACCCGCCCCGCGTAGAGTTGTTGCGAGAGTCGTTCGATCGCCCCGGCGCGATTGCCGCATAGATTGGTTTGAGCTTGACGCCATCCTCGAGGCCGGATCCGGCAAAGCCCAGCGGGCGGCGCGTTCGCGCCACGCACGCGCGCGTGCTTCCGGCGACGGGGGCCTGGCTGGAGGGCGACCCGATCGGTCACCGTAGCTTCGCCGAACTTGGCCCCCTTGCCCTCGAATCCGGCCTGTCATTGCCGAGCGTCAGTGTTGCCTACGAGACATGGGGCCAGTTGAATCGCGACGGTAGCAACGCCGTGCTCCTGCTGCACGCGCTGACCGGGGACTCTCACGCCACGGGTGACGCCGGGGAGGGCCACGTCACGGCCGGATGGTGGGACCAGATGGTCGGTCCCGGCCGGCCGATAGACACGGACAAGTACTACGTGGTCGCACCCAATGTCCTCGGCGGCTGCCAGGGAACGACCGGGCCGGCTAGCCTAGACCTGGCCGGGCGCCGCTGGGGTAGCCGCTTCCCCCGGATCACCGTCCGCGACCAGGTGGCGGCGGAGATCGCGCTGTCTCACGCCCTCGGAATCTCCCGCTGGCATTTCGTGGTCGGCGGGTCTATGGGCGGACTGCGAGCGCTGGAGTGGGCACTGCTCGGCCCGGCAGAGGGCATCAGCGTGGACGCGATCGGCGCGATTGCCTGCTCCGCCCAGTTCACCGGCGACCAGATCGCCTGGAGCCACCCGCAACTCGCGGCGATCCGCGCCGATGTGAACTTCCACGGCGGCGACTACTACGATCAGCCGCCCGGCAAGGGCCCGCACGTGGGCCTCGGGATCGCTCGGCAGATCGCACACATCACGTACCGCAGCGCGCTGGAACTCGACGAGCGCTTCGCGCGGTTGCCGCAGGGCGCCGAAGAGCCGCTGCACGGCGGACGGTTCGCCGTGCAGTCCTATCTGGACCACCACGCGCACAAGCTCGCCGCCCGCTTCGATGCCAACAGCTACATCAGCCTCACCGAGTCGATGCTGTCTCACGATCTCGGTCGCGAGCGCGGCGGCGTGCGCTCGGCGTTGCGTTCTATCGCGGCGCGGGCACTCATCGTCGGCGTCGATTCCGACCGGCTATTCCCAGTGATCCATTCGGAGCGCATGGCCGCGGAAATCCCGAACGCGGACCCGGTCCACATCATCCACTCCGACTTCGGACATGACGGCTTCCTCATCGACTTCGATCAGCTTGAGCCAGCCGTGCGACACTTCCTCGCGTCGCTCGACGCCGCGGCGAACATCACGTAGCCTCGCACAATGACTGCCGTTACCAGCTACGCCGATGTCGCTGCAGCCCTCGCCTCCCAATGGCGGCGCCTCGATAACTGGCTGAGCGAATCGGACGAGGACCTGCTCGGGATCGCTGATCAGGCCAGTTCACTGCCCGGCTGGACCAATCGGGATCTGGTGATTCATCTCGCGCGCGCGTGGAGCGCGCTCAGCGTGAGCGAGCCCAGCCCGATCGGCACGATCCCGCTTACCCTCGCCGAATACCTGGGTAGCTATCCATCACGCGCGGATGAGATCGACGAACTCACGCGCGAACTTTCCGCGCTTCGCCACGATGATCCTCTTCGCGCGGTCAAGGACGAGGCCTCCGTCGCCCTATCCAAGCTGAAGGAGTTCGAGGAGGTCGCGCGAGGATACGGCCTCGCCGATCCCGGCGATCTGGTCATCCAGGCCCGCCGCGGCCCCATCCTGCTGCGTGACATGGTCATCTCGCGACTCGTCGAACTGGTGGTCCACGCGATCGACCTGTCCAAGTCTTTCGCCGGCATACTGGATTCGCGCGGCGAAGCCAACCCGATCCTGCCGTCGGCAGCGCAGATCGTGGCGGAAGAGTTGCTCCACATCGTCCTAACCCGGGGCGGCTGGTCACTGGTAGTGAGCGATCCGCTTCGCTGGATTGCGCTCGCCTCCGGCCGTTCGCCCTACGACGTGGACGAACTGGCTCGGGCGCTGGAGCCCACGTTCACCTCGGATGCAGTCCCCGATCTCGGCCGGATGCTCCCCTTGCTCTGAAACGCGCACGCTCCGGGGGGTCCATTGCCTCCGCGCTGTCAGCGGCCGAAGACTTCCCGCCAAGCCTCGGCGAGCGTTGGCCCGTATTCGCCGATGCGCCACAGGTTCCAGCCGTCGGCGACGCTCAGACTCCCGGAGATAGCACGCGCCGCGCGCGTGGGGTCGGCGTACTCGATGCCGGTTGGCAGGGTGATCATCCCCTCGGGATGGAGGACAGCCTCGTATCTTTCACCCGTTCCCTGTCGCACCCAGACTATTGGCACTGCCGATTCCAACTCATCGCAGAGCACAGTCAGGTCGCGCTCGGCGTTGCGGTTCACGACGGACGCGGTGAGTTCCTCGGTGCTTTTCCCGGTCACCGCGGCTTCGAGTGCAACAGTGCGGACCGCGAGCGCGCGGGCGGGCGGGCGGGAAGTGCCCTCAACGGGTTTCGGCAGGACGGTTCTAGGAAGCCGTCGCTTGGCGTCGATGATCGGAATCTCGGTCGTGATCGCGAGCGGTTCGGTTCGTCCGAACGGCTGCCCGCGCCGAGCTGGCGCGGACACCGTCGCGTGATGCCCGTGCGGGTCCTGGGCGCTAGTGTCCGTCCCAGACGCCCCTGCTCGTTCGTGGATCGAGGTTTCGATGTCGGCTGGTACGGGCCGATCCTGGAGCTCGTCGAAGTCGGGGATGGGCACCGATCCGGTCTGGGGCGCCGGATCGCTCGCCGTCGCGCGCTCGTGATCCGGAGAATCTCCGGCGACTGCGGTGACGTCTGCCTCCGGGGCGTCGACCGCCCTCTCATGTGCCGGCGCGGCGAGTGGTTGATCTGCCGACGCGGCTGCGGGCTCAGGCTGCGGTTGGATCGGTTGCGGCGCGGATGGTGGTGCGTCGCTTCTTGCGGCCGGCTGCAGCGCGGCCGGAGGTTGTGACACTGCGGGTTGCGCGACCGGCGCCTGAGGCTCAGCGGGCTGCGCCACCGGCGCCTGGGGCGTGGACGGCTGCGGAGCCGTTCCGCGTACCTTGGCGATGACCCGGCCGACGACCTGAGCCGTCAGCGGGAAGATCTCGATTCCGCCGCCTCCGCCGCTCAAGAAGCGGAGCGCTTCGCTGGCATCGTCGGTCGCGCCGCCGCAGACGACGACGAGCCGGGGCTGCGTGGCCAATTGCCCCACGGTCGCCTGCAGGTCCGGGCGCGCGCGAAAGAACGACGCCAGTGCGCTATCGAAGGCGGCGCCCCCACCCGGGTACGACTTCGCCATGGCGGATCGGGAACGAAATCCCAGCCGTCCGGCAGCCTGAATCGCGCTCATGAGGGCGGGCAGATCCAGGTGGTGCACGACGGTGACGACCACCTGGCGCCCACGTCCGTCGAGGGCGACAAGCACGCTTCGGTTCGAATCGGCTGCCATACCCGATGGCGTGACCATTGCGAGAGGCAGGAGGGGTTCGTCCAGCAGAATTGATGCATGTTGCTGGATGAGCGCGGTGACGCGCTCTTCGAATTCGCGAGCTGCGCCCTGGGATGCGGCGCTAGCGCCTGGCGCTTCGTCGCCACCAGCCGCACGGTCGTGGCCCGGAGTTCCCGGTTGCGAGGGCACGGCCTGCCAGGCTTTCTCGGGACCGACACTGACCATAAGTGCACTCTAGGGCGAGCGGGCGATTTGCGAAACTCGAATCGCGCCGATTCAGGCAATTCACATCCACTGCTCGCCTTGGCCAGGTAGAAGGCCGTTGCTCCCGCTGAACTGGCTGGTTCGCACTTGCCTACGGAGACGGCGGATGCGGGGCCTTCTCGTCGCAGACGCGGCGAAGACCCTTGCGGTCGTCAGGATCGAGCGCCGCCAGCATGGCATCCGTGATCGCACCGAGCGAGCGGAGTTGATCGGCGGTGAGCCGATCGATCACGATGTCGCGCACGCTCGCGACGTGGGTTGGAGCCGATTCCACGACGCGTTCCCAGCCCGCATCCGTCAAGGTGGCGAGCGTGACGCGCCGGTCGAATTCGCTCGTGGATCGGACGACCAGCCCACGGTCTTCGAGGCGCCGGATCACATGCGAGAGCCTCGGAAGCGTGGCGCTCGTGCGGGCGGCAAGGACGGTCAACGGCATGGTGCGGTCGGTGGCCTCGGACAACTGGGCGAGCACGATGTACTCGAAGTGGGTGAGATTGTGCTCACGCTGCAGCGGCTGATCGAGCGCTGCGGGAAGCAACTCCGCGATCACCTCGAGTTTGACCCAGGTGTGCAATTCTTCCGGCGACAACCAGCGAACCTCGTCCATAACCACCCATTGTAATTGGTTGTAGAAACAACTTAATAGGCGGCGGGCTAGACCGCTATAACCGGTCCGCGATCAGTTCCGCCAGCGTCTTGCCCTCGACCCCCGCCAAGCCGGATGCCTGCGTGCGGCACGAGAAGCCGTCGGCGAGATAGACATCCCCCTCGCCCGCCGCCCGCAGGGCTGGCAACAGCTCGTTCTGAGCCACCTGGACCGAAACCTCGTAGTGCCCCTTCTCCATCCCGAAGTTGCCCGCCAGGCCGCAGCAGCCCGCCAACATCGTGAGTTCGGCCCCGGCATCGCGCAGTAGTTTCTCGTCCGGGCCGAATCCCATGACTGAGTGGTGGTGGCAGTGCGGCTGCACCACGGCCGTGACGTCCGACAGGTCGGGCATCTGCCACTGCTCCCCCGGCCCAAGCGGCGCCTCGGAGGTCAGCAACTCCGCCAGCGTCATCGTCTGCGCTGCGACCGCCACCGCGCGCGGGTCGTCCGGATGCAGCTCGAGCAGGTCGGATCGCAGCACGGCCGTGCAGGACGGCTCGACGCCGATGATGGGGATGCCCGCCACGGCGAACGGGCCGAGCACCTGTAGCAGTTGCGCCTGCTTCTTGCGCGCACCATTCAACTGACCCGTGGAGATCCACGTCAGGCCGCAGCATGCCTCACCGCCCGGGACGATTACGTCGTACCCGGCCGCGTCCAGGACCCGCAGCGCAGCCTGGGCGACGTGCGGCGTCATAGAGTCGGAGAACGAGTCCGCCCACAGCACGACTCGGGTTCGCTGTCCGGCCGCGGAGGAGCGCGGGGAGCCGCCCGCGTCGCGGGCGACGGGGATCTCGTCCTGACTGCGCACCCAGCGACGGAACGGCTGCGTCGCGAACTTCGCCATCTTGCGGCGGCTGTCCATGCCGCCCGCGCTCAGGACGAGCTTTCCAATCGGCCTGATCCCCAAGGCCGCATTGGCGACCGCGGCGACCGGCCCCATGCTCGATACCAGCCGTGCCCAGCGAGGCAGCCAGCCAAGGATGTAGTGGTTGATGGGGCGGATCTTGCGCTCGTACTTGCGGTGCAGCGCCTCCGCCTTGTATGCCGCCATGTCGACGCCCGCCGGGCAGTCGGACGAGCAGGCCTTGCAGCTGAGGCAGAGGTCGAGTGCCTCCGTAACCTCGGGCGCTGACCAGCCACCCGTGATCACCGAGCCGTTGATCATCTCCTGCAGCACGCGAGCGCGACCGCGCGTGACGTCCTTCTCGTCCTTCGTCGCCTGATACGACGGGCACATGAAACCGCCGGCCGCGCTGTTGTCGGCCCGGCACTTGCCCACGCCGGTGCAGCGGTGAACGGCCTTGGTGAAGTCGCCCTGATCGTGGCGGAACGCGAAGCCCGTGGTGGGCTTGACCGGCTTGGCATGCGGCCTGCGCAGGTGGGCGTCGAGGGGATCCGGGCGCACGATCACGCCCGGGTTCATGACGTCCCTGGGATCGAACAGCGCCTTGAACTGCTCGAAGAGGCGGATCGCCTCGTCCGAATACATCTTGGGCAGCAGCTCCGAACGGGCACGGCCGTCACCGTGCTCGCCGGAGAGCGAGCCGCCGTACTGCGCAACCAGGACTGCCGCATCGGTCAGGAAGCGGCGGAAGATGTCCGCGTTGTCCTCAAGCGGCAGGTTGATGCGCACGTGAATGCAGCCGTCGCCGAAGTGGCCGTAGGGCACGCCATCGAGGCCGTATCGTTCCAGCAGCGAATCGAAATCACGCAGGTACTTGCCCAGGTTCTCGGGCCTGACCGCGGCATCCTCCCAACCGGGCCATCCCTGATCGCCCGAGGGCGTCCTGCCTGCGAGGCCAGCCCCGTCCGCGCGGATGCGCCACATGCGGCTCGCCTCGGGGCCAGCAGGAAGAATCATGGCATCGTCAGCATTGGCCGCCGCAGCGATCGCGCGAGCGGCGTCCATGGCCTCGTCCGCGGTGGCACCACCCACCTCGACCATGAGCCAGCCGTTACCGGCTGGAAGATCGGGTACCGAATCGGGACCCTTGGCGCGCTTGATGATGTCGATCAGGCGGGCGTCCATACCCTCGATGGCGAGCGGCTTGCGCGCGAGCAGGAGCGGGACGTCATCGGCGGCGAGCGGCATCGTCTCGTAGCCGAGGACCACGAGCGTCGGCGCGCTGGGGATGGGGACGAGCCGCACGCGCGCCTGCAGGATCGTGGCGACCGTGCCCTCGGTGCCAGTCAGTGCCCTGGCCAGGTCGGAGCCGTTCTCGGGGAGCAGGTGCTCGAGCGAGTAGCCGGAGACCTGCCGGCCGAACTGCCCGAACTCGGTGCGGATCAGGGCCAGGTTGGCGGAGATGAACTCCTCAAGGCCGGGGACCTCCTCGTAGCCCTGCTTGTCCCTACCTGCGGTGTAGCGGCGCCCCAGCCCGTCGATGACGTCGAGCGACACCACGTTGTCGGATGTGCGGCCGTACGCCACGGCGTGCGGGCCGCATGCGTTATTGCCGATCATGCCACCGAGTGTGGCGCGGTTCTGGGTCGAAGGATCAGGACCGAACCGCAGTCCGTGCGGCGCGGCCGCAGCCTGCAAGTCGGACATGACCACGCCCGGCTCGATGAGCGCTGTCCGCGACTCCGGATCGATCTCGAGGATCCGGTTCAGGTGGCGTGAGAAGTCGATGACCATCCCTGGCCCGATCGAGTTGCCGGCGATCGAGGTGCCGCCGCCGCGCGTGGTGATCGCCATCCCAGCCTCACGGGCGATCCGCAATGCGGCCAGCACGTCGTCCTGCGTCCGCGGGATGACGACGATCTGCGGTGGCACCCGATAGTTCGACGCATCGGTCGCGTACTCGGCACGGCGCAGGTTAGAGGTAGAGACCTCGCCGGTCACCGCAGACTGCAAGGCGGCAACGATGCCGTCAATGTCCGCGTTCTTGGGTGCTTCGATTGCCACTGTCACCCCGCCATTGTCCCATCCACGACGGGCAGACCAGGGACAAAAGGCCAGGCGCCTGCCGATCGCGCCGCGAATTTCCAGGACGCCGCCCCGCAGCGCGCGACTCAATACACCCCAGAGCCCGGCTACCGCAGCGCCTGCGGGCATTCGATTCGTTTGCGAGGAATCCAACGGCAGCATGCGAACACAGCGGCAGCATGCGAACACAACGGCAGCATGCGCCGCAGCAGGCGGGGCGTCCGGTGACTCCGGGGCGCCCGTTACCTGCGGCACAGGCGCGGCAAGTGCGGTGAAGCCGGCGCTCGACCCGCAATATCGGGTGGGGTGGCGCCACCATTCGTGGTGCCACCCCACCCGACAGGCCGAGCGCGGCGAACTACTGCCCAGGCTGGTACGGGGGCGGATCCGTGGGCTGGAACGGTGCCTGCGGGCCGGGGTTGTGACCCGGCTGGTACGGCGCCTGCTGGCCAGTCGGTCCTTGCACCGGCCCAGGAGGCTGGCTTGACGGCGGTTGGCCTGGTTGTCCCGGCACGTGGTGACCGGGGGCCCCGACAGGGCCGCCGGAGGCCTCGTCCAAAACAGACGTGATGGCATCGTTCGGTGTCGGCCAAAGTTCCTCTACGGGAACGCGAGCAGTGGCGTCCGAATCGTTCCGCCCGGAGATCGAGGACGAGCTCAGCCCGCGACGGGTGTTGACCTTCACATCCGTGCCCTGGACATTCTTCGCATCGGCCGAGGTCTGCTCCTCGAACTTGAAGCGCGCGTTGGCGTTGCGGTAGTACTTCCACACGAAGAAGAAGAAGCAGAATCCCGCGATGAAGGCGAAAGCGACAACGAACCCCGCGCCGTCCCCCTCAGAGGAGGAATCGGCGAGATAGGTCACTTGGGCCAGTTGCTGAATAATCACAGGAAGAACACCCATCCTCCGGCGAGAATGCCGATCGTGGTCAGTGCCGAGCAGAGCGTGAGCCGCAGTTTGTTGATGGGCACCGAGCCCATCGTCTGACCGGTGCGGCCGTTGACCGCGATGTAGTGCAGGAACTCGCCGCTACCCCGCTTCTCGTAATACGAGTACAGCCAGATCGGCGCGTACATGGACAGGTAGCGCACGCCCTGCACGCCCACCTGTCCGCCCGTCCACTTCACGCCGCGGCCGTACTGGCCCAGCGTGCGGCGCATCAACGTGGTGCCGAGGCCGAACAGCATCCGGCTCACGGTGCCCGAGACGTCATCGACGTTCAGGTCGCGCTTCTCCGAGGTGAAACCGCCAAGGTAGTTCGCGTTGTAGCGGACCGCCTTCTTGGTGTCGAAGGGCAGTACCGCGTTGACGATGTTGGTCGTCTCCGCACTTGTGTGCGCTCCGGCTCGCCGCGCTGAGGACTCGACGGTGAGATCGTCCACGATGAGGTCGAACTGGCGCTCGACCTGATAGACGTCGGCGTCGTAACGCGTCTCCTGGCGGTCCTTGCCCACGGAGACCGTGTAGCGGCGGATCTCGATCTCGCCCTCACCGCGCATCTTGACCGCGGCCCGGACGTCAGCGACGAGGTATGGCATGAACACGCCAACCACGTTCGCGGGCTCGAATTCGCGGCGGAATCCCTTGTGCGCGAAGAACACTCTCTTCTTGGCGAACGCCTGGATCTTATCGACGGCCTGCTCGTGCGTGAGCGCGAACGGCAGCACCGCGTCTGGGACAGATCCGTTTGCGACGCGCTCGTTCAGGGACAGCACGCTACGGCACCAGTGGCAGCGGGCCTGCAGGTTGGTGGCCGAGTTGATGACGACCTCGGCACCGCAGCCCTGGCACTTGAGTGTCACGACATCGGACGAGGCCTCGTCTATCCGATCCGCACCTCGGGTCACCTGCACGCCCTGCAGCGAGGCTATATCCGTGTCATAACCGAGCGACTGCTCGGCGTTCGCCTCGGTCCACTGCGCGCGGCAGTAGCGGCAGATCAGGACGCCCTTGGTGCTCGAATACGCGATGTCGGTCGAGCCGCAGGTGGGGCACTTGTCGTGACCGCCCACCTGCTGGGTCGATGACGACGACGTCACAGGCCGAGGACCTTTGCCTTAGCCGCGTCGAAGTCCGCCTGAGTGATCAGCCCGGCATCGAGCATCGACTTCAACTGGGTGAGTTTAGCGACTGGATCCTCGGCCGCCGACGCGGCGGGGGCAGGGGCAGGCGGTGCCTGCTCCGCGGGCGGTGCGTACTGCTGCTGCGGTGCCGGCGCCGGGTTCGCGAACGGCCCGGCGGTCGGCTGTGGCTGCTGCTGCATGGCGCCGGCCATGCCTCCCGCCGCACCAGCCCCCATGCCGAACATGGCGAGGCCTGCGCCGCCGCCGGTTTCGCCAGCGGCCTGCACACCACGCGCCACCGACTGTTGGAGGAACGTGTTCCCGCGCTGGCCCGACAGAGCATCCGCCTTCTTCACGTCCGAGAGCAGCGCGCGGGTGTCCTCGTCGTACTCGATCGCCTGAATGGCGACCGACACGATCTCGAGGCCGCGCTCGGTGCGCCACTTGTAGCCGTCCTCGACCGCCTGGCCGAGCGACTGGGCAAAGCCCAGTGCGTCCGACTGGATGCGGGAGATGCGGTTCCCCTTCGAGGGGTCGTTGGTGTAGAGCGAAAAGGCGGGCGAAAGCGCGCTGACGATCTCGTTGAACAGCTGCGCCGCGGCATCGTTGTCGATGTCCGTGAAGTCGAACACCGGGCCGCCGGCGGTGATGTAGGTGGCGGGAACGAAGCGTGAGATGAACAGGATCGGGTCGGTGATCTTGAGCGTGTATGTTCCGCGGACCAGGGCGCCGACCTGCGCGTTCAGGTAGGCGTCATCCCAGTAGATCTCCGACTGCGTGCCGAACCGGTTGTTCGGGATCTCCTTGAGGTTGACGTAGAGGGCGATCTGCTGCGCCCCCGGCTGCCCGCCGAACTTGAAGCGTTCCCACGACGTCTTGATCAGTGGCGAGATGAAGCCATCGCCAGCGAAGATCGACTGCGAGTTCTGTTCGTCCGTCGTGAAGGTGTAGCCACCCGGCTCGGAGATGAAGCCACTGATCCGGCCTTCGGTAAAGGTGAGGAGGCCATAGCCCTCGGGGACCACGATCCGCGAACCGTTCGTGATGATGTTGCTCGAACCCTTGGTGTTCGAGCCGCGGCCGTTGTTTTGGCCTTGCGCAACGGCGGGGAAGATCGCTGCGGTGGGCGCGAGGCCAGCAGGCGGGGTAAGAAAGTCGAGCCACTGGTCGGCCAGCGTGCCGCCAATCGCGCCAGCAAAAGCCTTGATGAATCCCATCGGTATCTCCCTCGATTGTCTGCCAGGGGCGCCGCGGCCTCGGCGGCAGCGGAACGTCGAGTCCTAGGTTACTTGCGACGCGTGCCGCGGGCCATAGTTTGCAGGCATATCCGAGGGTTTATTGGGGAATCGGCCATTTGCCCGTCCGCGCGGGCTCGTGGATTGAGGACGAGCGCTCGGCCGCTCTGGGCCGGCTCAAGGACGCGGGCGGCCGTCGCACTGTGTGGCATTGAGGACGAGGGCTCCGCCGCTTCACCCCCCTGCCGCCACCCGCGTTGACGACTTTGTGGATTGGCCCATCGTTGAGTACAGTAGAGCGCGGTCTAGCGCAGTGCGCCTGGACCAAGCCGCCTTAGCTCAGTCGGTAGAGCGATTCACTCGTAATGAATAGGTCACCAGTTCGATTCTGGTAGGCGGCTCCGGCAAGAACGTGCCCGTGCGCGTCGAACATGACTACAGGGGTGCAGGACGCCCTAGCGCCGGCACCCCTGTGCAACTGGCGGCGTTTCTCGCGCCGCATGCGGAGCGGACTGCGTCAATCCTTGCCCGTGACCTTGTTAAAAGCCTCGGCAGCCTTGTCCTTGACATCTTCGACCGCGTCCTTGGCCTTCGCCTTGAGTTGATCGTTCCTGCCCTCGGCCTCGAGTTGCTCGTTCCCGCTGGCCTCGCCCGCAGCTTCCTTGGTCTTTCCCTTGAACTCTTCAGCCGAATTGCTCAACTTGTCGCCAAGTCCCATCTCAACCACCTCCGGTGTGTTTCGATTCCTACGAACCTCTCCACCGTCGGAGAACTATCGACCGGCCGCACCTTATGGGCGGTCAAGCGGCAGCTAAGCCAAGCCGGTGTACTTCCCCTGGGTACGTGCCTTGAGATCAGCCGGGCGCACCATGAAGTCCTCGAAGTCGAGCACCGTGCCGTCGTACTGTTCGCGCAGTACCGTCGCAGCGCGCGCGACGAGTTGCGATGCGCGACGTCGAGCAATGAGATGCAGCGCGGAAGGCGACGGATTGTCGAGTTCCTCCGGCGCGGGCGGAATCCATGACACCTCGTAGACATGCGGGCCGAATTCGCGCCAGTCAACCGTGGACAAGGCGGGCGGCAGTTCGCGCGACGCGCGGTACCGCCGGATCACGATCGTGCCGTCGTATTCGAGTTGCATGTACAGCGCTTCGCTGCCGTCACGGTCCTGGAAGGGCTGGATCTGCGGTAGAACCGGACGCAGGGCCGTAGCGACGACCTCGTTCGGCTGCGGATCCGGCGAGTAGAGGCGCAGATCAACGAGCGATTCCGGGTCGGGACGCAAGACGTTCCCCGAAGACTGGATCACGGCGCCCCAGCAATGCCTGGCAACCGCCATCGCCCATTCCCGCAGTGCGGCGACGGTGGCCTCGTCCGCATCGGGCAGGACGTAGATGTCGTGCTCGACCGGCAAGAGCCCGGCCCCCTGAGCGTCGCGCGCACCGATGCGGAAGGGGCCGTTGATGATCAACCCCTCAGTCAGGGCGAATTGCGGATCGACCGTCTCCACGGCAATGGCTGCACCTCGGAAGCGGGCGCCGCCCGAGCCGCGAGTGGGCGCACTGGCCGCTGCCGCTTGCTCGGGAGTGACGACCCAGTGCGGCTTCTCGAACCGTGCTGCTGCCAGCGCCACGATATTGCGGTGTGCTGGAATCGCGAGGCTGTCGTGCTGGACAGCCAGGGGCGTGAGCGTCGCAAGTAATTCGGAAGGAAATGGTGCCATAAGTGGACGCTACCCGCACCGTGATGCCGAAATGTTTCGTAACGGTGACCCGCGATGTTACATCAGCATGTTGCGCCTGTGGCGGGTATCACATTTTCGATCAGATATGCGTCCACCGTAGTCGCCACACACGCATTGGAACGCCCGTAGGCACCGTGTTCCTGACCATCGAAGGTGAGGAGCACTGCGTTGTCGAGCAATGAGGTCAGGCTCTGCGACCATTCGTACGGGGTCGTCGGGTCGCCCGTGGTGCCGATAACGAGGATGGTGGCAGATCCCGTAGCGGACAGATCGTACGACTGTGCCGTGGCACTCGTCGGCCAGCCGTCACACAGGACCAGCGAATCGATGCGCATCCGGCCCATCGACGGGGCGGTATCGATCATCTGGTCCATCAGCCTGGAAAGCGCGGGCTGCGTGGTCGTGATCCGCGGCCCCATACAGGAGATCGCCTGATACGCCTGTCCTCGGCGGCTCGTGTACGCGCCGTCCTCGGCCCGGGCGTTGAAAGTGTCGGCGCTCGTCAGTAACTGAGTGCCGTCATTGTCGGCCAGTGCCGCGGTCAGTGCGCTGGTGAGTATGGGCCAACGCGACTCAGCGTACAGCGAATACTCGATACCGGCCGCGGCGAGCGTCGACGTCAATGTGCGGTTGGAATCCGATGTCGTCATCGGGGTATCGCGCAGCCCTTCGACGAGCGTCGCGATCTGCGCCTTGGCCTCGTCCGCATTGCCCACCAGCGGACACTCCGGCCGGTCAAGGCAGTAGTTGACGTACGTAGTAAGCGCCCGCTCGAATCCGCGTGCCTGGTCCACGGCCGTCTGCTCGGCGCTCAAGGTGGGGTCGATGCCGCCGTCGAGCACCATCGCGCCGACGTTGGCGGGAAAGAGCCCGGCGTATGTGCTTCCGATCAGGCTGCCGTACGAGTAGCCCAGGTAGTTGATCTGCTCATCGCCCAGCACGGCGCGGAGCATGTCCATGTCCCGCGCGACCGAGACGACATCGAGATACCTCAGCCAGTCGCCAGCGGCCCGCTCGCAGGCGGCTCCAAGGGCGGCTACCTGCGCTATCCGCGCGTTCACGCCCTCCAGTCCGGGGGCGTATGCCAGCGAGAGGAAATCGTCCCACTGCGTGTCGTCGTAGCATTCCAGCGGGCGGGACAGACCCGTCCCGCGCGGATCAAAGCCAACGAGGTCGAAGGCGTCGAGCACGCTCTCGCTGATGATCCCTCGCGCGTAGCCCAGAAATTTCGTACCGGACTGCCCCGGGCCACCCGGATTGATCAGGAGCGAACCGCGCGCCTGACCGCGCGCCGGGAGCCTGCGCAATGCGATGGGAACCACATCACTCTTGGGGTCCGACCAGTCCATCGGCACGTCGACCGTCGCGCACTCCACGTCCCCGTCGCACGGCAGCCAGGTTACGGCCTGCCGGTAGTACTTGCGGAACCCGCTTGGGATCTTGGCGGCCTCGGATTGCTTCGACTCGGGACGATCCATCGCCGCGCTTGCGGAATCGCCGCCCGCCGAGATCGTGATCTGCTCCTTGTCGAAGGACGTCGTGGAGCACCCCGCCGCGAGCAGTACGGCGAGCAGCGGGCTCGCGAAGCGCCATCGATTCACCACGCTCCCAGCGTAGCGGCCGGCGTCGAGACCAGTGACGGCTAGGGCCATGACACCACGTCGTCGCCTAGCGACGCGGTTCGGCAATCGATACGAGAAGCGCCTCGATCGCCAAGAGCGGCGTGACGTTTCCGGCGATGCGCGTCCTCGCGAGTGCGACCGAGTCGAGCGCTGCCAGCGCGGCCGTGGTCCCGAGCTGCGCGGCAGCCGCCTCGATGTCGTCCTGAATCGAACTGTTGAGGGTCTCCACCTGCGCGTCGATGGCGGTCACGAGCACGTCGCGGAACAACCCCGCGATGTCGATCAGCAACTGATCCACGGTGTCGATTTCGCGCCGCCGGCGGCGGCGCTTCTGATCCTCTTCGAGGTGTCGCACCTGACTGCGGATCGCTGGCGGCAGCGTGCGCAGGTCCTGCGCGCCGAGCGCAGTAAGCAGTTCGCCGCGCTCCCGCGCCTCGGATTCCTCGCTGAGGGCCGCGGCCTCATCCTTGGCATTCTGGACGAGTTCTCCCGCGAGCCGTACCGCGCCAGCGACACCGCGCATGGTCAGCACAGCCCGCAGTGCACTGATGCGCTGGTGCGCCACTGCCGGGTCATTCGCCAACCGGCGGGCGCGCCCGACATGCGACCATGCGGCTCGTGCCGCATCGAGGGCGACCTGCGGGGATACCCCATCACGGCGCACGATGAGATCGGCCACCGCCTGCGTGTCGGGCACCTGGAGCGATACCGCCCTGCAGCGGGAACGGATCGTCACCAGGACGTCCATGGGGCTGGGCGCGCAGAGGATCCAGACCGTGCGCGGGGACGGCTCCTCGATCGCTTTGAGCAGTACGTTGGTAGTCCGCTCGATCATGCGATCGGCGTCCTCCACGATGATCACCCGCCAACGGCCGCCCACGGGTGAGCGGCCCGCGGTGGTGACGAGCTCACGCACCTCATCGATCGCGATAACCACCTTGTCGGTCCGCAGCACCTCGACGTCGGGATTCGTGCCGGCCAGCACCGACGTGCAGACTTGACATTCGCCGCACCCACCCCGAGGGCACTGCAGTGCCGCGGCGAACGCAAGCGCCGCATTGGAGCGCCCCGACCCCGGTGGCCCCGTGATGAGCCAGGCGTGGGTCATCGCCGACGGATCGGTGACAGCTCGCTTGAGAGTGGCCATGGCTCGATCCTGGCCGACCAGTTCGCCCCATACGCCAGTGCCGGTGGCAGATTGCACGCTCATTCCGCTCCTCCGAGCAACGCCTCGACGGACTCCACGATGGCTTGCCCGACTTCCGCAACGCTCCGAGTCGCGTCGATAATCACCCAGCGGCCTGGGTCCGACGCGGCCCGGAAAAGGAATGCCTCGCGCGTCCGGCGATGGAATTCCTTGCCTGCGCGCTCCAGGCGGTCCCGGCCCTCCCCCAGCCTCGCAGTGGATTCCTCGAGCGGAACGTCCAAGAGGAACGTGCGATCGGGCAACAGCCCGCCCGTGGCCCATAGCGACAAGCCCTCGATCTCCGTGGCGTCCAGCGTACGACCGCCCGCCTGATATGCGACGGACGAATCGAGGTAGCGGTCGGTGATGACCACCTTCCCGGCCGCCAGGGCGGGCTCGATGAGCTGGCTCACGTGCTGAGCTCTGTCCGCAGCATAGATAAGGGCCTCCGTCTTGGGTGCCATCTCGCCCCCGTGCAACAGCAGTTCGCGCAGTTGGACGCCGAGCCCCGTGCCGCCAGGCTCTCGCGTAGTCACGACCTCCCGGCCCGCCTCTCGGCGGAACCATTCGGCGAGCCGCGCCGCCTGCGTGGACTTGCCGACGCCGTCACCACCCTCGAACGAGATGAACAGGCCGCGATGGGCCGAGCTGGGAGGGTTCACCTGACCAGCCTACCGAGGGGTAACGACACTTGCGTAGCGGCATCCGGCTCCTGTGGATCCCTACTCCCCTGGGTAGACAACCCCGACCTGCTGGCGGGCCTCGTCCAGCGTTGCCATCACGGCAAGCGTGTCACGCCAAGAGTTGCGTCCGCTCTGAAGCTGCCCCGCGGATAGGCAACGGGCAACCTCGGCAGCCTCGTAGGCCAGACCCGCGTGCCCGGGTGGGAATCCGGTGGATATCTCCTTGGTCAGGCCATCGGGCAGGTGCAGGCGAATCGACGCGGGGCAGTAGAAGTCGCCGGGTACTTCGATCCATGCCTTGGTGCCGGCCACCACGGCTGTGGTGGCCGTCTTCGCCCACAGTGTGGTGTTGAGCGACGCCTGCCGCTTACCCGGGTAGTCGAGGACGAGCGACACGTTGCCATCGACTCCCGTTTCGGTCAACTTGCCGACGGCGGACACGCGTGCCAGGGCCCCCAGAATGTCGATCGCGTACGCAATGGGGTAGACGCCAAGATCGAGTAGCGCGCCACCGGCGAGGGCCGGATTGAGGAGGCGCCCCGCGGCATCGTGATCGAGTTTCTGTCCATGGTCGGCGAGGACTGCGACGACCTCGCCGATCTGCCCGGACGCAATGATCTCGTGGACAAGCGACGTGGCAGGGAGAAAGCGCGTCCACATGGCCTCCATCACGAAGAGACCCTTGCTTGCGGCCAACTGGAAGATGTCGAGCGCCTCACCGGTGTTGCGGGTGAATGCCTTCTCCACGAGCACGGGCTTGCCCGCCTCGAGCGCCAGCAGCGCGTGCTCGCGATGATGCGAGTGCGGGCTGGCCACGTAGACGACGTCGATGTCGTCGCTGGCCACCAGTTCCTCGTAGGAACCATAGATCCGAGGCATATGGAAATCCTGCGCGAAACTCGCCGCCTTCTCCAGACTGCGGGAGCCAACTGCGGTCACATTCGAGACGGTGTGGTGCTGGATGGCGCGCGCGAACATGCGCGCGATCCCGCCGGCGCCGAGGACGCCCCAGCGGATCGCTGGTGCCGTCGCCGGATCCGGCGGCAGTGCCGACTTGTTCGCGGCTGGGACGGTGGGCAGTGCATCTATCGCCGAGGCATACATAGGCTCATCATCCCGTACCTACAGCCCTGTTACCAGCCCCAACGGCGTACGGCCCCGCGCAGTGTGCGCGGGGCCGTACGTGGGGATGTCAGGTGAAGCCGGCGGGACCTAGAAACTGCTAAAGGTCGTGGTGTCGAATGAACTGCTGCCGGCGGCCAGAATCACGACGAAGAGGATCCACAGGATGAAAGCCGCCATGGAGATGTAGCCGATGATGACGCCCGCCAGTGCGAGGCCCTTGCCCTCCTGGCCGGTCGACTTGATCTGGTTCAGAGCGATGTGGCCGAGGATCACGCCCACGAGCGATACGCCGACGATGCTGCAGATCAGCGAGGCGATCGCCATGCCGTTCGTTCCGGCTGGCTGCGTCGCGTAGCCGGTCGCCGGGTAGGACTGGGCCTGATAATTCTGTCCCTGGTAGCCAGCCTGACTCTGGTAGCCGGGCTGCTGCGTAGTATTCGGATAGCCACTGTTCGGCTGCGTCCCATACGAGGGGGATTGATTACCTTGGCCGCCGTCGTAGCGGTAGGGGTTGTTGGGGTCAGTCACGATCCCGCTCCTCTAAGTCTCAAAGATCACGATGTGGGTACGGACAAGTTTTCCACATCACGTCAATTGCGGCTATGACTAACCGCTACTTCTTCTTAGCCGTCGATTTCGCGGCGGGCTTGCGGGCGGTGCGACCACCCTTCTTCGCCGGCCCTTGGGCGCGCTTCTGCGCAAGAAGATCGACGGCCTGTTCGAACGTGACGCCCTCGACGCTCAGGTCCTTCGGCAACGTTCGGTTCGTCGTGCCGTCAGTAATGTAGGCACCGAACCGGCCGTCCTTGATCACGATGGGCTTGCCGGAATTCGGATCCTCGCCGAGTTCGCGCAACGGCGCCGTAGCCGACGCCGATCCGCCCCGCCCGCGCTTCGGCTGGGCGTAGATGGCCAGCGCCTCCTCGAGCGTGACCGTGAAGATCTGCTCCTCGTTCGGCAACGTTCGCGAATCCGTGCCCTTCTTCAGGTAGGGACCGTAGCGGCCGTTCTGCGCGGTGATCTCGGCACCTGATTCCGGATCGACGCCGACTACACGCGGCAGCGACAGCAGCGCGAGGGCCTCCTCGAGCGACACCGTCTCGATCGCCTGTGACTTCAGCAGCGACGCCGTGCGCGGCTTCGGCAGGGCCGCGAGCGCCTTCTTGCGCGCGGCCGCGCTGAGCGACTCGTCCAACTCCGGCTCGGGAAGAACCTCGGTCACGTACGGACCGAACCTGCCCGGCTTTGCGACGATCTCGTGACCACTCGCCGGATCGACGCCCAGTTCACGGCCCCCATCGCTGCTTACCGCGAGGAGTTCCCGCGCCTTCTCGACGCTGAGTTCGTCCGGAGCGAGGTCTTCGGGCAGGCTGGCGCGGGGCGGATTCTCGCCTTCCTTGACCGGGGCCGAGGTGTCCTCGACGTACGGGCCATAGCGGCCCACCCGGACCTGCAACCCGTCGCCGAGTTCTACGGAGTTGATGTCGCGTGCGTCGATGTCGCCCAGGTTGGCGACCAGCTCGTGCAGGCCGCCGGCATCCTGGGGGTTCTCGCCGAAGTAGAACTTAGTCAGCCAGGCGACGCGCTCCTCGTCCCCCGCAGCGATCGCGTCGAGGTCTGCCTCCATCTGCGCCGTGAAGTCGTAGTCGACCAACTGGCCGAAATGCTCTTCGAGCAGGCGCGTGACGGCGAAGGCCAGCCAGCTAGGGATGAGCGCCTGGCCGCGGGACGTCACGTAGCCACGATCCTGGATGACGGAGATCGTCGACGCGTAGGTCGACGGGCGGCCGATTCCGCGCTCTTCGAGAGCCTTCACCAGAGAAGCCTCGGTGAAACGCGGCGGCGGGGTCGTCGAGTGGCCATCGGCCTGCAGGTTTCGCACCGCCAGCTCATCGCCCTCCGCGACATTCGGCAGGCGGCTCTCCGCGTTCGGGTTGCCCTTGTCGTAGCGGTCGACATCGGCCGATTCCTCGTACGCGGCAAGGAAGCCCGGGAACGTGATGACCGTGCCGGAGACCCCAAAGACGGCGTCGGCCGAATCGGCGGCGATGCGGATGCGCAGGGTCGCGGTGCTGCCGCGGGCGTCCTCCATCTGGGAGGCGACGGTCCGCTTCCAGATCAGTTCGTAGAGCCGGAATTCCTCGCCGCTCAACTGTCCCTTCACTTCAGATGGCGTGCGGAAGGAGTCGCCAGCCGGGCGGATTGCCTCGTGTGCCTCCTGCGCACCCTTCGCCTGCTTGGCGTATACGCGCGGCTTGCCGGGCACGTAGTCCGCCCCGAAGAGGCTAGCGATCTGCTTGCGCGCCGCCTGCACCGCCTGCGTGGACAGCGCCGACGAATCGGTACGCATGTACGTGATGTAACCGTTCTCGTACAGCGTCTGCGCCACCCGCATTGTCTGGCGAGAAGTGAGGCGCAGCTTGCGGCCTGCCTCCTGCTGGAGCGTGGAGGTGGTGAACGGTGCCGCTGGCTTGCGCCGGTACGGCTTGGTCTCGAGGCTGGCCACGCGCGCGGGCTTGCCCTCGATCGCTGCGACGACTGCCTGCGCGCCCGCGGCGTCGAGGTGCACCACCTCGGAGTTCTTGAGCCTGCCCGCATCGTCGAAGTCCCGCCCCAGGGCAACCTTCTTGCCGTTGAGCTGGACGAGGCGAGCCTGCGACCACAGATCGGTCTCCTCGCCCGCGACGGGGGCGAATTCGCCGAGCACGTCCCAGTACTCAGCAGACACGAAGGCCATGCGCTCGCGCTCGCGCTCGACGACGAGCCGGGTAGCCACGGACTGCACGCGGCCCGCGCTCAGGCCCTGGCGCACCTTGCGCCACAGCACGGGCGAAACCTCGTAGCCGTAGAGGCGGTCGAGGATGCGCCGCGTCTCCTGCGCGTCCACGAGTCGCGTATCGATCTCGCGCGTCTGTTCGAGCGCCCGACTGATCGCTTCGCGAGTGATCTCGTGGAAGACCATGCGCTTGACCGGAACCTTGGGCTTGAGGGCCTGCAGCAGGTGCCACGCGATCGCCTCTCCCTCGCGGTCCTCATCGGTTGCGAGGTAGAGCTCGTCGGCTTCCTTCAGCGCGGCCTTCAGTTCGCGGACCTTCTTCTTCTTGTCCGCGTACACCTCGTAGTAGGGCTCGAATCCGTTGTCGACATCGACGGCGAAGCGGCCGAAGGGGCCCTTCTTCATCTCGGTCGGGAGCTCCGAAGGCTGCGGGAGGTCGCGAATGTGGCCGACGGAGGCTTCCACTTCGAAGTCGTCGCCGAGGTATCCGGCGATGGTCCGCGCCTTGGCCGGTGACTCGACGATCACCAGTTTGCGTCCGGTGGACATGTAGCACTCCTGTCAGTGACGAACTCCGAGCAGCGTACGCCGATTGCCGGTTGCCAGCCGGTGCCGGCAGGTGCCGACGCACACGCCTTCGCTGCGAAACTCTAAACTACCCCCGCCGCGGAAAGATCCGTCCACAGCGTTACCGTGGGCCAGCTATGGCGCATTCACAGATACCGCACAGGTTACGCAAAGCGCATTCCCGCTCCCTGGTACAAGAATCAGAGTATGGCAGCAACAACCACACCCCACACTAACGGCGACGAACACCTGGTGCGTTCAGACGGCTCTCAGATCCGCGCCCTCGTCGTCGACGACGAACCCAATCTCGCCGAGCTCCTCGGGGCGGCCCTGAGATACGAGGGCTGGGAGGTTGACGTCGCGCTGACCGGGAACCAGGCACTCAAGTCCGCCCGCGAGCGTGATCCCGATGTCGTTATCCTCGACGTCATGCTCCCCGATATGGACGGCATCACGGTCCTGCGCAGGCTGCGCGAGGCGAACACGTCCGTGCCGGTGCTCTTCCTCACCGCGAAGGACGCCGTCGAGGACCGGGTGGCCGGGCTGACGGCGGGCGGCGATGACTACGTCACCAAGCCGTTCAGCCTCGAGGAGGTCATCGCGCGCATACGCGGGCTCCTGCGGCGCACGGGCATCAAGACCACGCAACCTGAGTCGCTCCTCACAGTCGGCGACCTCACGCTGAACGAGGACAGTCACGAGGTGAGCCGCGCAGGCGAGGAGATTCACCTCACGGCAACCGAGTTCGAGTTACTGCGATACCTCATGCGCAATGCCAAGCGCGTCGTGTCGAAGGCCCAGATCCTCGACCGCGTCTGGAACTACGATTTCGGCGGCAACGCCAACATCGTGGAGTTGTACATCTCCTACCTGCGGCGCAAGGTGGACGCGGGACGCGCCCCAATGATCCACACCCTGCGCGGCGTGGGCTACATCCTGAAACCTGCCGTAACTGGCGACGATGCCTAGAACGCTCGTGGGGCGGCGCTCGACGCTGCGCACCCAGATCGTCGTACTGGTCGTGGTGCTGCTCGCGCTACTGAGCACGGTCATCACCGCGGTGTCCTACTTCTCCATCAGGTCCACCCTGATCTCCGAACTCGATAGCCAACTCCAGGTGGCCTCGTCCCGTACCGTCGGAATGCGCGGGCCGCTGCCCGGCGGCCGGCGGCCCCCCGAGCCGAGCGGCAGCACTCCCTTCCCCGTGAACCAGGACGACGCGAACCAGGACGACGAGTCGCCGGACGCGGCGGACGAGGACGAGCCCGGACCCGGTGCGCAGATCCCGAATGCCGTCAGCGGCGGGACGATAGTGGTTCGCGTGCAGGACGGGGAGGTCTTCGATGCCGGGTACTTCGATCCCGCGACCGGCGACTACCTGGCGCTGACCACCGACCAGAAGACCGCGCTAATCACGGGCGCGCAGGACCGGAAGATCACCGCCGTCTCCGTTCCCGGCCTCGGGTCCGTTCGTGCGATCTCCCGCACCAATTCGACCGGCGAGCAGTTCATCACGGCCATGCCCACCGCTCAGGTCGATTCCTCACTGGCCCGCTATCTCGCCCTTTCGGCCGGCGTCAGCCTGGCGACGCTAGCGGGGGCGGGTGTCATTGGCACGATCCTCGTCAGGCGGTCGCTGCGGCCGCTCGCCCGGGTGGCCGCGGCGGCGAGCGAGGTCGCGGAGATGGAGTTGTCCCGCGGCGAGGTGGCGGTCATCCCGTCGGTTCCTGTGGACGAGCATTCCGTCGCCGAAGCCGATCAGGTCGGCCGCGCGCTCAACACGATGCTGCGGCACGTCGAATCGTCCCTCAATGCACGCCACGAGTCCGAGACTCAGGTGCGCCAGTTCGTGGCGGACGCGAGTCACGAACTGCGCACTCCGCTGGCCTCCATTCGCGGGTACGCCGAACTGGTTGAACGATCCGACTATGAGTTGGCGGAATCCACCAGGCGGTACATCGACCGAATCCACTCCGAATCGGTACGCATGGGTGGGCTCGTCGAAGACATGCTTCTGCTCGCGCGCATGGACGCGGGGCGCCCGCTCGAACGTGAGCCCGTCGATCTGACCGCCCTGGCGATCGACTGCATCGCCGATGCTCACGCCGCCGGCCCCGACCACACGTGGCTGCTCGGCGATGTCGCCGACGGGGCGGTCGAGGTAGCCGGTGACGAGGCACGACTCCAGCAGGTACTGGTCAACCTGCTCGCGAACGCGCGCATTCACACGCCGCCGGGCACTACGGTCATCACGTCGGTAGGGATCGAGGGTGACGAAGCCCTCATCGAGGTGAGGGACGACGGTCCCGGGATCGACCCCGCGGTGCTGCCGCGCATATTCCAGCGCTTCGTGCGCGCCGACGGGGCCCGCAACCGGGTGGGCGGATCCACCGGACTGGGCCTCGCGATCGTCGAGGCGACAGTGAAGTCGCACGGGGGCCGTATCGAGGTGACGTCCGAACCGGGCGACACCCGGTTCACCATCCACCTGCCGCTGGGCCGCTAGCTCGGCGCTCCTTCTCCTTCGGTCCAGGCTGTCCTTGAACTCGCGCAGTAGGACCCGTCCTAACCCCGCCCGCCCGCCGGGCGTCCGCTCCCGCCACCCGGGAAGCCGCCGCCGGGAGGACCGAACGTCGAGGTCTCGCCGCTACTCGATCCCCCGAGGCCACTCAGACCGCTGGACGATTCGTCGTCGGAATCGGCGGATATCGCCGCCTGCAGATCGGCCAGCACGACGACCTCACCGGCCTCAAGGCCGCTCGTGATCTCGGTGAGTTCCGTCCCTACCGCACCCACCTCGACCTCCCGCGTCGTCGCCTGCTTGGCGTCGTAGACGAATACGCTCGCCTGGGAGCCCGTGCGGTGCACCGCGGAGGTGGGGACCGTCAGCACGTTCTCCTGATTCGCGATCGCCACCGACACCGCTATCGAAACCCCCTCGCCAAGTCCGCTCGTAACGGAGTCGACAGCCAGAGAGACGGCGTAGCTCGGTGTTGCGTTCGAGGACGAGTTGGTCACGCCGATAGACGAGACGGTGCCGGAGATCGGCTCAGTCTCACCAGAGAGGATGCCGGTGAACGCCTGGCCAACAGCGAGCAGCTTTGCGCCCGCGAGGTCTGCCGTTGCCGAAATGACGTACCCGTCTGTCCCGAGGATCGTGATCCCCGAGGCGCTATCGCCTGCGGAGACCTCCGCGCCCTCACTCATGGTGACGGCCGCAACGGTGCCCGCGATCGGCGAGGTGAGCGTTCCCGCCCTGCGAGCCTGCTTGGCGATCGCGAGTTGGGCTTTCGCCAGGGTGATCTCCGCGCGATCGGCGAGTATCCGTGCCGCTGAGATCGTCGTGGTGCTCGCGGCACCCGATCCTCCGCCGGTGACCGCCCCGCCGCCGGCGGCGCTACCCGAGCCGGCCTGCCCGCCGCCCGCCGCAGCGTCACCGGATCCGGTCGATGAGCCGCCGCTCGATTCGCCAGGGTTACCCGCACCAGACTGACCATCCCCGCCGGCCTGCCCGCCGCTGCCGGACGCCGCCTTGTCGCCACTGCCGTCCTTGTCCGTGGACGATCCGCTGCCCGTTCCGCTCGTGGCGCCAGAACCTGAGTCGTCGCCGGACGATCCGCCCGTGGCCGTGCTGCCGCCTCCCTGGCCTGCGGCCGTTGCCGCCTTCGCCAGCGCCTCGGCGGCGGTGTCGAGCGCCGCGACCTTTTCATCGAGCGTCTTCGCGAGCGCCGTGAGTTCGGATTGCAGCTCCTGCACCCGGTCGAGGCTGCCCTGCGCGGTCAGGATCGCGGCCTGACAGTTGGCGAGGAAAGTCGCCGCCTGATCATCCGCCGGATCGGTCACGGCGAGGAACGCGGCGCACGCGCCCTCGCTGCCGGTCGCGTCCGCCACGTCGTCGTCACTGGCCGAGGACTCGCCCGTGACCTCGTCGTACTTGCCGATGAGCGCCTCCTGCGCCGTCGTCACAGCCGCGCGCGCCGTGTCGTAGGCGGCCTTGGCGGCCGTCAGGGTACTCGATACCGTCGTGTCGGCCACGGTCTTCGCAGCGACCGAAGAGGGCTGCGGCGACGCGGTAGGCGCGTCGCGAACCACGTAGACGGCGGCCGTTACAGTACCCGTCGGGGTCGTCTTGGTGGACGAGGCCGCCTGGGCATTGGTCGTTGAACTCGATGAGGTGCTCTCCGAGGCGGAGGATTGCGCTTCGAGGTCGCTTGCCAGTTTCTCCCGGGCGCTGGCGACCGCCTCGCGGGCATCCGCCACAGTGTCGGCGAGTTCGTCGTCGTCCAGCGTCGCGAGCACCTGTCCGGCCGTGACCGTGTCACCGATCGCCACGTCGATGGTGGCGACGGTGCCAGCGGCCGAGAACGCGACATCGCTGCGCGTCGCCGATGCGATTGTGCCCGTGAGCGAGAGCGCCTGCGCGACCGATCCCTGCTGGGCCGTGAAGGTCCGGTATTGGCCCGCGGAGGACGTACCGCTCGCGAAGGCGAAGCCCCCCGCAGCGATGACCGCCGCGATGGCACCTCCAGTCACCAGACCGATGAGTCTTCCCTTTGACTTGTTCACGCCTGTCCTCCCTGACCCGTGGCGCCGTCCTGCGTCGCGGCGCCCGGACGCCCGCCACCCGCGCCGCCGCGTCCAGCGGGGCGCGACACGCAGCCCGATTCGTCGGGCTGCGAGATCGTGATGGTCGTGGCGGCGAGCGTTCCGGAGTCGTCCTGATCACCGGTCGCCGAAATGCACTGTCCAGCGATCACGGCGTCGGCGGACGAGTCCTGCGTCGTGGTGACGCTCGTGTCGCTCGCGACGGTGAAGGTCGCTGTGGCCGGAGTAGTGGATGTCGCACCCGAGCCGGTCGCGGCGTCACCGTCGGTGGCGGCAGCGCGATCCGCGGCCGGACCGCCGCTGGGGAGCGAGCTCTCTACGGTCACGGTCTCTCCCTCGATCGAGGTCACCACTCCGACGGCCATGCCACCGAAGCTCGGACGTTGCGCCGAACCGGCGTCACCGCTCGCGCCATCAGGAGGTGTGCCATTCGAAGCCGCGGGCGGCGTGCCGCCGGCCGCATCCGGCCCTGCGTCGGCGCTTCCGCCCGCGGGAGGTTCGCCCGCCGTCCCGTCGGCGCTTCCGCCCGCGGTTCCGCTCCCGGGGCCCCCTCCTGCGCCGGGTGCGCCGCCACCGAATCCACCGCCGAAACCACCCGTGCATTCGCCATCCACCGGCTCACTCACCTGGACAGTACTTGCAGCAAAGGTAGCGGAGGACTCGTCCCCCTCTGTGGAAGACGTGGCATCGTCCCCGCCAAAGCCGGCCGACGCCACGACGCACGATCCGACGGTGATGTCGTCGACCGTGCCGGCCACGCGGGCCTTGAAGGCCGTGGTGTCCGTCCACGTGACCGCCGTCTGAGAATCGCCGTCCTGGACCTGCGCGATCGAGCCGGTCACTGCGGCGATCTCGCCGGTCACGCCGGGCGTGACATTGCCGCCGGTCGGAGCGTCGCCAGCAGACTGCGTGGCGCCCGAAGAAGGTGATGCCGTCGGTGCGGCGGAATCGCCGGAGTCGCCGCACGCGGCGAGCGAGAGGGCGAGCGTGATCCCCAGGGCTGGGAACGCGGCAAACCTGGCGAATGCGCGGATGGGACGTCGGGAGAACGTTGTGGTCATGAAGATTCCTTAGGAGTGAAGTGGCAGGCCGGCTATTCGGCCCGCAGTGCGTCGATGGGTGCGAGGCGCGCCGCCCGGATGGCCGGATACACGCCGAAGATCAGGCCGATCGCGATTGCGATGCCGATTGAGCCTCCGACCGCGAGCGGTGAGACGATGACGGACGAGCCCAGGAGAGCGGGCAGAACCCGAGCGGCGACGATGCCGATCACCGCGCCCATCAGGCCGCCGGTCAGACCGAGGATCGATGCCTCGACCAGGAACTGTCGCCGGATGGCGCGCGGCGGAGCGCCGAGGGCCTTGCGCAGGCCGATCTCCCGGGTTCGTTCCGTCACCGAAACGAGCATGATGTTCATCACCCCGATGCCGCCGACCAGGAGCGAGAGTCCGGCGATGCCGGCCAGCAGGACGGTGAGCGTCTGATAGACGGCCGTGGCCGTATCGACGAGCGAATCCTGCGAGGTGATGGTGAAGTCGGCGTTGTCTGCGTCGGTAATGGCGTGCAGGTTGAGGAGCAACTGCTCCGCCTCCTGCTTCGCCGCCGAGATCGTGCTGGTGTCGGAGGCCTTGAGGTAGATCGTGCTGACGCTCCTGCGGTCCGTTCCTCCGACGATCGTGTCGGCCATGGCGGGCATCGAGACGATCGCGAGATCATCCAGGTTGGACGTCGAGTTCGAGCCCTGCTCGGCGAGCACCCCCACGACGGTGAAGTCGGCGTCATTGATCGTGACGGATTGGCCGATCACGAACGTCGTGCCGAAGAGCTCCTCCGCCGCGGCCGAGCCGAGCACGACCTCGTCGGTGGCCTGCTGATCGACGAAGGCGCCGAGCGCAACGGAGCGCGACCGCACCGTGAGCCAGTCGGATGTCACACCCGTAACCGTCGTGGTCCAGTTCGTGTCCCCCGCGGTGACCGACAGGGAGGACGATTTCTCCGCCGCGACGTTGGCGACATCGGGGACGGCTACCGCCGAGCTCAGCGCGGCCACGTCCTGCGTCGTGAGCGTTGCACCGCTGCCGAATCCGCCGCGCATGCCCGAGCTGTCCGTGGACGAGCCCGGCGTCACGATGAGCAGGTTCGAGCCGAGTGAGGATATCTGCTCGCTGACGTCCTTCTGCGTTCCCAGTCCGAGGCCGACGGTGAGGATGACCGCCGCGATGCCGATGAGGATTCCCAGCACGGTCAGCAGCGAGCGCATGCCGTGCGAACGGATGGCGTGCCAGGCGGTGGCGGTGGTCTCTTGCCAGTTCACTGTCGCGCCCCTTCCGCCTGCTGGACCAGTCCGTCGCGCATGCGCACCTGGCGCTGCGCGCGCGGCGACCTCCTGCTCGTGCGTGATCAGCACGATCGTTCGGCCCTGCTCGTGCAGTTCGTCAAGGAGGGCGAGCACGTCTCCGGTCGAGGCGGTGTCGAGGTTTCCGGTCGGCTCGTCGGCGAGTAGCAGTGCGGGTTCGCCGACGAGCGCCCGCGCAACGGCCACGCGCTGCTGCTGACCACCCGATAGTTCACCCGGCCGGTTGGCCGCCTTGTCGCCGAGGCCTACCCTGTCGAGCGCGGCGCGCGCCCGCTCGTGCCGCTCGGCCCGAGGGGTACCGCGGTAGGCGAGCGGCAGTTCCACGTTGCGCAGGGCGCTCAGCGAAGGCAGGAGGTGGAACTGCTGGAACACGAAGCCGATCTCCTCGTTGCGCAGGGTGGCGAGGGAGGACTCGTCCAGATCCGAAACCACCTGCCCGGCGATGCGATAACTGCCCGAGGTGAGGACATCGAGGCAACCGAGAACGTTCATGAGGGTCGATTTGCCTGAGCCAGACGGCCCCGTGATGGCGACGTAGTCGCCCCTGTTCACGGTGAGGTCGACGCCGCGCATGGCCTCGAACTCGATCGCGCCGGTCCGGTACGTCTTGCGTCCGTCGATCAGTTCGATGACCGGGGATGCGCCGTCGCCGCCACTGCCGGTCTGCGTGCGCGCGATGGCTACGGCGCTCATTGCCCGCCCCCCGGGAAGCCGCCTGGCGCACCGCCAGAGGGAGGACCGCCTTGGCCCCCGACACCGAAGTCGCCGAACTCGGGCATCTGGGAATTCCGCTCGGAATCCCCCGAGCCGCTGCCGCCCATGGCCTGGAACGGCTGATACTGAACCGTGTCGCCCTCGCTGATCCCCGAAGTGATCTCGGTTTGATCGCCGGAGGTCTGACCGACCTCGACGGTCGTTGTGGTGACCGTCCCATCGGTGCCGACGAGTTCCACGGTGGCGGCGCCATCCGTGGTCGTCACCGCGGCCGATGGAACCGTCAGGACGTTGGTGCGGCGCTCGTAGATGATCGAGACGTCGACGCTGACTCCGTCGAACAGGGCGGACGTATCGCCCGTCACGTCGATCGTGACCGGGTACACGATGGTGCCCGAGCTGGTATCGGGTAGCTTGCCCACCGCCGACACGATTCCGTACACGGTGTCGGTGAGATCGTCGGAGGTCATCTCGACCTGCAGGCCCGCGCTCACGTTGTCGATGTCGCTGGCCGCCACCGTGGTCGACACCTGCCAGGTGGCCGTCCCCACAATCGTGACGGCGGCGGAACTCGTGGTGGCCGCGGTCGTCGTGGTGGCGCCCATACCCGAGTTCCCTGCCGCGCTTGCTCCTGCGGTTTCGCCGCCGGCGCTGGATGCGGACGAGGTACCCGACGTGACATCACCGACCTCAATGCCAACCGAGGTGACGAGTCCCGCGATGCTCGCCCGTAGCGTCTGATCGCTCATCGCTTCCTTGGCGTCACGGTAGGACTGCTTGGCGACCTTGAGCGCCGCTTTGGCAGCGCTGAGCCGCACGTCGCTCAAGTCGCTGCCGTCGGCATCCGATGTCGCCTCGTCATAGTCTGCCTTCGCGCTCAGGTAGGAAACTTTCGCCTCGAGGAGCGCCTTGGTGAGGCTGAGATCGTCGATCTTGGCGAGCTTCTGGCCTTCGGTGACCGTATCGCCCTCCGCCACGTACACCGCCTCGACCGTGCCTGAGGCATCGAAGGCCTCGTCGGCCGTGGCGGTGGGCGTGAGGGTTCCGGAGGCCGAGACCGTGCGTTCGATCGTGGCGAGCGAGGCGGTGGCAGTGGTCGCGGCGGGTTCGGCGGACTCGGGCTGGTTGCCCCGGGTTATCGCGAACGCGGTTCCGCCTCCGGCGATCAGGACGAATGCGGTCACGATGATCAGGACTCGCCACGAGGGCCTGCGAAGGCGCTTGCGGGTGCGTTGTGCCATGGTTTTCCTTTTGTCACGAGCAGCGAAATTTATGCTTCCTCCGGAACGGTAAGCGCGCCCGGTGGGTGGGGACTTTCTCCGGGCTGTGCGGACGCTGTGTGGGCCCGTCCGCCCTGCTGGTGGGGCTCTGGGACGATCGACGGGTGACCGTCGGGGCAATTCGCCGTAGGGTATTGACAGTGGCCAGCAAGATCCGCAGTTACGTTCGCGGCCGCCGAAAACCGACCGCTTCAAGAGAGGTTGCCGTGAGCGCCCAGCCTGCACCGATTGACATCACCACCACCGCCGCCTGGAGTGAACTCCAGCAACACGCCGCCGCATTGAAACCGGATCTTCGCGGCTGGTTCGCCGATGACCCCGAACGCGCATACCGGCTCACCTACGAGGCAGCGGACCTCGTCGTCGATCTGTCGAAGAACCTCGTCACCGACGAAACGCTTGCGCTGCTGGTGAAGGCTGCCGAGGCCGTAGATCTGCAGGGACGGTTCGAGGCCATGTTGCGCGGCGACCACATTAATGTCACTGAGAACCGTGCCGTGCTGCATACCGCGCTGCGGCGTCCGGCGGACGAAACGTCGCCGCTGATCGTTGACGGCCAGCACGTCGACGACGATGTCCAGGAGGTCCTCGCCAAGATCGCCGACTTCGCCGACTCCGTGCGTTCGGGCGAATGGCAGGGCGTGACGGGCAAGCCGGTACGGACGGTCGTCAACATCGGCATCGGCGGCTCCGACCTCGGCCCCGTCATGGTCTACGAGGCGCTCAAGCCGTACGTCCAGGAGGGCCTGGAACTGCGCTTCGTCTCGAACATCGACCCCTCGGACGTCTACGAGAAGACAGCCGGGTTGGACCCGGAGACGACGCTGTTCATCGTCGCCTCCAAGACCTTCACCACGCTTGAGACGCTCACGAACGCGCGCCTCGCGCGCACGTGGCTGTGGGAGCAACTATCAGAGCGTGGCATCATCGACGACAGCGACGCCGCCCGCACCGGGGCCGTCGCCCGTCACTTCGTGGCCGTCTCGACCGCGCTCGATAAGGTCGCCGACTTCGGCATCGACCCCGAGAACGCGTTCGGGTTCTGGGACTGGGTGGGCGGCCGCTACTCGGTCGATTCGGCGATCGGCACGTCCATCGCGATCGCGATCGGCCCCGATGGATTCGACGAGTTCCTGGCGGGATTCCACGCCATCGACGAGCACACCCGCACCACGCCGTTTGCCCAGAACGTGCCCGTGCTCATGGGCCTGCTCAACGTCTGGTACACGAACTTCCTGGACGCGCACACGCACGCCGTGCTCCCCTACGCCCAGTACCTGCACCGTTTCCCGGCGTATCTGCAGCAGCTCACGATGGAGTCCAACGGCAAGTCCGTGCGCTGGGATGGAACGCCGGTCGCGACGCAGACCGGTGAGGTCTTCTGGGGCGAGCCAGGAACTAACGGCCAGCACGCGTTCTACCAGCTGATTCACCAGGGCACGCGACTCATCCCCGCCGACTTCATCGCCGTCGCCAACCCGGCTCGCCCGCTCCAGGATGGCGGCGTCGACGTGCACGGCCTGTTCCTCGCGAATTACTTCGCCCAGACGAAGGCACTCGCATTCGGGAAGACCGCTGACGAGGTGCGCGCCGAGGGGACCCCCGAGGAGATCGTGCCCGCCCGCGTCTTCCCGGGCAACCGCCCTTCGACGTCCATCCTTGCACCGGAGCTCTCGCCCGCCGTCGTGGGTCAGCTCATCGCGCTGTACGAGCACATCACCTTTGTGCAGGGAATCATCTGGGGCATCGACTCGTTCGACCAGTGGGGCGTCGAACTCGGCAAGAAACTCGCGCTGGAGATCGCCCCCGCGGTAACCGGCGACGGACTTGCCCTGGCCGATCAGGACCCCTCGACCCGTTCCCTCATCACCAAGTACCTGGAGCTACGCAAGGGGTAGTCGCCCCGCCACGCGCCAGCCACCCCACGCGAAAGCACCGGTTAGGGTTGCCGGGCACCGGATATATCGGGTGCCGGGCAACCCTAACCGGTGTCGGCAGGGGCTGATGCGGCAGGAGCAGACAGGGCGGGAGCAGATGTGAGGACTGATGTCGGCGGGAGCAGACCCCGGCCTCACGGCGCGGCAGTCACCAGCAGGCCATCGGCGACGAGCGCATTGAGTTCCGGTAACACCTGTGCCAGCAGGGCGCCCGCGTCCTGCTGGGTGATGGCGGCGACCGCAGAGACGAGTTGCCCCAGCGCAAGTTCTCCGTCGCACGCGCCGACGACGCCGGCAACCTCCGATGACATCTGCACGTGATGGCCGAACCCGCCGCCTTGGCGGATCATAATCACCGAGGGGTCCGGGGAACCGGGACGGTAGTAGCGCTCCTCGGTGACGTCGGATGCCACGACGAACGCGGTGGCCAGCACCTCAGCGTCGCTGGTCGCGGCGAACCAGTCCCTGGCAACCAGCCGCGCCGCGATCGCGGGACCCAGCGGCTGGGTGACGGGGCCGGGCAACTCGATGAGCTCGCGCCACGGCGCCGGAGCACCGGTGATGGGCCGGCTCAGCGCCACGAACCCCATGCCGATTGCGCGCACCTCCCGGCGGGCGAAGTCGTCCAGATAGTCCGCGTATCCCGCTTGCCACCGGCCAGGGTCGCGGTCCGCAGTGAGGCCGCCGTCGCGCAGCCAGGTCTCGGCGTACTGCGCCGGATCCAGGACCTCGCGCTGAACGACCAGTGCATTCAGGGGGCTGCCGGCGAGCCACCCCTCGATTCGCTCGCGCCACGGCTGGCCCTCGTGATGCTCCCAGTTGGCGAGCATCTGGGCTGTGCCACCGGGGGCGAGGACGCGATCCAGGGCTTGGACGAGTTCTTCGACGAGTCCGTCACCGCTTCGTCCGGCGTCGCGATACTCGTAGTCGGGAATCGCGTCACCCGATCGCGGGGTGATCACGAATGGCGGGTTCGAGATGACGAGGTCGAAGGACTCGTCCATCACCGGCTCGAGCAGGGAGCCGAGCCGCAGCGATACGTTCCCCACCTCGCACAATGCCAGGTTGAAGGCGGCAAAGTTCAAGGCGCGCGCGGAAATGTCGGTCGCCACGACATGATCGCTGTGCCGCGAGGCGTGCAGCGCCTGGATCCCGCACCCCGTGCCCACGTCGAGGGTGCGCCGGACGCGCGTGCGGACGGTGATGCCGGCGAGGGTCAGGGACGCCCCGCCAGCGCCGAGCACATGATCGGGCCGCAAGGGCTGTCCCGTCGCAAGCTCCGAGAGATCCGACGCGATCCACCAGTCGACGTCCCCCAGTGCATCCCTGGCGGCATACGGGCGCAAATCCACGAGCGGGAGGCTCTCACCGTCGATCGAGGCCACCAACCCCAGCTCACTTGCGCCAGCGGACCCGAGGGCGGGTAGCGCGGCATCGAGATCACGCGTGGGCACCGGCACCCCCAGCATGAAGCAAGTCAGGAGCGTTGCCAGCGGGCTGGGTTCGGCGCGCGCCGCGCGTAGCGCAGGCAGCGACTGCTCACGGTGAAGCGCTGCGTCCGCCGTGGGGCCGATGAGCCTGCCGATGGCTTCGACTCGGTAGTCGGCAGCGATCAGATCGGCACGTAGTGCCGCGATGAGGGGACGCGAGACGGTCAGTGGAAGCTGCGAAGCGGCGCTCGTCATGGCTCCAGCGTATGGGCATCGGGAGGCGGTCCGGCGGACATCCGGGCAAGCTACGACAACGATGTCGGTTCAACGCGCGCACGCCGGTCAATCGCGTTAGTGTGATGCGTGCGTGGCCCGGTGGTTCAGCGTTGAGCCCTGGGTCTGCCGCACACCCGCGTCCGCGGCACTCGATGTGCCATAGACGTCCATGTCCCCAACGATCGGTCAGTCAGTGTGGACTGTCCGAGTCCGGAAAGGTTCATCCCGTGAAGTGTAAGAAGCCCAGCGCGCTGTTCAGTGCGCTCGCCCTCGTCGGTGCCCTCGGTGCCGCAAGCGTTCTCGGTGCCGCCAGCGCCAACAGTGCCTCACCAGTGGCCGCCGCTACAGTCCAGGCATCAAGCGGTTCCGCCAAGACATCCGTAGCTGCCACCTCAAAGTCGCAGGACGGCGATGTCCTGGCGGCGATAGTGCGAGATCTCAAGATCACGAAGACACAGGCGAAGAAACGCATCAAGCTCGAAGAGAAGGCGCGCCAACTCGAACCGCGCCTGCAGAAGAAACTCGGCAAGAAATTCGCCGGCCTCTGGATCTCGAAGAACGGCAAGAAGATCGTCGTTGGCGTGACCACGAAGAAGGCCGCCAAGGTGGTCAAGAAAGCGGGCGCGACGCCCAAGATCGTCAAGTCGAACCTGACCACGCTGAAGAAGCGCGCCACGAAGATCTCGAAAAACGCACCCTCGGACATCAAGAATGTCAATTCCTGGTGGGTCGATCCCGCGACCAACAAGGTGGTCATCGAGGCCAGGTCGAAGAAGGCCGCAAAGGCTGCCGCCACGGCCGCAGGCCTTACCGCAGGCACGTATGAGATCACGGTCAGCGACGACGTCATCGTGCCCGTCCGTGACTACTGGGGCGGCGATGCACTGTCGGGATGCACGCTCGCGTTCCCGGTCTACGGCGGTTTCCTGACGGCCGGGCACTGCGCGGTTGAGGGCAAGGGGCACATCCTGAAGACGGAGATGACCGGCGGCCAGATCGGAACGGTCGAAGCCTCTCAGTTCGGCGACGGCATTGACGCCGCGTGGGCCAAGAACTACGGCGATTGGAATGGACGCGGCCGCGTCACGCACTGGAACGGTGGCGGCGGCGTCGACATCAAGGGCTCGAACGAGGCGGCCGTCGGGGCGCATATGTGCAAGTCGGGACGCACGACGAAGTGGACCTGCGGTTACCTGCTGCGCAAGGACGTGAGCGTCAACTACGGCAACGGCCACATCGTGACGTTGAATGAGACCTCGGCTTGCGCGCTCGGTGGCGATTCTGGGGGCGCGTACGTGTGGAACGATCAGGCCCAGGGCATCACGTCCGGATCCAACATGGACACGAACAACTGCCGCTCGTTCTATCAGCCCGTGAACACGGTGCTGAACAAGTGGAAACTGTCGCTCGTGACCTCGACCGACGTGACGACCTCCTACGTTCAGGGCTACCAGAACAACTGCATCGACGTGCCGAACTCGGACTTCACCGACGGCAAGCAGTTGCAGGTCTGGAACTGCAACGGAACCAACGCGCAGAAGGTGTCCTTCCACCCCGACGGGACCCTGCGCATCAATGGCAAGTGCCTCGATGCCCGCTGGGCCTGGACGCACAACGGGACCGAGGTCCAGCTCATGAACTGCAACGGCCACATCGCCCAGAAGTTCACGCTTAATGGTGCGGGCGATCTCGTCAACGTACACGCCAACAAGTGCGTTGACGTGAAGGACTGGGGCGGCCAGGGAGGCAAACTACAACTGTGGGAGTGCAGCGGAGGAGCCAACCAGAAATGGTGGCGTAGGTAACCACCTCCCCTGACGGTGGGACTAGCCGCCGAGCATCGACCACCCGAGCCGGGGTGCTGATCGGACACCTGTGCCGATCAGCACCCCGGCTCGCTGCTATGGCGTGGGTTGAGGGGCGGGGCGCGGATTCTGGCAGCATCCAGGACCGCTGGGGTGGCATCGCGGCACGGCAACGAGGACGATGGCTCACCTCGAAGGCGCCGCGCGAATATCCGATTGATGAGTAGCATGGTCGAATGCGATCAATCGTGAGGGGCGTTGCCTGGGCGTTGATTCTTGGCGGTATCGTCGGTCAATTGTGGGGACCGGACGACCTGACGTTCGTCCCCCATCTGGTGATCGGCATCGCGCTGGTGTTCGCAGCGGCGAACCGCCGGCGTCGCGAGGAAACGGACTACACCGCCGTCATGCTGCAGAACGCGGGCTACGGGGATCCGGACGCGAAACTTCCCACCGGGGTGCAGGCGGCATCGACGAGGCGCAACCATCCCGGTCTCGCTTTCCTGGCGTGGCTCATCGTGCTCGCGCTGATTCTGTGGCCCATCAGGACGTCCCTCGTCGATCGGGTCAAGGATGCCACGGGGGCCGAGACGTTTTCGCAGATCTTCGACGATGAACCGTCCGACGGCGCCACCCACAATGTCGACTACTACTTCGACGATCCCGACGAGGTCGAACCAATCGAAGACGGCGCCTCCGCGACCGTCACGATTCCCGGCGCCCTCGAGGTGGACCCGGTTCTGGGTCTGCTATCGGCCGGCCTGCCCGATGTTGTGATCGCTTCCCTGGTAGGCCTATCCGATGCGTCCGCAGTCTCCCAGGTTCAGCTGGCCGCGCTGTCCGCGAGCATCTTCCCGTCCGGGGAGGACGATTCTGGCGACAGCGTAGACTATGCGTACGCCTACTTGTCCGGCGGCGGCACCACTGCCGGGGACCGGATCGAGTTGGGCCTGACTCGCGGTCGTCTGTCCACCGCAACGCATGCCTTTGACCCCGAAGTGATCGATGGCGACGTCGTCAGTGCCGTCGTGGCGGAAGCACGGAAGGACTACTTCGGCGAGAACGGCAGCGATCCCGCCTACCTCAGTGTTTCGGCCTTGCCGGCGGAGGATTTTGCCGACGATACCGGACCCATCGTTTACCTGGTTTCGGCCAGCGATTCGAGCGACGAGTCGGAACCCGTCAGCGCACTTTTCGACGCCGACGGCACCCGCATCGACTGATTCCGCTTGATCGGAAAAGTCGCGCTTCGGATGGTCCGGCATCGATGAGGCAATAACTTCACCCTTTGGCCGCGCGGAGCCACCTTTGAACCCCTGACGTTGCAATACGGCCATTTACTCTCACCGCGGTCATATTGGAGCCCCACGTCCACCACTGCGGTGGCGGGACTTCGCGCCCATTGGTATCGTGGGCCTGCACTCCCTGCGCGGACAACGTTGTCAGCGGCGGAGGTGCGTATCGGAAGATCGAGGAGGATCTCTGAATGAGGACTAGGTCACGCCGCTCGCGCTCGCTTGCAAATCTGGGCATTTCCGTGGGATTGACCCTCGTGCTGCCGCTGGGCTTCGTCGCGCCCGCCACGACCCCGGCAGCGGCCGCCGACGGCTCTGTGTCTGTGTGGCTGACCGAGGCCGACAACTCCTCGGGAGCACGCCTGGCCAAGCAGGCAGACTTGACGTGGGGAAGCAACTCCGGCGGCGTCGAAATCTCCATCAATGCGTCGCAGACCTACCAGTCGATCGTCGGCTTCGGTGCCTCGTTCACGGACTCCTCAAGTTACGTTGTCAACAAACTCTCGGAATCGAAGAAGACCGAGTGGTTCAACGACATGTTTACGAAGTCCTCGTCCTCCTCGGCCGGCATCGGGCTCACCTGGCTGCGACAGCCGCTTGGCGCGTCGGACTACATCGCTCCCGCAATCCGGAGCACGGTTCCCGCGACGGGCAACGTGTTCTACACCTATCAGGACAACCAAGCAGGCAACGTGGATATCAGTGCCGATAACCCGTCTATTGCGAACGTCGTACGAGCCAAGCAAATCAATCCCAGCATTGTGGTGGTCGGCACTCCGTGGAGCGCCCCCGGCTGGATGCGGGAGAACAACTCCATCCTCGGGAACGTCGGCGGCTCACTCAAGAGCGACAAGGAGGCGACTTACGCCTCCTATCTCGCCGAAGTCGCACAGCAGTACAAGGACCGCGGCGCCAACCTGGACTACATCACCATCCAGAACGAGCCCCAGTTTGCGCCGTCCTACCCGGGCATGATTATGGACGCCGCTCAGCAGGCGCGAGTGGCGAATAGCCTCGCGCCACAACTCGCGAGCAAGGGGTTGAACACGAAGATCCTGGGCTGGGACCACAATTGGGACGTACCTAGCTACCCCACGACGGTCCTCCAGCAGGCCGGGAGCAGCGTCGCCGGGACCGCGTGGCACTGCTATGCGGTCAACAAGCCCGGTGTGGGCGGCTATGACTCCGGAAGGCCGATCATCGACGCGTCCAAGCAGTCCGAGGTGCGAAACAACTTCACGAACAAAGACACTTTCCTCACAGAATGCTCCAGCACGGAATCAGCAAATCGCGACAACACATTCAAGGATTCGATCTGGTACCACATGTCCGTGGTTGCGATCCCCTCGCTCCGCAACTGGTCGCGTTCGCTGTCCTACTGGAACCTGGCGCTGGACAGCAACAATGGCCCCTATCCCAGCGGCTACAACATCTGCGACACCTGCACAGCACTGACCACCATCGATTCCAACTCGGCGTACAAGCGCGGGGCCCCCTACTATTTCCTGGGTCACTTCTCTAAGTTCGTCCAGCAGGGCGCGGTTCGTGTCGGATCGTCCGAGGAATCGAGCGCCGTGCAAAACGTCGCCTTCAAGAATCCGGATGGCACCTATGCCGTGGTCGTTCACAACGGCGGCGGCCCCCAGGACGTGCGGATCTCGTTCGACGGCAAGTCGATCAAGCGCCAGCTGGCCGCGAATACGATCGCCACGTTCACCTGGGGTACCCCCTCGCCGGTCGAACCCGCCGATCCCGAGGTCAGCGAATCCGACGGACCAATCGGCGCGATCGTGGGCCTCGGGTCCGCGAAGTGCCTGGATCTGCGCTCCGGCTCGGAGACTAAAGACAATGGCACAGCGATCCAGCAGTACGACTGCAACGGCACGCCGAAGGGGCAGCGCTGGCAGTATCGGGCCGGCACCGACAAGACGCTACGGATCCGCGGCAAATGCCTGACCACCGCCGCCGATAGTGTGGGTGCCAAGGCTGCGCTCTACGACTGCACCGCCTCGCGCACAAAGGCGTGGACCGTCTCCGGTGAGCGCATCACTTCACCCGCGGGGCTATGCCTGACCGTCCCAGGAAACTCCACTGCGAACGCCGTCGAGGTAGAACTCGCGACCTGTTCGGACGCGGCGGGGCAACGATGGCTCGTCCCTTCGACAACTGTGACCGGCAACGCCACCATCTATGCCACGCAGGCACCCACTCGATGCGTCGGAACCACCAACGGCACCGCTCTCGGCGCGCCGGTCCGCTCGATCCCCTGTGCCGGCGCGTCGGCGATTCTGCGGGCGGGTGACGGATCGCTGCGGCTCGGCGGCAAATGCGTCGCGTACCGCGCCGCGGATTCCTCGCAGTCCGCGGCGAACGGCAGCAAGTTGTTCCTCGCGTACTGCACCGGCCAGAACGAGCAGAAGTGGGATGTGAATCAGGACGGCACCATAGCTCTCCGCTCCGCCGCGCAATGCCTGGATCTGACGGATGGCGACACCACTTCCACAGTGCAATTGCAGACCTGGGAGTGCAGTCCGGGCAACGACAATCAGCGCTGGGGCACCACCGTCGTCAGCGGCGGCGGCACCGATCCCGGTACGGGCGGCGGCGATCAGGAACCCGGTACGGGCGACGGTGATCCCGGCGGAACCAACCCGGGCACCGGCGGAACCAACGGCACCAACTCATCGATCCAGGCAGAGAAGACCACCGAGACGGCTACGGGTACCACCACCTGGGCCACGAGCACCATCAAGATCGTCGCGTCCGGACTGGCCACCCGCGTCGGCAAGGCGGGACGCGTTCGCGTGCTTATCACGCAAGCGAACTCGGCTGCGGGTGGGCGCGTGACGCTGGACTTCGCTGGGCGAAAGGCATCTGCGTCCCTGCACCAGGGCGCCGCGGAATTCCGGCTACCGCGCGCGAATCGCGGCGGTCAGCAGCCGCTGAAGCTCACGTATCTTCCCGCCACGGGCACAACCATCACGACCATTGGCACGGTAAACGTGCGCAAGGCGACGGCGAAGATCTCGTCCGTAAAAATCAGCAAGGGCAGGTTCCACAAGGGCATACGTACCCGCGGAGCCGCAAGGATCTCCGTGCGCGTAACCGCTCCGAGCGGTGTCGCCGTCACGGGAAAGGTGACGCTGAAGGTCGGAAAGCGCAAACTGGCAACGGGGAAAGTCCGTCAGGTCGCTGGCAGATACATCGCGACCGTGAAGATCAAGGCGAAGTCCAAGAGGACTGCGGGCAGGATCACCGCCACCTACTCCGGCGACGCCAATGTGAATTCCACCACCAGGAAGACGGGATTGAAGGTCATCCGCTGACGAGCACCGGCCGGCAACGCGAGGCCGATCTGCGCGACTCGCTTACCATAGAAGGACCGCGCTGACTCAAAGGAGAGCCTCGTGAGCATTCGCTCGTCCGCGCTTTGCGCCTCCCTCGTACTCGCCGCAACCGTGACGGTCGGCGCTCCCTCGGCGTCCGCCAGCGGCGACGATGCGACGGTAAAAGTGTGGTTGACGGAGGGCTCGTCCTCCTCCGCGAACAGGCTGACTCGGCAGGCCGACCTGCACTGGGGCGCGCCAACCGACGGCGCGGTGGTGGTCAACTACGACCCCGCTCAGCGGCTCCAGGCGATCACGGGCTTCGGGGCATCATTCACCGACTCCGCCACCTCGAACGTGATGCGGCTGAATCCCGCGCAGCGCAGTCAACTCATGACGGAGCTGTTCAGCCCGACCGACGGCATCGGGCTGTCCATCCTGCGCCAGCCGATAGGGGCCTCGGACTTCGTGGATCCGCGCGGCCTGAGCGGCGAGAACGCGTTCTACACGTATCTCAACGGCACCACCATCGATGTGAGCCGAGACCAGGACAGCATCGACCTCGTCAAGCAGGCGACCGCGCTGCGCGGCGCCATGACCGTGATCGGATCGCCCTGGAGTCCTCCCGCGCAGTTCCGGCAGAGCGGGAGTCTGCTCGGCTCGATCCCCGCAAATGCGCTGATGCTGAATCACGAGCAGGACTACGCAGACTATCTGCGCGGGGTAGTGCAGGCATACGGCGCCAAGGGCGTTGCCATCGACTACCTAACCGTGCAGAACGAACCGCTCCATAATCCGGCCTACCCCGGCCTCCTCATGGGCGCGGACCAGCAGATCCGCGTTGTCGAGAAACTCTCGTCCTCGCTAACCGCGGCAGGGCTCGGCACCAGGATCCTGGGCTACGACCACAACTGGGACATCCCCTCCCAGGGCTGGAACGACGCTTCCTGGAGCGACTCGAACTCGGCCAACCCGGCGTACCCCGCTCAGGTGATGGCGGCGACGCAGCACCTGGCGAACGTCGCCGGGACGGCGCTGCACTGCTATGAGGGATTCCCGGGCAAGGCGGGGAACTCGTCCCTGCTCCACGACCGGTTCCCGACCAAGGAAATCCTGTGGACCGAATGCACGGGAACCGAGGGCGGCGACACGTTCCGCGACACGCTCGAGTACCACGGCTCCCGGACGCTGTTCACCGCCCTGCGCAATTGGTCACAGTCGATCGTCTTCTGGAACATCGCGCTCAACGAGTCGGGCGGCCCTCTGCCGAGCGGGGGCGGCGTGAGCGTGTTTCAGAACTGTTCGGGTCTCGTCACAGTCAAGAACGATGCGACGCAGGGCTATACCAAGAACGTCGGGTACTACCTGCTGGGGCACTTCTCGAAGTTCGTGCAGCCCGGTGCGCGCGTGCTCGCCAGCGACGATGTCACCAAGCCCATGGGCAACGGGAACAACGACACCGAGGTGAGCAATGCCGTGTTCGAGAACCCGGACGGCACCTTCGCGGCCGTGCTCTACAACGACACCCAGGAGTTGGGCAACCCGGGGGCATCTAGCAGGCTCGTGAGCCTGACCGGGCCGAAGGGAACCGTGTCGTTCACGATGCCGGGCAACTCGATGGTCACCCTGACCTGGGGCACGCCCCGTGCGAACCCGGACCCGGATCCGGTACTGACCGCCGTGGCGGCGCCCGCTATCTCCGGAACCGCCGGGGTGGGCGGGACTCTTCGCGCCACGCCTGGGCGCTATTCCATCGCGCCCACCGCGCTGTCGTACCAGTGGCTCCGCGGTACATCGGCGATCCGCGGGGCGACAAGAGCGACCTATTCGCCTGTTGCCGCAGACCGCGGCAAGCGGCTCGCCGTGCGGGTGACCGCGAGACGCGGCACGACGACGGTGGTGCACGCCAGTAGCGCCACCGCCGCGATCGCGTATGGCAAGATCACCGTCAAGAAGAAACCCCGCGCCCTGGTCGGCAAGAAGGCCGCAACGAGGGTGAAGGTCGGCCAGAAACTCAAGGCCGACAAGGGTAGCTATGCGGTCGCCCGGGTGAAGGTGACGTACCAGTGGCTGCGCGGGAAAAAGGCGATCAAGGGCGCGAAGAAGGCCACGTTCAAGGTGACCGCCAAGGATCGCGGCGCGCGCATCACGCTGCGCGTGACGGTCGCGAAGCCCGGCTACAAGACGGTGCGCGTCGTCAGTCGGGCGATTCGGGTTCGTTAGCCGAGACCCTCGTGTGGAGACGGGCGCCCGCCTCGTCGAAGATGCTCAGCACCTCCGCCGGCCCGCCACCCGTGGCCGACATGGCGTGCGGGATCTGGGTATCGAACTCGGCGGCCTCGCCCACCTCGAGGATCGTCTCTTGTCCGCCTAGATCGAGCCGAAGGCGGCCAGAGAGGACGTAGAGCCATTCCCTGCCCGTGTGCGTCTTGGGGGTTGGCCGAGCGGCACGGTGCGGGTAGGTGATCTTGGCCGTCTGGGTCGGGGATTCCTCGGGCGACAGGCGGGCAATCACCATGCCGTCGCGGCGGATGATGGGCCGGCGCACGCGCGGATCGGGTGCTGTGGTGCGGACGAGGGCATCAAGGCTCACCCCCAAATGTTTGACGATGGGCAGCAGCACCTCCAGGCCGGCCTGGCGTTTGCCGGATTCGAGCCGCGACAGTGTGCTGGCGGAGATACCCGTTCGCGTCGCAAGAGCCTCCAGCGTCAAGTCGCGTGCAATACGCGCCGCCCGGAGCCTCGGTCCAAGGAGAGCTAATTCGTCCATCGCCACCACTTTAGTTTGCCATATCAGCAAACTTGTATGCTCCCAAAGCAATTTATGGCGAGACTCGGAGCATGACAACACATCAGCCCAAGCGTCCCGCGACCCGAGGCCATGGCGGCAGTAGCCACAGATCTGCCGACGAGTCGCAGACGAGCAGCGACCCCACCCAGTTCTGGCAGGATCGCTACGGCCAATCCGATCGAATCTGGTCGGGCAAGCCCAACGCGATCGTCGAGGAGATCGCGTCTCGTCTCCCCGCGGGTCGGGCACTCGACCTCGGCTGCGGAGAGGGCGGGGACGCCGTCTGGCTGGCGACGCGAGGATGGCAGGTCGCCGGTGTCGACATCTCCGAGATAGCGATAGGGCGCGCCCGTGCGGCAGCCCTGGAAGCAGGCGTCGCCGCCCGCACCCAGTTCATTGCCGCGGACCTCACCACATTCGAGTTCGGCCGCCCGTTCGACCTCGTCATGTCCAGCTTCTTCCACTCCCCCGTCGCCCTGGAACGAACTGAGATCCTGCGCCGCAGCGCCGAGACGGTGGCACCGGGCGGGCATTTCCTGCTCCTCACGCACGCGGCCTTCCCGCCGTGGGCTACCTCCCCCGACCGTGAGACGCATCGCCTCCTGAGCCCGGCCGAAGACCTCGCCGCGCTCGACCTCGCGCCCGATAGTTGGCACGTCGACGTCGCCGAGACCAGGCCGCGCATGGCGACAGGCCCCGACGGCTCCGAGGCGGAAATCGACGACGGAGTGCTACTGCTCACGCGGCGATGAGGAAACACGCCGAATCGACCCGGACTGCCATGCCTGGCGCGCACCGGATGCGGGCCTCAAGATTGCGACGTAGCGTGTGATTCTCCGGTTGCGCATCGAGTATCGAGGGGGCTAACGATGAACACTTCGCCAGACCAGGGGGCCGCCATGGCGCGGGCAGCGCAGGTGGACCAGCTCGTCTTCCAGGACCCCGTGTCGCGCTATCCCGCGATCGAGCCACCCCGGCAGCACCAGCCGGAACCCGGCTTGGACCGCGACCTGCAGCCGCGGGCCGATCTCGGAGAGCATTCGTATCGTGGCACCGGAAGGCTGATCGGCCGCAAGGCGCTGATCACCGGCGCGGATTCGGGCATCGGCGCGGCGACGGCCATCGCCTTCGCCCGCGAGGGCGCCGACGTGGCCCTGTCGTATCTGCCCAGCGAGGAGCCGGATGCTCGCCGGATCATCGAGTTCATTGAGGCCGAGGGGCGCACCGCTGTGGCCCTGCCCGGCGACCTGAGTGAGGACGACTACAGCGCCGGACTGGTCACGCGTGCCGTGGAAGGGCTGGGCGGGCTGGACATCCTGGTCAACAACGCGGGCAAGCAGATCGCCATCGAATCCCTGGCCGATCTCACGGACGAGCAGATCGCGACGACGTTCAAGGTCAATATCGAGGTCATGTTCCGACTGAGCCGAGAGGCCATCCGCTACCTGCCCGCGGGCTCCTCGATCATCAACACAACATCTATTCAGGCGTACAAGCCATCCGCGACCCTCCTGGACTACGCCTCCACGAAGGCCGCGATCAACACGTTCACCAAAGGGCTTGCCCAGCAGCTCGCCCCGCGTGGCATCCGCGTGAATGCCGTTGCCCCGGGTCCGATCTGGACCCCTCTCCAACCCTCGGACGGCCAGCCGATCGAGCATCTGCCGGAGTTTGGCCACAACACCCCGCTGGGGCGCGCCGGCCAGCCCACCGAGGTAGCGGCCGCATACGTGTTCCTCGCCTCGCCGGAATCGAGTTACGTGCTGGGTGAGACGCTCAACGTCAACGGCGGCACGCCCTCGCCTTGACCGTTCGTGGCTCCGCAGGCGCCGGTGGACGGCGCCGTCCCCACGACGAAGAAGCGAGAACTGCAGATGACCCGGCCACGGTTCCCCGCCCTAGCGGCCATCGTCATGGCGATGCTGATGGGTGCTTGTGCTCCCGTCGGCCAGAATGCCCCCGACGTGATCGAGGAATCGGTCTCGCAGGCCCATGGCGCGACCGCTACCGCGACGCTCACCATCGACCTGCTTGAGGCGCGCCGTCTTACCGACGCGGCCGCTGAAACAGCGATCGGCGACGCGCTGGTATCGGCGCACGATGCCGAGCGATCACTCGCGGCACTCGCCGTCACCTCCGAGCAGGACGATGCCCGCCGTCAGGCGGCTCTTTCCGCGGTTCAGCAAGCGACCCGCGCGATCGTGGCGGCATCGCCTGCCGTGAGCGAGGTGCGAGGGGAGGCGCCCGCTACCGTAGTCGGCCGGCTTCGGATCGCCGACGACGCGCTGTCGACGGTGGGCGGTGGCGACCGATGAAGAAACTCCTTGGGGTGGCACTCGGGGTGCTGACCGCGATTGGCGGATTCCTCGACATCGGGGACCTCGTCACCAACGCAGTGGTCGGATCCAGGTTCGGCCTCTCCCTGGCGTGGGTGGTGGTCGTCGGAGTCATCGGCATCTGCGTGTTCGCCCAGATGTCCGGGCGGGTCGCTGCGGTCAGCGGCCGGGCCACCTTCGAGATCATCCGCGAGCGCCTGGGCCCGCGGGTGGGCGGTGCCAATCTGGTCGCCTCATTCCTGATCAACCTGCTCACGCTGACCGCGGAGATCGGCGGCATCGCGCTCGCTCTCCAACTCGCCAGCGACATCCAGCCCAAGTTGTGGATACCCGTTGCAGCGTTCGCCGTGTGGCTGGTGCTGTGGCGGGTGAAGTTCCAGGTGATGGAGAACGTCACCGGGCTGCTGGGTCTGTGCCTCGTGGTGTTCGCGGTCGCACTGTTCCTCCTCGGGCCCGACTGGTCGGAGCTCGCCTCGCAGGCGCTGACCCCCGCGATCCCCGGCGGGGAGGGTTCGGCAGTCTACTGGTACTACGCGGTGGCGCTCTTCGGCGCGGCGATGACGCCCTACGAGGTCTTCTTCTTCTCCTCCGGCGCCGTCGAAGAGGGCTGGTCGGTCAAGGACCTCGGACAGTCTCGCATCAACGTGCTGATCGGTTTCCCCCTGGGCGGACTGCTCTCCATCGCCATCGCGGCGTGCGCTGCGGTCGTCCTGCTACCAGCGGGGATCGACGTCTCGTCGCTGTCGCAGGTCGTGCTGCCCGTCGCGGAGGCGGGCGGAAAACTGGCATTGGTCATCGTGATCCTGGGTATCTTCGCCGCAACCTTCGGCGCGGCCCTCGAGACCTCCCTGTCGAGCGGGTACACCGTGGCCCAGTTCTTCGGCTGGTCGTGGGGAAAGTTCCGGAAGCCGGCGCAGGCGGCGCGGTTCCATCTCACGATGATCATCGCTCTTCTGATCGCGATCGGGGTGTTGCTGACTGGCGTCGACCCCGTCGCCGTGACCGAGTACTCGGTCGTTTTCTCTGCCGTCGCGCTACCGCTGACATACATCCCGATACTCCTCGTGGCGAACGATCCCGGCTACATGGGCAAGCACGTCAATGGCCGAGTCACGAACGCCGTCGCCATGGTCTATCTGGTGATCATCATGGTGGCATCCCTGGCGGCGATACCGCTGATGATCATCACAGGAGCGGGAGCATGACCAAGAACCAGGAACTGCCGCATCCGCCCGCGCCTGGGGGGCGGATCATCGACGCCCGCCTGCACCTGCTCAGTAGGCAGGTGCACGATGTCGATGATGCGCCAGTGACCACCGTGGATGACCTGGAACTCGTCGGTCCGGTGGCGGAGGATGCGGGGCCGGGTGCCGTGGCCGACGGGACACGACCCGCTTACGTACACGCGCTGCTCAGCGGTGCGGCGCTCGCGACCCGCGTACTGGGCGGACGAGCGCCGGACTCCCGGTGGCACCGGATTCCGTGGAGCCTGGTCACGGAGGTAGGAACCCTAGTCCGACTCGGGACTCGCGGCGAGGATCTGGATGTCACCTGGACCGAACGATGGATACGCGATCGCCTGATCGCCCGAATCCCGGGAGGAAAGCATGATCCTCAGTGACTTACTCGACCGGCCCGTCCGAGATGGCAACGGACGAACGCTGGGGCACTGCGTCGACGCGCGGTTCGTGCTGGAGCCGGGCGATGATGAGGTCGCCCTGGGTCGCCTCCGCCTCGTGGGGCTCATCGTCAGTCCTCGCACGCGCACGTCGTTCATGGGCTTCGAACGCACGTCCCTGACTGCGCCTTGGCCGCTGGCGCAGTTGCTGCGCCGCCGGCACAAGGGCACGTTCCTGGCTCTGTGGTCGCACGTCGCAGCGGTCGAACCCGAAGTGGTCACCCTCGCCGAGGACTACATCGCCTACGACCCCAGCCTGAGCGGAGACGACCAATGACCACGACGACGCCCGCGCGCGTACGCCTCGTCACGCGCACTGCCAGCGGACCCGTACCCGCCCTCCTCGCCAACGATGTGAACGAGGCGCTGACCGCGGTACGCGCCTGGCCCGACACCCCGCGGCCGGGCGAGGGCGCAACGGCTGAGCTCTGGGAGACCCTGGCCACCGTAGCGGCCACGGATCTGGCGGTGGCACGCGCGGTCGAGCCGCATCTCGACGCGCTGGCGATCCTGCATCAGGCGGGGGTGACGGAGTTCGCCCGTGTCCCTCCCGCGCAACTGACATGGGGAGTGTTCGCTGCCGAGGGACCGGCCGGCCGAGTACTCGCGACGCCGGGCAACCACTCAGACGAAACCTGGCGGCTGACCGGCGCCAAGCCCTGGTGCTCGCTGGCCGACCGCCTGGACGCCGCATTGATCACGGCATTCGTGCCGTCGGGAGAGCGCCGGCTGTTCGCCATCGACCTGCGCGCGGGCGGCATTACGCTGTCGACGGACCGCTGGGTCTCTCGCGGATTGAGCGAGATCCCCAGTGTGGGCATCGCCTTGGCGAACGTTGCAGGCCGCCCGGTGGGAGACACGGGCTGGTACCTGACCCGGCCAGGATTCGAATGGGGCGGAATGGGCGTCGCTGCCTGCTGGTATGGCGGAGCCGTTGGTCTGGCGCGAACCGTGTTTGCCGCGGTTTCCGAGCGCGACGACCAGGACCTCCTCATGGCCGGACTCGGACGCATCGATGAGCAGCTGACCGCCGCCCGTACCGCGCTTGCGCACGCGGCCGGACTCGTCGATGGCGAGCAGGGCCGCCGGCGCGAGGTCATGCGCGTGGCCGCCAAACGGGTGCGCGCCGTCGTAGCCCGCGCGTGCGAGGACGTCCTCGCGACCAGCGCGCATGTGCTAGGCCCGGCGCCCTTGACCATGGACGAGGACCACGCGAAGCGGGTCGCCGACCTGCAGGTCTACGTGCGCCAGCATCACGGCGAGCGCGATCTGGCGGCGCTGGGCCGAGCACTCGTGACGGACGGACCGGCCCCATGGTGACGTTCGACGGGCGCGCGGCAGGCCGCGAACCTGCCCAGTGGGACCGCAGGATCGCCGATTTCGCGCCCCTGCGGCTGATCCCCGGTGGACGCACGCTCGTCGTCGCGGCCCACCCGGACGACGAGAGCCTAGGCGCGGCGGGTCTGATCTCCCGACTGACCGGTCAGGGATACCTCGTCGAGGTCGTCATCGTGACGGACGGCGGCGGCTCGCATCCGGGATCGCCCGCGTTGACGCGGCGGGCACTCACGGCGCAGAGGATGGACGAGAGCCGACGCGCCGCCCTCCTCCTGGCTGCGGAACTGGAACCCGTCTTTCTCGGGCATCCCGATGGCGAGGTTCGCGAACACCGTGATGCCGTGTTGCGGGACCTTCGCGTGGCCGCGGGCGGATCGCCGCTCGAGGGCGTCCCACCGGCGAGCAGGATCGTCACCACCTGGCGGGGGGACGGGCACCGAGACCATCGCATCGTGGGGGAACTGTGCGCCCTGCTGGCCGACGAGTTAGGCGCCGAATTGCTCGAGTATCCGATCTGGCTCTGGCACTGGGGCAACGCCGACGACGCGGACATCCCATGGGACCGATTCCGATCGCTGACCCTCAGCGATCGGGAAGCCGTGGTCAAGCACCGCGCCATCGCGGCGCATCTGAGCCAGATCGCACCCATCGGGGATGATCCCGCCGACTCGGCTATGCTGCACCCGCGATTCCTGCAGAACTTCGACCGAGACGTCGAGGTCTACGTCGTGGCGCCGCAACCCGCGCAGGGCAGGCAGGAACGGGAGGGAAGCGATTCGTCACCCCCGGAGCAGGGCCTAGGCGCTCCCTACTTCGATGACCTTTACGCACGCAAGGCGGATCCGTGGGGGTATGCGGACCGCTGGTACGAGCAACGCAAACGCGACGTCCTGATGGCCACCCTCCCTCATCAGCGCCTCGGCCGCGTGCTGGAGATCGGTTGCTCCATCGGCGTGCTCACCAGGTGCCTGGCCCGGCGTGCCGATTCAGTGGTCGCGATGGACGTGTCGCACGTCGCGATCGACCTCGCCCGTCAGAACCTGACCGACCTGACCAATGTGGATCTGCGCGTCGGCGATCTTCGCACGACGCTACCGCGCGGATCGTTCGACACGATCGTGATCTCGGAGGTCGGATATTATCTGGCGGTGGCGGAGTTGCAACGATTCGCAGGCACAATCTCGGCTCTACTTGCTCCCGGTGGCTCGCTGGTGCTGTGCCACTGGCGGCATCCCGTAGCCGACTATCCGCTTTCGGGCGATGAGGTGCACGCCATCGTGAGCGACATCTTGCCGATACGACCCATGGTCCGGCACCGCGAAGAGGACTTCCTGCTCGACCTGTTCAGCACCGACGAGCGCTCCGTGGCGATGCGGACGGGCCTCCTGTGAGAGCCATCCGGCATGTGCTCATTGCCGTCCCAGCGCACGACGAGGCGGAACTTCTGCCACGCTGCATCGCGTCGATCGGCGCGGCGCGACAGCCAGCGCAACGCGCCGGGATGAGTGTCGACGTGGTCATCGTCCTAGATGACTGCACGGACGATTCGGCCGCTCAAGTGAAGTCTTCCCGCGTGGAAGGATTGCGCGTCGAACACATCCGCGCCAACTCGGTCGGCGCCGCACGGGCCCACGGGATACGCCGAGGGCTGGCGGCTTCGATGGCGCCGCCAGAAGCGACGTGGATCGCCTGCACGGACGCCGACTCGGAGGTTCCGCCCAACTGGATCATCAGCCAGGTGGCCCTCGCGAATCGCGGAGCCGACCTGGTGATCGGAACCGTGCGGCCGGATCCTACCGACTTGTCAGCGGAGCAGATCGTCGCCTGGCAGGCCACGAGGAACCTCGATCACCCCAATGGCCACGTTCATGGGGCGAACCTGGGCATGCGCGCCCAGTCATACCTCGCCGCTGGCGGATTCGGGCGGGACCGCGTGCACGAGGACGTCAATCTGGTTGCCCGCATCCGGGCCCTACCCGCGATCACGGTGGTCGCCTCCGCCGAGGCGGACGTGCTCACCTCGGGGCGACGAGACGCGCGCGCTCCGGACGGTTACGCGCGATATCTGCATCGCGACCTGCTCCGCGAGACCCGCGAACCGGTCCTCTAGGGGAACTCGATCCTGAATGTTGCCCTGCCGACCATCGGGCGGGATGTCACCGCCTCGACGACCACGTTGCAATGGGTGGTCGGGGCGTATGCGGTGACCTTCGGCGGGCTAATGCTCGTCTTCGGCCCGCTGGCCGATCGCGTCGGACGGCGCTCGATCATGCTCGTCGGGCTCGTGCTGCTCGCGTTGGCCAGCGCCGCCACGATCCTCGTCACCACTGCGTGGCAACTCATCGCGATCCGCGCCGTCATGGGCGTAGCGGCTGCGATGACGACCCCAGGATCGCTAGCCCTCGCCTTCAGGCTGTTCAGCGACGACCGATTGCGCGCTCATCACGCCCCCGATCTCCCGATTCGGCTTCTCCAGGACGGCATGGCTGAGCGCCAGCGCGGTGGTGTGCGGGCTCGCCGTGTATGCCGCGCTCGGACGACTCGGCTACATCTGGGTCGCAGTGGCCCTCGTCCTCGTCGCGGCGGGCATGCGCGTGGTCGGCGTGGTGGCCGGCACGAACGTGATGCGCGGCCTGCCGGAGAATCGCACCACCATCGGAGCGGCGCTCGTCGACACCTCCAGCGAGGTCGCCATTGGGATAGGGATCGCCGTGAGCGGCACCATCCTCGCGGCCGTCTTCGCCGGTTCGATGGCGGCGGCCGACTTCAGTGCGCAGCAGGCCGCCGGGTTCCGGCACGGAATCACCCTTGCCGCGCTCACCCTGACGCTCTTGTCCGGCGCGCTCGTTGGCTATGGCGTCGTCCGTAGCCCGCGTTCCGGCATCCATGCGACCAGCGCGCAGAGTTGATATCGCCCGATCCGGTTCAGGAGGGTCGCCGGGTCGGACGGAACGCCTCGCTATGGTTGGCTCATGCATATCGGCATCCTGATCTTTGACGAGGTGGAGGTCCTCGATGCCTGCGGACCGTTCGAGGTCTTCTCGGTGGCGGCTCGCCTGCAAGGCAAGGACCGCGACCCCGAAGCAATCAAGGTGACGCTCGTCTCCGCCTACCCGGAGCGCGCGGTCGTCGTGGCTCGCGGCGGGCTCAAACTGACGGCCGATACGACCATCGCCGATGCGCCGCCGTTCAGCCTCCTGCTGGTCCCGGGTGGGGTCACCGCCGAGGTTGAACGAGACCCGCGCGTGATCGAATGGATCGCCGAGCGCTCGTCCACACCGATCGTGGCCTCCGTCTGCACGGGCGCGTTCCTGCTGGCCGAAGCGGGAATCCTCACCAACCAGACCGTGACAACGCACTGGGAGGACCAGGCCGAACTCGCCGCTCGCTACCCCGGCCTGACCGTGGTCGGGGGACTGCGGTGGGTGCAGCAGGGGCGAATCTTCACCTCTGCGGGCATCTCGGCCGGCATCGATCTGGCGCTTCACCTCACGGGTTTGGCGGATCCCGGTTTGCCGACCAGGGTCGCCCGGCAGATGGACTACGCCTGGCAGGCAGAGGGCGAGTAGATCGCGGGGCCGCTGCGCGCGAGATCCACTACGGCACTCGGGCGGTCCACTCCGGGCTGCGGAACTTCGATCTCATCAGTTCGTCGGTGCGCGACAACTCGGCCGCGGTCAGCTCGCCGTCGACAGTCGGGTAGCGAGCGCGGAAGGTGTCGAGGAACTTGGCGATGACCTCGTCCCGGGGGAGGTGCGTCTGCGAGCGGACGGGATCGACGCGCTTGTTGGCGCTTTTGGTCCCCTTGTCGCTCAGTTTCTCGCGACCGATCCGCAGTACCTGCAGCATCTTGTCCGCATCGATGTCGTAGGCCATCGTGACGTGGTGAAGCACCGCGCCCGGCCCGCCATCGCGCGGCGCGAACCTCTTCTGCGCGGCGCCCGCGATCTTCCCCGCCGGGGACGCGATGTCGTTGAGCCCCGCGTAGCGCGCTTGCACCCCGACGCTGCCGAGTGCCTCGAGCACCCAATCGTCCAGGAAGGCATACGACTGCTCAAAGCTCATGCCATCCACCAGTGAGGCGGGCACCACGAGCGAGAACGTGATGCAGTTGTTCGCCTCCATGAACATCGCCCCGCCCCCGGAGATCCGCCGCACGACCTCGACGTCCAGTTCGCGTGCCGCCTCCGCATCGACCTCGTTGCGCAGCGACTGGAACGAGCCGATCACGACGGCTGCGGAGTCCCAATACCAGAAGCGCAGGCTCGGCCCGCGCCGCCCGGCTGCCGTCTCCTCGCCGAGGACCTCGTCCAGCGCGGCGTGCCAGGGCGGCGGCATCGTGCCCGTGTCGAGAAAGTCGAAAGTGTGGTCCTGCCAACCCGAGGCATGCCCGAGCGCGCGGCGCACCGCCATCGCAACCGCGTGGGCGTCGAAGCCGACCATCGTCACCGGCACGCCGAACGCCGCATCCTGCTCGGCTCTGGCAATGGCCTCCGTGATCGCTGCGGCGAGCGCGCCCGACGGAGCGTCTGCGCTCTGCCCTACGAGAGCCCGGTCGATGACGGCGAGCGCCTCGTCCGGATCGAGAAAGAAATCGCCGCTGACGTGCACGTCCACGAGCCGGTCGCCAGTCACATCGAGGTCGACGGCCACGAGCTTCCCGCCGGGAACCTTGTACTCACCACGCATGATTTCGAGCCTACGCCCACGCCTCGGCGATTCAGACGGGGATCGGCGTGACGTGCGTTACGCCCGCAGGCACTAGCCGGAGCCGAGCTCGAGGCGCGGCCAGTGCGCGAAGTCCGCGCGTAGCCGCCGGTCGTGGCTCGCCACGATCACTGCCGCTGGCGTCTCGCGAAGTGCCGCGCTGAGCTCGTCGACCAGGTCGATGGAGAGGTGGTTGGTCGGCTCGTCCAGGATCAGGATGTGCGGCGCGGCGATGAGCGCCCGGATCAACTCGAAGCGGCGCCGCTGCCCGGTCGAGAGTTCCGCCAGCGGGACCGACATCTGCTCCGGCGCCAACAGTCCGGTCGAGTAGGCGGGCACGATCTCGGCGGGATCCAGCCCGCCCTCGGCGAGTAGCCGGTAGACCTCTCGGGTGGCCTCGTCCTCGCCCGTCGTCGCGGAGGATTCGGGCTCCCGTAGCGGGCCGTCTTGGACGAGCACTCCCACACGAACTCCCTCCGCCCGCTCCAGGCGGACCTGGTCACGCACGATCTGCCCGGCCAGCAGGCGCAGGAGAGTCGATTTCCCCGAGCCGTTGGGCCCGGTCACGAGCAGCCGCTCACCGGCGGCTATCTCAAGCGGGGTGCCGACAAGTTCCGACAGGATCGATGAGCCGCCGCGTGTTCCGAGCGGACGGTCGACCACCGCACGCAGCAACGGCCGCGCTCGATCCTGCCCTGGCGGGTGCGCGGGCAAGGCGGGCAGCGCGAACTCCGGCGGCGGCTGGGGAACGGGGATCGAATCCGCCTCAATGCGTTCCAGTTGACGGTCGGCGGCCCTGACGTGGGTGCGTGCGCGGGTTCCGCGGCGGTGCTTCTGGCTGCCCTTGGGCGGGCGCCATTCGTCCGAGAGGCCCTCGTACGATCGGTCGCGCACCCGCTCCAGGTGGGCCTCGCGTCTGCGCTGCGCCTGGTATTGACGGCGCCATCGGACGAGTTCGGTGTCGCGGGCCTGGCGGAATCGCTCGTAGCCGATGGCCCCGTAGCACTGCGGGGTGCCTGTGCGGGACGGGCTGAGGTCGAGGTATTGCGTCGCGACGTCATCCAGCAGCTTGCGGTCGTGAGTGACCATCGCGACAGCGCCGGGCCAGTCATGTAGGACGCCGGTTACGAAGTCGATCGCGGCGTCATCGAGGTGATTGGTGGGCTCGTCGAGCAGCAGCACGTCGTCGCGGCGAGCCAGCGCGCAGGCGAGCCTGACCCGGTAGCGTTCGCCCACGGAGAGCCCGTCAAGCCGCCGGTCGTGCTCCGCGGGAGCGTCGAGACGGGTCAGATACTGCTGCGTGCGGCGTTCCGAATCCCAGGGCGCAAGCCATTCGAGCCGCCGCGTGACGGCGGCTAGTTCCGTCAGATCGCCGGTGAGATGGTCGAAGTCCGCCATCGCTTCCTGAAGTTCGGCGGCCGCGGCGCGCACATCGGCTAGGGATTCAAGGACGAGGTCCCGGGTGGTCCTATCGCCCGGGTCGAGGTCCTGTGGGACATAGGTCAACGTGCCGCGCGCGGCGACTGTGCCCGCACTCGGTTCAAGCTCGCCCGCCAGCAGTCGCAGGAGCGTGGTCTTTCCCGCCCCGTTCTCGCCGACGATCCCGATCCGGCCGCCCTCGACGAGGTGGAACGAGACGCCCGTCAGGATCTGGGCGGACGGATACGCGAAACCGAGGTCGCGGGCCGAGATCAGTTCGCGCCGGGCAGTCATGGTTTCAGCCTAGGCGGTGGCGCGGGGCGGGGAATACTTCGCCCCGGCGAAGTGCTCTGGGTTAAGTGAAGAAAATCGGATTCCTGTCTTTCGGTCACTTGCACCCGCGCTCCCTGACCCGCACCGGAGCCGAGGCGCTCCGCCAGAGCGTTGAACTCGCGGTGGCCGCCGAGGAGGTCGGGATCGATGGCGCCTACTTCCGGGTGCATCATTTCGCTCGTCAGCTCGCCTCGCCGTTCCCCCTGCTGACGGCAATCGGGGCGCGGACCAGCCGCATCGAGATCGGCACGGGCGTGATCGACATGCGCTATGAGAACCCGCTCTACATGGCCGAGACGGCGGCCGCGGCCGATTTGCTCAGTGGTGAACGGCTGCAACTCGGTATCTCACGAGGCTCCCCCGAGACGGTGGTGGACGGGTACCGCGTGTTCGGGAACGTCCCGCCCGCCGGCACCACGGACGAGGACATGGCAATGCGGCACACCGATGCTTTCCTCGCGGCCATCTCCGGCGCGAAGCTGGCGCAGTCGGATCCCGCTCGAACGGGGGTCACGGGCGCAGTAGCCATCGAGCCTCGCTCGCAGACCCTGCGCGATCGCATCTGGTGGGGGTCCGGTTCTCGGGGTTCAGCCATCCGCACGGCGGAACTGGGCATGAACCTGATGAGTTCGACGCTCCTGACCGAGGACACCGGGGTCCCGTTCGACGAGCTCCAGGCAGAGCAGATCCACATGTACCGCGAGGCCTTCGCCGCCGCCGACTGGGGTCGCACGCCGCGCGTATCTGTGTCGCGCTCCATCATCCCGCTGGTATCCGACGTGGACCGGCACTACTTCGGCCGCCGGAGTGAACAGGATTCGGAGCAGGTCGGTTATATCGACGTGGGTCAGATCGCCCGATTCGGCAAGTCATACATCGGCGAGCCCGACGTGATCGCGGAGGAACTCGCGCGCGATGCCGCAGTCCAGGAGGCCGATACGGTGCTCGTGACCGTGCCGAACCAGTTGGGAGTCGACTACAACGCCGCCCTGCTGGAGAACATCGTCAAGCACGTTGCCCCCGCTGCGGGCTGGCGCTGAGGTGATTGCCGCGACGTAGCCGATGGCTTTCGGCGCGCGCGCCCGTCGCGCGCGCGGACGTCAGCGGGTGCGGTCACCCGCAGGATCCGGGAGGCGAACCGCGCGGGAGAAGGCAGCACGGACTACTGGCACCAGCGGTTGATCGACTCCGAGCTGGGAGCGACCGCGGGACCGGTGGCCGTCCGCGCCACACACGACGTCAGCCTCAAGACTCCGCCGCAGAGCACGATCCCACCGCTTCCGCTTCACGGTCCCGTCCCGCCAGTTTCCGCAGGCCCCTCGGTGCCCACGCAACGCGCCGTTCCGCCTCAGCCGCCCTACCAGCAGCCCGCGTCCAATTGGCAGGACAATGCGCGCGCGCCCGAGGAGCCGTTCGACTTTCCCGACCTGAAGTTCTAGGTACGATTCCCGGCACTTGCCCGGACGCTGTGGCGCGAGCGTCAATCAGTCGCGAAGAACCACCTGGCCGAGGCCCAGTTGCGGCTCCTGGAAACTCATCGCGGCCGCGAGCGCGCAGCGGTACTCGTCCGTCGTACCGTCCGGCCGAACCGTCTGCAGCACGTGGTCGGTTACCCCGTACTCATCGCGCAGCAGCGCGGTGAGCCGCTCCACATCGGCCGTAGACAGAACAGTCGGGTCAACCGTGGTGCGGACCTGGACGTCGACCCCCGCGGCCAGTACCAGTTCCAGCGATTCGTAGGCCGGACGAGCACTCCCTTGCCGCCTGGTGATCTGGTCGAACTTGTCGGGTGTCGCTTTGATGTCGAGGCCCACCCAATCGGTGTAGGGCAGGGCGGCAGCGAGGCGCTTGGGGAACGCCCCGCCCGTGTGCAGCCCCACCCCGTAGCCGAGCGCGCGCACATGCCGCATCGCGGCTGGTAGGCACGCCTGGCGGGTCGGTTCGCCGCCGGAGAAGACGACGCCGTCCAGTAGCCCGCGACGCTTGCCCAGCAATAGCCGCACCTCGCTCCACGCGACCTTTCCGGGTTGCCGCGGGTCGAGGATCGTGAAGTTGTGGCAGTACGTGCAGCGCCAGGGACAGCCCTGCAGGAACAGCGTCGCCACGAGCTTGTCCGGCCAGTCGCACGTGGACAGCTTTGACCATCCGGCGATCGCTATCTCGTCCGCGATTGGCATGCCACCTCCCTATGCCCGAGTGGCGAGCGCCGACGCGTGCTCGTTCGCCGCCGCCTCCTGGAACGGGGTCCGCTCGTAGAACTCGCCCTTCTTCCCGACATTGAAGGAGGCGACAGGCCGGTGGTAGCCCATGACACGGGTCCACACCTCGCACACCTGCGGTTCGCGATCGGGGTGCTGCAGCGCGCATTTGGGGCACGTCTGCTGCTCGCCTTCCAGGTAGCCGTGGCTGGGGCAGACGGAGAAGGTCGGGGTGATCGTGATGTAGGGGAGCCGGAAGTTGGCCAGGGAGCGGCGAACGAGGTTGCGGCAGGCCTCGGCGGACGAGATCTTCTCCGACATGTACAAGTGCAGCACCGTGCCGCCGGTGTACTTGCCCTGCAACTCCTCCTGGCGTTCGAGCGCCTCGAAGGGGTCGTCCGTGTAGGCGACGGGCAACTGGGAGGAGTTGGTGTAGTACGGATTCTGATCTGTCCCCGCCTGCAGGATGCCGGGGAAGCGCGCGCGGTCCTCCTTGGCGAACCGGTACGTGGTGCCCTCCGCCGGGGTGGCCTCCAGGTTGTAGAGGTTGCCCGTCTCCTCCTGGAACTCGACCATGCGGGAGCGCACGTGATCGAGCAGCCGCACGGCCATTGCGTGCCCTTCCGGCGCCGTGAGGTCGTAGGCGTCGGAGGTGAAGTTGCGGATCATCTCGTTGATGCCGTTGACGCCGATGGTGGAGAAGTGGGAGTTGAGGTTGCCGAGGTAGCGGCGGGTGTACGGGAAGAGCCCGTTGTCGATGTAGTGCTGGACGGTGGTGCGCTTGAGTTCGAGCGAGGTCTTGGCCAGGTCGAGCAGCCGATCGAGCGCCGCGTACAGGCCGGGCTCGTCGCCCGCGTGCTGGTAGCCGAGGCGGGCGCAGTTGACCGTGACGACACCGATGGAGCCGGTCTGCTCCGCCGATCCGAACAGGCCGTTGCCGCGCTTGAGGAGTTCGCGCAGATCGAGTTGGAGGCGGCAGCACATGGACCGCACGTCCCCGGGGTTCATATCCGAGTTGATGAAGTTCTGGAAGTACGGCAGCCCGTACTTGGCGGTCATGGCGAACAAGCGGGCGGCGTTGGCGGACTCCCAGGGGAAGTCCTCGGTGATGTTGTAGGTCGGGATGGGGAACGTGAAGACTCGTCCGGAGGCGTCTCCCTCGGTCATCACCTCGATGTAGGCGCGGTTGATGAGGTCCATCTCGTGCTGCAGCTCGCCGTAGGTGAAGTCCATGACCTTGTCGTCGATCAGCGGGTATTCGTCGCGCAGGTCGGCCGGGCAGGTCCAGTCGAAGGTGAGGTTGGTGAACGGCGTCTGGGTGCCCCAGCGCGAGGGAACGTTGAGGTTGTAGATGAGTTCCTGGATGTTCTGACGAATCTCCTCGTAGCTCATGTCGTCCTTGCGCACGTACGGCGCCATGTACGTGTCGAAGGACGAGAACGCCTGCGCGCCGGCCCACTCGTTCTGCATCGTGCCGAGGAAGTTGACCACCTGACCCACCGCTGACGACATGTGCTTGGGCGGGTTCGACTCGACGCGGCCGGGAACGCCGTTGAATCCTTGCTGGAGCAGGTTCTTGAGGGACCACCCGGCGCAGTAGCCGCCGAAAACGTCGAGGTCGTGGATGTGATAGGCGCCGTCGCGGTGCGCCTGCCCGACCTCAGGGGGATAGACCTCGGACAACCAGTAGTTGGCCGTGACCTTGCCCGCAGTGTTGAGGATGAGGCCGCCGAGTGAGTACCCCTGGTTGGCATTCGCGTTCACTCGCCAGTCCGTCTGATCGAGGTATTCGCGCATGGTTTCGCGGACATCTACGAGGTTCTGGTTCCCAGCCTTGGCTGGCGCGGAAGGACGAACTGATCCCATGACGTACTCCTGTCTTGTCAGGTGCGACGGAACGACGGCCCATTGCGGCTCAACCACAACATCTAGTGGCGAATTACATCGTTGTTACTAGATATTGGACCCTCATGGGTCCGGTGGGTTCCTACCTTCGACCCTTGACAAACGGTGCGCACGGCATTCGGAGCCGAAATCCGCGCCGACTGACGTAGCGAACCCGGCGTGTCTGCGCGGCTCGCGGTCGCGTCGGACCGCAGGAAACGTCTGGCACCGCATGGGTCCGGCGCGCGGGCGCGGCGGATCGCAGCGGGCCAAGTCCGTAGCGAGCCGAGTCCGTAGCGAGCGGCACGCGGCGCGGGCACCAAGCCCGCCGGTCGCCGAGACGCCCGAATCGGTCTGCGCGCGTTAACGACGGCGCGACCGTGCCACGATAGTGGGCGATGACCCAGGCAGATGAACTCTTGAGCGCGCTCCGCGTCCGCACCGGCGAGGCGGGCCAGGTGCGCCACGTGGAGTTCGTTCCGGGCCGGGCGGGCGAGTTCGCGGACTGGCCCACGTGGGCGGACGAGGACATCGTCGCTGGCCTAGACCGTCGCGGCGTGGGGCGACCGTGGCGCCATCAGGTCTCCGGCGCCGAGGCGATCAAGGCGGGTCGCGTCACGGCGCTCGCAACGGGGACCGGGTCGGGTAAGTCACTGGCGTACTGGCTACCCGTCCTCAGCACCATCCGCGCCTCGAAGCGGGATCGGTCGCTGAATCGCATCAGCGAACTGGGTGGTGCGAGCGCGATCTACCTCTCGCCCACCAAGGCGCTCGCGGCAGACCAGCTCACATCGCTGCGCGAACTGCTGCGCGCGTCTGAGGTCGATGACGTCACGGCCGATGCCTGCGACGGCGATACACCGTTCGAGGCACGCGACTGGATACGGGCGCACAGCGACATCGTGCTGACGAATCCCGATTTCCTGCACTTCACGCTGCTGTCGAACCACGAACGCTGGACCAGGCTGCTGCGCTCGCTGCGATACGTGATCGTGGACGAGGCCCACGCCTACCGCGGCCTTTTCGGCGCGCATCTCGCCCTCGTCCTGCGCCGCCTACAGCGCGTGGCCGCGCACTATGCCCAGCCCACCGATCCGCCGCTGACGTTTGTGATCGCGAGCGCCACGAGCGCGGATCCTGCGCTGACCGCTTCCGCCCTGACCGGCGTCGTACGCGATCGGATCGTGGTCGTGGATGCCGATTCCGCCCCCACCGGGGATCGAGTCTTCGCACTGTGGCAGCCGCCCATCGTCGTAGACCCGGAGGCGATCGCGGCCGGCGAGGCGCTAGCCGATTCCGACGCAGACTTGGACGGCGATGCACCCGGCGGTTCCCTGCCGCAGGGCGGTGACAACGTGCGCAGGTCCGCGATAGCGGAGGCCGGGATGCTCACGGGAGAACTCGTCCGACTCGGGGCGCGCCTGCTGACCTTCACCCGCTCCCGCCGGGGCGCCGAGACCGTGGCGGCGGTCGCCCGCGACACTGCGCAACTGGCGGGCCAGAGCGGGCGCCGGATCTCGGCCTACCGGGGCGGCTACCTCCCCGAAGAGCGGCGGGCTCTCGAAGCCGCGATCTCCTCGGGGGAGATCCGCGCCCTGGCAACGACGAACGCGCTGGAACTGGGTATCGACATCTCCGGGCTGGACGCGACGATCATCGCCGGTTGGCCCGGATCTCGCGCGTCGATCTGGCAGCAGGCGGGACGAGCGGGCCGGGCGGGGAGGGCCGGGCTCGTCATCCTCGTGGCCCGCCAGGACCCGCTCGACAACTATCTGCTGGACCGCCCCGAGTCGCTGTTCGGAGAACCGGTCGAGGCGAGCGTGCTCGACCCGTCGAACCAATACGTCCTCGGGCCTCACCTGTGCGCGGCGGCGTCGGAACTGCCACTCACTGCCGAGGATCTGACGAGATTCGGGACCTCGGCACAGCGCGTCGTGGACGAACTCACTGCGGGCGGATTCCTGCGCAAACGCGGATCGCGCTGGTTCTGGCAGCCGGCCGAACCCGCGACCGCGCTCACCGACCTGCGCGGCGCTGGCGACGGGACCGTCACGATCATCGAGGAGGACAGCGGGACCGTCATCGGGACGATTGACGCAGCAGGGGCGGACAGCGCGGTCCATGCGGGCGCTATCTACGTCCACCAGGGCCAGACCTTCCAGGTGCTCTGGTACGAGCCGAGCGATCATGTGGCGGCGGTACGCCGCGCAGGTGTGGACTATCACACCTGGGCCAGATCGGTGACGCGCATGGAGATTCTGCAGACCACCCGGACGTCCGCATCGGCGAGCGGTGACCTCACCTGGAACTTAGGCGACGTGCTGGTCACCTCGCAGGTGATCGAGTTCGAACGCAAGCGGAATCTCGACAACATTCCGCTGGGCCGGTGGCCGCTGGAACTGCCGGAGCGATCGCTGGAGACCGCGGCGGTGTGGTGGACCATGTCCGCCACGATGATCGACTCGCTGGGGCTGGCGCGCGCCGATATCCCCGGCGCACTGCACGCGGCCGAGCACGCGGCTATCGGCGTGCTGCCGCTCCTGGCGACGTGCGACCGTACCGACATCGGCGGCCTGTCGACGGCGTGGCACGAGCAGACCGACACCGCCACGATCTTCCTCCACGACGGGGCTGCGGGCGGTGCAGGGTTCGCCGAGCGCGCCTTCCACCTCGCCCGGACGTGGCTCGAGGCGACGGCCGAGGTGATCGAGCGCTGCACCTGCAAGGCAGGCTGTCCCGCCTGCGTGCAATCGCCCAAGTGCGGTAACGGTAACTCGCCCCTGCACAAGATCGGTGCCCTCAAGCTCTTGCGGGCCGTCTGCGAGGCTCTACCCGCGAGCGACGCCGAGGCAAGCGCTGGCACCGCAACGACCTCGAATGGCAGTGAGGCCTGATCGGCGAAATGCCGTCAGTCGTACTGGGCCGGCCCTGCTCGCGCCTCCACCGCTTGGCTCATCCCATCGCCGCGAACCTCTATGATCGCGTGCCCACGGGATTCCATGGCGCATTCATCGAGAGACTGCCGCGCCCGAGTTGCCACCCCAGCGGCCGCATCACACGGCGCGAGGTGATCGCCGAGGGCTGCCGTCGCCGCCGCCAGCGCCGCGAGTTCGGCCGTGCCCTGAGCGCGTACCACCTCGGCGTTACCGCCGCCCACGACGGCGAGGAGTCCGCTCAGCGCCACGGCCGCCGCCACGAGGACAGCCGCAATGACGGTCATGGGGAATCCTCGCCTGGGGAGGCGTTGGCAACTGCGGAATCGATAGGAAAACCGACGAGATACTCCTCCGTCGGCATCGACTGTTCGGCGACAACCTGCCAGGTTCCCCACGTGGCGACGATCGGAATGGAAACCTCTGCGGTTGCCCAGCCCGCTTCGACTCGAGTCGACACGCTCGCGCCACGGCCACCCGCTCGCTGGACCGCATTTGTCACCTCAGCCGGGCTCGTCCCAATCGCGACAAGCCGTGCCGCCGTGGCGGCGGCACGTTCGGCCGCCACGCGTGCCGTCCCCACCTTCGCCACGCATAGCAGGAGCATCAGGGCGAGGACGACCGCCGGGAGTGCCACGGCGAGTTCCACCGTGGCACTCCCCTCGTCCGTTCCGTCGCGAGCGAAGCCCAGGCAGGCGGGGCGACGTCCGCTCGATTGTGTTGCCGCTGGTTGCACGGTCGTCAGACGTTGAGGGCGGACTGGACAATGCCCTCCAGCAACGTCCGCACGGTTCCCGACTTGAGCACGACGATCAGCAGGCCGGCGAACCCTGCGGCGGCGATCGTTGCGATCGCATACTCGGCGGTGGCCAGCCCTCGATCCGCGTGCTCGCGCATCTCGTGCCAGGCGTGACGGAATCGACCATCGCCGCCGCGAGGATGCTTCGCCGTGGCCCAGGCCATTGCTGTTCCCGCTGCACGCCGATGCGTGGTGATCGTGTGGCAGCGCCCGAGTCCGGTCGGGAAATCCCCGTGTGCGGCAATCGGTTCGTTCTCCCCGTCGGGGTCCGCGGTGTGAAGTTGCGTACTCATTGTCTTCTCCCATTCCTGATTCGTGATCGTTCCCGGCGATGATCCGCAGGGATCCTCGCCTGCTGGGCGTAGTGCGATGTTGCTCCGAGCTCGGAGCCCTTTCTCGGTGAGAACGCCCCTGTGGAGAAGTTCTGCTTCGCGATCGCCGGTACTGCGAGCGGTCGGCGGAGAACTCGTCCTAGAGCGGAGCGGCAAGTCCCAGGCCGAGCGGCAACAGGCCGATGAGGGCGAATGCGGGAAGAAAACACAGGCCGAGCGGCAACACGAGACGGACTCCAAGTTGCGCCGCGGCGGTGGCGGCCTCGGCTGACGAGGTATCCCGAGCCTGGCCAGCCAAGCGGAGCAGGGAGGAACGCGCGCTCGCTCCCTGATGCCAGGCAGGGCCCAGCGCGACGAGGATGTGCTTGATGACGCCCGAGGCGGTGGCGGTGGCGTCGTCCCACGATGCGCCCGCACCGACCTGCGCGACGAATCTAGTGAGTTGCGCTCCGTGCGGGGCATCGAGATTCCTGCCCGCCGCGTCCAGCGCGCGCAGGAGCGGCGTACCCGAGTGCACCGCCGACAGGACGACGGTGATCACCAGTTCGTCCTCGAGGATGCCGCAGGGCGCGTGCCCAAGCAGGTAGCCGGGACGGTCGAAGTCGGCCCCACCCGGATGGGTTGCCGATTCGCCGATCAGGTCGGGGAGCGCCGATGCGCGTTTCGCCGCGATCCACTCCATCACCGCCCTCATGGGGGTCCGGTTCCCCGGACCGGCCCGCCGGGAGTAGTTGCCCTCGCCACGAGCCGTGCCACCCAGGCACGGCCGATCAGCATAGCTAACAGTCCCGCCATGAGGGAGAGCGTCCCGATACCGCCATCCAGCAGTACGCGCCACGGGCTGGCCCCGAAGAGGGCGCCCAGCGCGCACGTGCCAAGCGGCAGCCACATCAGTACCCTGGCGCTCATGCGCGGGCCGGCCAGGGCGCCACGGCGGGCGGCCACACCCTGCTGGTAGACGAGGATAGAGGCACTGGTCTCGTCGAGAACCTCAGCGAGTGGCGAGCCGAGTTCGTTCGCGATGGCGCACACGGTCGCAATCGCGACCGCCTGGCGGACTCTGCCGTCCGCATCGCGATCCGGTGCCGAGATGGCCGCGCGCGCCCATACTCGCCGCATGGTAGGGCCGGGACCGTCGGAGACCGCCCGCACGATGTCCATGGGAATGGGAACGCCGTCGGCAGTGAGCCGCACGCGGCGCCGCCGCCAGGATTCTGCGGGCGAGTTGCCCGCTCGCAAGGCGGCCGCGACACCCGCGAGTAGGACCGTCAGATCGCTCGTCGCCTGGGTGCCGGCGCCCTGCGCCCGCTCTGCCACCATCGCGATCCGCGCCCCGGCGATCATCGCGTCCCACCTCGGAGGAGTTCGACCAGGCGCTCGTATGCTGGGCCCCTTCGAGGCTCCCCCTCGCCGTTCCAGCTCAGGGCCGGATCGACCCGCAACCGGGCACGCCCGGCTTGCTCCGAGGATTCGAGTAGCCCGATTTCGCGTATGTGCCGTGTACCGCTCGATGTGCGTTGCACGTGGCACACCACGCGCAGCGCCGCCATCGCCTGATCGATGAGCACCGGCTCGGGAACCCCCGCGATGAGGCCGAGGGAGACCAGCCTCGCGGGAACGTCGCTCGCGGCGTTCGCATGAATCGTGCCGATCCCGCCCTCGTGACCGGTGTTGAATGCCGTGAGCATCTCGCCGAGTTCAGCGCCTCTGACCTCCCCCACGGCTATCCGATCCGGCCGCATGCGCAGGGCCTCGCGCACGAGCCTGGACAGGCCGACCTCGCCGGCACCCTCCGCGTTCGCACGCCGGGCCTGCAGCGTCACGACATGGGCGTGGTCGATGCACAGCTCGCGGGTCTCCTCGATCACGATCAGGCGTTCAGCCGGATCTAGAAGAGCGAGCAGAGCACCCATGAGCGTCGATTTCCCCGTCCCCGTGGCACCGGATACGAGGATGCCGACTTTCGCCGTGACGAGCGCGACGAGTAGCTCTTCCCACTCACGGGGAATCATTGCGCGTTCGACGAGGTCCGCCAGGGACCAAGGATGACGCCTCACGACGCGCAGGGAGATCACGGCGGGGCCGTCGGCAATCGGAGCGAGCACCGCATGCAGTCGGGTACCGTCGGCCAACTGGCCGTCGGCGGTGGGCGAGGCATCATCGAGTCGCTGGCCGGCGCTGGCTGCAAGGCGAACGGCGAGCGATCGGACCTCCGCGGGGGAACCGAGATCGAGGTCCGCGCGTTCGAGTCCGTCGCCGCGGTCCAGCCAGATCTCCTCCGCGCCGTTGACCAGCACGTCGGTGACGCCGGGCAGTGTGAGCACGCGCTGCAGCGGCCCTGCGCCTGTGAGTTCGCCCCAAACCTGGTCGATGAGGCGCGATTGCTCGCCCTGCGTCACCGTGATCGTGTGCGATGCGACGCGCGCTCGCACCGACGCGTAGTTGAGTGGCTCGTTGGCACTCGCCAGCTCGCGTCGCACCACGTCGGCCAACTGCGATGCCCGCCCCTGCATGCGGATCACCACTGCCCCAGGGCGGTGGCGAGGAGCGCGGCGACTCGATCCGGCGCCGCGGCGCGCAAACTCGTCTTCGGCGGGGACTTCCAGCGGGGTTTGGACGTCGCGGGGCCGACCCCCGCCTCGGCTGCGGCGACGAGCGCCGGACAGTGCCGGACAAAGGCTCGAATCGAAGTTCCCAGGCCTGTCGCGACCTGACTCGGACTCACGCTCATGCGTGGATGTGCGCGCAGGACCACATGCCGCGTAGCGCTCCAGGCGGCGATCAACTGACGTCCGCGTGCGACCGACTGCACGTCGTGGCCGCTCAGGATCACGAGCGCCGCATTCGACTCCGGCCGGATTGGCCCGCCGCGTCCACCGATGTCCGCGAGCGATGCGTCGAGCACCACCGGCCCTGCGGCCACAAGGGCATCGATGGCGCATCGAACCTCTCCCGGATCGCGCCCGGGAGTTAGGTGGGCGGTGCTCAGCACGGGCACCCCGCGCCATCGCGGAAGATTCGCCCTGATTCGCTCGCCGTCGAGAGCCTCGTCCCCGCCGCCCAGGTCCTGCCAGCGAACGCCAGCTTCGCTCTCGATCCCGGCCAGGATCTCCAGCCCTCCGCCGGGATGCACATCGACCGCCACAGCGCCCAGCGCGCCGGCGAGATGAAGCGCGAGCGTCGAAGCGCCCAGGCCACCGCGGGCGCCCACCACTGCCGTCAGGGAATGCGTCATAACGCAAGCGTGCGACGCGAAGAACCTCCGGGGGATCTGAAAACGGGGATGTGGAAAAGTTAAGCCCTCGCGTGCGCAGAGCGAATTACTCGTCCGGAAGGGCGATATTCAGGTAGCGGCCGCGACTCTAGTCCGCGAGGTTGGCTAGGCTCGGGTTGTGAACACGCGCAGGACCGCCGCATTCTTCGACCTGGACAAGACGATCATCGCCACGTCCAGCGCCGCGGCGTTCTCGCGCCCGTTCCTCGCCCAGGGCCTGATGAACCGCCGGTCTGTGCTGCGCAGCGCCTACGCCCACTTCCTCTACATGATCGCCGGCGCCGACGAGGACCAGACGGAGCGCATGCGCGCGTACCTCTCCGACCTGGTCGCCGGGTGGGACGTGGCGCAGGTGTCCGCGATCGTCGGCGAGACGCTGAACCAGTTCATCGATCCCTACGTTTACTCCGAGGCGGTGGAACTCATCGCTGAGCACCACGCTGCAGGGCGCGATGTCGTGATCGTCTCGGCCTCCGGCGCTGAACTCGTGGAGCCGATCGCCGCGGCCATCGGCGCCGATCACGCGATCGCCACCCGGATGGAGATCGCGGACGGCAGATACACCGGCAAGATCGATTTCTACTGCTACGGCGACAACAAGGCGCTCGCGATCCGCCAGCTGGCGCAGAACCAGGGATACGATCTGGAACGCTCGTACGCCTACTCCGATTCGAGCACTGACCTGCCCATGCTGGAGGAGGTCGGCTTCGCGTACGCGGTCAATCCGGATCGCACGCTTCGCAGGGTGGCCGAATCGCGCGGCTGGGGCGTGCTGAACTTTGTTCGGCCCGTCTCACTGTGGCACCAGTTGCCCGTCTCTCGCGGTACGGCCACGGCGCTGACGGCGTCAGCGGCGAGCGCGATCCTGGCGCTGGTGGCGTGGCGCATCGTCCGCCGAATTCGCCGACGCGGCGGTCGGTGACGCGTGATGGACGAGGCCTCCGCCGCGCCCGTGTGTCCGGATAACTTGGCGCGAAGTGTGGCGCGCATCACAGCGAGGTGCTACGCTCGTAAGTACAACAGCACACGGGGATGACAGATACCCACACGCGAGGTAACCCACTCTCATCGGGTACGTCGAATACGCAGCAGCGATACCGGCGAACAAGCGGCGCGCTTGATAATCTGCCATCCCAGCTGAGGCCGAATGGCACCCCGAGCGGGTGCCATTCGTGCGTTAAGGAGCCGGCCGGGCGGCGTCGAGCGTTACCCCCGCGCACTCAGCGCTGAGCGCCGACCTTTGCCGCTACGGGGGCATCCGTTGCGGAGGGTCGCTTCGCGTAACTCACGTAGGCAAGCCCCACGATGACACCGCCGACCAGGTTGCCCAGCCCGACGACGAGCATGTTGCGCGCGTAGTTGATCGCGGTCGCACTGTCGACTCCCTCAAGGACGCCGAGCGAGTAGGTCGTCATGTTGGCGACGACGTGCTCGAACCCGGAGGTGATGAAGGCGAACAGGCACCAGAAGATGATCGTGAACTTCGCCATCTCGCTCTTCAGCCTGGTGGCGGACCAGATGGCCAGGCACACGAGCACGTTGCAGAGCACGCCGCGCGCGAACAGTTCCATCGAAGATTCGTGAGCCTTCGCGTCGAGCATGGCAATGAGCATCTTGCCGGCGGGGGTCTCGCCTTCGGTGAGACCGGAAAGGCGCACCAGCACCGCGAACACCCAGGCCCCGGCGAGGTTGGCGAAGAACGTGAACGCCAGCGTCGTCGTCCACTGGCGGCCGTCGATGGCACGACGCGCCCAGCCTTGCGTCAGGGTCATCATGGACGAGGTCACCAATTCGCCCCCGGCCGCCACGACCAGGGTGAGCGCGATGCCGAATACGAGCCCATTCACGAGCTTCACGATCGGAGATCCCGCCTCGAGCAGCGGCCCGGAGGCGGAGATCATGAGGATCACCGCCACTCCGATGTAGGCACCCGCAAGCATTGCCTGCACGAGGAACCGCCACGGCTGGGAAATGCCGAGCGCCTTCTTGATGGCGTTGTGGTCTTGCTCGGTCAGGGTTTCGGGAATGCTCAACACCAGTCAAGCGTCGCACTCGTTTTCCGACTCAAATGGGACTTTTTACCGCTCGCCTGCCGTATTCGGTGGCGATTCGAGCAGGATCGTCACCGGCCCGTCGTTCACGAGGCTCACCTGCATGTCGGCTCCGAATACGCCCTGGCTCACGTCGAGTCCGCGCTCGCGTAGCCGCGCGGCGACCTCGTCCACAAGCGGCTCGGCAACGGGGCCGGGCGCGGCCTTGTTCCAGGTCGGGCGGCGGCCCTTGCGCACGTCTGCATAGAGCGTGAACTGTGAGACGACGATCACCCAGGCGCCGGCATCGCTCGCACTCAGTTCCTCGCGCAGGATCCGCAGTTCGGCCACCTTGCGCGCAATGTAGTCGGCGTCATCGGTGGTATCGCCCGGCGTCACGCCGACGAGCACCACCAGGCCCTGCCCCTGACCCGCAGCAACGACCTCGCCGCCGACGCTCACGCTCGCGCCTTGCGCCCGCTGAATGACCGCGCGCATGAGTACCCGCCTTCCCGTTTCGCGATGATCTGCTAGTGGACGTTGCGCAGCCCGAGTTCGGCCACCGCACGCGACAGCCGCTCGTCCCACAGCGCCCCGATACCGCCGCCGCTCAGCAGCTTCTCGGCGGCGGCCAGGTGCCAGGCGTCGTCCGACCGCAGATCGTGTTCCAGGACGAGGCCTGCGGCGCGATCGGACAAGTCCGGCCCCGCTTCCAGCACATAACTGGCGTCCAAGACGCCGCGCCAGGTGGCGAGGGACGAGTCAAGGCCGGCCTCGCCGATCAATCCGGCGCGGCGTGCCTGCGCGAGAGCCGCAGGCACCTGCACGCGGGCCACGTGCGCCGTCGCGATCAGGTCGGCCCCGTGCCAGAGCCGGCGGGCGAGACGAGTGCGCGGCGACTCTACGATGAGGGACAGGATCGCGGCGGAGTCGAAATAGACCAGCGCCATGACTAGCGCCGCCGACGTCCGAAGATGCCGCCGCGGCTATCCGCAGCCTCGGGTGACACGGGCTCGGGTAGCGTACCGCGCGGCGACTCGGGGGCCGTGAGGTGCCCGTCGCGGACCAGTTCGGTGACCAGGTCGGTGGCGTCGATGCCACTGAGCCTGGCCACGGGGATTCCGCGATCGGTGATGATGATGGGTTCACCGTCCTTCGCGCGCTCGATCCACGACTTCAGCTCGGCTCGAAATGCGCTGACTGGTACGTCCATTCCGCCAGCGTACAACCGCAACGATGGAAACGGTACGTTATGGGACCGGTCGGTCGCCGGCTCCACCCGTCATCGCGGCCCATCGCCGACGCAGGTACCCGTTCACCGTCCGCCGACCCCAGCCCCGGTTCACCCCCACATATTTCAGTTCGGGGTGTGAAATACATGCGGGTCAACGGCAATATGATGGGGCGAACCGAGGCACGACCGGCGAAGGACTACGCCGAGCCGATCATCCCGGTCCGGGGCAGTCCTTTGGTGAGGGGACCGCGAGCGGCGGGGCGGGAAACGGCCACCCCGTCGACGGGGACGATCTCCGTCTGAGCCGCGGCGATTCGCACCTCGGGCGCCGATTCATCCACCACGTCGAGTTCCGCATCGAGGGGAGTCGCGCGCTTCACCAGGGCCAGGGCGATAGGGCCCTCCGCGTGATGCCGGGCAGCGCTCGTCACGACACCGACCTCTCGATCGCCGTTGAACACCTTCGCGCCCGGCTCGGGCAGCACATCGACCGAGCCGTCCAGGTGCAGATGCACCAGGCGGCGGGGCGGCCGTCCGAGATTGTGAACCCGCGCGACGGTCTCCTGGCCGCGATAGCAGCCTTTGTGCAGGTGCACGGCCGTGCGTAGCCAATCAACCTCGTGCGCAATGGTCCGCGCGTCCACCTCGCGTGCGAACCTGGGTCGCCAGGCGGCGACGCGCAGCGAGTCGGCCGCCCACGTACCGGCGAGCATCCACCCGGCCTGCTCGCGCGCGGCGATCTCGCCGACGAGCGAAGCCCGCGGAACCAGGACGAGTCGCCATGGACGTTCCGCACCGGGATGCTCCCCCTCGTCGGGACCATATCGCGTGCCGCCGTCACCGATCGCGGGCCACGGATCCCGCCACGCCAGCGATTCGCCAGCGCGAGATTCGGCGTCAATGGCCTCGCCGATCACCGCCCAGTCAGCGGTCACGTCTGCCACCTCGACGCGAAGCGCGAACCGCATCTTGTCCAGCCATTCGCGAACGGACTCGCGTTGCGCGGGCTCGGTGATCAGCCAGGTGGTCTCGCCGTCGTCCACCACCGCGAGCGCAGCCTCCATCCGCCCCTGCGGGCTGAGAAGCAGCGTCTCTGTTGAACGACGGGGCTCGAGGCCCAGGAGCGATTGGCTCGTGAGCGAGTTCAGCCATGTGAGGCGGTCCGGACCGGACACGGTGATCACGGCCAGGTGGCTCTGATCAACAACGCCCTGCCCGCGTTCCAGCGCGCGCTGCTCAGCAATGGGATCGCCGTAGTGCCAGGCGACGCCCTCGTCGGGGCCGGTTGCGGCCACGGCGCCGGGACGACTCAGCAGCGGACTGATGTCGCTCATTCCTGCACCCGATCCAGTGCCACGGAGAGATACGGCTGCAGAGGCTGATCGAATGCGGCAAGCTCCCACACCCACATGAGCTGGTCCTCGACCAAGCCGAACATGCGCTGAGAGGCGGTGACCGCGGCGGCGCTGGCGGTGCGCGCGATGACGTCCGAGGCGACGGTCACGCGGCCGGCTCCCCCCGCACCCACGTAGACGCTCACGCGTCCGGCGGGGTCAGCGATCATCGCCTCGATCGGATGGAGCTGTTCGGCCAGGCCATCAGGACGCTCCGGCGAGATACGCCAGTAGCCGGATTCCTCCGACCACGGCGAAGATTCGTCATCGAGGTCGGCGACGGAGCACTCGTACTTGAAATACGGGCCGGAACCCACGGCCCAGCGCACGCTGACCTCCACCGGCCGCGCCTCGATACCGGGATACTTCAGCTCGCCCACAGCGCGCCAGGAACCCAGCAGAAACGCGACGGGGTACATCTCCGGGGGCGTACCCTCCGGAATCAGAAACGGCATGCGCGCGCCGCCCTAGGACTTAAACAGCCGGTAAACCACGAATCCGGCGAACCATACGACGGTCACAGCGACGACCACCAGCAGGCTCAGGAAGAAGATCTCAAGCGCCTCGATACCCATGTGGTCCACCCTACCGTCAAACGTTGAGAGTCAGGCGCGCAATCGCGTAAATGAAGGGGCCCGCGATCGCGATCGGCACGACCACTGTCGCCATGGCCGCCCGGGCCGAACGCAGCGAGGGAATGCGCACGAAGATCATCTGCGTCGCCGCGACCATCAATCCCGTCACCGTTCCCACGGCCACCGCCGTGAGCATTCGGACATCCACCGCCGTCTGCGCCACCACCACGGCCGCGGCCACGCCGCCCAGCGTCGTCGTCGAAAAGGACGTCCAGCCATATACGGGCAGCGCCGCCACGACGGCGGCGGCCGCGATCGCGACGGCCGCGAGAAGGACCACGCGATGGCCGACCGTGGACATGTCCGCCGCGAGCCAGCCGGAGGCACCAACAACGATCACGATGCCCGAGATCGTTCCCAGCAACGACTCCGTCAGCCGGGACCTGTCGTCCGGGCGAGTGAGTTCGTTGATGAACGCGAGCACCACCGCGAACGCGAAAACCAGCGGAACGGAACGGATCCACGGCTCCCGGGATGCCGCGTACACGACGGCGAGCGCGCCGATTCCGGCGATGGAAATCACCAGACCGGAACCGATGGTCGCCGGCAGTTGCAGCAGCCACGGCCATCCGATGCCCACCACGATCACCGTCGCGGCCAGGACGAGCGCCGTTCCGGTCACTCCCCTGCCCGAGCCGACAGTGAGCAGCGCCGCCCAGGCAGCGGTCAGGACCGCGCGCGTCGACAGGTCGAGAATCCTCGGGAAAAACTTCACGCTCCCAAGTCTGACAGACGCGGCAAACGGAGGGTTTACCTCGTCCGCTTGCCGATTCAGGTACGGTAATGCGGTGAGATGAACGCATCTCAACACACTTCGGGGAGGTTCACCATGGCCGACCTGCTGCTGCTCACTGCAACCGCAGGTAGTTCGGCGACAGTCTTGCCGGCGCTGGGGTTGCTCAACCACCACGTGCGCGTGCTCCCGCTGGAGCCCACCGCACTGATCGAGGCTCCCGACTCCGACGTCGTCCTGCTCGACGCGCGTCGCGACCTCGTCACGGCACGCACCACCTGCCGCATCCTGCGCGCCACGGGGTTGACGGTTCCGCTGATCCTGATCATGACCGAAGGCGGTCTGACCGTCGTCAACGCCGATTGGGGCGCGGACGACCTGATGCTCGACACGGCCCCGCCCTCCGAGGTCGAGGCCCGCATCCGGCTTGCTCGCGAGCACGACACGAACAGCACGGCGGATGACCAGCCGGAGGAGATCTCCACCGGTGACCTCGTCATCGATGCCTCCGGCTACACCGTGCGCCTGCGCGGCCGCCCCCTGGACCTGACCTACAAGGAGTTCGAGCTCCTGAAGTACCTCGTCCAGCACCCCGGACGCGTGTTCACCCGGGCTCAATTGCTCCAGGAGGTGTGGGGCTACGACTACTACGGGGGCACCCGCACCGTCGATGTCCACGTCCGGCGACTGCGCGCCAAACTGGGGGCCGAGCACGACCAGCTCATCTCGACCGTCCGCAACGTCGGATACCGCTTCGATCCTCCGAAGGACCGCCGATCGGTCGCCGTCGCCGATTCGCCGAGCGCGGGTGAGGGCGAGGATGTCGCTGAGCCCGGAGAACTGGACGAGGACGCCCCTTCCGACGAGGAGGACTGACCGTCCGTGGTCGCTGACTTCTCCGAGGTCCTGATCGCCGGCCCGTGGGAGCATCGCTACGTCGCCGCGGGCGGGTCGCGCTTTCATGTGGCGGTCACGGGGGACGAGGACTCCCGCGCTCCCCTGGTTCTGCTGCTCCACTCGTTCCCGGAGGTCTGGTGGGCCTGGCGCCATCAGTTGCCGGCCCTCGCCGAGGCGGGCTACCGAGCCGCGGCGATCGACCTGCGCGGCTACGGCGCATCCGACAAGCCGCCCATGGGTTACGACATGCCCAACCTGTGCCGCGACGTCGCGGGCATCGTTCGCGCACTCGGAGCGCAGGAGGCGACGATCGTCGGTCACGGTCTCGGCGGCGTCATCGCCTGGTCCATGCCTACTGTCGTTCCCAGCATCACGAAGGCCGTGGCGGCGATCAGTGCCCCGCATCCCGCTCGCATTCACGCCGCCATGCGTAGCCTCGTGACCGGTCCCGTGCTGCGAGCTCTGCCCGGCGCGCTGATGCCGGGCAGGCTGGAGCGCAAGCTCAAACGATCCGACTTCGCCGCAAAAGTACTGCGCGAGGGCGCCGTCATGCCGTGGGCGCCGGACGAGCTGGAGGTCTACCGCACCGCCATGCGATTGCCGTCCGTGCCGCACAGTTCGCTCGAGGCGATCCGCTGGATGTTCCTCAACCGGTCCGGCGCAACCTTCCGCCGCTATCAGGCGACCATTCGGTCCGCGATCAGGGTCCCGGCGCTGCAACTGAGTGGGCGGTTCGATCCGTTCCTCGACGCCAAATGGGCCACGGTCGACGCGGCCGCGCTGTGCAGCACGTTCCGCGCCGAACAGATACTCGGCGCCGGGCATTTTCCCCATGAGGAACGTCCCGACGAGGTCAACAGAATCCTGCTCGACTGGCTCGCCGAGGCGAGCCCTCTGCCGGGCTGAGCAAGCGAGCCGAAGGGCTGCGCGTGCGCGCTGCCGGCTAGTCGCGCGCGCCAGCGGGGTCCGGCTTGGCCTGCGCCGACGGGCAGAGTCGAACCACGGGGCAGCGCGCGCACTCCGGGTTGCGCGCATGGCAGACGCGCCGGCCTAGGAAGATGAGCCGATGCGACAGTTGCGGCAGATCCACTCGGTCGAACTGCCCCACCAGGTCGCGCTCGACCGCGAGCGGATCATCGGCAGTCGTCAGCCCGAGCCTCCTCGAGGTCCGCAGGACGTGCGTATCGACGGCCAGTTCCGGAATGCCGAAGGCCTCGGACAGGACAACATGCGACGTCTTCCGCCCGACCCCCTTGAGAGCCACGAGCGCATCGCGGTCCGGGGGCACTCGTCCATCCCACCGCTCGGCCAGCTGAGCCGCGAGCGTCGTGATGTGCTCGGCCCGCCGAGCGCCGAACCCGAGCGGGCGCACCACTTGCGCGACGTCGTGCGGGTCGGCGTGCGCCAACGCGGCATTGTCCGGCCAGTGGGCGAACAGTTCCTTCGTGATCTGGTTGACCCGCACGTCAGTGGTCTGGGCGGACAGGACGGTCGCAATGAGTAGCTGCCACGCATTGGAATAGTCCAGTTCGCAGCGCGCATCGGGGAACGCGGCACCCAGCGCATCGAAGATTTCTCGTGCCCTCGCGCGCTCGCGGGCCGCGGTGGCCTGGCCTGATTCAGTCACTGCTCCATCTTGGCAGCCATGGGCGCTGATTCTTGCGGAATCTGCTCAAGGAATCGGCGAAACGTGCCGTATTCACTAGCGAAAGGACGTGCCACTATGCCCCACGCAACGCAGCCGCAAGCCGGCGTCGGCGGAACCGTTTCCCGCCATCTGCGCCATCGGCGAGCCGTCTTGCGTGCGGAACTGGCGGCCACCGGCCACTGGCGTCGCCTAATCCGGGCCAAGATCGATCTCACGGTCGCCCGCGGTGCCGGCCCCGGCCCACTGACCGCGGAGAGCGGTGGTGCCCGTCACCTGAACGCACTGAACACCGACCTGCGCACCCTCATGACGATCCCGGCCAGCGGTTTCGCGCTGACGGACCTGCCCGCGCTGCGCGATCTCGACAAGCGACTCGCGAGCCACGAATCGGCGGTGCGCCGCGAGTTGATGGACGTCACCGACCGACTCGTCGAACACCTCGCCGACGACGGGTTAGCCAAGCAACCAATGTGATGCGACCCACTTGCAGGTAGCCTGAGCACTATCCCGATGTGAACGAGAGGTAGCCGTGGAGAACGAGGACGTTGTACTTGCCGCGCCCCTATTTGCCGGAATCGAGCCGAATGAGGCGCGAGCGTTGCTCCGCTCTATGACCCCCGTCCGCCTCCCCAAGGGTGAGGTGCTATTCCGCGAGGGCGCGCTGGGCGACCAGTTATTCGTCATCACCGGCGGCAAGATCAAGCTCGGCCGCACGTCGCAGGACGGGCGCGAGAACCTCCTCGCGGTGCTCGGCCCCGGCGAGATGCTCGGCGAATTGTCACTGTTCGATCCCGGACCCCGCACAGCGACGGCCACCGCCGTGTCCGACGCAACGCTGCTGGAGCTTCCGCATCAGCGACTCACCTCGTGGATCACCACGCACCCGGCCGTCGCCGTCCCCCTGTTGGGCGCGCTGGCAGCGCGCTTGCGCAGGACGGACGAGGCCCTCGCCGACCTGGTCTTCTCAGACGTTCCCGGACGAGTCGCCAAGGCCCTGCTCGACCTCGCCGACCGGTTCGGGCAACCCGTCAGCGATGGGATACGCGTGACGCACGAGTTGACGCAGGAAGAACTGGCGCAGCTGGTCGGGGCGTCCCGCGAGACGGTGAACAAGGCGCTCGCCGACTTCACGACGCGCAAGTGGATCCGGCGCGATGGGCGCACGCTCATCCTGCTCGAGGTGGATCGCCTGGAGCGCCGATCGCGGTAATCGCAGCGATTGCGGTAGATCGCCTGCGGCTCGAGCCCGGCTTCGCGATTCACTTTGGGGGCGTCGTGTGCGCCCATTTTGTGCTCATCCCGCGGTCGGGAGCACCGCACCTGCACGAAGCGGGCGCCAACGATGCGTGAGGCGACGGCCGCGCAACGCTACTTGTCGCCGATGCGGACCACGAGTTCGATCTCGACCGGGGCGTCCAATGGCAGTACCGCCACCCCAACGGCGCTACGGGCGTGAGCTCCTGCCTCCCCGAAGATCTGCCCCAGGATTGCACTCGCCCCATTGACGACGCCGGGCTGGCCGGTGAATTCGGGGTGGGAGGCGACGTATCCGACGACCTTGACGACCTGCACCACGCGATCGAGCGAACCGACCTGGGCTGCGACGGCCGCGACGGCGTTGAGGGCGGCGATGCGTGCCAGATCGCGAGCGACGTCGGGATCGACGAGGCCGTCGCCCACACCCACCTTGCCCGTGGCCGGCAGCTTGCCATCGATCAGCGGAAGCTGGCCGGCCGTCCAGACCAGTTCGCCGGCGCGCAGCGCGGGAACGTAGTTCGCCAGCGGCGCTACGACGGGCGGGAGATCGATTCCGAGTTGCGCCAAGCGCGCAGATACCGAACCCGACACCTGCTACTCCGCCTTGGGCCGCTTGAGATATGCCACCAGGCCGTTCCCGTCGGGACCGGTCACGACCGTGACCAGCTCCCAGCCTTCCGAGCCCCAGTTGTCGAGGATCTGCTTGGTCGCGTGCGAGATGAGCGGGACGGTGACGTACTCCCATGTGGTTGCCATTCCCACAGCCTACTTGTGTTCACGAGAGAGTTACACGATCCCCACACCTTTTACGATCCGTGTTCGGGCTGAATTCCAGGGAAATCCCGTACCCTTGTGGGCATGCCTTCTGCTCCCTCCGCCGCCCGTTCTGGACGCCGTGGACCGCACAAGCTCAACGCAGCGGCTCTGTTCGCATCGCTTGGCCTGTTCGTTGTCCTATCGCTCGTTGGCGGGGTCCTCGCTGGCGCTCTCGTGGCGCCGTTCGCCGTGGGTGCGTCCAAGGTCACGAGCGGTGGCGTCGAACTGTTCGACACTCTGCCCACCGACATTGAGGCGGGCAAGCTCTCCGAAGCCAGTTACCTTTTCGCCAGCGACGGCAAGACGCTGCTCGCGACGTACTACTGGGAGAACCGCATCATCAAGCCGCTCGGGCAGATCAACAAGAACCTGCAGAACGCGGTGATCGCAACTGAGGACAAGCGGTTCTACGAGCACGGCGCCATCGACATGATGGGCATGTCGCGCGCGCTGGTGAACAACGCGATGGAACGCGACACCCAGGGCGCCTCGACTCTCACGCAGCAGTATGTGAAGAACTTGCTCATCGAAAAGGCGAACTCGTCCGACGACTCCGAAGGTGTGACTGAGGCCACCGAGGGCACGTACGAGCGTAAGCTGCGCGAGGCGCGGCTGGCCATCGCGCTCGAGAAGACGATGACGAAGGACGAGATCCTCGAGGGCTACCTGAACATCGCCCAGTTCGGCAAATCGGTCTATGGTGCGGAGGCCGCCGCGCAGCACTATTTCAGCGTGCCCGCTGCGGACCTGTCAGTTGTGCAGGCGGCGACGATCGCGGGGATCACCCAGCGCCCGAATGCCTATGATCCGACGGTCCACCCCGAGGCCGCGGAGCGCCGCCGCAATATCGTCCTGAACCTGATGTATCAGCAGTCGGTCATCACCCGTGAAGAATATGAAGAGGCCCGCAACACCCCGCTCGCTGACACCCTCGACGTGCAGGAAATCAAGCAGGGTTGCACCGCCGCGAAGTCGGCTGCGTTCTTCTGCGACTACGTCACCAAGGTGATCACGCAGGATCCAGTGTTCGGCAAGACCACACAAGAACGCACGCAACTGCTCTACCGTGGCGGCCTGCGCATCGTCACGACGATCGACCTCAAGTTGCAAAAGAAGGCGACGAAGATCCTGAAGGATTCGATTCCGGCGAACGAGGCGAACGGCATCGCTACCGCCATGACCTCGGTTCAGCCGGGAACCGGGGAGATCGTCGTTATGGCGCAGAACCGGTCATATGATGCGAGCGAGAATCCGAAGAAGTACACGACAGCGATCAACTACAACACCGATCAGGAGCACGGCGGATCGCGCGGCTTCCAGCCGGGGTCGACGTTCAAGCCGTACACGCTCGTGGCCTGGCTGCGGGCGGGCAAGCGCCTGAACGATGTCGTGGACGGTACGGGGAGAACGTACCAGCAGAGTTCCTTCCGCGCTTCCTGCACCAGCTTCGGCGGCACGTACGCACCGGGCAACTCCGAGGGTGTCCGCCGCGGACGCATGTCGGTCCTGACCGCCACGGCACAGTCGGTGAACACCGGATACATCGCCATGGCCAATCAGCTCGATCAATGCGACATCGCGGACGCAGCCTACGACACGGGATTCCGCCCTTCACTGACGAACGGTGAGGACCTGTCCAACTCGTACTTCACCGATGACGGCGTCGAAGTGACGCCGTCGATGACCCTGGGTATCCAGAACACGTCGCCACTCGCGCAGGCCGCGGCATTCGCCACCTTCGCGAACCAGGGCAAGTACTGCGAGCCGATTGCCATCTTGTCGGTGACGACCACCGAGGGTAAGAAGCTCGACGTGCCGAAGGCGAACTGCCGCCGCACCATCACGGCGGACATCGCCAACACCGTGACCTACGCGCTGCAGCGCGTGCCGAAGGCTGGAGGCAGCGCCCCCGGCGCCGCGCTCTCCGGTGGAAGGCCGTCCGCGGGCAAGACGGGTACGGCCGGGAATAGCACGCACACCTGGTTCGTCGGCTTTACCCCGCAGCTTTCGACCGCGGTGTGGGTCGGTAACCCCAGCAAGGACGTGGTCATGCGCGGTATCAGCGTCGCGGGCCGTCCCCGTCAGACGATCTTCGGAAGCACGATCGCGGCGCCGGAGTGGAAGTCCTTCATGGACGTCGCGCTGGCCAAGAAGCCGGTCAAGCAGTTCCCCGCGCCCGCCTGGTCGATGGTCGGCCCGGCACCGGTCCTGACGACGAACAAGGACGAGAAGGACAAGGAGAAGGACGGCGACAAGAAGTCCTCTGATTCCGGCAAGGACAAGGGCAAGTCGAGCGGCAAAGGCAGCTCGAAGGGGAAGAAGGATTGACCCCGGCGGGCGATGACGCAACGTCCACACTAGTTCGCCGCGGCGTTCTGACCGCAGGAGCCGCACTCGCCGCAGCTGCCGGCATCACTTGCTACGCAGCTGCCGAGGCCCGCAACTATCAAGTCACCGAATCGGTGGTGCCGATCCTGCCGCCCGGATCGCGGGATGTGCGGCTGCTGCAGGTGTCGGACCTGCATTTGGTTCCATCCCAGGCGGCGAAGATCTCATGGCTGCGCGACCTGGCCAGCCTGTCGCCGGACTTCGTGGTCGATACTGGCGACAACTTCGGACACGCGGATGCCCTGTGGCCGCTGTTATTCGCACTCGAGCCTCTCCTGGCTTTCCCCGGGGCGTTCGTGCTGGGCTCGAACGACTACTACGCCCCGAGCTTCCGCAATCCGCTTCGCTACCTGTTAGGCCACTCAGGTACGTCGGTCCGCCGTGACCGCGAGGGCAATCTGCCGTGGCGGGCGTTCGCGGACGAGTTGACCGCCGCAGGCTGGCTCGATCTCGACAACGATCGCGGCCGCGTCGCGATCGGCGGCTCGTCGCTTGCCCTGGTGGGCTTGGACGATCCGCACATTTCGCTCGATGCCCTACCCGCCAGTTCCAAGGACGATTCCTCCATCGCACCTGCGGACGCGAAAATTGGGGTGGTCCACGCGCCGTATACTCGGGCTCTCAGTGCGCTGAAGGAAGACGGCGCGGATCTGATACTGGCCGGCCACACACACGGCGGACAGGTGTGCGTGCCCGGCTACGGGGCGCTGACCACGAACTGTGACATCGACACCGCGCGCGCCTCCGGGTTGCACGGCTGGCCTGGCGCCCGCCCAGGTGAACCCGGCGGCGAGGACTCCACCTGGCTGCACGTATCCCAGGGGGTTGGCAGCAACCCATTCGTGCGCCTGCGGCTCGCCTGTCGACCCGCCGCCAACGTGCTCATTCTTACTGCGCGCGAGCAGTAGTCGGCCGGTTTCAGTTTCGGCCGCTTCATCGGTTACAGTGGATAGGCTTTACAGCCACGGGGTGTGGCGCAGCTTGGTAGCGCGCTTCGTTCGGGACGAAGAGGTCGCAGGTTCAAATCCTGTCACCCCGACCAAATTTAGGGCTCTGATCAGTGGAAACGCTGACCGGAGCCCTTCGTCATGAAGCCGCCAAACCCGGCTCAGTACACATTTGGTACACATGACTTTGAACAGGTGCCTCTTTCAGCGCCGTCTCACGCGCCATCTCAAGAGCCTCCGCGACCTCATCAAGGCGGTCTGGCCACAGGTGCCCGTAGGTGTTCAGCGTCTCTGTGGCGTCTTTGTGTCCGAGCATCTGCTGGACGACCTTGACGTCGGCTCCCGCGGCTATCGCTGAACTAGCGGCCGTGTGCCGCAGCTTGTGGGGCGTGAGGCCTTCACCTTCCAGGCCAGCGTCCTTGATCGCGTACCGCCAGACGCGTTGCCGCCAGTTGTGGTCCCGTGGAAGTAGTGCCCCTTTAAGTGGTGTAGCCCTCGGTGACCGGCTCGTCGTTCCTGACGTAGACGCGGTCACCGTGTGATCCTTCGAGAAAGCTCTCTACTTCTCACTCGAATGGAGTCATCACGATGACCGCTCCTCATATTGTCGACCCTGCGAGCGTGCTCGCTGAAGCCCTGACCGACGCGTCGCCGGATCTGATGCGCAGCTTGCTGCAGACAACGATCAACGCGCTGCTGTCCGCCGACGCAGACGCCGTCGTCGGTGCGGAGTGGGGCAAGCCCTCACCCGACCGGACCGCGCAGCGCAACGGCTACCGGCACCGCGACCTGGACACCCGCGTCGGCAGGATCGACGTCGCGATTCCAAAGCTGCGCCAGGGGACGTACTTCCCGGACTGGTTGCTCGAGCGCCGCAAACGGGCTGAGTCCGCGCTGATCACCGTGATCGCGGACTGCTACCTCGCCGGGGTCTCGACCCGCCGGATGGACAAGCTCGTGAAGACCCTCGGAATCCACTCCCTCTCCAAGTCCCAGGTCTCGCGTATGGCGGCCGACCTCGATGAGCATGTCGACCAGTTCCGCCACCGGCCGCTCGGCGACGCCGGGCCGTTCACGTTCATCGCCGCCGACGCACTGACCATGAAGGTCCGCGAAGGCGGCCGGGTGATCAACGCGGTCGTGTTGATCGCGACCGGCGTCAACGCCGACGGGCGCCGCGAAGTCCTCGGGCTTCGGGTCGCGACCTCGGAGACCGGGGCAGCATGGAACTCGTTCTTTGCTGACCTCGTCGCCCGCGGCCTGGACGGGTCCGCCTCGTCACCAGTGACGCGCACGCCGGGCTGGTCGAAGCCATCGCGGCGAACCTGCCCGGCGCTGTCTGGCAACGCTGCCGCACCCATTACGCCGCGAACCTGATGTCTGTGACACCGAAGACCATGTGGCCGGCCGTCAAAGCGATGCTGCACTCCGTCTACGACCAGCCCGACGCGGCTTCCGTGAACGCCCAGTTCGATCGGCTCCTGGACTACGTCGAGGACAAGCTCCCGGACGCGTTCGAGCACCTCGACACCGCACGGGCAGACATCCTCGCGTTCACCAGGTTCCCCGAAGGGCTCTGGCAGCAGATCTGGTCGAACAATCCGAACGAGCGGCTCAACCGGGAGATCCACCGCCGCACCGACTCCGTCGGGATCTTCCCAAACCGGGACGCGATCATCCGCCTCGTCGGCGCCGTGCTCGCCGAGCAGACCGACGAATGGGCAGAAGGGCGCCGCTACCTCGGCCTCGACATTCTCGCCAAGAGCAGACTCACCCTCGTCGCCGACAACAGCCCCGAGGAGGTGACCGACCCCATCCTCGAACTCAGCGCCTAACCCTCAAACCGAAGGACCGAGCGCTACACCACCACCGGGGACTTGACCCCCTCAAATAGGGCCCCACAAACAGGTGTGGTGCCGCCCCTGATCCTTGCCAGAGACGGCACCACACCGCAGTACGCTAGAGCCCTTACGGTGGCAGGCAAGCCACCTTCACCTACGCTCAAACAGAAATTAGGTCAGTAGCTACCGCCCCGCGGATAGTGCTTATTAGAGTTGCGAACGGAACAATGCGAGGGTGTCCTGCGCAAGAGCTTGCAACCACGGAGCATCCAATGCTAAATACCCAATCAAAGACTCCGCAGCATTCGCGAAACCCAATAGCAACGCGATGGCCCACGTCAGGTAGTCCGAGTTCTCAAGGGCGAAGCCTGCTGAATTCAGACCTGGCACATTGGGATCATGGGCTATGCCCACAAGATTAGGCACAGTAACGTGTGGTTGGCCGTGAACACTGGCGGATAGAAATCGGTAGAGCATAATACCGACATCGCTTGATTTGTCGGGTCCGCGATGAAGAAGAGCGTCCACTAACTTCATCTCTCCAAGTTGTGCTTCACCTATGCGAGCAGGCTGGATCCAATCGCCTCTGTTTTTCGATGGCGTCCAGTTTTCGGCTGGCAGAAGCAGCGCAGCACTTCTTCGAATGCACTCTTCGAACTCTTGCTGATTCTGAAGCTCCTTCGTGCGGACCGGTTCTGAAGCCGTCAATAGCAGGTTCCGCATCTCTGCGCTACCGACAAGACGCCTATTAGCCCACCGTCGAACACGCTCTGCCGGCTCGATGCCTTGGGTGTAGATCCAATCGATCTGGGCCATCGCCGCGAGACTAGCGCGGGCTTGCGTCGCCACACCTAAGATCGACCTTTCGGTCTTGCCGAGGATTGCGAATGATCGGATATGGTCCGCTGCCATGGCGCACATACCGGAAACGCCAGAATTGATCTCAACACCAGCATCCGACCATTCGCCTGCCCATTGAGCAGACTCCTGCAAAGAGAGCGCGGGACTACCCGCAGCGGCCTGGGTGCGCCCGAGACGTTCCAATGCTGATGCTATTTTCGCCATTTCACGGCTCGTAGCGGCGAAGCCCGGGTGAAGATCTTTCGGTTGTTCCATGCAAGCATTTTCTCTCGTCGTGCACTGAAGCTGTGAGGTTGTTCAGGTACGTTAGACAACATGGTGGGCACTACATACTGGCCGAACCTGCAATCGGGCGGTTTGCCATCAGAGACGACCGGCGAAGCATGGCACTACACAAGCGCGCATAGCCTCACACGGATAGACGAATCTGACGTCATGCACGCATCGCACATAGTGTCGCTCAACGACCCCTCTGAGTTGGAGTACGGTCTCTCCCTGGTGCGCGAAGCGCTGGCCGGTGACAATTTGGATGGAGAACTCCGGCGAGTCTTCGACTCACACCAGGAAGAAATCGCCAGGAAGACTGCCTTCTACGTGCTCTCCGCTTCGCGAAATCGTGACTTGCTGCCGCAGTTTCGCTCATACGGTACTCACGCGATTTCCCTTTCCGATGATTGCTGGATGATAGACGCAGACTTTCCCAGCCAATTCGACGAACGAACGCTATCTCCGAAGTGGCGCGAGGTGATCTACAACCGAGAGTCCGCCCAGGCGGTCCTCCGACGCGCGGCTGAGGAATGCTCCGCAACAATTTGGACCGCGGAGGCGCATGCGCCACATGAGGTGTTACGCCAAGCCCGTGTGGCCGCAGTTGAATACTTGGTGTTCTGGGCGCTTCACCTGAAGCACCCTGCATACGCAAGTGAGCAAGAAATCCGAATCGTCTTTGATCTCTCTACCGACACCCCGCCGCTTATCAAAGCAACCGAGTCAGGCTCAATGGTCCCGTACCTGAAGGTCCGACCACAATCGGGGCCGCTGTTCTATGCAGTGCATCTGGGTCCGACCGCAAACTCTGCGAGTCATTCCATTTCAGCATCAGCTGCAGTTGAAAGGCGCCGTCGCCAGACTTCACCGCTCGATGTTCTCCCTTCGCGTTTCTCGGTCACTAATTCAGAGATTCCTTTTCGGCAATAGCCGCCCTCCCAAATGCTCGAGTTAATAGCTCTTCACGATCCATGGTGAAGCTGAAGTCTGAATCCTCCCGCTTCGAGCAGGATCCTCGTGATGTAGTGCCTGAGGTTGCGGAACCCGAGCGCAGTCCCGATGGACAGCGCAGCCGCCCTTCACTCATGTCCGACCGGTATTGCATGATGACCTCATGATTAACGAAGCTGAACCCGTGAAGGGTAAAACCTGGTATGAACGCGACTATCCGGTGCTGGTGGCCGCTGTCGCGATCTGTCAAGACAACGCATACAACCGTGCGATGACCCATGAGATTGCTCGACGCACTGGGATCGACGTTGTCGATGTAGTGAAATCGATCAACAATCTCCAAGAGCGCTATCTGTACGCAAAGGACACCAGTACCGTCGGCGCACGTGACTACATTGTCACCGGGGCAACTGCAGCGGGCCTGCAAGCAACAGATGTGTGGCCGTCAGCACAATCACTTGAGGAACGTCTTATCGCGATACTCGAAAAGCAACTCGAAGAGCTGTCCGCCGACAGCCCCAAAGCGAAGAAAGTTTAGTGGAGTCCTTGCCTCAGTCAAGGATCTCGCGAACGGGACAAGCGGCAACGTGTTCGGGAGCATGCTCTTTCAGGTGCTTGCGGGAGGCGCATAGGGCGTGGGCATGACGATGGGGCACTAGCCCGCGTGTTCTGACGGCCTGTTATTACAAGGCTGACGCGGGGTACGCCCCATCTGATTTCCAGACTACCTGAGTGGCTCTGCCGGTGTCCGGCCAATCGGTGGATGAACCGCAAATGAAAGAACGGGCCACATGCCTCCACGGAGCGGAGGGGTGACCCGTCTATCCCAGACTACCGTAATCCCTGAACGCCTTTGTCGATACCTCAAGTGGCCGTGCAGACTCGTCAACGCTCGTTACTAGAGTTCGAGATATGAAGATGGACGGCGCACCTTTTCCGCTGAGTGTTGCAGTCGACCAAATGATAGATGCACTTGATCAGGCACAAGCATTCTCACGCTGTAGCGACCGCCGGCGTCAGACAGCCGGAGGCTGCTCCACTAGTTGGAAGGTTGCGATCGCAACGTTTCCTTATACCTGACGACCTCGACCTCAAACAGCGACTTCTCCCCTTCAAGGACTGACAGAAGTTGTTTTCGGTGAGTTCGACGCGGCCAGCCGATCAGGTGTGAGTTCACTACCGTGAGAGATACGCGGATGTGAGCGATACGCGCTGCGCGCTGCAGAATTCTCAGTGCCACTTCAAACTGTTCGTGGTCCTCAGAGATCGTATCTAGGTTCCGGCCAGCGATTACTCCACGTTGCGCATCAAAGATGCCTATGGCCCGTTCAACGTACTCGTCGGTTTGCAGATACCGCAAAGCGACGACGTCTCGCCATTTCTGCGTCGACACCTTGATCCTGTCGAGGAGTTCTGGTTCGGCCTCATAAAAAACATTCGGGGCTCGACCTTCTGCAACTGCACGATTTCCCTCAGCAATAAACTCTTGGACAGCCTGGGCATCTAGGCGGTAGGCGATGTACTGAGCTTCTGCCGCTCGGAGAATTTCGGCTAGATAACTGTATCTACGGTTGAACTCGTCGGAGTTGAAACGCGCAAGGTCGCCTCCACGGACCGCGTAGATCGATATAAGCGCCCCCAAAGCAACACCAACTATGCCGAGTATCGCGGGGCTGAGCGACCCAAACGTCTCCATGCGAGAAGGTTACATGCATCCGGCAGACCCCAGGACGCTCGGTGCGCACACGCCTGCATGATCCGTGTACGACGATGGGGCAGCCTCCCGCGTGTTCTGACGGCCTGTTATTTCAAGGCTGACGCGGGGTACGCCCCCTCTGGTTTCCAGCGTACCCGCTGTGCGCCCTGGCCTCGCCGCTCCAGCCAGGTCCGGAGAATTCCATCCGAGATGCAGAGAACCCTCAGCGTTCTGCCATCTTCTGCACCCTTGAATGCGGGCCCGTAGCATCGGTTGTTCACCGCTCGACAGCCTCTACGAATGGATACGTAACGATGGATTTCCCCGAAGCTTTCTCCCGCCACTACGTCACCTACCTCACCGCCGATAGGACCACGTCGTGGCGCGACGACGAGGCCTATGCCGCACCGTTTGTCGGGCTCGGGATCGTAGACAACGAGAAACGCCGGTGGCGGGTGAAGGACGTCTGGGAGATCAAGGACACCTACTCGGGCCTCGAATGCGGCGTCTTCGCATTCGTCGAACCGGTCACAGGCACCGACGACATCCTCGCCCGACTCCCCGATGCGTAGTGCTCCCTTCTCACAGCGCACGCATTCCTAACGAGCGGTACACATTTGGTACACATGTTCACAGGACGAGGGATGACTCACACCTAGCCTGAACAGCGCCCGCCACGTTCGTAATACCAGGTCAACGGCGCTATCTGCATCTCAGAGGATTGACCGCTAGACGGCCGAAATCGGCTCAATCGTGAGAAGAGGTCGCAGGTTCAAATCCTGTCACCCCGACAAAATCAGTGAGGGCTCGGCGCCAGCCGGGTCCTCACTGATTTTATTGAACAGGGCCAGGATTTGGGAGGAGCGAGCGTCAGCGAGTGACGGCTCCTGTCACCCCGACAAAATCAGTGAGGGCTCGGCGCCAGCCGGGTCCTCACTGATTTTATTGAACAGGGCCAGGATTTGGGAGGAGCGAGCGTCAGCGAGTGACGGCTCCTGTCACCCCGACAAGGTGATGTCGCAGGACATCGGAATAGCTCGAGCCCACAACGGTGTCGACTGCAGGCGAGCATGCACCGCACGCGGCGCGGACTTGGGCAACGCAGGTCCGAGAGGATGGTGCCGACACAGGCGGTCCAGCGCGTTCGCGGTTTGGGCGAATTTCGTCCCGGCGAGCCTCTGCGGGAAACTTCCGCTAGTTCTTGGTCACACCGATGAGAATGCCACCCACAGCCACGAATGCCAGACCTCCCAGGACGAAGAACAGTTCCTTCCTGCTCTTACGCTCCCGAAGGAAGACGAGTCCCCCCACGGTCGAGATGATGACGTTCATCTGGGCGAGGGTCCAGCCCACCGCGGCACCGTTGCGCTGAATCGACAACAGAGCCGCGAGGTTTCCAGCGGCGAAGAGGATGCCGGTGACCATGTTCAGCCACGTCTTCTTGCCGAAGATGCCCACGCTGGAGTCGCGCCGTTGGTTCTTGTCGGACATCACCAGCGAAATGATGAGCGTCGTAACCACCATGACGACGGACTGGGGGAACAGCAGATCGAAGGGATCCACGGAAAAGATCAGGCTGGACGTCGCGTAGAGCACGTACCCGAGCGATGAGAGCAGCAGGATGGAGAAGCCCTGCCTGAGCACGGCAGCACCACCTCCGGCCACGGCACCGTCGCTCTTCTCGCTATAGGTGGTGAGCCACACGCCGAATATGAGCAAAAGTAGCGCCGGTACGCCCAGACCGAACTGCCAGCCGTGGCGCCACTCGTGGAAGAAGACGACGCCAACGAGCGTGGCGCCAAGCAACTGCATGCCCGTGGAGATCGGCATCGCGCGGGAGACGCCCATGAGTTCGAACGCTCGGATCTGCAGGATCTGGCCCACCGCCCACGGTGCGCCGTTCAGGCAGGCGGCGATGATCAGCGTGGCCGTCCACGATCCCGTCGCTGGCGGGCGAATGAAGAACACAGCGATGGCGACGACCAGGGCCGTCAGCACCATCCCCATCTGCTTGTTGGGGGTACGCCCGCCAAGCTTCTGCATGACGACGCCCTGCATCCCCCACCCGAAAGCGGGGATGAGGCCGATCAGGATATCCGACATGTAGTTTCCGCTCCCTGCCCGCGGTGCTTCAGGAGTTGGCGCGGCGGGCGCGCACTGCTACGGCGAGTTCACCGAGCAGTCGCTCGGTCTCGTCCCAGCCGATGCACTTGTCGGTAACGGACTTGCCGTACACCAGGCCGGATGGCGCTGGTGCCTGATTGCCTGGTTCGATGAAGCTCTCCAGCATGATCCCGAAGATGCCGTCATTGCCGGCGGCGATCGATGCCGCGAGTTCGCGCGCCACCTCGGCCTGTCGCACCTCTGATTTGCCGGAGTTACCGTGCGAGGCATCAACGACCAGACGCGGCGGCAGGCCACCCTTCACGCCGATCTCATTGGCGCCCGCCACTGAGGCGTCGTCATAGTTGGGGCCATGTGCTCCCCCGCGCAAGATGATGTGGCAGTCCGGGTTGCCTGAAGTCTCGACGGCCGCCGCGCGGCCCTGCGGATCGATGCCGAAGAACACATGCGGGCTCGCCGCGGTGATGCAGCCGTCCACGGCCGCCTGCACGGATCCCTCCGTCGCATTCTTGAAGCCGACGGGCATTGACAGTCCTGAGGCGAGTTGTCGGTGCACCTGACTCTCCGGATTGCGCGCCCCGATCGCACCCCACGAAACGGCATCGGCGATGTACTGCGGGCTGGTCGGCTCAAGGAACTCATTCGCCGCTGGCACCCCCGCTGCGAGCACGCCGAGCAGGATCTCCCTGGCCAGACGCAATCCGGTGGTGATGTCGTGGCTACCATCCAGGTGGGGGTCGTTGATCAGGCCCTTCCACCCCACCGTGGTGCGCGGCTTTTCAAAATACACGCGCATGACCACGACTAGGTCGTCTTCGAGTGACGGCACGAGCGCGGCGAGACGGCGAGCGTAGTCGAGCGCCGCGGCGGGGTCGTGGATCGAGCACGGGCCGACGACCACGACGAGCCGATCGTCACGTCCGTGAAGGACGTCGCGGATCTCGTCCCGTGCCTTGCCCACCACGTCGGAAGCGGAACCCGTAAGCGGCAGTTCGGCGAGCACTCGCTCAGGACTGGGCAGCGGCTCGAGCGCGCGCACGTGAAGGTCGGAGGTGATGGTGGGGGCGTTCATGGGCTTTCCGTTTCATCCGATTCTGACGAGGTTTCGCCAGGTCAGATCCGGCGACCGCGCGTGAGTCCGGCAGGAGCCCGTCTGACATGACGAAGGGCCCGGCTCGCTTGACGCGGCCAAGGCCCTGATTGGCTCCGGGTGGATGTTGGTCAGGCGTTCGCCCGCATGGCCCCACCAGGAGCCTGCATAAAGCGATACCAACGAGATCCGGTCACATCCGACATCGTAGCACTCGACGGTCATGGGGCTGCGGTTCCGCTCCTCGCATGCCGCGGCTCTCTCGTTGGTTGAGTGCCGCAACCGGCCGTGCTTCGAGATCTCCGCATGGAGATCGCGACGGCCGCGACACCCGCACCGCACCGAGGGAAGACCGGAGCGTGTCCACTGCATCAGTGAGTCACTACAGCCGCGAGGACACCGAATCCCGCACTCCCTTAACGCTCGATTCGCTGGTCGCGAGTTGGAGGGACTGGGAACCGCGCTGCCGACCGGTGCAGGTTTCCTCGCCTTGTCGACCCCAAACCCCGCGCACGTCTCATCGTTCAGCGCGAACGGAATCACCACGAAGTTCTTCGCCCCCGAGACGACCAGCACCTCGCTGCCAGAACTGAACTACGTCAACCAGCACTTCGACGACTTCACGTGGGTCAGAGACCGCCAGGTTCCGTCGGTCTTTGACGCGCAGGCGAACGAGTTGAACGTGGAGGTCGACCGCGCTGCCGTGAAAACGAGCGGTAGCGGCACCTTCTACCGTTGCGAGGGAAAGAAGACCGATCTGACGACGGTGCCGGGCATCGCGAACGTCCTGAGCATCAAGGCCGACCTCTATGTGGACCCGGCGTGGCGCGACCTGCCCGCAACCAATGGCCGCAAGTACAACTTCGGTCTCTGGTTCACCGTGCCCTACCAAGGACGTGATCTTCCAGGCGTGGAACACCGGTCAGGCCGGAGTCGGCACCCCTGACATCGTCAAGGCGAAGTGGTCGAACCTGCGTTTCGGGACGGCGACTCCGCTGGCAAGCGTTACTGGCGATAGCGATTTTGGCGTGCAGGCGGCGAACACGATTGGCGCGGCACGGACGTTCACGGTTACGAACACGGGCACTGCCCTGTTGGAGGTCTCTCGCGTTCGCTTGGTGGACACCGACGATGTCTCCGCCGACGACTTCCTGATCACGACCGACAACGCCTCAGGAGAGTCCTTGCAGCCTGGGCAGAGCGCGAAGGTGAAGATTCGGTTCGCTCCCTCACGTCAGAATGCAACGTCGAATGCATCGCTCGTGGTCAAGAGCAATATTGCTGGTGGTCAAACCGTTGTCGCGTTGACGGGTAACTCGACTGACCTGCCCAAGGGCGACCAAGGAGACAAGGGCGACCAAGGAGAGACCGGCGCCACCGGCCCCCATTCAGGGCAAGTCCATCGCGGGGAAGTAGCTCAAGGTCAAGTCGGCCAAGTGGAAGCCTGGCAACGTGAAGTTGACCTATGCCTGGTTCGCCAACGGCGTCAAGATCAAGAAGGCCAAGAAGAAGACTTACAAGGTCAAGGCCAAGGATGCGGGCAAGCAGATCACGGTGAGAGTCATCGGTAGCTGCCCGGGATACAACAAGGCCTTCGCGTTCAGCCTCGCGACCACCATCGCGAGCTGACACACGACCGCGATCCAACATGTTGGTTGGTGCCCGCCAATCTCAGATGATCGGGCACCAACCAGCATCCGCGTGACGGCCTCGCGCCACGCCCACCGCCGATGTTGAGTCGCACCAGCCTTGGCGGGAAAATCGTCCGTAGTCGATCTCAGGACTGGCAACCCCGCCTGGAACCGAACCGCTAGCGGTCCGCCGACGGGAAGGCGATCACATAGCGTGAAGATGCACGCGAGCGATACTTCCTACAGCGATCCCGACTTCCAGTAACCCTTGACGACGGTGCCGTCGCTGTCGAGCCCCCAGCGTTCTAGAAGGAGGTTGCGTCCAGCCACGACCACCCGCTGTTCCGCGGCGACAAAGCCAAATACGGAGCCCGCGGGCCGGTCAGCCGTATCGAAAGCATCCAGCGCGGCGATCAGGGCATCCCCTGGCCTGCCCGAACCGCGATGCACGAACTCAACCGGAACCGGGGCATCGATCTCGATCTCATGCGCCGAGTCTTCGACCTCAACGATGATGCGCGCGGTAGCCTCCGCGGGGATGGCCGCCGCGTAGCGCCGTATCTGCGCGACGGCGGACTCGTCCCCCGCCAGGAACCACGAATCGGGCGAGCCCTCGAAATGCAGAGAGCGGCGCGGGCCAGCGACGATCAGTGGAGCGCCGATCGGCGCAGTACCGGCCCACACGCCAGCCACGCCCTGAGTACCGTGCGAAACAAACTCGAAGTCGAGCCAGTCCTCGCCCCAGGCTAGCGGCGTGAATTCGCGGCTCGGGAAATCGCGGATGGCGTCGTCCTCGATGTCCAGGCTGTCGACGAAGAACAGTCTGACGTGATCGTCCACGCCGCCGTGCGCTCCGAACCCGCGAAGTGATTCGCCCGTCACGCGCACCCGCACGTAGCTCGGGTTGATCCACTCGCGCCGGGTGAGCGTGACCCGGCGGAAGGCGAGTTCGGCTGGCCGACGCTCCAGGCTGAAGGACTGTTCGGGCTGGCTCTCGTTCGTCACAACGCACCTCAAATTCAATAGATAAGGTAAGACTTGCTTAGAAGGCTAATGCACGAAGGGCGACGTAGCGCCTCCCGAGAGGAAGCGTTTCCGTCGCCCTTGCGCTATTGCCGGTTCAGGCCACGGGCCCCCGCGTCAGCGCGGCGGTCGCGTTGTGCGAGGCGCCGCTGGAATCGGACCAGGCGATTTCCACAATGTCCCCCGGATCGTGGGCACCGATGGCGGCACTGAGTTCATCCTGGGATGCGACAGCCACGCCATCCACGGCAGTGATGAGATCGCCGGACACGATCCCCGCTGCAGCGGCGGCGGTCTCCGGGTAGACCTCAGCAACCTCGACGCCGTTGCTGGTGGTCGAGAGGCTCGTGCCGCCCGCACCGTCGAGGCCCAGCCCCAGGGTGCCATTGGAGTAGGCCGTGGTCTCGTCCGTAGCGAGTCCGATCCCGAGGAATGCGGGGTATCCGATAGCAATCGTGCCGGATTCGCTACCCGCTTGGATCTCATCGACGATGGCCAGCGCATCGTCGATGTCTATCGCGTAACCGGCGATGTCCCGGGTTCCGCTGGACGCGGCGGTCGTCAACCCAATGACGTCGCCATCGGCATCCAGCACGGCGCCACCGGAATCGCCGGAGACGACATCCGCGTCGATCTCGATGAGTCCGCTCAGTTCCTGCCCTTCGACCGTTCCTTCGTCCTGCGTGGTGATCGTCTGATCGAGCGCGGTCACTGTACCTGGCGCGGCGGCAAGCCCTTGACCGAGCGCATTTCCGATGGCGGTCACAGCGTCTCCCGCGGTGAGATTCGGCGCGGAATCGGTCTCGGCGACGGTTAGCCCGCTCGCGTTGGTCAGTTCAAGGAGCGCCACATCGGAGTTCGCGTCGGATCCGACGAGTTCCGCCGTGTGGGTGGCACCATCGGCCGTGGTGACGCTGATCGAGGTGGCACCGGCAACGACGTGGTGGTTGGTGAGGACGAGTCCGTCCTCGGTCAGCACGATTCCCGTGCCCGCGGCCTCGCCATCGCTGTAGCCGAGATCGGTCTCGATCACCACGATGCCAGCAGTCTGCTCGTCAGTGGGGGTGTCCACGTCGAGGCCCGCGAGCGAACTGGTGTCGGCGGCGTTCATATCGCCGTAGGGAATCCGCTGCGCCCCGTCCTGCGGTAGCGCTGGCAGACCGCCCTGCGCCGCGCCGGGTGCGTAGGCGCTTCCGGGGCTTGGGTAGGCACCGGTCGCAACCGGAGCGGTGGTGGTGATCGAGGACGAGGCCTGCGTTGACGATCCTGCGGCGTTGCCGGCCCACGCCCAACCGAGCCCACCGGCGAGCAGACTGAAGGCGAGGGCGCCCGCCGCGAAAGTCATGCGGTTGTCGCGGAACAGGCTCGGCTGGTCCGCGACGCCTTGCGTGGTGCGATCTTGGCCGCCAAGGTCGTGGCTGCCATTCGTGATGTCGTCCATGTTCTGTCCTTCCCGAGACTGGCTGATGTAGCCATTCCAGCCTCGGGAACTAGGACGAACCGATGACGGCGCTATGGCGAATCTATGGATTCACTGGACGCAGCCTGGATGCGTCGACGTGCGCGCCACCGGGCTCATCACCACTGGGAAGGCGCGAAATCCTTCAGGAAACAGCCGTGCAGATCCTCGCCAGCCTCGCCGCGCACGATCGGATCGTAGACCCGTGCCGCACCATCCACCAGATCGAGCGGCGCGTGGAAGCCCTCCTCCGCCAGCCGCACCTTGGTCGGGTGAGGGCGCTCGTCGGTAATCCAGCCCGTATCGACGGCGGTCATCAGGATGCGGTCCTTTTCCAGCATCTCGGCGGCGCTCGTGCGGGTCAGCATATTGAGCGCGGCTTTGGACATGTTGGTGTGCGGGTGTCCGGGGCCCTTGTACCCGCGCGAGAAGACGCCCTCCATGGCCGAGACGTTCACGATATAGGTACGTCGCGCCGGCGAGGCCGCCATGGCCGCACGCAACCGGCTGATCAGAATGAACGGCGCGGTCTGATTACACAGTTGCACCTCGAGCAGTTCCATGGCGTCGACTTGCTCGACGGTCGCGATCCAGCTGTTGTGCTCATCGGTATCGGGGACGAGTCCTCCGGCGTCTATCGATGTCCCCGCCACCAGTCGCTCAAGTGACGCCGCATGCGCGGTAAGTGCAAGCTGGGCGACGTCCTCGTCCCCGACAGTGAGCGCAAGGGGCGGGCTCGACAGGTCAGATACCGCTCCAGCAAGGGCCCGCGGATGGGCGTCGCTGGTGTGCCCGAGCGTGTGGATCTCCGGCAACGGACCGGACGGCAGCGGCAGCAGTTCGGCATCCGCCACGTGGCTGTAGGCACCCGGGGATCTGCGGACCGTCTGCGCGGCGTTGTTGATCAGGATGTCGAGCGGCCCAGCCGCGGCGACCTGGTCCGCGAGCGCGACCACCTGCGATGGATCGCGCAGGTCAATACCGACGATGGTAAGGCGGTCCAGCCATTCGGCGGAATCCTCCATCGACGCGTATCGCCGGGCGGCGTCCTTGGGGAAACGCGTGGTGATCGTGGTGTGGGCACCATCGCGCAACAGGCGCAGAGCGATGTACATGCCGATCTTCGCCCGACCGCCGGTCAGCAGTGCACGCTTTCCGGTCAGGTCGGTACGCGCATCCCGCTTCGCATGATTGAACGCGGCACATTCGGGACACAGCTGGTGATAGAACGCATCGACCTCGGTGTATGGCCGCTTGCAGATGTAGCAGGGCCGGGCCTTGAGCAGCCGTCCGGCAATCGCGCCCTTGGCGTTCGACACGAGCGGGATGCCGCGCGTCTCATCGTCGATGCGACCAGGGCTCCCCGTGGCAGTCGACTCGATGACCGCGCGATCGGCGCTGTTGATGGCGTCCCGGCGTTCCCCTCGGCGTTGCTTCTTCGCCGCCTTGAACAGATTCGACGCGGCTCGGCGACCGGCGGCGAGTTGCGGATGATCCGAAGGGAGTCGTCCAATCTCTTCGAGCACCCGCAGAAAGGTCGCCATGTCCGCCGGCTCCACGCCGGGGTGCTCGCGCTCCGGGGCCGAGGCCAGAAGTTCAGCGGCCGCCTTCGCCGCGCTCCTTGCCGCAGCGGCCTGCTGTGCGACCTGCTGCGCGGTGAAGTCCTCAGGGGTCGACGCCGAGGCTTCTGGCTCGGGGGTGTGGCTCATGGAGATCCTTACGTACTGGCGGGGGCGCCCCCATAGTGTAGTCGTCACCCAGCTCTCGCGGGGCGCGTCAGGTGGCGCGGCGGCCTACCCGCCGACCGTCCAGCCCGCCGCCACCACGAGCGCCGCCAGTTGGACGCGATTGGCGGCGGCGGTCTTAGTCAGAATCGTCGCGATGTGCGATTTCACGGTCGTCTCCGACACGTAGTGCTCGTCCGCCACCTCGGCGTTCGTCTTGCCCTGCGTCACGGCTATTGCGATCTGGCGCTCGCGCTCCGTAAGGTCGGCGAGCCTCGCAGCCGACTCCCGCTGATGCTTGGCCGCGTCAGAGTTGCGGACGCGCTCGATGACCACGCGTGCAGCGCGCGGCGAGAGCGCCCCGTTGCCCGCAGCCACCTGCCGAATCGCGTCGATGATCTCCTCGGGACCGGAAGTCTTGGCCAAGAGACCCGACGCCCCCGCGGCCATCGCGTCGAGAATCGCGGCCTCGGTATCGAATGAGGTCAGCGCGATGATTCCCGGCGGGTTGTCCAACTCCAGGACGGCGCGCGTCGCCTCGATCCCATCGACCCGTTCCATGCGCAGGTCCATCAGCACTACATCGGGGCGATGCTCCCGAACCAGTCCCACGGCCTCGTCCCCGTCGCGTCCCACACCGGGGACCTCGATTTCATAGGACTTGAGTATCCGTCCCAGGAGTTGCAGCGTCAGCGCATCGTCGTCGATTATCACTACGCGGATCATGATGATGCCCCGTTCCCGTCCTCTGCGGGGCACCACGGAAGGCGCGCCCGGACTACCCACATGTCGTGCTCCACACCAGCGCGCAATTCTCCCCCGAGGGCGCGGGCGCGTTCCTGCATTCCGATGATTCCCGACCCGGCGCCCACGGACGCATTGACCTGCTCTTCCAACCATGAGGCCACGATGACGGTGATGCCGTCGTAGGGACTTCCCGTGACGGTGACCGTGACGGGCGACGAGGAGGAATGGCGAACCGCGTTCGTCATCGATTCCTGCACGATGCGGTAGATCGCGCTCGAAGCGATCGACGCCAAACTGTCCCCGCTACGGATATCGATGTGGTCCTGCACCCGCACGCCGGCGGCTCTCGCCTCGTCCACAATGCGCGCCAGCGCCTCGGCGGACCTGGGCGGACCCACGTAGCCGTCCACGGTGCTGTCCCGCAGGCTGCCGATCAGCGAGCGCAACTCACCCAGACCCCGATTCGCAAGGCGACGCACCGCGCGGGCGCTCGTCTTGGCGGCCTCGTCCTGAGTAACCACCTCGAGTGCCGACGCGTGCAGGGAAATGACTGACAGTTCGTGGGCGATCGTGTCGTGCATTTCGCGCGCAATCAGATCTCGTTCCTCCTGACGTTCCAGTTGACTCCGGAGGCGGACTGCCACCTGCTCGGTCTCGGCGGCGCGCGTCTGGCTACGCACCGAGTCCGCCCGATAGCGGCGAACCAACCCTAATGCTGCGCCTATGCCCCACATCATGATCGCGACGACCACGTAGCCGAGCAGGGGAAGACGGGACTCGACGCCCGTGTCGTAGTCCTTCATCGAAAACAGGACGTGTGGGGGATGGCGCAGGAAGTCGCGGCCCAACGCGACGACCGTGACCAGGGCACCCCACGCCGCCGCCAGCACCGCACGCCGCCGGGTCGTGGAGGGAATAACCCATCCCATCGCAAGGAGAGTCCCCAGCGGGTCGAGGGGCAGCACCAAGGCCGCCACGCCCACCCACCACATGATGGTCCAGGAGTATCGGGCCCGCCACACCATGACGGTTCCCGCGCCGGTACTCGCCAGGACGCCCAGAAACGCCCACGCTGCCCGCGCGGTCAGGCCGTGGGAATCCCCCGAGCTCTCGGCCGCGAAAGCGGAAAACGCCGTCCCCAGGAAGATCACGCTCGAGACGGCGCAGACCGTCGCGAATCTGTCCCACGAACGCCGCGCATTGGCATGCGGACGCGCCTGCGCGGCAGCGATGTATTGCGGGAATTGAGCGGTCACCCCTGAACGCTACCCAATGGGTGGGACAGCGTCGACCATCGAACAGCCCGGAATCTGGACCTGGAGTTCGTCCTACCGGTCGCACATCACGACCAATCGGACGATTACCCGGGCCACTGGCTTCACCTAGCGTGTTCGGAGCAGGATCACATCTACTTGACTGAAGGATTCGAAGCCATGACCGATCAGCAACCATTCCCCCAGCCCGGACCGCAGCCGCCTCACGACTCAGTACCCGTCGGCCCCGTTCCGACGGGCCCGTTGCCCACTGGACCGGTTCCCACCGGCACCGGTCCCGGCTCCGAAAAGCGCAAGAGCACCGTCGGCCTGATCGGACTCATCGCGGCGATCGCGGGCGCGCTCGTCGCATGGATTCCACTGATCGGGGTCATCGGCTGGCCGCTCTTCCTGACCGGTCTCATCCTCGGCATCGTGGGCGTCACCCGGGCGGGCGAGAAGAAGGGGACGAGCATCGCCGCGATCATCGTCTCCGTGCTCGGGCCCATCTTGGCGATCATCATTTCCGTCGCCCTGATCGCCGACTCGACCAGCGATGCCCTCAAGAACGTCACCTTGCCCTCAACCACTCCTACCGTATCCACGCCTAGCACCGCGGACGATGACTCCGACGATGCCGCCCCTCCCGCCGATGACGACAGCACCCCGGAGGATTCCGAGGACGAGCCGTCCACCGACGACGAGGTAGGCACCACCCGTGAGAACCCCGCCCCCATCGGTTCGACGATCTCAACCGACAAGTGGGAGGTGACCATCGATAGTGTCGAGATCGACGCCGCCAAGACGGTTAAGAAGAAGTACAAGGGAAGCGAAGCCGACCCCGATGAGGGGAACGTCTGGGTTCTGGTCACAATGACTGCGAAGTACATCGGCGACGATAAGGGCGGCGATATGCCTTGGGCGACCGTTGACTATGTCACGGCCGACGGCAACACGATTGACACCGACACCACGGGCTACTTTCTCGACGGCAGCTTCGACAGCACGAGCAAGCTCTACACGGGCGCCTCCACGACGGGCACGATCCTGTTCCAGGTTCCGAAGGACACCGCCGATCAGGGCGTCCTTTCCGTCTCGCCCGACCTCTTCGGCGACTCCACGTTCGTGGCGGTTAAGTAGGCGACTACTCAACCACGCCCGTAGCGGGCCCGGTCACCGGCGAAAGTCGGCGGCTGGGCCCATTTCATTTGGGTTGAAACGCAAATAATGTCAGGATCGCATGCAAGTTCCATGCCAGATCGCCTCTGACATATTCGTTGCTATTACAGGGAAAATCTGGCATTGGTGGTAAATTGCAAGACGAAGCATGCGCAAATAATCGCCTGCCGCACTGCAAGTTGTGCGTCCTTCGCCGGCGCGAGATATCAACCTCACGGTTTCACTACTGTTTACACTGATTCCATCCCCGTACTCACGGGCATAGGCTGGTGGGATGGACATCACCATCATCGGGGCGGGCGGCCTCGGCGCTTACTACGCGGCCGTCTTGCAGCGGGCTGGCGCCGAGGTGCAGCTGGCCGTCACGCCGCGTCACCTCGCTCCGATCAGGGAGCACGGAATCCGCGTCCTCACCGATAGGGACGAGTTCTCCGTCGCTCCCGCGGCCGTCACCGACCAGGCAGGCGACCTACTTCCCACGCCCATCGTGATCAACACGGTCAAGACCTATCAGCTCGACGCGACGATCGACGAGGTGCGAAGCGCGCTTGCGCCCGGCGGGATCGTCGTAACGCTCCAGAACGGCGTCACCGCGCCCGGACGCCTTCAGGGGCTACTCGGCGACGGGGTGGTCGTGCCAGGGCTGACCGGTATCGTGTCGGCGATCACGGATCCTGGACGAGTCCGCCAGCGCGGTCCGCGGCCATTCGTCACACTCGGCTCAATGCCGCTCGCGGCGCCGCGCTCTCGGGAAAGCGACGAAAGGGCGACGGAGAACTCGTCCGCTACCCACCCACTGGTCACCGAGCTGGCGGAATGGCTCGAGCGAGCCGGCTGCCGCGCTCAGGCGACTCCCGACATCACCCGGGCACTGTGGAAGAAGTTCATGCTGATTTCCACCATGTCCGGCGTGGGCACGCTCTGCCGCGCCGAGCTGGGCGAATGGCGCGACTTCGAGCCGACGCGGCAGTTGCTCAGGCAGTCTCTGCATGAGGTCAGGGCCGTCGCGAACGCGCATGGAATCCTACTGACTGACGCGGACGAGGCAGAGGTTGCGGATCAACTGGACGGTGCAGCGCCGTCTGCGACCGCGTCGATGCAGCGCGACCTGATGGCGGGTCATCGGTCGGAATTGTCCGATCAGTCCGGTGCGGTGGTGCGCCTTGCCGCCGAGGTCGAGGTCGAAGTGCCCCTGCACACCACGATCACGCGGGTGCTATCGCTGTACGCCAGCCGCGGGCACGTCTAGCGGGAGCAGCATGGACGACTCCGATGCACGACGACGCCTCGAACGGCTGCGGGAGCAGACCGTCGCTGGGATTGCGGGACGCGAGGCCGAACTGGCCGGCCTCATGGCCGCGTCGCGCGACTCCAACGCCGACGATGAGCACGACCCGGAGGGCGCGACCATCGGCTTCGAACGTGCCCAGGCTTCGAGCGTTGCCGAGGGCATGAGGATGCGGCTCGCCGAGATCGACGCCGCGTTGGGTCGACTCGATGCGGGCACCTATGGGCGCTGCGAGAGGTGCGGGCGCGCGATCGCCCCGGCACGGCTCGCGGCACGGCCGTTCGCCACCCTCTGCCTCGATTGCCAGGCGGAAGCCGGGCGCTGAGGCTCGTTTGGCCCGGTCGCATCGTCACGCTTGTCGGAACCGCGTTCGACGCATGAAAGTGCAGTTCGCGACATGAAATACATGCCGGTCAACTGCAATTTCATGCCGCGAACCGCGCAGCGGCGGACGCAGTGCAACGCGGCGCGAGTGCGACGGTGGTCGTGCGGCAAGGCGATGAGGTCGAGAAGGGCAGCTGGGCGCGCCGAGTCAGGCCGCGAGGCGCGCGGCGACGAGCTCCGCGATCTGGACCGCGTTGAGCGCGGCCCCCTTGCGCAGGTTGTCGGACGAGATCACCATGACGAGTCCGCGACCACCGGGAACCGACTGATCCTGACGCACCCGGCCCACCAGTGACGGATCGATCCCCGTCGCCTGCAACGGCGTGGGGATGTCGACCAGGTGCACGCCGGGGGCGCCTGCAAGCAGGCGGGTCGCCTCGTCCGGAGTGATCGGCTCGGCGAACTCGGCGTGCACCACGAGGGTGTGACCGCTGAACACCGGCACGCGAACGCAGGTGCCGGCGACCGCGAGGTCGGGGATCTCCAGGATCTTGCGTGACTCGTTGCGGAGCTTCTGCTCCTCGTCCGTCTCTCCGGAGCCGTCATCGACGAGGTTGCCCGCCAGGGGAACCACGTCGAACGCGATGGTGCGGGCGTACACCTGCGGGTCCGGGAAGTCGACGGCACCGCCGTCGATGGCGAGCGCGGTGACGTCCTGCTCCACGGCCCTGCGGACCTGGGAGTCCAGTTCGCGCACCCCGGCCACACCCGAGCCGGAGACCGCCTGGTAGGTGGAGACGCGCAGGCGCTCCAGACCGCGAGCGGCGGCCAGGGGCTTGAGCACCGGCATCGCGGCCATCGTGGTGCAGTTCGGGTTGGCGACGATGCCCTTGCGAGCCTCATCGAGCGCATGCGGGTTGACCTCGGAGACGATCAGCGGCACGTCCGGGTCCAGGCGCCATGCGGACGAGTTATCGATCACGGTCGCGCCGGCCTCGGCGAACCGGGGCGCGTGCGCCTTGGAACCCGCACCACCGGCCGAGAACAGGGCGATGTCGATGCCGCGCAGATCCTCTACCGAGGTGGCTGCCACATCCTCGACTGTCACGTCCGCGCCGCGCCAGGGCAGCGTCGTCCCCGCCGAGCGAGCTGAAGCGAAGAAGCGAACGGACGCGACGGGGACGGAGGACTCGTCCAGAAGCCGGCGCATGACGCTACCGACCTGGCCGGTCGCGCCGACGACGGCAACGGTCAGGCCCGCGGGATTGGCTGCACTCATCGATCTACCTCAAGGATTCTCGTGTTTGTGTCAGCGGCCGGTGCCGCCGTAGACGACGGCCTCCGCGGCCGAGTCCAGGTTGAAGGCCGTGTGAACCGCGCGCACGGCGGAATCGAGCTCTTCCGCGCGGGTGACCACGGAGATGCGGATCTCCGAGGTGGTGATCATCTCGATGTTGATGCCCGCGTCACGCAGCGCCGCGAAAAGACGCGCGGACACGCCCGGGCTCGACTTCATGCCCGCGCCGACGAGCGAGAGCTTGCCGATCTGGTCGTCGAACAGCAGCTCGTCGAAGCCGATGTCCGAGCGCGCCTTGGTGAGCGCCTCGATCACTGGTGGCGCGTCCGCTGCGGGCAGGGTGAACGAGATGTCGGTCAGGCCCGTCTGCGCGGCGGAGACGTTCTGGACGATCATGTCGATGTTCGCGCCCGAACTCGCCACGATCTCGAAGAGCGTCGCGGCCGTGCCGGGTACGTCGGGGAGCCCGACCACGGTGATCTTCGCCTCGGTGCGGTCGTGTGCGACACCGGAGATAATCGGAGCTTCCATTTCGTCCTCAGCAGTTCCGTGTTGGTTCGATTTTTCGGCGTCCTCGGGTAGCAGACCGGGAATGTCGCCGTGCGTGTCATCGGTGACGAGCGTGCCCACGAGGCCCGAGTAGGACGAGCGGACGTGGATCGGGACGCCGTAGCGGCGGCCGTACTCGACGCAGCGCAGCGCGAGCACCTTGGCGCCGTTCGCGGCCATCTCGAGCATCTCGTTGTAGGTGATGCGCGTGACCCGGCGGGCCGTCGGCACGATGCGCGGGTCGGCGGTAAAGATGCCGTCAACATCCGTGTAGATCTCGCAGACGTCGGCGCCCAGTGCGGCCGCGAGCGCGACGGCGGTCGTGTCGGAGCCGCCACGCCCCAGCGTCGTGACGTCGTTTGTCTCCTGGTTCACGCCCTGGAAGCCAGCGACGATCGCCACGCTGCCCTTCTCTAGCGAGCGCTGAATGCGCGACGGGGTGACGTCGATGATCTTGGCCTTGCCGTACTCGGCATCCGTGATCACGCCCGCCTGCTGTCCGGTGAACGACTTGGCCCTGACTCCTAGCGCATCGATTGCCATCGCAAGCAGCGACATCGAGATGCGCTCGCCGGCGGTGAGGAGGATGTCCATCTCGCGGGTGGGCGGTGCCTGGGTGAGTTCGTTCGCAAGGTCGATCAGTTCGTCGGTGGTGTCCCCCATCGCGGATACGACCACCACGACGTCGTTTCCGGCGAGGCGAGTCTGAGCGATCCGCCGCGCGACGCGCCTGATACTGGTCGCATCGCTCACCGACGAGCCGCCGTACTTCTGGACAATGAGGGCCACAACAGTCTCCGGAACGGAATAAACAGGGATCCGCGGCGCACCGTCAAAGATTGCCGCCGACCGATTCTATCGTTGACGGTGCCCGCTTCGCGAAAAGGCCGTCGAACAGGTTGCGCAACGCGCGATGGGATTCGGCTAGGATCCGACGAGCGTTCGTCCCTCGAATGCCCGCCCGAGTGTGACCTCGTCGGCGAATTCCAGGTCCCCGCCCACGGGCAAGCCCGATGCCAGGCGGGTCACTCGGATCTCCATCGAGCCGAGCAGGCGTGCCAGATAGGCAGCCGTCGCCTCGCCCTCGACGTTGGGGTCCATCGCCAGGATGACCTCCTTGACGGTGTCGTCCTGGAGCCGAGTCATGAGTTCACGGATACGCAGTTCGTTCGGGCCGATGCCATCGATCGGGTTGATCACCCCGCCGAGCACGTGATAGCGGCCGCGGAACTCCCTGGTGCGTTCCACCGCGACCACGTCCTTCGACTCCTCGACCACGCAGATCACGGAATCGATGCGCCGGGGATCGACGCAGATTTGGCACTTCTCGCTCTGCGCCACGTTTCCGCAGACCTCGCAGAAGCGGACGCGCGCCTTCGCCTCGGTCAGCGCCGTGGCGAGGCGCTGGACGTCGGCGGGGTCGGAATCCAGGATGTGGAAGGCGATTCGCTGCGCGCTCTTTGGACCGACGCCGGGCAATCTGCCCAACTCGTCGATCAGATCCTGAACCGCACCCTCGTACATTCCTTCATTCTAGTTCGCGATGGCGGCAATTCGTGGATGCACTACCCAGGTGTGACCCGTAGATTTGGGGATATCAATCCAGTTTCCACGGAAGGCGCAGTTCATGTCGATTGCAGTGACGGGAACGTCAGGTCATCTGGGCAGTCTCATCGTCGAGGCGCTGGCGGCCAAAGTAAGCCCGGATACCATCGTTGCCTTGGCTCGCAACGTTCCGCGCGCTGAGACCAGGCTGCCGGCAGGTACGGCCATTCGGCCGGCCGACTACGACATTCCCGACTCGCTGAACTCGGCCCTGAACGATGTGGCGACGCTCGTGCTCGTATCGGGCAGTGAAGTCGGCAACCGCGTGCGCCAGCACCGCTCGGTCATCGATGCCGCGGTTCGCGCCGGGGTGACGCGGGTGGTCTACACATCGCTGCTGAACGCCGACACGGCTACGGCCAACCCGCTCGCCGGAGAGCACCTGGCGACCGAGGATTACCTGCGCGCATCGGGCCTGCAGTTCACGATTCTGCGCAACGGCTGGTACACGGAGAACTTCCTCGGCTCCGCGCAGCAGGCCGTCGCCACCGGGGAGTTCTCGGGCTCGGCCGGCTCGGGCCGCGTCGCCTCGGCCTCCCGGGCTGACTACGCGCTAGCGGCCGCTACCGTCGCGGCCGAGCCTGGCCACGAGGGGAGCATCTACAGCCTCGGCGGTGACGTTTCCTGGAACTACGACGGGCTCGCGGTGATGATCTCCGAGATCAGCGGGCGCCACGTGACCTACCGGGATCTGTCCCCGAAGGAGCATTCCGACGCGCTCGTCGCGCTGGGCGGCTTGGACGAGGCCACGGCCGCCTTCATCGTGGCCGTCGACGGCGCGATCAAGGCGGGTGAGTTGGACACCGATTCGAACGATCTCGCTGTGCTGATCGGACGCGCCACCACGCCGCCCGCGCAGACCCTCGCCGACCTGCTCTCCGCCGACGAGTAGCCCGCGAGGCACCCGGTGGCATCGTCTGCGGGGATTTCATTCGTGTGCGGCCGCTCGATGGGCAGCATGCGCACGAAAACCTAGCGAACGATGATCGCGGCATGAAGATCGGGGCGTCTAGCCGCGTTCCGACTCGATGATCTCGTCGATCACCACGCCGCCGAGTACCTGCGCAATGAGCGGGGCGCCGACGAGCCCAGAGTCCTCCAGCGCAACGGAGTCGCGGTCGTTCCAGGCGGCCTCCGCCGCCGCGCTGAAGTTCTGGGTGGCCACCTCGTCCGCGTCCTCGTCCAGCCGCCCGGACCATCCTTGACGGTCGCCCCGGACGCGAGCCGAGTGCGCCGAGCCGATGTCGCGGACCTTGGCGTCCGCATGCGATGGCCGGGACGGAATGGGGGGCAGGTTCTGAATCACTGAGGACGGTTCCGCCACCGCGCCTGCGGCGCGCAGGGGGCGCACGTTGGCGAGCGCCTCGTCATCGAGGGCTCCCGGCGGCGGCGCCGATTCCTGAGGCATTGCGGACGCCGGTGGTGCGTCCTCGGGCGCTATCGCGGTCCGGGCCCGGACGGTCTGGTCGGCTGCAGGCGCCGCAGTGGGCACCTGGGGCAACGTGGACGGCGTTGCGGCCGCGGGTGCCTGCTCCGTCGCGGATACGCGAGCGGCCTGTGACACGACCGCGGCTGGGGCCCGTACCGTGCCCGCGATGCTCGGCGCCGTCCGCCCGGCGCTAGTCGTCTCGCGTGAGCCAGCGCGCCCTGGCGCGACATCGTGGTCCGGTTCCGGCGGGACCTCATCGACCCAGCTCGGCGGTTCCTGCAGCGGCGGTTCATCCCCAAGCGATTGACGTGCCGTGGAGCGCGGCGAAGACGGGCCAGCGCCGCTTCGCGTGCTGGCCTCCGGCTGACCTGCCCCTTCGGTCGCGTGGGATGCCCGTCCACCGCGAGGCGGGCGCTCCGCGGCGGATTCCCGCTGGCGATGCTGGCTGGTTGGACCCGATGCGACCCCGCTGGTCGTAACGTCGGAGCTCCTGCCACCATGCGGCGCCGCCGGAGGGCCGCCGCTCGGACCTGATGGCCCGCCACCGCGCAGGTCACCGCGAACGCGAACACGGAATCCCAGGGCATTGTCGATGGCCTGCGATAGGAGTTCTGCATGCTCGCCGGATCGGAATCGATCGAGCAGTCCCTGCGATGCGAACAGCACCGTGAGTTCGTCGTCGCGTAGCGCGCCGACCGTGGCGTTCTGCTTGACGAGTGACCAGGTCACCCGCCGCAGGGATCCGAGGGCGTCCATGACCTCGTCCCAGCGGCGAGAAAGTACCTCGGTTTCCACGGCCACGACGTTCGATTCCTTCGCCGCCTCGGCGGTCGGCGCAGTGCCCGCCGCCGAGGAAACCGCCGCGGTCGACGACTGAGCCGGAGTTGAGGACGGCACAGTGGGTTGCGAGCCCGCCTCGGCTGACGGATCGCCGGATGCGACACGCTCATTCCCGGCTGCCGGGGCCGCCTGTTCCAGGGCTGGATGGGCGGCGGTCTCCGCGCTAGTCGCGCCACCATCGCCGCGCTCCGCGCCGCCCGCGGCGGCATCGCGAGACGTGGCGCCGGCCACGCCGCCATCAGCGCGCTCCGCGCTGGCGGTGTCACGAGCAACAGGTGCGGCGGCGGTCCCCGCGCTGGCGGTGTCACGAGCAACAGGTGCGGCGGCCTCGGCGCCCCCGCCGTGCTCGGATTGCGCGTTCGAGGCGCCGCCATCAGCGGACGACCGGGTTGTGTCCGGCGGTACCGCCACAGCCTGAGTGGCGGCGGCGAGCACCTCGTCGAGTGCGTTCGGCCTGGCCGGGGTGTTGTCAGCGCCGCGCGCGTTAGCTAAGCCCCGCCCGTTCGCCGAACCCCGCTGATCTGCGGGCGGGCGCCGGCTCTCCTGCCCCCGCTCCGCAGGCTCCGGACGGCCATCGCCCGCGGGACGCCCCGGACGCGACGCCGGCGACGCCGCACCGGAGGCCTCGTCCGAAGGCACGCTGCCAGCGGAATCTCCGTGCGGCCTGCCGCCGATCGAAAGTTCTCCGTGCTCTAGCCGCTCGACTCGCGCGACGACGGAACGCAGGCCCTCCTCGCCGTTCGGCAACAGCAGGCGCGCACACAGCAGTTCGAGGTGGAGGCGAGGCGAGGTGGCCCCGACCATCTCAGTGAGAGCGCCGTTCGTGACGTCCGCGGCGCGCGAGAGCTGGCCGACGCCCATCGATTCGGACTGGCGCATCATGCGTTCGACCTGATCGACCGGGTAGGAAGAAAACACTGCAGCCCCCTGCGGACCGGAGACCGCGAGCACCAGCAGGTCGCGGAAGCGTTCGAGCAGGTCCTCGACGAATCTGCGCGGCTCATGCCCCGTCGCGATGACGTGCTCGACCACCCGGAACAGTCGCGCGCCATCGGCGCCGGCAACGGCCTCGACGACGTCATCGAGCAGCGTAACCGGCGTGAAGCCGAGCAGCCCGACTGCTAAGTCATAGTCGATCCCACCATCGCGCGAGCCGGCAATCAGCTGGTCGAGGACCGAGAGCGAGTCGCGCACCGATCCGCCGCCGGCGCGCACGACGAGCGGAAGCACTCCCGGCGCGATGGTGACGCCCTCGGAGGCACACACCGACTCCAGGTACGGCTGCAGTACCTCGGGCGGGACGAGCCGGAACGGGTAGTGGTGCGTTCGCGATCGGATCGTCCCGATCACCTTGTCCGGCTCCGTCGTCGCGAATACGAACTTCAGGTACGGCGGCGGCTCCTCCACGATCTTCAGCAGCGCGTTGAACCCGGCGGGCGTCACCATGTGCGCCTCGTCCAGGATGAAGATCTTGAAGCGGTCGCGCGACGGGCTGAAGGTCGCTCGTTCGCGCAGGTCGCGCGCGTCGTCCACACCGCCGTGGCTGGCCGCGTCGATCTCGACCACGTCCAGGCTGCCCGACCCCCCGCGACCAAGTTCGATGCACGATTCGCACGAGCCGCACGGTCGGGCGGAGGGGTGGGACTCGGTGTTCTCGGCGCAGTTGAGTATGCGGGCCAGGATGCGCGCCGAGGTGGTTTTGCCGCAGCCGCGAGGTCCGGAGAAGAGATAGGCATGATTCACGCGCCCGAGTTCCAGTCCTCGCATGAGCGGGACGGTGACGTGCTCTTGCCCGATTACCTCGTCGAAGGTCTCAGGCCGATAGCGGCGATACAGGGCTTGACTCACCTAAGGAATCCTAGACGTTGCCGCTGACAATCGCGTAGTGTCCGCCGCGACTGTGGACGGGGCTACCCCGAAAGTAAAAGGACCCCTCGCGCACCCGCCAGAGCCCACCTACCCTTGCTACCTTCCGGTCCTGGGGGAGTTCAGCAGGATGACGCCGCACGAGGGGCCGACACCCAGGATAGCCCAGCGGAGAAGTTCTTATCCATTTGGTTGCCAAGCATCGCCGCGGGTGGTTGGGTGAAGGCATGGGTAAGGCAACGCGTGCGTTCAGAAACCTGACACTTCTGACAATTGGGGCGGCGGCCACCGCCGCTGTGCTCGGGGCGGTCCGGTCGTGGTCCCTGCGCTGGGGTACGGACCCGCTCGAGGAGGGCGGTTACCTGCCCGGCGACGAGCTTATGGCCTACGCGGACCACCAGTCCACGAGAGCGGTGACGATCCGCACCAGCCCGGCACGCATCTGGCCGTGGCTCGTACAACTCGGCCAGGACAGAGGCGGCTTCTATTCCTACGACTGGCTGGAAAACCTGATCGGTCTCGACATCCATTCGCTGGACGAGATCTCCGATGAGTTGCAGCACCTAGAGGTAGGGGACCACGTTTCGCTGGCGGACGGCGTCACCCTCGCCGTCGCGGACCTGGAGTCCGACAGCCACCTGGTGCTGCACGGGGTCGCCGACTCGGGACGCCCCGCCCTGCCCTTCGACTTCACGTGGTCGTTCATCCTGCGCCGCAGCGCTCCGGCGCGGACGCGCCTGATCGTCCGCGAGCGCTACCGCTACCTCGGCCCGCTGGCGCCGGTCATCGTGGAGCCCGCCTCGCTCGTCAGCTTCGTGATGAGCCGCAAGATGCTGATCGGCATCAAGGAGCGTGCTGAGGCCCTCGACTAGGAAGCCTCCCCGTGCGCCGAAGCGACGACGCCGCCATGTCCCACCGCGGCGCGGCGCCACCTCCCGTGTCGCAGCTGGTTGAACTCAGGCGAGGTCCTTCTGCCACGCGCCCTCGTACACGTCGGGAACGAATCCCATCCGCTCATTGATGTCGAGCATCGGCCGGTTCTCCTCCGCATTGAACGTGGTGACGCGCGGGGAGTCGGGAAACCGCTCGCGCCACGCCAGCAGGTTGGCGCACTTCACGAGCATGCCGAGACGGTGTCCGCGGTGTTCGCGCAGCACTAGGGTGTCCTCCTGTGAGGTGGTGCCTCGCTTGTCGGAACCGAGCATCAGCTCGCTGAACGCCACCAGTTGGCCCGAGGGGACGTGGCGCACGGCTCCCACCTGGAAGTCGAACCCGCCCGCAACGAATGTCCTATCGTGCCGCTCGACGCGAGCCGCGTCCCACACCTCGGCGTCGAACTCCATGCCGGCCGATGGGATGTCGGTGCTCATGCGCGACTTCACGAGGGCGTAGCCGTCCACGAATTCGGTCGGAGTCGGCAGTTCCCAGCTCACGAACTCGTAGTCCGGCCCGGCCGCGGCGCAGGCCTCGTCCAGCAAGGCACGCAAGCGCGCCTGCGAGCCCGGGAGCGTCAGGACGCTCTTGCGCTCGATCTGCTCGAGCGCATAGCCATGGCCCAGGAGAAAGCGGGCGGCGCGATCGAGCGGGATGGAGCCGAATCCGGTAGGGGCGGCCAGCCGCTCGGGAGCGCTACCGGGGTGCGCAGTCCAGCCCTGGACTCTGGTGCGACCGGCGGCGGCGGCCTCGCGCTCGGCAAGGGAGAGTGCGGCGGCGCCCAGTCCCTTGCCTTGAGCGCGCGCGAGGAGCTCGACGCTGATGAGCGCCACGCGAGAGCCCGGCTCGTTGGGAAGGTCCAGGCCGAGCCGGCCCACTGGCTCATCGTCGATGAGCAGCAGCCACAGGCGCCGGACGGCATCGGTCTGGTTGTGATACTGGACCAGCAGTTCGTGGGGCGTCAGCCTCATGTCGTCGCTGCGGTAGCGCTCGCGGTACATCTCGTTGCGGGTGGCCGTCAGCGAGACGAAGTCTGCGGCGTCCGGTAGGTCGACGGAGGCCGGGAATGCGATTTCGCGGATTTCGAGTTCGGGTGTGGTGGTCATCGGATTTCATTCGCGTTGTGGACGAGTTCTTCCGTGCCATCGTTGCACCACGCCGCTCGGTCGTCACCTGATTTTCGCTGCACACCAAGGGTGCTAGGAGCAGTACTGGGGGGTTACGGGGAAGTCCTTGAATTCGAGGTAGACGTTCACGGTGGCGCCCATATTGGCGTTCTTACGCCCCGTGACCTGCGGGAGGGCCGAGCACGGCGAGGTGATAGTGCCCTGGCTGAAGGTCGATATCCGGGCATTCGCCCAGTTCCACCATCCGGGAGGCGTGAGGTAGTTGCCGAGGGCGATCTCGAAGTACATGTACTGGGTATTCGTTCCGCTAGAGCCGAGCAGGTTGAAGTTCGCCTGCCCGTTGCCGCTGCCCGCGGCCCCCCAGAAGTTCTGTGACTTGAATTGGATGGTGCAGGTGCTCCCCGGAACGACGGCATCCGTCGCCTGCTCGCGCACCTCGCACTTGCTGGTACTGGGCACCGTCCAGGTGCCGGCCGTTGCCGTAGCGGAGAAGACCGCCGGATTGGTCCAGGCCGAGACGGTCGGCTTGGTCGCTCGGGCGGCAAATCCGGCGGCCACGATGGCAAGGAGTACCGCGAGCAGCAGCGCAGCGGTGCGCAGTCGTATGGTCATGTCCCGACCTCACTGGCGTCGGGCTCCGCGCCATCCGACGGCTCCTCGCGGCTGTTCTCACTGCGCGGCAGGAGCGTCATGGCCATCACGGCCGCGAGCGCGATGAGTAGCGGAATGACCACCGAGCGCTTGCTGAGCGCGATGACAACCCGGCCAGCCCCCGGGATGCGAACTCGCGGAACCCATACGGATTCTCCGGTAAGGTAGGCGCCGCCATCCTGCGCTTCGTTCGCGTCGCCCTTCATCCACACCTCGATTTCCCCGGCTGGCGAGGTGGCGACATCGACGACGCGGTGCGTGACGATTCGGTCCAGCACCGGCGTGTAGATCGAGGCGATGTCTCCCACGGCGATTTCCTCAGCTGGTATAGGGCGGGCAATGAGCAGGTCTCCGGTCTTGTAGGTCGGCTCCATGGAACCGGAGATGACAACGAGCGGCTTGATGAGATGGGCGGCCGTCGCCGACCACACCAGCCCCGAGCCGACTCCGACGATCACGAGCAACCAGATCAGGGTGTTGCTGACACGACGCAGAATTGTCGGCAGCACGGGCCTACGAGGTCGAGCCGGTGAACGTCAGGACGATGCCCCCCGTTGCCGACTGGTAGGTCGTCGGCCACGTGCTAGGCGTCGTCACCGTGAGATTGAAGGTGGTTGTGCCGCTGGCTGCGATGGTCGTCGTGGTGAAACTGGACGTCGCGGTGGCGGGTGCCGAACCCGTGAAGAGCGAACCGCTCGTGGTCAGCGCCGTCTGGGTGACGATGAGCGGGGTGGATCCGTTGTTGCGAAGGTGCAGGGTGACCACGCGGGTCTGCCCCGGAATCAGGTTGGTGAACGAGGCGGGGACGGCGACCGCGCCCGTCTGGTCGTCGGCATCGATCCAGGTGGTCCCATTGGCGGAGCCCTGGAGTTGAACGCTCGCGGCAGTGGCGGTGCCGGTGAACCATGCCTGATCGGTCCAGGCTGCGGAGGTGGCGGCCGCACCGATGCCGAAAACCGCGATGCTCGCGAGGACGAACTTCGCGATAGTGCGTTTGCGCCGCCGCCTCTCCGGGGTGGTGGAGGTCATTGCGGGATTCCTATCTGAGCGATGGGATGGGCGGCCGCGGGCATTGGTTGGGGATTCACCGCGGCCTGGGGGTTGCGTATCGCAACCAGGTTCGATCGACTCATCGTTCAATGGAGGGTGGGTGCAGGTAAAGAGACCTATGGGTCATTACACCCACGACGATCACAATTCCAGAGCATTTAGGGCCAACCGAAACGCTTTGTGACTGCGAAGTCACATTTTCGTGAGCGGCAGAGACATCTCGACACGGGTCGTTTCACCGTTGGTTCCCGCGAAGAGAAGCGAGCCGCCCGCAACCTCGATCCGCTGGCGCAGCGCCGCGATCCCCGACCCGTCACTCGACACGGCGTTCCATGGAAGGCCATCGTTTTCGACAGCGACCCGGATCTCCGACGGCGCCGCCTGGTCGTCCAGCACCGTGACCAGATAAACCGCGACGCTATTGGCATGCCCGTGTTTCAGCGCGTTGGTCACGGCCTCCTCGATGAAACGGACCGTGAGGAGGCGCTGACTGGGGGTGAACCCCGGATTAGTCACGTCATCGATGCGCTTGGTGGGCTCGTCCACAACCATGGAAGTGCGGATCGGGGCGGGAATGCGCCCAAGGAGGATGCGGATGGCCCCGCGTAACCCGATCTCGAGGCCGTCCGGAGAGAGCAAGCGGCTGGTGACGCGCACCGTGTCGTCGCGGATCGCCACGAGTCCGCGCGCCAACTCCTCCAGCTGATCTCGCGCGATGTCCAGTGCATCGCCGTCGAGCACACCCGAATCGAGTACGGATCGGACGCTCGCCTCGAGGATCACAAACCGCTGCTGCACCGTTCCGTGTAGCGCCTCGGAAACAGAGCGGTGCACGCGGATCTCCTCATTGTGAAGCGCCTCGATCGCCTGAAAGCCAGCGAGGCGGTGCCGTTCCGATTCGATCGCAAGGTGGCGTTCCTTGCGCTGCAGGCGGATGAACGCAACTGTGAAAAGGCAGGCGACCCCGAACATGGCCGCGCCGCCCGCGATCTCGAAGGAGATGATCAGTTGATCGGGAACGGCGTAGACCTCGAAGACGGACTGCAGGTAAACACGGATGCAAGCGGCGATCAGGACGATGGCGGATCCGTAGACGACGCGCTGACGACGCGAGGCCATGCGCCACAGTTGCAGGCGTTCCGCGCAGACGGCGGCGATCCATAGCGGCAACAGCGACGCCAGAACGCGAAGCCAGAACGCACCCTGGATATTGGAGGGCACGTCGATCTGAGTCGCCAGATAATAGGCCTGTATCAGGCCCATCATGGTGAACGTCGATCCGAGTCCGCCGAACCAGGTGATCATCGACACACTGTCGCGAGGATCGTGAGATTCACGTGGTTCCAATGCGATGTGCAGGCTCTTCAACACGTGATCTCGGTCTAGCACGCTCCAAGATTGCCATCTTGGAACCCGATGATCTAGTGGCAATTTACGATTGGCAACCCTAATTTTGCGGCATCCGACTTACCGAAACGTTACGTCAATCGGATTCTGGGTACATACTCGGACGTATGGCGGATCACAGTAGCCCCTCGCAAGTCGGACCGGAGGCCAGCGTTCGCCCTCAACTTCCGCCCGTGCGCGTGGCGATCGTGGAGGACAACACCCTGTTCCGGCAGATGCTTGCGACATCCCTCTCGTCCGAACCGCGGATGCATCTCGTAACTCAGTGCGCAAGCGTGGCGGAGGCCCGCAGCGCCATCAAGCCCGGCATGGTCGATGTGGTCATCATGGACATATCGCTGATCGACGGCAATGGCGTGGCGCTGGGCATATCGCTGCAGCGCAACGATGCGCACCTGAAGGTGCTCCTCCTGTCAGCGCATAACGCCATGGACCTCCTGCTCGACCTCCCGGATGCGGTGAAATCCCGGTGGTCGTACCTGTCCAAGAACTCCAGCGTCTCCGTCAAAACCCTGACCGCGACCATCGAGCGCACCGCCGCCGGACGGCAGGTGCTCGACCCCAATCTGCTGGCCAAGGCGCAACCGAGGGCTGGCACGTCCGTATCCAAACTGAGCGCACGCCGCTACGAGGTGCTGCGACTGCTCGCCCAAGGACTGTCGAATTCCGGAATCGCCCAGGCACTCGGCATCGCGGACAAATCGGTCCAGAATCACATCAACGCGATCTACGCGTGCCTTGATATCGATGCCGACCCCTCAGCGAACCCCAGAGTGCTGGCGACGCTGCGCATGCTGGAGGAATCCGGCTCGCTGATCGACTGACTCAGCCGTCTCGTGCTTCACAGCCGGATCCGATTCGGCGAATCGTTGGTTGTCCGGTATCCTCGATGCGCTGGCGTGTGTAAGCGCGCAGCACGGAGGATTCGCCTAGTGGCCTATGGCGCACGCTTGGAAAGCGTGTTGGGTTAACAGCCCTCGGGGGTTCGAATCCCCCATCCTCCGCAGTATGTTTGTGCAGGTCGGAGAGGGTTTTTCGAACCGCTCGAAACGGCTCGTCAACGTACGCTATCAACATCGAACAACTTGATAGCGTACGTTGACGGCCTGAAACGGCCTCCGAACGCAACACGCCCCCACCCGAGCGGATGCCGGGTGGGGGATTTATTGTGATGGCTAGTGCGCCTTCGCGCACTTCTTAGACCTCAGCCCAATCGCAGCGCGTCCACGCCCTACCTAGAGCCGCTTCACGCTGGAAGGCGAGAACGATCTTCCGGGTCACGCCGAGTTCGCAGGCAATCGCGCCGGCGTGCGGTCCGTGCTCCGCCTCGGCCATCGCGTACGCCTCGGGCGAGATCAACATGCGAGCCGCTTCAGCATCAGCACGTTCTTCCCGCACCTTGTGGGCCCTTGGTTCGCGCAATGGGCGGTCGCGGTGGCGTGCGTGACTTAGTTCGTGAGCCATTGTTGAGCGCACTTGATACGTCGCGAGGCAGATGTCGAGGGTGATGCAACGTGAGTCGTCGTCGTAGTAGCCGCTGATCTCTCCTAGATCGGCAGACCTGACGCGCACGCCATTGTGCGCGGCCAGGTCTAGCAGGTCATCTACCGTCAGCACTTCCGTCTTGCTCCTCGCGCGGGTCCTCGTCGTTGGCGACCAGTTTGAGGTGAGGGTCTGACATTGGAGTCTCGGGGTTGCCGATTGGCTCATCGAACGCGACGTGCTCGCGACCGTCCAACATTCTCCGGTACACCTCGTCGGAGAGCTCGCGGTCGGTCGCCGCCTCGAGTGCTGCGCGCACGCCGTGGCGACGAATGTCACCGCGAGTGACTAGACCCACCAGGATGAGCGTGTCGAGAACGTCTTGCCCGTATGCGCGAGCCAATGGGGCCACTACCTCTGGCTTCAGCTTCCTCGCCTTGAGTTGGCGATTGAGTGTGCGCTGGCTGATGCCAGACCTTGTCGCAACAGCGTTCTCGCTGTCATCGCCAACGGTTGTCTTGTACCACTTCATGATGTCCATAGCGGCAATCTTGCCACACGCTAGTCATTATGTCTAGCCATCCCGACACGCCGACTTGACACGATCAACCAAAGTGTCTAACGTATTAGCCATACCGGCTAGATCGCTAGCCGCAAAGTCTAAGGAGGTGCCAAGTATGGCAAAGCCGGAAGCCAAGCTCACAGACAGGTTCATCGCCCGCGCTGCCGCGACTGGCATGACCGACGCGGCAATCGCCGCCGCCATCGGGGTTACGCCGCAGTTCTACAGCGCGGTCAAGGCGGGCAAGGAGCAGCCCACGACGCGATTCATGATCGGCGCAGTTCGCGCCGGACTCGCTGAGACGTTCGGCGAGGTGGCCGAGCCGGTCCTAAAGGCGGTCGCGTAGTGCTCGCCTCATCCGAAACCATCTCCCCTGCCGATGCTGGCAGGCGGCTAGGGCGGACGGCTCGCACGATGACCGACATGGCTCGATCAGGCGAGATCCCGCACGTTCGCATCGGCCGGTCGATTCGCTTCACCGAGCAGATCATCGCCGACTACATCGCCGCCCACACTGTCGGAAGTCGGATGGTGCGCACGCCGCTGTCGCGCAAGGCTCACCGTCGAAACGGTTGAGCACCCACCCCACCAAACAGCGAAGGCCGCACCCCGACAAGAGCAACGGCCTTCACCAATACAGCAAGGAGATTCTACCGTGAAACTCGCAACCATCACAGCAATTCCGGCCGGCAAACGCTCAGACGGAACGCCGATCACTCGGCGTAGCACTTACCTTGTGGACGTGGATCGGCAGGTGGAGCCGTGGAGTAGCCCCGGATCTGTGCGGATCTTCCACAAGGTCTGGAACCGCGCGCTTCAGCGCCACGACTCATACCCCGCGATTATTCTGCGCGACTCCATTGAGGGCGCGGCGCTCGAAGTCCCAGACGTGACCACCACCGACCGCGAAGCAGCCGACAAAGCAAGTCCCATCGTGGACGACGTTCTTGCGCTGATCACCGAGACGCGAGCCACGATCGACAGTCTGCGCGCGAGCAGGGGCAGTGCGTCCGCCGGGATGGCCCACATCAGCGCCGTGATCGACGGCTACATCACCGCGCTCGCGATCCTCGGGGTCGGCGCGGACAAGCGCGACGAGTTGCGCGCGTTGCAGACCGACGCGCTCCGTGTCACCAACTCCTAACCCACCCCCACCCCAAACCGGGGTCATCTCGCTGTACCCAAGTCCGTCATGTGGCGGCATCTCGCAAGAGACCGGAGAAGATACATCGCCATGCCCACAATCACTGAAGCGCACGAGTCGATGTGCTTCGTTGCCCTGGCTCGATGCGTCCGAGAGACCGCCGCCGAACTCGGCGCTCACATCAGCAACCGCAAATCCCAGGCGCTCGCCAAGGGATTCCTGCTCACTGTCCCCGGCGAGAGTGACACCACTCAGCGCGAGGCCATCCGCAACGTGCTCGCCGAGAACCTGCGCAAGTTCGGGTCGATCATCCCGCCGATCACCGTGGGCGACATGACGCGGGCTCGGGAGTATCTGGCAGCAGGCGCATAACCACCCACCCACCCAAACAAAAAGAAGGCCACCCGTTACGAGCAGGTGGCCTTCGTCATTCCCGGAAGGAACCAAAATGACAGTAGTAAGTCTACCGCGCATCGAGCGCGACAGTACCGGCAATCTGCGCGTCTCGTCGGAGCAGATCGCAGAAGGCACTGAGAACCAGCACAAGAACGTGCTGCAACTCATCCGCACCTACCGGGGAGATCTTGAAGATTTTGGGACGCTGGAATCTGAAACGCGACCGTTTGTTGGCGCAGATGGAAGAACTCAGCATCGAGAGATTTTCCACCTCACCGAACCGCAGGCAACGCTCATCCTGACCTACATGCGAAACATGGAGCGCATTCGCGTTTTCAAGAAGGCGCTCGTGAAGGCTTTCTTCGACATGGCACAGAGACTTGCCGCGCCGCAATCGATCGATCTGACTTCACTCGAAGGCATTTCGGCAGTGCTCGACGCTGGTAAGGCCGCGCTCAACCGTGCAATCGCCGCCGAGGCTCGCGCAGAGAAAGCCGAGAAGGTTGTTCACGCTATCGAGACCAGCAAGGGTCTAACGATCCGCGAGTTCCACAAACACTACTTTTCCGAAGTCGGCGAGCGCGATTTCTTTGCGCGGCTCTACGCGCTTGGCCTCCTGATCGACCAGCGAGGCGCGCGCAAGAACAAGCGCACTGGCGAGACCAAGAGCGGGCATCAGCACAATCACCCCGCCTATAAGGGCAAGCCATTCTTCCAGCTTGTCGGGCGCCTCGACTCTGAGGGTGAGCGCCGCGAACAGACGCGGGTGCGCCCTGGCGAGCCTGAGGTGGCACTCGCCGACCTACTGGCAAGGCGAGGGCTGCCGCTCAATGCCAACGCCCTCAAGCCCGCAGTAATCAAGGAGATTTCAGCATGACCACGACCCGCATCTACCGCGCACACCTGATTTCGTACCCGGCCGAGGCATGCGTGCTTCATCCGGCAGAACGCTTTCCCGAATGGCTCCATACTGTCTCGGCACATTGGCCAGACGGGGAGCCGGTCGATGAAAGCCAAACACTGGCGACACTCTGGGGTGACTGGAAGCCCAAGGGTTGGCAGCCCCCTAAAGATCGCCCCGATTGGACATTCTGGTGGCCGAGCACCGATCGCATCTATCGGTCGCGCTCATCCGCGCAGGCGCGCGTTGACCTGCTTGAAAGTTTCGGCGCGAAGGCTGTGCTGGTCGAATCGGACCTCAACTGGCGCACAACCAAAGACGCCAACACTGAGCGCCGCAATCGTCGCGCGGCAGATCGCATCGCCAAGCACGAGGCGGCAATCGCCAATATCAAGAAGGAGATCGCTGGATGAGTGCCCTACTCACTCCGACCGACCTCGCCGACCGTTGGCAGCGCGATCCCCGCTGGATTCGCTACGCCGCGAAGTCGGGCTCGATCCCTGGCACAAAGATCGGCGGGCGCTGGCGGTTCCGGCTTGATGACATCGAGGCCTACGAGACTCGCCACTCCAACATGGACCCGCTCTCGATGACCGAACTGTCCGCCAAACGTCAGGCCGCAAAGGAGTCCCGACGATGAACCACGCCGGCCCTCTCCACCCAGACGATGACGGCGCCGCGTGGCCTCTCCCTCGAACCGCACGCAAGGTCGAGGTCGTCTTGAACTACGCCTGGAAGCACGGCAAAGCTCGCCGCGCCAACCTCGGCGGCTTCTCGAAGAACATGGCCGCGGGAATCCGCATCATCGAAGAAAGGTTCGGCTCATGCCCCTCCTAACCCTAAGCATCGTCATCCTCGTGGCATCGATCGCCACTCTCGCACTGACCATGCGCGCGATCCGCCTCGACCGTGGGCGTTGGCGGCAGCGGTGCATGTCTCAGCATCCATCGGTGACCGGCAAGGCGCGTGAGGCTCGTGCGTCGGCCGAGATCCGCCAGATGCCCGGATTTGATCGCGCCGTCGTGTCGATCAAGCCGAACGGAGGTGACGCAGCATGACCCACCGTTTCCCGCCGCGCATCTGCGAGAACTGCGGCAATGGGTTCAACCCGCGCGCTGACGATCAGCGGTTTTGCAGGCCGCAGTGTCGGCATGAGTTTAGGCATGGAGGTCGCAATGACTGAGCCCTACTACCAGGACGATTCCGTGACGCTGTATCACGGGGACTGCCTCGATGTGCTGCGTGAGCTCCCGGACGCGTCGGTTGATTCGGTGGTGACCGATCCGCCGTATGCGCTGGAGTTTATGGGCAAGTCGTGGGATGGGTGGTCATCGCCGCGTGCCTTCCAGGAGTGGTGCACCGCGTGGGTGACTGAGTGCCTGCGGGTGCTGAAGCCGGGCGGGCACATGCTCGCGTTCGGCGGGTCGCGCACGTGGCATCGTCTCGCATCTGCGGTCGAGGATGCTGGGTTCGAGATCCGCGACTCGATCGCGTGGCTGTACGGGTCTGGGTTCCCGAAGAGCCTGGATGTGTCCAAGGCAATCACTGGCACGCAGATGGGCTATGGCGGCAACTCTGGCGCGGTCCGGCGCGCGACGATGGGTGATGCCTATGCCGAGTCTGGTCGTCAGGGCAACCGCGACGGCGCTGGACGCCGGGATACGGGCCTGAACGCTCACGATCTGGTGCTCACGCCGGACGCTGCCACCTGGCAAGGCTGGGGCACGGCGCTCAAGCCCGCGTTCGAGCCGATCGTTGTTGGTCGCAAGCCACTGGCCGGGACGGTCGCGGCGAACGTGCTCGCGCACGGGACCGGGGCGCTGAACATCGACGGATGTCGCGTCGCTACCGATGAGGATCGTTCGCGCCCACCTAGGACGCCTAACGCGATCTACGGGGCTGGTCGTGGTGCCAGTATCACTGCTAGCGAGTCTAACCCGGCCGGCCGCTGGCCCTCAAACGTCGTGCTCGATGAGTCTCAAGCCGAGGTGCTGGATGAGCAGTCGGGCGTCCTGACGTCTGGCCTGATGCCGTCAGGGACGCCAAAAAGAGGGAAGCTTGCGGGCATCCTCGGGGAGTTCAAACCGCAAGATTCGACGTCCGCGACATACGGCGACTCAGGCGGCGCGTCGCGATTCTTCCCGACGTTCCGATACGAGGCCAAGGCGCCCACGAGCGAGAGGCCGCGCATCCCGCGCAATGTGCTACGCCTGCGCACCGACCTCACCCCCGCGCAAGTGGATCACGTGCGGGCGCGTCTGACAGAGGCCGGTGTGCAAGTTGACTGACACGCGCCGCGCACCCCTCGGGATCGGCCCGCAGGTCCGACTCCCACAGCCGCACGACCTCCCAGCCGCACGCCCTCACGTAGCGGTCCTGGGATCGGTCCAGCGCCACCCGGCGGCGGATGCGAGCCTCGCCGCTCGTGCCCTTCCGGTCGTGCCAATAGTCGCCGTCAAACTGGACGACAAGGCGGGCTGCCGGGATCGCCGCGTCGGGGGTGAACTTGCCCCCGAATGTCGGCTGCCGCAGGTACTCCACGCCGAGGCCGTCGAGCAGCGCGTAGCCCAGCCGTTCCGCGTTCGTCGTGCGGCCGAGCTGCTGCCAGGTGTTCATCTCGAGCAGCATGGCGCGGCGCTCAGGGTCTGCATCACGGCACGGGAGCGAGCAGTAGGTGATCCGGTAGGCGCCGGACGCCGAGCGGGACGGGGACCAGCGGAACACACCGCCGCACGTCTTGCACGTGTGCTCCGTCTTGCCGTCGCCCTGCGTCGCGTTGTGGCAGTCGAGCGAGCAGTAGCGCCCTTCGCCCTTCGCCACACGGGACGCGGGCACGTAGAAGGCCGACCCGCACCGCTCGCAAGTTCGGTCCTCACCCGTGCGGCGCTCAGGGCGAGGCGACGAGCGGTAGCAGGACAGCGAGCAGTAGCGCGCCCCCGGCGGGCACCGCTTGGTCACCTCCACGCCGCACCCGTCACAGATGAACGACCGCACCCTGTAGCCCGCTTGACCCTTCGCCATAACCCCCATTCTACCGCAACCATCAACCCGATTGGAGTAATGACGCATGCGTGACTTCGACCCGGCGGAGATCCCCGCCGATCTGCACGACTACTTCGAGGAGGTGATCGGGGGTGGGTCCGCAGTGGCTCACCCCACGTGAATGGTCAAGCCCCTCGACCTCATGCTGTGGCTCGTCCGGCTCGTCACGCCACCGGGCGGCACCGTCCTCGAGCCGTTCGCAGGCTCAGGGACGACGGCCGAGGCGTGCATCCTCGAGCACTTCAAGTGCATCGCCGTCGAGCGCGAGGCCGACTACCTGCCGCTCATCATTCAGCGCATCACCAAACCGCTGGAAGTTGGGCTCGACCTAGGCATCCCCCAATGACCTACATCGGCGGCGCAGACATCGCCTACCTCTACGCATCAATCGGAATCATCACCGTCACACCCGTGGCGGTTTTTTTGTGCGCGCTCGTGCAAGTGCGCAAGGAGAGAAGGAAGAAATGACCACCACCACACACGCGGCCGGAGCATTGACGCACATCCTCATCACGGCCGCCGAGCACGAGGTGCTTGTCGCTGGATTCACGTTCGACCGCAAGATCTTGACCATCGACGTGAACGGCGACCGCTACGATGCTGAGCGCTTGGCTGATGCACTGGAGTGCCTAAGGGCGCCGGATGAGACGAGCATCCTCGATCTCAAGACACTGCGCTGGATCGGCACTGTCGCTTGCGTGGACGTGCGAATCGAGGTTGTGGAATGAGCGCCGGGGTGGAGCGCATCGAGGCTAGCGACGGCTACTACTACGAAGATGGCCCGTCGCTGAGCCAGTCTGACCAGAGCGAGATTGGCAACCTGCTGATCGGGAAGTCGGTCACGAAGGTTGCCGACGATCACCTGCTGCTGAGCGACGGCACGCTGGTCAAACTGGTCGGTAACGACGGAGGTTGCGCGTGCTCGGCCGGGTGCTACGACCTGACCGAACTCAACGGCACCGAGAACGTCATCACGAACGTCGAGTTCGAGGACAAGCCGGGAAGCGACTACGCGGACGACTGGCACGACGGCTACTACAAGATCTTCGTGCTCGCCGGCGACCAGCGCATCAACCTGGCGACGTTCGAAGGCTCGGACGGAAACGGCTACTACGGCACGGGCTACTGGATTCTCGTGCGCAAGCCGGAGGTGTCCTGATGACCGCCCTCACGGAGAAGATCGCACGGGAGCACGTACTGTTCTTGGACGAACACGGTGTCCCACGCTGGTGCTCGTGCGACCCGATCACGCCTGAGACGAAATCGAGTTACGTGCGCTCGGTAACCGCACTGTCTGCCCACCTTATCGAGGTCGCCGTGGCTGCTGTACGGGCGGAGGCCACTCGGGACGTGAACCGCGTTGAGGTCATCGACTCGACAGGACGCGCCTATATTGCAGACCCTCGCATCGGCGACGGTGTGAGCGACGTGCAAATTCACCTGCAAGACGAAGAGCGCACGCTCAAGGTTTTCCTCACCGGCTCAGGTCGCCCCACCACCGTCACCCCAAGCCGGGAGGACGTGGACAAGGTTCTGCGTGAGCACCAATGGTCTGCGGCTCTTGGTGGGTGCTTCGGCGGTGAGTGCGAGTGGGACGGCGGCCACGCGGAGGACGAGCAGGAGAAGCATGCCGCACACGTAACCGACGCCCTCATGCACCTGATCTCCCCCCTCCTGCCCGGTCGCTCTGAGGCTGAGGTGCGGACTGACGAGCGAGAGCGGATCGTGCGCGATCTGCGGGCGAAGTTCGGGGTCACGAACCGCGCGGCGGACCATCTCGCCCGCGCCGATCAGATCGAGAAGGAGGCCGACCGTGGCTGAGGGGTTCAAGGACTACGTGAAGGTCGAGCGGAAGACTCTCTTGCGGGTAACGCGGGAGAACATCCTCGACCTGGCCGAGGAGTTCGACCTGATGGTGGAGTTCAGAGACGGGAAAGCCAAGGCGGGCGACGGGCGCGGCATCGTCAACTTCGCGGAGGGCGACCTCATCGAGAAGGACGGCCGCAAGGTCTCGTGGCCGTCCGAGTGGCAGGAGGCCGACCATGCCTAACAACTACACGCCGATGGAGTGTCCGACATGCGGGGGCGAGGGAGCGACGTACGAGCAGGTGCGTGTTGGTCAGTTCGCCACGCCGTTCGTGTGCTCAGCATGTGACGGCAGCGGTGAGGCACAGGACCACAGGCCGACGACCGAGCAAGACCTCGGAGACGAGATTGCGCGAGTACGGCACGGGCAGCCCGTCACTGCCAGCGACCTCGCAAACCGCCTCATTCCCTGGCTCGCCGCTCGCGATGCTGAGGTTCGCAAAGACGAGCGGGAGAAGGTGGCGGCGGAGATTGAGGCAGTGGCCGATAGCGAGCCACAAATAATCGGTTTTCACTGCACGTTCCCCGGACCCCGAGAGTCCGGCCTTCGTGCTGCCGCCCGTATCGCCCGAGGAGCCACCTCATGACCGGCCAAGCGACACGCGAGTCAAGCGTCGTAGCTTTGGACCGTCGCGAGGCAGGCAACGACCTCACCGCCGCCGTCATCGACTGGGCAATCGCCAGACGTGACGGCAACCCTGGCCCCGCGTTTGCCGTGCTGGAAGAGGCCGCCGATCGGTGGATCGAGGCCAACGGGTGACCGCCGTCATCATCGTCATCATCATCCACGCCGTCCTGATCTGGGCGGCGTTTTCTATACCTAAGGAGGAGTTGTGAGCATTACCGAGCCGGGCATCTATGACCTGCCTGAACTTGAATATCACGCCGACCCGATTCCGGGCGGCTCGTTCTCGTCCACGATGGCCAAGCAGATCCTCAAAAGCCCTGCACATCTGCGGCACTACCTAGACTCACCGCGTGTGGAGAAGAAAGAGTTCGACTTCGGGCACATCGTTCACGGCGGTGTGCTCGGCGTAGGGCTCGACGTCGAGGTTCTGGACTTCGACGACTACCGCACCAAGGCAGCCCGTGAGGCTCGAGATCGGGCGTATGCAGCGGGCCGCGTGCCGATCATCGAGCGTGACTACGAACCGGCTCGCGATGCCATCGAAGCCGTGAAGGCGCACCCCATAGCGTGGCCGTTGTTCGCGGGCGACGGACTGCCGGAGCGGTCGGCCTTCGCGGTTGACCCAAGCGCCGGGCTGTGGCTGCGAGGCCGGTTCGACTGGATCACACCGAGCGGGATCTTGGTGGATCTCAAGACGACAACCGACGGGGCGCCGTTCGCGTTCGACTCGGACGCGCGCAAGTTGCGCTACTACCTGCAAGCCGCGTTCTACATGCACGTCTACCAGCTCGCGACCGGCGATGAGCCGCGCGGATTCATGTTCGTCACCGTCGAGAAGTCGGCACCGCACCTCGTGGACGCCTACCAGGTTGGCCGTGCGGGGCTGGAACTCGGCGCCATGCAGACGCGCCGTGCGATCGACACCTACAAGCGGTGCCTGGATTCAGGCGAGTGGCCTGGCCGCCCCGCTGTCATCAACGAACTCAACCCGCCCTTATGGGCGATCACAGAAGAAGAGGACCTATCGCTATGAGCACTGACATCACCCTCCCGACCGAGCGCGGGACAATTCAGCGCGCGTCGCAAGCAACCGCCGTCGAGCAGGCTCGCGCTGTCGCCGAGGTGCAAGCCGCCGTCACTGTCGCACAGCAGATCCCCCGCGACATTGGCCGCGCCGAGGCCGAGATGCGCGACTCGTGCGGTCGCCTGGCTGTGGCGAACAAAGCGTTCTACTCGATGCCGCGCGCCGGGGGCAGGGTTGAGGGCTTCACGGTTCACCTGATGCGAGAACTCGCGCGGATATGGGGCAACGTCGATTACGGCGTGCGCGAGATGCGCCGCGACGACCTCGATGGCTACAGCGAGATCCAAGCGTTCGCATGGGATCAGCAGACAAACGTCCGCTCCACGCGCTCGTTCATCGTGCCGCACGCCCGGATGGTCAAGAAGGAGCGCGCCGCACTGACGGACCTGGGCGACATTTACCTCAACAACCAGAACGTCGGCGCGAGGGCCGTGCGCGAGTGCATCGCTACGATCCTGCCGACCTGGTTCACCGAGACGGCGCAGGATGTTGCGCGCCACACGCTGCGCGACGGCGAAGGCGTGCCACTCAAGGATCGCATCGCGAAGATGGTGGGCGCATTCGCTGGCCTGAATGTCACACAGGCAATGATCGAGGCTCGCCTTGAGCGCAAGCGCAGCGCGTGGACCGCTGGCGACGTGGCCGACCTGACCGTCGTCTACGGGTCGATCGATCGTCGCGAGATCACGGTTGAGGATGCGTTCCCGGTCACCCCAATCACCCCCGGCGAGATCGGGGGCGAGGGGTGAGAACCCGATACGCCGCAAACCTCGCCGCCGATCCCGCAT